>NZ_JAZIFX010000001.1:5522238-8283358 GCF_036634175.1 Streptomyces sp. P9-A2
CCAGTCTGCACGACCCCTCCACAAGGGTCCCCAAAGGCCCCCACCGCTCGCCGAACAGCGGCAGTCGTGCAGGTCAGGCGCCGCGTTTGGGTGGGATTGCAATGCTCCGCAAGCGCGCGGCGGCGAATCCTGCCACCGGCCGTCGCGGACGTCCAACCGGCGTGTCACGATGGGGCCGCGGCGGGAGGTCGCGCGACTTGCTCCCCAACTCACCTCCGATGTTCACTCCTTCGAGTGGCGGGCCAAGTGATGCGCGTGCAGTGCCCATGGGCACTGGGAGGGTCGGGGAGCGACGGGGGCGTCTCGCTGCCCGAGCGCGACCGGCCGTCCGCCAGGGCGTACGCCCTCGACACGGGCAGGGCGTAGGTACCTGTTGACGGAACGTCACCCCGACCCAAGGGCACACGAGTCAGGAATGCGAGCACCGGTGCAGAAGACGCGGCCTCGTCGCACAGGCAAGCAGACGCCCTCCGCGGGGGACGCTGAGCAGAAGCCCGCCGTCGGCCGGGGCCGCCCCACGCATGTGCGCAACCGGCTCATCGTGGCCGTCGCGGTCGTGGCCGCGGCGATCGCCGGCGCCGGGGCGCCCTCCCTGCTCACCGCCTCCGGGCAGTTGAGCGACTCCCAGAACCTGGTGACCCGGGCCGAGCAGACCCAGGACGCCCTCGCCCTCGCGCACTCGCTCGCCGACGAGCGGGACGATGTGACGTCCTACATCGCGGCCGGCCGCCCCAAGGCCAAGGCGCCCGCCGAGCAGCACAGCACCCGCGTCGACCGGCAGGTCGAGGAGCTGCGCGCCGACTCCGGCACCTCGGCCGTGATGCGTGACGACCTCGAGGCCATCGCGGCCCTGCGCAGGGCCGCGCTCACCGGCAAGAGCAGCGCGATCGAGGCGCACCAGGCGTACTCCACCGCCATCACCCAGCTGCACCGGCTCGCCGAGCAGCTCGCGGAGGAGACCCCGCCCCGGGCCGGCTCCGGCTCCTACGCGCTCGCCGAACTGGACACCGCCGTTCAGCAGGCCGCCGCCACCCGCGGGCTGCTGCTCGCCGCCCTCAACGTGCCGAGCACCACCCAGACCGTGATCGACCCCATCACCGGTCTGCCCACCACGGCCACCTCCACGTCGGACGCCGACGCCGAGCGGCGCGACGCGCTGACCGCGGCCGCCCTCCAGGCCCGCGTGCGCTCCGACGCCGCGCTCGCCGACTTTCGCGAGACGGCGCCCAAGGCCGCCCGCGCCTCGTACGACTCCACGGTCACCGGCCCCGAGGTGGACGCCGCCGAGAAGTACCTCAAGAACCTCACCGACGAGCCGACCCTCTCCGACGAGGAACTCGCCACCGGCTCCAAGAAACTGGCGGCCGCGCTCACCGCCCGCGTGGAGGCGATGCGCGGAGTCGAGTCCGCCCTCTTCGACCAGCGCACCAAGGACCTCGCCCAGCTGCGCGACGACGACGTCACCGCGCTCGAGATCCGCGTCGCCCTTCTCGGCGCCCTCATGCTGCTCGCGGTCGGCGTCGCCACCGCCATGGCCCGTACCCTCACCCGTCCGCTGTCCGTGCTGCGCCGCGGTTCCGCCCGGCTCGCCGGTGCGGAGAACCCGGTCGGTGAGGAACCGGTCGCGTTCACCGGGCGCAACGACGAGTTCGCCCAGGTGGTCCGCTCCGTCAACGCCCTGCACGCGCACGCCGCACAGCTCACCGGGCGGATCAGCACGCTGGAGGCCGACCGCAAGCATCTCGTCGCTCAGCGACAGCGGATGGCCGACGCCCGCGAGGAGCTGCGTACCCAGGTCACCGAGTCAGCCGCCCACCTGGAGCAGCTGCGCAGCAGCATCGGCGGCACCTTCGTCAGCCTGGCGCTGCGCACCCTCGGCCTGGTCGAACGGCAACTCGGCGTCATCGAGGGCCTGGAGGAGCGTGAGGACGACCCGGACCGCCTGGCCACCCTGTTCAAGCTCGACCACTTCGCCACGGTGATGCGCCGGCACAGCGAGAACCTCCTCGTCCTCGCCGGTACCGAACATGTCCAGCACTCGGCGAGCCCGGTGCCGCTCGTCGACGTCGTACGGGCCGCGGTCAGCGAGATCGAGCGCTACGAGCGGGTCCGTATCGCCTCGCTGCCGCCGCACGCGCACATCGCCGGGTTCGCCGCCGACGACATCAGCCATCTGCTCGCCGAACTCATGGAGAACGCGACCTCGTTCTGCCCGCCCGACCTGCCCGTCGAGGTCTCCGGCTGGCTCCTGGAGAGCGGCGAGGTCATGCTCTCCGTGCAGGACGAGGGCATCGGCATGACCGGGGAGCGGCTGGAGCGGCTCAACGCCCGCCTGTCCGACTTCGACCCGGAGGCGCCCTACGAGAAGGAGGGCGAGGACGGCCTCGGGCTCGGCCTGTACGTCGTCGCCCGGCTCGCCCAGCGGCACGGGGTGCGGGTGAAGCTGCGGGAGCAGAAGCAGGGCGGTGTCGCCGCGGTCGTGGTCCTGCCCATGACCCTGCTGGCCGCCGCCACCCCGGGAGCCGTACCGGCCTCGGGTCCCGCCGCCGACGGCTCACCCCGTGTCTCCCTGCCCGGCGCGGACGCCGAGGCCAACTCCAACGTCCTGCACGGCCGCACGGAGGAGGGCGACCCGCTGGTCGCCCTGGCGGAGCAGACGGTACGACGGCAGGAGCAGCCCGCGGCGAAGGAAGCCGAGGCCAAGGAATCTGCCGCGGACGAGCACGCGGACGAGTCTGCCGGGGAGCGGTCCGCGGAGCCCGCGACGGACGACGCGACGGAGCCGACGCCCTCCCGGTCCCCCTCCGGGACTGCCCCTGGGACCGCCTCCGTGACGGCTGACGCGGACGGAACCGTCGACGGCACCGCCGAAGGTCTGGACGCGACGCACGAACGGCCCGCCGAGATCACCATGGAGCTGCTGATCCCGGCGCCCGCGCAGGCGGCCGACGAGCAGCCCGTACGGCCGTCCGCCGGGGCCTCCAGGCCTGCCGGGACCGCAGCGGACCCCGGCGCCGACACCCCGGCCGCCCACCCCGGCCACCCGGTCGACGACGCCCCCGTGGCCGTCGACCTCACGGCCGACCCGCAGGCCGCGGCCGTCCCGGCGCCCGCTCCCGCTCCCGACGCCCGGCCGGAGCCCACGCCGGAGCCCGGGCCCGCGCCCGTGCTGCCGACCGGGTCCGCACCCGCACCGGCACCCGCGCGCGGTTCCGCACCGGCCCCCGTAGCCGAGCACACGCGCGTGTCCGACGGCCCGGAGGCAGAGCGGGCGGCACAGCCGGAACCGGTCACCGACAAGGGCCTGCCCAAGCGCACACCGAAGATCACCGCACCCGTCGAGACACCCCGGCAGCGCAGCGGCTCGGTGGACGCCGAAGCCCTGCGCCGCCGTCTCGGCGGCTTCCGCCGGGGGGCGGACGCCGGACGCCGGGACGTCGAGGTGGAGATCACCCAGGAGGCGGGCCCGCACCGATCGCCGTCCACCGCGGACGCCGCCACATCCGAAGAAGCCACGGGGGGCACCGTCGAGGAGGCAACGAGTTGACCGCGCCGAGTACCTTCGGACTGAGTAGTGAAGCCCGCAACCTGCACTGGCTGCTGACCAACCTCGTCGAGGAGGTTCCCGGCATCCTCTCGGTCGCGGTGGTCTCCTCCGACGGCCTGCTGTTGCTTTCCTCGGACCCTGACCACGCGAAGAACCGAGCGGACTCGGGCGAGGGCGCCCGGACCGCCGGGGTGCCCGGAGCGCGGGCCGGGAAACGCGCCGGCCCGCGCGGCTCCGCCGCCGATCTGGCCACCGTCGTCTCGGGCATCTGCAGCCTCACCGTCGGCGCCGCCAAGCTGATGGACTACGGCCAGGTCAGGCACACCATGGTGGCGATGGACGAGGGCAGTCTGTTCGTGATGTCGATCAGTGACGGCTCGCTGCTCGGTGTGCACGGATCCGCGGACGTCGACATGAGCGTGGTGGCGTACCACATGGCGCTGTTCGTGGGCAGGGCCGGCCATGTCCTGACCCCCGAACTCCGCAGTGAACTGCGCGTCTCCATGGAGAACACAGACCTGGAGAACACAGCCATGGAGAACGAGTCCACCAGGAGTCCCCGTTGAGCGGTAAGCCCAGGAAGAACCTCCCGGTACGTGGCGGCGACCGCAAACCCGCGAGGGTCCGCCCCTACTCGTTCACCGGCGGCCGTACCCGCTTCGGGCATGTGCTCCTCGTCGAGACCTTCGTGGCGAGCACCGCCGAGCTGGAGGCCGCCGAGGAGCGCAAGGAGCTTCCGAAGGGCTCACTGAAGTCGACGTTGATGCCGGAGCTGCGGGCCATCGTCGAACTGTGCCGCCGTATGCGAACGGTGGCCGAGATCGCCGCGCTGCTGAAGATGCCGCTCGGCGTGGTCCGCGTGCTCCTGAGCGATCTCGCGGACCAGGGAAAGATCCGTGTCTACGGAACGGGAACCGGCCATGGCACGGGCCGCCCGGACCGCGCGTTGCTGGAAAGGGTGCTGAGTGGACTCCGCCGTCTCTGAGGCCGTTCAAGGCGTCACTCCGCTCGACGAGGGCGACGAACCGTTGCTGCCCTGGCAGACGGACCGCACCCGCGCCCCGATCGCCACGAAGATAGTGGTGGCCGGCGGTTTCGGTGTCGGCAAGACCACGTTGGTCAGGACCGTCTCGGAGATCAGGCCTCTGGAGACCGAGGCGCTGATGACCGAGGCGAGCGCGGGGACCGACGACCTCACCTCCACGCCGGACAAGCTCACCACCACCGTGGCGATGGACTTCGGCCGGATCACGCTCGACGACGACCTGGTGCTCTACGTCTTCGGCACCCCCGGTCAGCAGCGGTTCTGGTTCATGTGGGACGACCTGGCGCGCGGTGCGATCGGCGCGGTCGTCATGGCCGACACCCGTCGGCTCAAGGACTGCTTCCCGGCACTCGACTACTTCGAGAGCTGTGGGCTGCCGTACGTCGTCGCGGTCAACCACTTCGACGAGACCGAGCTGTTCGAGCCGGACGACGTGCGGGAGGCGCTCACCATCCCCTCCCGCATACCTGTCATGATCATGGATGCGCGGCGTCGGATCTCGGTCATCGAGACCCTCCTGTCCCTGGTGGGTCACGCGCTCGAGGAAACCTCGGAGTAACCCGGAAGTCCCGTCCGGCCGCCGGAAACCCCGCCGGGCGGCCGGAAACCCCGTCGGGCGGCCGGGGAACCTCGCCCGGCCGACCGGAAACCCCGTCCGGTCACCGGAAACCCCGTCGGGCGGCCGGGGAACCTCGCCCGGCCGACCGGAAACCCCGTCCGGTCACCGGGAGTCCCGCCCGGCGGCCGGGCACCCCCGCCCGGCCGACCGGAAGCCCTCGTCCAGCCAGGAGAACCCCGTATGCGGAAGATACTCGTCGTCGGAGCCGGCCAGTCCGGTCTCCAGCTCGCCCTCGGTCTTCAGTCGCACGGGTACGAGGTCACCCTGATGTCCAACCGGACCGCGGACGAGATCCGCACCGGCCGGGTGATGTCGACGCAGTGCATGTTCCACACGGCCCTGCAGCACGAGCGCGATCTCCAGCTGAACTTCTGGGAGTCCCAGGCCCCGAAGATCCAGGGGCTCGGTGTCTCGGTCGCGGCCCCCGGCTCGCACGACCCGGGCCCGACGCAGCGCGCGATCAACTGGCTGGGCAGGCTCGACGGGTTCGCGCAGTCGGTCGACCAGCGGGTGAAGATGGCGGGCTGGATGGACACGTTCGCGCAGCGCGGCGGTCAGCTGGTCATCCATGGTGCGGCCGTCGGCGACCTGGACTACTTCTCCCGTACGTACGACCTCGTGCTCGTCGCCGCGGGCAAGGGCGAGCTCGTGCAGATGTTCGGCCGCGACGCCTCGCGCTCCCCGTACGCCGAGCCGCAGCGCGCCCTCGCGGTGGCCTACGTCCACGGGATGGACCCGCGTCCGGAGCACCCGGACACCGAGGCGGTCCGCTGCAACATCGTCCCCGGCGTCGGCGAGATGTTCATCATGCCGACGCTCACCACGTCGGGCCGCGCCGACATCCTGTTCTGGGAGGGCATACCCGGCGGCCCGCTGGACGCTTTCAAGGACGTCAAGGACCCGGCGGAGCACCTCTCCCTGACCCTGGAACTCATGGAGACGTTTCTCCCCTGGGAGTACGCGCGGGCCACCAAGGTCGAACTGACCGACGCCGGCGGCACCCTCGCCGGCCGCTACGCCCCGACCGTCCGCAACCCCGTCGGCACGCTGCCCGGCGGCGGCCTGGTCCTCGGTGTCGCCGACGTGGTCGTGGCCAACGACCCGATCACCGGTCAGGGCTCCAACTCCGCGTCCAAGTGCGCCGCCTCCTACCTCGCCTCCATCGTCGAGCACGGTGAGGCGCCGTTCGACGAGGCGTGGATGCGGGGAACCTTCGACCGGTACTGGGACACCGCCCAGCACGTCACCAAGTGGACCAACGCCATGCTGGCCCCGCCGCCCCCGCACGTCCTCGACGTCCTCGGCGCCGCCGGTGGTCTCCAGCCCGTCGCCGACCGGTTCGTCAACTGCTTCGACGACCCGGCCGACCTCGAGAACTTCTTCTACGACCCGGACAAGGCCGGCGCCTACCTGGCGGAGGTCTCGGGGGCCGTGGGAGCGTAACCGGGCGCGTACCGTTCCTAGTCAGTGAGCGAAAGTGAGTCTTGGACCCATTCCCGCTCACTGCGGACATCCCGAACGGTGTTGGGTGTCCTGGTCGCCCGCTTTCGCTCCGTGTCCGGCTGCGCGGATCGTGTCCGTGGTCCGGGTACATGGGGGCGGGTTTCCTCACGCCCCGGGATGCCCGGTCGGGCCTGGACGGTCCGATGCCCCCGCACGATCGCTCCGGTCGTGCGGGGGCGGTGCCGTCCGTCGCCGGATCGGGTGCCCCAGGGCGCGTCGTCCGATCGCCACGGCTGCCGCCTGGTGGCGAGTGGTCTTGCGCTTGCCGGTCGTGAGGGGCTTTTGCCAGTGCTGGGCGCCCCACATGCTGGTGTAGGCGGGGTCGACGGCGATCACGCCGAGTCCGGCTTCGGCGCACATGGAGACGAGGCGTGCGCGGAGTTTTCCGGTCGGGATGCCGCAGACGAGCTGCCGGAACCGCTTCTTGCGGCCGTGCTTCTCCCTGGTCTTTTGGTCGGAGAAGTCCAGGTCCTCGATTGCGATGGCCTGCACGCCGGTCTGTCTGGCCCAGTGCAGGAGGCGGGTGAGGGCATGCCGCAACTGGGCGTCACGGTGGCCGGCGTGGCCGGACAGGTCGTAGGAGAACTGCCGTGGTGCGCCGGCCGGGTTGCCGTGCTCGTCGAGGCGGTGGGCGGCGAGGTGGTCGGTGTTCATGTCGACGCCGGCCAGGCCGCCGGTGCGCAGGGCGGTCAGGGGCGCGACGGGGAGATCCTTGCGGGTCCAGGACGCGTCCAGGTACCAGCGGTCACGGGAGACGTCGTGGTGGATGCGGTAGGCGACGGCGCGGTTGCCGGTGACCCGGTCCGCCCACTCCTGGCCCCGGTGGGGGAAGGCGACGGCGCCGATGAGGGCGTACCGGCCCCGGGGCGCGTTGGCGAGATGCTCCAGGGGCCTGGGCAGCTTGATGGCGACCTCGCCGTTGGGGGTGACGCGGATCGTCTCGTTGCCGTGCCGCTTGCCGGATTCACCGTCGGCGGTCAAAAACCGGCGTGCCGCCTGCCACTTTTGACGCCACCGCTCTTCGGTCCTGTGCGCGTCGGTGAGGTGGTGGCGCTGGTGCAGCAGGCGTCGCCCGCCCCGCACCACGGAGACTTTTCCGGCTTCCCGCTCGGCGCGGACCTCCTCGAAGCGGTGCTCCAGGATGGCCAGGCGGCGGGACTTGTGGAACCACTGGTGTCTGCTGCGGTATCCGCCGGGCCTGCCCCGGCTGCCCTTCTCCCCCAGGGGCAGGGACAGCCGGTGACGGAGCATGCGGATTCCGGCGTCCAGGGACTGCAGGTGAGCATGCTGGGCCCGGCGCGACAGAGCCCACTGGTCGTGGGTGTTGGCCGTGACGGATCCCGCCCAGCGGGAGGAGGACTCGGCGGTCAAATCCCGCTTGCGGTCGGCCCAGGTGGTGGTGGAGTGCTCCAGGCCGTCCTGGCAGCGCCGGGCCAGATCCCGCCCGGCCAGGCGGCCCATGTGCTCACCGACCAGCCGCAGCACCTCCTCGTCCTGGGGCGTGAGTCCCTTGAGGCGGGTACGGATGCTGACACCGGCGGGTTTGTCGGCGACGAACGGGCGGGCGATGGACCTGAGCGGCTTCTTCTCAGCCATGCCCGGCGGCTTCCAGCGCGGCCCGGGCATGGTTCTTCGCCGACCTGCGCCCGTACAGGCGGGCACAGAGCGACGTCAGGACCTGCGTCATGTCCCGCACCAGATCATCCTCGACCTCGCCGTCGTCGAGCACGACCAGACGGCGGCCCGTCGCGGACAGGGCGGCCTCGACGAGTTCGGTATTCATCCGGCCCAGCCGGTCCCTGTGCTCGACCACGACCACGGTCACCTCGGGGTCGGCGAGCAGGCGCCCGGCCTTCGGCCGGCGGCCGTTCATCCCCGAGCCGACCTCCGACTCGACACGCACCACACGATGACCGGCCCTCGCCGCCCACCCCGACAGCCGGCCACCTGACGCTCCAGATCCGCCTTCTGATCATGCGACGACACCCGGGCGTACAAACCCAGCCCGCCCACCGTCGCGGGCACGGCAAAAGCGTCGATGTTCACCAGGATCGTGCGCGGACCCACCCGCTGAGCAGGCACCGGCAACGTCCCCTCACGAAACCACCGGTACGCCGTCTGCGGGTGTACACCCTGCGCCTTGGCCCACTCCGTCAGATTCACAACCGGACAACGACACTCACCCGTGCACGGTCACGCTCACTCACTCGACTTTATGGAGCAGCAGCTGAGAACCCCTGGTCGGGTCCCTCCGTCGCCCCCTCGGGGAGCCCGGGCGGCACATAGCGCCGCAGGGGCTCCCCGTCCGGGTCGGGGCGTACGGCGCCCAGGACCGGGTTGGCCGCGATCGGGGAGACCTTCACCCGCGCGCCGGGACGCGGCGCCTGCACCACCATTCCGTCGCCGAGGTAGAGGGCGACGTGCGTGGCGTCGGGGAAGTACACGACGAGGTCACCCGGCCGCAGTTCGGCCAGTGGCACCCGGTCCAGCCGCGCCCACTGCTCCTGACTGGTCCGGGGCACCGGCGTCCCGGCCGCCCGCCACGCCTGGGAGGTCAGCCCCGAGCAGTCGTACGCCTCGGGGCCCTCGGCGCCCCACTCGTACGGCTTCCCGATCTGCTCCACCGCGTACCGCAGGGCCCGGTCGCCCACCGCGGAGGGCGTGCGCCCGGTATCGGGAGCGCTCGGGGCGGCCTGGGCGCCCGGAGCAGCCGGGGCACCGGGGGCGCCCGGCGCGCCGAGGGCTCCGGAAGCCATGAACTCCGCCTGGTCCTCGGCCGCTTCGGTCCGCTCCAGCTCGGCGAGCGCCGCCAGTTGGCCCGGGGTGAGCGAGGCGAGCAGTTCCTCGACCTCGTCGAGCCGCTCGCGCACCGCGTCGCGCTGCTTGCCTCGCCGTTCGGTGAGGGCGAGCTGGTCGTCGAGTGCCTTGCGGGCTTGTCGGGCGAGTGCCTCGGCCCGCTGCTCGTCGTCGGTCAGCCGGCCCACCGTGTCCGCGCGGTTGCGTGCCAGCCGTCCGATCACATGCCCCTGGTCGAGCGCGTGCTGCGGATCGCGGGCCAGCAGCAGCCGTACGTACGGGGAGATCCCGGTGCTGTTCTGGTACTGCTGCCGGGCCAGCCGCCCGGCGGCACCCCGGCTGTCGTGCAGGGAGAGCCGGGCGGAGGCGAGGGCACGGTCCAGCCGCCGTGTCTCGGCACGCTGCTTCGCCAGCCGCTCCTCGGTGGCGTTGTAGGCCTCGGTGGCCTTCCCGGTCTCGCGGTACAGCCGCTGAAGGTCCGTCAGCAGCTCGGCGACGGACCGGCCGTCGGGCGATGCCGGCCCGACGGCGGCCGCGCTGTCCCCGGAGAGCTCCGCCGCGGTACTCCCCGGTGGTTCCGGAAGGGCCGTCGCGGGCCCCGGTACGAGAACGGTGCCGACCGCGACCGCCGCCGTACACGCCAGACGCAGAAACATTCCTGGCACACCATCACCTCCGATGCGGGCGGCTCCTCCGCTCCGCACCGTGAGCATCCGGCGGCCCGGCCGGGTCCGCTCGCCGGATGTGCGCGGTTCGGCGCAACGGCGTCACCCGTCGGCGTCGTCCGGCTTGCCGCGCGGCGTGGCGTCCGGATCGGCGGCCGGACCGCGGGTGCGCGCGGACCACGGCCACCTCGGGCGGTCGGCCGTCGCCGCCCCGTCCGGGTCGTACCGGTACTTCCACCCCTGGGTCAGCCCGAGCCGGCCGCTCTGCCGCCGGGGTACACGCCGGTAGACCAGCACCGTGGGCGGGCCGCCGTCCGGGGCCGGGACGGGGATGCGGTACGTCTTGGGCGGGTGCCCGGTGATGCCCAGCAGCACGGGCAGGACGCGCCCGTCCATGGGCCCGCCCTCGAAGGGAGTGTCCTGACTTTTCACGGCACCAGTGTCGGCCATGCCCCCACGCAGGGCGTCCACCGGCTGCCCGTCCCGCAGGTCGCCGCCGCAGCGTTCTCCGTCGCACCGGTCGTCCGCCCGACGGATCAGCCGTCCTCCGACAGCGCCCGGACGAGGACCGCGGTCTCCGCGTCGCGTCGCGCGGTCACCTCCAGGGCGGCCAGGAACTGCTCCACGAGCCAGTCCCGCAGCTCACCGACGGGCAGCAGCCTGTCCTCGTCGAGCCAGATCAGCGAGGCCGCCTCCACGGCGGTGATCCACATCCGGATGGTCATCCGCAGCCGGGGACCCGGCCCGGCGGCCCCGAGATGGCGGAGGATGTGCTCGGCGGCGGCCCGGCGCACCCCGTCGACGATGGCGGTCGTACGGGAGGTCTCCACCACGCTCCCGCCCTGCAGCAGCGCGCTGAACCCGGTGCCGTGCCCGTCGACGAAGGCGAGATACCGGTCGAGCGCCCTGGCCAGCCGGGGCAGCAGCGGGCCCTCGCGGGGCTCATCGAAGCAGTCCCGCAATTCGTCGGCGGCGGACCGGAGCGCCGCTTCGTACAACTGCTGCTTGCCGCCCGGGAAGTACCGGTACACCAGGGGCCGCGACACCCCGGCGGCCTCCGCCACGTCGTCCAGCGACACCTCGTCGGGCGCGCGGTGGGCGAAGAGGGACAGCGCGGTGTCGAGCAGTTGTCCGCGCCGCTCCTCGACGCCGAGGCGCCGGTAGGCGGGGGTGGGGGCCGACGAGGTCATGCCCGCAGCGTAACCGCCCGCCCCCGACGGCTGCCCCGGCGCCCGCCCGGCGCCTGCGCCGGCAGCGTTCAGGCCAGGAGTCCGGATGATTTCCACAGTCGCCGTCCGGGCCCGCGCAGCACCCCGATGTCGTCCAGGCTGTGTCGATGTGCGGCTCCGCCGCGTGGCGGTGGGCCGCTTGGTGGGTGCCGGGGTGCCGGGGTGCCGGGGTGGCAGCGTTCAGGCCAGGAGTCCGGATGATTTCCACAGTCGCCGTCCGGGCCCGCGCAGCACCCCGATGTCGTCCAGGAAGTCCGTGAGCCGCTTCGAGCCCTGCTGCATCACGTCCCGCCGGTGCGCGCTGGCTCTGACCTGGGCGACGGCCTCACGCTTGTCCAGTCCGACGTTCGTGTAGACGTCCGGGTTGATGAACGCCACCGAGAAGACGCGGGCGAACTCGCCGGAGGTGACCCGGGTGAACTCCTGCGACCACTTCGGCGCGGTCACCATCTGGCGCCGCAGCTCCTCACGGGCGTAGCGCACATGCCGGGCCTCCTCGACGACGTGGATGCGCGTGACACCCCGGATCAGCGGCTGGACGCGCTCGTCGGGGAAGGTCAGCCGCTGCATCCAGTCCAGGAGCTCCTCGCCGAGCAGGGTCGCCGTGAAGGAGCCGGGCGTGGTGGAGATGGTCTTGAACAGCCGTCCGAGGTGCTGGTGCACCGGGCTCACCGGGTACCAGGGGGTGCCGCCGCGAGTGATCAGCCGGGCGAACATCCTGGAGTGCCGGCACTCGTCCTCGATCTCGGTGAGCGCGTACCGTACGTGCGCGCTCGTGGCCGCCTTGCCGTAGACGTGCCGCACGAGCAGCTGCATCAGAATCAGCTCGAACCAGATGCCGAGCGAGGCGAGCGCCGCCGCCTCGTGCCGCGACAGCAGGACGCGCTGCTCCTCGCCCATCCGCTTCCACAGCGGGGTGCCGTACAGCGAGACCAGCTCCGGCGGCCAGAACCACAGGCCCTCCGCGAAGGGCGCGTCCCAGTCCAGCTCCTTGTCCGGGTCGAAGGAGTGCCTGGCGGAGGCGTCGAGCAGCCGCTCGGCCACCTGCTCCCGGTCCTTGAGCAGGCCGAGCGCGTCACGCAGCCCGTCGAGGGCGTCGGCGTCCGTCAGCGGCTGGGTCGTCATGGCGATTCCACCTCGTGGGCGTAGCGGGTTACCGGCGAGTCACGTCACTTATGAGACTGCTTGTCAGCAAGCCCGTCAATGCCTTGGGCGCAACTTGTCGCGGGACGGTCCGCCCGGTGCGAGCGTCAACGGCGCACACTCCGGATCACCTCATGGAGCGTCGTATCGGCGTTCGCCCTGGGTACGCTGGCAATGCCGGTCAGACTCCAGCGCATGGGAGCAATGATGAGCGCCGTACGCGACTCCGAGTTGGACGAGGACTACCAGTGGCCGCGCCCGCCGAAGGACGGCTGGACGGCGGACGACCTCGACGAGCTTCCCCACCTGCCTCCGCACACGGAGCTGATCGACGGGAGCCTTGTCTTCGTGGGTCCGCAGACCAATTTCCACTCACGTGTCATCCGCCTGCTGGACAACGCCCTGCTGGCTCAGGTGCCGGACGAGCTTGACGTCATCCGGGAGATGACCATCAAACTCGACCAGCGCAATCGGCCGGAGCCAGATGTTCTGGTGTTCCGGGCAGATGCCGACACCGGCCCGAGTCAGACCTGGTACCGGCCGGAGGACGTAGTGATCGCCATCGAGGTCGTCTCCAAGGACTCGGTGGAGCGGGACCGCGAGGCCAAGCCCCGTAAGTACGCCGCCGCGGGTATCGCGCACTACTGGCGCGTCGAGGAGAACGACGGGCTTCCCGTGGTCTACGTCTACGAGCTGGATCCGGCGACCAAGGCGTACGTACCCATGGGCATTTTCCACAACCGCCTCAAGCTGACCGTTCCCTTCTCCGTCGACATCGATCTCACCGCCGTCGACCGTCGTCGTTAGGCCGCACTAAACCGAGCAGCCCAGCCCGTCCGGCACGTCGCCCGGGACTGGGTCCGCGCCTCCCTGCGGGAACGACGTCCGGAGCGTGAACGCGTAGGGCGTCGGGCCGTGGGCGCGCAGGTGCAGCAGCCGCGCCTCCGCCTCCGCGACCGTGGGACGGTGGCCCTTCGGGACCCACCACAGGGTCGTCATCGCCTCCTTCACCTGCTCGAACCACTCCCGGCGCCGGGCCAGCATCTCCCGGTGCCGTCCCTGGTACATGTACGCGGTCAGGGTGTCGGTGTTCCGCCACACCGTCATGTTCAGGATCAGCCACGCGTCGTCGAAGACCGGCACGTCGGTGGCGTTCCCCTCCTCGCTCTGCAGGCGCCAGACGAAGCCGTCGGCGGCCTCGGCGTCCGCGTTCACCGGGTCGAGGTTGTCGATGAAGTCCTTCAACTGCGGTGAATCCAGAGGGGCCTTGAGACGGGCAATATTGACCTGGGCGAGTTCGTGCACGGGGATGGCTTCCGTCATGGGCCGAACGGTAGGCGGAAATAGGGGAGTTGGGCAGCCCTCGTCTCACCAGGTGATCCGCACAGCGGCGCTACGGCCTCAACACGGCCTCCATCACCGCCTTGGCGATCGGTGCCGCCGTGCCGCCGCCGCTGATCTCCCGGCGGCCGGCCGCCGCGTCCTCCACCACGACCGCCACCGCGACCTTCGCCTCCGCGTCCCCGTCGCCCTGCGCCCAGGACACGAACCAGGCGTACGGAGTACCGGAGTTGCCGATGCCGTGCTGGGCGGTGCCGGTCTTGCCGCCGACCACGGCGCCGCGGATCGCGGCGTTCGTGCCGGTGCCCTCCTCCACCACCCCCCGCATCAGGTCCCGCATCCGCTGCGCCGTCGACGGGTACATGGCCCGCCGGGACTGCCCGGGGCCGGCCGCCGACACCGTGCCGCCGCTCGCCCGGGTCGTGCGCTCCACCAGATACGGCTCCCGCACGTGCCCGTTGTCGGCGACGGCCGCCGCGACCATCGCCATCTGGAGGGGAGTGGCCCGCGTGTTGTACTGACCGATCGACGACAGGGCGAGCTGCGCCCGGTCCATCGTGGTGTCGAAGGTGCTGCGCGCCACCGGGAACGGCACCCGCAGCCCCTCCTCGTTGAATCCGAAGCCCTCCGCCGTGGCCGTCAGGTCCGTCAGCCCCGTGGTCACCCCCAGTTTGGCGAACACGGTGTTGCAGGACCAGGTGAACGCCTCCCGCACCGAGGCGTCCGCGCAGCCCCGGGACGCGTTCGTCAGCCGTGTCGTCGTCCCCGGCAGGGTGTACGGGTCGGGGGAGTCCGTCGGCGCGTCCAGATCGGTGACCGTGCCCGCGTCCAGCGCCGCCGCCGCGGTGACGACCTTGAACGTCGAACCCGGCGGATACGTCTGCCGCACGGCCCGGTTCAGCATCGGTCTGTCCGGATCGGCGTTCAGCCGGGCCCAGGCCCGCCGTGCCGCCGCCCCGTTCCCGGACAACAACTCCGGGTCGTAGGACGGGACGGACACCAGCGCCAGGATCCGCCCGGTCGACGGCTCCACCGCCGCCACCGCGCCCTTGCGTGAGCGCAGCCCTTCGTACGCGGCCCGCTGAGCGGCCGGGTGGATCGTCGTGACGACGTCGCCGCCCGCGTTGCGGGAGCGGGTGAAGTCGTTCCACAGCGGCAGCGGCTGAAGCAGCGGGTCGGTGCCCGCCAGCAGGCCGTCCTCCGTGTGCTCCAGCAGGGTCGTCCCGTACTCCTGTGAGGCGAAGCCGGTCACCGGCGCGTACAACGGGCCGTCGGCGTAGGTCCGTTCGTAGCGCAGGTGCTCCCCGGTGTCCCGCGAGCCGGTGACCGGGCGGTCGTCGACCAGGATGTCGCCGCGCGGCTGGTGGTAACGGGCGATGGTGTCACGGCGGTTGGCCGGGTTGTCGTCGTAGGCGTCGGCATGCAGCACCTGGACACGGGTGGCGTTCACCAGCAGGGCGAACAGCAGCAGCGCGCAGAACACGGCGGCCCGCCGGATGTACCGCGTCATGAACCCGCGCCCCCGCCCGACCCGCCGGGCGCGGGCCGTCCGTCCCCCCGGCGTGCCGAATCGCTCAGCCGGACCAGCAGCGCCACGATCGCCCAGTTGGTGACCACCGACGAACCCCCCTGCGCCAGGAACGGCATGGCCATCCCGGTCAGCGGGATCAGCCCCGTCACCCCGCCCGCGATCACGAACACCTGGAGGGCCACGATCGCGGCCAGCCCCACGGCGAGCAGCCGGCCGAACGGGTCGCGCAGCGCGAGGCCGGTCCGGTAGCCGCGCTCCACCAGCAGCCCGTACAGCAGGAAGATCGCGGAGAGCCCGACGAGACCCAGCTCCTCACCGGCCGTGGCCAGGATGAAGTCGGACTTGACCGCGAAGCCGATGAGCACGGAATGCCCGAGCCCCAGCCCGGTGCCGAGCAGTCCGCCCTCCGCGAAGGCGAACAGCGACTGCGCCAACTGGTTCGGGCCCTCACCCGCCTCGATCGAGGCGAACGGATTCAGCCAGGTCTCGATCCTGCTGTGCACATGCGGTTCCAGCCGGCCCACGGCCACCGCGCCCAGTGACGCCAGCAGCAGGCCGACGGC
This sequence comes from Streptomyces sp. P9-A2, assembly GCF_036634175.1. Taxonomy (NCBI): domain Bacteria; kingdom Bacillati; phylum Actinomycetota; class Actinomycetes; order Kitasatosporales; family Streptomycetaceae; genus Streptomyces; species Streptomyces sp. P9-A2. The sequence continues at coordinate 5,538,221 of NZ_JAZIFX010000001.1, forward strand.
AAGCCAGCCGGTACGGCCGGTGGCGACGTACAGCACGACGACGAACAGACCGAAGAACAGCAGCGACGTGCCGAGATCCCGTTCCAGCACCAGCACGCCCACGCTCACCAGCCACACGGCGACGATCGGTCCCAGCACCCGCCCGGTGGGCAGCCGCAGCCGCCAGAACCGGCGGCCGGCATAGGTGAGCGCGCCACGGTTCTCCGCCAGGTACGCCGCGAAGAACACCGCGAGCAGCACCTTCGCGAACTCCCCCGGCTGGATGGAGAGCCCGGCGACCCGGATCCAGATACGGGCCCCGTTCACCGGAGGGAAGAGGATCGGCGCCGTGAGCAGGACGAGCCCCGAGACGGCGCACACGCGGGTGAAGCGCCGCAGCACCCGGTGGTCGCGCAGCAGCAGGACGACCGCGATGAACAGCGCCACGCCCAGCGTCGACCACACCAACTGGGTCGGGGCGGCCTTGTCGCCCGGTGTCTCCAGATCGAGCCGGTAGATCAGCACCAGGCCGAGCCCGTTGAGCAGGACGGCGATGGGGAGCGGGAGCGGGTCGGCCCAGGGTGCCCGCAGGCGCACCGCCAGATGCGCGACCAGCGCGAGCACGCCGAGCCCGGCGCCGTAACCGGCGGCGCCGGGCGGGACGGAGCCGTTCCTGGCGAAGCCGACGGCGCAGTAGCCGTACACCGACAGCAGGACGGCCAGGACGATGAGGGCGAGTTCGATGCCACGGCGCCGGGGGAGGGGAACGGTGGGCGTGGGCGGATCAGCCGTCGCCAGGGAGATTCCGGCCTTGCTCATGTCCGGAACTTACCCACATGTACCCTCTTGCGTGCTGCGTCAGTCAGCACCAGCGTGGCGCGGGCCCGATGTTGTCGATGTGGCGGGCGGCGCCCCAGGCCCAGGTTTTACCGTCGGTGACCAGGTACCAGAGCGGGTTGCCCTGGACGTTGTCCCCGCCGACCTTGCAGTAGATCGAGACGACATTGCCCTTGCGGGCGTACCGGATGACCCGTGCACCGCGGTCCGGCGAGGTGCGCAGGGCGAGCGAGGGCGCCGTGATGACACCCCTGTACCGGGCGTGGTCGCCGTGGCTGCCGTTGCCGCCTCCGCCGCCTCCGTTGCCGCCTCCGCCTCCGTTGCCTCCGCCTCCGCCATCGTTGCCGTTGCCGTTGCCGTTGCCGTTGCCGTTGCCGTGGCCGCCTCCGCCGTTGCCTCCGCCTCCGCCTCCGCCGCCTCCGTTGTTGCCGTTGCCTCCGCCATCGCCGCCGTTGCCGCCCCCGCCATCGCCTCCGCCGTTGCCGCCTCCGCCTCCGCCGCCTCCGTTGTTGCCGTTGCCGTGGCCGCCCCCGCCCCCGCCATCGCCTCCGCGTCCGCCATCGTTGCCGTTGCCTCCGCCATCGCCGCCGTTGCCGTTGCCGTTGCCTCCGCCATCGCCTCCGCGTCCGCCATCGTTGCCGTTGCCTCCGCCATCGCCGCCGTTGCCGTTGCCGTTGCCTCCGCCATCGCCGCCGTTGCCGCCTCCGCCACCGTTGCCGTTGCCGCCATCGCCTCCGCCGCCGTTGCCTCCGCCATCGCCTCCGCCGCCGTTGCCTCCGCCATCGCCGCCGTTGCCGTGGCCGCCCCCGCCATCGCCTCCGCCGTTGCCGCCTCCGCCTCCGCCGCCTCCGTTGTTGCCGTTGCCGTTGCCGTTGCCTCCGCCACCGCCTCCGCCACCGCCACCGTTGCCGCCATCGCCTCCGCCGCCGTTGCCTCCGCCATCGCCGCCGTTGCCGTTGCCCCAGTCGCCGCCGTTGCCGTTGTTGCCGTTGCCCCAGTCGCCGCCGTTGTCGCCCTGTTGTTCGGTCGTGCCGCCATCGCCGGTCTGCTGGTTCGAGTCGCCGTTGTCGCCGTTGCCGCCCTGCTGGCTCCAGCCAGACTCGTCGTCACCGCCCAGTGCGTCGCTCGCGATGGCGGGGACGACGGCGGCCGCGAGGGCCAGGGTGCCAACGGCCAGCGTCATCGGCAGGCGGCGGAGGCGACGGGAGCGCGAGGTGAGCGGTGAGCGCGGGGAGCGCCGTGACATGGAATACCTCCATATGGGGGCGAAGGGTTACAAGATGACCAAACGCCACATTAGAAGCAGCCCTCCACCCCCGCCCACCTTGGTGCGCCATCGGAGACGGCCGTCCGGATCGCCTCACGTCGTCGCTGGTGACAGCCCCGTGCTGAGGAAGCGTCAGGGCGGCCGACGCGCGCACCCCGCGGCGTCCCGCCCCTACTCCGTCAGCTCCTCCAGCAGCCTGGCCGTCGTCAGCCCGGTCCGCAGGTAGTCGACGAACAGTTCGTTGTGCAGGGCCCAGCCCGAGCGGCGGGCCCGGATCAGCCGGATCGCCTCCTCGGCGGAGCTGCCCCGGCGCATCAGCGCGTGCGCGACGACCAGTCCGGAGCGGTTGTACCCGTGAAAGCAGCGCACGAGGACCTTGCGGCCGTCGTCCAGCGCCTCGCACGCCGCCTCGGCGAGCCGGATGACCCCCAGGAGCTGGGTCCCGTCGAGCGGCCCGTCCGGGATCGGCCACACATGGTGCTCGACCCCGGGGGCCGGTCCGTGCCCCGGCAGTCGCAGCAGCGTCTGCACAAGATCGAACTCCTGGCGCACCGCCGCGAGCTCCAGCTGTCCGGCCCGGCCCCTGAACTCGTGCCCTCCCATCCACAGACCGGGCACGATCTCGTCCCATGGAGTACCCGGTGCGGGTATGTCGGATTGCTTCCTGCGGGTATGCAACGGTGCCTCCCCGGCGTCACCACCCAAGTCCTCTCAAGGTAGCCGTGTTCTTGCCCCTGGAGCACCCCACCTGTTCCCATGGAGGGTGGGGTGATGGTGCATGAACGGTCTGCGCGTCGTACCGGCCTGGCGGCACGGTCAGGAGCGGCTGTACGTCTGCCTCCCGGACGGCAGGAACGTCGCCTGGTACGACCGTGACGCGGCCAGGGTCAACCTGCTCGGCGAGGACCGCGAGGCGGAGGTGCTCGAAGCGCTCGGCCCCTTCCTCACCGGCCAGGTCGCGGTCGGCCCGCCCCCGGTCCCCACCCCCGCCGAGCTGGCGCGACTCACCCTCCACCCCGACGACGACCTCGCCCCGAACCGCCCCGGCGAGGCCCTCCTGGTCGCCCTCGACCGCGCCCTCGACCGCGACCCCGGCCTCGCCCACCGTCTCCGCCCCGACCCGCGTCACCGGGCCCTCGAGGCGGAGCGGACGGTGGGCGAGGCCCTGGACCGCATGGACGGCCTGGGGATACGCGTCCTGCACTCGATTCCGCTCCCCGGCGGCGACCGGGTCCACCACCTGGCGATCGGTCCCGGCGGCCTGTACGCCGTACACGCCGTGTACGCCCGTAGGCAGCGGGTGACGGTCACCGACCCGCTGGTCACCCTCGGCCGCCGCGAGCCGCACCCCGTGCTGCGCCGTGTCCGGGCCGATGCCGACCGGGTCTCGTACGCCCTGACCGCGGAGGTCCGCCCGGTGCTCGTCCTGGTCGGAGCGTCGCGCGTGACGGTGAGGACCCCGCCGCGCGAGGTGCGCGTCCTGACGGACGACGAGGTGGAGCGTCTGGGCGATCAGGGGGGTGTACTGAAACCGGCCGACGTGGAGGCCCTGCACGCGATGGCACGGGACCGGAGGACGTGGGCCCGGCTCTGAGCGGGGTGGGACGGGCAGGCCGGGCGGGCTGAGCGGGCCGTCGGGCGGGCCGTCCGGGCGGGCTGAGCGGGCGGGCGGGCCCGGCGGCAGGCGACCGTGGACGGCTGCCCACGGTCGTGGACGGGCGCGGACAGGGAAACGATATGCACCCGTAAGGCGGTTGATGGATCCCGGGACCCGTGTTCCGCGTCTTCCTTCAGGGCTGTGCTTCCATGTGCGTGATCTGCCGACCTGTGTGCATGTCAGGGACGGCCGGTCGTAAGTACATTCACTGACACCGGCGGAGGGCATGACCGAGGACGAGTTCGACGCTTTCTACGCGGCCGCGTTCCCCCGTCTGACCGGGCAGCTCTTCGCCTTCACCGGAGACCTGGGCGAGGCTCAGGACGTGGTCCAGGAGGCGTTCGTACGGGCCTGGGACCGACGCCACAAGCTTCAGGCCGACGGGGCGCCCGAGGCGTGGGTACGCACGGTCGCCATGCGTCTCGCGGTCAGCCGCTGGCGCCGCGCGCGACGCTGGGTGGAACTGGTGCGCCATTCCGCGCCACCGGAAACGACCCCCGGTCCCGGCCCCGAACGCGCCGCGCTGGTCGCCGCGTTGCGCGAACTGCCCGAGCACCAGCGCATGGCGGTCGTCCTTCACCATCTGTGCGACCTCAGTGTCGAACAGGTAGCCTCCGAGACCGGCGCACCCGTGGGGACGGTCAAGGTCCGGCTGTTCCGGGGGCGGGCGGCCCTGGCCAAACAGCTGGCGGTGGACGAGGCCGATGAGCCGGCCTGGAGGGAGGGTGGTCGTGTCGGATGAACTCGCCGCAGCATTGCGCGAGTTGGCGGAGGCGCATGAGGCCCCGCCGCCCGTACCGGCCGCCGAGGTCCGCACCCGGGCGCGACGCCGATCCCGCCGTCGCCGGACCACCGTCCGCCTCGGCCTGGCTACCTCGGTGGCCGGCATGCTGGCGACGATCGGACTGACCGTGCACGCCGAGGAACCCGGCCACGACCCGCGCGCCTCGGCCGAGTCCGCGACGATCGGCACGCCGACGTCCAGCCCCCGGACACCCGAGGCGGCCGGCCGGCCGGCCGGCGCGGAGGAGGCCGTCCTGGATCTGGGCCGTCACACCCTCACGTTCGACGGCCGTGTCATGCGCGTCGACTCGCGCTTCTTCGCCACCCTCCTGGCACCCGGCCGCGAACTGACCGTGCGGGCCAAGCACGAGGTCATGCTGCTCCGGGGCGACGCGAGCGCCGAGAACCGCTACGAGGCCAAGGTCCCGTACGTGGTGGAGCTGCGCACCGGCGGCCGGCCGCCGGTCTACGCGGGCGCCCTCGCCTTCGACACCGGATCCCTCGGCGCCCTTGACGCCAGGACGGGCTGGCTGGGCCTGAGCGTCAGCGACGCGCGATGGTTCTACACCCGCATCCGGCAGGGCGAACACATCGAGATCGCCTCCACGGCCGCCCCGAAGACCCGCTCCGGCATCACCCCGGCCCCGGCCGAAACCACTGCGGACCCGGCCGGCCCCGAAACCGGAACCGCGACCTCCCGCCCGCGGGCCTGACCGACCGGGGCCCGGACCGGCCCCGCCGCGCTCAGCCGCTCTGCGACACCAGGGCTTCCGCGGGGGCGCCGGGGCCACCGGGATCACCGGGATCACCGGGGCCACCGGGATCACCGGGGCCACCGGGACCGCCGAGGCCGGCGTCTCGGGCCAGCACCGCCGCCGTGGTCCGATCGTGCACCTCGAGTTTCGCGAAGATCCGCGAAACATAGTTGCGCACGGTCTTCTCGGCCAGGTAAAGACGCCGGGAGATCTGTTGGTTGCCCATTCCGTCGGCGAGTAATTTCAGTATCTCCAGCTCCCGACTGGTCAGGTCGGAGAATACGGTCGGCTCCCTGAGCAACTGCATCGCGGTGAAATACTGACTCAACCGGGAGGCTATGGTCGGACTGAAAGCGGCACCGCCCTTGGCTACTATCTGGAGGGCGTAGAGCAGTTCCTCGGACGATTCTATGTGTGCGAGATAGCCGTTCACTCCTCCGCGCAGGGCGGTAACGATCGCGTCGTCGTCATCGTTCTGCGACACCACGATCACCTTTGGGCGCGACTTCTCGTTCCGGTACCGCGAAGTGATCCGGTGGACATCCTCGGAGACCGTTCTTTTCGACGACGGCTCGCCGATGATGATGACGTGCGGCTTCTGTTCGGTGTGCTCAAGGCATCGGATACCGTCCGAACCGTCCACGGCCCGGCCTATGACGGTGACCTCGTCATCCTGATCGAATATTGCTTCCAACCCGGCAAGCGCCACCGGATTGTTGCTGATGACGAACAGGTTGATCTCCATGTGCCGGCATCTCCTAGAATTCTCCCGGTGAGATCCCGGGTGAGGTCGATTCCTATCGGGCCACTCTTCATGAGAAGGGTTCTCCTTCATGCATGGCGATTGGAGTGTGAATTCCCAGAGATGATTGGTGTGGCCCCCGTATGTTGCCCCCGAATCGGGAGCGGTGCACCGTCGGTGCACTGTTCTTCGGTTCTTCTTCACCTGTTCATGGAATGCACCACGGGCGGTCGCGTGGGCATCCGACGCGTGGTCGTGATGGCTGCCTGCCGAGGTGTCGGGTGCGGGCGGTGTGCGCACCCGGCGTGGTGGCGCCGCATGAGAGGTCGGAGAGCCTGAAAGTGCCGTGGGGTGGCACAAGTCTCCTTCTGGTCATCCTTCATTGACATGAGAGGAAGAGTGCATGGCTCTGCTGACGCCGAGTATGCGTATGTGATCGAGGGGAACGCAAGGTCGTCCCTCAAGTGAAGAATGGTGTTCCGTTTGATGGGTGACTATCGGTCGAGATCATATTTCGCGTTGCGGGCCTCGCGCGCAGGCTGTCGCCGGACACGTCGGGATCCGGGCGGACGCCCCGTCACCTGCGGTTCCGGTGCCCGCCCAGGGGGCGTGCCCGCCCGGGGAAGCACCGGCGCGCCCTTGCCGCGGGTGCGACGCACGGGTGGCCGAAACGGGAAGGGCGGTGCGGGGCGCCGGTGGCATCGGCGACCGCCGGCCGTATTGACTTGCCCGGTGCCGAGCCCTCGACGAATTTCCAGCAAATGCGAAAAGAAACGCTCCGCGGGCGACGACAGCCGTCGCGCGAAGTCGTCGGACGTGCCGCCGACCGAGCGCCCGGGTGCGGCCCATGGGTGACGCCGCCGGCCGTCGTCCGGTCCTGCTCGACGCGCCGGCCGCACTCGCGTTCGCGTTGCTCCCGCACGTGGCGGTGCTGAGACCGGCCGCCGACGACGGGGTGAGTGTCGGCGCCGTGTGGCTGCTGTCGCTCGGCGCCGCGCTGCCGTTGGTCGTGCGGTGGCTGTGGCCCCTGCCGGTCTTCGGGTTCGTGCTGACCGCCGCCTGCGTGGCGCTGGCAGTCGGCCTCGGACCGGCCCCGCTGCTCGCCGCCGCGTACGCCCTGTATCCGGTGGCCGCCACGAGGCTGCGGCCAGGGCTGTCTGCGGCCTTCACCGCCGGGCTGTGCGCGACGGGCGCCGCTCTGCTCACCGTGACGGGAGGGCAGAGCTACCAGGGCGGGACCAAGCCGGTGCAGATCGTGTTCGGAGTGCTCGTCCTCGGCGCCACCTGGTCGGCGGGGACGGCCGTCCGGGAACGCGGGGAGAGCCTGCGCCGCGCCCTCGCGCACGCCGCCGAGCAGGCGAAGGCCGAGGAACGCCTCCGCATCGCCCGCGACATCCACGACGTCGTCACGCACAGCGTGGGCCTCATCGCGGTCAAGGCCGGTGTCGCCAATCATGTGATCGCCACGCGTCCCGAGGAGGCACGGGAAGCCCTGGAGGTGATCGAGGACGTCAGCCGCCGGGCACTGCGCGACATGCGGGCCACCCTCAAAGTGCTGCGCAGGGACCACGAGGGCGACGGACGGGACCTCAGACCGGTGCTCGGGCTGGACGACCTTCCCTCTCTCGCGGAGACGGCACAGACAGCCGGCGCCCGCGTCGATCTGCGGTCCCGGCGCGCGGAGGAACCTCCTGACGGCGTCGCACTGTCCGCGTTCCGGATTGTCCAGGAGGCGCTGACCAACGTGGTCAAACACGCTGCGCCGACCGACTGCCGGGTACATCTCACCGCGGAACGGGGCACGTTGACGATCGACGTCACCGACGACGGCCCCGACCCCGAAGCCGGCTCCGGACCGCGACCGGTGGTGCCCGGCGGTGGAATGGGCCTCGTCGGAATGAAGGAGCGGGTCGCCGCGCACGGCGGCACCCTCAGCGCGGGGCCCCGGCCGGGCCGCGGTTTCCAGGTCCTTGCGACACTGCCGTACTGAACGGAGCTCGGGCGGTCCGTCAGCGCGGAGCCGGTTTCGCACCCCGCCCGTCGCCCGCTCGTGTCCCCGCGCTCAGTCGCGTCCCGCCCACAGCTCACCTGCGCCTTCTCCGGCGCCCTCATCCGCGAGTATGACTTCGACCCGCGCGGCCCGTGCGGCAGTCCCGACCCGGGACCGATGTGGCCGCCCCTCTGCCCGGACAGACTCGCCATGTGATTGACGTCCAGAACTTGACCAAGCGGTACGGGCAGCGCACCGTCGTCGACGGACTCACCTTCACGGTGCCGTCAGGGACCGTGACCGGGTTCCTCGGCCCCAACGGTGCCGGGAAGTCGACCACCATGCGGATGATGCTCGGCCTGACCCATCCGGACGCCGGAGCCGTGCGCATCGACGGGCACGCCTATCCCGAGCTGCGGTACCCGGTCCGGCATGTCGGTGCCCTGCTGGAGACGTCCGTCCCGCACCGCAGCCTGACCGCCGCCCACCACCTGCTGTGGCTCGCACAGAGCAACCGGATCCCCCGCGGGCGCGTCGCGGAGGTCCTGGAGACGGTCGGCCTGACCGGGGCCGCCCGACGGCGTGTCGGCACATTCTCCCTCGGCATGGGCCAGCGGCTCGGGCTGGCCGCGGCGCTGCTCGGGGACCCGCCCGTGCTCGTGCTCGACGAACCGGTCAACGGCCTCGACGCGGAGGGCATCCGGTGGCTGCGCGAACTGCTGCGCTCGATGGCCGCCGAAGGCCGGACCGTCCTCGTCTCCAGCCATCTGATGACCGAGATGTCCCTCGTCGCGGACCATCTGATCGTCATCGACCGAGGACGGCTTCTCGCGGAGACCGGCATGGCGGACTTCATCCGGCGCCACGGACGCACGTACGTCCGGGTCCGGACACCGGAACCCATGCGGCTCAACAGCATCCTGGAGCGGAAAGGGGCCTCACTGAGGCCGGCGGCGGACGGCAGCCTGGAGATCGACGGAATGTCGGCGGCCGAGATCAACCGGCTGGCCGCGGCCGACGGACTCGCCCTCGAAGAGCTCAGCACCCACACGGCATCCCTCGAGGACACCTTCCTCGAGCTCACCGGCAACCAAGAAGGCACCACCCATGTCTGAGACGGTCGCGGCCATCCGGGCCGAGTTCACCAAGTTGCGAGGCGTCCGCGGCACGTTCCTCTCCCTGCTGCTGTTCATCCCCGTCAGCGTCTTCATCGCCGCCCTGGGAGGCTGGTCGGCGAAGGGCGCCATCGACTCCGAGAACCCGGGACTCCGCTCCGACTTCACCGCCGAACAGGCCGGCCTGGACGGCATCCTCTATGGCCAGCTCGCCCTGATCGTGTTCGGCGTGCTCATCGTCTCCAGCGAGTACACCTCGGGCATGATGCGCGTCTCGCTGCTGGCCGTGCCCCGGCGCGGTCGGCTCTACGCGGCGAAGACGGCTGTCACCGCTGCCGTCGCGCTCGCCGTCGCCGTCCCCGTCACGATCGCCGGCTACCTGGTCACCCAGCTCGCCCTGGGACCGCACGGCGCCCCGATCGACGCGAGCGGTGTCCCCCGTGCCCTCGCCGGGGCCGTGGTCTACCTGACACTGATGAGCCTCTTCGCGGCGGGTGTCGCGGCAACGGCCCGCAGCGCCGTCATCCCGCTGGCGATCCTGCTGCCGATGGTGCTCGCCGGATCCCAGATCCTGTCCGTCATCGGAGCGACGAAGGAGATGGCGCGGTACTTCCCCGACCGGGCCGGCACCGAGATGCTCACCGTCGACTCGAACGACGCCGCCACCGGATTCGCCGTGCTGCTCGCGTGGACCGTCGCCGCGCTGGCCGCCGGCTACGTCCGGCACCGCCGGTGGGACGCGTGACGGGACTTGCCTGAGGCATGTGTCCCATGCCCTTGGGACACGCCTCCCCATAGTTTCCCAGTCAGGTCACGGGCCGAACAGGCGGCCCGAACGATCCGACCACTGGGAGGAACCATGTCCGCGATCTACGAGCCCCCCGCCCTGCAGGAAGTCGGGGACTTCGACGAGCTCACCAAGTGCCTCGGCATCGGGAGCTGCCAGGACTTCGCCGGCTGCGGTTACGCGGTCGTCTGCTTCTGGTGATCACACCGGTGCCGGTGCGCCCCGGCGCACCGGCACCGCCCGGGGAACGAGGCGACATGGAATTCGTAGTTCTTCCGGACTGTCCCGCGGCCGCCCACCTCGCCGCGGACCTGCCGGCCGCACGCCGCATCGACCATGCGTCGGGGCGGCCATGGATCGTGGGCGACTGGCCCGAGGACGAGGCCACGGTGTTCGAAGCGGGCCCGCGGCGGATGGTGCTACTGGGCCGCACCCGGCTGGACCGGGCGGCCGTCACGGCCGCGCTCGGCCGGCTGCGCTCGCTCCGCGACGTGGACACGATCGCGTCCCGGCTGCCGGGCGTCCTCCATCTGGCGGTCTCGCTGGACGGCCGCAGCAGGGTCCAGGGCTCGGTGGCCGGCGTACGCCAGATCTTCACCACCGAGGCCGGTGGCGTGACGGTGGCCGCCAGTGCCGTAGGGCCGCTGCTGAGCCTGACCGGCGCGGACCTCGACGACACGGTGCTCGCCGCCCGCCTGCTGGCACCCGGCGGCGCGCCCTGGCCGCTGTCCCTGCGCCCCGTCCACCGAGGCATCGACGCCCTCGGCACCGGGCACTGGCTCGAGCAGGAACCCGACGGCCGGTCACGGCAGATCCGCTGGTGGACCCTGCCGGAGGCCACCCGCTCCCTCGTGCAGGGGGCTGAGGCCGTACGCTCGGCCCTCACCGAGGCGATCGCCGCCCGAACACGGCCGGACACCACCCTCAGCGCCGACCTGTCCGGCGGTCTGGACTCGACGTCCCTGTGCTTCCTCGCCGACGCGGCCGGCGCCGACCTGGTGACCTACCACGTGATGCCGCTCGACGGCGCCAACGAGGACACCGCCTGGGCCCGCAAGGCCGCCGTGATGCTCCCGGACGCCCGCCACCACACGCTCTCCTCCGACCGCGCCGAGAACCTGTTCGACGTCGGATACACCGCCGCTCATGCGCACCTCGCCCCGGAAGGGCCCGCGACCTGGGCCTCCGGACTCGCCCACATACAGGATCTGTCCCGGCGAGCCACGGCCGAAGGCGTGTCCCTGCACCTGACCGGCTTCGGCGGCGACGAGCTGTTCGGCCGGATGCCCGCCTGCGCCTGGTCACTGGCCCGGGCCCACCCGGTCGGCGGCCTCGCCCTGGTGAACCGCTACCGGCTGGCCAACCGCTGGGCTTGGGGCGCGACCGTACGAGCACTCACCGACCGGTCGACGTTCGCACAGAACCTCGCCACGGTCGCCGCCCGGATCAGCGACCCGCCCCAGCCCCTCAGCGAACCCGACTTCGGCTGGGTGTTCGCGCCCCGGATGCCCGCCTGGGCCACCCCGGACGCCGTCTCGGCCGTCCGGGACCTGCTCACCGCCACCGCCGCGGACACGCCCGGCCCCCTGGACACCGACCGGGCCCGGCATCAGGCGCTCGCCTCGATCGTCTTCGAAGGCAAGACGGTCCGTCAGGCCAACACGGCCGTCGCCGGCACGGGCATCGTCTGGGACGCGCCCCTCCTCGACGACCGCGTACTGGAGGCGGCCCTGTCCACCCGGGTCGACCAGCGTCTGGCCGCCGGGCGGTTCAAGCCCCTGCTCACCACCGCCGTCCGCGGCACGGTGCCCGACGACATCCTCGACCGCCGCGACAAGGGCGAGTTCAGCGCCGAGGCGTTCCGGGGCCTGGAGCGCAACCGGGCCCGGTTCCTGGAGCTGTGCGAGGACTCGCACCTCGCCCGGCTCGGTCTCATCGACCCCGCGGCCTTCAGGTCCGCGGTGCTCGACCCCGGGCCGATGTCCCACCACCTCCAGCCGATCGAGACCACCGTGGCGTGCGAGAGCTGGCTGCGGACGCACTCCCGCCCGCACCCCCGCCCGCACCACCAGGACACGGGAGAACACAGATGAAACTGAGCCTTGCCCGCGATGTCACCCTCACCCCCGTCGACTCCGGAGCCGTGCTGCTCGACGGACGCCGGGGCCGCTACTGGCAGCTGAACCGGTCGGGCTCCACGATCCTGCGCAAACTGCTCGACGGGGAGAGCCCCGACGCGGCCGCCGCCAGTCTGTCCGCCGCGGCCCCCGTGAGTGAGGCCCAGGTGCAACAGGACGTGAAGGCCCTCGTCGACGCGCTGAGCGCCGCCCACCTCGTGGAGGTCTCGCCATGACCACCCCAGCCGTCGCCGAAGAGGCTCCGCGGCTCCCCCTGCGCCGGCAGATCGCGCCCCGGTGCGCGGCCGGCGCGGCCCGCCTGCTCATCCGGCTGCCTCCGGCCCGGCTGCAGCGGGTCCTGCGGGTGCTCAGCAAGGGCAGCCGGCCCGCGCCCCACACCCAGGTCGCGCGGGCCCGCCGGTCGGTGGTCTCGGTCAGCACCCGCTGCGCCGGACTCGGCTGCCTCCAGCGATCCGTGGCCACCGTCCTGCTGTGCCGCGCCAAGGGCACCTGGGCCGACTGGTGCACCGGGTTCCGCACCCAGCCCTTCGGCGCGCACGCCTGGGTCGAGGTCGACGGGCGGCCGGTGGACGAGCCCGGAGAGCTGAGCATGTTCCGGACCGTACTGGCGGTGCGCCGCCCCGACCGGAAGGGCCGCTCGTGACCGCGATCAGGGCCGAGGGCCTCTATGCGTACTACGGCACCACACCGGCCGTCAACGGTCTCGACCTGACCGTGTCCGACGGCGAGACATTCGGCTTTCTGGGCCCGAACGGGGCCGGGAAGACGACCACGATCGGCATGCTCACCACACTGCTCAAGCCCACCGCGGGCCGGGCCGAGGTGGCCGGCTTCGACGTGACGGCCCGGCCCGCCGAAGTCCGCCGCCGGGTCGGCATCGTCTTCCAGGAGTCGACACTCGATCTGGATCTCACCTCGGCCGAGAACCTCCGGTTCCAGGCCGACCTGTGCGGGCTCGACCGCCGCGAGGCACGGGGTGAGATCTCCGCGATGCTCGACATGATGGAGCTGTCCGAGCGCAGCAGAGTCCCCGTACGGCAGTTCTCCACCGGCCTGCGCCGCCGTCTGGAGATCGCCCGCGGCCTGCTCGGTGCCCCCCGGATCCTCTTCCTGGACGAGCCCACCACCGGACTCGACGCGCAGACCCGCGCCGCCGTCTGGGAGCACCTGACCACGCTGCGGGAGGAACGGGGCATCACGGTCTTCTTCACCACGCACCAGCTGGAGGAGGCCGAGCACTGCGACCGGATCGCGATCTTCGATCACGGCAAGTTGATCACCCAGGGATCGCCCGCGGAACTGAAGTCCGTCATCGGGGCCGACGTCGTCGTGCTGCGCACCGAGGACGATCCGCGTGCCGTGGACGCTCTGTCCGACCGCTTCGGGCTGCCGGCCGAACTCACCCCCGACGGCCTGTGCCTGCGGGTCTCGGACGGCGCCACCCTGGTACCCCGGCTCTGCACCGAACTGGGTCTGGCCGTGCGCTCGGTGACCGTGACCACGCCGACGATCGACGACGTCTTCCTGCACCACACCGGGTCCGCCATCCGTGACAACCAGGTGACCGCGCGAACCCTCGGCAACATAGGGGAGGGCCTGCGATGAGCCGGACCGACACCGTCCTGGACGCCCCCGGCGGCACCATCGGGGCCACCGCCGGCCGGCCGGCCGCCGGCGGGCCGGGGAACGTCCTCAAACCGGTCTCCCTCCTCTGGCGGCGGGAGATGACGCGGCTGCGGCACAACCCGGTACGCCTCGCCATGGGGCTGGTGACGCCGCTGCTGTTCCTCGTCGTCCTCGGCACCGGCCTCGACGCCGCGTCCTCCAGTCTCGGCAAGGCGCAACTGAACGACTACCGGGCCTTTCTGTTCCCCGGCGTGCTGGTCATGTCGGTGCAGGCTCCGGCGATCGCGGTGGGCATCTCCCTCGTGTGGGACCGCAGGCTCGGGGTCCTTCGCCAGATGCTCGTCTCGCCGTTCCCGCGATCCAGCATCGTGCTGGGCCTTGCTCTCGGCGGCGCCACCACGGGCGGCATCTACGCACTCATGCTGCTCTCGGTCGGTGGCATCGCGGGCATCCGGTACACCCCGATGCTGCTGGTCGTGGTGCTCGAGATGCTGCTCGTGTCGCTGATGTTCACCGCGCTCGGACTGCTCGCCGCGGTCACGATCCGGCAGGTCGACACCTTCCAGATCGTGGTGAACCTGAGTCTGATGCCGCTCATGTTCTTCTCCGGCGCGATGTTCCCGCCGAACGGGCTTCCGGGCTGGCTCGACACCGTGGTCAAGCTGAATCCGCTCACGTACGGCGTCGACGCGGTCCGCCGGACCCTGCCGGGCCCGGACGTCCTGACCTCGGAGCAGACCCGTCTGATGCTCGGGGACTGGAATCCGCCCGTGATCGCGGAACTGGGGCTGCTGGCCGCCATCACCGCCGTCGCGCTCGGACTGGCCACGTACCGCTTCTCCCGCACGCAGTAAGCCATACGCGGCAGACCTGCACGCGGCGGACCTGCACGCGGCGGACCTGCACGCAGTGAGTTCGAGGGGAGTTCGCACGGTGGGTGTCACGAAACCAAGGACGGTACGGGACACGAGGCCGGGGGCGGCGCGGGGTACGGAGGCGAAGGCCGCCCGGATCACGATGGAGTGGATCGGGACCGCGGCGCGGCTGCTCCTGGCGGCGGTCCTGGGCTACGCCGGCCTGCTGAAGATCCAGGACCTCACGGAGGCGGGCCGGACGGTCGCCCTCTACCGGATCGTGCCCGAGGACCTTGCCCAACTCGTCGGTGGTGCTCTCCCGTTCGTCGAGCTGGCGCTCGCCCTGCTGCTGGTCGCGGGGTTGGCCACCAGGGCGGTGGCGGCCGCCACCGTCGCACTGATGGTGATGTACATCGCGGCCATCACCTCGGTGTGGGCCCGAGGACTGTCCATCGACTGCGGCTGCTTCAGCAGCGGCGGCACCGTGACCAGCGGGGCCGAACGCGGCTATGTCATCGACATAGCCCGTGACCTGGTCTTCCTCGCCGCGGCCGTCCTCCTGGTCCGGAGCCCGCGAACCCGGTACGCGCTGGACCGCTGGGTCCTGGAAGAGCTGGAAGAGAAGGAGCGATAGGCATGCAGCCGACGGACGTCATGGTGCGGGAGATGGTGCAGAAGCGGCGCCGCCGACGGCGCACCCTGGGGGTGTCGCTGGTGGCCGTGGCCGTGGTGGCCGGTGCCGCGCTCGTCGGTGCCGGCCTCGTCCGGGCGAACAACACGGCGCCGGACGAGGCACCGAACCGTGTCCCCGCAGGGGTGACCGACGACGATGCGGGGCTGGCCGTCTCCACCGGCAAGGTACGGATCGACCTCTACCTCGACTACCTCTGCCCCGAATGCCGCAACACGGAGCGGGCCCTCGCCCCCGAACTGGAGACCCTGAAGGCCGGCGGCGAGGTGAGCGTCGTCTACCACCCGGTCGTCTTCCTCGACAACCGCAGCAGCCCCGAGGGCTACTCGACCCGCGCCGCCTCCGCCGCGGCCTGCGCGGCCGACCAGGGCAGGTTCGAGCAGTACTCCGCGGTGCTGTTCGACGAGCAGCCCTCGGAGGGCGGGCCCGGACTCGGCGAGGCCCGGCTGATCGCCGCCGGCCGGGACGCGGGAATCACCGACGACTCCTTCGCGGCCTGCGTCCAGGACGGCACGTACACACCCTGGACGGCGTACGTCTCCGATGTCGCCGCCTCGCGCAAGGTCGCGCTGACCCCGACCGTCATGGTGGAAGGCGAACGTATCGAGGTCACCGGCTCGGACGCTGCCGCCGCACTCACCCGCGCGGTGCGGGAGGCTCAGGGATGACCCGGCTGACCGTGGCGCTCTCCGGCGACTGCATGGCGACCAGAGGAGCGCTGATCACCTCCGACCCGGCCGCCCGGGAACTCCGGGAGGTGCTGCGCTCGGCGGACTTCGCCTTCACCAACCTGGAGGTCGTGCCCGCCGGCGGACGGGGGCACCCGGTGCACAACGCGGCCGGTGGCGGCGGCCTGATCGCGGACCCCGGAGTGCTCGACGAGATCACGGCGGCGGGGTTCGACGTACTGGGCTGCGCGAACAACCATGCGCTGGACCTGGGGGCGGACGGCCTGCTCGGCACCGTCGACCTGCTGAACGCGAAGCGGATCCCCTTCGCCGGGATCGGCGCCGACCTCACCGCCGCGCGACGGCCGGTCTATGTCGACCGGCCCGGGGGCAGCCTGGCCCTGATCTCGTGCAGTTCGACGTTCCTGCCCGGGCAGGAGGCGGCCGAACCCTCGCCCGACCTGCCGGGCCGGCCCGGCCTGAACCCGCTGCGGCACACCGCGACACTGCGGGTGACGCCCGCCCAGCTGGACACACTCCGGGAGATCGACGGCGAGACGGGGCTGCGGGACCGGCGGGCCGAAGCGCGCACCCTGCTCGGGTTCGATCCCGCCATGCCCTCGCCCGACCGGCTCATGCTGTTCGGCACGCGCTTCCAGGCCGCGGACGTCCCGGGGTTCACCACCAGCTGCGATCCGAAAGACCTCGACGAGATCTCCCGGTGGGTGGCCGAGGCGCGACGGCGCGCGGATCTCGTCATGGTCGCCGTGCACTCCCATGAGCCCGGTCCGACGCCGGAGACACCCGGCGAGTTCCTTCGTGTGTTCGCCCATCGGATGATCGACGAAGGCGCCGACATCGTCGTCGGACACGGCCCGCACCTCCTGCGCGGAATGGAGCTCCACCGGGGAAAGCCGATCTTCTACAGCTTGGGCAACATCGTCAGCCAGATCGAACTCGCCGATCATGTCCCCGCCGAGGACTACGCGAGGATTCCCGCGGCGGACCAGCTCACCCCGGGCCACTACTTCGACGAGCTCAGCTCACACGGCCGACGGCTGTTCGCCCCGCATCGCCCGTACTGGCGGACACTCGTGCCGGTGCTCACCTTCGACGACGGGGAACTGGTCGGCTCGCGCCTCCACCCGGTCGAGCTGGGCTTCGGGGAGCGGGTGCACCGCCGGGGCCGTCCCCGCCTGGCCGGGACGGCCGAAGCGAAGGAGATCCTCACCGACTTCGCCCGGCTCGCGGAGCCGTACGGCGTCACCGTCCCGGTCGGGGACACCGGGACGGGCGAGCTGGTCGTCGACGGCGCATGAGCGAACGGCGGCCGACGGGACGAAACCGCTGTTCCGACCTGCTGGAACGGCAAAACCCGATGGCCCGATGAGCGGCGTGCGGGAAACAGCGTGCGAGGATGGCGAAATGGGTGAGGCGGTGCGGGTGCTGATCGCGGACGATCAGGCCCTGTTGCGCGGCAGTTTCCGGGTCCTCGTCGATTCCACTCCCGGCATGGAGACGGTCGGCGAGGCGGGTGACGGCGCCGAGGCGGTGGAGCTCGCCCGGCAACTCGCCCCGGACGTCGTCCTGATGGATCTGCGTATGCCCGTCATGGACGGCATCGCGGCCACCCGGGAGATCTGTTCCGACGAGACCATGGCCGGTGTGCGGGTGCTGGCCCTCACGATGTTCGACATGGACGAGTACGTCTACCCGGCCCTGCAGGCGGGCGCGAGCGGATTCATGCTGAAGGATGCCTCGCCGTCCGACCTCGTCGCCGGCATCCGGGTCATCGCCACCGGCGAGGGCGTCCTGGCCCCCTCCGTCACGCGCCGTCTCATCGCCGCCTTCTCGCGCGACGACGAGACGGCCCGGCCGGCCCCCCGGCTCGTCGGGCTCACCGGGCGGGAGCAGGAGGTCCTGGTTCTGATCGCCAACGGACTGTCGAACGCGGAGATCTCCCGGCAGTTGGTGATCAGCCTGCCCACCGTGAAGACGCACGTGAGCAGTCTCCTGGCCAAACTGCACGCCCGCGACCGCGCCCAACTGGTCATCATCGCCTATGAGAGCGGCCTCGCCGAGCGCGGAATGCCCACCTGACGAACCGGCGCCCCCGCGTCAGGCCGGAAGTGTCCCCGGCGGGAAGTGTCCCCGGCGGGGACGAGGTTCCTCCGTTCCGCCGCCCCTGCCCGCTCCACCCCCCTACCCCTTGACCGCCCCCGACGTCAGCCCGCGGATGAACGAGCGCTGGAGGGCCAGGAAGGCGAGTACGGACGGCAGCATGGCCAGGAACGCGCCCACGAGGAGTACGCCGATGCCCACCTGGTCGTCCGAGCGCATGGAACGCAGGGCCAGCGGCAGGGTGTACTGGGCCGGGTCCGTGGCGACCAGCAGGGGGAGCATGTACTGGTCCCAGATCATGGTGAAACCGAAGATGCCGATGACGCCCAGCGCGGGGCGGCACAGAGGCAGCACGACCTGCCAGAAGATGCGGAACTCGCCCGCGCCGTCCAGCTTCGCCGACTCCTCCAGCTCCCTGGGGATCTCCTTCATGAACTCGGTCATGACCAGGATGGAGAAGCCCCACGCCGCCACCGGCACGATCATGCCGGCCAGCGAGCCGACCAGGCTGATGTGCACCACCGGCAGATCCGCCAGCAGCACCGACAGCGGTACGGCCAGCACCTCCTCCGGCAGCGTCATCGTCGCCAGGACGATCACCAGCACCGCCGCCGAACCGCGGAAGCG
Source organism: Streptomyces sp. P9-A2 (assembly GCF_036634175.1). Classification (NCBI taxonomy): domain Bacteria; kingdom Bacillati; phylum Actinomycetota; class Actinomycetes; order Kitasatosporales; family Streptomycetaceae; genus Streptomyces; species Streptomyces sp. P9-A2. The sequence goes on from NZ_JAZIFX010000001.1 coordinate 5,556,858, forward strand.
CTTACGGGCCAGGGCGTAGCCGGCGAAGACGCTGACCAGGACCTGCAGGGCCAGGCCGAAGCCGACCACGATGAAGGAGTTGAGGAGGTAGTCCAGGACGCCCCGGTCGATCGCCCGTTCCAGGTTGTCGAGCGACAGCCGGTCGGGGAACAGGGTGAACTGCGTCGGGTCCACGGTCGGTGTGAAGGCGCCGACCATCAGCGCCAGCAGCGGCCCCGCGAAGATCACGAAAAGGACGGTGTACAGGACGAACCGGGCGGCCCGGGCCCATGGCCCGCGTGCCTCCCGTAGGCCGAGCGCGGTCTCGTTCCTCATCGGGCCTCCCTCCTGCGCAGTCGCGACGCGACGGTCAGCACCAGCAGGACCAGGAACAGCAGCACGGTTCCGGCCGCCGCCACACCCAGCTCGTTGCGTTCGAGTCCGAGCTTGTACGTCAGCGTCAGCAGCACCTCCGTCGAGCCGTCCGGCCCGCCGTTGGTGAGCAGGAACACCTCGGTGAAGATCCGCAGGCCCCGGATCGCCGCCAGGGTCAGCAGGATCGCGAACACCGGCCGCAGACCGGGCAGCGTGACGTGCCAGATCCGGCGGAAGCGCGAGGCGCCGTCGACCGCCGACGCCTCGTACAGCACCCGGTCCACACCGGCCAGCCCCGCCAGGAAGATCATCATGTCGTAGGGGGCGCCCCGCCAGACACCGACGAAGGCGATGGACGCCAGTGAGCTGTCCGGTGAGTTGAGGAACTCGCTCGGCCCCAGGCCGAAGACGGACAGCACCGAGTTCAGCGCCCCGCCCTCGGCCGGGTAGTACATGACCCGCCACACCTCGGCCACCACCGCCATGGCCGTGACCACCGGCAGGAAGATCGCCGACCGGACGAACCACAGGCTCCGGGTCTGCCCCTCCAGCAGCAGAGCCAGCGCGAGACCGAGCACGATCGACCCGGCGGTGGTCGCCACGGCCAGGACCACGGTGTGCCACACCGCCGCGCCGAAATCTGAACTACCAGCTATCTCCGTGTAGTTCGCGCCGCCGACGTAGGTGTTGCCGAGGAACGGACGGACCTCCTCGAAGCTCATCCGCACGGCCTGGGCCATGGGGATGAACTTGAAGTACAGGAAGAGCAGCAGGGCCGGGGCCAGGAAGAGCCACGGTGTCGCGGCCCGTCGCAGCCGCACCTTCGCCGGCGGGCCCGCGCGCAGCGGACGCCGGGTGTCCGGGCCCGGTGACGTCCGTGCCTCGGTCACCGTCATTCGTCCTTGGCCCCCTGCCTCTCGAGCTCGGCGTCCAGCTCGTCCGCCAGCTCGCCCATCGCCTTGCCCGCGTCGCGCGAGCATGTGGAGACGACGCCGTTCAGGCCCTCGGACGACATCTGCCGGACGGCGGACCAGTTGGGCAGGGCCGGCGCGTTGCGCCCGGACTCGTTGTAGACCTCCTGGAAGGTCTCCCAGCGGGGGTCCTTCCGTTCGGCGGCCCCGTCGACCGTCGTGTTGACCGGCAGCCGGACGATGATGCCGCCGTTGTCGACGCCGAGACCGATCTTCTGGCCGGCCGGGGAGGCGGCGAACTCGGCGTACTCCTGCTGGCCCTTCTCGTTGCCGGAGCCGGCCATCAGGTAGACGTTCTCGCCCTCCGCCAGGACGGCCTCGCCGCCGGCGCCCGGCGGCGGCGCGATCACCTCGTACTTGTCCTTGCCGAGCGACCCGTCGAAGCGCGGCAGCATGTACGGGCCGGTCAGGTAGATGCCGCCCCTGCCGCTCTCGAAGAAGGTGTGCGTGGCCGAGGAGTCGGCGGTACTGGCGCCCGGCTGCGCGACCTTGGATTCGCAGAACATCGCCTGGAGCTTCTCGACCGCCGCGACCGACGCGGGCTCGTCGATCGCGGCCACGTAGCCCTCGCCCCGCTCCTTGACGAAGTCGCCGCCCCCGGACCACAGCATGGTCGAGAACCACCAGGTCAGATAGCCGCGGGTGGTGCTCCCGGGTATCACCATGCCGGCGGTGTCGTTCTTGCCGTTGCCGTCCGGGTCGTCGTCGGTGAACTTCACGGCCAGTTCGGTGAGTTCGTCCCAGGTCCTGGGAACGTCGGCGCCCACGGCCTCCCGCCAGTCCTTGCGCACCAGCAGCGCGAAGGCCTGCGAGTTGAAGGGCACGCCGTAGTACTTGCCGTCGTAGCCCCGCGCGGCCTCCCAGGCGCGGTCGGCGAGATCGGCGCTCCCGGTCACAACCTCGCGGTCGACCTCGCGGACCAGCCCCTGGGTCACCAGGTTGCCCAGCTGGCCCGTGTCGTTGATGACGACGTCCGGCAGGTCCTTCTGCGCGGTGCGCTGCTGAAGCTTGGTCTCGAAGTCCGTGACACCGACGGCGACCAGCTTCGCCTCGATGCCGCTCTCCTTGGTGAAGGCCTTGGTGAGGGCCTCGGCCGACTCCGCGGCGGGACTCCCGGCGTCCTGCCGGATCCAGACCTCCAGGGGCCGGGAGTCGTCCTGCCGGGCTGTGCCGCCCGAGGAACAAGCGGTGGCGGTGGCAGCGGTCACGGCGAGAACGGCGGCGAGAACGCCGGCCTGCCGCCCTCCTCTTGGCTTGCGGAGTTGCTTGGACACGAGTGGCTCCGTCCAGTGCGTACGGGCGAGGTGACCGGACTCTACGCACCGGCAGCCCACCTCATCAAGACAGTGAACACCATTTATATACATGAACCGTCAGGGGGTGATCGGCGAGCAATCGGTCGTGCCGACGGCGGGGCGAGCGGCGGTGCGAGCCGTGGTGCGAGCTGTGGTGCGAGCGGGGTGCGAGAAGGGGGTGGGAGCGGTGGTGCCGTCGGGACGGCACGGTCCGGTCGGAAGTCCTGTGCGGCACCGTGGGACACATGGGTGACAACCGGATCGTGAACACCCACCAGGCCGAGTCGTGGAACCGCTCGTCCCGGACCGTGACACGCGGATCCGGCGCCGACGGCCGCTCGCGCAGCGCGTACCGGCGCTCCGGCCCGGTGGCGACGACCGCCGGATCGTGCCGCAGGAGGGACCCTCGATCGCGCCGGAGACACCGCCCGGCTCCAGGGTGATCCGGAGTTCGCAGAGGTCCTCGGCCGGGCGAGGCCGGGAGGGGCGACGAGGCGACCGCCGTCACCCCGCTCGATCGGCCCGGCCGCGCTCGAGGACGCCGGGAAAATCTCTTGTCTCCCCGGGATCCCCTTGTCTGCCCGGGATCCCCCGCGCGGTGAACGCCCCGTTCCGAGTCCCCACCCCGAGGCGCGGAGTACGGAGCCCGGGCTCAGTCGAGGCCGCGGGCGTGTGCGAAGCGGGTCAGCCCGTCGGCGAGACCGATCAGCGGGGCGGGATAGTCCAGGGCGGCACGCCGGTCCTCCGGCAGTCGCCAGGGCTCGTGCACGTTCCGCTCGTCCACGTCTTTCAGTTCGGGTACCCAGCGCCGTACGTAGGCGCCGTCCGGGTCGTAACGCCGGCCCTGGCGCACGGGGTTGAGGACGCGGTTCGGGCGGGTGTCGTTGCCGGTCCCGGCGACCCACTGCCAGTTGAGCTGGTTGTTGACGAGGTCGCCGTCCACGAGCAGGTCCAGGAAGTGCCGGGCGCCGACCCGCCAGTCCACGTACAGCGTCTTGGTCAGGAAGCTCGCCGCCAGCAGCCGTGCCCGGTTGTGCATCCAGCCCTCGTGGAGCAGTTGGCGCATCGCCGCGTCCACGACCGGATAGCCGGTACGGCCCGCCCGCCACGCGGCGATGTCCTCGGCCGCCTCGTCCTCGGTCCGCCACCGGTCGTGCCGGGGGCGGTAGTCCCGCCGGGACGCCTCGGGCCGCGCCGCCAGCACCTGGTGGTGGAAGTCGCGCCAGCACAACTGGCGTACGAACGCCTCCGCCCCGGCTCCACCCCGCGAGCGGGCCCGCTGGACGAGTTCCACCGGCGAGAGGGCCCCGAAGTGGAGGTAGGGCGAGAGCCGGGAGGTCGCGTCGCCCGCCAGATCGTCGTGCCCCTCCACGTACGCCGGCATCCGGGACCGGGCCCATCGGGCGAACCGTTCGCGCCCCCGCGTCTCGCCCCCGGTGGGGAGACCGGGCGAGAGGCCGGGCAGACCGTCACGGGAGGGCAGCGGCTCGCCGCGCACCGCGCCGGGCACCCGCACGGCACGCGGCGCCGGGCAGCTTTCCCGCAGCCGCTCCTGCGACCAGCGGCGGAAGTAGGGGGTGAACACGGCATAGTGGTCGGACCCGGCGGGCGTCACGGCCCCGGCGGCGACGGCGGTGATCACGGCGTCGTGCACCCGCAGCGCCACTCCGCGCCGGCCGAGGTCCTCCCGCAGCCGCTCCTCCCGCCGCTGGGCGTAGCCGCTGACGCCCGCCGCCATGTGCACCTCCGCGGCCCCGCACTCCGCGGCGACCGCGCCGGCCTCCCGGACCACCGGCCCCGTACGCACGACCAGCCGGCCGCCGCGCCGGCGCAGTGAGGCGTCGAGATCCCGCAGACAGTCGGCGAGGAAGGCGGCACGGTTCGGCACGTCGAAGCCGGCCGCGTGGACACCGGGGTCGCGTACGAAGAGCGGCACCACCTCGTCGGCCGCGGCGAGCGCGGCACGCAGCGGCGGGTGATCGTGCAGACGCAGATCCGAGGTGAACAGGACGACCGCGACGGTCATGGGGCTGCTCCTGGTCGTGCATGAGGCCTTGTTCGCTTTCCCACCGTCCCTTCGGGCTGTTCCCGGCCCACGGATGCGGAGCCGGGCACGCCCTCACCGGACTTGCCCCCCGCGGCGCGGGCGCCGGGCGCGCCATACGTGCCGTACGCCCCGTGCGCCCCGTACGGGCTCGTGGCTTTCGCGGCGGCCCCTGCGGGCATCGGCCCCGTGCGCGCTCATGCCCTTCGCGGCCGCCTGGGTGATGTTGCGGGCCATGCCGCCGAAGACGACGGCGTGGAACGGGGCGACGGACCACCAGTAGGCGTGGCCCGGCAGCCCACGCGGGTGGAACAGGGCGCGTTGCCGGTAATGAGTACGGCCCTCGTCGTCCGTGCCGGCGTACATCTCCAGCCACGCCAGGCCCGGCAGCCGCATCTCGGCCCGCAGCCGCAGCAGCCGGCCGGGCTCGATCTCCTCGACCCGCCAGAAGTCCAGCGAGTCCCCGACCCGCAGCCGCTCGGCGTCGCGCCGCCCGCGCCGCAGGCCGACACCGCCGACGAACCGGTCCAGCCAGCCCCGCACCGCCCAGGCCAGCGGGAAGGAGTACCAGCCGTTGTCCCCGCCGATGCCCTCGATCACCTTCCACAGCGACTCCACGGACGCCTCGACCGGCATCCGGCGCTCGTCCTGGTAGAGACTCCCGCCGGCCCAGTCGGGGTCGGTGGGCAGCGGATCGCTGGGCGCCCCCGGCAGGCTCGCGGACGACCAGCGCGTGGCGACCTGCGCCTCCCGCACCCGCCGCAGCGCCAGTGCCAGCGCCTCGTCGAACGGCAGCGGACTGCCCGGCGTGTCGGGCACGTACCGGGCGATGTCGTGCTCGTGGCAGACGACCTCGTGGCGCAGCGATTCCGTCAACGGCCGGGCCAGGGAGGCGGGTACGGGAGTGACGAGCCCGATCCAGTGGCTGGACAGCCTCGGCGTGAGCACCGGCACCGGCACGACGAGCCGCCGCCGCAGGCCGGCCAGGACGGCGTACCGCTGCATCATCTCGCGGTAGGTGATGATGTCCGGCCCACCGATGTCGAACGTCCGGTCGACTTCTGCGGGCATGCCGGCCGAGCCCACCAGGTACCGCAGCACATCGCGTACCGCGACCGGCTGGATCCGGGTGTGCACCCAGCTGGGGGTCACCATGACCGGCAGCCGCTCGGTCAGATAACGCAGCATCTCGAACGACGCCGACCCCGACCCGATGACGACCGCGGCCCGCAGCACGGTGGCGGGCACCGGCCCGTCGAGGAAGATCCGCCCCACCTCGGCGCGGGAGCGCAGATGCGGGGACAGGGACCGCTCCGGGACACCGCGCGGGGTCAGCCCGCCCAGGTAGACGATGCGCCGTACGCCGGCGGCCCGGGCCTCCTCCGTGAAGGTCCGGGCCGCCCGCCGGTCGGTCTCCTCGAACCCGGAGCCGGTACCGAGGGCGTGCACCAGGTAGTAGGCGACGTCGATCCCGCGCAGGGCCGCGGCGACCGAACCGGGATCCGTGACGTCGCCCCGGACTGTCTCGACGTCACCCGCCCAGGGATGGTCGCGGAGCTTGCCGGGGGTGCGGGCGAGGCACCGCACCCGGTGGCCGGCCCGCAGCAGCTCCGGTACGAGGCGGCCACCGACGTATCCGGAGGCGCCGGTGACCAGGCAGTGCAACCGCTCGGCGCCGCCCCCGCCCCGCTGTCCGTCCGAGCCCGCGTCCCTGTCCGCGTTCATCCCCGCGTCGGTGCCCACGTCCGTCTCCTCCGCGCTCGCCCGAGGCCGCTTTCCGCTTCCTCTCGTCCGATCATGGCGGCAGCGCGGTGCCCGCGCCCGTTCAGCCGGACCGGGAACCGGATCCGGCGTCGGAGGCGGGACCGGCACCGGGACCGGCACCGGCTCCGGTCCCGGTCCCGGTCCCGGAGCCCGCACCGGCCCCCGCGTCGCCCTTGCGGGCCAGGACGCTCGGCCACCACGCCCGCGGACCGATGTCGATCACCAGCGCGGGCACCAGGAGCGAGCGGACCACGAGGGTGTCGAGCAGGACGCCGAAGGCCACGATGAACGCGATCTGGACCAGGAAGGCCAGGGGGATCACCATCAGGGCCGCGAACGTCGCCGCGAGGACGACACCCGCCGAGGTGATGACCCCGCCGGTCGTGGTGAGCCCGCGCAGCACGCCCTGCCGGCTGCCGTGCGTGAGCGCCTCCTCCCGGACCCGGGACATCAGGAAGATGTTGTAGTCGACGCCCAGCGCCACCAGGAACACGAACCCGTACAGCGGTACCGAGGCGTCCGTGCCCGAGAACCCGAGGAGATGCTCGAAGACGAGTGCCGAGACCCCGAGCGTCGCCAGGAAGTTGAGCCCCACGGTCGCCACCAGCAGCACCGGTACGAGCAGCGAGCGCAGCAGCAGGACGAGGATCAGCAGAATGATGGCGAGCACGATCGGCACGATCACCGTACGGTCCCGGGCGGCGGTCTCCTGGGTGTCGTACTGCTGCGCCGTGTAGCCGCCGACCAGCGCGTCGGCCCCGGAGACCGCGTGCACGTTCTCGCGGAGCCGTTCGACGGTCTCCTTGGCGGCGTCGCTGTCGGCCCCGGCCTCGAGCGTGGCGGAGATCTGGACGCGGCCGTCGGCGACGAGCGGCTCGCCCCCGGGACGCCCCGAGGCGGAGATCGTGGCGGCCGACGCCACACCGTCGGTCTTCTCGGCCGCGGCCGTCACCTGGGCGGCACGGCCGGCGTCGGCGACGATGACGGCGGGGTTGCCGGAGCCGCCGGGGAAGTGCTCACCGAGTGTCTCCTGGGCGGAGACCGAGGAGGCCTCGCCGACGAAGATCTCGTCGAGCGGGACGCCCTTCGAGGAGAGGGCCGGGGAGAAGGCCGCGAAGACGGCGAGCACCAGCGCGGTCACCACCCACGTCGCGCGCGGCCGCCGGTCCACGGTCGCGGCGACCCGCTGCCACACACCGGGCTTCTCCACGGAGCCGTCCGCGGAGGGCGTGCTGTCGGCCGCCTTCGGCCGGGAGGGCCAGAAGGCGCTGCGCCCCAGCAGGGCCAGCACGGCCGGCAGGAAGGTGAGCGTGGAGAGCACGGAGCACACGATGCCGATGGCGCCGACCGGCCCGAGGGCGCGGTTGTTGGTGAGATCGCTGGCGAGCAGGGCCAGCAGGCCGAGCGCCACGGTCGCGGCACTGGCCGTGATCGCCCCGAACGAGCGGCGCACCGCGGTCGCCGCGGCCGCGAACCGGTCCCCGCGCGCGGCGAGTTCCTCGCGGAAGCGCGCGGTCAGCAGCAGCGCGTAGTCCGTGGCGGCGCCGATCACGAGGATGGAGAGGATGCCCTGCACCTGGCCGTCCACCCGGACGACGTCCCGGTCGGCCAGCGCGTACACGACCGCGCACGCGAGGGCGAGGGCGAAGACGGACCCGAGGATGATCAGGAACGGCAGCAGGACGCTCCGGTAGACCAGCAGAAGGATCACCAGCACCGCGGCGAGCGCCACGCCCAGCAGCAGCCCGTCGATCCCGGCGAACGCGTCCGACAGATCGGCCTGGCTCGCCGCCGGTCCCGCGATCTGCGCCGTGGTCCCCGGCACGCTGTTCGCCGCCTCCCGGATCTCGTCCAGGACCTTGGACAGGTCGTCCTCGAGGTCGGGCTTCAGCGGGACGACGGACTGCATGGCCTGCTGGTCGTCGGAGACGAGGGCGGGCGACGGAGCACCGACGACCCCGGGCCGCCCGGCGAGCCCGCCGACCGCCCGGGTGGCCGCCTCCCGCTGCGCCTCGGTGACCGTGCCGTCCCCGCCCTTGCCGACCGTCCACACCACGATGGCGGGAACCGTCCGCGACGCCCCGGCCCGCTCGAACGACTCACCCGCTTCGAGCACCTTGGTCGACTCGGCGCTCTGCGGCAGGAACGCGGCCTGGTCGTTGGTGGAGACCTCGCCCAGCTTGCCCGCGTAGGGGCCGAGCATGCCGCCCACACCCAGCCAGACGATCAGCAGGACGAGCGGCACGAGCCACCGGCCCCAGCGCGGTGTGGTTCTCATCGAATCCCCAAGCAACATCGGAACAGAACGGAACAGAACGGAATGGAATGGAACGGAACGGGACAGGAAAGTAAGCCTCAACCATCAAGTATCTCAATGGTTGAATGAATATATACTGACCGCATGTCCGGCACCGAAACCCCCTCCTCGTCCCTTCCGGGAGACGACCCCACAGGGATGCAGGCGTTCGCGGTGCTGCTGCGCCGGATGAACACCGAGTTCAACCGCATCGCCCACGAGTTCGCCCAGGAACAGGGCCTCCACCTCACCGATGTACAGGCACTGGTCGCGATCCTGGACGCCGACCCGGCCGAAGGCCCCATGACCCCCGGCCGGCTGCGCGACCGGCTCGACCTCACCTCGGGTGCGGTGACGGCGTGCATCGACCGCCTCGAAAGGGCGGGCCACATTCGCCGCGTACGTGCCCTGGGTGACCGCCGCGTGGTCCATCTGCACTACGAGGAGGCGGCCAGAGTCGTCGCCGGCGACTTCTTCCGTCCCTTGGCCCGGAGCACCGAAACCGCCCGCTCCCGCTTCACCCGCGAGGAGCTGACGACCGTGACCCGCTTCCTCGCCGAACTGAACCGGGAACTGGTCCTCCTGGGCCGCCACACCTCCTGACGGGCCGCCACACCTCTGACGGGACGGCACGCGCTGACGGGGCGGCACGCGGCCGCCGGGCCTCGTCGGGGCGGACGGGAGTCAGCATGGCCGCGCGTCGGCAGCGGTGCCCCTCTGTGCGGCCGCCGGGAGGCGCGGGGCCACGCCCTCGGCAAGCCGCGGCCGTCGGGGTGCGAGCGCGTTCCCCGTCTCGTGTCGCGCACGCGTCCGCCCCCTCCGACGGGTCCGGGCGCGAGTCACTCGTCCCGGGGAAGGATCCGCCGGTGCCCCGTCCTCCCGTCGCAGTGCGCTTTCCGTCGGCTCCCGACGCGGTTCTCCTCAACGCGTGGTGGAGACCGCCACCCTTGCGGAGTCGGCCGGATGTTGACGAGGTGAACAGGTCAACCGATCGATGACACGCGCCGGACTGGCTGAAAGACTAAAGCCGCAGAACCACCTGGGTCGTATACGGTCCGTCTCGTTGAACGGTCGCGTCAATGAGCGCTTCTTCGATCCTTTCATGTGAGGTGGAAGGCTTCGGCGTCCTCCACTCCCTCGCAAGGCGGGACACACCGCCGCGCGCATGGACAACGCGCTCAAGCTGCTGGAACGCGGTGAACTGGTGGGCGTGATGCCGGAGGGCTACAAGGGACTCGGCAAGCCCTACTCCGAGCGGTACCGGCTACGGCCCTTCGGCCGGGGCGGCTCCACGGGGCCGGCGCCCCCCTCGGCGAGCCCGGCGTGCAGGAGCAGCAGACGGGCCAGGGCGCGCGCCTCGTCGGCGGTGAGCGACGCCCACGTCCCCGGCGCGCCTCCCCGGTCCTGGCCGACGTCCAGGGTGACCCTGCTGATGGGCCGGTCCGCGGGGGCGAGCCGCAGACACCGCACTGCGATCCTGCGTCCGCAGACTGTCACGAGCGAGGGGTCCTCCACCACGGTGGGCAGGTCATTCCCTGTCGTCGTCGTCATCCGTCTCACACTCCTTCGCGCCGGCCGGCCCGGTAACTCCGGCCGGTGTCCTGTCCGCTGTGCCCGGTGGGCGCGTCCTGTCCGGGTGTCCGGCGGGACATCACGGTCAGCGCGGCGCGGAGCCGATATGTTCCCCGCTGTCGTGTTCCCCGCCGGATCGTGAGCTGCGGAAGGTGCGGCGGTAGGCGTTCGGGGGACCCCGCGGGCGAGGTCTCCGGCCGACGCGAGGACGGTCGACACGTCACCTGCCGGAACGGCGCTCTCGAATACCGCGACGACGCCCCGCCCACCCTGGAACGGACCTTCCCCGAACCTCTCGGAGCCCGTTCCGTGATCGGGGAGTTCACCATGGCCGACGTCGTCACCGTCCCCCGTCACCTGACCGTCCCCGACGTACGCACCTACATGACGGTCGAGACGGCGAGAGATGTCGCGTCCACCGACACACCGGCGCCCGACCGCCGTCGACGGGCGCGGCCGGTCCGCCCCAGACCTTCCTCGTCGACGCCGTCGTACGCTCCGGCGACGAACAACGCCGCGCCGTGACGAGCGGCCGCGACCTCTACGCCGTCACCGCGCCCTTCTCGGTGGAAGCGGTCCACCGCATCCTCACCGGTCGCACCGGAACAACCGGCGTCGCCTCGGCCGGCGCCCTCTTCGACGCCCCGGGCTTCCTGGACGCCCTGTCCACACACCTCGCCGTCACCCGCTGAGAGGCACCCGCGGTCAGACCTTCATGACGGTGACGCGCCCGCCGCACAGCGCGGTGAGGTCCTCGGGGTCGGAGGTGAGGACCGTGACGGGCCCGGGTGCGGCCAGGGCTGTGGCGCCGAGCATGGCGTCGATGGCGTACTTGTGACCGTGGAGACCGCAGTCCGCGAGGAGTGCGGAGGCGTGCCGGGCGATCGGTTCGGTGACGGGTTCCACGACGAGGCGGGAGAGCGTCCACTCCAGGGCCGGGCGGTTGATCCTGGGGTGCGCCACTTCCACCAGTGTGGCCGCCGAGGTGATCACACGCAGATCATCGGCACGGGCCAGGGCGAGCCACCCGGTCACGGTTCGGTCGCGCAGGACGGCCTTGGCCAGCCCTTCGCTGTCAAGGACAAGGGTGCCGCCGGGGGTGGCGGGGGAGCGGGTCACGCGGCACTCGCTCCGCCCCGCGTCTGCTCGCGGCGCGCCTGGTGGAGCTGGTCGCGGAGCGACTGGATCTCCTCGTCCGTGACGGGCCCGTGCTCGGCTTCGGAGACCTGAATGATCTCGTTGAGGTTGTCCCGTTCGATCTGACGGGCGACGGCCGCGGCCACGTAGGCGGACAGGCCGGAAGGGCCGCTGCGGGCCTTGGCCGCTTCGGCGATGTCGCGCGGCATGGTGATGGAATACTTGCCGGTGGGGTCGCTCATGCCACTGATCCTACTTCTCATCCTCCTCGTTGTTCGATGTCATGTGGCTGACGGCGCCGTCGTGGCTCCGGTCGACGGGCCGGAAGGTCCAAGCCTGGCGCAGTGGACGCGGCCTCGGGGTGGCAGAAAAAAATGGGGTCAGTGGATGATCGGAGACACAGGAGGAGTGGTGCTGCGAAGGGCGTGTACGGCTGTTCGTGCTGCTCGCTCCACCGTGGAGATGCCGTGAGACATGCTCGGGCTGCCGTGAGAGAGGACGACGACGTAGAACGTGCTCCCGTGCGCTTTGACTCGCCCCATGCTGTTGATCGCCCAGCGTTGCGAGTGGGAGCGCTGCAGCCAGCCGTTCTTGAGTTGCCAACGGCTGCCTTCCGCGGACACTCCCCAGTCCTGGTCGGCGTCGATCCGGCCCATGAAGGTCTGGATCAGGTGGCGTGAGGCTTCGCTGAGCGGTGAATGGTCGGCGAACACGGCGGTCAACAGGGTTAGTTGGTCTGCCGCGGTGGTGCGGGTGAGGCCCCAGTGGGCACCTGGTCCCGCTTGGGTGGAGGTCAGCCCCAGGGCCTTGTTGGCGTCAGCGAGTCCTGGGCCGCCGCCGATACGTTGCCACAGGGCACTTGCGGAGTCGTTGTCGCTGCTCTGGATCATTGAGGCGGCGGTGGATATCTCCCACGGGGTGAGCGACCGTCTTTCGCCCTGGGCACGCAGCAGCAGTGCCGCCAGGATGTTTACCTTCGCCACGCTCGCGGTGATGTGTGTCTGTGAGCCGTACACCGTCCGCCGGCCGGTCCTGGGCTCCAGAACGGCGACCGACACCTGGGTGCCGCTCTGCGTTCGAATCGGTTCGAGCAGACGGGCGAGCGTGTTGTCCACACCCGTCGGGGCCGAAGTCCGCGTGTCGGGGAGGCCCGGCGGCGCTTGGGCCGGCTTGCTGTTCGCCGGCGTCGAAGGTGCCTGGTTCCGTGTCAGGGGACGTCCGACCCGGTCACCGGTTGTGGTGTGACCGGCAGCGAAGCAGCCCGTGAGCAGCATGCCCGCCGCTGAGCACGCCAGCACCAGCTGTATCCGCTCCCGCCGCGCGCAGGCCTTGTCGCGTCCGCTCGGGCCGGGCGGGACAGGCTGGTGCCCCATCCCCCAGGGGGGACAGGCGGCATGATTCGGATTCATCGGGAACCTCAATCGCACAAGCGGGAGACAGGCGGAGGGAAAACCACGCCACAGTCTTTTCCGGAGTGAGGCGCGCCGCATCCCGGAGCGGTTTCCCCCTAAAGGCGTAACGCGCCCACGGAAGACGTCACCTGACGGCCCCTTGGAATGAAGCAAAGGCCCGTCTCTCGCGGCCCCGTGCACCTGCCCGCGCCGCCACATCGTGCGACGCGCCACCCCCTGGCCTCCGGGTACGGTGGCCCGTCCACGCCACTCTTCCCGGTGAGCGCCTTGCGGCGTTCGGGGGAGTTGCGCGGCGTGGCTGCGGGTGTCATCGAGGCTGGTCCGGGCGTGGAGTACGTCGGCTGTCTCAGGTGCCGGTGAGGGAAGCTGTGCACGCGGGGTGCCTCGCTGCACCCTCACCGGCCTCAGCCGCGCTGCCGTCGTGGGCCGTCGTGGGCCGTCGACCAGAATCAGCCGCGGCGGTCGGCCCGTGGCGGCGGCTTCGGAGCCCTCGGCTCGGGAAGCTGCGGTCATGTGGGCCGAATCAGCCCTTGAACTGGGCGAACGGTGGGGTCGCGGCCGTGGCGGTGACGCCTGGCCTCACCGTGATCTACCGCTGTTCCCCGCCCGTTCCGGTGCGGCTGTGGTGCGGGGCCGACTGGCCGAAGCTACTCGTCGACGCCCAGATCGGCGCGCATGGACTGCTTCAGTACCCCCAGGTAAGGCCAGACCTCGTCGTGGAATTCACTCTCCAGCGTCGCCAGTTCCTCCGCGTATGTGGAGGGTGCCGCTCCGTACTTCCTGAGCTTGCCGTACGCGGCGTTCAAACGCCTTTTTGCCGTGCCGGAGGCGCGCAACACCGCGTCCGGAACAACCATCTGGGATTCCGCGTAGCTGTCCCGATAAGCCAGCCTGCCCGCCTCCAGATTCTTCAGGGACGTGTCGACGTCCTCACTGTGTTGAAGCGCGTAGAGATAGTTGGTCATCGCCGTCAGGTACTGGCGTGAGGCAGTGTTCAGTGTGATGTAGCAGGTGCGCCGCCGTTCAAGGCTCTCGCACTGCCATTGTCTGGCCTGCTCCGCCCGGAGCAACTCCTCGGCATGACCGCGTTCCTCGCGCCGTTGTTCAGCGGCGGCCTGGAGCTCCATGCGCTTGGTGTGGTCCGCGCGGTTCTGTGTCAGCAGCGCGGCTCCCAGCGTTCCTGCCACGCCTACCATGGCGATCAACAACCCCACCCAACCGGCGTCCATGATGCCCCCTTCGTGAAGTCGGAAGGACTCGCCCCACGGCAGGTACTCCCCCCGGTACGCCTCTGCGGAACCCTCGCACTTTTCTGGGCTGTTGCCGGGAGCCCTGAAGCAGGGTCTCGCCCATCATGCCGGGGCACACGAACCCTGCGTGATCCGAATGAAAGACCCTGACTGCCATTCATGACAGGCCCGTGTTGAAGGGCCGGCGGCTGCTGCGGAAGCTGCGCTGTCCCCCCCCCCACCCGCATCACCGGCCTGGTGCAAGCCGTCCTGAGCCTGCATCTGACCTACTCGGACCGAGGATGAAAAACGCTCAATGCCGCGAATTACGCCGTCGACTTGGGGGAACTGTGTGAGAACCCCATCACGGCTGTCAGCCGGCAGAAGCCGAGGGTGTCCAACCAGGTCGATCCGCGGGTTGTCACCAACCCGGAGCAGGCCCGGAACCTCCTGGCGGCCGTCTCCTACGTCGGCGGGTATCGGCGTGCCCGTGGTCGTCGCCTCGCGGGTCTGTTCGCCGCCGTGCACTTCGGCGGCCTCCGGCCGGCGGAAGCGGTCGGCCTTGCCGAGATGGACCTGAACCTTCCCGAGCAGGGCTGGGGCTCAGCACTGCTCCACCGGGCCCGTCCGTCGGTCGGCAAGCAGTGGACCGACTCGGGGAGACTCATGACGACCGCGGGCTGAAGAACCGGCCGACCGAGGACGTCAGGCGGGTGCCCATCCTGCCGCGCCTCGTCGCCGTGCTCCGTGAGCACCTGGCCACCTTCGGCACGGCGGACGACGGGTGGCTGTTTCTCAGCGAGTAGGGCGCGGTCGTTCCGTCCTCGACCTACTACCGCGTGTGGCAGGAGGCCCGGCTCCTCGCGCTCCCGCCGGCCGTCGCGGCCTCGCCCCTTGCGAGTCGGCCGTATGACCTTCGGCACTCGGCGTTGTCGACACGGCTCAACGCCGGTGTCGACCCGACCGAGGTGGCTGAGCGCGCCGGCAACAGCGTCGAGGTCCTGCTGACCCGCTACGCGAAGTGCCCGGACGGGCGGCAGGACGTCGCCAACCGGCGCATCGAGGACCTGCTGCGCGAGTACGAGTGACGTCACCGGCCTCGGAACCGGAGCCCCTGGAGTCTTCTCCAGGGGCTCCGGTGTCACCTGGGGCCGTCCGTGGGGGACGGGTGCGGTCTCATCAGCCCCATCGGGTGGTGATGGCTTCCTCGACGCTGAAGACCGTGTCGCACTCGGCGCACTGTGCGTCGCCGAAGACATAGGTCACCTTGTGTGCGATGCCGGGGTGGCCATCCGCGAGCGCGCGCGAGTGAAGGGTTCGGGCCAGCCCGTCCAAGGCTTCGGAGGACCGGGGCTGCAACGGTACCTTTCTCCCTGCGGATTGCT
The DNA here is from genome assembly GCF_036634175.1 of Streptomyces sp. P9-A2. Taxonomy (NCBI): domain Bacteria; kingdom Bacillati; phylum Actinomycetota; class Actinomycetes; order Kitasatosporales; family Streptomycetaceae; genus Streptomyces; species Streptomyces sp. P9-A2. Next base: position 5,572,317 of record NZ_JAZIFX010000001.1, read on the forward strand.
TCATGTACATGCTGTCTGTGGTGGAGAAGAAGCCGTCCTCTCCGAGGACTATGAAGTTCTCCGAGGCGCATGTAGGACAGGAGACCTCGTACTCCCCATCGTTCAATCCGTCGAGCCGCTCGCCCCAGACCTTGACACCCTGAAAACTCAAAAGCGTGGCCAGCAAATCGATGTAAGTCCCTGGGAAGTCAGCGAGTGTGGAGTCCTGAAGGGCTTCCTCGGTCAGTCGGATCAGCTCGGATATCTCCGAGGCGTAGGTCACCCGGGGATCTTTCCCGTCGTGAGGTCGGTCCGTGCTGACCATGATCGAGCCGGCCAGATACAGCGGCGCCTGACGATCCGGGGTCGACCATTGCCGCGCCATCCGGGTCAGAGCGGGCAAGGCTGCGTAGCTCGCCGAGTAGACAGTGTCCTGATGGCACAGCCGGGACCACAGTTCGTCCCAGTCGGGGCTCTGTGCGTCCGTACTCGCTCCATCGAGCAGGCCGGGGACGTCTTCTGCCGTGCCATAAGCGTGGTGGAGTCGAGACCAGTCAGTCATGCCGCTGATCTAAGCAGTCGACTGCCGTGTGACGGCGTGGTGGCCGGGGATACGGGATCGGCAGGCGCACCGTTGCAACGAGCATCGGCTGACCGTCCGCCGAAAGCGCCAGTCATCTGCGGCGATGCTCCAAGATCCCGTCCACGTCTCGTCCACAGACCCCGGCATACGGCCGCTCAGGGCGACACACGGCTGCACATACGCGAAGACCCCGGCCTCAGCGTTTCCGCTGGTGACGGGGTCTTTGGGCACCTCATGCAGGGTGCCCCCGGCAGGATTCGAACCTGCGCACACGGCTCCGGAGGCCGTTGCTCTATCCCCTGAGCTACGGGGGCGTGTCGGTCGCGGTGATCGCTTCGACGGGTAGAACAGTACCAGTTCTGACGGGGTGGTCATGAACCGGTTTTCCGGGGTCGGGGGAGGCGGGTGTCACCCTCTGTGGTCGAGGGGTCGCCTCTGGGGATGGAAGTGGGGAAAACGCGGACGCGGTGGCCGGTCTCGACCTACTCTCGAGTTGTGCCAGGGGCGTCGCGCCGGGTGCTTGTTGTGGACGACAACAAGGTCATCCGGCAGTTGATCAGGGTCAATCTCGAGCTTGAGGGCATCGAGGTCGTGACCGCGGCCGATGGTGCCGAGTGTCTGGAAGTCGTCCATCAGGTGCGGCCCGACCTGGTCACCCTGGATGTCGCCATGCCGCGGCTCGACGGGCTCAGGACCGCGGCCCGGCTGCGTTCCGATCCCCGGACCCGTGACCTTCCGCTCGCCATCATCAGTGCCTGTACCCAGTACGAGGTCGAGAGCGGGCTCGATGTCGGTGTGGATGCTTTCCTCGCCAAGCCCTTCGAGCCCACTGAACTCGTGCGGATGGTATGGCAGTTGCTCGAGCGGCGAAGGCGGGGGAGTGATGGTGGGAGCAGCGGGATCGGCGGTGGGGTGAGCGGTGGCGGTGGCTTCGGGGGTGCGGAGCGGGCCGCCGGGCACGCTCCGGGGTAGTCGCGCCGCCCGGTCCGTCCGTTCGGGCGTCCACATGGCGGGATCACGGCCGAACCGGCTCGCTTCCCGACCCCCCTCCTCCCCTACCCTTGTCCCGTGACCCCCGTCGAACTCTCCCGTACCGTGCTGCGCGCGGTGCGCTGTGCTGTCGACGAGGGGGAGCTGCGGGTGGCCGTGCCCGAGCGGGTCGTCGTCGCTCCGCCGGGGCCCGGGGGGTGCGGAGAGTACGCCACCAACGTCGCCCTTCAGCTGGCCCGCCCGGCCGGGCGCACGCCGCGGCACGTTGCCGAGGTTCTCCGGGACCGCCTGCTGCGCGCCGACGGCATCGGTGATGTCGTCATCACCGGACCCGGGTTCATCAACATCAGCCTGCGCGGGGCTGCCGCCCCCCTCGCCCTCGTGGCGGAGATCACCGGTCCCGGTGACATCCCTTACGGGCATCTGCCGGAGGCGAGCGGGGAGCGGGTACTGCTGCACGCCGCCGCCGAGGTGCGTGCCTTTGTTCATCTCGACGTGCTTGTTCGGATTCTGCGGTCCCAGGGATGCCTGGTGCGGGCCGGCTGTGAGGCCGCCCCCCGGCCCGAGTGGATCGCCGTACTCGGGGGCGGAGTCGTCGATCACCGGCCCGTCGATCATCAGCCCGGTGCGGCCTCCGACGCCCTCCGGATCGATGCCCTCCGTATCGACGTCCGTCCCGTGCCCGCCCCCGCCGACCCGCTGCCGCTCGGCCGGGACGCCGCGCGGTGGGCGTTGCTGCGGCCCGCGGCGCACGACCGGCCGCGGATCGGTGCGGAGCACCTGGAGCAGAGGGAGAGCAACCCCCTCTTCCGGGTGCGGTACGCCCACGCCCGCACCCGCGCCCTCGCACGCAACGCCGCCGACCTCGGGTTCCATGCCGAGCCCGGCCCCGTCGGCATGGACGGACCCCGGCCGCTGCTCACCGCCCTCGCCGACCACCCCCGCGTTCTCGCGGCCGCCGCGCGGCACCGCGCCCCCGACCGGCTCGCCCGGCACCTCGTCACCGTCGCCGATGCCGCGCAGCCGCTGCTTCCCGCCGTGCTGCCGCTCGGCGCGGAGAAACCCTCGGCCGTCCACCGCGCCCGGCTCGCGCTCGCCGAAGCCGCCGGGACGGTGCTGGCCGACGGCCTGTCCCTGCTCGGTATCGACGCACCCGACCATCTTTGAGAGAGCACGCGAAGAATGAGCCGTTCCGCACACCCCGCCGGGCCCCGTTACGCCGATGTCCTGCCCGAGGGGCACTATTCCGCACCGCCCGCCGATCTCAACGCCCTCGACCCGAAGGTGTGGGCGCAGACCGTCGGCCGTGACGAGGACGGCGAGCTCACCGTCGGCGGGATCCCCGTCACGCGGCTCGCCGAGGAGTTCGGCACCCCCGCCTACATCCTCGACGAGACCGACTTCCGGGCCCGCGCGCAGGCCTGGCGCACCGCCTTCGGGGATGACGCCGACGTGTTCTACGCCGGCAAGGCGTTCCTCTCCCGGGCCGTCGTGCGGTGGCTCCACGAGGAAGGGCTGAACCTCGACGTCTGCTCCGGCGGGGAACTGGCCACCGCCCTGTCCGCCGGTATGCCCGCCGACCGGATCGCCTTCCACGGCAACAACAAGTCCGTGACCGAGATCCGCCGGGCCGTCGAGGCCGGGGTCGGCCGGATCGTGCTCGACTCCTTCCAGGAGATCGTCCGGGTCGCGCACATCGCGCAGTCGCTCGGCCGGCGGCAGCGGGTTCAGATCCGCATCACCGTCGGCGTCGAGGCGCACACGCACGAGTTCATCGCCACCGCCCACGAGGACCAGAAGTTCGGGATCCCGCTCGCCGGCGGGCAGGCCGCCGAAGCCGTGCGGCGGGCGCTCCAGCTGGACGGGCTGGAGCTCATCGGCATCCACAGCCACATCGGGTCGCAGATCTTCGACATGTCCGGGTTCGAGGTCGCCGCCCACCGGGTCGTCGGGCTGCTCAAGGAGATCCGGGACGAGCACGGGGTGGAGCTGCCCGAGATCGACCTCGGCGGCGGCCTCGGCATCGCCTACACCAGCGACGACGACCCCCGCGAGCCGCACGAGATCGCCAAGGCGCTGACCGAGATCGTCACCCGGGAGTGTGAGGGCGCCCGCCTCGCGACCCCCCGCATCTCCGTCGAACCCGGGCGGGCCATCGTCGGCCCGACCGCCTTCACGGTGTACGAGGTCGGCACCATCAAGCCGCTCGACGGGCTGCGCACGTACGTCTCCGTCGACGGCGGGATGTCGGACAACATCCGCACCGCGCTGTACGACGCCGAGTACAGCGTCTCCCTCGTCTCGCGCAGCTCCGACGCCGAGCCGATGCTCTGCCGGGTCGTCGGCAAGCACTGCGAGAGTGGTGACATCGTGGTGCGTGACGCCTTCCTGCCGAGGGACCTGGCGCCGGGCGACCTGATCGCCGTACCGGCCACCGGCGCGTACTGCCGGTCGATGGCGAGCAACTACAACCACGTGCTCCGCCCGCCCGTCGTCGCCGTCGCGGACGGCGAGGCGCGGGTCATCGTCCGGCGTGAGACCGAGGACGACCTCCTCCGCCTCGACGTCGGGTGAGAACGGGAAGAGAACAACAGCAGGAGCAGCAACAGGGGGAAAGCGGAAGATCTTCGGTTCTTCCGGCTTCCCGATGAAATTGATGTCTCACGATCCGGACAAAGGGAAGAAACTTCCGTCCGGTGAGTGAGACTGGGGCAACCTAGACGGTAATCAGGAAACGAGGTCGGATGATGCGTACGCGTCCGCTGAAGGTGGCGCTGCTGGGCTGCGGAGTGGTCGGCTCAGAGGTGGCGCGCATCATGACGACGCAGGCCGCCGACCTCGCCGCACGCATCGGCGCCCCGGTGGAGCTCGCCGGGGTCGCCGTGCGGCGCCCGGACCGGGTGCGCGAGGGCATCGCCCCGGAGCTGGTCACCACAGACGCCACCGCCCTGGTCAAACGCGGCGACCTCGATGTCGTCATCGAGGTCATCGGCGGGATCGAGCCCGCGCGGACGCTGATCACCACCGCCTTCGCGCACGGCGCGTCCGTCGTCTCCGCGAACAAGGCGCTGATCGCCCAGGACGGGGCCGCGCTGTACGCCGCCGCCGAGGAGCACGGCAAGGACCTCTACTACGAGGCCGCCGTCGCCGGTGCCATCCCGCTGATCCGGCCGCTGCGCGAGTCGCTCGCCGGTGACAAGGTCAACCGGGTGCTCGGCATCGTCAACGGGACGACGAACTTCATCCTCGACGCCATGGACACCACCGGCGCCGGCTACCAGGAGGCGCTCGACGAGGCCACCGCCCTCGGGTACGCGGAAGCCGACCCGACCGCCGACGTCGAGGGCTTCGACGCCGCCGCCAAGGCCGCCATCCTCGCCGGGATCGCCTTCCACACGCGCGTGCGGCTCGACGACGTGCACCGCGAGGGCATGACCGAGGTCACCGCCGCCGACTTCGCCTCGGCGAGGGAGATGGGCTGCACCATCAAGCTGCTGGCCATCTGCGAGCGGGCCGCGGACGGTGGATCCGTCACCGCGCGGGTGCATCCGGCGATGATCCCGCTCGCCCACCCGCTGGCCTCGGTCCGCGGCGCGTACAACGCCGTGTTCGTGGAGTCGGAGGCCGCGGGACAGCTGATGTTCTACGGGCCCGGCGCCGGCGGGGCGCCCACCGCCTCCGCCGTGCTCGGTGACCTCGTCGCGGTCTGCCGCAACCGGCTGGCCGGGACGACCGGACCGGGCGAGTCCGCCTACGCGGCGCTCCCCGTCTCCCCGATGGGCGAGGTCGTCACGCGCTACCACATCAGCCTCGACGTGGCCGACAAACCGGGTGTTCTCGCCCAGGTCGCGACCGTGTTCGCCGAGCACGGTGTCTCGATCGATACGGTTCGCCAGCAGGGCAAGGACGGGGAGGCCTCCCTCGTCGTCGTCACCCACCGTGCGTCCGACGCGGCCCTCGGCGGCACCGTCGACGCCTTGCGCAAGCTCGACACCGTGCGCGGTGTCGCCAGCATCATGCGGGTTGAAGGAGAGTAAGCAGCAATGACCCACCAGTGGCGCGGAATCATCGAGGAGTACCGGGACCGGCTGCCGGTCTCCGACACCACGCCGGTCGTGACGCTCCGCGAGGGCGGTACGCCGCTCGTGCCGGCGCAGGTGCTCTCCGAGCGCACGGGCTGCGAGGTCCACCTCAAGGTCGAGGGCGCGAACCCGACCGGGTCCTTCAAGGACCGGGGCATGACCATGGCCATCTCCAAGGCCAAGGAGGAGGGCGCGCAGGCCGTCATCTGCGCCTCCACAGGCAACACCTCCGCCTCCGCCGCCGCCTACGGAGTGCGCGCCGGAATGGTCTCCGCGGTGCTCGTGCCGCAGGGCAAGATCGCCCTGGGCAAGATGGGCCAGGCCCTGGTGCACGGCGCGAAGATCCTCCAGGTCGACGGCAACTTCGACGACTGCCTCACCCTCGCCCGCGCGCTCAGCGACAACTACCCCGTGGCGCTGGTCAATTCGGTGAACCCGGTGCGTATCGAGGGGCAGAAGACGGCCGCCTTCGAGATCGTGGACATGCTGGGCGACGCCCCCGACATCCACGTCCTGCCGGTGGGCAACGCGGGCAACATCACCGCCTACTGGAAGGGCTACCGGGAGTACGCCGCCGACGGCATCGCCACCCGGACCCCCCGGATGTGGGGCTTCCAGGCGTCCGGCAGTGCCCCGATCGTGCGCGGCGAGGTCGTCAAGGACCCGGCGACGATCGCCACCGCCATCCGGATCGGCAACCCCGCCTCGTGGCAGTACGCGCTTGCCGCGCGGGACGAGTCCGGCGGCCTCATCGACGAGGTGACGGACCGTGAGATCCTGCGCGCCTACCGGCTGTTGGCCTCGCAGGAGGGCGTCTTCGTCGAGCCGGCGTCCGCCGCGTCGGTCGCCGGTCTGCTGAAGGCCGCCGAGCAGGGCAAGGTGGACCCGGGGCAGAAGATCGTGTGCACCGTCACCGGCAACGGTCTGAAGGACCCGGACTGGGCCGTCGCCGGCGCGCCGCAGCCGGTCACCGTCCCCGTGGACGCCGCGACGGCCGCCGAGCGGCTCGGACTGGTCTGACCTCCGGTGGCCGGAGGGTCCTGGGCGCGCCGCCCCGGGCCCTCCGGCCACTGCGGTCCCGGGCCCTCCGGCCACCGCCACGCCGGGCGTTCCGCACCCGGCCCCGTGGTGGCACGCGTCGGCAGGACGGGCGTAAGAAGGCGCTTGCCCGGGGAAGTTCTTTGTGCAGGGGGCACAGGGGGCTTACGGCACGCATCGTGCGCCTCCCGTGCGCCCTATGTCGACACGGAACCTTCCTTCGATAGTCTGTACTCAACCCACCGCCGCATATGCCGCGGTCCCGCGTCGTCTCCGTGGTCCGGACCACGGGCCAGAGGGGCTCGGAGGGATTCGGGAAGCGGCCGGCCACCCTGGTCGGCGGCGATCCCAGGGGTTTTGCACGTCATCGAATGTCATTTGACAGTCTTCGGCAGTCTTTCGACAGTCACCGTCACAGTCCTCAGCTCAAGGAGAGTCATCGAGCGATGGCCGGTCCCGCTTTCCGCGCTGCCGCCGTCCGGGTGCGCGTCCCCGCCACCAGCGCCAATCTCGGTCCGGGCTTCGACGCCCTCGGCCTCGCGCTGGGCCTGTACGACGACGTCGTCGTCCGGGTGGCCGACACCGGGCTGCACATCGACATCGCCGGCGAGGGCGGTGAAACCCTCCCCCGTGACGAGAACCATCTGCTCGTACGCTCCCTGCGCACCACCTTCGACCTGCTCGGCGGACAGCCGCGCGGCCTGGAGATCGTCTGCGCCAACCGCATTCCGCACGGCCGGGGCCTGGGCTCCTCCTCCGCCGCCATCTGCGCCGGAATCGTCGCCGCCCGCGCCGTGACCATAGGCGCCGAGGCCAGGCTCGACGACACCGCGCTGCTCGAACTCGCCACCGAGATCGAGGGCCACCCCGACAACGTCGCAGCCTGTCTGCTGGGCGGCTTCACCCTCTCCTGGATGGAGAGCGGCGCGGCCCGCGCGATCAGGATGGAGCCCGCCGAGTCCGTCGTGCCGGTGGTGTTCGTCCCCGGGAAACCCGTCCTCACCGAGACCGCGCGCGGTCTGCTGCCGCGCACCGTGCCGCATGTCGACGCCGCCGCCAACGCGGGTCGTGCCGCCCTGCTCGTAGAGGCTCTGACCAGGCGTCCCGAGCTGCTGCTGCCCGCCACCGAGGACCGTCTGCACCAGGATTACCGCGCCCCCGCCATGCCCGAGAGCGCGGCGCTGGTCGAGCGACTGCGCGCGGACGGCGTCCCCGCGGTGATCTCCGGCGCCGGACCCACCGTCATGGCACTGGCCGACGCGGACACCGCCGACAAGGTCGAAGCGCTGGCCGGCAACGACTGGGCCGCCAACCGGCTCAGCCTCGATCTGCAGGGAGCGAGCGTGCTTCCGCTCGCCACCTGACACACGGTTGCCGGATAAGGAGAGGGGGAATGTTTGTTGGATCCGGTAGTGTTAACCTCAAGTCTGCACCCGACCCCACCATGGCGAGGTGCCTCGTGTCCCCGCTCGGGACAGACATTCTTCCGGGAGCTCCCCAAGCCCAACTGTGTTCTCTGCTTCGTATGCGAGTAGTACGTCGCACGCGGACACTGAACGGCCCGCCGGGCAGGCTCCGGAACCGGTGCGACCACGCCACGTGACACTGGATGCCACGGCTTGGGGAAGCGCCATCACCAGATATCCCTTCCGCCGTTCAGGCGGACCACCGTCCCGGCACGGTTCGCACAGCAAGAACCGAAGCCGGACAGCACAACCGGTCGCCGAGCCAGACAGGCCGACGTCCGCTCCAGGGAAGGACCCTTCGTGAGCGACACCACCGATCTGATGGGCGCACGTGTCGAGGAGACCGCTGCCGCGCCCGCCACGGACGCCTCCGCGCCTGCCAGCGGTGCCGGCTCCCGGCGGCGCCGGGGCACCGGCCTCGAGGGCATGGTGCTGGCCGAGCTGCAGCAGGTCGCATCCGGCCTCGGCATCAGGGGCACCGCGCGTATGCGTAAGAGCCAGCTGATCGAGGTCATCAAGGAGGCCCAGGCCTCGGGCGGCTCCGCCGCGCCGAAGAGCGAGGCCCCGGCCGAGGCGGCGGAGAGCAAGCCCAAGCGTCGCGCCACCTCCCGGACCCGTACGGGTGACACCGCCGAGAAGAAGTCCGCCGTCGAGGCTCCCGCCGAACAGGCCACCGCCCAGCAGCAGATCGACATTCCCGGCCAGCCCTCCCCGAAGGCCTCCGCCCCGGCCGAACAGGCCCCCGCCGAGCAGGCTCCGGCCGAGCAGGCCCCCGCCGCGCGTCGCCGCCGAGTCACCGCGGACGCGGGCGCTCCGGTCGCCGCGGCCGAGCAGGCCCCCGTCGAGGCGAAGAGCGACGCGAAGGCCGAGGGCCAGGCGCAGTCGCAGCAGTCCCCGGCGCAGGGCGACGCCAGGTCCGACAACGACGGCGGTGACGGCCGCCGCCGCGACCGCCGTGACCGCGGCCGTGACCGCAACGACCGTAGTGACCGCGGGGACCGCAACGACCGTGGTGACCGCGGCGATCGGAGCGACCGCGGGGACCGTCGCGGCAAGGGCGACGACCAGCAGCAGAACCAGCACCAGAGCGGCGGCCAGAGCGGCGGCCAGAGCCAGCAGCAGAGCGGCGGCCAGGGCCGTCCGCAGAGCCAGCAGCAGGGCGGCGGCCGTCAGCAGGACGACGGCTACGACGACGACGGAAGCGGCCGTCGCGGCCGGCGCGGCCGCTACCGCGACCGTCGCGGCCGCCGAGGCCGCGACGACATGGCCTCCGAGCCGCAGATCACCGAGGACGACGTCCTGATCCCGGTCGCGGGCATCCTCGACATCCTCGACAACTACGCGTTCATCCGGACCTCCGGCTACCTGCCCGGCCCGAACGACGTGTACGTCTCCCTCGCCCAGGTCCGCAAGAGCGGCCTGCGCAAGGGCGATCACCTCACCGGTGCGGTGCGCCAGCCGAAGGACGGCGAGCGGCGCGAGAAGTTCAACGCGCTGGTCCGCCTCGACTCCGTCAACGGCATGGCGCCCGAACACGGCCGCGGCCGCCCGGAGTTCAACAAGCTCACCCCGCTGTACCCGCAGGACCGCCTCCGTCTGGAGACCGACCCCGGTGTCCTCACCACGCGGATCATCGACCTCGTGTCGCCGATCGGCAAGGGACAGCGCGGTCTGATCGTGGCCCCGCCGAAGACCGGCAAGACCATGATCATGCAGGCGGTCGCCAACGCGATCACGCACAACAACCCCGAGTGCCACCTGATGGTCGTCCTCGTCGACGAGCGTCCGGAAGAGGTCACCGACATGCAGCGGTCGGTGAAGGGCGAGGTCATCTCCTCGACCTTCGACCGCCCGGCCGAGGACCACACCACGGTCGCCGAGCTCGCCATCGAGCGTGCCAAGCGCCTGGTGGAGCTGGGCCACGACGTCGTCGTGCTGCTCGACTCGATCACGCGTCTGGGCCGTGCGTACAACCTCGCCGCCCCGGCCTCCGGCCGCATCCTGTCCGGTGGTGTCGACTCGACGGCGCTGTACCCGCCGAAGCGCTTCTTCGGTGCGGCCCGCAACATCGAGGACGGCGGTTCGCTGACCATCCTCGCCACCGCCCTGGTGGACACCGGGTCCCGCATGGACGAGGTGATCTTCGAGGAGTTCAAGGGCACCGGCAACATGGAGCTCAAGCTCGACCGGAAGCTCGCCGACAAGCGCATCTTCCCCGCGGTGGACGTCGACGCGTCCGGCACCCGCAAGGAGGAGATCCTGCTCGGCAGCGACGAGCTGGCCATCACCTGGAAGCTCCGCCGGGTGCTGCACGCGCTCGACTCGCAGCAGGCGATCGAGCTGCTTCTCGACAAGATGAAGAAGACGCAGTCGAACGCCGAGTTCCTGCTGCAGATCCAGAAGACGTCGCCGACGCCGGGCAACGGCGACTGACGTTCGTCCCGCCTGTCTCACCACAAGGGCCGCTTCCCGGACATCCGGGGAGCGGCCCTTGTGGTGCGGGGCGTGGTTCCGGACGCGGCTTCGGGCATGGTTCCGGTCGTGGTTCCGATACGGCCGGAGGGGTACCCGGACGGACGGGAGCTGTGAGGCCTATGTCTGCCGAGAGCACACGCCGGACCGACCGTCCCCCGGCCGGGGACGGCCGTCGGAGGTGGCGGCGGGGCATGAAGGCCGTGGCCTGGACCGCGGCCGCCCTCGTCGTCCTCGGCGGTGCCGGCCTCGGATACGTGTACGTCACGTTCAACGGCAACCTCAGGAGCGTCGACATCGACCGGATACTCGGCTCCGACCGGCCCGGGAAGGCCGACGACGGCTCCGAGAACATCCTCGTGCTCGGCTCCGACACCCGCTCCGGCGGCAACAGGGAGCTCGGCGGCGGCACCGACGACGGCACGGCCCGCTCCGACACCGCGATGATCGTGCACGTCCACGAGGGACGGGACGAGGCCTCCGTGGTGTCCGTCCCGCGTGACACCCTCGTCGACCGCCCCCGATGCACCGGCACCGAGGGCGGCACCCGCCCCGCCGCGAACGGCGTGATGTTCAACTCCGCGTACACCACGGGCGGGGCCGCCTGCGCCGTGAAGACCGTCGAGTCGATGACCGGCCTGCGCATGGACCACTACCTGGAGGTCGACTTCAGCGGCTTCCGGGAGCTCGTCGACGAGCTGGGCGGCGTCGAGATCACCACCACCGAGGACATCGACGACCCCGACAGCCACCTGGAACTCGCCGCCGGAACCCATCGGCTCGACGGCGCGCAGGCCCTCGGCCTGGTCCGTACCCGGCACGGCATCGGCGACGGCTCCGACCTCGGCCGCATCCGGCTCCAGCAGGCCTTCGTCAGGGCCCTGGTCCAGCAGGTGGGCGACATCGGCCTCCTCACCGACCCCAAGAAGCTCTACGACATCACCGACACGGCCACCAGGGCCCTCACCACCGACTCCGGCCTGGGCTCGGTGAACTCCCTGATGGCCTTCGCGGGCGGCCTGAGGGACATCGGCCCCGCCGGCCTGCACATGGTGACCATGCCGGTGCGGTACGACCCCGCCGACCCCAACCGCGTCGTTCCCGAGACGGAGAAGGCGCGGCTGGTCTGGGACGCCCTGAGGAACGACGAGCCGATCCCGGGTGCGGCCGCGGACCGCACGGCCACCGGCGAGGCCAAGGACGTCGTCAGCACCCTGTGAGCATCCTGTGGGCGCCCTCCCGAAGACTGCTCCCCGGCCGCTTCCCCGTACACCCCCGCCGCCCCCTCGGAGAGCCGCCGTCACCGCCCGGGAACAAAAGACGGCGGCCCTCGGTTTTGGGGATGGCGCCAGTCCTGGCAGACTGGTACGTCGGCTCCGGTTCACGCTCCCGCATCCCGCGGCTGCGACCCGGCGCCCTCCCGAACCTAGGAGACACCTTGAAGCGCGACATCCACCCCGCGTACGTCGAGACGCAGGTCAGCTGCACCTGCGGCGCGTCGTTCACCACCCGCAGCACCATCGAGTCCGGCACCGTCCGGGCCGAGGTCTGCTCCGAGTGCCACCCGTTCTACACGGGCAAGCAGAAGATCCTCGACACCGGTGGCCGTGTGGCCCGCTTCGAGGCCCGCTTCGGCAAGGCTCCCGGCTCCAAGAAGTAGCGAGCTCCCTTTCGCCGGTCCACGGCCGCGACCTCTCCCCACGCAGGTGAGAGGGGTGCGCGCCGGGACCGGCGTTTTTGGTCGCACGACTTCCCCTTTCCCCGCAGGAGCAGGAGCCCAAGATGTTCGAGGCCGTCGAGGAACTCGTCACCGAGCACGCCGACCTGGAGACGAAGCTCGCCGACCCGTCGGTTCACGCCGACCAGGCCAACGCGCGCAGGCTGAACAAGCGGTACGCGGAACTCACCCCGATCGTCACCACGTACCGCTCCTACAAGCGGACGGGTGACGACATCGAGGCCGCGCGTGAACTGGCCGCCGACGACCCGGACTTCGCCGCCGAGCTCAAGGACCTGGAGAAGCAGCGCGAGGAGCTCACCGGCAAGCTCCGCCTGCTGCTGGTCCCGCGCGACCCCAACGACGACAAGGACGTCATCCTCGAGGTCAAGGCGGGTGCGGGCGGCGACGAGTCCGCCCTGTTCGCCGGCGACCTGCTGCGCATGTACCTGCGGTACGCCGAGCGCGTGGGCTGGAAGACCGAGATCATCGACGCCACCGAGTCCGAGCTGGGCGGCTACAAGGACGTCCAGGTCGCCGTGAAGACCAAGGGCGGCCAGGGCGCCACCGAGCCCGGCCAGGGCGTGTGGGCCCGGCTGAAGTACGAGGGCGGGGTGCACCGCGTGCAGCGGGTGCCGACCACCGAGTCGCAGGGCCGTATCCACACCTCCGCGGCGGGTGTCCTGGTGACGCCCGAGGCGGAGGAGGTCGACGTCGAGATCAACCCGAACGACCTGCGGATCGACGTCTACCGCTCCTCCGGCCCCGGCGGGCAGTCCGTCAACACCACCGACTCCGCCGTGCGCATCACGCACCTCCCGACCGGAGTCGTCGCCTCCTGCCAGAACGAGAAGAGCCAGCTGCAGAACAAGGAGCAGGCGCTGCGTATCCTGCGCTCCAGGCTGCTCGCTGCGGCGCAGGAAGAGGCGGAGAGGGAGGCCGCGGACGTCCGGCGCAGCCAGGTCCGCACCGTCGACCGCTCCGAGAAGATCCGCACCTACAACTTCCCGGAGAACCGCATCTCGGACCACCGCGTCGGGTTCAAGGCGTACAACCTGGACCAGGTCCTGGACGGCGACCTGGACGCGATGATCCAGGCCTGTGTCGACGCGGACTCGGCCGCCAAACTCGCCGCAGCATGACCCCGGCCCGGGCCCGCAGGGCCTGGGTACCGGACCCGAACACCGGGCCGCCGCACCGGCCGTACGAGAACTTCCGGAGGATGAGCGTGCAGCAACATAGTGGGGGGCGACCCCCGAGCCCCCGCAGCGTGCTGCTCGCGGAGGTGGCCCAGGCCACCCAGCGGCTCGCCGACGCCGGTGTGCCCTCGCCGCGCACCGACGCGGAGGAACTCGCCGCGTTCGTGCACGGCGTCAAGCGCGGCGCACTGCACACGGTGCGGGACACCGACTTCGACGCCCGCTACTGGGAGGTCGTCGCCCGCCGCGAGGCACGCGAACCGCTCCAGCACATCACCGGGCACGCCTACTTCCGCTACCTCGAACTCCAGGTGGGACCCGGGGTGTTCGTGCCGCGCCCGGAGACCGAGTCGGTCGTCGGCTGGGCCATAGACGCGGTACGGGCCATGGACGTCGTCGAGCCGTGCGTCGTCGACCTGTGCACCGGCTCGGGCGCCATCGCGCTCGCCCTCGCGCAGGAGGTGCCGCGCTCGCGCGTGCACGCCGTGGAGCTGTCCGAGGACGCCCTCGTGTGGACCCGCAAGAACATGGAGGGCTCACGCGTCGAGCTGCGCCAGGGTGACGCCCTGACGGCCTTCCCGGACCTCGACGGCCAGGTCGACCTGGTGATCTCCAACCCGCCGTACATCCCGCTCACCGAATGGGAGTACGTCGCCCCCGAGGCGCGCGACCACGACCCCGAGCTGGCCCTGTTCTCCGGCGAGGACGGCCTCCAGCTCATCCGGGGCCTGGAACGCACCGCACACCGCCTGCTGCGCCCCGGCGGTGTGGTCGTCGTCGAGCACGCCGACACCCAGGGCGGCCAGGTGCCGTGGATCTTCGCCGAGGACCGCGGCTGGACCGACGCCGCCGACCACCCCGACCTGAACAACCGGCCCCGGTTCGCCACCGCCCGCAAGGCGGTGCCGTGAGCGTCGGCCAGACTTCGACCACCCCAGCCGCATGTGCACGAGGAGGCCCGCCAGATGGCTCGGCGATACGACACCAACGACGCGACCGATCGCGCGACCGGTCTGCGTGAAGCCGCGTCCGCCGTCCGCCGTGGCGAACTCGTGGTGCTGCCGACGGACACCGTCTACGGCATCGGCGCCGACGCGTTCACCGGCGAGGCCGTCGCCGACCTCCTGGAGGCCAAGGGGCGCGGCCGCGGCATGCCCACTCCCGTGCTCATCGGCTCCCCGAACACCCTGCACGGCCTCGTCACGGACTTCTCCGAGCAGGCCTGGGAACTGGTCGACGCGTTCTGGCCGGGCGCGCTGACCCTGGTCGCCCGGCACCAGCCGTCCCTCCAGTGGGACCTCGGCGACACCCGCGGCACGGTCGCCGTACGGATGCCGCTGCACCCGGTCGCCATCGAGCTGCTCACCGAGGTCGGCCCGATGGCCGTCTCCTCGGCCAACCTGACGGGCCACCCCGCGCCGGAGAACTGCGACGCGGCGCAGGAGATGCTCGGCGACTCCGTCTCCGTCTACCTCGACGGCGGCCCCACCCCGGGCATCGTCCCCTCGTCGATCGTCGACGTCACGCGCCCCGTGCCCGTGCTGCTGCGCGAAGGCGCCCTCTCGCCGGAGGAGCTGCGCAAAGTGGTACCCGACCTCGAGGTGGCGAATTGACGGCCCCCGAGTCGGGGCGTGGCATAGGCAACGGGGAACGCAGCGCGGAGGAGACGACCACCTTCGGCTTTCCGCGCGACACCTTCCGCATCCTCCACGTCAGCACCGGAAACGTCTGCCGCTCGCCCATCACCGAGCGGCTGACCCGGCATTTCGTGAGCCAGCGGCTGGGCATCCTGGGCGGCGGGCTGATCGTGGAGAGCGCGGGCACCTGGGGTCACGAGGGCGCGCCGATGGAGTCCCACGCGGAGACGGTACTGGCCGACTTCGGCGCGGACACCTCCGGCTTCGTCGGCCGTGAACTGCTGGACGATCACGTGATCCGCGCCGACCTGGTGCTGACCGCGACCCGCGACCACCGCGCCCAGGTCATCTCCATGGGCCACTCGGCGGGCCTGCGCACCTTCACGCTGAAGGAGTTCACCCGCCTGGTGAACGCGATCGACCCGGCGACCCTGCCCCCGCTGGACGAGGGCCTGGTCATGCGCGCCCGTGCCCTGGTCCGTGCCGCCGCCGCACTGCGCGGGTGGCTGCTGGCCCCGACCGCCGAGGCGGACGAGGTCTACGACCCGTACGGGGCGCCCCTGCCGTTCTTCCGCTCCATCGGCGACGAGATACATCAGGCCCTGGACCCGGTCGTCACCGCCCTCACGGGCGTCCCCACCCGCGCCTGACCGCTCCGCGGGGCCTGTCCGGCGGGGTCGGAGCCGGGGTGGCCGGCGGCACCCGTCCAGCGGGGATGAGCAGCGGGGGACGAGCGGGGTCCGGTGCGTTCAGCCGCACGATGGAGAAGCGCGTTCCGTCCCCGCGCTCCGGTCTGATCCCGCCGGGCAGGCCCTCTCAGGCCCCGGGCAGGGTCGCCCGGCCGTCGGTGTGAGCCCTCTGGCCGTCGGTGTGGGCGGTCCCGGGCGTCCGGCCCGGCTCCGGTTGCCGGTGTGGCCCGTACGAGCCGTCAGGGGCGTCCCGGGCGTGAGTGCGGGTTGTGGGGACGCTGTCTCCCGGGAGGCCTCCGGGGGCTGCGCCGTCCCCGCGCTCCGGTCTGATCCCGCCGGGCAGGTCCTCAGGCCCCGGGCAGGTCCTCAGGTCCTCAGGGCCGCTGGGTCGTCGGTGTGGGCGGTCCCCGGCCGTCCGGCCCGGCTCCGGCCGCCGGCGTGCCCCGTACGAGCCCTCAGGGGCGTCCCGGGCGTGAGTGCGGGTTGTGGGGACGCTGTCCCCCCCGGGATGGCCTCCAGGGCTGCCCGGGAGGGTGTGGCAGCCGAGCGGGGTGGGGGCGGCGGGCCTACATTGGTCGTACGTCAGAGCCGACGTCCGGGAGCTCATCATGACGGTCACCCATGCCCTCGAGGGCGAGTCCGGAGTTCTGCGTCGGCAGGACCCCGAACTCGCCGGGATCCTGCACGCCGAGCGTGAGCGGCAGGCGACCACACTCCAGCTGATCGCCGCCGAGAACTTCACCTCGCCCGCGGTGCTGGCCGCCCTCGGCTCACCGCTCGCCAACAAGTACGCCGAGGGATACCCGGGTGCCCGGCACCACGGCGGCTGCGAGATCGTCGACGTGGCCGAATGCCTCGCCGTCGAGCGGGCCAAGGCACTCTTCGGCGCCGACCACGCCAACGTCCAGACACACTCCGGATCGTCGGCCGTGCTGGCCGCCTATGCCGCCCTGCTGCGCCCCGGGGACACCGTCCTGGCCCTCGGCCTGGCCCACGGCGGCCACCTCACCCACGGCTCGCCCGCGAACTTCTCCGGCCGCTGGTTCGACTTCGTCGGCTACGGCGTGGACGCCGAGACCGGTCTGATCGACCACGCACAGGTCCGTACCCTCGCCCGTACCCACCGCCCCAAGGCGATCGTCTGCGGCTCCATCGCCTACCCCCGCCACGTCGACCACGCCTTCTTCCGCGAGGTCGCCGACGAGGTGGGCGCCTACCTCATCGCGGACGCCGCGCACCCCATCGGCCTCGTCGCCGGGGGAGCCGCCCCCAGCCCGGTCCCGTACGCGGACATCGTCTGCGCGACCACGCACAAGGTGCTGCGCGGGCCGCGCGGCGGCATGATCCTGTGCGGTGCGGAACTGGCCGGACGGGTCGACCGCGCGGTCTTCCCCTTCACCCAGGGCGGGGCCCAGATGCACACCGTCGCCGCCAAGGCGGTCGCCTTCGGAGAGGCGGCGACCCCGGCCTTCGCCGCGTACGCCCACCAGGTGGTCGCCAACGCGCGGGTCCTCGCCAAGGGCCTGGCCGACGAGGGACTGGTCGTCACCACCGACGGCACGGACACCCACCTGATCACCGCCGACCCCGCCCCGCTCGGCGTCGCCGGACGCGACGCCCGCGGCCGGCTCGCGGCGGCCGGCCTGGTCCTGGACTGCTGCGTCCTGCCGCACGCCGACGCCCGCGGACTGCGCCTGGGCACCGCGGCGGTGACCACGCAGGGCATGAGGGAGCCGGAGATGACACTGATCGCCGGGCTGCTGGCGAGCGTTCTGCGGGGCGGCACCGATCCGGCACGGGCCCGCGCGGACGTCCGCGAACTGACCGCGGCCTTTCCGCCCTATCCGTATCCCGGCTGAGAATCCCTTGTCGAGACCGGTGGAGATCGGCAGAGACCGGGGCGGGAGGTCCCGGTCCGTTCGCGGTTTCGTACCGTATCGGTGCCGATGCGGGGCAGGCGCACCGTGTGCCCGGGCTCCGCACAGCCACACGTGCGACCATCATCGCTACCCGGAAGTCCTCACCCGTATGCGTCCCTCGCTAGGGTGTGGAGTTGTGATGGCCGGCGAGATCTGTGGGGAAGCCCGTGCGTGAATACCTGCTGACGCTCTGCATCACGGCCGCGGTGACGTACCTGCTGACCGGGCCGGTACGGAAATTCGCGATCGTGGCGGGGGCGATGCCGGAGATCCGGGCACGTGACGTGCACCGGGAACCCACTCCGCGGCTCGGCGGGATCGCCATGTTCTTCGGACTGTGCGCGGGACTGCTGGTCGCCGACCACCTCACCAACCTCAGCCATCTCTTCGACGAGTCCAACGAGCCGCGGGCGCTGCTCTCCGGGGCGGCGCTGATCTGGCTGATCGGTGTGCTGGACGACAAGTTCGAGATCGACGCCCTGATCAAGCTGGGCGGGCAGATGATCGCCGCCGGTGTGATGGTCATGCAGGGTCTGACGATCCTGTGGCTGCCCGTCCCGGGCGTCGGCTCGGTCGCGCTCACCCAGTGGCAGGGCACCCTGCTCACCGTCGCCCTGGTCGTCATCACCATCAACGCGGTCAACTTCGTCGACGGCCTGGACGGTCTCGCGGCCGGCATGGTGTGCATCGCGGGGGCGGCGTTCTTCCTGTACGCGTACCGCATCTGGTACTCGTACGGCATCGAGGCGGCCGCCCCGGCGACGCTGTTCTCGGCGATCCTGATGGGCATGTGCCTGGGCTTCCTGCCGCACAACATCCATCCCGCGCGGATCTTCATGGGCGACTCCGGCTCCATGCTGATCGGTCTGGTCCTCGCCGCCGGTGCGATCTCCATCACAGGCCAGGTCGACCCGGACGCGCTGAACCTGTACGCGGGCGGGGAGAAGGAGGCCGTGCACCAGACGGTGCCGGTCTACATCCCGCTGCTGCTGCCGCTGACGATCATCGCGGTGCCGGCCGCCGACCTGATCCTGGCCATCGTGCGGCGCACCTGGCGAGGCCAGTCGCCGTTCGCCGCGGACCGGGGCCATCTGCACCACCGCCTGCTGGAGATCGGCCACTCGCACAGCAGGGCCGTGATGATCATGTACTTCTGGTCGGCGCTGATCGGATTCGGAGCGCTCGCCTACTCGGTCAACTCGGCGTCCATGTGGATCGTGCTGAGCGTGGTCATCCTGAGCGCCCTCGGTCTCCTGCTGCTCCTGCTGCCCCGGTTCACCCCGCGCGCCCCGATGTGGGCGCAGCACATCGTGCCGCCGCGCTACCGGCGGCGTCGCCGGACCGCCGCACAGCCCTCCCAGGCCGTCACCGAGGCGGCCGCGGGGGCAGCCACGGGCACGGCCGCCGAGACGGCCGAGCCGGAGGCGGACGAGCACGCCGAGACCGGTCACCGCACCCCGGTGACCGCCGGGATCTCCGGGGTCTCCGGCGTCAACGGCGCGACCGCCCTGGGCCACCGCGCACGTGTGGGCGACCGGGGGCGGCCGCCGGCTTCCGCCGAGGGCACGGGCCCGGCCACGTCACGGTCAAGGTAAGAATCCGACTAGAGCATTGCCAAGTCGTGGGGCCCCGATGGGGCACCCTTGGGGGCATGAAGCACCCCAATACCAGGCAAGTCGACCTCTTGCACCTTCCGGGAGGCAGGCTCACCCTCATGTGTGACCTCATGCGGAGTCGCTAGGTAAAGACTGCATCAAATAGTTTGTGATACCGTTCACGAGTCTCGCCGGAGAGCACCGAAGGACCGCAGTGCGACGGTTCGTCGGTGGGGGGAAATCACACTCCATCCGGGGGACTACGCTCGTCCCTGACGACCATCCTTTGCCCCCTGTTCCAAACATGCGGAGTTCCGCCATGCCGTCCAACGACGTCCGGATCCTGATTCAGTCCGCCGTACCCACCGCTGTCGTCGGTGGGGTCGCGGTCGCGGTCGGTGCTGCCGTCGAAGGTGGCCAGGGAGCGATCGGAGCGGTCGTCGGGGCGCTGCTCGTGATCCTGCTCATGGGCGCGGGCCTGTACGTCCTTCAGTGGATCGCCAAGTCGATACCTCATCTGTTCCAGGCGATGGGGCTGATGATGTACATGACGCAGATCCTGCTGATCTTCGTCTTCATCGCGCTCTTCAAGGACACGACGCTCTTCCACCCGAAGGTCTTCGCCCTCTCGCTGCTCGCCTCCACCCTGACCTGGGTCGCCGCACAGGCACGCGCCACGATGAAGGCCAAGACCTTCTACGTGGACCCCGATCCGGCGACGCCGACCGGGAACGCGGCCGAGAAGAAGGAAACATCGGAGCGGCCGTCGTGAGACGTAGGGCCGGGATAAGGGCGCATGACGGACCCTGCTATCGTCCGGTGCCAACTGCGGCATCGCGGGCGCGGGCATCCATGCTGACGCCTGTCACATCGCGAGGCGAGATGCCCCATCGCCGCACCCCCATCCGTAACACCAGTCCCGTGCCGAACCGCGGCTCCGTGCCGCGCCGACACCACGAGGTTGCCGAATCCATGCGCCACGCTGAAGGAGCCCGCGGTGAGTGCTGACCCGACACAGGTGCTCGCCTTCGAGACCGACTGCCACATCTTCGACGGTTGTGGCTTCCCGTCTCCCGGGCTGCACTCGTTCCTGTTCGAGCCCCTGTGGGGCGACGGCGACAGCAGCGTGTACTTCAACAAAACGATGCTGCTGGCGCTTCTCGGCTCGATCATCATCATCGGCTTCTTCTGGGCGGCGTTCCGCCGTCCCCAGGTCGTCCCCGGCAAGCTCCAGATGGTCGCCGAGACGGGCTACGACTTCGTCCGCCGGGGCGTCGTCTACGAGACGATGGGCAAGCGCGAGGGCGAGAAGTACGTCCCGTTCGTCGTCGCACTGTTCTTCTTCGTCTGGATGATGAACCTCTGGTCGATCATCCCGCTCGCCCAGCTCCCGGTGACGTCGATCTTCGCCTACCCGCTGGGGCTCGCGCTCCTTGTCTACATCATGTGGGTCTCGCTGACCTTCAAGCGGCACGGCTTCGTCGGCGCCCTGAAGAACTTCACCGGCTACGACAAGTCGCTCGGTGCGGCGTTGCCCGTCGTCATGCTGATCGAGGCCTTCTCGAACCTGCTCGTGCGGCCCTTCACCCACGCCGTACGACTCTTCGCGAACATGTTCGCGGGTCACATCCTGCTGGTGCTGTTCACCATCGCCAGCTGGTACCTGCTGAACGGCATCGGGATCGCCTACGCCGGCGTCTCGTTCGTGATGGTCCTGGTGATGACCCTCTTCGAGCTCTTCATCCAGGCGCTGCAGGCGTACGTCTTCGTCCTGCTGACCGTCACCTACCTCCAGGGCGCGCTCGCCGAGCAGCACTGAGCGTCCCGCACCACTCCATTCGTCCGGTGGCCCACCCCCACCGGCCCGTGAAGAAAAGGAAGAACCGGAATGTCCTACACCCTGGCCGCTGAAGTCCACGGCTCGATCGCTTCCATCGGTTACGGCATCGCCGCCTTCGGCCCCGGCATCGGCGTCGGCATCATCTTCGGCAAGGGCACCGAGGCGCTCGCCCGGCAGCCCGAAGCCGCCGGTCTCATCCGCTCGAACCAGATCCTCGGCTTCGCCTTCTGTGAGGCGCTCGCCCTGATCGGCCTGGTCATGCCGTTCGTCTACGGCACCTGATCGTCTGATCTGCGACCGGCTCACTAGACGAAAGGCACTCTGATATGAGCCCACTGCTTCATATCGCGGCCGAGGAGCTGCAGAACCCCCTCGTCCCGCCGATCCCCGAGCTCGTCATCGGCCTGCTCGCTTTCGTCATCGTCTTCGGCGTCCTCGCCAAGAAGCTCCTCCCGAACATCAACAAGGTTCTGGAAGAGCGCCGCGAGTCCATCGAAGGCGGTATCGAGAAGGCCGAGGCCGCCCAGACCGAGGCATCGAGCGTCCTTGAGCAGTACAAGGCTCAGCTCGCCGAGGCCCGGCACGAGGCCGCGCGTCTGCGCCAGGAGGCGCAGGAGCAGGGCGCCACGCTCATCGCCGAGATGCGCGCGGAAGGCCAGCGGCAGCGCGAGGACATCATCGCCGCAGGTCACGCACAGATCGAGGCGGACCGCAAGGCCGCCTCGTCCGTGCTGCGCCAGGACGTGGGCAAGCTCGCCACCGACCTGGCCGGCAAGCTCGTCGGCGAGTCCCTCGAGGACCACGCCCGGCAGAGCCGCGTGATCGACCGCTTCCTCGACGACCTCGACCAGAAGGCCGAGGCCGCACGATGAACGGAGCGAGCCGCGAGGCCCTGGCAGCCGCACGCGAGCGTCTCGACGCGCTGACGGACTCCACGTCCGTGGACGCCGGCTCGCTCGCCGAAGAGCTGGCCGCCGTCACCGCGCTGCTCCACCGCGAGGTGTCGCTGCGCCGGGTCCTCACCGACCCGGCGCAGCCCGGTGAGAACAAGGCGGACCTGGCCCAGCGCCTGCTCGGCACCCAGCTCAGCGGCAACACCGCCGACCTGGTCGCCGGCATGGTGCGCTCCCGCTGGTCGCAGCCCCGCGACCTGGTGGACGCACTCGAGGAGCTGGCCGACCTCGCCGACCTCACCGCCGCGCAGAAGGCGGGCGCGCTCGACACCGTCGAGGACGAGCTGTTCCGGTTCGGCCGGATCGTCTCCGCGAACAACGAGCTGCGCGCCGCGCTGACCGACCGCAAGGCCACCGCCCCGGCCAAGAGCGAGCTGCTGCACAGCCTGCTCGGACGCAGGGCGAACGCGACCACCGAGCGTCTGGTGACGCGTCTGGTCAACGCGCCCCGCGGACGTAGCCTGGAAGCGGGACTCGAGTCCCTGTCCAAGCTCGCCGCCGAGCGCCGCAACCGCATGGTGGCCGTCGTCACCTCCGCGGTGCCGCTGAGCGACACGCAGAAGCAGCGCCTCGGCGCCGCCCTCGCGAAGCTCTACGGCCGCTCCATGCACCTCAACCTCGACGTCGACCCCACGGTCGTCGGCGGGATGCGGGTGCAGGTCGGCGACGAGCTGATCAACGGCTCCCTCGCGGACCGGCTGGAGGACGCGAGCCGCCGGCTGGCGGGCTAGCGCCGACGCGGCCCCGCGCATCACGCGGCGGACGCGGCAACTGAACACGCAGAACGTACCTACGGCCCTGGTTGGGCCGTGCAGAGGATTCACCTCTTTTCGGGGGGAGTCCACATCCCCCCAAAGTGAAACTTCGGGCCCAACAAGGAGAGCAGGGAACTCAGATGGCGGAGCTCACGATCCGGCCGGAGGAGATCCGGGACGCGCTGGAGAACTTCGTCCAGTCGTACAAGCCGGACGCGGCCTCGCGCGAGGAAGTCGGCACGGTCACCGTCGCCGGCGACGGTATCGCCAAGATCGAGGGACTTCCCTCGGCCATGGCCAACGAGCTGCTGAAGTTCGAGGACGGCACCCTCGGCCTCGCCCTCAACCTCGAGGAGCGCGAGATCGGTGCCGTCGTCCTCGGTGAGTTCAGCGGCATCGAGGAGGGCCAGCCGGTCTCCCGCACCGGCGAGGTCCTGTCCGTCGCCGTGGGCGAGGGCTACCTCGGCCGCGTGGTCGACCCGCTCGGCAACCCGATCGACGGCCTCGGCGAGATCGAGACCGAGGGCCGCCGCGCCCTCGAACTGCAGGCCCCCACGGTCATGGACCGCAAGTCGGTGCACGAGCCGATGGAGACGGGCTACAAGGCCGTCGACGCCATGACCCCGGTCGGCCGCGGTCAGCGTCAGCTGATCATCGGCGACCGCGGCACCGGCAAGACCGCGCTGGCCGTGGACACGATCATCAACCAGCGTGACAACTGGCGCACGGGCGACGTGAACAAGCAGGTCCGCTGCATCTACGTCGCCATCGGCCAGAAGGGCTCCACCATCGCGTCGGTCCGCCGCGCGCTGGAGGAGAACGGTGCCCTGGAGTACACGACCATCGTCGCCTCCCCGGCGTCCGACCCGGCCGGCTTCAAGTACCTGGCGCCGTACACCGGTTCGGCCATCGGCCAGCAGTGGATGTACGACGGCAAGCACGTCCTCATCATCTTCGACGACCTGTCGAAGCAGGCCGACGCCTACCGCGCCGTCTCCCTGCTGCTGCGCCGCCCGCCGGGCCGCGAGGCCTACCCGGGCGACGTCTTCTACCTGCACTCCCGTCTGCTGGAGCGTTGCGCCAAGCTCTCCGACGAGATGGGTGCCGGCTCGATGACGGGTCTGCCCATCGTCGAGACCAAGGCGAACGACGTGTCGGCGTTCATCCCGACCAACGTCATCTCCATCACCGACGGCCAGTGCTTCCTGGAGTCCGACCTGTTCAACGCCGGTCAGCGTCCGGCCCTGAACGTCGGTATCTCGGTCTCCCGCGTGGGCGGTTCCGCCCAGCACAAGGCGATGCGCCAGGTCTCCGGCCGACTGCGCCTGGAACTCGCCCAGTACCGTGAGCTGGAGGCGTTCGCCGCCTTCGGTTCCGACCTGGACGCCGCGTCGAAGGCACAGCTGGAGCGCGGTCAGCGCCTGGTCGAGCTGCTGAAGCAGAACCAGTACCAGCCGATGGCCACCGAGGACCAGGTCGTCTCCGTCTGGGCCGGCACCACCGGCAAGATGGACGACGTGCCGGTCACCGACATCCGCCGCTTCGAGAAGGAGCTGCACGAGTACCTGCACCGCAGCGAGCAGGGCCTCATGACCTCCATCCGCGAGGGCGCCAAGATGTCGGACGACACCATCCAGGCCGTGGGCGACGCGGTCGCGGCCTTCAAGAAGCAGTTCGAGACGGGCGACGGCAAGCTGCTCGGCGAGGACGCTCCGGCCGCTGCCGCCAAGTGACGTTCAAGGAAGGGACCTGACTCATGGGAGCCCAGCTCCGGGTCTACAAGCGTCGCATCCGATCCGTCACCGCGACCAAGAAGATCACCAAGGCGATGGAGATGATCGCCGCCTCGCGCGTCGTCAAGGCGCAGCGCAAGGTGCGGTCCTCCACGCCGTACGCCGAAGAACTGACCCGTGCGGTCACGGCGGTCGGCACCGGTTCGGACGCCAAGCACCCGCTGACGACGGAGGCGGAGAACCCGACGCGTGTCGCGGTCCTGCTCCTCACGAGCGACCGCGGCCTCGCCGGCGCCTTCAACGCCAACGCGATCAAGACGGCGGAGCAGCTGACCGAGCGTCTCGAGCGCGAGGGCAAGGAGGTCGACACGTACATCGTCGGCCGCCGCGGTCTGGCGCACTACAACTTCCGCGAGCGCACGGTCGCGGAGTCGTTCACCGGTTTCACCGACGAGCCCTCGTACGCGGACGCCAAGCAGGTCGCGGCGCCGCTGATCGAGGCCATCGAGAAGGAGACGGCGGACGGCGGTGTGGACGAACTCCACATCGTCTACACCGAGTTCGTCTCGATGATGACGCAGGCCGCGGTCGGCTCCCGGATGCTTCCGCTCCGTCTCGAAGAGGTCGTGGAGGAGACGTCCGCCAAGGACGAGATCCTTCCGCTGTACGACTTCGAGCCCTCGGCGGAGGACGTCCTCGACGCCCTCCTGCCGCGCTACGTGGAGAGCCGCATCTACAACGCGCTGCTCCAGTCGGCCGCTTCGAAGCACGCCGCCACGCGGCGCGCGATGAAGTCGGCCACCGACAACGCGGGTGAGCTGATCGACACGCTCTCCCGTCTTGCCAACGCGGCCCGCCAGGCCGAAATCACCCAGGAAATCAGCGAGATCGTCGGTGGCGCAGGCGCTCTCGCCGACGCAAACGCGGGGAGTGACAATTAATGACCACCACTGTTGAGACCGCGACGGCCACGGGCCGTGTCGCCCGGGTCATCGGCCCGGTCGTCGACGTGGAGTTCCCCGTCGACGCGATGCCGGAGATCTACAACGCCCTGCACGTCGAGGTCGCCGACCCGGCGAACGCGGGCGAGCTCAAGAGGCTGACGCTCGAGGTGGCCCAGCACCTGGGCGGCGGCCTGGTGCGCACCATCTCCATGCAGCCCACCGACGGCCTGGTCCGCCAGGCCGCGGTGACCGACACGGGCTCGGCCATCTCCGTCCCCGTCGGCGACTTCACCAAGGGCAAGGTGTTCAACACCCTCGGTGAGGTGCTGAACAGCGACGAGACCTACGACGGCGAGCGCTGGCCGATCCACCGCAAGGCGCCGAACTTCGACGAGCTCGAGTCGAAGACCGAGATGTTCGAGACCGGCGTCAAGGTCATCGACCTGCTCACCCCGTACGTCAAGGGTGGCAAGATCGGCCTGTTCGGCGGTGCCGGTGTCGGCAAGACGGTGCTCATCCAGGAGATGATCTACCGCGTCGCCAACAACCACGACGGTGTGTCGGTGTTCGCCGGTGTCGGTGAGCGCACCCGTGAGGGCAACGACCTCATCGACGAGATGAGCGAGTCGGGCGTCATCGACAAGACCGCCCTGGTCTTCGGTCAGATGGACGAGCCGCCGGGCACCCGTCTGCGCGTCGCGCTGGCCGGCCTCACCATGGCCGAGTACTTCCGTGACGTCCAGAAGCAGGACGTGCTGTTCTTCATCGACAACATCTTCCGCTTCACGCAGGCCGGTTCCGAGGTGTCGACCCTGCTCGGCCGGATGCCCTCCGCGGTGGGCTACCAGCCGAACCTGGCCGACGAGATGGGTCTCCTCCAGGAGCGCATCACCTCGACCCGCGGTCACTCGATCACCTCGATGCAGGCGATCTACGTCCCCGCGGACGACCTGACCGACCCGGCGCCGGCCACCACCTTCGCCCACCTCGACGCGACGACGGTGCTCTCCCGTCCGATCTCCGAGAAGGGCATCTACCCGGCCGTGGACCCGCTGGACTCCACGTCCCGCATCCTGGACCCGCGCTACATCGCGCAGGACCACTACGACACGGCCATGCGGGTGAAGAACATCCTGCAGAAGTACAAGGACCTGCAGGACATCATCGCGATCCTCGGTATCGACGAGCTCGGCGAGGAGGACAAGCTCGCCGTCCACCGCGCCCGTCGCGTGGAGCGCTTCCTGTCCCAGAACACCCACGTCGCCAAGCAGTTCACCGGCGTGGACGGTTCGGACGTGTCGCTGGACGAGTCGATCACCGCGTTCAACGCGATCTGTGACGGCGAGTACGACCACTTCCCGGAGCAGGCGTTCTTCCTCTGCGGTGGCATCGAGGACCTCAAGAACAACGCGAAGGAGCTGGGCGTCTCCTGAGCCCCGTGCTCAAGTGATCCGAATCGGGGGGCGGGGCACCGTCCCGCCCCCCGATCCACGCCCATTAGACTTGTAACCAACACCCGGCGGACCTGCCGGGTGGTGACCCGAGGAGCCATCTTGGCTGCTGAGCTGCACGTCGCGCTGGTCGCGGCCGACCGAGAGGTCTGGTCCGGCGAGGCCACCCTGGTCGTCGCGCGCACCACGTCCGGCGACATCGGCGTCATGCCCGGTCACCAGCCGCTGCTCGGTGTGCTGGAGTCGGGCCCGGTGACCATCCGTACGAACGACGGCGGGACGGTCGTCGCCGCGGTGCACGGCGGTTTCATCTCGTTCGCGGACGACAAGCTGTCGCTGCTGGCGGAGATCGCCGAGCTGTCGGAGGAGATCGACGTCCAGCGCGCGGAACGGGCGCTCGAGCGCGCGAAGTCGGAGGCCGACGCCTCTGCGGAGCGCCGCGCGGACGTACGCATGCGCGCGGCGGCGGCGCGCTGAACGACCGAGGCACCTTCCAGGTCCTCCCGGGACCTGGGGGAGCCGTACGATGACGTCACTCAGCCGCGGCTGGGACCGGAGCGATCCGGACCCGGTCGCGGCTGAGGCAGATCTGGATGATTTTTCCGTTCCGTTACCTAGGAGACGAGGAGGTCGGTGTCGATGGTCCTCGCTCTGACTGTGTGCGGAAGTGTCGTGGCTCTCGTGGTGGTGGGACTCTTCGTCTTCGGTCTGCGCCGCCGCCTCATCCAGCGTTCCGGCGGGACCTTCGACTGCAGCCTGCGCTGGGACGCCCCGGAGCCGGGCGGTTCCGGCGGCAAGGGCTGGGCGTACGGGGTGGCCCGTTACAACGGCGACCGGGTGGAATGGTTCCGCGTCTTCTCCTACGCGCCGCGTCCGCGCCGCGTCCTGGAGCGTTCGGCGATCGAGGTGGACGGCCGCCGGGTGCCCGAGGGCGAGGAGGAACTGGCGCTGCTGTCGGACGCGGTGATCCTCGCCTGTCTGCACCGGGGCAGGCGGCTGGAGCTCGCGATGAGCGACGACGCGCTGACCGGTTTCCTCGCCTGGCTGGAGGCGGCCCCGCCCGGCCAGAGGGTGAACGTCGCGTAGAGCGACGTTCGGGGCCCCTCCGGGTGGGGGTGCCCCCGGCAGTGGAGCGACACTGTTGGCGAATCCTGGAGGCTGAACGTGACGTCGGCCTGCGCGACCCGTTGTGATCGTGGAGGCCGGCGTTGTGTTTGGGGAGGGTGTCGGTGTCGTTGCAGGCCAGGAAGATGAGTGAGGTTCCTGAGGAGACGGCCCGGGTGGCGCGGGCTGCGTTCCCAAAGGGCAGCCTGGCGATGCGGATCCGTGACGAGTTGGGCGAGCTGTTCTCGGACGCCGACTTCGCCGGGCTGTATCCGAGCAGGGGGAAGCCGGCGTGGTCGCCAGGCAGGCTGGCATTGGTTTCGGTCATGCAGTTCGCCGAGAGCCTCTCGGATCGGCAGG
Organism: Streptomyces sp. P9-A2; assembly: GCF_036634175.1. Taxonomy (NCBI): domain Bacteria; kingdom Bacillati; phylum Actinomycetota; class Actinomycetes; order Kitasatosporales; family Streptomycetaceae; genus Streptomyces; species Streptomyces sp. P9-A2. The sequence goes on from NZ_JAZIFX010000001.1 coordinate 5,600,823, forward strand.
CCGCGGACGCGGTGCGAGGGCGGCTGGATTGGAAGTACCTGCTGGGGCTGGAGCTGGCCGATCCGGGGTTTGACCACTCGGTGCTCACCGAGTTCCGGGACCGGCTGATCGCGGGAGACGCCGGGGGCGAGCTCCTGGACCGGATCCTTGAAGCCGCCACGGAGCGCGGCCTACTCAGCGCCGGTGGGCCGTGCGCGCACGGACTCCACGATCGTGCTGTCCGCCGCGCGGCAGATCAACGGGCTGGTGCGGCTCGGTGAAACACTGCGGGCAGCGTTGAACAGCGTGGCTGCCCACGAGCCGGAGTGGCTGGCCGGCTGGGTGCCGTCTGGCTGGTTCGACCGGTACGCGATCCGCTTCGAAGACACTCGCCTGCCCAAGGGCAAGACCAAGCAGACCGAGCTGATTGAGCAGATCGGTGCCGACGGGTTGAGCCTGCTTGCGGCCCTGCACGGTCCGAACGCCCCTCCGTCCCTGCGGCTACTTGACCGGGTCCAGACGCTGCGGCAGATGTGGATTCAGCAGTACTTCGTCGACGACGGGCAGGTCCGTCGCCGGGAGCTGAAGGACCGCCCGCCGGGCTCGGAGCGGCTGGTGACGCCCTACGACACCGACGCGCGAGGGAGCGTGAAGCGCGGCATGTTCTGGGACGGCTACAAGGTCCACCTCACCGAGACCTGCGAGCCGGACAGCCCGAACCTGATCACACACGTTGCCACGACCGACTCCACCGTCCAGGACGTGCGCCTGGTCGGCCCGATCCACTCCTACCTCGCCGAGCGCGGGCTCCTGCCCGATCGCCACCTGGTCGACGCGGGCTACGCAACAGCCCGGGAAGTGGTCACCGCCCGGCGCGATCACAAGGTCGACCTGGTGGGCCCAATCCTTGCGTCCACCAGCTGGCAGACCAAGGAGGGCGGCGGGTTCTCCCAGACTGACTTCACCATCGACTGGGAGAACCGGCGCGTGACCTGCCCGAACGGTAAGACCACCGGCGACTGGGTAGAAGACCGCTCCCAGCAAGGAGCAGCCGTGGTCCGGGCACGGTTTCCGATGACTGCCTGCCGCCCCTGCGAGGCCCGAGCACAGTGCACCCGCGCCGGCACGAAGTCGCAGACCGGCCGCCGGCTCACCCTTCGTCCTCGTGCGGAGCAGGAGGTCATCCAGCAGGCACGAGCGCAGGAAGACACCCAGGAGTGGAAGAAGCAGTACGCACACCGGGCCGGCGTCGAAGGCACCATCTCCCAAGGCGTCCGAACCCTCGGCCTGCGACGATGCCGGTATCACGGCCTGGCCAAAGCCCGGCTACAACACCAGCTCACCGCCACCGCGATGAACTTCCGCCGCCTCAACGCCTGGTGGACCGACACCCCGCGCGCCCGCACCCGCACGTCACACCTGGCAGCCCTCCGGCCCACCGAGTAGACCTCAGCCGGCTGGACTCGCTAACAGCGTCCTCCAGATGCCGGGGACGGGGCGTGATCCGTCGTAGGGCCCCTTCAACAGTGGCCACAGGGCGGCACCGCTGCCGATCACGGTCGCCAGGCCTACGACGACGGTGCCGATGCGGCGGCCGGTCATGCCGAACAGTCCCGGTTCCTCGTCGGCGGCCGGGGCGACGCTGGCGCGCGCTGCTCTCCTCGGAGGCTTGGCTCAGCTCCAGCTCGGCGAAGGCCCGTTCGGCTGGCCGTATGGCACCGGTCGCCCCGTGTATGCGTCCAGCAGGATGCGGTCGCCCACGGATCGGTTCAGCTTCACCGTCACTTGCTTCTCCCCTGCCTGCGCGGAGCAGTTTCCCGTCTCCGGATTCTTGACGGAGGCTGAAAGCACTACGCTGCCGCGTGTTTCCAGCACATCCACAGAAGGGCCGTCGTCGCAGGCGCCATGAATGGCGATCACGGATACGGATCGGCCATCTCCGGCAATGCGGACGAGTCGCCCGAGCGGAGCCAACTGGCCGGCGGGGAGGTCATGGGCCGGCTTGACCGGCGGAGGAGGGAGCTTCGACGGGCTGACAGCAGCCCGCTTGAGGGGGGTGGCGTAGTTCTGCAAGGTGAAGAGCCAGGCTGGGACCGTCGCCGGTCCGCGGCTGGTATACAGGGTCATCTCACTCAGCTTTGCCCCGGTTACGGTGAGGTGCGGTATGTCGTTGACCTGGGAACGGGCCAGGGTCTCGTAAGTCTCCTGCGCCCCTGCTAACGGCCGTGTCAGCGCTTCACCGTTCGCCCAGGCCACCTGGCCGTCCTTCGGCCAGGTGGTGGACAACGTGCCTTGCAGGACGAAGTTCTGCGCCTGGTAGGCGCGCTTGTCGGCCTGGCTCCGTAGGCCGCCTCGCGGCAGCTGAACCGCCTCTCCCATGGGGTAGTAGCCAGCACGCCACGCGTCAGCCGAGGGTGAACCGTCCCAGGCTGCGGCAACCTGCCGGGCGCGAGTCGCGGCCACCTCAGCGGGGTCACCAGCCTCCTTTTCACCGCCGCAACCGGAGACGGCGCCCAGGCCGGTGGCGGACAAGGCCACCAAGACGAGCAGGCGGGCGGTGTGCGATGCCCTGATTCGCATGTGGTCTCCCGGAAGGACGGCGACGTGGCAGGCTTGCCAGACCTTTGACGCGGCTGGCCCAGGAAAGGTTCACCGGTTGCGGCAGCGGCGGAGGATCGCCGTCAGTAGACGTGCAGACCTCGCTCATTCAGCACATCTTGTATCCGCGTGGAATAGGTGTGGCGGTCGCTCTGCGCGTCAGAATCCCCGCATGGCTTGTCTACGTAGTTGCCACCGGAGACGATACCCAGAGCGGTCGAGCCATGAAGGAGGGGCCCGCCGCTGTCACCCTGCCTGCTGCAGTGGGTGGACTCGTACATGCCGTACAGCGTCGTCCCGTCGTCGTAGGTGACGGTCGCACTCGGCTTGGTGATGTGGCCCACCTTGTCTTGACTGGTCCTCCCGACCCGGTCTGCGTCTTCGTTTTGGGCCGCGTAGCGGGAGTTGGTGATCTGCACATTGACGTTGTGCCAGTACCCGACAGTCCCGTAGGTGTCGAGGGCGGCGTTGTCCTTCTTGATGGTGGCCCAGTCGCAGGCGCGACCGGCACTGTCGCAGTTGCCTCCCCACCGGTACGCGGTCTGGATGCCGATGCGCTGGTAGGACTGGGTGGAGTCGTTGACGTACCAGACGTTGCCGGTACCCGGCGCGCAGTGGCCGGCGGTGATGGTGTAGACCGTGTTCGATGAGTTCGCAGCGTTGAACGCGGCAGAACAGTTCCAACCCTCGGATGTGATCCCGTAGCCACCCCCCCTCTCTGTCAGCCTTGGGTGAGACGTCCCGCTTCGGCGGGTTAGCCTGAGAGGGCACGACAGGAGAACCACCCCCTCATGACCAGCAGCAAGTCCGCCGGATCCGACCCGGCTCCCCGGCCGAAGCGCCGCACTTTCAGCCCGGAGTACAAGCTGCGGATCGTGGCCGAGTACGACGCCGCCCCGCAGAACGAGAAGGGCGCGGTCCTGCGCCGCGAGCGGCTGTACCACTCGCATGTGAAGGAGTGGCGGGCCGCGCGGGATGCCGGGGCTCTGGAGAAGCTGGTCGACCAGCGTACCGGCCCGGCGAGGCCGAAGAAGTCTGCTGCCGAGGCGGAGAACGAGAAACTGCGCCGCCAGGTGGAGCGTCTGGAGAAGGAACTGGCGCGGAACAAGGCCGCGCTGGAGGTTATGGGAAAAGCTTCCGCGCTCTTGGAAATGATCTCCGAGGGCGCGGACTGAACGCTGCCGTCACCCCGGTGGCCGATGACGCGTTCACCGGCGTCGAGGGCGTGCTGGGTGTGACTGCGGCGTGCCGGCTGACCGGCCGCTCGCGGGCCACCCACTACCGCCGGCTGCGTCCGGCGCCACCACGCCGGCCCCGCAAGCCGCAGGTCCAGCCCTCGGCCCTGACGGCCGAAGAACGGTCTGCGGTAATGGAGTTGATGAACAGCGACGAGTACGCCGAACTGGCGCCCGCGCAGATCTGGGCCCGCGAGCTGGATGCCGGGCGCTACCACTGCTCGGTCTCCACGATGTACCGGATCCTGCGCGAGAAGGGCCAGTCCGGCGAGCGCCGAAGACAGGCCACCCACCCCGCCCAGGCGGTGCCCGAGCTGGTGGCCACCGCCCCGTCGCAGGTGTTCACCTGGGACATCACCAAGGCGGCCGGACCGGCAAAGGGCATCTGGTATCACGCCTACGTCATCATCGACATCTTCAGCCGCTACATCGTCGGCCACACCGTCGAGGCCGCTGAATCGGCCGAACGGGCCGAGGAGTTGATCCGCGAGACCATCGTCCGCAACGGGATCGTGCCCGAGACCGTGCACGCCGACCGCGGCACCTCGATGACGAGCAAGAAGGTCTCCCAGCTGCTGATCGACCTCGGGGTGACAAGGTCGCACTCGCGGCCGAAGGTCTCCAACGACAACCCCTACAGCGAGGCCCAGTTCAAGACCACGAAGTACATGTCGGACTATCCCGAACGGTTCGACTCGCTGGCCCACGCCCGCGAATGGTTCGACGCCTTCATCGCGTACTACAACCACGAGCACCGGCACTCGGGCATCGGCTGGCACACACCCGCCTCCGTCCACTTCGGGACCGCCGAGGAGGTCCGCGACCAGCGCGCGGTCACCCTCGCCGAGGCATACGCCCGCCACCCCGAACGCTTCGGCCGCCGCCCCCGACCACCCGAGATACCCCAGACGGCCTGGATCAACGACCCGTCCAAGCGCCGCGAACCCGCACCACAAACCTCATAGCATCACGACCGTCTCACTGGACTTGAAATCTTCCGCCCGGAGGACGGCTGGCTCCAACTTTCCCCCGTGTCTGTTGATGCTCACTGCACCCGGATGAGCCTCCACGACCTCTGCAATCCGGGCCTGATCAGCGGCGGACACGCCGCCATAGACTTCGACGGATATCTGGTTGTTCTCCACGTCCTCACCCCACGCGGTGTTGGGGATGCCCGCCAGCTCGTCAAGTTCAACGTGAACGGCTGCGAGTTCGGCTGCGCTGCGGGTCACGAGCTTCGGGACTCCGCCGGCCTCCCGGACGGTTCGCGCGGCGGCCTCATCAGTCACTGTGACTACGAGGCGTCCGTCCTTGTAGTACGTGCCGCCGGTCCGGTCGGCGCCCAGTCGAGTCGCTAGCGCTGCCGCTTGATTGGGGTCAGCGAGCAGCTTCGGGCTGTCGTTGGCGGATCCCGGGGGTGTTGCGGCGACGGTGACCAGGGATGCAGCTAAGAGCGACTGCACAAGTCTTTTCCGGGCATGCCTCACTGTGCGACCTCCAGGGACTTCTCGGCATCAATGGAATGAGCGTTCGAACTCCCTGCGACTCTAGGAGGCAGGTGCAGACTGTGATGCCTTCGCTACGAAAAGTGGCTTGATGTTGCCCGAGCCCCAGATGCCCGCAACGTGGGGTTGGGGTCAGGCGCGAAGGACGGTAGCTGGCAGGCGGTCAGCCAGTCCCGCCCGGCGAACTGTCCCATCCCTGTGATGAGATGAACGTTCAGGTCGTCGCAGGGGAGCGTAAGGGCCCTCGTGATCAGCCGGTCCCGGAACTCGGTGAGCATCGAGTGGTCAAACCCCGGATCGGCCAGCTCCAGCCCCAGCAGGTACTTCCAATCCAGCCGCCCTCGCACCGCGTCCGCGGCCTGCCGATCCGAGAGGCCCTCGGCGAACTGCATGACCGAAACCAACATCGGCCTCCACGATCACAACGGGTCGCGCAGGCCGACGTCACGTTCAGCCTCCAGGATTCGCCAACAGTGTCGTGGAGCTGTCGGGGGAGGGTGAACGTCGCGTAGCCGGACGCCGGACACACGCGTGCTCCCCCGGACGGGTCCGGGGGAGCACTGTTGCGATGGGCGTGGATCACATCAGAGGGCTACCTCAGGTGATTACCGCAGGCCGCTGTCGATGGCGGTGGCCAGCTCACCGTTCGCGGTGTCACCGCTGAACTCCCAGAAGAAGGCGCCGCCCAGGCCCTGGTTCTTGGCCCAGCTCATCTTGCCGGCGATGGTGGCGGGGGTGTCGTAGGACCACCAGTTGCCGCCGCAGTGGGCGTAGGCCGTGCCGGCGACGGTGCCGGTGGCCGGGCAGGTGTTCTTGAGGATCTTGTAGTCCTCGATGCCGGCCTCGTAGGTGCCGGGCGCCGGGCCGGTGGCCGCGCCGCCGGGGGCGGCCTGGGTGACGCCGGTCCAGCCGCGGCCGTAGAAGCCGATGCCGAGCAGCAGCTTGCTCGCCGGGACGCCCTTCGCCTTCAGCTTGGAGATCGCGGCCGCGGAGTTGAAGCCGTCCTGCGGGATGCCGTTGTACGAGGTCAGCGGCGAGTGGGGGGCCGTGGGGCCGTCCTTGTCGAAGGCGCCGAAGTAGTCGTAGGTCATCACGTTGTACCAGTCGAGGTACTGGGCGGCGCCGCCGTAGTCGGCCGCGTCGATCTTGCCGCCCGAGGAGCCGTCCGCGGTGATCGCGGCGGTGACCAGGTAGTCCTTGCCGAACTCGGCGCGCAGGGCCTGGGAGAGGTTCTTGAAGGCCGCCGGACCACTGGTGTCACAGGTGAGGCCGCAGGCGTTCGGGTACTCCCAGTCGATGTCGATGCCGTCGAAGACGTCGGCCCAGCGCGGGTCCTCCACGACGCCCTTGCAGGACTTGGCGAAGGCGGCCGGGTTCTGCGCGGCCTGGCCGAAGCCGCCGGAGTAGGTCCAGCCGCCGAACGAGTACAGCACCTTGATGTGCGGGTACTTGGCCTTCAGCTGGCGCAGCTGGTTGAAGTTGCCGCGCAGCGGCTGGTCCCAGCCGTCGGCGGTGCCGCTGACGGACTGGTCCGCGGTGTAGGCCTTGTCGGTGGCGGCGTAGGCGTCGTCGAGCTTGCACTGGCCGTTGACGACGTTGCCGAACGCGTAGTTGATGTGCGTGATCTTGGCGGCCGAGCCGGACGTCACCAGGTTCTTGACGTGGTAGTTGCGGCCGTAGACGCCCCACTCGGTGAAGTAGCCGAGCTTGACCTTGTCGCCGGGGGGCGGCGGTTCCTCGGTGTTGCCGGTGGTGCGGACCCGCACCGAGCCGCTGACCGGGCCGGTCTGGTCGGCGGTGTCACGGGCCTGCACGCTGTACGAGTAGTCGGTGCCCTTGCGCAGGCCGCTGTCCGTGTACGAGGTGCCGGTCACGGTGGCGACCTTGGCGCCGTCGCGCAGAACGTCGTAGTTCTTGACGCCCTTGTCGTCGGTGGCCGCGGTCCAGGACAGCCGTGCCGAGGTGTCCGTCACGTTGGAGGCGGAGGGTGTGCCGGGCGCGGAGGGGGCCGCGTCGCCGGGGACGGAGGTGCCGTCGCAGCTGCCGCCGTTGAGCTTGCAGCCGGCGGGGGCGCCGGTGCCGGAGCCGTTGAAGCCGAAGCTGATGGAGGCACCGGGGGCGAGGGTGCCGTTCCAGGACTTGTTCTTGCCGGTCCAGTGGTTGCCCGAGGACGTCACGTCGGCGTCCCAGGCGGAGGTGACGGAGGTGCCGGAGGGGAAGTCCCACTCGACGGTCCACGAGTTCAGGGCGGTGGTGCCGGTGTTCTTCACCGTCCACTTGCCCTCGAAGCCGGTGCCCCAGTCCTGGGTCTTGGCGTAGGTGGCGGTCGCCGAGGTCGCGGCCTGGGCGGGGCTCGCGAGGGCGACGAGAGCGGAGAGGGGGAGGAGCAGGGTCGCGAACCCTGCCACAGCTCTGTGTCCGAAGCGCATACCGCGCCTCCTTTGTGGGGTGACGGATGTCGCCGTGGGCATGACTGAGCCTTCATACTCACGGTGCCGTGAGGATAGAAAGGTCTGGACCACGGGTCAATAGGTCTGGACCACCAGGCCGTTATCGTCCCCGGACGCCCAACTCCTGAGCCAGCACCGCCGCTTGCACCCGGCTGCGCAGGCCCAGCTTCCCCAGCAGACGGCTGACGTGCGTCTTCACCGTGGCCTCCGCCATGTCGAGGCGCTCGGCGACATCGGCGTTGGACAGGCCCTCGCCGAGACAGGCCAGTACCTCCCGCTCGCGCCGGGTGAGGGAGTCCAGCACCGCCGGATCGGCCGTGGACGCCCGGGCGGGCTTCGCGGCGAACTCCGCGATCAGCCGCCGGGTGACGGCCGGGGCGACGATCCCCTCACCGCGCGCCACCGTGCGCACGGCCGCGATGAGGTCCTTCGCCTCCGTGTTCTTCAGCAGGAACCCCGAGGCGCCGGCCCGCAGCGCCCCGAAGACGTACTCGTCGAGATCGAAGGTGGTCAGCACCAGCACGTCGGCGAGCTCCTCCGCGACCACCTGCCGGGTGGCCGACACCCCGTCCAGGCGGGGCATCTGCACATCCATCAGCACCACGTCCGGCCGCAGCTCACGGGCGAGCGCCACCGCCTGCTCACCGTCCGCCGCCTCGCCCGCCACCTCGATGTCGGGCGCGCTGCGCAGGATCAGCACCAGCCCGGCGCGGACGGCCGACTGGTCCTCGGCGACCAGGACGCGGATCATCAGGTGTCTCCTTGCACGACGTCGGTGACGGGGAGGGTGGCGCGCACCACCCACAGCTTGCCCTTCGGACCGCTCTCCGGACCGGCCTCGAACGTGCCGTCCAGCAGGGCGGCCCGCTCCCGCATGCCGACGAGACCGGCCCCCGAACCCGGCGCGCGCGGGGCGTCGCGGCCGCCGTGGGGACTGGTCACCCGGATGTCGAGGGCATCGGCCGGTCGGCGCAGGCACACGGTGACCTCGCCCGGCGCGGCATGCTTCAACGCGTTCGTCAGCGACTCCTGCACGATCCTGTAGGCGGCGAGTTCCACCGGTGCGGGGACGTCGCTGTACGTGGCGTCGAGGGTGACGTCCAGGCCGTTGGCGCGGGCGCCCTCCACCAGGGTGCCGAGGCCGTCGAGCGTGGGGGTCGCCGCCGGTTCCCGGTCGTCCTCCCCGTCGCGCAGGATGCCGATGAGCCGTCGCATTTCGGACAGTCCCTGCACGCTGTTCTCCCGGATCACGCCGAGTGCCTCCTTGGAGGTGCCGGGGTCGTCCAGGGAGAGGGCGGCCGTGGAGTGGATGGCGATCGCGGAGAGGTGGTTGGCGACCATGTCGTGCAACTCGCGGGCCATGCGGGCACGTTCCGCGGTCACCGCCTGGGTGCGGTCCATCTCCGCGAGCAGCGCGGTCTGTTCGGCACGCAGCCGGGCGGCCTCGGCGGCGTCGCGGTGGTTGCGCACGATGAGGCCGGTCGACGCCGGCGTGAACGTCACGGCGCCGACGACCAGTCCGAACAGCAGCGCCTCCGGCACCCGGAACACGGCGTAGGGAACCAGCGTCGCCGCGATCGTGAACATGCCGGTGATCCACGGCAGACGGCGGGCGGTGGTGGACGCGCCGTACACGACGGCGGCGTACATCAGGTCCGTGTACATCACGATCGTGGCGATGCTGCCCCGGGTCATGGCGTCCGCGGCCAGCGCAAGCGTGCCGACGGCCAGGGCGGTGCGCGGGGCGGTGCGGCGCAGCAGTTCGCAGCCGGCGGTCACGGCGAGCGGCACGAGGAGCGGCCCGCGGCCGTCGAAGAGCACGGTCGGGTCGTCGCCCGGCCGGACCCCCAGCCCGAAGCCCCACAGCAGCAGCCCACCGGCGAGTCCGGCGAGCGCGACCCCCACGTCGAAGCGGGGCGGGCGGGGCAGTCGTACGGCCATGGCACCATCCAACACGGTGCGCACACCCGGCGCCTGATCCCCGCGGACGGTCCTGGACTGCATCTTTCGATGTACCGCGAGTTCATCGGTGGCGACGACGCCCCGGGCCGCCCCGCACGGGAGCCTGGAAGGGGGACCGAGAGGAGAGAACCGTGATCGTCGCCTTGATCGCCGCATGCGAGATCGGCTTCTGGGTGCTGCTGGCCGCCGGACTGGCCTTCCGCTACCTGCTGAGGATGCCGCGCACCGGCCTGGCGCTGCTGCTGTGCGAACCGCTGCTGGAGGTCGTCCTGCTGGTCGCCACCGCACTGGACCTGAAGAACGGTGCCGAGCCGAGCTGGGCGCACGGTCTGGCCGCGCTCTACATCGGCTACACCGTCGGGCACGGCCACCGCACCGTGAAGTGGCTCGACGGCCACGCCGCCCACCGGCTCGGCGGCGCCCCGAAGCCGGCCGGCCCGCCCCGCTACGGCACGGCCCGCGCCCGGCACGAGACCAGGGTGTGGCTGGGGACACTGGTGGGCGCCGTCGTGGCCACCGTGCTGCTCCAGCTCGCCATCCGGTACGTCGGTGACGCGGGCCGGGTGGGCTCCCTGGAGAGCTGGCGCGCCGCCGCTTGGCAGGTCACCGGCATCCATGGTCTGATCGCCCTGACCTACTGGCTCTGGCCGAAGAAGGCCCCGAGGGGCGCGCAGGAGAAAGGATCTGCCACTGAGAAGGAGAGCGTCCGCCACTGAAAACGCCGCAGCGCCGCCCGGACGGGAGCGGGCGCGCTCCGCGTCCTCAGCCGATGGCGAGACGCGGATGGTCAACCGGCTTGCTCCGGCCCATGATCCGGTATCCGGTCTATACCGGCCTGCGGCACCGGCACACACCTGTCGTCAGGCCGGACGGTGACCGAGGCGGCCCGGGAACTTGGAGTCAGCCAGGAGTCGTCGCGGGGCTGGGTGAAGAAGGCCCGCGCCGCCCAGGACACCGGATCGGGACCCGATGCCTGGCGGCGGGGCGGGCCGCCGATCGAGTCCCTATCGAATCCGGAGCGGTTCACCCGCCTCCCGGCGGATCGTGTAGCCATACCCCTTGTCCGGATCCGTGTCGAAGTACAGCTTCGGGCGGTCGCCCGTCTCCTCGACCTGCAGAAGCGTGGACGCGGAGTCGTCCGAGAAGGAGCCCGCAGCGGCGAAGCTCAGCTCGATGGTGCCGCTGCGGTCGTCGTCACCGCGGAGGTTCCACTCCCCCCGCCCGGAGAGGTTTCCCTTTCCGGGCGGGGGGTCGATGAAGCTGAACTCGATGGCACTTTGTGGAATGCCCGACATCGTGAACGTGCCGTCGCCGTCGAACTCGACCCGGCCACCGCCGGAGCCCTTCCAGACCCCGGCGACCTCCTGCGCGGTCAGCTCGCCCGAAGGCCCGGTGCAGGCCTCCAGGGCAAACAGGCCACCGAGGAGCAGCACGGGGACGGCGGCGGCTATCGCGCACCCACGAAGTATCTTCATGCCCTGCCTACTTGTAGATCGTTTCTTGCCACTTGATCTCGACCCGGTATCCCGCGAAGAACCCGCCAGTGTATTGCGGTGTTTTGTTGGCGGCTTCCTGCCATGTGGAGTGCCCGGGGAGGAAGGACTCGTTGTCGATGTCCGTCCACGCACGGTACTGGACCGTCAGGGTGTCCCCCTTGGTCTTCGTGATGTCGTACTCCAGCGCGTAGGACCCGAGGACGCCCTGTGCCTTCCGGTCGTCCGCGCCCACTACCAGGCCGCCGAGATCGGAGGCGTACACACCGGCCATCTGCAGGTAGTTGAGACTTTTTCCGTCCCGGTTCTTGGTCGTGCTGTAGTCCTCGCGGCCGCCCTTCTTCCCCGAGACCGTGAAGTTGGCGGCGATCGACGCGCGCGCGTCCTTCATGCTGGAGCTCTCGATCAGGATACGGGTCAGCTCGTCGTCACCGTCGTAGTTCTGGTCGCCCGTGCGGCTCTTGAGGTCGGGGCTCCCCCAGATCCAGCGCCAGGCCAGACCCCACGGACCGCCGCTGCGGACCTTTCCGTCGCCGCCGAAGCTCTTGTTCGCGAGCTGGCCGGACGGCGGCCGGTTGGACATCTGGTACTCCATGATCATCTTCTGGAGTCGGCGCATCTCCGGGCTCTGGCTGAACGTGATCGGCAGCGGGTCCGGGCCCAGCAGCAGGACCACTGGCGGGAACTCCTGGAGCATGGCCGGCGGCAGACCGACGCTGGGCAGCACCGACGACGCGGCGGCGGTGCCGGAGCCGCCGCCGGAGCCGCCACCGGAGTCGAACGGCGGCGCCATTTCGTCCAAGGACCCGGTCACGGCGTCGGAGCAGTCCACGCCTATGGTGCAGCTGATCGAGCCCTGGCCGCTGGGGTCGGCGAGGGTCACCGGGTTGTTCTCGGCGTACCCGTAGCCGTTGAGGGACTGGTGCTTCGCCGTCTCCAGGAGCGGGTCGACGCTGATGAACGCGCCGAGGATCGGGTCGTACTCCCGGGCTCCGACATGGGTCAGGCCGGTGCTCTTGTCGGACGTCTTGCCGAGGAACCCGCGGTCGTCGACCCAGGTGCCGACCGCCGCCCGCGCCCGCTCCTCGCCGAAGACTGTCAGGAAACGCCGGGTGATGGCGTGCGTCCCGGCCTCCACGGCCAGGCTGGACGTGCCGTGGTGGTCGCCGACGAGGTAGTACAGCTTGTTGCTGCCGCTCTGGTTGGTGCGGACCGCGACCGTCAGTTCCTCCGTGCCGTAGTGGCGCTGGGCCCAGACGGTGCCGTCCTTGCGCAGGTGGACCTCGGTGGCGCCGGCGTAGAGCACCCGCTCACCGTTCGTGGCGGAGCGGATCAGCAGGTTGCCGTCGGCGTCGTATGTGTAGTCGGTCGAGTTCGTCCCCTCGGCCAGCCGGGAGAGCTTGCCCTCCGCGGACCAGGTCAGTTCCTGCCTGGCCGTGGCGCCGGGGCGGTGCCGGGTGTTGCCGGCGGGGTCGTGGTCGTAGGTCTGCGCGGGGCTCGCGCAGTCGCTCTTGGTGGTGGTGCCGGTGACCGCGTGCTTGGCGGTTCCCGCGAAGCAGTACGTGGTCGTGGTGTCGCCGGCGCCGGTGTGCTCGGTCTCGGTCTTGCGCTGACCCGCTTCGGTGTAGGAGTAGCTGGTCCAGTACGGGTCGGGGCCGCCCAGACTCGTGGCGCTACGCGTGTCGGAGCAGTCCCGCGAGGCCGGGGTCCAGGCGTCGGTCAGCCGGCGGAAGCCGTCGTAGGCGAAGCACTGGGTCTCGGGCCTGGCGCCGGCGGCCGTGCTCGGGTCGCTGATCGACGTGATGTTGCCGGCTTCGTTGTGGGTGTAGTTGAGGTCCTGGACCAGGCCGCGGGCGAGGTCGGTGACGTAGCTGCGCAGCAGCCGTCCGGTGCCCTCTTCGTAGGTGTGGTTGACGTATGTCTTCTTGTGCTCCTCGGTATTGGCCTGGCCCAGTACGAGCTGCTGCACCTGGCCGAGCATCGAGTAGTCGGTGTCCAGCAGGTAGCCGGTGGAGCCGTTGATGGACTTCACCTGGGCGAGTTCGGTGTAGTCGAACTTGACGGCCTCCTTGGGCAGTCCGCCCAGCGCCGGCTCGCTCTTGTTGTCCAAGGTCCCGTCGAGGTTGTAGTGGCTGCCGAACTCGATGACCGAGGGCACGCCCGCCTTCACCAGGGCGTCGTCGGCCGGGAGAGCGATCTGCGAGGCCACCACGCGGCCGAGGCTGTCGTACTCGGTGACCTTGCGGACGTAGGCCTTGCCCGGGCTGCCGCTGCCGTCGGCATAGCGGATCGACTGCGACGGCTTGCCCTTGACGAGGTCGTCGTAGGTCTGCTTGGTGAGCTGGTTGGCTGCGGTCTTGGTGTTGGCCCAGGTACCGGTGATGCGGCCGATGTCGTCGTACTCGGTCAGCACCGACTGCTGTCTGGCGTCGGTGACCTTGACGGTCTGGTCGAGGGCGTTGTAGCCGGTGTGCGCCGCGCCCTTGTCCGGGTCGGTGACGTCGGTGAGCCGGCCGAACAGGTCGTACCCGTAGGTCCACTTCGCCTGGTCGGGGCCGGTGACGACGAGTTCCTTGTCGTCCAGCGTGTACGAGGTGCGCACCGAGGTGTACGTGGCGCCCACGCCGGCGCCGAACTCCTGGTCCGCCGGGCTCTGTCCGGCGTACTGGCGCGTCTCGACGGTCCGCCCGCGCGCGTCGACGATGGTGCGCTGGGCCACGCCGCCTTCCAGGGCCGACGTCGCCGTCGAGTCACCGGTGTAGGCGGTCGTGCTGGTCCAGCGCTTCACACCGTAGAAGTGGACCGTGCGGCTCGTCTCGCGCTCCGTGCCGTCGTACGTCGTGATCGTCTGGGTGGGTGAATGGCCGTACTCGGTGCGGGTGTAGGTGCTGGTCGGGGTTCTGGTGGAGTCGTAGATGTCGGCGGACGTGTCGTACGGCAGGCCGCGCGAGTCGTAGCGGGTGTCGGTCAGGAGGCGGCCGGTGCCCGCCGGGGTGGGCGACTGGGTCTGCAGCTTGCGCAGCAGCGCGTCGTAGAGGTCGTACCTCGTGTTGTAGGTCTTGCCGTCCGCCTTGAGCGTCGAGGTGGACACCCAGGACGGCTTGGTGGCGCTGAGCTTGTAGGCGAACGTACTGCTGGCGGCGTCGCCGGCGCCCTTGCTGCGGTTGGGCAGCCAGACGGCGGTCAGCCGGCCCATGGCGTCGTAGGTGAGCTCCGTCTTCTTCAGGTCGGCGTCGTAGGTGCGCTCCGCCAGACCGCGCCGGGGGTCGATGAACGTGGTGGTCTTGTGCCCCATGGCGTTGGTGAGCACGGTCTTGGTCAGCGGGCCGGCCGCGGGGGGCGTGTACTCGGTCGTCGTGGGTTCCTGGTTGGCGTCGGTGATGCCGACGACGCGGCCGAGGGTGTCGTAGGTCGTGGTGCTGACCGTCTGCCAGCCCGTCGGTAGGCGCAGGCCCGCCGCGTTGGCCGTGGCCGGGTAGCCGGTGGCCCGACCAGTCCAGGTCACCTCGCCCTTGGCCGGCTCCTGCGCCGCCTTCCAGGTGGTGGCTCCCGCCGTGTCGTAGACGGTGGCCGTGTCGGACAGCAGGTCGCCGCGCTTGTCGGTGGTCGCAGGCAGCGACAGGGACGTGTCGGTGACCGAGCAGAGCCTGCCGACGACACGGACCCGGGAGGTCAGGCCGGTGATCCCGGCGGTGTCGTTGCGCGCGTACCAGGTGCGCGTACAGGTCTCGTCACCGCTCTTGGCGGTGTCGCCGGTGTCCTCGGCGGCGGTGATCATGCCGTAGTCGTCGTAGGTGTTGGCGATCGTGCGGGACCGCCAGGTCTTCGGCGCCGTCAGGTACGTGTAGGTGGTGGCCTCCGCCCCGCGCACATAGCGGGCCCGGTGGTCGATCGCGCCGGGCACCGTCTGATGAGCGGTCTCCTTCGACCACGGCTTGTTCGCGGTCACCTTGACCGGTGTCGCGCCGTTGTAAACGACCTGCTCGCGCAGCTGCCCGGCGTACTGCGGGCTGTCGGTCAGCGTGGCCAGACCCAGGGCGGGCGTAGCCAGCGGGGCGACGCTGACCGAACGGGTGGTGCCGTCGGCCTTCTTGTCGCCGTCCATGCCCTGGAAGAAGAGTGAGACGGTCTTGGAGCGGGTGGTGCCGACCGCGCCCTTGGTGACGGTGACCTCGCGGTAGCCGCGCCAGTCGGACCAGGTCCGCTCGTCCGAGGGCGTGAACGGGTCGTCGTTGAAGTGCCAGGCCGCCCCGGAGTAGGCGTAGGCGTTCTCCACCGCCTCGTTGTTGCCGGCCGGATCGAAGGTGGCCACGGCGAGTGCGCGGTACTTGTGGAACCAGTCCACCGACGCGTTCTCGGCGCCGTTGATGTTCCAGTACTGCGGGTAGCAGGAGCGGGTGTTGGTGTCCTGCGGAGCGTTGATGACGCTGCTGCGCACGCACTCCTCCGACGACAGCGTGACCCTCGTCAGGGCACCGGTCTCCGAGGTGACGGTCAAGATGCGCGGCCGTCGCAGAGGGAGGATGTCGTCGGTACCGTCGACCCGGTTTGGCCGCATCTGATAGGTGAAAGCGATCGGTTCGTTGACGATCTCGGTGCCCGCCTTGGCCGTACGGCGGATCGACATCAGGGCCAGGGTCTGGTCGCTGCTGTCTCCGATGTCGCCGCCGTCCAGGTACTTCTGGGTGAGGTCCCAGGTGTCGACGGCCTTGTAGGCGCTGTCCGCGGCCGACCAGGAGAACGTGTTGATCTGGGTCAGGCGCTTGCGGGTGAAGAAGGCCGGTCCCGCCGCGCTGCACTCCTTGTCACCGTCGGAGCAGATCGCATCGAACGGGACGTCCGGCCAGTTCTTCGCCGTGGCTTTGGTCAGTGAGGAGCAGTCCTCGGCGGTGCAGCGCTCCGCGTGCCCGAAGGTGACCTTCGCGTCGGCGTCGTCGGTGAACAGCGCGCCCTTGCGCAGGCCGTACCTGATCTCCTTCAGGTATCCGCCGCGCGTGTAGGCGGTGTCGGCGGTCTTGGCCTTGTTCTTCTTGTAGTGGTTGGTCTCCTTGGCGTACCAGTAGGTGCCGGCATTGCCGCGGGTGGTCTCGGCGTAGTCGAGGTTCCAGCGCCAGGCCTGGGTCAGCGCGCGGTCGCCGAAGGCGTCGCCCGCGCTGTAGCCGGGTTCACCGCTGTCGTCGCCGAAGACCGGGACGGTCCACACGGAGTTGGTGCGCTGGTCCGACGCGCCGTCGAGCTTGTTCAGGCCGAAGACGTACCTCGTGCCGTCCCCGGTGACGACGGTCCAGTACTCGCCGTCGTTGTCGCCGTTGTCGGCGCCGGTGCTCCGGGTCACCTTCGAGGCGTCGTCGTCCTCCAGGCGCCAGCGTCCGGTGTCGTCGTCCTTGATCAGGCGGCTGGACTTGCCGTTGAGCACAAGGCGCGCGTTGTCGTACTTCCAGCAGCGGTCGAACACGTCCGCGTGGCCGTCGTCGTCGCAGCTGCCGTAGGCCCGCTCGATGTAGGACTCGGTGAGGCCGAAGCCCTCACCGACCGCGGTGCCCTGGTTGTTGGTGGTCGCCGTACGGCCGTCCACACTGCCCGAGTCGTACGTCAGAGTCAGGGTCGGGGTGGGGTCGGCAGCGGCCGGTGGCAACGGGAACTTGTGCGACCAGGTGAAGGCTCCCGAGCTGCCGCCGGCCTCCCAGGACGAGGCCGCGGACAGCGCGGTCGCCGAGTAGTCGCCGGTACCGGACGGGGACTCGCCGGCGCTCGCCGCGAGGGCGGTGACGGCGAGGACGGTCGGAGCCGCCGTGGCCGCCCGCCGGGTGGTGCCGCCGTCATCGGCCGCGGTGAGACGCGCATCGGCGGACACGGTCCTGGCGGTCCGGTCGTTGTCGGACTCCAGCGGGGTCTGCCGGCGGCACTCGGCCTTGGCCGGCGTGGTCAGCGCACACGCCGGGAGCTGGACGAGACGCAGCCGTCCGGCCCAGTCACCGCCGATCGCGCTGGCGAAGGAGTCGTAGCCGACACTCACGCGCGCGACTCCGGAGGTGTCGGCCTCGGCGGTGAGCAGCACACCGGTGACGCCGGCCCCCTCCGCCGCCTTCTGGTCCAGTACCTTGACGCGCGCCTCGGTGCCGGCCGCGGGCAGCGTCTTCGCCCTGGGCTGCACCGTCACCGGGATGCCGGCCGGTGCGGCAGCGCCCTTGCGTTTGCCGCCGAGGGCGACGACAGCCAGGCCGGCCTCGGGCCAGGTGGCCTGCTGGTCGGTTACCGCCCGCCGCGCCTGCTCCTTATTGGCCTGCCGCATCTCGGTGGCCTGCTGCCGGGCCTTCGCCGCGCCGAGCGTGCGCACCTCCTCGACCTTGCTCACCCGCTGTTCGGGGACGCCCGGTCGCTTCACGGTCCCGGTCGCCGCCTCCGCCAGACCCACGGGTGCCAGCAGCGACAGTGCCACCGCGACAGTCAAGAACCGCACGTCACGACGTAGTAGTGACGCGTTCCTGCCAAGTTTCAATGTTCTGCCCCACCGTTCTTTCCGGCCCATCGGCCGGAACGCGAGTTCCTCAAACCGGGTCGCCGCGCGTTCGCCATGGCAGGTCGCATCGTGGCGCGGCGCACCCGGTCGCGGTGCGGGCGGCGGCCCGTCGGAGCCGCCGCCCGCACCTCACATGCCGTCAGTCACCGACGAGCGTGTCGATCTGGTCCGGGCCCCCCATGGCGCCGGCCCACACCCGGACCTCCTCGATCCGACTGGGCAGGTGGTGCTGCCAGACGCTGTTCGTGAAACCCTTGCCCACGGCGAAGTCGCCCGTTCCCGCCTTGGCGGTGAACATCAGGTCGTCGCCGTTCTGGTTGCGGCCCAGGTAGAGGCCGATCGTGCCGGTCTGGGCGTCGAAGATGCCCGTCAGCCGGACGACGCTGTCGGCCATCGCGCCCTCGTTCGACACGACGGAGCTGAACGTACCGTCGGCGTTCAGCCGGCCGAAGTGCCATTTGCCGGTCGGCACGGTGCGCTCCTCGAGCGTCTCCTCGTCCAGCACCGTCTCCTTGCCGGTGATCTGGTACCAGAGCCCCCAGGCAGAGCCGTCGGCTGTGCGCTGACCGAGGATCTGGCCGGTGTAGCCGACTTTCTTCGCCGCCAGCTTGGCGCCGTCCAGCTCGGCCCTCGTGGTCACCGTGAACGAGCCGGTGTCGTCCACCAGCGGGCCGCCGACGGTGGCCGCGTCGTCGACGCCGTCCAGCACGATCGCCCCGCCGTCCAGGACGGCCCCGCCGGCCAGGGACAGGCTCCTGCCGTAGCCGGAGGTGGTGTCGGCGACAGTGCTGCCGCTGCCGAGGGAGGAGTCCCAGTTGGCGACCAGCTCCGCCCCGGCGAACTGCTCCGAGGTGAGCAGACGCGCCTCGTCGGCGATCTCCTTCTCCGTCAGTGCTCCCTGCCAGATGGTGATCTCGTCCACGGAACCGTGCATGAAGTCCTTGTACGCGTCGGCGTGCATCGTCCGGCCGATCTCCAGCGGGCCCTCCGCCTTCCACGCCGTGCCGGTGGCGGCCGTCGACTGCAGGACACCGTTGACGAAGAGGCTGACCTTCTTCTGTTCCGCGTCGAACACCGCGGCCACATGGGTCCACACCCCGCGCGGGGTCGGCTGCTTCGCCTTCGCCTCGGCGAACGAACCCTCCTTCGAGAGGACGCGCACGCTCCAGACATTGGAGCCCCCGCCGCCGTACGACACGTACAGCGGGCTGTACTTCTGGCTGAAGGGGCCCGGGTTCGGCGTCTGGCTGAGCAGGGTCAGGGTGTGATTGGCGGCCGGGTCCACCCGCGCCCAGGACGCGACCGTGTAGGAGGAAGCGGTGTCCAGCACGGGGCCACCGGTGGCCGCGAAGTCGTCCGTGCCGTCCAGGACGAGGCCCTTGTCGGTGACCGTGCTCTCCAGGGGCACGCCTTGGGCGTCGTGCGTGAGGAGCCCGCGCCGCCCGCGGCTGTCCCGCACGGCACCGGCGCTCAGCGTGGCGTCGTCGCGGCCGTCGGCCGTGGCGGAGTCCAGCGCGGCGCCGTTGTCCTCGGTGAAGTGCCAGCGGCCGACGGGGACGTCACGCGCGGCGACCTGGAAGCTCACTACCGTCTGTGCACCGGAGCGGCCCAGTTCGTCCACCGCCTTGACGTACAGGTTGACGGTGCCCGAGCTCTGGGGCGTGAAGGTCCCTTGCCAGCCAAGAAAGTAGGGAAAGCTGTAGGCATTGTCCAGTTTGGCGATCCTTTCGCAGGTCAGCAACGGCGGCAGTCCTTCGATGCACTTCGGTACGGCATCGATCCAGTTACCGTTCTGGGACAGTCGGTACTGGTACTCGGTCTTGTTGGACTCCCCCTCAACGCGCTTGAAGGTGAAGGTGGCCTTCTGGCCCGGTCCGCCGGCCGCCGTGCAACTGTTCGCGGTGCACTTGCTGTACGGGCTGCCGATGGTGACCTGGGGGGCCTTGGGCGCCGTGGGATCGACCTTGAAGTAGCAGTAGCCGCTCGTCGAGGCGTTCGACGGCCCCGACAGGTAGCTGCCGCCGCTGTTGTAGTACGAGCGGACCCAGGCCCGGTACCGGTACAGCTTGCTCTCGGTCAGCGTCGACCAGGAGATCGTCTGCTTCTTCCCGTCGCCCGCATACCCGGTGGAGGGCCGCAGGTCGCCGTTGCCGGCCAGGGTGTCCGACCAGGTGCCGTCGCTGTTCTTGTGGTCGATGTCGAAGTAGACGCGCAGCTGAGCTTCCTTCTCCCCGCCGGGAGCGGTCTGGGTGGTCGCGGCCAGCGACGGGGTCGGGTCGGAGACGATGGCCGGGTTCGATGAGCTCGTCTCGCACACGGTGCCCGAACCGGTCACCAGGCCGATGCCGGTGGGTTTGGCGGGCAGGCCCACGAAGGAGACTTCGAGGACGGCGTCGTTGCGGAACCGTTTCCATGCGGAGGTGTCCGACTCATCGTGTGCCTTGACCAGCAGCGTCAGCCGGGAGAACTTGCCCGCGGCGAAGTCCCGCACGGTCGGGGTGAGGTTCTCGTTCGTCTCTTCCGGGTTGTCGTTGAACTCGATCGGTGCGTCCGGCGAATCGGGATCGCACAGCGACCCGCGGCCGGCCGAAACATGCCGGTCGCCCATCAGGTCCAGGTGTTTGGGACGTGACGACCACGTAGTGGAGGAGGAGATGTTGCTGGTGCGGACCAGGTCCACCCAGCGCGGGTCGCACTGGAACGCCCACGGCTCGGTCACCCGGAACGTGGCGTCCAGGACATGTTTGCCCTTCAGACTGGCCGGCGAGAACTCGAAGTACAGGCGCTGGACATAGCCGGGCCCGCAGTAGTAGCCGTTCCACGTGCCGCACTTGCCCACCCCCTTGCCCAGGTCGTCCTCGCCGTTGCCCCAGCCGTAAGATTCATAGCCGTCCGAGCGCAGCAGGGTGCGCTCCGACTCGTCCCACGTCACCGACGGGTCGATGAACAGCGGAAAGGCCGACTCCTCGGTGGAGGTGAGCATGTCCGTGTCCGGGATCACCGACAGGGAGTTCTTGCCGACCTCGACGTCCATCCGGGCCACCGTGTCGCCTTGACCCGGCTCCAGGCCCGAGCCGGACGGCGCCGCCTCCGCCGGGTCCGACGGGGCGCTGTCCCCCGTTTCCTCGGTCGCGGTCACCAGCTGCGACGCACCGGCGTTGCCCGTGCCAGCCGAGTCCCACATCTGTGCCGGTGGCGCCCGGAACACGGTGAGGCCGTTGCCGTCGACCGCGGCCAGATTGCCGGCCGCGCCCTCTTCGACCGTGAGGTTCTCGGTCTCCAGGCCGAAGGTGAGCTTCTGCAGCTCCTTGCTTGCCGCCGCTTCGAGGGTCTTGACCACCAGGACGTGCTGGAAGCTCTCCGGGGTGGCCGTCACCTTCAGATCGACGTCCGGCAGCACCTCCGGATACACGGCGCTGGGGCCGTCCAGACGTGGAGCGGGCAGCGTGCCCGGCCAGTCCAGCGTCAGCGACCGGCCCCCGTCCTCGATCCGCGCCAGCGGGCCGGCGTTGCCGCCGCCGGAAAATGCCATCGCCACTGCGGCGCCCCTCGGGCCCACCGTGCCGTCCGCCCGCCTCTCCAGCGTCGCGTCCGGCGCCTGCCAGCCACCGTCGGCACCCTCGACACGGACCGGAACGACCGACTCCTCCAGCGTGAACGTGTAACCGTCGGGGTTGGCGAACACCGTGGTGCGCTCCGTGCGCTCCCCCGTCACCTCCACTCGCCGACCGGACTCCTGCGCCTCCTGCAGCGCCTTCTGCCCCTCCGACAACGACTCAGTGTCCGGCGCCGCGTCCTGCGCGAAGGCCACTGGGCCGGGCACCAGGGCAACGACCACCGCAGCGCAGATCGCCGCAGCCCTCCCCGCCCTCATGCTCAGGTCGCGCCTGCTATCCGGTCCTGCGGGGCGACTGCCCCGCCCGGACCCGACAGATCTCCCGCCCTGCAACCGGGTCCACATCCCCGCCACACTCCACCCACAGTGATCACATAAATGACCCGAGTAACTAACTTCATAACGGTGTGTCAGGTCAACGGCCAGGAAACGGGCATCGCCACGCCAAGTTCCGGAATGCCATGTGATGATCGCGACGTTTAGCGATGGTTGCACGGAGGGCGGTCGCGTTTACGCATCACTACCGAAACGGCAAGATCAACTACCAGCGGTGATTGATGCCGCCTCCGCTGTTCCGCTGCCTCCAGCAGCCGTCCATCCGCGCAGCCTCTAAGTTCCAAGACCCGGGCTGACGGCTCACCCTCACCGGGTGTGACAGATCTCTGCACCCATGGCGGCAAGCCATGGCCGCCCTCAAAAATTGGCGCCCGCTGCGGAAGCGCGGTGGCCGTGAACGTCTCGCGGTCGCTCGGGTGCTTTTTCTGTTGGTCGGGGATACGGCCAGTGGGCGTCCTGGCCCGTACACGCCTGCTTGTACGGGTTGCGGCCGGGTCTCGCACGTAACCCCGCCCGGCCATTGGACCGTTGTACGGCTGCACGGTGTGCCGCAAGCGCGACAAGGGGGTCGTCGTCCATGGCGAACAGCAGCAGTACAGCAGTCGAGTCGTCCGACAGTCTCAAGGCGTTCGGTGCGGCACTGAAGACGTTCCGGGAACGGGCCCTGCTCACCCAGGAGCAGCTCGCCGAACGGCTCAACTACTCGCACGCCTCCGTCGCCTCGGTCGAGCAGGGGCGGCGGATGCCGACCGCGGTGTTCGTCGAGCGGGCGGAGGAGGAGCTGGAGGCGTTCGGGGTGCTGCGGGCCATGGTCCGGCACGTCGGGCGGCAGCGGGGCCTGGCGGTGTGGTTCCGGGAGTGGGCTCAGCTGGAGGAGACCTCGGTCGGTCTGTGCACGTACGAGTGCCGGGTGGTGCCCGGACTGCTCCAGACCGAGGCGTACACCCGGGCGGTCATGCTCAACGTGCCGCCCCCACCCTCCCAGGAACAACTCGAGCAGCGGATCGCCGCACGGCGGGCGCGGCAGGACCTGCTGCGCCGGGAGCCGCCGATCGCGTTCAGCTTCATCGTCGAGGAGTCGGTGCTGCTGCGGCACACGGGAGGCGAGGCGGTCACCCGCGAGCTGCTCGGCCACCTCCTCACCTGCACGGAACAGTGGAACGTGGAACTGCAGATCATGCCGCTGCGGCAGCCGTACCACGCGGGCACGGACGGGCCGATGCAACTCCTGGAGACCCCGGAACGCCAGTGGGTCGGGTACGCGGAGGGGCAGAAGACCGGACAGTTGGTGTCCGGCCGAGAAGCGGTGAGCGTGATGCAGATGCGCTATGCCAAGATGCGCTCGCAGGCCCTGTCCCCGGCGGACTCGGTCGAGTTGTTGCAGAGGATGCGAGGAGCGCTATGAACACCGTCAACGGGCTGGACTGGTTCAAGAGCAGCTACAGCGGATCCGAGGGCGACAGTTGCGTGGAGGTCGCGTACGCCCCCGGAGCCGTGCACGTACGCGACTCCAAGCAGCAGGACGGGCCCCGGTTCGCCGTCTCCCCTTCCGCCTGGGGTGCTTTCCTCGGAGGTGCGGAGGGCTGAACGATCGGTGCTGCCATCGGCCTGTGTGATCAGGAACCACTCGGTTCCGGGCACACGGGCTGACGGCGGTGACGGCTTCTGTTCCGCTCCCCCGGGAAAGGTCGGCGGGTGCTAGCGCTCCCCGCCCGGCACCCACAGCACGTCGCCGGTCTCCTTGTTGGCGATGCGGGCCAGGATGAAGAGGAGGTCGGAGAGGCGGTTGAGGTAGGTGGCGGCGAGGGGGTTCATGGTGTCGCCGTGCACCTCCAGGGCCGCCCAGGTGGAGCGCTCCGCGCGGCGGACCACCGTGCAGGCCTGGTGGAGGAGGGCGGCGCCCGCCGTGCCTGCCGGGAGGATGAAGGAGCGCAGCTTCTCCAGCCGCTCGTTGAAGTGGTCGCAGTCCGTCTCCAGCCGGTCCACGTAGAACTGCTCGACCCGCAGCGGCGGATACGCCGGGTTCTCCACGACCGGTGTCGACAGGTCGGCGCCCACGTCGAACAGGTCGTTCTGCACGCGGGTGAGGACCTTGACGACCTCCTCGTCGAGAGAGCCCAGCGCGATCGCGGTGCCGATCACCGCGTTCGCCTCGTTGGCGTCGGCGTAAGCGGCGATGCGCAGGTCGGTCTTGGCGACCCGGCTCATGTCACCGAGGTTCGTGGTGCCCTTGTCGCCGGTCTTCGTGTAGATACGTGTCAGGTTGACCATGAGGTCAGCCTAGTGACGCCCCGGCCGTCCGGACACCGGTGTGCCGACCGTCACGGCGGGCACCACGGCCGGGCGGCCCGGCAGGCGGGCGGATCCGGTGTGCGTGGGGGCCCGCCGTGACGGCCGGTCCCGCGTGGGGCGAGGTGCCGTGTCAGATCCCGCAGCTGGGTGCGGACCAGTACGGTGACGGGTCGAAGGCCACGTGGGTGTGGTCGTTGTGGCCGGGGTAGCCGGGGCCGAGGATCTCGGAGAAGCCATGGGTCCTGGACTGCCGGGCGAGGGTGCAGAAGCTCGGCGAGCCGACGAGGTCGGCCGCGTCGCCGTAGAGGTGACGGCTGGTCGACGAGCCGCCGACCGCGCTGTTGCAGGCGTAGGAGCGGAAGCCGCTGGAGATGGTGATCGGCACGTCACCGAGCGCGTGCCGCATCGCCTCCAGCTTCCACATGGTTTTCAGGGCGTTCGTCTTGGCGGTGGCCGCCGGGACCGCGCCGCCCGACCAGGTGGAGTTGCACTTGTTGAGTTCGGCGTAGCTGAAGTGGAGGGGCGTGCAGTCGGCGTCCTGGAGCGCGTAGATCTTGCTGAAGGTCTGCGGACCGGCGACGCCGTCGGCGGGCAGTCCGTACGCCGACTGGAACTTCTTGACGGCGGCGGCGGTGCGGGCACCGTACTGGCCGTCGTAGGAGAGCCGCTCGCCCGAGGTCACCCAGCCGGCGACCCGGATCTGCAGCTGCGTCACATCGCTGCCGGAGGAGCCCTGGGACAGGGTGCGGTTCCAGGTGTAGCAGTCGTCGGCGTACGCCGTGCCGGCGGTGGCACTTACTCCGAGGACCATACCCGCCATGACCATGACAAATGAGAGGAGGGTGCGTGTCGCGCGTCTCGGCATTGTGGCCTCCCGGCCGTCCGTCGCTGGATGGAGCGGTGCCGCCCGCCCGGACGGCATCCGTCGACCAGCGTGCGGCACAGTGCTACGCGCGTCAACAACTCACGTACGAATGCCGGAAGTTGATGACAGGGAGGAGGCGGAGCGGACCTTGTCGGCCGCCGACGGTCGGCTTCGCCGCGCGGGCCGGCGACCCCGGGGGGCCCGGAAGCGCCGGGAGTGATGGGCATCTCACTGCGTGAGACGTGACACGCATTACTAACCCCTCACACACCCGTCCGCGGACGCTAATGTCCGCGAGTGACAGACATGAACAGTGCGTGAGCGTTTCGAAGGGGAGTCGCACAGTGGCACGGAAGCTCGCCGTCATCGGGGCCGGCCTCATGGGGTCCGGAATCGCCCAGGTCTCCGCCCAGGCGGGCTGGGACGTCGTTCTGCGCGACGTCACCGACGAGGCGCTCACGCGCGGCACCGACGGGATCAAGTCGTCGTACGACAAGTTCGTGAGCAAGGGCAAACTCGAGGCCCACGACGTCGACGCGGCCCTCGCCCGGATCACCGCGACCACCGACCTGGACGCCTGCGCCGACGCGGACGTCGTGGTCGAGGCGGTCTTCGAGAAGCTCGAGGTCAAGCACGAGATCTTCCGTGCCCTGGACGGAATCGTGCGCGACGACGCCGTTCTCGCCTCCAACACCTCCGCCATCCCGATCACCAAGATCGCGGCCGCGACGCGGCGCCCGGAGCGGGTCGTGGGCGTCCACTTCTTCTCGCCGGTACCGATGATGCAGCTGTGCGAACTGGTTCGCGGCTACAAGACCAGTGACGAAACCCTCGCCACCGCAAGGGAGTTCGCCGAGTCGGTCGGCAAGACCTGCATCGTCGTCAACCGCGATGTGGCCGGCTTCGTGACCACCCGTCTCATCTCCGCCCTCGTCGTCGAGGCCGCGAAGCTCCACGAGTCGGGTGTGGCGAGCGCCGAGGACATCGACCTGGCCTGCAAGCTGGGCTTCGGTCACGCCATGGGACCGCTGGCCACCGCGGACCTGACCGGCGTGGACATCCTGCTGCACGCCACCAGCAACATCTACACCGAGTCCCAGGACGAGAAGTTCGCCGCACCCGAGCTGATGCGCCGGATGGTTGACGCCGGTGACATCGGACGCAAGAGCGGGCAGGGCTTCTACACGTACTGATCATCCCGAACCACCCCGGTCGGTCACACGACAGGGTGAATTCGGTATCGGTTCGCTTACACGGGGCAACCTCTGCGGGCTCCACACAGTCAGAGGTTGCATCACCACAGTTCAGAGGTTGCATCACCGGCATCACGAAACGTGGAGCACGAGACGCACGCACTGGGGAGCGCATATGCATATCAGGGGCGACCACGCCGAGCTGGTCGTCGGGGGCCGCCTCGACGTCCGCAGCGCGGCGGACGCCCGTACGGTCCTGCACGCGGCCGTCGATGACGGAGCCGGCGACCTGCTGCTGGACCTGTCCGAACTGGACTCCTGGGACGCCACCGGACTCGGCGTGATCATGGGAGCCCACCGACGGGCCGGCCGCTGCGGCCGGCGTCTGGTGCTGCGCGACGTACCGCCGCAGATGCAGCGCCTGTTGGTGGCCACCCGGCTGCACCGGATCCTGGCGATCGAAGGAGGTATCGGGGTGGATACGCTGCCCCGTGTATGAGGTGGGGGACGGGAGCCGTCTGCCGGGACAGTGCGGACGGGCGGACCCGGGCCGACCTCGGCGAACCTGCGACGCGCGCACAATCCTCATGAGACCGTGACGTCCCGGACCGCCCGGTACCCCGAGCTGTCGTAGATACTGAGCGAAGGTTCAGGGTTCGGCTGCCCGCCGCCCTGCAACCCTCGAGCAGGACCGGACCGGAAGCGACAGCGCGGTGTGCAGCGACGTCGGAAGTCCGACGACAGGACCCAGGCACACAACGCTTTTGGGGGGCTAGGAGCCATGGACCCGAACAACCCGGGACCCGAGGAGTACGGTCGCGACGGCGACGGGCACGCGCCGCGCCAGCGCCCGCCCAGGGATCCCCTCGCATCCGACTTCGGACCGCCCGCGCTCGCCCGCGCGGTGCAGCTCGTCTCCGGTGACTTCCTGCTCACCGTCAACCCCGTCGACGGCAGCGAGATAGAGCCCTGTCCGCCCGCCGAGCGGCCCGCCCGCCCGGTGAAGCTGACGGAGGCCGAGCGCGCCGGGACCGCCAGTGCCGCGCAGCCGCCCGTCCCGCCGGGACCCGCGCAGCCCGAGCTGCCGCTGCTGGCCCGTCAGGACGAGCGCGAGAAGCTGGCCCGGCTGCTCGCCCGCGGCCGCTCCGTGCTGCTCACCGGGCCCGCCGGCTCCGGCCGCACCCGGCTGCTCGACACCGTCGCCGAGGACTGCGCGGACCTCGCCCCCGACGGCGTCGTCCGCCTGAACGGCCACCTCCGCAGCAGCGACGACCTGCTGTACGACCTCTTCTACGCCGTCCACGGCGCGCCCCTGCACCGTCCCGGCCGGGACGAGCTGGCCGACTGCCTGCGGGAGGTCGGCGCGGTCGTCGTCCTGGACGACCTCGGGTTCGGCGGCGCCGCCCTCGACGAACTGCTGGACGCCACCCCCGAGTGCGCCTTCCTGCTCGGCGCCACCCCGGACGTGCCCGCCCCGTCCGCCGGCTCCGGCATCGAGGAGATCACCCTCGAGGGCCTCGACCGCGCGGCCGGCCTGGAACTGCTGGAGCACGCCGTCGGCCGGCCCCTCACCGAGGACGAGTCGAACTGGGCCGGCGACCTCTGGTTCGAGTCCGAGGGCCTGCCGCTGCGCTTCGTCCAGGCCGGCGCCCTGCTGCGGCAGCGCGACCGGCTGCGCGTCGGCGCCGGCGCCGTCGACGAGTTCGGTGTCTTCGAGGACACCCCGCCCGAGAACCTGCCCGACGGCGCCGTCGAGAGCGACGAGATCCCGCTGCCCTCGCTCGGCGAAGCGGCCGCCCCCGCCCCGCTGCTCGCCTCCCGGCTCAGCACCTCCGCCCGCGCCACCCTGCGGTTCGCCGTCGCGCTCGGCGGCGAACTCCCGCACCAGGCACACCTGCCCGCGCTGGTCGGCGACACCCACGCCGACGCCGCTCTCGGTGAGCTGGCCGCCTGCGGACTGGTCTGTGCCGTCGGCCCCCGCTACCGGCTCGCCGCCGGTGTGCCGGCCCAGCTGGAGGCCGCCGGGTACACCGACGACGCCGAGGCACAGGCCCGTACCGCCGCCCAGCACTACGCCTGGTGGACCGGGCATCCCTCGGTCACCCCGGAGCGGGTCTGCGCCGAGGCCGACGCCGTGCTCGCCGCGCTCCGCCTGCTGTCGCCGCTCACCTCGGCCATCGGCGAGGGCGAACCCAGCACCGCCGTGCGGCTGGCCCGCGCCGCGGCACCCGCGTTCGCCGCAGGCCTGCACTGGAGCGCCTGGGAACGGGCGCTGCGGGCCGGCGCCGAAGCCGCCCTGCACGCCGGGGACGTGGCGGAGGAGGCCTATTTCCACCACGAACTCGGCATCCACGCCCTGTGCACCGGCGACCTCGACCGTGCCCGCGCCGAGCTGGAGGCCTCCATCGGCCTGCGCGGAGCCCTCGCCGACAAGCGCGGCACCGTCGCCGGACGCCGTGCGCTGGCCCTGGTGGCCGACCTCTCGGGCGTCCCGATGGCGCTGCTGCCGACCGTGGGGGAGGAGGTGCCCGACGCCCACTACGAGGAGTCGGTGTCGCCGCCCCGCGGGGTGCCGACGGCCTTCCCGGAACTCCAGCCGCCCGCCGACACCGGGCTGATCGTCCACCGCACCGCGCCCGTGCCCCGGCCCGCGCCCGCGTACCGGGTGGCCGGCGGACTCAAGGGCCTGGCCCGGCGCAACCTGGTGGCGGCCGGCGCGGGCGCGCTGCTCGTCGCCGTGCTGGGCACGGTGGTCACCCTCGGCGCCACCTCGGAGAACGACGCGGGCACCCCGTCGGGGGACGTCGGCGTCAACCCGTCCGCGAGCCAGGGCATCGACGACGGCAGTCTGGGCGCCGACCCGCGGGCCGACGAGAACGGCGACACCGGTGACGCCACCAGCCGGCCGACCGACCCCGGCCCGGACGGCACCCTCGGCACCTCGGACGACCCGACGCCGACGGCCGGCGAGTCGGGCGAGCCCTCGGACGACCCGAGCGGGACGAAGGAGCCGGACGACCCGACGACCGGTACCGGCCCGACGAAGTCCACCGTGCCGCCGCCGTCGTCCACCAAGCCGCCGACCTCCAACGAGCCGACGGGTCCCACGACCGAGCCGACCGAGCCGACCGATCCGCCGACCGATCCGCCGACCGACCCGCCGACCGAGCCCACAGAGCCGACCGAGGAGCCCCCGCCGCCGGAGACGTCCAACTCGGCGAGCGGCCCCGCCCCCTCCACCCCGGCCGAGACGGAGTCGCAGGCGAGCAGTACGGCGAGCGCCCCGCAGAGCGGCGACGAGGGCACGCCCAGCGGCTCCGGGACGACGGTGATCTGAGGAACGACGGCAGTCCGCCGGGGTACGGTGCTCCGACGGACGTACGCGCGAAGGGCCGGACTCCCGGGAGGGATCCGGCCCTTCGCGCGTGCCGCGGTGTCCGGCGCACGCCGTGACTCCGGGCACCGCGGCAACGGTCAGAACAGGCGCAGCTTGTCGTCCTCGATGCCCCGCATCGCGTTGTAGTCGAGGACCTGGCAGCCGATGCCCCGGTCGGTGGCGAGCACCCGGGCCTGCGGTTTGATCTCCTGGGCGGCGAACACACCGCGCACCGGGGCGAGATGCGGATCGCGGTTCAGCAGCTCCAGATAGCGCGTGAGCTGCTCGACGCCGTCGATCTCACCACGCCGCTTGATCTCCACCGCGACGGTTCGTCCCTCGGCGTCGCGGCAGAGGATGTCGACGGGGCCGATGGCGGTCATGTATTCGCGGCGGATGAGGGTGTAGCCCTCGCCGAGCGTTTCGATACGGTCCGCCAGCAGTTCCTGGAGGTGCGCTTCCACGCCGTCCTTGATCAGGCCGGGATCGACCCCCAGTTCGTGCGAGGAGTCGTGGAGGATCTCCTCCATCGTGATGATGAGTTTCTCGCCCGCCTTGTTGACGACGGTCCAGACCCCCTCCTCGTCGCCGGTGCCCTCCTTGAGGGCACAGGGCGGCGACATCCAGTTCAAGGGCTTGTAGGCCCGGTCGTCGGCATGGATCGACACACTGCCGTCCGCCTTGACCAGGATCAGACGGGGTGCCGAGGGCAGGTGCGCGGTGAGCCGCCCGGCGTAGTCCACGGAGCAGCGGGCAATGACGAGACGCATGGTCGGCAACGCTACTCGACGGGCCGGGGTCGATGCGATTCGCCCTCGCGGGCACCCCGCCGGCGCACGCGCGCAGCGCCGCGACAGGTCCCGCGCAGCCGCCGCACAGCCCTCGCGGCCGACTCACAGGAGCCCCTCGGGACCCTCCAGACGCGTCCTGTATCTCCTGGAAAACGCGTGTTCGGCGATGGCCGATTACCGGCCTACGGGAAGTCCCGCATCCGGGGATTCGCCTGGTGCGGTCACGGTCCGTTGCTTACGGTATTGAACGGGAGGTCGCAATGTGTGCACGCAGCGTGTCGGAAATTGCGAGCTCCCGTATCTGTCAGGCAACCCCCGCACCGCGGGGGTGCGAGAGGAGAACCCATGTCGCTCGACGTCTCACCGGCCCTACTCGAACAGGCCGAGCGAGGCGAGGTCGACGAAGCTGACTTCGTCGACTGCGTCCGGACCTCCCTGCCCTACGCGTGGGAGATGATCAGTTCCCTGGTGGCCCAGCTGAAGGTCGACGGCGGAGAGTTCGCCGACAACCAGACGCCCCCGCCGGACGAGCAGGCACGCGGTCAGCTGCTGCGTGCGCTCGCGAGTGACGCGATCCGGGGAGCGCTGCAGCGGCACTTCGGTGTCCGGCTGGCCTTCCAGAACTGCCACCGGGTGGCCGTGTTCCCCCTGGACCCCTCGGTCGACGAGAGGCTGGGCAAGTTCACCTCGGTCCGGGGCCAGCTGCTGAACCAGTCGCCGGAACTGCGCGACTGCTGACGCGCCACGTCGGTCGCTTGCCGTCCCGTACGCGGGATGTACGGTTTTCGTACCGGGGCGGCAAGCCATCATCGAACCTCCGACTCGTTCAGGACCTGTCGACGAGTCGGGGGATCACCTCGGAGCCGAGCCGCCGTACGTTCTCCTCGGTCGCCGCGAGGTCGCCGGAACCCTCGACGAGCAGCGCGAACCGGGAGATGCCGGTCCGCTCGCTGGTCGCGGCGAGCCGGTCCGCGCACAGCCGCGGGGTACCCACCGGGTGCAGTCCGCAGAGCAGTTCGGTGTAGGCCAGCGGGTCACGCATCCGCCGCTCCCGCCCGTCCACCGTGACATGGGCCCCGAGTCCCTGCCGCAGCCAGCCGGGCATCGCCTTCAGCAGCGACTCCGCCGCGTCGGTGCGCCGGTCGGCGATCTGGCAGACACCGGCCGACACGTGGGACGCGCGGCGGATCTCCGGTACCGGCCGCCCGCACGCGCGGGCGTGCCGCTGCCACAGGGCGATCATCTCGGCCTTCTCCTCGTCCCCGACATGCATGCCGAGCAGCATCGGCAGCCCGCGCTCGGCGGCGAGCCGCACACTCGCCGGAGAGGTGCAGGCGACCACCACCTCGGGACCCGCGGCCTCGGTGAGAGCCTCCGACGGGCGCGGGACGACGGGGACCTCACGGAAGCGGTACCGCTCCCCGTCGGCCGCGACGGAGGGTTCGCGCAGCCAGCGCACCAGCAGATCGAGCGATTCCGGGAAGCCCCGCTCGTACGCCTCCAGGCCGGCCCCGAACACCTCCAGGTCGACCCACGGCCCGCCGCGCCCGACGCCCAGCGAGAACCGTCCGCCGCTGGTGATGTGCAGCAGCGCGGCCTGTTCGCCGAGCGCCACCGGGTGGACGGTGGGCAGCACGCTCACCGCCGTCCCGACCCGGATGCGGCGGGTGCGGCCGAGCAGTAACGCCGCCAGGGTGATCGCCGACGGGCAGGTGCCGTACGGCACGAAGTGGTGCTCGCCCAGCCAGACCGCGTCCAGCCCCGCCTCCTCGGCCAGTTCGGCGGAACGGACCGCTCGGTGCAGTGCCTCCCCTTCGCCCTGCCCGGGGAACCGGGCACCCAACACGAAACTTCCCACGCGCATCGCTTTCCTGCTTCCTTGGCTCCGACCCGGAGCTCCCCCGCAGGGCATAACCGTCTGACACGTGCCGAGGACACGGTGGGGAGGGGGGAATTTGCGGATTGTCTGCAGAACGGGCGGTTCCTGAGCGGATGTTGCGCCGTCGTGAAGGGAAGCTTGTGATGATTGCCTCCGTACGGGTACTCGGCCCCGCCCCGCGTAGGCTGGATGCGGTCCCTGCATCCTGTATAGCCCCGTGAGGTGTCCTGTGTCCCCGCGTCGCAACCGAGCCAAGGGAGCCGGTTCGCCCGGCCGGAGCGCCGAGGAGGACGGGTCCCGGCGCTACGGCGGCTGGCAGTCCACGGAGGACTGGCAGGACGAGGAGTGGAACGTACGGCACGTGGCGGGGGCCAGCGCCCAGGGCAAGGCGTACCGCTGCCCCGGCTGCGACCAGTTGATTCCGGACGGGGTGCCGCACGTGGTGGCCTGGCCGGGGCACGCGGGGGTCGACGACCGCCGGCACTGGCACAAGGCCTGCTGGAACGCCAGGGACCGCCGCACCACGCGGGTGCAGCGGTCCCGTAACGCGCCGAGGTTCTGAGGGCCGCCGGGCCCTCGCGGTCCGGGGCGGGGCCCCGGACCGGTTCTATACGTCCCGCTTGCCGAGCAGCGCGAAGGCGCCGCCGAGCACCACGGCCGTGAGCCCGGTCATGATCCACAGCGGGTCCCAGCCGGACGGGCCGGACGAGCTGAGGGAGTTGGCGTAGAAGATGCTCAGCTGGTTCGGGATGGAGTACTCGAACAGCGCGGTGCGCACGTCCTCCAGCGAGGAGGCGAACATGAACATCGCGATCACCAGGGGGGCGAGCAGGGCGCCGATCATGAGGGTGATGGCGCCCGCCGAGTGCCGGACGATCGAGCCGATGGCCAGCGAGAGCGTGCCGAGCAGCGCGATGTAGAGGGAGATGCCGACGGTGGCCTTCAGCCACTCGCTCCCGGTGGGTTCCCCCGCGTTGTTGCCCTCCAGTATCGCCACGTGCAGGAACGCGACGGACGTGGCGGACAGCAGCGTCACCACGAACGCGACCAGGAAGAACACCAGGGCCTTCGCCAGGAGCACCCGCCCGCGCGAGGGGCAGGCGACCATGGTCGTGCGGATCATGCCGGTGCCGTACTCCGAGGCCGTGGTCAGCACCCCCAGCGTGATGACGCACATGCTGCCCAGGAGCAGGCCGAAGAAGCCCAGGGACAGCGCGGACTCGCCGCCGAGGTCCGACTCGGTGCTCGCCACCACCAGACCGGTCAGCAGGCCGACGCCGACGACGAGCAGCACGAACACGCCCAGCGTCCACATCGTGGAGCGCACCGACTTGATCTTCGTCCACTCGGAGGCGAGCGCGTGCCCGAAGTGGGTGCGCACCACCGGGATCGGCGAGGCGTAACCGGGACGCATGGCGCCGGAGGCGGGGTGTGCGGCGCCGGGCGCCGCCGCCTCCCATACGGGCGCGGCCGGCTGTGTCGGGGGCTGGGGCGTGCTCATCGGGCGTCCTCGGGCTTGGTCACGTCGGAGCCGGCCGGGCCGGCGGGGGCGGCCGGCGACGCGGCCGGAGCGGCTGCCGGGGCGGCCGACGGGGGAGCGGCCACAGCGGCGCCCGGGCCGGGCTGCGACACGGGCTGTGACACGGGCTGCGGCACGGGCTGGGCGTACGGGTTGGCCACCGGGGCCACCGGTGCGCCCGGAGCCGCTCCAGGGGTGCCCGGAGCGCCGTACGGGCCCGTCGGGGCCTGCCGCGGTGCGCCCGGCGCCGCCGCGAAGTGCTGACCGCCCTGCTGGGGCGGCGGCGGGGCGTACCAGCCGGGCTGGCCCTGGCCCGGCACCTGCACCGGCGGCTGCGCGCCCGGCGGGAGAGGCTCCTGGAACCCCTCCTTCTGGTCGGTGGTCGAGCGGTAGTCGACCACGCCCTGCGTCATCCGCATGTACGCCTCCTCCAGCGAGGCCTGGTGCGGTGACAGCTCCCACAGCCGTACGCCGGCCTCGTGGGCGATGTCGCTCAGGCGGGCCAGCGGCAGTCCCGTCACCCGCAGCGCGCCGTCCTGCTCGGGCAGCACACTGCCGCCCGCCTCGGTGAGCGCGGCGGACAGCTTCTCGCGCTGCTGCGGCTCGGTGTCCGGGGTGCGCACCCGTGCGAAGTCGGCGGAGTTCGCGGAGATGAAGTCCTTCACGCTCATGTCGGACAGCAGTTGCCCCCGCCCGATCACGATGAGGTGGTCGGCGGTCAGCGCCATCTCGCTCATCAGGTGGGACGAGACGAAGACCGTACGGCCCTCCGCGGCGAGCGACTTCATCAGGTTGCGCACCCAGAGGATGCCCTCGGGGTCGAGGCCGTTGACCGGCTCGTCGAACAGCAGCACCTGGGGGTCGCCGAGCAGCGCGGCGGCGATGCCGAGCCGCTGGCCCATGCCCAGGGAGAAGCCCTTGGAGCGCCGCCCCGCCACCTCGTGCAGCCCGACCACACCCAGCACCTCGTCCACCCGGCGGGCCGGGATGCCGGACAACTGGGCCAGGCTCAGCAGATGGTTGCGCGCGGACCGGCCGCCGTGCACCGCCTTGGCGTCCAGCAGCGCGCCGACCTGCCGGGCGGCGTTGGGCAGCCTGCGGTAGGGATAGCCGCCGATCGTGACGTGGCCCGCGGTGGGGTTGTCGAGACCGAGGATCATCCGCATCGTCGTCGACTTGCCCGAGCCGTTGGGGCCCAGGAAACCGGTGACGGCGCCGGGCCGCACCTGGAAAGAAAGGTTGTACACAGCGGTTTTGTCGCCGTACCGCTTGGTCAGGCCGACTGCCTCGATCATGCTCCGCCCCATCGAGAGGTTCAGGACAACGGGGGCGCACGCCCCCGTAAGGGTTAGGAGGATATCGAGAGGCTGACGGTTCCGCCCAAGGCGAGGTAAAAACCGGCCCGCCCCTCCCCGCCCCTCAGCGCTCCTCCGCGTCTTCTACGCGTCGCGCTTCTTCAGCACCAGGTAGCCGCCGGCGAGCGCCACGATCACCCACAGCACCATAATGCCGAGCCCGCCCCAGGGCCCGTACGGGGTGTCGTCGTCGAGCGGCGGCACCACCCGCATGATCCTGCTGCCCGCCTGATCCGGCAGGAACCGGCCGATCTTCTTCGTCGCGTCGACATTGCCCAGGATGTTGGAGATCAGGAAGAAGAACGGCATCAGGATGCCCAGCGACAGCATCGGGGAGCGCAGCATCGTGGCGACGCCCATCGAGAACACCGCGATCAGGGTCATGTACAGGCCGCCGCCGAGCACGGCCCGCAGCACGCCGTCGTCCCCGAGGGACGCCTTGTGCTCGCCGAGCATCGCCTGCCCGAGGAAGAAGGCGGCGAAGCTGGTGGCCATGCTCACGACGAGCGCGAGCGCGGTCGCCACCCCGAGCTTGCCGGCCAGGAAGCCGCCCCGTTGCGGCACGGCGGCCAGCGAGGTGCGGATCATGCCGGTGCTGTACTCGTTGGACACCACCAGCACCCCGAACACGATCATGGCCAACTGGCCGAGACCCATCCCCGCGAAGCTGATGAACGTCGGGTCGAAGGCGGTCCGGTTCCGGGCACCCATGGTGTCGAACTCGTTCGCCGACAGCGCCGAGATCAGTATGCCGAGCGCGACGGTGACGACCACCGCCAGGGAGAGTGTCCACATGGTGGACGCCACCGACCGGATCTTGGTCCATTCGGACCGGATGACCTGCGCCGCCGCCATGCTCAGTCCTTCTTCCAGCCGTCGCCCCACTGCTGCCCGTCGCCCCACTGACGCGGGGACGCGGGCGCGTCGGAGTGCGCGTGGTACTCCACCGACTCCGCGGTCAACTGCATGAACGCCTCCTCCAGGGAGGCCTGCTGCGGGCTCAGCTCGTGCAGCACCAGCTGGTGCCGGGCCGCCAGCTCCCCGATCCGCTCCGCCCCGGTGCCGTCCACCTCCAGCGTCGCGCCCCCGCTCTCCACGACCGTGATGCCGGCCCCGCGCAGCACGTCCAGCAGCCGCTCCCGCTGCGGGGAGCGGATCCGGACGTACGCGCGGGAGTTGTGCGCGATGAAATCGGCCATGGAGGTGTCGGCGAGCAGCCGGCCCTGCCCGATGACGACCAGATGGTCCGCCGTCAGCGCCATCTCGCTCATCAGGTGGGAGGAGACGAAGACCGTGCGGCCCTGCGCCGCCAGCGTTTTCATCAGGGTGCGGATCCAGTGGATGCCCTCGGGGTCGAGCCCGTTGACCGGCTCGTCGAACATCAGGATGCGCGGGTCGCCGAGCAGCGCGCCGGCGATGCCGAGCCGCTGGCCCATGCCGAGCGAGAACCCCTTGGCCTTCTTCCCCGCCACCGACGACAGCCCCACCGTGTCCAGTACCTCGTGCACCCGCTGCCGGGGGATGCCGTTGCTCTGGGCGAGGCACAACAGGTGGTTGAAGGCGCTGCGGCCGCCGTGCACGGCCTTGGCGTCGAGCAGGGCGCCGATGTACTTCAGCGGGTCCTTGAGCCGGTCGTAGTGCTCGCCGTCGATCCGGACGTCACCCGCGGTGGGCCGGTCCAGGCCCAGCATCATCCGCATGGTGGTGGACTTGCCCGCGCCGTTGGGACCGAGGAAGCCCGTGACGATACCCGGTCTGACGGTGAACGTCAGATTGTTGACCGCCACCTTCTCGCCGTACCGCTTGGTCAGCCCCTCGAGCTCGATCATGCCGCCACGCTAGAACGGGACAAAGCCCTCTGCCACTTTAGTGGCAGAGGGCTTCGCCGATGTTCAGCCAACGTATTCCGGCCAGTCACCGGAACCGCCGGTCACCGGGTCTACCGGTCACCGGGTCTACCGGTCACCGGGTCTGCTGAGCCGGGACCCCGCGGGAGGTGCTCTCCTCCTCGGCCGGCGAACCGGCCGCGGCCACCGCGGCGCCCGTGAGCGTCGCCAGCATCTCGCGGACGTTGGTCAGCTGGGCGTTGATGGAGTCGCGGCGGTTGGTCAGCGCGGCCAGCTCCCGCTCGGATTCCGAACGGATCCGGTCGGCCTTGGCGTTGGCGTCGGCCACGATGTCCTCGGCCTGGCGCTGGGCGGTCTCCACCGTCTGGCGGGCCCGGCGCTCGGCGTCCGTGCGCAGCTTCTCGGCCTCCAGGCGCAGCTGCTCCGCCCGGTGCTCGATCTCGGCGAGACGCTTCTCGGCCTTGGCCTGACGCGACGCCAGATCACGCTCGGACTGCTCGCGGCGCTTGGCGAGGTTCGTCTCGAAGTCGGCGGCGGCCTGCGCGGCCTTCGCGCGGGTCTCCTCGAAGAGTGCGTCCGCCTCCTCACGCTTGGACTGGGCGTCCTTCTGCGCGTCCGACCGCAGCTGCGCGGCCTCGCTCTGCGCCTTCTCGACGAGCCGGACGCCGTCGTCCTCGGCCTTGGCCTTGCGCTCGGCGGAGTACGACTCCGCGTCGTTGCGCACCTGCTGGGCAGCGGACTCGGCGAGCTCGCGGTGCTGCTCGGCCGCGCGACGGGCCTCCTCACGGAGGTCCTTCGCCTCCTCCTCGGCCAGACGCAGGATCTTCTCCACGCGCGCGCCGAGACCCGCATACGACGGCTCGGCGTCGGTGACCTGGGCCTGGGCGTTCTGCGTCTCGAGGTGGAGCTCTTCGATGCGCTTTTCCAGAGCGGTGATGCGGGCGAGAGCACTGTCACGGTCGGAGACGAGCTTGGAGATGCGTTCGTCCACCTGAGCGCGGTCGTATCCACGCCGCACAAGCTCGAAGCCGTAGGGGGAAGTGTCGCTCATGGGGTTCCTGTCAAATGAGACCGGTGAGGTGATAGGGGGAATCCTAGGGGCCGAAGCGCTGTGTCATCGAGCGGATGCACGTTTGATACGGAGAATGACACCCCTTTTGGGTGGCTGAGCCCCGGAGTGCTTGCCAAGTGCATGCTCAAACCCCCTGACCGGCAAGGGATTTCACCTGCCGACGGGGGGTTTCTCACATCATCGAAGATTTTTGCCCGGTTCGCTGCCATGGATCCTAACTGTCCGAAGACTTGCCCCGCTGGCCGGGTGGACCGGCCGCCGCGGCCGCCTTCATCCCGTGGTCCTTGCCGCTGCCCGGTGTCTCGAACGACTCCAGCGCCTCCAGGACGTCCTGGACACGCGAGATCTCGGCGTTGATGTCCTCACGCCGCCGCATCAGGACCTCCAGCTCGCGCTTGCCCTCCTCGACCGTGGCCCGCGCCTCGCGGATCGCCTCGGCCTTCAGCTCCTCGGCCTCCTTGACCAGCGTGGCCTTCTTCTGCTCGGCCTCCTTCAGGAGACCCTCGGCCTTCTTCACCGCGGCGATACGCACCTTGCCCGCCTCGGAGTTGGCCTCGGACACGATCTCCTTGGCCTTCGCCTGCGCCTTGACCAGCTGCTCCTCGGACGCCTTGATCAGCGCGTCGCAGCGGTCGCCGGTGGACTTCATCGTCTCGGCCGCCTCACGACGGGCCCGCTCGTGCAGCTCCTCGATCTCACGGGTGATCCGGTCCCGCAGCTCCTCGGCGCGCTCCCTGATCCGGGTCGCGTCCCGGCGGGCCCCGACCAGCAGCTCGTCCGCGTCCGTACGGGACTTCTCCACCCGGGAGTTGCCCTCGACCGTCGCCTCGGCGACGAGCCGGTCGGCCTCCGTGCGGGCCGCGCCGACCATCGAGTCGGCCTGGGCCTCCGCGTCCGCGGTGGCCTTCTGCGCCTGCTGCTGCGCCTCCGTGAGCAGCTTGTCCGCCTCGGCGGCGGTCTCCGTGATGAGCGTGTCGACCTGCTCGGCCGCCTCCGAACGCCGCTTGTTGGCCTCCTTGCGGGACTCGTCGAGGGTCCGCTCGGCCTCCTCGCGCGCGGACGTCACCAGCCGCTCCGCCTCCCGCTCCGCGTCGGCCTTGACCCGCGCGGACTCGGCGCGGACCCGCTCCGCGTGCTGCTGCGCCGAACCGACCGTCTGGCTCGCCTCGGCCCGCAGCCGCTCCGCGTCGCCGGACGCGTCCGAGATCAGCTTCTCGGCCTTGGCCACCGACTCCGTACGCAGCCGGTCGGTCTCCGTGATCGTCTCCGCGGTGAGCCGCTCCGCCTCCGCGCGCGCCTCGGTGATGAGGGTGTCCACCTGGGCCGCCGCGTCCGAACGGATCCGGTTGGCGTCCTCCCGGGCCTCGGCCCGGGTGCGCGACGCGTTCTGCTCGGCCTCGGCGACCGCGTCCGACGCCTCCGTACGCATCCGCAGGCTCTGCTCGGAGACCTCCGAACGGACCCGCTCCGCCTCGGTGATCGCCTCGGACACCGTGCGCTCGGCGAGTGCCTTGGCGGCCTCCGTCTCCTCCTGCGCCTTGCGCCGCATCCGGCCGGCGTCCTCGCCGGCCCGCTCCCGCTCGGCATAGGCGTCGGCCCGGACCCGGTCCGACTCCTCCTCCGCCTCGCGCTGCATGCGCTCCGCCGCGTGTTCGGCGGCCTGGCGCAGCCCGGCGATCTCGTCCTGCGCCTGCTCCTGCAGCCCCGCGACCGAGTCCCGCACCTGCTGGGCGTTCTGCTCGGCCGCCGACACCATCTCGGTGGCACGCCGGTCGGCCTCCTCGACCAGCCGTACGGCCTCGGTCTGCGCCTCCTCCACCCGCTTGCGGGCCGAGGCCAGCAGCTCCTCGCTCTGCTCCCGGGCCCGCTCGCGCTCCTGGT
Source organism: Streptomyces sp. P9-A2 (assembly GCF_036634175.1). Lineage (NCBI taxonomy): Bacteria > Bacillati > Actinomycetota > Actinomycetes > Kitasatosporales > Streptomycetaceae > Streptomyces > Streptomyces sp. P9-A2. The sequence goes on from NZ_JAZIFX010000001.1 coordinate 5,640,587, forward strand.
CGGCCTCCGTGCGGGCCGCGCCCAGCAGCTCCTCGGCCTCGCGCCGGCGCCGGGCGGCCTCCTCCTGTGCGCCCGCCAGCGTCTCCTGCGCCTCCGCGCCGAGCCGCTCGGCGGCGGCCCGGGCCTCGGCCCGCATCCGGTCGGCGCTCTCCTGCGCCTCCGACTTCAGCCGCTCCGCCTCCGCCGAGGCATCCGACCGCAGCTGCACGGCCACGGACTCGCCCTCCGCGCGGGACGCCGCCGCGTCCGCCGCGGCCTCGTCGCGCAGCCGCTCCGCCTCCGCCGCCGCCTGCTGCCGCAGCGTTCGGCCCCGCTCCGCGGCCTCGGCGCGCAGCCGCTCGGCCTCCTCCGCGGCCTCCCGGCGGATACGGCCCGCCTCATCGCGGGCGTCGCTCAGCGCCTGTTCGGCCGAGGCGACCCGCTCCTCGGCCTCCGTGTGCAGCCGGGTCAGCTCCTCGGCGGCCTCCGCGCGGCGCGCGGCGACGGCCCGCTCGGTCTCCTCGTGGACCTCGCGCGCGGCCCGTTCGGCGTCCTCCTTGAGCGCGTCGGCCTGCTCGGTGGCCTCCGCGCGGTGCCGCTCCGTCTCCTTGCGGGTGCGCTCCAGCGTCTCCTCGGCCTGCCGGCGCAGCGTCGTGGCGCGCTCTATGGCCTCGGTACGGACCTTCTCGCTGTCCGTCTGCGCGGTGGAACGCAGCTCGTCCGCGTCCGCCTTGGCCTTGGCCAGCAGCTCCTCGGCGGACCGGGCGGCCTCCTCGATCTGCGACACGGCCTGCTTACGGGCCTCCGCGCGGATCTTCTCGCCCTCGGCGACCGCGTCGGCCCGCAGGTGCTCGGCCTCGCCGCGCAGCCGGCGGGCCTCCTCCTGGAGCTCGACCGTCTTGGCGCGGTACTCCTTGGTGTCGTCCTTCGCCGCGCCCTTGAGCTGCGTGGCGATGTCGTGCGCCTCGGCGCGCAGCCGGTCCGCCTCGGCCTCGGCCCCGGCGCGGATGCGCTCCGCCTCCTCGGCCGCCTCCCTGGTGGTCCGCTTGGCTTCCTCGGACGCCTTGTTGAGCACGTCCTCCGCGGTCCGGGCCGCCTTGGAGAGCTGGGTGGCACTCTCCTCGGCAGTGATCGCGCGGGCCTTCTCGGCGGCCTCCGCGACGATCTTCTCCGCCTCGGCACGGGCGTCCGCGACGACCTGCTCGGCGTCCGCCTTGGTGGTCTCGGCCTCCTTGGTGGCCTCGCTGACCAGCCGGGCGACCTGCTCCTTGGCCGTGCGCGTACGGGTCTCGTTGGCGGACTCGGCGGAGGTTAGCGTCTTCGACGCGGCCTCCTTCGCCTCGGCGAGCACCTTGTCCGCCTCGGCGCGCGCCTCGCGCAGCGCCTCCTCGGCGGCCGTCATGCGCTGCTCGGCGGCCTTGGTGAGTTCCTGGGCCTCGCGGCGGGTGGACTCCGACTCGCTGGCCGTCGACGACCGCACCTGTTCGGCGTGGTCGGTGGCCTCCTGCGCCTGTGTGGAGGCGGCGGCCAGCAGCCGCTCGGCGTCCGCGCGGGCCCGGCGCAGCGTCTGGTCGGCCTCCGCGCGGGCCGTCTCGGCGTCGCTGCGCAGCCGGTGACGGGCCTCGGCGGTCACCCGCTCGGCCTCCGCGCGGGCGGCGGCCAGCGCCTGCTCGGCCTCCGCGCGGGACTCGTCGAGCAGCCGGCGGGCCTGCTGCTCGGAACGGGCCCGCACCTGCTCGGCCCACGCCACGTTCTCGTTGACGTGCGACTCGACGGTCTGCCTGCGCTCCGCCAGCTCCTGGTCGAGCTGCTGGCGCCGGGTCACCGCCTCCTGGTGCAGCTCCGCCTGGAGCCGGGCCGCCTGCTCGGCGTGCTCCTGGAGGATCCGCTGGGTCTGCGCCCGCACCTGGCTCAGCTCGCGCTCCGCGTCCGCGCGGAGCTGGTCGGCCTGCACCTGCGCGTTGCGCAGCAACTGCTCGGCCTGGTAGCCGATGTCGCCGCCCTCGTAAGCGGGCCGGGACATGATGGTGCGCCGCGCCTCGTGCAACTTGGCGCGCAGCACCTCGACCTGGTAGCCGAGGTCGTCGGCATGCTGGATCGCCTTTTCCCGCTCGGTCTTCAGCCGCTTCATCTCGGCTTCGAACCGAGAGAGGTGGTCGACGTCAGCCGCCGGCTCTCGCTCCTGGCTCTCGTAGCCCCGCACTGCGCGGTCCCATCCGTCCCCTGGTCGCAACTCTGGCCGAGCCCTGTCCAACCGCCGGACGGGACCCCCGGGGAATGGTGTCAGATCAACGGAGGAACATGCGCTGCTACCCCCGCGCTCGCCCCCCGAAACCCGGACCCCGGTACGTCCTGCTGTCAGAATCGGCGACGCTCACCCGAACGGAGGCAGTCGTCACCTTTCTGACGGCAGGACCCGATCGCCCTGGATCGAGCGGCGACCGCACCCAACCCTACCGGCCCTTATGTACGTGGGTCAGTGCTCAGGTGACTCAACGGGCGCCGAAGTGACCAGTTCTGTCAGTACGCCATGACAGTCCTTGGGGTGCAGGAAGGTGATTCGTGACCCCATGGAGCCGCGCCGGGGCTCTTCGTACAGCACGCGTACGCCCTTGTCCCTGATCGCGGCGGCCTCGCCGTCGACGTCCGCCGTACCGAAGGCGATGTGGTGGACCCCCTCGCCGTTCTTCGCGAGCCATTTCGCGACGGTGGAGTCCTCCCGGGTCGGCTCGAGGAGCTGGAGGTAGGACGCGCCTCCGTCCGAGGTCTCGTTGATCTTCAGCATGGCCTCGCGCACACCCTGCTCCTCGTTGACCTCGGAGTGGAACACCTCGAAGCCGTAGGTGGCCCGGTAGAACTCCACGGTCGCGTCGAGGTCGTGGCAGGCGATTCCGATGTGGTCGATTCGCGTCAGCATGGATTCAGTGGAACGGTCCCCGGGCGGTTACGCAACGTGCGCGCGATCACACCGACGGCCCGATGACGGGGCGGACCGCAGCTCAGTACATTCGAAGTAAACCCTCGTTCACTCCTCGGCTGTGCAGCCGGAAGGGGATCGCAGCTCATGACTTCTGCATCTTCCGCACCATCCGCATCGACCGCGGCGAACGGCACGACGTCCGTCATCGTCGCGGGCGCCCGGACCCCGATGGGCCGGTTGCTCGGCTCGCTCAAGTCCTTCTCCGGAGCCGACCTCGGCGGCTTCGCGATCAAGGCCGCCCTCGACCGTGCGGGGATCGGCGGCGACCAGGTCCAGTACGTGATCATGGGGCAGGTGCTCCAGGCCGGGGCAGGGCAGATCCCGGCACGCCAGGCCGCCGCCAAGGCCGGCATCCCGATGAGCGTTCCCGCGCTCACCGTCAACAAGGTGTGCCTGTCCGGCCTCGACGCGATCGCGCTGGCCGACCAGCTGATCCGGGCCGGCGAGTTCGACGTGGTCGTGGCCGGCGGCCAGGAGTCCATGACCAACGCCCCGCACCTGCTGCCGAAGTCCCGCGAGGGCTACAAGTACGGTGCGGTCCAGATGATCGACGCCATGGCGCACGACGGTCTGACCGACTCCTTCGAGAACGTCGCCATGGGCGAGTCCACCGAGAAGCACAACACGCGCCTGGGCATCGGCCGCCCGGAGCAGGACGAGATCGCCGCCCTGTCCCACCAGCGGGCCGCCGCCGCGCAGAAGAACGGCATCTTCGAGGCGGAGATCACCCCCGTCGAGATCCCGCAGCGCAAGGGCGACCCGGTCCTCTTCAGCCAGGACGAGGGCATCCGAGCCGACACCACCGCCGAGTCGCTGGGCAGGCTGCGTCCGGCCTTCGCCAAGGACGGCACGATCACCGCCGGTTCCTCCTCGCAGATCTCGGACGGTGCGGCGGCCGTGGTCGTGATGAGCAAGGCCAAGGCCCAGGAGCTCGGCCTGGAGTGGCTCGCCGAGATCGGCGCCCACGGCAATGTGGCGGGCCCCGACAACTCCCTGCAGTCGCAGCCGTCCAACGCGATCGCCCACGCCCTGAAGAAGGAGGGCCTCGAGGTGTCCGACCTGGACCTCGTCGAGATCAACGAGGCTTTCGCGGCGGTGGCCGTGCAGTCGATGAAGGACCTCGGCGTGTCCACGGAGAAGGTGAACGTCAACGGCGGTGCCATCGCCCTGGGGCACCCGATCGGGATGTCCGGCGCCCGGCTGGTGCTGCACCTGGCACTGGAGCTGAAGCGGCGCGGCGGCGGCATCGGCGCGGCGGCGCTGTGCGGCGGCGGCGGGCAGGGTGACGCGCTGATCGTGCGGGTACCCAAGGCCTGAGCCCGAGCGGGCCGTCCGGCCGTCGTTCCTGGCAGACTCCTCCCGCAGGTCCTTCCTGCGGATTCCTATCTTGTGAACGGAGCAGTGATGCAGGACGTCTCCACTCTGGTGGCACGGGCCAGGGAGGGCGCGCCGCGTGCCGTGGCCCGGTTGATCTCCCTGGTGGAGGGGGCGTCCCCGCAGCTGAGGGAGGTCATGGCGGCCCTGGCACCGTTGACGGGCAACGCGTACGTGGTCGGCCTGACGGGCTCGCCGGGCGTCGGCAAGTCGACGTCCACCTCGGCGCTGGTGAGCGCGTACCGCAGGCAGGGCAAGCGGGTCGGCGTCCTGGCCGTCGACCCGTCCTCGCCTTTCTCCGGCGGCGCGCTGCTCGGCGACCGGGTGCGGATGTCGGAGCACGCCTCCGACCCCGGCGTCTATATCCGCTCCATGGCGACCCGCGGTCATCTGGGCGGCCTCGCCTGGTCCGCGCCGCAGGCCATCCGCGTCCTCGACGCGGCCGGCTGCGACGTGGTCCTGGTGGAGACGGTCGGCGTCGGCCAGTCGGAGGTGGAGATCGCCTCCCAGGCCGACACGTCGGTGGTGCTCCTCGCGCCCGGCATGGGCGACGGGATCCAGGCGGCCAAGGCCGGAATCCTGGAGATCGGCGACGTCTACGTCGTCAACAAGGCCGACCGCGACGGTGCGGACGCCACCGCCCGCGAGCTGAACCACATGCTGGGCCTCGGCGAGTCCCGCGCCCCCGGTGACTGGCGGCCGCCGATCGTCAAGACCGTCGCCTCGCGCGGGGAGGGCGTCGACGAGGTCGTCGAAGCCCTGGAGAAGCACCACGCGTGGATGGAGGAGCACGGAGTCCTGGCGGAGCGCCGGCTGGCCCGCGCCGCACGCGAGGTCGAGACGATCGCCGTCACGGCCCTGCGGGAGCGCATCGACGACCTGCACGGCGACCGCCGCCTGGGCGCGCTGGCGGAACGGATCATCGGCGGCGAGCTGGACCCGTACCGCGCGGCGGACGAACTGGTGGCGGGGCTGACGCGGGGCTGACGCGGGACCGGCACGGGCTGACGCGGGACCGGGACCGGTCCGTGATCCGTGAGGGCCGGCGGGAGCACACCGGGAGGGCGGTGCGGGCACATTCGCCCGTACCGCCCTCCCGGTTCACGTGGTCGCTTCGGAGATCCGCCCGGATCTCCGCTCAGCGGTCGTCGCGGTCGTCGTCACCGTCGTCGCGGTCGTTCCGGTCATCGGCGTCGTCGTCACGCCCGTCGTCACCCCGGTCGCCGCGGTCGTCGCGGTCGTCCGAGTCGTCGTCGTCCGCGGTGACCTTGCCGCTGTTCAGGTCGACCAGCCACTCCCGGTCGTCCCCGCCGGCGGTGACCGTCTCGACCTCCCAGACCGCCTTGTCGCGGGGCCCGTCGTCGTCCAGGTCCACCGACGTCACGGTGCCCTTGGCGGCCGCCGCCTTCGCGGCCTCCTCGACCGTCACCGACGTGCCCTTCAGGGCGGCGCGCACCTCGGCGGCGTCGTCATCGTCGTCCCGCTCCGAGCCCAGGACCTTGCCGCTGTTCGGGTCGATCCACACGCTGTACCAGGTGTCGCCGCCGCCGAGGATGTCGACCTCCCAGGCCGCCTTGCCGCGGTGCTCGTCGTCATCGTCGTCGTCCATCTCGACGGAGACCGCGGTGCCCGACCGGTGCTTCAGCGCGTTGGCGACGGCCTCGGCGGCGGTCACGTCCGCGGAGAGGGCCCGAGCGTCGTCGTCCAGGTCGTCGCGGTCGTCGTCACCGTCGTCGTCGCGGCCGTCGTCCGATGCCCACGTGTCCACCTGGTTCGTGTTCGTCGGCTCGTCGTCCCCCGAGACCGCGATGGCCGTCGCGGTGGCTCCGCCGACCAGTGCCGCGGCGGTGACGACGGCGATCACGATGTTGCGCTTCATGTGGGTTCCTCCCCAGTCGCTGCGTTTTCGACGTCCTCAATCTCGCTGATCAATGCTGAGAGGAACCTGAAACGACCTGAAGTGATCTTCAGGTTCGCTCTGCGACCCTTGTGCGCATGCGCCCACCCGTCGCCCACCACCACCCTGCCGGAGGCGCTTCGCGCCGTATCTCTCGATTGCTGATAGTCGAGGACGAGAAGCGGCTGGCCCTGTCCCTCGCGAAGGGGCTGACCGCCGAGGGATACGCCGTGGACGTCGTCCACGACGGCCGGGAGGGCCTGGACCGGGCCACGGAGGGCGCGTACGACCTCGTGATCCTCGACATCATGCTGCCCGGCCTCAACGGCTACCGCGTCTGCGCCGCCCTGCGCGCCGCCGGGCACGACGTGCCGATCCTGATGCTCACCGCCAAGGACGGCGAGTACGACGAGGCCGAGGGTCTGGACACCGGCGCCGACGACTACCTCACCAAGCCGTTCTCCTACGTCGTCCTCGTCGCCCGGGTCAAGGCGCTCCTGCGCCGCCGGGGACAGGGCGCCGGAGCCTCGCCGGTGCATGTGCTCGGGGACCTGAGAATGGACACCGCCGCCCGCCGGGTCTTCCTGGCCGAGGACGAGGTGACGCTCACCGCCAAGGAGTTCTCCGTGCTCGAGCAGCTGGTGCTGCGGGCCGGCGAGGTGGTGTCCAAGCCGGAGATCCTGGAGCACGTCTGGGACTTCGCCTACGAGGGCGACCCGAACATCGTCGAGGTCTACGTCAGCGCCCTGCGCCGCAAGCTGCGCGCCGGGCTGATCCGGACGGTGCGCGGCGCCGGGTACCGGCTGGAGACGGCGCCGTGAACCGCCTGTTCGGCTCGGTCCGCTCCCGGGCGACGCTCGGCGCCACGCTCGTGGTCGTGGTGGCCCTCGTCGTCACGGGTGCCGCGGTCCTGCAGGCGCTGCGCTCCAACCTGACCGCCGAGGCGGGCACCCAGGCGGAGCGCACGGCGCGGGCGGTCGCCTCCGAACTCGCCGCGCGGACCCCGTACGACCAGCTGTCCGGGCTGGACAGCGAGATCGGGCCCGTGCAGGTCGTCGACGAGGACGGGAACCTCGTCGCGGCCACCGAGGACCTGGGGTGGATCACCGGCACGAGCACCGACCAGGTACAGCCCCGTCCGTCGTCCTCCCCGTCCCCCTCGCCTTCCGCGTCGTCGTCCCCGTCGGCGCCGGGCCGTGAGGACGACGATGACGACGATGACGATGACGACGACGATGACGATGATGACGACACGCAGGCCCCGTCGAGTCCGGCCGCCTCGGACGACTCCGACGAACCGTCCCTCGCCCCCGGCGAGACCAGCGGCCAGACCACCTACGGCAGTGGCGCCGCGACCCTGGACGGCGAGACAGCGGACTACCGCTTCGCGGCCGTCGACGTGCGGACCCACGACCGGGGCCTGCTCACCGTCTCCGCGGGCGCCCCGCTGGCCGCCGAGCACAGCGCCGTACGCACCGCGCTGACCGTGATGCTGATCGGCTTCCCGCTGCTGGCGGCGCTGGTCGCCGGGATGACCTGGGTGGTCACCGGACGTGCCCTGCGCCCGGTCGCCGGCATCCGCGAGGAGATGGCCGCGATCACCGCGTCCGAGGACCTCACGCGCCGGGTCCCGGAACCGGGGACCCACGACGAGATCGCCCGGCTCGCCCGCACCACCAACGAGACGCTCGCCGCCCTGGAGACGTCCGTGGAGCGGCAGCGGCGGTTCGTCGCCGACGCCTCGCACGAACTGCGCAGCCCGATCGCCTCCCTGCGCACCCAGCTGGAGGTGGCCGCCGCCCACCCCGACCTCCTCGACCTGGACGGCGCCGTCGAGGACACCGTGCGGCTCCAGCACCTCGCCGCCGACCTGCTGCTGCTCGCCCGGCTGGACGCGGGGGAGCGGCCCGTGGACGCGCGGGTCGACCTGGCCGCGCTGGCCCGCGAGGAAGCGGCGGGACGGACGGGGGTGACCGTGGACACGGAGTCGGCGGAGTCGGCGGAGGTGGCCGGGTCGCGGGGGCAGCTGGGCCGGGTGCTCGGCAACCTGCTCGACAACGGACGCCGGCACGCCCGCGAGACGGTCTCGGTGAGCGTGCGGCGGGAGGGCGACTGGGCGGTGCTCGCGGTCGCCGACGACGGCGACGGGGTGGCCGAGGCCGACCGGGAGCGGATCTTCGAGCGGTTCGTCCGGCTGGACGCCGCCCGCAGCCGCGACGACGGCGGGGCCGGTCTGGGCCTCGCCATCGCACGGGACGTCGCGGTACGGCACGGCGGGACACTCACGGCCGGGGCGGCACCCTCGGGCGGAGCCCTGTTCGAACTCCGCCTGCCGCTTGCCCCAGGGGCCTGACCCGACCCGGCCCGGTGGAACACCACCACCGGGCCGGGTCATCGACTCGGACGGTCACCGGTGTGGGACGGCCCGTGCGGGACGGTCCCCGGTTCAGAAACGCCCGCGCTGCTCGCGCAGGTGCTCCGCGATGGGCTTCAGGGCCTTGTCCAGCTCGCCGAGGGTCTCGGGGGAGAGCTGGTCGATGAAGTGCCGGCGCACCGATGCCACGTGATGGGGCGAGACCTTCTGCATGGTCTCCAGGCCGTGGTCGGTGAGGACGGCGAAGAGGCCGCGCCGGTCTGATTCGCAGTGCTCCCGCCGGACCAGGTCCGCGTTCTCCATGCGGGTGACCTGGTGCGAGAGGCGGCTCTTGGACTGGAGGGTGGCGGCGGCGAGGTCACTCATCCGCATCCGGCGGTCCTCCGCCTCGGAGAGGTACACCAGAATCTCGTAGTCGTTCATTGTCAGGCCGAAGGGCTGCAGGTCCTTCTCGAGCTGGTACGTCAGCAGCCTGTTGACCTCCAGGTGGGTGCGCCAGGCGCACTGCTCCGCATTGGTCAGCCAGCGCGTGGCCGTCTCGGTCTCCATGAATGAAGTCTACCTAAGAGGTTGAAAGGCGAACTAGTGAGGGGTTTTCCGTGACGGTGACGGCGTGCACGCGTTCGATGTCACACTCCGCAGACTACCGCTCACAGCCCGAAGCGACGCTGGAGGTCCCCCAGCTGTCCGGGAAGGCGCGGTGCCCCCGCGCCCTGTCCGTGCGCTCCGGTCCCGCCGCCGCCGGGCACTCCCGCCTGCTGCGGAGTGGCCCCCGTGGCCTGCTCCGGCATCAGCGACTCGGACGACTGCAGCAGTACGGTGCCGGCCCCGACGAACTCGAACTGGTGCTCCTCGCCGGAGGCCCCGCCGAGGCCCGTCAGTGCACGTAGACCGCCCATCACGCCCGTCATATACCCGTGGTCGTAGTGGTGGCACGGGGAGGGGCAGTCCGCCCACCCGACCAGCGCCTGCGGGTCCACCCGGAGCGGGGGTTCCATGAACACCACGGGGCCGTTCGAGACGGCCACGAACTTTCCGGTTCCGATGAGTGTCAGGAAACCCGGCACGATCGACTGCTTCAGCGACAGACTTGGCTGAAAAGCGAGCAGATTGCCCGAGCGAACGGTCAGATTGCCGTCCTCGAGGTCGTACGCATTCACATCGAGCGCCCGGTCGGCGAGGAGCATCTTGCCCGAACCCTCCGCCACGACCCAGTCGCTCGCGTGCAGAGGCGAATGGAACGACGTACGGACAAGTCGGTCGAGCCGGCCGTGCCCGATGCCGTTGAACTCGATCGTGCCGTAGTAGGCGATCATCTTCCCCTTCTGCAGGAACCACTGGCTCCCGGCGAGCTCCACGCAGAAGGTGTAGGGATCGACGTTGTCGTCGGACGGCAGCGTCGTCGGGTCGAAGACCGTGACGCCGGGCTGCGGGCCGCCGCCCTGAGTTCCGTAGGTGCTCAAAGCTTCTCCTCCGACGCCTGGACGAACACCGCGCCGCTGCCGCTGAGCTCCAGTTGGAACGCCTCGCCGGAGCCGCGCCCCACCATGTCCCGCCAGCCGAGCGCGGTCGACAACTTGTTGCGGACGGCGCCGTGATGGGCGACGTAGGCCTGCGGGTCGACGTGGATCGGACGCTGCGGTGTGATCGGGATCTCGATCACGCCCCCGTGCGCCATGACCGCCACGGAGCCGTGCCCCTTGAGTGTGGTGGTGAACAAACCCTGCCCGGAGACCTGGCCCCGGACCATGCCCATCACCCCGCCCTGCGAGCCCAGGAACATCGTGCCCTGCTCCAGCGTGCCCTCGAACGCCAGCAGGCGGTCCGCCTCGACGTACAGGGTGTCCCCGGAGAGGTTGATCACCTGGATGTGGTGGCCGCCGTGCCCGAACAGGACCGTGCCGCTGCCCTCGACGGTCATCAGGGGCGTGTCCTCGCCCGCCACCCGCCGGCCGATCATCGACCGGAGCCCGCCCTGGCCGCCCATCGTGTTGGGGGTGAAGGCGACCTCGCCCCGGTAGGCGAGCATCGCGCCGCGCTGGCTGAACAGCCGCTGACCGGGCACCAAGGTCGCCTCGACGACCTTCGAGTTGATCTCCTGGAAGGGCATGTCAGACGTCTCCCGCGATCGTGTTCCGCTCACTGGGCTGGACGTACACCAGCCCGTCGCCCTCGAACCGCATCTGGAAGGCCTCGCCGCCGCCCTCCCCGAGCAGCGTGCGGAACGACACCCCGGACTGGAGGGACTGTCGAAGATTCCCCTGGTGGGCCACATAGGCGCCGGGGTCGACGGTCAGCGGGTACTGCGGAGCGACCCGGAGCAGTACCGCGGGCCCGTCCGACATGATCGCCGCCTGGCCGTGTCCCTCGACGGTGGTCGTGAACAGCCCGTTGCCCTGGGAGGCGCCGCGCAGACCGGTGAAACTGGTCCCCGTGCGCAGGCCGCCGTCGGTCGCCAGCAGGTTGCTCGACTCCACGTAGAGCGTGTCCCCCCGGAGTCCGACCAGATTGATCTCGGCGGCCCGGTCCGCGAACCAGCAGACCCCGCGCCCCTTCACCTCCATCACCGTCATCTGCTCACCGGTCAGCCGCCGGGTCACCATCCCTCGGATGCCGTCCCCGCCACCGCTGAGCTTCTTGAACGCCATGTCGCCGTCGTACGCGACCATCGAGCCGTTCTTCGCCTTTACGGCGTCCCCGGTCATCTCGACGGCGAGCACCTTGCTGCCCTGAAGTCGGAACATCGCCACGTGGGTGACGGTAACCGCAGCCCCGCCCTCATAACAGGTCCTGTAGGGGGATGTGCACCCCGAAGATCCCCCTAGGGAGTGCACCGCGCCGGACCAGGACCGTTCCTAGTCAGTGAGCGGGAGTGGGTCCTGGACCCGTTCCCGCTCACTGCGGACGCCCCGAACGGTGTTGGGTGTCCTGGTCGCCCGCGTTCGTTCCGCGTCCGGCGGCACGGATCGTGTCCGTGGTCCGGGAAGGCGGCGGCGGGGTCCCTCACGCCCGGGAGCATCCGGTCCGGCCTGGACGGTCCGATGCCCGCATCCATCACTCCGGTGGGTGCGGGGCGGTGCCGTCCGACGCCGGAGGGGATGCCCCTGGGCGCGTCGTGCGATCGCGATGCTCGCGGCATCGTGTCGGCTGGTTTTACGGTTCTTGCTGGTCAGGGGTTTCTGCCAGTGCTGGGCGCCCCACTTCGAGGTGTAGGCCGGATCCACGGCGACGACGGTGATCCCCGTCCGGTCGGCCATCGAAACCAGGCGGGCGCGGAGCCGGCCGGTGGGCAGACCGGAGACCAGATGCCGAAATCGCCTGTTGCGACCGTGTTTCTCGCGGGTCTTCTCCGCGGTGAAGTCCAGATCCTCCACCGCGATCGCCCGCACCCCGCAGCTGCGGGCCCAGTTGAGCAGCCGGGTCAGGGCGTGGCGGAGCTGGGCGTCGCGGTGGCCGGCGGTGCCGGTCAGGTCGTAGCAGAAGCGGCGCGGGCTGCCGGTCGGGTTGCCGTGCACGTCCAGGCGCCAGGCGGCCAGGTGGTCGGCGTTCATGTCCACCCCGATCACCCCGTGCGCGAGCGCCGCCGCCAGAGGCACCGCCGGGGATGCGGGGAGCTGCCAGGAGGCGGTCACATACCAGCGGGCCCGGGCCGGGTCGTGGTGGATGCGGTAGGCGATGGCCCGGTTCGCCGCCACCCGGTCCGCCCACTCCTGCCCCCGGTGCGCAAAGGCCGCCCGGCCGGTGAGGACATACCGGCCGTGCGGGGCATTCGCCCACTGCTTGAGCGGGGCGGGCAGCCGGATGCTCACCTGGCCGTCCGGGCTGATGCGGATCGTCTCGTTCCCGTACCGCTTCCCGCTCTCCCCGTCCGCCCGCAGAAACCAGCGGGCCGCCTCCCACCGTGCACGCCACTGGAGCTCGGTGAGCTGCGCGGCGGGCAGCTGGTGCCGCATCCGGGCCAGACGCCCGCCGCCGCGCACCACGCGCACCCGCCCGGCCGTCCAGTCGGCGCGTTCCCGCGCCAGCCGGTCCTCCAGGACGTGCAGGCGGCGGGCCTTGGCATGCCACTCCCGCCGACTGCGATAACCCCCCGGCACCCGCTTGCCGCCCTTCTGGCCGAGTGGCAGCGCCAGCCGGTGGCGCAGGGTGCGCACCCCCGATTCCAGGTTCTGGAGGTGGGCGAGCGCACTGCGGCGGGCCAGCGCCCACTGCTCGTGCGTCGCCTTGGTGATCGCGCCCGCCCAGCGGGCCGAGGAGAGCGGGGTCAGCTCCCGCTTGCGCACCGCCCACGCCTGCGCATCATGCCCGGGGCCGTCGTGGCAGCGTGCCTTCAGATCGCGGCAGGCCAGCGTGCCCAGATGCGCGCCCACCCGCCGCAGCACCTCCTCATCGCGAGCGGTGAGCTGCTTCAGCCGGGTACGGATGGCCACCCCCGACGGACCGGGGACGACAAACGGCGCCGCGAGCTTGCGCAGTCCTTTGTCCACCCCTACATCCCCGCCCCTCGGCCCGGCCCGGAAAACTTGCTCACCCCACCAACGAGCACCACCCGCCAAGGTCACGCATTCGGCAGACGAACCCCCATTCCCCCCTTCCGGCAGGACAGCACCCACCCCCGGCCGTGACCGCGCCCATCCGCGCTCACTCACGCACACCAGAACACACCCGTGCTCAGCCAAACCCCAACAGCTCCCCACCCCCTCCGGTTGATCGCGGGCGGGGTTTGCCACAATGGGCGAGCGCTTGTGCGTGCGTTCACAAAGCGTCAGGCACAGGACAACGGATCGGGCCGCCGGGCCCGGTACGACTCGTAGATACCGCTGTCTCTCCCACCGAAGGTGATCCGTGGACCTCAAGACCGCCAGTGCCCTCCGCCGCCTCCGCCTGGTATCGGGCCCCGAGGCGATCTCGTTCCTGCTGCTCCTCGTGGCCTCGGTCCTGAAGCGGACCACGGAGTTCAACGCCGTCCCGGCGCTGGGTGCGATCCACGGGTTCCTCTTCGTCGTGTACGCGCTCTTCTGGGCCGACGCCTGGAACCGCGCCAAGTGGCCGCTGAAGACCGCCGCCTTCTACTTCCTGATGTCGGTCCTGCCCACCGGCGGCTTCTTCGCCGAGCGCCGGCTCAAGCGGGAGACCGAGGACGCGGTGATCGCGTCCCGCGCGGGCAAGGAAGGGGTCGTGGGCGCGTGATCGTCGCCTTCTCCGTGACGCCGCTCGGTGTCGGCGAGGACGTGGGGGAGTACGTCGCCGACGCCGTGCGGGTGGTTCGTGAGTCCGGGCTGCCGAACCGCACCGACGCCATGTTCACCTCGGTCGAGGGCGACTGGGACGAGGTCATGGACGTCGTGAAGCGCGCCGTGGCGGCGGTCGAGGCGCGCGCCCCGCGCGTGTCCCTGGTCCTCAAGGCGGACATCCGGCCCGGGATCGAGGACGGCCTCACCTCCAAGGTCGACACCGTCGAGCGGTACCTGGACCGGGGCGCGGACGAGAGCCGGTAGGCGATAGCCAGGAGCCAGGAGCCAGGAGCCAGGAGCCAGGAGCCAGGAGCGGGGCGCGGGGCGCGCGGGCGCGGGGCGCCGGTGCCGCCCCGCGCCTCACCCGCGCCCGCCCCTCACCCGCGCCCGGCCGTGCGGCGCAGGTGATGGCGTACCGCGCGGTGGGCGACCGGGCCGAGGCCATCCAGGGCGGCGACGAGGATCCCGAGCTGCTCCAGGGCGTCCAGCGCCGCGCCCGCACCCGCCGGGTCCACCCCCTCGTACAGTTCGAGGCCCACGAAGGACGCCGCCACCGCGCGGGCGAGCCCGCCTGCGTCGGCGAACTCACCGAACGGGGTGCCGGGCAGGACCCGTTCGAGGACCTTCTCGATCTCCACGATCCACAGGTCGAGTCCCGCCGACGTCGCAGCCTTCAGGCTCTCGTGGGTCTGGGCGCCGGCCAGCAGCTGCCCGAGCAGGGCCACCTGGCCCGCGGCGCGCTCCTCCTCGTGCATCTCCCGCCCGAAGGCGAGGAGCTCCGCGAGGGAATCGACCTCCGCGAGACGGATGCGGTAGCGGGCGACCCGCTGCTCGGCCCCGTGGCGGCAGGCGGCGGAGAGGAGTTCGTCCACCGAGCCGAAATGGTAGAAGACCAGCGCCTGGTTGACCCCGGCCGTCGTGGCGATCGCCCGCGCCGAGGCCTTGGCGATGCCCTGTTCGGCGAGCGTGCGCAGGGCGCCCTCCAGCAGCTTCGTCCTGGTGCTGTCGGCGGTTCGGGTGCCGTCGGCGGGGCTCACGCGCGCGGCTCCTCACGGACCGGGCGCAGACCGGGGCGCACCCCGCACGCGCGGATGTCGCTGTAGACGGCGGTGAAGGACCCCTCGTAGCCGAAGAGCGGTCCGAAGCGGCGGTTGGTGACGTCGACCCGGATCCGGAAGCGGCCGGCGCGTTCGTCGTAGGACTCGCGGACCTCGGCCCTCGCGCCGACGGTCTCGGGCACGCGCACGTCCACCGGTCCCTCCCGGAAGCGGTGCTCGCCCGAGCGGATCAGCAGGGAGCCGTCGGGTTCCGCGCGGAAGTGGAGGTCGGTGGCGAGATGCTGGTGGGTGCCGAGGTAGTCGACGATGCGGTCGCCCCGGGGGCCCAGCACCATCTGGGCGTCGAAGCGGCGGGGGCGGCCGGGCAGCTGGAAGGTGCGCACGAAGGTCACCGTTTCACGGCCGAAGCCGTCGGTGTACGGCACGTTCTCGATGGTGAAGGGGATGTGCCGGCCCTGCCGGGGGACCAGGATGTGCCGGGTCGCGCCGAGCGCCAGGAACGGCTTCACGAAGGCGCCGCCGTGCCAGACGCGGTCCATCACGCCGTGGCCCGTACAGGCCTCGCCGCTCGTCAGGCCGACGGAGAAGCGGCGTCGCAGCGCGGGGTGGAGGCGGTCGAAGTCGGCGCCCATCACGGTGCGGAAGATCGAGGTCATCGCGGGGTCTCCAGGGTGCGCAGCAGCCGCGGCGGCCGGACCGGGTCCGGCGGGGTGCGCAGACAGCGGCGGGCGGCCGGGGTGCGGGCCGGCGGCGGGACGAGGAGCGCGGCGGCGATCGCCGCCATGAGGAGCAGCGGGGACAGGAAGGCTCCCGCGGAGCCGAGCAGGGCGACCGGCCTCAGGGCGAGGACGGTGCCGGCGGCGGTGATCACCGCCGCCCGGAGCGTCAGGCCCGTCAGCCAGTTGCGGCGGGCGCGCTCGGGAGTGACACCGTGCTCCAGCCAGATCCGGAGCCGGTCGAAGGACCAGGCCGTCGCCCAGCCCATCAAGGGGCGCAGCACCAGCCGGTCCGCGAGCGCCCCGGCGGCGCCCCAGCGGGTCCGGTAGTCGTACCCGGTCAGGAAACGCACCCCGCCCCCTTCCCCGGTCCCGTCGTCGGGCACGTAGCGCCAATAGCCGCTGCCGTCCGCGAGCAGGGAGAGCGGGTGCGGGCAGGAGAAGCGGAGCGCGGAGGTGCGGGTGCCGTCCGGGCGCTCCTTCTCACCGGCCGAGACACCGGTGCCGGAGAGGGTGAGGAACGGCAGCACGCGCGTGGCGTAGCGGAAGTGCCGCGGCTCGTCCTCACCCCCGGCACGCGGGAGGTGGCGGATCTCGGTGAAGCGCAGGTCCCAGCGCTGGTGCTCGGCCGGGCCCTGGGTGCGCGCCCACAGCTCGTCGAGCCCCGCGCGGACGCGTGTCTCTATGTACAGCCTCATACCGCCCCCTGTCAGCAGCGTGTTTGAGCGACCGCTCAAATACCGCGACAGGGAGCGTACGTTGTTTTGAGCGAACGCTCAATCATGAGGGGCCGCGCAGGATCCGATCGAGGGGCGAGACGGGGCTGACCAGCATGTGACCGGCCGGTAGGGTCTGCTGCGTGCCGAAGCCGCTCAGTCTCTCGTTCGATCCCATCGCCCGTGCCGACGAACTCTGGAAGCAGCGCTGGGGGAGCGTGCCGTCCATGGCCGCGATCACCTCGGTCATGCGCGCCCACCAGATCCTGCTGGCCGAGGTCGACGCGGTGGTCAAGCCGTACGGGCTCACCTTCGCGCGGTACGAGGCGCTGGTGCTGCTGACCTTCTCGAAGTCCGGCGAGCTGCCGATGTCCAAGATCGGCGAGCGGCTCATGGTGCATCCCACGTCCGTGACGAACACCGTGGACCGGCTGGTGCGGTCGGGCCTGGTCGACAAGCGCCCCAACCCCAACGACGGCCGCGGCACCCTCGCGAGCATCACCGACAAGGGCCGCGAGGTCGTCGAGGCGGCCACCCGCGACCTGATGGCGATGGACTTCGGCCTCGGCGCCTACGACGCCGCGGAGTGCACCGAACTGTTCGCGATGCTCCGGCCGCTGCGGCTGGCGGCGGGGGACTTCGACGAGGAGTGAGGCTTGCCGTGGCGGGAGTGACAGCCCTCAGGGATGCAGCCGCTTCACCATGACCGCGTACAGCGGCGAATCGGCGAACGGCCGCTGCTCGCCCGCCTTCTCGTAACCCCACGTCTCGTACAGCTCTTGCACCTTGGGGTGGGTCACGTCGACCAGGAGTACGGCGAGATCCTCGCCGCGCTCATTCAACAGGGCTGCGTGCAG
Organism: Streptomyces sp. P9-A2; assembly: GCF_036634175.1. Lineage (NCBI taxonomy): Bacteria > Bacillati > Actinomycetota > Actinomycetes > Kitasatosporales > Streptomycetaceae > Streptomyces > Streptomyces sp. P9-A2. The sequence goes on from NZ_JAZIFX010000001.1 coordinate 5,657,772, forward strand.
ACGATCCGAGATGCCCTGTTTCCGCCACCGCGGACGCACCATGACCTCGGAGACGGCGTAGGTCGAGGTGTAGCCGTTGTTCGGCTCGAACTCGGTGGAGCGCCACCATTCGCGGCCCGGCGGCAGCGGCGCGCCGTACGCGAAGCCGGTCGGCTCGTCTCCGTCGAAGGCAACGACGCAGGTGAAGCCGTCCATTCCTGACCAGTGGTCAATGAACCAGGGAAACCGCTGGTTGAACTCGTTGTCCATCGCGTCGGCGTAGGAGTCGGCGTGCACCTCGATCAGCATGCGCTTGAAGCCTTCCGGAAGGCTTCCCTGACTGTAATGCCCCAGGTCGATTACTCTGGTCACGCTCGACTCCATTCCTCTCGCATGCGGTCTGCCCAGTCGCGGGCGTACGTTGTGGACGGTGCCAGCCGGAGCAGTTCCCGGTGGAAGTCTCCGATCAACGTGCGCATCCGTCCAGGCAGTGGAGCGCCCTCCACGATCGTGAAGACGGTGGCCGCGGTGGCTGTGGCCTGTTCTGGCTCTCCCTGACGGAGTTGTGCGAGGGCGAGCTGACACGTGGCCAGGGCGCGGTTGCGTTGGAACTCTCCCGGAATTTTGGCCAGCGCGCGATGCGCCATCGCTTCGGCGTGGGCGGACTCCCTGTTGTGGTTGAGGATGATGGCCGCGAGGTGATTGAGCTCGGCCGCTCCGTAGAACGCGGTCCATCGGGGACGCTCGTCCTCGGCAGCCTTTCCGAGGGTTTCCTGCGCGGTGCCAAGAGCCCTCTTGGCGGCTTGCGGGTCCCCGAGTGACGAGTGGGCAAGGGCGAGCCGGACCCGGCCCATGGAGCCGAAGAACGGGTCCCTGCGGGCGGCTCGGGTCGCGTTGGCCGCTTGGGCTGCGGCGAGTTGCTCCGGTCCGTTCTTCCGCTGGTAGGCGAGCATGGCGATGTTGATCCACACGCGCATTCCCGTGGGCGGGTCCTGGGACAGGCCGGCGAACGTGGCCGACTCGTTCAAGTACCTCTGCGCCATGTCCAGGTCGCGCAGGTCGATGCACGACCAGGCCGCGATGGTGGTGTACTCGGCCGCGAGTGCGTACAGGGCGCGGCGCACCCGCTCGCCGGCATTCCGCTGCTGGAGTTCCAGAACCTTGATACGGCCTTCGAGGGCCGAGGAGACCAAGGACGTGTGCCCGCCTTTACGGTCGTCCGCCTCCACGAGCCGGTTCATGTCGGCCGACGCGCGCGCTACATCGCTCATACCCACTGACCGGCGCTGCTTGACGATGGGCACAGCACTCGCTGCAGATCCAGTGGTGGAGACGATGAAGTTGCGACGCCGCACGGGATCCTCCGGAGGGTGCTGCATGGAGCTGGGTGCGCTGAACCCTAAGTCCGCCACGGGGCAGCCGAACACATGCTCAAGTGCCACGCAAGTGCGTCCGATTGGGCGTCGGCTTGTCCCATTGAGCAGGTTGCGGACTGTCCGTGAGGAGATTTCTCCCGGTCGGCCGGTGATCTCATGTAGTGCCTTGTTGAGTTGGTTAGCCAACTCCTCTTGCGTAAGGCCGAGTTGATTCATCCGACTTTGCAGGATGGGGTTCGCTCCCATGTGCCGAACGTAGCGCCTTTGTCACTGCGGTGACCAGATCGCAGGTAATGCGAACGCAAAGCCTTCCGGTCGGTCGGCGTGCGCGAGACCGGGACTTTGCCTGTTGCTCGCCGCTCGTGGCTCGTTGACTGGTTACCAGCCGCCGGGTCCGCGCTCGGGCGGCGGCTTGAAGGAGAGCCCGGCCTCGGCCCCGTCAGGGCCGGGCCCCCCACGCCGGAGGGAATGACCTCTTGACCATGACCGCTGAAAGAACAGTTGTGACCGGTGCCTCCGGTTGTATCAAGGTGGAGCTGCCCTGTGTCCCCGAGTCCGCGGGGCGCGCCCGCGCCTTCATCTCCGGCGTTCTGGCTGGTTGGGGCCTGGAATCGGACCTGGCCGACCTCGGAGAGGCCATCGTCTCGGAGTTGGTGACCAATAGCGTCGACCACACCGAAACACGCCTGACGGAGATTGTCGTCGAGCGTCGGCTCGACAGCTCTATTCGCATCGGGGTGTCTGACGGATCGCAGGCCGCTCCCTGCGTGGAGAAGGCCACCGACGATGCCGAAAGTGGCAGGGGCCTGTACCTGGTCGACGCGTTGAGCTCGCGTTGGGGCTACGACCTGTACGGCTGGGGCAAGGTCACCTGGGCTGAAATCAAGGCTCCGGCAGGAGCAAGCCGGTGAGCGCCATGCGCGCGCGTACCCCGCCGTGCCGAACGCTGAGCCCCTGACGAAAAGGCCGCGCGGCTCACTGCGCACCACCTGGCCTACCCCCCAACACGTACGTGCGAAGGAATTTCATGACCAAAAAGACCGTCGAGCCCGACGAGGCGACCCGCCTGCGGAACCTCGTGGTGGACGAGCTGTGCGCGGATGGCACGATCTCTTCCCCGGAGATCGAAGCGGCGATGCGCAAGGTCCCCCGCCATGAGTTCGCCCCCGACACGCCGCTGAACAAGGCGTACGAAACACACGCCGCCGTGATCACCAAGACGGACGAGCACGGCGTGCAGCTCAGTTCCGTCTCCGCTCCGCAGATCCAGGCCATGATGCTGGACCAGGCCCAGGTGCGTTCCGGCATGAGGGTGCTGGAGATCGGCTCGGGCGGGCTGAACGCGGCCTACCTCGCAGAACTCGTCGGTGAGGGCGGCGAAGTCGTCACGGCGGACATCGACCCCGATGTCACCGAGCGCGCTCGGCGGCTCCTGGACGAGCACGGCTATGACAGGGTTCGCGTCGTCACCGCGGACGCGGCCGAACCGATCCCGGACCTCGGTGAGGTCGATGTCGTCATGGTGACCGCCGGAGCCTGGGACATCTCTCCGGCCTGGACCGCGCAGCTCAAGGACGGCGGCCGGCTTGTGGTGCCGCTGCGGATGCGGGGCCTGACCCGGTCAGTGGCCTTCACCCAGGTCACGGGCGAGCACGGCACCTGCCTGGAGAGCGAGTCGGCGCGGATCTGCGGCTTTGTTCCCATGCAGGGCTCGACCGCCCACCGGGAAGAACTTCTGTTGGTCAACGGCACCCCGGAGATCGGACTGCGGTTCGATGACGGCCTGCCGGCCGACCCGCAACGGCTGGACAACGCCATCACGACACCACGCCACGAGCAGTGGACCGGCGTCACCATCGGCCTCCAAGAACTCCTTGACACCCTTCAGATGGCCATGGCGATCAGCCTGCCGGGCTTTTGCACGATGGCCGTCGATGACGACCTGGACACCGGCCTGGTCGCCCCCTCGAACAAGCGGTTCGCCCTCGCTGCCGTCGAGGACGACACCTTCGCCTACCTCGTCACCCGCCGCACCGAGGACAACAAGCACGTCGAGTACGGCGTACACGCCCTTGGCCCGAACGCGAAGCAGCTCGCCGACAAGATCGCTGACGTGCTCCGTGGCTGGGAGGCCGACCGGCGCGGCGGCCCCGGACCGGTCATCCGCGTCCATCCGGCCGACACCCCCGACGACCAGATCACGGCCGACCAGGTCATCGACAAGGTGCACAGCCGGATCTCGCTCTCCTGGCCCTCGGCGTAACGCCGGGAGCCAGGCCGTCCCGCACCACCCGAAGAAGAGAAAGGACACCACCATGACGAGCGCCACCCTGACCCCGCCCGCCGTGTCGGCGGACATGGACGACGACTTCGCGCCCCTGGACGTGAAGGTTGTCGTCGCGGAGTACCCGCACGGCAAGCTCATGTGCACCACCGGCGACGGCTGCGGCACCACCTGCGCGACCGGTTCCTCCGCCTGCAACTCCTTCGTGGAGGACCCGGCCTGATCCAGGCCGTCTGTCTGGTGGGCCGGACGAAGCGCTGCGTCCGGCCCACCAGCACCTCTCCCCTCCCGCGCCCCGCCTGAAGGAAGGGCTTCATGGCCTCCCGAGCAGTCGCCGACTACCAGTGGCAAGGCGCCGCGATGCTGCGCGCCACCACCAGCCCTGGATCGGCAGACGTACCCCGCACTCTCGACCTGGACGACGTGGCCGGCACCCGTGCCTGGCTGAACCGCGTCTGGCAGTGCGAAGACTTCCGCAGCGTGCTGGAGCCGGCCACCCCCGCGCTCTCCCACGCCATCGAGACCGTCGTCCGCGGCCGGCAGACCGAGCCCCGGCGTGTTCGCCGCACCGCACTGTCGACGGTCTGCTATCTCCTGCGGTGGCAGCACAGGCCGACTCCGCTCGGCCTGTTCGCCGGCACCGCCCCCGTGTCCGTCGGGCCGCGGGCCGGCGTGCGATGGCGCGGCAAGCACCACGCGACGATCCGGCCGGACGCCGAATGGGTCACCGACATGGTCCTGCGCCTCCAGCGCAGCCCAGCGTTACTGATGCGGTTACCGCTCCTCGCCAACAACGCCGCATATCCGCGCGGTGACCGGCTTGTGGCGCCGGGCCCGCCCTCCGACGGCCATGCCCTCTTCCTGGCGCCGGTCGAGGTATCGGTCCGCAACACCCGGCCGGTGGCCGCCGCGATGGACGCGGCCCGAGAACCCATCTCTTACGGCGACCTCCACGCTCGCCTGCGCGACAACTTCCCGCAGGCCACCACGGAGAGAATCTGTTCATCACCGACAGCCGCGAGGCGCAGCAGTTGAGGTACCGCCGAGACCTGGCCGTGGGGCCTCGGGAGCTGTCCGTCCTCCTCTGCACGATCACGATGCGCGCCGCCGGACTTGAGTGGTACGAGCAGGCGGATGTCTGGCACCGCGTGATCACGGACGAACATCGATCGGCCCTCGGCGATGTCCCGGAAGACCGACTGAACGCCCGCGCCCAGGAAGTCCTGCCCCTGCTCCGCGCCGACACCGACATCCTGCTGCGTGTCGGCGGATCGCTGGAGTCCGTCGCCAAGTGGGCCGCCGCCTTCCGGAGCGCGGGTGAGGAACTCGGCTGCGCGGTCGGAGCGGGCACGCTCGACCGGGGACTGAGGCAGGTGTTCGGCTACCACGTGATCTTTCACTGGAACCGACTAGGGCTGTCCATGCGGGGACAGAGCGTTCTGGCATGGGCCGCGAGGGCGGCGATTCTGCACAGAAGCACGGATGATAAATCGCCTGTAACGCCCGGCGCGGTGATTCCATTCATAGAGCGAAAGAAGCCGTTGAAGGTTGGCCACGATCTGCGAGACGACGGCCCGACCAGTACTCGGGGCGGTGAAGTCACACATGCGGCTGATCCGGAGCATCACCGGCACGGTGACCGGTGACCGGTGACAGCGGCCGGAACCGACTCGCAGTAGTCGGCAGCGAGGCCGCGAGCCTTGCAGGGGGGGCCGACGTACAAGTCCGGGCGCATCGTGGAACGGGCCCGTGCCGTGCGCCGTACCCTCACGACCGGCGCGCCACCCAAGGTGGTGCGCGAATTCGACCAGCGTCTGCACGGCGTCTATCTCCAGGAGGACAGGCATGCGGGTGGGAATCACCGGGCACCGCGGACTCGGCGCGGACGTGGAGCGGCGTGTGCGGGAGATGCTCGACGAGGCGGTGAGCGCCTACGACGCCGCCGATCTGGTCGGCGTTTCGTGCCTCGCGGACGGTCCCGACACCTGGTTCGCCGAAGCAGTGGTGAAGCACGGGGGCCGTCTTGAGGCGGTCATTCCGGCGGTCGGCTACCGAGATGCTCTCCCGGAGCAGCACCACGCCACCTATGACGCCCTGCTGGGGCAGGCGTCCGACATCCACGAGACCGGCATGGACGAGTCGACGTCCGAGGCGCACATGGCGGGCTCGGAGGTCCTCGTGGGTCTGTCCGGCGAACTCCTCGCGGTGTGGGACGGCAAGCCCGCCCGGGGCTTCGGTGGTACCGCGGACGTGGTCTCGTACGCGGAGCGGAGCGGCACCCCGGTACGGGTCCTGTGGCCGGAGGGCGCCACTCGCTGATCACCACCGCAATGCGCTGGCTTGCACTTCCCGAGGGGCGAGCCGCCAAGCCGCCGACGATCTCGGAAGCAGCGCCAGGGAAGGGTGCCGACATTCGCCGCCCTCGGCCCGTTGCCTTGGGCAGCGGGACTTCGAGGCGAGTGACCCGGGGCAAGTTTTCCTGGAACGGCCCGTTACGCTCGTGCCATGAAGAAGAGCGTGCTGACCCGCTACCGGGTCATGGCCTACGTCACTGGTGTCCTGCTGGTTCTGCTGACCTTCGGAATGGTCGGCAAGTACCTGCTCGACATGGGTGGCGCGGCCGACTTCACGCAGGTCGTCAGCATCGCCCACGGCTGGCTGTACGTCCTGTACCTGATTTTCGCCTTCGACCTCGGCTCCAAGCTGAAGTGGCCGGTCAAGAAGCAGATCTGGGTGCTGCTGGCCGGGACCGTCCCGACGGCCGCGTTCTTCGTCGAGCGCAGGATCTCCCGCGAGCTGGAGTCGGCGGTCACCGCCGACGCGCCCGCGACCGCCGAGGCGTAACCACCGGGTGTCACCGCGGGCCCACGGTCCCGCGTCATCGCCGGGCCCTCCCGCCGTACGGAGCAGCGTGCGGCGGCCAGCCATCGACATTTACTAGGACGTCCTAGTAAATTCGAAGTATGGACGCTGACGCCATCGAGGAGGGCCGCCGTCGCTGGCAGGCCCGGTACGACGCCGCGCGCAAGCGCGACGCAGACTTCACCACGCTCTCCGGCGACCCCGTGGAGCCGGTCTACGGGCCCCGGCCCGGTGACGTCTACGAGGGGTTCGAGCGGATCGGCTGGCCGGGGGAGTACCCCTTCACCCGCGGTCTGTATCCGACCGGCTACCGGGGGCGTACCTGGACGATCCGGCAGTTCGCCGGGTTCGGGAACGCCGAGCAGACCAACGAGCGCTACAAGATGATCCTGGGCAACGGCGGCGGCGGACTGTCCGTCGCCTTCGACATGCCCACGCTCATGGGACACGACTCCGACGACCCCCGCTCCCTGGGCGAGGTCGGGCACTGCGGGGTGGCCATCGACTCGGCCGCCGACATGGAGGTCCTGTTCAAGGACATCCCGCTCGGGGACGTGACGACCTCGATGACGATCAGCGGGCCGGCCGTGCCCGTCTTCTGCATGTACCTCGTCGCCGCCGAGCGCCAGGGTGTCGACCCCGCCGTGCTCAACGGCACGCTGCAGACGGACATCTTCAAGGAGTACATCGCCCAGAAGGAGTGGCTCTTCACGCCCGAGCCGCATCTGCGCCTCATCGGCGACCTGATGGAGCACTGCGCGGCCGGCATCCCCGCCTACAAGCCGCTCTCAGTATCCGGCTACCACATCCGCGAGGCCGGATCGACGGCCGCCCAGGAGCTGGCGTACACGCTCGCGGACGGCTTCGGGTACGTGGAACTGGGGCTCAGCCGCGGACTCGACGTGGACGTGTTCGCCCCCGGCCTGTCCTTCTTCTTCGACGCGCACCTCGACTTCTTCGAGGAGATCGCCAAGTTCCGTGCCGCGCGCCGCATCTGGGCCCGCTGGATGCGGGACGTGTACGGCGCGCAGAGCGAGAAGGCGCAGTGGCTGCGGTTCCACACCCAGACCGCGGGCGTCTCGCTGACCGCCCAGCAGCCGTACAACAACGTCGTGCGCACCGCCGTCGAGGCGCTCGCCGCCGTCCTCGGCGGGACCAACTCCCTGCACACCAACGCCCTGGACGAGACGCTCGCGCTGCCCAGCGAGCAGGCCGCCGAGATCGCCCTGCGCACCCAGCAGGTGCTCATGGAGGAGACCGGCGTCGCCAACGTGGCCGACCCGCTCGGCGGTTCCTGGTTCGTCGAACAGCTGACGGACCGGATCGAGGCGGACGCGGAGAAGATCTTCGAGCAGATCAAGGAGCGGGGCCTGCGCGCCCACCCCGACGGGCGGCACCCGATCGGCCCCATCACCTCCGGGATCCTGCGCGGCATCGAGGACGGCTGGTTCACCGGCGAGATCGCCGAGGCGGCGTTCCGCTACCAGCGGTCCCTGGAGAAGGGCGACAAGAACGTCGTCGGCGTCAACGTCCACACCGGCTCGGTCACCGGCGACCTGGAGATCCTGCGGGTCAGCCACGAGGTGGAACGCGAGCAGGTACGCACCCTCGGCGAGCGCAAGGCCGCCCGCGACGACACGGCGGTCCGCACGGCCCTGAGCGCCATGCTCGACGCGGCCCGCTCCGGCGCCAACATGATCGGGCCGATGCTGGACGCCGTACGCGCCGAGGCCACCCTGGGCGAGATCTGCGACGCGCTGCGGGACGAGTGGGGGGTGTACACGGAGCCCCCGGGCTTTTGACCGGACGGACGACCGGACGGGCGGACGACTGGACGGGCGGACGACCGGACAGCGCACGGACCCGGCCCGGCAGCGGGGCATATCTTCCGCTACGGGTCGGTGCCGGCCGTGGCGAGACCCGAGAGCAGGACCCGGGTGAAGCCGTGCAGCCACTCCTCGTCCACCGGCTGCCCGCTGACCAGGGTGCGGTGGACCACCGCGCCGGCCACCATGTCGAAGATCAGGCCCACGGCGCGGGCCGCCTCGCCCGGGTCCGGCTCGGGGGGCAGCTCGCCCCGGTCCTGGGCACGGGCGCGGCCGGTGAGGACCAGGCGCTTCTGGCGTTCGACGATCGAGACGCGGATGCGTTCGCGCAGCGCCTCGTCGAGGGTGGACTCCGCGATCACCGCCATCAGCCCGCTTCTGGCCTCCGGGCGGGACAGCAACGCCGCGAACTGGAGCACCACGCCCTCGATGTCCGCCGCGAGGCTGCCGCGGTCGGGCAGCTCGAGTTCGTCGAAGAGCTCGGCGACCGCGTCCACGACCAGTTCGTTCTTGCCCGCCCAGCGCCGGTAGAGGGTCGTCTTGGCGACCCCCGCGCGGCTCGCGACATCCCCCAGGGTGAGCTTGGACCACCCGAGCTCGACCAGCGCCTCCCGGGTCGCGGCCAGGATCGCGGTGTCGGCGGCGGCACTGCGCGGACGTCCGAGGCGTCCGGGACGGCCGGTGGTCGTGCGGCTCTGCATCGCACGACCATAACCGCGGTTTCTGTGTGCCCGTGAGGGAGATCACCGGGGCGGGGGGCTGCTCGGTACGCCGCACTCCGTATTACGCTACGGCTCGTAGCGAAAGCGTGGGGTCACTCGGAGACCGACGCGCTCGAGCGACGACCACCGGCGTGGGGTGGGGACCCGGCGCCCGGCAGTACGGCGATCAACGACGCCCGGACATCCGGGTTTTCGGGTGCTTTTCACAGACGCGTGGGGTACGGGGGAGGATAGACGCATGCAGCCACGGAACATGTCCATGAGCGGAGTCGTCGACCTCGCCGCGGTGAAGGCGGCCCAAGAGGCCAAGACGAAGGCGGAGCAGACCCGCGCGGAAGCGGCCCGGCAGGGTGGCGGGGGTGCCGTCTCCCCGGCCGACCTCGTCATCGACGTCGACGAGGCCGGCTTCGAGAGCGATGTCCTGCAGCGGTCCGCCGAGGTCCCGGTCGTCATCGACTTCTGGGCCGAGTGGTGCGAGCCCTGCAAGCAGCTGAGCCCCGTCCTGGAGCGGCTCGCCGTCGAGTACAACGGGCGCTTCCTCCTCGCCAAGGTCGACGTCGACGCCAACCAGATGCTGATGCAGCAGTTCGGGATCCAGGGGATCCCGGCGGTGTTCGCGGTGGTGGCCGGACAGGCGCTGCCGCTCTTCCAGGGGGCCGCGGGCGAGGCGCAGATCCGCCAGACCCTGGACCAGCTGGTGCAGGTCGCCGAGGAGCGTTTCGGTCTGACCGGACTCGCCGTCGACCCCGACGCCGTGCCCGGGGGCGGGGACGGCGGTGCCGCCTCGGAGGCCGAGGAGCCCGTCGGCCCGTACGACGCCCTGCTGGAGGCCGCGGTGCGGGCGCTGGACGCCGGTGACCTGGGCGGCGCGATCCAGGCCTACAGGAACGTGCTCACCGACGACCCGGGCAACCCGGAGGCCCAGCTGGGTCTCGCCCAGGCCGAACTGCTCCAGCGGGTGCAGGGCCTGGACCCGCAGCAGGTGCGTGCGGACGCCGCCGGCAACCCCAAGGACATCGGGGCGCAGATCACCGCCGCCGATCTGGACCTGGTGGGCGGCCATGTCGAGGACGCCTTCGGCCGGCTCATCGAGACGGTGGGGCGTACGGCGGGCGACGACCGCGATGCCGTACGGGTACGGCTGCTGGAGCTGTTCGAGGTGGTCGGCGCCGAGGACCCGCGGGTCGTCACGGCGCGCAGGTCACTGGCACGCGCTCTGTTCTGAGCGGGGCGGGCACCTGGTCTCAGGCCCCCGGAAGGTGGTTTCCGGACGACTGGTGCCCCGGTGAAGGAATGGCCGACGGAGGCCGGTGCGGCCGCGTTTTGCCAAAACTTGGCGATCGCGGCCGCTGTTACTGCAAGTAAGTCACCCACGTTGATCTGTCGGATTCTGTCCATCGATCAACCGCTTTGCAGGCCCCCTCCGGGGCACCCAGGGTCGTCGTCCGATACCGGTGGGTCGCCCCTCGGCCATCCGTTCATTACTGGCAAGTAATGAACCCCCTTGTGCGGGCGACGAGAATGCACCACGATCGGCGACGCTCGGTCCATTGCCCGTACTCCGACATCCGGTCGGGACGCGGGCGCTCCTGGGTCCCCACCGAGCAGAACCGGCGGCAGTGGAGCCGGTTCTTGGGCAGGGGGGTCTTCGCCCGCCCGGCGAAGCCTGTCCGGCAGGTTGTGCGTGATGTGTGTCAGGCGCGACCAGTGGTTGTCGCTCGGGGGCGATCGCCGGTGATCCGGACGCTTCGCGCGCTGCCGGGTGCGGTGCTCTCCTTCCCGAGGACGTGGTGCTTCTCCCATCCCTGCCCGGCCGTCCGCCGACTGGCGACGCGTCAGAGCGGGAGATGTAGGTCCGAGAAGGAGGAAATATGGAGTCCCAGGTGCGTGGCGGGACCAGATGGAAGCGGTTCGCCGTGGTCATGGTGCCCAGCGTGGTCGCCACGGCCGCGGTGGGTATCGGCCTGGCGCAGGGCGCCCTCGCGGCGTCGTTCAGCGTGTCGGGCCAGGATTTCAAAGTGAAGGCCCAGCATCTCGAGGGATGGGGTTTCGCCCAGTACGGCGGTATCGACACCGGTTACTCGTCGACCGCGGGCGACGAGAAGGAGAAGACCCAGCACCCGGTGGCGATCTCCTCGTTCGACCGTGCCGAGATCACCAAGATGTGTCAGTCCGTCAAGACGAAGATTCCCGGCATAGGGACGATCTACCTTCGTCTGGACGCGGGTCCGAACGAGAAGAACAAGGTCGAGGCCAAGAACCTCTACATCGACGTCGCCCAGCTCGACGCCGATGCGACCTTCACCAACATCGACATCGGTGTCGCGGTCAAGGACAAGACCCGGGGACCCGCGCTGAAGCAGGGCGACAGCGTACTGCCGGGCGGCTTCGCCCAGCAGGCGGAGAAGGCAGACCTCTACAACGTCGAGCAGACGGCGTGGGCGACCACCGCCGGGACGTTCAAGCTCAGCGGCCTGAAGATGCGTCTGGGCACGGACCCCAAGATGGAGTGCTACTGACGGTCTCCGCTCCGGAGCCGTCCTCGGCCGGCTGAGCGGCCGAGTGGGGGGCGGGGAAGCGGTTGCTTCTCCGCCCCGCACACCCAGCCCGGTGCTTCGTACCCGGGCGTTCGCACAGACTCAGACTTTCCGGCTTCTCCATCCCCAGGCCGAGCCGGTAGGTAATTTCACCGGACCAGGGAGCTGTATTCCATGAGTGCCGAGACTCCGGTCCAGAGCGCCGGGACTTTCACCCGGCTGCGTCTGCGATTCCGTGACTGGCGGGGCCACCGGCCGTTCTGGGCGGGCTTTTTCACCCTGCTCGGCGGGGTGCCCATCGCCTACTTCCCCTACGCCACGCTGAAGCTGGGCCACATGTCGATCGCCATGGCGACGACCGCCGGCGCGGGCTCTCTGATCATCGGTGTCCTGTTGATCACGCTGGGTCTGACCATGTGGTTCCAGCATGCCACCCGGATCTTCGCCGGTGTGGCGGCGATCCTCCTGGCCCTGGTGTCCCTCGTGGTCTCCAACATAGGCGGCTTCGTCGTCGGCTACCTGCTCGCGATGGTCGGCGGTGCGTTGTCCCTCTCCTGGGTGCCGGACAAGCCGCAGAGCGAGGCGGGCGGGCGCTGGAAGCTCTTCGGCGGACCGTCCGGCAACGGTGCTCGCAAGGACGTCCCCCGGGGCGCGCCCGAGGGCACCGCGGGCGAGGCGGGGCAGCCGCACCCTCCGTACGGGGCCGGCGACCTCGGGGAGGCGGACGACGCCCGGATCGAGGACCATGACAGGGGGCACCGTGTCGGCTGACGAGATGCGGAACCGGAGCACTGCCGCGGCCCTGACCCCGGTGCGGAGAGGGCCACGCCACGCGGCCCCCCGGAAGCCGCTGCTCACCAGGTTCCACATGCCGGCCGGGAAGGCGGTCGCCCTCGCGGCGATGCCAAGCGCGGTCCTGATGGGCATGGGGTTCACGCCGACACTGGCCCAGGCCGACGAGCAGCCGAAGTCCAGGAGCCTGACCGCCGACGAGTACAAGGACTGCCTGGCGGCCCTGGAGGACGGTGCCTCCGAGGACGGCGCGTCCGCGTCGGCGAGTGACACGGCCTCCCCGGACGAGGAGGCGCCCGCCACGGAGCCCAGCCCTTCGGCCTCCGCCGGCGACGACACGGCCGAGGACTCCGGTACGGACGCGGACGCGGACACGGGCAAGGGCAAGGGCAAGGGCAAGGGCACGGACAAGGGCACGGACAAGAGCTCGTCCTCTTCGTCGGATTCAGGTTCCGACGACAAGGACGGCGGGAACGAGGCCGCGCCCGTCGGCCCCGAGGCCTCCGACGAGCAGACCGAGGAGCCCGGGCCGTCGCCCTCGGAGACCGAGCGCAACGCTCTGGAGGAGTTCGGCGACGCCGTCAAGGACTTCTTCACCCCGAAGGGCAAGAAGACCGACGAGGCGGCCGCGAGCCCCACCCCGTCGGCCTCCGCGTCCGCCGCGGGCAGCGCAGCCGAGGGCGAGGCGGACACGGCGGAGGAAACCGCCGAGAAGGGCGGAGGGAAGGGCGGAGGGAAGAGCACCGAAGCCGTCGAGGAGCCCGCCGACACCGCGGACGAGGCAGCCGGGGAAGCCGGGGAGGCGGAGGAACCCGCTGCGGAGGCCGACGAGGCCACCGCGAACCCGGAGGTCACCGCCTCGCCGAGCCCGAGCCCCTCCGAGAGCGCCACGACCGACGTCGACGACTGCCCGGTCGCCACCGACGCCGAGGGCGGGGTCGACAACAAGATCCTGCTGCCCGAGGACCCGTGGATCCTGAACGCCAGCTCGCTGCTGCTGACGGGCGCCGACTACCAGGGCGTCGTCGAGGTGCGGACCGCGAGCGGCAAGACCAAGAAGGTCCTGAAGTACGTCGTCTCCAAGGGCACCGACATCGGCGACCTGCACCAGACGGTCGAGGACAAGATGTCCGGCAAGACCCACCATGTGCGGGCGGCCAAGGGCTCGACGTCCACCATCCGCGACGGCGAGACCGTGATGTACACGGAGAGCATCTCCGGCAAGCTGCTCGGTCTGATCCAGGTCACCTTCGACCCGGAGAACCCGCCGCCGCTCAACATCCCCCTGATCTACTTCACGGATGTGACGGTCCAGCAGGCCGGCCAGTTCGGCGGAACGCTGCACATCCCGGGGTTGCGCCAGTACGCCGACTGAGCACCTGCCCGACCGAGCACCTGCCCGACCGAGTGCCTGGCCGCCCGGGCACTCGACCGAGCGCGCCCGCCCGAACGCCCGACGGGCCACGTCGGGAGCCACGCCGAAACACCGAGGGCACCCCCTTCCGCAGGGGGTGCCCTCAGTGCCGTACAGGTGCCGGCCGGTCAGCTGGTCGCGCCGCCCATGTGGTGGACGCGGACCATGTTGGTGGTGCCGGGGACGCCGGGCGGGGAGCCGGCGGTGATCACCACGATGTCGCCCTCGTCGAAGCGGTGCAGCCGGACCAGTTCCTGCTGGACCAGGTCGACCATCTCGTCGGTGCTGTTCACGAACGGCACGACGTGCGACTCCACGCCCCAGCTGAGCGTGAGCTGGTTGCGGGTGGACTCGTCCGTGGTGAACGCCAGGATCGGCTGGATGGCGCGGTAACGGGACAGCCGGCGGGCGGTGTCGCCGGACTGGGTGAAGGCCACCAGGCCCTTGCCGCCGAGGAAGTCGGCGATCTCGGCGGCGGCACGGGCCACCGAACCGCCCTGCGTGCGCGGCTTCTTGCCGGGCACCAGCGGCTGCAGGCCCTTGGACAGCAGCTCCTGCTCGGCCGCCTGGACGATCTTCGACATCGTCCGCACGGTCTCGGTCGGGTACGCGCCCACGCTCGACTCGGCCGACAGCATGACCGCGTCCGCGCCGTCCAGGATCGCGTTGGCCACGTCGGAGGCCTCGGCGCGGGTCGGACGGGAGTTGGTGATCATCGACTCCATCATCTGGGTCGCCACGATCACCGGCTTCGCGTTGCGCCGGCAGAGCTCGATCAGGCGCTTCTGCACCATCGGGACCTTCTCGAGCGGGTACTCGACGGCGAGGTCGCCGCGGGCGACCATCACACCGTCGAACGCCATCACGACGTCCTCCATGTTGTCCACCGCCTGCGGCTTCTCCACCTTGGCGATGACGGGCACCCGGCGGCCCTCCTCGTCCATCACGCGGTGGACGTCGGCGACGTCCTTGGCGTCCCGGACGAAGGACAGGGCGACCATGTCGCAGCCCATGCGCAGCGCGAACCGCAGGTCCTCGATGTCCTTCTCGGACAGCGCGGGCACGTTCACGGCCGTGCCGGGCAGGTTGATGCCCTTGTGGTCGGAGATGACGCCGCCCTCGATGACGATCGTCCTGACCCGGCAGCCCTCGACGTCCAGTACCTTCAGCTCGACGTTGCCGTCGTTGATCAGTACCTGGTCGCCGCGGGAGACGTCACCGGGCAGCCCCTTGTAGGTCGTCCCGCAGATCGTCCGGTCGCCGGGGACGTCCTCGGTGGTGATGGTGAACTCGTCACCGCGCACCAGCTCGACGGGACCCTCGGCGAAGGTCTCCAGACGGATCTTCGGGCCCTGGAGGTCGGCGAGGACCCCGATGGCCCTGCCCGTCTCCTTGGCGGCGGCACGGACCCTGTCGTACCTGCCCTGGTGCTCGGCCTGTGAGCCGTGGCTGAAGTTGAAGCGGGCCACGTTCATGCCGGCTTCGATCAGGGCGATGAGCTGCTCGTGGGAGTCGACCGCGGGGCCGAGAGTACAGACGATTTTGGAACGGCGCATGGGGCGATCCTATCGGTTTGTTTCGCTCCGGAATATTCCGTCCGGCGGAAGGCACACATGAGAAAGCGGCTGCTCAATTGGGCTTTCCGACCAGTGCGTAGGTCTGTGTGGCGATCTCCATTTCCTCATCCGTCGGGACCACGGCGACCGCGACCCGCGCACCCTCGGGCGAGACCAGCCGCGGGCCGGTGCCGCGCGCGCCGTTGCGCTCGGCGTCGACCCCCAGGCCCAGTCCTTCCAGGCCCGCCACGGCCGCCTCCCGCACCGCTGCGGCGTTCTCGCCGACCCCGGCGGTGAACGCCACCGCGTCCACCCGGCCGAGAACGGCGTAATAGGCGCCGATGTACTTCTTCAGACGGTGAATGTAGATGTCGAACGCGAGCTTCGCCTCTTCGTCGCCCGCGTCGACCCGGCGGCGGATCTCGCGCATGTCGTTGTCACCGCACAGGCCGACCAGACCGCTCTTCTTGTTGAGGAGAGTGTCGATCTCGTCGATGGACATTCCGCCGACGCGGGTCAAATGGAAGATGACGGCCGGGTCCACGTCTCCCGACCGGGTACCCATCACGAGCCCTTCCAAGGGCGTCAGCCCCATCGAGGTGTCCACGCACCTCCCGCCCCGCACCGCCGAGGCCGACGCCCCGTTGCCCAGGTGCAGCACGATGACGTTCACGTCCTCCGGCGCCTTTCCGAGCAGTCGGGCCGTCTCCCGTGACACGTACGCGTGCGAGGTGCCGTGGAAGCCGTAGCGGCGGATCCGGTGCTCGTCGGCGGTCCGCACGTCGATCGCGTAGCGGGCCGCGGACTCCGGCATCGTGGTGTGGAAGGAGGTGTCGAAGACGGCGACCTGCGGCAGGTCCGGGCGCAGCGCCGTCGCGGTGCGGATACCCGTCAGGTTGGCCGGGTTGTGCAGCGGGGCGACCGGGATGAGCCGCTCGATCTCGGTGAGGACCGCTTCGTCGATGACGGTCGGCTCGGTGAAGTGCTTTCCGCCGTGCACCACCCGGTGCCCGATCGCGGCCAGCTCGGGGGAGTCGAGCCCCAGCCCGTCGGCGGCCAGCTCCTCGGCCATCGCCTTCAGGGCGGCCTCGTGGTCCGCGACCGGTCCGGTGCGCTCCCTGGGGACCCCGCCCGACGCCGACGGCGTGTGCCGGACCAGCGAGGTCCGTTCGCCGATCCGCTCGACCAGGCCGGACGCGAGCCGGCTGCCGTCGGTCATGTCCAGCAGCTGGTACTTCACCGACGAGGAACCGGAGTTGAGGACGAGGACTCGGGAGGGAGGGGCCGGGCGCGGCTCGTCGGGCAGGGTGGTGGCGGGCGACGGGTGGGGGCTCACTGGGCGGCTGCCTTCTCGCTCGGGGCCGGGGCGGCCGGGGACTGGGCCTGGATGGCCGTGATGGCGACGGTGTTCACGATGTCCTGGACCAGGGCGCCCCGGGACAGGTCGTTGACCGGCTTGCGCAGGCCCTGGAGCACCGGGCCGACCGCGACCGCGCCGGCCGAGCGCTGCACGGCCTTGTAGGTGTTGTTGCCGGTGTTCAGGTCGGGGAAGATCAGCACGGTCGCCTGTCCGGCGACCTCGGAGTCCGGCAGCTTGGTCGCCGCGACCGACGGCTCCACGGCCGCGTCGTACTGGATCGGCCCTTCGACCCTGAGGTCGGGGCGGCGCGCGCGGACCAGCTCGGTCGCCTCGCGCACCTTGTCGACGTCGGCGCCGGAGCCGGACGTGCCCGTCGAGTACGACAGCATCGCGATCCGCGGCTCCACCCCGAACCGCGCGGCCGTGACCGCCGACTGCACGGCGATGTCGGCGAGCTGCTCGGCGTCCGGGTCGGGGTTGACCGCGCAGTCCCCGTAGACCAGGACCCGGTCCGCCAGGCACATGAAGAACACCGAGGAGACGATCGAGGCGTCCTCACGGGTCTTGATGATCTCGAAGGCCGGCCGGATGGTCGCGGCCGTGGAGTGCACCGAGCCGGACACCATCCCGTCGGCCAGTCCCTCCTGCACCATCAGCGTGCCGAAGTAGTTCACGTCCGAGACGACGTCGTAGGCCAGTTCGACGCTGACGCCCCGGTGCGCGCGCAGCGCGGCGTACTTCTCGGCGAAGGTGTCCCGCAGCTCGGACTCGGCCGGGTCGATCAGCTGGGTGTCGCCGAGGTCGATACCGAGGTCGGCGGCCTTCTTGCGGATGCGGTCGACCGGCCCGAGCAGGGTGAGGTCGCACACGCCCCGGCGCATCAGCACCTCGGCCGCGCGCAGCACCCGCTCCTCGTCACCCTCGGGCAGGACGACCCGCCTGAGGTCGGAACGGGCCTGTTCGAGCAGCTTGTGCTCGAACATCATCGGCGTCACCCGGTCGCTGCTGGGCGCGGAGACCCGCCGGGTGAGTTCGGCGGTGTCGGCGTACCGCTCGAAGAGGCCCAGCGCGGTCTCCGCCTTGCGCGGGGTGGCCGCGTTCAGCTTTCCCTCCAGGGAGAACAACTGCTCGGCGGTGGGAAAACTGTTGCCGGGCACCGACAGCACGGGGGTGCCGGGAGCGAGCCGGGCGGCAAGGGTGAGGATGCGCTCGCCCGGTACCTCGTCCAGGGTGAGCAGCACGCCGGCTATCGGCGGGGTACCGGCGCTGTGCGCGGCCAGGACGCCGATGACCAGGTCGGCGCGGTCGCCCGGGGTGACGACCAGGCAGCCGGGGGTCAGGGCGGCGAGGAGGTTGGGCAGCATGGCGCCGCCGAAGACGAAGTCCAGGGCGTCGCGGGCCAGTCCTGAGTCGTCGCCGAGCACCACCTTCGCGCCGAGGGTGTGGGCGATCTGAGCCACCGTGGGGGCGGCGAGCGCGGGTTCGTCGGGGACGACGTAGCACGGCACGGGCAGCCGGGAGGAGAGCCGCTCGGCGATCTCGTCGCGGTCCTCGCGGGCGACCCGGTTGACCACCATGGCCAGCACGTCGCACCCCCGGTTGTGGTAGGCGCTGTAGGCGTTGCGGGTCTCGTCGCGCACCGACTCGGAGGTCTGCCGGCGGCCGCCCACGACCGGGATGACCGAGGCGCCGAACTCGTTGGCCAGGCGGGCGTTGAGGGACAGCTCGTCCGGGAACTGGGTGTCGGCGTAGTCGGTGCCGAGGACGAGGACGACGTCGTACTCGCGGGCGACCAGGTGGAACCGGTCGACCAGCGTCGACACCAGTTCGTCGGGGCCGCGTTCGGCCTGGAGGGCGGACGCCTCCTGGTAGTCCATGCCGTAGACGGTCGCCGGGTCCTGGGTGAGCCGGTAGCGGGCGCGCAGCAGTTCGAAGAGGCGGTCCGGGCCGTCGTGCACCAGGGGACGGAAGACGCCCACCCGGTCGACCTGCCGGGTCAGGAGTTCCATCACTCCCAGTTCGACGACCTGGCGGCCGTCGCCACGGTCGATACCGGTGACGTACACACTGCGGGTCACGCGTGCTCCGTTTCGTCGGGGTCTCGCGGTGCTTTCGGCCCTGCGGACCGGTGCCCTCCCGGCGCCGGCCGGCATCCGCCCGCCGGGACGGGCGGATCCTCCTCGACAGTACCGCCGCCGCTGGTGGGGGCGCCCGGCCGAGGGGCCGGGGCACGGCCGGGACACCCGGCAGGAACGGGGCGGCCGGGACGGCCGGGACGTGCCCCGAGGGACCGGGAAGGGATCCGAACCCGGACCGGACCGAACCGGACCGGACCGGACCGAACCCGGACCCGGACCGGACCGAACCGGACCGGACCGGACCGAACCCGGACCGGACCGAACCCGGACCGGACCGAACCGGACCGGACCGAACCGGGCCGGACCGGACCGAACCCGGGCCGGACCGGACCGAACCGGGCCGGGCCGGACCGAACCCGGGCCGGACCGGACCGAACCGGGCCGAACCCGGGCCGGGGAGGGATGCGGACCTGAGCCGGGAAGGGATCCGAACCCAGGCCGAACCCGGGCCGGGGAGGGATGTGGACCTGAGCCGGGGAGGGGTCTGGGCCCGAGCAGGGGAGAGGGATGAGGACCTGAGCCGGGAAGGATGTGGAACCGGGCCGGGGGAGGGGTCTGGGCCTGAGCCGGGGGAGGGCTGTGGACCCGGGCCGGGAAGGACGTGGACCCGGGCCGGGGACGGAGGCCGGGGCGGTGGAAAGGTGGGGAGAGGCGGGGAGCCGGGACCCGGCGGAGGGAGGGGGCCGCAGTGCGTCGGGCGGCATGGAACAATCGGAGACGGTTCACCGGTATTCCCAGCGACCAGGAGACGACTGCACGATGCGTATCGGAGTTCTCACCGCAGGCGGCGACTGCCCCGGCCTGAACGCAGTGATCCGGTCGGTCGTGCACCGAGCGGTCGACAATTACGGCGACGAGGTCATCGGCTTCGAGGACGGCTACGCGGGCCTGCTCGACGGCCGCTACCGCCCCCTCGACCTCGACGCGGTCAGCGGCATCCTGGCCCGCGGCGGCACCATACTCGGCTCCTCCCGGCTGGAGCGCGACCGGCTCCGCGAGGCCTGCGAGAACGCCTCGGACATGATCCGCGACTTCGGTATCGACGCGCTCATCCCGATCGGCGGCGAGGGCACGCTCACCGCGGCGCACATGCTGTCGGAGGCCGGCCTGCCGGTGGTCGGCGTGCCGAAGACGATCGACAACGACATCTCCTCCACCGACCGCACCTTCGGCTTCGACACCGCCGTCGGCGTCGCCACCGAGGCGATGGACCGGCTGAAGACCACCGCCGAGTCCCATCAGCGGGTCATGGTCGTCGAGGTCATGGGCCGGCACGCGGGCTGGATCGCCCTGGAGTCCGGCATGGCCGCCGGCGCCCACGGCATCTGCCTTCCCGAACGGGCCTTCGACCCGGCCCGGTTGGTGAAGATGATCGAGGAACGTTTCGCCCGCGGCAAGAAGTTCGCGGTGATCTGCGTCGCCGAGGGCGCCCACCCCGCCGACGGCACCATGGACTACGGCAAGGGCGCGATCGACAAGTTCGGCCACGAACGCTTCCAGGGCATCGGCACGGCACTGGCCCACGAGCTGGAGCAGCGCCTCGGCAAGGAGGCCAGGCCGGTCATCCTCGGCCACATCCAGCGCGGCGGCACGCCGACCGCGTACGACAGGGTGCTCGCCACGCGCTTCGGGTGGCACGCGGTGGAGGCCGCGCACCAGGAGCGGTTCGGCCGGATGACCGCGCTGCGCGGGACCGACGTCGTGATGGTGCCGCTCGCGGAGGCCGTCACCGAACTGAAGACGGTCCCGAAGGGCCGCATGGACGAGGCCGAGTCGGTCTACTGACGGACGGCCCCGCCAGGTCTGCTCGACCCGGTCTTGCTCGACCCGGGGCCGGTCCGGCCCGGGCCTGTTCGACCCCGGGCCTGTTCGACCCCGGGCCTGTTCGACCCCGGGCCTGTTCGACCCGGGGTCGGTCGGTCCTACGGCCCCGTCACCCACCGGTACTGCAGCTCGGGCCGCCCCACGGCCCCGTACTGAGGGCGTCGGATCGCCCGGCCCGCGTCGACCAGGTGCTCCAGGTAGCGGCGGGCGGTGATGCGGGAGATGCCCACCGCCTCCGCCACCCCGCTGGCCGTCAGGCCCTCGTCGGCGTCGCGCAGGGCCAGGGTCACCCGTTCCAGGGTCGGTGCGCTCAGGCCCTTGGGCAGGGCGGCCGGTCCGGGGGCGCGCAGGGCGGCCAGCGCCCGGTCCACCTCGGCCTGGCCGCTGGCCTCGCCCACGGCCGCCCGGAACTCGGCGTACCGCACCAGACGGTCCCGCAGCGTCGCGAAGGTGAACGGTTTCAGCACGTACTGGACGACCCCCAGCGACACGCCTTCGCGCACCACCGTGAGGTCCCGTGCCGAGGTCACCGCGACGACGTCCGCGTGATGCCCCGAGGCCCGCAGTGAGCGGGCCAGCTGCAACCCGTGCACATCGGGCAGGTGCAGGTCGAGAAGGAGCAGGTCGACGGGGGTGCGCTCCAGCACCCGGCGGGCCTCGGCGCCCGTGGCGGCCTTGCCGATGGCGACGAACCCCGGCACCCGGCCGACGTACATCACATGGGCGGCGGCGGCGACGGGATCGTCCTCCACCACCAGGACACGGATGGGCGGGCGGTCGGTCATGCCGTGCCTCCCGTGCCCGAGCCCGCCATCGCATCGTTCGCGGTCGCACGGTTCCCGGTGGCGTCCCGCAGCGGAAGACGTACCTCGAAGCGGGCGCCGCCGCCCTCCTCCGACGTCACCGTCAGCGTGCCGCCGTGCCGGTCCACCGCCTGCCGTACCAGCGCCAGGCCCAGCCCGCGCCCGCCCGGCCCCGACGGCTTGGTCGTGAAGCCCCGCTGGAAGACCGCCTCGGCGTGGTCCGGGTCCACGCCCGGACCGGTGTCGGACACCCGCAGGATCAGCTCCGCGCCGGCGTCGGTGAGGGCGGTGACCGTCACCCGGGGGCCGATGCCGCCCAGCGCCGCGTCCACCGCGTTGTCGATCAGGTTGCCCAGGATGGTGACCAGGTCCCGGGTGGGCAGGGTGTCCGGCAGCAGGCCGTCGTCCAGCCGGCTGTCCGACGTGACCACCAGCTCCACGCCCCGCTCGTTGGCCTGGGCGGCCTTGCCCAGCAGCAGCGCCGCCAGCACCGGTTCGCCCACCGCCGCCACCACCTGGTCGGTGAGAGCCTGGGCCAGTTCCAGCTCGGCGGTCGCGAAGTCCACCGCCTCCTCGGTCCGGCCCAGCTCGATCAGCGAGACGACGGTGTGCAGCCGGTTCGCCGCCTCGTGCGCCTGAGAGCGCAGCGCCTGGGTGAAACCCCGCTCCGAGTCCAGCTCGCCCGTCAGCGACTGGAGCTCGGTCACATCGCGCAGGGTCACCACCGAACCGCGCCGCTCACCGCCCGACACCGGCGAGGTGTTCACCACCACCACCCGGTCCGCCGTCAGATGCACCTCGTCGACCCTCGGCCGAGAGGCGAGCAGGGCGCCCGTCAGCGGCGCCGGAAGGCCGAGTTCCGTGACCGACCTGCCCACCACGTCCTCCTTCGGAGCCACACCCAGCAGCTCCCTGCCACCGTCGTTGATCAACGCCACTCTGTACTGCCCGTCCAGCATCAGCAGTCCCTCGCGCACGGCGTGCAGCGCGGCCTGATGGTAGTCGTGCATATGGCTGAGTTCTCTCGCGTTCATCCCGTGGGTGTGCCGGCGCAGGCGGGCGTTGATGACGTACGTGCCGATCGCGCCGAGCCCGAGCGCACCGCCCGCGACCGCGAGCAGGGCCGTCAGCTGGGCCTCCGCGCGCTGGCTGATCTCGTCGACCCGGATCCCCGCGCTGACCAGGCCGACGATCCGGTCGCCGTCCCGGACCGGGGTGACCGCGCGGACGGACGGGCCGAGGGTGCCGGTGTAGGTCTCGGTGAACGTCCGGCCCTCGAGGGCGGGCGCGGTGTGACCGCGGAAGGGCAGGCCGAGCTGGTCCGGGTCGGGGTGGGTCCAGCGGATGCCCCGCGGATTCATGATGGTGACGAAGTCGACGTCGGTGTCGCGCACCACCGCCAGCGCGTACGGCTGGAGCGTCGCCGAGGGATCGGCGGTACGGATCGACTCACGCACCGAGGGGGAATCCGCCACCGAGAGGGCCACGGCCTGTGCCTGGCGGCTCGCCGCCTCCTCGGCCTGGCCGCGGTCGCCGACATAGGTGAACAGCGCGTATCCCACCACGAGCACCGCTATCAGCACCGCCTGCATGGCGAAGAGCTGGGCCGCGAGGCTGCGGGGTCTGGGGAGGGCGAAGCGCATCCCGACAGTGTGCATCTCCGACAGCGTGAACTAAATGAACGGAAGGGTGACCGCGCTCACAAGGCAGGACATAGTCACGGCTGTCCCCAACCCCCATCCCCCGGACGTGAGCCGCACGCCGGTGATGCCGACGTCGTCAAGGAGGCCGCCGTGACCAGCACAGCCGATACGGCACCTGCCGCTCCCAAAGTGAAGCGGGACCGCACGCACTATCTCTACATCGCGGTGATCATCGCGGTCGCCCTCGGTATCACCGTGGGCCTGGTGGCACCCGACTTCGCAGTCGAGCTGAAGCCGATCGGCACCGGGTTCGTGAGCCTGATCAAGATGATGATCTCGCCGATCATCTTCTGCACCATCGTGCTGGGCATCGGCTCCGTCCGGAAGGCCGCCAAGGTCGGCGCCGTCGGCGGTATCGCCATGGGCTACTTCCTGGTCATGTCGCTGATCGCGCTCGGCATCGGCCTGGTCGTCGGCAACATCCTGGACCCGGGCGCGGGCCTCGCGGTCACCGACGCGGTCAAGGAGACCGGCCAGGCCCAGGTCAACGCGGAGGCCAAGGACACCACCGAGTTCCTGCTCGGCATCATCCCGACCACGATCGTGTCCGCCTTCACCCAGGGTGAAGTCCTGCAGACCCTGCTGATCGCCCTGCTGTGCGGCTTCGCGCTGCAGGCCATGGGCAACGCCGGCCAGCCGGTCCTGCGCGGCATCGAGCACATCCAGCGGCTGGTCTTCCGGGTCCTCGCCATGATCATGTGGGCCGCCCCGGTCGGCGCGTTCGGCGCCATGGCCGCCGTCACCGGCTCCGCCGGCGTGGACGCGCTGAAGAGCCTCGCCGTGCTGATGCTCGGCTTCTACATCACCTGTGCGCTGTTCATCTTCCTGGTGCTCGGCGCGCTGCTGCGGATCGTCGCGGGCCTGAACGTCTGGAGCCTGTTCAAGTACCTGGGCCGTGAGTTCCTGCTGATCCTCTCCACGTCGTCGTCCGAGTCGGCGCTGCCGCGGCTCATCGCGAAGATGGAGCACATGGGCGTCAGCAAGCCGGTGGTCGGCATCACCGTCCCGACCGGTTACTCCTTCAACCTCGACGGCACCATGATCTACATGACCATGGCCTCGCTGTTCATCGCCGACGCCCTGGGGACGCCGATGGCGATCGGCGAGCAGATCACGCTGCTGCTCTTCCTGCTGGTCGCGTCCAAGGGCGCCGCCGGTGTCTCCGGTGCCGGCCTGGCGACGCTGGCCGGTGGTCTGCAGTCGCACAAGCCGGCCCTGGTGGACGGCATCGGCCTCATCGTCGGCATCGACCGCCTGATGAGCGAGGCCCGCGCCCTCACCAACTTCGCGGGCAACGCGGTCGCCACGGTGCTGATCGGCACCTGGACCAAGGAGATCGACCGGGAGCGGGTCGACCAGGTCCTCTCCGGCGCCCTGCCCTTCGACGAGACCACCCTGCTGGACGACCACGACGGCGGCCCCGCCGACCGTGCCGAGGTCCCCGCAGCGGGCGAGAAGGAACTCGCCAAGGCCTGACCGGCCGGCGTCCTCCTACCGCAACGGCGCTGACCCCCCTCCAGCGCCTTCCCCGCCGCCGAGCGGCCGGACTCCTTCCCCCGGGAGTCCGGCCGCTCGGCCCTTTTTGTTCGGGTTCGGATTCGTCTCGTCCCGCCTTGCCCTGACGCCGACGTCAAGGCGTACGTTCACCGGTATGCGAATCGGCGAGCTGGCCGCACGCGCCGGGACCACCACGCGGACACTGCGGTACTACGAGTCACGGGGACTGCTGCCCGCGCGGCGTACGGGCAACAACCACCGGACGTACGACGAGAACGACCTGAAGCTGCTGCGGCAGATCCGGACGCTCCAGGACTTCGGGTTCGAGCTGGAGGAGACCCGGCCGTTCGTGGAGTGCCTGCGGGCCGGGCACCCCGAGGGCGACTCGTGCCCTGCCTCGCTCGCGGTCTACCGGCGCAAGCTGGACGAACTCGACGCGCTCATCGGCGAGCTGCGGACCGTACGGGCGGTCGTCGGGGAGCAGCTGGAGAGGGCGCGCGACGAACTGGCGGCCGACGCTGCGGCTCCGGGAGGTCCGGAACCGGTGTGCGAACTCGGAGGGCGGCAAAGGTGAGCAGGGCGAAGGGCGTGACCGAGGATGGGGGCACCTCCCTGCTCGAACGAAGTTGAGAGCTTGGGGGACGACGCGGACTTCGCGACGGAGGTGATCGGGGCCGAACTGCCGGTGCTGGTGGAGTTCACCGCCGACTGGTGTCCGCCGTGCCGACAGATGGCGCCGGTGCTGAGCGCGCTCGCCGCCGAGCAGGGCGGGCGGCTGAAGGTCGTGCGGCTGAACGTGGACGCCAACCCGGCCACCACCAACGCGTACAAGGTGCTGTCGATGCCGACGTTCATGGTGTTCCGGGACGGGGAACCGCTGCGGTCGATGGTGGGCGCCAGGCCCAAGCGGCGGCTGCTGGAGGAACTGGGCGAAGTGATCTGAGCCGATACCGGCGCGGGCGGTCGGCGCCGTACGAAAGAAACCCCCGGGTAATTGTGCCCGGGGGTTTCTTTTGCGTATATTTATTGACTCGCGACTTCAATAGAGTCGAGTCGCGAGAGAAGTTCAGTGAGCACAGTATATCCGGGCGGGAGCCGAATTGTCAAACAGCGAATATCCGGACCGTGAATTCCGACAGGAACAGGAATTCATCGACGGACTGTACGCACGCGTGGACGCCCTGCGCGGAGACACCGAGGTGTCCCTCACGGACGCGCTCGGCCAGGGCAACACGCCCATGCAGGCCAGGCTGGAGCGGGACATCCTCGTCGCCGAGCGGTCCGGGCTGCTCGAGGCGCTGAACGCGGTGGACGGTTCGCTGTGCTTCGGCCGGATCGACCTCTCCTCGAACGCCACCCACCACATCGGCCGGATCGGCCTGCGCGCCGACGACACCGAGCGCACCCCCGTCCTCATCGACTGGCGCGCCGACGTCGCCCGCCCGTTCTACCTGGCCACCGGCCACACCCCGATGGGGCTGAGGCGCCGCCGGCACATCACCTCCGAGGGGCGCACGGTCACCGCGCTGCACGACGAGATCCTCGACCTCGGTGACGAGACCCGTACCGGCCACGAGGACCCGACCGGCGACGCCGTGCTGCTCGCCGCGCTCACCTCCGCGCGCACCGGCCGCATGGGTGACATCGTCCGCACCATCCAGGCCGACCAGGACCGCATCATCCGCGCCCCGCACCGCGGCGTACTGGTGGTCGAGGGCGGCCCCGGCACCGGCAAGACCGCCGTGGCCCTGCACCGCGCCGCCTACCTCCTCTACGAGTACCGCGAGCTGCTGGCCCGCCGCGCCGTCCTGATCGTCGGCCCCAACCCGGCGTTCCTCGGCTACATCGGCGAGGTGCTGCCCAGCCTCGGTGAGACCGGGGTGCTGCTCGCGACCGTCGGCGAGCTGTTCCCCGGCGTGAGGACCACCCGGGCGGACACCCCCGAGGCCGCCGCGGTGAAGGGCCGGGCCGCCATGGCGGACGTCCTCGCCGAGGCCGTCCGCGACCGGCAGGCGCTGCCCGACCCGGTGATCACCATCGAGCACGACCGCGAGATCCTCATGCTGGACGACGGCCTGGTCCGGGTCGCCCGCGAACGCACCCGCGCCGCCGAGCTGCCGCACAACACGTCCCGCGAGTACTTCGAGGGCCACATCCTCAACGCGCTCACCGACATGGTCGCCGAACGCATCGGCACCGACCCGTACGACGGCAGCAACCTGCTCGACCCCAGCGACATCACCCAGATCCGCGACGAGCTCGCCGAGAACCCCGAAGTATGGTCGGCCGTAGACCAGCTGTGGCCCCGGATCACCCCGCAGCGGCTGGTCGCCGACTTCCTCGCCGCCCCCGAGGAGTTCCTGCCGGCCGAGGACGCCGCCGCCGTGCGCCGTCCGGTGACCCGGCACTGGACCGTCGCCGACGTGCCACTGCTCGACGAGGCCGCCGAACTCCTCGGCGAGGACGACCGGTTGCTGCGCGAGCGGGCCGACCGGGAGCGGCGGACGCAGATCGCCTACGCCCAGGGCGTCCTGGACGTGTCGTACGCGTCGCGGACCTTCGAGTTCGAGGACAAGGAGGAGGGCGACCCCGAATCCTCCGAGGTCCTGTCCGCGCACGACATCATCGACGCGGAACGCTTCGCGGAGCGGCACGAGGAGGACGACCACCGCAGCGCCGCCGAACGGGCCGCCGCCGACCGCACCTGGGCGTTCGGCCACATCATCGTCGACGAGGCACAGGAACTGTCGCCGATGGCCTGGAGGCTGCTGATGCGGCGCAGCCCGACCCGCTCGATGACCCTGGTCGGCGACCCGGCGCAGACCTCGGAGGCGGGCGGGGTCGGCTCCTGGGAGGACATCCTCGCCCCGTACGTCGAGGACCGCTGGGAGCACACCCGGCTCGGCGTCAACTACCGGACCCCGGCCGAGATCATGGACGTCGCGGCGGCCGTGGTCCGTGCCGAACACCCCGGCTTCGAGCCGCCCGGCTCGGTCCGCTCCACCGGCCTGCGCCCCTGGGCCCGCGCCACCGACGACCTGCCCGGCGCCGTCGCCGAGGCCGTCGCCGAATTCACCGCCGGGTCCCCGGGGCCCCAGGACCCGCCCGGACCGGACGGCACCGCGCCGGGCCGGCTCGCCGTCATCGCCCCGCGCGACCTGCACCGCGCCCTGGCCGCCCGGCTGGACGGGGTCACGGCGGGCACCGAACCGGACCTGACGCAGGGGGTCGTACTGCTCGACCCGCGGCAGGCCAAAGGCCTGGAGTTCGACTCCGTCCTGGTGGTCGAACCGGGGCGCTACGGCACCAGCGACCTGTACGTGGCGCTGACCCGCGCCACCCAGCGGCTCGGCGTCCTGCACACCGAACCGCTGCCGAAGCCGCTGGCCGACACCCTGACGTAGCGCCCGCCCGCCCTCCGCCCGGCCTGCTCTCGCCCGCCGGTCAGGCCGGGCGGAGCCAGACCGTCGCCAGGGGCGGCAGGGTCAGCCGGATGCTCGCCGGGAACCCGTGCCGCCCCTGCGACTCCGGCTTGACCGGGTCCGGATGGGTCACATCGCCGCCGCCGTAGCGGGCCGCGTCGGTGTTCAGCACCTCCTGCCAGGCGGGCACGTCGTCCGGGACACCGATCAGGTGGTCGTGCCGGACCACGGGGGCGAAGTGGGACACCGCGAGCAGTGGGGTGCCGTCCCGGTCGTACCGCAGGAACGCCAGTACGTTGTCCTCGGCCGCGTCCCCGGCCACCCACCGGAACCCGGCCGGATCGGTGTCCAGCCGCCACAGTGCCGGGGTCCGCCGGTACACGGTGTTGAGGTCGCGCACCAGGTCGCGCACCCCGCGGTGGTCGGCCTCCGCGCCATAGGCCGGGTCCAGCAGCCACCAGTCCGGTCCGTGCTGCTCGGACCACTCGGCGCCCTGCGCGAACTCCTGCCCCATGAACAGCAGTTGCTTGCCGGGGTGGGCCCACATGAAACCGAGGTAGGCCCGGGTGTTCGCCCGCCGCTGCCACCAGTCGCCGGGCATCTTCGACACCAGTGACCGCTTGCCGTGCACGACCTCGTCGTGGGAGATCGGCAGCACGTAGTTCTCGCTGTAGGCGTACACCATCGAGAACGTCATCTCGTGGTGGTGGTACGTGCGGTGGACCGGCTCGTGGCTCATGTACTGCAGCGAGTCGTGCATCCAGCCCATGTTCCACTTCAGCCCGAAGCCGAGCCCACCGAAACCGCTCGGGCCCTCGTGGTGGGTGGCCCGGGTGACGCCGTCCCAGGCCGTGGACTCCTCCGCGGCCGTCACCACACCGGGAACCCTGCGGTACACCGTCGCGTTCATCTCCTGCAGGAACGCCACCGCGTCCAGGTTCTCCCGGCCGCCGTGCTCGTTCGGCGTCCACTGACCCGGCTCGCGCGAGTAGTCGAGGTACAGCATCGAGGCGACGGCGTCCACGCGCAGCCCGTCGATGTGGAACTCCTCGCACCAGTAAACGGCGTTGGCCACCAGGAAGTTGCGCACCTCGCGCCGCCCGAAGTCGAACTCCAGGGTCCCCCAGTCGGGATGGGCGGCCCGCAGCGGATCGGCGTGCTCGTACAGCGGCCGGCCGTCGAACTCGGCCAGCGCCCACTCGTCCCGCGGGAAGTGGGCCGGCACCCAGTCCATCAGCACCCCGATCCCGGCCCGGTGCAGCGCGTCCACCAGGTACCGGAAGTCGTCCGGGGTGCCGAGGCGGGCCGTGGGCGCGTAGAAACCGGTGACCTGGTAGCCCCAGGACGGGCCGTAGGGGTGCTCCGCGACCGGCATCAGCTCGACGTGCGTGAAGCCGAGGTCCTTGACGTACGCGGGCAGCTGTTCCGCCAGTTGACGATACGTCAGCCCTGGTCGCCATGACGGCAGGTGTACCTCGTACACCGAGAACGGCGCCTCGTGCGCGGGCACTTCGGCGCGGCGCGCCAGCCACTCGGCGTCCCCCCACGCGTACCGCGAGGACGTGACGACGGACGAGGTGGCCGGCGGGACCTCCGTGCGCCGCGCCATCGGGTCGGCGCGCAGGGTCTTCGAACCGTCGGGCCGGGTGATGTCGAACTTGTACAGCTCGCCCTCCCCGACCCCCGGCACGAACAGCTCCCACACCCCGGACGAGCCCAGCGACCGCATGGGGTACCCGGCGCCGTCCCAGAAGTTGAAGCCGCCCGCCACCCGCACCCCACGCGCGTTCGGCGCCCACACCGCGAACCTGGTGCCGGTCACCCCCTGGTGGGTCATGGGGTGCGCGCCGAGCGCCGTCCACAGTTCCTCGTGCCGGCCCTCGCCGATCAGATGCAGATCGAACTCGCCGAGCGTGGGCAGCAGCCGGTACGCGTCCTCGACTTCCCGCACCGTCTCCTCGTACGCCACGAGCAGCCGGTACGCCGGGACCTCCCGCAGCGGCAGCAGCGCCGAGAAGAACCCGCCCCCGTCGTCGTGCAGCTCGACGGTGAGACCCCCGGAGACCACGGTGACGGCCAGGGCGTACGGCTTGAACGCCCGGAAGGCGACCCCGCCGGGCACCGGGTGCCCGCCCAGCACCGCGTGCGGGTCGTGGTGCGTACCGTCCAGCAGCCGCTGCCGGTCGGCGGGGCCGAGAGCGGGGGAGAGCGCGAGCTCGGCCTCCGGCGGGGCGAGCCGCCCGGCCGCCGGGCGCGCCCCGGAGGCCCGCACCCGGACGGCCTCGGTCTTCTTCGCCCTGCCCTGCTTCAGAGCCTTCTTCTTTGCCGTGCCCTTCTTCCCAGTGCCCTTCTGCACGGCGTCCTTCCGCACGGCACCTTTCTTCGTGGCGCCCTTCCCGGGTATCGCCTCGGCCGCCGTGGCCGCCGCGGGTTTCTTCTTTCGCGCGGCCGTCGGCGGCTCGGCGGGCCGCTGCTCGGCCGGCTGCTCCGGATGTGAACCGCTGGACTCGGGGCGGGGGGTCACGGACGGAGCCTCCTGAGGGAAGGTCGGGTGGTCGGGTCAGGTCAGGTCGGGTCAGGTCAGGTCGGGTCCGGTCGGGTCAGGTCCGGCGAGTCTGCGCACCGCCGCCAACGGGACCGGAAGCCACTGGGGCCGGTGCCGGGCCTCGTACAGCACCTCGTAGACGGCCTTGTCCGTCTCGTACGCGCGCAGCATCACGGGATCGGTGCGCGGATCCGTGCCCGCCGCCTCCGCGTAGCCGGAGCAGTACGCCGCCCGGCAGTGCTCGGCCCAGTCCGGCTGCGGCGGGTCCGCGGAGCGGGCCGCGTAGTCGAAGGACCGCAGCATGGCGGCCACGTCCCGGACCACGGGCTGCGGCATCCGCCGCTCGGCGAGCGGCCGGGCCGGTTCGCCCTCGAAGTCGATCAGCGACCACTCTCCCCCACTGCCGAAAGCGTGGGAGGAGCCCCTGGCCGGGGACCGCAGGCACTGGCCGAGATGCAGATCGCCGTGCACCCGCTGGGCGGTCCAGGTCTGCCCCTCGGCGGCCAGGCCGTCCAGGGCGGTGTACGCCGAGCCGAGACCGGTCGCGTACGGCCGCAGCGCGGGCACCGCCCGGACGGCCGCCGCCAGCCGCTCGGTCATGCCGGCGACCATGGCCCGCAGCCCGCTGTGCCCCAGGGTGACCGTGGGCAGCGCGCGGGCCAGCGCGGTGTGCACCTCGGCGGTGGCCCGCCCCAGCGCCCGCGCCTCGGCGACGAAGTCCTCGCCCTTGGCCAGCTCCCGCAGCGCCAGCTCCCACCCGTCCGTCGCACCCTGCACGAACGGCTGGAGCACGCCCAGTACATGGGGCTCACCGGGATCGGCCGGGTCCGGGTCCGCGACCAGCCACGCCGTGGGCGGCGGTACTCGCGGGCAGCCCTCGCGGGCCAGCGCCAGCGGCAGCTCCAGATCGGGATTGATCCCGGGCACGATCCGGCGCAGCAACTTCAGGATGAACGTATCTCCGTAGACGACGGACGAATTCGACTGTTCGACCGTCATCAGGCGTGGCACCAGACCGGGCCGGATCTCCTGCCCCGGGTCCCGTTCGAAGCGCAGCCCGCCGATCCGGGCCCGGCTGCGCAGGGCCTCCAGGAGCAGTTCGGCGGGCCGGGTGTCGTGCAGGGCCTCGTAGACCGTCCGGCCGGCGAGCGGGCCCTCACTCACATGCCCGATCAGCGCGGGCGCCAGCCGGGGCGGCAGCGCCTCGCGCACGCCTATGAGGAGCTGGTAGCACTCTCCGGGCTGCTCCTGGCCGCCGTGGCCCGGTAACAGCGGCTGGTGGGCGCGTACGAGCAGGTGGTAAAGACCCAGCTTGGTGGTGGGCGGCAGCAGTTCGGTGGCCGCGACCAGGGCGAACCCGGTGACCGGGCGGTCCTTGCCGGCGAACCAGCGCTGCCGCGGCAGCCATTCCCTCAGGAGTGGATCAAGTGACGCAAGGAGGCCGGGCGGGCTCGTGACGGTGCGTGTGACGGCTTCCGACATGGCGTCGCGTCCTTTCCGCGTCGGGTGCGGAGGAGCGTCGGGTTGCGTGAAGGGTGCCCAGGGCGGGACGGAGGAAACCGTCCCGCCCTGATGGTGGCCAAAGGCCTCACCGGCGGATGCGGAGCCGGAACCATGGGCGTTCACGCCACTCGAAGCGGGAGCGTGTCCTTGCCGATCATTCGGAAAGGTTTCACGCGACAAGCGCGCAGTTGATGACCGAGCCGCCCCGCCCGGTGCCTGAACGGCCCGGGCGGTACCCCCATGGCGGGCTCGGGCCCTCTTGATCAGGGCGGCGTCACCGCGTCACCGCTCCCCGTGCTCTCCTGCCGCAGCCGGAACCAGTAGAAGCCGTGGCCCCCCAGGGTCAGCAGATACGGCAGTTCACCGATGGCCGGGAAGCGCACCCCGCCGAACAGCTCGACCGGATGGCGGCCCTCGAAGGCGCTCAGGTCGAGCTCGGTGGGCTGCGCGAAACGGGAGAAGTTGTTCACGCAGAGCACCAGATCGTCCTCGTACTCCCGCAGGAAGGCGAGGACGGCGGGATTGGAGGAGGGGAGTTCGGTGTAGGTGCCCAGGCCGAAGGCGTGGTTCTGCTTGCGGATCTCGATCATGCGGCGGGTCCAGTGCAGCAGCGACGACGGCGACGCCATGGACGCCTCGACGTTGGTGACCTGGTAGCCGTAAACCGGGTCCATGATCGTGGGCAGGAACAGCCGTCCGGGGTCGGAGGAGGAGAAGCCGGCGTTGCGGTCGGGGGTCCACTGCATGGGGGTGCGCACCGCGTCGCGGTCGCCGAGCCAGATGTTGTCGCCCATGCCGATCTCGTCGCCGTAGTAGAGGATCGGCGAGCCGGGCAGGGACAGCAGCAGGGCGTTGAAGAGTTCGATCTGGTTGCGGTCGTTGTCCAGCAGCGGGGCCAGGCGGCGGCGGATGCCGATGTTGGCGCGCATCCGCGGGTCCTTGGCGTACTCGGCCCACATGTAGTCGCGTTCCTCGTCGGTGACCATCTCCAGGGTCAGCTCGTCGTGGTTGCGCAGGAAGATGCCCCACTGGCAGCCCGACGGGATGGCCGGGGTCTTGGCCAGGATCTCGGAGACGGGGTAGCGCGACTCGCGTCGCACGGCCATGAAGATGCGGGGCATCACCGGGAAGTGGAACGCCATGTGGCACTCGTCGCCGCCGGCGGTGTAGTCGCCGAAGTAGTCGACGACGTCCTCCGGCCACTGGTTCGCCTCGGCGAGGACCACCGTGTCCGGGTACTGCGCGTCGATCTCCTTGCGCACCCGTTTCAGGAAGGTGTGCGTGGCCGGCAGGTTCTCGCAGTTGGTGCCCTCCTCCTGGTAGAGGTACGGCACGGCGTCCAGCCGGAAACCGTCGATGCCCAGGTCCAGCCAGAACTTCAGCGCGGAGATCACCTCCTCCTGCACGGCCGGGTTCTCGTAGTTGAGGTCCGGCTGGTGCGAGAAGAAGCGGTGCCAGTAGTACTGCCCGCGGACCTGGTCGTATGTCCAGTTGGAGGCCTCGGTGTCGACGAAGATGATCCGCGCGTCCTGGTACTGCTTGTCGTCGTCCGCCCAGACGTAGTAGTCCCCGTAGGGGCCGTCGGGGTTCTGGCGGGACTCCTGGAACCACGGGTGCTGGTCGCTGGTGTGGTTCATGACGAAGTCGATGATCACGCGCATGCCCCGCTGGTGGGCGGCGTCCACGAACTCCACGAAGTCGGCGAGGTCGCCGAACTCGGGCAGTACCGCGGTGTAGTCGGCGACGTCGTAACCGCCGTCGCGCAGCGGTGACTTGAAGAACGGAGGCAGCCAGAGGCAGTCGACGCCGAGCCACTGCAGATAGTCGAGCTTGGCGGTCAGCCCCTTCAGGTCACCGATGCCGTCGCCGTTGCTGTCCTGGAAGGAACGGACGAGGACCTCGTAGAAGACGGCACGCCTGAACCAGTCCGGGTCGCGGTCCTGCGCCGGTGTGTCCTCGAAGGTGTCCGGTACGGGCTCGTTGACGATCATGATGCGGGTGACCCTCCGATCTGCGGGGTGGACGGTCGGGACGGTCGCGCAGTCGTGCTGTGCGGGCCGGGGGGCGCGGTTCCGAAGGCCGAGACCGAGACCGAGGCCGAGGCCGAAGTCGTGCGGTCGTGGTCACGGCCGTCGTCGGCCCCCCGGCCGAGGACGAGCACATGCGCGCCGCCCGGCCCCAGACGCACGTAGTTGGCCCTGCCCCAGTGGTACGTCTCGCCGGTGAGTTCGTCGCGTACCGGTACCGACTCGTGCCGTTCCAGGCCGAGTTGCGGCATGTCCAACGAGACCGTGGCCTCCTGGGTGCGGTGGGGATCGAGGTTGGCGACCACCAGCACCGTGTTCGAACCCTGCCTCTTCGAGTAGGCGATGACCGAGTCTTTGTCCGCCTGGTGGAAACGGAGATTCCGCAGCCGGCGCAGGGCCGGATTCTCCCGGCGGATGGTGTTGAGGCGGGTGATGAGGGGGGCGATGGTGCGGCCGTGGTGTTCGGCGCCGGCCCAGTCGCGGGGGGTGAGCTGGTATTTCTCGGAGTCGAGGTATTCCTCGGAGCCCTCGCGCAGGGGGGTGTTCTCGCAGAGTTCGTAGCCGCTGTAGATGCCCCAGGTGGGGGAGAGGGTGGCGGCCAGGACGGCGCGGACCTCGAAGGCGGGGCGTCCGCCGTGCTGGAGGTAGGCGTGCAGGATGTCGGGGGTGTTGGTGAACAGGTTGGGCCGCATGTAGCAGGCGGCGTCGCCGGCCAGTTCGGTGAGGTACTCGGTCAGTTCCTGTTTGGTGGTGCGCCAGGTGAAGTAGGTGTAGGACTGCTGGAAGCCGATGGCGGCGAGGGTGTGCATCATCGCGGGGCGGGTGAAGGCCTCGGCCAGGAAGATGACGTCGGGGTCGGTGCGGTTGATGTCGGCGATGACGCGTTCCCAGAACGCGACGGGTTTGGTGTGGGGGTTGTCGACGCGGAAGATGCGTACGCCGGTGTTCATCCAGTGGCGCAGGATGCGGCAGGTCTCGGCGATCAGGCCGTCCATGTCGGCGTCGAAGGCGATGGGGTGGATGTCCTGGTATTTCTTGGGCGGGTTCTCGGCGTGGGCGATGGTGTTGTCGGGGCGGTGGTTGAACCACTGGGGGTGTTTGTGGACCCAGGGGTGGTCGGGGGAGCACTGCAGGGCGAAGTCCAGGGCGGTCTCGAGTCCGTGGCGGGTGGCCTGGCGGACGAACCAGGTGAAGTCCTCCAGGGTGCCCAGTTGTGGGTGGACGCTGTCGTGGCCGCCTTCGGGGGAGCCGATGGCCCAGGGGACGCCGACGTCGTCGGGTGTGGGGGTGAGGGTGTTGTTGCGTCCCTTGCGGTGGGTGGTGCCGATGGGGTGGATGGGGGGGAGGTAGAGGACGTCGAAGCCCATCGCGGCGATGGCGGGCAGTCGGCGGGCGGCGGTGCGGAAGGTGCCGTGGGGGTGGGTGGGGGTGCCCTCGGAGCGGGGGAAGAACTCGTACCAGGAGCCGTAGAGGGCGCGTTCGCGTTCCACGAGCAGGGGCATCGGGTCACTGGTGGTGACCAGTTCCCGCAGCGGATGGCGGGCCAGCACCGCGTCCACCTCCGGCACCGACGCCCCCGCCAGCCGGGACGACGCCGGACGCCGTGCGTCGCGCAGCGCGTCCACGGCGGTGAGGAGGGCGGCCCGTCGGTCCGGGTCCGGGACGTGGGCCGCCGCCCGTTCGTGGAGCCGGGCACCCTCCTCCAGGACCAGCTCCGTGTCGATCCCCGCCGGAATCTTGATCCGCGCGTGGCGCCGCCAGGTGGTGACCGGATCGCCCCACGCCTCCACGGTGTACGTCCAGTACCCCGTCCTCCCTGGGGTGACGGTGGCCCCCCACCGGTCGGTGCCGGGCGCCAGTTCCCGCATCGGCGTGAACGGCCCCCGCCGGCCCTCGGGGTCGGTCAGGACGACATTGGCGGCCACCGCGTCGTGCCCCTCACGGAACACGGTCGCCGTCACCTCGAACGTCTCCCCGACGACCGCCTTCGCCGGCCGACGCCCCTCGCGGACCACCGGCCGGACGTCGAGGACGGGGATACGGCCCACGGAGGTGGGGGAGGCGGTGCTTGGAGGGGCGGTGCTCAGGGGTGTGGCGCTCACGGAGCCCGCTCCCGCGGTGGGCGATGGTGCGGGTGCGGGTGCGGGCGGCGGCGCGGGCGCCGGATGTCCGCCCTTGCCGCTCGGCCGGACGGGAGATGCCGTGGAACCGCGTTTCGCGGACGGGCGCGGGCCGGGCTTCGGAGGCGGCCCGGAACCGGCCCGCACCGGCGCGGTGGAACCGGGTGCCGGCGGTGTCTTTGCGGTGCCGGGTGTCGGAGGGGATGACGAAGGGTGCTTGGCGGGCATGACCGCTCCTGTCCGCGTCAACGTAGGCGGGCGGATGACTGTGGGGAGGTGGGTCCTGCGGTGTCTGCGGTGTCCTGCGTAATACTCCGTGATGCTCCGTCGTGTTCCGTGGTGCACGGCGGTGTTCCTGAGGGGTGTACCGAAGGAGCCTTCCCACCCTGTTCGGGTGAGCAATCCGACACTTTGTTAACTACTCGCGCGTATGTCGACACACAAGACCGGCCTCGCCCGTACAGGGCGGAGCCGGTCCTTGACGGGCCGCTCCCACGCAGCCGTCAGCAAGCCTCCGGCGCCTCTCGTTCGGATCGGGCCGGATCCGAACGAGAGGCCCCTAGGGCGCCGGCGCCCGCAGCAGCCGGTTCGGCGAGCCGAGCCCGCGGCTGCTCACCTTCCCGGTCGTCGCCCCCTTGGCCAGGGCGTTCGCCACCTGTGCCGGAGTCGCCCGCCGGTGTCCGGCGAGGTACAGCGCCGCCGCGCCCGCCGCGTGCGGGGACGCCATCGACGTACCCGAGGCGGCGACTTGGCCGGTGTCGCTCGTGGCGGACGCCGAGGTGATGGCGACCCCGGGAGCGAACAGGTCGACGGCCGAGCCGTGATTGGAAAAGGCCGGTTTCTTGTCCTGCCGGTCGGTCGCGCCCACCGTGATCGCCTGTTTGATCCCCGCGGGTGAGTACAGCGCGGCCGCGTTCGCCTCATTGCCCGCCGCGACCGTGTAGCTGACGCCGGACGCGATGGAGGCGCGGACGGCGGCGTTCAGTTGCGCGTTGTGGAAGCCGCCGAGACTGAGGTTGGCGACCGCGGGCCTCTTCGCGTTCCGGGTCACCCAGTCGATGCCCGCGATCACCTGGGCCGTGGTGCCCGAACCCGCGTCGTCCAGCACGCGCACGGAGACGATCCGGGCCCGCTTCGCGACGCCGTACGTCTTCCCCGCGACGATGCCGGCCACATGGGTGCCGTGGCCGTTGCCGTCCTGGGCGGTCCGGTCGTTCTGGACGAAGTCCCAGCCGTGCCGGGCCCGGCCGCCGAAGTCCCGGTGCGAGATCCGTACGCCGGTGTCGATGACGTAGACCGTCACCCCGGCACCCGCCGTGTCCGGCGAGGCGTACCGCTTGTTCAGCGGCAGGTCCCGCTGGTCGACCCGGTCGAGTCCCCAGGACGGCGGGTTCTTCTGTGTGCCGGCCCCGGTCACCCGGGTGTCCTGGGTGACCGAGGAGACCCGGGGGTCGGCCGCGAGCCGCGCCGCCTGTCTCGCGTTCGCCCGGACGGCGTAGCCGTTCAGCACCGTGCCGTAGGTGTGGCTGATTCCCGCCCCGTGGCGCGCGGCGAGCTCTCTGCCCGCCGCCGAGCGGGCCGCGGTCCCCTCCTTCAATGTCACCAGGTAGCTGCCTGCCACGGAGCCGGGTGCTCCGGCGCCGGATATCCGCCCCATGGGCGCGGCGTGCGCGGGCAGGGTCGCGGCCGAAACCGTCGCGGCGCACAGGATCGCCGTCATGGTCGCCGTCATGCCCCCCGCCCGGCGCAGACGCCGCGTTCGCGTCCGTGCCATGGTCCGAGTTCCCCTCCTCGACTCGGCGTACGGCGTCGCGGGCCGGGGTGCACCCGGCGCGGGCCGGCACGCCATCGTGGCAGCGTCTCGTGCGGAACGAAGCCCCACAAGGGCGCCTACGGGTAGGGAATCGGCCATATCCGCCTTGTGGCGAATCGTTTGGCCCGGGGCGCGCCGGTGCCGGGTTGTCCGGCTTCCGCCGTGGATGCCGTTTCCGCCGGTAGTGTCGTGCGGGACGACCGGACGCACACTGCCGTCCCTCCGCACCGCGACTCGCGCCGAGGTGGAATTTGAAGGCGATCCGTCGATTCACCGTCCGACCCGTTCTCCCCGACCCCCTCCGGCCCCTCAGCGACCTGGCCCGCAATCTGCGCTGGTCCTGGCACGCGCCGACCGGCGACCTCTTCCAGTCCGTCGACCCCGAATGCTGGGCCGCCTGCGGCCGCGACCCCGTACGGCTGCTGGGCAGCGTGGGGCCCGAGCGGCTCGCCGAGCTGGCCGGCGACCGCGCGTTCCTGGACCGCCTCGACGCGGCCGCGGACGACCTGCACACGTACATGACCGGCGACCGCTGGTACCAGACCCAGTCCGGCACCCGGCCGCGTAGCGACCAACTGCCCGCAGCCATCGCCTACTTCTCCCCGGAGTTCGGCATCACGGCCGCTCTGCCGCAGTACTCCGGCGGGCTCGGCATCCTCGCCGGCGACCATCTCAAGGCCGCCAGCGACCTCGGCGTCCCGCTGATCGGTGTCGGCCTGCTCTACCGGCACGGGTACTTCCGCCAGAGCCTGTCCCGGGACGGCTGGCAGCAGGAGCACTACCCCGTCCTCGACCCCAACGAGCTGCCCCTCGTCCAGCTCAAGGAGCCGGACGGCACGCCTGCCCTGGTGAGCCTCGCGCTGCCCGGCGGCCGGTCGCTGCGCGCCCGGATCTGGCTGGCCCAGGTGGGCAGGGTCCCCCTGCTCCTGCTGGACTCCGACGTCGAGGAGAACGACCTCGGCGAACGCGGCGTCACCGACCGGCTCTACGGCGGCGGCAGCGAGCACCGGCTCCTCCAGGAGATGCTGCTCGGCATAGGGGGTGTGCGGGCGGTGCGCGCGTACTGCCGGCTCACCGGACACGCGGCGCCCGAGGTGTTCCACACCAACGAGGGCCACGCCGGTTTCCTCGGCCTGGAGCGCATCGCCGAACTGGGCTCCGACGGGCTGGAGTTCGACGCCGCTCTGGAGGCCGTCCGGGCCGGGACCGTGTTCACCACGCACACCCCCGTACCGGCCGGCATCGACCGCTTCGACCGCGACCTGGTCGCCCGCCACTTCGGCCCCGACGCCGAACTGCCGGGCATCGACGTCGACCGCGTCATCGGACTGGGCCGGGAGACGTATCCCGGCGGCGAACCCGGCCTCTTCAACATGGCCGTGATGGGCCTGCGCCTCGCCCAGCGCGCCAACGGCGTGTCCCTGCTGCACGGCAGCGTCAGCCGCGAGATGTTCGCCGGACTCTGGCCCGGATTCGACCCCGAGGAGGTGCCCATCACCTCCGTGACCAACGGGGTGCACGCGCCCACCTGGGTCGCCCCCGAGGTGCTCCGGCTCGGCGCCCGGCAGATCGGTGCCGAGCGCGCCGAGGAGGCACTGACCGTCGGCGGCTCGGACCGCTGGGACTCGGTCGCGGACATCCCGGACGAGGACATCTGGGAGCTGCGCCGGTCCCTGCGCACCCTGCTGGTGATGGAGGTGCGGGAGCGGCTGCGCGCCTCCTGGCGGCAGCGCGGCGCCGGGACGGCGGAACTGGGCTGGGTCGACCGGGTGCTCGACCCGGACGTGCTGACCATCGGGTTCGCCCGGCGGGTCCCCTCGTACAAGCGGCTGACGCTGATGCTGCAGGACCGGGACCGGCTGACGAACCTGCTGCTGCACCCCGAGCGGCCGGTGCAGATCGTGGTCGCGGGCAAGGCGCACCCGGCGGACGAGAGCGGCAAGCGGCTCATCCAGGAGCTGGTCCGGTTCGCCGACGAACCCCGTGTGCGGCACCGCATCGTGTTCCTGCCCGACTACGGCATGGCGATGGCGCAGAAGCTCTACCCCGGCTGCGACATCTGGCTGAACAACCCGCTGCGGCCGCTGGAGGCGTGCGGCACCAGCGGCATGAAGGCCGCTCTCAACGGCTGCCTCAACCTCTCGGTGCTGGACGGCTGGTGGGACGAGTGGTTCCAGCCCGACTTCGGCTGGGCCGTCCCCACCGCGGACGGGGCGGATGGGGGCACCCCCACGCTTTCGGCAGTGGGGGACGACCCCGACCGGCGCGACGCCATAGAGGCCGCCGCGCTGTACGACCTGCTGGAGCAGCGGATCACCCCGCGCTTCTACGAGCGGGGCGAGAGCGGGCTGCCGGACCGGTGGCTGGAGATGGTCCGGCACACCCTGAGCCTGCTCGGGCCGAAGGTGCTGGCCGGCCGTATGGTCCGCGAGTACGTCGAGCGCCTGTACGCGCCCGCCGCCGGCGGCCACCGCGCGATGGACCCGGACGCCGCGCGGGACCTCGCCCGGTGGAAGACGCGGGTGCGCGCCGCCTGGCACGGCGTGACCGTCGACCACGTCGAGACGTCGGAGACGACGGGCACGGCGGGCACGGCGGAACTCGGCACCACCCTCGGGCTGCGGGTGCGCGTCGGCCTCGGCGGCCTCGGCCCGGACGACGTCGAGGTCCAGGCGGTCTCCGGGCGGGTGGACGAGGAGGACCGCATCGCCGACGGGACCCCCGTGCCGCTGAAGCCGGTGGGCGCCGCCGACCTGGAGGGCCGCTGGGTGTACGAGGGCCCGCTCTCCCTGGACCGCACCGGGCCGTTCGGCTACACGGTCCGTATCCTGCCCAGCCACCGGCTGCTGGCGCAGGGCATGGAACTGGGCCTGGTCGCGGTCCCCTCGGAGGACGTCCTGGGGGCCGCCGGGTTACTGATGCGGTGAGGCGCCGGTAGCGGTAGCGGGCGGTGCCAGGGCCGGTCCGGCGGATCACGTCGGAG
This sequence comes from Streptomyces sp. P9-A2, assembly GCF_036634175.1. NCBI lineage: Bacteria > Bacillati > Actinomycetota > Actinomycetes > Kitasatosporales > Streptomycetaceae > Streptomyces > Streptomyces sp. P9-A2. Next base: position 5,698,858 of record NZ_JAZIFX010000001.1, read on the forward strand.
GCGCCGACGGCACCTTGTCGACGCAGGCGAGCGGGGGCGTGGTGGCCCCTCCCTGTTCGTGGGGGTCCTCCCTGTTCATGGGCCCCCTGTTCGAGAGGTGCCGAGAACTCGGAGAGGCGCCGAGAGCTCGGGGGAAGGTCCAGCCGCAAGGCGGAGGAGGACGTGCCGGGCCCCGCGCCTTGGGCATGATCCGCCGGACAGGCGCTGGCGGGCGGATGCTGCGGAGGGCCTCAGAACTCCTTGAGGCCCTCCGTCGCGAGCCGGCGCAGGACCGTGCCGCAGCGGCGGGCGTACGCATGCTGCAGCCCGCGCGCAGCCGGGCCGGCCGCACGGGAGTACCACCTGGCCGGCCTGCTGAACGCCGAGACGGTCAGCCACACCGTCCCGTCACCGGTACGGTCCACGACGAAGGACTCCTCACCGCGCTCCGGATGACCGGGCAGCGTGCCGTAGGCCCAGCCGGCTCTGCGGTACTCCTCCACCGTCCAGACCACCCGGCAGGGCGCTCGGACCACTCCGGCGAGCGTGACGGTGACGTCGACACCGGGCGCCGCGCGGTCGGCGGAGGGGGCGAACCCGACCCCCAGGGCCCGGTGCAGCTCCCAGGTGAGGACCGCCTCCGAGCCCTGGCGGAAGACCGCCTCACCCTCGCCGAGGCGGGTGCGGACGTGCAGGGGGTGGAATCCGGGAGGGCAGAAACCCGGCTCGCGGGTCGCGCCGACATGGTCGTAGGTGAAGTCCGCCGAAGACATGGGACCCAAGGGTAGGGCGGCCACCCGAGCCGCCCGCACGGCGGGGCGCCGTCCCGGAGGTCCGGCCTCCGGGACGGCGCCCCGTCTTCACCCGGTGCTCACGGGCCGGGCGCCGCGGCCCGCGCATGACGGCCGCGCTTCACGGCCCGCGCGGGACGCCTGCCCGTCACGGCTACGGGAAGGTGAGCCCCCAGCCGTTGATGTAGCCGGTGTCCCGTGAGGCCTGGTCCTGCACCCGCAGCTGCCAGGTGCCGTTGGCGGTCTCGGAGGAGGCGTTGACCGTGTAGGTCTCGTTGACGTTGTCCGCCGAGCCGCCGGTGCGGTTCCTCAGGCGGTACGCCGTGCCGTCCGGGGCCAGCAGGTCGATGACCAGGTCACCGCTCCAGGTGTGCACGATGTCCACCGAGACCTGGAGGTTGGAGGGCGCGTTGCCCGTCCGGCCGGAGACGGTGATCGACGACGTCACCGCGGCGCCCGCGTCCGGGATCGCCACGTCGGTGGTGTTCTCGAAGGACGTACCGCCGCCACCGCCGCCGCCGGAGCGTGCGCCGACGTTGATGCCGGCCCAGGCGTCCTGTACCGCCTTGTATTCGGCGCTGTCCGCGCCGTACAGCTCACCGGTGGCCGCGAGGGTGCCGGTGCGGGCGCCCGCGTAGTTGGTGGTCGAGGTGAACTTGGTGGTCAGCGCGCGGAACCAGATCTTCTCCGCCTTGGCGCGGCCGATGCCGGTGACCGGCAGGCCGTCCGAGGTGGGCGAGTCGTAGCTGACGCCGTTGATGGTCTTGGTGCCGCTGCCCTCGCTCAGCAGGTAGAAGAAGTGGTTGGCGGGGCCGGAGGAGTAGTGCACGTCGATCGAGCCGATCCCGGAGTACCAGGCGTCCTTGGACGCGCCGTCCTTGCTCGGCTTGTCCATGTAGCGCAACGGGGTCCCGTTGCCGTTGATGTTTATCTCCTCGCCGATGAGGTAGTCACCGACGTCGGAGGGGTTGGCCGCGTAGAACTCGACGGTCGAGCCGAAGATGTCGCTGGTCGCCTCGTTGAGGCCGCCGGACTCGCCGCTGTAGACGAGGCCCGCGGTGTTCGAGGTGAGGCCGTGGGTCATCTCGTGCGCGGCGACGTCGATCGAGGTCAGCGGGTTGGCGTTGCCGGATCCGTCGCCGTAGGTCATGCAGAAGCAGCTGTCCGACCAGAAGGCGTTGACGTAGTTGTTGCCGTAGTGGACCCGGGAGTAGGCGCCCACGCCGTTGCCGCGGATACCGCTGCGGCCGTGCACGTTCTTGTAGTAGTCCCAGGTCAGCGCGGCCCCGTAGTGGGCGTCGGCGGCGGCCGACTCCAGGTTGGACGGGCTGCCGTTGCCCCAGACGTCGTCGGAGCCGGAGAACAGGGTGCCGGTGCCGGAGGTGCCGCGGTTCAGGTTGTACGTCTTGTGCCCGCCGCGCGCGCCGTCGGTGAGGTTGTACGTCGACCCGGACTGGGTGGAGGTCAGGTCGACGGTGCCGCTGTAGACGGTGTGGCCGGTCGCGTTCTGGACGGCCTGCCACTCGTACAGCTTCTCGCCCGTGGTGGCGTCGGTGACGACGTGCAGCTCCTGTGGGGTGCCGTCGTGCTGGAGTCCGCCGACGACCGTCTCGTACGCCACCGTGGGGGTGCCGCTCGCGGCCCAGATCACCTTGCGCGGGGCGACGTCCACGTCGGGGCTCTGGGCGTCCTCGGCCTGCGCGGCGGACAGGGCCTGCCGCTCGGCCTTGGCGGTGGACACCTTGGCGGTGGTCGTGGCGGGCTTCACCGCGGCCCGGGTGGCCTTGACGACAGACTCGGTCTCGCCGGGCTTCCGGCCCTGCACGACGAGGTCGCCGCCGAGGACGGGCAGGCCGTCGTAGGTGCGCTCGTAGCGGACGTGGACGGTGCCGTCGCGGTCCTTGAGGACGTCACGGACGACGAGCCTCTCCTTCGCGCCCAGGCCGAGGTCCTCGGCGGTGTCCGCCTTGGTGGCGTTCGCCTCGCGGATCAGTTCGGCGCGCTGGGCCGGGGTGAGCCGGACCGACTCCGCGGCGGGCTTCGCCTGTCCGGCGGCCGGCGCGGAGTCCGGGGCCGCGGTGGCGCTGCCGGCCTGCACGGCCGTGGCGACCAGGGCGGCGACCCCGGCGAGGGCGACCGCGGCGGTGCGGCGGCGCGTCGTGAGGGGGGTGGCGTGGGGGGTGCGTCTGTGGGAGGAGCTGCTTCTCAACACTGACTCCTTCTGCACGGCCGCGGGTTGTGCGGCCAGGGGAGACCGGCCGGCTGGTGAGCCGGCCGGGCAGAACAGGGCGGTACGCGGTACCACGTGCTGCTGTGCTGGAGCGATGGCCGGGGCGCGACGGTTCGGTGGCGCTGGGGGGTTGCTGTGGGGTTGTCGCGCGAGGGCCGTGGGAAGAGTGGCAGGTGACTGCGGTTTCTGTCAGGAGCGCGTCAGAAACTTGGCCGGAAACCGTTCGTTGTACGGGAGTTCAGGTTCGGTATACGAACGGGTTGATGTGCGGGGCGTGGAGCGCGCGAGGTGGGCCGGGGGCACGGCGCGGGCATCAACCGCCGGCGGGCATGAGGCGCGTGACATCGATGGATCCCTCTTCGGCCCGCGGCTCGGGGACGAGCGCCGGAGGACCGCCGGCACGACGAACGTGGCGAGGACCGGATTCCGCAGGTCAGGACCGGGCTCCCCAGTGGGTGACGGCCCTGTCGGCGCGGGCGAGGAGGCGTACCGCCCACCGCCGGGCGCCCCTCCGCCGGGCGCCCCTCCGCCGGGCGCTCCACCGCCCTCCGCCCCTCCGCCGGGCGCCGGGCTACGGCCCGTCCGGCCGGTTCGGCCGGTCTCCGTGCCACGAGTGCCAGAGCGCCGCGTACGCCCCGCCCGCCGCCACCAGGTTCTCGTGCGTGCCGAGTTCGGTCAGCCGGCCGTCCTCCATCACCGCCACGCGGTCCGCGTCGTGCGCGGTGTGCAGCCGGTGCGCGATCGCGATGACGGTGCGTCCCGCGAGGACGGCGGCCAGCGCGAGCTCGGTGTGGCGCGCGGTCGTCGGGTCGAGCAGGGCGGTCGCCTCGTCGAGGATCAGTGTGTGCGGATCCGCCAGCACCACCCGGGCCAGAGCCAGTTGCTGGGCCTGGGAGCCGTCCGGGACACAACCGCCCTGCCCCAGCCCGGTGTCCAGGCCCTCCGGCAGCTCCCGCACCCATGTGTCGGCGCCCACCACGGCCAGCGCGGCCCACAACTCGCCGTCCTCCGCGCCCGGTTCGGCGATGCGCAGATTGTCGCGCACCGAACCGAGGAAGACGTGGTGCTCCTGAGTGACCAGCACGACCTGCCGGCGCAGCAGATCCGGGTCCAGCCGGGCCACGGGCGCTCCGCCCACCGTCACCGTCCCGGCGGTCGGCGCGTCCACGCCCGCGAGCAGTCGGCTCAGCGTGGTCTTGCCCGCGCCGGACGGCCCCACCACGGCCAGCCGCTCACCCGGCCGCACCGTCAGATCGACCCCGCGCAGCACCTCGGCGCCCCCGTCGTAGGCGTAGCGCACACCGGTCACGTCGATGCGGTCACCGGCCGGATCCGGAACGTCCCCGTGCCCCGCCGCGCACGGCACCCTCGCCAACCCCTCCACCCGGGCGAACGAGGCACTGCTGCTCTGCAGTTGCTCGATCCGCATCAACACCTCGTCCAGTGGCCCGCTCAACTGCAGCAGATACAGGGCGGCGCTCACCACCGCGCCCAGGCTCACCGCGCCCCGTCCGTGCAGCGCCCCGCCGATCAGGAGTACGCCGGCCACCGGGACGGCGTACGAGACCTCCACCACCGGGAAGAACACCGTCCGCAGGAACAGGGTGTGGAACCGGGCTCGCCGGGCGGTCTCCAGCGCCTCCCGGCTCGCCCGGACCCGCTGCCGCCGGAGCCCGAACGCCTCCACCGCGCGCGCCCCCGCCGCCGTCGCCGCGACGATCTCCGCCACATCCGAGACGGCCGCGCCCTCGGCGAGGTATCCGGCGCGGGCCCGGCGCAGATACCAGCGCAGCACGAACCCGATCGGGGCGAGCCCCAGCAGGCCGAGGGCGCCCAGCAAGGGGTTGGTAGCTGCTGGAGTTTGGCTGAGCACGAGTGTGTTCTGGTGTGCATGAGTGAGCGCAGATGGGCGCGGTCACGGCCGGGAGTGGGTGCTGTCCCGCCGGAAGGGGGAATGGGGGTTCGTCTGCCGAATGCGTGACCTTTGCGCGTGGTGTTCGTTGGGCGGGGTGAGTAGGGCATGACGACTTGGCGGAGGAGTGTGGGGTGGGCGGTCTGCGGGAGCTGGCGGCGCCGTCTGTGGCACCCGGTCCGTCGGGGGTGGCGATCCGTACCCGGCTGAAGCAGCTCACGGCGGCCGATGAGGAGGTGTTGCGGCGGGTGGGCGCGCATCTGGGCACGCTGGCCTGTCGTGACCTGAAGACCCGCCGCCACGACGGCCTCGATCACGACGCGCAGGCGTGGGCGGTGCGCAAGCGGGAGCTGACTCCGCTCTCGTCGGCCCGCTGGGCGGGTGCGATCACCAAAGCCACGCACGATCAGTGGGCGCTGGCCCGCCGTTGCGCGCTCGCCCACCTCCAGAACCTGGAAGCCGGTATCCGTACCCTGCGCCACCGGCTGTCCCTGCCACTCGGCCAGAAGGGTTCGAAGAAGGCGCCGGGTGGTTACCGCAGTCGGCGCGAGTGGCATGCCAAGGCCCGCCGCCTGCAGGTGCTGGAGGACCGGCTGGCGCGGGAGCGCGCCGCCTGGACGGCCGGGCGGGTGCACATGGTGCGCGGCGGTAAACGCCTGGCCCGGATGCGGCACCAGCTGCCCGCCGCACGGCTCACCGAGCTCCAGTGGCGTGCACGCTGGGAGGCGGCCCGCTGGTTCCTGCGGGCGGACGGGGAGAGCGGAAAACGCTACGGGAACGAGACGATCCGCATCAGCCCGGACGGTGAGGTCAGCATCAGACTGCCCGCCCCCCTCGCAGGCCTGGCCAATGCTCCGCACGGCCGGTATGTCCTCACCGGCCGGATCCACTTCGCGCACCGGGGGCAGGAGTGGGCCGACCGGGTGGCAGCGAACCGGGCCGTCGCCTACCGCATCCACTACGACCCGGCCCGCGCGCTGGTATGTGACCGCGTCCTGGCAGATCCCCGTGTCACAGACGATCTCCCTGGCGGCGGTGCTGGCCGACGGGGTGATCGGGGTGGACACCAATGCCGATCACCTGGCCGCCTGGCGCCTCGATGTGCACGGCAACCCGACCGGCAGCCCGCGCCGGTTCTGCTTCGACCTGTCCGGCACCGCCGACCATCGCGACGCCCAGGTCCGCCACGCCCTGACCCGGCTGCTGCACTGGGCCCGTACCTGTGGGGTGCGGGCGATCGCGGTGGAGGACCTGGACTTCACCGCGGAGAAGACCCGTGAGAAACACGGCCGCAACAAGCGGTTTCGGCGGCTGGTCTCCGGCCTGCCCACCGGCCGGCTCCGCGCCCGCCTCGTCTCGATGACCGACGCCATGGGCATCACCGTCATCGCCGTGGACCCCGCCTACACCTCGAAGTGGGGCGCCCAGCACTGGCAGAAGCCGCTCACCTCGAAGAACCGTAGGACCACCCGGCACGATGCGGCGAGCATCGCGATCGGGCGACGCGCCCAAGGGCACCCGATCCGGCGACGGACGACACCGCCCCGTGCACACCAGAGCGATGTGCACGGGCATCGGACCGTCCAGGCCGGACCGGATGCTCCCGGGCGTGAGGGACCCCGCCGCCGGACGCGGAACGAACGCGGGGGACCAGGACACCCAACACCGTTCGGGGTGTCCGCAGTGAGCGGGAACGGGTCCAGGACCCACTCCCGCTCACTGACTAGGAACGGTCCCCGTACGCGTCGATCATCCACTTCCCCCCTGCGCTGCCGCGCCTACGCCAGACTGTCCCGCCACGCCCGGTGCAGGTCCGAGAAGCGGCCCGTGCCCGCGACGAGTTCGGCCGGAGGGCCGTCCTCCACGATCCGGCCGTGTTCCATCACCAGGACGCGGTCCGCGATCTCCACGGTGGACAGGCGGTGGGCGATCACCACCGCCGTACGGCCCCGCAGCACCGTCGCCATCGCGCGCTGCACCGCCCGCTCCCCGGGAACGTCCAGCGAACTGGTCGCCTCGTCCAGGATCAGCACGGCGGGATCGGCGAGCAACGCCCTCGCGAACGCCACGAGCTGGCGCTGACCGGCCGAGATGCGGCCGCCCCGCTTGCGTACGTCGGTGTCGTAGCCGTCCGGGAGGGCGCTGATGAAATCGTGCGCGCCGATCTCCTTCGCCGCCTGCTCGATCTCCGCGCGGCCGGCCTCCGGACGGCCGAGGGCGATGTTCTCGGCGACCGTGCCGGAGAACAGGAACGCCTCCTGCGTCACCATGACCACCCCGCGCCGCAGTTCGGGCCCCGGCAGGTCGCGCAGGTCGACGCCGTCGAGCAGGACCCGGCCGTCGGTGGGGTCGTAGAAGCGGGCGAGCAGCTTCGCCAGCGTCGACTTGCCCGCCCCGGTCGAGCCGACCACCGCGACGGTCTGCCCGGCGGGGAGCGTCAGATCGAAACGGGGCAGCACCTCACCACCGGTGCGGTACGCGAACCGGACCCCCTCGAAGACGACCTCGCGCCCCGGATGCTCCGACCGCCGCTCCGGCAGCTCACGGGGGGACACCGGCTCCGGCACGGACGGGACCTGGGCCAGCAGACCGGCGATCTTCTCCAGCGAGGCCGCCGCCGACTGGTATGCGTTGAGGAACATGCCCAGCCGGTCGATCGGGTCGTACAGGCGCCGCAGATACAGCACCGCCGCCGCCAGCACACCGAGCGCGAGCGTCCCCTCCGCCACCCGGTAGGCGCCCCACAGCACGGCCAGCGCGACCGTCGTGTTGGCGGTCACCCGCGAGCCGACGACATAGCGGGCCATCTCCAGCAGCGCGTCGCCGTTGGTCCGCTCGTGCCGCCGGTTCAGCTCCCGGAACGCGGCGTCGTTGACGGACTCGCGGCGGAAGGCGCGCACCGCGCGGATACCGTTCATCGTCTCGACGAACTTCACGATCACCGAGGCGATCGCCGTGGACCGCAGCCGGTACACCTCGGAGGCCCGCCGCCGGTACGACCGTACGAGTGCGTACAGCGGGACGAAGGACGCCACCGCCACCGCGCCGAGCCCGAGGTCCAGCCAGAGCAGCAGCACCGCGATGTAGACGCAGGACACGATGACCGTCACCAGTTCCTGCAGGCCCTCCTCCAGCAGCTCCCGCAGCGACTCGACGTCCGTGGTGGAGCGGGAGATGAGCCGGCCCGAGGTGTAGCGCTCGTGGAAGTCGACGCTGAGCGCCTGCGCGTGCCGGAAGATCCGGCCGCGCAGATCCAGCAGCACATCCTGGCTGACCCGGGCGGCGGTGGCGATGAACGCGTACTGCAGCACGCCGCCCGAGGCCGCGCACAGCAGATAGCCCACGGCCACCGCGATCAGCGGCCCGTGGTCGGCGGACCGGAACGCGGGTACGCCCCGGTCGATCGCGTACGCCACCAGCAGCGGGCCCGCCTGCACCGCCGCCTGCTGGAGCAGCAGCAGAAGCGCCGTCAGGGCGACCCGGCCGGGCATCGGCGCCAACAGGGAGCGCAGCAGGACGCCGTCGGCGCCCGGGGGAGTGGGCAGGACGTCCCGGTCGAAGGGGTCGCCGGCCTCCGGGGTCCGCGGCTCGTCGTCCCTGCCGTCCCTGCCGCCCTTGTCGTCCTCGTCGCGGGCGGGTGCGGTGGGAGCCGCCGTCATCGCTGGTTCTCCTGTTCCGACCGGTTCGCCCGGTCCGGCTGTTCGACCTGGTCCGACTGCTCCGCCACCGGGTCGCCGGCCATGAGGTGGGCGTACTCGGCGTTGGTGCGCAGCAGTTCATGGTGGGTGCCGACCGCCGTGATCCGGCCGCCGGAGAGGAGGGCGACGCGGTCGGCCAGCAGGACCGTGGACGGGCGGTGCGCCACGATCAGGGCCGTGGTGTCGGCGAGCACCCGGCGCAGGGCGGCCTCGACCGCGGCCTCCGTGTGCACGTCGAGCGCGGACAGCGGATCGTCCAGCACCAGGAAGCCGGGCCGCCCGACCACCGCGCGGGCCAGCGCGAGACGCTGCCGCTGCCCGCCGGAGAGACTGAGCCCCTGCTCGCCGACCTGGGTGTCGGCGCCCTGCGGCAGTGCGTTCACGAAGCCGGCCTGCGCCACGTCCAGCGCCCGCTCCAACTCGGCCCTCCCGGCCCCGGCCCCCGCGCCCATCAGTACGTTCTCCCCGACCGTGGCCGAGAACAGGGTGGGTTCCTCGAAGGCGACGGAGACCCTGCGCCGCAGCTCCTCGCGGGAGAGCGCGGTGATGTCCGTGCCGTCCAGAGTGATCCGCCCCGAGGTCGCCTCGTGCAGCCGGGGCACCAGGGCGGTGAGCGTGGTCTTGCCGCTGCCGGTCGCGCCGACCAGGGCCATCGACTCACCGGACCGGATGTGCAGGTCGACCCGGTCCAGGACGGGCAGGGACCCGGAAGGGGCGTCGGGATAGCGGAAGGTGACGTCGTGGAAGCGCAGCCCGTCGCCGCCCGCGGGGGCGGCCGGAGTCCGTGGGCCGTCGGGGCCCGGCTGCTCCTCCTCGGCGTCCATCACCTCGAAGTACCGCTCGGTCGCGGTCGCCGCCTCCTGGCTCATCGCCAGCAGGAAGCCGATCGAGTCCACGGGCCAGCGCAGCGCCAGGGCCGTCGTCAGGAACGCCACCAGGGTGCCCGCGGACAGGTCCCCGTCGGCCACCCGCATGGTCCCCAGCACCAGTGTCGCGCCGATGGCCAGCTCCGGGAGCGTCACGATGACGCTCATGATGGCGCCCAGCAGCCGGGCCTTGCGCAGCTCCGTCCCGCGCAGATCCTCGGACAGCTTCCGGAACGCCCGCGCCTGGCTGCGGTGCCGTCCGAACCCCTTGATGACGCGGATGCCGAGCACGCTCTCCTCGACGACCGTCGTCAGATCGCCGACCTGGTCCTGCCCGAGCCGCGACGCCCTGGAGTACCGCTTCTCGAAGAGCACGCAGGTGACCATCACCGGCACGACGGGAACCAGGACCACCAGTCCCAGAGACCGGTCCTGGACCAGCATGATGATCACGCCGACAAGGATCGTCACCCCGTTGACCAGCAGAAACGTCAACGGGAAGGCCAGGAACATCCGCAGCAGCATCAGATCCGTGGTCCCCCGGGACAGCAACTGCCCCGATGGCCACCGGTCGTGGAACGCCACCGGCAGCCGCTGCAGATGCCGGTAGAGGCCCGCCCGCATTCCCGCCTCGACACCCGCCAGCGGGCGCGCCACCAGCCACCGCCGGAGCCCGAACAGCAGCGCCTCCGCGAGCCCGAGCAGCAGCAGGTACAGCGCGCCGAGCCACACACCCGCCGGGTCCCGGCCGGCGACGGGGCCGTCCACCATCCACTTCAGGACCAGTGGGATGACCAGACCGATGCACGAGGCGAGGATCGCGATGAAAGCGGCGGTGAACAGCCGCGCCCGCACGGGCCGCACGTACGGCCACAGACGCAGCAACGAGCGGACTGTGGAGCGCGTTTCGAGGGGTGGGGGCGCGGGTGGGAGTGTGGTGGCCATCAGCAGCGAGCCTACGGATCGCCACTGACACTGCCCACCGAGTTTTGGCCGGACTCCGCTGGTCCGCGGGACCTACGACCGACGTCCGGCCCCGTCAACGGGCCCGCACGCGACCTGCGCCGTGCCCCTCTCCCTCGAAGTCGTACCACTCCATCGGCCGATCGGTTGATGCGGTGTCGAGCGCGTCGGCCGATGCGCGGGAAGCCCGCGCCCGGCGACGCTGATGCCATGCCTGTCATCGAAGTCACCGATCTGCGCAAGTCCTACGGGGGGCGGCCCGTCGTGGACGGTGTCTCCTTCGCCGTCGAGGAGGGCGAGATCTTCGGCGTCCTCGGCCCCAACGGCGCCGGCAAGACGACCACCGTCGAATGCGTCGAGGGCCTGCGCGTCCCCGACTCCGGCCGCGTCCGCGTCACCGGCCTCGACCCGGTCGCCGACCACGAACAGATCGCCCAGGTTCTCGGCGCCCAGCTCCAGCGCAGCGAACTCCAGGCCAAGCTCACCGTCCGCGAGGCCCTCGAGCTGTACACCGCGTTCTACCCGCGCCCCGTCGACTGGCGGCCCCTGGCCGAACGCCTCGGGCTCGCCCCGCACCTGGACAACCGCTTCGGCAAACTCTCCGGCGGGCAGAAACAACGCCTGTCGATCGCGCTCGCCCTCATCGGCGACCCCCGGATCGTCGTCCTCGACGAACTCACCACCGGACTGGACCCGCGCGCCCGCCGCGACACCTGGGAACTCATCGAGGACATCCGCGCGAACGGCGTCACCGTTCTGCTCGTCACGCACTTCATGGAGGAGGCCCAACGGCTCTGCGACCGGATCGCGGTGATCGACAAGGGCCGGGTGGCCGCCCTGGACACCCCGGCCGGTCTGATCCGCCGCTCGGCGGGCGCCACCGTCATCAGCTTCACGCCCTCCGCCCCCCTGGACGACCGCGACCTGAACGGCCTGCCCGCCCTCGTCTCGATCGAGCACCGGGACGGCCGCGTCACCCTGTCCGGCACGGACGAGACCGTCAACGCCGTCATCACCCTCCTCGCCCGCACCCGCGTCACCGCCCACCAGCTCCGGGTCACCGACGCCACCCTGGACGACGCGTTCCTGGACCTGACGGAGGAGAACGGCGGGACCGGTCCGACGGGCGCGACCCAGCGGGCGAACACCACCGACCGCCCCGACACCACCGAGGAGGTACCGGCGTGACCAGCCCCGTCCCCCGCGCAGCAGCCCCCCGCGCCGCCGTCCTGAACGCCGCCGTCCTGAACGCCGCCGTCCTGCGGACCGAGATCCGCCTCTTCCGTCGTGAACCCGGCGGAATCTTCTGGATCCTGCTGTTCCCCACCCTTCTGCTGGTGATCCTCGGCTCCATCCCCTCCTTCCGGGAGGCCGACCCGTCCTTCGGCGGGCTGCGCCCGGTGGACGCGTACGTCCCGGTCGCCGTGCTGCTCGGCCTGATCGTCGGCGGGGTGCAGGGCATGCCTCAGACCCTCACCGCCTACCGAGAGCACGGCATCCTGCGCCGGATGGCCACCACCCCCGTACGGGCCACCGCGCTGCTCGGCGCGCAGATGCTGGTGTACGGCGGGGCCGCCCTGCTCTCGGCGCTGCTCTCGCTCGCCGTCGGCCGGATCGCCTTCGACGTACCGCTGCCGCGTCAGCCCTTCGGCTACCTCCTCGCGCTGCTCCTGGCCGTGGCCGCCGCCCTCGCCCTGGGCGCCGTGCTCTCCGCGTTGTCCCGCACGGCGAAGATCGCGGGAGCGGTGGGCTCCGCCGCGCTGTTCCCGGCGATGTTCTGCGCGGGTGTGTGGCTGCCGGTGCAGGCCATGCCGGACCTGCTCGCCGACATCGTCGGCTGGACCCCGTTCGGCGCCGCCGCCGAAGCCCTGAACCAGGCCGCCGCCGGTGACTGGCCCGGCCGGCTCCACCTGGCCGTCCTGGCGGCCTGGACGGTGCTGCTGACGGTCGCAGCGGCACGCTGGTTCCGCTGGGAGTGAGGGCGAGGGCCGGGGCTGAACGCGGGGGGTGAATATGCGGGCGAGCGCGGCGGGCGGCCCGGGACGGGTATCAGGACCGGTACCGGGACGGGCAGTGGGGCGTACGCCGGGGCCGGTGTCGGGGCGAGTGCGTACGAGACTGCCGTCATGACGGCCCCCGCAGGCTGGTCCGGTGGGAGTGTGCGGGCGAGTGCGGACACGAGCGTGCAGGCAGGCGTCGGGACGAGTAGGGGGACCGGCGTCGGGACGGGCAGGGGGCAAGCGTCGGGGCGGACGTCGGGGCGGACGCGGACGCGGATGAGAAGGGCGGTATGAGGTGGGCGGGGTGACCGCGGACGACACGACGGCCGACGACACGACGGCCGACGACATGACGGCCGACGACATGACGGCGAGCCGCACGACGACCGACGGCGTGGTCGAGCGGCGGTGGGCGATGTTCCACCGCTGGGGGCCGTACCTCCTGCTCGCCGCCGGCACCGTCCTCTCGCTGTCGGCCGCCGACGCGATCGGCATGACGGACGGTGAGCGCCGGCTGAGCGGTGTGCTGGTCGTCGTGGCCGTCGTCCTCCAACTGGCCTGGGGCAGGGCGGAACGCCGACGCCCCGGACCGACCACCGAGAGCGCCTGTTACTACGCCGCACGCTGGGCCGTCGGGTTCGCGCTCGCTTGGACGAACCCGCTGTTCGCCTTCTCCGCGGTCATCGGTTATTTCGGCGTCGCCCACCAACTCCCCAAACATCTGGTCAAGCCCGGCCTGCTCGCCACCGCGGTGACACTGGCGGGCTCGCAGGCGGGTGGGCTGCCCCCGGGCGACAGCCTGGGCTGGTCGCTCTTCGGTGCGATTCTCCTGGTCAACGCCCTGCTGGTGGCCCTCTTCGCCCACTTCGGCGAACTGGAGGAGGAGCGCGCCCGGACGCAGGCCGAGACCATCGCCGAACTGGAGCGCACCAACGCCGCGTTGCAGCAGGCCCTCGACGAGAACGCCGCCCTGCACACCCAACTCCTCGTCCAGGCAAGGGAGGCGGGTGTCGCCGACGAACGCCGACGGCTGGCCGCCGAGATCCACGACACCCTCGCCCAGGGTCTCATCGGCATCATCGCCCAGCTTCAGGTGGTGGCGGGCACGAGCGACCCCGACCTGGCCCGCGTCCACGCGGGCCGGGCCACCGACCTGGCCCGCGAGAGCCTCGGCGAGGCCCGCCGCTCCGTGCACAACCTCGCCCCGGTCGCCCTCGACGGGGACGGGCTGCCGCAGGCCCTGGAGAAGACGGTCGCCGAATGGGGCGAACGCACCCGCACTCGCGCCGACTTCACGGCCACCGGCACCGCCGAACCCCTGCACGAGGAAGTCGCGGCCACTCTGCTGCGGATCGTCCAGGAGGCCCTCTCCAACGCCTCCCGGCACGCCGCGGCCACCCGGGTCGGCGTCACGCTCTCCTACATCGGCGACGAGGTCACCCTCGACATCCGCGACGACGGCCGCGGCTTCGACCCACGCGTGCGCCCCGCCCGCACCGGCAGCGGCGGCTTCGGCCTCGACGGCATGCGCGCCCGCGCGGAACGTATCGCGGGCTCCCTCACCGTGGAGTCCGAACCCGGACACGGGACGGCGGTCTCGGCTCGCGTACCGTTGGTGCGCCATGACTGACGACCCGGCCATCTCCCTCCTCATCGTCGACGACCATCCCGTCGTACGGGACGGCCTGCGCGGCATGTTCGAGTCCGCGCCCGGTTTCCGCGTCCTCGGCGAGGCGGCGGACGGTGTCGGGGCGCTGGAGCGGGCCTCCGCCCTCGACCCGGACGTCGTCCTCATGGACCTGCGCATGCCGGGCGGTTCGGGCGTGGACGCCATCCGGGAACTGTCCCGCCGGGGCGCCCGCGCCAAGGTGCTCGTCCTCACCACCTACGACACCGACTCCGACACCCTGCCCGCGATCGAGGCGGGCGCGACCGGCTACCTGCTGAAGGACGCGCCGCGCGAGGAACTGTTCACGGCCGTACGGGCGGCGGCCGAGGGCCGTACGGTCCTCTCCCCGGCGGTGGTCTCCCGTCTGGTCTCCGCGGTCCGCGCCCCCGCCGCACCGCGGTCCGCGTCCCTGTCCGCGCGGGAACGCGAGGTCCTCGCCCTGGTCGCCAGGGGTACCTCCAACCGCGAGATCGCCCGCGAACTCTTCATCAGCGAGGCGACCGTGAAGACCCACCTCACCCACCTGTACGCCAAACTCGGCGTCAAGGACCGCGCCGCGGCCGTGGCGGTCGCCTACGAGCGCGGCATCCTCGGCTGAGCGCCAGGAGCCGGCCGGGTCAGGCCGCCGGGTACGGGCCCTTCGGCAGTCAGCCGACCGCCCGCAGCAGCAGCACCGTTCGTCCCGGCACCGTGATCGTCGTGTCCGCCGGGTGGGCCGTGTCCGGCGGCGACTCCTGGTCCTCCCGGCCGGTGTCGACGACCACCTCGTAGTTCCGGGCCCACGGAAGGCCCGGAAGGAGGACGTCCGCCGGTTCGTCACCGGCGTGGAGGATCGCGAGGAAGCTGTCGTCGAGGACGGGTTCCCCGTGTTCGTCCCGCTCCGGGACGTCCCGGCCGGAGAGGTACATGCCGAGGGTGGCGGTGGGCGCGTACCAGTCCTCCTCGGTCATCTCGGTGCCCCGCGCGGTGAACCAGGCCAGGTCGCGGAGTCCGTCCGGGGAGTGCGCGTGTCCGGAGTAGAAGGTCCGGCGGCGCAGCACCGGATGGCGGCGGCGCAGGGCGATCAGCCGGGACGTGAGGTCGAACAGGGCCCGCCAGTCCGGCCGGTCCAGCAGTTCCCAGTCCACCCAGCCGGTCTCGTTGTCCTGGCAGTAGGCGTTGTTGTTGCCGCGCTGGGTGCGCCCCATCTCGTCCCCGGCGACCAGCATCGGCACGCCCGTGGACAGCAGCAGCGTGGCCAGCAGGTTGCGCAGCTGCCGCCGCCGCAGGGCCAGGACGTCCTGGTCGCCGGTCTCGCCCTCGGCGCCGCAGTTCCAGGAGCGGTTGTCGTCCGTGCCGTCCCGGTTGCCCTCGCCGTTGGCCTCGTTGTGCTTGCGCTCGTACGACACGAGGTCGCGCAGGGTGAATCCGTCGTGCGCGGTGACGAAGTTGACCGAGGCGTACGGGCGCCGTCCGCCCCAGTCGTAGAGGTCACTGGAACCGGAGAGCCGGTAGCCGATCTCCCGCAGATCCGCGGCCCCGGGCCGCCAGAAATCCCGTACGGCGTCGCGGTACCGGTCGTTCCACTCCGACCACAGCGGCGGGAACGCCCCCACCCGGTAGCCGCCGGGGCCCACGTCCCACGGCTCGGCGATCAGTTTCACCCCGCGCAGCACCGGGTCCTGGGCGATCACCGAGAGGAAGGGGGCGCGCATGTCGACGTCGTCCCCGTCCGCGGTGCGGGCCAGCGCCGCCGCCAGGTCGAAGCGGAAGCCGTCGACGCCCATCTCGGTCACCCAGTAGCGCAGCGAGTCCGTGATCAGGCGCAGCACCTGCGGCTGGACGACGTCCAGGGTGTTGCCGCAGCCGGTGTAGTCGGCGTACCGGCGGGCGTCGGCCCGGAGCCGGTAGTGGCCGCGGTTGTCGACGCCCTTCAGGGACAGGGTGGGCCCCAGTTCGTTCGCCTCGGCGGTGTGGTTGTAGACCACGTCGAGGACGACCTCGATGCCCGCCGCGTGCAGCGCGCGCACCATCCGCTTGAACTCGCCGACCTGCTGCCCGCCCGTCCCGGAGGACGCGTAGCCCGCGTGCGGGGCGAACCAGCCGACGGAGTTGTAGCCCCAGTGGTTGCGCAGCCCCCGCCGCAGCAGATGGTCCTCGTGCGCGAACTGGTGCACCGGCAGCAGTTCCACGGCCGTCACCCCGAGCCGCACCAGATGCTCGATCGCGGCGGGATGAGCCAGCCCGGCGTACGTACCGCGCAGTTCCCCGGGGATGCCGGGGTGCCGCTGCGTGAAGCCCTTGACGTGGAGTTCGTACAGGACCGTGTCCGCCCACGGCGTCCCGGGCCGGCGGTCGTCGGCCCGGTCGTCGTCATCGTGGACGACGACGCCCTTCGGCACGTACGGGGCGGAGTCCCGGTCGTCGCGCACGGTGTCCGCGACATGCTGCTCCGGCCAGTCCCGGACATGCCCGTACACCTGGGGCGGCAGGCCGGACGTGCCGTAGTCGCCGTCCACCGCGCGGGCGTACGGGTCTAGCAGCAGCTTCGCCGGGTTCCAGCGGGCGCCGGTCCACGGATCCCAGCGGCCGTGCACCCGGTAGCCGTAGCGCGTGCCGGGCAGGACGCCCGGCACGAAGCCGTGCCAGACCCCCTCCGTCAGCTCGGTGAGCCGGGCGCGGCTCTCCCCGCCGCGCTCGTCGAACAGGCACAGTTCGACGCCCTCGGCACCCCCCGCCCACAGGGCGAAGCCGGTCCCCGCCACCCCGTCCGGGCCGGTGCGGAAGTGGGCGCCGAGTGGGGCGGCCGGGCCGGGCCGCACCGGCACCGTCGCCGGTGGTGGCGCGGCCGCCCGCACGCCGTTCACGGCGACGGCCGGGCGCCCGTCGCCGGCGACCCGGTTCCCGGCCACCGCCTCCCGCCCGGCCACCGCCTCCTGCTCGGCTGCGCTGGACACCTGTCAGCCTCCCGCGGCTCATCATGGGACGACGGCGGGCAGGGGAGTGCGGCCGCCCAGTCCCCTGGGCGTTCCTCGGCTCCGGCCGCGGCTCCCCGGCGCGTCGTCCTCCCCTCAGTTCTGCCCAGAGCATGCCGCGCACTCACGTTTCCCCGGGGAACGTCAGGGTGCGCCCCGACGTTTTCCGGGGCGCACCCTTGCGTGACCCCGGGGCGAGGGCGCGCACGTGTGTCCCTCCGGGGGCACACGCACGCGTCCCGCGGGGGCACACGCACGGCGTCCCGCAGGGGCCACGCACGCGTCCCGCAGGGGCCACGCGGGCGTCTCCCGCCGGGACATGCGCGCGTCCCTCCAGGGCGCAGGGGATACGGCCGGGTGGGGATGACCGTTCCCCGAGGGGACGCATGGTCGTTTCCCAGGGCGCGCACCGTCGTTGGGCAGCGCGTGAGTCACGTACAAGGGCGCGCACGGCGCGCGAGGGCCGCACTGGCTGCCGTAGTGACATGGGCAGGGCTGTTGGCCGGGGCCGTCGGCTGTACCTCGGACGGCCCCGTCGCGGGGGCGTTCGGCCCCCCGGGACCCGAGGAGGTGATCAAGGTCGTGCCCGCCGACGCGAGCAAGGAGGTGCGCCCCGGCCGGGTGCTGCGGGTGCGGGCGTCCGAGGGCCGGCTGGAGTCGGTGAAGGTCGTCCGGTCCCAGGACGCGAGGGAGGCCCCGGTCCCCGGCCGGATCTCCGCCGACGGGCAGAGCTGGAAACCCGACGACGAACGGCTCGCGCTGGCCGCGAAGTACACGGTCGACGCCGTCGCCCTGGACGACGACGGGCGCCGTTCTGCGCGCCGCACCACCTTCACGACGTACGTCCCCGAGCAGCGCTTCATCGGCTACGTCGCCCCGGAGGACCGTTCCGTCGTCGGCACGGGGATGATCGTCTCCCTGGCGTTCAACCGCGAGATCGTCCACCGCGCGGCGGTCGAACGCGCCGTACGCGTCACCTCCCGCCCGGCCGCAGACATCCGCCCGCACTGGTTCGGCAAGGAACGCCTCGACTTCCGGCCCGAGGAGTACTGGAAACCCGGCACCGAGGTCACCGTAGAGCTGGACCTGCGGGACGTCGAGGGCGCGCCCGGCGCCTACGGGCTCCAGCACCGCACGTTCTCGTTCACCGTCGGCCGCGGCCAGGTCTCGGTGGTCGACGCGTCCCGGCACACCATGGAGGTGCGACGGGACGGCGAGGTGCTCGCCACGGTGCCGGTCACGGCCGGGGCGCCGAAGACCCCCACGTACAACGGGAAGATGGTGATCACCGAGATGCTCGAGGTCACCCGGATGAACGGCGCGACCGTCGGCTTCACCGACGACGACGGCAAGGGCGAGTACGACATCCCCGACGTCCCGCACGCCATCCGCCTGACCCAGTCCGGCACCTTCCTGCACGGCAACTACTGGGCCGACGAGGACGTCTTCGGCGACACCAACGTCAGCCACGGGTGCGTGGGCCTGCGCGACGTGAAGGGCGGCGGCGCGGGCACCCCGGCCGGCTGGTTCTTCGACCGCAGTCTCGTCGGCGACGTCGTCGAGGTGGTCAACAGCAAGGACCGGACGGTCGCCCCGGACAACGGCCTCGGCGGCTGGAACATGTCCTGGGAGAAGTGGACGAAGGGCAGCGCCGTGAGGTGACCCCCGGCGCCCCCGGACGCCCTCACGCGCGGATGGCCGAAAGGGCTCTCCGGTTGTGCTCCGCGGGCCATTGAAGTTTGGAACGGAACGGTGACACACCGGCCGCCTCCAACCCTCCTGGCCTGTGGTTACTATGCGCCCAAGCGCGCGTGGGGCGTGCGGGGGCGTGGGTCGGACCAGGCCCGCCGAGGGGAGAAAACAAGTGAACGTGGGGCCGATATCGGGGGCGGCGGTCGACGCGCGGAGACGTGGCGGCAGGAAGCTCGCCGCGCTGGCACTCGGGGTGGTGCTGGCGGTCACGGCGTGCGGTGGCGGGGGGACCGGCTCGGGCTCCGGGTCCGGTGCGGACGACGGCAAGCCCAAGGACTCCACCGCGGCGCAGAGCAAGCAGTCCGAGGCGGTCATCGGCATAGCGCCCGAGGACGGTGCCGAGTCCGTGAAGACCAGCGGCGCGCTCAAGGTCGACGCGGCCAAGGGCAAGCTGACCGAGGTCGTCGTCAAGAACCCGGACGGCGAGAGGATCGACGGGGAGATATCCGGCGACGGCGCCCACTGGACGCCGTCGACCCACCTGGCCGCCTCCACCAAGTACACCGTGCACGCGGTCGCCAAGGACTCCGCCGGCCGCACCGCCGCCGAGGACTCCAGCTTCACCACGCTGACCCCGAAGAACACCTTCGTCGGCACCTTCACCCCCGAGGACGGCTCCAAGGTCGGCGTCGGAATGCCGTTCTCGCTCCGCTTCACCCGGGGCATCACCAACGCCGAGGACGTCGAGAAGGCCATCCGCATCACGACCGAGCCGGCCGTCGAGGTCGAGGGGCACTGGTTCGGCAACGACCGCCTCGACTTCCGGCCCGAGAAGTACTGGAAGCCCGGCACCAAGGTCACCGTCGACCTCAACCTCGACGGTGTCGAGGGCCGCGACGGCGTCTACGGCGAACAGGTCAAGACCGTCTCCTTCACCATCGGCCGCAGCCAGGTCTCCGTCGTCGACGCCAAGAAACACACCATGAAGGTCGAGCGGGACGGCGAGGTCATCAAGACCATCCCGATCACCGCCGGCGCCCCCGGCACCGAGACGTGGAACGGCAAGATGGTCGTCAGCGAGCGGCTCAAGGTCACCCGCATGAACGGCGAGACGGTCGGGTTCGGCGGCGAGTACGACATCAAGGACGTCCCGCACGCCATGCGCCTGAGCACGTCGGGGACCTTCATCCACGGCAACTACTGGGGCGGCGGCGCCTTCGGCAACTACAACGCCAGCCACGGCTGCATCGGCCTGCGCGACACCCGCGGCGGCTGGGACAAGAAGGCACCGGGCGCCTGGTTCTTCGAGAACACCATGATCGGCGACGTGGTCGTCGTGAAGAACTCCAACGACGCCACCATCGCCCCGGACAACGGCCTCAACGGCTGGAACATGTCCTGGGAGAAGTGGAAGGCGTAACCGCACGACCCGCACGACCCGCGGGAGACGGTACGAGGTACGCGGCCCCGGTGTGAGGTACGGCACCGGGGCCGTAGTCGTTGGTCACCGTGCTGTGTCTGCCCGGGGGCGACCCCCGGTCCCCCGGCCGAGTGTGAGCGACCGCACCGGCCCCATTGCCGTTGGTCACCGTGCTGTGTCTGCCCGGGGGCGACCCCCGGTCCCCCGGCCGAGTGTGAGCGACCGCACCGGCCCCATTGCCGTTAGTCACCGTTAACCTGCTGTCATGACCGTACATCTCGAAGTCGCCGAGGGCGTCGGCACGCTGCGCCTGGACCGCCCGCCCATGAACGCGCTGGACGTCGCCACGCAGGACCGGCTGAAGGAACTCGCCGAGGAGATCACACGCCGCGAGGACGTGCGCGCCGTGGTGATCTTCGGCGGCGAGAAGGTGTTCGCGGCGGGCGCGGACATCAAGGAGATGCAGGCCATGGACCACACCGCGATGGTCCTGCGCGCCCGCGCCCTGCAGGACTCCTTCACTGCGGTGGCGCGCATCCCCAAGCCGGTGGTGGCAGCGGTGACCGGTTACGCGCTGGGCGGCGGCTGCGAGCTCGCGCTCTGTGCGGACTTCCGTATCGCCGGGGAGAACGCCAAGCTGGGCCAGCCCGAGATCCTGCTCGGACTGATCCCGGGGGCCGGCGGCACTCAGCGCCTGGCCCGGCTGATCGGCCCGTCCAGGGCGAAGGACCTGATCTTCACGGGCCGTCAGGTGAAGGCCGACGAGGCGCTGGCGCTGGGCCTGGTGGACCGTGTGGTGCCCGCCGCCGAGGTCTACGAACAGGCTTACGCGTGGGCCGCGAAGCTCGCCAAGGGTCCCGCGATCGCCCTGCGCGCGGCCAAGGAGGCGGTCGACACCGGTCTGGAGACCGACATCGACACCGGCCTCGCCGTCGAGCGCAACTGGTTCGCGGGCCTGTTCGCCACCGAGGACCGCGAACGGGGGATGCGCAGCTTCGTGGAGGACGGCCCCGGCAAGGCGAAGTTCCTCTGAACCTCCCTTTCGGGGCTTGCAATTGACGCGATGTCTGATTGGGGTCCCTCGATGGGGCGGTTTATGGGAGCCTTAACGCACCCTTAAGCCTGCCGTGTCGAGGGAGTCCGTCGATTGCCGCACAGCGAGCCGTTTCCGCAGGCCGCGCGGGCCGTCGGTACTCCCCGAGCATCGGGGGCATATGTCGGCGGACTGCCTCGCGGAGGGGGCGTACGGGGGGCGCATTCCGACGGAGCGGCCCCGGACGTCCCGCCGGGTGCCCATGATGGGGGCATGGCGGGGCTGGATGGCAGGGAACAGCCGCGGGGAGACGGACGTGCGACCGCGTCGCGCTGGTCGCCGACGGTCGAGGACGAACACGCCCAGAAGGTACTGGAGTTGTTCGGTGATCCGTCACAGGCGGAGGTGCCGCTGCCGTCCCGCCCGGAGTCCGCGGCCACCGCCCGCCGGCTCACCCAGGTCGTGGTCCTGCGCCATTGGGGCCTCGGGGCGGCGATCACCGAGGACGCCGTGCTCCTCGTCTCCGAGCTCGTCGGCAACGCGGTGCGCCACACCGGCGCCCGCGTCTTCGGCCTCCGGCTGCGCCGCCGCCCCCGCTGGATCCGCGTAGAGGTCCGTGACCCGTCCCGCAGCCTGCCCTGCCTCATGCCGGTCCAGGAACTGGACGTCAGCGGCCGCGGCCTCTTCCTCGTCGACACCCTCGCCGACCGCTGGGGCGTCGATCTCCTGCCCCGGGGCAAGACGACCTGGTTCGACATGCGCATCACCGATCGCTGAGCCGCCCTGCTCCTGGCCCCGCGGGCGGTTGCTCTCAGGCGCCGCCCGCCCACTTCTCGAGGGCGGCGCGGTCGGGGAAGTCGGCGACGTTCGTGTCCAGAGGGTCATCGGTGTACTGGTGGAAGCGCCACTCGGCCTCGATACGGGGTGTGCCCTCGCTGACGTAGTCGGCGATCCACAGACCGTCGCCCGCGTAGGACGTCGTGTCGACGTTCAGCCAGAAGTCCCGGTTGCAGTACAGGATCACCCGGTGGTCCGGGCGCAGCTCCTTGACCTTCCGGATGAACTCGTCCTTCTCCGTGTTGCTCGCGCGAGTGCCCTCGCCGGTCGTCTCCCAGTCGACGGCCAGGATGTCGCCCTGCCGCTCGGGTGTCTCGGAGACGAAGTACTCCGCCTGTGCCGTCAGGTCGCCCGGCCACAGGAAGTGGTAGAAGCCGACGACCAGTCCGGCCTCGCGGGCGCGTTCCGTCTGGGCCGACAGCTTGGGGCTGACGTACGAACTGCCCTCCGTCGCCTTGACGAAGACGAAGGACAACCCGTCCGTGGCGTAGGACGAGGACTGGTACGAACTCACATCGATGCCGCGCAGCATGGGGCCTCCCTGAAGTGCTGGTGGGGGGAAGGAGAGCCGGAGAGGATGGAGGGGGCGGTGAGGTCGGTGAGGTCGGTGAGGTCGAACGGATGCTTCCTCTTGTGCATCACTGCCCCACCGTGACACGGGACGCCCGCGAATATGGTGCACACATCAACTTCTCACCATTGTGGGGGACCGGCGGCCCGACCTCACACACCACACCGGTACCCAGAGCACCTCCGATGTCTTCTGCCCGTCATGTACTGGTTACCTGGCACGAGTGAACTACCCCAAGGGCGAAGTGGGTTGACGCACATCGGTGCCCGGGACACAGCGCCTCCGGGCGTTGAGCAGAACCTGCTGGGGGGACCGGCGAACTGCGCGCCGGCCCGGGGCGCGGCGGACCACACCGAACTGCGGCCCCTGGACGTCGCCGACGCGGGGGCGGCCTCAAGGTCGGCGACAGCGGGCTGCGACCGCTCGAACAGGTACGGCTTTTGATGGTGCGACCGGGACCATGGCCACCGGAGCTCGACGCCGTGGCGGCCGCGGTGGCGGTGGCGCGGCGGTTGTGGCGCGCGGCGTCCGAGGACTTCGCGAACGCCGTCCCGGCACCGAACGCGGCCTGGGCACGGGACACGGTCATCGGCCTGGTGCTGCCTTCGGAGGAGTATCCGGTACCGACGGACTCCCGGTACGCGGCGGAGGAGGACCGCGCCGCGGTGCGCCGGATCACCCACGAGCTGCTGAGGGCGGGAGCGGGCCCCCGTGCGGTCGTCCGTCTGGCGGCTCGGCACCGGCGCGACCTGGACTCGCGTCCAGGTACTGACCCGACCGCGCCGGGGCCCGGTTCACCGAGCCCGGCTCACCCGTCGCACCAGCCGTGGGTCTTGCCGAACTGCAGCAGCCCGCGGCGCGCCTGGAGGATCTGTTCGCCGGTCAGTGTCGGCGCGGCGGACAGCAGGACCTCCGTGACCTCTGTGAGGTACTCCTCGGCGGTGAGCACGTCGCACAGCGGGTCCTCGCCGTCCACCGGCTGCCTGCCTCCGCCGGCGGACGACACCGGGCCCGCGCCCTGGGCCAGGCGCACGCCCGTGGCCTTCAGTCCCCGGTCGCCCTCCTCGATCTCGAACTCCACGGTGACCCCGGGACGCAACTGGTGCTCCGGAATCCGTACGTCGTTGACGTGGAGGAAGACGTCCTCCCCGCCGTGCTCCGGAGCGATGAACCCGTAACCCCGTACGGCGTCGAACCGCACCACACGACCAGCAACCATGGTTTCCAACCCCCAACAGAACACCGGACCCCGGGCCCGGACCCCATGTCCGGAACGGAACCCGACCAGCCAGGCCAACATACGCCGTCCGTCGTGCCCCGTCCCCTCAGCACCCGATCCCTCAGCACTCGATGATGTTCACCGCGAGCCCGCCCCGCGCGGTCTCCTTGTACTTGACGGACATGTCGGCGCCGGTCTCCTTCATGGTCTTGATGACCTTGTCCAGGGACACCTTGTGCGAGCCGTCGCCGCGCATCGCCATCCGCGCGGCGGTGACCGCCTTCACCGCGGCCATGCCGTTGCGCTCGATGCACGGGATCTGGACCAGGCCGCCGACCGGGTCGCAGGTCAGGCCGAGGTTGTGCTCCATGCCGATCTCGGCGGCGTTCTCGACCTGCTCCGGTGAGCCGCCCATCACCTCGGCGAGGGCGCCCGCCGCCATCGAGCAGGCGGAGCCGACCTCGCCCTGGCAGCCGACCTCGGCGCCGGAGATGGACGCGTTCTCCTTGAACAGCATGCCGATCGCACCGGCCGCCAGCAGAAAGCGGACCACGCCGTCCTCGTCGGCACCGGGGACGAAGTTCATGTAGTAGTGCAGGACGGCGGGGATGATGCCGGCCGCGCCGTTGGTCGGGGCGGTGACGACCCGGCCGCCTCCGGCGTTCTCCTCGTTCACGGCCATCGCGTAGAGCGTGATCCACTCCATGGAGAGGGCCTTCGCATCGCCCTCCGCGCGCAGCTTGCGTGCCGTGTTCGCGGCGCGCCGGCGCACCTTCAGGCCGCCCGGCAGGATGCCCTCGCGGGACATGCCGCGCGCCACGCACGCCTGCATCACCCGCCAGATCTCCAGCAGGCCTTCGCGGATCTCCTCCTCGGTCCGCCAGGCGCGCTCGTTCTCCAGCATCAGCGCGGAGATGGACAGGCCCGTCTCCCGGGTCAGGCGCAGCAGCTCGTCGCCCGTGCGGAACGGGTACTTCAGGACGGTGTCGTTGAGTTTGATGCGGTCCGCGCCCACGGCCTCCTCGTCGACGACGAAGCCGCCGCCCACCGAGTAGTACGTTTTCGCCAGCACCTCGCTACCGGAGGCGTCGTACGCCCACAGGGTCATGCCGTTCGCGTGGTACGTGAGCGCCTTGCGGCGGTGCAGCACCAGGTCGTCGTCGAAGGAGAACGCGATCTCGTGCGTGTCGAGCAGCCTCAGCCGGCCCGAGTCCTTGATCTTCTCCACCCGTTCGTCGGCGGTCTCCACGTCCACCGTGCGGGGCGAGTCGCCCTCCAGGCCGAGCAGCACCGCCTTGGGCGTGCCGTGCCCGTGGCCGGTGGCGCCGAGCGAGCCGTACAGCTCCGCGCGGACCGAGGCGACCGAGTCCAGCAGCTCCTCGTTGAGCAGCCGCCGGGCGAACATGCGGGCGGCCCGCATCGGGCCGACCGTGTGCGAGCTGGACGGCCCGATGCCGATCGAGAACAGGTCGAAGACCGAGAGGGCCACGGAAGGACTCCTAGGGGTTCGGCGGACGCCGCTGTCCGCCGGGGGGTGGTTCGCGGTGGTACGGATGCGGGGAACGGGACGGTGTTCACAGGGGGTGTTCACAGGGGGCGCACGACACGGGGCATCGCGCCCACTGACCCAGTGTGCGCGATGCCCCGGACGGTCGTACGAATCAAAGCGTACGAAATTACTTCAGACCGGGGTACAGCGGATGCTTCTCCGCGAGGGCCGTCACCCGGGCCCGGAGCGCCTCGGCGTCGGCGGCCCCGAAGGGGGAGGGCGCCTTCAGCGCCTCGGCGATCACGTCCGCCACCTCGGCGAAGTCCTCGGCGTCGAAGCCGCGGGTGGCCAGGGCGGGCGTGCCGATCCGCAGACCCGAGGTGACCATCGGCGGCCGCGGGTCGTTCGGTACCGCGTTGCGGTTGACGGTGATACCGACTTCGTGGAGCCGGTCCTCCGCCTGCTGCCCGTCCAGCTCGGACGCGCGCAGGTCGACCAGGACCAGGTGCACGTCCGTACCGCCGGAGAGCACGTCCACGCCCACCGCCTTGGCGTCGTCCTTCATCAGGCGTTCGGCCAGGATGCGGGCGCCCTCCAGGGTGCGGCGCTGGCGGTCCTTGAACTCCTCGGACGCGGCGACCTTGAAAGCCACCGCCTTGGCCGCGACCACATGCTCCAGCGGGCCGCCCTGCTGGCCGGGGAAGACCGCGGAGTTGATCTTCTTGGCCAGCTCGGCCGTGGAGAGGATCACACCGCCGCGCGGGCCGCCGAGCGTCTTGTGCGTGGTCGTGGTGACGACGTGGGCGTGCGGGACCGGGTTCGGGTGCAGACCCGCCGCGACCAGACCGGCGAAGTGCGCCATGTCGACCATCAGGTACGCGCCGACCTCGTCCGCGATCCGGCGGAACTCGGCGAAGTCCAGCTGCCGCGGGTACGCCGACCAGCCGGCGACGATCAGCTTCGGCCTGCTCTCCTTGGCCAGCCGCTCGACCTCGGCCATGTCGACCCGGCCGTCGTCGCCGACGTGGTAGGCGACCACGTCGTAGAGCTTGCCCGAGAAGTTGATCTTCATGCCGTGGGTCAGGTGCCCGCCGTGCGCGAGGTTCAGGCCCATGATCGTGTCACCGGGCTTGAGCAGCGCGAACATCGCGGCGGCGTTGGCCTGCGCGCCCGAGTGCGGCTGCACGTTGGCGTGCTCGGCGCCGAACAGCTCCTTGACCCGGTCGATGGCGATCTGCTCGATCACGTCGACGTGCTCGCAGCCGCCGTAGTAGCGGCGGCCGGGGTAGCCCTCGGCGTACTTGTTGGTGAGGACCGTGCCCTGGGCCTCCATGACCGCGACCGGGGCGAAGTTCTCCGAGGCGATCATCTCGAGGGTGGACTGCTGGCGGTGGAGTTCGGCGTCGATCGCCGCGGCGACGTCCGGGTCGAGCTCGTGCAGCGGGGTGTTCAGATGCGACATGGGACTACGGCCTCCTCAGCCCTGGATGAAGGCGTCGTACTCGGCGGCGGAAAGCAGGTCGGCCGGCTCGTCGGTGACCCGCACCTTGAACAGCCAGCCGCCCTCGAAGGGGGCCGAGTTCACCAGCGAGGGGTCGCTGACCACGTCCTCGTTGATCTCGGTGACCTCGCCGGTGACCGGGCAGTACAGGTCGCTGACCGACTTGGTCGACTCCAGTTCGCCACAGGTCTCGCCCGCGGTCACGGTGTCACCGACCTCGGGGAGCTGGACGAACACGACGTCGCCGAGCGCGTTGGCCGCGTGCTCGGTGATGCCGATGGTCGACGCACCGTCCTCGGCGGCCGACAGCCACTCGTGTTCCTTGCTGTAACGCAGCTGCTGGGGGTTGCTCATGACCTGGATTCTCCTGTACGCGGGGGACTTGCTGATGACTCGGAAACTACGGGAAGTACGGGACATGCGCGTGAGCGGGCACGACCTGCCCCGCTCACCCGTGCGGGGCCCTGGGGAGACCTTGGAAGCCCTTGGAAGCCCTTGGGCGGCCCTGGGAGGCCCTTGCGCCGACGTGCGAGGGCCTGGGAAGCCGTCCCGAGAGGCGTTCCGCGGCCGTCTGCGGCCGTCTGCGACGGTGCTACTTCTGCCGCTTGTAGAACGGCAGCGCCACGACCTCGTAAGGCTCGTGGCTGCCGCGGATGTCCACACCCACGCCCGCCGTGCCCGGCGCCGCGTACGCCACATCGACGTACGCCATCGCGATCGGCCGGCCCAGCGTCGGGGAGGGCGCGCCGGAGGTGACCTCGCCGATCACCTCGCCGCCGACGACCACCGCGTACCCGGCGCGCGGGACCCGGCGGCCCTCGGCGATCAGGCCGACCAGGGCGCGGGGCGGGGTCCGCTCGGCGCGGGCGGCGGCCTCGGTCAGAGCGGCGCGGCCCACGAAGTCGCCCTCCTTCTCGAACTTCACCACCCGGCCGAACCCGGCGTCGAACGGTGTCAGGGAGGCGCTCAGCTCATTGCCGTACAGCGGCATGCCGGCCTCCAGCCGCAGCGTGTCCCGGCAGGACAGTCCGCACGGGATCAGGCCGACGCCCTCGCCCGCCTTCGTCAGCGCCTGCCACAGCTCCACCGCGTGCTCCGGCTTCACGAACAGCTCGAAACCGTCCTCGCCGGTGTAGCCGGTCCGGGCGATGAGGGCGGGGACGCCCGCGACCGTGCCGGGCTGCCCGGCGTAGTACTTCATGCCCTCGACGTCGGTGTCGGCGTCGGTGAGGGACCGCAGGATGCCGGAGGACCCGGGGCCCTGCACCGCGAGCAGCGCGTACGCGTCGCGGTCGTCACGGACCTCGGTGTCGAAGCCGGCCGACCGCTCCACGAGCGCGTCCAGCACCACCTGGGCGTTGGAGGCGTTCGCGACGACCAGGTAGCGGGGGGATCCGGCGTGCGGGGACCCGGCCTCGGCCCCTGCCCCGGTGTCGTCGAGCCGGTAGACGATCAGGTCGTCCAGGATGCCGCCGTCCTCGCCGCAGATCATGGTGTAGCGGGCGCGGCCGGGCTTGACGGTCCCGATGTTGCCGACCAGCGCGTGGTCGAGGAACCGGGACGCCTGCGGGCCGGTGACGGTGATCTCGCCCATGTGGGAGAGGTCGAAGAGGCCGGCCCCCGTCCGCACGGCGTTGTGCTCGTCGCGTTCGGAGCCGTAGCGCAGGGGCATGTCCCAGCCGGCGAAATCGGTCATCGTGGCACCGAGCGAACGATGCAGGGCGTCGAGCGCGGTCCGGCGGAGTTCGGTACTGCTCATCGGTCGGTCTCCCAGGGCAGGACAGGCGAGGTCTTTCCTCCCCATCTGTCATCGGAACCTGAGAGGTTCGCCATGACCGCCCGCACAGGGGACGACCACGGCTTGCACCTTGGGTGGGGCACCGGCGACTCGCGCGGGGCCCGCTTTTCAGATGTGCCTCGCCCACGCGGTAACGGTGCCTGAGAGATTCAAGGGAGGGACTTGCTCCTTCGGCGCCCCGGCGGCAACTGGTGCCGGGGACTCTCCCGCGCGGATTCGAACGGCCGGTATGCAGTTGGCGCGTTCATCATTGCACGCATCACGGGGCCGCGGCAGGGGGACCCTTCTGGAAGGAGCGCAGGGTATTCGGGTGCTCACGCACGGCTGTGACGGGTCTGTATCGGGAAAGGGACGGAAAGCAGAGGCGTCCGGCGTTACCGTCTCTTTACACTCGGCGGGGAGCGGCTCCGGTACCTGGGCACAGAGCCGGACACCCCCAGGGGAGGACTCACGGTGAACAAGGCCACGGCGTACGCCGCCACCACGGGCGTCGCGCTGCCCGAGCTGCAGGCCTCCCCGGCCGGGGAGGCGTGCGGCATGCTGCCCGCGCCTGTCGTCCGCGACCTGCGCGAGCGCGCCGGCCGCAGCCCGCACGCCCTGCTCTTCGGCCCCCGTGACCTCGTCGTGGTCACCGGACTGCCCGGCAGCGGCAAGTCCACCCTCATGCGGCGCGCGGCGCGCGGCACCCGTATCGACTCGCAGGACACCCGCGACCGCTGGGACCGCGGCATGCCACGCCTCCTGCCGTACGCGGTGTACCGGCCCCTGGTCCGCCTCGCCCACTACGCCGGACTGCGGCGCGCCCTGCGCGCCGGCGAGGGAGTCGTCGTCCACGACTGCGGCACGCAGGCCTGGGTGCGCCGCTGGCTGGCCCGCGAGGCCCGCCGCCGGGGCGCGGACCTGCATCTGCTGCTGCTCGACGTCCCCCCGGAGCAGGCCCTGGACGGCCAGCGCGAGCGCGGCCGCGGAGTCTCCCGGTACGCCTTCCGGCGTCACCGCACCGCCATCGACCGGCTGCTGACGTCCGTGATGCGAGGTGACCTGCCCGCGGGCTGCGGCTCGGCCGTCCTGGCCGACCGCGACGCGGCGAACGCGCTGCACCGCATCGACTTCACGGACTGACGACCGCCCGGGCGGCGACGGTACGAGCCGACCGCGTGCGGACCGGCGTGCGGACCGGCGTCCGTGTCGGCCGACCGCCGGGAGGGTCGGGCGGCGTGCCGGCCGGCCGCTGTGCCGGCCGCTGTGCCGGCCGAGCGCCGCGGGAGGCTGCCGCCCACGAACCGGTGGCTGTGCCGACCGGGCGCCCACGGGCTGACTGCCGCGGGGACCGACCGCCGGTACGGCCCGCCTTCGTCCGGCCCGATCGCCGCACAGGCCGACCGCAGGGCGCGGCAGCGGTTAGCCTTTCAGCCACAGCAGCGGTTCCAGGCAGGCGGTAGGCAGATGGACTTCCCGGCGGGCTTCTCCGCGGACTTCCCGGCACAGACTCACCCCCATCCGCACGGCGGATGGCCCGGCAACGAGTTGGAGGAGGTGCTCTCGGCCTCCCTCGGCGTCCCCTCGGCCGACGGCCGGATCGTCGAGGTACTGGGCCGGAGCTATCTGTGGGTGCCCCTGCCCAACGGCGGTGGGCCGGACAGCGGCCCGCTGGACCTGCCCACGATGGAGATCGAGGGCCAGGCGTACGTCCCGGTCTTCAGCTCCGAGGAACAGTTCCGTCAGGTCGTCGGCTCCCACCTGTCGTTCACCGTCGCGCCCGCGGTGGAGTTCGCGCGCGGTCTGCCACCGCAGGCCGGGATCGCCGTGAACCCCGGGGGAGTGGTCGGCGTCCCGCTGCCGCCACCCGCCGTCGCCGCCCTGTGCCGTGCCGGACGCGGACCGCTGGACGGCCCCATGAGCGGCGGCCGGGTCAAGCTGTTCGAACCCGACTGGCAGGACGACCCGGTGGGCTTCCTCGCCGCCGCCGCCACGGAGTTCGAGGCCCTCGGCGTCGTCTCCACCGCCCGCCGCTGCCTCGCCGAGATCGAGACGGCCGAACCGGTGCTGTTCGTCGGCGTCGAACTGTCCCCCGTCGAACTGGCCCGTGCGGAGGGCGACCTGCGGGCCGCGCCGATGGACGCGCTGGGCCGCGCGCTGGGCCGCGAGCCGGTGAAGTGGCCCGTCAACCTGGTTCTTCTGGACGTGGCCCAGGACCCGGTCGGCCAGTGGATGCGCGACCGCGTCCGCCCCTTCTACCAGTGGGCGCGGTGAGGGGGAGGCGGCCGGCCGAGGTGAGGGGGACGCGGCGCCGCCGGAGGCCGGCCGCGGACCGGCGGAGCTCCCCGGAGCCGAGAGGCGCTTAAGCTAGGTTCATCGGTTCGGGCGAGGGTGTTGTACGGGTGGTACGGAGGGGCGATACAAAGTGAGCGCAGGCACCGCGGCGGCCGGGCAGGTCGAGCACATGCTGCGCCAGGTGACACCGGGGCGTTACGACGCCTACGAGGCGTTGCTGCGCGCGCTCGCGACCCCCTCCTCCGGTCATGTCTGGATGCTGCTGTGGCAGGGCCAAGCGGGTTCCCCGGACGCCCAGTACGGGAACATGGAGGTCGACGGCTTCGACTACGCGCCCTGCGTGACCTCGGCCCAGGAACTGTCCGCCAGTGGCTGGAACCGGTCCTACGAGGTCGTCGACGGCATCGAGGCCGCCCGCGCCCTCTATCCCGACCGCTACGGACTCTGGCTCAATCCGCACGCCCCCGGCGGCGGCCTCGGCATCCCCTGGCTCGATCTGCGCAGACTCGCCACCGGCCTCGACCGCCAGCCCGCAGGGCCCCTGCGGCTGTCCGAACCCGCCATCGAGATCCCGCAGTTCTACGCCCTGCTCGCGCAGAACGCGCACCGCACCCCCACCGTCCGCTCGCTGCGCCGCGCCTGGGTGCAGCCGGCGCTGGGCGCCCCGTACCTCGCCATCGGCCTGGACGTGTACGACACGTCGCCACCGGCCGTGGACGCGGTGCGCGCCATGATGCAGCAGTCGCTCGGCGCGGTCCCGGACGGGCTCCCGGTGTCGACCGTCGCGATGTCCGACGAGCACGATCCGGTCGCGATGTGGCTGCGCGCCAATGCCCGCCCCTTCTACGACCGCGAGGCCCACGGCGCCGTCGTGCCCCCCGCCGCGGGCTCCGGCCATCCGCCCGCGCACCAGCGCTGACCGGGGCGTATACGGGGGAGACGGGTGCGGTCGGTGCCCGGCCGCACCTTCATGTGCTGACTCAGCGTGACGGTGTCCACGGAGTGGACAGGAGTGCCGGCGGAGAGAGCCCACGCCCTCGCCGAGCGCCGGGTTTATGACAGGTTTTCAGCCATGTGCGCTCAGCTATCACCGGTCGACCGCCCGTCACCTGCGGTTTTACCCGTTCTTCACGCCGTCCGAAGCTTCCCGGAGGGGAGTGGAGGGGGACTCGAATGTCTCGAGGCGGTTAATTCCTGACGGAGGGACGCCTGAAGCGTCCCATATGTCAACTGTTCAGATCTCAGGTAGGTATCACCGGTATCCGGACTGTTCTCGACTCGCTGTGAACATCTGTAGTGTTCGGCCGGTCAAGATGCATCCACATAGCGGACCCGGAGTGGCCCCAATATGCGCATATCCAAGTCCCGAGGCGCTCGGGCGATCACGGCCGCGGTGGCGGTCGCTCTGATCGCCACGGGCTGCTCCAGCGAACGGGACAGTGACAACAAGAGCGACGGCAAGAAGGACACCTTCGTCTTCGCCGGCGCCGGTGACCCTGGCTCTCTGGACCCTGCCCTCGCGAGCGACGGTGAAACCTTCCGCGTGACGCGTCAGGCGTTCGAGGCTCTCATCGAGCACGAGTCCGGCGGCAGCGAAATGGTCGGCGGCCTCGCCGACAAGTGGTCGAGCAACGACGAGGGCACCGTCTGGACCTTCGACCTCCGCAAGAACGTGAAGTTCCACGACGGCGAGGCGTTCAACGCCGCGGCCGTCTGCGCCAACTACGACCACTGGTTCAACTGGACGGGCACCTACCAGTCCAGCGCGGTCTCCTACTACTGGCAGACCATCATGGGCGGCTTCGCGAAGAACGAGGACAAGGAAACGCCCGAGGCGAACTACAAGTCCTGCACCGCGAAGGACGAGAACACCGCCGTCATCGAGGTCAAGGAGCCCTCCGCCAACCTCCCCGGCGGCTTCTCCCTGAACGCCCTGGCGATCCACTCGCCGAAGGCGATCGAGGAGTACAAGAAGCAGGACGCCTCCGCCAAGGGCGACGCCATCACGTACCCCAAGTACAGCCAGGAGGCCGGCACGGTCGCCGGTACCGGCCCGTACAAGATCACGAAGTGGAACAAGGGCAACAAGGAAGTCTCCCTTGAGCGCTTCGACGGCTACTGGGGCGAGAAGGCGAAGATCAAGAACCTGGTCTTCCGTACGATCTCCGATGAGCAGACGCGCCGTCAGGCGCTCCAGGCCGGTGACATCGACGGCTACGACCTGGTCGCGCCGGCCGACGTCAAGACCCTCGAGGACCAGGGTTACGGCGTCCCGACGCGTGGCGTCTTCAACCTCTTCTACGTGGGCATGAGCCAGGAGGCCAACCCCGCGCTGAAGAAGAAGGAAGTCCGCCAGGCCATCGCGCACTCGATCGACCGGGAGAACCTGGTCAAGACCCAGCTGCCCGAGGGCGGCAAGGTCGCCGACCAGTTCATGCCCGACACGATCGAGGGCTACTCCAAGGACGTCAAGCAGTACGCGTACGACACGGGCGAGGCCAAGAAGCTCCTCAAGAAGGCCGGCCAGGAGAAGCTGAAGGTCGACTTCTGCTACCCGACCGAGGTCACCCGCCCGTACATGCCTGCCCCGCAGGACCTGTTCGAGCTGATGAAGGACGACCTGGAGAAGTCCGGCATCACGGTCACGCCGAAGGCGATGAAGTGGGCCCCGGACTACCTGGACGCCACCGAGGCGGGCTCCTGCGACCTGCACATGCTCGGCTGGACCGGTGACTTCAACGACGGCTTCAACTTCATCGGCACCTGGTTCTCCGGGTACGACAAGCAGTGGGGCTTCAAGGACAAGAAGGTCTTCGACGCCGTGAACGCCGGCTCCAAGCTCGGCAAGCACGACGAGCGCATCGCCGCGTACAAGAACGCCAACGAGGTCGTCATGGAGTACCTGCCGGGTGTCCCGGTCTCGTCCTCCCCGCCGGCCATCGCCTTCGGCAAGAACGTGAACCCGCCGAACGTCTCCCCGCTGACGCAGGAAGTCTTCTCCGAGGCTTCTTTCAAGTAAGCGAGCAGTAGCCACCCAAGCACAAAGGGTCCGCCCGGCCGTCGAAACTCACGGCCGGGCGGGGCCATTCATGGAACACATCACGTAAGAAAGGGGCATGCGGGGTGCTGCGTCTCGTCGTACGAAGACTGCTCCAGCTCATACCCACGCTGCTCGGCCTGTCGGTACTGCTCTTTCTGTGGCTCGACCGGCTGCCCGGCGGACCCGCCTCAGCGATCCTGGGGGAGAAGGCCACCGAGGCCGAAGTAATCCGCATCAACCGCGCACTCGGGCTGGACCAGCCCGTCTACGTCCAGTACTGGCGCTTCCTTAAGCGCATCGCCGAACTCGACCTGGGCACCTCCACCCAGACCGGACAGCCGGTGTGGGACGAGTTCGTCCTGCGCTTCCCCGCGACCGTGGAGCTGTCCCTCCTCGCGATCCTCCTCGCCGTGGCCATCGGTATCCCGCTCGGTTACTTCGCCGCCCGCAACCGCGGTGGCTGGCTCGACGTCACCGCGGTCTCCGGCTCGCTCGTCGGCATCTGCATCCCGGTCTTCTTCCTCGCCCTGATCCTCAAGAGCGTCTTCGCCGTCCAGCTCGGGCTCTTCCCCGTCTCCGGACGCCAGGAAACCGGCATCGACGCCACGAGCGTGACCGGCTTCGCCGTCCTGGACGGCATCCTCACCGGGGAGTTGGACGCCGCCGGGAACGCGCTCCATCACCTGATCCTGCCCTCCATCGCCCTGGCGTCCATCCCGCTCGCGGTCATCGTGCGCATGACCCGCGCCAGCGTCCTCGAGGTGCAGGACGAGGACTACGTCCGCACCGCCGAGGCCAAGGGCCTCAAACGGAGCGTCGTCCGCGGCCGGCACGTGCTGCGCAACGCGATGCTCCCCGTGGTGACCGCGGTCGGCCTCCTCACGGGCTCCCTGCTGTCCGGCGCGGTCCTGACCGAGTCGGTGTTCGACTTCGGCGGCATCGGCTCCTTCATCCGGACCGCGATCGACGGCCGCGACTACCCCGTGCTCGTCGGGTTCATCATGTTCATCGCGATGGTGTACGTCCTGATCAACCTGCTGGTGGACGTGGCGTACAGCCTCATCGACCCGAGAGTGCGGGTGCACTAGCGTGAGCGTCGCAACCAAGACCGAAAAGATCCAGCGCCTCGCGGAACTGACCGCGACCAAGGAGACCAGCACCGGCGCCAGCCTGTGGCGGGAAGCCTTCCGCCGTCTCCGGCGCAGCAAGATGGCGATCATCGGCGCGGCCGTCATCGCCCTGTTCGTCCTCGTCGCGATCGTCGGGCCCTACCTCACCCCGTACGCCCCGACGGCCCAGACCTGGCGGGGCGAGGTCTTCCCCAACCGGGGCGAGTTCGTCGGCCCGCGCGGCGAGAACTGGTTCGGAATCGACCACCTCGGCCGGGACCTGTTCTCCCGCATACTGGTCGGCGCCCGCCAGACGCTGCTCGTCGGCGTCGTCGCCACGCTCATCGGCCTGATCATCGGCTTCCTGATCGGCGGCCTCTCCGGAGCCGCCGCCACCCTCGGCGGCGACGCCGGAAAGCGCGTCGACTCCGTCATCATGCGCTTCATCGACATGATGCTGGCGATGCCCTCGCTGCTGCTGGCCGTCTCCATCGCCGCCGTCATGGGCCAGTCACTGACCACCGTGATGATCGCCGTGGGTGTCGTCCAGATACCGGTGTTCGCCCGGCTGCTGCGCGGCTCCATGCTGGCGCAGGGCGGCGCGGACTACGTGCTCGCGGCCAAGTCCCTGGGCGTGCGCAAGCGGCGCATCGTGGTCTCGCAGATCATCCCCAACTCGCTCAGCCCGGTGATCGTGCAGGCCACGCTCTCCCTGGCCACCGCGATCATCGAGGCCTCCGCCCTGTCCTACCTGGGCCTGGGCAACCCCGACCCGGCCATCCCCGAGTGGGGCGTCATGCTCGCCCAGGCACAGCGCTTCTTCGACAACGCGCCGATGATGTCGGTCTACCCTGCCGTCGGCATCGTCATCACCGCCCTCGGCTTCACCCTCCTCGGCGAGGCCATGCGGGAAGCCCTCGACCCGAAGCTGAGAGGCTGAACCACCATGTCTCTGCTCACTGTCGACGAACTGACCGTCACCTTCGGCGGCCGCGGCCGCAAGGAGTCCCGGGCGGTCGACGGCGTCTCCTTCGAGGTCGACCAGGGCCAGGTCGTGGGCCTGGTCGGCGAGTCCGGCTGCGGAAAGTCCGTCACCTCCCTGGCCCTGATGGGCCTGTTGCCCCCCAAGGGCGTCACGGTCGGCGGCCGCGCCGAATTCGACGGCACGGATCTGTTCACCATGAGCACGTCCGCCCGTCGCGACCTGCGTGGCAGCAAGATGGCGATGATCTTCCAGGACCCGCTGTCCTCGCTCAACCCGGTCGTGCCGATCGGCGTGCAGGTCACCGAGATCCTGGAGCGCCACCGCGGGATGAAGGGGGAGGCCGCCCGCAGGGAGGCCGCCCACCTGCTGGACCGGGTCGGTATCCCCGACCCGACCCGGCGGCTCAAGGAGTACCCGCACCAGCTCTCCGGCGGTATGCGCCAGCGCGCGCTGATCGCCATGGCGGTGGCCTGTGCCCCGAGTCTGCTCATCGCCGACGAGCCCACCACGGCCCTCGACGTGACCATCCAGGCCCAGATCCTGGAGCTGCTCAAGGAACTCGTGGACAAGCAGGGCACCGCCCTGCTGATGATCACCCACGACCTCGGTGTGGTCGCCGGCATCTGCGACCAGGTCAACGTGCTCTACGCGGGCAAGGCCGTGGAGTCCGCCGGGCGCCGCGAGCTGTTCGCCCACCCCACCCACCCCTACACGCACGGACTGCTGGGCTCCATCCCGCGCCTGGACGCTCCCCGGGGCGAGTCCCTCAAGCCCATCCGCGGCTCCATCAACGACCGTGTCGCCTGGGTCGACGGCTGTGCCTTCGCGCCCCGCTGCGACCGGTACGAGATGGGCTGCCTGACCGGCACCCCGCAGCTCGCCGAGCCGCGTGCCGCCGATCACCGGGTGCGGTGCGTCAACCCCGTACTCGACGACGCGAAGGCCGAGGAGGTCCCCGCATGAGCCTGCTCGAACTGGACGGCGTCAAGGTCCACTTCCCCATCAAGAAGGGCGTGCTGTTCGACCGTACGGTCGGGCACGTCTACGCCGTGGACGGGGTGTCCCTGAAGGTCGAGGCCGGCGAGACCTACGGCCTGGTCGGCGAGTCCGGCTGCGGCAAGACCACCCTCGGGCGGTCGGTGCTGCGGCTCGTGGACATCACCGAGGGGTCGGTCGTCCTCGACGGCACCGACCTGGCGAAGCTGCCGAACGAGGAGATGCGCCGCTTCCGGCGCCGGCTCCAGATGGTCTTCCAGGACCCGCTGGGCTCGCTCAACCCCCGGCAGAACATCGAGTCGATCCTGTCCGAGGGCATGGTCGCCCACGGCATCGGCAAGAACCAGGAGGAGCGCCGCGAGAAGATCAAGGCGATCCTGGAGCGGGTCGGCCTGCCCTCCAACGCCCTCGCCCGCTACCCGCACGAGTTCTCCGGCGGTCAGCGCCAGCGCATCGGCATCGCCCGCGCGCTGGTCCTCGAGCCGGACGTGATCATCTGCGACGAGCCGGTCTCCGCGCTCGACGTGTCGATCCAGGCCCAGGTCGTCAACCTCCTGGAGGAACTCCAGGAGGAACTCGGTCTGACCTACCTGGTCATCGCCCACGACCTCGCGGTCGTCCGGCACATCTCCGACGTGATCGGCGTGATGTACCTGGGCTCGCTGGTCGAGGAGGCGCCGAGCGACACGCTGTACGCCGAGCCCAAGCACCCGTACACCAAGGCCCTGATGTCGGCCGTGCCGGTGCCGGACCCGGAGGTGGAGGACCGCCGCGAGCGCATCCTGCTCACCGGCGACCTGCCCTCCCCGGCGAACCCGCCGGCCGGCTGCCGCTTCCACACCCGCTGCCCCTGGGCCCAGGCCGAGAAGTGCGCGACCGAACGGCCGGAGCTGAAGGACGTCGGCGGCGGTCACCGGGTGGCCTGCCACTACACCGCCGAGATCGCGTCGGGAGAGCTGACACCGACCCGGCCGACGGGCATCGAGGCCGTCACGGAGACCACCGAGGACGTGGTGGTGGAGCAGGCCGAGGGCGAAGCGGAGATTCCCGCCGCGCTCCTGCCGGCCGACTCGACGACCAAGCCGGACGCCGCGGTGGTCAAGGAGAAGGTGCCGGCAGCGGTCGAGGTCCCGAGCGACTCGACGGCCGATGCCATCGCGAAGGACCACGACGTCACGGGGCCGGACGCGTCCGGCAAGGGCCCGGCCGGGACCGCCTGACGGACCGCCGTATTTCCCGAAGTACCGAAGTACCGGATTACCGGATTCCTGGAGCACCGGACGAAGCAACCGTCCGGTGCTCCGGAACCCTTCGGGCTACCGCCCGGTGCCCGCCCGGATCGGTTCGCACCTTCGCGGACAGCCCGGCGGTCGCCGGACGACCGGACCGCGGGTCTGATCCAGCGGCGACCGGTCCCCGGACAGCACGTTCGTATCGACCCTTGCCCCTCGCCTTGCTTTGTAAGGCGAGGGGTCCTTGCTGAGTAAGAATGTCAAGGTGCTTCAGCAACTCTTCAGCCCGTCCCTCCTGCACGCGCTCGACCTGATCGGTATCTTCGTCTTCGCGATCTCGGGCGCCCTGCTGGCCGTTCACAAGAACCTCGACGTCTTCGGCATCGCGGTCCTCGCCGAGGCCACCGCCCTGGGCGGCGGGCTCTTCCGCGATGTGGTCATCGGCGCTGTGCCGCCCGCCGCCTTCACGGACCTCGGATACTTCGTGACCCCGCTGCTGGCCGTGGCGCTGGTCTTCTTCCTCCACCCGCACGTCGAGCGAATCCAGAACGCCGTCAACTTCTTCGACGCCGCGGGGCTCGGCCTGTTCTGCGTCGTCGGCACCGCCAAGGCGTACGACTACGGGCTCAGCCCGGCCGCTTCCGCCTGCCTGGGCCTGGTCACCGCGGTGGGTGGCGGTGTGCTGCGGGACGTGCTCGCCAACGAGGTGCCCTCGCTGCTGCGCTGGGACCGCGACCTGTACGCGGTACCGGCGATGGTCGGCGCCACGATGGTGGCCCTGTGTATCCACTTCGACGTGCTGAACGCGTTCACCAGCAGTTTCGCCGTGATCACGGCGTTCATGCTGCGGCTGCTGGCACTCCGGTACCACTGGCGGGCCCCCCGCGCGTGGCAGCGTCGCTCGGCGGTCCGCGAGGAGGAGTAGGGGAGGGGTGAGGGGTGGACCAGGACCCAAAGCTACCGCTTAGTAGGTGACTCTTGTACTGTTCATCCATGCCAGAAGCAGCCTCCGCCCCGGCCCTCCGGGCCACCGTCGGTGACAGTGAGTTCGATCGCGACACCGCGGTCACGCCCCGTGAACCGGGCGTCTACGACGTCGACCTCTCCGCCGGCTGGACGATCATCAGGGCCGTCAACGGCGGTTATCTGCTGGCCGTACTGGGCCGCGCCCTCGCCGACGCCCTGCCGCACGCGGACCCGTTCACCCTCTCCGCGCACTACCTGACCGCCTCCCAGCCGGGCCCGGCGGTCGTCCGTACCCAGACCGTACGCACCGGACGCACCCTCTCGACCGGCCAGGCGTCCCTCTTCCAGACCGACGACCAGGGGCGTGAGGTCGAGCGCATCCGTCTCCTGGCCTCCTACGGCGACCTGGACGCCCTCCCCGACGACGTCCGTACGTCGGCCGAGCCACCCGCGATACCGCCCATGGACCAGTGCTTCGGCCCCGAGGACGGTCCGGCCCCCGTCGACGGCAGCTCCGCCATCACGGACCGGCTGATGCTCAAGCTCGATCCGTCGACCCTCGGCTGGGCCCTCGGGAAGCCCTCCGGCAAGGGAGAGATGCGCGCCTGGTTCGGGCTCGCCGACGGCCGGGACCACGATCCGCTCTCCCTGCTCCTCGCGGTGGACGCACTGCCTCCGACCGCCTTCGAGCTCGGGCTCAAGGGCTGGGTCCCCACGGTCGAACTGACGGCGCACGTCCGCTCCCGCCCGGCGCCCGGCCCGCTGCGGGTGTCGATCACCACCCGCAACCTCGCCGGCGGTTTCCTCGAGGAGGACGCCGAGGTCTGGGACAGCGCGGACCGACTGGTCGCCCAGTCCCGCCAGCTCGCCCGGGTGCGCCTGGGCTGAGCGGTTCTTCGCGGTGCGGCCGGCGCGGGGCATGTGAACAGGCGTGCCGGTTCCCGGCCGACCGTGCCCCGGGGTCGCCGGGCGCGGCCCGTAGAATCGGTCCCACCATGGCTTACCTCGACCACGCCGCGACCACCCCGATGCTTCCCGAGGCGGTCGAGGCACTCACCGAGCACCTCGGCGTCACCGGCAACGCCTCCTCCCTCCACGCCGCCGGCCGACGTGCCCGCCGGAGTGTCGAGGAAGCCCGCGAAGCCCTCGCCGAAGCCCTCGGCGCCCGTCCCAGCGAGGTGGTCTTCACCTCCGGCGGGACCGAGGCCGACAACCTCGCCGTGAAGGGCCTGTACTGGGCCCGGCGCGACGCCGACCCGGCCCGCATCCGGGTTCTCGCCAGCCCCGTCGAACACCATGCCGTCCTGGACGCCGTCCACTGGCTCGGTGAGCACGAGGGCGCCGTCGTCGAGTACCTGCCCGTCGACTCCCACGGCCGGGTCCACCCGGATGC
The DNA here is from genome assembly GCF_036634175.1 of Streptomyces sp. P9-A2. NCBI lineage: Bacteria > Bacillati > Actinomycetota > Actinomycetes > Kitasatosporales > Streptomycetaceae > Streptomyces > Streptomyces sp. P9-A2. Next base: position 5,739,475 of record NZ_JAZIFX010000001.1, read on the forward strand.
CCTGCGCGAGGCGATCGCGCGCAACCCCGACGACGTGGCCCTGGCCACCGCGATGTGGGCCAACAACGAGATCGGGACGATCCTGCCGGTCCGCGAACTCGCCGAGGCCGCCGCCGAGTTCGGTGTCCCGCTGCACTCCGACGCCGTCCAGGCCTTCGGCCAGGTGCCCGTGGACTTCGCCTCCTCCGGGCTCGCCGCGATGACCGTCTCGGGCCACAAGATCGGCGGCCCGTACGGCATCGGAGCGCTGGTCCTGGGCCGTGAGCACACCCCCGTGCCGGTGCTGCACGGCGGCGGTCAGGAGCGGCACGTCCGCTCCGGCACGCTCGACGTACCCGCCGTCGCCTCCTTCGCCGTCGCCGGCCGGCTCGCCGCCGAGCAGCGGGAATGGTTCGCCCGCGAGATCGGCGCGCTCCGCGACGACCTGGTCGCCGCGGTCCGCGAGGCCGTCCCGAACGCCGTCCTGGGCGGCGACCCCGCGCCCGGGGGACGGCTTCCGGCCAACGCCCACTTCACGTTCCCCGGCTGTGAGGGCGACTCCCTGCTGCTCCTGCTCGACGCGCAGGGCATCGAGTGCTCCACCGGCTCCGCCTGCACCGCCGGCGTCGCCCAGCCCAGCCACGTCCTCCTGGCCACCGGCACCGACCCGGACCTGGCCCGCGGCACCCTGCGCTTCTCCCTCGGCCACACCTCCACCGGGGCCGACGTCCAAGCCGTGGCCAAGGCCATCGGACCGGCGGTGGAACGCGCGCGGGCGGCGGGGCTGACCTAGGGCCTGTCCGGCGGATCATGCCGGAGACGTGGGGTCTGGCACGCTCTCCCCCGAGCTCTTCGAGCAGGGGGGACCCCCAGCGGCGTTGTCGTCGGTTGCCGACTCCCCCACGCTCGGCTGCTCCCCCACTCTCGGCTGCGCTCGAGCGGGAGGGACCCCCATGCGCGGGAGGGGCCCCCATCGCGTCGGCGCCCTCCTCCGCCTTGCAGCTGAACGCACCAGACCCCACTTGTCCCAGATGGACGGACACCGCCGATTACCTCCGACTTGATCCGCCGGACAGGCTCTAGGCGGTTTCGTTCAAGAGCACCGGATCGTCGGTTCGGGTGGGCCGTTGACCGACGCCCGGCGGCCGACGCCCGGCGGCCGACGCCCGGCGGCCGCAGACGGACCCGTCCGCACCAACCGGACCGTTTCGATGCCGATACAGACAGATCTGCACCGGGTCTTGAACCCTTCATGCCCACACTGCTGGGCGTGAGTCAGCCTCGCCTTGTCCACGGGGCTCTCAGGCCCGGGCATACTCAAAGGCTCGGCACGCGCCCCGATGGTCAGCTCCCACCGGCCTTCACCTCCCCTTGGCGTACTCCTCCCGCGCGCTCCGCGACCACCTGCGAAAACGCGACATCCGTGCGGTGATCCCCGTCCCCGCGAACCGGCGAGGCCACAGGCCGCGTCGCGGCGGCCGGGGCGGCAGACCGCCGGCCTTCGACCGTGAGACACACCAGCAGCGCAACACCGTCGAGCGGTGAGTCAACCGGCTCGGGCAAGGGCGCGGTATCGCGACCCGTTACGGGAAGACGGCCATGACGTGCCCTGCCGGACTCCACACCCCGGGCATCCCCCTCCGGTCCACCCGACAACCCGGGCAAAACCGCCTACCGTGCACGAGCTCGTCGGTGCGGCCGACGGCCTGTGCGTGCTTCAGTGGCCGATGCCGTTCAGTTCGGCCACGTCCTCGTCGGAGAGGGAGAGCCCGGCGCCTGCGATGTTCTCGCGCAGATGGGCGGTGGACGAGGTGCCGGGGATGAGCAGGATGTTCGGCGAGCGTCGCATCAGCCAGGCCAGCGCGACCGACATCGGCGTCGCCTCCAGCCGGCTCGCGACCTGCGAGAGGGTCTCGGACTGGAGTGGCGTGAAGCCGCCCAGGGGGAAGAACGGCACGTAGGCGATGCGGGCGGCGGCGAGGCGATCGACGAGGTCGTCGTCGTGGCGGTGGGCGAGGTTGTACATGTTCTGCACGCACACGATCGGGGTGATGCCGCGCGCCTCGGCGACCTGCTCCGCAGTGACATTGCTGACGCCGAGGTGGCGGATCAGACCGTCTCGCTGGAGGTCGACGAGTGTCTCGAGCGCTTCGGCGATCGAGCCGGGCCGGGGGCCCTGGGCGTCGCCCATGCGCATGTTGACCAGGTCGAGGGTCTCGACACCGAGGGAGTCGAGGTTCTCGTGGACCTGCTTGCGCAGGTCTTCGGGGCGCCGGGCGGTGGGCCAGCCGCCCTGCGCGTCGCGGGTCGCGCCCACCTTGGTGGCGATGAACAGCGACTCCGGGTAGGGGTGCAGCGCTTCGCGGATCAGCTCGTTCGTGATGCGCGGGCCGTAGGCGTCGCTGGTGTCGATGTGGGTGATCCCGAGGCCGACCGCCTTGCGCAGGACGGCCAGGGCGCCGTCGTGGTCGGCGGGCGGCCCCATGACCCACGGGCCGGCGAGTTGCATCGCGCCGTAGCCGAACCGGGTGACGGTCGAGTCGCCCAGCGTCCAGGTTCCGCCGGGAAGAGGAGGTGTGAAGGCGGTCTCCATCGCAGTGCCTTTCGCTTCTTGTCAGGGGTGGTGTCTCCGTCCCCCTTGCACCAGCATGGGAGAGCTGCTTCCCTTCGGGAAGTAGGCACTCTGAAGTGCGTAACTTCCCCAGAAGCGGACGGTGAGATCGGTGACGACGACGAAGGCCGAGAAAAGGGCGCAGGGCAAGGCGGAGTACAACGCGTTCCTGGCGGTGTGCCCCAGCCGTCAGCTCCTCGACCGGATCTCGGACAAGTGGGTCGTCCTGATCCTGTGTGCGCTGGGTGGTGACGCGTCCGAAGAGCACCCCGGCGCATCGCGCGCCCCGAAAGCGATGCGCTACTCCGAACTCGCCCGGCTGCTGGTCGGTGTCAGCCAGAAGATGCTGACCCAGACCCTGCGAGCCCTCGAACGCGACGGCTTGCTCACCCGCACCGTGACGCCCACGGTTCCCGTTACCGTCACCTACGAGCTGACCGACCTCGGCCTCTCGCTCCACCACCTGACACGCGGGCTCAGGCAGTGGGCGCAGACCCACATGGACCAGGTCCTCACCAGCCGTGAGAAGCACGACGCGCGGGGGACGGATCGAGCCGCTGCTTCCGGACCGGACGCGCGACCGGGCCCGCGCCCGCAGCCGGAACGACGAACGGCCGATCCGAACGAGACCGCCCGGCCCTCCGGGCGCGACAACGACCTACGAGACGGGTTCCCTTCGCCGGTATGACCCGGATCAGGTGACTAGGGGTCGCCTTCCGGTCCTGTCCTGCGACCTTCCGGCCTCTCAGCACGACCGTCGACGTCGGCACCAGCGGAAGTCGAAACTTCGCGCTGAAGTCGGCTACTCCGGTCGAACTCCCTCACTCATCCCGTAGGCCTGTTCTTATGATAGAACGCCCATTTCTGGATGGAAGGGGGTGGGTTGAGATTTTTTGTCCAGTTTTCGGGTGGCGGAGTCAGGCCGTCGCCGTGAGCGCCTGACGCACGAGCTTCATGTAGCGGTCCCAGTCCCAGTGCGGCCCCGGGTCGGTGTGGTCGGTGCCCGGCACCTCGATGTGCCCGATGATGTGCTTCCGGTCGACGGGTATGTCGTAGCGCGCGCATATCCGGGCCGTGAGCCGGGCCGAGGCCTCGTACATCTCGTCCGTCAGGTCCTGCGGCCGGTCCACGAAGCCCTCGTGCTCGATGCCGATACTGCGCTCGTTGTATGCGCGGTTGCCCGCCTGGTAGGCCACGTCCAGCTCGCGGATCATCTGCGTGATGCGCCCGTCCTGCCCGACGATGTAGTGCGTGGACGCCTGGTGCCCCGGGTCCTGGAAGGCCCGTACCGCGCTGTCGAAACTGCCCTGCGTGACATGGACGATCACCATGTCGATATCGAAGTCGTCGGGTCGGTCCGCGCGCCGCCAGTTGGCGTCCGAGGCCGCCACCCAGCGGGCGCCCGCGAAGTCGACCACGCCCTGCTTGCGCGGCTTCTCGACCCCGGGCATCCGCCACCACAGGCGGCCCAGCTCGTCCCGCGCCAGCACGGCCGTACCCGCGGCGGCGGCCACCCCGCCGACGATCAGGGCCCGCCGGCCGATGCGACGGTCCCCGTCCTTGCCGGCCCGGTCCGTGGAAGCTCTTCTTTCCCCCATGCGATCAACAACGGATACCCGGTGGCTCTGGTTCCCGTTCCCCGTACCCTGGAACGGTTATGACTGAGATCCCGCAGCCCTCCCGCCCCCGCCCCCTCCGGGTACTGGCCGCCATGTCCGGCGGCGTCGACTCCGCCGTGGCCGCCGCCCGTGCCGCCGAAGCGGGCCACGACGTGACCGGCGTCCACCTCGCGCTCTCCGCGAACCCCCAGTCCTTCCGCACGGGCGCGCGGGGCTGCTGCACCATCGAGGACTCGCGCGACGCCCGCCGTGCCGCGGACGTCATCGGCATCCCGTTCTACGTGTGGGACCTCGCCGACCGCTTCCGCGAGGACGTCGTGGAGAACTTCGTCGCCGAGTACGAGGCCGGCCGCACCCCCAACCCGTGCCTGCGCTGCAACGAGAAGATCAAGTTCGCCGCGCTGCTCGACAAGGCCCTGGCCCTCGGCTTCGACGCCGTGGCCACCGGCCACTACGCGCGCGTGGTCACCCTGTCCGACGGCACGCGCGAACTGCACCGCGCCTCCGACATGGCCAAGGACCAGTCGTACGTCCTGGGGGTGCTGGACGACCGGCAGCTCGCCCACGCGATGTTCCCGCTCGGCGACACGGTCACCACCAAGGACGAGATCCGCGCGGAGGCCGAGCGCAGGGGACTGGCGGTGGCCAAGAAGCCCGACTCGCACGACATCTGCTTCATCGCCGACGGCGACACCCAGGGCTTCCTCGCGAACCGGCTGGGCCGGGCCGAGGGCGACATCGTCGACGAGTCCGGCGTCAGGGTCGGCACGCACGAGGGCGCCCACGGCTTCACCATCGGCCAGCGCAAGGGCCTGCGGATCGGCACCCCCGCCCCCGACGGCAAGCCCCGCTACGTCCTCGACATCTCCCCGGTGACCAACACGGTCACCGTCGGCCCCGCGGACTCCCTCGATGTCGGCGCGCTCACCGCGATCGAGCCCCGCTGGTGCGGCACCGCCCCGACCGGCCCCGGCACCTACACCGCCCAGCTCCGCGCCCACGGCGACGAGACCGAGGTCACCGCCGAGCTCATCGACGGCACCCTGGAGGTGTCGTTCAAGGAGCCGGTCCGCGGCGTGGCCCCCGGCCAGGCGATCGTCCTCTACGCCGGCACCCGAGTGGTCGGCTCCGCCACCATCGCCACGACGTCCCGTACGACGAAGACGCCCACGGCGGTCTGACACCGGGGCGTCCGACGGGGTCGGCACGGTGAGCTGGTCGAAAACCGTGAGCAGTTGGCGGGCGACTGTCACTTTGACGCTCGAATGAGCGCCAAAGTGACAGTGGGGCCCGGAGTGCTCACGCTTTTGGGAAGGTGGAGTATCCCCTCTGGACGCGGGTGATCGTCACGGTCACCGGAAACGGCGGGCGGGTGCCGGCGCCTGCACACCCGTCACGGCTTCCTCGCCCCGTCAATGGTCCTGCGGCTGTGCGGGGAACTCGTGGACGAGTTGGATCTCACCGACGATGTGGGCGTTGAACTCGTCGAGTTCCCCGGCCGGAACCCACAGCTCGAGGATGGTCCGCCCGCCCGCCTGCTGCACGGGATACCGGGCGAGGAACTCCGACTCGACCTCGAAGCGGGTGACGAACCCGGCACCGTCGTGCTTCACGTTCCAGTCCCGGGCGATCCTGATCGCGTAGTCCTCGTCGAGGACCGGATAGAAGACCGGCTGCTCGGGCAACCGGGGCGGCCAGGCCCGCCACCCCGACTCCCGGACCAGCTCCAGCTCCTTGGGCCCGGTCGGACGCCACAGCGTCGTCGTCGCCTGTCGGACGGTCATCGATACTGCTCCCCGTACGTCGAGAACCGCGGAAACGGCTGATCGGAATACCGGACGATACCGACACACCAAGTCTTGCGACCACACGGTTTTCCACCCGTGCACGTCCCGCACGCTATGCGGCCACCGGCGCCTGTGTCTTTGAGTGAATGCCTGTGGTGCGTGGTCGTTAGAGACCTACGTGGCTTACGGCCCCGGCTCGGGCGGCATTGACGAACAAGGAGAACGCCGTCCGGCCGATGGCGAAGGCCAGGGTGGGGCGGACGCTGTCCCGGATCGCCATCCGTTCGCTGTCGTGGACCGCAACCTCTATGCAGGCGTTGCCGGAAGCCTCGGAGAACGAGGACTTGAACCATTTCAAATCGGACAAGACTGGTACCTCTTACAGGTCTCCGATGACGTCGAGGATGAAGTCCCTCGATGCCCTCGGATTCAACGCCACCCGTTCGACCAAGTCCAGCCGCGCGCGGAAGTTGGCCAGATGGGTGGGGGAGTCGAAGAAGACGGCGCCTGTGGGGGAGTCCACCTGCACGGTGTCCAGGTGAGGGTTGGGCGCTGATGCGTACATCACTGTGTCCCCTGCCATGGGGAAGCCCTCTGCGGTGAAGGGGATCACGAGGAGCTGAACGTTGTCGCGTTCGCTTTCTTCGAGGAGGCGGCACAGTTGGGCTTTGGCGATCTGTCGTCCTCCGATCCGCATGCGCAGGGCCGCCTCATGGACGTAACCCGCGTATGGCACCCCTGGGTTGTCCGCTACTGCTCGATGGCGGCCGAGTCGCTGGGCCACTCGCAATTCGACTTCCAAGCGGGGCAGCGCTGGAACGAACAGGTCGAAGAGAGATCGAGCATGATCCTCTGTCTGGAAGATCCCCGGGATGTGCGCGGTCTGAAGGGTTCTGAGGGCGGTGGCGTGGTGCTCCAGCTCCGCAACGTCGAGGAAGTCCGGTGGGATCTTCCCTCGGTACTCGTCCCACCAGCCTTTCGGCCGTCCGCCGGTCATTGAGGCCAACGCATCAATCAAATCAGGGTCGTTGCACTCGTAGATACTCGCAAGGCGCCGTAGTCGCTCATCGCTGATGCCGAACCGCCCTGACTCGATGTTCGAGATCATGGTGCGATCCACTCCGAGCCGCGTCGCGGCTACAGGTGCGGTCATGCCGGCGGCTTCGCGTAGTCGCCGTAGTTCGGCCCCGAACCGGCGTTGCCGGATGCTCGGGTGGTGCCGTGGTGCCATGAACAACTCCTTGCTCGCGCGCACAGTTTGCCGAGAGTGACGTGCAGTGTCCATCGAAACCTAGTGCTAAAACCCGTTTTGGCGAATTTGGTAGCACGCGTTTTATTTTTCCCGCTAGCGTATGACCCACGCCACCCTTCCCGGTCCCTCCTCGGAGGAAGCGCACCCCCGCCTCAACTCCTGTCCGGGCCCGACGGGGCGAGGGGCGGGCGGCAGGCCACCGCCGCGAACCCGTGGGGGCGCGGCGTGGGCGGCACACGGCATCACCGCTCCAACCACTTCAACGAACCGAACCGTGACTCGTCGCATCGCGCACACGCACAAGGAGGTGCCGCGTGAAGAATGCGGAACCGGAACACGAGCAGACGCCCGAACCCGCAGGCCGGCAGGAATCCACGATCCCCGGCCCGCCTCTCATCCCGTTCGCCGAACCCTGGGAGTACGAGCTGCACTTTCCCCGCGACGCACGCGGACCCGCCGTCGCCCGTACGACGCTCAAGGCGGTGCTCGGTGTGCACGGGCTGGGTGAGTTCATCGACCGGGCGGAACTGCTCACCTCGGAGCTGGCCACCAACGCCGTGCGCTACTCTCTCGGTCCCGCCACCGTGCGGCTGTGCTGGGCCAACCCCGTGCTACGCGTCAGTGTCACGGACACCTGCCCCGATTTCCCCGTGTCGTTGGTGCCGGGCGGGCCGGACGAGGAGCGGGGCCGGGGACTGCTGATTCTCGACCTGCTGGCCGACGACTGGGGCGGATGCGGGCTCGGGGAGGCGGTGTTCGGGGTGGGCGGCAAGAGCGTCTGGTTCGAGCTGGTACATGGCGGGGGCGATCCGCCGCCAGGAGGCTGTGCGGCAGGCGGCGCCGGGCCCCGGCCACCAGATCTGCCCGTGCTCGCCGCCTGAGAAAAGGGAAACCGTCCGTACGGTCCTCCGCCACAGGGAGTGGCGGAGGACCGAGGGCGAGAGGCCCGGCCTCCTCCGGTCCCTCACCGGCCGAAGAACTCCGCCAGCACCGGGGCCAGGACGTCCGGTTCGACCATGTGGGTCTGGCCGGGCAGGGTGCGGCAGGTGCCCCGGGGGACGGCGTCCGCGATGGCCCGGGCGGCCTCGCGCATCCAGGCCGGGCTCGCGTCGCCCGCGATGGACAGCACCGGTACGGGGACCGACGCCAGCAGCTTCACCGGGACACCGCCGTCGCCCATGACCGCGTCGTCGTACGCGAGGCTCGGCGCGATCGACTCCATCCCGGCCCACAGGGGGGACTGGCGGGCACCCTGGATCACCGCCTCGCTCAGCCCGGTGAGGTGGAGGAAGAGCTCCACCGCGTCTCCGCGGCGCCCCTCGCCCAGTGCCTCCGCCAGGCGCTCGGTGTACCGGGCGCGCTCCCTCAGGTCCTCCTCCGACGTCGCGTACGGCGTCTCGTACACGGCGACATGGCGCACCGGCAGACCGCTCGCCGCCGCGTGCAGCGCCAGCGCGCCACCCGAGGAGACGCCGTACAGCGACGCCTGTCCGCCCACCGCCTCGATCAGCGCCGCCAGGTCCTCGATCTCGCGTTCCACCGCGTACGGCAGCCGGTCCCCGCTCGCCCCGCGGCCCCGGCGGTCGTACACGACGACCCGGAACCGCTCCGAGAGCGGGGCGGCCAGCGGTGCCACCGTGGCGCCCGTCGACATCGCGCCGCTGACGAGGACGACCACGGAACCCCGCCCGGCGCTCTCGTGGGCGATGTGGGTGCCGTCACGCGAAACGATGTTCTTGTCCATGTCACCGCAGACTGCCGCACTGAGGCCCGATCGTCGGTGAGGCGGGCCGCGCGTCCGACAATCGCAACCCTTCTATCCGATCATCGGACTTCCGTGTCTCATAGGACCTCCACGTCGTAGAAGCACAGGTGGTCCTTGACGTCGACGACGTCCGGTTTCGGGTCCGGGTACGCCCAGGCGAGATCGGGCGCGTCCGGGCGCGACCAGTAGGACGCGGTGCCCTTGAAGGGGCAGTGGGTATGGGTCTCGGACGAGGTCAGCAGGTCGAGCCGTACGTCCTGGGGCGGGATGTAGTACCGCGCGGGCAAGCCCGTCTCGTGCAGCACCAGTGCCCGGTCGCTCTCGGCCAGGACCTCCCCGCCGTGCACCACGCGCACGTGCCGCTCGCTCCGTTCGACGGTGATGCGGTGTCCTCTGGTCACGGTCCACGCTCCTCGGTCAGCCGGGTCATGGGGGCGTCCGGGCCGGCGGGGCCGGCCGAACGCCGGCCGGTCCGAACGCCGAACAGTGCAGCGTCCGCGGAAGCCGTATTCTTCCCCTCCCCGCCGGACCGAGCCCGTACCCTGGGGCCGTGAACATCTGTGTTTTTCTCTCCGCCGCCGATCTGGACGAGCGGTACACGCGCCCCGCGCGGGAGTTCGCCGAGCTGCTCGGCAAGGGCGGCCACACCCTGGTGTGGGGCGGCTCCGACGTCGGCCTGATGAAGGTCGTCGCCGACGGGGTACAGGAGGCGGGCGGGCGGCTCCTCGGCGTCTCCGTGGAGTTCCTGGCGGCGAAGGCCCGCGTGGGCGCCGACGAGATGATCGTCGCCCGGGACCTGGCGGAGCGCAAGCGCCTGCTCCTCGAGAAGGCCGACGCCGTGGTCGTCATGGTGGGCGGTACCGGCACGCTCGACGAGGCCACCGAGATCCTCGAGCTGAAGAAGCACGGGCACACGGACAAGCCGGTGGTCCTGCTGAACAGCGCGGGCTTCTACGACGGCCTCAAGACCCAGTTCCGGCGGATGGAGGACGAGGGTTTCCTGCCCCGCGCCCTCACCGACCTGGTGTTCTTCGCCGAGGAGCCCGTCGGGGCACTGGCCTACCTGGAGGAGAGCCAGGGCATCGAGTGACCCGGCTCAGGTCCTTCCACTCAGGTCCTTCCAAGGGAGAACCCTGGCCAGGCCCTGACCATGCGGTGATGCGAGCATGGCGGGCATGCCTACTCATGTGATCACCGGAGCCGGTTCCGGCATCGGCGCGGCCGTCGCCCGCCGGCTGCACGCGCGCGGGGACGAACTCGTCCTGCACGCACGTTCGGCGGGGCGCGCGAAGGAACTGGCGGCCGAGTTCCCCGGCGCGCGGACCCTCGTCGGTGACCTGGCCGACCCCGACCGGCTCAGCTGGGCCCTCTCCCACCAGTCCCTCCCGGACCGGGTGGACTCCCTGCTGCACATCGCCGGCGTCGTCGACCTCGGCGAGATCGGCGAGCTGACCCCGAAGACCTGGCGGCACCAGCTCGACGTCAACCTCGTCGCCCCCGCCGAACTCACCCGGCACTTCCTGCCCCAGCTGCGCGCGAGCCGCGGACACGTGGTCTTCGTCAACTCCGGTGCGGGCCTGAGCGCCCACGCCCAGTGGGGCGCCTACGCGGCCTCCAAGCACGGTCTGAAGGCCCTCGCCGACGCGCTGCGCGAGGAGGAGCACGGCAACGGCGTCCGGGTCACCTCGGTCTACCCCGGCCGCACCGCCAGCCCCATGCAGGCCAAGGTGCACCAGCAGGAGGGCAAGGACTACGACCCCGGCCGGTGGATCGACCCCGAGTCGGTCGCCACCACCCTCCTCACGGCCCTCGACCTGCCCCGGGACGCGGAGGTCAACGACCTGACGGTGCGGCCGGGGCGCTGACCTCGCGGGCGTACGGCCTGACCGTGCGGGCGGGGCGCCGAACCCGCAGGGGTACGGCCTGGCGGTTCGGGCGAGGCGTCAGGCCGCCGCGACGCCGGAACGCCGCGACGCCGGACGCCGACCTGACAGGCGTACGGGTTGACCGTGCGGGCGAGGCGCGGGGTCGCCGCGACGTCGACCTGCCGGGCGTGGGACCGACTGTGCTGCTGGGCGCACGCCCCGCCGGCACGGCCGGGACACCGGCCTCCCCGCACGTTCCGTACGCTGCCCCAGTGAGCGAAAACAGCCAGTTCAGGTTCGGGGCCGCGACCGGGGTCGGGTCGATGCCGGGCGGGGACGCCCGAGAGGCCGTCAAGACCGTCACCGGAAGCTTCGAGGACTTTCCCTTCCTGCCCGAACTGCCCGCCCGGGGACCCGGCGCGGACATGATCGGCCGGACCGCCGGGATGCTCGTCGAGCTGTACGCGCGGGTGGAGCCCAGCGGCTGGCGGATCGGTGACCGGCCCGGACGCGACACCAAGCGGGCCCGCTCCTGGCTCGGCGAGGACCTCGACGCGCTGGAGGAGCACACCCAGGGGTACGAGGGCCCGCTGAAGGTGCAGGCCGTCGGCCCCTGGACGCTCGCCGCCCAGCTGGAGCTGCGCAACGGCGAGGTGGCCCTCTCCGACCCCGGCGCCTGCCGGGACCTCACCGCCTCGCTCGCCGAGGGACTGCGTCTGCACCTCGCCGAGGTGAGCCGGCGGGTACCCGGCGCGCGACTCGTCCTCCAACTCGACGAGCCCTCCCTCACCGACGTCCTGCGCGGCCGGGTGCGCAGCGCCAGCGGCTACCGCACCCACCGCGCGGTGGACCGGCAGCTCGTCGAGTCCGGCCTGAGGGACGTGTTCGGGGTGCACGGCGACGGCCCGGTCGTGGTCCACTCGTGCGCGCCGGACGTCCCGTTCGCCTTGCTGCGGCGGGCGGGAGCGCAGGCGGTCTCCTTCGACTTCTCGCTCCTCACCGAACGTGACGACGAGACGATCGGGGAGGCGGTCGAGAGCGGCACCCGGCTGTTCACCGGTGTCGTGCCGGGGACGGACGGCCCACTGTCGGACCCTGCCGGTAGCGTCATGGGGGTCAGAACGCTGTGGCGCAGGCTGGGGCTGCGGCCGGGCCTTCTCGCGGAGGCGGTCACGGTCACCCCGGTGTGCGGACTCGCGGGAGCCTCCCCGGAGTACGCGCGCACCGCCTACGCACACTGCGTCCGGGCGGCGAGATCCCTCGCGGACAACCCGGAGTGACGGAAAAAGACACGGTGACGGAAAAAGACACGGTGACGGGAGAAGACACGGTGGCGGGTGACCAGCAGGCGGAGACGACGAACGTGCCGGCCGAGGCGCGGGAGCAGCACGCCCGGCTCGCCGAGCAGATCGAGGAACACCGCTTCCGGTACTACGTGAACGACGCGCCCGTCGTCAGCGACGCCGAGTTCGACCGGTTGCTGCGCGAACTGGAGAAGCTGGAGAAGCGGTTCCCGGAACTGCGCACCCCCGACTCCCCGACCCAGAAGGTCTCCGGGGCGTACGAGACGGAGTTCACCTCCGTCCATCACCGCTCCCGGATGCTCTCCCTCGACAACACCTTCAACGACGACGACCTCGCCGCCTGGGTCGAGCGCATCCACCGGGAGCTGGGCGAGCAGGAGTTCCACTTCCTGTGCGAGCTCAAGGTCGACGGCCTCGCCGTCAACCTCACCTACGAGCACGGGCGCCTGGTCCGCGCGGCGACCCGCGGCGACGGCCGCACCGGCGAGGACATCACCCCCAACGCGCGGACCATCGCCGAGATCCCGGACCGTCTGCAGGGCGACGCGGTGCCCGCCCTCGTGGAGATCCGCGGCGAGGTCTTCTTCCCGATGGAGGAGTTCCAGGGCCTCAACGCCCGCCTGGTGGAGGCCGGCGACAAGCCCTTCGCCAACCCGCGCAACGCGGCGGCAGGTTCGCTGCGCCAGAAGGACCCGCGGGTCACCGCCACCCGCCCGCTGCACATGGTCGTCCACGGCATCGGCGCCCTGGAGGGCTTCGAGGGCCTCGCCCGCCTCTCCGCGGCGTACGACCTGCTGAAGACCTGGGGCCTGCCCACCTCCCCGCACAACAGGGTCGTCGAAGACCTCGCCGGCGTACGGGAGTTCATCGCGTACTACGGCGAGAACCGGCACTCCGTGGCGCACGAGATCGACGGCGCGGTGGTCAAGCTCGACGAGATCCCGCTCCAGGGCCGCCTCGGCTCCACCTCGCGCGCACCGCGCTGGGCCATCGCGTACAAGTACGCGCCCGAGGAGGTCAACACCAGGCTCGTCAACATCCGTGTGGGCGTGGGCCGTACGGGCAGGGTCACGCCGTACGCACAGGTCGAGCCGGTCACCGTGGCCGGTTCCGAGGTGGAGTTCGCCACGCTGCACAACCAGGACGTGGTCAAGGCCAAGGGCGTCCTCATCGGGGACACGGTGGTGCTGCGCAAGGCCGGGGACGTCATCCCGGAGATCCTCGGCCCGGTCGCCGACCTGCGCGACGGCAGCGAGCGCGCCTTCGTCATGCCGGCCGAGTGCCCCGAGTGCGGTACGCCGCTGCGGCCGATGAAGGAGGGCGACGTCGACCTGCGCTGCCCCAACGCCCGTACCTGCCCCGCCCAGTTGAGGGAGCGCCTGTTCTACCTCGCGGGCCGCAAGGCGCTGGACATCGAGCACTTCGGCTATGTCGCCGCCGCGGCGCTCACCGGGCCGCTGGAGCCCGCGGACCCGCCGCTGAAGGACGAGGGCGACCTGTTCGACCTCACCATCGAGCAGCTGCTGCCCATCCGGGCGTACGTCCTCGACCAGGACAGCGGGCTGCCCAAGCGGGACCCGAAGACGGGCGAGGAGAAGACCGCCACCGTCTTCGCCAACCAGGAGGGCGAGCCGCGCAAGAACGCGGTCGCGATGCTGGCGAACATCGCGGCGGCCAAGGAGCGCCCGCTCGCCCGGATCCTCACCGGTCTGTCGATCCGGCACGTCGGCCCGGTCGCGGCGGAGGCGCTGGCCCGGGAGTTCCGGTCCGTCGACCGGATCGAGCAGGCCACCGAGGAGGAACTGGCCGCCACCGAGGGCGTCGGCGGCATCATCGCCGCCTCGGTCAAGCAGTGGTTCGCCGAGGAGTGGCACCGCGAGATCATCCGCAAATGGCGGGCGGCCGGTGTCCGCATGGAGGACGAGGGGGCCGGCGAGGAGGAGGGCCCGCGTCCGCTGGCGGGGCTGACGGTCGTGGTGACCGGCACCCTGGAGCATTTCACCCGGGACGGCGCGAAGGAGGCGCTGCAGACCCGGGGAGCGAAGGTGACCGGTTCGGTCTCCAAGAAGACGTCCTTCGTCGTCGTGGGTGACAACCCGGGGTCGAAGCACGACAAGGCGATGCAGCTCAAGGTGCCGGTTCTGAACGAGGGGGGCTTCACCGTCCTGCTCGACGAGGGGCCCGAGGCGGCGGCCGCCGTGGCGCTGCCCGTCGAGGAGTAGCCGGGGAACCGCAGGGCAACAGCCGAGCGACAGCGGGGGAAAGGTCACTCGATCGGCACGTACCAGATGGATACGGGTGGCCGGGGCGCATTCGGGCAACCGTCGGCGACCGGTGCCCCTGAAAGCCCTGCGCGGCCTACTGTTGGGAGGTGCGCCCGCCGTGCCCAGCTGCGGTCGGGGCATCTCTGTGTTCGTGGCGGCACCGTGGAAGGGCTTTCTATCACGGAGTCGCCGGGGGTTGTCGGGCATCGAGCCGTGTGGGGTGGGCACCGCCGGCTGTGAGAGGGACGGGAATGGAACCCACCGAGAGCGCCGCCCCGGGCTCACGGCTGCGCCGGGGCCTGCGCCGCATGGCGGCCGTACGGCGACGCGGACGTGGGACAGGACGGCCCGCGCAGCCCGCGGGCGCACCGGGACGCCCCGGGGCGCGCACCGCGGAGGCGCGTCCCCAGGGCGCACGTGGCACCGGACGGCAGAGCGCGGGGCAGCCGACGTCAGGGCGACCGGGAGCCGGGCGGAGTTCCGGAGCGCCCCCGCTCTCCACCGGACTGTCCTCGGACGGCCCGGGCCTGTCCGAAGCGCACACGGAACGGCACCTCCCCTGGCCCGCGCTGCCCACGGCGGTCGTCTCGGCGGCCGCGTTCGTGCTCGGCGCCGGTGTCCTGGGAGCGTTCACCGGCTCTCACGCGCTCTTCCCGTCCGGCCGCGTCGGCTGGTCCCTGGCCGTACTGACCGGAATCGTCGTCGGCCACCTGGTGATGCTGGGCCGCTCCCGCTGGTGGGGCGGCACCGGCTCGGGCGCCGCGGTCACCCTCGCCGTGCTGCTGCTCTACGGCTGGGTCCCGGCCGGCATGGTCAGCCTCACCGTGGTCGTGCTGGTCGGCGTGGCCCGGCGGGGCCGCTGGCGGCAGGGCGTCCTGCACGGCGCGGTGGACCTGCTCGGCATCGGCGCCGGCGCGCTGGTGCTGGCCCTGTGCGGGACCGTACCGTCCGTCGAGTCCCCCTCGACCCCGGACAGTTGGGGGCTGCACACCGCCTTCGAGGTGGTGCTGGTCGCCGCCGCGTATCTCGCGGTCACCCGCACCCTCCAGTGGTACCTGCACGTCCCGCGGGGCGGACTGCCCACGGTCGCCCGCACCGCCCTGGTCAGACAGGGCCTGGTCGCGGTGGCGCTGCTCGGCATAGCGCCACTGATCTGCGTGGTCGCCGACGCCCGGCCGATCGTGCTGCCGCTGTTCGCCATCCCGCTGATCGCGCTCGACTCCATGCTGTGGATGGCCAGGGCCCGCGCGGAGGAGCAGTTGCGCGATCCGCTGACCGGGCTGCCCAACCGCCAGTGGCTCCTCGAGCGCATCTGGACCGCGCTGGACGACGCCGAGCGCGCGGGCGCCCGCGCCACCCTCATGCTGATCGACCTCGACCGGTTCAGATCGGTCAACGACACGCTCGGCCACCTCGCCGGTGACCGGCTGCTGCTCCAGATCGCCGACCGGCTGAGGCTGGCCCTGCCGCGCGGGGCGGAGGCCGCGCGGCTCGGTGGCGACGAGTTCGCCGTCTTACTGCCGGTCGTCGACTCCACCACGTCCGCGACCCGGGTCGCCCGCGGCCTGGTCTCCGCCCTCAGCTCGCCCCTCGACCTCGACGGCCTCACCCTCGTGCTGGAGGCCAGCGCGGGCGTCGCCGTCTTCCCCGACCACGCCCTCGACGCGGAGGGCCTGCTGCGGCGCGCGGACGTGGCGATGTACCAGGCCAAGCGGGACCGTACGGGCGTCGAGGTCTACGAGTCCAAGCGGGACTCCAACACCCCCGACCGGCTGGGACTCCTGGGAGATCTGCGCCGGGCCCTGGACGCCCACGAGGTCCAGCTCCACTACCAGCCCAAGGTCCGCTTCGACGGACAGGTCGCGGGCCTGGAGGCCCTGGTCCGCTGGGTGCACCCGGAGCGCGGCAGGGTGCCGCCGGACGAGTTCATAGCGATCGCCGAGTCCTCCGGGCTGATGCCGCAGCTCACCGAGTACGTGCTGGAGACAGCGCTCGGCCAGGTCGCCGAGTGGCGTGCGCAGGGCCTGTTCGTGCCGGTCGCGGTCAACGTCTCCCCGCGCGACGTCCACATTCCCGGCTTCGCCGGCTCCGTCGCGGCCCGGCTGGCCCGGCACGGCGTCCCGGCGGGAGCCCTCCAGCTGGAGATCACCGAGCACGTCCTCCTGGAGGACCCGCAGCGCGCCGCCGACACCCTGAACGCCCTGACCGGGCACGGGGTGAAGATGTCCCTCGACGACTTCGGCACCGGCTACTCCTCCCTCGTGCACCTGCGGCGGCTGCCCGTCAGCGAGCTGAAGATCGACCGCTCGTTCGTGGCCCGACTGGCCGTCGACACCGAGGACGCCGAGATCGTGCGCTGCACCGTCGACCTCGCCCACTCGCTCGGACTGCTCGTCGTCGCCGAGGGCGTCGAGGACGACGAGACCTGGGAACGCCTGCGCGACCTCGGCTGCGACGCCGTCCAGGGCTGGCTGGTCGCGGCCGCGATGCCGCCCGACGAAGCCACGGCCTGGCTCCTCGCCCGCGGCTCCCGCGGCTGGCAGCGCCCGGCGGCCGTCCTCCCGGCAGCGGCCGCCGACGACTCCGGCCACCCGGCCTGACACCGCCGCACCCCGTCACGGGGCCTCGCTCGTCGCGGGGCCGGCCCCTCCGTCACGGGGCCTCGCTCGTCATGGCGGAGGCTCGCCGACGACCCGAAGGCCGGCCGTCGCGGGGCCCGCGCAGGGACGGCCCCTCCTTTTCCACGCGGTATGTCCACGGCGGAAGGCCGCGGTACGACGCGGCTCGCCCGGCCTGCGACCGGCGGGTCCGAGGGCGGGCCGCGTCGCGTGGGACGGGCGGTGCCGGTCCAAGGGCCGGTCCGAGGGCCGGTTCGGGACCGGTCGCGGGAGGGCGATGCCGGTGGTGGGACAGGGCCCGTCCCGCGCCGGTTTCCCGGTGGCACCGGCGTTCCGGAGCAGGGTGGCGGCGCCGCTTTCGGGGGGCGCGGGGAAACCGTTTCACGGGTACGGGGCCGCGCCCCATAGGATTGGGGCCTGTCGTCACCTTCCCGCCTGCCGCGCCACGCCCGGCCCGGGACGCGACGACAGGTCCTAGCCCGAACCGCACACTCACCCCAGAGGAACGCTGCATGCCTGGCATTACGCGCGAGGAGGTCGCCCACCTCGCCCGGCTGGCGCGTCTGGAGCTGAAGCCCGAAGAGCTCGACCACTTCGCAGGCCAGCTCGACGACATCATCGGCGCGGTGGCCCGCGTCAGCGAGGTCGCCGACCAAGACGTACCGCCGACCTCGCACCCGCTGCCGCTGACGAACGTCATGCGCCCGGACGAGGTCCGTCCCTCGCTCACCCCCGAGCAGGCGCTCTCCGGCGCCCCGGCCCAGGAGCAGCAGCGTTTCAAGGTGCCGCAGATCCTGGGGGAGGACTGATCAGCATGACCGACATCATCAGGCTCACCGCCGCCGAGACCGCCGCGAAGATCGCCTCCGGCGAACTCACGGCCGTCCAGGTCACCGAGGCACACCTGACCCGGATCGAGGCCGTCGACGAGAAGGTGCACGCCTTCCTGCACGTCGACCGCGAGGGCGCCCTCGCCCAGGCCCGTGCCGTCGACGAGAAGCGCGCCAAGGGCGAGAAGCTCGGCCCGCTGGCCGGCGTCCCGCTCGCGCTCAAGGACATCTTCACCACCGAGGGCATTCCGACCACCGTCGGCTCCAAGCTCCTCGAGGGCTGGATCCCGCCGTACGACGCGACGCTCACCAAGCGGCTCAAGGCCGCCGACGTCGTCATCCTCGGCAAGACCAACATGGACGAGTTCGCCATGGGGTCGTCCACCGAGAACAGCGCCTACGGACCGACCGGCAACCCCTGGGACCTCACCAAGATCCCCGGCGGCTCCGGCGGCGGATCGAGCGCCGCGCTCGCCTCCTACCAGGCCCCCCTCGCCATCGGCACCGACACCGGCGGCTCCATCCGCCAGCCGGCCTCCGTCACCGGCACGGTCGGCGTGAAGCCGACCTACGGCGCGGTCTCCCGCTACGGCATGGTGGCGTTCTCCTCCTCCCTCGACCAGGGCGGCCCCTGCGCCCGCACGGTCCTGGACGCGGCCCTGCTGCACGAGGTCATCGCCGGGCACGACCCGCTCGACTCCACCTCCATCGACGCCCCGGTCCCCCCGGTCGTCGAGGCCGCCCGCAACGGCTCGGTCGAGGGCATGCGGGTCGGCGTGGTCAAGCAGTTCCGCGGCGAGGGCTACCAGGCCGGCGTCATCCAGCGGTTCGACGAGAGTGTCGAACTGCTCAAGGAACTCGGCGCCGAGATCGTCGAACTGGACTGCCCGTCCTTCGACCTCGCCCTGTCGGCGTACTACCTGATCGCCCCGTCCGAGTGCTCCTCCAACCTCGCCCGCTTCGACGGCCTGCGCTACGGCCTGCGGACCGGTGACGACGGCACGCACTCCGCCGAGGAGGTCACCTCGCTGACCCGCGAGGCCGGCTTCGGCCCCGAGGTCAAGCGCCGCATCATGCTCGGCACGTACGCGCTCAGCTCCGGCTACTACGACGCGTACTACGGCAGCGCCCAGAAGGTCCGTACGCTGATCAAGCAGGACTTCGACACGGCGTTCGAGCAGGTCGACGTGATCGTCTCCCCGACGACCCCGACCACCGCCTTCGCGATCGGCGAGCGCGCCGACGACCCGATGGCGATGTACCTCGCCGACCTGTGCACCATCCCGACCAACCTGGCCGGCAACGCGGCCATGTCGCTGCCCTGCGGCCTCGCGCCCGAGGACAACCTGCCGGTCGGACTGCAGATCATCGCCCCGGTCATGAAGGACGACCGCCTCTACAAGGTGGGCGCAGCCGTCGAAGCGGCCTTCGTGGAAAAGTGGGGCCACCCGCTGATCGAGGAGGCTCCGTCGCTGTGAGCGCACTGACCAAGGCCAAGGGCTTCAAGAAGTCCAGGTCCGGTACGTATCTGTCCATGGCCGCCACCGCCTTCGGCGCGCTCGGCGTCGCCAAGCGCGTCAAGAAGGCGCGGCACGAGAAGGACACCCTGGTCCTGATCGACGCCACTGTGTCCGCCGTAGCGATCGTCACGAGCCTCGCCATCCTGTACCGCGAGCTGAAGCGGCTGGGCGACGACGACGTCCTGCTGGGCTGAGAGGGAAGTTACACCGTGACCACCACGACCGACCTGGTGTCGTACGAGGACGCACTCGCGTCGTACGACCCCGTCATGGGCCTCGAGGTCCATGTCGAACTCGGCACCAGGACCAAGATGTTCTGCGGCTGCTCGACCACGCTCGGCGCCGACCCGAACACTCAGACCTGCCCCACCTGCCTCGGCATGCCGGGCGCGCTCCCGGTCGTCAATGCGATCGGCATCGAGTCCGCCGTCAAGATCGGTCTCGCGCTGAACTGCGAGATCGCCGAGTGGTGCCGCTTCGCCCGGAAGAACTACTTCTATCCGGACATGCCGAAGAACTTCCAGACCTCCCAGTACGACGAGCCGATCGCCTTCAACGGCTACCTCGACGTGCAGCTGGAGGACGGCGAGACCTTCCGCGTGGACATCGAGCGCGCCCACATGGAGGAGGACACCGGCAAGTCGACGCACGTCGGCGGCGCCACCGGCCGTATCCACGGCGCGTCCCACTCCCTGCTCGACTACAACCGCGCCGGCATCCCGCTCATCGAGATCGTCACCAAGCCGATCGAGGGAGCGGGCGAGCGGGCCCCCGAGATCGCGCGCGCCTACGTGCGTGAACTGCGCGAGCTCATCCGGGCGCTCGGCGTGTCCGAGGCCCGGATGGAGATGGGCCAGATGCGCTGCGACGTCAACCTGTCGCTGCGCCCGCACGGCCGGGAGAAGTTCGGCACCCGCTCGGAGACGAAGAACGTCAACTCGCTGAGGTCCGTGGAACGCGCGGCCCGCTTCGAGATCCAGCGGCACGCCGCCGTGCTGAACGACGGCGGGACGATCATCCAGGAGACCCGGCACTTCCACGAGGACACGGGGTCGACGACCTCCGGCCGCGTGAAGGAGGAGGCCGAGGACTACCGGTACTTCCCGGAGCCCGACCTGGTCCCCGTCGCCCCGTCCCGCGAGTGGGTCGAGGAACTGCGTGCCGGGCTGCCCGAGCTGCCGCTGGTGCGCCGCAACCGGCTCCGCGAGGAGTGGGGGATCTCCGGCACCGAGATGCAGTCGATCCTCAACGCCGGTGCGCTGGACCTGATCGTCGCCACGATCGACGCCGGCGCGGACGCGGCCTCCGCCCGCAAGCGGTGGATGGGCGAACTCGCCCGCAGCGCCAACGAGTCCGCCAAGGCGCTCGACGAGCTGGCGATCACACCGGAGCAGGTCGCCCGCGTCACCGCGCTGGTGGCCTCCGGCGACCTGAACGACAAGCTGGCCCGTCAGGTCATCGAGGGCGTCCTCGCGGGCGAGGGCACGCCGGACGAGGTGGTCGACAAGCGCGGCCTGAAGGTCGTCTCCGACGACGGCGCGCTCACCGCCGCCGTGGAGGAGGCCATCGCCGGCAACCCGGGCATCGCGGACAAGATCCGCGGTGGCAAGGTCGCGGCGGCCGGAGCGCTGGTCGGCGCGGTCATGAAGGCCACCCGCGGCCAGGCGGACGCGGCCCGCGTCAAGGAGCTGATCCTTCAGCAACTGGGTGTCGAGGGCTGATTCCGATTCCCGGGCGCCGCACAGCGGCACGGGAGAGCGAAGAGGGGGACGCACCGGGTCCGGTGCGTCTCCCTCTCTTCCATGTTCTGGTGCGACCGGCTCCGTGACGCGCTCGGTGGCGCGCTCGGCGCCGGAGCGGCGAGCTGTCGCGGACCGACGGACGGCAACAGGCGGCCTCGCACCCCGCAACCCCGCATCCCGGTCTCCGGGCCTGGGGCGATACGCTCCCGCGATGAGCGGACGTGCTGATTCCGACCCGTCCCCGGACACTCGCGCCGAAGACGCCGACGAGACCGGACACCCCGAAGACGCCGACGAGACCGGGCGCGGCGACGAGGCCGAAGACGCCGGGCACGGGGAGCACGACGAGCAAGGCGACGAAGACGCCCCGCGCCGGGCCCGCCGGGCTCGGTGGGCCGCGGTCGGCACCGGGGCCGCACTCGCCCTGGCCGGGGTGGCCGCGGCGCTGCTCCGTCTCACCGGATCCGCGCCGGCCCTCGTCCCGGCGGCCTACGCCTGCGGTGCCGGTGTCTGCGCACTCGCCGCCGTGCTGGGCTCACGCGGACGGACCCGCAGGGCGCTGTGGCTGTTGGTCGCGGGGTTGATGGTGATGGCGCTGGGGGATCAGTTCGACTGACCCCGGTACGGGTGAGCGGCCTCACGTCCGGAGACGGATCCAAGGGGAGGGTCGTGAAATGTGTACATTCTGCGCATTGTGAATAAGCACACGAAAGTAACAATCGATCATTCTGGGCTGTAATAGTGCGAATTCCTTGCTCATGCGTTCTTTGCGGGCTGTTCGGTTCACAAGCGACTGTTCCCGGTCAAAGATCCACCGACAGTCACTCTGGAGCATGATTCGTGACAGCACTCGCACGCTGGTGTGTCCGACGCCGTCTGATCACCGTTCTGCTGTGGCTCCTCGCCCTCGGCGGGGTCGCTGCCGGAGCCTTCGCGACCGGGAACGCGTACTCGAACGACTACGAGGTGCCCGGCACCGAGTCCGGGTACGCCACCGAACTGCTGCGCGAGGGGTTCCCGGCCCTCTCGGGCGACAGCGACACCGTCGTCTGGCACACCCCCTCCGGCAGCGTCCTGGACTCCGACGTCGAACAGAGCATGACCCGCGCCCTGGACCGGATGGCGGACCTGCCCGGCATCGCCGCCGTGACCGGCCCCTACGGGGACGACGGCACCGGCGGGATCAGCGCGGACGGCCGTACCGCCTACGCCACCGTCGTCTTCGACGACCTGGCCAAGGACATCGACGA
Organism: Streptomyces sp. P9-A2; assembly: GCF_036634175.1. NCBI lineage: Bacteria > Bacillati > Actinomycetota > Actinomycetes > Kitasatosporales > Streptomycetaceae > Streptomyces > Streptomyces sp. P9-A2. The sequence goes on from NZ_JAZIFX010000001.1 coordinate 5,761,881, forward strand.
GGGCGAGGCGGCGGCCGTGCTCGAAGCGGCCGAGGCCGCGGAGACCGACGGCCTCCAGGTGGAACTGGGCGGCAGCGCCGCCGCACTGACCGGGGCACCCGAGGGGCACCTCGCCGAGATCGTCGGAGTGGCCGTCGCCGCCGTGGTCCTCTTCCTCGCCTTCGGCTCGCTCGCCGCCTCGCTGCTGCCCATCGCCACCGCGCTGGTCGGCGTCGGCACCGCGTACGCCTCGATCGTGCTGCTCGGGCACGTCATGACCGTCGCCGACTTCGCGCCGATGCTGGGCATGCTGATCGGACTCGGCGTCGGCATCGACTACGCGCTGTTCATCGTGACCAGGCACCGGCGCGGACTGAAGCGCGGGCTGTCCGTCGCCGAGGCCGCCACGGACGCCGTCGCCACCACCGGACGCGCGGTCGTGTTCGCGGGGGCCACCGTGTGCATCGCCCTGCTGGGCATGCTGATCCTCCGGCTGAACTTCCTCAACGGCGTCGCCGTCGCGGCCTCGCTCACCGTGGTGCTGACCGTCGCCGCCTCCGTCACCCTGCTGCCCGCCCTGCTGTCGCTCATCGGCATGCGCGCGCTCAACCGCCGCGAACGGCGCCGGCTGGCCCAGACCGGCCCGCAGCCGGAACTGCCGACCGGCTTCGCCGCCCGCTGGGCGGCGTTCGTGGAGCGCAGGCCCAAGCTGCTCGGTGTGCTCGCCCTGGCCGTCATGGCGGTACTGGCGCTGCCCACCTCCTCCCTGCACCTCGGCACGTCCGACCAGGGAAACGATCCGAAGACCTCCACCACCCGACAGGCCTACGACCTCCTCGCCGACGGATTCGGCCCCGGCGTCAACGGCCCGCTCACCCTCGTGACCGAGGTCGACGGCGCCGCCGACCGGCTCGCCCTGGACCGGATCGGTCCCGTCCTGGGCGGGACCGAGGGCGTCGCGGCCGTCGGACCAGTGGTCCACAGCGCGGACGGCGGCACCGCGTACCTCTCCGTCGTACCGGAGTCCTCCCCGCAGTCGAAGCAGACCAGTGACCTGGTCGACCGGCTGCGCGAGGACGTACTGCCGCGCGCCGAGGCCGGCACCGCCCTCGACGTGCGGGTCGGTGGCGTGACCGCCGGCTACGACGACTTCGCCGACGTCATCATCGGCAAGCTGCCCCTCTTCGTCGGCGTCGTCATCGGTCTGGGCTGTCTGCTGCTCCTGCTCGCCTTCCGGTCCATAGCCATCCCGCTCAAGGCCGCCGCGATGAACGTGGCCGCCGTCGCCGCCACCTTCGGCGTGGTCGTGGCGATCTTCCAGTGGGGCTGGGGCAGCGAACTGCTGGGCCTGGGCAGCGGAGGCCCCATAGAACCCTTCCTGCCCGTGATCATGGTGTCGGTCCTCTTCGGGCTCTCCATGGACTACCAGGTCTTCCTGCTCAGCCGGATGTACGAGGAATGGCTGGAGACCGGCGACAACCGGCGCGCGGTACGGGTCGGCCTCGCCGAGACCGGCCGGGTGATCAACTCCGCGGCCGTGATCATGATCTCGGTCTTCCTCGCCTTCGTCCTGACCGGTGACCGCGTGATAGCGATGTTCGGCATCGCGCTCGCCGCCGCCGTCGCCCTCGACGCCTTCGTGCTGCGGACCCTGCTCGTCCCCGCCCTCATGCACCTGCTCGGCGACGCCAACTGGTGGCTGCCGCGCCGGCTGGACCGGATCCTGCCGCGCATCAGCATCGAACCGCCCGAGAGCCGTGCCGCCCATGAGAGGCTGGCCGCCGCCACCGACACCGAGGTGGAGGACGTGCTCGCCAAGGAGGAACGGCAGACGGATGTACGCCATACGACTGGGTGACGACGGAGCCGAACTGCGCCCCCTGGAGCCCTGGCACGCGCAGGAGTTCCTCGCCCATCTGGAGCGGGGCCGGGAATTCATCAACCAGTACGTCCCCTTCGGCTCCAAGGCCGTCGACGTGCCCACCGCGCGGGAGACCCTCCAGCGGTACGCCGACCTCCGCGCCGCCGACACGGCCGCGCTGCACGGCCTGTGGCTGGACGGCACCCTGGTGGGCGGGGTGCTCACGCTGAACTTCGACGCCGCGGGCGGCACCTGCGAGGTCGGCTGCTGGCTGGAGCCGGCCGCCACCGGGCACGGGCTGGTCACCCGCGCCATGCGGGTGCTGATCGACTGGGTGATCGACCAGCGGGGCATCCACCGCGTGGAGTGGGTCGCCGCCGCCGGCAACGAGCCCAGCCTCAACATCGCCCGCCGGCTCGGCATGACCCGCGACGGGGTACGGCGCCAGTCCCATCTCCACCACGGCGTACGGCACGACCTGGAGGTGTGGTCGGTGCTGGCTCCCGAATGGCGGCAGGCACGCGCGGCGCACAGCGGGCGTTAAGGGACTTCTCAGAGAGCGTCCGTACGGTGCGACCCATGGAAACCAGGACCGAGACCGAGAAGGCGGCCAAGGCCGAGGACAACGGCGCCGATGACGGCGCGGACAGGAGCGGGACCGAAGCCGGGACCGAAGCCGGGGCCGGGGCGGCCGTTGACGCCGACGCGGCCGGTGGCAGCACCACGGAGACGGCAACGGAGCCGGAGCCGGAGACCGCGGCGGAGCCGGAGACCGCGGCGGAGCCGGAGACCCGGGACGCCCCCGGCGTCGGGCAGGGCGCCGCGGCGATCGTCTCCGCCGGGCTCGGCATCGTCTCGCTCACCGGCAGCTGGCTCGGCACGGTGGCCGCCGCACGCGAAACCCTCGTCGGCCAGCTGGAGACCGCCGCGGACTCGACCGTCGCCACCCAGGTCAAGGAGATCTACGGCGACGCCTGGCAGACCAGCGCGCTGTGGGGTGGCCTGTTCGCGCTCACCGCGCTGATCGTCGGTGTGGCGGTGCTCGTCCGGCCCGCGTTCGGGACGCCCGGTGCCGGGCAGGCGCCCTGGATCAAGTCGGTCGCCTGGGCCGGTGTCGCACTCGGCGCCATCGGGCTGCTGCTCGCCGTCCTCAAGTACACCGACGTACTGCTGGGGCTGCCCGCCGCCGGTTGAGCCACCACGGGACACCCCGGCAGGCGCCGGGGAGATTCCTGGCAGTTCCCGAGCAGCCCCGGAGAGGCCTCGGCCTCGCCGTTTCGGGTGGATGCCCGCTCCCGTGCAGTGCGTCAGGGAACGTCGCATCGCCTTCCGGGTGGTGCGACGTTGTGTCCTCGACGGTGCCGGGGGCGGTCTTGGGCAGGTGTGGCGGACCGGGTGTGGAAGGTGCCGTTGACGGATGACGGCGTGGTCGGTCACTCGTCCGGGTGGGTGTGACGGGAAGCGAGAAGGCCTCGACGACGCTCGCCCGCACCCACAGCCTGATCCGGTTCGAGGAACTGGACATCACGAACACGACCGCCTCCGCGAAGGGAACCGTCGCACAGCCCGGCAAACGGGGCGCGGCAGATAGCCGGACCGAACCGGGTGATCCTCACCCAGGGCCGGAGCCCGCTGCGCCGCCGCACCGCTGCGCCGCCGCACCGCTGCGCCGCCGTACCGGTGAGAAGGCTCCGGGCCGGGTCGAGGACGTACCCGCCCCTGCACCCCGCTGCGGTGCAGTGCCTGTGACTGTGGATGGACCGAGAGGAACTCGCGCAAGAGCCAAGCCGAGTTCGTCTGCGTGTCCTGCGGGTTTACCTGCGACGCGGATGAGAGCGCGGCAGTCGACGTCGCGGCAGGACAAGGCGGGATTCCCCGCCCCCGGCGCGCAGCCGGTGCCGGAGGGGCGACAGCGGCCACCAGCTGTTCGCGAGCGCCCGTGAACCTCGACCCACCCGGGTTGGAATCCTCCTCTTTTAAGAGGGGGAGGATGTCGAGTGTCCGACATCCTCGATAAGCTCGACGTCTCCGGACGCGGTGAGGCAGCGGCGCTCGCCCACCGCCTGGAGCTGTTCGCGGCCCGGCCGGGAACGGGCCCGCGACGGGACAATGGGCGGCACACCCACGCGGCCCTGGAAGGGGGAGCGGTGTTCAACGCTTTCGAGGAACTGTTCGCTCCCGGCCGCAAACATACCCAGGACGAGCAGAACCGCCTCGCACTGACCCGGGAGGACGTCGGCGACGCCGGTCCCGGGAACGGACCGATAGATCTCGAGTCCGGAAAGGTCGTCGTACGCCCGTCACCGGAACCCGGCGAGCTCGAACCGGAGCCGGAGCCGGAACCGGAGCCAGAGCCGGAACCGGAGCCGGAACCGGAGCCGGAACCGGCGGACGAAAGCCCTTAGCTCACCCGGACCTCCAGGATGCGGTCGTCCTCGCCGCCCGGGTCGCCGCGGCCGTCCGTGTTGCTGGTGACCAGCCACAGCTTGTCGCCGCCCGCCGCCGCCACCGTGCGCAGCCGCCCGTACTCGCCCTCCAGGAAGGCCTGCGGGTCCGCCGAGGCCTCCGTACCCTTGAGCGGGATCCGCCACAGGCGCTCGCCGCGCAGGCCCGCCATCCAGACCGACCCCTCCGCGTACGCGATGCCGCTGGGGGAGGCCTCGTCCGTGCTCCACTGGGCGATCGGGCTGCGGAAGTCGTCGTCGTCGGACGTGCCCTCCGTCTCGGGCCAGCCGTAGTTGGCGCCGGGCTCGATCGCGTTGAGCTCGTCCCAGGTGTTCTGGCCGAACTCCGAGGCGAACAACCGCTGCTTGGAGTCCCAGGCCAGGCCCTGCACATTGCGGTGCCCCAGCGAGTACACCGCGGAGTCGGGGAGCGGGTTGCCCGGCGCCGGCTCACCCTCCGGGGTCAGCCGCAGGATCTTGCCGCCCAGCGACTTCTCGTCCTGGGAGAGGCCGGTGTCGCCGCTCTCGCCCGTGCCCACGTACAGCATCCGGTCCGGGCCGAACGCGATCCGGCCGCCGTTGTGAACCACACCCTTGGGGATGCCCCGGAACACCGTGTCCGGCGCGCCCAACCGCTCACCCTCGGGCTTCTTCTCGTCATAGATCATACGGACGACGCGATTGTCCGAGGCCGAGGTGAAGTAGGCGTAGACCATGCGGTCCGAGGCGTACTCGGGGGAGAGCGCGATGCCGAGCAGGCCGCCCTCGCCGGCCGGCGACACCCCCGGCACCTCACCCAGCTCGGACGTCTCGCCCGTGTCGGCGTCGACCCGGCTGATCGTGGCCTCGTCCCGTGACGACACCAGCAGATCGCCATCGGCCAGGGGAGCGAGCCCCCACGGGGAGCGCAGATCCGTACCGACCGTACGGAGCACCTCCACCGAGCCCTTCGCGGGCGGCGTCTCCTCGGTGCCGCTCCCCGGGGACGAGGACCGTCCGGCCGAACCGCCCGAGGAGGAGGCGGCGTCCTTGCCCGGTGATCCTCCGTCGTCGGAGGAACAGCCGGCCGTCAGCAGGAGCACGGCGGTGGCCAGCACGGCCGTAACGGCTCGATGGTGCACGATGTCGTCCCTTCGACGCGGCGGGTCCTCCCTGTCATACACCGCCCGCGCCCCAGAAGTTCCCGATCACGCGAGCCCGAACCGTCGATCACCGGCCGGCCCCGGCCCGGATTCCACGATCGTGGCTCGACGGCCTATGGTCCCGGGTCCTGCTCCCACGGTTTCGTCCTGATGGCCCGGGTCTTCGGGGCCCGTTCGTCACGGCCGACCCGACCGGTTGCGCTCCCGGTTCCGGTCCATGATCCCGGCCCGACGGCCCGTGACGTCAGGTACCGCTCCCGCGAGTCTCCGTCTCAGTCCCACGACTCCTGGGCCGCGGGCAGTTCCGCGATCTCCGCCAGGTCGGCCTCCGTCAGACGAAGGTCCGCCGCCCCCGCGTTCTCGGTGACCCATCGCTCCTGCTTGGCGCCCGGCACCGGGATCACCTGCCCGCCCTGCGCCAGCACCCAGGCCAGGGCCACCTGCGCCGGGGTGACGTCCTCGCCGTGCCGGCGGGCGACACGGCGCAGCCCGGCCACGATCGGCTGGTTCGCAGCCATCATCTCGGCGGTGAAACGGGGGTGCCGGGCCCGCAGATCGTCCGCCTCGAAACCCTCACCCGGCGTCAGCGTGCCGGTCAGGAAGCCGTTGCCCAGTGGCATCGCGGCCAGGAAACCCACACCGCGCGCGGCGCACCACGGCAGCAGCACCTCTCGGGCCTGGGACGACCACACCGACAGCTCCGCCTCCACCGCGCTCACCGGGAAGACCTGCTGCACCCGCTCCAGTTGCCGGACCGTCGCGTCGTGCAGCCGCGCCCCGGGCCGCCGCGCGGATCGCGCACCGACCGCGCAGAGCCCCAACGCCCTCACCTTTCCGGCCCGTACGAGCTCCGCCATCGCGCCCCAGGTCTCCTCGACGGGGATCTCCGGGTCCGCGCGGTGCAGCTGGTACAGGTCGATGACGTCGGTCTGCAGTCGGCGCAGTGAGGCGTCGCAGGCCCTTTTCACGTACCCGGGGCGGCCGTTGGCCACAATGTGCTGATCGCCCGCCAGCAGACCGACCTTCGTCGACACGAAGGCGTCGCCGCGACGCTCCTTCAACACCCGCCCCAGCAACAGCTCGTTGGTGAACGGGCCGTACATGTCAGCCGTGTCCAGCAGCGTCGACCCCAGGTCGAGCGCCCGGTGCACCGCCCTGAGTGAGTGCTCGCCGCGCTGTCGCGAGGTGCTGTAGGCCCAGCTCATCGGCATGCACCCGAGTCCGACGGCCCCCACCGCGAGTGCCGCCGCGCCGATCGTCCTGCGCTCCACCTGGTCGTGACCCTCCCTTTCCCGGACCCCAACCTAACCTCTGGCGTCGCGGGCCCCTGACATAGCCTCCGGACCATGAGTGCTGACGTATGGCTTCCCATTCCGCCGGACGAGATCGAGGGTCTTCCGAAGGGGCCGCGGTACCACTTCTGGGAGGGCGCGCGGGAGTACCCGGCAGACCCGGCCGACTGCGCGTTCTACGTCGTGCCGTACATGAAGGCCGGCGGCGTCGGGGTGCGCCCGCTGCCGCTGATGAGCTCGGTGGAGGTCGTGCAGACCCTGTCCGCCGGCGTCGACCATGTACAGCCCGGTCTGCGTCACCTGGGCCCCGGCGTGCGGCTCTGCAACGCGCGCGGCGTGCACGAGGCGAGCACGGCCGAGCTGACGCTCGCTCTCGTCCTGGCCTCACTGCGAGGCCTGCCCGACTTCGTGCGGGCGCAGGACAAGGGGGAGTGGCTCGGCGGATTCAGGCCCGCGCTCGCCGACCGGAGCGTGCTCATCGTGGGGTACGGGGCGATCGGCGCGGCCATCGAGGACCGGCTCGTTCCGTTCGAGCTCGCGCGGGTGGCGCGCGTCGCGCGCTCCGCACGCACCGTGGCGCGCGGTCCGGTGCATCCGTTCACCGAACTGCCCGCCCTGCTGCCGGAGGCGGATGTCGTCATTCTCTCCACCCCGCTCACCGACGCCACCCACCACCTCGTGGACGCCGGCTTCCTGACCCGGATGAAGGACGGCGCGCTGCTCGTCAACGTGGCCCGGGGGGCCGTTGTCGACACCTCAGCCCTGCTCACCGAGGTGGAGAGCGGCCGTATCACCGCGGCCCTCGACGTGACCGACCCCGAGCCGCTCCCCTCGGACCACCCCCTGTGGCGGGCCCCGGGCGTTCTCATCAGCCCGCACGTGGGCGGACCCACCTCCGCTTTCCGGCCACGTGCCGAGCGGCTGCTGGTGGACCAGTTGAACCGATTCGTGAACCGGGAGGAGCTCCGGAACGTGATCCTGGTGACGGAGGCGGTAAGCATGTAGTCCGCTTCGGGTACCGTCCGCGTTTTCCCGGACGCGATGGGTACTCATACATCAAGTGATCGTTACGGAGCGTAGAGAAGCTATGTCCCTGAGTGACGAGACTGGTGTATCGTCCCGACAGGGGCTGCGCCGCTGACCGGTCGGCGCGGGGGATCGACATTGCAGACTGTGAGGGGGGCGACGGGCGATGCACGGCCTATGGACGAGCGATCCGACGCGATTGAGCCGCCGTCGGCGACCCTGGCGCACGACCGTGCACAGCCGGGGACACCGCAGCGGTCACCACACCCGCGGTCACCACGCCTTCGGTCACCACGTCCGGAGCGGCGGCCGCCCCGGTGACCCCTGTCCCCACCACCGCGGGTACGGCAGCCGCGGGAGGCCGGCCCACCTGGCCGGACCAGCGTGTACCGGGAGGGACCGGTGAGCGCGCCGGCCCCCACGACCACGCTCGACGGAGCGGTGCGGGCCCATCACGCCCCGGAAGCGCCGGCGCCCCACCCGCAGGCCGTGGAGCGCCGGCGGGTCCTGGTACCGCAGCTCGTCCTCGCCGTCGTCTGCGCGGCCTACGCGATCGGCGCCGCTTTCGGCTGGGGATCGGACCAACTCGCGCTGATCATGGGTGACTTCGGACTGAGCGCCGCGGCGGCCGCGGCCGCCGTGTCCTGCTTCCTGTACGCGCGCGGCCGTCGCATCCGTTTCCGGCCCGCCTGGTTGCTGTTCGGCATCTCCTCCACCATGGCGTCCCTGGGCAACCTGGTCTGGGGGTGGTACGAGGTCGTCCTCGGACTCCCTGTGCCCAGCCCCAGCTACGCCGACCTGTTCTTCCTGTGCTTCGCGCCGCCCGCCATCGTGGGGCTGCTGGTGCTCGCCAGACGGCCCGTGACCAGGGCCGGCTGGGTCTGCCTGGGCCTGGACGCCTGGCTGATCGGTGGCTCCCTGCTCACGCTCGCGTGGAGCCTTGCGCTCGCCCAGACCGCGCAGGCAGGGGGCGAGGACGTGGCGCACACCGCGCTGTCCCTGGCGTATCCGCTGCTCGACATCGCCCTGGTCAGCATGGTGCTCGCCCTGCACTTCCGGCGGTCGGCGGTCACCCGCTCCGCGGTCAACACCGCGATCGGCGCGCTCGCGCTCACCGTGATGTGCGACGCCGTGTTCACCTCCCCGCTGCTGCACGACAGCTACCGGTCGGGGCAACTGCTCGACGCGGGCTGGTTCGCCGGCTCGCTGCTCCTGGCGTACGCGCCCTGGACCCGGCCCCGGGGCGTTCGGCCCGGGGACGAGGCGCACGCGCGCGTGGTGCGCGAGCACCTGCCCGGACAGCACGGCGGACCGAACTCCCGAGCGAACGGCCACCCGGCCCCCCGAGCGAACGGCCACCCGGCTCTCCACGCGAACGACCCGGCCCTCCACGCGACCCACGACCCGGCCCACCCCCCGTACCTTCACCCCCCGTACCTCCAGCATCCGGGCGTGCCCGGTCCTGAGCGCGGCCGGTATCCGGTCTCCCGGCCCATCGCCGGCTCCCTCGGCGCGCTCGCGCCGTACCTCGCAGCGGCGGTGTGCACCCTGGGGATCCTCTACACCGTCCTCAACGGCCGCAGCGTCGACCGCGTGGTCCTGCTCACCGGGGGCACCGTGGTGCTCGCGCTCGTCGTACGCCAGGGCATCATGCTGCTCGACAACATCACCCTCACCCAGGAACTGGCCCACAAGGAGAACCACTTCCGCTCCCTGGTGCAGGGCTCGAGCGACGTCATCATGATCGCCGCGCCGAGCGGCATCCTCCGCTACGTCTCCCCGGCCGCCGCCGGAGTGTACGGCCGGCCCGCGGAGGACCTGGTGGGGACGGAACTGGCGCAGCTCATCCACCCCGAGGACCTGGACTGCGTCGTGCACGAGGTGCGCCGGTTCCTCGCCGCCGGCCCGGCCGAGGAGCCCACCACCCGCATCGAGTGCCGCTTCCGCTCCGGCGGTGGGGGCACCTCCCGCGCGAGCGGAGCCGAGAGTGGGGGAGGCTGGCTGAACGTGGAATCGACCGTCAACCGGCACCACGGCGGCCTCATCTTCAACAGCCGGGACGTCACCGAGCGCGTGCGGCTCCAGGCGCAGCTCCAGCACAACGCCGAGCACGACCCGCTCACCGACCTGCCCAACCGCGCCCTGTTCACCCGGCGCGTCCAGCAGGCCCTGTCCGGCCGCCGGGCCTCCGACCGGGGCGCCGCCCTCAGGGGCACGGCCGTGCTCTTCATCGACCTCGACGGCTTCAAGGCCGTCAACGACACCATCGGCCACCAGGCCGGTGACGAACTGCTGATCCACGCCGCCCGCAGACTGCGGGACGCGGTCCGCAAGGGCGACACCGCCTCCCGGCTCGGCGGAGACGAGTTCGCCGCCCTGATCGTGGGCGACGGCGCCCGCGACCGGGAGGCCCGTGAGCGGCACATCCTGGAGCTCGCCGACCGCCTCCGGGCAACCCTCTCCCAGCCCTACCTCATCGACGGCAACGATGTCCGGGTCAACGCCTCCATCGGCGTCGCCTTCGCCGAACCGGCCCTCGGCGCGGGAGAACTGCTGCGCAACGCGGACCTCGCCATGTACCGGGCCAAGGCCGCGGGCAAGGGCCGGGTGGAGCTGTACCGGCCGCAGATGCAGCAGGACGTCGCCCGCAGGGCGGAGCTGGCCACCCGGCTGCGCGCCGCGCTGCACAACGGCGAATTCGCACTGCTGCACCAGCCGGTGGTGTCCCTCCAGGACGGCAGGATCACCTCGGTCTACGCCCAGGCGCGCTGGCGTTCCTCGCAGGGCGTGCTCTTCACCCCCGCCGAGTTCCTGCGGGTCGCCGAGGACAGTGAGAAGACGGCCGAGCTGGGCCGCTGGCTCCTCGAAGAGGCCGTGGAACAGGCCGCCGAACGGCAGGCGACGGGGGTGTCGGTGCCCGTGGCGGTCCGGATCGGCGCGCGCCGGCTGCTGGACCGGTCGCTGCCGCTCGGCTCGATCGAGGCACTGCTCACCCGGCACGGACTGCCCTTCGGCTCACTGGTCGTCGAGGTGGCCGAGACGGACCCGCGGGTCTGTCTGGACGAGCTGGAGCGCCGGCTGACCGCGCTCAGGCGGGTCGGCGTCCGGATCGCGCTGGACGGCTTCGGCAGCGGCTATGCGGCGATCACCGCCCTTCGGCGACTCCCCGTCGACGTACTGAAACTCGACCGCAGCCTGGTCGAGGGTGTGGTCGAGTCCGCCCGGCTGCACAAGATCACCAGCGGGCTGCTGCGGATCGCCGGCGACCTGGGCATGCAGTCCGTGGCCGACGGGGTGGACCTGCCCGAGCAGGTCGTCGCCCTGCGCGCGATGGGGTGCACGCACGGGCAGGGCATGGCCTTCTCCGGGCCGCTGGACGAGTACCGGCTGCGCAGGGCACTCTGCACCGGCCGCTATCCGGTGCCGAGCGGACCGGTCGAACCCGTGTACGCGGGTGGCGGTCCGGGTGGTTGCGGCGGCGTGGGCGGGTACGCGTCAGGAGTGGCCTCGATGCTCCGGAGCGGCGCGGTCCTGCGCTCACATGATGAGACTCCCGTCCCACCCACTTGACAGTCGGTGCGCGCCGGGGGGAGGGTCAATGCCATGCGCACCCGAATTCTCGTACTTGGAAAGCGCGTCGGCTGACGTTGAGCACTGCCTGCTCAACGCCCCCGCCCGACGCGCTCCCCTCGCTTGCCTCATGGCACGAGGGGTTTTTTGTTGCACTCACACCTGTCGCACCGCCCACGCACACCGCGTGAACCTCGCAAAAACCCTCAGCATCGAGAAGAGAAGCCGATGACCGAGCAGGCCACCGGGGCCCACCCGCATCCGCGGCCCCGATCCGGAGGACAGCAGTCCGCCCCCGAGAGCGTCACGGGCGCGCAGTCCCTCATCCGCTCGCTCGAGGAGGTCGGCGCCGACACGGTATTCGGCATTCCCGGCGGTGCGATCCTTCCCGCCTACGACCCGCTGATGGACTCCACCCGGGTGCGTCACGTCCTGGTCCGGCACGAGCAGGGCGCGGGCCACGCGGCCACCGGGTACGCGCAGGCCACCGGCAAGGTCGGCGTCTGCATGGCGACCTCGGGGCCCGGCGCCACCAACCTGGTCACCCCGATCGCCGACGCGCACATGGACTCCGTGCCGATGGTCGCGATCACCGGGCAGGTCGCCTCCAAGGCGATCGGCACGGACGCCTTCCAGGAGGCGGACATCGTCGGCATCACCATGCCGATCACCAAGCACAACTTCCTGGTCACCAAGGCCGAGGACATCCCGCGGGTGATCGCGCAGGCCTTCCACATCGCCGCCACCGGCCGCCCCGGCCCGGTGCTCGTGGACATCGCCAAGGACGCCCTCCAGGCCCGCACCACCTTCTCCTGGCCGCCCACCATGGACCTGCCCGGCTACCGGCCCGTCACCAAGCCGCACGCCAAACAGATCCGCGAGGCCGCCAAACTCATCACCTCCGCGAAGCGGCCGGTCCTCTACGTCGGTGGCGGCGTCATCAAGGCCCGTGCCACCGCGGAGCTGAGGGTCCTGGCAGAACTCACCGAGGCTCCCGTCACCACCACCCTGATGGGACTCGGCGCATTCCCCGACAGCCACCCGCTGCACGTGGGAATGCCGGGCATGCACGGTGCGGTCACCGCCGTCACCGCGCTGCAGAAGGCCGACCTGATCGTCGCCCTCGGAGCCCGTTTCGACGACCGCGTCACCGGCAAGCTGGACAGCTTCGCCCCCTACGCGAAGATCGTCCACGCCGACATCGACCCGGCCGAGATCGGCAAGAACCGGGCCGCCGACGTGCCGATCGTCGGCGACGCCCGCGAGGTCCTCGCCGACCTCGTCCAGGCCGTCCAGAAGGAGCACGCCGAGGGCCACCGGGGCGACTACACCGCCTGGTGGAAGGACCTGAGCCGCTGGCGCGACACCTACCCCCTGGGCTACGACCAGCCCGAGGACGGTTCGCTCTCCCCGCAGCAGGTCATCGAACGCATCGGACAGCTGGCGCCCGAGGACACGATCTTCGCCGCCGGCGTCGGCCAGCACCAGATGTGGGCCGCACACTTCGTCCAGTACGAGAAGCCCGCCACCTGGCTGAACTCCGGCGGCGCCGGAACCATGGGCTATGCCGTCCCGGCGGCCATGGGCGCCAAGGCCGGACAGCCCGGCCGGGCCGTCTGGGCGATCGACGGCGACGGCTGCTTCCAGATGACCAACCAGGAACTCACCACCTGCGCCCTGAACAACATCCCGATCAAGGTCGCCATCATCAACAACGGCGCCCTCGGGATGGTCCGCCAGTGGCAGACGCTGTTCTACAACCAGCGCTACTCCAACACCGTGCTGGGAGCCGGCCCCATCGAGGCGGGCGGTGCCCCCACCGACCTGGGCAGCGGCTCGGCGGTGGGCCCCGGCACGCAGCGCAGTGCCGGCACCCGCGTCCCCGACTTCGTCAAGCTGTCGGAGGCCATGGGCTGCCACGCGATCCGCTGTGAGGACCCGGCGGACCTCGACAAGGTCATCGAGGAGGCGAACTCGATCAACGACCGCCCGGTCGTCGTGGACTTCATCGTTCACCAGGACGCCATGGTGTGGCCGATGGTCGCCGCCGGCACCTCCAACGACGAGATCATGGCCGCCCGCGACGTCCGCCCCGACTTCGGCGACAACGAAGACGACTGAGCCGGGAAGAGCGAAGAGGAAACACGACATGTCCAAGCACACGCTCTCCGTCCTGGTGGAGAACACCCCCGGCATCCTGGCCCGGATCGCCGCGTTGTTCTCCCGTCGCGGCTTCAACATCGACTCGCTCGCCGTGGGCGTCACCGAGCACCCCGACATCTCCCGCATCACCATCGTGGTGAGCGTCGAGGAGTTCCCGCTGGAGCAGGTGACCAAGCAGCTCAACAAGCTCGTCAACGTGCTGAAGATCGTCGAGCTCGAACCCGGGCACGCCGTCCAGCGCGAACTCGTTCTGGTGAAGGTGCGGGCCGACAACGAGACGCGTTCCCAGATCGTCGAGATCGTCCAGCTGTTCCGCGCCAAGACCGTGGACGTCTCCCCGGAGGCCGTGACCATCGAGGCCACCGGCAGCAACGACAAGCTGTCCGCCATGCTGAAGATGCTGGAACCGTTCGGCATCAAGGAACTGGTCCAGTCCGGCACGATCGCGATCGGACGTGGTGGTCGCTCGATCACCGACCGATCACTGCGCGCCCTCGACCGGTCGGCGTAAGACAGGAAACGGGCGGCCGCGACACACCGGCCGCCCGTATTCCGAGACTCCGAAACCTCCCCTCCCCTCCCCGTCATACGGTGGGAAGCAACACCTGCACACAAGGAGAGAACCCAAAGTGGCCGAGCTGTTCTACGACGCCGACGCCGACCTGTCCATCATCCAGGGCCGCAAGGTCGCGGTCATCGGTTACGGCAGCCAGGGCCACGCCCACGCCCTGTCGCTGCGCGACTCCGGCGTCGACGTGCGCGTCGGTCTGCACGAGGGCTCGAAGTCCAAGGCCAAGGCCGAGGAGCAGGGCCTGCGCGTGGTGAACCCGTCCGAGGCCGCCGCCGAGGCCGACGTCATCATGATCCTGGTTCCGGACCCGATCCAGGCCCAGGTCTACGAGGAGCACATCAAGGGCAACCTGAAGGACGGCGACGCCCTGTTCTTCGGCCACGGCCTGAACATCCGCTACGGCTTCATCAAGCCCCCGGCCGGCGTCGACGTCTGCATGGTCGCCCCGAAGGGCCCGGGCCACCTGGTGCGCCGCCAGTACGAGGAGGGCCGCGGCGTTCCCTGTATCGCCGCCGTCGAGCAGGACGCCTCCGGCAACGCCTTCGCGCTCGCCCTGTCGTACTCCAAGGGCATCGGAGGCACCCGCGCGGGCGTCATCAAGACGACCTTCACCGAGGAGACCGAGACCGACCTGTTCGGTGAGCAGGCCGTCCTCTGCGGTGGTACCGCGGCGCTGGTCAAGGCGGGCTTCGAGACGCTGACCGAGGCGGGCTACCAGCCGGAGATCGCCTACTTCGAGTGCCTGCACGAGCTGAAGCTGATCGTCGACCTCATGTACGAGGGCGGCCTGGAGAAGATGCGCTGGTCGATCTCCGAGACCGCCGAATGGGGCGACTACGTCACCGGCCCGCGGATCATCACCGACGCCACCAAGGCCGAGATGAGGAAGATCCTCGCCGAGATCCAGGACGGCACCTTCGCCCAGCAGTGGATGGACGAGTACCACGGCGGTCTGAAGAAGTACAACGAGTACAAGAAGCAGGACAGCGAGCACCTGCTGGAGACCACCGGCAAGGAGCTGCGCAAGCTCATGAGCTGGGTCGACGAAGAGGCGTGAGCCGAGCGCTCCGAGGCGGTGCCGCGCGCTGAGGCCGGCACCCGCCTCGGAGCCCTCTCGCACGGGCCCCGCCGGGGCCCGTGCCCGACCCCGCTCCACCGCCGCTCCACCATCGCCACAGGGGCTGGATCTTTCGTCGGCAGGCCGGTGAGGCCACTTCCGGATGATCCTTCCGCAGTGACGCAGGACGACACCCCGGCGCCACTAGACTGCTGCACCATACGCGTCAGGCCCACAGCGTCGTGCGTCTTCCACGCGGCTAAGCGACACCGAGGAATTGCAGGCACACCCCGGCGCCGCTCCCCTCCACCGCATGCGGCCGTCGGGACGGCCGCCGCATTGGACATGTGAGGACTCACGTGAGCTCGAAACCTGTCGTACTCATCGCCGAAGAGCTGTCGCCCGCGACCGTGGACGCGCTCGGCCCGGACTTCGAGATCCGCCACTGCAACGGCGCGGACCGGGCGGAACTGCTGCCCGCCCTCGCCGACGTGGACGCGATCCTGGTCCGCTCGGCCACCAAGGTCGATGCCGAGGCCATCGCCACCGCGAAGAAGCTCAAGGTCGTCGCGCGGGCCGGCGTCGGCCTGGACAACGTCGACGTCTCCGCCGCCACCAAGGCCGGCGTGATGGTGGTCAACGCGCCCACCTCGAACATCGTGACCGCCGCGGAACTCGCGTGCGGGCTGATCATCGCCACCGCGCGCAACATTCCGCAGGCCAACGCCGCGCTGAAGAACCACGAGTGGAAGCGCAGCAAGTACACGGGCGTGGAACTCGCCGAGAAGACCCTCGGAGTCGTGGGTCTGGGGCGGATCGGCGCCCTCGTCGCGCAGCGCATGTCCGCCTTCGGGATGAAGGTCGTCGCCTACGACCCCTACGTGCAGCCCGCGCGGGCCGCGCAGATGGGCGTCAAGGTGCTGTCGCTGGACGAGCTGCTCGAGGTCTCCGACTTCATCACCGTCCACCTGCCCAAGACCCCCGAGACGCTCGGCCTGATCGGTGACGAGGCGCTGCGCAAGGTCAAGCCGAGCGTGCGCGTCATCAACGCCGCGCGCGGCGGCATCGTCGACGAGCAGGCGCTGTACGCGGCGCTCAAGGAGGGCCGCGTCGCCGGCGCCGGCCTCGACGTGTACGCCAAGGAGCCCTGCACGGACTCCCCGCTCTTCGAGTTCGACCAGGTCGTCTGCACCCCGCACCTCGGCGCGTCCACCGACGAGGCACAGGAGAAGGCCGGTATCGCCGTCGCCCGCTCGGTGCGCCTCGCGCTCGCCGGCGAGCTGGTCCCGGACGCGGTGAACGTGCAGGGCGGGGTCATCGCCGAGGACGTCAAGCCGGGCCTGCCGCTCGCCGAGCGCCTCGGCCGGATCTTCACCGCGCTGGCCGGCGAGGTCGCGGTCCGCCTCGACGTCGAGGTGTACGGCGAGATCACCCAGCACGACGTGAAGGTGCTGGAGCTCTCCGCGCTCAAGGGCGTCTTCGAGGACGTCGTCGACGAGACGGTGTCCTACGTGAACGCGCCGCTGTTCGCGCAGGAGCGGGGTGTCGAGGTCCGGCTGACCACCAGCTCCGAGTCCGCCGACCACCGCAACGTCGTCACGGTGCGCGGCACCCTGGCCGACGGCGAGGAGATCGCGGTCTCCGGCACGCTGGCCGGTCACAAGAACGTCCAGAAGATCGTCGCGGTCGGCGACTACGACGTGGACCTCGCGCTCGCGGACCACATGGCCGTACTGCGCTACGAGGACCGCCCGGGTGTCGTCGGCACCGTGGGCCGGATCTTCGGCGAGGCCGGCATCAACATCGCCGGCATGCAGGTCGCGCGTGCCGCGGCCGGCGGCGAGGCCCTCGCCGTCCTGACGGTCGACGACACGGTGCCCCCCGCGGTGCTGGCCGAGCTCGCGGCGGAGATCGGCGCCACGTCGGCCCGCTCGGTGGAACTGGTCTGAGACCACCGTCCCCGGGAGCCCCGCTCCCGGACCCCCGTTCGGCCCGAAAGGCGCCGGGTGACCGGGAAGTCCTCCCGGTCAACCGGCGCCTTTTGCCCGAACCGGCATCGGCGAGGAGCATGAGCCGGCCCTCGTCGGACCCCTCGGTCGCCGCGCGGACGGTCTGGACGATCGAGCCGCGGGCGACGACCGGCTCGAGGCCGTCGGCCCGCGCGGACGCCACGCACCCACCGAGCACCGGATCAGCTTCGCCCCCGCCCTGGCACCGAGGATGACGATGCCGTACGTGTCCATATGCGCTCCCTGAACCCGGCAGGACCGCTTCCCCCCATCGTGGTCGCCCGCCGTGGGCGCGGCGAGGGCGCGGCCCCGTTCGTGTCAGTGAAGGGTCCCAGCGAGGAGCGGGACACGCCTGTACGAAGTCGGGTGCCGCACGGCGCGTGCCCCCGACAGGGGGCGTCCCTCACAGCCGGTGCGCCTTCAGGGCCATGTGCAGCAGCAGCCGGGCCTCGCCGTCGTCCAGGTCCAGGCCCGTGATCTGCTCGATCCGGGACAGCCGGTAGTACAGGGTCTGGCGGTGGATGCCCAGCTCGGCGGCCGTGCGGCCGGCCTGGCCCGCGTGGTCGAGGTAGGTCTCGGCGGTACGGGCGAGTTCCCGGTGCGCCGGGAGGAGCAGCGGTCCGACGGCGGGGTCGGGTGCGGTCCGACGGGGCAGCGCGGTCAGGAGCCGGTAGGGGCCGATCGACGACCAGCGGGCGACCGGGCCCAGGCGGGACTCGGCCAGGGCCGCGCGGGCCGCCGCCGAGGCCTCGTCCCAGGCGGCGCCCAGTCCGGCGAGCCCGAAGCGGGGCGTGGCGATCCCGGCGGCGGCCGGGGAAGTCGCGGTGGCCGTGCCGACGGCGGGCCGGTGCCCGGCGCCGCTCGCGCGGGCCCGCTCCAGGAGCCGGCCGGCGGCCGTCGTCGCCGGGGTCAGGACGTCCGAGGCGCGCAGCCGCAGCAGCAGGGCCAGCGACACCTCCGAGGCCCCCCACGGCAGGGTGCACAGGGCCGTGGCGCCCGGCACCGTACGCACCGACGGGGCGTCCTCGGGACCGGCGGAGGGCCACGGGGCCACGCACACCAACGTGTACGGGCCGTCGGCGCGGCTGCCGAGGGCGGTACGGAACTCGGCGACCGCCGACTCCCGCTGCCCCTCGCGCTCCGCGCCCAGCACCGCCCGCAGCTCACGGGTCAGATCGGCGCCGTGCTGCGCCTCGTCGGCGAGCAGCGCCCCGATCCGGGCGGTCACCCCCATCGCCGCGCCCAGCTGCTCCTCGGAGGGCCCCGGGTCGTAGTCGAGCAGCCAGACGTAGCCGAGGACGACGCCCCGATGACGTACCGGCAGACAGACACGGCCCCGGTGCACGCCCGCCTCCGGGGTGCGCGGGATGCGGACCGGGCCCGTCGCGCGGGTGATGCCGAACCCCTCGAACCAGGCCCGGACGGCGGCCGTCGAACGGCGGGTGAGGATCGAGCGGGTGCGCACCGGGTCGAGGACGGACGGATCGAGTTCGCCCTCGCTGTCGTACGCGCCGAAGGCGAGCAGCTCGAAGTCACGGTTCTCCAGGGTCGCCGGAGCGCCGAGCAGCTCCGAGATCTCGTCCACCAGCTCCTGGTAGTCACCCCTGTGTTCCGACGTCACCTCGGCATTCTCCCGCAGAACCGCGAGACCTTCATACATCTGTCTGAGATCGGTGGCACGGATGCGTGACAGCTGTCGATGGCCCACGATCGGATGAATCCCTAGGTTTCACGGTGGTTCCCCATGCCGTACCCGAAGCGTCGGGTCGCGGTCGTTCAGCAGCTTGTGGAGGTGCCCCGTGCTGGGTCCCGTGATTCTCGCCGCCTCACGCAGCGACCGGATGCGTCGCCTCGTCTCGGCGGCCCCGGTGACCAAGCAGGTCGTCGACCGTTTCATCCCCGGTGAGACCGTGGACGAGATCCTGCCCGTCATCGACGAGCTCACCGGCAACGGCCTGGAGCTGACGATGGACGTCGTCGGCGAGGACATCACCACCCCCGAGCAGGCCACCGCCGCGCGCGACGCCTACCTGGAACTGATCGGCCGGCTCGGCCCGCTGGAACTCGGCACCCGCGCCGAGATGTCGGTGAAGCTGTCGATGTTCGGCCAGGCGCTCCCCGGCGGACACGACCTGGCGCTCGCCAACGTCCGCCCGGTCGTCGAGGCCGCCGCCGCGATCGGCACCACGGTCACCCTCGACGCCGAGGACCACACCACCCTCGACTCGATGTTCGCCATCCACGACGACCTGCGGAAGGACTTCCCGCAGACCGGCTGCGTCATCCAGGCCTACCTCTTCCGCACGGAGGAGGACGCGCGCCGCCTCGCCGCGAACGGCAGTCGCGTACGGTTGGTGAAGGGCGCCTACAAGGAACCTGCCGAGGTCGCCCACCAGGACAAGCACGAGATCGACAAGGCGTACGTGCGCATCCTGCGGACGCTGATGGAGGGCGACGGGTACCCGATGATCGGGTCCCACGACCCGCGCCTGATCTCCATCACCCAGGAACTGGCCCGCACCGCCGGCCGCAAGCTCGGCGAGTACGAGTTCCAGATGCTCTACGGCATCCGCGGCGACGAGCACCTGCGGCTGGCCGCCGAAGGACACCGCATGCGCGTCTACACGGCCTACGGCACCGACTGGTACGGCTACTTCATGCGTCGTCTGGCGGAGAAGCCGGCGAACCTGCGCTTCTTCCTGCGGAGCATGATCGGTCATGGCTGAGGAAACTCGGCTGTGCTGCGGCCTCGGCCGGGGGTCCGGGGGTTGTCCCCCGGGAAGGCACAGTATGCGTCGTCTGGCGGAGAAGCCGGCGAACCTGCGCTTCTTCCTGCGCTCGATGGTCAGCAAGGGATGAGCGGTAGCTGTGGACACCCAGGTGCACCCTGGATAGCGACAGCTACCGCCCATCAGCCGCACTCGGAAGAGGAGCTCGTGACTCCGCTCCCCCTCCCGAAGGAAGGGGGCTTCCAACCCGAGGGTTGCGGTCCAGCCCGAACCGATCCCTTGCGGGACAGCCAGAAACATACATCAGGGATTCGATTCCCCCACCGGCTGAAACCGGTGGTTCCCTCGAAAGAGGTCCGAATGGACGCTGTGACCCAGGTCCCCACGCCCGTCAACGAGTCGGTGTACGGCTACGCCCCCGGCTCGCCCGAACGCGCCCGGCTGGAGGCCAAGCTCAAGGAACTGGCCGACAACCCGGTCGACCTGCCCTGCACCATCGGCGGCGAGAAGCGGATGGGCGGCGGCGAGCGGTTCGACGTCGTGCAGCCGCACAACCACACGGCGCGCCTGGGCACCTACGCCAACGCCACCCAGCAGGACGCCCAGGACGCGATCGACGCCGCCCTGGCCGCCGCCCCGGCCTGGCGCGCGATGTCCTTCGACGACCGCGCGGCGATCATCCTGCGCGCCGCCGAACTGCTGTCGGGTCCCTGGCGCGAGACCATCGCCGCCTCCACCATGCTCGGCCAGTCCAAGACCGTGCAGCAGGCCGAGATCGACAGTCCCTGCGAGCTGATCGACTTCTGGCGGTTCAACGTCCACTACGCGCGCGGCATTCTGGCCGAGCAGCCCCCGGCCAACTCGCCGGGCGTGTGGAACCGCATGGACCACCGTCCGCTGGAGGGCTTCGTCTACGCGATCACGCCCTTCAACTTCAGCGCGATCGCGGCCAACCTGCCCACGGCACCGGCCCTGATGGGCAACGTGGTCGTCTGGAAGCCGTCACCGACCCAGACCCACGCCGCCGTGCTGCTGATGCGGTTGCTGGAGGAGGCCGGTCTGCCCAAGGGCGTCATCAACCTCGTCACCGGCGACGGCATCGAGGTCTCCAAGGTAGCCCTGGAGCACCGCGATCTCGCGGGCATCCACTTCACCGGCTCCACCAAGACCTTCCAGCACCTGTGGAAGACGGTCGGCAACAACATCGAGAAGTACCGCACCTACCCGCGTCTGGTCGGCGAGACCGGCGGCAAGGACTTCCTGGTCGCCCACCCGAGCGCCGACCGTGCCGTGCTGAAGACCGCCCTGACCCGCGGTGCCTTCGAGTACCAGGGCCAGAAGTGCTCCGCCACCTCGCGCGCCTACATCCCGGCGTCGATCTGGAACGACGGTTTCAAGGAGGAGTTCGCCGCCGAGGTCGACCACCTCACCATGGGCGACGTCACCGACCTGTCGAACTTCATGGGCGCCGTCATCGACGAGCGGTCCTTCGCCAAGAACAAGGCCGCCATCGACCGGGCCAGGGAGGACTCGTCCTGCGCGATCGTCGCGGGCGGCTCCTACGACGACTCGGTCGGCTACTTCGTCCGCCCGACCGTCGTCGAGTGCTCCGACCCGGAGAACGAGGTCTTCCGCACCGAGTACTTCGGCCCGTTCCTCGCCGTGCACGTGTACGACGACAGCGCGGCCGACGCGTACGACGCGATGCTGACCCAGATGGAGTCGGTGTCCGACTACGCGCTGACCGGCTCGGTCGTCTCGGGCGACCGCGCGGCGGCCGCGTACACGATGGAGAAGCTGCGCTACGCGGCGGGCAACTTCTACATCAACGACAAGTCGACCGGCGCCGTCGTCGGCCAGCAGCCCTTCGGCGGCGGCCGTGCCTCCGGCACCAACGACAAGGCCGGAGCCCCGCAGAACCTGATGCGCTGGACCCTGACCCGTGCCATCAAGGAGACGCTGGTCGCGCCGACCGACTACGCGTACCCGCACATGGGCTGATCCCCTCCGGCACCGGGTACCCCTCCGTACCGCTGCCGCGGCCCCGCCGGACGGGCCAGGTCGTCACGACCTGGCCCGTCCGGCGTTTCCGCAGGTCGTGGCGGTGGGGCCGAGTCCACCGTCTCAGATAGTAGGAAGTCCGAGTAATTGTGCAGACAGATGCGCCGGGCCCCCTTATTTTTGTAGGAGCCGAACGTCTCGCTCGATCAAGCGAACGGCGGTAGCGAGCCGGGCCCCGTGCAGGCAACCCCTGCGGCCCCGCTCCCCGCCCCTTCCGGTGACGCGTTTCCCCTCCGCATTCCCGGCTTGTCGAAGGAGTCGATTCCCCATGGCCGAGACCACCGCCCGCCGCCGCGTCCGTCACGCCTCCCGCACGAGCGAGTCCGACCGCAAGAACGCCGCCGCCGCCCTCCAGCGCGCCCTCGACCGCCGCGACAACGGCGGCTCGACCGGCCACTGAGCCACGCCGAGCGCACCGGACCGCGACCTCCCCTCCCGTGCGGATGTCCGTATCTCGGACGCTCGTGTCAGGAAATGGGACGAGGAGTAGGGTGCCCACATGTCTCGCAGCATCAATCTCGCAGTGATCCCCGGTGACGGCATCGGCCAGGAAGTCGTGGCCGAAGGCCTGAAAGTGCTCTCCGCCGTCCTCCCGCAGGATGTGAAGCTGGAGACCAGGGAGTACGACTTCGGTGCCCAGCGCTACCACGCCACCGGTGAGACCCTCACCGACGCCGACCTCGACGCGCTGAAGCGGCACGACGCCATCCTGCTCGGCGCCATCGGCGACCCGAGCGTCCCCTCCGGCGTCCTGGAGCGGGGCTTCCTGCTGAAGCTCCGCTTCGCCTTCGACCACCATGTGAACCTGCGGCCGTCGAAGCTCCTGCCGGGCGTGGCCACGCCGCTCGCGGGGCAGCCGGAGATCGACTTCGTCGTCGTCCGCGAGGGCACCGAGGGTCCCTACACCGGCAACGGCGGCACCATCCGCAAGGGGACCGAGCACGAGGTCGCCACCGAGGTCTCGGTGAACACGGCGTTCGGCGTCGAGCGCGTCGTCCGCGACGCCTTCGCCCGCGCCCAGGCCCGCCCCCGCAAGAAGCTCACGCTGGTCCACAAGAACAACGTGCTGACCTTCGCCGGCCACCTGTGGACGAACGTCTTCAACAAGGTGGCCGAGGAGTACCCCGAGGTCACCACCGACTACATCCACGTCGACGCCGCGACGATCTACCTCGTCACCCAGCCCGAGCGCTTCGACGTGATCGTCACCGACAACCTCTTCGGCGACATCATCACCGACCTCGCCGCGGCCGTCTCCGGCGGCATCGGCGTCGCCGCCAGCGGGAACATCAACCCGTCCGGCGCGTTCCCGTCCATGTTCGAGCCCGTGCACGGCTCGGCACCGGACATCGCGGGCCAGGGCAAGGCCGACCCCAGCGCCACGGTCCTGTCCGTCGCCCTCCTCCTGCGCCACCTCGGCCACGAGGCCGAGGCCACCCGCATCGAGGACGCCGTCTCCGCCGACCTCGCGGAGCGCGTCGGCCTGCCCGCACGCAGCACCTCCGAGATCGGCGACGCGCTCGCCGTACGCGTAGCCGGCTGACCGGGCGCGCACACTCGACACCACTCGAAGCCGCCGGTCGCGACCGCCCGGCGGCTTCCCCATGTCCCCGCCGGGTGCCACCATCGACCACCGGGCCGCACTCACCCCGTATTCCCACCTCCGCCGCCCCCGGGCGATAATCGAACGCGGAGCCGCCGAATGAGGGAATACTCGGACGTCCTACCACTGGCCACCGGCCGTACGGGCGTGAACGCGGCCCGTCACTACAACCGGTGAAGGACAACCACTCATGACCACGCCCACGATCGAGCTCAAGCCCTCCGCCCACCCGCTCTCCGACGCCGAGCGCGAGGCGATCCTGGCCGACCCGGGGTTCGGCCGCCACTTCACCGACCACATGGTGACGGTCAAGTGGACCGAGGGCCGGGGCTGGCACGACGGACAGCTCGTCCCGTACGCGCCGATCCCCCTCGACCCGGCGACCCACGTCCTGCACTACGCACAGGAGATCTTCGAGGGCCTGAAGGCCTACCGCAGGCCCGACGGGTCCGTCGCCACCTTCCGCCCGGAGAAGAACGCCGAGCGGTTCCAGCGCTCCGCCCGCCGCCTCGCGATGCCCGAGCTACCGGTGGAGACGTTCCTCGCGGCGTGCGACGCCCTGGTCGGGCAGGACAAGGCCTGGGTTCCGGCGCACGGTGGCGAGGAATCCCTCTACCTGCGCCCGTTCATGATCGCGACCGAGGTCGGCCTGGGTGTGAAGCCCGCCAACGAGTACCTGTTCCTGGTGATCGCCTCCCCGGCCGGCGCCTACTTCCCCGGCGGTGTGAAGCCGGTCTCCATCTGGGTCTCCGAGGACCGCGTCCGAGCCGTCCCCGGCGGCATGGGCGACGCCAAGACGGGCGGCAACTACGCGGCCTCCCTGCTGGCCCAGGCCGAGGCCGCCGCCAAGGGCTGCGACCAGGTCTGCTACCTCGACGCCGTGGAGCACACCTGGGTCGAGGAACTCGGCGGCATGAACCTGTACTTCGTCTACGGGGACAAGATCGTCACCCCGGCCCTCACCGGATCCATCCTGGAGGGCGTCACCCGTGACTCCCTGCTGAGCGTCGCCCGCGACCTCGGCTACGAGGCCGTCGAGGAGCGGGTCTCGGTCGAGCAGTGGCAGCGCGACACCGAGAACGGCACCCTTACCGAGGTCTTCGCCTGCGGCACCGCGGCCGTCATCACGCCCGTCGGCACCGTCAAGCGGGCCGGCGGCGAGTGGCAGCAGAGCGGTGGCGAGCCCGGCGAGGTCACCCGGCGCCTGCGCCGGGCCCTGCTCGACATCCAGCGCGGCACGGCCGAGGACAAGCACGGCTGGATGCACCCGCTGGGCTGAGCGCCCGGTCCCGACGGCGACGTGCACGGCCCCTCGCGGACGCCCGCGGGGGGCTTGCGCGTCCGTGCGCCCCTTCCTGGTCGCTTCCGGTCGGGTTTCCTGGTTTGCCGTGGGCCGGGCTGCCTGGTCGCCCGCGGTCGCGCCCGCCGCCCGGTCGCCTGCGGCCCCGACCCCCAGGTTGCCGCGGGACGGACACCCGACGCCCGCATCCTGAGACAGGCGGTGATCGCGGGACCGCTTTGTGCCAGACTGCGCCCGTGCTCTCGTTCGCCACGATTATTGGCAGCAGGCGCGCCGGTCCGCAGTGACCGCACGTACGACAACGTACGGGCGGACACCGTCGTCCTCGACCCGCGCGCAGACCTCTCGCACCCGCGAGAGGTTTTTCTGTTTCCTGGCCCACCTCAAGCCGGGGACCGGGCGCGAGGGACCATGGGGGGACGGTGGAACCGGTCATTCCGGTAGACCGAGATCCAACATCAGGAGCCTTCAGACCATGACCGCAACCAGCGAGCCCGACGACTCGTTCCACGTCTTCGACACCACCCTGCGCGACGGCGCCCAGCGTGAGGGCATCAACCTCACCGTCGCCGACAAGCTGGCCATCGCACGGCACCTGGACGACTTCGGCGTGGGCTTCATCGAAGGCGGCTGGCCCGGTGCGAACCCGCGGGACACCGAGTTCTTCGCCCGCGCCCAGCAGGAGATCGACTTCCACCACGCCCAGCTGGTCGCCTTCGGCGCCACCCGCCGCGCGGGCACGACCGCGGAGAAGGACCCGCAGGTCAGGGGGCTCCTCGCCTCCGGCGCTCAGGTCATCACCCTGGTCGCCAAGTCCCACGACCGCCATGTCGAGCTCGCCCTGCGCACCACCCTGGACGAGAACCTGGCGATGGTCCGCGACACCGTGTCCTTCCTCAAGGCCGAGGGCCGCCGGGTCTTCGTCGACTGCGAGCACTTCTTCGACGGCTACCGCGCCAACCCCGAGTACGCCAAGTCCGTCGTCCGCGCCGCCCGGGAGGCCGGCGCCGACGTCGTCGTCCTGTGCGACACCAACGGCGGCATGCTCCCCGCCCAGATCCAGGCCGTGGTCTCCACGGTGCTCGCCGACACCGGCGCCCGGCTCGGCATCCACGCCCAGGACGACACAGGGTGCGCGGTCGCCAACACCCTCGCCGCCGTCGACGCGGGCGCCACCCACGTGCAGTGCACGGCCAACGGCTACGGCGAGCGCGTCGGCAACGCCAACCTGTTCCCGGTGGTGGCGGCGCTGGAGCTCAAGTACGCCAAGAAGGTGCTGCCCGAGGGCCGGCTGCGGGACATGACGCGCGTCTCGCACGCCATCGCCGAAGTGGTCAACCTGACCCCCTCCACCCACCAGCCCTACGTCGGCGTCTCCGCCTTCGCCCACAAGGCCGGCCTGCACGCCTCCGCCATCAAGGTCGACCCCGACCTGTACCAGCACATCGACCCCGAGCAGGTCGGCAACACCATGCGGATGCTGGTGTCCGACATGGCAGGCCGCGCCTCCATCGAACTCAAGGGCAAGGAACTCGGCATCGACCTCGGCGACGACCGCGAACTGGTCGGCCGGGTCGTGGAGCGGGTCAAGGAACGCGAGCTCAAGGGCTACACGTACGAGGCCGCCGACGCGAGCTTCGAACTCCTGCTGCGCGCGGAGACCGAGGGCAAGCCGCTGAAGTACTTCGACGTCGAGTCCTGGCGCGCGATCGTCGAGGACCGCCCCGACGGCACCCACGCCAACGAGGCCACGGTCAAGCTCTGGGCCAAGGGCGAGCGGATCGTCGCCACGGCCGAGGGCAACGGCCCGGTCAACGCCCTGGACCGGTCCCTGCGCGTCGCCCTGGAGCGGATCTACCCGCAGCTCGCCAAGCTGGAGCTCGTCGACTACAAGGTCCGCATCCTCGAGGGCAAGCACGGCACGCAGTCCACCACCCGGGTCCTGATCTCCACGTCCGACGGCACGGGGGAGTGGTCGACGGTGGGCGTCGCGGACAACGTCATCGCCGCGTCCTGGCAGGCCCTGGAGGACGCGTACACGTACGGGCTGCTGCGGGCCGGGGTCGACCCGGCGGCCTGACCCCGACTGCCCGGTCCGGTCCGGACCTGTCCTGCCCGGTCCGTCCCTGCCCGGTCCGTCCCTGCCCGGTCCGGGCAGGGACGATCCGTGGTGACGTGCCGGCCGTGCGTGCCGTGCGTGCCGTGCGTGCCGTACGGGAAACCGTTGCCGGGCCGGATGCCCGTTTCCGCCCCGGTTCGGGTAGCTTCGAACATATGAAGGACGCGCTGACGCGTACCCTCGTACGCCTGCTGATCCTGCCGGTGGCCGCCGCTCTGGCGGTCCTGATGGCCGGGGCGCCGGGCGCGCACGCGGCCACCGACCTCTCGGCCGTGGCCCAGGCGCTGCGCGAGAGTCCCGTCTACGTCGACCCCGAGGCGACCGGCATCCTGTCCGAATCGGACGCCGAGGCTCTCGCGAACAAGATCGAGGACGCGGACAAACCCGTCTTCGTCGCGGTTCTCCCGGCCGGATATCCCACGGAGGACCTCCTGCGGAACCTGCGCGCCGAGACCGGGATCACCGGTCTGTACGGCATCCGTCTCGGCGACGAGTTCAACGCGGGTGCCGACAGCAGCGTGCTGAGTCGCCAGGGTGTGGGGAACCTGGTCACGGCCGCGCAGGGCGCGGGCGACGCCAAGGCCCAGCTGAACGACTTCGTCGACGGCGCCCTGCGCAACATCGGCGGCTCGGCGCCGGCCTCCTGGAACGAGGGCGGCGGCGAGGTGCCGCTCGGCGGTCTGATCACCGTCGGCGCGGTGGTGGCGGTGGGCGGTGCGGGCGCCTACGCCGTGGTCCGCCGCAACCGCAAGCGCCACGAGGAGGAGCAGCGGGCCGCGCTGGAGAAGCTGCGGGTCGTGGTGGACGAGGACATTACCGCCTTCGGCGAGGAGCTCGACCGGCTCGACTTCCACCCCGGCGAGCCCGGCGCCGACGACGCCATGCGCACGGACTACGAGCGCGCGCTGGACTCCTACGAACTGTCCAAGCGGCTGATGGCCGGGGCGGAGCGGCCGGAGGACGTCCGGGCGGTCACCCAGGCCGTGGAGGACGGCCGTTTCGCGCTGGCCGTGCTCGCCGCCCGTCGCGAGGGCCGGGCGCTGCCGGAGCGCCGCCCGCCCTGCTTCTTCGACCCGCGCCACGGCCCCTCGGTCGCGGACGCCCGCTGGACGCCCCCGGGCGGTGCCGTGCGCGAGGTACCGGTCTGCGCGGCGGACCGGGCCCGCCTGGCCGACGGCCGGGACCCGGCCGTCCGCGAGGTCGACACCGACTCCGGCCGACGCCCCTACTGGGAGGCGGGCCCGGCCTACGGCCCCTGGGCAGGCGGCTACTTCGGCGGTGGCGTGCTGCCCGGCCTGCTGGCCGGCACCCTGCTGGGCAGCATGATGGCGAGCCCCGCCTACGGGGCCGACTACGGCGCCGGCTACGGCGACTTCGGCGGGTACGGCGGCGGCGACGTCTCCGGCGCCGACTTCGACCCCGGGGACTTCGGCGGTGGTTTCGGGGGCGGTGACTTCGGGGGAGGCGGCTTCGGGGGCGGAGGGGACTTCGGCGGCGGGTTCTGAGGTGCTGCCGCCCGGCCCGTCGCGCGACGGCGAGGAGCCGGACTGCCTACGTTTTTCCCGATGCCGCCGGATCCCGCTGCCCCGCCGGCCTTCCCGTCCACCGCCGAGCCGGACGCCCGGCTGTCGGCCCATCCGGCTCCGTGTGCCTGTCGGCCCATACCGGCTCCGCGTGCTGGGCCCGCACCGGCGGAGACGGCCGTCGCGAAGCTGCTGTCCGGGGAGCGCACCCGCGGCGCCGGAACGCCGAGCGCCCGCCCTCCCCCCGTACGGAGGAGGCGGGCGCGCGTTCAGCGGTGCCGGACGGGCGGGGCCGTCGGCTCAGGCGTTCTTGATCGCCGAGATGTCGAAGTTCAGCTTGATCTTGTCGGAGACCAGGACGCCACCCGTCTCCAGCGCGGCGTTCCAGGTCAGGCCCCACTCGGAGCGCAGGATCTCGGCCTTGCCCTCGAAGCCGACGCGCTGGTTGCCGAACGGGTCGGTAGCGGCGCCGTTGAACTCCAGGTCGATGGCGAGGGGCTTGGTGGTGCCGAGGATCGTCAGGTCGCCGGTGATGCGGTAGTCGTCGCCGCCCAGGGCTTCCACCTTGGTGGAGCGGAAGGTCATCTTCGGGAACTCCTCGACCTTGAAGAAGTCCGCGCTCTTCAGGTGACCGTCACGGTCGGCGCTGCCGGTCTCGATGCTCGCCATCTCCACGTCGAAGGTGGCGGTGGAGCTGGCCGGGGCGGAGCCGTCCAGGCGCAGTGTGCCGGTGAACTCCTGGAAGCTGCCCTTGACGTTGGTGACCATCGCGTGCCGGGCGACGAAACCGAGGGTGGTGTGCGAGGGGTCGATCGTGTAGTCGCCGGTCAGGGCGGCCAGGTCCGGGTTCACGGCGGCCGGGGCGGTAGCGGTGGCGGTCTCGGCGTTCTTGCGGCTGAAGATGCCCATGATGTGTTCCTCCTGGGGACGGGGGAGATCGGATGATCCCGTTGAATGTTCAATCACTTCCAACGAGACTCACTGTAGGCGCATTCCCTTTAAAGTTCAACATCTTTGGTGGAGTGGTGCGAGTCGACCGGTCGAACGGGCGGGGCGAGGTGGCCCCGTCGGCGGGAGGACCCGCTCGTTCGACCGTATCGAAGGCGGGTCCCCCGGGCTGCTCACTTTCACACCCTGTGCCGACTCGTTTCCGTCGCGGCCCGATCGGCCTCGCGCGCCTCGCGTGCCTCGTGGACCTCGCGGGTCGTGCCGTTACCCTCTGCGGTGCGGGCCGACCCGAACGGGTGAACCCCCGGAGAACATCTGAGGTCGACCGGATGCGGGGGTGGGGGAAGGGCCGCCGGGCCGGTGAAATCGGCGGATGCCGGGCGCGGGATCCGACGGGTGCGGCACCCGCGGGGAGTCCGCCCGGCAGATGACTGTGAGGGGCGTCTCAGCCGCGGAGTTTGTCGGACCCCTACAATGCGCACGCCCTCTGAGCAGTCGGAACGCCTGCGTGCCGCCACGGTTCTGTTCGGTCGCACCAGGAAAACGGCCTCGAGACTGTGAGGAGTCGACGGCTCGCATTACCGGGTGAGCTTCGTAAGGTCACAGCATGACCGTTTTGGATGACGCACCGGGTGAGCCGACCGACGCGCGCGGACGTGTGGCCGAACTGCACGAGATCCGCGCACAGGCACTGGCCGGCCCGAGCGAGAAGGCGACCCGGGCGCAGCACGCCAAGGGCAAGCTGACCGCCCGGGAGCGCATCGAACTGTTGCTGGACCCGGGTTCCTTCCGTGAGGTCGAGCAGCTGCGCCGGCACCGCGCGACCGGTTTCGGTCTGGAGACCAAGAAGCCGTACACCGACGGTGTGATCACCGGTTGGGGCACCGTGGACGGCCGCACGGTCTTCGTCTACGCCCACGACTTCCGGATCTTCGGCGGCGCGCTGGGCGAGGCCCACGCCACCAAGATCCACAAGATCATGGACATGGCCATCGCGGCGGGCGCGCCGCTGGTCTCCCTCAACGACGGTGCGGGCGCCCGGATCCAGGAGGGCGTCTCGGCGCTCGCCGGCTACGGCGGCATCTTCCAGCGCAACACCCGCGCGTCCGGTGTCATCCCGCAGATCAGTGTGATGCTCGGCCCGTGTGCGGGCGGCGCGGCCTACAGCCCCGCCCTCACCGACTTCGTGTTCATGGTCCGCGAGACCTCGCAGATGTTCATCACCGGTCCCGACGTCGTCAAGGCGGTCACCGGCGAGGAGATCACCCAGAACGGCCTGGGCGGCGCGGACGTGCACGCCGAGACCAGCGGCGTCTGCCACTTCGCCTACGACGACGAGGAGACGTGCATCGCCGAGGTGCGCTACCTCCTCTCGCTGCTTCCGCAGAACAACCGCGAGAACCCCCCGAGGGCCGAGAACACCGACGAGGCCGAGCGCCGCGGCGACGTCCTGCTCGACCTGGTCCCGGCCGACGGCAACCGCCCGTACGACATGACCAAGGTCATCGAGGAGATCGTCGACGACGGCGAGTACCTCGAGGTCCACGAGCGCTGGGCGCGCAACATCATCTGCGCGCTGGCCCGGATGGACGGCCAGGTCGTCGGCATCGTCGCCAACCAGCCCCAGGCGCTGGCCGGCGTGCTGGACATCGAGGCGTCCGAGAAGGCCGCCCGCTTCGTCCAGATGTGCGACGCCTTCAACATCCCGATCCTCACCTTCCTGGACGTCCCCGGATTCCTCCCGGGCGTCGACCAGGAGCACGGCGGCATCATCCGCCACGGCGCCAAGCTCCTCTACGCCTACTGCAACGCGACGGTACCCAGGATCTCGCTGATCCTGCGCAAGGCGTACGGCGGCGCGTACATCGTCATGGACAGCCAGTCCATCGGCGCCGACCTCACCTACGCCTGGCCGACCAACGAGATCGCCGTGATGGGCGCGGAGGGCGCGGCCAACGTCATCTTCCGCCGTCAGATCGCCGACGCGGACGATCCGGAGGCCATGCGGGCGCGCATGGTCAAGGAGTACAAGTCCGAGCTGATGCACCCCTACTACGCGGCCGAACGCGGTCTGGTCGACGACGTCATCGACCCCGCCGAGACCCGCGAGGTGCTGATCCGCTCCCTGGCGATGCTGCAGACCAAGCACGCCGACCTGCCCTCCCGCAAGCACGGCAACCCGCCGCAGTAGCCGACCGACCGAAGCGATCCGCCCGGTAACCCGGCGGACTCCTCGCGGCAACCCCGCGGGCCCCTCTCCCAGGGAGACTGACACCCATGAGCACACCTGACATCCGCGTCGAGAAGGGCCACGCCGGGCCCGAGGAAGTCGCCGCCATCACCGCGATCCTCCTCGCCCGCGCCGCCGCCCGCCCCGCCCACGACGCCACGGCCCGCCCCGGCCGCGCCAGGGCCGGCTGGCGCCGCCTCGAGCGTGAGCCCGGCTTCCGCGCCCCGCACAGCTGGCGCTGAGCCCACAGCACGCCCTGAAGGGGGCCCACCCGCCGGGTGGGCCCCCTTCGGCGTCCGCCCACGGCCCGGGGCCGGCGGCACGACAAGGGAACGCCCCCTCCGGTCAGGAGGGGGCGTTCCCTTGTCGTCGACCGTACGGTCCGGCCGCCTCGGTTACCGCAGGCGCGCCATGAGGGCGTGTTCGACCAGAGTGATCAGCGCGCTCTTGGCGTCCGAGCGGTGCCGGGCGTCGGTGCTGATGATCGGGGCGTCGGGCCCGA
This sequence comes from Streptomyces sp. P9-A2, assembly GCF_036634175.1. Classification (NCBI taxonomy): domain Bacteria; kingdom Bacillati; phylum Actinomycetota; class Actinomycetes; order Kitasatosporales; family Streptomycetaceae; genus Streptomyces; species Streptomyces sp. P9-A2. The sequence goes on from NZ_JAZIFX010000001.1 coordinate 5,794,010, forward strand.
TCTGCAGCGCCTCACGCACCTCTTCCGGCTGGTACGGCTGCTGTCCGTCGAAGCCGTTGAGGGCGACGACGAACGGCAGTCCGCTGTTCTCGAAGTAGTCGACGGCCGGGAAGCAGTCCGCCAGCCTCCGCGTGTCGACGAGCACGATCGCGCCGATGGCGCCGCGTACCAGGTCGTCCCACATGAACCAGAAGCGGTCCTGGCCGGGTGTACCGAAGAGGTACAGGATCAGGTCCTGGTCCAGGGTGATACGGCCGAAGTCCATGGCCACCGTGGTGGTGGTCTTGTCCCCGGTGTGGGTGAGGTCGTCGATACCCGCCGAAGCGGACGTCATGACGGCCTCGGTACGCAGCGGGTTGATCTCCGAGACAGCACCGACGAACGTGGTCTTGCCCACGCCGAAGCCGCCCGCCACCACGATTTTCGCGGAGGTGGTGGAGCGGGGAGGACCGCCGCTAGAGCTTGCGAAGTCCACTGAGCACCCTTTCGAGCAGTGTCACGTCTGGCTGGCCGCCGGCGCTCTCGTCGCCGCCGGGCTGATGGATGGCGACCAGTCCTGCCTCCGCCAAGTCGGCGACGAGAATCCTGGCCACACCGAGAGGGATGGTCAGCAGGGCCGAGACCTCGGCCACCGACTTGATCTCCCGGCAGAGGTTGCAGATCCGCTGATGCTCGGGCAACTGCCCCTGCATCTGGTGCGGCTGCGCGGTGGTGTGCACCAGTGCCTCGATGGCGAGCTGGTACCGCGGCCTGGTGCGGCCGCCCGTCATTGCGTACGGGCGCACCAGGGGGTTCGACGCCCCGGCGGGCGCCGGCTCTGGGGTGCGGCGCTGCGACTGCGCGGGCTGGATGCGCGGCGCATGCGGCTGCTCGTACGGCGAAGGACCGGGGTCCTGCGGCATGTACGGCCGGCCATGGTTCGGCGGAGAGGAGTAGCCGTACCGGTTCTGGGAACCGTCGTTGCGACCCTGCGCAGGGTCGTACGACCAGTTGCCCGTAGACGATCCGTCTGGTGGTGTAGCCACTTTCTCCTCCTCCGAATGTGCCTGGCATCCATCACGTGGAAGCCGCGTCCCAAGACCTTACGGCCCCGGGACGTGAAACCGCACCGTCCGTTTGTCAGTTGAGCAGGCTCCCCTGGAGCTCCGCGCGAAGGTCCGGGGTCAGGACCGTACCGGCACGGTCGACCAGGAGGGCCATCTCGTACCCGATGAGACCGATGTCCGCATCGGGATGTGCGAGAACGGCGAGTGAGGAACCGTCGGAAATGGACATGAGGAACAGGAATCCCCGCTCCATCTCCACAACCGTCTGGTTCACGCTGCCACCCTCGAAGATCCGGGAGGCGCCTGCCGTCAGCGACGTCAGCCCGGAGGCAACGGCCGCGAGCTGGTCCGCGCGGTCGCGGGGAAATCCTTCGGACATCGCCAGAAGGAGTCCGTCGGCGGAGACCACCACCGTGTGGGACACCCCCGGGGTGTTGTCCACGAAGTTGGTGATCAACCAGTTCAGGTTCTGTGCCGCCTGGCTCATCGGGCTCACACTAACGCTCCTGGTTGTAGGTGCTGTCAGGACCACTGTGGTGATTCCCAGTGGCCTGGCCGTTCGTTTCACTGCCTGCGTTGCGGCCCTGTTGGACGCCGCGTCGCAGGTTGCTCAGCCTGCCCCGGATGTCCTCCGGGGCGCGGGAGACCTGGGGGCCTCCCTGAGGGGTGGTTTCGGCGGCGCCCTCGACCAGGTTGGCCTTGGGAACACGCCGCGGCAGTCCGGATGAGGTCACCCCGCCCGCCTTGGGCCTCCGCAGCGAGGACGCCTGCTGCCAGCGCTCGTCGTTCGCCGAACGCCAGGAGCTGTCGCCGTCGCCCTGCTGGGCCGGAACCGGAGCGGCAGCGGGAACCGGAGCTGTGGGCCCCTGGTTCGCAGGCCGCTTCTCACCGGCGCCGCCCGTGGGAGCTCCACGACGCGGAAGCCCGGCGTCGGTCAGCTCGTGGGAGGTGGAGTGGCCCGGACCCGGACGCTCGAAGCCTACGCTGTCCTGCGCCGTTGTGTCGGCGGCCGGTGCGGACTCCGCCTCCGGGGACGCCGCGGGGTACTGCGCCGGGTAACCGTTCTGGTAGCCGTCCTGCTGCGGCCAGTCGTCCTGCGGACGCTGCTCGCCGAAGCCCGGGAACGTCCCGGGGCCGGCCGGGCCGTCCGTCGTCCGATCGGCCTGGGCCGGCTCCGCGTAGGAGCCGTCCGGATAGCCGCCGTTCGACGAGAAGGAGTCGTTCTGCGGCAGCTGGCCGCCCGGCGGGTAGTACGACTCGTCGTACGCCGATTGCTGCTGTCCTTCGTACTGCGCCTGCTGCCCGTTGCCGTACGCCTGCTGGTCGAAACCGGCGGGCTCCTGCTCCGGGTAACCGGCCGGTGCGCCCTCGAAGTTCCGGGTGTCACCGGCGCCGCGGCCGTTGTCGTAGCCCTGCGGGGCGGCGGCGAATTCGTCGGGGTAGGCAGCCTGGCCGGAGCCGCTCCGGTCACCGGGTGCCTGGGGGTCGGGCAGCGCGGGCGGCTGGCCCTGCGGGTCCAGGGCCGCCCGTCGCTCCTTGCGCATCAGGGAACGGCCGACCGGGTCCAGGTCGCGGAGGTCGTCCGGGACCTCGTAGCGGCTGTCGTCGAAACCGAGCTCCGCCGCCGTGCGCAGCGGCTGTTGTTGTTGTTGCTGCTGCTGCGGCTGGCTGAAGTCCTCGCTCGGGTAGGCGTTCTGCTCAGGGATGATCTGGGAGACCGTGAACTCGTCGCGCTCGGGCTGCGTCTGGCCACCGCCGCCACGGGTGATCGCGTCCGGCAGCATGACCAGCGAGGTCGTACCGGCCTGCTCGCCCGAGGGGCGCAGCTGGACCCGGATGCCGTGCCGGTCGGACAGCCGGCCGACCACGAACAGGCCCATGCGCTGCGAGATCGCGGCGTCCACGGTCGGCGGGTTGGCCAGCTTGTGGTTGATGTCCGCGAAGTCCTCGGCGGTCAGGCCGATGCCCTTGTCATGGATCTCGACCATCACGCGGCCGTCGGGAAGACGGGTCGCGGTGACCTTGACCTTGGTCTGCGGGGAGGAGAACGTGGTGGCGTTCTCGAGGAGCTCGGCCAGCAGGTGCACGAGGTCGGTCACGGCCCGGCCGTGGATCTCGGCCTCGGGGACACCGGACAGCTCGACGCGCTCGTACTGCTCCACCTCGGAGGAGGCGGCGCGGATCACGTCGACCAGTGGCACCGGCTGGTCCCAGCGGCGGCCGGGCTCCTCGCCGGCGAGGACCAGCAGGTTCTCGCCGTTGCGGCGCATACGGGTGGCCAGGTGGTCCAGCTTGAAGAGGTGCTCCAGCTGGTCCGGGTCGGCCTCGTTGTTCTCCAGGCCGGTGAGCAGGGTCAGCTGGCCCTCGATCAGCGACTGGTTGCGGCGCGAGAGATTGGTGAAGATCGCGTTGATGTTGCCCCGCAGCAGCGCCTGCTCGGAGGCGAGCCGGACGGCCTCGCGGTGGACCTGGTCGAAGGCGCGGGCGACCTCGCCGATCTCGTCCGTGGAGGTGATCGGGATCGGGGCGACCCGGGTGTCGACCCGGCCGGGGTCGGTACGGGAGAGCTGGTCGACCAGCATCGGCAGCCGCTGCTCGGCGATGCCGAAGGCGGCGTTGCGCAGCTGGCGCATGGAGTGGCTCATCTGGCGGGCCACCATGCCGGCCAGGATGAACGCGGCGAGCAGGGCGATCACGACGGCGCCGCCGGTGATGAAGGCGTCGCGCTGGGCGTCACCGGCGATGGTGGACGCCTCGTCCACCGCGGCGTCGGCGAGGTCCGACTCGATCTCGAGGTAGCCGTCGAACTTGAGGGTGTTGACCGCCCAGTAGTTCTCGACGGTGATGCCGCGGCTCGCCATCTCGGTGCGGGCGGCCGGATCGGTGGTGCTGAGCCGCGCGACCTCCGAGATCAACGTGACCGGGTTCTCGGGCGGCGGTACGTAGTCCGGGTCCGAGGCGGCCTTCTCCCTGGCCAGGTCCGCGCCGTCGGCCTTTATGTCCTGCTCGAGCTGCTTCAGCCTGGCTGTGTCGGCCTCGGTGCCACCGCTGGTGTACTCCTGGATGGCGATGCCCTCGAGGTAGGCATAGGACGAGAGCGCGACCCGCTGGCTGGCGAGCTGGCTGTCGGTGGGGCCGGGCTTCACCAGCAGGTGCGTACCGATGGACCGCTGGAGCGACAGGGCCGCCTTGCTCAACGAGATCGCGTAGACCGTGCGGCCGTAGCTGGTGACGTTGCCGGTGCCCAGGCCGAGTTCGTTGGCGAACTGCATCAGCGGGTTGGCTATCTGGACGTAGCCCTCTTCGGTCTCCACGCCCTTGAGCTTGGCGGTGTACGCGGCCTGGCGCAGCGGCGTGAGTTTGGGCTCCGCCTCGCGCAGCAGCTTCAGCCGGCGTTCCAGGCCGCCCTTGGCGGGCATGGACTGGGCCGCCACGTCGAAGTCGTCGGCGGCCTTGTCCGTCACGGCACGCGCCTTGACGACGTCCGGGTCGTCCTGGCCCTCGCCCTGCAGCAGCGGAGCGGCGGTGAGGTCCCGCTCGAGGTAGAGGGCGTTGGCGTAGTTGAGGGAGGCCCGCACCAGACGCGCGGTGTTCTCCGCGTCCTCGGCCTCCTGCCAGGTGTCGATCGAGCCCTTCACCTGGAAGCCGCCCATGACCAGGCCGACCAGTACGGGGATGAGCAGGATCGCGTTCAGCCTGGTGGTCACCCGCCAGTTGCGGGGGGAGAAACGGCCGCCGCTCGGGGCGGGCGAGGCCGTCGGTTCCGTGTCGTGCACGGGGGCGGGAGCCGCCGCGCGCGGCGGCGGGGTGAAGTTGCCCCGGGCCGACGGCTCGGGACTGTTCGTGCTTCGCCTCACTCGACCAACAACCTCTCAGCGGTCGGCACCAACGGTGTGCCGCAGTGTCTCAGAGCCCGGCGGGCCAACGACTGCTGAGTGCGTCTTTGACCAATGGGCAGTCCAGGCATTCCAGCATGTCCACCAGTCCTCTTCCAAACAGCGGAAGAGGAGGTTCCGGCGTGATGTAAGCCGCAGATAAAACGGTCAAAAAGAATGAGCCCCGCCAAAAGGCGGGGCGGTCGTACGCGCAGGGGCACCAATCGAACGCGTCGCGTGTCGACTCCGGCCGATTCCTCTGCCGAAACGTTATGAATACCGGGGCCGGCTGTGTCCTTGGACACGGCCGGCCCCGGTATATCTACGACAACTGCTGTATGCCGTGCTTGCCTCCGGTTACCGGAGGCGCGCCATGAGGGCGTGTTCGACCAGAGTGATCAGCGCGCTCTTGGCGTCCGAGCGGTGCCGGGCGTCGGTGCTGATGATCGGGGCGTCGGGCCCGATCTGCAGCGCCTCACGTACCTCTTCCGGCTGGTACGGCTGCTGTCCGTCGAAGCCGTTGAGGGCGACGACGAACGGCAGTCCGCTGTTCTCGAAGTAGTCGACGGCCGGGAAGCAGTCCGCCAGCCTCCGCGTGTCCACCAGTACGACCGCGCCGATGGCGCCGCGTACCAGGTCGTCCCACATGAACCAGAAGCGGTCCTGGCCGGGTGTACCGAAGAGGTACAGGATCAGGTCCTGGTCCAGGGTGATACGGCCGAAGTCCATGGCCACCGTGGTGGTGGTCTTGCCCCCGGTGTGGGTGAGGTCGTCGATACCCGCCGAAGCGGACGTCATGACAGCCTCGGTACGCAGCGGGTTGATCTCCGAGACAGCACCGACGAACGTGGTCTTGCCCACGCCGAAGCCGCCCGCCACCACGATCTTCGCGGAGGTGGTGGAACGGTTCTCGGAAACCGTCCCGCCGCTAGAGCTTGCGAAGTCCACTGAGCACCCTTTCGAGCAGTGTCACGTCCGGTGCGCCGGTGGTCTCGTCGCCACCCGGCTGATGGATGGCCACGAGACCCGCTTCCGCGAGGTCCGCCACCAGGATCCGGGCCACGCCCAGCGGCATGTTCAGGAGCGCCGAGACCTCGGCGACCGACTTCACCTCACGGGTCAGGTGGCAGATGCGCTGATGCTCCGGAAGGAGCCCCATGAGCGCTGCCGGGTCGGCCGTCGTACTGATCAGTGCCTCAATGGCCAGCTGATAGCGCGGCCTGGTCCGGCCACCGGTCATCGCATAGGGACGTACCAGTGGTTGGTCGCCCTCGTCCTCGTACGGTTCCGCGTACGGATCATGAGAAGCGTTGGGCGGGGTCATGGATCCTCCGGGCGGGGACAGCAAGTCGGTCGGTCAAGCCGTCTGAGGGGCCGGTGGGGGGATTGTGACGGCCGGACGGTGATTTGGTGAGGCGGGTGGTGCCGGGACCGGTCAGTGGAGCAGACTTCCCTGTAGCTCGGCGCGCAGGTCCGGGGTGAGGACCGCACCCGCGCGGTCGACCAGGAGCGCCATCTCGTAGCCGACGAGACCGATGTCGCACTCGGGGTGGGCCAGTACGGCCAGGGACGAGCCGTCCGAGACGGACATGAGGAAGAGGAAACCCCGCTCCATCTCGACGACCGTCTGTGCGACGTCGCCGCCTTCGAAGATGCGGGAGGCGCCGGCGGTCAGGGAGGTCAGTCCCGACGCCACGGCCGCGAGCTGGTCCGCGCGGTCGCGCGGGAAGCCCTCCGACATCGCCAGGAGAAGACCGTCGGCGGACACGACGACGGTGTGGGACACCCCGGGGGTGTTGTCCACGAAGTTGGTGATCAACCAGTTGAGGTTCTGTGCCGCCTGGCTCATCGGGCTCAACTAACGCTCCTGCTGGTGAGTGGGTCGGGGGAAGCTGCCGGTCTGGGAGGACGAACCGGCCTGACGACCCTGTGCGATACCTCGACGGAGATTGGTCAGCCGGCCGCGCACGTCATCGGGTGCACGGGAGACCTGCGGACCGCTCTGGTGGGACTGCTGCTGAGCCGTGCCCGGGACGAGGTTCGCCTTGGGCACCCGGCGCGGCAGGCCGGATGTGGTGACGCCGCCCGCGGCCGGCTTCCGGACGCGTTCGGCCTGCCGGACCAGCTCGTCGTTGGGCGAGCTGCGCCAGGTGGTGGCAGCGGACCGCTGCGGACCGGTCGGCCCCTGCGGCTGCTGCGGTGACTGCTGTTGCGGCTGCTGCTGCGGCTGCTGTGCCGGAGCCGGGGGATTGCCCTGCTCCTCCTGCGCACCGTGGAACCAGTTGGTCTCCAGGGTGTCGTACAGCGGGGTGCGCCCGTCGCCGGGACCGGACGCCGGCGGCAGTGCCCAGGCGTCGCCCTGCACGCGGCCGTTGTCCGGCTGCTGCGGGGCGGCCTGCCGGCCCTGCTGGAGACCGTCCGGCCGCTGCTGCGGAGCCGGGGGGCGCCGGTTGCCGCGGCCGGGTTCCTGCGCCCCGTTCGTCTGCGGACGCTCGAACTGGCCGGTGGAGGCCGGGTCCGCGTGGTTCGGCCGCTCCGGGGCGGGGTAGCGCGCGGGAGCGCCGTCGCCCTGGCCCGGGTACTGACCGGCGGAACCGTTGTTGTAGGACCCGTTCTCGTAGCCCTGCGGGGCCGGGAACTGGCCGGTGTGGGACGGGTTCTGCCCGTTGCCCTGACCGCCGTTGCCCTGCCCGCCGTAGCGGTCCGCCGGGGCGCCGTAGAGGTCGCCGCGGACGAACTGGCCCGTGTCCTGGGCGCCGTTCGCGCCGGGCCCGCCGTACTGGCCGGTGTGCTGCGGGGCGCCGGCACCGGGGGCGCCGTGGCCCTGCCGGTCGTCGAACCGGGGCATCTCGGACGTGGCGCCGGCGCCGTGCTGGTCGTCGAACCGCGGCATGGCGTTCGTCCGGGCGGCGTCCGGCTCGTCGTGGCCGCGCGGGGCGTCCAGCGGAGCCCTGGGGGGTACCGGTGGCTGGGCGTTCTCGTCGCTCCAGCTGGGCACCCGCGGCTGCTGCTGGTCGCCGCCGGGCAGCTCCGGGCGCGGAGCGTTGCCGCGCGGCGGCAGCTGAGGACGACGACCGCGCTCGACGTTGCCCCGCTGCTGGGGTACGTCACTCCGGCCGGCGCCGAACAGGTCCTGGCCCTGCGCACCGCCCTGACCCGCGGACTGCATCCCCTGCGGGGCACCCGGGGTCTGGCCGCCGTAGCCGGCACCCGCGCCGGCCGGGGCCGGACGGCCCTGCGACGGAGCGGAGGGGGCGCCGCCCTGCTCGAACAGGGACGGAGCGGACGACCTGCCCGGCTGGCCCTGCGGACCACGTGCCCCGCCCGGGGCACCCGGGCGGCCCTGGCCGTCCCGTCCGGGCAGTGCGGCCCGCGGACCCTGGCCGGCGGGGAGCCGGCCACCGCCGGGCGCACCGGCACCGAGGGCACCGCCACCGGGCTGACCACCACCGGCGGACCGGCGGGCCGCCGCGGCACCGGCCGCGGCCTGCGCGGCGGCGGGGCCGCCGACACCGGGCTGACCGGGCTTGGCCGGGGGCTTCTTGCCCTGGGCGACGTCGACGGGCAGCATGACCAGCGCGGTCGTACCGCCGGAGTCGGACGGGCGGAGCTGGATGCGGATGCCGTGCCGCTGCGACAGTCGGCCGACCACGAACAGACCCATGCGGCGGGAGACGGAGACGTCCACGGTGGGCGGCGCGGCGAGCCGCTCGTTGATCGCCGCCAGGTCCTCCGGGGACAGGCCGATGCCGGTGTCGTGGATCTCGATCAGCACCCGGCCGTCGGGCAGCGCGTGACCGGTGACCTTGACCTTGGTCTGCGGGGAGGAGAACGAGGTCGCGTTCTCCAGCAGCTCGGCGAGCAGGTGCACGAGGTCGTTGACGACCCGGCCGGCCACTTCGGTGGTCGGCACGGCGGTCAGTTCGATGCGCTCGTACTGCTCCACCTCGGACGCGGCGGCACGCAGCACGTCGACCAGCGGGACCGGGCGGGTCCACCGTCGGCCGGGCTCCTCACCCGCGAGGACGAGCAGGTTCTCACCGTTACGGCGCATACGCGTGGCCAGGTGGTCCAGCCTGAACAGCGAGGCCAGCTGGTCCGGGTCGGCCTCGCGGGACTCCAGTTCGGAGATCAGCGACAGCTGGCGCTGGATCAGACCCTGGGAGCGGCGCGAGAGGTTGGTGAACATCGCGTTGACGTTGCCCCGCAGCAGGGCCTGCTCGGCGGCGAGGCGGACCGCCTCGCGGTGCACATCGTCGAAGGCCGCGGCCACACGGCCGATCTCGTCCAGGGAGTGCACACCCACCGACTCCACGGACGTGTCGACGTCCTGCGGGTCGGACTCGGACAGCTGCTTGACCAGCTCGGGCAGACGTTCCTGGGCGACCTTGGTCGCGGTGTCCTCGAGGCGGCGCAGGGAGCGGATCATGGAGCGGGCCACGACGAAGGCGCCGACCAGCGAGACACCGAGCACGATCAGGATCAGCGCACCGGAGATGATCGCGTCGCGCTCGGTGGCGCTGCGCAGCTCACGGGCCTTCTGTTCCATCTCCTCGAGCAGCGTGTGCTCGACGTTCTTCATCTGCTGGATCTTGGTGGAGCTGTCGTCCAGCCAGTCGCGGTAGGACCGCTTGGACATCGACTCCAGGCCGTCGGCCGACACCAGGGCACGGCCCGCGTACTTGTCGGTGGCCTGGATCGTGTCGTTGCCGTCCTCGATGGGCGCCATCAGCTCGGTGGCCGAGTCCTCGCCGTAGATGCTCTTGAAGCTGCGCACCTCGGACTTCTGGCTTTCCAGCGCCGACTCGGCGTAGAGCCGGTCGTTCTCGGCGAGATTGCCGAAGCTGGTGTTGTTGGCGGGCAGTGCCGCCGCGAGGACCGCGCGCTGGATCGACGCGTACTCCTTGGCGGAGGAGAAGGCCCCCAGGGCGCGGGTGCGCTGGATCATCTCGGAGTTGCTGGTCGCCTCGGCCATGTCCTGGGAGAGGTCGATCAGGTTCTCGATCAGACGGTGGTACGCCTCGACGGTCTGGGTGGAGTTGTCCTCCGACACATAGGCCGTGTTGCGGATCTTCTCCAGGTCGCCCAGGTTGCCGGCGAGCTGGACCAGGTTGTCGCGGACACCGGTGAGGTTGCCGTCCCGGCTGGCGTTGTTGATCTCCTCGGAACTGTCGAGGAAGTTCTTCCGGGCGCGGTCGGTCTTCTCGCGGTGGCCCTTGACCCCGAAGTCGGTGGCCTTGCCCCCGTGCGCCAGCGGGCCGGCCGACTGGTCGCGCTCCTCCTGGAGCGCGGCGGCGAGCTCGGTGGCCTCCTGGGTCATGTCCGTCAGCAGCTTCATGTTGTCGAGCTGCTGGATGTCGTCCATCGACTGGTTGATACGCAGGGCGCCCAGCGAGGTGGCCGCGACCACCGGGAGCGCGAGCAGCGACACCAGTCGGGTGGAGATCCGCCAGTTGCGCAGGGCCGCGCGCGACCCCGGGCCGGTGGGGCTCTTCGGGGGCTTCGGAGTGGCCGAGGGAGCACCATCCGGTCCCGCGGGCGCGGCGCCGGGGCGGCCGCCGGGCCGGTCTGCGCCCTCACCGTTGGCCGACGGCCCCTGGTTCTGGGCGTGCTGGGGCGAGGAGCCGACGGCCTTGGGGCCATTCCCGCCGTGCTCCGGCTCCGCCGAAGCGCTGCCATCCCTCTTGAAACGTCCCTGCACTAGCGTCGCAACCTCTGGACCAGGCGCCCCCCGCGTGAACGGCGGGACACGGTGTCGGCGTCATAGGGGCGCCCTGAATACGCCCCCGTGGTGGTCGTGAGTGACCGGCGCGGGTTCCCCCTTGTCCACCGCGACGATGGCGCTTTCGTGCGCCCCCTGTGCGCCGGATCGAAATCTGCGGCGGTCGCTGGAATTCCAGCACAGTGCGGGATCTCCCAACAAGGCCCATGGGGTATGCCGTGACTTACATGACGCCGCGTGAGGGAGAGGTCACCCGGCGTAGAAAGCGATCTCGAGTAAAGGGGGTGAAGGGGGCGATTCCGTCGGGTCGAACAGGTGCCCCAGTCGCGATGATCAGGAGCGGAATGATGGCTTCAGGGGGGCAATGTCCGTTTCGGGTGAGTGGGTCACCGGTCCGGATTGAGGTGGTTTGATCGTTGATCCGTGAGCAAACTCACACGTGTGGCGCGGCCTCCGATGCCAGTCGGCGGGGAATCGCATGTTTAGCCTGGCGCTTTACAGAGATGGCACAACAGACAACCCGCGCCCGAGGGGCGGTCCACCGGACCCCGTCGGACGCCCGTCGACAGGACAGGGCCGAGCAGACAGTGAAGACGACGACGATGTTCCACAAGATCGCCAACCCGCGACGCACGACGCTGGCGCACCTCGACGGCGCCGCCGAACTGCAGACGCCGGTCCACCAGGAGCACGCCGTCGAACTCCCGGCCCAGACTGCCAATCCCAGGCGCACCATCCTCATGGAGATCCCGGTCGCGGCCGGCGCCGCGAACCAGTAGGGCCTGTCCCGGTAGGGCTTGTCGCCGGACCCCTTCGGTACCGGCACCCCTCCGGTACCGGCACCGACTGGTACGGGCACCGGCCCCGGAACACTCAAAGGCCCCGGAGATGTCCACAGTGGCCCGGAGCAGCCGGAGCAGCCGGAGCAGCCGGAGCAGCCGGAGCAGCCGGAGCAGCCGGATCGGCCGGAGCAGCCCCGCGGCGTCCCCTCCCCAGGGGGCGCCGCTCTTTGCTGTACCCGTCTCTTTGCTGTACCCGTCTCTTCGCTGTGCCCGGTGCTGCGCCCGGCCGAGGCGCGTCGAGTGTGAAGAGGCGGCGGACGGGGCGATGCGCGAGGCACGCGCCCCCTGCCGCGTTAGCCTGGAGCGTCAGACTCCAGCCAGCTCAGTCAAGGGGCCAAGCATCCCGTGCGCATCGCCAGATTCTCCATCGACGGGAACGTCGCCTTCGGCGCGGTCGAGGGTGACCAGCAGGACGAACTCGTCCTGGACATCATCAAGGGCATCCCGTTCACGGACTTCGAACTCTCCGGCACCAAGGTCCCGGTGAGCAAGGTCAGGATGCTGCCCCCGGTGCTCCCCAACAAGGTGGTCGCCTTCGGCCGCAACTACGCGGAGCACGCCAAGGAGATGGGCAACGAGGTGCCCGACGCCCCGTTCGCCTTCTTCAAGCCCGCCACCTCGGTGATCGGCCCCGGCGACGAGATCCAGTACCCCTCCTTCTCCCAGGAGGTGCACCACGAGGCCGAACTGGCCGTGGTGATCGGCCGGCTCTGCCGCGAGGTGCCGCGCGAGCGCGTCAAGGACGTGATCTTCGGCTACACCTGCGCCAACGACGTCACCGCCCGCGACGTCCAGCGGCGCGAGACGCAGTGGGCGCGAGCCAAGGGCTTCGACACCTCCTGCCCGCTCGGCCCCTGGGTGGAGACGGGCCTGGACATCGCCGCCGCCTCGGACCTCACGCTCCAGCTCACGGTCAACGGCGAACAGCGACAGCTCGCCCGCACCAGCGAGATGATCCACTCCATCGAGGACCTGATCGTCAACATCTCCGAGGCGATGACGCTGCTCCCCGGCGACGTGATCCTCACGGGCACCCCGGCCGGCGTCGGCCCCCTCAACGTCGGCGACGAGGTCGCCGTCACCATCGAAGGCATCGGCACTCTCACCAACAAGGTTGTCAAGCGTGGCTAGCGCAGCAGGTTCCCCCGTACGCGTCCGTTTCTGTCCGTCGCCCACCGGCAACCCCCACGTGGGCCTGGTCCGCACCGCCCTGTTCAACTGGGCGTTCGCCAAGCACCACCAGGGCACGCTGGTCTTCCGCATCGAGGACACCGACGCGGCCCGCGACTCCGAGGAGTCCTACACCCAGCTGCTCGACTCGATGCGCTGGCTCGGCTTCGACTGGGACGAGGGCCCCGAGGTCGGCGGCCCGCACGCGCCGTACCGCCAGTCCCAGCGCATGGACATCTACGCCGACGTCGCCGCCAAGCTCCTGGACGCCGGCCACGCCTACCGCTGCTACTGCTCCCAGGAGGAGCTGGACACCCGCCGCGAGGCCGCCCGGGCCGCCGGCAAGCCCTCCGGGTACGACGGCCACTGCCGCGAGCTGACCGACGCCCAGGTCGAGGAGTACAAGGCCCAGGGCCGTGAGCCGATCGTCCGCTTCCGGATGCCCGACGAGACGATCACCTTCACCGACCTGGTCCGCGGCGAGCTGACCTTCACCCCGGAGAACGTCCCGGACTACGGCATCGTCCGCGCCAACGGCGCCCCGCTGTACACCCTGGTCAACCCGGTCGACGACGCCCTGATGGACATCACCCACGTCCTGCGCGGCGAGGACCTGCTCTCCTCCACCCCGCGCCAGGTCGCCCTGTACAAGGCGCTGACCGAGCTCGGCATCGCGAAGCGGACCCCGGCCTTCGGCCACCTCCCCTATGTCATGGGCGAGGGCAACAAGAAGCTCTCCAAGCGCGACCCCCAGGCCTCGCTCAACCTCTACCGCGAGCGCGGCTTCCTCCCCGAGGGCCTGCTCAACTACCTCTCTCTGCTCGGCTGGTCGCTCTCCGCCGACCAGGACATCTTCACGATCGAGGAGATGGTCGCGGCCTTCGACGTCACTGACGTCAACCCCAACCCGGCCCGCTTCGACCTCAAGAAGTGCGAGGCGATCAACGCCGACCACATCCGCCTGCTCGACGTCAAGGACTTCGCCGAGCGCTGCGCACCCTGGCTGAAGGCCCCCCACGCCCCCTGGGCCCCGGAGGCCTTCGACGAGGCCAAGTGGCAGGCCATCGCGCCGCACGCGCAGACCCGCCTCAAGGTGCTCTCCGAGATCACGGACAACGTCGACTTCCTGTTCCTGCCGGAGCCGGTCTTCGACGAGGCCTCCTGGACCAAGGCGATGAAGGAGGGCTCCGACGCCCTGCTGCGCACCGCCCGCGAGAAGCTGGACGCCGCAGACTGGGCGTCGGCCGAGTCCCTGAAGGAGGCCGTCCTGGCCGCAGGCGAGACCCACGGCCTCAAGCTCGGCAAGGCGCAGGCCCCGGTCCGCGTCGCCGTCACCGGCCGCACGGTCGGCCTGCCCCTCTTCGAGTCCCTCGAGGTCCTGGGCAAGGAGACGACCCTGGCCCGCATCGACGCGGCCCTGACGAAGCTCGCCGCGTAGTCCGTAGTTCCCCAGCGGGCCCCTGGAGCAGTCCTCCGGAGCAGGCCGCACCGTGCTCGCGCGGCAGCACGGCGAGGGACGGTCGAGGGGCGGCACCCGGAAGTCCGGGGTGCCGCCCCTCACCTGTCCCCGGTACCGTCGGTCCCATGGCGATCCGAGCAGTTGTCTGGGACGTGGACGACACACTCTTCGACTACACCTCCGCCGACCGTGAAGGCATGCGGGCGTATCTCCTCGCCGAGGAACTGCTCGCCCGGTACGCCTCCGTGGAGGAGGCGCTGGCGCACTGGCGGGAGGTGACCGACGTGCAGTGGGCCCGGTTCGCCGCGGGCGAGGTCGACTTCGAGACCCAGCGGCGCGACCGCATCCGGGTCTTCCTGGAGCGTGAGCTGACCGACGCCGAGGCCGACGACTGGTTCGGGCGTTACCTGGCGCACTACGAGGCCGCCTGGTCCCTGTTCCCGGACGTCCTGCCGGTCCTCGACGCGCTCGCCGCCAGCCACCGGCACGCGGTGCTCTCCAACTCCAGCCTCCACGTCCAGGACCCCAAGCTGCGCGCTCTCGGTGTCCACGACCGCTTCGAGGTCATCCTGTGCGCCGCCGAGCTGGGCGTATCCAAGCCCGAGGCCGGCGCGTTCCTGGCGGCCTGCGAGGCCCTGGCCCTGCCGCCCGACCAGGTCGCGTACGTAGGGGACCATCCGGAGATCGACGGACGGGGCGCCGCGGAGGCCGGGCTGCTGTCCGTGTGGATCGACCGGGGTGGCGTGTACGCGACCGCCGAGCCGCCCGTCGGGCCGCGCAGGATCGTCTCCCTCGGCGAACTCCCCGCGCTCCTCGGCGCGGATACCCGTTTTGGAGCCCGGTCCGGCATCGGGTAATGTTCTTCCTGCGCCGCGGTGGTCCGGGCCGGAAGGTCAAAGCCCTCAAGCGCACAACTAGAACAAGAACCCTCAGGGGATTGCGTTCCAGTGGCCTATGGTGTAATTGGCAGCACGACTGATTCTGGTTCAGTTAGTCTTGGTTCGAGTCCAGGTAGGCCAGCTCGCAGAGCTCATCTGCAAAGCGCGGATCTCATCCGCGAGCCCCCGTTGTGTAGCGGCCTAGCACGCTGCCCTCTCAAGGCAGTAGCGCCGGTTCGAATCCGGTCGGGGGTACAGATCCATCCCGCGAGGGCGACCGGGTAGCTCCCACGTCCGCACGGTGACACCACCCGGCTCCGGCCGGGTGAGGATCGCTAGGGCCCCCGTTGTGTAGCGGCCTAGCACGCCGCCCTCTCAAGGCGGTAGCGCCGGTTCGAATCCGGTCGGGGGTACGACTGGTCTAAACCATCATTGGTCTATGGTGTAATTGGCAGCACGACTGATTCTGGTTCAGTTAGTCTTGGTTCGAGTCCAGGTAGACCAGCTCGGGCCTGCGGTAACGCAGTGTCCAGGCCCCCGTTGTGTAGCGGCCTAGCACGCCGCCCTCTCAAGGCGGTAGCGCCGGTTCGAATCCGGTCGGGGGTACAGCGGAAGAAAGCCCTCCACTTCGGTGGAGGGCTTTCGTCGTGCAGGCACGTCCAGCGCGATTCCGTGGGTCCGGGGGAGGGCCTGCCGCGGCGTTGGGGCGGGCCCTCCCCCACGGGACGACGGAGAAGTGGTCAGGAGCGGCGCAGTGCCTCGGAGAGGCGGGTCGCGGAGTCTATGACGGCCTGGGCGTGCATCCGGCCCGGGTGGCGGCTCAGGCGCTCGATGGGCCCCGAGACCGAGACGGCGGCCACCACCCGGTTCGACGGGCCGCGCACCGGCGCGGAGACCGAGGCGACACCGGGCTCGCGCTCGCCGATCGACTGCGCCCAGCCGCGGCGCCGGACGCCCGACAGGGCCGTCGCCGTGAAACGGGCACCCTGCAGGCCTCGGTGCAGGCGCTCCGGCTCCTCCCAGGCCATCAGGATCTGCGCGGAGGAACCGGCCTTCATCGTGAGCGTGGAGCCGACCGGAACGGTGTCCCGCAGGCCGGACAGACGCTCCGCCGCGGCCACGCATATACGCATGTCGCCCTGCCGGCGGTAGAGCTGGGCGCTCTCGCCGGTGATGTCGCGCAGGTGCGTGAGCACCGGACCCGCCGTGGCGAGCAGCCGGTCCTCACCGGCCGCCGCGGCCAGCTCGGCCATGCGCGGGCCGAGGATGAACCTGCCCTGCATGTCGCGCGCCACCAGCCGGTGGTGTTCCAGGGCCACGGCCAGACGGTGGGCCGTGGGTCGTGCCAGTCCGGTGGCACCGACCAACCCCGCGAGGGTGGCCGGACCGGACTCCAGAGCGCTCAGGACGAGGGCCGCCTTGTCCAGAACGCCGACGCCGCTACTGTTGTCCATGCAACGATACTCGCGTCTCACTCTGTGAAACGCAAGTTCAATTTTCCATGGAACGCGCCACTCTTGACGTACACAGTCATCAACACAAGGGCCCGTGAATCACCGGGCCCGGCGGCGACGACCCGGAATCGGGGGTGGGGCGCCGTCTCCTGAAGAATCTCTAGTTGGGCCGGCGCGTCTATGCCGGCCGGAGGGAAAGCGATGGGTAGGACACTCGCGGAGAAGGTCTGGGACGACCACGTCGTCCGGCGCGCCGAGGGCGAGCCCGACCTCCTCTTCATCGATCTGCACCTGCTGCACGAGGTGACCAGCCCCCAGGCCTTCGACGGCCTCCGTAAGAGCGACCGCAGGGTGCGCCGTACCGACCTCACCATCGCGACTGAGGACCACAACACCCCGACCCTCGACATCGACAAGCCCATCGCCGACCCGGTCTCCCGCGTCCAGCTGGAGACGCTGCGGGCGAACTGCGCCGAGTTCGGCGTCCGGCTGCACTCGCTGGGCGACGTCGAGCAGGGCGTCGTGCACGTCGTCGGACCCCAGCTGGGCCTGACCCAGCCCGGCATGACCGTGGTCTGCGGAGACTCGCACACCTCCACGCACGGCGCGTTCGGCGGACTGGCCTTCGGTATCGGCACCTCGCAGGTCGAGCACGTCCTGGCTACGCAGACGCTGCCGATGGCCCGCCCGAAGACCATGGCGATCACCGTCGACGGCGAACTGCCCGACAGCGTCACGGCCAAGGACCTGATCCTGGCGGTCATCGCGCGCATCGGCACCGGCGGCGGCCAGGGCTACATCCTGGAGTACCGCGGCGAGGCCATCGAGAAGCTCTCGATGGAGGCCCGCATGACCATCTGCAACATGTCGATCGAGGCCGGCGCCCGCGCGGGCATGATCGCCCCCGACGAGACGACGTTCGCCTACCTCGAGGGCCGCCCGCACGCCCCGAAGGGCGAGGACTGGGACGCGGCCGTCGCCTACTGGAAGACGCTGCGCACCGACGACGACGCCGAGTTCGACGCCGAGGTCGTCATCGACGCCACCGAGCTGTCCCCGTTCGTCACCTGGGGCACCAACCCGGGCCAGGGCGCGCCGCTCTCCGCGGCGGTCCCCGACCCCGCTTCGTACGAAGACGCCTCGGAGCGCTTCGCCGCCGAAAAGGCCCTGGAGTACATGGGGTTGGAGGCCGGTCAGCCGCTGCGCTCCATCAGTGTGGACACCGTCTTCGTAGGCTCCTGCACCAACGGGCGCATCGAGGACCTGCGCGCCGTCGCGGACATCGTCAAGGGCCGCAAAGTCGCCGACGGGGTACGGATGCTGGTCGTCCCGGGCTCCGCGCGGGTGGGCCTGCAGGCGGTCTCCGAGGGGCTGGACGTGGTCTTCAAGGAGGCCGGCGCCGAGTGGCGGCACGCGGGCTGTTCCATGTGCCTGGGCATGAACCCCGACCAGCTCGCCCCCGGCGAGCGCTCCGCGTCGACCTCCAACCGCAACTTCGAGGGCCGGCAGGGCAAGGGGGGCCGCACCCACCTGGTGTCCCCGCAGGTCGCCGCCGCCACCGCGGTCCTCGGCCACCTGGCCTCCCCGGCCGACCTCGCCGCCGACACCCGTACGCCCGCTGGAGTCCGATAACCATGGAAGCATTCACCACCCACACCGGCCGGGCCGTCCCGCTGCGCCGCAGCAACGTCGACACCGACCAGATCATCCCCGCCCACTGGCTCAAGAAGGTGACCCGGGACGGTTTCGAGGACGGGCTGTTCGAGGCCTGGCGCAAGGACCCGGAGTTCGTGCTCAACCGCCCCGAGCGCGAGGGCGCCACGGTCCTGGTCGCCGGCCCCGACTTCGGCACCGGCTCCTCCCGTGAGCACGCCGTCTGGGCGCTGCAGAACTACGGCTTCAAGACCGTGATCTCCTCCCGCTTCGCCGACATCTTCCGTGGCAACTCGCTGAAGAACGGCCTGCTCACCGTCGTCATCGAACAGAAGACCGTGGACGCCCTGTGGGAGCTCACCGAGCGGGACCCGCAGGCCGAGATCACCGTCGACCTCGAGACCCGTGAGGTGCGCGCCGAGGGCATCACCGCCGCCTTCGAGCTCGACGAGAACTCCCGCTGGCGGCTGCTGAACGGGCTCGACGACATCTCCATCACCCTGCAGAACGAGGCGGACATCGCCACGTACGAGGCGAAGCGCCCGTCGTTCAAGCCGCAGACGCTCTCGGCGCAGAACGCCTGAGGCGAAGTCCAGGCGGCAGGTCGACTTTCGGCCACCCCCACCCCCTCCCGTACCCCCGATCGGTCCGATCGGGGGTACGGCCGTGTCTGCACCCATTCGGACCCGCGCGTCCTCTTGAGGCCTTGCAACTTCCCACGTTATGAAGGTGGTTGTCGGGGTACACGTGTCACGTGCGCGTGACCCCGGAGTGTGCTCGGAGCACCGTCCGAGGCCGCAGTTGCCCCCTGAGCAGGCGACAACTCGCCCCAGATGGCACAATCTGTGCATGGAACGCGACGGCCAACTCGAGCTCTACACGGAAGTCGCGATCCGGCTCAAAGAAGCGCATGCAAGAGTGCGCGCACTGCAAGTCCCGGAGGGCGTACGGATGGCGCTGGCCCGGAAGCTGCTGGTCATTACGGCCGCGGCCAAGCACGATCTCGCCGGTGCGGCAAAGCGGCTGGAGCGGTTCATCGCGGACCTCGACGAGGGTCGATTTCCCGAAGAGGAACGCTGAACCGCTCGAGGCGGCCGAGCTTGTTGCGGCACAAGGGTGATAAGCCCGTTTCGTGTTTGATTTGCGGTATATATCTGCCTAACGTGCGAAAACGCTTGAACGGGTTCGTTCGGGCGATGTCTCCGAAGGGGAAGACGTGAACAAGGCGCAGCTCGTAGAAGCGATTGCCGACAAGATGGGCGGTCGTCAGCAGGCGGCCGACGCCGTCGACGCGGTCCTGGATGCCATCGTCCGCGCTGTGGTCGCGGGTGACCGGGTCTCGGTCACCGGTTTCGGTTCGTTCGAGAAGGTCGACCGCCCCGCCCGCTACGCACGCAATCCCCAGACCGGCGAGCGGGTCCGGGTCAAGAAGACGTCGGTGCCGCGCTTCCGCGCGGGCCAGGGCTTCAAGGACCTGGTGAGCGGCTCGAAGAAGCTGCCGCGCGGTGGTGAGGTCGCCGTCAAGAAGGCGCCCAAGGGCAGCCTGTCCGGCGGGGCTTCCGCGACGGTGAAGAAGGCCGCCGCCAAGAAGACCGCGAAGTCGGCCGCCGCCAAGAAGGCCACCGCCAAGAAGACGACGGCGAAGCGGGCCGCGGGAAAGACGACCGCCGCCAAGACGACCGCCAAGAAGGCCGCCGGCAAGACGGCCGCGCCGACCGCCAAGACCACCGCCGCGAAGAAGACGACCGCCAAGAAGGCCCCGGCGAAGAAGGCGACGGCCACGAAGGCACCCGCCAAGAAGTCGACCGCACGCAAGACCACCGTCAAGAAGACCAGCGCCCGCAAGAAGTAGCGGCAGTGAAGCGGTACTCACGCGCCGGGCCGGACTCCGTCATGGAGTCCGGCCCGCGGTGTGCCGGTCCACGTGTTCCGTGCCGGGGCCGGTGACCGGCCGCCCGTGGCCACGCCGATCGGCGCGTGCGGGTGGGCACGCGCGGGTGGGAATGCGCCGGTCAGAACGTCTGGAGCGTCACCAGGGTGACCCGCCGGGCCTCGCCCTCGCCCCGGGTCTCGATGCGCACGCGCTGCCCGGGACGCAGCAGCCTCAGACCTCCCGCGTCGAACGCCGGCGCGTCGAAGGGCACCGGAGTGCCGTCGTCCAGCAGCACCTGGCCGCTGCGGCTCTCGGGGTCGTAGGTGTACGCGGTCGCCTGCATGGCCGCAGCCTACTGCTCCGCGATCAGCAGCCGCGCGGCGGCGGCGGCCGTGTGGGGCCCCACCCCCAGCGCCAGCGCCGTCCGGAGATCGTCCCCCGTGTCCACGTCCTGCCGTACGGAATCCACCGCGTCGAGACGCAGTTCGACGGCTCCCCGCGCGCGGTGCCGGGCCCGGGAGCCGGGGCCGAAGGACGGCCGCAGGTCCTCCGTCGCCGCCGCCGTGAGCAGTGTGGTGCCGACGCCCGCCGCATCGGGGAGGAACGCGCGCGGGAACGCGGCCGCTCTCTCCAGTACACGCGTCAGTTCGGCCGTGCGCAGCGCCGGCAGATCGGCGTTGAGAGCGGCCACGGGACCCGCGTGCCACGAGGACCGCACGGTGGCGGCCGCGTGGGCCAGTGCCGGGTTCAGGCCGCTGCCCGGCTCGTCGGCGATGATTCCCGCACCCAGCGCGGCCAGCGCGCGGCCGGCCAGGGCATCGCCCGTGACGACCACCACCTCCCGCACCGCGCGGCACGACAGGGCGGCCGCGACCGTGTCCTGTGCGAAGGCGAGCGCGAGCCCCGGACGCAAAGTGTCGTCCGCGGTGTCGGAAAGTCTGCTCTTGGCCTCGGCCAGCGGTTTCAGGGGTACCACCAAGGTCCACTGCACGCGTGTTACGTCCCTCTCTCGTCGTCGTCATTGTCCCCCGCGGCATCCGGTGGCCGGGGGCGCGGGGCGTACGGTGTTCTCGACAGACCGGCAGCCGGGGGCGACACTTGTGCGGCCCGCCTGGCCCCCGGGTCCAGGACTTAGAGGAAGGTGTCTCTGTGCCGCGCCGCAGAATCGGCTTCGCGTACCGCTTCGCCGCGGTGATCTGCAAACCTCCGCTGGTGGTTCTCCTCAAACGGGACTGGCACGGAATGGAGAACATTCCGGCTGAAGGTGGATTTATCACCGCGGTGAACCACAATTCGCACATCGACCCCTTCGCCTATGGGCACTTTCAGTACAACACCGGTCGTGTTCCGCGATTCCTGGCGAAGAGCGGTCTTTTCAACAAGGGATTCGTCGGCGCCATGATGCGCGGCACCGGGCAGATCCCCGTCTATCGCGAAAGCACGGACGCGCTCAGCGCCTTCCGGGCCGCGATCGAAGCCGTGGAGCGCGGCGAATGCGTCGCCTTCTATCCCGAGGGCACTCTCACCCGTGACCCGGACGGCTGGCCCATGACCGGCAAGACCGGCGCCGCGCGGGTCGCCCTGCAGACCAGGTGCCCCGTGATCCCGGTCGCGCAGTGGGGCGCCAACGAGGTGCTGCCGCCGTACGCCGGCAGGCCCCGCCTCTTCCCGCGCAAGACGCACCGTGTGCTGGCCGGACCGCCGGTCGACCTGGACCGTTTCTACGGCCGGGAGATGACCCCGGAGCTGCTCAAGGAGGCGACCGAGGCCATCATGGCCGCGGTGACCCGCCACCTGGAGGAGATCCGGGGTGAGAAAGCTCCCAAGGAGCCCTACGATCCGCAGCACGAACGCGTGGAGCAGCGCCGTAAGACCCGGGCCCAGACCCGGCGCAGGAGACATGACCGTCCGACCGAACGCCGTCCGTCCGAACGCCGGTCGTCCGCGCACAGTTCACCGGCGGGCGGTTCGCCGGTGGGCGGGGCGCAGGGGGACCCTCAGCACCAGGAAGACCGGCACCAGGAACGGCAGAACGAACAGCGGAGGGCCGGGAAACGGGCCACCGCGCGGGAAGAGGGGCTGAACACGTGAGCAAGCCGGTCAAGGCGGCCGTCTTCGGCACCGGATCATGGGGTACGGCCTTCGGCATGGTGCTGGCCGACGCCGGATGCGACGTGACGCTGTGGGCGCGACGCCCGGGACTCGTCGAAGCGGTCAATTCCACCCGCACCAACCCCGACTACCTGCCCGGAGTCGAACTCCCGGTGAACCTGCGGGCCACCGCGGACGCCGCGGAGGCCGCGCGCGACGCCGACTTCACCGTCCTCGCGATCCCCTCCCAGACGCTGCGCGGCAACCTCGCCGGGTGGAAGCCGCTGCTCGCCCAGGACACCGTCCTGGTATCGCTGATGAAGGGCGTCGAACTCGGCTCCGCCATGCGCATGAGCGAGGTGATCGAGGACGTCGCCGGGGTCGGCGCCGACCGGATCGCCGTGGTCACCGGACCCAACCTCGCCCGGGAGATCGCCGCCAGGATGCCGGCCGCCGCCGTGGTCGCCTGCACCGACGAGGCCGTCGCCCAGCGGCTCCAGGCAGCCTGCCACACACCGTACTTCCGCCCGTACACCAACACCGACGTCGTCGGCTGTGAACTGGGCGGCGCCGTGAAGAACGTGATCGGGCTGGCCGTCGGCATCGCGGACGGCATGGGGCTCGGCGACAACGCCAAGGGCTCACTCATCACCCGCGGGCTCGCCGAGACCACCCGGCTCGGCGCCGCGCTCGGCGCGGACCCGCTGACCTTCGCCGGGCTCGCGGGCCTGGGTG
Organism: Streptomyces sp. P9-A2; assembly: GCF_036634175.1. Classification (NCBI taxonomy): domain Bacteria; kingdom Bacillati; phylum Actinomycetota; class Actinomycetes; order Kitasatosporales; family Streptomycetaceae; genus Streptomyces; species Streptomyces sp. P9-A2. The sequence continues at coordinate 5,816,808 of NZ_JAZIFX010000001.1, forward strand.
ACCTGGTGGCCACCTGCTCCTCGCCGCTGTCGCGCAACCACACCTTCGGCACCAACCTCGGCAAGGGCATGACGCTGGAGGAGACCGTCGCGATCACCAAACAGACCGCCGAGGGCGTCAAGTCCTGCGAGTCGGTGCTGGATCTGGCCCGCCGGCACGGCGTCGACATGCCGATCACCGAGACGGTCGTCGGCATCGTGCACGAGGGCAAGCCCCCGGTGGTCGCCCTCAAGGAGCTGATGTCGCGCAGCGCGAAGCCGGAACGACGCTGAGCGACGACGGGCGCACACCCCCGTGGCAGCCCTCCGTTTGCCGCACCGTGGGCGCTGTATCAGGGAGGCGGTCACCGGGTACTCTCATCGCGATATGAGCACCCAGAACCTCCCCCAGAGCCCCGAGCAGCCGCCTCGCAAGCCGCGTGTGGCCATTGTGTTCGGCGGGCGCAGCTCCGAGCACGGGATCTCCGTCGTCACCGCCGGCGCCGTCCTCAAGGCCATCGACCGGGCGAAGTACGACGTCCTGCCGATCGGTATCACCCGGGACGGCCGCTGGGCACTCACCGTCGACGAACCGGACCGCATGGCGATCGTCGACCGGCTCCAGCCCAGCGTGGACCAGCTCACCGACGCGGCCGAGGGCACCGTGGTGCTCCCCCTCGATCCCGCGAACCGCGAAGTCGTCTACAGCGAGCCCGGTTCGGTACCGAAGGTGCTCGGCGACGTCGACGTCGTCTTCCCCGTACTGCACGGCCCCTACGGGGAGGACGGCACCCTGCAAGGACTCCTGGAGCTCTCCGGTGTTCCCTACGTGGGCTCCGGGGTGCTGGCCTCCGCCGTCGGGCAGGACAAGGAGTACATGAAGAGGGTGTTCACCTCCTTCGGGCTCAAGGTCGGCCCGTACGTGGTGATCCGGCCCCGCGAGTGGGAGAACGACGAGCCCACCGCCCGCAAGAAGATCATCGACTTCGCCGGTGAGCACGGCTGGCCCCTGTTCGTGAAGCCCGCGCGGGCGGGTTCCTCGATCGGGATCACCAAGGTCGACGACCTCTCCGGTCTGGACGAGGCGATCGCCGAGGCCCAGCGGCACGACCCGAAGATCCTCGTGGAGGCCACCCTGCGCGGCCGCGAGATCGAATGCGGAGTGCTGGAGTTCGAGGAAGGCCCGCGTGCCTCGGTACCCGCCGAGATCCCCCCGCCCGACGCGCACGCGTACTACGACTTCGAGGCCAAGTACATCGACTCCACGCCCGGTGTGGTGCCCGCACCGCTGACCGGCGAGGAGACGGCCGAGGTGCGCCGGCTGGCGGTGGAGGCGTTCGAGGCGGCGGGCTGCGAAGGCCTGGTGCGCGCGGACTTCTTCCTCACCGAGGACGGCGAGTTCGTCATCAACGAGATCAACACGATGCCCGGCTTCACGCCCATCTCGATGTACCCGAAGATGTGGCAGGCCACCGGTGTCGAGTACCCCGAGCTGGTGGACCGGCTGGTGCAGGCGGCGCTGCGACGACGGACCGGCCTGCGCTGAGGCGCCGGACGGGTCGAAGACCGAGCCAGGGCGGGTTTCGAAAGTCCCGCGGGCCCCGGGTGTCCGGCACGCACTCCCCCAAGCTCTCGGCTCCGCTCGAGCAGGGGGGACCCCCATGACGCCGCGGGGCCCGCCCTCCGGGCGGCCGGCGCTACGTTCGACACACGCCCTAGGAGGCGATCCCCTCGGGGATCGCCTCCTTGACGGCGGGGGCGAGATCGATCAGTACGCCCGTGCTGTCCCGTCCGTCGGTCACCCGCACCTCGACATAGGCCTCACGGCTCGCGGTCGTGAAGCGGTGCGTCCCGTCGTCCTGCTGCTCCATCAGCCAGTCGACGCCGTCGACACCGCCCGCCATCGCCTTCGGGTCGTTGCCGTTGGCCACCTTGGGATCCGCCATCTTCGGCGGTTGCCCGACACCGCACCGCAGTATGATCGCCTCGCCGCCCCAGCCCGCGGTCAGTGCGGACGCGGGTTCGGGATCGTCGCGATTCTTGCCGTCCACCTTCGACGGCAGGACCTCGTCCAGGTTCCGGCACAGCTCGGTGACCTTCGCGTCCGGGCTGGGAACCGCCGCCGACGCACTGCCGTCTGCTGAGGAGCAACCCGCGGTGGTGATCAGCAGGGCGAGGGCGGACAGGACGGCGTGACGGTGGCGGTGACGGAAGCAGCTCACCGCCACAGGGTAGACGGGGGCTACAGATGGACGACCGGGCAGGTCAGGGTACGGGTGATGCCGTCCACTTGCTGGACCTTCGCGACCACCATGCGCCCCAGGTCGTCGACGGTGTCGGCCTGGGCGCGCACGATGACGTCATAGGGTCCGGTCACGTCCTCGGCCTGGACGACTCCAGGGATCTTGCCGATCAGATCGGCGACGGTCGACGCTTTGCCGACCTCCGTCTGGATCAGGATGTACGCCTGTACCACGGAACCTCCAGAGCGGCCACGAGGATCATGTGGGGAAAAGGAACGCCACGGTATCGCGTCATCGCTCGTCGCGGGGAGACCTGCGGAAACCGGACCCCGCGCGCCGGGGTACGCACTGGACACAAGTTGACGGTCACTTCGACCGTAGCGAGGGCAGGAACGACTCGCGACCGGGAACGGAACCGGGCACGGACCGGGACAGAAGGGGAGCTGGGGACATGAAGGGCACGGTTGGTGAGCTCGGGGAGTTCGGGCTCATCAGGGAGCTCACCTCCCGCCTCACCACCACCCCGGCGGTCCGGATCGGCCCCGGCGACGACGCCGCCGTGGTCGCCGCGCCCGACCGCAGGGTCGTGGCCAGCACCGACGTCCTGCTCGAGGGCAGGCACTTCCGCCGCGACTGGTCCACCGCCTACGACGTCGGCCGCAAGGCCGCCGCGCAGAACCTCGCGGACATCGCCGCCATGGGCGCCGTGCCGACCGCGCTGCTGCTCGCGCTGGTCGTCCCGGGCGAACTGCCGGTGACCTGGCCCTCCGAGCTGATGGACGGACTGCGCGACGAGTGCCAGGTGGCGGGTGCCGCGGTGGTCGGCGGAGACGTCGTACGCGGTGACACGATCATGGTTTCGATCACCGCGCTCGGTGACCTGCGCAACCAGGAACCGGTGACCCGGGGCGGCGCACAGCCCGGCGACCTCGTCGCGGTGACCGGCTGGCTCGGCTGGTCCGCGGCCGGGTTCGCGGTGCTCTCGCGCGGTTTCCGCTCGCCGCGCGCCTTCGTCGAGGCGCACCGCCGGCCCGAACCGCCGTACCACGCGGGCCCCGCCGCGGCCGGGCTGGGGGCGACCTCGATGTGCGACGTGAGCGACGGACTGATCGCCGACCTCGGGCACATCGCCGAGGCCAGCAAGGTGCGCATCGACATCCGCTCCGGGGCGATCGACATCCCCTCCCAGATGAACGACATCGGGCAGGCCGTCGGCGTCGACCCCATGCAGTGGGTGCTGACCGGGGGAGAGGACCACGCGATCGTCGCCACCTTCCCGCCTGACGTGAAACTGCCCGCCCGCTGGAAGGTGATAGGCGAGGTGCTCAACCCCTCGGCGCTGCCCCGGGTGACGGTCGACGGTGCGCCCTGGACCGCCCAGGGCGGCTGGGACCACTTCGCGGACATCGAGTCATGAGCGGCGGGGACACCGGGAGCGGCGTGGGCACGGAGGGCGTCGGAGGTACCGCGGGCGCCGGGACCGTACCGCCGGGAGTGCCGTCGAGGGTGCCGCCGAGGGTGCTGACGGTCGCCGGCTCGGACTCCGGCGGAGGCGCGGGGATCCAGGCCGACCTGAAGACGATGCTCGCGCTGGGCACCCACGGCATGAGCGTGATCACCGCGGTCACCGCGCAGAACTCCCTGGGCGTGCAGGGCGCCTGGCCGCTGCCGGTGGAAGCGGTACGGGCCCAGTACCGCAGCGTCGTCGACGACATCGGGGTCCAGGCGGTCAAGACCGGCATGCTCGCCTCCGCCGAACTCGTCGAGGCGGTGGCCGGTCTGCTCGCCGGCAGCCGGGCGCCGGTGGTCGTCGACCCGGTGGGGGTCTCCAAGCACGGGGACGCGCTGCTGGCGGCCTCCGCGCTCGACTCCGTACGGACGAAGCTGCTGCCGGTCGCGACCGTGGCCACACCGAACCTGGACGAGGTGACCCAGCTCACCGGTGTGCGGGTACGGTCGGAACGGGACTTCCGCCTGGCCGCGGAAGCGGTGCTGGCGTTCGGACCGCGGTGGGTCGTGATCAAGGGCGGCCATCTCGCCGGGGACTCGGGTGAGGCCGTCGACCTGCTCACGGACGGTTCACAGGAACACTGGCTGCGCGCCCCGAGGTACGACAACCGGCACACCCACGGCACGGGCTGCACCCTCGCCTCGGCGATCGCCGCGCAGTTGGCGAAGGGACAGTCGGTGCCTCGGGCGGTGACGGCCGCCAAGGAGTACGTCACGGGGGCGATCGCGGCCGGGTTCTCGCTGGGCACCGGTATCGGGCCGGTGGATCACGGCTGGGCGCTCCGGCGGGGGGACGGCACAGGGTCCGGGTCCGGCCCCGGGTCCGGGTTCGCGTCCGGAGATAGCTGAGGCGGGACCCCGGGCCGGGGACGGCGGCGTGGGCAACCGGGGACAGGGCCCGCGCCGCCCCCGTGCCGCGTGCGGGCATGGCAAAAAGCCGGCCCACCCGAGGTGGACCGGCTCAGTGCGGTGAACCAGCTGTGGCCGCGCGCTCCGAGAGCGTCAGCGCGAGACCTTGCCGGCCTTGATGCACGAGGTGCAAGCGTTCACGCGCTTCGGCGTCCCGCCCACCACGGTACGCACACGCTGGATGTTCGGGTTCCAGCGACGGGGCGTACGGCGGTGCGAGTGCGAGATGTTGTTGCCGAAGCCCGGCCCCTTGCCACAGACGTCGCAGTTGGCAGCCACGGGTCACTCCAAAGACTTCAGATGCACTTACGGTTGATCCCGGCATGCCGGGATCAGAACGCCGGAACTCGGGGAGTTCTTGGGAATCTGAGTGGCTCTGCCAGGGAGAGGCCCGATTCGGATCGGGCAACCGGAGCAGCATACAACGGCTGAACCGGTAGAACGAAACCAGCATGGCAGCTCAGCGGCCCGCCCCGGCCCGCTTCCGCCGTCCGGCCCCCCGAGGTCTACGCTGCGTGACACGTTCGGCAGCTCAGGGAGGCGCAGGTGGCGCAGGTGCCGCAGACATTCTTCGATGCTCTCGCGGTGCGTGCCTGGTGCGGACTCGCGCTCGAGGCCCTGGGGCGCGCGCGTGAGGAGATCGACGCGATCAACGTCTACCCCGTGGCGGACGGGGACACCGGTACGAATCTCTATCTGACGGTCGAGTCCGCGGCCACGGCGGTCGAGGCGGTGTTCGAGGGCTACTCGGCGGAGGGACCCGAAGGACCCACGCTGGCCGACGCGACGCGGGCGATGGCCCACGGGGCGCTGATCGGCGCCCGCGGCAACTCCGGGACGATCCTGGCGCAGCTCCTGCGGGGGATGGCGCAGGTGCTGGCCGGGGACGGGGCGGCCCACGCCGACGGACAGGGGCTGCGACGCGCCCTGCGGACCGCGGCCGACTCCGCGCGCCGGGCCGTGGCCCACCCCGTGGAGGGCACCGTGCTCACCGTCGCCTCGGCCGCCGCCGACGCGGCCGGCGGTGCGGAGGGCGACTGCGGGGAGGTGGCGCGGGCGGCCTACGACGGAGCCCGCACGGCCCTCGCCGCGACGCCGGGCCAGCTGGCCGTGCTCCGGCGGGCGGGCGTGGTGGACGCGGGCGGCCGGGGGCTGGTGGCGGTGCTCGCGGCCCTGGTGGAGACGTTCACGGGGGAGACGCCGGAAGGGCCCGCGCCCGGAGCGTACGGGAACACCGCCGGGACGTACCCGCGCGTACGATCCGGAACCCACGCGGGCGCGGAGCACGACGAACCCGCCGAATGCGCCGACGGCGGGGAAGTGACGGAGGCCACGGTCACCGGGCCCGCCTACGAGGTGATCTACCTCCTGGAGGCCGAGGACGCGGCCGTGGAGCGGTTGCGGCAGCGGCTCGACGGCCTCGGGGACTCGCTCGTCGTGGTCGGCGGGGACGGACTGTGGAACGTCCACGTCCATGTCGACGACGCCGGAGCCGCCGTGGAGGCGGGAGTCGAGGCAGGGCGCCCGCACCGTATCCGGATCACGCACTTCGGCGCAGGTGACGCCCATGCCCCGGGCGCCGGCCGGCTGCCCGCGGAACGCACCGCGCGGGCGGTGGTGGCCGTGGTGCCCGGCGAAGGGCTGGCGGGCCTGTACACCGGGGCCGGCGCGACCACGGTGCTGGCCCGCCCCGGCGAGCCGCCCGCCAGCGGTGAGCTCGTCGAGGCCGTACGCCGGGCCCACGCGCACGAGGTGGTGCTGCTGCCCAACGACGCCGAGTTGCGACACACCGCAGCCGCGGCGGCCGAACAGGCCCGCGCCGAAGGGCTCAGGGTGGCCCTCATCCCGACCCGTTCCGCGGTCCAGGGCATCGCGGCGCTCGCGGTGCACGAGCCGGAACGCCGTTTCGACGAGGACGTGGTGGCGATGACCTCGGCGGCGGGCGCGACCCGGTACGCCGAGATCGCCGTCGCCGAACGGCAGTCCTGGACCATGGCCGGCATCTGCCAGGCCGGCGACGTCCTCGGCCTCATCGACGGCGACGTGGCCGTGATCGGCGACGACGTCACGGCCACCGCCACGGCCGTCCTGGACCGCATGCTCTCCGCCGGCGGCGAGATGGTCACCCTGGTCCTCGGCGACGAAACCCCCCACACCGTCGCCACCCGCCTGGAGACCCACGTCCGTGAGGGCTACCTGGCCGTCGACACGGTCCTCTACCAGGGCGGCAGACAGGGCGCCCTGCTCCTCATCGGAGTGGAGTGAGGACGCTTCCCCGCGCGGCGGCCCGAGCCGTGGTGTCGCCGCTCGTCGGTCTCCGCTCCGCGCCCTTGGCCCGAACCGCCCGGTCACACGGGCGTGGGAGGCCCCTGTGGGGCACTTGCAGACGTCTGAAAGTGCCCAGCCGCGCGCGCGGGAGGGCCTCGTACGGCCGTCCTGCTCGGCCCCGCGGCCGGACGTCACCGGTCCTGGGCCCCTGCCGGACGGCGGCGGCCGGACGCGCGGGCGGCCCGAGCCGTGGTGTCGCCGCTCGCCGGTCTCCGCGCCGTCGGCCCCGGCCGCTCGGTCGCGCAGGCGTGGGAAGGGCCCTGCCCACGGACGTCCGCAGGTGCTTGGCCGTACGCGCGCGGGAGGGCCCCCGTACGGCCGTCCTGCTCAGCCCCGCTGCCGCTCGTCACCGGTCCTGCGCCCACGCCTGACCGGTGACGGGCGGCCGCGCGCGAGGGGGTTACGGGGCAGCCCGGCCCGCGCGGCCGTCGTCCGGCGGGCTCAGTTCTCCACGGGCTCCCGCTTCTCCCGCGTGACGGTGTTCAGGAGGTGCTCCGCCTCGCCGCGCAGGGACCGGGCCACCTCGTCCTCCTCCGGGGCGCTCCCGTGAGCGGTCAGGACGGCACGCGCGCGTGCGGCCGCGTCCGCGGGACGGCCCAGGCCGGCCTCCAGCCGGGCCGCGGCCAGTTCGGCCCCGGAGCGGTCCTGGAGGGCGTCCGGGCCCAGGAGAGCGAACGCGGCGATCGCCCGGTCCAGAGCGGTCACGGCCTCCTCGAACAGGATCTCCCCGTCGTCGTCCGTGGCCCCCGCGTCCTCCACCCGTACCAGCAGGTCCGCGAACTGCAGGTGGGTGTGGCCGAGATCGGCGGTGAGACGCGCGCGGGTCCCGTCGTCCGGGGCCGCGTCCACCGCCGCCTCGCACTCCTCGACCGCGTTCGCCATCAGCGCGCGCGCCCCGTCCGGGTCCGCTTCCCCGCGCAGCGTGAGCCACGCGCGGGCGCGCAGCGAGCGCACCAGACCGGGCACGTCGCCGACCGTGCGCCACAGCTCGCCCGCACGCGCGTAGGCCCGCTCCGCCTCGTCGGCCAGGCCCGCCTGCTCCAGACTGGACGCGGCCAGATGGGCCAGCGTCGCGTGGTCCTGCTGCTCCGGCCAGTCCCGGGCGATCCCGGCGGCCTGCAACCGCCGCTCGGCGGCGGCCCGGTGCTCGCCCAGTTCACCGAGGCAGTCCCCGAGCCACCAGAGCGTCTGTACGACCGCCCCCTCGCCGTGCGTCCCGGCGGTCACGTCGGGCAGTACGGACTCCAGCACCTCGGCGGCCTCGGCCCACCGCCCGCGCCGCAGCAGGAACCCGCCGAGCTGATGCCGCGCCCAGGCCCCCAGCGACGCCCCCTCGCCCGCCTCGTCGGCCCAGTGCGCCGCCTCCAGGGCGTGGTCCGCGGCCTCCGCCACCCGTCCGAGCCCGCCGGTGACCTCGGCGAGCTGCAGATGAAGCTGCGCCCGGCCGGTCGGCTCCAGGTACGGCCCGCCGTGCTCCAGGGCCGCCCGCAGCGCCCGTTCGGTGCCGTCGACGTCGCCGAGATGGTGGGTGAGCTGCGCCAGCCGGGCCTCGTACTCCACCGCGAACCACGGCAGCCCCGCCGCGACGAACGCCCCGGCGGCCCGCGCGGACAGTTCCGCGGCGGTTTCCACGTCCCCGGCGTGCCCCGCCAGCTCACCGAGCATCGCCTGCGCCTCGGCGGCCCGCGCGGCGAGCCGTACGTCCTCGCCGGTGTGCTCCTCCACGAGTGCGAGCACCGCGCGCACGGCGGTCGCGGCCTCTTCCAGGACGGGCTCCAGATCGGTGTCCTCCAGGTCCTCCCCGGCGGCGTGCACGCGCCGGATCAGGATCCGTGCCCGTGCCATCAGCACCGACGCCGTCTGCCGCAGGCCCGTACCGCCGGCGGCGTACAGCGAGAGGATCTCCTCGTGCGGTGCGGCCACCGCCGCGAGCGCCTCGTCCACCCGGCCCGCCAGCGCGTGGACGTACGCGGCACGCGCGCGTGCCGCCAGGGCCTCCCCGGGGTCGCCCGCCTCCGTGTACAGCTCGGCGGCCCGCTCGAAGAGGCCGGTGGCCCCGGGGCCGAGGGCCATCGCCTCGTGGTCGGCGATCTCCGCGCGGTCGCGGGGCTCCAGGACGACGTCGCTCCCCGCTGCCTCTGCCTCCTGGGCGGCGTGCGCCACCGCCGCCCACGCCTCCACGGCGTGCGGCCGCAGGGTGTCCGACATCCGCCGCGCCTCGACGAGCAGCGCGGGCAGGGCGGGGGCGGGCGGCGCGGAATCGCCGGAGGACCGCGTGCCGGGCGCCGCCGACGCCCCGGCACCCGGGGCCACCGGCCGTACCGGGCGCTCGGGCGCGCGTACCGGGGACGTGCCCGACGGCCGTACGCCGAGCAGCAGCCGGTCCACCAGCGGGCGGCGCGCCATCCGCGCGCGGGCCCGCCCGCTGACGTACTCCGTGCCGTTGCGTTCGTCGAAACGGGCCGCCAGAGCGAGCGCCTGAGCCCGCGTGTGCGGGGCGAGTTCCGCGGCGGTCCAGGTCCGCCCGGCCGGACCGGGGACCTGAGTGCCGCCCAGGCCGAGCCCGGTCAGCCGGTCCATGAGCAGCGTCACCACGCTCAGAAAGTCCAGCCTGCTGCGCGGATGACCCTCGTCGGTGAAGTAGGCGGGCCGCTCCGCGAGCAGTTCGAGGGCGCGCGCCTCGTTGCCGCTCAGCGCGCAGAACTCCACGTGGTCCGCGTAGGCGCCGCGCATGCTCTCCATGGGCCGGACCAGCCGGAAACCACGCAGATGGTGGGCGCGCGCCTCGTCCACGCGGCCCAGCCGCAGCAGCGGCAGCAGGGAGGACGCGAGCGCCGTGTGCGGTTCGTGGGCGCAGGTGAACTCGCCCTCCAGGACCGGCCGCCACAGCTCCAGGGCCTCCGCGTCCCGCCCGTTGTGCGCCTGCCACCAGCCCTGCCCGTGCAGTTCGCACGCGTGGCAGTCGGCCATGGTGTCCCGGTCCGCGGCCAGCCACGCGGCGTACGCCCGCTCGGCCCGCGGCATGTCCCCGACATGCGCGGCCACACTGAACTCGGCGCTGCGCACCGCCCGTTCGGAATGACCGGCCAGCCGGTAGCGGTGCTCCATCTCGCCGAGCCACTTCTCGATCGACGCGAGCGGGATGTGCGGCTGGTCGAGCATGCCGGCCGACATCCACTTGAAGACCCAGTGCAGCGCATGCGTCTCGTACGTGTCGAAGTCCTCGGGGCGCTCGTCCCACATGCGCAGCAGCCGCGCGAAGGGGACGAACATCTTTCCCTTCTCCGAGCTGTAGTTGTAGACCTTCAACTGGTGCCCGAGCGCCTCGATGACGGCGAGCGGGATGTTCAGTTTCTCGGCCTCGAGCAGCAGGTGCTCCGCGCGCGCGTTGCGGGCCGGCCCCTCCGGCTGCTCGGAGTTCTCGCCCATCGCGCGGCGCAGGGAATCGAAATCGGTGATCGAGCTCATCGGTGGGAGCCCCCCGTGGACTCGTCGTCGTGGGTGGCCCACTCCAGCAGGCCGAGGAACGCCCGGTTGAGCAGCGCCGAGTCGGCCGGCCGCAGCTGCCGCTGCGCCATGAGCAGCGCCTGCCCGTACAGCGACTCGGTCGCGGTGCCGATGAGTTCGGGGTCGCCCAGCGAACCGATCCGCCGCACCAGCGGGTTGAGATGATTGAGCACCAGGCGTGCCCGCGGGGCACTGCCGCGCAGCGAGCCGAGAATGCCGGCCCACAGGTCGTCGGCCCCCGACTCCGCCTCGGCACGCGCCTGTTCGTGCCGGGACTCCCGGTCGTCCAGGTGCAGCGCGGGCACGGACAGCGGGTGGAACGCGCGCAGGACGACGTCACAGCCCAGCGGATCCAGTCTGGCCCGCGCGGCGGCGAGGAAGCCCGACAGGGCCAGCTCCTCGGCCGGGTCCACCGCGTCCAGATGGGCGGTGACCGTCTCCGCGTCCAGCTCGGCGACCACGGTGCCCGGCCGCACCGCCGGCAGCGCCTCGACCAGCTCGCTGTCGTACGTGTAACCGCCGTTGACCACGCCGATGCCCTGCGCGGACGCGATCGGCGCGACCTGCCGGTACTCCTCGACCGTCCGGGTGAAGTGCACCATCGGGTGCCGCTGCGCGAACTCCTCCAGGGACAGCCGCCCGTCCGTCGTCTCGAACGGCAGCCAGGGCAGCATGGTGCGCAGCATCTCCCGGTCGTGCCGCGCCAGCGCCTTCACCCCCAGGTGGTGCACCGACAGGAACGCCGTGAGCCGCTCCGGGTCACCGGCGGCCAGTCCGGTCAGCCAGCCGCGGACCCGCTCGCCCAGCGCCTCGCGGACCCCGGCCAGCGTCTCGTCCTCGTACAGCGACTCGCGTGAGGCCGTGGGCCGCAGACTGTCCGTGTCCAGGACGCAGCGCACGAAGAAGGCCCAGTCGGGCAGCAGCTCTTCGGCCCGCTCGGTCAGCAGCATGCCCTTCAGGTGCACGCGGTGCCCCGCGCGCCGGACCGGACTGACCGCCGAGGGCAGCACGTACGCCACTCCGCGCACCCCGGCCAGCGGCACGTCCAGGTCGATGGAGTCCAGCGGGGTGAAGCCGAACAGGTCGTGACAGTGCCGGGCGAGCGCCACCCTGCGGGCCGCGGGGCTCGGATACGCGCGGTCCCAGGGCGCGGGCAGCTCGGTGACCGCCTCCTCGCCCACCCGTACGTCGTACGGCAGCAGCGAGCCGAAGTCCCGGGCCAGCGACAGGACCCGCTCCTCGGCCAGCCACTCGGCGGACCCGGCCCGCGCCACCAGGTGCACGGTGGTGCCCGGTTCGGGCCGCGCCCCGTGCGGCAGCGTCCGCACCGTGTACGAACCGTCGTCGCGTGCCGTCCACTCCACGGGCGGCGCGTCGGGCGTCCGCGAGCTGCGGCTGACCACGCGGATCCGCTCGGCCACCACGAAGCAGGCGAGCAGCCCGATGCCGAACTGCCCGAGGAAGTCCGAGCGGGCCTCCTGCAGACCCTCGGCGCGCTTGGAACTGCGCCCGATGGTGGCGAGCAGACGGTGCATGTCCGCCTCGGTGAGGCCGACGCCGGTGTCCTCCACCCGCAGTGCGCCCGCCTCCACGGACAGCCGCACCCGGGCGGGGGCGTCCGGATCCTCGGCGCGGCGGGCGGTGATGGCGTCCACCGCGTTCTGCAGCAGCTCGCGCAGATAGACCTTGGGACTGGAATAGAGGTGATGGGAGAGCAGGTCCACCAGGCCGCGGAGGTCGACCTGGAACGTATGGGGTGATGAGGGCGGACCGGATGCCTGGGGTGCCTGAGAGATCTGGGAGTCCATCGTCACGGCGCCGGTGGGGGGATCTCTGACGGCGCGGGGTCGGGCGGTCCCGGTGAGGCGGTGACCGCGGGGATGGCCGGAGCGTTGGCGCGTCATCCTAGAGCCCGGGAGACTCCCCTGACCAGGGAATTCCCGATCCTCCCCCAAGCTCTTCGAGCGGGAGATCCCCACTCGCCGCACCGGGCCCGGACCAGGGCTCCTTCAGTACGGGGCTCAGGCAGTACGGGGCTCAGGGCCCGACGCGCCGGGAGCACGTACCTCACGCCGCGCGGCCCGCCCTCCGCGCGGCCCGCCCTCCGCGCGGACGGTCCGAGCCGGACGACAGGGGCTGGGGTACGGGCGTTCCCGCTTTGTCAGTGGGGTGGTGTGCAATGGATCCCGTGCCCGCACTGCAAGAACCGTTCCAGGACCCACTGCAACAGCCGCTGAAGTCGGTGCTCGGCCCTCCCACCGCGAAGGTGATGGCCGAGCACCTCGGCCTGCACACGGTCGGCGACCTCCTCCACCACTACCCCCGCAGATACGAGGAGCGCGGCCAGCTCACCCACCTCGCCGACCTCCCCATGGACGAGCACGTCACCGTGGTCGCCCAGGTCGCCGACGCCCGCCTGCACACCTTCGCCTCCGCCAAGGCCCCGCGCGGCAAGGGCCAGCGCCTGGAGGTCACCATCACGGACGGCAGCGGCCGGCTCCAGCTCGTCTTCTTCGGCAGCGGAGTCCACAAGCCGCACAAGGAACTCCTGCCGGGCACCCGCGCGATGTTCGCCGGCAAGGTATCCGTCTTCAACCGCCGCCTCCAGCTCGCCCACCCCGCGTACGAGTTGCTGCGGGGCGATCCGGAGGAGAGCGTCGAGACCTGGGCCGGCGCCCTCATCCCGCTCTACCCGGCCACCGCCAAACTGGAGTCCTGGAAGATCGGCAAGGCGCTCCAGACCGTTCTGCCCCACGCCCGGGACGCCGTGGACCCCCTCCCCGGCACGCTGCGCGAGGGGCGCGGTCTGCTCCCGCTCCCCGAGGCCCTGCTGAAGATCCACCGCCCGCACACCAGGGCGGACGCCGAGGACGCCCGCGCCCGCCTGAAATGGGACGAGGCCTTCGTCCTCCAGGTAGCCCTCGCCCGCCGCCGCCACACCGACACCCTGCTCCCCGCCGTCGCCCGCAGACCGCGGCCCGACGGCCTGCTGGCCGCCTTCGACGACCGGCTCCCCTTCACGCTCACCGACGGCCAGCGGAAGGTCTCCGGCGAGATCTTCGCCGACCTCGCCACCGAACACCCCATGCACCGCCTGCTCCAGGGCGAGGTCGGCAGCGGAAAGACCCTGGTCGCCCTGCGCGCCATGCTCGCCGTCGTCGACGCCGGCGGGCAGGCGGCGATGCTCGCGCCCACCGAGGTGCTCGCCCAGCAGCACCACCGGTCGATCACCGAGATGATGGGGGAGCTGGCCGAGGGCGGCATGCTGGGCGGGGCGGAGAACGCCACGAAGGTGGTGCTGCTCACCGGCTCGATGGGCGTGGCGGCCCGCCGCCACGCCCTGCTCGACCTGGTCACCGGTGAGGCCGGCCTCGTGATCGGCACCCACGCGCTGATCGAGGACAAGGTGCAGTTCCACGACCTGGGCCTGGTCGTCGTCGACGAGCAGCACCGGTTCGGCGTCGAACAGCGCGACGCCCTGCGCGGCAAGGGCAAACAGCCCCCGCACCTGCTCGTCATGACCGCCACCCCCATTCCGCGCACGGTCGCGATGACCGTCTTCGGCGACCTGGAGACCTCCGTCCTCGACCAGCTCCCGGCCGGCCGCTCGCCCATCGCCAGCCATGTCGTCCCCGCCGCCGACAAACCCCACTTCCTGGCCCGCGCCTGGGAGCGGGTCCGCGAGGAGGCCGAGAACGGCCACCAGGCGTACGTGGTCTGCCCGCGCATCGGGGACGAGGAGGACGATCCGAAGAAGGCCGGTAAGGCGAAACCCGCGTCCTCCGCGGACGACGCCGAGAAACGCCCGCCGCTCGCCGTCCTCGACGTCGCCGCACACCTGGCCGGGGGGCCCCTGAGCGGCCTCCGCGTGGAGGTCCTGCACGGCAGGATGCAGCCGGACGACAAGGACGCCGTCATGCGCCGCTTCGCCGCCGGTGAGACCGATGTCCTGGTCGCCACCACCGTCATCGAGGTCGGTGTCAACGTCCCCAACGCCACCGCCATGGTGATCATGGACGCGGACCGCTTCGGCGTCTCCCAGCTCCATCAGCTGCGCGGCCGGGTCGGCCGCGGCTCGGCCCCCGGCCTGTGCCTGCTCGTCACCGAGATGCCCGGGGCGAGCCCGGCCCGGCAGCGGCTCGGCGCGGTCGCCGGCACCCTCGACGGCTTCGAACTCTCCCGCCTCGACCTCGAACAGCGCCGCGAGGGCGACGTCCTGGGCCAGGCCCAGTCCGGCACCCGCTCCAGCCTGCGCATGCTCGCCGTCATCGACGACGAGGAGATCATCGCCCAGGCCCGCGAGGAGGCCACCGCGGTCGTCGCCGCCGACCCCGAGCTGGAGCGCCTGCCGGGACTGCGCACCGCGCTGGCGGCTCTGCTGGACGACGAGAGGGAGCAGTACCTGGAGAAGGGCTGACAGACTGGGACGGCCGGCCTCCGGGAACCGGGCGGCACACCGACAAGGACTAAGGACGAGGACATGACCCGCGTGATCGCCGGCCGGGCCGGCGGACGCCGCCTGGACGTACCGCCGGGCGACGGCACCCGCCCCACCTCCGACCGCGCGCGCGAAGGCCTGTTCTCCACCTGGCAGGCCCTCCTCGGCGGCCCGCTGGACGGCGAGCGCGTCCTCGACCTGTACGCCGGTTCCGGCGCCGTCGGCCTGGAGGCCCTGTCCCGGGGAGCCGGGCACAGCCTTCTGGTCGAGGCCGACGCCAGAGCCGTCCGCACGGTCCGGGGCAACGTCAGGGCACTGGGGCTGCCCGGCGCCGAGATCAGACCGGGCAAAGCGGAACAGATCATCCGTACGCCCCCGCCGGCCGAACCGTACGGCATCGTCTTCCTCGACCCCCCGTACGCCGTCTCCGACGACGATCTTCGCGAGATCCTGCTCACACTCCGTACCGGGGGCTGGCTCACCGACGAAGCTCTCGTCACCGTGGAGCGCAGCACCAGAGGCGGGGAATTCGCGTGGCCGCCCGGTTTCGAAGCGCTCCGGGCCCGTCGCTACGGAGAGGGAACGTTTTGGTACGGTCGCGCCGCCTCTACGTGCGAAGACGCACGATGACCGGACCGGAGAGCGAGGGATCACCAGTGCGCCGCGCCGTCTGCCCCGGGTCGTTCGACCCGATCACCAATGGACATCTCGACATCATCGCCCGAGCCTCGAGTCTCTACGACGAGGTCTACGTCGCGGTGATGATCAACCAGTCCAAGAAGGGCCTCTTCGAGGTCGAGGAACGGATCGACCTGATCGGCCGGGTCACCGCCGAGTACGGGAACGTCCGGGTCGAGGCCTTCCACGGCCTGCTCGTCGACTTCTGCAAGGAGCGTGACATCCCCGCGATCGTCAAGGGCCTGCGCGCGGTCAGCGACTTCGACTACGAGCTGCAGATGGCCCAGATGAACAACGGCCTCTCGGGCGTGGAAACCCTCTTCATCCCCACCAACCCGACCTACAGCTTCCTGTCGTCCTCCCTGGTCAAGGAGGTCGCCACCTGGGGCGGCGACGTCTCGCACCTGGTGCCCCCGGAGGTCCTCTCCGTCCTCTCCGAGCGACTGCGCAAGGACTGAGAGCCGCCCGCGCACGCTCCGCCGCGCCGCCCGCGCACGCCCTGAGCGCCCGGCGGAGCCGGACAGCCCACGGACCGGGGACCGCCGGCCCCCGGGCAATCCGCCGGCAGGTGTCCCCCACCCGCCCCAGAGCCTTACAGTCGTTGCGTCCGTCTCCAACACAGCTGTAGAGAGTGGCGAGCACACGGTGGACGTGCAGAAGAAGCTGGACGAGATCGTCGACCTGGTCTCCGGGGCCCGTTCGATGCCCATGTCGGCCTCGTGCGTGGTCAACCGCGCCGACCTGCTCTCGATGCTCGAAGAGGTGCGCGCGGCGCTGCCCGACTCCCTCGCCCAGGCGCAGGAACTCATCGGCGGCCGCGAACAGATGGTCGAGCAGGCGCGTCAGGAGGCCGAGCGGATCATCGAGGGCGCACACGCCGAGCGTGGCTCCCTGATCTCCGGCACCGAGGTCGCCCGCCGCTCCCAGTCCGAGGCCGACCGGATTCTCGGCGAGGCCCGCAAGGAGGCCGAGGAGGTCCGCGCGGAGGCCGACGACTACGTCGACTCCAAGCTCGCCAACTTCGAGGTCGTCCTCACCAAGACCATCGGTTCCGTCGGCCGCGGCCGGGAGAAACTGCTCGGCACCGGACCCGGTCCCGACCACCAGGGCTACGTGGACCCCGAAGAAGACGACGCCCCCGAGCGCAGCCACGATCCGGAGACCCTGCGCCGCAGCGCCGACGAGTACGTCGACGTCAAGCTCGGCGCCTTCGAGGCGGTCCTCGCCAAGACCCTGGACGCGGTCGGCCGGGGCCGCCAGACCCTGCACGGCCGGATCGCCAGCGACGACCTCGGCGCCCTCGCCGAGGACATGACGACGGTTCAGCACTCCAGCGACGCCGACTACCTCGCCGACCTCGCGGCCATGTCGGACGCCCCGGCCCGGCCCGCCCGGCCCCAGCAGGCCGCGCCCGAGCAGCCCCGGCAGGCGCCGCAGGTCGACCAGCAGGATTACGCCCAGCAGGAACAGATGTACGGCTACGCGCAGCAGAACCAGCAGCCCGATCCGTACGGCGGCTACCAGCAGCAGCAGCAGCAGTACGGCGGCGGACAGGACGCCTACGGCTACCCGCAGCAGGCCCCCGCTCAGCAGACCGACCCGTACGCCGCCTACCAGGGCTACGAGACGCCGCAGCAGCCGGCCTACGACCCCGGACAGGGCGGGCAGGACTACGCCCCGCAGCAGCAGAACCCGGCGGCCCTCGACGAAACCAGCCTCTTCGACACCAGCATGATCAGCGCCGAACAGCTGCGTGCCTACGAACAGGGCCGCGGCAACGGCTGACCGTTCGGCTACGGCCCGGGCGGCGCCCGGCCCCCCCGGCCTGTCACCGGCCCGGATTGGGACGAGAGCCGAAGGTCCAGTATCCTGGCTCATCGGTCGTGTGTGCGCTGCTCCGATTCCGTAGACGTCCGCGATCCACGCTGCCCGGGAACATCACGGGACAGTGTTTCTCCGAGTTCGAAGATCGAAAGCAGGAATGGCTCTGAACGCCCGCCTCGACCACCGCAATCCCCTCGTGTTCGACACACACGAGCTGGGACGGAGGCCGGGCGCGCTGCAGCGCCTGACCCGCTCGATCGAAGCGCCCAGGGACCTCGGGATCCAGGGAGTCATCGGAGTGCCGGAAGGCGCTCCGGTGGAGCTCGGACTCCGGCTCGAGTCGGTCATGGAGGGTGTGCTTGTCACAGGCACCGCCCGTGCGACGGCCGAGGGGGAGTGCGTAAGGTGTCTGGAGCCGCTCGAGCTGGAGCTCGTCGCGGAATACCAGGAGATGTTCTCGTACCCTGACGCCGACGACCGGGGCCGCGCGAAGGCGGAACCGGGCGACGACGCCGAGGACGACGAGGACAGGCTCCCTCTCGAGGACGGCATGTTCGACCTCGAGCCCGTGCTGCGTGATGCGGTGGTGCTCGCACTGCCGATGCAGCCGGTGTGCCAGGACGACTGCCCCGGCCTGTGCTCCGAGTGCGGAGCCCGGCTCGCGGACGACCCGGACCACCACCACGACGCCGTCGACATCCGTTGGGCGGCACTGCAGGGACTCGCCGGTTCACCCGAAGATGGCGAGAAGGACGACATGAGCGGCGCCGAACCGGGCGTCGACGAGAAGCAGGAGAAGTAGCCGTGGCTGTTCCGAAGCGGAAGATGTCGCGCAGCAACACGCGCCACCGCCGGTCGCAGTGGAAGGCTGCGGTCCCCACCCTGGTTGCGTGCGAGCGCTGCCACGAGCCCAAGCAGCAGCACATCGCGTGCCCGTCTTGCGGCACTTACAACAAGCGCCAGGTCCTCGAGGTCTGAGCGGCTGGTGAGAGGCACTGTGTCCACGCCCAAGAAGCAGTCGCCCCGCGCGAGCGGGAGCGGAACGGCGGACCACCAGGCCTCGTCCCACACGCTTCTGGAAGGGCGGCTCGGCTATCAGCTCGAGTCCGCCCTTCTGGTGCGCGCGCTGACCCACCGTTCCTACGCGTACGAGAACGGCGGTCTGCCGACGAACGAACGGCTGGAGTTCCTCGGGGACTCCGTGCTCGGCCTCGTCGTCACGGACACGCTGTACACCACCCACCCCGATCTGCCCGAAGGCCAGTTGGCCAAGTTGCGGGCCGCGGTGGTCAACTCGCGTGCGCTGGCGGAGGTGGGCCGCGGGCTCGACCTCGGTTCCTTCATCCGGCTCGGCCGCGGTGAAGAGGGCACAGGTGGCCGGGACAAGGCATCCATCCTCGCCGACACCCTCGAAGCGGTGATCGGCGCGGTCTATCTCGACCAGGGACTCGACTCGGCGGCGGAGCTGGTGCACCGTCTGTTCGACCCGCTGATCGAGAAGTCCTCCAACCTCGGTGCCGGCCTGGACTGGAAGACCAGTCTCCAGGAACTCACCGCGACCGAAGGACTCGGCGTACCCGAGTACCTGGTCACGGAGACCGGCCCCGACCACGAGAAGACCTTCACTGCTGCCGCCCGCGTCGGAGGCGTCTCGTACGGCACCGGCACCGGCCGCAGCAAGAAGGAGGCGGAACAGCAGGCCGCCGAGTCGGCCTGGCGGTCCATTCGGGCCGCTGCGGACGAGCGAGCCGAAGCGGCTGCCTCGGCCGAAGTGACTTCCCCGACGGCCGAAGCGGCTGCCTCGGCCGAAGCGGCCGACCCGGTCGCCGACGCGAGCGCCGAGCCTGCGGCCGACACGTCGTCGGCCTCCGCCTGACGATCCGTACATCAACACGCGGATCACGCGGCACCCGCGGTCTTCGGGGTGTTCGCGACACACGCAGAGCGCGGCCCGAGCGCCCGCCCCGCCCCGGCAGGGACGGGCGCTCGGGCCGTGGTCGTCAAGGAAGGTCCTCGGAGGGGGAACCATGCCCGAGCTGCCCGAGGTCGAGGTCGTACGGCGCGGACTGGAGCGGTGGGTCGCCCACCGGACCGTCGCCGCGGTCGAGGTACTGCACCCGCGTGCGGTCCGCCGCCACCTCGCCGGCGCCGACGACTTCGCGCACCGTCTGAGGGGGCACCGTGTCGGCGTCCCAGGCCGCCGCGGCAAGTACCTGTGGCTGCCACTGGAGGACTCGGACCAGTCGGTCCTGGCCCACCTCGGGATGAGCGGCCAGCTGCTGGTCCAGCCGCACACCGCGGCGGACGAGAAGCACCTGCGCGTGCGGGTCCGCTTCACCGACACGCGGACATCAGCCGCTGCCGCGGCGGGCGGCACCGAGCTCCGCTTCGTCGACCAGCGCACCTTCGGCGGGCTCTCGCTGCACGACAACACCCCCGACGGGCTGCCCGACGTCATCGCGCACATCGCCCGCGACCCCCTCGACCCGCTCTTCGACGACGAGGCCTTCCACCGGGCGCTGCGCCGCAAGCGCACCACGATCAAACGGGCCCTGCTCGACCAGTCGCTGATCAGCGGAGTGGGCAACATCTACGCGGACGAGGCGCTGTGGCGGGCCCGTATCCACTACGAGCGCCCCACGGAGACCTTCACCCGCCCGCGCTCCCAGCTTCTCCTGGGCCACGTCCGGGACGTGATGAACGCCGCTCTCGCGGTGGGCGGCACCAGCTTCGACAGCCTGTACGTCAACGTCAACGGTGAATCGGGCTACTTCGACCGGTCCCTGGACGCCTACGGGCGGGAGGGCCTGCCCTGCCGTCGCTGCGGTACGCCGGTGCGCCGACGGCCCTGGATGAACCGGTCCAGCTACTTCTGCCCGAGGTGTCAGAGGGTTCCACGCGCCTCGTCGTAGCTCTCGCGGGCCTGGAGCACGTCGTCCATGCTGTTCTCCAGGAAACGGATGAGGGACAGCACGCGCCGTGCGACCTCGTGGCCCAGCGGGGTGAGTTCGTAGTCCACCCGGGGCGGATTGGTCGGCTGCGCCTCGCGGTGCACCAGACCGTCGCGCTCCAGCGCGTGCAGAGTCTGGGAGAGCATCTTCTCGCTCACCCCGTCGACCCGGCGGCGCAGTTCGTTGAAGCGCAGCGAACCCCCGGACAGCGCCCCGAGCGTCAGCGCGCCCCAGCGTCCCGTCACATGCTCCAGTGTGCCGCGCGACGGGCACACCCGGGCGAACGCGTTGTAGGGAAGCCGCTGCTCCACCGAGTCCTCCGGGCGCGGCCGCGTGCTTGTCATGCCTTCAGCGTACTTCGGCCCGGCGCTCACCAACGGACTGCGCTCACCGCACGACAGCGCCGGGAGGCGGGCGGCGCGCGAGAAGGCGGGCAGAAGGCACGGACGGCGGCTTGGGATGACCCGGGCCGCCGTCCATCTCATGCGCGTACTGCTGCGAACCTGCGGTACGGGGAACCCTAGTAGCCGAAGTTCTGGGTCCACCACGGGCCGCCGGGGCCGAAGTGCACACCCACGCCCAGGGTCTTGAAGTCGCAGTTCAGGATGTTCGCCTTGTGACCGGGACTGTCCATCCAGGCTTCCATCACAGCCGCGGCGGTGGCCTGGCCGCGGGCGATGTTCTCCCCGCCCAGGTCGGATATCCCGGCCGTCGACGCCCGGTCCCACGGGGTGTCGCCGTCGGGGTCGGTGTGGTCGAAGAAGCCGCGGCCGGCCATGTCCTTGCTGAACGCCGTGGCCAGAGAGGTCAGCGAGCTGTTCGCGGCCACCGGGCTGCAGCCCACCTTGGCCCGTTCCTGGTTGACCAGCTGGAGCACCTGGGCTCCGGCGGCGGCCTCCTCGGACACGGTCACCGGGCTGCTGGGTGTCTGCTTCTCCGGTTGCGGGGCGGTCTTGCGCTCCGGAGCCGTCGTCTTCTCCGACACCTCCTCGCCCGGTGTCGTCGACGGCTTCTTCTCCGCCGCCTCGGCCTCCGCGGGCGCCTTCTTCTCCGGCGTCTTCGTGGCCTTCTCGCCGGTCGACTCCGCCTCCGACTCCGACGGCGAGGGCTTGGGGGAGGCCGCGCGATCGGAGTCGCGGCTCGCGGGGTTGCCGGCGTCGCGGCTCGGGCTCTCGAGGCTGCCCGAGGTGCCGCCCAGCTCGCCGGGCACGTTGGTCGGGGTGCCCGCGGCCTCGACGCTGTCGCCGGGGGCGCGGTCGCCGCCCAACTTGTAGTTCTCGAGACCGGGAACCACACCCGTGGCCACCGCGACCGTGCCGAGGGCCATCGCGGCGGACACCCCGAGCAGGCCGGTGCGGACCGGGGTCGCGGCCTTCTTCTTCCGGCGGCGCCCGCCCGCGTGCCGGTCGCTCTCGCCGGGTGTGAAGCCGTCTTCCGGAGAGCCGCCCTGCTGCGGGATGCCCCCGTGCCGGAGGCCGTCACTCGCGAACACGGCCGTGTCGGCGGCGGCCATGCCGGCGGCGGCCGTGTCAGCGGTCCTGGAGCGGTCCGGGCCCGCGGCGGAGCCGCCGTCCTGGTGGCCGTTCTCAATCACGGCGCTTCCGGAGGAGCCGCCCTGGGTGAAGCGCCCCGCGTAGCCGTCCCCGGGAGCGTTCTCCGTCGCGAAGAGGTAGGCCGCGCTCCGCGCGGAGGTCTCGGCGTACGCCTCCGGGTTCAGATAGGGGGCGATACCCATCGTCGGAGCGTTCTCGGCGTGAGCCCCCAGCGGGCGGTGGCTTCCGTCGTGCCGGTCGTCGTGCTGAGTGACTTCCGTGGCGGCGCGGCCCGTGGCGGCGCGGCCGGCGGCGGAGCGTCGGTGGCGTCCCATGTCCTGGCCTTCCTCGTCCTTGCGTCGGTCGACTCGTCCTCGCGTTCAACACGAAACTCACACCAAAGAGTGAGTTTCATATGAGATTCATTCGATCGGGACGGTACCGCATGCCGCCAGGGGAGGGAGTGCCCCGAGTGACATTGTCCGGTTAGGTTGCAGGCATGAGCGAGGATGTGCGACTGGTCGCCTGGGTGAGGGGACGCGTCCAAGGTGTGGGTTTCCGCTGGTTCACGCGGGCCAAGGCGCTGGAGATCGGCGACCTGAGTGGCTTTGCTCTCAATTTGGCGGACGGACGCGTCCAGGTGGTTGCGGAGGGCTCCCGCGAGCGGTGCGACGGACTGCTCGACTGGCTCCAGGACGGCGACACGCCCGGACGCGTGGACGGCGTCACCGAGATCTGGGACACACCCCGGGGCGGATATGACGGCTTCGCCATCCGCTGAGCCCACCGCCCCGGAGGGCCTCCGGGGGTGACGGACGGCCGCCGAGGACGGGTCTTCGGCACGGAAAAGTCCTGGTGACCGCCAAGGCCCGCGAGGTCGTGGGAGACTCCCCCGCGCCGACGGCCGCCGCGCCGAGGACGGCCGCGGGAATCGCGGCGCAGCCGCCCGGCGGCCGTGTGCGCCGCGTCGTCGGCCGATACGGCGTGTGATCGTGTTGACCGTCAAACTTTTTGGTGAGACGCTGAAAGTCCCCGCGCACCTTAGCTGTTTGGCATGGCTGAACGGCAGTACAACTCCAGGTCTGCCAAGCATCGCGGGTGCTCATCCCTCACGACCCACACCGCACAGGTCGGTCACGCATTGTGGAGGACCATCCATCATGGCAAAGGCGCTTCTCGGTTACGTCGGCGGCTCCGACCCGCGACTCCTCGCCGAGATGCGACGGCTCCAGCAGCGCGTCCAGGACCTGGAATCCGAACTCGTACGGATCCAGGCGGAGAACGACGAGCTTGCGGCTGCCGCTTCTCACGACAGGATCATGGAGAGCGTTGACGCGCACCAGGCGGAGCCTGCGCTGACCTGATCACTGCACTGCTCCACCAGGGCGCAGCAGTGGCCGGTCCGCCCATCACCACCGCCACGTTGTCAGAAGTGCAAGGGACGCTCCGGCGTCCCTTCTTTCCTGTCTCCGCGCCCCCGCGCCGCCCGGATCCCCAAGTTCCTTGCCCCGCGCATCCTTTCACCGTCTTTAACGTGTGGTGTGCCCTGCGCGTTCACCCGTGAAACCGCCGGTGCATGGAGTGGGACATCCCGGGCGGGTAAAGTCCGGCGGCGTGCACCTCAAGGCCCTGACCCTCCGTGGCTTCAAGTCGTTCGCCTCGGCGACCACGCTCCGGTTCGAACCGGGAATCACGTGCGTCGTCGGCCCGAACGGCTCGGGCAAGTCCAATGTCGTGGACGCGCTCAGCTGGGTGATGGGCGAGCAGGGCGCCAAGTCGCTGCGCGGCGGCAAGATGGAGGACGTCATCTTCGCCGGCACCACGGGCCGCCCGCCGCTCGGCCGGGCCGAGGTGTCCCTGACCGTCGACAACGCCGACGGGGCCCTGCCCATCGAGTACGCCGAGGTCACCATCACGCGGATCATGTTCCGCAACGGCGGCAGCGAGTACCAGATCAACGGCGACACCTGCCGCCTCCTCGACATCCAGGAACTGCTCTCCGACTCCGGCATCGGCCGTGAAATGCACGTCATCGTCGGCCAGGGACAGCTGGACTCCGTCCTGCACGCCGACCCGATGGGCCGCCGCGCCTTCATCGAAGAGGCCGCGGGCGTCCTCAAGCACCGCAAGCGCAAGGAGAAGGCGCTGCGCAAACTGGACGCGATGCAGGCCAACCTCGCGCGCGTGCAGGACCTCACGGACGAGCTGCGGCGGCAGCTGAAGCCCCTCGGCCGCCAGGCGGCGGTCGCCCGGAGGGCCGCCGTCATCCAGGCCGACCTGCGCGACGTCCGTCTGCGGCTGCTCGCCGACGACCTCGTGCGCCTGCGCGAGGCCCTCACGGCGGAGATCGCCGACGAGACCGCCCTCAAGGAGCGCAAGGACACCGCCGAACGGGAACTGCGCAAGGCCCTCCAGCGCGAGGCCGCCCTCGAGAGCGAGGTCCGCCGCCTCGCCCCGCGCCTGCAGAACGCCCAGCAGACCTGGTACGAGCTGTCCCAGCTCGCCGAACGGGTCCGAGGCACCGTCTCGCTCGCCGACGCGCGCGTGAAGAGCGCCACCTCCGCACCCCCCGAGGAACGCCGCGGACGCGACCCCGAGGACCTGGAACGCGAGGCCGCCCGCGTCCGCGAACAGGAGGCAGAGCTGGAGGCCGCCCTCGAAGCCGCCGAACACGCCCTGGAGGACACGGTCGCCCACCGCGCCGAGCTGGAACGCGAACTCGCCCAGGAAGAACGGCGTCTGAAGGACGCCGCGCGTGCCGTCGCCGACCGGCGGGAGGAACTCGCCCGCCTCACCGGCAAGGTCGGCGCCGCACGCTCGCGCGCCGCGGCGGCCCAGGCCGAGATCGAGCGCCTGGCGGCCTCCCGCGACGAGGCCCGGGAACGGGCCGCCGCCGCCCAGGAGGAGTACGAGGCCCTGCGGGCCGAGGTCGACGGCCTCGACGCCGGCGACGCGGAACTCGCCGGACAGCACGACAGGGCCAGGCAACGGCTCGCCCTGGCCGAGTCCGCCCTCACCGCCGCACGCGAGGCGGCCACCGCCGCCGAACGCGAGCGCGCGGCGACCCGGGCCCGCCACGAGGCCCTCGCCCTGGGCCTGCGCCGCAAGGACGGCACCGGCGTGCTGCTCGCGGCCCGGGACCGGCTCACCGGACTGCTCGGCCCCGCCGCCGAACTGCTCGCCGTCACTCCCGGCCATGAGACCGCCCTCGCCGCCGCCTTCGGGGCCGCCGCCGACGCCCTCGCCGTGAGCGGACCCGCGGCCGCCGCCGAGGCGATCCGTCTGCTGCGCACACAGGACGCGGGCCGTGCCGCCCTGCTGCTCGCCACCGCCCCGGACCCGTCGCACGCCAGGGCGCACGACGGCCCGCGCGAGCGGCGAGCCGACGGTTCGTACGGGGCGCATGAGCCGCAGGGGGCGCCCGAGCCGTTCACCGACGTACCCGACGGCCCGCGGTACGCCGCCGATCTGGTGCGCGGGCCCGCCGAGCTGCTGCCCGCGGTACGCCGGCTGCTGCGCGGGATCGTGGTCGTCGGCACCCTGGAGGATGCCGAGGAGCTGCTGTACGCGCGGCCCGAGCTGACCGCCGTGACCGCCGAAGGCGACCTGCTGGGCACGCACTTCGCGCACGGCGGCTCGGCGGGCGCCCCGAGCCTGCTGGAGGTGCAGGCCTCCGTGGACGAGGCCGCCGCCGAGCTGGAGGTGCTTGCCGTGCGGTGCGAGGAACTGACCCGGGCCCAGCACACGGCGACCGAGGAGCGCGGCCGGTACGCCGTCCTCGTCGAGGAACTGGGGGAGCGGCGCCGGGCGGCCGACCGGGAGAAGTCCTCCGTCGCCCAGCAACTCGGCCGGCTCGCCGGGCAGGCCCGTGGGGCCGCCGGGGAGGCCGAGCGGTCCGCCGCCGCCGCGGCCCGGTCGCAGGAGGCCCTCGACCAGGCGCTCGGCGATGTGGAGGAACTCGCCGAACGGCTCGCCGTCGCCGAGGAGATGCCGTTCGACGAGGAGCCCGACACCTCCGTGCGCGACCGGCTCGCCGCCGACGGGGCCAACGCCCGGCAGACCGAGATGGAGGCCCGCCTCCAGGTGCGGACGCACGAGGAGCGCGTCAAAGGGCTCGCCGGGCGGGCCGACTCCCTGGACCGGGCCGCCCGCACGGAACGTGAGGCACGCGTACGTGCCGAGCAGCGGCGGGCCCGGCTGCGGCACGAGGCGGCCGTCGCCGAGGCCGTCGCCGCCGGCGCCCGGCACCTGCTCGCGCACGTCGAGGTGTCCCTCGCGCGTGCCGACGAGGAGCGCGCCGCCGCCGAGGCCGCCAAGGTCCACCGCGAGCAGGAACTCGCCCGCGCGCGGACCGAGGGACGCGATCTCAAGGCGGAACTCGACAAGTTGACGGATTCAGTTCACCGGGGCGAGGTACTCGGCGCCGAGAAGCGGCTGCGGATGGAGCAGCTGGAGACCAGGGCGCTGGAGGAACTGGGTGTCGAACCGGAGGGACTGGTGGCGGAGTACGGCCCGCACCGGCTGGTGCCGCCCTCGCCCCCCGCCGAGGGCGAGCAGCTGCCGGAGGCCGAGGCCGACAGCGGCTCCGCCGCGAAGTCGCACCCGCGCGACAGGCCCCGTCCCTTCGTGCGGGCCGAGCAGGAGAAGCGCCTGAAGACCGTCGAGCGCGCGTACCAGCAGCTCGGCAAGGTGAACCCGCTCGCCCTGGAGGAGTTCGCCGCGCTGGAGGAACGCCACCAGTTCCTCGGCGAGCAGCTGGAGGACCTGAAGAAGACCCGCGTGGATCTGCTCCAGGTCGTCAAGGAGGTCGACGAGCGGGTCGAGCAGGTCTTCAGCGAGGCCTACTGGGACACGGCCAGGGAATTCGAGGGAGTCTTCTCCCGGCTGTTCCCCGGCGGCGAGGGGCGGCTGGTGCTGACCGATCCCGACAACATGCTCACCACGGGCGTGGACGTCGAGGCGCGTCCGCCGGGCAAGAGGGTCAAGCGGCTGTCGCTGCTCTCGGGCGGCGAGCGGTCACTGACCGCCGTGGCGCTGCTGGTGTCGATCTTCAAGGCGCGGCCGAGCCCGTTCTACGTCATGGACGAGGTCGAGGCCGCTCTCGACGACACCAACCTCCAGCGGCTCATCCGGATCATGCAGGAGCTGCAGGAGGCCTCGCAGCTGATCGTGATCACGCACCAGAAGCGCACCATGGAGGTCGCCGACGCGCTCTACGGCGTCTCCATGCAGGGCGACGGTGTGTCCAAAGTCATCAGCCAGCGCCTCAGCCGGACGACCTGACGGGCCACCCGGTCCCCTCCGGGCCCTCTGGCTTCACGTCATGAACTCAAACTCGTCATGACTGTGCATGCATCCTGTTGAAATTTCTGACCATTGCGCGACTCACCCCCTCTTTTGACTTCAGAACTTGAAGACATATTCTCAGCTTCATCATATTTACCTTCAGGTACCTTCAGATGGGCCTGGAAGGGCTGACCCCCACCCGGCGACGATGCCGGTGGCCCGAGGAGTTACACGTGACCAGCTCAGAGCAGGCACAGAAGTCAGGAGCCGGTACGGCTCGCCCCGAGCATCTCGGGCGCGTCGTCTTCATCGCGGCGTCGGCCGCCATGGGCGGTTTCCTCTTCGGCTACGACAGTTCCGTGATCAACGGCGCCGTCGAGGCCATCCGTGACCGTTACGACATCGGTTCGGCCGCTCTCGCACAGGTCATCGCGATCGCGCTGATCGGCTGTGCCATCGGCGCGGCCACCGCCGGCCGCGTGGCCGACCGCATCGGCCGCATCCGGTGCATGCAGATCGCCGCGGTCCTGTTCACCGTCAGCGCCATCGGCTCCGCCGTCCCCTTCTCCCTCTACGACCTCGCCTTCTGGCGGGTCGTCGGCGGCATAGCCATCGGTATGGCCTCCGTCATCGGCCCGGCCTACATCGCCGAAGTCGCCCCGCCCGCCTACCGCGGCCGGCTCGGCTCCTTCCAGCAGGCCGCGATCGTCATCGGCATCGCCGTGTCGCAACTGGTCAACTGGGGCATCCTGAACGCCGCCGGCGGCGACCAGCGCGGTGAGGTGCTGGGCCTGGAGGCATGGCAGGTCATGCTCGGCATCATGGTCGTCCCGGCCGTGGTCTACGGGCTTCTCTCCTTCACCATCCCCGAGTCCCCGCGCTACCTGATCTCCGCCGGCAAGCACGAGCGCGCCCGCGAGGTCCTCGAAGAGGTCGAGGGCAAGGAGATCGACCTGGACGCCCGCGTCACCGAGATCGAGACGGCGATGCACAGCGAGGAGAGGTCCCGCTTCAAGGACCTGCTCGGCGGCAGCTTCTTCTTCAAGCCGATCGTCTGGGTCGGTATCGGCCTGTCGGTCTTCCAGCAGTTCGTCGGCATCAACGTCGCGTTCTACTACTCCGCGACGCTGTGGCAGTCGGTCGGCGTCGACCCGACGGACTCGTTCTTCTACTCCTTCACCACGTCGATCATCAACATCGTCGGCACCGTCATCGCGATGATCTTCGTCGACCGCATCGGCCGCAGGCCGCTCGCGCTCATCGGCTCCGTCGGCATGGTGATCGGCCTCGCGCTGGAGGCCTGGGCGTTCTCCTTCGACCTCGTCGACGGCAAGCTCCCCGCCACCCAGGGCTGGGTCGCGCTGGTGGCCGCCCACATATTCGTCCTCTTCTTCGCCCTGTCGTGGGGCGTGGTCGTCTGGGTCATGCTCGGCGAGATGTTCCCCAACCGGATCCGCGCCGCCGCCCTGGGTGTGGCCGCCGCCGCGCAGTGGATCGCCAACTGGGCCATCACCGCGAGCTTCCCGTCGCTGGCCGACTGGAACCTGTCGGTGACCTACGTGATCTACACCGTGTTCGCCGCGCTCTCCATCCCGTTCGTCCTGAAGTTCGTCAAGGAGACGAAGGGCAAGGCCCTGGAGGAAATGGGCTGACCGCGGCCGCGAGGCCGGAACCGACGGGCCCCTTCGGGCCGGCCCGTCCCATGAACCGAGGAGAAGGGTTCAAGTCCCCGCTGCCCCTCTCCTCGTACCCCCGCCGCCCCGATCCGGACCTGTCCGGGCCGGGGCGGCGGTGTGACGTGCACCCACCGGCCGCACGGCCGCCCACCGGCCGCACGGCCGCCCACCGGCCGCACGGCCGCCCACCGGGGCCGGGGCAGGGGCCGGGAGGCTCGATCCGCCTGCCGGGGCAGCACCTGTTCCGCGAACGGACGAAGGCTGCGCCACCCTTCGTCCACCGGCATCCCGTCCCGGCCGGTGGACGCAGCACATACGTGTCGTGCCCCGGCTCCGTACACTCCTCGGGCGTGAGAATCCGGTACACGTCCTCCGCGCGCGCCTCCTTTGCCGTCGTGGCCGCCGACCGCCTCGCCGAGCGGCACCGACCGCGGCGTGCGGGCCGCCATCAGCACGACCGGGGTGCCCATGGCTGATACTGGGGCTGTTATGGACATCGTCATCCTTGCTGTAGTCATCGCCGTGGTCGTGGTCGGCGCGCTCGGCGGGCTCATCGTCGGCAGCCGCCGCAAGAAGCAGCTGCCCCCGCCGCCGCCCACCGCCCCCGACATCACCGCCCCCCCGGCCGAGCCGCACGTCGGCGACGAGGCCGAGACGCCGCGGGAGGAACCGCGGCGCACCGTAGAGGAGGTTGATTTTCCGGACGGCTCCACCCCGGTCGTCGTCGAGGAAGCGCCCACCGAGGCGCCCGCGATCGAGATCCCGGAGCCCACCGCCGGCCGGCTCGTCCGGCTGCGAGCCCGTCTCTCCCGCTCGCAGAACGTGCTCGGCAAGGGCCTGCTCACGCTGCTGTCCCGCGAGCACCTCGACGAGGACACCTGGGAGGAGATCGAGGACACGCTGCTCATCTCCGACATCGGCGTGCAGCCCACCCAGGAGCTGGTCGAGCGGCTGCGTGAGCGCGTGAGGGTGCTCGGCACACGTACCCCCACGGAGCTGCGCGGACTGCTCCGCGAGGAACTGATCGCCCTGGTCGACCCCAGCATGGACCGCACCGTGCGCACCGAGAACGAGACCGGCGGTCCGGGCATCGTGATGGTCGTCGGGGTCAACGGCACCGGCAAGACCACCACCACCGGCAAGCTCGCCCGAGTACTGGTCGCGGACGGCAACACCGTCGTCCTCGGCGCTGCGGACACCTTCCGCGCCGCCGCCGCCGACCAGCTCGAGACCTGGGGCGAGCGGGTCGGCGCCCACACCGTGCGCGGTCCGGAGGGCGGCGACCCGGCCTCCGTCGCGTTCGACGCGGTCAAGGAGGGCAAGGAGATGGCCGCGAACGTCGTGCTCATCGACACCGCCGGCCGGCTGCACACCAAGACCGGCCTCATGGACGAGCTGGGCAAGGTCAAGCGGGTCGTCGAGAAGCACGCGCCGCTGGACGAGGTGCTGCTCGTGCTCGACGCCACCACCGGCCAGAACGGCCTGGTCCAGGCCCGGGTCTTCGCCGAGGTCGTCAACATCACCGGCATCGTGCTCACCAAGCTCGACGGTACGGCCAAGGGCGGCATCGTGGTCGCCGTCCAGCGCGAACTGGGCGTCCCGGTCAAACTGATCGGTCTCGGTGAGGGCGCGGACGACCTGGCGCCGTTCGAGCCGGACGCGTTCGTGGACGCGCTCATCGGGGAGTGAGACCCCGGGGCGGCCGGCCGGACCGGACCGCCACGGACACGCGAAGAAGCGCCCGCTTCCGGAACCCGGAAACGGGCGCTTCGCCGTTCACCACCACAGAGCCCGGCACCCGCCACCGGAGCGGGCCGGTATGCCTGTGCCCATGCCTATGTCTATGTCTACGTCTGCGACCGGTGGACCACATACGCCAGCGTGCCCAGCACCAGGCGGGCCTCCGGCGGCCGGGGCGCCGAGTCGAGGGCGGGGGAGCGCAGCCAGCGCACCGGACCGCGGCCGCCCCGGTCGGACGACGGAGCCGTGATGTACGTACCGGGGCCGAGGCCGTGCAGGTCGAGGGCGGCCGGATCGTCCCAGCCCATGCGGTAGAGCAGCTCGGGCAGCGCGGCGGCGGCCCCGGGGGCGACGAAGAACTGGGCGCGGCCGTCAGGGGTGGCGGCGACGGGGCCGACGGGCAGGCCCATGCGCTCGAGTCGGGCCAGCGCGCGGCACCCGGCGGGCTCGGCCACCTCGATCACGTCGAACGCCCGCCCGACCGGCAACATCATCGCGGCGCCCGGATACTCGGCCCAGATCTCCGACACGTCGTCCAGCGGGGACCCCGCGGGGATCTCCGGCGCGAAATCCAGCGGATGCGCACCCGGTGCCCGGCATCCCGCCCGGCCGCAGGAGCAGGTGCCGGCGGCGGAGCGGGCGCCCGGCACCACGTCCCAGCCCCACAGCCCCGTGTACTCCGCCACGGCGGTGCCCCCCGGCCCGCGGCCCCGGCGGCGCGAGCCGGACCGGATGTCACGGATGCCCCGGCTGATACCGATCGTGAAGCCCATGCCCCCTCCAACGGGTCCTGCGCACCGGTGGTTACGCAGCGGGCGCCGCGCGTGACTCTCTGTTCTCGTACTTCCCCGTGCGGTCCTGCTCGGACAGCGCTTCGAAGCGCCATGGGTGGTGCGCATGGTGGCGCGCGCCCCCGTGTGCGTCACCACATCCACTCTTGTCCGTCCCGTGTCAAGTGAAGCGCGAGACGGCCACGGTGAGTTCATCCGATGGGGTGGCGAATGGTGGCGATTAAGGGTTCGCCATGGCTGGACGGGTGATCGTGGGACTACGTTGTGTGCACGGTTCCTCGGGGCACATGCGTCTACGGGTATGCCGGAGGCAACTCGGCTTTCCGTTCGAAGGGTGGGAACCGCCGGACGGCGGCCCCGGCAACCGGCATTCTGATAGGGCTTGGCGCACTCAGTGGCAGGTGGTTTTCAGGGAATGGGGGCGTTCCAGTGAGCGGCAACGGCGGTGGCGGGACGAACGCTGCGAGTGCGCGGAAGCGTCCGAACGAGCTGCTCGCCTCGTGGTTCATCCGCAGCGGCTGGTCCAAGGGCGAGCTCGCCCGTCAGGTCAACCGCCGGGCCCGTCGGCTGGGCGCCGGCCACATCTCCACCGACACTTCGCGTGTGCGCCGTTGGCTGGACGGCGAGAATCCGCGCGAGCCCATCCCCCGGATCCTCTCCGAGCTGTTCTCCGAACGCTTCGGCGTCGTCGTGTCCGTCGAGGACCTGGGCCTGCGCACCACCCGGCCCTCGCCCTCCGCGACCGGCGTCGACCTGCCCTGGACGGGCCCGCAGACCGTGGCCCTGCTCAGCGAGTTCTCGCGCAGCGACCTGATGCTCGCCCGGCGCGGCTTCCTCGGGAGCTCGCTGGCCCTCTCCGCGGGCCCGTCCCTCATCGAGCCCATGCAGCGCTGGCTCGTCCCCTCCCCGTCCGCGGCGCAGCCCCGCCCGGAGCCCGAACCGGCCTCGGCCGGCCGCGCGCGCGGCCGGCTGTCCCAGCCGGAGCTGGACCTGCTGGAGACCACCACCGTGATGTTCCGGCAGTGGGACGCCCAGTGCGGCGGCGGCCTGCGCCGCAAGGCGGTCGTCGGGCAGCTGCACGAAGTGACGGACCTGCTCCAGGACCCCCAGCCCGACCCGGTCCGGCGGCGCCTGTTCAAGGTCGCCGCCGAGCTCGCCGAACTGGCCGGCTGGATGTCGTACGACGTCGGGCTGCAGCCCACCGCGCAGAAGTACCACGTCCTCGCCCTGCACGCGGCGAAGGAGGCCGGGGACCGGCCGCTCGGCTCGTACATCCTGTCGAATCTGAGCCGGCAGATGATCCACCTCGGCCGGCCCGAGGACGCCCTGGAGCTCATCCATCTCGCGCAGTACGGCAGCCGTGACTGCGCGAGCCCCCGCACCCAGTCGATGCTGTATGCGATGGAGGCCCGCGCCTACGCCAACATGGGCCAGCCCGGCCGGTGCAAGCGCGCGGTCAGGATGGCCGAGGACACCTTCGCCGAGGCCGACGAGTGGGACGAGCCGGACCCCGACTGGATCCGCTTCTTCTCCGAGGCCGAGCTGTACGGCGAGAACTCCCACTCCTTCCGCGACCTCGCTTACGTGGCGGGCCGCAGTCCCACCTACGCCTCGCTCGCCGAGCCGCTGATGCGGCGGGCCGTCGAGCTGTTCGCCGCGGAGGCGGGACGGCACCAGCGGTCGTACGCCCTCAACCTGATCGGCATGGCCACCGTGCATCTGCTCCAGCGCGAACCCGAGCAGGGAGCGGTTCTCGCCACCGACGCCATCAAGGCGGCCAAGAAGGTCCGCTCCGAGCGCGTCAACACTCGTATCCGAAAGACGGTCGACACGGCCGTCCGCGACTTCGGCGACCGGGCCGAGGTCGTCGACCTCACCGAGCGGCTCGCCATCGAACTGCCGGAGACCGCCGAAGCGGTCTGACGCCCCAGAAGTCCCCCAGAAGCCCCCGGAAGGATCTCCTGAAGATCCCCGGGAAACCAGAGCCCCGGCCGCGGCCGGCCCTCCCGAACTGCCCGACTCGGCTCCCCCATGCCAGGTCATCGGAAGGCCCGCCGCGGTCGGCTTTCTGTTTTTGCGCCTGAGCCGGCGCCGCTCTCGCGGACCTGGTTGCTCGCCGTCGTGG
This sequence comes from Streptomyces sp. P9-A2, assembly GCF_036634175.1. NCBI lineage: Bacteria > Bacillati > Actinomycetota > Actinomycetes > Kitasatosporales > Streptomycetaceae > Streptomyces > Streptomyces sp. P9-A2. The sequence goes on from NZ_JAZIFX010000001.1 coordinate 5,850,323, forward strand.
TTGCTCGATCGATGGCTGCGGTGCCATGGGGCGAAGACTGCGTCACGGTAGCGATCGGCACTCACCGCATCCGGCAGTTCATCGACGCGTAACACACCGGGTGCCTTCGTCACGGCGGTGAAACAGCGAGGGGCCTCCACCGAAACGGCGCTGCGCGAATCTCTTGGCGCAGAACCGGCCCACCCCTCACGACCCGCTCAGGCTTCGCCCGCACGGGGCCGTACCAACGACGAGGAGACGCCGATGGCACCTGTCATCACCCTTGCCGCAGAAGCGCCCACGCTCTCTGCCGCCAATACAGGGTTCATGCTCATCTGTTCCGCTCTGGTGATGCTCATGACGCCGGGCCTGGCCTTCTTCTACGGAGGCATGGTCCGGGTCAAGAGCACCCTGAACATGCTGATGATGAGTTTCATCAGCCTGGGAATCGTCACCATCCTGTGGGTGCTGTACGGCTTCTCCATGGCGTTCGGCACCGACTCCGGCGGCGTCGTCGGCTGGAACTTTGACTGGGTCGGCCTCAGCGACATCGGCCTGACCGAACTGTGGGACGGCACCACCATCCCGCTCTTCGTCTTCCTGGTCTTCCAGATGATGTTCGCCGTCCTGACGCCCGCCCTGATCAGCGGCGCGCTCGCGGACCGCGTGAAGTTCACCGCGTGGGGGCTGTTCGTCGCGCTGTGGGCCACCGTCGTCTACTTCCCGGTCGCGCACTGGGTCTGGGGCTCCGGCGGCTGGGCCTTCGAGCTGGGCGTCATCGACTTCGCCGGCGGTACGGCCGTCCACATCAACGCGGGTGCCGCCGCCCTCGGCGTCATCCTGGTGATCGGCAAGCGGATCGGCTTCAAGAAGGACCCGATGCGCCCGCACAGCCTGCCGCTGGTCATGCTCGGCGCGGCCCTGCTGTGGTTCGGCTGGTTCGGCTTCAACGCCGGTTCCTGGCTCGGCAACGACGACGGCGTCGGCGCGCTGATGTTCGTCAACACCCAGATCGCCGCCGCCGCCGCCGTCCTCGGCTGGCTCGCCTACGAGAAGATCCGCCACGGCGCGTTCACCACGCTCGGCGCCGCCTCCGGCGCGGTCGCGGGCCTGGTCGCCATCACCCCGGCCGGCGGCGCGGTCACCCCGCTCGGCGCGATCGCCGTCGGCGCCGTCTCCGGTGTGCTGTGCGCCATGGCCGTCGGCCTGAAGTACAGGTTCGGCTACGACGACTCCCTGGACGTCGTCGGCGTCCACCTCGTCGGCGGCGTCATCGGCTCCCTCCTCGTCGGCCTCTTCGCCAGCGGCAAGGGCCAGTCCGACGTCGAGGGCCTCTTCTACGGCGGCGGCCTCGACCAGTTCTGGAAGCAGTGCGCCGGCGTCTTCGGTGTCCTCGCCTACTCCCTGGTCGTCTCCGCGATCCTCGCCTTCCTCCTCGACAGGACGATCGGTATGCGAGTCTCCGAGGACGACGAGGTGGCCGGCATCGACCGGGCCGAGCACGCCGAGACCGCATACGACTTCAGCGGTGCCGGTGGCGGCGCCGCCCACGGCACCGCCACGGCGCCCGCAGACCGGGCCGAGAGCAAGAAGGTGGACGCATGAAGCTCATCACCGCCGTCGTCAAGCCGCACCGGCTCGACGAGATCAAGGAGGCCCTGCAGGCTTTCGGGGTACACGGCCTGACGGTCACCGAGGCCAGCGGCTACGGCCGCCAGCGCGGCCACACCGAGGTCTACCGCGGTGCCGAGTACACCGTCGACCTGGTCCCCAAGATCCGCATCGAGGTGCTGGCCGAGGACGAGGACGCCGAGCAGCTGATCGACGTCGTCGTCAAGGCGGCCCGTACCGGCAAGATCGGTGACGGCAAGGTCTGGTCGATCCCGGTCGACACGGCCGTACGGGTCCGGACCGGCGAGCGCGGCCCGGAAGCGCTCTGAGACAGACCGACGGAACAGGAGTCGCCGGGTGACGAGCACCGACACGCACGACGAGACACAGGACTCGGGACCCAGCGGCTACGCGGCGGCCCGGCTGCGCCTCCTCACCGAGGAGGCGCGGTCCGGGCCGCCGCGCCGTGCCGCCCTCGCCCGGCTCACGGACGACTGGCTCACCGGACTGTTCGCCGCGGGCACCGAACAGCCGCGCGGGGTCTCCCTGATCGCGGTCGGCGGCTACGGGCGCGGCGAACTGTCCCCGCGCAGCGACCTCGACCTGCTCCTGCTGCACGACGGCAGCGATCCCAAGGCCGTCGCCGCCCTCGCCGACCGGCTCTGGTACCCCGTGTGGGACCTGGGCATCGCCCTCGACCACTCCGTACGCACCCTGGCCGAGGCCCGCCGCACCGCCGGCGAGGACCTCAAGGTCCAGCTGGGCCTCCTGGACGCCCGGCACATCGCCGGGGACCTCGGACTCACCACCGCCCTGCGCGCCACCGTCCTGGCCGACTGGCGCAACCAGGCACCCAAACGCCTCCCCGAACTCCAGGAGCTCGGCGCCGAACGCGCCGAACGGCAGGGCGAGCTGCAGTACCTCCTGGAACCCGACCTCAAGGAGGCCCGCGGCGGGCTGCGCGACGCCACCGTGCTGCGCGCCGTCGCCGCCTCCTGGCTCGCCGACGCCCCGCGCGAGGGACTGGCCGACGCCCGCCGCCGGCTCCTCGACGTACGGGACGCGCTGCACCTGACGACCGGCCGTGCCACCGACCGGCTCGCGCTCCAGGAACAGGACCAGGTCGCCGCCGAACTCGGCCTGCTCGACGCCGACACCCTGCTGCGCCAGGTGTACGAGGCCGCCCGGGCCATCGCGTACGCCGGCGACGTCACCTGGCGGGAAGTAGGCCGAGTGCTGCGCTCCCGGGCCGTGCGGCCGCGGCTGCGCGCCCTCATCGGCGGCGGAAAGCACAACGCCGAGCGCTCGCCGCTGGCCGAGGGCGTCGTCGAGCAGGACGGCGAAGCGGTCCTGGCCCGTACCGCCCGCCCCGAACGCGACCCCGTGCTCCCGTTGCGTGCCGCGGCCGCCGCCGCACAGGCGGGACTCCCGCTGTCGCTCCACGCCGTCCGGCGCCTCGCCGCCACCGTGCGCCCACTGTCCACACCCTGGCCCGCCGAGGCCCGCGAACAGCTGGTGACCCTGCTGGGCGCCGGCCGCCCCACCGTCGACGTCTGGGAAGCGCTGGAGGCGGAAGGCCTGATCACACGGCTGCTGCCGGACTGGGAGCGGGTCCGCTGCCGCCCGCAGCGCAACGCCGTGCACCTGTGGACCGTCGACCGGCACCTCATCGAGACGGCGGTCCGCGCCTCCGCCTTCACCCGGCGTGTACACCGCCCCGACCTGCTCCTGGTCGCCGCGCTGCTGCACGACATCGGCAAGGGCCGGCCAGGCGACCACTCCGTGGCCGGCGAGACCATCGTGCGGGACCTGGCCGCGCGGATCGGCTTCGACCGCGCCGACGCGGGCGTCCTCGCCGCCCTCGTACGCCACCACCTGCTGCTCGTCGAGACAGCCACCCGCCGCGACCTCGACGACCCGGCCACGGTGCGCGCGGTCGCCGACGCCGTCGGCACCCAGGGCACCCTGGAGCTGCTGCACGCCCTGACCGAGGCGGACGCACTGGCCACCGGACCGGCCGCCTGGTCGGCCTGGCGCGCCTCACTCGTCACCGACCTGGTCGAACGGGCCTCGGCGGTGCTGGCCGGGGACCCGCTGGAGGAACCCGAGGCCGCCGCGCCCACCACCGAGCAGGAACGGCTCGCCCTCGAGGCGATCGTCACCAAAGGCCCGGTGCTGTCCCTGCGCGCCCGGACCGAACCACCGGCCGAGCCCCGGGGTGAACCACCGGCCGGGCCGGAACCGGCCTCGGCCGACGAGCCGGAACCCCTCGGTGTGGAGCTGCTGATCGCCGTACCCGAGCAGGCGGGCGTGCTCCCCGCGGTCGCCGGTGTGCTTGCCCTGCACCGGCTGACCGTCCGCACCGCCGAGCTGCATACCCTCGAACTGCCGGAGGGCATCGAGGGATCCGTTCTGCTGCTCGACTGGAGGGTCGCCGCCGAGTACGGCTCGCTGCCCCAGGCCGCACGCCTGCGCGCCGACCTCGTCCGTGCCCTGGACGGCACCCTGAACATCGCCGGCCGCCTCGCCGAACGCGACGCCGCCTACCCGCGCCGCCGGGGTGTGGCCCCGCCCCCGGCCCGGGTGACGGTCGCCCCGGCCGCCTCCCGCCTGGCCACGGTGATCGAGGTCCGCGCGCAGGACGCCCCCGGGCTGCTGTTCCGCATCGGGAGGGCACTGGAGGACGCGGGGGTGCGGGTGCGGAGTGCGCATGTGAGCACGCTGGGGGCGAACGCCGTGGACGCTTTCTACGTGACGGGGGAGGAGGGTGTGCGTCTGCCGGGTGACGAGGCGGTGGCCGTGGCCCGGAAGCTGGAGGAGACATTGCGGGCGTGACCTTCCGGGGAGGTCCCGCGTTTACCGGATATCGGCCCCGCTGCTGCGGGGATGATCCAGCGCCCTCGGCGCCGAGGTGCGCAATGCGTGCTCCCCGCCACCGCGGGGCTCCTTTTGTCCCTGTCCGCTCTCCGCGACGGACAGGGACGGTTTGCTTGCGCGGCCGGATACCCTGGAGTGCGACCCGAACTGCTCCCGACTCCAAGGACCGACACCGCCGTGTTCGATACTCTCTCCGACCGCTTGTCAGCCACTTTCAAGTCTCTCCGGGGCAAGGGCAGGCTGTCCGAGGCGGACATCGACGCCACGGCGCGCGAGATCCGTATCGCGCTCCTCGAGGCCGATGTGGCCCTCCCCGTCGTCCGGGCATTCATCAAGAATGTCAAGGACAGGGCTTTGGGGGCCGAGGTCTCCAAGGCGCTCAACCCGGCGCAGCAGTTCATCAAGATCGTCAACGACGAACTGGTGGGCATCCTCGGCGGCGAGACGCGTCGTCTGCGGTTCGCCAAGCAGCCGCCCACCGTGATCATGCTGGCCGGTCTGCAGGGTGCCGGTAAGACCACTCTCGCGGGCAAGCTCGGCCACTGGCTCAAGGGGCAGGGCCACTCGCCGCTCCTGGTCGCCTGTGACCTCCAGCGCCCCAACGCCGTCAACCAGCTCAGCGTCGTCGCCGAGCGCGCCGGCGTGGCGGTCTACGCGCCCGAACCGGGCAACGGCGTGGGCGACCCGGTCAAGGTGGCCAAGGACTCCATCGAGTTCGCCAAGTCCAAGGTCCACGACATCGTCATCGTGGACACCGCCGGCCGCCTGGGCATCGACCAGGAGCTGATGCGGCAGGCCGCGGACATCAGGGACGCCGTCTCGCCCGACGAGATCCTGTTCGTCGTCGACGCGATGATCGGCCAGGACGCCGTCAACACCGCCGAGGCCTTCCGCGACGGCGTCGGCTTCGACGGCGTGGTGCTCTCCAAGCTCGACGGTGACGCCCGCGGTGGTGCGGCCCTGTCGATCGCCTCGGTGACCGGCAAGCCGATCATGTTCGCGTCGAACGGGGAGAAGCTCGACGAGTTCGACGCCTTCCACCCCGACCGGATGGCCTCCCGCATCCTCGACATGGGTGACCTGCTCACCCTGATCGAGCAGGCGGAGAAGACGTTCAGCCAGGACGAGGCCGAGAAGATGGCCTCCAAGCTGGCGTCGAAGAAGGGCCAGGACTTCACCCTGGACGACTTCCTGGCTCAGATGGAGCAGGTCAGGAAGATGGGCAGCATCTCGAAGCTGCTCGGCATGCTGCCCGGCATGGGGCAGATCAAGGACCAGATCAACAACCTCGACGAGCGGGACGTCGACCGCACGGCCGCGATCATCAAGTCGATGACCCCGGCCGAGCGCCAGGACGCGACGATCATCAACGGCTCGCGCCGCGCCCGTATCGCCAAGGGCTCCGGCGTCGAGGTCAGCGCGGTGAAGAACCTCGTCGAGCGCTTCTTCGAGGCCCGCAAGATGATGTCCCGCATGGCCCAGGGCGGCGGCATGCCGGGGATGCCCGGGATGCCGGGCATGGGTGGCGGCCCCGGCCGGACGAAGAAGAAGCAGAAGCAGGCCAAGGGCAAGCAGCGCTCCGGCAACCCGATGAAGCGCAAGCAGCAGGAGGAGGAGGCCATCCAGCGCCGTGCCGCCGCAGCCGAGGGCGGCAACGCCTTCGGGCTGCCGCAGCAGGGCGGCCAGGACTTCGAACTGCCGGACGAGTTCAAGAAGTTCATGGGCTGACCAGGGCCTGTCCGGCGGACCATCCCGCGGACGCGGGGGTCGGCACGCCCTCCCCAAGCTCTTCGAGCGGGGGACCCCAGCGGCGTTGTCGTCGGTCGCCGACTCCCTCCGAGCTCTCGACGAGCTCGAGCAGGGGGTGCCCCATCGCGTCGACGCCCTCCTCCGCCTCGCCGTCGGACGCTCCCCCTGGGTCGAACATGCTCGCGGGGGAGGGGCCTCCACCGCCGTCGCTCGCCCGCGCTGACAAGGCACCGCCCATGCTCCGCGACCTGATCCGCCGGACAGACCCTGATCCGGGGCCAATGGCCTTCCCGCGTCACGGGGGGCACCTCTTCGACAAGGGGTCCCCCCCGTGACGTATGTGCGCGGTGCCCGCGACGGTGTCAGAGTGTCCGCGCGATCAGGTACCGGAACACGTTCGGCATCCACACCGTCCCGTCCTGTCGTTCGTACGGATGCAGTGCCTCGGCGATTTCCTTGTCCACCTGTATCCGGTCCGTCGCCGAGATCGCCGGATCGAACAGTCCCGTCGACAGCAGACCCCGTACGGCGCTGTCCACGCCGGCGTATCCGAAGGGGCAGGCCACCCGTCCCGAGCCGTCCGGCCTGAGGCCCGTCCGCCGGGCGACGTCCTCCAGGTCGTCGCGGTGCGCGGGGCGCCAGGTTCCCGTGCCGCGCAGCGGCTCCGCCAGCCTGGTGGCCACCCGGAGCACGGACGCCGTGGCGCAGCGCTCCGGCGGACCCCAGCCGACGAGCACCACGGCCGCTCCGCGACCGGTGAGCGGAACCGCCTCGGCGAGTTGTTCGCTCAGCCCGTCCGCGTCCCCGGAGAGGCATCCGATGGGTTCGAAGGCGGTCACCACGGTGTACGCGGGGCTGCCCCCGCCGGCCGTTCCCGTACCGGAAGTCGCCGTGTCCGCCGTGCTCCCGCGGGCCATGTCCCCGGGGGAGCCGTCCAGGATCCGGGCGTCCGCGTGCGCGCGTGCGTGCCGCCCGGCGAGCAGCAGCCGCTCGCGCGCGAGGGCCAGCCGGTCCGACGAGGTGTCGACACCGGTCACCGCGGCGCCCCGGGAGGCAGCCATCAGCAGGGCGAGTCCCGAACCGCAGCCGAGGCCGAGCAGCCGCGTCCCGGACCCCACGTCCAATCGCCGGTAGACGGCCTCGTAGAGCGGTACGAGCATCCTCTCCTGGATCTCGGACCAGTCACGCGCACGTGCCCGCCGGTCCACGCGAGGGCCGTGGCCGGTGCGAGGAAGGTGCTGCCGCACGAGCGTAGGTGTCATAGGTAAGCGCCCCAATCAGCCGAGAGTCGCCGCGCCGCCCGATCGCCTCGCCCCCGCGCGGCGCGCTCGCACTACCCCCGTCATGCCAGGAAACTCCGCCCTCGACCCGGCGTCCAGTGGAGCGGGGCGATGGCTTGGGAGTTGCTCGTGCCAGTGGCAAGAATTCACATTCCGGTAATCCGGGGGAGATCGGATGGTTCAGGCCAAGGTCCACAAACCGGTGATCGCGGACAGGCCCGGGCGGGCGACGGGAGCGGAGGGCGGGAGCTGGGGCGGGCCGGTGCCGGGTGTCGGCGGCGGACGGGGTAACGTCGTGACCGCGGTACGCGCCCGCGGAGCCGGGGCCGGTCCGGGTCGCTCCGTCGAGAGAGCGGCCGAAACGCCCCTTGCGCATCCCCGGGTCACGGGAACACCGGCGCGCGGACACCGCGTACGCGCCGGGCCGGGGGTCCGTGTACGTCAGCCTACGCACCACCTTGAGGTGAGCTGTGAGGCTTCTCCGCAGATCAGCGCACCCGCCCTCGTCGAGACGCATGAGCAGATACTGACGGGTAAGGGCAAAATATTTGGGATGCCCCGGAATCGGAACACAGAGGCACCCCGGCTCGTTGTCATTACGTGAGCACGACACAGACACCACCTGTACTCGCCGCAGAACTGGCGCAGGCGTGGGCCGATATTCAGCGGCACCACCCCGAGTTGCCCGATCTTGCCGCGCCCGAGTCCCTGATCGGGGAGTCGTCGTCCGCGTGCGGTCACGAGCTCTCCTTCGAGCGACTGCTGCACGAGGCAGTCCATGGCATCGCCGCCGCACGCGGCGTACGCGACACTTCCCGCGCCGGCCGCTACCACAACCGCAGATTCCTCGCGATCGCCGAGGAGATGGGCCTGGACCACCCCGACGAGCCGCATCCCAGCAGCGGCTTCTCGCTGGTCTCCCTCACTCCGGAGGCGAAGCGACGCTACCGTCCGACGATCGAGCACCTCCAGCGCGCCCTGAAGGCGCACTCCGCCGCGACCGCGGGTGACACCGCCCGCAGTTTCCGCGGTCCGGCGGCGCGTCATGGCTCGTCCGGAGGCGGTGTGCGGGTCAAGGCCGTCTGCGACTGCGGCCGCAACGTGCGGGTCGTCCCGTCGGTCCTGGCGCAGGCTCCCATCGTCTGCGGCGGCTGCGGCAAGCCGTTCCGGATTCCCGAGGGGGTGACCGCGGCCGCGAGCTGACAGCAATCCGGCATCTCGTGGGTGCCGGACGCACGTCAGGCGCGCGGATGCCGTCCGCGCATCCGTGCCGGTCGTGCCGCCCCGCCGGTACCCGGCACGGTCGGCACGGTCCCCGTCGTGCCGGGTGCGCCGGGTGCCGGCGAGGCGTGCCCCGGTGTGGCCTGCCGCACCCCCGCGGTCCCCGGCGCCCCGCGGGGTGTGGCAGAATGGCCAGCTGTACTCGACGGCCGTAAAGGAACCCTCTCTCCTCCGGCTGACGCGTCCATCGGGCACTCGGGTACCGCAACCCCACGCGGCCGTCCGCCGTGCCCAATCACGTCAAAAACCAGGAGAACCCACTCCCGTGGCAGTCAAGATCAAGCTGAAGCGTCTGGGCAAGATCCGTTCGCCTCACTACCGCATCGTCGTCGCCGACTCCCGTACCCGCCGTGACGGCCGGGCCATCGAGGAGATCGGCAAGTACCACCCGACGTACAACCCGTCGGTGATGGAGGTCGACGGCGAGCGCGTGGCGTACTGGCTCGGCGTCGGCGCCCAGCCGACCGAGGCCGTGCTCGCCATCCTGAAGAAGACCGGCGACTGGCAGAAGTTCAAGGGCGAGCCCGCCCCGGCTCCGCTGCTCCAGCAGGCCGAGAAGGCCGGCCGCCCGCTGTTCGAGGCGCTCGGTGGCGAGGACGAGGGCAAGGGTGAGGCCATCACCCAGAAGAAGAAGACTGAGAAGAAGGACGAGGCCCCGGCCGAGTCCGCGTCGACCGAGGCCTGAGCATGCTCGAGGAGGCTCTCGAGCACCTCGTGAAGGGCATCGTCGACCATCCCGACGATGTGCAGGTCGCCTCGCGCGACCTGCGTCGCGGGCGTGTGCTCGAGGTCCGGGTCCACCCGGACGACCTCGGCAAGGTGATCGGCCGCAACGGCCGCACCGCACGCGCCCTGCGCACCGTCGTGGGCGCCATCGGCGGCCGCGGTGTCCGTGTCGACCTCGTCGACGTGGACCACGTCCGCTGACGCTCAGCGCAACCGGCTCGGGCCGGGGAGGGCCTCAGGGCCGTCCCCGGCCCGTCGTCGTACGACAGGAGATCGAAACACAGTGCAGCTGGTAGTCGCTCGCATCGGCCGTGCCCACGGCATCAAGGGCGAGGTCACCGTGGAGGTCCGCACCGACGAGCCGGAGCTGAGACTCGGGCCCGGTGCCGTTCTGGCCACCGACCCCGCCTCCGCCGGACCGCTCACCATCGAGACCGGCCGGGTGCACAGCGGCCGCCTCCTGCTGCGCTTCGAGGGCGTCCGTGACCGCACCGGCGCCGAGGCGCTGCGCAACACCCTCCTCATCGCCGAGATCGACCCGGACGAGCAGCCCGAGGACGAGGACGAGTACTACGACCACCAGCTGATCGACCTCGACGTCGTGACCCGGGACGGGCAGCCGGTGGGCCGGATCACCGAGATCGCCCACCTGCCGACGCAGGACCTCTTCGTGGTGGAGCGCCCCGACGGCGGCGAGGTGCTCGTGCCGTTCGTGGAGCAGATCGTCACCGAGATCGACCTCGAGGAACAGCGTGCGGTCATCGACCCGCCGCCGGGCCTCATCGACGACCGGTCCGCCCGCGACGAAGCCGCTGACGAAGACGGCGCCGCCACACGGGACGAGGACGCCGCCACGCGGGACGAGGACGCCGCCACGCGGGACGAGGACGCCGCCACGCGGGACGAGGACGCCGCCACGCGGGACGAGGACGCCGCCACGCGGGACGAGGCCTGATGCGGCTCGACGTCGTCACCATCTTTCCCGAGTACCTCGAGCCGCTGAACGTCTCCCTCGTCGGCAAGGCGCGCGCGCGTGGACAACTGGACGTCCAGGTGCACGACCTCCGCTCCTGGACCCATGACCGGCACAACACCGTCGACGACACCCCGTACGGCGGCGGTCCCGGCATGGTCATGAAGACCGAGCCGTGGGGCGAGGCGCTCGACGAGATCCTGGCGGACGGCTACGAGGCCGGCGCACACGCGCCCGCCCTGATCGTCCCCACCCCCAGCGGCCGGCCCTTCACCCAGGAACTCGCCGTCCACCTCTCCGAACGCCCCTGGCTGATCTTCACCCCGGCCCGCTACGAGGGCATCGACCGGCGCGTCGTCGACGAGTACGCGACCCGCGTGCCGGTGTACGAAGTGTCCATCGGCGACTACGTCCTGGCCGGCGGAGAGGCGGCCGTCCTCGTCGTCACCGAGGCCGTGGCCCGGCTGCTGCCCGGCGTCCTGGGCAACGCCGAGTCCCACCGGGACGACTCCTTCGCCCCGGGCGCCATGGCCAACCTCCTGGAAGGACCGGTACACACCAAGCCGCCCGTCTGGCGCGACCGGGGGATTCCCGAGGTGCTGCTCAGCGGCCACCACGGGAAGATCGCCCGCTGGCGGCGCGACGAGGCGCTGAGACGCACCACGGCCAACCGGCCCGACCTCATCGAGCGCTGTGAGCCCAAGGCCTTCGACAAGAAGGACCGCGAAATGCTCTCCATCCTGGGCTGGGAGCCGGACCCGGCCGGGGAACCGTACGGCCGATTTTGGCGCAGCACCGGCGGCGTGGAAGAATAGGCCGCTGTTGTGCGTCGTCCGGCGTGCGCCCCTGCCGCAGGGGGACACGACGCCCGTCCCGGACCGCACACCCCGATCCGAACCCCTATTGCCGTTGATGACCTGCGGCATCAGCGAAGAAAGCAGACGAAATGTCTCACCTGCTCGACTCCGTCGACTCCGCGTCGCTGCGCAGCGACCTCCCGAACTTCCGTCCCGGTGACACCGTCAACGTCCACGTGCGCGTCATCGAGGGCACCCGCTCCCGTGTGCAGCAGTTCAAGGGCGTGGTGGTCCGCCGCCAGGGTGCCGGCGTGCGCGAGACCTTCACGGTCCGCAAGGTCTCCTTCTCCGTCGGCGTCGAGCGCACCTTCCCGGTGCACACCCCGATCGTCGAGAAGATCGAGCTCGTCACCAAGGGCGACGTCCGCCGCGCCAAGCTGTACTACCTGCGTGAGCTGCGCGGCAAGGCGGCGAAGATCAAGGAGAAGCGCGAGAACTGAGCGCTTCCCGGGGCCGGATAGCATCTGGCCTCGATGGACACCGAAGCACAGTCGACGGAGCGCGACCGCTCCCCCCACCCGGCCGGACCCGAGGACACCTCGGGGGCCCCGGGCCCGGAGGGACGGTCGCGTTCCGCGTTGGCAGGGCACCTCGTGGGACGGCTCCCCGGGGGGCGGATCACCGTGGCCCTGCTCCTCGTGCTGCTGCTCCTGTCGGCGCTCAGCACCTTCGTGGCCCGGCCGTTCCAGATCCCCAGCGGATCGATGGAGCCCGCGTTGAGGGCCGGGGACCGTGTTCTCGTACTCAAGTTGGCATACCGTTTCGGTGCCGGACCGCAGCGCGGCGACGTGGTCGTGTTCGACGGCACCGAGTATTTCGGGGACGCCGACTACATCAAGCGCGTTGTCGGTGTGGGCGGGGACCACGTGGTCTGTTGCGACAAGGAGGGAAGGATCCGGGTGAACGACCGGACGGTCGACGAGTCGGGTTTCCTGTTCCCAGGCGAGAGCGCCTCCACGGTGCCCTTCGACGTCGTGGTCCCCGAGAGGCGCCTGTTCGTGCTCGGCGACCACCGCGGCTCCTCCAGCGACTCCCGTGACCGTCTCGGTTCGCCCGGCGGCGGCATGATCCCGGTGAGCAGGGTGATCGGCCGCGCCGACTGGATCGTCTCGCCCTTCGGCCGTGCCACCCGGCTGCACCGCCCCGACGCCTACGCGCGCGTGCCGGCTCCGGTGCCGGCCGCCCGGGTGGACGCGGCGCGCCCGGGGGAGGGAACCCATGGGTAACCGCGGCAAACCCCGCGGCGTTCCGGCGAGCGCCGCGGACAACCTGCTGCCCACCGGTGCGCGCCGCGCGGTGAGCGCGTCGAGCGGACGCGGCCGGGTCGACCGGCGCAAACTCCAGCAGAAGGTCAAACGGCGCCGCCGGCGCGGTGCGGTCAAGGAGATACCGCTGCTCATCGGGGTCGCCGTCCTGATAGCGCTGGTGCTGAAGACGTTCCTCGTCCAGGCCTTCGTCATCCCGTCCGGGTCCATGGAGCAGACGATCCAGGTCGGCGACCGTGTCCTGGTGGACAAGCTGACCCCGTGGTTCGGCTCCAAGCCGCAGCGTGGGGACGTCGTCGTGTTCAAGGACCCCGGCGGCTGGCTGCAGGACGAGCAGCCCACCCCCCAGAAGGAGGACCCGGTCGGCATCAAGCAGGTCAAGGCCGGGCTCACCTTCATCGGCCTGCTGCCCTCGGAGAACGAGAAGGACCTCATCAAGCGGGTCGTGGGGGTCGGCGGCGACCAGGTCCAGTGCTGCGACACGCAGGGACGGGTCACCGTCAACGGAGTGCCCCTGGAGGAAAGTGACTACCTCTTCCCGGGAAACGCCCCGTCCACGGCGCCGTTCGACGTCACCGTGCCCCAGGGACGCCTGTGGGTGATGGGCGATCACCGGTCCAACTCCGCCGACTCCCGTGCCCACCAGGACACCGACTACGGCGGCACCGTCTCCGAGGAGGAGGTGGTGGGCCGGGCCATGGTCATTGCCTGGCCGTTCGGTCACTGGAACATGCTGGACGAACCGACAACCTACGCGTCCGTGTCGGACTCGGCGCCGGGGTCGACCGCTGCCGCCCAGCTGTCGCATAGGGTTGCCCCGGATGATTCGAACGGAATGATTCAGCTCCCGAGCCCTGCGGAACTCCCGCTCGTTATGGGAGTGGTGGGCCTGCGCCGCGCATGGGGCAGGCGGCGGCACAGAGTGAGGAGCTGGCGTGGGGGATGTGGCGGTTGGCGCACGGTCCGGAGCCGACGGCGAGGAGCAGCGCGGGCGTCCCGCGGGGCCCTACGTCCCGGTCGAGGACGGCGCCGCGACCTCCGGGAGTGACTCCCCGGCGGCAGGAGAGGGAAGAGTGACGGACGACCGGCCGGAAAGGGACGACCGGGGGCCGGACGAGCCGCCCCGCGAGCAGAAGAAACCACGCTCCTTCTGGAAGGAGCTGCCCATCCTGGTCGGTATCGCGCTGGTCCTGGCGCTCCTGATCAAGACGTTTCTGCTGCAGGCGTTCTCCATCCCGTCGGACTCGATGCAGAACACCCTGCAGCAGGGCGACCGTGTCCTGGTCGACAAGCTCACCCCCTGGTTCGGTTCCGAGCCCGAGCGCGGCGAGGTCGTGGTCTTCCACGACCCCGACAACTGGCTGGCGGGCGAGCCCACGCCCGATCCCAACGCGTTCCAGACGTTCCTCAGCTGGATCGGTCTGATGCCGTCGGCGGAGGAGAAGGACCTGATCAAGCGGGTCATCGGAGTCGGCGGCGACGTCGTCGAGTGCAAGGGCACCGGCCCGCTGACGGTCAACGGCGTCGCCCTGAACGAGGCGGACTACGTCTACCCGGGCAACACTCCGTGCAGCCAGGACGACCAGGGCGGCCAGTTCAAGGTCGAGGTCCCCGACGGCAAGATCTGGGTCATGGGCGACCACCGGCAGAACTCCCGGGACTCCCGCTACAACCGGGCCGACAAGAACAACGGCATGGTCCCGGTGAGTGAGGTCGTCGGCCGTGCCGTCGTCATCGCCTGGCCGGTCGGCCGCTGGGACATGCTCGAGGTCCCGGACGTCTTCGACCAGCCGGCGCTGAGCGCTCCGGCACCGGCCTCCGCGGCGCCGACGGTGGCACCCCAGGGGGTCGCGCTCGTGGGCGCGGTACCGCTGGTGCTGTGGCGGCGCAGGTGGGACCGCCGGCGCGAGGGCGGGCCCAGGACCTGAGCCTGCGGGCGGGCCCAGGGCCCCGGTCCGCGGGCGGACGCCGAGCCGGCTGCCCGAAGGAGGGGCTGACCCGGTCCGGTACTGCCGGGTAGGGTGCCGCCCATGACTGGTCGGAGCACGACACGTACGGCTTCGCGGGGCGCCGGCACGGGCCGGGGACCGGCGGGCAGCCGGACCGGGCAGCGACTGTCCTCACTGGCCGTGGCGCTGGGCCTGGCGCTGTTCCTCGGCGGGTTCGTCTGGGGAGCGCTGGTGTACCTGCCGTACACCGTGCCCACCCCCTCGATGGCGCCGACGATCGGGGCCGGCGACCGGGTGCTGGCCCAGCGCGTCGACGGCGGCGACGTCCGCCGCGGTGACGTCGTGGTCTTCGAGGACGCCGACTGGGCGGACGTACCGATCGTCAAGCGGGTGGTCGCCGTCGGCGGGGACACCGTCTCCACCGGGCAGGACGGCACGCTGAAGGTCAACGCCACGGAGATCGACGAGCCGTATCTCTCCGAGGACGAGGCGACCGGGCTGAGCGCCTTCCCGGAGGTGACCGTGCCGAAGGGACGCCTGTTCCTTCTCGGTGACGAGCGAAGCGGCTCCCTGGACTCGGCCTCCCATCTCACCGACGCCGCGAACGGCACCGTCTCCCGCGAGGCGGTCGAGGCCCGGGTCGACGCGGTGGTCTGGCCGATGGACGGCATGCTGAAGACCCCGACAGGCTTCGAGGAGCTCGGAGACCTCTCCGCGCCGGGGCCACTGCCGACGGTCGTCGCCATGGCCATCGGCGGGGCCGTGCTGATCCTCGGCGGGGCCGCGTACGGCCCGCTCGCCCAGCGGGCGGACGCCTCCCGGGCCCGTCGTGCGGACGCGGAAGCGAGGGCGGGCGGTGTCTGCTGAGATGCCCCACGCCACCGGCGATTCCTACGAGGCTGAAGGCGAGGGCGAGGGCGAGGGCAGGAGCGGAGGCGGAGGCGGGCTGCGCAGGGTCGCCCGCGTCGTCCTGCTGGATCCGAGGGACCGCATCCTGCTGCTGCACGGCCATGAGCCGGACGACCCCGCCGACGACTGGTGGTTCACACCCGGCGGTGGCGTGGAGGGCGACGAGACCCGTGAACAGGCGGCGCTGCGGGAGCTCGCGGAGGAGACCGGCATCACGGAGGTGGAGCTGGGGCCCGTGCTGTGGCGGCGGACGTGCTCCTTTCCGTTCGCGGGCCGCCGCTGGGACCAGGACGAGTGGTACTACCTCGCCCGCACCACGAGGACGGCCACCGGAGCCACGGCACTGACCGAGCTGGAGCGGCGCAGCGTCATCGGATCACGCTGGTGGACATGCCCGGAACTGGCTCGGACCCATGAGACGGTGTATCCGATGAGACTCGCCGGGCTGCTGCGCACCCTGCTCGACGAGGGCGCCCCGGCCGGACCCGTGATCCTGGACACCGAGATCGTCTAGCCGCAGGCCCCGGGGGCCGTCCGGCGGATCGGCCCGGTTCGGGGACGGCGGCCCCCGGGGCTGGCGCACAATGGTGGGATCGCACGGGTGAAGGGGAACATGCCATGAGCGCCGAGGACCTCGAGAAGTACGAGACCGAGATGGAGCTGAAGCTCTACCGGGAGTACCGCGACGTCGTCGGTCTGTTCAAATACGTGATCGAGACCGAGCGCCGCTTCTATCTGACCAACGACTACGAGATGCAGGTGCACTCGGTCCAGGGTGAGGTGTTCTTCGAGGTGTCCATGGCGGATGCCTGGGTCTGGGACATGTATCGGCCGGCCAGGTTCGTGAAGCAGGTGCGTGTCCTGACATTCAAGGACGTGAACATCGAGGAACTCAACAAGAGCGATCTGGAGCTTCCGAGCGGGTGATCCGAGGGCCTGGCGGGGGCATGGGCCGCCCCGGCGGGTGACGGAGTTTTCCACAACCGCCGGGTTGTCCACCAAGATCCACTCCGGACGGCCGGCCGCGTGACGGTTGGTGCCGGAGGTGGTGCCGACATGAATCCCCGACAGCAGGCACGCAACGCACTCGGCAGGTACGGCGAGGCGCTGGCCGCGCGGCGGCTGGAGCAGGCCGGAATGACGGTCCTGGAGCGCAACTGGCGCTGCGGCAGGACCGGCGAGATCGACATCGTGGCCAGGGACGGCGACGTCCTCGTCGTCTGCGAGGTGAAGACCCGCAGGGCCGCGTCCTTCCAGCACCCCATGGAGGCGATCACCCCCGCCAAGGCGGACCGCCTGCGGGACCTGGCGCAACGCCGGCTCCAGGAGCGCGGAGGAGCACCGCCCGGGGGCGTCCGCATCGACCTGGTCGGCGTCCTGCTGCCGAAGCGTGGCGGGCCCCGGGTGGAGCATGTCCGGGGGGTGGCCTGAGATGGGGTTCGCCCGTACGTGCTCGGTGGCGCTGGTCGGCGTCGAGGGCGTGGTCGTGGAGGTCCAGGCAGACCTGGAACCGGGAGTGGCGGCGTTCACACTGGTGGGGCTGCCGGACAAGAGCCTGACGGAGAGCCGCGACCGGGTCAGGGCGGCGGTCGTCAACTCCGGGGCGGAATGGCCGCAGAAGAAGCTCACCGTGGGGCTCAGCCCGGCGTCGGTGCCGAAGGCGGGCAGCGGCTTCGATCTGGCGGTCGCCAGCGCGGTCCTGGGCGCCGCCGAGCGGATCGACCCACGGGTGCTCGCCGACCTCGTGATGATCGGCGAGCTGGGCCTGGACGGCAGGGTGCGGCCGGTCCGGGGCACGCTGCCCGCGGTCGTCGCGGCGGCCGACGCCGGGTACGAACAGGTAGTGGTGCCCGAGTGCGCCGCCGCCGAGGCCTCGCTGGTGCCGGGCGTGTCCGTGCTGGGCGTCCGCAGCCTGCGCCAGCTGATCGCCTTCCTCACCGACGAGCCGGTGCCCGAGGAGGAACCCGCCCACCAGGGACGGCCCGACCCGCTCCTCGCCGGACTGCGGATGCCCGGCACCGGCGCGGCCACCGGCATGCACAGCACCTGCGCGGCACAGTACGACACCGGCCACGACCTCGCGGACGTCGTCGGCCAGCTCCCGGCGCGGACCGGGGTGGAGGTGGCGGCCGCCGGCGGACACCACCTTTTCCTCGAAGGGCCGCCGGGGGCAGGAAAAACCATGCTTGCGGAACGGCTGCCCTCGCTCCTGCCCCCGCTCGACCGGCAGGAGTCCCTGGAGGTCACCGCCGTGCACTCGGTGGCCGGCCTGCTGCCCCCGGACAAACCCCTGATCGACACCGCCCCCTACTGTGCCCCGCACCACTCGGCCACCATGCAGGCGCTCGTCGGCGGCGGCCCCGGTATGGCCCGCCCCGGAGCCGTGTCGCTCGCGCACCGGGGCGTGCTCTTTCTGGACGAGACCCCCGAGTTCGGCAGCCACGCCCTGGACGCCCTGCGCCAGCCGCTGGAGGCCGGGCACGTCGTCATCGCGCGAAGCTCGGGTGTGGTGCGCTTCCCGGCGAGGTTCCTCATGGTGCTCGCCGCCAACCCCTGTCCCTGCGGCCGCTTCTCGCCGAAGGACACCCTGTGCGAGTGCCCGCCCTCGTCGATCCGCCGTTACCAGGCCCGGCTGTCCGGCCCGCTGCTCGACCGGGTCGACCTGCGGGTCGAGGCCGAACGCGTCACCCGCGCCGAACTGACCGCCGACGGGGCCTGCGGAGAGTCCACCGCCACGGTCGCCGACCGGGTGCGCGCGGCCCGGGAACGCGCCGCGAGGCGGCTCGCGGGCACCCCGTGGCGCACCAACAGCGACATCCCCGGACGGGAGCTGCGCAACCGCTGGCACGCGGTACCCGGCGCGATGGACGACGCCGAGCGGAGTCTGGAACGAGGCGTGCTCAGCGCGCGTGGACTCGACCGGGTGCTGCGGGTCGCGTGGACCGTCGCCGACCTGGTCGGCCGCGACCGGCCCGACGCCAGGGACGTCGCTCTCGCCCTGCACCTGCGCACCGGCGTCCCGCGCGGGGTGCCCATGGCGATCGGGGCGCTGACATGAGCGGCGCGGCCGGGTTCGCGGCCGAGCCCGTGGAAGGACCCGTGGACGGCGAACTCCTCGCCCGGATCTTCCTCACGCGCGTGGTCGAACCCGGCGACGAGACCGGTGGGCGGTGGGTGCGGGAACTGGGCGCGCGGGAGGTGGCGGCGCGGCTGCGGGCAGGGGGCGAACCGCTGCCGGGGGCGAGCGGCCGGCGCTGGGCCGGGCTGCTGGCGCGGGCCGAGCGGGCCGACCCCGGCCGGGACCTCGCCGTCGCGCGGAGCGCCGGGGTGCGGTTCGTGTACCCCGGGACGGCCGAGTGGCCCCGGCAGCTCGACGACCTGGGGGACGGCCGGCCCCTCGGGCTGTGGGTGCGCGGCCCCGCCGACCTGCGGATGTGGGCGCTGCGCTCGGTCGCCGTCGTCGGCGCCCGCGCCTGCACCGAGTACGGCGCCCACATGGCCGCCACCCTCGCCGCCGAGCTCGCCGAGCGCGGCTGGGTCGTGGTCTCCGGCGGCGCCTACGGGGTCGACGGCGCCGCTCACCGCGGAGCGCTCGGCTCGGGTGGTGCCACCGTCGCCGTACTCGCCTGCGGCGTCGACCGGCCCTACCCGCGCGGACACACCGGGCTGATCACCAGGATCGCGGAACAAGGGCTGGTCATCGGCGAGTTGCCGCCCGGCGATCACCCGACTCCGAGCAGGTTCATTCTCCGCAACCGGGTCATCGCCGCACTCACCCGGGGCACCGTGGTCGTCGAAGCCGCGCACCGCAGCGGCTCCCTGGTGACCGCCAGGGCGGCCGGGCACCTCGGACGTCACACGATGGGAGTACCGGGACCGGCCACCAGCGGACGCTCGGCCGGGGTGCACGAACTGCTGAGACAGGGCGCGGTACTGGTCACCGATGCCGCGGAGATCGTCGAACTGGTCGGGGACATGGGCGAACTGGCCCCGGAACGACGTGGGCCGGTGCTGCCCCGGGATCTGCTGCCACCCACCGCCCACCAGGTCCTCGACGCGCTGCCCGCGCGCGGCGCGGCCCTCGCCGACGGGATCGCGTGCGACGCACGGACCACCCGGGACGACGCGATCGCGAGACTGTACGAACTGCGAGCACTTGGTTACGTCGAACGACACGGCGACGGCTGGAAGTTGACACGCCAGGCGGTGATCCCGGCCGACGACGGTTCAGAGGTTCCCTGACACAGGGTGTTCGGCCGTCCGGGGGAACGGCCACAGCCCTTGGAAAATACGTCAGTTGGAGCACCCGGGTGGTCACACAGAGCGACGTGGTTCACCCGGTGGGGTGGTGTGCGGGACCCCCTCACGCTCGCCCCGACCTCACTTCCTCGCACACCGCGACCCCATAGTCACGCTACGCTCGCAAGCGTCCCGGCGCGGAACGACAGCGGGGAAGGATGCCCGGCAGGCGAGACCGCAGGCGGTACGGGCAAGCGGCACAGACAGGCAGCTCGGCATCAGACAGACAGCTCACCCAGGCAGTACCAGTCCACTGCAGAACGGCACAAGGCGACGAATGCCCCAGCACACCTCCGGGTCCGACCGGGCGGCGATCCACCCAGCCGCCCGCGACGGTGGCAGCGTGCGGCCGCCCGCTCCCTCGACGCTCGACGAGCTGTGGCGGTCGTACAAGGCGACGGGCGACGAGCGGCTGCGGGAGCAGCTGATCCTGCACTACTCGCCGTTGGTGAAGTACGTCGCGGGCCGGGTCAGCGTGGGGCTGCCGCCCAATGTCGACCAGGCGGACTTCGTCTCCTCCGGGGTGTTCGGGCTGATCGACGCGATCGAGAAGTTCGACGTCGACCGGGAGATCAAGTTCGAGACCTACGCGATCACCCGCATCAGGGGCGCGATGATCGACGAACTGCGGGCCCTGGACTGGATTCCGCGCTCGGTGCGGCAGAAGGCGCGCAAGGTGGAGCGGGCGTACGCGACGCTGGAGGCACGGCTCAGGCGTACGCCGACGGAGAGCGAGGTCGCCGCGGAGATGGGCATTGCCGTGGACGAGCTGCACGCGGTTTTCAGCCAGTTGTCGCTCGCCAACGTCGTCGCGCTGGAGGAGCTGCTGCATGCCGGGGGCGACGGTGGCGGCCGGCTCAGTCTGATGGACACCCTGGAGGACACCGCCGCCGACAACCCGGTGGAAGTGGCCGAGGACCGGGAGCTGCGACGGTTCCTGGCGCGGGCGATCAACACACTCCCGGAACGGGAGAAGACCGTGGTCACGCTGTACTACTACGAGGGGCTCACCCTGGCCGAGATCGGCCATGTGCTGGGGGTCACCGAGAGCAGGGTCAGCCAGATCCACACCAAGTCCGTGCTCCAGCTCAGGGCGAAGCTGGCGAGCTTCCGGGGCTGAGCCGACCGGCTCGGCCTGTCGGCTCGGCCTGTCGGCTCGGCCTGTCGGCCGAGCCGGCCGCCGGGCCCGGCGGCGGAATGCGGCCGTGCGACCTGCGGTTTCGGCCGGGGACTCCCGCCCCGCGCGGCGCGTCCGTAAAGTGGTGGCGTGCCAAGGATTCGAGCGGCCTCTGTGGCCGAGCACCGGTCGATGCAACGCGCCGCCCTGCTGGACGCGGCACGCTCCCTGCTGTCCGAGGGCGGTACGGAGGCGCTGACCTTCCCCGCCCTCGCCGAGCGCACGGGCCTGGCGCGCTCGTCCGTCTACGAGTACTTCCGGTCCCGGGCGGCTGTCGTCGAGGAACTGTGCGAGGTCGACTTCCCGGTCTGGGCGGCCGAGGTGGAGACGGCGATGGCCGCGGCCGACGGAGCTGAGGCCAAGATCGAGGCGTACGTCCGCAAGCAGTTGGAGCTGGTCGGGGACCGGCGTCACCGGGCCGTGGTGGCGATCTCCGCGAGCGAACTCGACGCGGGTGCCAGGGAGAAGATCCGCGCGGCACACGGCGGCCTTATCGCGATGATCGTCGAGGCCCTGGGCGAACTGGGTCACGACCAGCCCCGGCTCGCGGCGATGCTGCTCCAGGGTGTGGTCGACGCAGCGGTGCGCCGCATCGAACTCGGCGCCGCCGAACATCCGGAGACCATCACGGAGGCGGCGGTCGCCATGACCCTGCGCGGCGTCCGGCCCTGACTGCCGCCCCGCCGCCGCCCCACCGCCCCATTGCCGCGGCCGCCCGTCGCAGCCCGCCCGGCAGGTCACTCGGGTACCGGCAGGCCGAGGACCGGGAGGAGCCTCGGCGGACCGTCGCGCAGGAGCCAGGGCGGGAGCAGGGCGAGCGGGTCGAGGTAGACGTCCGCTCTGAGCAGGCCCCAGTGAAGGCAGGGTGCCGCGCAATGAGGGCTCCTCTCCGGGGACGGCGCCGCCACCGCGCCGATCACCTCGCCCGGCACCACCTCGGCCCCTTTCCCCACCGACGGGAGGACCGGCTCGTAGGTGGTACGCAGCGGCGGCGTCCCCGTGCCCGACAGCTCCACCGAGACGACGCCCCGCCCGGCCACCTGCCCGGCGAAGGAGACCCGGCCCGCAGCCACCGCCCGCACCGGCGTCCCCGGCGCCGCCGCCAGGTCCACTCCCCGGTGCCCGCGCCCGTACGGGGTCTCCGGCGGTTCCCAGCCCCGCAGTACCCGGGGCCGTACCCCCACGGGCCAGACCCGTCCGACGGCCGGCACTCCGGGCTCGACGGCCGGCACTCCGGGCTCGGCGGCCGGGGCCCCGGCACGGGGGACCGGAGCCGGCTCCCCGGCCCCGGCCCCGGCCGGCTCCCCGGCCCCGGCCCCGGCCGTGAGCAGCAGCGGCAGTGCCGCCGGCAGTGCCGACGGCGGCGGCGACAGCAGGGCCGTCGGGGTCAGGACCAGCAGGACGATCAGGCGCGCCCACATCCTCGGAAATCGGCTCATTCGCATGCCGGAGAGCCTCCCCGGAATCCGTGATCACGGCCCGGACCTGTGGACCACCACCCGGTTGTGGACAACGGCGTCACCCAGTACCCCCCCGGGTCCCGTACACTTCTGGTGGCGACCCGGGTCACCGGGTCGACTTCGCACGCCCCGACATCAGGACTGGTCACGACCGCTCCCGATGTCAGCGCCCCTCGGTCCTTCGTGGCAACGGCGCGTCGTGGGCGTCAGGCGCGGGAGCCGCCGGCTCCCGCGGTACAACCGAGAAAATCAAGGAGATACGGCTATGGCCGTCGTCACGATGCGGGAGCTGCTGGAGAGCGGCGTCCACTTCGGTCACCAGACCCGTCGTTGGAACCCGAAGATGAAGCGCTTCATCTTCACGGAGCGCAACGGCATCTACATCATCGACCTGCTCCAGTCGCTGTCGTACATCGACCGCGCCTACGAGTTCGTCAAGGAGACCGTCGCCCACGGCGGCACGGTCATGTTCGTCGGTACGAAGAAGCAGGCGCAGGAGGCCATCGCGGAGCAGGCCACCCGCGTCGGTATGCCGTACGTCAACCAGCGCTGGCTGGGCGGCATGCTCACCAACTTCTCGACCGTCTACAAGCGTCTGCAGCGCCTCAAGGAGCTCGAGCAGATCGACTTCGAGGACGTGGCCGCCTCCGGCCTCACCAAGAAGGAGCTGCTGGTCCTCTCCCGCGAGAAGGCCAAGCTGGAGAAGACCCTCGGCGGTATCCGCGAGATGCAGAAGGTGCCCAGCGCCGTCTGGATCGTGGACACCAAGAAGGAGCACATCGCGGTCGGCGAGGCCCGGAAGCTCAACATCCCGGTCGTCGCCATCCTCGACACCAACTGCGACCCCGACGAGGTCGACTACAAGATCCCGGGCAACGACGACGCGATCCGCTCCGTCACCCTGCTCACCCGCGTGATCGCCGACGCGGTCGCCGAGGGCCTCATCTCCCGCTCCGGTGTCGCCACCGAGGGCAAGGGCGAGAAGGCCGCCGGTGAGCCCCTCGCCGCGTGGGAGCGCGACCTGCTCGAGGGTGAGAAGAAGGCCGACGAGACCCCGGCCGCCGCCGAGGCCGAGAAGCCCGCCGAGGCCCCCGCCGCGGACGCCGTCGAGGCCCCCGCCGCGGACACCGTCGAGGCCCCCGCTGCCGACGCCCCGGCCGCCGCCGAGGCCGAGAAGCCGGCTGAGGAGGCCCCCGTGGCCGCCGACGCCCCGGCCGCCGAGGCCGACCAGGCCTGAGCCGCCCGTCAGTGCTGATGACGGCGGGAGCGGGTGACATGATCCCCCATTGCCTGAAGGGCATGGGAGATACCTCCACCGCTCCCGCCGTTCACCCGTAGGTGCGCGGCGCGTCACGGTTTCCCAGCTCGGACAGTCCACTGTGGACCGCAGACCCCGCAGATCTCCGATTCTCCAGACTTCGAGAAAGAATCACAGACTCATGGCGAACTACACCGCCGCCGACGTCAAGAAGCTCCGGGAGCTCACCGGCGCCGGCATGATGGACTGCAAGAAGGCGCTGGACGAGGCCGAGGGCAACGTCGAGAAGGCCGTCGAGGCGCTCCGTATCAAGGGCCAGAAGGGCGTCGCCAAGCGCGAGGGCCGCTCCGCCGAGAACGGCGCCGTGGTCTCGATCATCGCCGACGACAACTCCTCCGGCGTCCTCGTCGAGCTGAAGTGCGAGACGGACTTCGTCGCCAAGGGCGAGAAGTTCCAGGCCGTGGCCGACGCCATCGCCAAGCACGTCGTCGCGACCTCCCCGGCCGACCTCAAGGCCCTGCTCGCCTCCGAGATCGAGGCCGGCAAGACGGTCCAGGCGTACGTCGACGAGGCCAACGCCAACCTGGGCGAGAAGATCGTCCTGGACCGTTTCGCCCAGTTCACCGACGGCTACGTCTCGGCGTACATGCACCGCACGATGCCCGACCTGCCCCCGCAGATCGGTGTTCTCGTCGAGTTCGACAAGCAGACCGACGAGATCGCCGCGGTCGCCAAGGGCATCGCCCAGCACATCGCCGCCTTCGCGCCGCAGTACCTCTCCAAGGAGGACGTGCCGGCCGAGGTCATCGAGACCGAGCGCCGCGTCGCCGAGGAGACCACCCGCGCGGAGGGCAAGCCCGAGGCCGCCCTGCCGAAGATCGTCGAGGGTCGCCTCAACGGCTTCTTCAAGGACGCCACCCTGCTGGGCCAGCCCTACGCGCTGGACAACAAGAAGTCCGTCCAGAAGGTTCTGGACGAGGCCGGTGTCACCCTGAAGCGCTTCACGCGCATCAAGGTCGGCATCTGAGTCCGTACCGCGACGGGCGTACGACCCCTATAGGGTCGTCGGCAGTCGTTCGGACACGCCGTCACGCACGCGCGCGTGCCGGACGACAGCAGATCTGACGAGGAGGCCATTGCCGCATGGGATGCGTACCACACCCCACCGGCAGTGGCCTCCTTCGTATGTGCAACAGGTGAAAGAGGCGGGATCCCCGATGACCAAGGCTGAGAAGAGCCACGACGGCACAGTGCACGGACGCTTTCTGCTGAAGCTGTCCGGAGAGGCCTTTTCCGGTGGCGGAGGCCTGGGCGTCGATCCCGACGTGGTGCACGCCGTCGCACGCGAGATCGCGGCAGTCGTCCGTGACGGCGCCGAGATCGCCATCGTCATCGGCGGCGGCAACTTCTTCCGCGGTGCCGAACTCCAGCAGCGCGGCATGGACCGGGCCCGCTCGGACTACATGGGCATGCTCGGCACCGTGATGAACTGCCTCGCACTCCAGGACTTCCTGGAGAAGGAGGGAGTGGACTCCAGGGTCCAGACCGCCATCACCATGGGCCAGGTCGCCGAGCCCTACATCCCGCTGCGGGCCGTACGGCACCTGGAGAAGGGCCGCGTGGTCATCTTTGGCGCAGGCATGGGCATGCCGTACTTCTCCACCGACACCACCGCCGCCCAGCGTGCCCTGGAGATCGACGCCGAGGCCCTGCTGATGGGGAAGAACGGGGTGGACGGGGTCTACGACTCCGACCCGAAGACCAACCCCGACGCGGTGAAGTTCGACCACCTCGGGTACGGCGAGGTCATCACGCGTGATCTGAAGGTCGCCGACGCCACGGCCGTCACCCTGTGCCGCGACAACAAGCTCCCCATCGTCGTCTTCGAACTGCTGGCGGAGGGCAATATCGCGCGCGCCGTCAAGGGTGAGAAGATCGGCACGCTGGTGGGTGACCCGACGGACCGGAAGTGACCGGACCACAAGCACCCGTCCGAGGGACGACACCCCCGGGGGACGGACGGGGCGGGCCGGGCCGGGGGATGGACAATGTCCCACCGGTCGGGAACCGTGCAGGAAGAAGACGCGACGCAGCCGGCCGCCGCCCCGACAGGGAACCGCGGCCGGGCCTACTCAAGACACGCAGGAGCAAGTGGTGATCGAAGAGACCCTCCTCGAGGCCGAGGAGAAAATGGAGAAGGCCGTCGTGGTCGCCAAGGAGGACCTCGCCGCGATCCGCACCGGTCGTGCGCACCCGGCGATGTTCAACAAGATCGTGGCCGACTACTACGGCGCGCTGACGCCGATCAACCAGCTGGCCTCGTTCTCCGTGCCCGAGCCGCGCATGGCCGTGGTGACGCCGTTCGACAAGAGCGCACTGCGCAACATCGAGCAGGCCATCCGCGATTCCGACCTGGGCGTCAACCCGAGCAACGACGGCAACATCATCCGCGTGGTGTTCCCGGAGCTGACCGAGGAGCGCCGTCGCGACTTCATCAAGGTCGCCAGGACCAAGGGCGAGGACGCCAAGGTCTCCATCCGCGCCGTGCGCCGCAAGGCCAAGGACGGCATCGACAAGATGATCAAGGATGGCGAGGTCGGCGAGGACGAGGGACGCCGTGCGGAGAAGGAGCTCGACGACACCACCGCGAAGTATGTCGCCCAGGTGGACGAGCTCCTGAAGCACAAGGAAGCGGAACTCCTCGAGGTCTGATGAACGAATCTTCCTGGGGGGCGCCGCCGCAGGCCGGGGACTGGGGGCCGCCCGACCAGGGGGCCGTCCAGGGAGCTGTCCCGGCGGGTCCCCCGTACGACGCGCACCACGCGCAGCAGACTCGCCCCATGCCGATCGTGCCCGGCACGCCCGAACACGGCGGTGATCAGGAGACGGACCGGAGGGCTGCCCGGCCGAGCGGCCCTCTGTTCCGAGACGAGCCGACACGGGCGCGCCCCCACCCCGGGGAGATGCCGCAGAATCCGGAGCCCATGCCCGACGCCCCGCAGCCGGCGCCCCCGCCGCAGAAGAAGAGCGCGGGGCGTGATCTGCGTGCCGCGATAGGGGTGGGCGCCGGGCTCTGCGCGCTGGTCGCCGTGTCACTGTTCGTCGTCAAGGCCGTCTTCGTCGGCGTCGTCGCCGTCGCCATCGTCGTGGGCCTGCGGGAGCTGACGAAGCGGCTGGAGGAGCGCAAGGGCATCAAGGCGCCGTTCGTGCCGCTCGCCGTCGGTGGTGCGGCCATGATCGTCGCCGGATACGTCTGGGGCAGCGACGGCGCGTGGATCGCGATGGCGCTCACCGCGCTGGCGGTACTGGTCGCGCGGATGGCCCAACCGCCCGAGAACTACCTCAGGGACGTCACGGCGGGGGTCTTCGCCGCGTTCTACGTACCGTTCCTGGCGACCTTCGTGTCGATGATGCTGGCCGCGGACGACGGGCCCTGGCGGGTGCTGACGTTCATAGTGATCACGGTCGTCGCCGACACCGGCGCGTACGCCATCGGCTGGCGCTTCGGCACGCACAAGCTCGCCCCCCGCATCAGCCCCGGCAAGACCCGCGAGGGCCTGCTGGGCGCGGTCGCCTTCGCCATGGTGGCGGGCACGCTGTGCATGCAGTTCCTGATCGACGACGGCACCTGGTGGCAGGGACTGCTGCTCGGGCTCGCCGTCTCGGTCAGCGCCACCCTCGGCGACCTGGGCGAGTCCATGATCAAGCGGGACCTCGGTATCAAGGACATGGGCACACTGCTGCCGGGGCACGGCGGCATCATGGACCGTCTGGACTCCCTGCTGCCGACGGCTCCGGTGGTGTGGTTGCTGCTGGTGGTCTTCGTCGGGTCCGGGTGAGGGAGGGGCGCGGCGTCGTGCGGCGCCGTGCCGCAGATGGATACGGCATGGACCGTCTGGACTCCCCGCTGCCGACGGCTCCGGTGGTGTGGTTGCCGCCGGCGGTCTTCGTCGGGAGCCGGCCGTCCGCCTCCGGCGTCATTCGAGCCCCCGCGCACATCGGCATCGTGCGCGGGGGCTCGTCCCGTCGCAGGAAGGGCTCGGCCGGGCCCGGGCACGTCCCGCCCCACAACCCCCTCCTGCCCGGCGTGTGCGCGCATCGGTAAGGTATCCGCCATGGCGCAGGCAAGGCTCGGGGCGGACGGCAGATACCGGGGTGACCTGCCATGCCGGTGGTGCGACACCCTGATCGACCAGGACGGGCGGCGCACACCGCGCCTGTACTGCCGTATGTCCCACCGCTGGAAGAGCTACGGCTCGTGGGTCGCGGCCCTGGTCGGCGGCTTGTTCTGACCGGTTCCGGGCACCTCGGCCGGTCCGCGCGGTCACCCGGTTGGATCTGCGACACTGGTACAGCTATGCCTAAGCCCGGAGAACTCGTATTCGCAGCGCCGCGCGGAGCCAAGAAGCCGCCGCGGCACCTTGCCGACCTCACGCCCGCCGAGCGCAAGGAGGCGGTCGCAGCGGCCGGTGAGAAGCCGTTCCGTGCCAAGCAGCTGTCGCAGCACTACTTCGCGCGGTACGCGCACGACCCGGAGCAGTGGACGGACATCCCGGCCGGCTCCCGTACCCGGCTCCAGGAGGCGCTGCTTCCCGAGCTGATGACCGTCGTACGGCATCTGTCGACCGACGAGGGCACCACCCGCAAGACGCTGTGGAAGCTGTTCGACGGGACGCTCGTGGAGTCCGTGCTGATGCGGTACCCGGACCGGGTGACCATGTGCATCAGCTCGCAGGCGGGTTGCGGGATGAACTGCCCGTTCTGCGCCACCGGGCAGGCCGGTCTGGACCGGAACCTGTCCACCGCGGAGATCGTGCACCAGATCGTGGACGGCATGCGGGCGCTGCGGGACGGCGAGGTGCCGGGAGGGCCGGCTCGGCTGTCCAACATCGTGTTCATGGGGATGGGCGAGCCGCTCGCCAACTACAACCGGGTCGTGGGCGCCATCCGCCGTCTCACCGATCCGGAGCCGGACGGACTCGGGCTGTCGCAGCGTGGGATCACCCTGTCCACCGTGGGACTGGTCCCGTCGATCCACCGGTTCACCGACGAGGGCTTCAAGTGCCGCCTCGCCATCTCCCTGCACGCGCCCGACGACGAGCTGCGCGACACCCTGGTTCCCGTGAACACGCGGTGGAAGGTGCGCGAGGTGCTCGACGCCGGCTTCGCGTACGCGGCCAGGTCGGGACGGCGCCTGTCCATCGAGTACGCGCTCATCCGGGACATCAACGACCAGGCGTGGCGCGGTGACCGCCTGGGACGGCTGCTGAAGGGCCGCCCCGTGCACGTCAACCTGATCCCGCTGAACCCGACGCCCGGCTCGAAGTGGACCGCCTCGCGGCCCGAGGACGAGAAGGCGTTCGTCGAGGCGATCGCCGCGCACGGTGTGCCGGTGACCGTCCGGGACACCCGTGGACAGGAGATCGACGGGGCCTGTGGCCAGCTCGCCGCGAGCGAGGGGTAGCCTGGCCGCAGTACGGACAACTTCATACCGGTCGAAAACGTCATCTTCATATTCCGACAGGGGAGCGCCACAGCGCTGAGAGTGCGGCGACGGCCGCAGACCCTCCGAACCTGGCCCAGGTCATTCTGGGTAGGGAGATCGGTCACCACTCGAGCTGTAGCGCCCTGCCCGGTGCCCATCAGGGTTCCGGGCGGGGCCGCGTCTCTTCCTGGTCACCCCCAGGAGGGAATCAGTGAGCACCACCGAGCAGGGCACCCGCAAGGCCGCGGGGAAGGTCACGCGTCAGGTCACGGTCTTGGCCGTCGGGCTGGGCCTGATCACGCTGTCCGCCTGCGGTTCGTCCGGCGGCGACGACGCGGGACCGGGCTCCACGTCCGGCGGGCCGAAGACCGTGACGCTGGTCAGCCATAACTCGTGGGCCGCTTCCGAGGACGTCATCGCCGCCTTCGAGAAGCAGTCCGGCTACCAGGTCAAGGTCCTGGAGGACGGCGACACCGGGTCCGCGGTGAACAAGGCGATCCTGACCAAGGACAACCCGCAGGGCGACGTCTTCTTCGGCGTCGACAACACCCTGCTCTCCCGCGCCCTCGACAACGGTTTGTTCCAGCCGTACGAGGTGAAGGACGCCGACAGGATCCTGCCGGAGGTCCGCGCCGACGGGGGCAAGCACCGGGTCACGCCCGTCGACACCGGCGACATCTGCGTCAACTACGACAAGGCGTGGTTCAGCGAGCGGAAGCTGACCCCGCCCGAGACCCTCGACGACCTGGTAGAGCCCGAGTACAAGAACCTCCTCGTCACCGAGAACGCCTCCACCTCCTCGCCCGGCCTCGGCTTCCTGCTCGGCACCGCCGCCCGGTACGGGGACGAGGGCTGGCAGGACTACTGGAAGAAGCTCAAGGCCAACGGCGTCAAGGTGGTCGACGGCTGGGAGCAGGCCTACAACGAGGAGTTCTCCGGATCGGCCGGTGGCAGGAAGGCCAAGGCGGACCGGCCGCTGGTGGTGTCCTACGCCTCCTCGCCGCCCGCCGAGGTCATCTACGCCGACCCCAGGCCGAAGACCGCGCCCACCGGCGTGGCCGAGGGGACCTGCTTCCGCCAGGTCGAGTACGCGGGGCTGCTGAGCAACGCGAAGAACCCCGAGGGCGGCAAGGCGCTGCTGGACTTCCTGGTCTCCAAGGAGTTCCAGGAGGACATGCCGCTCAACATGTTCGTCCACCCGGTGCGCGAGGACGCCCAGGTGCCCGAGGAGTTCGCCCGGTTCGGGCCGCGGGCGAAGGATCCCCAGACGATGGATCCGGCGAAGATCGCCGAGCACCGTGACCAGTGGGTCAAGTCGTGGACCTCACTCGTACTGAAGTAGGCCACCGGGCCGCGGCGCGCCGCGCCGCGGCCCGGTGGCGAGGGAACGCGGTGCGGCTCGGCCTGATGGTCGTGCCCGTCGCGTTCTTCGCCGTCTTCTTCGCCCACCCGATCGCCGCGATCGTCGCCCGCGGGCTGAGGACCGACGGCGTCTGGCAGTTCGGCCGGATCGGGGAGGCGCTGGCGCAGTCCGACGTCCGCCAGGTGCTCTGGTTCACCACCTGGCAGGCACTCGTCTCCACCGCCCTGACCCTGCTGATCGCCCTGCCCGGCGCGTATGTCCTCGCCCGCTTCGACTTCCCCGGCAGACAGGTGCTGCGGGCGGTGGTCACCGTTCCGTTCGTGCTCCCGACCGTCGTCGTCGGATCGGCGTTCATGGCGCTCGTCGGGCGCGGCGGGCTCCTCGACGAGCTGTGGGGGCTGCGCCTGGACACCACCGTGTGGGCGATCCTGCTCGCCCACGTCTTCTTCAACTACGCCGTCGTCGTACGGACCGTGGGCGGACTGTGGGGCCAGCTCGACCCGCGGCAGGAGGAGGCCGCGCGGATGCTGGGCGCCTCCCGGTTCGCGGCCTGGCGGAGCGTCACCCTGCCGGCCCTCGCGCCCGCCGTGGCCGCCGCCGCGCTGATGGTGTTCCTCTTCACCTTCACCTCCTTCGGGGTGGTGCAGATCCTCGGCGGACCCACCTTCTCCACCCTGGAGGTGGAGATCTACCGGCAGACCGCCGAGATCTTCGACCTGTCCACGGCTGCCGTCCTGACGATGATCCAGTTCGCCGCCGTGGGCACGATCCTCGCCCTGCACGCCTGGACCGTGCGCCGCCGGGAGACCGCGCTGCGCCTGGTGGACACCTCGGTGACCGCGCGCAGGCCGCGCGGGGCCGGGCAGTGGGCGCTGCTGGGCGGGGTGGTCGCCACCGTCGCCGTGCTGCTCCTGCTGCCCCTCGCGGTGCTGGTGCAGCGGTCGTTCGCCGGTGCCGGCCTCGGCTACTACCGGCGGCTCACCGAGGACGACGGCGGGGTGTTCCTGGTCGCACCGATCGAGGCGGTGGGCAACTCCCTGCAGTACGCCGTCGTCGCCACCGCCATCGCCGTGGTGATCGGCTCACTCGCCTCCGTCGCCCTCACCCGGCGGGACGCGGGACGGCTGGTGCGCGGTTTCGACGCGCTGCTGATGCTGCCGCTCGGGGTGTCAGCGGTGACCGTCGGCTTCGGGTTCCTGATCGCCCTCGACGAGCCTCCGCTGGACCTGAGGGCGTCCTGGATCCTGGTGCCGCTCGCGCAGGCCCTGGTCGGTGTCCCCTTCGTCGTACGGACCATGCTGCCGGTGCTGCGCGCCGTGGACGCCCGGCTGCGGGAGGCCGCGGCGGTGCTCGGGGCGTCGCCGTGGCGGGCCTGGCGGGAGGTCGACCTGCCGATGGTGCGGCGGGCGCTGCTGGTCGCGGCCGGGTTCGCGTTCGCGGTGTCGCTGGGGGAGTTCGGGGCGACCGTGTTCATCGCGCGGCCGGAGAACCCGACGCTGCCGGTGGCCGTGGCCCGGCTGCTGGGGCGGCCCGGCGAGCTCAACTACGGCCAGGCGATGGCTCTTTCAACGATTCTGATGATCGTGTGCGCGGTGGCCCTGCTGGTGCTGGAGCGGCTGCGGACCGACCGGACCGGGGAGTTCTGATGCTGCTCAGCCTGCGCGGCGCGACCGTCCGCTTCGGCGGCCGGGCGGTGCTGGACACCGTCGGTCTGGACGTCGCCGAGCACGAGATCGTGTGCGTGCTCGGGCCCAGTGGCAGCGGCAAGTCGACGCTGCTGCGCGCGGTGGCCGGGCTGCAGCCCCTCGACGCCGGGCACGTCGTGCTCGACGGTCGTGACCAGGCGGGCGTGCCCGCACACCGGCGCGGGGTCGGGCTGATGTTCCAGGACCACCAGCTGTTCCCGCAGCGGGACGTGGGCGGCAACGTGGCCTTCGGACTGCGGATGCGCGGGGCGTCCCGCACCGGCCAGGCCGACCGTGTGAGGGAGTTGCTGGAACTCGTCGGGATGCCCGGGGCAAAAGGGCGGGCCGTGGCCGCGCTGTCCGGCGGGGAGCAGCAACGCGTCGCGCTGGCCCGTGCGCTGGCGCCCAGCCCTCGGCTGCTGATGCTCGACGAGCCGCTCGGCCAGCTCGACCGCTCGCTGCGGGAGCGGCTCGTCGTCGAGCTGCGGGAGTTGTTCGGCCGGCTGGGCACCACCGTGCTCGCCGTGACGCACGACCAGGGTGAGGCGTTCGCGCTGGCCGACCGGGTCGTGGTGATGCGGGACGGGCGGATCGCCCAGTCCGGTACGCCACTCGAGGTGTGGCAGCGCCCGGCCGACGCGTTCGTGGCCCGCTTCCTCGGCTTCGAGAACGTGACCGAGGCGACGATCACCGCGGACGTCGCGGTGACGCCCTGGGGCAAGATCCCGGTACCGGCGGACGCCCCGCAGGGCACGCGCACCCTGCTGGTCCGGCCGGCCGGCGTCCGCCTGCTCCCGGACGGGGCGGACCTGCGCTGCACCGTCACCGCGCGCACCTTCCGCGGCACCCATGTCGCCGTCCGTCTCCAGCCGGCGGACGGTGACGGGCCCCTCCTGGAGGCCGCCTGCGCCCTCCGGGCGGCACCGGAGGTCGGAGACGAGGTCGGAGTGGAGTTCGACCCGGCCGAAATCGTCGTGCTCGGGTAATGAGGTCCTGCCTAGGGTGGCGGCATGACATCCCTCACGCATGACCGCTACTGCGACGAAATCGCCGACCAGGTCGGCCGGTTGCGGTCCGTGGTGACTTCGGGCACCGATCTGGACGGTACGGTTCCCACCACTCCGGAGTGGTCGCTGGAGCAGCTCGTCCGGCATGTCGGCGGTGCTCTGCGCTGGGCCGCGCTGATGGTGCGGACCCGGGCCGGGGAGGAGATCCCCGAGGAGCGGGTGCCGGGATTCGACGGACCCGATGTGCGGGGCGGGCCCGCCGCGCTGGACGCGTGGCTGGCCGAGTCGGGTGACCTGCTCGTCGAGGCGCTGCGGGAGGCCGGGCCGGACGCCGAGGTGTGGAGCTGGGCGGGAACCCGCAACGCCGGATTCTGGGCCCGCCGTATGACGCACGAGATGACAGTCCACCGCGCGGACGCGACTCTCGCCGCCGGACTGCCCTACGAGGTCGCGCCCGATGTCGCCGCCGACGCGATCGACGAGTGGCTGGAGATCGTGCAGTGGGCGCAGCGGACGCTGCCGGAGGACACGGCGAGAGAGCTGCGCGGCCCGCACCGGAGCATCCATCTGCACGCCACCGACACCGGCCCGCAGGCGAACGCGGAATGGAACATCGAACTGACCGAGGAGGGTGTCTCCTGGCACCGCGGCCACGAGAAGGCCACGGTCGCCCTCCGCGGCCCGCTCACCTCCGTGCTCCTCGCCTTCTACCGGCGACTGCCGCTCGACGCACCCGAGGTGGAGGTGCTGGGAGACCGGGAGCTGCTGGAGTTCTGGCTGGAACGGGCGACGTTCGGGTGAGGTGAACCGACGGGAGGTGAACCGCCGGGAGGGGCGACGGCTCCCGGCACGGTGATGGCCCGCCCCTTCCGGGACGAGCCATCACCTCATGTCTTCGAAGCGTCAGCTGTCGCTGTTCGCCCCACGACGGCGCATGCCGAAGAAGACCGCACCGCCACCGACGGCGAGCAGGGCCGCCGCGATACCGGCGATCAGGCCGGTGTTGGAGTCGGCGCCGGTCTCGGCGAGGTTCGACTCACCGATGGCGGGCGACGGGGCGTTGTCCGAGGTGTCCGCCGGAGCGGTGGTCTCGGGCTCGGACTCCGACGGGGCCGGCGTGCCGGGCTCCTCCTCGTCCTCGGGCGGGGTCGAGGCGGAGTCCGACGGCGTCGGAGCGGGCTCCGACGGAGCCGGGGGCTCCTCCTCTTCCTTGCAGGCCGTGGCCGGGGTGGTCAGGTTCGGCTTGATGTCCTCGTCCACGTAGGGCTTGGCCTTGACGTGGATGCGGTACTCGGCGTTGGGCTGCCAGTCCTCCTCGAAGGTGATGGTCACACCCTCACGGGAACCCTTGACGACCTGCTCGCCGATTTTCTTCTCGTCGGCACCGTTGTTCTCCAGGAACACGGTGACGGTGGCGGGAACGCCCGCCGGGTCGACGTCGGTGACGGTGATGACACCCTTGTCACCGACGCACTTTGCCTCGGCCGAGAACTCGTTGATGTTGCACGCGGCCGCGCTGCCGGCGAGGCCGATGGTGAGTGCGGCCGACGCGGAGACGACACCGAGGGCGCGTACGGTGCGTGCGACGGTACGGCGCGAGGCCGTACTGTGTGATACGGACAGAACTGTCACGTTTGTCCTTTACGGGATACGCAAATGCGGGGGGTTGAGGGAGTGTTGATGAATCATCAGCACTCCCATGAGGCTCCCAGGTCTATAAGCGCCGCATAAGTAGTGTCAACGCATATGCCGACAGCAGGCCATGACTTTACTGATTCGTTAACTGGCCAGGCGTTTCAACGCCTCCGGAGCCTCCTCGATCCGGTCGACCAGGGCGATGCGGGCCTCCATCGAGCGCTCCCGGGCGAGCGACCGGAGCAACGGCCAGGCGGGCAGCTTCTCCGTCCAGTGCACCCGGTTCACCAGCACCATCGGTGTCGGTTCACCGTGTGACTCGTAGTAGTTCGGCGTGGTGTTGTCGAAGATCTCCTGCACGGTTCCGGCCGCGCCCGGCAGGAAGACCACCCCCGCGTTGCAGCGGGCCAGCAGCCCGTCCTCCCGCGTGGCGTTGGCGAAGTACTTGGCTATGTGGGAGGCGAACGCGTTCGGCGGCTCGTGGCCGTAGAACCAGGTCGGGATGCCGGCCGAGGTGTGGCCCTTCGGCCACCGCTCGCGCACCTCGAAGGCGGCGCGCGCCCAGTCGGTGACCGACGGGTCGAACGAGGGCGCCGCCGCGAGGAGTGCGCAGGCCTCGTCCAGCATCGCGGCGTCGTACCGGGCCGCGTAGGCGCCGAGGTTCGCCGCCTCCATCGCGCCCGGACCACCGCCCGTCGCCACCGTGAAACCCGCTTGGGCGAGCGCCCGGCCGAGCACGGCGGCGCCGCGGTACTCCTCGGTGCCGCGGGCCATCGCGTGACCCCCCATGACGCCTACCACCCGTGCGTCGCCCAGCAGTTCGTCGAGGGCGTCGGATATCGAGTCGTCGTGGACGGCGCGCAGCGTCGACGCGAAGATGTCGCCGCTCGCCTTCGTCCGCTGGAACCAGCCGTAGGTGAGGGCGTCCGGTGTCTCCGCGTATCCCTTGTCGAGGGCCGCGAACAGGTCGTCGGGCGTGTAGAGATGGCCGCGGTACGGGTCGAAGGGGAGCCCCGGGACGGGTGGGAGGACCAGGGTGCCTTCGGTACGGAGCCCGGCGGTTGCCTCCGGCCGCATCCGGCAGCCGAGGAAGACGGCGCCGGCGGTGTCGGTGGTGAGCAACTCCCTTGTCCGGTCGGTCAGATCGAGGGACTGGATCCGGAACCCGGCGAGTGTGCCACGGGCCGAGACGATCGCGTCGAACTCCTCGAGCGTCTCGATCTCGTGGTCGCTGTGGTTGCCGTGATGGGCGGCGTGCGCGGGAGTCGTCTTCACCCGCCCATGCTAGGACGTGTTTTGAAAGTCCCGTCTGCCCCGCGGCGTCCGGCACGCACTCCCCCAAGCTCTTCGAGCAGGGGGACCCCCAGCCGCGTTGTCGGGATCGCACGCGTACGCGCCCGGTACGCGGGCGACCCTCCGCCGTGCGATCGCACGCTCCCCCAAGCTCTCGGCTCCGCTCGAGCAGGGGGACCCCCATGACGCCGCGGGGCCCGCCCTCCGGGCGGTCGGCGCTACGTTCGAAACACGCCCCAGGAGGTGGACCGCGGCGGGAGGCCCGGGTACTGGTGCGGTCCGGCCGCCGCGGCCCTCCCGGCCCGGCCCAGGTCCGCCCTCAGCCCTCCAGCGCGGACGGGTCCATCCACACGACCTCCCAGGTGTGGCCGTCCAGGTCGTCGAAGGCGCGGCCGTACATGAAGCCCTGGTCCTGGGTCTCCCCGCTGACCGAGCCGCCCGCCGCGAGGGCCTTCTCGACCAGTTCGTCGACCTTCTCGCGGCTCTCGGAGCTCAGGGCCAGCAGCACCTCGCTGGTCCTGGTGGAGTCGGCGATCTCCTTCTTCGTGAACTCCGCGTAGCGCTGCCTGGTGTGCAGCATCACGACGACGGTGTCGCTGATCACGACGGAGGCGGTGTTCTCGTCGCTGAACTGTTCGTTGATTCCGTAGCCGAGCGCCGTGAAGAACTTCTTCGAGGCCTCGAGGTCGTCGGCGGCCAGGTTCACGAAGATCATCTGCTGCGTCATGGGTGTCTCTTCCGTGGGTCTGCCGGTTCCCGGGCGGTTCCGTGCCGTGTCGTTCGAGGGATGGACCGGGAGCACGTACGGAACTCATCGCCCCGCGGAGATTTTCTTCGGGGCTCCCGTGATGCGTGGCGCGCGGCCTCAGAGAGCCAGGGGCAGGGCCGACAGTTCGGCCACGAGCACGGTCAGCGGGCCGAACAGGGCGAGGAGCGTGCCGGCCCTGAGCGCAGCGGCCCGGCGCGGTGTCGAGGCGGGAGCCCCGAGACGCAGCAGCGCGGCCGTGGTACCGGCGTGCGCCTGCTTCGCCTCGACAGCGGCCGTCAGCAGCGTCGCCACGGTGCAGCCGGTCACCAGGAGCACGCCGAGCAGGACGAGCGGGCCGGCCGACGGGCCATCGGCGTAGTACAGCGACCTCATGGCGTACATGCCCGACAGTACGGCGCAGACCACGCCCAGCGGACGGCCGATCCTGGTGGCCTCCGTCATGAGGAGCCGCCCGGCCAGCAGGCGCAGGGCACCCGGGCGGACCGACTGGAGCAGCCGGCCGCACAGATGGGTGAGACCGGGACCGGCCAGGATCAGGCCGACGGAGGCCAGCACCGGACCGGCCGACGCGCCGGGCCGGCCGTCGGGCGCGGTTCCGGCGCCGGTACGGCTCGCGTAGGCCCCCACGGCCAGGCCCACGGCCAGTACCGCGATGCCCCAGGGGAGACCGGACGGCGCCGTGCCGGCTCCGGGAGCCGGGACCGCCGCCGTGGAAGCGGGGCCGTCCTCCGGGCCGTGCGGCCCGTGCGCCGGCTCGGGGTCCTGCCCCGGAAGGTCCGCCCGCAGCCGATCCTGCTGGGCCTGGGCCTGGACCTGTGCTTGCAGTTCTGCCTGTGCCCCCGCCGGCACGCGCTGCCGGCCGGCGGGCGGCCGACGGCCGTGGGCCGCCGTCTCCAGATGCCTGCCGAAGCGTCCGTACGCCCCGAACGTCTCCCGCGCCGCCGTGGCACGGTACGCGCCGAAGCGGCCGTACACCGTCCGCTCCGAACGGGACGGTCCCGCCGCCCGCTCGCGCGGGCGCAATGCCACCGCCACCGCCACCGAGGCACTCACCGGCACCAGCGTCAGCAGGGTCAGGATCGCCGGGAACGGCAGCGGCCGGCCGGCGGCCAGGAAGTCGGTGCCGGAGCCGTCGAAGGACACGCCGGTGAGGTCGCCGCGCAGGTGGAGGAAGACGAGCAGCGCGATCACCGACCCCAGTGCGCAGGCCAGGGCCGTGGCCGCCACGGAGATCGCCGTCAGCCGGGCCGGACCGAGGCCGAGCGCCGAGAGTCCGGGCCGGGGCCTGGTCCCCGGGTCGGTCCGGGCCACCGCGACCGCGAAGTACACCGTGGCCGCAAGCGGGGCCGCGCACCAGGCCAGCCGGAGCAGCGAGGCGGACGGCGTGCTCGGGTGGCCGAGCGCGTGGCCGAGGGCGCACAGCAGCAGAAAGCCCGTGCCCGCCGAGGCCGCTGCGACCAGGAGGCGGCGCAGCTGGACGGTCGGACGGGCACCTCGGGTCAGACGGAGAGCGAGCACGCGGCCCGGCCCTCCGCCTCGGCGGTCCCGGGGACCGGGGGAAGATGTACGGTGCGCACCCGGCGCCCGTCGAGCAGCGACACCGTGCGGTCGGCGAGGGCCGCGGTGTCCGCGTCGGCGGTGGCGAGGAGCACCGTGATGCCGTGCGAACGGGCCGCCGTGGTCAGCGTGCGCAGCACGTGCCGCCGGTCTGCGCGGTGCAGCGGGGCGGTCGGCTCGTCGGCGAACAGTACCGAGGGAGCCGGGGCGAGGGCGCGGGCGATGCAGACCCGCTGGCGCTCCGCGTGCACCAGGTCCCCGGGGTGTTTGCGGGCCTTGTCGCCGATGTCGAGCCGCTCCAGCCACTCCAGGGCCGTCGCCCTGGCCGGGCGGCGGGCGATGCCGCGCAGCATCAGGGGGAGGGCGGTGTTCTCCCAGACGTTCAGCTCGGGGACGAGCACCGGCACCGGGTCGATCCAGCCGAAGCGCTCCCGGCGCAGCCGCTCGCGGGCGGCCGGCCTCATGGTGTGCACGGGCACGCTGTTGAACCAGACCTCGCCGCCCGCCACGGGCACCAGGCCGGACAGGCACCGCAGGAGGGTCGTCTTGCCGCTGCCCCGCGGGCCGCCGACGGCGAGGATCTCGCCCTCCCCGACGCCGAGCGAGACCCCGCTCAGCCCGGGTGAGCCGTCGTTGTGCCGGAAGTGCAGGGCGCGTGCCCAGAGCACGTCGTTGTCCGGTGGGGCCACCATGGCGTACACCTCGGTTCGGATCAGAAATGCCGTGCGAGATTCGTGACTCCCCCATGCGGGGGAACGAAAGCAGAGCCGATCGGTCACTGGGACGCTAGGGCCTGTCCGGCGGGTCATGCCGGAGCCGCGGGGGCCGGCACGCCCTCCCCCAAGCTCTTCGAACAGGGGTGGACCCCAGCGGCGTTGTCGTCACTCGCCGACTCCCTCACGCTCGGCTGCTCCCCCACTCTCGGCTGCGCTCGAGTGGGAGGGACCCACATACGCGGGAGGGACCCCCATCGCGTCGACTCCCTCCTCCGCCTTGCAGATGAACGCACCAGCCCTCGCTCGACCCAGTTGGACAGATGCCGCCAGTTGTCTCCGACTTGATCCGCCGGACAGACCCTAGGCAGCATGCGACGGGACACCGGACAGCACGCGGCCCCGGACCGCCGTTTCTCACTCGAACGGACGGCGCCGGGGCCGTAATTGATCATTCCAGCCGAAGATCACAACCGTGGCCCACGGCGCAGATCACAACCGTGGGCCGCGCCGGGGGATTACAGCGGAACACGCAACCGCGCGGCTGCCGCACGGCGGTGATCACTGTCGTCGGCGGCTCAGAGCCTCGTCCACGCCTCCTCCAGGGTGGCGCGCAGGATCTGCTCGATCTCGTCGAACGTCCCCTGGTCGGAGATCAGCGGCGGGGCGAGCTGGACGACCGGGTCGCCGCGGTCGTCGGCACGGCAGTACAGGCCGTTCTCGTACAGCTTCTTGGACAGGAAGCCGTACAGGACGCGCTCGGTCTCGGCGTCGTCGAAGGTCTCCTTGGTGTGCTTGTCCTTGACCAACTCGATGCCGTAGAAGAAGCCGTTGCCGCGGACGTCGCCGACGATCGGCAGGTCGTACAGCTTCTCCAGCGTGGAGCGGAAGGCGTCCTCGTGGTCCAGCACATGCCGGTTGAGGCCCTCGCGCTCGAACAGGTCGAGGTTGGCGACGCCCACCGCGGCCGAGACGGGGTGGCCGCCGAAGGTGTAGCCGTGCAGGAAGACGTTGTCACCCTGGTAGAACGGCTCGGCGAGGCGGTCGGAGACGATGCAGGCGCCGATGGGGGAGTAGCCGGATGTCATGCCCTTGGCGCAGGTGATCATGTCCGGGACGTAGTCGAACTTGTCGCAGGCGAACGTCGTGCCCAGGCGGCCGAAGGCGCAGATGACCTCGTCGGAGACGAGCAGGACGTCGTACTGATCGCAGATCTCGCGGACCCGCTGGAAGTAGCCGGGCGGCGGCGGGAAGCAGCCGCCGGCGTTCTGCACCGGCTCGAGGAAGACCGCGGCGACCGTGTCCGGGCCCTCGAAGAGGATCTGCTGCTCGATCTGGTCGGCGGCCCAGCGGCCGAACGCCTCGGGGTCGTCGCCGTGGATCGGGGCCCGGTAGATGTTGGTGTTCGGCACCTTGCGGGCGCCCGGCACCAGCGGCTCGAACGGGGCCTTCAGCGCCGGCAGGCCGGTGATCGACAGGGCCCCCTGAGGGGTGCCGTGATAGGCCACCGCGCGGGAGATGACCTTGTACTTGGTCGGCTTGCCGGTCAGCTTGAAGTACTGCTTGGCGAGCTTCCAGGCGGTCTCCACCGCCTCGCCGCCGCCGGTCGTGAAGAAGACCTTGTTCAGGTCGCCCGGCGCCTCGTGGGCCAGCCGCTCCGCCAGTTCCACGGCCTTGGGGTGGGCGTAGGACCACACGGGGAAGAAGGACAGTTCCTGCGCCTGCTTGAAGGCGGTCTCGGCGAGCTCGACCCTGCCGTGCCCCGCCTGGACGACGAACAGCCCGGCGAGACCGTCGAGGTACCGCTTGCCCCGGTCGTCGTAGATGTGGGTGCCCTCGCCGCGGACGATGGTGGGCACGGGGGAGTTCTCGTACGAGGACATGCGGGTGAAGTGCATCCACAGGTGGTCGTACGCGGCCCGGCTGAGGTCCTCGGGGCTGTCGGTGCTCACGATTATCGGGTCCCCCACATGTAGGTCTGCTTCTTGAGCCTGAGGTAGACGAAACTCTCGGTGGAGCGCACGCCGGGCACGGCCCGGATGCGTCGGTTGATGAGCTCCAGGAGGTGGTCGTCGTCCTCGCAGACGATCTCGACCATGAGGTCGAAGGAGCCCGCGGTCATCACCACGTACTCGCACTCGTCCATGGCGCTCAGCGCGTCGGCCACGGACTCCACGTCACCCTCGACATGGACGCCGACCATCGCCTGCCTGCGGAAGCCCACCGTGAGCGGGTCCGTGACGGCGACGATCTGCATCACGCCCTGGTCGAGCAGCTTCTGCACGCGCTGGCGCACGGCCGCCTCCGACAGGCCGACGGCCTTGCCGATGGCGGCGTAGGGCCTGCGGCCGTCCTCCTGGAGCTGCTCGATGATGGCGAGGGAGACGGCGTCCAGGTGGGGACCGCCGCCGTTCCTGGACTCGCGGGAGTCCTTGGGTTCTGCGCTTCGACTGGCCACACGGTCACTGTGCACGAGGTCTCGATCGTTCCGCAAGGCGCATTCGATGAAATCCGTTGTTGCGAGGGTTGATGTTTGCGGATTTCGCAGAGTTGGGGTGGTCGGGGGTGTTGAATGCGTCAGGGGTCCGTCTAGGGTGGGTGTCTCAGAGGTTGGACACCTCGGACACCCACGAGGAACACCGGGAGGCCTGCAGTGAGCACCGAGCTGCGACGTCTGCGCAACTACATCGGCGGCGCGTTCCGTGACGCCGCCGACGGACGGACCACCGAGGTGGTCAACCCCGTGACCGGCGAGGCGTACGCGACCGCGCCGCTGTCCGGACAGGCCGACGTGGACGCCGCGATGGCGGCCGCCGCCGAGGCCTTCCCCGGCTGGCGCGACGCCACGCCGGCCGAGCGGCAGAAGGCCCTGCTGAAGGTCGCGGACGCCATCGAGGAGCGTGCCGAGGAACTCATCGCGGCCGAGGTGGAGAACACGGGCAAGCCCATCGGGCTGACCCGCACCGAGGAGATCCCGCCGATGGTCGACCAGATCCGCTTCTTCGCGGGCGCGGCGCGGATGCTGGAGGGCCGCTCGGCCGGCGAGTACATGGAGGGTCTGACCTCCATCGTGCGCCGTGAGCCGGTCGGCGTCTGCGCCCAGGTCGCCCCCTGGAACTACCCGATGATGATGGCCGTGTGGAAGTTCGCCCCGGCGATCGCGGCGGGCAACACGGTCGTCCTCAAGCCCTCGGACACCACTCCGGCCTCCACGGTCCTGCTCGCCGAGATCCTCGGCTCGGTCCTGCCGACGGGCGTCTTCAACGTCGTCTGCGGCGACCGCGACACCGGCCGCATGATGGTCGAGCACGACACCCCGGCGATGGCGTCCATCACCGGTTCGGTACGGGCCGGCATGCAGGTCGCCGAGTCCGCGTCCAAGGACCTCAAGCGCGTCCACCTGGAGCTGGGCGGCAAGGCGCCGGTCGTAGTCTTCGAGGACACCGACATCGCCAAGGCCGTGGAGGGCATCTCCGTCGCGGGCTTCTTCAACGCCGGCCAGGACTGTACGGCCGCCACGCGTGTCCTCGTCCACGAGTCGATCCACGACGAGTTCGTCACTGCCCTCGCCAAGGCCGCCGCCGACACGAAGACGG
This sequence comes from Streptomyces sp. P9-A2, assembly GCF_036634175.1. Taxonomy (NCBI): domain Bacteria; kingdom Bacillati; phylum Actinomycetota; class Actinomycetes; order Kitasatosporales; family Streptomycetaceae; genus Streptomyces; species Streptomyces sp. P9-A2. The sequence goes on from NZ_JAZIFX010000001.1 coordinate 5,893,076, forward strand.
GCGCCCCCGACGACGAGGACGTCCTCTTCGGCCCGCTCAACAACGCCCGTCAACTGGCCCAGGTGGAGGGCTTCGTCGACCGGCTCCCCGCGCACGCGCGCGTGGAGGCCGGCGGCAGGCGCGTCGGCGACAAGGGCTTCTTCTACGCGCCCACCGTGGTCTCGGGCCTGAAGCAGGACGACGAGATCGTCCAGAAGGAGGTCTTCGGCCCGGTCATCACCGTCCAGACCTTCACCGACGAGGACCAGGCCGTCGCGTACGCCAACGGCGTCGAGTACGCGCTGGCCTCCTCGGTGTGGACCAAGGACCACTCCCGCGCGATGCGCATGTCCAAGAAGCTCGACTTCGGCTGCGTGTGGATCAACACCCACATCCCGCTGGTCGCGGAGATGCCGCACGGCGGCTTCAAGAAGTCCGGCTACGGCAAGGACCTCAGCGCCTACGGCTTCGACGACTACACGCGCATCAAGCACGTGATGACGTCGCTCGACGCGTAAGGGCTCGCCGCCCGGCCCCGCCCGGGCGGCGGAGCCGCATGCCGGTTCAGCCCCGCGCCCCTTCCGGGCGCGGGGCTTCTCGAGGGTGCCGGCCGATGGCCGGTGAGGGGTGAGCACGCGAAGTGCGCGGAGGGCGGGGGGAGTTCACTCGACCCCAGTTTTTGAACACGTTCAACAAGGGCGTATGTTGTCGCCATGAGCGACAGAGCCGCCCTGCTCAAGGGCATTCGCGTCTGGTTGGTCCTCTTCGTCGTCTGCCTGGTGCTCAGTGGTGCCACGGCCTTCCCCCTGGTGCACGAACTGCGCTGGACCGAGGAGGTGCTCCGCTCCCTGGGGGCACCGGAGCACCTTCCCGCCCTCATGGAGTGGATCGAGCGGGTCCGGGACGGACTCGACGCCGCCGACGCCGAGTATCCGTTCCTTCTCTACGGCACCGACTGGCTGGCCTTCGCCCACCTCGTGATCGCCGTCGCCTTCTACGGCCCCTACCGCGACCCGGTCCGCAACATCTGGGTCGTCGAGTTCGGCATGATCGCCTGCGCCGGCGTCATTCCGCTCGCCCTCGTCTGCGGCCCGGTCCGCGGCATCCCCTTCTGGTGGAGCGTCATCGACATGGCGTTCGGGGTGTTCGGCGTGATCCCGCTGTACGCCGTACGCAAGAGGATCAAGCGGCTGGAAGCGCTCACCCCGTACGCCGCGCCGGCCCCCGTGTCCTCGGCGTGATCCGCCGGGCGGGCCCTTCCCGGTTCTACCGGGAGGCGCGCAGGGCGCACAGGACGTCGATGCGGTTGGTGGTGATCGAGTCGGCGCCCAGCGCCAGCAGGCGGCGCAGGGAGCGGCGGGTGTCCGGGGTCCACACGGAGAGCAGATAGCCGTCCGCGTGGACCCGGTCGGCGAGGGCCCGGTCGACCAGACTGAAGCGGTAGTTCAGCCAGCGCGGCCGGACCGCCTCCAGGAGACCGGCGCGCGGCGGGGCCGGCGACGTGTGGGTGAGGGCGATCTCGGCGGACGGGTCCGCCGCGCGCACGGCGAGCATGGCGGCGGCGCCCGCGCAGTAGCGGACACGGTCCCGGGCGCCGTGCTCCCGTACGGCGTCCACGATCCGGCGCACCGCGCGAGGGGCGGGATCGCCCGGCAGGTCCAGCATGACCCCGCTGCCCCCGGTCGCCGACAGCGCGTCCGCGAGCGTGGGCACACCGCCGTCGGTCAGGCCGCGTACCTCCTCCCAGGACAGCGACCGCAGCGGGCGGTCGTGCCCCCAGAGCCGCTTCAGCGTCTCGTCGTGCAGCAGGACCGGTACGCCGTCCCGGGTGAGGCGCACATCGAACTCGACCGCGTCCGCGCCCTTGTCGAGCGCGGAGCGCAGCGAGGCGAGCGTGTTCTCACGGACGTGGTACGGGTCGCCGCGGTGGGCCACGGCGGTCACGTTGCGCATGGCAGTCCTTCGCGGAGTCGGTTCACCTGTCGGTTCACGGGACGACCTGTCCACCGCGGCGGAGGACGGATTCACTACGGCGGAGGACGGATTCACCGCAGCGGCCGGGAGGTGAGCCAGGACGTGGTGTAGGCGTCGATCTCGGCCGCCAGCCGTGCCTTGGCCGGCTCGTCCAGGAACGACGCCTCCACCGCGTTCTTCGCCAGCGCACCCAGACCCCGCTCGTCGAGGTCCAACAGCCGCGCGGCGATCGCGTACTCGGTGTTGAGGTCGGTGCCGAACATCGGCGGGTCGTCGGAGTTGACGGTGACCAGCACACCGGCGCGGACGAACTCCTTGATCGGGTGCTCGTCCAGGTCGGCGACCGCGCGGGTGGCGATGTTGGAGGTGGGGCACACCTCCAGCGCGATGCGCCGTTCGGCGAGGTGCGCGAGCAGTTCGGGGTCCTGGGCGGCGCTGGTGCCGTGCCCGATCCGCTCCGCGCGCAGGTCGACCAGGGCGTCCCACACCGTCCCGGGGCCGGTGGTCTCACCGGCGTGCGGCACCGAGCGCAGGCCCGCGGCGATGGCCCGGTCGAAGTACGGCTTGAACTGTGGCCGGGGCACCCCGATCTCGGGTCCGCCCAGGCCGAAGGAGACCAGGCCCTCCGGGCGCAGCCGGTCGTCGGTGGCGAGCCGGGTGGTCTCCTCGGCGGCCTCCGGGCCGGCCTCGCCGGGAATGTCGAAGCACCAGCGGAGCACGGTCCCGAACTCCGACTCGGCCGCCTTGCGGGCGTCCTCGATCGCCTCCATGAACGCACGCTCGTCGATCCCGCGGCGGGTCGACGAGAACGGGGTGATCGTCAGCTCGGCGTACCGCACCTGCTGCCGGGCCAGCTCACGCGCCACCTCGTAGGTGAGCAGCCGGACGTCCTCGGGCGTGCGGACCAGGTCGACGACGGACAGGTACACGTCGATGAAGTGGGCGAAGTCCGTGAAGGTGAAGTAGTCGGCGAGCGCCTCGGGGTCGGCGGGGACCTTGGAGCCGGGATGGCGGGCGGCCAGCTCCGAGACGATGCGGGGGGAGGCGGAACCGATGTGGTGCACGTGCAGTTCGGCCTTGGGCAGTCCGGCGATGAAGTCGTGCGGGCCGCTGCCCGCCTCTGCGGACGCGGCGAGACGTTCGGTCATGGTCCCTCTCCGGGAGCGGCGCCCCCGGCCGGGATGCGGCGGGACGCGGGTGATCGGCTGATCGGTGGATCGAGGATCATCGTAGGCCGGGCACGCACGGGACGGGGGTGGGCCGTACGATGACGGGACGTTCGACGGAGGGGGTCCAGCGTATGTCCGACGACGCGCAGGCGCCGGAAGCGCGGGGGAACCCGGCGGGCGGAACTCCGCCCCGGGACCCGCATGTTCACGACGACGTCTGGGCGGAGCCGGCCGACAGCAGGGCCGCGCAGGCCCAGCCGCCCCAGAGCCCGCCACGCGACGTGGCGCCACCCGAGCCGACCCAGGTGGATCTCGGCAGCCGGGGCACGACCGGCCCGTCGGGCTCCGCCGAGGTCATCGATCCGTTCGCTCTCCCGGAATTCGACCCACCGGCGCCCTCCCCGAGTACGCCCGGCGCGGCCAGCACGCCCCCGGCCTCCGGCACTCCGTCCGTTCCCTCGGCGCCTTCCGCGCACGACCAGCGGACGGTCACGTCCTTCCCCGCGACGGGCGCCCCGGCCACCCACCCGGCCTCGCCGTCCGCTCCGTCCTGGGCCGACCCCTCCGCCCCGTCCGCCCCCGCGATGCCCGCCGGCTACGGCGCCGCGGTCCCCGACCCCTTCGCGCCCCCGGCCGCCGAGCCGGTCCCGCCGCCGCCCATCGCCCCCGGCCCGGCGCCATACGGCTACCCGGGCGGCCCCCAGGGCGGTTACGCCCACTCGGCCGTGCAGCCACAGCCGCCCGGTTACGCCGGTATGCCCGACCAGGGCTACTACGGCTGGACCGGCATGCCTCCGCAGCCCGCCAACGGCATGGGCGTCGCCGGACTCGTGCTCGGGATCATCTCGGCCGTCATCTTCTGCCTCTGGCCGCTGGCCATCGGGCTCGGCGTCCTCGCCGTGATCTTCAGTGTCCTGGGCCGGGGCAAGGCCGCCCGCGGCGAAGCCACGAACCCGGGCCACGCCCTGGCCGGTCTCATCTGCGGCTGGGCAGGCATCCTCCTGGGTGCCGGCTTCGGCGTCCTCGTCCTCACCACGCCCTACTGGTAGGACCTCTCGTCCGGACCGTGCGGGGCTCGCGAGCCCCGGTGCCCGATCCGGCCCGACCCCCACGGAAGCCCCAAGACTTCGGCTCGTGCCCCGGCTCTCGCCGAGGACCGGGCCCGGTTGGCACGCCCGACCCCCACGGAAGCCCCATTCGGCGCCGGGCCCGTCCCCAGGGCGCCCGCCCGGCCCCGAACGGTTATCGTCCGCCCGTCCGCCCGTCCGCCCGTCCGCCCGTCCGCCCGTCCGCCCGTCCGCCCGCCTGGTGGCCTGGTGGCCGGGGCCTCAGCGTGGCGGGCCGGGCCCGGACCGCTCACGCTTTTGCGTCGGTCCCGGCCTCGAGGAGGCGGAGGCGGGTGCGGGCCTGCATCAGGGCGAAGCCCAGAAGGTTCGCGCCGCGCCACTGGGCGGGGTTCGCCGCCCTCTCGTTCTTCGCCCCGAGCCCGATGCCCCAGACGCGGTCCCTGGGGCTCGCCTCGACCAGGACGCGGTCGCCCGTGTTCAGCAGGAAGGCACGCAGGTCCGCGTGGGCGGCGAACTTGTGCGTGCTGCCCTCGACGACGACACGGAACCGCTCGCGCCGCCAGACCGCATCGTCGAAGTGCCGCACGAGCCGGCCCTCCTTCTTCGCGTCGGCGGGGTGCTCCGCGGCCAGGATCTTCCGTTCCGCCTCCGGATCCGCGAATATCCGTGCCTTGGCCGCCATCATCCAGTGCTCGGCGGTCGTGTAGGTCACGCCGTCCACCGTGAACGGCGACGGCCACCACTGGCTCAGGCAGCCCGCCCCGATCCGGCCGTCGGGCAGGGGCTGGTGCCCCCAGAAGTGCAGGTACTTGATCCGCTCCCCGGTCGCCACTGCCTCGATCAGGGCCTCCCGGGAATCGATCGCCCCGGCTCCCACCGCAGTTGCAGTCTTCTCCATGCCCTTCTCCGCCTCCGTGTTCATCCCCATGTGCGCGAGTTTCGCAGGCAGCACTGACAATCGGCCTGTCCTTTTCGTGCCCGTACGACGCTCTGCCGACAGATTTCGTTGCTTAACCAAATGGAAACAACGGAATCACTTGTTGGCATCACATGTCTCTGCCAGGATCGGCGCTCAAGTCGAGCTGGCGTCACGCCGCCCCTCGGAAACGGAGGAGAGCGACATGCAGCACCCCGGCAACGCCACCCCGGAACGGTTTCCGGCCCAGGAACGATTCGCCGACGGGGCGCAGTTCGTCGCGGGCCGCCTGACGAAGGGCACCTCGGGCCGTACGCACACGGTCGTCGACCCGGCCACCGGCGAGGACGTGTACACCTACGAACTCGCCGGCACCGACGACGTGGACGCGGCCGTCGCCGCCGCGCGGAAGGCGTTCGGGGCGTGGGCCGGTGCCACCCCGGGCGATCGGTCCGACGCGATGCACCGGTTCGCCGCCGTGGTCGCCGAGCGTGCCGAGGACTTCGCCCGCGCCGAGTCCCTGCAGTGCGGCAAGCCCCTGAAGCTGAGCCGGGAGTTCGACGTCCCCGGAAGCATCGACAACATCGCCTTCTTCGCCGGTGCCGCCCGGCACCTGACGGGCCGGTCGGCCGGTGAGTACTCCGACGACCACACCTCCTACGTGCGCCGCGAACCCATCGGCGTCGTCGGCTCGATCGCCCCCTGGAACTACCCCCTCCAGATGGCCGCGTGGAAGATCCTCCCGGCGATCGCCGCGGGCAACACGATCGTCCTCAAGCCCGCCGAGACCACCCCGCTGACCTCACTGCTCTTCGCTCAGGCCGCCACCGACGCCGGCATCCCGGACGGCGTGATCAACATCGTCACCGGTACCGGCCGGGAGGCGGGCGAGCATCTCGTCGGCCATCCCGACGTGGCCATGACCTCCTTCACCGGTTCCACCGCCGTGGGCAGGCGGGTGGCCGCCGTCGCCACCGCCACCGTCAAGCGCGTCCACCTCGAACTCGGCGGCAAGGCACCCTTCGTCGTCTTCGACGACGCCGACCTCGACGCCGCCGTCAACGGAGCGGTCGCGGGCGCGCTCATCAACACCGGCCAGGACTGCACGGCCGCCACCCGCGCGTATGTGCAACGGCCCCTCTACGAGGCGTTCGTGGAGCGCACCGCCGCGCTCATGGAGACCGTGCGGCTCGGTGACCCCTTCGCCGCCGGGACCGACCTCGGCCCGCTGGTCTCGCACGCGCAGCGCGAGAGGGTGGCCGGCTTCGTCGAACGGGCGCGCTCCTACGCGCGCGTGGTGACCGGTGGCCGGGCTCCGGGCGGGGAACTCGCCGCCGGCGCGTACTACCTGCCCACCCTGATCGCCGGTGCCCCGCAGGACAGCGAGGCCGTGCAGACCGAGATCTTCGGACCGGTGCTGGTCGTTCTGCCCTTCGACACCGACGACGAGGGCATCGCGCTCGCCAACGACACGCCGTACGGACTCGCCGCCTCCGCCTGGAGCCGGGACGTGTACCGGGCCGGCCGCGCCACGCGCGAGATCAGGGCCGGGTGCGTGTGGATCAACGACCACATCCCGATCGTCAGCGAGATGCCGCACGGCGGCTACAAGGCGTCCGGCTCCGGCAAGGACATGTCCGCGTACTCGTTCGAGGAGTACACCCAGCTCAAGCACGTCATGTTCGACAATACGGCGGCGGTTCGCAAGGACTGGCACCGCACGATCTTCGGGGACCGATAGAAACCGGGCCGACCGACCGACGGCCTCACTCCGAAAGGCACCACGCGTATGGAGCAGTACGATTCCGACCGCCTTTCCCCGGCCCAGGTGGCCGCCGTGCGGCGCAGCTTCCGCAACGGCAGGGCGGCCCTGTCGCGCCGGTCCCTGCTGCGCGCCTCCGCGGGCGGTGCGCTCGCGTTCGGCGGCATCGGGGCGCTGAGCGCCTGCGGCATCCCCCCGGCGGGCAGCACCCAGGGCGGCGTATCGGCCGAGGACCACTCGGAGAAGGAGAAGAGCGTCGCCTTCTCCAACTGGACCGAGTACATGGACGTCGACGACAGCGGGCGCGAACACCCCACGCTGGACGCGTTCACCGAGCGGACCGGCATCAAGGTCACGTACACCGAGGACATCAACGACAACACCGAGTTCTTCGGCAAGATCAAGCCGCAGCTCGCCGCCGGCCAGGACACCGGCCGCGACCTCGTCGTCCTCACCGACTGGCTGGCCGCCCGCCTGATCCGGCTCGGCTGGGTGCAGAAGCTGGATCCGTCCCACCTGCCGCACGCCTACGCCAACCTGTCGTCGCAGTTCCGCAGCCCCGACTGGGACCCGGGCCGTGCCTACTCCTACCCCTGGCAGGGCATCGCCGCCGTCATCGCCTACAACCGGAAGGCGCTCGACGGCGTCGAGGTGAAGACCCTCTCCGACCTCCTGGACAACCCGAAGCTCAAGGGGCGCGTCGGCCTCCTCACCGAGATGCGCGACACCATGGGTCTGGCCCTGCTCGACATGGACAAGGACCCGGAGAAGTTCACCGCCGACGACTACGACGCGGGGATAGCCCGCCTCCAGAAGGCCGTCGACCAGGGGCAGGTCCGCCGCTTCACCGGCAACGACTACACCTTGGACCTCAGCAAGGGCGACTTCGCCGCGTGCGTCGCCTGGGCCGGCGACATTGTCCAGCTGAAGGCGGACAACCCGGACATCGACTTCCTGATCCCGGACAGCGGCTACATGACGTCCAGCGACAACCTGATGATCCCGAACAAGGCCCGGCACAAGACCAACGCCGAGCGGCTCATCGACTACTACTTCGAGCCGCGGCCGGCCGCCGAGCTCGCCGCCCACATCAACTTCGTCTGTCCGGTCGACGGAGTGAAGGACGAGCTCGCGAAGATCGACGAGGACGCGGCGAACAACCCGCTGATCCTTCCCGACCAGGCCATGCAGGCCAAGTCCCGTTCCTTCCGCTCCCTGAGCTCCGAGGAAGAGACGGCATTCGAAGCGAAGTTCGCGAAGCTCACGGGGGCGTGACGAGATGAAGACGACGCACGACACGGCCGCCCACGGCGGGGACGTCCGCCTCACCGGCCTCGGCAAGACCTACGGCTCGTTCACCGCCGTCCACCCCCTCGATCTGACCGTGCCCGAGGGTTCCTTCTTCGCCCTGCTCGGCGCGTCCGGCTGCGGCAAGACCACCACCCTCAGGATGATCGCCGGCCTGGAGGAACCCACCGTCGGCACCGTCCATCTCGGCGACCAGGACGTCACCGCGCTCCCGCCGTACAAGCGGCCGGTGAACACCGTCTTCCAGTCCTACGCCCTCTTCCCGCACCTCGACATCTTCGAGAACGTCGCCTTCGGTCTGCGCCGACGCGGCATCAGGAGCGTGAAGAAGCAGGTGGGCGAGATGCTGGAACTCGTCCAGCTCGGCGAGCAGGCCCGCAAGAAGCCGCACCAGCTCTCCGGCGGCCAGCAGCAACGGGTCGCCGTGGCCCGCGCCCTGATCAACCACCCGAAGGTGCTGCTGCTCGACGAGCCGCTCGGCGCCCTCGACCTGAAACTGCGCCGTCAGATGCAGCTGGAGCTCAAACGCATCCAGACCGAGGTCGGCATCACCTTCGTGCACGTCACGCACGACCAGGAGGAGGCCATGACCATGGCCGACACGGTCGCCGTGATGAACGCCGGCCGCGTCGAGCAGCTCGGCCCGCCCAGCGAGCTGTACGAGAATCCGCGCACCACGTTCGTCGCCAACTTCCTCGGCACGTCCAACTTCATCGAGGCCGACGTCGACACCAGGTCGGGCGACGACATCGTGCTGAAGGCGGGCGGCGGCAAGCTCGTCCTGCCCTCGGCACGCAACAGCGGCCCCACGGTGGCCGGCGGCAAGGTGCTGCTCGGGGTGCGCCCGGAGAAGGTCTCCCTCGTCCCCGCCGACGACGCCGGACGCATACCAGAGGGCCGCAACCGGATCACCGGCCGCATCCGCGACTCCGGCTACCTCGGTGTCTCCACCCAGTTCGTCGTCGACAGCCCGGTCTGCACCGCGTTCGAGGTCTACGTCCAGAACATCGACCGCGACGACCGGCTGGCGCCCGGCGCCGAGGTCGTCCTGCACTGGAACCCGGCGCACACCTTCGGCCTCGACGCCGCCCAGGATGCGGACGCCGGTGTGGAGACCGTCGGGGAGGAGGCCGCCTGATGGCCACCGTCACCCAGTCGCCGCCACCCCAGCCGCCGCCCCTGATGCTGGCCCGGCGGGCGAAGCCGCCGCGGAGACTGGGCCGCTGGACGCCGTACCTGCTCCTGCTGCCCGGTCTGCTGTGGCTGTTCGTCTTCTTCGCGCTGCCGGTGATCTACCAGGCCTCCACCTCCGTCCAGACGGGCTCCCTGGAGGACGGCTACGAGGTCACCTGGCACTTCGCCACCTACTGGGACGCGCTGTCCGCGTACTGGCCGCAGTTCGTCCGCTCGGTGCTCTACGCGGCCTCCGCGACCGTGCTGTGCCTCGCGCTCGGCTACCCGCTGGCGTATCTGATCGCCTTCCGCGCGGGACGTTGGCGGAACCTGATCATGATTCTGGTGATCGCGCCGTTCTTCGCCAGTTTTCTGATCCGTACCCTCGCCTGGAAGACGATCCTGGCCGACAGCGGCCCCGTGGTCGAGATCCTCAACACGCTGCACGTACTGGACGTCACCTCCTGGCTCGGCTGGACCGCCGGCGACCGGGTGCTGGCCACACCGCTCGCCGTCGTCTGCGGTCTGACGTACAACTTCCTGCCGTTCATGATCCTTCCGCTCTACACCTCCCTGGAGCGCATCGACCCCCGGCTGCACGAGGCGGCGAACGACCTGTACGCCAGGCCCTCGACCACCTTCCGCAGGGTCACCCTCCCGCTGTCGATGCCGGGCGTCGTCTCCGGCACGCTGCTGACCTTCATCCCGGCCACCGGCGACTACATCAACGCGGACCTGCTCGGCTCCACCGACACCCGCATGATCGGCAACGTGATCCAGACGCAGTTCCTGCGCGTCCTGGACTATCCGACGGCCGCGGCACTCTCGTTCATCCTGATGGCCGCGATCCTGTTCGCGGTCACGTTCTACATCCGCAAGTCCGGCACGGAGGATCTGCTGTGACGACCTTCGTCAACCGGCTCAAGCGCCGTCTCGTCGTCATCGCGGGACTGCTGACGCTCGCGTATCTGCTGCTGCCGGTCGTGGTGGTGGCCGTGTTCTCGTTCAACAAGCCCAAGGGGCGCTTCAACTACGAGTGGCAGGAGTTCTCCACGGACGCCTGGAAGGACCCGTGCGGGGTCTCCGGCCTGTGCGGCTCGCTGTCGCTCAGCCTTCAGATCGCGCTGTGGGCGACCCTCGGCGCAACGGTGCTCGGCACCATGATCGCCTTCGCGCTGGTCCGCTACCGCTTCCGCGCCCGCGGCGTCGTGAACTCGCTGGTCTTCCTGCCGATGGCGATGCCCGAGGTGGTCATGGCGGCATCGCTGCTGACCCTGTTCCTCAACATGGGCGTCCGGCTCGGCTTCTGGACGATCCTCATCGCGCACGTCATGTTCTGCCTCAGCTTCGTCGTGGTCGCCGTCAAGGCGCGCGTGATGTCGATGGACCCGCGCCTGGAGCAGGCCGCCCAGGACCTGTACGCCGGTCCGGTCCAGACGTTTCTGAGGGTCACCCTGCCGATCGCCGCCCCCGGCATCGCGGCGGGCGCGCTCCTCGCCTTCGCCCTGTCCTTCGACGACTTCATCATCACCAACTTCACCTCGGGGTCCACCGTCACCTTCCCGATGTTCGTCTGGGGCTCCGCGCAACGCGGAACCCCGGTGCAGATCAACGTCGTCGGTACGGCCATGTTCGTCGTCGCCGTCCTGCTGGTGCTGGTCTCCATGGCCGTCGGCAACCGCCGCAAGCGGCAGAAGGGGTAGCAGACCATGAGCCGTTGGACGGCATCCCTCGCCGACGCCCGGCCGGCCGCGTACTGGCTGGACGATCCCGGCCGGCCGGACCCCGAGCCCGCTCTCACCGGCGCCGAGACCTGCGACCTGCTGGTGGTGGGCGGCGGATACAGCGGGCTGTGGACGGCACTGATCGCCAAGGAACGCGACCCGGACCGGGACGTCGTCCTGGTGGAGGGGCGCGAGGTGGGCTGGGCCGCCTCGGGCCGCAACGGCGGATTCTGCGCCGCCTCCCTCACCCACGGCCTGGCCAACGGCCTGGCCCGCTGGCCGGACGAGATCCACGAGCTGGAGCGACTGGGCGCCCGCAACCTCGACGCCATCGAGGAAGCGGTCGCCCGCCACGCCATCGACTGCGCATTCGAACGCACCGGCGAGCTGGACGTCGCCACCGAGCCCTACCAGGCACGCGAACTGCGCGCCTGGTACCAGGAGATCGACCGCAGAGGCCTCGCCGACGGCGTCGACCTCCTCGACACCGACGAGGTCCGCGCCCAGGTCGACTCGCCCACCTTCCTGGCCGGTCTCTGGGACCGCCGGGGCGTGGCCATGCTCCACCCGGCGAAACTCGCCTGGGGACTCAAGCGGGCCTGCCTCGGCCTCGGCGTCCGCGTGTACGAGCACACCCCCGCCCTCACCCTGCGCCCGTACGGCGCCGGGATGTCCGTCCGCACCCCCTACGGGCAGATCCGCGCCCGCACGGCAGCCCTCGGCACCAACGTCTTCCCCAGCCTGGTCAGACGGGCCCGCGCCTACACCGTCCCGGTCTACGACTACGCCCTGATGACCGAGCCGCTCACCGACGGACAACTGGCGTCCGTCGGCTGGAGGAACCGGCAGGGGCTCGGCGACAGTGCCAACCGGTTCCACTACTTCCGGCTGACCGCCGACCACCGCATTCTGTGGGGCGGCTACGACGCGGTCTACCCGTACGGCGGGCGGGTGCGGGCCGAGTACGACGACCGGCCCCGGACGTACGCGAAGCTCGCCGACCACTTCTTCACCTGCTTCCCCCAGCTGGAGGGGGTCCGCTTCACCCACGCCTGGGGCGGCGCGATCGACACCTGCTCCCGCTTCTCGGCGTTCTACGGCACCGCCCACCGGGGCAGGGTCGCCTACGCGGCCGGCTTCACCGGACTCGGCGTCGGCGCCACCCGTTTCGGTGCCGAGGTGATGCTGGACCTGCTGGCGGGGGAGCGCACCGAGCGCACGGAGCTGGAGATGGTGCGCAGGAAGCCGCTGCCGTTCCCGCCCGAGCCCTTCGCCTGGACCGGCATCGCGCTCACCAAGTGGTCGCTGGCGCACGCCGACACCCACGACGGCCACCGGAACCTGTGGCTGCGGATGATGGACAAGCTGGGACTGGGCTTCGGCAGCTGAGAGTGCTTCTCGGCGGCGTGGCCGGTTTTCCGCGGTAGTGACCGGATCTCGACGGTGGTGATCCGGTTCACTCCAATGGGACGCCAGAACCCGCGTAATGCCCGGCGGAAAGCTTCCTCTCCTCCTCGTGACGCGACATTCCCGCGTCCACGGCAGAGAGGCAGGCGTTTGTGATGACAGGGACGAAGCCGGCGGTCGAGTGGCTCTCCTCGGTCGCACCCGACCCCGAAGCGTGCCGCTGGGAGTGGGAGCACAATCCGCACGGGGTGGCGCTGCTGCCGGCGGGCAAGGCCTGGGACGTGCTGATCCTGCCGGGAGAACTCGGCTACCCCACGCTCGACGTGCTCACCCGTGTCCTCGACCGGCCCGGTCCGGTGCTGGTCGACTTCGGTGACGCGCGGATGGGCTTCCTCGTGCCACCGGGCACCGCGGCCCGCTGGATCGGCACCGGCATCCGCACGGCGGGCGACGGCACCTGGATCGTGGTGCCGTACCCGGGCCGCTCGTCGGCCGGCGGGACGCGCTGGCTGTTCCCGCCGGACGGCTCGGGCACGCTCACCGATCCGGTCCTGCTCGAACTGGCCATGCACGAGGCGGTGGCGGGGCTCGCCGGGCGGGAGGAGGCGTAGGAATTGCCAGACAGGTCCTGGCCGGCAGAGCGACGGATCAGTGGCTGAGGCGTTGACGGGCCGATGGGTCCGGATCGACTCGAAGGCGCTCCGCCCCCCCACCTTCCTCCTCCCATTCCCCCCTGCCCGGAGGCAGGTGCGGATCGCCGCAGACCGTTTCGGCCGTTCGGTCCTTCCGCCGTGTCCGTCACCGCGGCTCCCGCCGCGTCCGGTATCTCGTCGGCCGCCCGTGCGGCCGACGCGGACCTCATATACAGGAACGGCGGCTTCGCGTCCGGTCCCGTCAGCCGGCCCCTCACGGCCGGCGCCCATGTGAACCCACCGGCCCGCAGCGGTGGTTCGGCGCGCGGGGCGACCCCGGCAGGTGCCGGCGACGCCCGGTGCGCGCAGACCGTGACCGTGCGGCCGGACTCCCCGCCCGCGCTCCCCGCCCGCGCCCGCGGCTACTTCGCCCGAGAGGCCGGCTGCCGATCCGCGGTCGGCGGACGGCTGCTCCGGCCGGCCGACAGCCACAGACAGATCAGCACCACCGCTCCCAGGCACCAGCCGGCCGCCACGTCCAGCGGCCAGTGGTAGCCCCGGCGCACCAGGCCGTAGGAGGCGCCGGCGACCAGGGCGGCGCAGAGCAGCAGGAGCGCGCGGCGGACCGCCGGTGAGCGCAGCAGCGGGACGAGGAGCAGGACCGCCGCACCGTAGGCGACGACGGCGGTGGCGGTGTGGCCGGACGGGTAGTAGCCGACCGCCGGGGGCACGGCAGGGGTGCCGGGGCGGTCGGTCCAGGCCTTCAGGGGCAGGACGAGCACCGGCACCAGGACCATCGCCACGGCTCCGGCCGCGGGCGGCAGCCACCAGCGGTCCCGGCCCACGGCACGCCCCCGCCACGCGGCACACGCCAGGGCGGCCACCAGGACGGGCACGGCCACCTCGATGTTGCCGAGGTCGGCGAGCAGCTCGGAGGCCCGGTCCGGTCGGACGAGTGCCCTGCTCAGCCGTTCGTCCAGACGCACCAGGGGGCCGTCGGTGACGACCTGCCAGGTGATCAGCGCGAAGACGAGAACGGGAGGTCCGAGCAGCAGCATGGTGCACAGCTTCGCATTCGCTCACGCGCGGCCGTTCGCCGTGGCAGGTCCCGGGGAACGCCGAAGGGCCAGTGCAAGGGGGGGTGAGCACTGGCCCTTCGGGGAACGGCCTGCCGCGCATGACGCGTGGGCTGCCGTCCGGATCGGAACGCCGCGCGCCCCGGGGGGTTTGGGGCGGGCGGCCGTCCGATCGTGAGGAGACCCGAAACCCGGGGGCTCCGGTTGTGTGCGCGAAGGCACGACCAGGGCGAAGCTGGGGAGGCCTCGGCCCGTACCGCTCACAGTTCCCCGTGAGCGGGTGTATCTCTTGTCCCGGTAGAACCTACGGCAGGGGGTGGGCCCGCGACAGGCCCAACAGGCTCCCGCCATCCACCCCGCACACGTTCTTCACACGCTTCGCCACTCGCGTCCCGGCGCTGCCGTCGGGACGGCCCACCCGCCCCGACGGCGGCTCGGATGTGCGCGAACGCCTGTTCAGAGGCGTGTGAACGCCTGCTCGAGGATGTCCAGTCCCTCGTTCAGCAGGTCCTCGCCGATGACCAGCGGTGGCAGGAAGCGCAGGACGTTGCCGTAGGTGCCACAGGTCAGGACCAGCAGACCCTCCCGCTGGCAGGCCTTGGCCAGCGCGGCCGTCGCCTCCGCGTCCGGCTCCTTGGTGGTGCGGTCCTTGACCAGCTCGATGGCGATCATGGCGCCCCGGCCGCGGATGTCGCCGATGAGGTCGAACTTCTCGGCCATCGCGGTCAGGCGGGTCTTCATGACCGTCTCGATCGCCTTCGCCCTGGCGTTGAGGTCCAGCTCCTTCATCGTCTCGATGGAGCCGAGCGCGCCCGCGCAGGCCACCGGGTTGCCGCCGTAGGTGCCGCCGAGGCCGCCGGAGTGGGCCGCGTCCATGATCTCGGCGCGTCCGGTCACGGCGGAGAGCGGAAGCCCGCCGGCGATTCCCTTCGCGGTCGTGATCAGGTCCGGGACGATGCCCTCGTCCTCGCAGGCGAACCACTGACCGGTGCGGCAGAAGCCGGACTGGATCTCGTCGGCGACGAACACGATGCCGTTGTCCGCGGCGAACTCGCTGATCGCGGGCAGGAAGCCCTTGGCCGGCTCGATGAAGCCGCCCTCGCCGAGGACCGGCTCGATGACGATCGCGGCCACGTTCTGAGCGCCGACCTGCTTGGAGATCTGGTCGATGGCCTGGGCGGCGGCCTCCGGGCCCGCCTGCTCGGCGCCGGTCGGCCAGCGGTAGCCGTAGGCGACCGGAACGCGGTACACCTCGGGCGCGAACGGGCCGAAGCCCTGCTTGTAGGGCATGTTCTTCGAGGTCAGCGCCATGGTGAGGTTGGTGCGGCCGTGGTAGCCGTGGTCGAACACCACGACCGCCTGCCGCTTGGTGTAGGCCCGCGCGATCTTGACGGCGTTCTCGACGGCCTCGGCGCCGCTGTTGAACAGGGCCGACTTCTTGGCGTGGTCGCCCGGGGTCAGCTCGGCGAGCGCCTCGGCCACGGCCACGTACCCCTCGTACGGCGTGACCATGAAACAGGTGTGCGTGAAGTCGGCGAGCTGGGCGGTGGCACGGCGCACGACGGCCTCGGCGGAGGCGCCGACCGAGGTCACCGCGATGCCCGAGCCGAAGTCGATCAGCCGGTTGCCGTCGACGTCCTCGATGATCCCGCCGCCCGCGCGCGCGGCGAACACGGGCAGTACGGAGCCCACGCCCTGGGCGACCGCGGCGGTACGGCGGGCCTGCAGTTCCTGCGACTTCGGGCCCGGGATGGCGGTGACGACGCGGCGCTCCTGCGGAAGTGCGGTCATGGGGGGCTCCTGGGGGGTGTAACGGACACGTGCCTTCTTTTCTCGCAGGCTAGGACGGGGAAGGGAGACTGGGCATGCTCCATGTGGGCGTTGTCCGGGGGACCGGGTTGTCCGGTGTGGACATAGCGGGGGGCCGGGGCGGGGGAGGGGCGGCGGATGCGAGGGGTGGCCCGGGGCGAGGCGGGTAGGCGGCGGTCGTGTCCCTTTTCGTGGTGCAGCCGATCAGGCACTGCCTCCTCCGCCCCGAGAGCGACGGGCACGACCCCGCTGCCGGCGGCGCGACGGTCTTCGCCGGTCGTGACTCCAGAGCCCCTGACCAGGGCGCTGACAACGGCGATCAGCTCCGCGACCCGGGCGTTCCGCTTACGACCTCACCGCGATGGGGAGCCCGCTCACTGTCGCGGGTGAGGTCGTTAGGGTCTGCCGGAGAACAACATGCGGGTGGGCGGCGCGCTGACCTGCGACATCAAGTCCAGAAACCCACAAGTTGTTTCTCTGCACGCCCTTACTCGATCGGCTGCACCACGTGGCGGGACGCCATCCAGGCGGCGCGCGGTGACGGCCGGAAACCGCGCGGGATCCGGCGCGGGATTCGACCCGGGCCCGGCACCGTGTGAAGTGCCGTCATGGCCCGACCCGGCCGGGTGAACGGTGAACTCGCCCTGCCGGGGCGTTAGATTGGCTCGCTGACGGTGAACGGCGCGGCTGCTCAGGGGGCAAGGGCGATGGACGGCGACGGGACGCAGGACGCGCGGGGTACGCATGCGAACCCGGTGCCGCGCCCTGCCGGGCCACCAAAGGTGCCCTCGGCGCCCCCGAGGCCGGCCGGGGCACCGGGCATGCCACCCCTGCCGGACGGGTCGGCGTTCCTGACCTGGCTGCGCACACCCCGCCCGGAGGCACTGCCCGGCGTATGGCGCTTCGGCCACCGGCCGCGCCCGGAGGAGGAACCGGAGCGCATTCCGGGGCGGCAGCTGTTCAGCGGGGCCCTGATCGCCTTCCTGGTGGGCTGGCTGATCTGGTCGCTGCTGTGGAACGGCTACCTGGGCACCTGGTGGCTGCTGCCTCTGTACGCGATGATCCCCGACTCGTGGGTCGAACCCCACAGCTTCGCCGCCGTCGTGGTGGTCTACGCCTACTACGTGCTGATCGCGGGCCTCATCATGGTCGGTGTGGGCCGGCTCGGCCGCTGGGGCGAGATCTGGCGGCGCTACGGGCCACCCGCCTGGCGTCGCACCCCCCGGGCCGCCGAGCGCCCGCCGGCCCCCGAGGACGACCCCGCCACCTGGCCCGCGCTGCGTGCCGTCGGTGCCGCCGACGCGGCGGACCGGCTCGCGGCCGACGCGCGCGCCGGGCTGATGCGGGACGTCGACCACGCCCGCATCACCCGCGCCTGGCAGGGCGTGCAAAGCGGCCGGCACCCTCTCGAGACCTTCACCGGCACGGTGCTCGGCCATGGCGCCGCCGCCTGCCCGCATCCGTCCGGCGCTCGCGACCTGCCCGCCCGGCAGGCCCGGCACGACCTGGTCACCGGGCAGGTGCGGCTCGGCACCGCCGCCGACGATGTCCGCAACCCGTACGCCTACCGGGGCGCCGGTCTCGCCCTGAGCCCCGAACTGCTGGGCACCTCCCTGGTCGCGGTCGGACCGGCCGGCTCCGGCAAGACCGGCGCCGTCGTCCGGCCGCTCGCCGAGTCGCTGTGCCTGCACGCGCTCGCCGGACGCGCCGCCGTGGTCGTCGTCGGCGCCGCCGGCGTGGGAGCGGGCCTGGCCGACGCGTACGACGTCGTGGTACGGATCGGCAACCCCGACTCCCTGTACGACCTCGACCTGTACGGCGGGACCACCGACCCCGACGAGGCCGCCGCCGTCCTCGCCGAGGCGCTGGTCGGCGACCTGGCCGACCCGCATCCCGGCAACGACAGCCGGCGCGCCACCACCGTCCTCGCCCAGTTGCTCGGCCCCTTCCGCGCGGTGCACGGCCGTTTCCCCTCCGTCCCCGAGCTGCGCGGTCTGCTCGACGGCTCACCCGGCCCGCTCGCCGAGCTGCGCCGGGGCCTGACGGAGACGGGACAGGAGTCACTGCTGCGCGAACTCGACGTCCGGGAACGGCAGATGGCGCATCCCGGTGACGTCGGCGGGGTCCTCGCCGACCGGGTGGCGCTGCTCGACCGGCCGGCTTTCGCGACGTTCTTCAAGGGCGGGGGCCTCGACGCCTCCGGGCAGTCCCGGCCCTTCACCCTCAAGGCACTGGACCACCCCGTACGGGTCCGGATCGACCTGCCCGCGCGGGGCCACGCCGACGCGTCGCGGGTGCTGGCGCGGCTCGTCCTCGCCCAGTTCACGGCGAGTGTGACGGAGCGCGAGGACCGGTCCCTGTTCGCCTGCCTGGTACTGGACGACGCGACCGGCGTCATCACCCCCGAGGCCGTACGCGGCATCCAGCGGCTGCGGTCGGCCAACGCCGGGGCCGTGCTCACCCTGCGCACCCTGGACGACGTGGCGAGGCCACTGCGCGGACCCCTGCTCGGGACCGTCGGGTGCAGGATGGCGCTGGCCGGGCTCACCCCGTGGGACGGGCAGGACTTCGCCGAGGTCTGGGGCAAGGAGTGGACCGAGGCACGGGACGTCACCGACCGGCAGATCATCGCGGAGAGCCCGGCGGGCAAGGCCTGGCACGCGGTGCGGCGGGCCATCACCGGCAAGGCGCCGACCGCGCGGGCGGTCACCGTACGGCAGGTCGAGCGGGAGCGGTGGTCCGCGTCCGAACTCGCGCACGCGATGCCGGCCGGGCACGCGGTGTTGTCCCTGACCGATGTCCGGGGCGAGCACGCGCCGCCGCTGCTGGTCGACCTGCGGGGCTGAGGGGCGTGCCGTCCGTACCGGGCGGCACGGCTCGGGGCGGTCGGTTCGCGGCGGGTGGGCGAACGCCGGGAGCGGAGCACACGCGGCGGCGCGGTGTGCATACGGTGAGGCAGAATCGATAGGGGTCGTTCATACGTGACGGCCAAAACGTCATATCACTCACCGACTCACTCACCGCCCCGGCCGCCGACTCGGCCACCCGACCGGCCGTTCCCGCCGTCGACCTGAAGGCGCCATGCCCCTGACGCTCGCTTCGCTCGCACACCACTCCGCGCTCAAGCTGACCGTGCGCGCGGGTGAGGACGGCCTCGACGTGCCGGTCCGCTGGGCGCATGCCAGCGAGCTGGCCGACCCGGTGCCCTACATGGAGGGCGGCGAGCTGCTGCTCATCACCGCGCTCAAGCTGGACGCGGAGGACGCGGCGGCGATGCGCCGCTATGTGAAGCGGCTGGTGGAGGCGGGGGTGGTCGGCCTCGGCTTCGCCGTCGGTGTCCACTACGAGGACATCCCCGGGGCACTGGTCGAGGCCGCGCGCGAGGAGGGGCTGCCGCTCCTGGAGGTGCCGCGCCGCACGCCCTTCCTGGCGATCAGCAAGGCCGTCTCCGCAGCCGTCGCGGCCGACCAGTACCGCGCGGTGACCGCGGGCTTCGCGGCCCAGCGGGAGCTGACCCGGCAGGCGCTGGCCGGCGGGCCCGAGGGTCTGCTGGCCGCGCTCGCCGCCCAGGTCGACGGATGGGCCGCGCTGTACGACGCCTCGGGCGCCGTCGTCGCCACGGCACCGGAGTGGGCCGTGCGGCGCGCCGCACGGCTCACGGCCGACGTGCGGCGGCTGCGGGAACGGGCCGCGCCCGCCTCGTCGGTCGTCGCCGGGCCACAGGACGACGACCGGGTCGAACTGCACTCCCTCGGCACCGGCCGGCGCCCCCGGGCCGCGCTCGCCGTCGGCACCGCGGCGGCGCTCGGCACCGCCGCGCGGTACGCCGTCCACTCCGCCGTCGCACTGCTCACCCTGACCACGGAACGCTCCCGTTCTCTGCACGCCGCCGAACAGCGGATCGGGGCCGCCGTCCTGCGCATGCTGCTCGCCGGTGAGCCGGACCACGCCCGCGCGGTGGCCGGACACCTGTACGGAGGCCTCCTGGACGCGCCCTTCCGGATCGTCGTGGCCGAGACGGGCACGGCGCCCGCCGCACGCGCCCAGGGCGAACCGAACGGCGACGCCCTCGGTGCGCTCGAGGAGGCCGTGGAGTCCGCCGCCGCCCGCTCCGGCGAGGCGGTCCTGGTGGTGCCGGACGGCGAGCGGCTGGTGGTGCTGGCCGCCGACGGCGGCGCGGCCGTGGCCGCGTGCCGCGACCACGCGGCGGCCCTGGAGGCCGTACGGGGCGCCGGGGGAGTCCACGAACCCCTGGTGGGCGCCGACGAGGACGAACTGGTCGTGGGACTCTCCGCACCGGTCGGCCCCATAGCCGCCTCCGCCGCATACAAGCAGGCCGGACAGGCGCTGTCGGTGGCCAGGAGACGGGGGCGGGTACTGGTGGAACACGAGCAGATGGCCGCCGGGTCCGTGGTGCCGCTGCTCGCGGACGACGCCGTCCGCGCCTTCGCCGACGGACTGCTGCGGCCGTTGAACGAACACGACGCGACCGGGCGCGGCGACCTCGTCGCCTCGCTGCGCGCGTGGCTCTCCCGGCACGGGCAGTGGGACGCCGCGGCGGCCGACCTCGGCGTGCACCGCCACACCCTGCGCTACCGCATGCGCCGGGTCGAGGAGATCCTCGGCCGCTCCCTGGACGACCCGGACGTCCGCATGGAGCTGTGGCTGGCGCTGAAGGCGACGTCGTCCGACTGACGGGGTGTCCGACCGGCGGCCGCCGATCCGCCAAAGCGGCGCGCTCGGGGAACCGACTGCTACGGCTCGGACAAACGCCCCGTCGTCGGCACGCCCCTACGGTGGACGTGACAGGCCAAGCACCCACCCCCAACGCGGAAGGGCCGGGATTCCCATGCCCCAGAAAGACACGGCGGCCACCCACGCCTTCTGGCTCGCCGGCCGCCAGGCCACCGGCGAGGCCTCCTTCGACGTCACCTCCCCGTGGGACGGCCGGGTCGTCGGCACGGTGAGCGTGCCCACCGACGCCCAGGTCGAAGAGGCCGTGGCCGCCGCGTACGCCGCACGGGACGCGTTCGCGGCCACTCCCGCCCATGTCCGCGCCGCCGCCCTCGACCACGTCGGCCGGCAGCTCGTCGAGCGCACCGAGGACATCGCCCGGCTGATCTCCGCCGAGAACGGCAAGCCGATCAAGTGGGCACGCGGCGAGGTCGGCCGGGCCGTGTCGGTGTTCCGGTTCGCCGCGGAGGAGGCCCGCCGGTTCAACGGCGGAGAGAGCCAGCGGCTCGACACCGACGCCGGCGGCCAGGGGCGGCTCGCCCTCACCCGGCGGTTCCCCAAGGGCGTCGTCCTGGGTATCGCGCCGTTCAACTTCCCGCTGAACCTGTGCGCCCACAAGATCGCCCCGGCCATCGCCGCCGGTGTCCCCATCGTCCTCAAGCCCGCCCCGGCGACCCCGCTGTCCGGGCTGCTCATCGGCGAGCTGCTCGCCGGGACCGAACTGCCGGCCGGTTCCTGGAGCATCCTCCCGGTTCCGAACGACCGCATGCCCGCCCTGGTGCGGGACGAGCGGCTGCCGGTGATCTCCTTCACCGGTTCCGAGAAGGTCGGCTACGCGATCATGGACTCGGTGCCGCGCAAGCACTGCACCCTGGAGCTCGGCGGCAACGGCGCGGCCGTCGTCCTCGCCGACTGGGCGAGCGACGAGGACCTGGACCGGGCCGCGCAGCGCATCGCCGCCTTCTCCAACTACCAGGGCGGCCAGTCCTGCATCTCCGTGCAGCGGGTCATCGCCGACACCACCGTGTACGACAGGCTGCTGCCGCGCATCGTCGCCGCCGTGGAGGCCCAGGTCACCGGTGACCCGGCCGATGACGCGACCGACGTCGGCCCGCTGGTCAGCCAGGACGCCGCCGAACGCGTCGAGGCATGGGTGCAGGAGGCCGTCGAGGCCGGTGCCACCGTCCTCACCGGCGGCAAGCGCGACGGCGCCTCCTACGCGCCGACCGTGCTCGCCGACGTACCGGCCGGGGTGACGATCGCCCGCGAGGAGGTCTTCGGCCCTGTCCTGACGGTGACGAAGACGGACGGCGAGGCAGCCGCCTTCGCCGCGGTCAACGACTCCAAGTACGGCCTCCAGGCGGGAGTGTTCACCCACGATCTCCAGGCTGCCTTCCGGGCCCACCGCGCCCTGGAGGTCGGTGGCGTCGTCATCGGCGACGTACCCTCCTACCGCGCCGACCAGATGCCGTACGGCGGTGTTAAGCAGTCCGGTGTGGGCCGTGAGGGCGTGAAGTTCGCGATGGACGACTACACCTATGAGCGGGTGATGGTCCTGACCGGCCTCGCTCTCTGAGGCAGGCGGCCTGCTCCCGGCTCTCGGGAACCGTTCCGGGGTGACCTGGCGGGTGACGCGGGAGCGTCGCCCGCGAGAGGCCCGGCACCGATGCCTTCCGGTGCCGGGCCTTTCCGGTTTCCGTGTCCGTGTTTACCTCTTCGTGTTTCTCAGCCGGAGAACCCGACCCGCGCGAGCCGCAGTGCGCCGCGCAGCCGCAGGCGCACCTCGTGCACCCCGGCGGTGGCCACCGGGTCCGGGGTCCCGGTGGAAGCGAGGGACGCGCCGAGCGTGACGTAGTCGTACGGGCCCGGCGTAGGGGCCGAAGGGGACAGTGTGGCGAGCACCGGGCCGTCGTCGAGGGAGAGTTCGACGGTGCCCATACCGGACACCTCGACGGTCGCCTCCTTCGCCCCGCTTCCGAAGTCGCAGTGCCGGAAGAACAGTTCGCCTTCCTGCCCGGCCACCGGCGTCACCGCGTCGCCCGACTCCTTGGTCCGGTCGACGATCTCGGTGCCGTTCTGCTCGTCGAAGCCGGCCGCGTCCAGGCCGTGTGCGAGTACCGCGCGGGGGACGGCGGGCTCACCGTCGAGCGTGAGGGTGGTCCGCTGCCGGACGTCCGCGCTGGACGCGCCGGCCAGCAGCTCGTACCGGCCCGGCTCCACCCGCCACCGGTCCACCGCCACGTCCCAGAACGCGAAGGCGGACAGGGGGAGTCCGAAGGCGACCGCGGCCGTCTCGCCGGGTGCGAGGGTCAGCCGCCGGTGGGCCACCAGCTCGCGCAGCGGACGCGGCACCGACGGGTCCACGGCCCGCGTGTAGAGCTGGACGACCTCGTCGGCCGTGACGGCACCGGTGTTGGTGACCGTGAACGAGACGTGTACCCCTTCCTCCTCGGCCCGCGCCGTCAGGTCGCCGTAGGCGAAGGCCGCGTACGACAGACCGTGGCCGAAGGGGAACAGCGGGGTGCCCCCGAAGTACAGGTAGGTCTGGCGGGAGCCGATCACGTCGTAGTCGAGCAGGCCGGGCAGATCGGCGTCGTCGGCGTACCAGGTCTGCGGAAGCCGGCCGGCGGGGGAGACGTCACCGGCGAGCACCCGGGCCAGCGCGGTGCCCGCGGCCTGTCCGCCGTGCGCGGTCCAGAGCATCGCCGGCAGGTCCGTCGGATCGACCGCGTACGGGTAGGCGGAGACCAGGGCCAGCACGGTGCTGGGGTTGGCGGCGCGGGCCGCGCGCAGCAGCAGCTCCTGCTGGGCGGGCAGCCGGAGCGTCGTCCGGTCCTCGGTCTCCCGGCCGTTGATGTGCGGATCGTTGCCGGCGACCACCACGACCACGTCGGCCCGTGCCGCGGCCCGCGCCACCGTCTCCTCACCGTGCTCGGTGACGATCAGCTCGAACACCTCGGGGGCCGCCCCGGCAGCCGCGTCCACCCCGGCGGCCGCGCTCTCCCCGGCAGGGGGGTTCTCCGGGGCAACCTTCACGCCGTCGGCGGCGACCTGCACGGGGAGTCCTGTTCCCACGTGCAGGAGGAGGTGACCGCCGCCGTGCGGTTCCAGCCGGAACGTCTCCCGCACGACCCAGCCGCCCGGCTGGTCGGCGGAGGCGCGGAGGTAGCCGTCCTCGGCGACCGACAGATATCGGCCGTCCGGGGCACGCAGGGTCAGCACGCCCTCGCCCCAGTCGACCAGGGCGAGTTCGGTGCCCTCCGGCCCGGCGGTGAGCGGATCCAGGTCGGTACGGCCGGCGAGCAGCGCCGGATCCAGCGCGCCCTCCGCGCCGCGCGCCGCGTCGGGGGCGTCGGGCGCCGGCGGGACGTGCAGGAAGGCGCCGGCGGAGGTCTTCAGCAGGACGCGGTCCACGCCCTCCGTGAACTCCACCCGCTCGGCGCCGAACCGCTCGTAGAGCCCTTCCAGGGGAGTGGAGCGGTGGATCAGGGTGCCGCTGTACCAGTCGAGCTTGCATTCGTCGGCCAGCAGGCCGACCACGGCGACACGGGTGTGCGCCGGGGCCAGGGGCAGCAGACCGTCGTTCTTCAGCAGGACGACGGCCTGCTCGGCGGCCTCCTGCGCCAGCGCCCGGTGCTCCGGGGTGTCGAAGGCGTGCTCGTCGGCGCCCCCCTCCGCCTGCGGGGCACCGGAACCCCCGCCGTTCCCGCCGCCCCCGTACGGGTCCGCGCCCGGGTCGAACTCACCGAGCCTGAAGCGCACCGAGAGCTGCCGGCGGACCGCGTCGTCGATCTCGGCCTCCGTCAGCAGTCCCTGCCGCAGCGCCGCTTCGAGGCGTCCCACGATGACCGAGCTGTCCGTGCCGTGGTCCGTGAAGCTGTCGACCCCGGCCCGCAGCGAGGCCGCGACGGCCTCCTCGTGGGTGTCGAAGTAGTGCTCGGAATCGACCAGGTTGGACGGTGCGCCGGCGTCCGAGCAGACCAGCAGCTCCTCCTCGGTCCAGGTGCGCAAGTGCTCGCGCAGATATGGCGAGACATGGTTCGGGCGGCCGTTGACCAGGTTGTACGCGGGCATCACACCGGCCACCGCACCCGCCTCGACGGTGTCCCGGAAGGCGCGCAGATCGTACTCGTGCAGCACCCGCGGGCGGACCGAGCTGGAAACGGTGTCCCGGGCCGTCTCGTTGTTGTGCGCGAGCCAGTGCTTGAGCACCGGCGCCGTCCGCCAGTACACCGGATGGTCACCGCGCAGGCCGCGGGTGTAGGCGGTGGCGATCGCCGAGGTGAGCCGGGGGTCCTCCGAGTAGCCCTCCTCGTTGCGGCCCCACAGGGGGTGGCGCAGCAGATTGACGGTCGGCGCCCAGACGTTGAGGCCGACCCGCTCGTCCCGGGCACGCATCGCGCGGGCCTCCCTGGACACCGCCTCGCCGACCCGGCGCACCAGCTCCGGGTTCCAGGTCGTCCCCAGCCCGACGGCCTGCGGGAACACCGTCGCCGGCCCCATCCAGGCCACGCCGTGCAGTGCCTCCTGACCGGTGCGGAAGGCGGCGATGCCCAGCCGCTCGACGGCGGGCGCGAACTGGTGCAGGGCTCCGATCCTCTCCTTGAGGGTCAGCCGCGACAGAAGGTCGTCGATGCGCTTCGCGAACGGCAGGCGCGGATCGCGGAAAGGCGGCGTGGTCGGCGTTGGTGCGGTCACGTGGACATCCCCTTGCGGTGGAACGACGAGGCGCTTTCGAAGCGCTTCGATGCTGATTCCGAGAAGGGGTGAGTGTCAAGGACAGGGGTGCGAGCGATCGGACGACCGACGGGATCTCGCGGACATTTCCGTGGAGAGTACGCGTGCATTGCGCGTGCATGGTGATCGCGCGGTTCCCCGGTACGCCTCCGAGGAATCTTGTAAGCAACTCTTGTGCGGCCCTGGGTGTTCACTTAACCTCGCAGCAACATCGAAGCGCTTCGACTATGGGGCCGCCTCCCCGGCACGTTCCCTCCGAACGACCGCTTCGGCTCAGCCAGTTCCAGTGAAGACACCGCAGCCGACGGCCGCCGCCGGGTGTCCTGGTGTGCCATGAAGGGTTGACGCAATGACGCCGAACGCCTCCACCTCCTCCGGGCCCAGCCGGAGAAGCTTCCTCGCCTCCACGGCGGTCGCCACCGCGGCGGTGGCGGGGGGAGTGCCGTTGCTCGCCGCGTGCGGAGGGTCCGACGGAGGTTCGCGGGACGGCACCACATCGGGCAAGGACGCCAAGAAGCTGCTGCCGGCGTACGTGGCGGGCAACGTGGTCACTCCCGACATCCCCAGCAAGAACGGTTCGGCGGTCGGATTCACCGGCAAGCTCGATCTCGCGGGCCTGAAGACGTCGGTGCCCAAGAAGCTCGGCAAGGGCAACGAGGTCAGCGTCATGTCGCCGTTCTGGGGCTCTCCGCCCAAGGGCGGCAACGCCTACTACAAGGCGATGAACGACCTCATCGGCGTCGACGTCGTCTGGCAGAACCAGGACGGCAACACCTACGACCAGAAGCTCGGCGCCGTCCTCGCGTCCAGCGACGTGCCCGACGTGGTCGTCGTGCCCGGCTGGAACATGACGGGCAAGATCCCCAGCGCCATCATCGGCAAGTTCGCCGACCTCGGCCCGTACCTCTCCGGCGACGCGGTGAAGGACTACCCGAACCTCGCGGCGATCCCCACCGACGCCTGGCGGCGGTCCATCTTCGGCGGCAAGCTGCGCGGCCTGCCCATGCCCTCCTCGTACGTCACCGGCATCGTGCCCCTCTACCGCCAGGACATCTTCGAGAAGGAGGGCTACGAGGTCCCCCGTTCCTGCGACGAGTTCATGGCGCTGGCCAAGGACGCCACCAACGCCAAGGCCAAGCGCTGGGCCTGCCTGGACATGAAGTGGACCGCCTTCAACGCCTTCGGTGTGCTCTCCGGCGAGGAGAAGTCGCTCGGCTGGAACCAGGCCGACGGCAAGCTGCTCTACCGCATCGAGACCGACGAATACCTCGAGGCCCTGGAGTGGACGCGCAAGCTGTTCGCCGCCGGAGTCGTGCACCCCGACGCCGAGCTGGGCAAGAGCAACGCCACCGATCCCGGGCCCAAGTTCGCCGCCGGCGAATTCCTGATCTACAACCAGGACTCCTCGCAGTGGTGGAGCCGCACCGCCGAACAGGCGACCCAGAACCCGGAGTTCAAGATCTGGGGCATGGACGTCTTCGGCCACGACGGCGGCGACCCCACCCTGTGGGCCAAGAACCCGGCCGGCATCTTCGCCTTCGTCAACAAGAAGGCCTCGGAGGCCGTGATCCGCGACGTGCTGGCCGTCGCCAACGTCACCGCCGCGCCGTACGGCACCAAGGAGTACATGCTCACCAACTACGGCGTGGAGGGCACCCACTACACCGTCAAGGACGGTGTGCCCACCAAGAACGACCAGGGCAACATCGATGTGATGAACGCCTACGTGATGGTCGCCAGCCCCGCCGCGACCATCGCCCACCCCGACTTCCCCGAGGTCGCCAAGGGCCAGGTCGAGTGGCAGCAGCGGATGGGCGCGTTCACCAGGAAGTCGGCCTTCTACGGCATGCAGATCACCGAGCCCACCCGCTACACCAACCTCTCCAACGACTTCGAGCAGCTGGAGGACGACGTCATCCGGGGCCGCAAGAAGATCGGTGACGTGCAGCAGGCCGTCTCCGACTGGAAGAGCAAGGGCGGGGACGAACTGCGCGACTGGTACCGGAAGATCCTCGACGAGAACGGTCCGGCGGCCGGCTGACCCGGGAACGAGGCAAGGAGAACCGCCGTGTCGCACAGCACGGTGCCTCGGAGCGAGACCGAGGCCGCGAAGCCGGCCGAGAAGCCGGCGGCGTCTCCCGACGCCGCCGGCCCCCCGGACACACCACGCCGGGGAAAGCGCGGCACACTGAGCCTGCGGCTCAGATACCGGCGCGACCGCGTCCTGCTGCTGATGACCCTGCCCGCCGTGGCACTGGTCCTGGTCTTCAACTACCTGCCGATCCTCGGCAACGTCGTCGCCTTCCAGGACTACGACCCCTACATCAGCGACAACGGCGTCGTCTCGATGCTGAACAGTCCGATGGTGGGTCTGGAGAACTTCCGGCGGATCCTCGAGGACTCGGCGTTCTGGAACGCCCTGAAGAACACCCTGGTGCTCTTCTTCCTCCAGCTCGTGCTGTTCTTCCCGATCCCGATCCTGCTCGCGCTGCTCATCAACAGCGTGATCAGGCCCCGGGTGCGGGCGGTCGCGCAGGCCATCCTGTACCTGCCGCACTTCTTCTCCTGGGTGCTGGTCATCGCCGTCTTCCAGCAGATGTTCGGCGGCGCGGGAATCTTCTCGCAGCTCCTGCGTGAGAACGGTCATGACGGCCTGGAGGTCATGACCAACCCCGACACCTTCGTGTTCCTGCTCACCGCGCAGAGCGTGTGGAAGGACGCCGGGTGGGGGATCATCGTCTTCCTCGCCGCGCTGGCCTCGGTCAGCCCCGATCTGTACGAGGCCGCCGCCATGGACGGCGCCGGCCGCTGGCGCCGGATGTGGCACGTCACCCTGCCCGCGCTGCGGCCCGTGATCGCGCTGCTGCTCGTCCTGCGGGTGGGCGACGCGCTCACCGTCGGCTTCGAACAGATCCTGCTGCAACGCGACGCCGTCGGACCGGGGGCGTCGGAGGTCCTCGACACCTTCGTCTGGTGGAACGGCGTGCGCAACCAGGACTTCGGCTACGCGGCCGCCGCCGGCCTCATCAAGGGCGTGGTCAGCCTCGGGCTGGTCCTCGCCGCGAACAAGGTGGCCCATCTCATGGGCGAGCAGGGGGTGTACAAGAAGTGACCGCCGTGATCGACGAACCCACGACGCGCAAGGCCCGGGGCTGGTCCGCCCCGCCCCGCCCGGTGTGGGAGGAAGCGCCCACCGGGGCCGGGCTCGCGGGCAAGGGCATCATCCTGGTCCTCGCCTGCCTGGCGGTCGTCTTCCCGCTGTGGATCGTGGTCGTCACCAGCCTGTCCACGCGCAGGACCATCGACGAGGCCGGCGGCCTGGTGATGGTGCCCCAGGACATCACCTTCATCGCCTACCAGGAACTGCTCAGCGGCGGCCAGGTCACCCGGGCCACCCTGGTCAGCATCGGCGTCACCCTGGTCGGCACCGCGTTCTCGATGACCGTGTCCGTGCTCTGCGCCTACGGACTGTCGCGCACCGACTCCCTCGGGCACCGCTGGATCCTGATGACCCTGCTGGCGACCATGTTCTTCAGCGCCGGCCTCATCCCGACGTACCTGCTGGTGCAGACCCTCGGCCTGACCGACAGCTATCTGGCGCTGATCCTGCCCAGTGCCATCAGCGTCTTCAACATCCTGGTCCTGCGCGGCTTCTTCATGAACATCTCGCAGGAACTCGTCGACAGCGCCCGCATCGACGGCGCGGGCGAATTCCGCATCCTGTGGCAGATCGTCATGCCGCTGTCCCGCGCGGTGATCGCCGTCATCACGCTCTTCTACGCCGTCGGCTACTGGAGCGCGTGGTTCAACGCCTCCCTGTACCTCAACGACCAGAACATGCTGCCCCTGCAGAACGTCATGATCCAGCTCGTCCAGAAGCAGGAGGCTCCCGTCGGCCTCGGCCAGGCCATCAAGACAGGTGAACTGTCGGGGCTGGCCGTCCAGATGGCCGTCATGGTCATGGCTCTGCTCCCGGTCGCCGTATTGTCCCCCTTCGTCCAGAAGCACTTCAAGAAGGGCATGCTCACCGGCGCCGTGAAGGGCTGACGGGCGGGGAGCCCCGGCCGCCGCGGCTCCCCGTCCGTCAGCCCCACTTCCCGACACCCGCAGAACGAGGTAGGCCATGCACGCGTCCCGCACATCCCGCACATCCCGTACGTTCCCCGCCCGCCGGGAGCGTGTCTGATGCCCGGACTGAGCGACGCCACCCGCGGGCGCATCCTCTACGGCGGCGACTACAACCCCGAGCAGTGGCCCGAGGAGACCTGGCGCGAGGACGTCCGCCTGATGCGGCAGGCCGGCGTCAACACCGTGACGCTGGGCGTGTTCTCCTGGGCGAAGATCGAACCACGCCCGGGGGAGCGGGACTTCGGCTGGCTGGACCGCGTCATGGACCTCATGCACGAGGCCGGTATCGGCGTCGTCCTCGCCACCCCGACGGCCTCGCCACCGCCCTGGATGGGGCACCTCCACCCGGACACCCTGCCCCGTGACGAGGAAGGCCGTACCGAGTGGTGGGGCGGCAGACAGCACTTCTCGCACTCCAGCGCCACCTACCGCCGCCACGCCGCCGCCATCACCGAGGACCTGGCCGCCCGCTACGCCGGCCACCCGGCCCTCACCATGTGGCACATCAACAACGAGTACTGCACCTACGACTGGGGCGACGAGGCCGCCGCCCGCTTCCGCGACTGGCTCCGCGACCGCCACGGCACCCTCGACGCCCTCAACACCGCCTGGGGCACCGCCTTCTGGAGCCAGGGCTACGGCGACTGGGCCGAGGTTCTGCCGCCCCGCCACCCGCACTACCTGAAGAACCCCACCCAGGTGCTGGACTTCAAGCGGTTCACGTCCGACATGCTCCTGGAGTGTTACGCCGCCGAACGCGACATCGTCCGCCGGCACAGCCCGCACCTCCCGGTCACCACCAACTTCATGCCGCTGTGGGCGGGGCAGGACGCCTGGCGCTGGGCCGAGGAGGAGGACGTCGTCTCCGTCGACCTCTACCCCGACCCGCGCGACCCCTTCGGCGCCCAGGAGGGCGCCCTGGTCCAGGACATGACGCGTTCCCAGGCCCGGGGCCCCTGGATACTCATGGAACAGGCGGCCGGAGCGGTCAACTGGCGCGGGGTGAACCACCCCAAGCCCCGCGGCCTCAACCGCCTGTGGTCCCTGCAGGCCGTGGCACGCGGCGCGGACGCCGTCTGCTACTTCCAGTGGCGCCAGTCCCGGCAGGGCGCCGAGAAGTTCCACTCCGGGATGGTGAGCCACGCGGGCGAGCAGGGCCGTACGTACCAGGAGGTCGCACGGCTCGGCGCCGACCTGGCACGGATCGCCCCGCACGTCACCGGCACGCACGGCACCGCCGGCGTCGCCGTACTGCACGACTGGCACTCCTGGTGGGCCGGCGACCAGGAGGCCCGGCCGTCCCACGAGGTCGACCACCCCGGCATGCTGCGCGCCTGGCACCGAGCCCTGTGGCAGGCCCACCTCACCACCGACTTCGCCCACCCCGAACACGACCTGTCCGCCTACCCGCTGGTCGTCGTCCCGCAGCTCTACCTGCTCACGGACACCGCCGTCGACAACCTCCTCGCCTACGTGCACGGCGGCGGCACCCTCGTCTGCGGCTTCCTGACCGGTGTCGCCGACGAGGACGACCGGGTACGGCCCGGCGGCATGGACGCCCGGCTGCGGGACCTCTTCGGCATCCGCACCCTGCACGAGTGGTGGCCGCTGGACGCGGGGGAGACCGTCGCCTGCGAGGGTTTCCGCGGCACCCTGTGGTCCGAGGAACTGGAGGCCGACGGCACCGCGGACGCCACGACGCCCTACAAGGGCGGCGAACTCGACGGACTGCCCGCCGTCCTGCGCAAGGGCCGCGCCTGGTACGTCTCGACGCTCCCGGAGCCCGAGGCGCTGCGCGACCTGCTCACCCGGATCGCCGCCGGCGCGGGCGTGCGGCCGGTGCTCGACGGGCTCCCCGACCAGGTCGAGGCGGTACGCCGGGGCGACCTGCTGTTCCTGCTCAACCACGGCCGCGAACCGGTCGCCGTCGACCTGCCCGGCACCCACCACGATCTGCTCACCGGCACCGACGTCACCGGCCGGGTCACCCTCGACCGCCACGGCGCGGCGGTGCTGCGCCCATGAACGCACCCATGAACACGTCCTTGAGCGCATCCCTGAGCGCATCCTCGAACGCGCCCGTGGACGGGACCGCACCCGTCCACGGGACCTGGGAGCCGCGGCCCGCCGCCCGCTGGGAGGACGCCTTCCTGAGCGGGAACGGCCACCACGGCGCCCTTGTGTCCGGTGACCCGGACGACGAACGGGTTGTCGTCACCCACCACACCCTGGTCCGTCCGGTCGGCGCCGACGAGGACCGGCTGCCGCCCCGGCTGGCCGATGAACTCCCCGCCCTCCAGGACCGCTTGCTCGCCGGGGACACGAGTGCCGCCGAGACCTTCACCGACGGCCGCCCGCTCCAGCGGGTACGGCCCTTCCACCCGGCCTTCCAGGTACACCTGCGCCGGCCCGACGGCACCCAGGACGGCACCGGGGCCCCGTCGTTCCACCGCCGCTCCGTGGACTTCCGCACCGGAGTGGCGGAGGCCACCCGCGCCGGCCGGACCGGCCGCGTCTTCGTCTCCCGCGCCGACGACGTGATCGTCCAGTACGTCACCGGGCCGGACCTCACCCTCGACATCCGCCTGGACCCCCGCCTCGCCGGTGCCCCCGGCGCGCTCGGCATCGGACACGGCGCCGTCCTCACCGCCGAGGGCGCCCTGCTGAGCCTGCGCGCCCGTTACCCGGACAGCGACCTCGCGTACACCGGCGTCACCCTGGTCGCCGTCACCGGCGGCACGACGACCCTCGCCCCGCCGGGCGTGCGGGTCGAGGGCGCGCGCTCCGTACTCCTGCTCACCCGGGTACGCCGGCACACCGGGGAGACGGACGTGGCCGCCGAGGGACGCGCCCTGCGGGACCTGCTCACCGAAGCCGAAGCCGAAGCCGAAGGAGGTCACGGGACCGAAGAGGGGCCGGCGGCGCCCCGGTCCTCCGCCGAGGCGTACGACGCCCTCCTCACCCGCCACCTGTCCCTCCACCGCACCGCCTACGAGCGCGTCACCCTCGACCTGGCCGGAGACCCGGCCGAACGCGCCCGGCCGGGATCGGAGCTGCTGGCCCGGCCGCGCAGCGCCGCCCTGCTCGAACGCCTCTTCGCGGCCGGCCGCTACCACCTGCTGTCCTCCGGCGGCCTGTTCCCGCCCCGGCTCACCGGTCTGTGGACCGGCGACTGGGACACCGCCTGGTCCGGCGCCTTCACCAACGACGCCAACCTCAACCTCCAGACCTCCTCCGCCGCCGCGGCCGCCCTCCCCGAGGTCACCGAGGCACTGGCGACACTCGTCCAACGCCAGCTGCCCCACTGGCGGGACAACGCCCGTGAGGTCTTCGGCGCCCGGGGCGTGGTCGCACCCGCGCACTCCGACGGCGAGTCGGGGCACTCCTACCACTTCAACCGCGAGTACCCGCTGCACCTGTGGACAGCGGGCGCCGACTGGCTCCTCGGGCCGCTCGTCGACCACGACGACATCCGCGGCGAACACGATCCCCGCACCACCGCCGTTCTCGCCGAAGTCGCCCTGTTCTACGAGGACTTCCTCACCCGCACCGACGACGAGGGGCACCTGGTCGTCGTCCCCTCCTACTCGCCCGAGAACCGTCCCGCGAACGCCGGCTGGGGCACGGTCAACGCGGCCATGGACCTCTCCGCCGCCCGGCACGCGCTGCGTACCGCCGCCGACCGCCACCCCGGGCACGCCGACCGCTGGCGGGCCCTCGCCGACCGGCTGCCGCCGCACCGGATCAACGCGGACGGGGCACTGGCCGAATGGGCCCGGCCGGACCTCACCGACACCTACGACCACCGCCACCTCAGCCACCTCTACGCCGTCTGGCCGCTGCACGAGATCACTCCCTACGACACCCCGGACCTGGCCGCCGCCGCCCACCGCGCCCTCGAACTGCGCGGCCCCGAGAACGACTCCGCGCACGGCCACCTGCACCACGCCCTGATCGCCGCCCGTCTCCGCGACGCCGCACGGGTCGCGAGCGCCCTCGGCAGGGTCCTCGACGGCGACTTCTTCCACGCCTCCCTGATGAGCGCGCACTACCCCCACCGCGACGTCTACAACGCCGACGCCGCCCACACCCTCCCGGCCGTGCTGATCGAGGCGCTCGTGCAGTCCACCCCGGGCCGGCTGGTCCTGCTGCCCGCTCCGCCCGCCCCGTACCCGCGCGGAGCGCTGCACGGCGTACGGACCCGCTTCGGCGCCGTCCTCGACCTCACCTGGACCGAGGGCGACGTCACCGCCGTCCTGCGCCCCACCCGCACCGTCCGCATCGAACTGAGGACTTCCGACGGCGCCGAGCCGCTCGACCTCGTCGCCCACGAAGACCGCGTCCTCACCCTGAAGGCGCGGTGACATCGGCGCTCTCCCCCCACCCATGGAAGGAACCCCATGGCACCAAGCATCACGAGCAGGATCGGCAAGGTCCTGGCCGTGCCCGCCCTCGCCCTCGGCATCACCGTGGGCATGGCCTCCGCCCCCGCCCAGGCCGCGGTCTGGAGCTCCTGCGACCAGTGGGGCAACACCACGCTGAACGGCTACATCCTCTACAACAACATCTGGGGCTCCGGCGCCGGCAGCCAGTGCGTCTGGGCCAACTCCGGCACCAACTGGGGCGCCTGGGCGAACCACCCCAATACCGGGGGCATCAAGTCGTACCCGAACGCCAAGAAGGTGGTCAACAAGCCCATCGACTCGCTCCGTTCGCTGACCAGCAGCTACAACGTCGCCGTGCCGTCCGCGGGCGCGTACAACACGTCGTACGACATCTGGGACACGGACTACGACTACGAGATCATGCTCTGGGTCAACAAGTACGGCCCCGTCGGCCCGCTCGGCAGCCCGCAGGGCACGGTCGCCCTCGGCGGCCACACCTGGAACGTCTACAAGGGCGACAACGGCGCCAACGAGGTCTTCTCGTTCCTGCGTACGTCCAACTCCACGTCCGGGACCGTCAACATCCTGCCGATCCTCGACTGGATCAAGGACACCAAGGGCTGGATGGGCAACGAGACCATCGGCGACGTGCAGTTCGGCTACGAGATCACCTCGTCGTCCGGCGGCCTGGACTTCCGGACCGACAACCTGACCGTCAGCAGCAGCTGACCACGGCCTCGGCACGGCGGGCGACCGGCCGCCCCCGTGCCGGGGAGCGGCGGCGAGGCAGGGCGGGACCGGGCGAGGCAGGGCGGGTCACGCGCGGGCGGGGGCCGGGCCCGAACTCGCCCGGACCGTCAGCTCGGGCGCGATCAGTACGACCTCGTCCCCGTCCCGCCCGTCGAGCTTGGCGACCAGGTGCTCCACGGCGTAGCGGCCCATCTCCTGTGCGGGAATGGCGACCGACGTCAGCCGCACCGAGGCCTGGACGGCGACCTGTTCGGGGCAGACGGCGACCACCGAGACGTCCTCCGGCACGGCCCGCCCCTGCTGCCGCAGCAGGGCCAGCAGCGGCTCGAGCGCCGACTCGTTCTGTACGACGAACCCGGTGGTGCCCGGACGCTCGTCGAGGATCCGGGCGAGTGTCAGGGCCATCGCGTCGTACCCGCCCTCGCACGGCCGGTGCAGCAGCCGCACCCCCGACTCCCGTGCCCCGGAGCGCAGTCCGTCCAGCGTGCGCTCGGCGAAGCCGGTGTGCCGTTCGTACACCGCGGGGGCCTCGCCGATGACGGCGATGTCACGGTGTCCCAGCTTCGCCAGATGCTCCACGCAGAGCGCGCCGGTGGCCCGGAAGTCGAGGTCGACGCAGGTCAGACCGGAGGTGTCGGCGGGCAGTCCGATCAGCACCGCCGGCTGGTCGGCCCGTACGCCCGGCCGCGCTTCACCGGGGGCGTCCCCGCCGCGCAGCAACGGCAGCCGCTGGTCCTCGAGTTCGACGTCCATCAGGATCATCCCGTCGGCGAGTCCGCTGCCCGCGACGCGGCGCACCGCGTCCGGGCCCTCCTCGCCGGTGAGCAGCAGGACGTCGTACCCGTGGGCGCGGGCGGTGGTGGCCACGGCGATGGCGATCTCCATCATCACGGGCACATACATGTCCGTCCGCAGCGGGACCATCAGAGCGATGATGTTCGACCTGCTGCTGGCCAGGGCGCGGGCCCCGGCGTTCGGGTGGTACCCGAGCCTGCGGATGCTCTCCTCGACCCGCTGCCGGGTGTTCGCGGAGATGGACCTCTTGCCGCTGAGGACGTAACTCACCGTGCTGGCCGAGACTCCGGCGTGCTGGGCGACCTCGGCGAGGGTGACCATCCAGCTCTCCAATTGTTGTGAAGCGCTTCGACAGTGCGCCGTGACGATGGGACGGTGAGGGGGGCTCAATCGGTGAATCGACCCTAATACCAGCATGGGCGCATGTCCATACAGCTGTCGAAGCGCTTCGACGAGAGGGGGTGTCGATGGTTCCGTCGATGGGTCCGTCGCTTCGCGGACGGGGCGCGAGCCGGACCCCGTGGCACCCAGGTTGCCACGAACGCGCCGCCGTCACTCCCGCGGGGCCCGGCCGGGCCGGGGGACGCGGAGGGTAGGCCGAACGGGTGCACGAAGGGTGGCGAGGTCGCCACGAATCGGGTACATACGTACGGGTAGCACCAGTCGGTAACGTAAACCCCCAAGATCGCCTGAAACGATCCCCGGGGCCGGTGCCGAGTCGAAACCCGTACATTCCGCATACCCCCGATACGCGGCGAGGTGAGCCTCATGTCCGCAACACCCGAGTCTCCGTCCCGACCCACCGTCACCGAACGTGAAGCCCGCCAGGTCGCGGAGGCCGCCCGGGAGCAGGACTGGCGCAAGCCCAGCTTCGCCAAGGAACTGTTCCTCGGCCGCTTCCGGCTCGACCTCATCCACCCCCACCCCCTCCCGGCCGGCGAGGACGCCGAACGCGGCGAGGCGTTCCTGACCAAACTCCGCGACTTCTGCGAGACGCGGATCGACGGAGCCCTGATCGACCGTGAGGCGCGCATCCCCGACGAGGTGGTCACCGGCCTCAAGGAACTCGGCGCCTTCGGCATGAAGATCGACACCAAGTACGGCGGCCTCGGCCTGACGCAGGTCTACTACAACAAGGCCCTCGCCCTGGTCGGCTCCGCCAGCCCCGCGATCGGCGCACTGCTCTCCGCCCACCAGTCGATCGGTGTCCCACAGCCGCTGAAGATGTTCGGCACCCAGGAGCAGAAGGACACCTTCCTGCCGCGCTGCGCCCGCACCGACATCTCGGCCTTCCTGCTCACCGAGCCCGACGTCGGCTCCGACCCGGCACGGCTCGCCACCACCGCCGTCCCGGAAGGCGACTCCTACGTCCTCGACGGCGTGAAGCTGTGGACGACCAACGGCGTGGTCGCCGACCTCCTCGTCGTCATGGCCCGGGTGCCGAAGTCCGAGGGCCACCGGGGCGGCATCACCGCGTTCGTCGTGGAAGCGGACTCCGAGGGCATCACCGTCGAGAACCGCAACGCCTTCATGGGCCTGCGCGGTCTGGAGAACGGCGTCACCCGCTTCCACCGCGTCCGGGTCCCCGCCGCCCACCGCGTCGGCGAGGAGGGGCAGGGCCTGAAGATCGCGCTCACCACGCTGAACACCGGACGGCTGTCCCTGCCCGCGATGTGCGTCGGCGCCGGAAAATGGTGCCTGAAGATCGCCCGCGAATGGTCGGCGGCCCGCGAACAGTGGGGTAAACCGGTGGCGCTGCACGAAGCGGTCGGCTCGAAGATCGCGTTCATCGCGGCGACCACCTTCGCCCTGGAGGCCGTACTCGACCTCTCCTCGCAGATGGCCGACGAGAACCGCAACGACATCCGCATCGAGGCCGCGCTCGCCAAGCTGTACGGCTCGGAGATGGCCTGGCTGATGGCCGACGAACTGGTCCAGATCCGCGGCGGACGCGGCTTCGAGACCGCCGACTCCCTCCGGGAACGCGGCGAGCGGGCGGTCCCCGCCGAGCAGATCCTGCGCGACCTGCGCATCAACCGCATCTTCGAGGGCTCCACCGAGATCATGCACCTGCTGATCGCGCGGGAGGCCGTCGACGCCCACCTGTCGGTCGCCGGCGACCTCATCGACCCCGAGAAGACCCTGGGCGACAAGGCGAGGGCAGGAGCGAACGCAGGCCTCTTCTACGCGAAGTGGCTGCCCAAGCTCGTCGCGGGTCCCGGACAACTCCCCCGCACCTACGGTGAGTTCAAGCACGGCATCGACCTGTCGCCGCATCTGCGGTACGTCGAGCGCGCGGCCCGCAGGCTCGCCCGGTCCACTTTCTACGCCATGTCCCGCTGGCAGGGGAGGATGGAGACCAAGCAGGGCTTCCTGGGCCGGATCGTCGACATCGGCGCCGAACTGTTCGCGATGAGCGCCGCCTGCGTCCGCGCCGAGCTCCTGCGCACCCGCGACGAGAACGGCCGCGAGGCCTACCAGCTCGCCGACGCCTTCTGCCGCCAGTCCCGGGTCCGCGTCGAGGAGCTCTTCGGCCGGCTGTGGACCAACACCGACGACGTCGACGGCAGGGTCGTCAAGGGTGTGCTCTCCGGCACGTACACCTGGCTGGAACAGGGTGTCGTCGATCCCTCGGGCGACGGCCCCTGGATCGCGGACGCCGCGCCCGGCCCGAGCGGCCGGAAGAACCGGCACCGGCCGATCCGCTGAGCCGGCCGGCGCCGGTGGCCCGCGGCCGGCCGGCGCCGGTGACGCCAGGAGAGACAGAAGGGAGCAGGGAGGGGGGAAAGAGGAGGAACAGGGCCGGAGCGGGGAGGAGGGGAAGGGAAGGGAAGGAACAGGGCCGGAGCGGGCGGACCCGGTGACGGAACCCCGGCGCGGACCACGACGCACGAGCTGCCGGGGCGGGGCCCCGGCAGTGCCCGCGACCGGACACAATGGGGTCCATGACCGACGCTCCAGCTCCGCTCGCCGACCCGCACCTGGTGTACGACCCCGTGGCGGGGGACGGCCCCAAGGACGTGGTGATCCTCGGCTCCACCGGGTCGATCGGCACCCAGGCCATCGATCTCGTACTGCGCAACCCCGACCGCTTCCGCGTCACCGGCCTGTCCGCCAACGGCGGCCGCGTCGCGCTCCTCGCCGAACAGGCCCACCGGCTGCGGGTGCGCACGGTCGCCGTCGCCCGCGAGGACGTCGTCGGCGCGCTGCGCGACGAGCTGGCCGCGCGGTACGGCGCGGGGGAGCCGCTGCCCGGGATACTGGCCGGAGCGGACGCGGCCACGCGGCTCGCCGCCTCCGACTGCCACACCGTCCTCAACGGCATCACCGGCTCCATCGGACTGGCCCCGACCCTCGCCGCCCTGGAGGCCGGCCGCACCCTCGCGCTCGCCAACAAGGAGTCGCTGATCGTCGGCGGCCCACTGGTCAAGGCGCTGGCGAAGCCGGGACAGATCATCCCCGTCGACTCCGAGCACGCCGCGCTGTTCCAGGCGCTGGCCGCCGGAACCCGCGCGGATGTCCGAAAGCTCGTCGTCACCGCGTCCGGCGGCCCCTTCCGCGGCCGTACCAGGGACGAACTGGCGAACGTCACCGTCGAGGAAGCCCTGGCCCACCCCACCTGGGCCATGGGCCCGGTGATCACGATCAACTCCGCGACCCTCGTCAACAAGGGCCTCGAAGTCATCGAGGCACACCTCCTGTACGACATTCCCTTCGATCGCATTGAGGTCGTCGTACATCCCCAGTCGTATGTCCACTCGATGGTTGAGTTCACGGACGGATCGACACTGGCCCAGGCGACGCCCCCCGACATGCGCGGGCCCATCGCCATCGGCCTCGGCTGGCCCGAAAGGGTCCCCGACGCCGCCCCGGTCTTCGACTGGAGCAAGGCGTCCACCTGGGAGTTCCATCCCCTCGACAACGAGGCCTTCCCCTCGGTGAACCTGGCCCGGCACGTGGGCGGGCTCGCGGGAAC
Source organism: Streptomyces sp. P9-A2 (assembly GCF_036634175.1). Classification (NCBI taxonomy): domain Bacteria; kingdom Bacillati; phylum Actinomycetota; class Actinomycetes; order Kitasatosporales; family Streptomycetaceae; genus Streptomyces; species Streptomyces sp. P9-A2. The sequence continues at coordinate 5,932,577 of NZ_JAZIFX010000001.1, forward strand.
CGCCCCGGCGGTGTTCAATGCGGCGAACGAGGAGTGCGTGGAGGCGTTCCGCTCCGGCGCACTGCCGTTCAACGGGATCATCGATACGGTCATCCGGGTGGTCGAGGAGCACGGCACCCCCCGGCCGGGAACCTCTCTGACGGTCCCGGACGTCCTCGAAGCGGAGACCTGGGCGCGAGCGAGGACCCGGGAACTGACAGCCCGTACGGCGAGCGCGGAGGCGCGTGCATGACGACCCTGATGTTCATCCTCGGCATAGTCGTCTTCGCGGTCGGCCTGCTGGTCTCGATCGCCTGGCACGAGCTGGGCCACCTGTCCACCGCCAAGATGTTCGGCATCCGTGTGCCCCAGTACATGGTCGGCTTCGGCCCGACCATCTGGTCCCGGCACAAGGGCGAGACCGAGTACGGCATCAAGGCGATCCCGTTCGGCGGCTACATCCGGATGATCGGCATGTTCCCGCCCGGCGCGGACGGACGCCTGGAGGCCCGCTCCACCTCACCGTGGCGCGGCATGATCGAGGACGCCCGCTCCGCCGCCTTCGAGGAACTGCAGCCCGGCGACGAGAAGCGCCTGTTCTACACACGGAAACCCTGGAAACGGGTGATCGTGATGTTCGCGGGCCCGTTCATGAACCTGATCCTCGCGGTCGCGCTGTTCCTCACCGTGCTGATGGGCTTCGGCATCCAGCAGCAGACCACCACCGTCAGCTCGGTCTCCCCCTGCGTCATCTCACAGAGCGAGAACCGCGACGAGTGCAAGCAGTCCGACCCCCGGTCTCCGGCCGAGGCGGCCGGGATGAAGGCGGGCGACGAGATCGTCGCGTTCAACGGTGTCCGGACCGACGACTGGGGCACGCTCTCCGACCTCATCCGCGACAGCGCCGGCAAAGCCGTCCCGATCGTCGTCGACCGCGACGGCCGGGAAGTCACCCTCCAGGCGGAGATCGCCACCAACCTGGTCGCCAAGAAGGACTCCAACGGGCTCTACGTCGAGGGCGAGTACGTCAAGGCGGGCTTCCTCGGCTTCAGCGCGGCCACCGGCGTCGTGAAGCAGGACTTCGGCGACTCCGTGGTCTGGATGACCGACCGGGTCGGCGACGCGGTCGACTCCCTCGCCGCCCTGCCGTCCAAGGTGCCCGCCCTGTGGGACGCCGCCTTCGGTGACGGCCCGCGCGAACAGGACTCCCCGATGGGCGTCGTCGGAGCGGCCCGGGTCGGCGGCGAGATCGCCACGCTCGACATCCCGGCCTCGCAGCAGATGGCCATGTTCGTGATGCTGCTCGCGGGCTTCAACCTCTCCCTGTTCCTGTTCAACATGCTCCCGCTGCTGCCCCTCGACGGCGGGCACATCGCGGGCGCCCTGTGGGAGTCGCTGCGACGCAACCTCGCCAAGGTGCTCCGCCGCCCCGACCCGGGCCCGTTCGACGTGGCGAAACTGATGCCGGTGGCCTATGTGGTGGCCGGTGTCTTCGTCTGCTTCACCCTCCTCGTCCTCGTCGCGGACGTGGTGAACCCGATACGGATCTCGTAGGGCTGTCCGGCACGCATCCGCCGGACATCTGCCGTTCACGATGGCCTGGAACCCTTTCGTTCCGGGCCATCGCCCTTTGGGTGGGTTTACCGCCGGGATGTGCCGGGGCCGATGGCCGTGCCGTAATCTCGGAGCGCGGAGCCCGCTGCTCACCGGGAGCCGGACCTTGATCCACGACTTGGGGTTGCACAGCAGATGACTGCGATTTCTCTCGGCATGCCGTCCGTTCCGACCACACTCGCCCCGCGCCGCAAGAGCCGGCAGATCCAGGTCGGGTCGGTGGCGGTGGGCGGGAGTGCGCCGGTGTCGGTGCAGTCGATGACGACGACGCGTACGTCGGACATCGGGGCGACGTTGCAGCAGATCGCGGAGCTGACGGCGTCGGGGTGTCAGATCGTGCGGGTGGCGTGTCCCACGCAGGACGACGCGGACGCGCTGGCGACGATCGCGCGCAAGTCGCAGATCCCGGTGATCGCCGATATTCACTTCCAGCCGAAGTACGTGTTCGCGGCGATCGAGGCGGGCTGTGCGGCGGTGCGGGTCAACCCGGGCAACATCAAGCAGTTCGACGACAAGGTCAAGGAGATCGCGAAGGCGGCCGGGGAGCACGGCACGCCGATCCGGATCGGGGTGAACGCGGGCTCGCTGGACCGGCGGCTGCTGCAGAAGTACGGGAAGGCGACGCCGGAGGCGCTGGCGGAGTCGGCGCTGTGGGAGGCCTCGCTGTTCGAGGAGCACGGTTTCCGGGACATCAAGATCTCGGTCAAGCACAACGACCCGGTGGTGATGGTGGAGGCCTACCGGCAGCTGGCGGCGCAGTGCGACTATCCGCTGCACCTGGGGGTGACGGAGGCGGGTCCGGCGTTCCAGGGCACGATCAAGTCGGCGGTGGCCTTCGGTGCGCTGCTCTCGCAGGGGATCGGTGACACGATCCGGGTCTCGCTGTCGGCGCCGCCGGTGGAGGAGGTCAAGGTCGGTCTGCAGATCCTGGAGTCGCTGAATCTGAAGCAGCGGGGTCTGGAGATCGTGTCCTGTCCGTCCTGTGGGCGTGCGCAGGTGGATGTGTACAAGCTGGCGGACGAGGTGACGGCGGGTCTGGAGGGCATGGACGTTCCGTTGCGGGTGGCGGTGATGGGCTGTGTGGTGAACGGTCCGGGTGAGGCCCGTGAGGCCGATCTGGGGGTGGCCTCGGGCAACGGCAAGGGGCAGATCTTCGTGAAGGGCGAGGTCATCAAGACCGTCCCGGAGTCGAAGATCGTGGAGACCCTGATCGAGGAGGCCATGAAGATCGCCGAACAGATGGAGCGGGACGGCGTGGCTTCCGGCGAACCCCAGATCTCGGTCGCCGGCTGACGAAGCCCGTCAGGCCGGTCCGTCCGCTCAGGCCGGTCTGCCCACTCAGACCGGTCGCTCTGCCCTTCCTGCCCGGAAAACCTCCGGGCAGGACCGTTTCCCTCCCGTGGAGCGGCAGCACACAAATTCGACGGGTACAGTGCGGAAACCAGCAGACCCAAGTGTGTGAGGCCCCCCGCACGTGTTGACGCAGACCACCTCCCGGGTCCTCGAACCGAGCGACCTGGACGCCGCCCTCGCCATCCTCGACCGCGAGCCGGTGGCGAACGCCTTCGTGACATCCCGGGTGCAGGTCGCGGGCCTGGACCCGTGGCGGCTCGGCGGCGAGATGTGGGGCTGGTACGAGGGCGGCATGCTCACATCCCTGTGCTACGCGGGCGCCAACCTGGTCCCCATATGCGCCACCCCCCGGGCGGTCCGCGCCTTCGCCGACCGCGCCCGCCGGGCCGGCCGCCGCTGCTCCTCCGTCGTCGGTCCCGCGGCCCCCACCGCCGAACTGTGGCGGCTGCTCGAACCCCAGTGGGGCCCCGCCCGAGAGGTCCGCGCCCGCCAGCCCCTGATGGTCGCCGACCGCCTGCCCGGGAACATCGCCCCGGACCCCTACGTCCGCCGCGTCCGCAAGGACGAGATGGACAGGATCATGCCGGCCTGCGTGGCGATGTTCACCGAGGAGGTCGGGATCTCCCCACTGGCCGGCGACGGCGGCCTGCTCTACCAGGCCCGGGTCGCCGAACTCGTCGGCGCCGGACGAGCCTTCGCCCGCTTCGACGCCGAGGGCAAGGTCGTCTTCAAGGCCGAGATCGGCGCCGCCACCGACCGCACCTGCCAGATCCAGGGCGTATGGGTGGCCCCCGAACACCGGGGCAAGGGCGTCGCCGCCCCCGGCATGACGGCAGTGCTCCGCCACGCCCTCGCGGACATCGCCCCCGTGACGAGCCTCTACGTCAACGACTTCAACACCCCCGCACGCCGGACCTACCGGCGAGTGGGGTTCCGTGAGGTCGGCGAGTTCATGAGCATTCTGTTCTGACCCCGGCCCCTCCCGCCCCGGCCCCTCCCGCCCCGGCCCCTCCCGCCCCGGCCCCTCCCGCCCCGCCCGGTGCCGCTGCGCGGCCGCGCGGAGCCGTCCCGGCCCGTGCGGACGCCCTGTAGTCTCCCCGGCATGCTGCGCTTTCCCGGTCACGGGCACCCCCGTCCCGACGACATCGTGATCGGCCCCCTCGACCTCGCCGCCCACGTCGACGAGGCGCTGGCGGTCCAGGCGAAGGCGTTCGGCCTCGGCCCCGACGAGGTGGCCGTACGCCGGCAGATCGTGCTGCGCCACATGAGCCTGCCGGGAGCCAGAGCCTTCGGCGCCACCGTCACCGGCCGTCTCGTCGGCTTCGTCTACGGCATGCCCAACCACCGCGCCCACTGGTGGTCCACGGTCGTCGAACCCCCTCTGCGTGCCCGGGGCCACGACGACTGGCTCGACGGCTCCTTCGTCATCACCGAACTGCACGTCCACCCGCGCCACCAGAAGCACGGCATCGGCCGCTCCCTGATCACCACGATCACCGACGGCGCCGACGAACCCCGCTCGATCCTCTCCGCCATCGACATCGAGAGCCCCGCCCGCCACCTGTACCGCTCCCTCGGCTACGAGGACCTCGCCCGCCGTGTCCACTTCCCCAGCGCCCTCAAGCCGTACGCCGTGATGGGCGCACCCTTGCCACTGCGTCGCGTGGGGCCGGAAGGGCCGGAGGGGCCGTAACCGATTTCCACCGGCCCGTCCCGCCCGGCTAACCTCCAGTCATCACCCAGACGCAGCAGGAGTACGAGAACCATGGCGAACGCACCGGTCCAGCGCATGTCCCAGTTGATGGCGAAAACGCTGCGCGACGACCCGGCGGACGCCGAGGTCCTCAGCCACAAGCTGCTCGTCCGCGCCGGTTATGTGCGCCGCACCGCCGCCGGCATCTGGAGCTGGCTGCCCCTCGGCAAGAAGGTCCTCGCCAACGTCGAACGCGTCGTGCGCGAGGAGATGGACGCCATCGGCGCCCAGGAGGTACTGCTCCCCGCCATCCTGCCGCGTGAGCCCTACGAGGCGACCGGCCGCTGGGAGGAGTACGGCCCCGAGCTGTTCCGTCTCCAGGACCGCAAGGGCGGCGACTACCTCCTCGGTCCCACCCACGAGGAGATCTTCACCCTCCTGGTGAAGGACCAGGCGTCCTCCTACAAGGACCTGCCGGTGATCCTCTACCAGATCCAGAGCAAGTACCGCGACGAGGCCCGCCCCCGCGCGGGCATTCTGCGCGGCCGCGAGTTCCTGATGAAGGACTCGTACTCCTTCGACCTCGACGACGAGGGCCTGACCCGGTCCTACGGTCTGCACCGCCAGGCGTACCAGCGGATCTTCGAGCGCCTCGGCCTCGACCACCGCATCTGCGCCGCCACCGCCGGCGCGATGGGCGGCTCCAGGTCCGAGGAGTTCCTCGCCCCCGCCGAGGCCGGGGAGGACACCTTCGCGGACTGCCCGAACTGCGACTTCGCCGCGAACACCGAGGCGATCTCCTACGAGCTGAAGCCCGTCGACGGCTCCGCCGTCCCGGCCGCCGAGGACATCCCGACACCCGACACCCCCACCATCGAGACCCTCGCCGCCTCGCTCGGCGTCCCCGCCTCGGCCACGCTGAAGAACCTGCTGGTCAAGGTCGACGGCGAGATCGTCGCCGTGGGCGTCCCCGGCGACCGGGAGGTCGACCTGGGCAAGGTCGAGGCGCACTTCGCCCCGGCCGTCGTCGAGATGGTCACCGCCGAGGACTTCGTCGGCCGCCCCGACCTGGTCCGCGGCTACGTCGGCCCGCGGGGCCTGGAGAAGGTCCGCTACATCGCCGACCCGCGCGTGGCACCGGGCACCGCCTGGATCACCGGCGCCAACAAGGCCGACACCCACGCCAAGAACGTGGTCGCCGGGCGCGACTTCGAGGTCGACGCGTACGTGGACGTCGTGGTGGTCGACGAGGGCGACCCCTGCCCGAAGTGCGGCACCGGACTCCGGCTCGACCGCGCCATCGAGATCGGCCACATCTTCCAGCTGGGCCGCAAGTACGCCGACGCCCTCAAGCTCGACGTCCTCGGCCAGCAGGGCAAGCCCGTCCGCGTCACCATGGGCTCCTACGGCATCGGCGTCTCCCGCGCGGTGGCGGCCCTGGCCGAGCAGACCGCCGACGACAAGGGCCTGTGCTGGCCCAAGGAGATCGCCCCGGCCGACGTCCACGTGGTCGCCGCGGGCAAGGCCCTGCAGACCGAGCTCGCCCTCGACGTCTCCGCCAAGCTCGCCGCCGCCGGCGTCCGCGTCCTGGTCGACGACCGCGCGGGCGTCTCGCCGGGCGTGAAGTTCACCGACTCCGAACTGATCGGCGTCCCGCAGATCCTGGTCGCCGGCCGCCGCTCCGCGGAGGGCATCGTCGAACTGAAGGACCGCCGTACCGGCGAACGCGAGGAACTCACCGTGGCCGAGGCGATCACCCGCCTCACGGCCTGAGCACACTGTCACCGAGAGCCCGCGCGGGCCTTTCCCCGCGTGGGCTCCGGTGATTCCGGCCGAAGTCCACGGCCCGGTACATGTGTCCCCGGCGTCCCGGGCCGCCGGCGGTGCGGGCCCGTAGGCCGGATTCCGCAGCGCGGCCGCCGTACCGGCGAACGCGAGGAACTCACCGTGGCCGAGGCGATCACCCGCCTCACGGCCTGCTCCACGGCATGGACACGCCGTCACCGTGCCGGGACCGGGCCCCACGTCGTGATCGCCGCCGGAGGGCCGGACCGTACACCGCGGCTCAACGCGGCTCAACGCGTGGCCGCGTCACCGGCGGACGGGAGGACACGGCGGACGAGACGCGATCGCCCGGCTCACGCCATCACGACGGCGAGGCCGGAAGCCCGCGCGGAGTCGTTCCCCGTACGGGCCCCCGGCCTCGTCGCGCGGTGTCAGAGCCAGCCGGCGAACTCCAGGAGGAGCTCCGCGTCCCGGTCGCGGCCGACACGGAGGGCGCGCACGCCGGACTCCACCGCGCGGAACAGCGTCCAGCCGCGCAGCCGCTCCTGGTCGATCTCCAGGGACTCCGCCAGGCGCTTCACCCGGCGGCGGGTCGTCGTCGCGCCGGTCGGCTGGGCCACCAGGTCCTCCACCCGGTCGCGGACCAGCCGGGCCAGGTCGAAGGCACACTCCCCGACCACCGGGTCGGGCCCCACCGCCAACCACGGCATCCGCCCGGCGGAGAGCACCTTGCTCTGCCGGAACGTGCCGTGCAGCAGCCGGTGCTCGGGCGGCCCGGCCAGCAGCTCCTCACGCGCCGCCAGCGCCGCCGACACCAGCGGTGCGACCTCGGGGGAGTCCGCGGCACCCGCCCGCATCGCCTCGGCCTGCCGGCCGGTCCGCTCGGCCACCGTCTCGAAGGCGTGAGCGGTGTCCCCGGTGGGCGGCTCGACCCACAGCCGCCGCAGTGTCCCGGCAGCCTCCAGCAGCGCCTTCGCCTCCGGCAGCGATCGCACCGAGACGTCCGGATGCAGCCGCTCCAGCAGCAGCGCCCCGTCCGGGGAGGAGGGCTCCAGCAACCGGACCGTGCCCAGCCCGTTCCAGTGGGCCAGCGCGGCCCGCTCGCTCTCCGGCCGGGCCCGCGCGGGAGCCAGCTTCAGCACGGCGGCGGTGTCGTCGGCCGTCCGCACCAGCGTCACCAGGCTGCTGCGCCCCCCGGGCACCTGGACCCGTTCCACGGTCAGCCCGCGCAGTGCGACGGCCGCGCGCGCCGCCTCGGGCAGCTTCTCCAACCAGTCCACGCCGCCGTCGGGAGCCGTCTCGCCCAGCGCCCTCACCAGGCGCTGCGGCGGTTCGAAGACCATGCGCGAGCCGTTCCCTTCGTGCCCTTCGTGCTGTATGCGGCACCTGCCGCCGTTCCCTTGCGCCGCTCCGGCACGCCCTCGCGTGCGGTCTTTTCACACCGCCGGCACCGACGGTGCCTCCGAGGACGGCCCGGCCCGCTCGGCGAGCCCAGGGAAGGCTACGCTCCCCCCGCTCCAGCGCACCGACCGCACCGCGGCCTCCCGCAGTGCCTCGGCCGCCGCGCGGCGCCGCTCGCCCCCGCTCGCGCGCACCAGGTCCGAGTACACCCCGGCCACCCGGTTCTCCAGCTCCGCCGCGAGCCGCACGGCCGCGGCCTGGTCCGGCACCTGGAACGGCAGCGCGTACCCCGCGGCCGCGGCCACGGGATCGGCGCCCGTGTCCTTCACCTCGCGCACCAGCGCGTCCCGGCGCGCGCGGTGCGCGTCGTAGGCCGAGCGAGCGTCCGCGCGCCGGTCGTCGGAGATCCGCCCGCCGACGACCCCGTATCCGTACACCGCGGCGTGCTCCGCCGCCAGGGCCGCCTGGAGCGCCCGCAGCTCCCGGTCCTTCGCCTCGCTCATCCGTCAGCCCTTCGTCAGCAGAAACACATGGGCCGCGCCGGCCGCCGCCACCGACGCCAGCAGCCTGGCCAGCTCGGCCGGCGCGTCGAGCAGTGCCTCCAGGCGCCGATCGGCGATCTCCCGCTCGGCGGCGGCGAGCCCGGAGAGGGCGTCCTTCTCCTTCGCGGGCACCGGCACCGGCACCGGTGACGAGGCGGACGGCCCCGCCCCGGCGGGCGCCGCCGACTCCGGCGACGCCGACGCCGAACCCACCGCGGTTTCGAAACTCTCGAAGGCCTTCGCATGCCGCACGGCGTCCTCGCGCAACGGACCCAGCCGCTGCGCGAGCCCGGCGTGCGCCGCGATCACGGCGTCGTACCGCTCGGCCAGCTCCCTGCTGTCGCGCGCCGCACGCGCGCGTGCCCGTTCGGAGGCCGGGGGAGGAGAACTGCCGGCGGGGCCGGCGTCCCGGGACCCGGCGGAACAGCCCGCCGCGAGCAGGGCCGTCGGGGCGACGGCGAGCAGGCTCCTTCTGCGCGGCCCCGTACGGGCACGCGGAGCATGGGGGAACGGCACGGCAGACGTCCTCGGGGCTCGTACGGAACGTGGCGACGGAAGCAAGGGTCCCAGGCGCTCCCGTCGAACTCCCGTCCGCCGGGCGACGACAGGACCTGGACCCGTGATCACGGTACCCGTGGATCTCCCGGACGGCGCTCAGCGGCACCCTCCGTGACCGGGTGGACGGCATCACCCCTCACGACCGGATACCCTTTGACCCAGACACGCGCCCCATCCCACAACAGCACACGCGGCCGAGGAGTCACCCGGATGAGCAGCACCCAGAGCGAGAGGCTTCGAGAGCTTCTGGAACCGCTCGTCAGCTCGCAGGGTCTCGATCTCGAGGAGATCGCCGTGGACACGGTCGGCCGCAAGCGGGTGCTGCGCGTCGTGGTCGACTCGGACACCGGCGCGGATCTGGACCGCATCGCCGATGTGAGCCGCGCGCTCTCGGCGAAGCTCGACGAGACCGACGCGATGGGCAGCGGCGAGTACACCCTCGAGGTCGGAACCCCGGGCGCCGAGCGTCTCCTCACCGAGCACCGGCACTATGTGCGCGCCACGGGCCGCCTGGTGGGCTTCCGGCTGACGACGGGCGACGAACTGGTCGCCCGGATCCTGCGGACCGACGACGACGGCCTCGACCTCGAGGTGCCCGGTGTCAAGGGCCGCAAGCCCACCGCGCGCCGGCTCGCCCTCGACGAGATCGACAGGGCGCGCGTCCAGGTCGAGTTCAACCGCAAGGACGACAAGTCCGCCGCACAGGACGCGACCGGGACGAACGACACGAACGACACCAACGACGAGACGGAAGAGGAGGCGTAGCCGTGGACATCGACATGAGCGCCCTGCGGGGTTTGGTACGGGAGAAGGAGATCTCCTTCGACCTGCTGGTCGAGGCCATCGAGTCGGCCCTCCTCATCGCCTACCACCGCACCGAGGGAAGCCGCCGCCACGCGCGCGTGAAGCTCGACCGGGAGACCGGGCATGTGACGGTGTGGGCGAAGGAGGATCCCGAGGACCTCGACGAGGGCCAGGAGGCCCGTGAGTTCGACGACACCCCCTCCGACTTCGGCCGTATCGCCGCCAGCACGGCCAAGCAGGTCATCCTGCAGCGCCTGCGCGACGCCGAGGACGACGCGACGCTCGGCGAGTACGCCGGCCGTGAGGGCGACATCGTCACCGGCGTGGTCCAGCAGGGCCGCGACCCGAAGAACGTCCTGGTCGACATCGGCAAGCTGGAGGCCATCCTGCCGGTGCAGGAGCAGGTGCCCGGCGAGACCTACACGCACGGGCTGCGGCTGCGCAGTTACGTCGTCCGGGTGGCGAAGGGCGTGCGCGGCCCGTCCGTCACCCTGTCGCGCACACATCCCAATCTGGTGAAGAAACTCTTCGCCCTGGAGGTGCCGGAGATCGCCGACGGCTCGGTGGAGATCTCCGCCATCGCCCGCGAGGCCGGCCACCGTACGAAGATCGCCGTGCGCTCCACCCGGTCCGGGCTGAACGCCAAGGGCGCCTGCATCGGCCCCATGGGCGGCCGCGTACGCAACGTGATGGGCGAGCTGAGCGGCGAGAAGATCGACATCGTCGACTGGTCGGACGACCCGGCCGAGATGGTGGCCAACGCGCTGTCCCCGGCCCGCGTCACCAAGGTGGAGGTCGTGGACCTGGCGGCCCGGTCCGCCCGGGTGACCGTGCCGGACTACCAGCTCTCCCTGGCGATCGGCAAGGAGGGGCAGAACGCCCGCCTGGCCGCCCGTCTGACCGGCTGGCGGATCGACATCCGGCCGGACACGGAACAGTCCGGGGAATAGATCCGAGCCGCCGCTTGCTGAGACCACGACAGTCTCGCGCGCGGCATGCGTTCGATACTTGCCCCAAAGGGGTGAGGTCGGTCCGGGGAGGTAGACTTAGCTGTGTCTGGCCGGACACCTACCCGCGCACGTCCCGAGCGCACCTGCGTGGGCTGCCGGGAGCGAGCGGTCAAGAACGAGCTGCTGCGGATCGTGGTGATCGAGGATGCGTGCGTCCCCGATCGACGCGGTACGCTGCCCGGCCGGGGTGCGTATGTGCACCCCGCCCCGGTCTGTCTTGACCAGGCGGTGCGCCGAAGGGCGTTTCCGCGGGCGCTCCGCGTCCCGGGACCGCTCGACGTAAAGGCGTTGCGCCACTACGTCGAGCAGGCACAGGGTTGCGACAGCAATCCGTAAGAAGACATGCCGTGCGGATCCCCCCGTGCGGTCTGGTACCTCGCGAGTCGAAAGCAGGTCGAGATTGCGATGAGCACTCGATGAGTACGCGATGAGTACGCCCATGAACTAGCGACGGTCCGGACGCAACCCGGACCTCAGAGGAGCGAAGTGGCTAAGGTCCGGGTCTACGAACTCGCCAAGGAGTTCGGTGTCGAGAGCAAGGTCGTCATGGCCAAGCTCCAAGAGCTCGGTGAATTCGTCCGTTCGGCGTCTTCGACGATCGAAGCGCCCGTAGTACGCAAGCTGACCGACGCGTTCCAGCAGGGTGGAGGCAACGGCAAGTCCGGTGCCAAGCCCGGCGCACCCAAGAAGGCCGCGCCCAGGCCCGCGCCGTCCCCGGCGCAGGCACGTCCGGCAGCACCGCGGCCGCCGGCCGCACCCAAGCCCCCCGCGGCGCAGCAGCCCGCGGCCCCGTCGGAGCCCGCTCCGGCGACCTCCGGTCCGCGTCCGACGCCGGGGCCGCGCCCCGCGCCGCGTCCGGCACCGGCGGCCCCGGAGTTCCAGGCCCCGCCGGCCGCCGCTCAGGCTCCGCCGGCCGCCGCTCAGGCTCCGCCGGCCGCCGCTCAGGCTCCGTCCCCGGCTCCGGCCGGCCCGAAGCCCGGCGGCGCGCGTCCCGGCGCCCCCAAGCCCGGCGGTCGTCCCGCCGGCCAGGGTGGTCAGGGCGGCCAAGGCGGTCAGGGCGGCCAGGGTGGTCGTCCGGCCGGTCAGGGCCAGCGTCCCGGTGGCGGCGGTCAGCGTCCGGGTGGACGCCCGGCCGGTCCGCGTCCGGGTAACAACCCCTTCACCTCCGGTGGCTCCACCGGTATGGCCCGCCCGCAGGCACCCCGCCCGCAGGGCGCGCGTCCCGGCGGCCCCGGTGCCCCCGGCGCCGGTCCCCGTCCCCAGGCCCCCGGTGGCCAGGGCGGTGGCGGCCCCCGTCCGCAGACTCCGGGCGGGCAGCGTCCCTCCCCGGGCTCGATGCCGCGTCCGCAGGGCGGTCCCCGTCCCGGCGGCGCAGGCCCTGGTGGTCCGCGTCCCAACCCCGGCATGATGCCGCAGCGTCCGGCTGCCGGTCCCCGCCCCGGTGGCGGTCCCGGCGGTGGCCGTGGTCCGGCCGGTGCAGGTGCCGGCCGTCCCGGCGGCGCTCGTCCCGGCGGCGGCGGCGGCTTCGCCGGTCGCCCGGGTGGCGGCGGCGGTGGCGCTCGTCCCGGTGGCGGCGGCGGTTTCGCCGGTCGTCCCGGTGGTGGCGGCGGCTTCGCCGGCGGCGGTGGCCGTCCCGGCTTCGGTGGCCGTCCCGGCGGTCCCGGTGGTCGTGGTGGCACGCAGGGCGCCTTCGGCCGTCCCGGCGGTCCGGCCCGTCGTGGCCGCAAGTCGAAGCGGCAGAGGCGCCAGGAGTACGAGGCCATGCAGGCCCCGTCGGTCGGCGGCGTGATGCTGCCTCGCGGCAACGGCGAGAGCATTCGCCTGTCGCGCGGTGCCTCGCTCACCGACTTCGCGGAGAAGATCAACGCCAACCCGGCGTCGCTCGTCGCGGTCATGATGAACCTCGGCGAGATGGTCACCGCGACCCAGTCCGTCTCCGACGAGACGCTCCACATGCTCGCCGGCGAGATGAACTACACGGTTCAGATCGTCAGCCCGGAGGAGGAGGACCGCGAGCTGCTCGAGTCCTTCGACCTGGAGTTCGGCGAGGACGAGGGCTCCGACGAGGACCTGGTGGTCCGTCCGCCGGTGGTCACCGTCATGGGTCACGTCGACCACGGAAAGACCCGTCTGCTCGACGCGATCCGCAAGACGAACGTCGCCTCGGGCGAGGCCGGCGGCATCACCCAGCACATCGGTGCCTACCAGGTCGCGACCGAGGTCAACGACCAAGAGCGCAGGATCACCTTCATCGACACCCCGGGTCACGAGGCGTTCACCGCCATGCGTGCCCGTGGTGCGCGGTCGACGGACATCGCGATCCTGGTCGTCGCGGCCAACGACGGCGTCATGCCGCAGACGGTCGAGGCGCTCAACCACGCCAAGGCGGCCGAGGTCCCGATCGTCGTCGCGGTCAACAAGATCGACGTCGAGGGTGCCGACCCGACCAAGGTGCGCGGTCAGCTGACCGAGTACGGCCTCGTGGCCGAGGAGTACGGCGGCGACACCATGTTCGTCGACATCTCCGCCAAGCAGGGTCTGCACATCGACAGCCTCCTGGAGGCCGTCGTCCTCACCGCCGACGCCTCGCTCGACCTGCGGGCCAACCCGACGCAGGACGCGCAGGGCATCTCGATCGAGTCCCGGCTCGACCGCGGCCGCGGTGCCGTGGCGACCGTCCTCGTCCAGCGAGGCACCCTGCGGGTCGGCGACACGATGGTGGTGGGCGATGCCTACGGCCGCGTGCGCGCCATGCTCGACGACAACGGCAACAACGTCGCCGAGGCCGGCCCGTCGACGCCGGTCCAGGTCCTGGGCCTGACCAACGTCCCGGGTGCGGGCGACAACTTCATCGTCGTCGACGAGGACCGTACGGCCCGTCAGATCGCCGAGAAGCGCGCCGCCCGTGAGCGCAACGCCGCGTTCGCCAAGCGCACGCGCCGCGTGTCGCTGGAGGACCTGGACCAGGTGCTCAAGGCCGGCGAGATCCAGCAGCTGAACCTGATCATCAAGGGTGACGCGTCCGGATCGGTCGAGGCCCTCGAGTCCTCGCTGCTCCAGCTGGACGTCGGCGAAGAGGTCGACATCCGCGTCCTGCACCGTGGCGTCGGTGCGGTCACGGAGTCCGACATCGACCTGGCGATGGGCTCGGACGCCATCGTGATCGGCTTCAACGTGCGCGCCGCCGGGCGGGCACAGCAGATGGCCGAGCGCGAAGGGGTGGATGTCCGGTACTACTCGGTCATCTACCAGGCGATCGAGGAGATCGAGGCGGCCCTCAAGGGCATGCTCAAGCCGGAGTACGAAGAGGTCGAGCTCGGCACGGCGGAGATCCGCGAGGTCTTCCGCTCGTCCAAGCTGGGCAACATCGCGGGTGTTCTCATCCGCTCCGGCGAGGTCAAGCGCAACACCAAGGCGCGCCTCCTCCGCGACGGCAAGGTCATCGCGGAGAGCCTCAACATCGTCGGTCTGCGTCGCTTCAAGGACGACGTCACCGAGATCCGCGAAGGCTTCGAGGGCGGTATCAACCTCGGAAACTTCAACGACATCAAGGTCGACGACGTCATCGCGACCTACGAGATGCGCGAGAAGCCGCGGGGATAACACCCCACGGTGTGTGCCGGCCGGCGGGACAGCTGTCCCGCCGGCCGGCACACGTGTCCGGGGACGGGCACAGGTACGGGGCACGGAACCGGGGGCCGGGCCGGGTACGCTCACCGGCCGGGTCCACGGAGCGTAATATCCGTCGATCGGCCCGCCCCTTCGATGTACGGTTCTGATGTCCCTGCCCACCACGGACGGCGGGGACGCCGATCCCGTACCGGCGGGTGAACCGGTTGTACATGTATGTGGGGACGCTGTCCTTCGACCTCCTCCTCGGCGACGTCAGGTCGCTGAAGGAGAAGCGCTCCGTCGTCCGCCCGATCGTCGCCGAGCTCCAGCGGAAGTACGCGGTGAACGCGGCCGAGGTGGAGCACATGGATCTTCATCGCAGGGCCGTCATCGGCCTGGCGGTGGTGTCCGGCGACACGGCGCACCTGACCGACGTACTGGACCGGTGCGAGCGGCTGGTCGCCGGGCGCCCCGAGGTGGAGCTGCTGTCCGTCAGGCGGCGCTTCCACGGCGAGGACGACTGACGAATCCAGACTCCGGGAACCCGGAGTTCCGACCACTCAGATCAGGAAAGAACGGGAGACGGACCAGTGGCCGACAACGCGCGGGCGAAAAGGCTGGCGGACCTCATCCGAGAGGTGGTGGCCCAGAAGCTGCAGCGCGGGATCAAGGACCCGCGGCTCGGCACGCACGTCACCATCACGGACACCCGGGTCACGGGTGACCTGCGGGAGGCGACCGTCTTCTACACGGTGTACGGGGACGACGAGGAGCGGAAGGCCGCCGCGGCGGGCCTGGAGAGCGCCAAGGGCATCCTGCGCTCCGAAGTGGGCCGGGCGGCGGGCGTGAAGTTCACGCCGACCCTGGCGTTCGTCATGGACGCGCTCCCGGACACCGCGCGCAACATCGAGGACCTCCTCGACAGGGCGCGCCAGTCCGACGCCAAGGTGCGGGACGCGTCCGCGGGCGCCACGTACGCGGGCGGGGCCGACCCGTACCGCAAGCCCGAGGACGCAGAGGACCTCGAAGCCCTCGAAGACGCCGGGACGGACGACACCGCCGAATGACCCAGAAGCACACCACGCCCGACGGCCTTGTCATCGTCGACAAGCCGTCGGGCTTCACTTCGCACGACGTGGTCGCCAAGATGCGCGGCATCGCCCGGACCCGCCGCGTCGGCCACGCGGGCACTCTCGACCCGATGGCGACGGGCGTCCTCGTCCTCGGCATCGAGCGGGCCACCAAACTCCTCGGCCACCTCGCGCTGACCGAGAAGGAGTACCTGGGCACCATCCGGCTCGGGCAGGACACTCTCACGGACGACGCCGAGGGCGAGATCACCTCGTCGACGGACGCCTCCGGGGTCACCCGCGAGGCCGTCGACGCCGGGGTGGCCAAGCTGACCGGTGCCATCATGCAGGTGCCGTCCAAGGTCAGCGCCATCAAGATCGACGGAGTGCGCTCCTACAAGCGGGCCCGCGAGGGCGAGGAGTTCGAGATTCCGGCCCGGCCGGTCACCGTCTCCTCGTTCACCGTGTACGACGTCCGCCCGGCCGTCGCCGAGAACGGCACCCCGGTGCTCGACCTGGTCGTCTCCGTCGTCTGCTCCTCCGGTACGTACATCCGTGCCCTCGCCCGCGACCTGGGCGCCGACCTGGGCGTCGGCGGTCACCTCACGGTGCTGCGCAGGACCCGCGTCGGCCCGTACAAGCTGGACGCGGCCCGCACCCTCGACCGGCTCCAGCAGGAACTGACCGTGCTGCCGATCGCGGAGGCCGCCGCGGCGGCCTTCCCCCGCTGGGACGTCGACGCCCGGCGCGCCCGGCTGCTCACCAACGGCGTGCGCCTGGAGATGCCCGAGGAGTACGAGGGCACCGGTCCGGTGGCCGTCTTCGACCCCGAGGGCACCTGCCTCGCCCTCGTCGAGGCGCACCGGGGCAAGGCCAAGAGCCTGGCGGTCTTCGGCTGACGGCCGGGCGGGCCGACGGGCCGATCATCGGCAGACCCAGGGAGCGCGGCCGGTCCGGCGGGCCGGTGGACCTCACCGGCCCGCCACCCGGGCCGGCACACCGCTCAGTGGTACGCCCCGGTGAACGGCCTGATCGGTCCGCCGCGCGGTGAGCCGTGCCTGCTCACCGCGTGACCGGCGTTGTCGCCGGGTTTTGCCGACGTGACCGGCCGACCGGGTTCGTCGGCATGGCCGGTCCGGCCGTGCGATCGGCCGTATCGGTTTCGCCGGTTTCATCGGCCGGCCGGCTTGTCCGGCCGACCTGCGGTGCGACCGTCCCGTGGTTCCACCGGCGTGCTCCTTTGAAGGCCCGGCGGGCCCGAGGGGTCCGACCGAGCCGTGCGGGCCGTGCGGCCCACCGTTCCCACCAGCCGTCCGGCGCCGCAGGGTCCGCCGTGGAGCGGCGTCACGGGGACTGCATGCCACCGCTCCACGGTCCCCCTCGGTTCCCCCGCCTCCAAGGTGTATCCACTGGTGACCGTCCTTTCACCCGTAAGTGCAGGCGCTCGGAGTGAACGGGGGGAGCGGAAGGGGGCGCGTTTGCCGAGGGTGCCGTGCCGCCGATCACCCGGCCCTACTGTCGGGCCGAGGCAGTCGAAGGCACAGCACGAAGACACGGCATGAAGGTTCGACGATGACGTCGCGCGACCCGTCCCGTCATGAGCGGGACACGCTCCACGCCCCGGCCGGCCGGAGCCCGGGGGAGGCCCCTCGGGCCCGGCGGGAGCCGTTGCCCACCGATGTCCTCGTCCGTGTCCAGGACCTCGACGGCCGCCCGCGCGGTCTCGCCTTCCCCGCCGACCACCACGGCACGCTGATCACCAGCCACGAGGCCGTCGACGCTCTCCCCGGCCTGGTCCTGCACGCCCCCGGCGACCGCCACCGCGTCGTGGGAGCCGACGCCGTCACCCCGCTGCCCGAGCTGGGCCTCGCCCTCGTGCACGCCGAAGGGCTCGGCGCCGAGCCGCTGCCCGTCACCGCGCGGGACCGCTTCGACAGCGGCGCCTACGTGCGGATCGCCGCCGGGTGCTGGCGCGAGGCGCGCGTACTCGGCGCGACCACCGTGACGTACACCACCACCGAGCGCTGCCACACCCTCGACGACGCGCTGGAGCTCGCCATCGGCACCACCGGCCGTGACGCGCTGCGCACCGGCGGCGGAGCGGCCGGCGGCCCGGTGCTCGACGCCGCCACCGGCGCCGTCCTCGGCGTCCTCGGCACCGCGCTCCGCGCCGATGGCCGCGACGGTGGCTTCGCCGTGCCGCTCCGCTCCGCCCCGGGCCCCCTCGCCGCCCTCCTCGCCGAGAACGCGGCGACGGTCCCGGCGTACGGCACCGACCTCAATCTCGCCGGAGTGCTGGAACTCACCGCCACCTCGGTCGGGCAGGACGGCCCGTCGGGCGCCCTCGCCCCCGGCGACGTCGTTCCGGTGGAACGGGCCGCCGTCACCGCGGAGTTCACCGCGTTCGAGCGCGGCCCGGCCGCGGTCCTCGGCCTCGTCGGACCGCCCGGCAGCGGCCGTACGACGGAACTCGCGGCGCTCGCCGCCCGCCGCCACCGCGCCGGCAACCCCACGTTGTGGCTGCGCGGCGCCGATCTGCGGGAGGACGACCTCTCCGTCGCCGACGCGGCCCGGCGGGCGCTCGACCGGGCCGCCCGCATCATCGCCGCCTCCCGCACCCGGGCCCCGGCCGGACCCGAAGGCCTCGGCGACACCGGCCCGGCCCGCCTCGCCGACCTGGCCCGCAGCGCCGGCCGCCCGCTGCTGCTCCTCCTCGACGGTCCCGAGGAGATGCCGCCCGTCCTGGCCGGCCACCTCGCCCGGTGGAGCGACGGGACGGCACGGTGGCTGCGGCGGACCGGGGCGCGCCTGGTGGTGGGATGCCGCGCGGAGCACTGGGAGAGCGCGGGCGCGCTCCTCCCGGCGGAGCTGCTGCACCGGCACCGGGGCGGGCATCGAGGCGGGCCCCCGGGGGGATCCCCGGCCGAGGGCCTTCCCGCATGCGTGCGTCTCGGCGACCTGACCGCCGACGAGGCCATCGAGGCACGGGCCCGCTACGGCATCCCGGAGGGCTCCCCGGCCGACACCCGGCACCCGCTGACACTCCGGCTGCTCGCGGAGGTCAGGGCCGCTCTCGCCGATGCCCCCGACGCGCCGGACGCCCGCACGGACCGCCACGATGTCCTCTCCGCCCACCTGGACCTGATGTGCCTGCGCGTGGCCGTACGCCTCGCCGCCGAGAGCGGGCTGAGGGGTACCGCCGTACGCCGGCTGGCCGCCAGGGTCTCCGGGCAGGTGCACGAGGCCGCCCGGCGCAGCCTCGGCCCCGGGCAGGGGGAGCTGGACCGGGAGGCGTTCGAGGCGGTGTTCCCGTGGGGGCCCGCACCGGCCGGGCTCGGCGGCGGCACCGGCTGGGCCCACGCCGTACTCGCCGAGGGCCTCCTCGTCCCCGCCGGGACCGGCTACCGCTTCGCCCACGAGGAACTCGCCGACTGGCTCCAGGGCACCCATCTGGACCTGGACGGGGCCCTGCGTGCCCTGGTCCACGGCAACCCCGGCGCCCACCACGACCCCGACACCACCCCCGTGCCGCACCACCGCGTCGGGTCCGTCGTCCAGGCCATGCTCCTGCTCGCCCGGCAGCACGGCACAGGCCCGCTCGCCTCCCGGCTCGCCGACCTGGTGCACGCCCTCGACGCCGGGACCGGCTCCTGGTGGGCCGCCCGGCTGCTCACCGAGACCCTCGCGCGCGTGCCCGACGCGAGGCCCTACACCGGGGTGCTGCGGCTGCTGGCCGACCGGATCGTGGCCTGGCGGCAGCAGCGGCGGCCGGTGCCCGGTGAGCTGGGCCCCGCCTTCTGGACCGCTCTCCCCCTACCTCTGGAGACCGGCTTCGAGCTGCTGCGCGGACTCGTCCACGCCGACGGCCCTCCGTGCGAGGCCGGCCCCCGGTTCCTGGACGCCGCCTCCCGCCTGTTCAGTGCCGACCCCGTCGCCGTGCTTCCGCACCTCGTCCGGTGGTTCGAGGACGAACGACCGCTGCCCGCCACCCCGCACGCGACGGTCGCGACGGCGGCACAGGCACTGCTGCACACCCACCGGCACCGCGCCCCGGACACCCTGACCGAGGCACTCGCCGACAGCCCGCACCGGCGGGCCGGACAGCTGCTCGGCGTGCTGGCCGAGGAAGACCCTTCGGTGGTGTGCCGGGCCGTCGGCCGCTGGGCGCGCGACGAGCGCCCCGCCCGCCGCGCGGCAGCGGTGGCCTACGGGCTGCTGGCCGCACCGCACGCCCGTGACGAGACCGACCGCACCCTGCTGCGGTACGCGGCCCTCGCCCTGCTCGTACGTACCGGCGACCGCGCCCTGCACGGCGGCGCGCTCGCCCTGCTCGTCCAGGACCCGAGCAGCGGGGGCCGCCACCTCGCGCGGGCTCTGGAACACTTCGCGGCCGGCGGCCCGTACGTCCCGCCGAGCGGGCCGGCCTGCGCCCTCGCCCCCCGCCCGGAGGCAGTCCTCGACGCCTTCCGGGCGAGGCTCGCCCGGCCGGGCGCCGGCGGGACACCGGACGCCCCCGCCGAGGTGCCCGTTCCCACCAAGGCGGATGCCGACACCGACATGCCCAGCCTGCCCCCCCGCATCGCCGCGCTGGTGAGGGCGGCGGTGGAGTGGCGACCGGACCTCGCGGGACAGCCGGCCGCGTACGCGGACCGGAGCCCGGGCCAGGAACCGGCCGACCGCGACGTCCTCCTGCCCCTGCTCACCGGCCTGCTGGACGCCGGACCGCAGCCGCTGCGGGCCGCCCTCGCCGCTGCCCTCGCCGAGCCCGGCACCCCCGCCTCGCGCCCCCCGCGCCGCGAACCGCTGGATCCGCTCCTCCCCCGCGACCACGGCCCCGGCCTGCCGGCCGCGGTGCTCGGCGCCGCCGCCCGCCACGCCGGTGACCCCCGCCACACCGGCGACTCCGCGGGGACCGGCGACCCCGCGCGCGAACTCGTCCACCACACCGGGCTGCTCCTCGTCCACACCCCCGGGGGCGCCGCCCGCTTCGACCACGTCCTGACCGACCTGGGGCGGCACGTCCCGGGCTTCGCCGCCGCCCTGGCCCACTGGCTGGCGGACGCGCCCCAGGAGTGGGCGGACGTGGTCGGACCCGGCGCCCGGCGGATGATCGAGACCCGGGCGGGAGCGGGCGTCCCCGTCTGAGCCGCGACCGGGAGTGCACAGCGTCACAGCGCCGGAGCGCCGATGCCGATGCGAGCCGACGGCGGTCGGCATGGCACCCTTAGACCTGCGCAGGAGAAGTCCACGGACTCGGCCCGACAAGGTTTCGACAAGGAGCAGGCAGTGCAGCGCTGGCGTGGCATGGAGGACATCCCCCAGGACTGGGGGCGCAGCGTCGTCACCATCGGTTCCTACGACGGAGTCCACCGAGGGCACCAGCTGATCATCAGGCACACCGTGGACCGGGCCCGGGAACTGGGCGTCCCCGCGGTCGTCGTCACCTTCGACCCGCACCCCAGCGAGGTCGTCCGCCCCGGCAGCCACCCGCCGCTGATCTCCCCGCATCACCGCCGCGCGGAACTCATGACCGAGCTCGGTGTGGACGCGGTCCTGATCCTCCCCTTCACCACGGAGTTCTCGAAGCTGTCGCCGGCCGAGTTCGTGGGCAAGGTCCTGGTCGACAAACTGCACGCCAAGGCGGTCGTCGAGGGCCCCAACTTCCGCTTCGGCCACCGGGCCGCGGGCACCGTGGACTTCCTCGCGGAACAGGGCAAGATCTACGACTTCGAGGTCGAGGTCGTCGATCTGTACGTGAGCGGTGAGGCCGGCGGCGGCGAACCGTTCTCCTCCACACTCACCCGCCGCCTGATCGCCGAGGGCGAGGTCGAGGGCGCCGCCGAGATCCTGGGCCGCCCGCACCGGGTGGAGGGCGTGGTCGTCGGCGGCGCCCGGCGCGGGCGCGAACTGGGCTTCCCCACCGCCAACGTCGAGACGCTCCCGCACACCGCCATCCCCGCCGACGGCGTCTACGCGGGCTGGCTGCACGCCCAGGACGAGGCCATGCCGGCCGCGATCTCCATCGGTACCAACCCCCAGTTCGGCGGCACCGAACGCACGGTCGAGGCATACGCCATCGACCGCGTCGACCTGGACCTCTACGGCCTGCACGTCGCCGTCGACTTCCTCAGCTTCGTCCGCGGCCAGGCGAAGTTCGACTCGCTCGAGGCGCTGATGGAGCAGATGGCCGCGGACGTCAGACGCTGCAAGGAACTGGTGGCAGCGGCCGAACGGCCGTAGGCACGTACACCGGCCCTTCATGCGCGGGTCACGTACACCGGCCCTTCATGCGCGGGTCTCCATGCTCGGTCCTCACGCGCGCAGCGGCGGGGCGGAGGGCCCGGACGGGTCCCGGGCCTCACGCGCGTGGGCCCAGTGGCAGGCCACCCGGCCGGCCGCGCCCTCGCCTCCGCTCCCACCTCCGCCGTCGAGGATCTCCAGGTCCCGGGTCCGGCACGCGTCCGCGACGCCCGCCTGGTCCGCCTCCCCGTCGAGCAGGATCCGGCAGCGTGCGTGGAAGCGGCAGCCTCCTGGAACACGGGTCGGATCCGGGGGCTCACCGCTCAGGACCACCGGGTCGCCCGGCGCTTCCGGAAGCACCGACAACAGGGCCTGCGTGTACGGGTGCCGGGGTGTGGTCAGCACCTGTTCCACCGTCCCGGTCTCCACGATCCGGCCGAGGTACATCACCGCGACCCGGTCGGCGATGTTCCAGGCCAGCCCGAGGTCGTGCGTGACCACCAGCGCGGACAGGCCCAGCTCGGCACGGAGCCGGAGCAGCAGGGCCAGGATCTCGCCGCGTGCGGAGGCGTCCAGGGAGGCCACCGGCTCGTCCGCGACGAGGAGCTCGGGCTCCAGGACCAGCGCGCCCGCGATCACCACCCGCTGGCGCTGACCGCCGGACAGCTCGTGCGGACAGCGCAGGAAGAAGCGCTCCGGCGGCCGCAGCCCGGCCCGTGACAGGGCCTCCGCGACCGTCGCACGCTCGTCACCGCCGTACCCGTGGATGCGCAGCCCCTCGGCCACCGCGTCGTACACCGTGTGCCGGGGGTTGAGCGAGCCGCTCGGATCCTGGAGGACCAGCTGGACCCGTTTGCGGTACGCCTTGAGGGAACGGCCGGAGTAGTCGAGCGGCCGCCCGTCGAAGGAGATGTGCCCCGCGGTCGGCTCGACCAGGCCCAACAGGGCGCGGGCCAGGGTCGTCTTGCCGCAGCCCGACTCGCCCACCAGGGCGACGATCTCACCGGGCCGGATGCCGAGGTCGACACCGTCCACCGCGCGGGCGGGACCGGCACCGTGCCGGCCAGGGAAAATGACCCGTACTCCCCGGGCGCTCAGCAGCGGGGAGCCGGTGGGGGAGCGGGAGGGTTCCGAGGGGCCGGGGGCGGCAGCGGGGGAGACCGTCATGGGGTGATGCGCCTCACTTCCTCCAGGGGAGCCAGGCCTCCTGGCTCCTCGGCCGCGTCCTGCGCGACCCGTACGCACGCCGCCCGTCGTCTCGGCCCCGCCGCCCGCAGCGGCTGGTCGTCCACCGCGCAGGACTCCAGGGCCACCGGACAGCGCGGATGGAACGCGCACCCGGCCGGCAGCGCCGACGGGTCCGGCGGGTCGCCCGCCAGGCCGCGCGGCGCGAAGCGCGACGCCGGGTCGCCGATGCGGGGGAACGCCGCCGACAGAGCACGGGCGTACGGGTGCCGGGCGTCCCCGTACACCTGCCGGGCCGGGCCCTCCTCCACCACCCGGCCCGCGTACATCACCGCGAGCCGGTCACAGGTGTCGGCGAGGACCGCCAGATCGTGGCTGATCATGATCAGGCCCACGTCCCGGCCGGCCACCGACTGCTGGATGAGCCGCAGGATCTGCGCCTGGATCATCACATCGAGCGCGGTGGTCGGCTCGTCCGCGACGATCAGCATCGGATCGCAGGCCAGCGCCATCGCGATCATGACGCGCTGACGCTGACCGCCGGACAGCTCGTGCGGGTGGTCGGCCGCCCGAGCGGCCGGCAGGCCGACCTGCTCCAGCAGCTCGCCGGCCTTCTTCCGGGCCCCCGACGGGGTCGCCTTCCGGTGCAGCAGCAGCGGCTCGGCGATCTGGTCGCCGATGCGGTGCACGGGGTTGAGCGAGTGCATCGCACCCTGGAACACGATCGAGGCCCCGGCCCAGCGGACGGCCCGCAGCCGGCCCCACTTCATGGCCAGCACATCCTCGCCGTCCAGCAGGACCTCCCCGCCGGTCCGCGTTCCGGACGGCAGCAGCCGCAGCAGGGCCAGCGCGAGCGTCGACTTGCCGCAGCCCGACTCCCCGGCGATGCCCAGTTTCTGCCCGGCCTCCAGACTCAGGTCCACCCCGCGCACCGCGGCGGCCCCGCCCGCGTACGTCACCGTCAGGTCCCTGACGTCGAGCAGGCTCAACGGGACACCCCCAGCCTGGGGTTGAGGACGGACTCCACGGCACGCCCGCAGAGCGTGAACGCCAGTGCCACCACGGCGATCGCGATGCCCGGCGGTACCAGGTACCACCAGTGCCCGGCGCTGATCGCACCCGCTTCCCGCGCGTCCTGCAGCAGCCCGCCCCACGACACCACCGTCGGATCACCCAGCCCGAGGAACGCCAGGGTCGCCTCCGCCAGGATCGCCGCGGAGATGATCAGGGTCGTCTGCGCCAGCACCAGCGGCATCACATGGGGCAGCACATGGCGCGACATCACATGCCGGTGGCCGCCGCCCAGCGCCCGCGCGCGTTCGATGTACGGCCGGGTCTCCACCGCCAGGGTCTGCGCGCGCACCAGCCGGGCCGTCGTCGGCCAGGTCGTGACCCCGATCGCCACCACGATCGTGACGAGCGAACGGGACATCACGGTGGTCAGCGCGATCGCCAGGACCAGCGTGGGCATCACCAGGAACCAGTCGGTGACCCGCATCACCACCGTCGCGTACCAGCCCCGGAAATGTCCCGCCGTCACTCCGATCAGGGCACCGATCGCCACCGACAGCACGGCGGCGAGCAGCCCCACGAGCAGCGACACCCGCGTACCCCAGATCACCAGACCGAGCAGATCCCGTCCGAACCGGTCGGTGCCGAAGGGGAATTCGGTGCTCGGGTGCTCCAGCGGACTGCCCGGCGCATCCGTCACGTTGTCCACGTCGGAGCCGACCAGCAGCGGAGCGGTCACGGCCGCCAGCGCGAACAGCAGGAGCACGGCCAGGCCCACGACGCCGGACCGATGGGTGCGGTACTGCCGCCAGAACCGTGCCGTCGAGGCCCTGCGCCGCCGCCACGCGAGCGTGCGCGGACCTCCCGCGCCTCCCGCGCCTCCCGGGGCGGTCGGTGCGGTCGCCGGCGGAGCCGCCGGGGTCCCGGTCGTCGTGCCCTCGTCCGTCGTCATCGGCCCACCCGGGGATCGAGCAGCGGATAGATCAGATCGGCCAGCGTGTTCATCACGATCACCGCGGCGGCGAACACGAAGAAAAGCCCCTGGACCAGCGGCAGATCGGGCACGCTCAGCGCCTGGTAGAACAGCCCGCCGAGCCCCGGCCAGGAGAAGACCGTCTCCACCAGGATCACCCCCGCCACCGTCCGCCCGAGGTTGATGAAGATCAGCGTCACCGTCGGCAGCAGCGCGTTGGGCACCGCGTGCCGGCGCCGGACCAGGTCGTCACGGAGCCCCTTGGCGCGCGCGGTGGTCAGATAGTCGCTGCCCATCTCGTCCAGCAGCGCCGACCGCGTCACCAGCAGCGTCTGCCCGTACTCCACCGCCACCAGTGTCACCACCGGCAGGACCAAGTGGTGCGCCACGTCCAGGACCTGGGCGAAGCCCTCCTCGCCGCCCGACTCCATGCCGCCGGTGGGGAACAGCCCAGGAACGGGCCCGATGCCCACCGACAGCGTGGTGATCAGCAGCAGCCCGAGCCAGAAGGACGGGATGGAGTAAAGGATCAGCGCCAGCCCTGTGTTGACCCGGTCCCCGAGCCTCCCGTGCCGCCACGCCGACCGGGTGCCGAGCACGATGCCGAGCGCCGTGTAGAGGACGAAGGCCGTACCGGTGAGCAGCAGGGTGTTCGGCAGCGCCTCGGTGATCTTGTCGACCACCGGCGCGTTGAACTGGTACGACGTTCCCAGATCACCCGTCAGCGCCTTGCCGCAGTAGTCCGTGAACTGCTGCCACAACGGCAGGTCCAGCCCGAACTCCCGGCGATAGGAGGCGAGCTGTTCGGCCGACACCTGACGGCCGCCGGTCATGAACTTCACCGGGTCGCCCGGGATCAGCCGGAAGAGGAAGAAGCTGGTCACGAGGACGGCCAGGAGGGAAACGGCCGCGCCGGCCACCTTGCCCGCCATGTACCGCAGATACACGGTGGCGGCGCGGGCCCTCGGCCCGCGGGAGGCCGCCGGTCCGTCCTTCACCGGACCGGCGGCCTCCCGAGCGCCCTCGACGGAAGCGGATGTCGCGTCGGCGGTCATGAGTGTCCGTTCGCCCGTCTACTCGCGGTCCCCGGCCGTGGCCCGCCGCCGCATCGCCACGAACACCCCGAGGCCCGCGAGGACGACGACACCTGCGACGATCCCGACGACCACACCCGTCGACGACGAACCGCCGGAACCCTCACCGGAGTCCGCGGGTACCGCCGACCACCAGCTCCAGTAGCCGTCCTGGCCGTAGATGTTGCCCGCCTTCGAGGGCATCGTGGTGATCGACTCGATCTGGTCGGTGCGGTACGCCTCGACCGCGTTCGGATACGCCATGACGTTCATGTACCCGAGGTCGTACAGCCGTGACTCCATCTGCTGGACGATGTTCGCCCGTTCGGCGGGGTCGTACTCGGCCAACTGCCGTGCGTACAGCTCGTCGTACTTCTTGTCGCAGATGAAGTTGTCGGTCGCGCCGGTGTCCTCGGGTGTCGCCGGGAGCGCCCCACAGGTGTGGATCGACAGGACGAAGTCGGGGTCGGGGTTGACCGACCAGCCGTCGAAGGCGAGATCGTACTCACCGGCGAGCCAGGGATCGGTCACGTTGTCCAGGCAGTCGAGCGTGACCCCGATGCCGAGATCGCCCCACCACTCCTCGAGGTACTTGCCGATGGCCTTGTCGTTCGGGTCGGTGGCGTGACACAGGATGCGGTAGTTCAGCGGCTTGCCGTCCTCGCCGACACGCCTGCCGTCCCCGTTCCTCTCGAAGCCCGCCTCATCGAGCAGCCGGGCCGCCTTCTCGGGGTCGTGGGCAAGCTCCTGGCCGGCCGACGGCTCCCAGAAGTACTGCGCGTAACGCGGCGGGATGTAGCCCGCGCCGTTCACCGCGTGGCCCTGGAACACCTTGTCGACGACGGTCTTCCGGTCGACCGCCATGAACAGTGCGTTGCGCACCCGCTGGTCCAGCAGCGAGGGATGCCCGTCGCCCATCTTCTCGCCGTTCCTCGCCCGCGCCCCCGGGTTGGTGGCGAGGGCGTAGAAGCGGCGGCCGGGCGCGTCGTTGACCTTGATGTTCTTCTCGTTCCCGAGCGAGGCCGCCTGCGCCGGAGTCAGGGACGGCGACCCGGCGACGAACGACACCTCACCCTTGCGCAGCGCCGACACCGCCGCGTCCTGGTCCTTGTAGTACCGGAAGAGCAGCTCGTCGAACTTCGGTGCCCCGCGCCAGAAGTCCTTGTTGGCCTCCAGCCGGACATAGCTGTCGGCCTTGTAGTCGGTGAGGACGAACGGTCCGTTGCCGACGACGGGGAAGTCCTTGTCGTTGTTGAACTTCGAGAAGTCGTCGACCTTCTCCCACACATGCCTGGGCACGATCGGCACGTCCAGTGCCGTCATGGTGGCCTGCGGTTCCTTCAGCCGGATGACCAGCTCGGTCGGGCTCGGCGCCGTGACCTCCTCGAAGTTGGCGACGAAGCTGCCGTTCGCCGTGGCCGCGCCCTCGTCGGTCATCATCGTGTTGAACGTCCACGCCGCGTCCTCGGCGGTGGCCTGTTCCCCGTCCGACCACTTCGAGTCGGAGCGGATGGTGTACGTCCAGGTCAGCTTGTCCGGGGACGACTTCCACCGGGTGGCCAGGCCCGGGACGACATGGTTGTCCTCGGGGTCGTAGTTGGTCAGATACTCGTACGTGAGCCGGTGAATGCTCGTGCTGAGCAGCCGCACCGCGAGGAACGGGCTGAGCGAGTCGACGCTCTGCGCCACCGCGACGGTCAGCGTCCGCTTGCCGTCGTCGGCCGCCCGGGCCTGCCGCGGCGCCGGATCGAGCGGGGTCGCGAGCCCGGCGGTGAGGGCGAGCGCGGCCGCGCCGGCCGCCCTGGCGAGCCGTACGCGGCGAGGGGCCGCACCCCGCGTACGGCTCCGGTGCCGGGTGCGGGTGCGCCTGGTGTCGTGGTGACCGCCGTACTGATCGTTCGTGTCCATAGGGTCGCTGACCTCGCGTCATCACTCGCACGGGAAGGACGGGCTGATCAGGTGAGTGCTGAGTGTCTACCAGCGGTATCTGCGGCCGTCAACGGCGCACACACCCCACGTGGCCTGCGAAAAAAGCGAATTGACGAGCCCTTTGCACCCATTGGTCGAGACCACTGAAACGCTCCTGGCCAGCGCCTGACGCCGTGGTACGACCCGGAAACGGGAGCGGCCCGCACCGCGTACGAACGGTGCGGGCCGAAAACGGGACCGGCCCCTCGAAAGGGGCCGACCGGGTGATGCGCGCGGCAGCTACTGCTGCGGAGGCGGCCCTTGCGGAGGAGGCGTCTGTCCGCCGCCGGGCTGACCGTGCTGATCCGGTCCACCCGACTGCGGATAGCCGTAGCCGGGCGTCTGGGGGTACGGCCGGCCCGGGGCCGGTTGCGGGTAGGGCTGACCGGGCTGCGCCGGGGGCTGACCGTGACCCGGCTGCGGGTAGGGCTGACCGGGCTGCGCGGGGGGCGGAGCGTACGGCTGCCGGCCGGGCTGCGGCTGCGGCGGAGGCTGCTGGGGAGGCGGGGCCTGCTGAGGGTGCGGTGCCTGCCGGCCCGGGTAGGGCGAGCCCGGGGCGTACTGGCCCGGGGTGTGCTGACCGGGAGCGTACTGGCCCGGCAGCGGCGGGGCGGCGACCGGCGGCGGGTTGCCGTCGGAGGTCCACAGGCCGTGCGACTGCTGGTGCCGGACGAAGTCCTCGGCGACCAGTGACGCGAGGTTGAAATACGCTTCCCGCACCTTCGGCCGCATCATGTCGAGGTCGACCTCCGCCCCGGCGGCCAGATGCTCGTCGAACGGTACGACGATCACGCCACGGCACCGTGTCCGGAAGTGCGACACGATGTCGTCGACCTTGATCATCTTGCCGGTCTCGCGCACACCCGAGATGACCGTGAGCGACCGTGAGACGAGATCCGCGTACCCATGGGCCGACAGCCAGTCCAGCGTCGTACTGGCGCTGCTCGCACCGTCCACGGACGGCGTCGAGATGATGATGAGCTGATCGGCCAGGTCCAGCACGCCGCGCATGGCGCTGTAGAGCAGACCCGTACCGGAGTCGGTCAGGATGATCGGGTACTGCTTGCCCAGGACGTCGATCGCCCGCCGGTAGTCCTCGTCGTTGAACGTCGTCGAGACGGCGGGGTCGACGTCGTTGGCGATGATCTCCAGACCGGAGGGCGCCTGCGAGGTGAACCGCCGGATGTCCATGTACGAGTTGAGGTGCGGGATCGCCTGCACCAGGTCACGGATGGTGGCCCCGGTCTCCCGCCGCACCCGGCGGCCGAGCGTACCGGCGTCGGGGTTGGCGTCGATCGCGAGGATCTTGTCCTGCCGCTCGGTGGCGAGCGTGGAGCCGAGCGCGGTGGTCGTGGTCGTCTTGCCGACACCGCCCTTGAGGCTGATCACGGCGATCCGGTAGCAGGACAGCACCGGAGTGCGGATCAGCTCCAGCTTCCGCTGCCGCTCGGCCTCCTCCTTCTTGCCGCCCAGCTTGAAACGCGACCCCCCTGCCGTGGGACGGCTGCTCTTGGCCTTCTGCTTCCTGCTGTTGAGCAGCCGGTCCGACGACAATTCCACCGCCGCCGTGTAACCGAGCGGCGCGGCACCGGGGTTGGTCTGCTGCCGCTGGTCGTGCCGGATGGGCTGCGGCCAGGCGGCCCCGGTACGCGGATCGACGGGCGGCTGCGCCTGCGGGGGATGAGGCGCGGTGTGCTGAGGCGGTACGGCAGCCTGCGGGTTCTGCGGCGGCTGGGACTGCTGGAGCGGGAACCCCTGCTGCGGAGCCTGAGGTTGCTGCGGGTGCGGGTGTGGGGGCACTCCGGGCTGCTGTGGGTGCTCCTGCGGCGCCGGCGGCTGCTGGGGGAATCCGTAACCACTCGGCTGGGCCGGGGGAGTCGGGGTGGCCGGGGCGGGACCGGCGGGCGGGAAGCCGTAACCGGCCTGGGGGCCGGGGCCGGGGAGGGGCGCGCCCGGCTGGGGGAAGCCGTATCCGGTCTGCGGAGCCTGCGGTTGCTGCGGCTGCGGGGGCATTCCGAGCTGCTGTGGGTGCTCCTGCGGCGCCGGCGGCTGCTGCTGGGGGAATCCGTATCCGGCCTGCGGAGTGGGCGGTTGCGGCTGCTGCGTGGGCGGGGCGGGTGCCGGGTGCGGTGGCGTCGGTCCGTCCAGCGTGTTCCAGGCGGCGGGCGCGGGCTGCGGCGCCTGCGGCTGGAAGGGAGGCTGCGGCGGCTGCTGGGCAGACACGCCGGCGTCTTCCGGCCGCGCCGGTGCGGGAGCGACCGGTGCCGGGGGTGTTGCAGGAGGAGTCTGCGGCGCCTGCTGCGGCTGGGCCGGCCACTGGCTCGCAGGCGCCGGTGCGACGGGGTGCGACGGGGGCGGCACGACCGGCGGCGCCGGGGGAGTCCAGGCCACCGAGGCCGAGGTGCCGGACGAGGCAGGTACGGAGTCCTCAGGCGCGCGGGGCGCGCCGGTCGCGCTGGCCGCGGAGAGCACCGCGTCGGCCACAGGTTCGTCGCTCACCGGCTTCGCGTCCCCGGGCTCGGGCGCTTCCGCCTCGGCCCCGGGTTCCGTCCCCGGCTTGCCGAAGTCGTCGTTCGTGGCGTGCTCGTCGCCTTCGTCGGCCTTCGCAGACGATTCGGAGGCGTCGGCGATGTCGGTGTCCCCGTCCTCGGCGCCGTCAGCAGCGAAGGGGGCGGAGGCAACGGCGGGCTCGTCGTCCTGGACGTCGTCCCTGAGTTCGTCCGTGTCTCCGGCGGGCTCGTCGTCGCCGGTCAGGCCATGTTCACCGGCGGGCTCCGACCGCGTTTCCGGCCCCGCGTCCGCCTCGGGCGCGGCTTCGGCCTCGGCCTCACGGCTCTGGATCTCCTGCTTCAGCGCGGCGGCGGAGAGGCGGATGGTGGCACCGCTCTCGAGGTCACCGCTGCCGGAGTCCCGGCCGAACCCGCTGACCGGAAGATCCGGCACAGCCGCAGGAGGAACAACAGAGCCCGGCTCGGGCGTGGGAGCCGACTGCGGCTCCGGCTCGAACCCGCTGCCCATCGGGAGCCGTGGCACGGCTCCCGGCCCCCCGGACGGAGGAGCCGGCGGCGTGAACGGCGCGCCCGGCGCGGGCGCGGGCGGTGCAAAGGGCGCGCCCGGCGCGGGCGCGGGCGGAGCGAAAGGCGCCCCTGATGACGGCGCCGGAGGGGACGAAGGCCCCGGAGCACCGACCGCGTGCGGCGGCGGAGTCAACCCGGGCAACGGCGGAACAGGCCCTGGGGAAGCGGGAGGAGAGTACGAGGTGCCGGCCCTCGAATCCGCCCCCGCCTCCGTCCTCGCCCCTGACTCCGGCTTCGGCTCATAACTCCCCGAAGCGTTCTGCGTGTACCAGGCCGGCGGCGCGTAGTCGATGGTGAACTCGCCCGTCGTCTCGACGGCGGACTCCGCATCGGGCTGGCCATCGCCGGGTGTCGCCCAGCCCCCGTGCGTCCCGTCCCGATCGCTGCTCACAGTTCCTCCTGGTGTGGTCGAACATCCTCACGCCGTGCTGAGGCGACCTTTTCTTGTCGTCCAGACTTGTCCGAGGCCGTTTGAGGGCGCTGCGAGTTCGTCCGATTCACGGCCGTCCGACCCACCGGCTCCCCTGGGGACACCGACGCCCGGTCCCAGCCTAATCGTCGATGTCGGCACACCGGCAGGCCCGTCCGCCGCTCAGTACACGTCCGTTCCGTCACGGCCTGGCCGGCGGCATCACCATGTCCGCGGGCGCGCCGGACAACGCTTCGCATGCCAAGGCGAGTTCCGCGCCGAAGAAGGGACGCACCGAAACACTCCGCTCATGTGCCGTCGAGCGGCCGCGCCTTCAGTCCATTCGTCGCGGCGTACCCAGCAACCCGAGCTCGGTGTCCGTCGGCTGGGTCATCACGTACTGCCGATCGCGGTCGGCACACCAGAGAGTGACGCCGTCCGCGAGGGTCGGCAACGCGTCCACGTCACCCCTGGGCAAGGCCATCGAGCGGCCCAACTCCCCCGCCTCGTCCGGCGATATCCGCTGCACGCCCACAAGGCGCGCCTGCCGGATCAGCCGGGGCGCGACGGGGCTGAGATAGGGCAGAAGCGTCAGCACCGACTTCCAGGGCCCGGAGACCACGCGTCCCCGCGGCGGCCGCATGCCGCAGTCGCGCACCACCAGCACCGGCATGCCGGCCGAGGCACCCAGGGGCGGTACCCGCCCCACGTCGTAGACCGCGAGCCCGTTCTGACCGCCGCCCATGGCGTGGACCAGCTGCGCCCACGCCTGCGCCCGCCCGGTCTCCACGGCCACCCGCGCGCCGATCGCCGCGGCCCGCAGCGCGAACACCTGGGCCGTCCACAGACCGCCGATGAGCACGACCTCGTACGGCGTGGGCCGGTTCAGCCCCAACACCGCCGCCTGTCCCTCGGCGTCCACCCCGATGACGACCCCGTCGTCCCCGATGGGCAGTGACAGTGTGTCCACGCCCGCCGCGGACAGGATGTGGCGGCCGTGGCGTGGGCCGAGCAGACCGAAACCGGCGCGCAGCAGGCCGCGCGCCCGCCGGGCCACCGGCGGCTGCGCACCGGCCGATGAGTCCGCGGCCCCCGGCACGCCGTACCCGTCCGGCCCGTCAACGGTCCGTGTCGTCATGGCGGTCATCGAACACCTCCGAGGGGCAGAGTGGCGAGCACGCCCGGCAGTTGTTCCCGGTCGAGCCGCGTCAGCGCGGCGCCGGCCTCCCGCGCGGCACTCTCCAACGCATGCCGTGCTTCGGTCAGTTCCTCGGAGCTGCGCCCGGTGACCCGCAGATGGCCCCGCAGCGACATCTCCTGCCGGTCCGCCCGGTCCGCGCGCGCGAGGGTGAGGCTGACCGTGGTGGCGAGCGCGGGAACCGCCGTGACCCGCGCGACGAACTGGGCCAGGGAGATCCCGCGGTCGCCGCCCAGGTGAGGCCATCTGCGGATCCAGTACGTGGTGTGCCTGCGGTTGTCGCAGCGCCAGCTCCGGCCGGACTCCTCGGTGCGTCTCTCCTGCCGGTTCACCCGCCCCGCCTCGGCCGTCACCAGCGGGTTGGCACAGGCCGACGTGGCGATGGCCGACGTCAGCTCTTCCTCGTCGAGCACCGTGGCGCGGAACCCGGCGCCGGCCAGCCTGCTGACGAGGTGGTCGGCGACCCGCACGACGCACTTCTGCGCGCCGACCAAGCCGCCGCCCCGGGCCGCCACGGCCTCCGGACACAGCTCCGGGGCGACCTTCAGCGCGATCCAGGTGATCCGTACCGCGGGAGCGCCGGTCTGCTCCTGCAACGGCGCGTAGTTGCTGACGGCCACGGACTGACGCGGCAAGTGCAGCGCGGGCGCGGGCTGCGTGTGCAGCACGATCTGCGCCGACTCCAGGAGGATTCCGTCCACCTCGAGCGCGTCCCGCACCAGGGCCAGCGGCAGCGGCCGCCGGCTCCGCTCGGCGCGCAGGGCGGTGGCGTCCCCCTCCACCTGCACCACCGCGGTGACGAAGGTGCCGTCCCCGACGATGCCGACGGGCCGCCGCTCCCGGCCGCCGTACGCGTACGTGCGCAGGCTCGGATCGCACTCCAGGGCCGGGGCGAGTCCCGGCTCGGTGCCGGGCGCTGCCACCAGCTCCGGTGCGCGCTTCTGCCGGACGCGCAGGGCCCGTGCCGTGGCGACCCATTCGGGCAGGGAGCGGCCCCGGCGACGTACGAAGGCCGGCAGGACCAACGCGACGGCGACAACGGCGGCGGGCACCAGTGCCACGGTGCCGAGGGCCCACCCGGTGAGGAGGACGGCGGCCGCGAGCTCCAGCAGGACGATCCGTTGCAGCTGGAACGAACCCGGCCGCCCCGCACGCAGCCTGAGATGGAGACCGCCTTGCGCGGACGGCTGCCGCGTCGCCCGCGGCCCCGGCCCTCGCCCGGCGGAGCCGCGGGCCCCCGTTCGGTCACGGCTCGATGCCCGCGTTCCGGAAACCATCACTCCATCCCCCCCCGATTCGCCCACAACTCGCTGAAACTCCGGAATCGCACCAGGCCCCGAAGGGCCCAGGCACCCTACCCGGCCCTCAACTCCCCCCTCACACCAGGCATAGTAGGGGCCGCGTCCGACACCCGCGGGCAGGGGACGGTGATCCCCGGCGTTGCCCAGATGCACACGGGCGCACGCGGACGCACACGGGCGGGACGCGGACGCACACGGGCGGGACACGGGGAGAGACACTCACCAATGGCATCTCGGCGGGATCAACTCAACGCCTACACCTTCGCGAAGCGCCGCTTGCTCGCGGCCTTCGTCCAGTCGTTCCCGCACGGCTCCGAGGAAGGTGCGCCGCGCCCCCTGCGGGGCGTGGTGCCCGGACTCGTCATCGGCGTGATCGTCATGGCCGTGTTCGGCGCCTGGGGCATGTTCAAGCCCACCGCGCCCAAGGGCTGGGACACTCCGAACGAGAAGGTGATCATCGCCGGCAAGTCGACCACCCGGTACGTCGTCCTGAAGACCGGCGACGAGACCCAGCTGCACCCCGTGCTCAACATGGCGTCCGCCAAGCTCCTCCTCGCCCCCGGAAAGGGCGACGTCGTCACCGTGAGCGAGTCGCTCCTGGACAGCGGCAGGATCCCGCACGGCCTCACCATCGGCATCCCGTACGCCCCCGACCGCCTGCCCTCCGAGGAGGAGGCGGGCGCCGCCAAGCGGTGGGTGGTCTGTGAGCGTCCGAGCGCGGGCGGCCGGTCCATCCAGAAGGCCGCGCTGGTCCTCGCCGACCGCGAGAGGAAACTGACCGAGGGCAAGCAGAAGCTGACCGGCGGCGAACTGCTCTACGTGGTGGCACCCGACGGCAAGCGTTTCATCGTGGACTCGGGCGGTACGGCGTATCAGGTCGACGGGGTGGACACCGGTGCCGACCTGGAGTTGCTGCTGCGCACGGTCGTCGGCTCCGGGCGCGAGCCCCAGCGGGTGTCCCGGGAATGGCTGGCGGCCCTCCACCAGGGAGACCCGATCACCTTCCCGGACATCGGGAGCACGCCCGGCGCACCCGCGAACGCCCCCGGCCGGCTCGGCGAGTCGGCCGACAAGGTCGGCACGGTGCTCAAGGCGTTCGACAACAACAAGGAGCAGCACTACGTCGTGCTGCCCGGCCGGGTCGCCCCGGTGTCCGCCTTCGTCGCCCAGCTCCTGCTGTTCAGCAAGGACCTGGCTCAGGTCGGACAGGCCGGTCAGGCACTGGACATGAGCCCCGGGGCGATCGTCCCGGGCGAGCCCTTCGGCACCGAGCACGACTGGCCGACCGGCACCCCCGAGGCGGTCAACTCGGCGTCGGACACCAAGGGCAGCCGCAACACGGTCTGCACCGTCCTGCGCGGTGTCGACGGCAAGGGCGCCACCACCCTCAGCACCTGGGCGGGCACCGACTTCCCGGCCGACCTCCCCGCCGGTTCCTCCAGCGCCTACGTCACGCCCGGCTCCGGTCAGCTCTACCGCCAGTTCAAGGGCGCGGAGACGAAGGCGGGCCCCGTCTTCCTGGTCACCGACACCGGCCTGCGCTACGTCCTGCAGTCCAACGCGGACAGCGCCACCGACGACGTCGGGATCGGCATGTCGGCCGAGGAGAGGAAGCAGTTGGAGCAGGAGGCCCAGCAGGCCCAGACACGCCTGGGCTACGCCGACGTGGCCCCCGCGCCCATTCCCGCCGCCTGGTCCGCGTTCCTCCCCACGGGCCCCCGCCTATCCACGGCCGCGGCACGCCAGCCGCAGGGCTCGTAACGGAGGACACCACCCACCATGCGACGCAAGCGCCCCCGCCCCCTGCCTCTCCCTCTTCCGACGGCAGCCGCCGCGACCCTGATGACGGCGGCCTGCCTGGCCATCGCACCCCCGGCCGCCGCGGAGGACTCCTTCTCCGGCCAGTGCGAATACCCCAACGCCACCTACCCGGGCCGCCCTTGGTCCCTCCAACGCGTCCAACTCGACGAGTTGTGGAGCGAGTCCAGGGGCAAGGGCGTAAGGGTCGCCGTCATCGACACCGGCGTCGACGTGAAGAACCCGCAGCTGAAGAACGCGGTGGACGTGAAGAGCGGCCACAACTTCCTGCCCAAGGGCCTCAAGGACGAGAACGGCGACCCCATCGACCGGGGCAACGAGAACGGCACCACCGACACCGTCGGCCACGGCACCAAGGTCGCCGGCATCATCGCCGCCCGGCCCGCCGCCGGGACCGGCTTCGTGGGCCTGGCCCCCGAGGCGACCATCATCCCGATCCAGCAGAACGACGCGGAGGGCCACGGCGACACCGACACCCTCGCCGCCTCGATCAGCTACGCCGTCCAGGCCGGTGCGCACGTCATCAACATCTCCCAGGACACCGCGGGCGCAGTCGAACCGGACCCGAAGCTGGAAGCGGCGGTCAAGGAGGCCCTGGGCCAGGGGATCGTCATCGTCGCATCGGCGGGCAACGGCGGACTCGGCGGCAACACCAAGGAGACCTACCCCGCCTCCTACGAGGGCGTCCTCGCCGTCGCCGCCTCCGACCGCAACAACGAACGCGCGTCCTTCTCACAGTCCGGCGACTTCGTCGACGTGGCGGCCCCGGGCGTCGACATCATCTCCACCGTTCCCCGCGGCGGCCACTGCTCCGACAACGGCACCAGCTTCTCCGCGCCGTACGTCGCGGGCATCGCTGCGCTCATCAAGGCCGAGCACCCCACCTGGACCCCACGCCAGATCGTCGCCCAGATCGAACAGACCGCGGAACGCACCATCGCCGGCCACGACCGCCTGGTCGGCTGGGGA
The DNA here is from genome assembly GCF_036634175.1 of Streptomyces sp. P9-A2. Taxonomy (NCBI): domain Bacteria; kingdom Bacillati; phylum Actinomycetota; class Actinomycetes; order Kitasatosporales; family Streptomycetaceae; genus Streptomyces; species Streptomyces sp. P9-A2. The sequence continues at coordinate 5,969,220 of NZ_JAZIFX010000001.1, forward strand.
GTGGTGGACCCGGTCCGCGCGCTGACGGAGGACGACCGGCCGATCGAGTCTCCCAGTCCCGACGAAGGCTTGACCAAGGCCGAGGCGCCTGCCGCGGCGAAGCTCCCGCTCGGCGAAACCGCCGACGAACGCAACGCCCGCCTCGCGACCTACGTCGCCGTCGGCGCGGCGGTCCTGGTGGCAGGACTGGGCGGAACGGCGGTGGCGATCCGGGACGCACGCCGACGGCCCCGGCCGGCGGACGTTCGCAGGGACCACACTGCAATGTGAGAAAGACCGCTGGACCACGGTCGGGGTGCCCGTGACCGAAGTGGTAGCCGTATTGTCCGGTGAATGACGGATGAGGGTCTACTCAGTGTCAGCACCGCGACTGGATATGGCAGTTGGGACTGTCGGTGCGGATCACTAGAGTGGTTCCGTTGTGAATCCGTTGTGGTTGCGGTCGTGATCACCGCAAGCGCGTCAGCTGTCAGGTGACGTGCGCGGATCAGGCCACAGCACGGGGAGAACGGGGAGGAAAGCGGAGTGCTTCCTGCATACGGGGGCGGAGGCGCGGCGGATCTGCGCCGCGGTGTGATGGCGTTGTCGACGTTCAAGAAGCGGGTGGACGACCTGCTTTCCACCTTCGAGGAATCGCCGGGCGGCCCGTCGAAGATCCGGGCCCACAGCCTGCCGGAGACGGCCTTCGGCAGCGGCGCCTTCCCGGAGGGCAAGATGCTCCACCTGGAGTACGAGCGCGTCCACGAGCGCATCACCGCCCTCTCCAAGTCGCTGGGACTCCAACTGGAGGCCATGCAGATCGCCGTACACGGCGTGGACGTCACCTTCGACAACCTCGAAGAGGAACAACGTCAGCGGTTCCACGACATCCGGCTCGAGGTCAACCAGACGCGAGAAGAGATGCTCAACCAGCACAACAAGCGGGACAACCGCGCTGGCCAGACCGACACGGGGTACTCATGAGCGGCGAAGAGAACAAGCCGGACCTGCACCAGGAGGAGCGGCGGGAGGCGCTGGCACAGAACAAAATGCTCGACGCCGTCACGAACATGACCAGCCTCGTCGTCAGCCCATTGGGTTCGGTCCGGGGCATCCACTTCGGTTCCACGAGCTTCGAGAACTACGACCTCAACCAGATGATCGACATCGTCGAGTCCGCCAATCCGGAACTCCTGGAGTCCGCCGGCACCGCCCTCGTCGACGCCCGTGACGCCATCCAGAAGGCCGCCGACGAACTCAAGGACAATCTCCTTGGCGACATCGACTGGAAGGGCGAGTCCCAGACCGCCTTCACCAAATGGGCCACCAGCCTCGTCAGGACCGCCGAAGGCATCGCCGACTACGCCGAGGTCGTCGGCACCCAGGTCATGGCCGCCGGCTCCGGCCTCGCCTCCGTCCGCAAGTCCATGCCTCCGCGCGACAACCGCACCGACCCCAAACTGGTCAAGGAGATCCCCGAGGCCAAGCAGGTCGAGAGCAACGACGAGTACACGGCAGCGGTGAAGGCGGAGGACCACCGCCAGGAAGCCATCAACCAGATGTACCGGCTGGCGTCGTTCTACACGGTGTCAGCGGGAACGATGGCGAAGGAGGAGGAACCGGTCTTCCCGAAGATGCCGGATGCGGGGGTGCCGCCGCCGTCGGGCGGTGACCGAGTGGATCCTCCTCGGGAGCGGGAGGTCCCGGGACTCCCAGGGATCGGTGACTCGGCAACCGTGGACCGAGAGTCGGTTAATTCCCCTGCCGGGCGGTCCCAGTCAACAGGGGGTCTAGCACCCGCCGCCAAGGAGACCGTCGATCCCGTTGTACGTCCAGACCGGCGAGTCGGTACGGAGATCAACAGCGTTGGTGTATTGCCGCCGCAGGAAGCCTTGAAACCGGCCACGGCCACACCGCCGGCAACAGCTGGTCCCGTTGGTCAGCAGGGACCGATTCCTCCCATCGCCACCAGAGTGGTCCCACCAGCCTTTCGCGGGACCGCCGGACGAACCACGGGACCCAGCGGCGTGCCCGCGGTCAAGAGTCCCCCTCCGGCGCAGGGCCGAGCCGGAGGCGCGGCAGGCAATGGCCCGGCAGCTCGTACGGGACCTGGTCCCGTGGGCCAGAACCCACGTGCCGCCATGCCGGGGCCGGTGGGAAGCCGTGGGAATGGCCCGCTGGGGCAAGTGGGACGTACCGCCGTGCCGGGGCAGTCAGGGAGCCACGGAACTGGTCCCGTGGGACGTGGCGTCGTCGGTGGGGTACCGAAGCCCACTGGACCGGTGCCCGGACAGGTCGGCGGTTTCCCCCGCGGCCCTGTGAGCGCCATGGGAGCCTCACCGGCCAGCCGCAGTGGCCCCGGGCGCAGTAGCGACGGCATTGTCGGCGGACGGCCTGTCATGGGTGCTGCGCCTGGCGGAAACGGCTCCAAGCTGCCGCGCGGCACGGTCATCGGTGGTGAAGGCGCATCCGGCCCGCGCGTGACCGGACAAAGGACCGGTCAACACGGGGTGATCGGAACGCCTCCTACGACATCGAACACAGGGCGGGCGTCCCGTCGTTCCGTCGGCAGCTCTGACGGTGTCGTCGGAATGCCCAATGGAAGGGTTTCCGGCACAAGGAACAGCGGACGCCCCTCTGAGGGCTCCGGGGCTCAACGTGGTGCCACGGGCAACCGCAGCTCCGGTGCGGATCGTTCACGTCGCGATGAGCGACGTAGCGACACCTCGGCGACCGACTGACCGGACTGAAGAAGGACGACAGGGGAATGGTGTCAAGGTTCAGCCGACGCGTTAAACAGAGCGCGCCCGCCTGGAGGCGTCACAGAAGATGGGGTGCTGGCGCCTGCTCAGTACTTGGGGCTGTGGTCATCCTCTCGGCAGGTCTGACGTCCGGTGCAGCATCTGCAGACGCCCAGTCGCAGCAGTGGTACCTGTCGGCGATGAAAGTCGATGAGATGTGGAAGGTGAGCACCGGAAAGGGAGTCAAGGTTGCGGTCATCGACTCTGGTGTCAACCCTGAAACTCCGTCCCTGAAAGGGCAGGTGCTCGCGGACGAAGTGCCACAAGCTGTCGCTTATGGGGCCACTGATGATTACGATGGTCATGGCACAACCATGGCGGAACTGATCGCTGGTACCGGCGCGGACGGAGGCATAAAGGGGCTTGCTCCCGGAGCCAGAATCGTACCTTACCGGATTGTTTTCACCGATGTCCTGAAGGACAAGGCGGAGATAAGCAAGACTCCCAACCCGGCCGAGGCGATCAGAGCCGCTGCTGACAGCGATGCCGAAATCATCAGTATGTCGTTTGGTGGCGGTGGCGACTCTGAAACGGAGGCTGCCGTAAAGTATGCCCAATCCAAGGGTAAGCTGATGTTCGCCTCCGTGGGAAATGACGCGGAAAAGAAGAGCCTCATTGGTTACCCGGCCGCCTATCCCTATGTAGTCGGTGTTGCCGCATCGGATGAGTCCGGGAAAGTCGCGAAGTTCTCGGAGTACGGAAACTACGTCGACTTGGCAGCTCCTGGACTGGACATGCCTGGCTGGTGCGACGCGACCTTCCGCTCGTATTGCGATCAGGGAGGAACAAGTGCCGCCACCGCCCTCACCTCCGCCGCTGCTGCCTTGATCTGGTCCGCCCATCCCGACTGGACCGCCAACCAGGTCCTCGCCAGCCTCATCGAGACCGCCGGCCGCAGTTGGGCCAAGGACGATCCGAGTGTTTACCTCGGCTACGGCCTGATCCGTCCGCGCAGGGTCCTGATGGACGAGGACTTCAAGCCCGGCCCGCCCGACACCGACCCGCTCGCCAGGGAGAACGCCATAGGCCTCCTGGACGATTCGGGTAACCCCGTGGTCGCCTCCCCCTCACCGTCGCCCGAGCCCTCGAAGGAACCGGAAACGTCGGATGGCGGTGACCAGACATCAACAGCCGCCTCCGACAAGGGGACTTCCGACAACACCACCCTCTGGGTAACCCTCGGAGCCGCAGCGGCGGTCCTGGTGATCGGGGGCGGCGCCTTCGCCGTGATCCGCTCACGACGACGCGCATAGAAAAGGCGCACACAACAGTCGGCCCCCGGCGCAGCCGACCACCCACCACCACGCGGTGCCACACCGCACCGCACCACCGCTCTCACGAAAGGGACTGCCGACATGGCTGAAGGCCGCAAGCTTTACGAGGCCCAGGTAGAGAAGCTCCAGACGAACGTCGTCGACCGGTACGACTCGATCAGGCAGTCTCTCGCCCGCCTCCAGGGAACGATCGACATGATCGAGAAGAACTGGACGGGCCAGGGCGCCATCGCCTTCGACAAGAAGCAGACGGAGATCAACAGCCACATGGCCTCGATCGGCCGCATGCTCGACGACTTCCTCGAGGGCATCCAGCTGAACAAGGCCGACAAGCGCAAGCTCGAGGACCAGATCGAGGCCGACGTCGCCAAGATCTCGATGGACGACCTCGGCGGAAAGAGCTCGGCACTCAGCAGCTACTGACGCGAGACCCCGAGAACGACCCGCCGGCTCTCAAGGAAACGAGGAAGACATGTCCGGAGCCCATTACGACGAACTCGCCGTCACCTACGGCACCATGGACGCGCTCGCCACCGAACTCGGCAACCAGGCCAAGAAGCTCGAGGAGGACCTCGAGGCCCTCAAGAAGGCCGTGCTGGACGCGGCCGCGGGCTGGGGCGGCGAGGCGTACGAGGAGTTCACCAAGAAGACCAAGGAGTGGGACCGTCACGCTTCCGGCATCCACCAGGCACTGGTCAGCATCGGCCAGCGCGTAGGCACTGCCGGCGGTGACTACCGCGGCGGCGACCTGAAGGGCGCCAGCTACTTCATGTAGGGCAACCGCGCACAGCGCACGCAGAAAGCGAACAGGGTGGACACGCGCGGGAGGTGTCCACCCTGTCCTCTGTCCACAATCCCGTCTTCTCAGCTTTCCGTAAGCGTGACGTCAGGGCAGGAGTACAGGTCGGCCGCAGAGGTGACGAAGGTGTTGAACGTGTTTCTTTTGACCTTCGGGACCCCATCGTGCTTGTCCGAAAGGGCGCCGGTGTACTCGCTGTTCCAATGAGCAGCGAAGTACACGTCGCCTTCGGCGCAGTGCAGAACGGCTTGGTCGAAGGAGGCGACACCGTGCCCGTTGGGCAGCTCGTGGAAACCGTAAGTGTCCTGAAGGGCCGCGTCGACCATGTCCCGGTCCGAGGTCGCGGCGAAGGAGACGGCGGCCCCGGCACTGCCGGCCAGGGTCAGATCGCACGCCCACACGTCCTTCGCGTCCTTGCTGATCTGCTCCTGATCGGGTTCGGCGACACCGGTGAGCACGGCGTCGTCGGGCAAGGAGAAGCCCGGCAGTCCGCACACCTTCCCGACGTCCGTTGTGCGCACGGCGTCAGGTGCGGCGAGTTCCGGTGAATCCTTCAGCGCCGGGGTGGTGCATCCGGCGTCCGCGGTGACTTTCCGCGCTACGCGGGTCAGAAGTTGGGCCAGCCCTTCCGGGTCGGCCTGGCCCTTCGTCACGGTGGCTTCGACGACGGACACACTGTCGCCGTCGGGCGGGACGATGAGGGCTCCCCGTATGTTGCCCACCTTGCCCCAGCACGACTTCGGCAGGACGACGTAACCCCCGGTAGGGGCCACGGCTCCGCTCGTTTCGCCCTTGAAGTAGGAACGTGCGCCGGGGTTCTTCCACACATGAGTGGTGTACGGGAAGGGTCCGTCCTCGTTCGCGGTCGTCAAGGTGACTTGCTGGTCCGTGTCCCCGAGGAAGCGACTGGTGCGCTCGATCACGCACGTGAATTCTGGCTTGCCGGGGGAGCTTTGCACACGTCCTTCCGAGACCCGGCCCGAGGAATTCAGGGCACCCTGTGCGTCCGCAGACTCCACCCGCTGGTCGCAGAATGATGCCGACCCCAGCACATTCGTGTTCTGCCACATGTGCGCCGAGACAAGAGTACTGATGGCAACCAGCGTTCCCGCAGCGATGAGCAGTGACTTCTTCCTGTGTGGACTGGGAGACATGTGTGTATCGATTCCTTGTCTCGGGCTTGGGCTCAGCGGGACCGCAGAGCCTCGTACGCGGTCTGCCGTCCGGAAATATAACTCTGCTGGGCCTCGCCGGCGGCGTCCTCGGCGACCTCTGGGGCCAGGCTTCGTTCCTTGCCCCACCTGTCGAAGTAGCGGTCGATGTTGTCTTGCGCTACGTCGTTGCTCCGGTTCAATTCCTCCTTTGCCAAGGAACCCTCTTCTGCTTGTACTCCCGCCAGCCAGTTATTGAGAGAGATGTCCACCAGGCGTTGGGACATGTCTCCTACTATCGGAATATTGGTGATCATGCCGCCACCGATGTGGTAGCCGTAGAACCGTGTATCGGTTGCATCGGAAATCTTGTCGTCGTGTACGTCCATCTTTACGTCACCGCCGACGGCGTTAAGAGCACCGGTGACTTCGCCATACTTGCGGGCTTCGTTCAGGGCAGCGGTAGCGTTCGGGAAATCTTTGTCCATCAGTTGCTCGGACATGTAACCCTGTTGCGCGTGATAAATGCGCTCGAAGTTCTGGATGTCGTCTGCTTCCGATACGCCACGCATCATGCGTATCAAGCTGCTGCGGCTGTTCTGAATCTGGGAATCCTCGCCATTCTCGTAGATTTCCGCCTCGCCGGCGCGGCCGCCCGGAGCGTCGCCGTTGATGGTCTCCACAACATCCGGTGAGTAGTCGGCAAGTGCCTGAGAGAGAGGCCCGCGCAAGGCGGCGTAGTCATCACCGGCCAGCAGTTCGTCGGCCTTCCCGGTGCGCGGCTCCTTCTTGTCCTCACCGAACGTGCCGTCAGCATGTCCGTAGTCCAAGAGGTTGACCGTGGCGTGCATGACACGGGCTTGCGCGGCCGTGTGGCGACTGAATTCGGTTCCATCGGCTCCCGCCACATTGCCCGTGGCGCCTGCGGCCAGCGCGAGTCCCAGTCCTGCTCGTACATCCTGGTCGAAAGTGTCCTCACCCGTCACCTCGACCTTGCCCTGCCAACGAGTGGTGTCGACATGGTTCCAATCCCGCTCCGCGAGCAGGTACGTGAGGTTGCCGTTCTTTCCGTCGGGGCCTGGGTCGAGATAGCTGATGGTCGTGCTCGGGTCCTTGGCCATGATGCCCAGCACGCCGTCGAGCGGATCATTGGCGAACCAGCCGTCGTCCTTTCCACTGAAGCGGCCACTGAGGTCCCATACGTCCGGGTCCCCGCCCTGTTTCTTGTCTTCGACGGCTCGAATGTCGGTGGCCAGGTCCTTGAGGAACTGCCCGGAGTATCCGTCGCCCGTTTGCATCAGAGTGACCAGGCTCTGGTAGCCACGCACTTGCTGACCGTGTCCGAAACCGACTGAAATTTTCTGGTTGGCGACGTCGAGATCGAACTTCTGGACACCGACCTTCTGCATGTCGGTGCGGAATTTCTTGTAGAAAGTGGAGTCGGGGTTCTTCGTCGCTGTCGCCAGGGAGCTGGCCAAGCCCTCCTGAAGACCCGCAAACGTTCCCCTGTCCTTGCCGCCGTGGCTGAGCGTGCTGAGCCGGTTGGTGAGCTTCATGGTCCCCGAAGCACCCAGACCGCTGAGGAGGGTTTGTGTGAACTCTTTGCTCTTGGCGTTGTCTCGGAACGCGCGGTCCAATTCGGCGAGTTGCGCGGCGGGGACCTTCTCGCCTCCCGCGATCCTCGTGGCGATGTTCTCGGCGTTCTCGGCCTCGTACTTCTCGATGTCGCCCTTCGCCCGGCCGTTGAAGCCGTTGAACGTGCCGTCCTGGAGGTCGGTATCGACGACGACGGCGTTGAAGGCGATCTCGACGCCCTTGTCGGCGTCGGTGACGGCCTTGACGAGCTGGTCGATGCGGTCCTGCCAGGAGCGGACGCTCTTGCGGACGCTCTCCTGAAAATCGAGGTCGTGGCGGTAGGCGGTGCGTGTGCTCTCGCTGAGCCGTTGGGTGTCATAGGAGACGACGCCTTGCTCGGACACCTTCATGTCGTTGCCGATGGCATCTTGGCGGACCGCCCTGAGCTTGCCGCGGAGGTCGACGAACTGGGTGTGGGCGTCGCGCAGGAGGGAGGCGATGGCCTTCGCCTCGGTCTGGGCGTTTTGATACTCCGTCAGCGTGGTGTCGAAGCGCCAGTTGGCAGCGTCTGCGCTCAGCCCCAGCCAGGTCTGGCCCATGGATATGCCGTGCACGTCCCGCTTGTAGGCCTTCTCCTGCTTGCTGAACTCCTTGGCCATGTCGTCCCAGCCGTCGGCTGCGCTGGTGAGCGTGGCCAGGTCGGTCGTCATGATCTCGTGGTACGTCGGCATGGGTCCCCGTGGTGCGCGTCGGCGTGAACGGTCGGTGGCGGGAGTGGGCAGCTCAGTAGGCGTCCAGGTTGGACGACTGGCGCACGCCCTGTCCGACGCCGAAGTCGGTGTTCTGGAAAAGGATGTTGGTGCTGCGCAGGGCTTCCTTTTCAGAACTCAGACGGGACATCAGGTTCTGCACCTGCTCACCCCAGGTCTTGTGCGCCTTCTTCAGCGCCGTGGAGGTGACCCACCCGTGGCCGTCCTTCGCGGCGAAGGCCTTGACCGCGGCGTTGGTCTCCTCGTCCGCCCAGTCGCCGGCCTTGCGGGTGTCGGGCTCGATGTTCTCCTCGATGGCCTTGGCCGCGGCCTTCTTCTGAGCGGGGCTGGACGCCAGGTCCTTCCGGCCACCGCCCACAGGCCCCGGCGAGCTTCCTGGATCCGCCGGGTACTGATTCAGCCGCATACCGACCGGTTGCCCGGCCCCACCGACGTTCCCGTACTGCTCCGCCATGCCTTCATGTCCCCGTCCACTCGATTGGCGTGCGCCCGACAGGCTAACAACCAGGCCGACTTGTGGATCACAAGGGCGTTCGTCCGCCGCGACCGTTGCCTGCCATCACCGACCAGGGCAGCACCCGAGCACCCCGTCCGTCACGCACTTCGTACGTGACGGACCCACGAGTGACCGCCCGCACAGGGGCGGCATCAGCCCGCGTTGACCTCCTCACGGAACTCCTCCAGGGGCATGACCTGGCCGGCCTTCGGAAGGACGATGCTGGTCTCCTTGCCGAAGTCGGTGTACGTCGTGCGGCTTTTGCGCCCGTCGCGCGTCGACTCCATCTTCAGCAGACGAGCAGGGTCCTCCTCACTGATGTAGTAGACGTCCGAAGTGGACCCCGATGCCGCCGCAACGGCCTGCGCTGGCACTCCCTCGATCTCGGTGTCCTTGTCGGGGGCGAACGTGCCGGGCGGTACGGCGAAGTAGGCATCGCATCCCTGCCCGCTCTCAGTGGTCACATAGGTGTCGTCGAGCCGGTCGGGAACGGTGATCTGTACGCCCTTGGACTGCAGGTTCTTCGCCAGCAGATCCGCACTCATATAGGTCACGCCATCCTTGCAGTACATGTCACCCCCAGTTCCGACGAGCTTGATGTGCAGGCCCTGGGAGGGGTTCCACCGGATCTCCTGCTGCCCTTCGTCGAAGGCAGTGGTCGTGCCGATGGCGCTGAACGGCGTCTTCCGCATGGTCTCGTTCACCTGCTCGATGCGAGCGTCGGCGGAGGTCTCCCCGAGCGCCGTACTGCTGGTCGTTGCGGGGGAGGGGGACGTGCTGTGTCCAGCCTCGTCCTTGTCGGAAGCAGGGCTGCAGGCGAGCGCGGTTGTGGCGAGCAGCGCGGTGAGGGCAAGCGAACGCCGCACTGCACGGGCACGAGTCGACTCCGTGCCCATGTGTGACAGAGGGGTATTGCTCATCAGTTGAGACACTTCCTTGAATCATTGAGCTCGTTCACTGTTGCCTCTCCCATTACTCGATCGGCGACGACACCCTGTGGGGCGTCAACCGTCGCCGCAAAGGGGCGGCCAACACCCTGGCGGCACTGAAGTCGATCCGGGCTGCCCGCCCGGACGGCGCCCCGATCTACGTGATCCTGGATCATCTCTCCGCCCACAAGGGAGTGAAGATCCGCGCCTGGGCGAAGAAGAACAAGGTCGAGCTGTGCTTCACTCCGACCAACGCCTCCTGGGCGAACCCGATCGAGGCACACTTCGGGCCGCTGCGGCAGTTCACCATGGCCAACTCCCACCATGCGAACCACACCGTCCAGACCCGAGCCCTGCACGCCTATTTGCGCTGGCGCAACGTCAATGCCCGCCACCCCGACGTCCTGGCCGCTCAACGCCGCGAACGCGCCCGCATCCGCAGTGAGAAAGGCCTCCGCTGGGGCGGACGCCCACTCGCTGCCGCGGCGTGACCACCGTGCCGGACAGCCGGTCACAGCTCAGCGTTATGCCGTGAACCTTCCCATCAAGCGGGTGGAACCCGGCGGGCAGGAACCTCGAAGACGAGTTCGCGACCGTCCTCCTCATCCCACTGCTCTCCGACCTCAACGAAGCCAAAGCCCGAGATCGTGGCCAGGGATGCCACGTTGTCGGGGCTGATCGCCGCCCGCACAGTCGTCACTGCGGTTTCGGCCGTTGCCCGGCGGAGCAACTCGATCAGCGCGGATCGGGCATATCCCTGACGACGGAAGTCGGGAGCAACGGAGTAGCCGATCTCGACCATGCCGACCTCATCAGGCGGTCCGTGGAACCCGGCATGTCCGACGACAAGACCCTTGTCGCCGACGACCGCTTGTCGCACCATCCACCGCGCCTGGCCGGGATCGGCGGCCATCTGGGCGAGCCGGAACTGCCATAGCCACCGTGCTCTGTCGGTCACGAAGTACTCGGTCAGCGAAACCCCGGCCACCCTGCTGGCTGCGGACAGGTCACCATCGAGCAAAGCGGACATCGCCCCGCCGGACAGCTCGACAAAACGTACACACTTCGGGCTCCGCGTGAACGGTCCCCAGTAATCGGCTTCATCTGTCACCTGCGGATGCTCGCCGACTAACCCAAAGGGCGTCCAACGATTTCGAAGCAACCCAACAGCCACTCCGCGACGTCATCTACCACCACGACCCCACCCCGGTGAACCTTCCCGGCCACAGCACTAGGAAACGTGGTGCTCAACGGTCCGCGCGGTGGACGAAGTAGCTCACGACGATGAGTACGCCGAGCACCCCCACGCCGAAGACACCGAGGGTCTTCCAGATCCCTTCTCCGCCCACCGCGGAGCGCACCCCGCCAGCGAGCCCGCCAACGGCCATGCAGATGCCCAGTACGAGTGTCCGTGAACTCTGGAACACGATCAGCCCTTCGCTTTGCTTTTTAGCCAGTGCTGCTGCTCAAGGCTGGCATCCGAGCTTTTTCTTGTAGGCGTCGAAGTATGAAGGGACGAGCTTCTCCAACAGGGCTTGCGACTCGTCGTTCCACTTCATGTCCTTGACTTCCAAAGACAGAACGTCGCCCTCCTCACTGACTCCAGGGCATGGGATCACTGTCGCTACCCCGCGATGCCAGGAGGCGAACTTACCTGCCTCGAAGTAGCGCAGACCTTTTACTTCATAGTCCTGGAAGAGGTCGCGCAGCTCATATCCACTCTCGTGCCAGTTGCCATCGCTGACAACAGCCTCGTTCCCGTCCACATACATGTGGCAGAACTGTCCTTCTTCCCGCGTGAAGTGCCCGGTGTCCTGCTTTAGTTCATTGCCATCGTGGAGCAGCGATTCTAGAACGCTCTTGCCTGCGGGAATGCCACAGATATTGTCTGGCACGGGGTATGAGAACCCGTCGTCCGACGGGTTGCAGGCGGCGAGGGCGATGGTGAGGAGAGCGACAGTAAGTAGCCTTTTCGGTGGCAAGGATGGCCCCCCGTTTCTGTTTTCCGCTCTAGGTACAGGAAGTGGTCTATTGAAGGATGTGGCGAGTGCGGAAGGCGTCTCAACCGCCACTTCCAGAGGAGTTCCACTGAGCGCTGTCAGAATGGCTGACGCCCGCCTGGGTGCGAACTGCTCGTTCGATGGCTTCTCTGGTTTCTATGTCGCTGTCTTCAAGATGCGAGAAGTAAGTGGTGACAGCTACGGCAGCCGCCTCCGTAGCCGCCTTCCTGCCCTCTGAGTACTCCTTCCCTGCACTCAGTTCAGCCTCGTCTGTCGTGTCCTTGTCGACGCTCTTCAAGACGCTTTCGGTTACGTCCTCCGCCAGCCAGTTGACCGGTTCCGTCACGATGGAGAAGGGGGCGGGGATGGCTTCCGTGCTGAGGCCCAGGATGCGGTTGACCCACTTGGCGTTGTCTGCTGCCGCCTCGTTGTATTCCGCGTTCGAGGCCGTGTGGTAGTCGTAGATGGCGTCAGCCCGCGCGTTGCTCATGATTCCCGCGATGGCAGCCCCCGGCGCGACCAGGTCCCCGACGCGCCCGCCGTCCTCCGAGGTGAGGCTCTTGCCCTCCGCTTTCAGGAACTCCTGCACCACGTTCGCGGTGTATGCCTGCTGGGCGGAGGTGATGGCGCTGTACGCGTCGGGTTCCTGGCCCACCAGGCCCAGGAACCTTTGCGCGTTGCCGAAATCAAGGTTGGCGGGGGAGCCGTTGACCGGGAAGGTCTTGCTGTCGGAGCCCTCCAGGTACATCGTCCGCTGGAAGTCGCCGATGTAGTCCGCCGCGATGTTGCCCAGGCTGTCGCGCAGGGCGTGGAGGGGGCCGGTCTCCGCGTCCTCCAGGTCGCCGTTCATGTTGTGCGTCAGCAGGCCCGGGTTCGTGGCGAACTTCTCCACGATGTCGTGGACCAGCTTCGCCTGTGCCGTGCTGTGCCTGACCGACGGGTCGATCGTGTCGCTGTTGTACGGGTGCCCTGTCGCGGCGGCCTCGAGGGCGTGGCCCAGAGCGTCCGGGCCGAAGGCGAGGGCCTTGCTCGTCGCCTCCTCATCCGCCAGGACGTTGGCGGTGTTCCTGTCGATCGGCCACTCGAAGTTCTTGTCCGTGAAGAGAGCGAGGTAGGACTTGAAGTCCGTCTTGCCCCCGGACTTGACCGTGCCGTCCTCGTTGTACGCCGTGGGCTTCTCCGTGAAGAACCGCTCGGCTGCCTCGGGGCTGTGCCCAAGTGCCTCCAGAACGCTGTTCAGCGGATCGTTGCCGCTGCCGAGTTTCCCGGAGGGGTTGAACCCGTAGCGGTCGTCGCTGCCGGCGGGCTTGTTGGACAGGAAGCGGTGAGGGTCGTCCTGGTGGAGTTGGGTGACGTGCTCCGCGATGGGTGCCAGGAACGCCGGATCGTAGTTCCCGTAGCGGAGCAGGCCGCCCAGGACCTGGTATCCGTAGGGCTTTTTCCACATACCGCGTTCCCACTCGATCTGCTGAGTGCCCAGCTTGCGGAACTCCGCGCCCCACGACGAGGGCAGGTGCTGCCGGTCCCCTCGAACGCTCTGCGGGGTGTAGGGGTCGGTCGCGTTGGCCAGGGCGTGGCCCATGTACTTCTGCAGGTCCTGTACGCCGGCCAGGCGGGTCTTCGAGGCGTCCTCACCGGTGCCGTCGATCGACAGGGCGGCGTAGAACTCGAGCGTCTGCCTCGGTCCGCCCAGGCCCTCGAAGAACTCGGTCGAGAACTCTCCGTCCTTCTCGCGTCCGTTGTGGCGCAGCAGTCGGTTCAGCTCCGCCAGTTCCCGGTCGGTCATGTCCTCGCGCCTCTTGGCGAGTTCCAGAGCGCGTTCGACCTGTGCGTCGTTGAGGGACCCGTACTTCGCGTGGCCTGCGTTGTACGGGGCGTTCCCGTGCGCCCGTTTGAGGGCCAGCCTGGTGGAGAGGTCGATGTCGCCGGCACGGGCGATCTTCCGTGTGATGGAGTCGGCGTAGCGCTGCCGCTCCTCCTCGGTGGAGTCCTTGCCGTGCTTGCCGCCGTTGCCGCCCTTCGCGTCGGCGCCCGACTCGGGCCGGACTCCCACACTCACCGTTCCGTCACCGTTGTCCTGAACGGTGTAACCCTTTTCCCCGGCCTCGTCGGTGAGCGTCCGGACACTCTTCTGTAGCGTTTCGAGTTCGTGGTGAGCGTCGTCGAGGACCTGGAAGATGCTGTCGGCCTCCGTGCGGAGGTCAGCGAACTCCTTGGCGGTCTTGTTCACGAACTCCCGTGTGACACCGGCGTTCACGCCTTCCCAGCGTGCGCGGTCGGACTTCTTCTTGAGGCCGTCACGTGCATCGGTCTCGAGCTGTTTCAGGTGGGCGACCGCCTTCTTCCAGTCCGACACCGAGGTGCCTAACTTGCCGAGCTCCACCTGCATGAGGTCGTCGTAGGTGATGGGCATGCCTGAGCTTCCCCCGCGCTACTCGAAGTATTTGCCGAGCTCCGAAACGGGCATCCCGGAGCCGTCTCTCCGCATGATGACGGCGGCGATCCCGGCGTCGTCGTCGGCGTGCAGCTTCTTGCTGAAGTCCAGGTGGTTGGAGATGTGGGCACAGGCCTGACGGACCGCCTTCACCTGGCTCCCCCAGACGGTCAGCGTCGTCATGAGTTCGTCACCCATGGCGAAGCCGGCCCGGGACAGTGCGGACGCCGCCTGGTGGGTGGAGCCGGCGTTGTCGGAGTTCAGGCCGGCACCGGCGATGTCCACCTTCTTCACGAGGTCACCGTGCAGGACGAAGGCGTCGTGCCCCACGGCACCGAGGTCGTCCTGCCGTACGACCAGGTCCGGCTTGCCGCCGGGGCCCGGTCCTTGAGCGGGCACCTGGTTCAACCGCATCGGCGTCGACTGCCGGTCGGCGGCCTGAGCCTTCAACTGTTCCCACTCGTCCCATGGCATGGGTTCCGCTCCCTTGTCGCAGTCAGTCAGACGCGGCCGTACTGGCCGTACGGGCCGTACTGGCCGTGCCGGTCTTGCGGGTCGCGCCGGTCGTACAGGCCGTGCCGGTTGTACTGGCGCTGCCGGCCGTGCCGGTTCTCTGCCGCGCGGCGCCTCGGAGAAGAGCCGCGACGGACCCCGCGCCGTCCGTCCCTGACCCCACCGGTCCGGAAGAACTGATGCCGGTGAACCGTCAGAGCGCCTCCTCCGCAACGAGTCCCGTCTGTACCAACGGTCGCCCCCGCCGCCGGGACACGAACACGCCCCGCCCCGCGGGCATCGGCCGCGGCCGGACCCCGCCCAGGACGTCGCCCTCGGCCGGGTCGCCCGCCAGGACGACGCCCTGGGCGCCCAGCTCCTTGACGCGCTGCATGAAGGCCTCGTACGAGGCGCGGCTCGCGCCCGCCGTCGAGCGCGCGATGATGAAGCGAACGCCCACGTCCCGGGCGAACGGCAACAGTTCCGTCAGGCCGCTGAGCGGGTTGCCGCTCGACGTGGCGACGAGGTCGAAGTCGTCGATGACCACGTAGACCATCGGCCCCTGCCACCAGCTGCGCTCCCGGAGCTGCCGTGCGGTCACGTCGGCGGTGGGATTACGGCGCTTCATCAGATCGGCCAGGGCCGCCATGTGGTGTTCCATGGCGTTGGACATCGGAATGTACTCGGCGAGGTGGGAGGCCGGTGTGACGCCCAGCAGGGAGCGTCGGTTGTCCACGACGAACAGCTTGCACTCGTCACCGGGGTAACGCGTCGTCAGCTGCTTGATCAGCAGGCGGAGCAGGTTCGACTTGCCGGACTCGCTCTCGCCGAAGACGAGGAAGAACGGGTCCTGGTCGAAGTCGACGAAGACGGGTTCCAGGTTGTTCTCGTCGAGCGCGAAGGCGACGCCGCGCTCCGGAAAACGGTTGCCCGGGGGCAGCTGCTCCGCCGGGAACTCGCGCGGCAGGAGGCGGACCGCGGGCGCGCCCGGCGCCTGCCAGTGCCGGGAGACCTCGGCCGTCAGCGCGGCGGTGGCGTCCGCCAGGTCCGTGTCGGAGGTCAGGCCGTCGATGCGCGGCACCGCCGCCATGAAGTGCAGCTTCTGCGGTGCCTGACCGCGGCCGGGCACCCCGGTGGGGACGTTCGCGGCCACCTTGCGGTCCAGTTCGGAGTCCATCGTGTCGCCGAGCCGCAGCTCCAGCCGGTTCAGCAGGCTGTCCTTGAGCGCGGACCGCACCTCCATCGAGCGGGAGGCCGACAGGACCAGGTGGACACCGTGGCCGAGGCCCCGGGCGGCGATGTCGAGGATCACCTGGTCGAGTGCCTCGTAGTCGGCACGGAAGTTCCCCCAGCCGTCGATGACCAGGAAGACGTCGCCCCACGGCTGGTCGGTGACCGAGATGTCGCCACGGGCACGCCGGGTCCGGAACTCGGCGATGGACGAGATGCCCGAGGTGCGGAAATACTCCTCACGACGGGTCAGGATGCCGTAGACCTCCGCGACCGTACGCCGTACCTTCTCCGGGTCCAGTCGCGAGGCGATGCCGCCGACGTGCGGGAGTCCGGCCACCGCGGCCATGCCGCCACCGCCGAAGTCCAGTCCGTAGAACTGCACCTCGTGGGGCGTGTGGGTGAGTGCGAAGGAGCAGATCAGCGAGCGCAGCAGCGTCGACTTGCCGGACTGCGGACCGCCCAGGATCTGCATGTGGCCCGCGGCGCCCGAGAAGTCCACCCACAGCGGGTCGCGGCGCTGCTCGTACGGCTTGTCGACGATGCCGACGGGGACCACCAGCCGTCCGGCACCCTCGTAGCCGGGTTGGGTGAGACCCCGGCCCTCCACGGCGGTGAGGCCGGGCAGCAGCGCGTCCAGCGACGGCGGGCTGTCCAGCGGCGGCAGCCACACCTGGTGGGCCGCCGGACCCTGGGCCTCCAGCCGGCGGACGACGACGTCCAGCACGGTGTCCGCCAGCGCGTCGTCCACCTCGCCGGCGCCGTCCGCCGAGTCCGCGCCCTGCCGCGGCACCGGCGCGTACCGCACCGGGACCTCGGCCGCCGTGAACAGCACCGGCCGCCGGTCCACCGGCAGCGGGCCGTCCGCGGACCCGGTCCCCTGCGAGCCGGAACGGTGGACGCCGGAGACGTACGCCGCCTTGAAGCGGACCATCTCGTCGGTGCCGAACTTCAGGAAGCCGGAGCCGGGCACGTTCGGCAGTCCGTACGCGTCCGGCACGCCCAGTGCCGCGCGCGACTCGGCGGCGGAGAAGGTGCGCAGACCGATGCGGTACGAGAGGTACGTCTCCAGGCCGCGCAGCCGTCCCTCCTCCAGCCGCTGCGAGGCCAGCAGCAGGTGCACGCCCAGCGACCGGCCGATGCGGCCGATCTGCACGAACATGTCGATGAAGTCCGGCTTCGCCGTCAGCAGTTCGCTGAACTCGTCGATGACCAGCAGCAGCGAGGGGATGGGCTGGAGCGGTGCGCCCGCCGCGCGCGCCTTCTCGTAGTCGTGGATGTTGGCGTAGTTGCCCGCGTCGCGCAGCATCTCCTGGCGGCGGTTGAGTTCGCCGCGGATGGAGTCGCCCATGCGGTCGACGAGGGTGAGGTCGTCCGCCAGGTTGGTGATCACGGCCGCCACGTGCGGCATCTGCGCCATACCCGCGAAGGTCGCGCCGCCCTTGAAGTCCGCGAGGACGAAGTTCAGGTTCTCGGAGGAGTGGGTGACCGCGAGCCCCAGCACCAGCGTGCGCAGCAGTTCCGACTTGCCGGAACCCGTGGCGCCCACGCACAGACCGTGCGGGCCCATGCCCTCCTGGGCCGCCTCCTTGATGTCGAGCATCACCGGACGGCCGTCCTCGCCGACGCCGATCGGCACCCGCAGCCGTTCCGCCTGGGACCGCGGCCGCCAGGTGCGCCGGGTGTCGACGGAGGCGGCGTCGCCCAGGTTCAGCAGATCCGTGAACTCCAGGTTCGCCAGCAGCGGTTCGTCGTCGTCCCCGCCCGAGACCATGCGCAGCGGCGCCAACTGCCGGGCCAGCGCCTCCGCGGACTCGTACGACAGGTCGTCGGGCGTTCCCTCGTAGACGACACCGTGCGCCGACTCCAGGCGCAGCGAACGAGGCCGTACGAGGACGGAGAGGTCACCGTGGGCGACGGCCTGCTCGCCCCCGGCCAGCTCGACGACCGTCACGCCCTGCAGGCCCTCGGGGTTCGCCAGCATGGAGTCCGGCGGGAGGGACACGCCGTCGAGGACGACGACGATGTGCGGGGTGTCCGGCAGGGGCGCGGCGTTCGCGTGGAAGCGGGGCCGGCCGCTCAGCCGTGAAGCCAGGAGATCCTCGATCTCGTGGGGATCGCCGCTGATCAGACGGCGGGAGCCGGCGCCGTCCGCGACACCGGACAACTGCACGTGCGGCAGCCACTTGGCCCATTCCCAGTGCCGCGCCGCCTCCCGGCCCGTCGCGACCGCGACGATCAGATCCTCGGGGGAGTGCAACGAGGCCAGCGAACCGGTCAGAGCACGGGCCGAGGACCGTACGGAATCCGGTTCGCCACCGAGTACGACGTGGTGGAAGGCACGCAGGGAGACTGCCATCGGGAGGTCTTCCAAGGTGCTGTGGACCGCGACGAACCGCTGCATCGCGCCCGCCGTCAGCGGCTCCAGCTGATCGACCGGGCCCGTCTCGGGGGCGACCAGCGGGGTGGCCAGGGACTGCGGGCCGAGACCGATGCGGACCTGCGCGAAGTCCTCGTCACCCGGCCGCCGTTCCCACACCCGGCTGCCCTCGGCGACCAGCGCCCACAACTGCTCCGGGAAGGGGTGGAGGTAGTACTGGGCGTCACGCTGCGCCTGCGCCGTCTCCAGGGTGGTCCGGCGGGTCCGCGACAGGTAACTCAGGTAGTCGCGGCGCAGATCGGCGAGCTGGCCCTGGGAACCGCGACGGAAGCGGACCACCATCGCGATCGACATGGCGATCGTCGACGCGATCATCACCATGCCCATGATGCGCATGAACGGCTGCCCGCTGGTGAAGAAGAAGACGACCGAGCCACCCATGCCGAGCGTCGGCAGCAACTGCATCAGCACGCTTTCCTGATGCCCCCGAGGCAGTTCGGGCGGCGGCTGCACGACGACCTCGCCCGCGGGAACTTCCGGCGGCAGCGCCCTCGGCGGACGCTTGACGACGATCTGGCTCACTGCTCACCAATCCCCTTGCCGGCCCGCCGGATTGCCGTCCGCCACCCCGTGTCTGGCGGACGAGGGCCGCCGCGCGATCCTACTGATCCCCCTCGCCCACCGGCGAACGATAGGGTGCCGGATGTTTCCGTGAACACATGCGAACCCGCCGGATGCACGGGGCATCCCGTGAACTGTGCGCGGCACGGCGACTCCGGGCCCCGCTCGGCGGTTTCCCGCCCGTCCCGCACAGCCCGTCCTGCGGCGGACACCGGGAAAGAGACGCAGGATCATCACACCGCAGACACAGCAGCACTGAGGGGGAGCAGCACGTGAGCATGACGGCCTCCACGGCGGCCACCCGCACGGGCGGACCCGGCCGGACAGCCCCGTCCGGGGCGTTGCCGGGGCTCGGCTTCTGCCGGGTCACCATCGTCGCGCCCGACAGCCGGATCGACGTCGCACTGCCCGACGACGTACCGGTGGCCGACGTCTACCCCGAGATCCTCAGGCTCTCCCGGCAGACGGCCGCCGAGGGCGCCCCGGTCGGCTACCACCTGGTCCGGCGGGACGGCACCGTCCTCGACAGTTCCCGCTCCTTCGCGGCGCAACGCATCCTCGACGGCGAACTCCTCACCCTCCGTCCCTTCTCCGAGTCGCTCCCGCCGGCCGTCATCGACGACGTCTCCGAAGCGGTCGCCTCCGCGGTCACCCGGGACCGGTCCCTGTGGCACGGCGACCTCACCCGGGCCGCGGGCCTCGTCGGCGGTGGCGTGCTGCCCGCCCTGCTCGCGTTCGTCGTCTGGAACGCCGACCCGCGGCACGACATGCACGGCCTGCCCGGCATCCTCGCGGGCATCGCCGGCGTCCTCCTCGTCGTTCTCGGCTGTGTCCGCGCCCGCGTCTACGACGACCGGGCCGCCGCCATCGCGCTGGGTCTCGGCGCACTCCCCGCCATGGGGGTGGCCGGCTCGGGCCTGCTGTCGCTCTCCGAGGGGCAGGGCGTCGGAAAGCTCCAGTTCCTGCTCGCCTGCGCGGCCGTGCTGGTGGCCTCGGTGATACTCGCCCTGTGCTCCCCGCGTGGCGACGGCCCGTTCGTGGCCTTCGTGGCCGCCTCGGGCCTCGCCCTGGTCACCACCTTCGTGGCACTCCTGCGGGACTGGACGCCGGCCGAGATCGCCGCTCTGTGCGCTCCTGTCGCCATCGGCGCCCTGGCCTTCCTGCCGGGCATGTCCATGCGCTTCGCCCGTCTGCCCATCGGCTTCGAGGCACCGCACACCACCTCGCGCGCCTACGGCACCGACCCCGAGCCCCATGAGCCGGTGGACGCCGAACGCATCGAGACCCAGGCCCGCCGCGGCCACGAACTCCTTGTCGGCCTGGTCGGCGGCTGCTCGCTGCTCGCGGTCGGATCCGCCCTCGTGCTCGGCTTCTCCGACGACCTCTGGGCGCTACTGCTGGCCCTGGCCACCGGAATCGCGCTGCTCATGCGGGCGCAGTTGTTCCGCTATACCGCGCAGGTCGCCACTCTGCTGGCCGCGGGGCTCGGCTCCCTGGTCGCGCTCGGTATCGGCCTGGCGCTCAACCCGCCGGCCGCCCTGATCCGCGAGGCCCTGACGGGGGACCGGACCGACCTCGACATCCGTACGATCTGGCTGGTCGCGGCCATCGCGGCGACGTCGGCGCTGATCACCGCGATCGGGCTGGTGGCCTCACGCAGCGGGCTCACACCCTTCTGGGGCCGCTTCCTGGAGATCGCCGAGGGCTTCGTCCTGCTGACGCTGGTGCCGCTGACGCTCGCCGTCTTCGATGTGTACGTGACAGTGCGGTCGATGACCGGCTGACGCGCCACGTCCGGCTGACGCACGAGGTCCGGGAGGGCGTACGGCGTCCGGGAGGGCGCACAGGCGCGTGCACGCTCCCGGACGCGTACGGCGGTCATTCCGTCCCGGGACCCGCCGGCTCCAGGTCGAACTCGCCGTCCCGTGCGCCGAGCACGAACGCACGCCACTCCGCCTCCGTGTACCGCAGCACCGTGTCCGGGTCGAGGGAGGACCGCATGGCCACCGCACCGTCGGGCAGGTAGGCGATCTCGACCCGTTCCTCGTGCTCCTCGGTGCCCGGCGCGCTGTGCCACTCGACGCCGGAGATGTCGAGGGCGTAGAGCTCGTCCTTCTCCCGCTCCTTGCGTGCCTTGATCTCCTCAGCCGTCTCCGCCATGTCGCAGCGACCCCTTCCCGACTTATGACCCGACCTGTTGACTGGTCCGATGGACTGGTACGAGCGCTCACATTAGTGGCCCCCGCGTCCCACCTGGGCGGTTCCGCGGACCGTGGCAAGGGGGCCTGCCGTCGGCTGGTACTCTGAGTGACGGACGTATGTGTACGCACCCTCGGAGCACCGCTCCGGAGGCCGCGCCCTGCGGATCCCGCCTTCCGAGTCATGGAAGATCCCCCGAGGTGAAGACCGGGGGCGCTCGGTGGCCAGTCACAGACCATGAGGAGTACGCGTGTCGCTCGACGCCGCTACGAAGAACCAGATCATCGCCGACTTCCGCACCAAGGAAGGTGACACCGGCTCCCCCGAGGTCCAGGTCGCTCTTCTGTCCCGTCGGATCTCCGACCTGACGGAGCACCTCAAGGCCCACAAGCACGACCACCACTCCCGTCGTGGTCTGCTCATCCTGGTCGGTCAGCGCCGCCGACTGCTGCAGTACCTCGCCAAGAAGGACATCCAGCGCTTCCGTGCGCTGGTCGACCGCCTCGGCATCCGCCGCGGTGCGGCGGGCGCCAAGTAAGACGCCGTGACGGGAGCGGTTCCCCTGGGAAAAGGGGACCGCTCCCTTTGCTGTACGTGCGGAGTGTCACCACGTCTTTGTAGTGTGGTAGCACAACGCAAGAGCACCGACTCGTGTGACGACCGGTACCGCACCAGGTCGCGGCCGTCACCGGCACCATCCCGACGTCCCCCCGGACGTCCCGACGTACGAGGGGAAGCGCACCTCGCCGCCGCCGGTCCTCGGTAGTGGCCCCCGGGCGAATGAACCCGGGAGCTTCGATCGAAGACCGGCCCGCACCAGACGGCGCGCTTCTCCACCCCGTCCCCCCGCCACACGGGCGAGGCGGGACGAAAGACGACAAGTAACGGAGAACCCACTGGTGGAGAACGAGACCCACTACGCCGAGGCCGTCATCGACAACGGCTCCTTCGGTACCCGCACCATCCGCTTCGAGACGGGCCGCCTCGCCCGTCAGGCCGCCGGCTCCGCCGTGGCCTACCTGGACGACGACACCATGGTGCTGTCGGCCACCACGGCCTCGAAGAACCCCAAGGACCAGCTCGACTTCTTCCCCCTCACGGTGGACGTCGAGGAGCGGATGTACGCGGCCGGCAAGATCCCCGGCTCCTTCTTCCGCCGGGAGGGCCGCCCCTCCGAGGACGCGATCCTCACCTGCCGCCTCATCGACCGCCCGCTGCGCCCGTCCTTCAAGAAGGGCCTGCGCAACGAGATCCAGGTCGTCGCCACGATCATGGCGCTCAACCCCGACCACCTGTACGACGTCGTGGCGATCAACGCCGCCTCCGCGTCCACGCAGCTGGCCGGTCTGCCCTTCTCCGGCCCGATCGGCGGCGTCCGCGTCGCGCTGATCCGCGGCCAGTGGGTCGCCTTCCCGACGCACACCGAGCTCGAGGACGCCGTCTTCGACATGGTCGTCGCGGGCCGCGTCCTGGAGGACGGCGACGTCGCGATCATGATGGTCGAGGCCGAGGCCACCGACCAGACCGTCAAGCTGGTCGAGGGTGGTGCCGACGCCCCCACCGAGGAGGTCGTCGCCGCCGGCCTCGACGCCGCGAAGCCCTTCATCAAGGTGCTCTGCAAGGCCCAGGCCGACCTCGCCGCGAAGGCCGCCAAGCCGACCGGCGAGTTCCCGGTCTTCCTGGACCACCAGGACGACGTCCTGGAGGCGCTGGCCGCCGCCGTCCGCCCCGAGCTCGCCCAGGCGCTCACCATCGCCGGCAAGCAGGAGCGCGAGGCCGAGCTGGACCGCGTCAAGCAGCTCGCCGCCGAGAAGCTCCTGCCGGAGTTCGAGGGCCGCGAGAAGGAGATCTCCGCCGCGTATCGCGCGCTGACCAAGTCCCTGGTCCGCGAGCGCGTCATCAAGGAGAAGAAGCGCATCGACGGCCGCGGAGTCACCGACATCCGCACCCTGGCCGCCGAGGTCGAGGCCATCCCGCGGGTGCACGGTTCCGCGCTGTTCGAGCGTGGCGAGACCCAGATCCTGGGCGTCACCACCCTCAACATGCTCCGTATGGAGCAGCAGCTGGACACCCTTTCCCCGGTGACCCGCAAGCGCTACATGCACAACTACAACTTCCCGCCGTACTCCGTCGGCGAGACCGGCCGCGTGGGCTCCCCCAAGCGCCGCGAGATCGGCCACGGCGCCCTCGCCGAGCGCGCCATCCTGCCGGTGCTGCCCACCCGCGAGGAGTTCCCGTACGCGATCCGGCAGGTGTCCGAGGCCCTCGGCTCCAACGGCTCGACGTCCATGGGATCGGTCTGCGCCTCCACCATGTCGCTGCTGAACGCCGGTGTGCCGCTCAAGGCCCCCGTCGCCGGTATCGCCATGGGCCTGATCTCCCAGGAGATCAACGGCGAGACGCACTACGTCGCCCTCACCGACATCCTCGGTGCGGAGGACGCCTTCGGTGACATGGACTTCAAGGTCGCCGGCACCAAGGAGTTCGTGACCGCCCTCCAGCTCGACACCAAGCTGGACGGCATCCCCGCCTCCGTCCTGGCCGCCGCCCTCAAGCAGGCCCGTGACGCCCGCCTCCACATCCTCGACGTGATGATGGAAGCGATCGACACGCCGGACGAGATGTCCCCGAACGCCCCGCGGATCATCACCGTCAAGATCCCCGTGGACAAGATCGGTGAGGTCATCGGCCCCAAGGGCAAGATGATCAACCAGATCCAGGAGGACACCGGCGCCGACATCACGATCGAGGACGACGGCACCATCTACATCGGTGCCGCCCAGGGCTCGCAGGCCGAGGCCGCCCGCGCCACGATCAACAGCATCGCCAACCCGACGATGCCGGAGGTCGGCGAGCGCTACCTGGGTACCGTCGTGAAGACGACCACCTTCGGTGCGTTCGTCTCCCTGATGCCCGGCAAGGACGGACTGCTGCACATCTCGCAGATCCGCAAGCTCGCCGGTGGCAAGCGCGTGGAGAACGTCGAGGACGTGCTCGGCGTGGGCGCCAAGGTCCAGGTCGAGATCGCCGAGATCGACTCCCGCGGCAAGCTCTCCCTCATCCCCGTGATCGAGGGCGAGGACGACGACAAGAAGGCCGACACCGACCAGTGACGTCCCACGGCTCCAAGGCGACGGCCCGCACCTCCCCGGAGGCGCGGGCCGTCGCCCGTACCCAAACCCTCATCCAGGGCGAGAACGGCATCGGCACCGTCCGCAGAACCACCCTCCCCGGCGGGCTGCGCATCGTCACCGAGACCCTCCCCTCGGTCCGCTCCGCGACCTTCGGCATCTGGGCGCACGTCGGCTCCCGCGACGAGACCCCCGCGCTGAACGGCGCCACCCACTACCTGGAACACCTGCTCTTCAAGGGCACGCACCGCAGGTCCGCCCTGGACATCTCCGCCGCCATCGACGCCGTCGGCGGCGAGATGAACGCGTTCACGGCCAAGGAGTACACGTGCTACTACGCGCGTGTACTCGACACCGACCTGCCGCTCGCCATCGACGTGATCTGCGACATGCTGACCGGCTCCCGCATCCTCGAGGAGGACGTCGACATCGAACGCGGCGCGATCCTCGAAGAGATCGCGATGACCGAGGACGACCCCGGCGACGGCGTGCACGACCTGTTCGCGCACACCATGTTCGGCGACAACCCACTGGGCCGTCCCGTCCTCGGCACCGTCGACACGGTCAACGACCTCACCGCCGACCGCATCCGCCGCTTCTACAAGAAGCACTACGACCCGACCCACCTCGTGGTCGCCTGCGCGGGCAACATCGACCACGACCAGGTCGTACGCCAGGTCCGGGACGCCTTCGAGGCGGCCGGCGCGCTCAAGGACCCGGACGCCCGGCCGATCGCCCCGCGCGGTGGCCGGCGCACGCTGCGCACCGCCGGCCGCGTCGACGTGATCGACCGGAGGACCGAACAGGCGCACATCCTCCTCGGCATGCCGGGCCTGTCCCGCACCGACGAGCGCCGGTGGGCCCTCGGCGTGCTCAACACGGCCCTTGGCGGCGGCATGTCCTCCCGCCTGTTCCAGGAGGTCCGGGAGAAGCGGGGCCTGGCCTACAGCGTGTACTCGTACACCTCCGGCTTCGCCGACTGCGGCCTGTTCGGCGTGTACGCCGGGTGCAGGCCGTCCCAGGTGCACGACGTGCTGAAGATCTGCCGCGACGAACTCGACCAGGTCGCCGAGCACGGTCTGCCCGACGACGAGATACGACGTGCCATCGGCCAGCTCCAGGGCTCCACCGTCCTCGGACTGGAGGACACCGGCGCGCTGATGAACCGTATCGGCAAGAGCGAACTGTGCTGGGGCGACCAGATGTCGGTCGACGACATGCTGACCCGGATAGCCTCGGTCACCATGGACGATGTCCGAGCGGTCGCCCGCGACGTCCTGGGACAGCGGCCCTCGCTGTCGGTCATCGGCCCGCTCAAGGACAAGCAGGTGGCCAGGCTGCACGACACCGTCGCCTAGGGCCTGCCCGGCCCGACCTCACGGTTTCGACCTCTCCGGTAAGGAAACAAGGAAGATGAGCAAGCTGCGTGTGGCGGTCCTCGGAGCCAACGGCCGCATCGGGTCCGAGGCGGTACGGGCCGTCGAGGCCGCCGACGACATGGAACTGGTGGCCGCGCTCGGCCGGGGCGACCGGCTGGAGACCCTTGCCGAGAACGGTGCCCAGGTCGCCGTCGAACTGACCACCCCCGCCTCGGTCATGGGCAACCTCGACTTCTGCGTACGCCACGGCATCCACGCGGTCGTCGGCACCACCGGCTGGACCGAGGACCGTCTCGCGCATCTGACGGACCTGCTCGAGCAGTCCCCGGAGACGGGCGTGCTCATCGCACCGAACTTCTCCATCGGCGCCGTGCTGACCATGAAGTTCGCGCAGATCGCGGCCCCGTACTTCGAGTCCGTCGAGGTCGTCGAGCTGCACCACCCGAACAAGGTGGACGCCCCCAGCGGCACCGCCACCCGCACCGCCCAGCTCATCGCCGAGGCCCGCCGCAAGGCCGGCAGCGCCCCCGCCCCGGACGCCACGGTCACGGCCCTGGACGGCGCCCGCGGCGCCGACGTGGACGGCGTCCCGGTGCACGCCGTCCGGCTGCGCGGCCTGCTGGCCCACCAGGAGGTCCTGCTCGGCGGCGAGGGCGAGACCCTCACCGTCCGTCACGACTCCCTGCACCACAGCAGCTTCATGCCGGGCATCCTGCTCGGCACCCGCCGCGTGGTGACCACTCCCGGCCTGACCTTCGGCCTGGAACACTTCCTCGACCTGAACTGAGCCCGAGCCCACCCCATGCGCGCGAAGATCTCCTACGCCATCACGGCTGCCGTCCTGGTCGTCTACTTCGTCCTGGTCGGCAGCCGCGGTGTGCTCCTCATCCGGGCCGGGACGCCCCTCACCGTCACCTTCGGCGTGGCGGTGCTCATCCTGCCGGTCATCGGCGTGTGGTTCCTGTGGAAGAACACCGAGTTCGTCCGCAACGCCAACCGGCTCGCCGCCGAGCTAGACGCCCAGGGCGGACTGCCCGTGGACGAGCTCAAGCGCCTGCCCAGCGGCCGCGTCGACCGCGACTCGGCCGACGAGGTCTTCGCCCTGCGCAAGGCCGAGACGGAGGACGCCCCCGACGACTGGCGCAGCTGGTTCCGGCTCGCCGTCGCCTACCACGACGCCCGGGACACCCCGCGCGCCCGCAAGGCGATGCAACGCGCGATCGCCCTGCGCAAGACGGCCCCCTGACGTCCCGCCGAGCCGGTGTCCCCTTCCCGCACCCGAGCACAACAGGGCTGCCGCGGTAGGGCCACTGGGGCAGGGCCACCGCGACAGGACGACCGAAGCAGGGCGGAAAACGCCCCGGGGCCCGGTCCGCGTGTGCGGACCGGGCCCCGGGGCGTGCGGGGTGCGCGGCGATTCGGTCCGGCTCAGTCCCGCCGGTACTCGTCGGCCCAGACCTCCACGGAGTCGGCCGCCCGGTCGAAGGCCACGCTCCGCCCCAGGAAGTCCGTGTTGTGCGAGGTCAGCAGTGGCTGTCCGGGGGCCGTCGACCGTCCTCGCCGGACGAGGAGCAGCGCCTGCCCCTGCACCGTCCGCGGCATCCCCAGCCAGCGCACCGGCTGCTGCACCGTGCGTACCGCGACGATCTGGTCCCACGGCGTCGTACGGGTGGTGAACAGACTCACCTGCCGCAGTCCATGGGCGCTCACCCACGTGCCCATGCGCAGCAGTCGCAGGGCACCGACGAGGGCGACCAGGGCGACTCCGAAGACCACACCGGCCGACGACGGAGACGCCGTGGCCGCGATGATCACTGCCGAGAACAGCACGAACGAGGCGAGCAGCAGCAGTATCGCCGCCGCTCCCACCCGCCACGGGCCCGGCCGGTACGGGCGCCGCCAGCGGTCACGGTCGTGGTACGGCAGCGCGACATCATCAGCCGTCTCGAAGGCGCGGTCGGCCGTCAGGAAGGGCAGGGGCACGGCTGGGTCCTCACTTGATCCATGCGTGGGTAGTGCCCGGTGAGGCTACCGATCCGTGGTACCCCTCACCACTCTCGGGGTCCGGTTGGAGCCGGACCCCGCCCCTGAGTGCGGTTCGTGTGCGGCCGGATCCTCGGCCGATGTGCGGCCGCGGATCCGGTCCGGTGTCCGTCCGGCGTGCGTTCAGCGTTTGTCGGACGCCTCTGAGTGCTCGGTCCCCGTGGCCGACTGGTCCGTGGACAGCGCGGGCATCCCGATCACCAGGGATCCCACCAGCCCGGCCACGACGCAGACCCCCAGCAGCCAGCGCCCGGCCAGCTCGCCGGCGGAAGCCCGCTCGCGCGGCGGGGGCGTGACATTGCTGTGGAACCCATCGGAAAGGAAGGCGAACGGCACGGATTCCCGTCGACCGAACATCAGTGGTACTTCTCCCCTCGAAACATGAGAACCTCGAACGAATCGCTCTCACCGACACAAACGAACGACACCGGCAGAAGGTGCCCAGACGGTGAAAATCCCTCCCGGCACGGCCCATCTCCCGCCGTGACGGCCGCCCCGTAGAGTGGTCGCCGACCTGCAGCCGTGATGTGACGGGAAGGACCCTCTTGACCTCCGCCAACGATCCCCAGCCGTCAACACCCGACGACGTCACCTTGCGGAGTGACGTCACCGTCGAACTGGTGAAGTCCAGTGCCTCGGACTCGGATGTCCTGTTCGCCGCCCGCGTATCGACCCTCGGCGAGCAGTCGATCGGGGAACTGGACAAGGACCCGGAGCGTTCCAAGGGCCTGATCAACTACCTGATGCGGGACCGGCACGGCAGCCCGTTCGAGCACAACTCCCTGACGTTCCTCATCAGCGCACCCATCTTCGTGTTCCGCGAGTTCATGCGCCACCGGGTCGGCTGGTCCTACAACGAGGAATCCGGGCGCTACCGCGAGCTGCAGCCCGTCTTCTACGTGCCCGACGCGTCGCGCAAGCTCGTCCAGGAGGGACGTCCGGGCAAGTACGTCTTCGTCGAGGGCACCGAGGTCCAGCACGCGGCCGTCCAGGACGTGCTCGGCGGCACCTACCGCCAGGCCTACGACGCCTACCAGAAGCTGCTGGCCGAGGGCGTCGCCCGCGAGGTGGCCCGCGCGGTGCTCCCGGTGGGCCTGTACTCCTCGATGTACGCCACGTGCAACGCCCGCTCGTTGATGCACTTCCTAGGCCTGCGCACCCAGCACGAGCTGGCGAAGGTGCCGTCCTTCCCGCAGCGGGAGATCGAGATGGTCGGCGAGAAGATGGAGGCCGAATGGGCCCGGCTCATGCCGCTCACCCACGCCGCCTTCAACGCCAACGGACGCGTGGCCCCGTAGCCCGGGGACAGGCTCCGAGCCCTGGTCGGGCACACACGTACGATCAGCCTCCCGAGGTGTCCGGATTGCGGTATTTCCAGTAGTTCATCTAGCCTGATCAAACGGGCCCGGCACTGACTGAACCCCCGAGCAGGCAGTGCCGGGCTCTCCCTTCGCTCCCACTTGTCGCCTCCCCCGAGGGCAGACCCTGCCCCGAGCAACGAGTAGCGTGTAGCCCATGGCTCCGACCTCCACTCCGCAGACCCCCTTCGGGAGGGTCCTCACCGCCATGGTCACGCCTTTCACGGCGGACGGCGCACTCGATCTCGACGGCGCCCAGCGGCTCGCCACCCACCTGGTGGACGCAGGCAACGACGGCCTGATCATCAACGGCACCACCGGCGAGTCCCCCACCACCAGCAACGCGGAGAAAGCGGACCTCGTACGGGCGGTCCTGGAGGCGGTCGGAGACCGCGCTCACGTGGTGGCAGGGGTCGGCACCAACGACACCCGTCACAGCATCGAACTGGCCCGCACCGCGGCGCGCACCGGCGCGCACGGCCTGCTGGTCGTCACCCCGTACTACAACAAGCCCCCGCAGGAAGGCCTGTACCAGCACTTCACGGCCATCGCCGACACCACCGAGCTGCCGGTCATGCTCTATGACATCCCCGGCCGCAGCGGTGTCCCGATCAACACCGAGACGCTCGTTCGCCTGGCCGAGCACCCGCGGATCGTCGCCAACAAGGACGCCAAGGGCGACCTCGGCCGTGCCGGCTGGGCCATCGCCCGCTCGCGCCTCGCCTGGTACTCCGGCGACGACATGCTGAACCTGCCGTTGCTCTCCGTGGGCGCCGTCGGCTTCGTCTCGGTCGTCGGCCACCTCGTCACGCCCGAGCTGCGCGCCCTGATCGAGGCGTACACCTCGGGGGACGTTCAGAAGGCCACCGAGATCCACCAGAAGCTGCTCCCCGTCTACACGGGCATGTTCCGCACCCAGGGCGTCATGACCACCAAGGCGGCGCTCACCCTGCAGGGCCTGCCCGCCGGACCCCTGCGCGCCCCCATGACCGCGTGCACGCCGGAGGAGATCGAGCAGCTCAAGATCGATCTTGCCGCCGGCGGGGTACAGCTCTGACAACAGACTTCGCGCGACCGCTCGCGCAACCTGACTTCACAACTGAATAAGCGGCGGGACACCGGTACCCGCGCACCACAACGACAACTGCTTCTGCACGAACGTCATACGCGCCACGTGCCCCACCGGGACGTGGCGCGTGTGGTGAGGAGAGTCTTTTGAGTCATCCGCATCCTGAACTCGGCCGGCCATCGCCGCTCCCCGCGAACGGCCTACGCGTCACCCCACTCGGCGGTCTCGGCGAGATCGGCCGCAACATGACGGTCTTCGAGTACGGCGGCCGCCTGCTCATCGTCGACTGCGGCGTGCTCTTCCCCGAGGAGGAGCAGCCGGGAATCGACCTGATCCTGCCGGACTTCACGTCCATCCGGGACCGCCTCGACGACATCGAGGGCATCGTCCTCACGCATGGTCACGAGGACCATATCGGTGGTGTTCCCTTCCTGCTCCGCGAGAAGCCGGACATCCCACTGATCGGCTCCAAGCTGACCCTCGCCTTCATCGAGGCGAAGCTCCAGGAACACCGCATCCGTCCGTACACCCTGGAAGTGACGGAGGGGCACCGCGAGCGCATCGGCCCGTTCGACTGCGAGTTCATCGCGGTCAACCACTCGATCCCCGACGCGCTCGCCGTGGCCATCCGCACGCCCGCGGGCATGGTGGTCCACACCGGCGACTTCAAGATGGACCAGCTCCCGCTGGACAACCGCCTCACGGACCTCCACGCGTTCGCCCGGCTCAGCGAGGAAGGCATCGACCTCCTCCTGTCCGACTCGACGAACGCCGAGGTACCGGGCTTCGTCCCGCCCGAACGCGACATCTCCAACGTTCTGCGCCAGGTTTTCGCCGGCGCGCGCAAACGGATCATCGTGGCGAGCTTCGCCAGCCACATCCATCGCATCCAGCAGATCCTGGACGCGGCGCACGAGTACGGCCGCCGGGTCGCCTTCGTCGGCCGCTCCATGGTCCGCAACATGGGCATCGCCCGCGACCTCGGTTATCTCAGGGTTCCGCCGGGCCTGGTCGTCGACGTGAAGACGCTGGACGACCTGCCGGACAGCGAAGTGGTCCTGGTCTGTACAGGCTCGCAGGGCGAACCCATGGCCGCCCTGTCCCGGATGGCCAACCGCGATCACCAGATCCGCATCGTCCAGGGCGACACGGTGATCCTCGCGTCGTCCCTCATCCCCGGCAACGAGAACGCGGTCTACCGCGTCATCAACGGCCTGACCCGCTGGGGCGCCAACGTCGTCCACAAGGGCAACGCCAAGGTGCACGTCTCGGGCCACGCCTCCGCCGGTGAACTGCTGTACTTCTACAACATCTGCCGTCCGAAGAACCTGATGCCGGTACACGGCGAATGGCGTCACCTGCGAGCCAACGCCGAGCTGGGCGCCCTGACCGGTGTCCCGCACGACCGCATCGTCATCGCCGAGGACGGAGTCGTCGTCGACCTGATCGACGGCAGAGCGAAGATCTCCGGCAAGGTCCAGGCCGGATACGTCTACGTCGACGGCCTGTCCGTGGGCGATGTCGGCGAGCCGGCCCTGAAGGATCGCAAGATCCTCGGCGACGAGGGCATCATCTCGGTCTTCATGGTGCTCGACTCGTCCACCGGGAAGATCACCGGCGGCCCGCACATCCAGGCACGTGGCTCCGGTATCGAGGACGCCGCCTTCGCCGCCGTACTACCGAAGATCGTCGATGTCCTGGAACGGTCCGCCCAGGACGGCGTCGTCGAAGCGCACCAGATGCAGCAGCTGGTACGCAGGACGCTGGGCAAGTGGGTCTCCGACACCTACCGGCGCCGGCCGATGATCCTGCCTGTCGTCGTGGAGGTCTGACGGCCCGTAGGGCAGTCCGTACACGAGAACAGGCAGCGGGGCACCTCGATTTGCATCGGGGCGCCCCGCTCCAGTACGTTTACACCTCCCACCGACCGGGAACCCCGACTGCTTCACGCATCGGATCCAGTCCCCGGAAGGTCGGGAAATTCGACTCAGAACTTCTGATAAAGTCGGAGCCGCCGGAAAGGGAAACGCGAAAAGCGGAAACCCGGAAGGCGAAACCCCGAGGAAACCGGATCACAAAGATCTGATAGAGTCGGAAACGCAAGACCGAAGGGAAGCGCCCGGAGGAAAGCCCGAGAGGGTGAGTACAAAGGAAGCGTCCGTTCCTTGAGAACTCAACAGCGTGCCAAAAATCAACGCCAGATTATGTTGATACCCCGTTCCCGGCCCACGGCCGGGGCGAGGTTCCTTTGAAAAAAACACAGCGAGGACGCTGTGAACGGCCGGGCCTATTCCGCCCGACCGTTCCGCTCTCGTGCGTGTCCTTCCCGATCACGGGAAAGCATTCACGGAGAGTTTGATCCTGGCTCAGGACGAACGCTGGCGGCGTGCTTAACACATGCAAGTCGAACGATGAACCACTTCGGTGGGGATTAGTGGCGAACGGGTGAGTAACACGTGGGCAATCTGCCCCTCACTTCGGGACAAGCCCTGGAAACGGGGTCTAATACCGGATAATATCCGCGTCCGCATGGACGGGGGTTGAAAGCTCCGGCGGTGAGGGATGAGCCCGCGGCCTATCAGCTTGTTGGTGAGGTAACGGCTCACCAAGGCGACGACGGGTAGCCGGCCTGAGAGGGCGACCGGCCACACTGGGACTGAGACACGGCCCAGACTCCTACGGGAGGCAGCAGTGGGGAATATTGCACAATGGGCGAAAGCCTGATGCAGCGACGCCGCGTGAGGGATGACGGCCTTCGGGTTGTAAACCTCTTTCAGCAGGGAAGAAGCGAAAGTGACGGTACCTGCAGAAGAAGCGCCGGCTAACTACGTGCCAGCAGCCGCGGTAATACGTAGGGCGCGAGCGTTGTCCGGAATTATTGGGCGTAAAGAGCTCGTAGGCGGCTTGTCGCGTCGGTTGTGAAAGCCCGGGGCTTAACCCCGGGTCTGCAGTCGATACGGGCAGGCTAGAGTTCGGTAGGGGAGATCGGAATTCCTGGTGTAGCGGTGAAATGCGCAGATATCAGGAGGAACACCGGTGGCGAAGGCGGATCTCTGGGCCGATACTGACGCTGAGGAGCGAAAGCGTGGGGAGCGAACAGGATTAGATACCCTGGTAGTCCACGCCGTAAACGGTGGGAACTAGGTGTTGGCGACATTCCACGTCGTCGGTGCCGCAGCTAACGCATTAAGTTCCCCGCCTGGGGAGTACGGCCGCAAGGCTAAAACTCAAAGGAATTGACGGGGGCCCGCACAAGCAGCGGAGCATGTGGCTTAATTCGACGCAACGCGAAGAACCTTACCAAGGCTTGACATACACCGGAAACGTCTGGAGACAGGCGCCCCCTTGTGGTCGGTGTACAGGTGGTGCATGGCTGTCGTCAGCTCGTGTCGTGAGATGTTGGGTTAAGTCCCGCAACGAGCGCAACCCTTGTTCTGTGTTGCCAGCATGCCCCTTCGGGGGTGATGGGGACTCACAGAAGACCGCCGGGGTCAACTCGGAGGAAGGTGGGGACGACGTCAAGTCATCATGCCCCTTATGTCTTGGGCTGCACACGTGCTACAATGGCCGGTACAATGAGCTGCGATACCGCAAGGTGGAGCGAATCTCAAAAAGCCGGTCTCAGTTCGGATTGGGGTCTGCAACTCGACCCCATGAAGTCGGAGTTGCTAGTAATCGCAGATCAGCATTGCTGCGGTGAATACGTTCCCGGGCCTTGTACACACCGCCCGTCACGTCACGAAAGTCGGTAACACCCGAAGCCGGTGGCCCAACCCCCTTGCGGGGAGGGAGCCGTCGAAGGTGGGACTGGCGATTGGGACGAAGTCGTAACAAGGTAGCCGTACCGGAAGGTGCGGCTGGATCACCTCCTTTCTAAGGAGCACTTCTTACCGGGCCTGCCCGGTCAGAGGCCAGTACACCGGCGTACGTCCGGTGCTGGTTGCTCATGGGTGGAACGTTGATTATTCGGCCGGTTGCCCCGGGCCGAAGGCCTGCCAGTACTGCCCCCTCACCGGGGCGTGGAAAGCAGGATCTTCGGACGGGAACCGGCCGGGCACGCTGTTGGGTGTCTGAGGGCACGGCCGCAAGGCCCGCTCCTCGATGCCGACCCCGGTACAGCACCGCGCAAGCGGTGTGTGACGGGTGGTCGGTCGTTGTTTGAGAACTGCACAGTGGACGCGAGCATCTGTGGCCAAGTTTTTAAGGGCGCACGGTGGATGCCTTGGCACCAGGAACCGATGAAGGACGTGGGAGGCCACGATAGTCCCCGGGGAGTCGTCAACCAGACTTTGATCCGGGGGTGTCCGAATGGGGAAACCCGGCAGTCGTCATGGGCTGTCACCCATACCTGAACACATAGGGTATGCGGAGGGAACGCGGGGAAGTGAAACATCTCAGTACCCGCAGGAAGAGAAAACAACCGTGATTCCGGGAGTAGTGGCGAGCGAAACCGGATGAGGCCAAACCGTAGGCGTGCAAGACCCGGCAGGGGTTGCGCCTACGGGGTTGTGGGATCTCTCTTTCATGGTCTGCCGGCCATGAGACGAGTCAGAAACCGTTGATGTAGGCGAAGGACATGCGAAAGGTCCGGCGCAGAGGGTAAGACCCCCGTAGCCGAAACGTCAACGGCTCGTTTGAGAGACACCCAAGTAGCACGGGGCCCGAGAAATCCCGTGTGAATCCGGCGGGACCACCCGCCAAGCCTAAATATTCCCTGGTGACCGATAGCGGATAGTACCGTGAGGGAATGGTGAAAAGTACCGCGGGAGCGGAGTGAAATAGTACCTGAAACCGTGTGCCTACAAGCCGTGGGAGCGTCGGAATGAGGCTTGCCTCATTCTCGTGACTGCGTGCCTTTTGAAGAATGAGCCTGCGAGTTTGCGGTGTGTTGCGAGGT
Organism: Streptomyces sp. P9-A2; assembly: GCF_036634175.1. NCBI lineage: Bacteria > Bacillati > Actinomycetota > Actinomycetes > Kitasatosporales > Streptomycetaceae > Streptomyces > Streptomyces sp. P9-A2. The sequence goes on from NZ_JAZIFX010000001.1 coordinate 6,004,227, forward strand.
TAACCCGGGTGGGGAAGCCGTAGCGAAAGCGAGTCCGAACAGGGCGTCTCAGTAGCATGCTCAAGACCCGAAGCGGAGTGATCTAGCCATGGGCAGGTTGAAGCGGAGGTAAGACTTCGTGGAGGACCGAACCCACCAGGGTTGAAAACCTGGGGGATGACCTGTGGTTAGGGGTGAAAGGCCAATCAAACTCCGTGATAGCTGGTTCTCCCCGAAATGCATTTAGGTGCAGCGTCGCGTGTTTCTTGCCGGAGGTAGAGCACTGGATAGGCGATGGGCCCTACCGGGTTACTGACCTTAGCCAAACTCCGAATGCCGGTAAGTGAGAGCGCGGCAGTGAGACTGTGGGGGATAAGCTCCATGGTCGAGAGGGAAACAGCCCAGAGCATCGACTAAGGCCCCCAAGCGTACGCTAAGTGGAAAAGGATGTGGAGTCGCACAGACAACCAGGAGGTTGGCTTAGAAGCAGCCACCCTTGAAAGAGTGCGTAATAGCTCACTGGTCTAGTGATTCCGCGCCGACAATGTAGCGGGGCTCAAGCGTACCGCCGAAGTCGTGTCATTGCAGCTATAGGGCCAACGCCCGCTGTGATGGGTAGGGGAGCGTCGTCTGCCGGGTGAAGCCGCGCCGGAAGGCAGTGGTGGACGGTTGACGAGTGAGAATGCAGGCATGAGTAGCGATACACACGTGAGAAACGTGTGCGCCGATTGACTAAGGGTTCCTGGGTCAAGCTGATCTGCCCAGGGTAAGTCGGGACCTAAGGCGAGGCCGACAGGCGTAGTCGATGGATAACCGGTTGATATTCCGGTACCCGCTGTGAAGCGTCAAACATTGAATCAGGCGATGCTAAGCCCGTGAAGCCGTTCCGGACCCTTCGGGGAAAGGAAAGTGGTGGAGCCGGCGGACCAGACTTGTAGTAGGTGAGTGATGGGGTGACGCAGGAAGGTAGTCCAGCCCGGGCGGTGGTAGTCCCGGGGTAAGGGTGTAGCCCGTCATCCAGGTAAATCCGGATGACATGGGGGTGAGACCCGATGCCGAGCCGATTGTGGCGAAGTGGATGATCCTATGCTGTCGAGAAAAGCCTCTAGCGAGTTTCATGGCGGCCCGTACCCTAAACCGACTCAGGTAGTCAGGTAGAGAATACCGAGGCGTTCGGGTGAACTATGGTTAAGGAACTCGGCAAAATGCCCCCGTAACTTCGGGAGAAGGGGGGCCATGTCCGGTGATCCGATTTACTCGGTGAGCTGGGTGTGGCCGCAGAGACCAGCGAGAAGCGACTGTTTACTAAAAACACAGGTCCGTGCGAAGCCGTAAGGCGATGTATACGGACTGACGCCTGCCCGGTGCTGGAACGTTAAGGGGACCGGTTAGTCACTCTTCGGGGTGGCGAGGCTGAGAACTTAAGCGCCAGTAAACGGCGGTGGTAACTATAACCATCCTAAGGTAGCGAAATTCCTTGTCGGGTAAGTTCCGACCTGCACGAATGGCGTAACGACTTCTCGACTGTCTCAACCATAGGCCCGGTGAAATTGCACTACGAGTAAAGATGCTCGTTTCGCGCAGCAGGACGGAAAGACCCCGGGACCTTTACTACAGTTTGATATTGGTGTTCGGTTCGGCTTGTGTAGGATAGCTGGGAGACTGTGAACCCATCACGCCAGTGGTGGGGGAGTCGTCGTTGAAATACCAGTCTGGTCGTGCTGGATGTCTAACCTGGGTCCGTGATCCGGATCAGGGACAGTGTCTGATGGGTAGTTTAACTGGGGCGGTTGCCTCCTAAAGAGTAACGGAGGCGCCCAAAGGTTCCCTCAGCCTGGTTGGTAATCAGGTGTTGAGTGTAAGTGCACAAGGGAGCTTGACTGTGAGACCGACGGGTCGAGCAGGGACGAAAGTCGGGACTAGTGATCCGGCGGTGGCTTGTGGAAGCGCCGTCGCTCAACGGATAAAAGGTACCCCGGGGATAACAGGCTGATCTTCCCCAAGAGTCCATATCGACGGGATGGTTTGGCACCTCGATGTCGGCTCGTCGCATCCTGGGGCTGGAGTCGGTCCCAAGGGTTGGGCTGTTCGCCCATTAAAGCGGTACGCGAGCTGGGTTTAGAACGTCGTGAGACAGTTCGGTCCCTATCCGCTGCGCGCGCAGGAGTCTTGAGAAGGGCTGTCCCTAGTACGAGAGGACCGGGACGGACGAACCTCTGGTGTGCCAGTTGTCCTGCCAAGGGCATGGCTGGTTGGCTACGTTCGGGAGGGATAACCGCTGAAAGCATCTAAGCGGGAAGCCTGCTTCGAGATGAGGACTCCCACCCACTTGATGGGGTAAGGCTCCCAGTAGACGACTGGGTTGATAGGCCGGATATGGAAGCACGGTAACGTGTGGAGTTGACCGGTACTAATAGGCCGAGGGCTTGTCCTCAGTTGCTCGCGTCCACTGTGTTGGTTCTGAAACCACGAACGACCCCACGTACTTGGCGTGGTGCGGTTGTTGTCTGTTTCATAGTGTTTCGGTGGTCATAGCGTAGGGGAAACGCCCGGTTACATTCCGAACCCGGAAGCTAAGCCTTATTGCGCCGATGGTACTGCAGGGGGGACCCTGTGGGAGAGTAGGACGCCGCCGAACAATTCTTGAAAAGGGTTGGACCCCGAACTTCGGTTCGGGGTCCAACCCTTTTTTGTTCTGCTTCACTTGAAGTTCACATTGCACGACGAGCATCGTTCCCATGGGTACTGCTGCACTGCTCAGGGCCGCCGGTGTCGGAGTCGGTGACGAGGTGGTCGTGTCCGCCTTCGGAAACATGGAAGTTGCCGAAGCCGTCACTCTCGCAGGTGCGTTGCCGGTGTTCGCCGAGATAGACCCGGCGACCTACTGCCTCGCGCCGGCCGCTGTGGAAGCGGCCATCACCTCACGGACCGCGGCCGTCGTCGCCGTGCATCGCTTCGGCAGGAACGCCGACATCGCGCGGTTGCACGCTCTCGGACAGCGACACGGTCTGCTCGTGCTGGAGCGCGGGGAGTCCGAAGCCCCGTACGACGAGGTCGCCCGGCGCAGGGAGCGTGCCGCCTACCTCGATGCGAAGCTACGGGGTGTGCGGACACCCGACGGAGGCGACGGCCACACCTACCAGCAGTACGTCGTGCGAATCCCCGGAAACGGGCGACCCGACCGGGACGCCTTCGCACGAGCCGTGCGGGCCAAGGGAGTCGAGTGCAGGGTGCCGGTGAGGACGCCTGTGCACCGGCTGCCGGAGTTCCGGCGGTGCGTGTCCCTGCCCGAGACCGAACGGGCCGCCGACGAGACGCTCGCCCTGCCCGTGGACGCCTCGTTGACCAAGCGGGACATGCAGCGCGTCGCATCGGCGTGCAACGCGCTGGGCGGACTGCTGCAGCCGGCTGTGTGAACCGGGGGCGAGGGCCCGGGGCGAGAACCGGTCGAGGACCAGTGGTTGGGAGAACAGGGCTGCTCAGGGTATGATCTACTCCGTTGCCAGGCGGGAAACCGCAGACAGTGACAGGCCCCTATAGCTCAGTCGGTAGAGCGTCTCCATGGTAAGGAGAAGGTCAACGGTTCGATTCCGTTTGGGGGCTCCGGACAGAAAGGCCCCGCCCTCCTGGGCGGGGCCTTTCTCATGCCCGGATCTGCCCCGGCAGATCCGGCCCGGCTCAATCCTGGTGAAGTTCCGGGACGCGCATGGCGAGGATCGCCATGTCGTCCGAGGGGGCGTCGGAGGCGAAGCGTTCCACTGCGCGCATGATGCGGGCGGCGACCGCGCCGGCGGTCAGGCCCGTACAGGTCGTCAGGACGTCGGCGAGGCCGTCGTCGCCAAGCATGCGAGGGCCCTCACGGCGCTCGGTGACACCGTCGGTGACACACAGCAGGACGTCGCCCGGATCGAGCGTGACCGTCTGCTCGTACAGTTCCAGGTCCTCCAGGACGCCGAGGAGGGGCTGGGGATCGGCTGCCGGTTCGACGGTGCCGTCCTGGCGCAGACGCAGCGGCAGCGGGTGGCCGGCACACACCACCTTCAGGTCCGCGCTGCCGTCCTCCCGCGGGCGCAGCTCGCCGTAGAGCAGGGTGAGGAAGCGGCTGCGGGCGCCCTCGTCGAGGATGGCGGAGTTCAGGCGCTCGAGGACCGCAGGGCCGCTGAGGCCCTCGCGGGCCAGCAGTCTCAGTGCGTGCCGGGCCAGGCCGGTGACGGCCGCGGCGTTCGGGCCCGTACCGCAGACGTCGCCGATGGCGAAGCCGTAAGCGCCGTCGCTGATCGGGAACAGGTCGTAGAAGTCGCCGCCGACCTCGTTGCCCTCACCGGCCGCGCGGTAGATGACCTCGACCTCGACGCCGTCGATGTCGGGGAGCTCCGGCGGCAGGAGACTGCGCTGGAGGGCCTGGCTGATGGCCGTGCGCTCGGAGTAGAGGCGGGCGTTGTCCAGGGCCAGGGCGGCTCTGCGGGAGAGGTCCTCGGCGAGTTCCAGGATCTCCTGGCGGAAGTGTTCGTCGGTCGGCTTGCCGAGCGTCAGCATGCCGATGACGCGGTTACGGGCGACCAGCGGGAGGACCACCGTCTCGCCGCCGACCGCGGAGGCCGTGGTGAGGGTGGGACCGATGCCGGAGGTGACCTGGCCGCTCGGGCCGCTGGACAGGCCCAGGCTGCGCATGGACGAGCGCAGGGCCGCCTGATGGGCCACCTCGCCGGGCGCCGGCCAGACGCGGGCGCCGGGGGCGGGGACCGGGTCGGGCGGGGCGATCTTCGACAGCAGGGACTTGATGCCGTCGATGAGATCCTCGTCCTCGTGCAGCACGTAGGAGAGGTACGGCTCGGATGCCTGGTCGGCGATCGTGTAGACGGCGCACCAGGTAGCCAGGGTGGGGACGGTCATCTGGGCCATGAGAGCCAGGGTCTGGTCGCGGTCCAGGGTGCCGGCCAGCAGGTCGGACGCCTCGACGAGGAAACTCAGCGAGCCCCGGCGCAGTCGCTCCAGCTCGCCCAGTCGGGCCGACTCGACGGCCAGGGCGATGCGGTCGGCGGCGAACTGGAGGCGTAGCGCCTCCTCGTTGGAGTACCGGCCGGCTCCCTCCGCGGCGACGCCGAGGGAGCCGGTGAGGCGGCCCTCGACCTTGAGCGGGACCGTGACGACCGAGCGCATACCGGTGCCGTTGAGGAGCGGGACAGCGCCGGGCAGGGCGGAGAGGTCGTCGTGGACGGCCGGCATGCGGGCGGAGCCGTAGCGGCCGGAACCGGCCTCCACGGGGACGCGGGCGAAGCGCTGACGGGCGGAGGGCAGTCCGGTGGAGGCACGTACCTCGAGTTCCGTCTCGTCGTCGGTGGCGAGGAGCAGGAAGGCGGAGTCACCGTCGAGCATGTCGCGGGCGCGTTCCACCGTGCGCTGGAGGAGGCCGTCGAGGTCGTCCGGGGCGGGCGAGCCGATGAACACCTCGAAGGGGTCGGTGCTCTGGCTCTCGGAGGAGCCGGCCGAGTCGGCGGAGGGGCCTCGCAACGGGGTCTGCAGGACCGCCCGTTCGTGATCCCTGACGAGGAGGCACACGGTTGACGGATCGCCGTCCGTGTCGCGGACGCGGAGGTGTGAGGCATACACGGGGACCACCCGGCCGCTGGTGTCCCTTATGCCGTAGCTGCCTTCCCAGCGGGAGAGCCGGAGCGCCTCCGCGATGCCGGTACCGGTGCCGGGGGTGTGCGGCCAGGCGGCGAGATCGGTGAGCGGCTTGCCGATGACCTGGTCGTTCGTGTAGCCGAAGAGTTCCTCCGCGTCCTCGTTCCAGGAGGAGATCGCGCCGATCCGGTCGATCTGCACGACGGCGACGCGGACCCGGGCGTCGGCGATCGGGAGGAGTTCGGACGGCAGCGCCGGCCCGGCCGAGCGGGCCCCCACCGGGCGGTCGGGGACGTCGAGTTGGAACCAGACGGTTTTGTGGGCCGGGGTGTACTCGACGCCCCAGCGGCCGGCCAGGGCCGCGCAGAGCTGGAGGCCGCGCCCGCCTTCGCGGTCGGGGCTGCCCATGCCGGCGGCCGGTCCCTGGAGCGGGACCTCACGCTCCGGATACCGGTCGGTCACCTCGATCCGTACGCCCTCGTCGCAGCGCAGGCACAGCAGGTCGGCCCAGGTGCCGGCGTGGATCACGGCATTGGTCACGAGCTCACTGGTGAGGACCACGGCGTCGTCGATGATGTCGGCGAACCCCCATCCCTGGAGGGTGTCACGGACGAAGGAGCGGGCACTCGCGACCGAGCGCCCGACGGGCTCGAAGCTGGCGGCCGCGCGCGCGGTGATCACAGAACTCCTCGACCGGTTCTCGACGGGCATGCTCCCAGGGCCGACCGGCCCGTGCCGCTGGTGCGGCAGGCCGCTCGCCGGCCGAGGGTCCGGGGGTTGTTCCCCCGGGATCAGTCCGCTGGTCATGTGTGCGGCCGCCCTCCGATGCCCGCTCGTCTCCGTGCCACAGCCCGGACCGGACGGACCGGTGTGGCTGGACAGCCGGATGCAAGGTTACTTACCTTCGCGGTCGGAGCGGAGGCCGGTCCGCTGTGTTTCCGTCGGGAGGTGTCCGACGTCCGGAGGACGTGCGGACGGTGTGCGAAGCTGCCGAACTGTTATGGCCTGGTTCGGTGGGGGTGAAACACTGGGCAGGCCGGTTGTTGCGAAGGCCGGACAGGACGGGTGTCCTCACGGCCGGACGAGCGACGGTCCGGGCGGGCGGTGGCCCGGGGTAGAGCCCTGGCAGGCAGGGCAGGTATCGCAGTAGTAGACGCACCTGCACGAGTAAGCAGAGCGGGCAGAAGCAGACGGCAGTCACAGGTACACCGTGCGGTGGTACCCGAGTACAGCAGTAACGGTCGACCCCTGCGGGAGGGACACAGTGGAGTCTGGCGCAGCGACGCGGGGCACGAACACGCGCGCGAAAGGCGGACAGTCCCCTGGCAAGCAGGACAGGTCCCGGGGCGGGTCCACCATGGTGGACACCGCGGCCCTGAACCGGCTGATGGTCGCCCTGGTGGCGATGCGGGACGGGAATTTCCGCAAGCGGCTCACGGTGTCCGGCGACGGCGTGATGGCGGAGATCGCGGCGGTTTTCAACGAGGTGGCCGACCGCAATCTCCATCTGACGGGTGAGCTGGCGCGGGTGCGGCGCACGGTGGGGCGGGAGGGGAAACTCACCGAGCGCCTGGAGACGGGGGCCTGTGAGGGCTCCTGGTCCACCGCGATCGACAACTCGAACGCGCTGGTGGACGACCTGGTGCGGCCCGTCTCCGAGGTCAGCCGGGTGCTGTCGGCGGTGGCCGAGGGCGATCTGTCACCGCGGATGGAGCTGCGGGCGCAACTGGGCGACGGGCAGGGGCAGCCGCTGCGCGGCGAGTTCCTGAAGGTCGGGCGTACCGTCAACAATCTGGTCGACCAGTTGTCGACCTTCACCGACGAGGTCACACGGGTGGCCAGCGAGGTCGGTACCGAGGGCAAGCTGGGTGGTCAGGCCCGGGTGCGGGGCATGTCCGGTTCGTGGAAGGACCTCACGGACTCGGTCAACACCATGGCGGAGCGGCTGACGGCGCAGGTGCGCGATATCGCGCTGGTGACGACGGCGGTCGCCCGGGGAGATCTGTCGCGCAAGGTCACCGTGCATGTCGAAGGCGAGATGCTGGAGCTGAAGAACACCGTCAACACGATGGTGGACCAGCTCTTGGCGTTCTCCTCCGAGGTGACCCGTGTCGCGCGCGAGGTGGGCACCGAGGGCGCGCTGGGCGGGCAGGCGCAGGTGTCCGGAGTGGACGGCGTGTGGAAGGAGCTCACCGACTCCGTCAACACCATGGCCGGGAACCTGACGGCGCAGGTGCGCGGGATCGCGGAGGTGACGACCGCGGTCGCCAACGGTGATCTGTCGCGGAAGGTGACCGTTCCGGCGCGTGGCGAGGTCGCGCAGCTGGCCGAGACGATCAACCAGATGACCGAGACGCTGAAGATCTTCGCGGACGAGGTCACCCGGGTCGCCAACGAGGTCGGGGCCGAGGGCCAGTTGGGCGGCCAGGCGAACGTGCCCGGTGCCGCCGGTACCTGGAAGGACCTGACGGACTCCGTCAACACGGTGTTCCGGAACCTGACCACGCAGGTGCGGGACATCGCCGCGGTGACGACGGCGGTGGCCAACGGCGACCTGTCGCAGAAGGTCACCGTGGACGTGGCCGGCGAGATGCTGGAGCTGAAGAACACCGTCAACACGATGGTCGACCAGCTGTCCGCCTTCGGCGCCGAGGTCACCCGCGTGGCGCGCGAGATCGGTGTCGAGGGCGAACTGGGCGGCCAGGCGCAGGTGCCGGGGGCGGCGGGAACCTGGAAGGACCTCACCGACTCCGTCAACACCGCGTTCCGCAACCTCACCGGTCAGGTGAGGAACATCGCCCAGGTGACGACGGCGGTGGCCAACGGCGACCTGTCGCAGAAGGTCACCGTGGACGTGTCCGGCGAGATGCTCCAGCTGAAGAACACCGTGAACACGATGGTGGACCAGCTGTCGAGCTTCGCCGATCAGGTCACGCGTATGGCCCGGGACGTGGGTACGGAGGGCCGGCTGGGCGGTCAGGCCAGGGTGGACGGCGTATCGGGCACCTGGAAGGAACTCACCGACTCCGTCAACTCGATGGCGTCCAATCTGACCGGTCAGGTGCGCAACATCGCCCAGGTCACGACGGCGGTGGCCCGGGGCGACCTGTCGCAGAAGATCGACGTCGACGCGCGCGGGGAGATCCTCGAGCTCAAGAACACCATCAACACGATGGTGGACCAGCTGTCGTCGTTCGCCGACCAGGTCACGCGGGTGGCCCGCGAGGTGGGTACGGAGGGCCGGCTCGGCGGCCAGGCCCAGGTGCCCGGCGTCGCCGGCGTGTGGCGCGACCTCACCGACTCGGTGAACGGCATGGCCGGCAATCTCACCGCGCAGGTGCGCAACATCGCCCAGGTGGCGACCGCGGTGGCCCGGGGCGACCTGTCGCAGAAGATCACGGTGGACGCGCGCGGGGAGATCCTCGAGCTCAAGAACACGCTGAACACGATGGTGGACCAGCTGTCGTCGTTCGCCGAGGAGGTCACGCGGGTGGCCCGCGAGGTGGGTACGGAGGGGATTCTCGGCGGTCAGGCCGAGGTGCAGGGCGTCTCCGGCACCTGGAAGGACCTCACCCAGTCGGTGAACGGCATGGCGAACAATCTGACCCTCCAGGTCCGCAACATCGCCGAGGTCACCACCGCGGTCGCCAAGGGCGATCTGTCGAAGAAGATCACCGTCGACGCCAAGGGCGAGATCCTCGAACTCGTCACCACCGTCAACACGATGGTGGACCAGCTGTCGTCGTTCGCCGAGCAGGTGACCCGGGTGGCCCGCGAGGTGGGCACCGAGGGCATCCTGGGCGGGCAGGCGCACGTGCCCGGGGTCACGGGCATCTGGAAGGACCTGAGCGACAACGTCAACCTGATGGCCAAGAACCTGACCACGCAGGTGCGGAACATCTCCGAGGTCTCGGCCGCGGTCGCCAGCGGTGACCTGACGCGGCAGGTCACCATCGAGGCGCGCGGCGAGCTGGCGCAGCTCGCCGACACCATCAACATCATGGTGAGGACGCTGAGTTCGTTCGCCGAACAGGTCACCAAGGTGGCCCGCGAGGTGGGTACGGACGGCATCCTCGGCGGTCAGGCGCACGTACCGGGTGTGGCCGGTACGTGGAAGGACCTCACCGAGTCGGTGAACGGGATGGCGTCCAACCTGACCGGCCAGGTGCGCAACATCGCCATGGTGACCACGGCCATCGCCAAGGGTGACCTGACGAAGAAGATCGACATCGACGCGCGCGGGGAGATCCTCGAGCTGAAGACCACCATCAACACGATGGTGGACCAGCTGTCGTCGTTCGCCGAGGAGGTCACGCGCGTGGCCCGTGAGGTGGGCACGGAGGGGCAGCTCGGCGGGCAGGCCCGCGTGCGTGACGTCGACGGCACCTGGCGGGACCTGACCGAGTCCGTGAACGAGATGGCGGGGAACCTGACCCGCCAGGTGCGTGCCATCGCACGCGTGACGACCGCGGTGACCCGGGGAGACCTGAACCTGAAGATCGACGTGGACGCCTCCGGAGAGATCAAGGAACTCCAGGACTCCACCAACAAGATGATCACCAACCTGCGCGACACCACGATCGCCAACAAGGAGCAGGACTGGCTGAAGGGCAACCTGGCCCGTATCTCCGCGCTGATGCAGGGCCGCCGGGACCTGGAGGACGTGGCCTCGCTGATCATGAGCGAGCTGACACCGGTGGTCTCCGCACAGCACGGGGCGTTCTTCCTCTCGATGCCCCTGGTCGACGGGGAGGACGTGAGCGCCACCGACGACGACCAGTACGAGCTGCGCATGCTCGGGTCGTACGGCTACTCACTGGGCTCGATGCCGACGTCGTTCCGTCCCGGTGAAGGGCTCATCGGGACGGCCGCCCTGGAGAAGCGCACCATCCTGGTGGCGAACGCGCCCAGCGGCTACCTGAAGATCTCCTCGGGGCTGGGGGAGGCGCCGCCCGCCCAGGTGATCGTGCTTCCGGTGCTGTTCGAGGGGACCGTGCTGGGCGTCATCGAGCTGGCCTCGTTCACCCCGTTCACGCACATCCAGAAGGATTTCCTCAACCAGATCGCCGAGATGATCGCGACCAGCGTCAACACCATCTCGGTGAACACCAAGACGGAGTCGCTGCTGACGCAGTCGCAGGAGCTGACCGAGCAACTCCGGGAGCGCTCAGCCGAGTTGGAGCAGCGGCAGAAGGCACTTCAGGCATCCAATGCCGAACTGGAGGAGAAGGCGGAGCTGTTGGCCCGCCAGAACCGCGACATCGAGGTCAAGAACACCGAGATCGAGGAGGCGCGGCAGGTTCTGGAGGAGCGTGCCGAGCAACTCGCGGTCTCCATGCGCTACAAGAGCGAGTTCCTGGCCAACATGTCGCACGAGCTGCGCACCCCGCTCAACTCGCTGCTGATCCTGGCCAAGCTGCTCGCCGACAACCCCGAGGGGAATCTCTCCCCGAAGCAGGTCGAGTTCGCCGAGACCATCCACGGCGCCGGCTCCGACCTGCTGCAGCTGATCAACGACATCCTCGACCTGTCGAAGGTCGAGGCGGGCAAGATGGACGTCTCCCCGACGCGCATCGCGCTCGTCCAGCTCGTGGACTACGTGGAGGCCACCTTCCGTCCGCTGACCGCGGAGAAGGGCCTGGACCTGTCGGTGCGGGTCTCCCCGGAACTGCAGGCCACGCTGCACACCGACGAGCAGCGGCTGCTGCAGGTGCTGCGCAACCTGCTGTCCAACGCGGTGAAGTTCACCGACTCCGGGTCCGTCGAGCTGGTGATCCGGCCGGCCCGCGACGATGTTCCGCAGGCCATCAGGGAACAGCTGCTGGAGGCCGGTTCGCTGACCGACCTGGACGCCGGCCTGATCGCGTTCTCGGTGTCCGACACGGGCATCGGGATCGCCGCCAGCAAGATGCGGGTGATCTTCGAGGCGTTCAAGCAGGCGGACGGCACGACCAGTCGCAAGTACGGCGGCACGGGGCTCGGGCTGTCCATCTCCAGGGAGATCGCCCAACTGCTCGGCGGTGAGATCCACGCGCAGAGCGAGCCGGGCCGCGGTTCGACGTTCACGCTGTATCTCCCGTTGCATCCGAGTGAGTTGCCGCCGCACGGCTACCCGCAGTCCATGCCGGCCCTGGAGAGCGGCGGCACTGCCACGTCGGCCGATTCCTCCGGTGCGACGGTGGGGGCGCCGGCCGAGGTGACGTCGTACGGGGAGGACCGGAACGGCCCGGCCTCCCTGTTCCGGCGGCGCCGCAGGTCCCTGCCCGAGCTGGAGCAGCGGCCCGCGCCGCAGCAGCCGGAGCGGTGGCTGGGCACGCCGGCCGCGGAGCAGGATCCGGCGCCCCGGTCGCAGCGCGGTATCCGGTTCGGCGGGCAGAAGGTGCTGATCGTCGACGACGACATCCGCAATGTGTTCGCGCTGACCAGCGTCCTCGAACAGCACGGTCTGTCCGTGCTGTACGCGGAGAACGGCCGCGAGGGCATCGAGGTGCTGGAGCAGCACGACGATGTGGCGGTCGTCCTGATGGACATCATGATGCCCGAGATGGACGGATACGCGACGACGACGGCGATCCGTCGGATGCCGCAGTTCGCGGGGCTCCCGATCATCGCGCTCACCGCGAAGGCGATGAAGGGCGACCGGGAGAAGGCGATCGAGTCGGGAGCCTCCGACTACGTGACGAAGCCGGTCGACCCCGATCACCTGCTGTCGGTGATGCAGCAGTGGATGCGGGGGGTGTGACCGGGGCGCCCCGGGAGAGGGGGCGTGAGGGTGGTGACCCGGGGCGTGCGATGGTGGATGAGGGCTTCACCGTTCGCGTGGAGCTGCTGACGCGGTGTGCGTGAAGCCGTGTAGAGGTACGGGATTCGGGGAACCTTCTGGTCCCGCTCCGCGTTTCTGCTATGTGCACGGTGACATCACGGTGACAGGGTGTGGCGGTGAGCGGGGTGCGGCTACGATGACCGGCACAAGGACGGGCGGCGCAAGGGTGCCGTCCCCTGGGACGGCACCCGCCGGTGTCCACCCAGGACCTGCGGACAGGGGAGGCCCCAAGCCGGGGCGAGGAGGGCGGGCCATGGTCCAGAAGGCCAAGATCCTCCTGGTCGACGACCGGCCGGAGAATCTGCTGGCGCTGGAGGCGATCCTCTCGGCGCTCGATCAGACGCTGGTACGGGCATCGTCCGGGGAAGAAGCACTCAAGGCGCTGCTCACGGATGACTTCGCGGTCATCCTGCTGGACGTCCAGATGCCGGGCATGGACGGCTTCGAGACCGCGGCGCACATCAAGCGGCGGGAGCGGACGCGGGACATCCCGATCATCTTTCTCACCGCCATCAACCACGGCCCGCACCACACGTTCCGTGGGTACGCCGCGGGTGCGGTCGACTACATCTCCAAGCCGTTCGACCCGTGGGTGCTGCGCGCGAAGGTCTCGGTGTTCGTCGATCTGTACATGAAGAACTGCCAGCTGAGGGAGCAGGCGGCGCTGCTTCGGCTCCAGTTGGAGGGCGACGAGAAGGACGCCGGGGAGCAGAAGGAATCCGCCGGACTGCTCGCCGAACTCTCCGCGCGGCTCGCGGCCGTCGAGGAACAGGCCGAGGCCCTGTCCAAGCAGCTCAACGACGAATCGACCGACGCGGCCGCGGTGGCCACGGCGGCCCATCTGGAGCGCAAGCTCACGGGGTTGCGGCGGGCGCTGGACGCACTGGAACCGGGCACGGGCGGCCCGTCACCGGTGCCGTCGCAGAACTGACCGACGACGTACGGGCCTTGCGGCTCGTCCGGCACGGGTGCGGGCCGAACCCGCGTCAGTTCGACGCCTCCGCGGCAGCGACACGAACGGGTGAAGCGGCTGGCACGCGTGTCCATTGGCGTCTCCACCGGTAACCTCACCCCCATGGCCTCACGTCCCTCCGCAGCCAAGAAGCCACCCGCGAAGAAGGCGGCTGCTTCCGCGAAGGCTCCGGCGAAGAAGGCCGTTGCCAGGAAGCCGCCCGCGAAGAAGGCTCCGGCCAGGAAGGCCGCGGCGAAGAAGCCCGCGCCCCCACCGGCTCCCAGCCCGACCAGCGGCGTCTACCGGCTCGTACGCGCCCTGTGGCTGGGGCTGGCGCACGCCGTCGGAGCGGTCTTCCGGGGCATAGGGCAGGGCGCCAGGAACCTCGACCCCGCCCACCGCAAGGACGGCCTCGCGCTGCTCCTGCTCGGTATCGGACTCATCGTCGCCGCGGGTACCTGGGCCGACCTCAAGGGGCCCGTCGGTGACCTCGTGGAGATCCTGGTCGCCGGCGCGTTCGGCCGGCTCGACCTGCTGGTGCCGATCCTGGTCGCGGTCGTCGCGGTGCGCTTCATCCGGCACCCGGAGAAGCCGGAGGCCAACGGCCGCATCGTGATCGGCCTGTCCGCGCTCCTCATCGGTGTGCTCGGCCAGATCCACATCGCCTGCGGTTCGCCCGCCCGCAGCGACGGCATGCACGCGATAAGGGACGCCGGAGGCCTCATCGGCTGGGGCGCGGCCACGCCGCTGTCGTACACCATGACCGATGTGCTCGCCGTGCCCCTGCTGGTACTGCTCACCGTCTTCGGACTGCTGGTCGTGACGGCCACCCCGGTCAACGCCGTTCCGCAGCGGCTGCGGCTGCTCGGCATCAAGCTGGGACTCGTCCACGACCGTGAGCCGGAGGAGTTCGGCGAGGACGACGAGCGTTACGACGAGCAGTGGCGCGAGGCGTTGCCCGCGAGCCGCCGGGGACGTGGACGGGCGCCCCAGGAGCACGACCCCGACCTCGCGGAGCAGCAGGCGCTCTCCCGGCGCCGTGGCCGGCCGCGCAGGTCCGCGGTGCCCCAGCCCGACGCGAACCGGCCGATGGACGCCGTGGACGTGGCCGCCGCGGCGGCCGCCGCCCTCGACGGCGCCGTCCTGCACGGAATGCCTCCCTCACCGATCGTCGCCGACCTGACCCAGGGCGTACGCGCGGGCGACCGCGAGCCGACCACCCCGACACCGGTGCCGGCCGCCCGCCCCCAGCAGGACAAGCCGAGGCCGGGCGTCAGGCAGCACGCGCCGAAGCGGGGCGGGCAGGACCGGGAGCGGGCGGACTCCGGCGTCCTGGACCTCACCAAGACCCCGTCCGAGCCCCGCGACCTCCCCCCACGCGCGGAACAGCTCCAGTTGTCCGGCGACATCACCTACTCCCTGCCGGCCCTCGACCTCCTCACGCGCGGCGGCCCCGGCAAGTCGCGCAGCGCCGCCAACGACGCCGTCGTCGACTCGCTCACCACCGTCTTCACCGAGTTCAAGGTCGACGCCCGCGTCACCGGCTTCACACGCGGGCCCACGGTCACCCGCTACGAGGTGGAACTCGGCCCGGCCGTGAAGGTCGAGCGGATCACCGCGCTGACGAAGAACATCGCGTACGCCGTCGCCAGCGCCGACGTACGCATCATCAGCCCCATCCCCGGCAAGTCCGCGGTCGGCATCGAGATCCCCAACACCGACCGGGAGATGGTCAACCTCGGTGACGTACTGCGGCTCGCGGAGTCCGCCGAGGACGACGATCCGATGCTGGTCGCCTTCGGAAAGGACGTCGAGGGCGGCTACGTCATGCACTCGCTGGCGAAGATGCCGCACATGCTGGTCGCCGGCGCCACCGGCTCCGGCAAGTCGTCCTGCATCAACTGCCTGATCACGTCGATCATGATGCGGGCGACTCCGGAGGACGTCCGGATGATCCTGGTCGACCCCAAGCGTGTGGAGCTCACCGCCTACGAGGGCATCCCGCACCTGATCACGCCGATCATCACCAACCCCAAGCGGGCCGCGGAGGCCCTCCAGTGGGTCGTCCGGGAGATGGACCTCCGCTACGACGACCTGGCCGCCTACGGGTACCGGCACATCGACGACTTCAACCGCGCGGTGCGCGAGGGCAAGGCCAAGACGCCCGAGGGCAGCGAGCGGGAACTCCAGCCGTACCCGTACCTGCTGGTGATCGTCGACGAGCTGGCCGACCTGATGATGGTCGCCCCGCGGGACGTCGAGGACTCCATCGTGCGGATCACGCAGCTCGCGCGGGCGGCCGGCATCCACCTGGTGCTCGCCACGCAGCGGCCCTCGGTCGACGTCGTCACCGGTCTGATCAAGGCGAACGTGCCCTCCCGGCTCGCGTTCGCCACCTCCTCCCTCGCGGACTCGCGGGTCATCCTCGACCAGCCCGGTGCCGAGAAGCTGATCGGCAAGGGAGACGGCCTCTTCCTGCCGATGGGGGCGAACAAACCGACCCGTATGCAGGGCGCGTTCGTGACCGAGGAGGAGGTCGCCGTCGTCGTCCAGCACTGCAAGGACCAGATGACGCCCGTCTTCCGGGACGACGTCGTCGTCGGGACCAGGCAGAAGAAGGAGATCGACGAGGACATCGGCGACGACCTCGACCTGCTGTGCCAGGCGGCCGAACTGGTCGTCTCCACCCAGTTCGGTTCGACGTCCATGCTCCAGCGCAAGCTGCGCGTGGGCTTCGCGAAGGCGGGCCGGCTCATGGATCTCATGGAGTCCCGGAACATCGTCGGACCGAGCGAGGGGTCGAAGGCTCGTGACGTTCTGGTGAAGGCCGACGAACTGGATGGCGTGCTCGCCGTGATCCGGGGGGAGTCTGAAGGGTAGGCAGTGGAGACACGGTCGTCGCTCCGGCGCACCCAGGTGGCCGATCGTGACCCACCCGTAAGGGATCAGCGCGCAACCGTTTCCCCCGGTCGCACGTCAAGGTGAGGGAAACGGCAAGCAGCAGTGTCATCATCGGCATGTAGGGCCATTCCGATGGCGTACAAAGTCCGACCGCCCGGTTGCCCCACCCTTTTGTCACCCCCCTAGACTGAACCTCCAGCACAGGTGGCTAAACGCTCGAAAGGCGCCCCCGTGTCCATCGGCAACTCTCCTGAAGACGAGCGTCCGTTCGACGACGTATCCGACGTACCCGACGTGTCCGACGACGTCTCCGAGGGAGACCGCCCCTCCGTCGGGCATGCGCTGAAGCAGGCGCGCATCGCCGCCGGCCTCACCGTCGACGACGTCACCACCGCCACCCGGGTCCGTATCGCCATCGTGCACGCCATCGAGGCGGACAACTTCGAGCCCTGCGGCGGCGACGTCTACGCGCGCGGGCACATCCGAACCCTGGCCCGGGCCGTGCACCTCGACCCCGCCCCGCTGATCACCCGGTACGACACCGAGCACGGAGGCCGTCCGGCCCCCACCCCGGCCGCCCCCCTGTTCGAGGCGGAGCGCATCCGTCCCGAGCGGCGCGGGCCCAACTGGACCGCCGCCATGGTGGCCGCGATCGTCGCCGTCATCGGCTTCGTCGGGTTCACGATGGTCAACGGCGGCGACGGCGACAAGGCGAACGTCGCCGACGGCGACGCCACTGCGAGCGCGTCCGAATCGCCCACACCCAAGTCGCAGAAGACCACCGCCCCCGAGCCGGGGGCCTCCGACAGCGCCATCGCGGCCGCGCCGCAGGACAAGGTGATCGTCAAGGTGAGCGCCCCCGACGGGCGCAGCTGGATCTCCGCCAAGGACCACAGCGGCCGGCTGCTCTTCGACGGGCTGCTCGCGCAGGGCGACTCCAAGACCTTCGAGGACAGCTCGAAGATCAACCTCGTGCTCGGTGACGCCGGCGCGATCGACCTCTTCGTCAACGGCAAGAAGATCGAGGACGACTGGCAGCCGGGCGCCGTGGAGCGCCTGACCTACACCAAGGGCGATCCGCAGGCCGGATAGCGGGACGGCTTCCGGAAGAACACCGCGTCGACGGGGCCGGCCGGCCTCGGCCAACCCCGTCGACGGGGGGTGTCGGCGGGACGAAGTAGTCTTGAGCCCATGCCTGATCGCCGCACCGTCGCACTCGTCACCCTTGGCTGCGCCCGTAACGAGGTGGACTCGGAGGAGCTCGCAGGCCGTTTGGAGGCGGACGGCTGGCAGCTCGTGGAGGACGCCGAGGACGCGGACGTCGCCGTCGTGAACACCTGCGGTTTCGTCGAAGCCGCCAAGAAGGACTCCGTCGACGCCCTCCTGGAAGCCAACGACCTCAAGGGCCACGGAAGAACGCAGGCCGTGGTGGCGGTGGGCTGCATGGCCGAGCGGTACGGCAAGGAACTCGCCGAAGCGCTCCCCGAGGCCGACGGCGTGCTCGGCTTCGACGACTACACCGACATCTCGGACCGCCTCCAGACCATCCTGAACGGCGGCATCCACGCCTCCCACACTCCGCGTGACCGGCGCAAGCTGCTGCCGATCAGCCCCGCCGAGCGGCAGGAGTCCGCCGCGTCCGTCGCACTCCCGGGGCACGCTCCGGTGGACCTGCCCGAGGGCCTCGCCCCGGCCTCCGGCCCCCGCGCGCCCCTGCGGCGCCGGCTGGAGGGCACCCCGGTCGCCTCCGTGAAGCTCGCCTCCGGCTGCGACCGGCGCTGCTCCTTCTGCGCCATCCCGTCCTTCCGCGGCTCCTTCATCTCGCGCCGCCCGAGCGACGTGCTGGGCGAGACGCGATGGCTGGCCGAGCAGGGCGTGAAGGAGGTCATGCTGGTCTCCGAGAACAACACCTCCTACGGCAAGGACCTCGGCGACATCCGCCTCCTGGAGTCCCTGCTGCCCGAGCTCGCCGAGGTCGACGGCATCGAGCGGGTCCGCGTCAGCTACCTCCAGCCCGCCGAGATGCGCCCCGGCCTGATCGACGTGCTGACCTCCACACCCGGGGTCGTCCCGTACTTCGACCTGTCCTTCCAGCACTCCGCGCCCGACGTGCTGCGCGCGATGCGCCGCTTCGGCGACACGGACCGCTTCCTGGAGCTCCTCGACACCATCCGGAGCAAGGCGCCCGAGGCCGGTGTGCGCTCCAACTTCATCGTCGGCTTCCCCGGCGAGTCCGAGTCCGACCTCGCCGAGCTCGAGCGGTTCCTGACCCACGCGCGGCTGGACGCCATCGGTGTCTTCGGCTACTCCGACGAGGAGGGCACCGAAGCGGCGACGTACGAGCACAAGCTGGACGAGGACGTCGTGGCGGAGCGGCTGGCGCGGGTCTCCCGGATGGCCGAGGAACTCGTCTCGCAGCGCGCCGAGGAGCGGGTCGGCGAGACCGTGCACGTGCTGGTGGAATCCGTCGACGAGGAGGAGGGCGTGTACGGCCGTGCGGCGCACCAGGCTCCCGAGACCGACGGTCAGGTGCTGCTCACGAGCGGCACGGGTCTGCGTCCGGGCCGTATGGTCGAGGCGAAGGTCGTCGGCACGGAAGGTGTCGACCTGGTGGCCGAGCCGCTGTTCCAGGGTTCGCCCGCGCTGAGCGAGGAGGCGGGCAGATGACGGGTGTCCCGGCATCCGCGGCGGGAGGCCCCTCCGGCGCGAGGAGGGCGGCGGCGAGTCCGGCCGGCCGTTCACGGCCCGGCGGGACTCCGGACGGTGAAACACCCCGGACCCGGACCCCGGCTTCCGCAGGCGCGACCGGCGGGGCCGTGAGCGGCGTTCCGAGTGCTGTTCCCGGCAGCACGCCGCACAGTGTGTCCCACGACGTTTCGAACGGCGGCGGCCGTGACGGCGACGGGCATCCGGCACGGGGCAAGAAGATCGCGGCGGCGGCTGTCAACCAGGCCAGCGTATGGAACATCGCCAACCTGCTCACCATGCTCCGGCTGCTCCTCGTTCCGGCCTTCGTCGCCCTGATGCTGGCCGACGGGGGATACGACCCGGTCTGGCGCTCGTTCGCCTGGGCCGCTTTCGCCGTCGCCATGATCACCGACCTGTTCGACGGTCATCTGGCGCGCACCTACGACCTGGTCACCGATTTCGGAAAGATCGCCGATCCCATCGCCGACAAGGCGATCATGGGAGCGGCGCTGATCTGTCTGTCCGTGCTGGAAGATCTCCCCTGGTGGGTCACCGGAGTCATCCTCGGCAGGGAACTCGGCATCACGCTCCTGCGTTTTCTGGTCATTCGCTACGGCGTGATTCCGGCGAGCCGCGGGGGCAAGCTCAAGACCCTCACCCAGGGCATCGCCGTCGGCATGTACGTGCTGGCACTGACGGGGTGGCTGGCGACTCTGCGGTTCTGGGTGATGGCGGCGGCCGTGGTATTCACGGTCGTGACCGGACTCGACTATGTGAGACAGGCCATCGTGCTGCGCCGACAGGGAATCGCGGAGCGGAAGGCCGCGTTGGAAGAGACGCAAGCGTGAGCTCTCCGGCTGCCGAAGCGGTGCGACTACTCACCGTGAAGGGTGTGACGCTGGCCGTCGCGGAATCGCTGACCGGTGGTCTGGTGGCCGCGGAGATCACCTCCGTTCCCGGGTCGTCCAAGGTGTTCCGGGGTTCGGTCACGGCGTACGCCACCGAACTCAAGCATGAACTGCTGGGCGTCGACGCCACTCTGCTGGCGCGGAGCGGAGCGGTGGATCCGCAGGTGGCGGCGGAAATGGCGGCTGGTGTCCGCAAGGCACTGGGCGCGGACTGGGGGATCGCGACCACGGGCGTCGCCGGTCCGGATCCCCAGGACGGACAACCCGTCGGGACCGTTTACGTGGCCGTGCACGGGCCGGCGGCGGCGGTTTCGGGTTCTGCCGGTGGCGGAAAAGTGGAGCACCTGCGGTTGAACGGCGACCGGGCGGAAATTCGTATGGAGAGTGTACGCAGCGTACTCGCACTGCTTCTCGGGGAGCTTGCGGGCGAACAGACCGGGAATGAGCGGGCACAGAATACGGAACGGAACGGGGGGTTTTGATGCTTACAGCCCAGAGTGAACACGACATCGCTCCCCGCACGGCCGCAGCGCGAGGCGGTACGGTGGGGCGAGAAGGATCCCGATACACGGCCCGAGGAGGGAGCCACCGATGATTCTGCTCCGTCGCCTGCTGGGTGACGTGCTGCGTCGGCAGCGCCAGCGCCAGGGCCGTACTCTGCGCGAAGTCTCCTCGTCCGCCCGAGTCTCACTCGGCTATCTCTCCGAGGTGGAGCGGGGGCAGAAGGAGGCTTCCTCCGAGCTGCTCTCCGCGATCTGCGACGCGCTGGACGTACGGATGTCCGAGCTCATGCGGGAAGTGAGCGACGAGCTCGCCCTCGCCGAGCTGGCCCGGTCGGCTGCAGCAACCCCCAGCGAACCCGTACCCGCGCCGGTTCGCCCGATGCTGGGTTCCGTCTCGGTGACCGGTGTGCCACCGGAACGGGTGACCATCAAGGCGCCCGCCGAAGCGGTGGACGTCGTCGCCGCCTGACGCGGTGTGACAGGCCCCGGCCGGGGTTCTTCCGGGAGATCCGGAGGGGCGTCGCCGGGGTTTTCGCTTGCCCGCGTTCCGAGGGCGCGCCTTCCCGGCCCCGCGTGTGTGCGTTTGCCGGTCCGAAGCATGACCGCCATGGTTGAGGGAACGAGGGACGATGCGGGGGATCAGCCACGGAGGTGCGGATGTACGTCGTGAAGAGCCCATTGTCCGACGAGAACCTGAAGACTGTGTCCGAGGCGCTCCAGGGAGCCCTTGTCGACCTGGTGGACCTCAGCCTGGTGGCGAAGCAGATCCACTGGAACGTGGTCGGGCAGCGCTTCCGTTCCGTTCACCTGCAGCTCGACGAGGTGGTGGCCCTCGCGCGAACGCACACCGACACCGTGGCGGAGCGCGCCGCGGCGCTGGGTGTTTCCCCCGACGGGCGCGCCGCGACGGTGGCCGTCGGCAGCGGCATCGGGGTGACCCCTGAGGGCTGGGTCGACGACACGGCCGCGGTGAGTGCCATGGTGGACGCACTGGGCGCGGTGATCGCGCGGATGCGCGAGAGGGTCGACACGACAGGTGAGGCGGATCCGGTGAGCCAGGACCTCCTCATCGCGGTGACGGGGGATCTCGAGAAGCAGCATTGGATGTTCCAGGCCGAGAACGGGTGACGTGGACCCGGGCGCTGCCCTGAGCGGCAGCGAGCCGGGCCGGACCCGGGTGCGCGTGCGCTACGCGGGCGCCGTGGGAGCACAGGCGCGGCGAGCGGCGCGGGGCATGGTGCGCCCGTGTGCCGTCGGTGCGCCCTGGTCGCCCGGATGAGTGGCCTCATGGCGTCCGGCCGGAGGGGGAGGCCATGAGTGCGCGGGCGGTTCGCCGGGGTGCTCGGGGCGCTGTGCTGGGACTCGGGATCCTGTGGTGGTGGGCCGTGGCGAGGCTGCTGCTCGTCCCCGACGCCGGAGTGCTGGAGGCAGCGGTCGCGGCCGGCGGCTGGGGGCTGAGCCTGCTGCCGGTGCACTGCATGCCGAAGGGCCGCGCGGAGGGTGCCCTTGCGGACGGACGGTGGCGGTGGGCCCGGGAAGCGGGCGCCGGCACCTCGGAGGCGGTCACTTCTCGGGGGGCCGTCACCACGGCATCGCCAGGTCCCCGTTCGGGCGGAGAATCCGGCCCGTGATGAAGGCCTCCGCGTCCACGTCCCGGTGCAGGACGGTCCGTGCGATGTTCTCCGGCCCGCCGATCAGCCCGGGGGAGGACAGCCGGGACGCCGGGTCGGCACGGCCTCGGTGCGGGGCTGCCCCTCGCCGCCGTGGGCCCCCGGGCCATGGGTGTGCGGGCCCGGGCCGGAGCCGCCGGTCTCCACGGTGCCCGGGGCCATGGTGACAGATACTGCCGCCGGAGATCATCAGGCGGGCCGTCGGCCGGCAGACGCAGCACTCCCTCGAAGTTCACGTCCGGCACGCGGCCGAGGCCCTCGTCAGGGTCTCGAGGACGAGGATGCCGCGCATGAACCGTTCCTCCGGGCTGAGCAGGGGTGGGTCTGCTCGGCCGCACGCCCCGAACGGTCCTGGACTTCCCCGCTGCCTCAAGGGCGTGGGAGGTGCTCCCAGGTCTCCGGCGTGCTCGGTCCCGGGGCGGTGACACGCATCCGGTGCGTGGTCCGGGCCCGGGAGGCCTCCGCGGCCGGAGGTCGCTGAATGACACTGCCCCGCGCGATCCGGCCACATGGGTACGGCCAAGGCGACGGGGAGGCCCCGAACCATCACTCCGGTGGAGCAGGGGCCCCGTTCACCGGCGCCGTACCCGGCGTCCGGATCGCACGATCACGCTGACCCGGACGGCCCACGACACCGCAAGCCCGGAAGCCGACCCTCACACGAACGAGTCACACCGCCCTTGTACAGGTTCGACGGCAAGCGGCTGACAACCCCTGAACCCTTGAACCTTTGATTCCCGCGATCGCGGTCGGCACGTCCGTGCGATCGCAGACGGCGACCGCACGGACCACCCGGACACGGCCGGTGCCGTTCGCCGCCGAGATACGGGCCGCCGTCTCGTGCGGGTTCTCGTGTCGTGGTCCGCGCAGCGCACTGTGGGCTCCGCCCCTCCCCGCTTGGGTCGGCAGCAGCGCGCAGGCACGGCCGGTGGCCACTGGTGGCACCGGTGGCGAAGGGGGTGCGGCCGGTGAGACCGGACGGCGCGAGGGGATGGTGGACGTAGGAGGAGACCTGACGGGCCACCACTTGACGGGTCGCCGGTTCAGGAGCCGGGGACCGGGGCCGGGCCATGCTGGCAGGCGGGGCACCAGTAGGTGGGGCGGTCGCGGGAGCCGTCGCCCTGGTCGGCCCGGCGGACCGCGGTGCGGCAGCGCAGGCAGGGGCGGGCCGCGCGGCCGTAGACGAACAGGTTCTGGTCACGGCGTCCCGTGGTGCTGCGGATGGGGCGGTCGCGGTTGTGCTCCAGCAGTTTCTTCGCGAATCCGGGCAGCCGAGCGGCGTGTTCGGCGGGCAGTTCGCCGATGGGGAGCCAGGGCGTGACACCGAGCAGGAAGCAGAGCTCGCTCTTGTACACGTTGCCGATGCCGGCGAGATTGCGCTGGTCGAGGAGCGCCTCGCCGAGCGGGAGGGCCGGGTCGCTGAGCAGGTTGGCCATCGCCAGAGAGGGATCCCAGTCCGGGCCGAGGAGGTCGGGGCCGAGGTGGCCGACCACACGGTCCTCGTCGGTGGTGCGCAGGAGCTCGAGGACGGGCAGGCGGTAGCCGACGGCGGTGCGGTCGGCGTTGCCCAGGATCGCGCGGATCTGGTGGGCGGGGCCGCCGTTCCAGCGCTGCCCGTTCGCGTACACACGCCAGGAGCCGTCCATGCGCAGGTGCGAGTGCAGGGTCAGGCCGCCCTCGACACGGGTGAGGAGATGCTTGCCGCGCGGGGTGACGTCCAGGACGGTGCGGCCGGTGAGGTCGGCCGTGGCGAACCGGGGCACCCGCAGGTCGCTACGGGTCAGCACCGTGCTCGCGAGGGCGCTGTGCAGCCGCTTCGCGGCCTGCCGGACGGTGTCTCCTTCGGGCATGGGTCAAGGGTTGCATGCCCTTGTTCGGGGCCGGGGGAATGCGGTCGGACACTGTGGCCGGGACCGGCACCGGGACCGGGCCGGGGCGGGAAGGCCGTGCGTCAGGCGCGGAGACGCAGGCCTCTGGGGGTGGCGACGAAGCCCGCGGCCTCCAGGAGCGACCCGAGCGCGGAGGTCAGGGCCGAGGCACCGTTGACCCGCTCCACGGTGACCGTCCCGAGGGAACCCGCGCGGGCAGCGGCGGCGAGGGCCTCCGCCGCGGCGGGAAGGCAGGGGTCGTCGGCGGGCTCGCCGTCCGGGTCCGCGGGCCAGGCCAGCACCGTCTTGCCACCGCGCTCCACGTAGAGCGTCAGCTCACCGTCGACGAGAACCACCAGCGAGCCCGCTTTGCGCCCCGGTTTGTGCCCGGCACCCGAGGGGGGCTCGGACCAGCCCAGAGCCGCACCGTACGCGTTCGCGGGGTCGGCGGCGGCCAGGACGACGGCCCGCGGGGCGCGGTCCGGACCGGTGCGCCGGCCAGTGAAGGGGTCGTACGACGGGTGCGCTCCCTGCCGCCGGGGGCCGGGCGTCTGCGCGGCGAGGTCGCGCGGGGAGACGTAGTCGCCCGGCGACGGCCGCGGGTACGGTGCCCGGTCGGCGCCGTCCGGGAGGCGGGGGAATCCGTCGTGGCCGGGGGCGGGTTCGTGGGAGCCGTCGGAGGGCGGGGCGAAGCCGTGAAGGGCGAGGGGATCAGGACCGCCGGGGACGTCAGGGCCGACGCCGAAGGGCGCGCCCTCGAACGGGTCGTCCGGGCCGGCCCCGGGGAGGACGTCACCCCGTTCGCGGGCGCTGGCCGCCGCGCGGAGGCGGTCCACGGCGCCGTCCATGGCGAACTGGGCGGCCCCCAGGCCTTCCACCACATAGCCGCGACGGGCCTGTCCGGTCTCCTCGAAGGCCGACAGAACACGGTAGACCGCGGAGAATCCGCCCTCGACGCCCTCGGCGGCGACCGCGCCCCGGGTGACCACGCCGTGCCGGTCGAGCAGGGTCCGGGCCAGCGCGTGGGCGCGAACCGTGGGGTCGGTCTCCCGGTCCGGCAGCAGCGACCAGCGACCGGCGACCGTCGGAGGGCCGGTACGGGAAGTGCCGCGGGCGGCTGCCGTGAGTGAGCCGTAGCGTCCGCGCGGGGCCTGGCGCTTCGCGCGGTGGGCGGTGGAGCCCGCGGTGCGGCCCGAGCCCAGCAGCGAGCGCAGGGGAGCGAGCGTGTCGTTGGTCAGCCTGCCGGACCAGGCCAGGTCCCAGACGGCATCCGCCAGTTGAGGATCGGTGACCCCGGGGTGGGTGGTGGCGCGGACCTGGTCGGCGATCTGACGGAAGAACAGCCCGTAGCCGCCGGAGAGGGCGTCGAGGACCGACCGGTGCAGGGCGGTCGTCTCCAGGGGGTGTGGTGGCGGCAGCAGCAGCGGGGCCGTGTCCGCGAGGTGGAGGGAGACCCAGCCGTCCTTGCCCGGGAGGGAACCGGCGCCGGCCCACACCACCTCGCCGGTGGCCGTGAGCTCGTCCAGCATCGCGGGGGCGTAGTGCGTGACCCGGGAGGGCAGGACCAGCTTCTCCAGGGCGGACGCGGGCACGGACGCACCCTGCAACTGCTCGATCGCGCGCACCAGACCATCGACGCCGCGCAGCGTATGACCCTTGCCGATGTGCTGCCACTGGGGGAGGAACTGGGCGAGCGCGGCCGGCGGCACCGGTTCCAGCTCGTGCCGCAGGGCGGCCAGGGAACGGCGGCGCAGTCTGCGCAGCACGGCCGCGTCGCACCATTCCTGGCCGATCCCGGCCGGGTGGAACTCGCCCTGGACGACCCTGCCCGCCGCCGAGAGCCGCTGCAGGGCGCCCTCGGTGACCGCCACGCCCAGCCCGAAGCGGGCCGCGGCCGTGGCCGACGTGAACGGTCCGTGTGTGCGCGCGTACCGCGCGAGCAGATCGCCGAGCGGGTCCTTGACCGGTTCGGTGAACGCCTCCGGTACGCCGACCGGCAGCGCCGTGCCCAGCGCGTCGCGCAGCCGCCCGGCGTCCTCGATCGCCGCCCAATGCTCCGTGCCGGCGACACGGACCCGGATCGCGCGGCGTGCCGACGCCAGGTCCGCGGCCCATTGCGGCTCGGCGCCCCGCTCCGCCAGCTCGGCCCCGGTGAGCGGGCCGAGCACGCGCAGCAGGTCGGCGACGCCCTCCGCGTCCTTGACCCGCCGGTCCTCGGTGAGCCACTGCAGCTCACGCTCCAGCTCGGTCAGCACCTCGGCGTCGAGCAGCTCGCGCAGCTCCGCCTGACCGAGCAGCTCGGCCAGCATTCGTGAGTCCAGCGACAGGGCCGCCGCACGGCGCTCGGCGAGCGGGGAGTCGCCCTCGTACAGGAACTGGGCGACATATCCGAACAGCAGCGAGCGGGCGAAGGGAGACGGCTCGGGGGTGGTGACCTCGACGAGCCGCACCTTGCGTGACTCCAGGTCGCCCATCAGCTCGACGAGCCCGGGGACGTCGAAGACGTCCTGAAGACATTCGCGGACCGCCTCCAGGACGATCGGGAACGAGCCGAACTCGCCCGCCACCTGGAGCAGCTGGGACGCACGCTGACGCTGCTGCCACAACGGGGTGCGCTTACCGGGGCTGCGGCGCGGCAACAACAGCGCGCGGGCGGCGCACTCGCGGAAGCGGGACGCGAACAGCGCCGAGCCGCCCACCTGGTCGGTGACGACCTGGTCGACCTCCCCCTTGTCGAAGACGACGTCCGCGGCGCCCAGCGGTGCCTGGTCCGCGTCGTACCCGGTGCCCGCCCGCACCGGCTCCTGGTCGAGCAGGTCCAGGCCCATCAGGTCGGCGTCCGGCAGGCGCAGCACGATGCCGTCGTCGGCGTGCATCACCTGGGCGTCCATGCCGTACCGCTCCGAGAGACGGGCCCCGAGCGCCAGCGCCCACGGTGCGTGCACCTGGGCGCCGAACGGGGAGTGCACGACGACCCGCCAGTCGCCGAGTTCGTCACGGAAGCGCTCCACGACGACGGTGCGGTCGTCCGGGACATGGCCGCAGGCCCGGCGCTGCTCGTCAAGGTAGGACAGCACATTGTCCGCGGCCCAGGCGTCGAGCCCGGCGGCGAGAAGCCGCCCACGCGCCTCCTCCCGGGACAGCGAGCCGACCTCGCGCAGGAAGGCGCCCACCGCGCGGCCCAGCTCCAGCGGGCGGCCCAGCTGGTCCCCCTTCCAGAACGGGAGCCGGCCCGGTACGCCCGGGGCCGGGGAGACCAGCACCCGGTCGCGCGTGATGTCCTCGATGCGCCAGGTACTGGTGCCCAGTGTGAACACATCGCCGACGCGGGACTCGTAGACCATCTCCTCGTCGAGCTCACCGACCCGTCCGCCGCCCTTCTTGGGGTCGGAACCCGCGAGGAACACCCCGAACAGGCCCCGGTCGGGGATGGTGCCCCCGGAGGTGACGGCGAGCCGCTGCGCCCCCGGGCGTCCGGTGATCTCGCCCGTGACCCTGTCCCACACCACGCGCGGGCGCAGTTCCGCGAACGCGTCGGAGGGATAGCGCCCGGCGAGCATGTCCAGTACGGCTGTGAAAGCCGACTCGGGCAGTGAGGAGAAGGGCGCGGCCCGGCGGACCATCGCCAGCAGGTCGTCGAACCGCCAGGGGTCCATGGCCGTCATGGCGACGATCTGCTGGGCCAGGACGTCCAGCGGGTTCGCGGGAACGCGCAGCGACTCGATGGAGCCCGTCCGCATCCGCTCGGTGACCACGGCGGCCTGGACGAGGTCGCCCCGGTACTTCGGGAACACCACACCGGTGGAGACCGCCCCCACCTGGTGCCCCGCGCGGCCGACCCGCTGGAGCCCCGAGGCCACGGACGGCGGCGACTCCACCTGGACCACCAGGTCGACCGCGCCCATGTCGATACCCAGCTCAAGACTGGAGGTGGCCACCACCGCGGGCAGCCGGCCCGCCTTGAGGTCCTCCTCGACCTGGGCACGCTGCTCCTTGGACACCGAGCCGTGGTGCGCGCGGGCGATGACGGCGGGTGCGCCCTGGGCGGCTCCGGACCCGCCCATCAGTTCGGCGGGGGAGTGGTGTTCGTCCAGGGGCTCGCCGGTGGCCCGCTCGTAGGCGATCTCGTTGAGCCGGTTGCACAGTCGTTCCGCGAGGCGGCGGGAGTTCGCGAACACGATCGTCGAACGGTGGGACAGGACCAGATCGGTGATCCGCTCCTCGACGTGCGGCCAGATCGACGGGCGCTCCGCCGCCCCGGCCCCCTCGGAGGCGTCCGCCACCGGGGAGCCGCCCAGCTCGCCCAGGTCCTCGACCGGGACCACGACGGACAGGTCGAACTCCTTGCCCGCCTTGGGCTGGACGACCTCCACCTTGCCGCGCGGGGACAGGAAACGGGCGATCTCGTCGACCGGACGGACCGTCGCCGACAGGCCGATACGGCGGGCCGGCCGGGGCAGCAGTTCGTCCAGCCGCTCCAGGGACAGCCCCAGATGCGCCCCGCGCTTGGTACCGGCGACCGCGTGCACCTCGTCCAGGATCACCGTCTCGATGCCCGTCAGCGCGTCGCGCGCGGCCGACGTCAGCATCAGGAACAGGGACTCCGGGGTGGTGATCAGGATGTCGGGCGGGCGGGTGGACAGGGCCCGGCGCTCGGCGGGCGGGGTGTCGCCGGAGCGGATCCCGACCTTCACCTCGGGCTCGGGCAGCCCCAGACGCACGGACTCCTGGCGGATGCCGGTCAGCGGGCTGCGCAGATTGCGCTCGACATCGACAGCCAGGGCCTTGAGCGGGGAGACGTACAGGATGCGGCAGCGCTTGCGGTGGTCCGCGGGCGGGGGCGTGGCGGCCAGCTGGTCCAGGGCCGCGAGGAAGGCGGCCAGCGTCTTACCGGATCCGGTGGGGGCGACCACCAGCACGTCGGCGCCCTCCTGGAGGGCACGCCACGCGCCCGCCTGGGCCGCGGTGGGCTCGGAGAACGCCCCCGTGAACCAGCCGCGGGTCGCGGCGGAGAAGCCGTCCAGGGCCGGGTGCGGTGTACTGACCATGCGTCCATCGTGCACCCGGGCACTGACAACGGGGCCGAAGCGGGTGGGTGCCCGGGACCGGGTGGGTGCCCGGGACCGGGCGGGTGGCGCCCCCGGGCCCGGTAAGAGACACCGGCGGGAGCGCGTGACAATGGCCGTATGGCGGAAACGGGAGCGGAGCGCGCGCGGCACTGGCAGTACGCCGAGCTGCCCGGCGTCGACCTGCTCCGGGCCCGTTACATCCGCAAGACGTTCGTGCGGCACACCCACGAGAACTTCGTCATCGCCGCCATCGCCGACGGGGTGGAGGTCTTCCACCATGGTGGGGCCGACCAGTACGCGGGCGCCGGAGCACTCGCGCTCGTGAACCCGGACACCCCGCACACCGGACGGGCGGGGGTGCCCGAGGGATGGCGGTACGGCGCGCTCTACCCGCCGCCGGAGGCGGTCGCGGCCATCGCCGCCGAGACCACCACACTGCGCGGCACCCCGGGGTTCGTGACACCGGTCCTCGACGACCCGTACACCGTCCGTCTGGTGCACCAGGTGCTGCGGGCCACCGACGAGGGCAACGCGCTCGCCGCCGACACCCTGCTGCGGGTGACCGTGACCCGGCTGCTGCGGCTGAACGGCGGATCGCTGCCCCGGCGCCGGGTGCGCACCGCCGGTGCCCGGACCGCCGTCCGCGCGCGTGCGCTGCTGGAGGAGCGGATGGCCGCGCCCCCGACGCTGGAGCAGCTGGCCGACGAACTCGGCACCAGCCCGTTCGCACTGCTGCGGGCCTTCCGCGACACCTACGGAATGCCGCCGCACACCTGGCTCACCGACGCACGGGTGCGACGGGCGCGCCGACTGCTGGACGCGGGCACGGTGCCGTCGGAGGCCGCCGTCGTGGTGGGGTTCACCGACCAGCCGCACCTGAACCGGCACTTCGGCCGGATCGTCGGTGTGCCGCCGGGCGCATACCAACGGGAGCGCAAGAACGTACAAGACACCCGGCGAGCGCCCCACGTACGGTCCGGGGTGTGGCAACAGAACAACAGGCAGCACTCGCAGAGACACGTGACGGGGCCGCCCCGGGCGAAAAACCGGACGGCGCCGTCGTCCGGGACGCCCTGGGGGTCGGGATCGCCGTCGGACTTTCCGGATTCGCCTTCGGGGTGACCTCGGCCGGCAGCGGGCTCACGCTGCTGCAGACCTGTGCGCTCAGCCTGCTGGTGTTCACGGGGGCGTCCCAGTTCGCCCTGGTAGGGGCGCTGGCGGCCGGAGGAAGCCCGTTCACGGCCGCCGCCGGAGCGTTCTTCCTGGGCGTGCGCAACGCCTTCTACGGGCTGCGCCTGTCCCAGTTGCTGGCCCTCCCGCGCGCGGTGCGGCCGTTCGCCGCCCAGTGGGTCATCGACGAGACCGCCGCGGTCTCCCTCGCCCAGCCCACCCGGCGCAGCGCCCGGATCGGTTTCCTGGTCACCGGGCTCAGCCTGTACGTCCTGTGGAACCTCACCACACTGCTCGGCGCGCTGGGTGCCGAGGCCATCGGGGACACCGACGCCTGGGGCCTGGACGCGGCCGGCCCCGCGGTCTTCCTGGCCCTGCTCGCGCCGATGCTGCGGACCGGCACCGAACGGCTGGTCGCCGGGCTCGCCGTCCTGCTGGGGCTCGGGCTGCTGCCGGTCCTGCCCGCCGGTGTACCGGTCCTGGTGGCCGCGTTCGCGGTGCCGGCCGTCCTGTGGGCACAGGGCCGCCGCGGGGGCACTGGGCGGGGTGACGTGAAGGAGCGGAGCGACGCCCCGGCACGCGGCGGCATACCGGAGGAGGACCGTTGAACATCTGGATCGCGATCGGCGTGACCGCCCTCGGGTGCTACGCCGTCAAACTGGCCGGACTCCTGGTGCCCGCCGGCGCCCTCGAGCGGCCGATCGTCCGGCGACTCGCCGCCCTGCTGCCCGTCGCCCTGCTCGCCGCCCTGACCGCCCAGCAGACCTTCGCCGACGGCCGGGCGCTCGTGCTGGACGCGCGGGCGGTGGGGCTCGCGGCCGCCGCCGTGGCACTGGTGCTGCGCGCTCCGTTCCTGGTCGTCGTCGGGGCGGCCGTGGCCGTGACGGCGGGAGTCCGGGCCCTGGGCGGGTGAGGCGGCGCCGAGCGGCCGAGTGGCCGACCGAGTGACCGACCGGCGCATGGTCGGGCGATCGCGCGGCCGTACACAGTGAGCGTGCGCAGCGCGCCGACGGTCACCACCGGGCGGGCCTCCGGGGCGGGACCCCACTGGTGCCTCGGCCCACCCCTGCGGGCGGGATACTGAGGGCATGCGGTTGACGGTCTTCTGGGAACGGATGGCGGAGCACTTCGGTACGGGCTACGCCGACACCTTCGCGCGCGATCACGTCATGTCGGAACTCGACGGGTGCACCGTGCACGAGGCACTGGAGGCCGGCTGGGCCGCCAAGGACATCTGGCAGGTGGTCTGCGGGGTGATGGAGGTTCCCCGGGAAAAGCGCTGATCGTCACAGAGATCGCCAGGGGGCAGACGACTGCCGGTGGTGTGGGCGAGACTTGCCCCGTGGCACCCACTGAAGAGACCGGGCAGGCAGCCCAGCACCCCTCCGCACCAGGCATGCCGCCGCCGCCCGGCCCTCCGGTGGGCGGTGCGGACCCGCCGCCCGGCTCCCGCATGCCGCGCTGGCTGCCACGTGCCATGCTGCTCGCGCTCGCGCTGATCGCCCTGTTCCAGCTGGGCAGCTGGGCCTTCCACGAACTCACCGGTCTGCTGATCAACATTTTCATCGCGTTCTTCCTGGCGCTCGCCGTCGAGCCCGCGGTGAGCTGGATGGCCGTGCGCGGGGTGCGCCGGGGGCTGGGCACCTTCCTGGTCTTCGTGGGGGTGCTGATCACTGCGGCGGGCTTCGTCACACTGCTCGGATCCATGCTGGCGGGACAGATCATCAAGATCGTCGAGGACTTCCCGGAGTACCTCGACTCCGTCATCAACTGGATCAACACGCACTTCCACACCGAGCTGCGGCGGGTGGACATCCAGGAGGGCCTGCTTCGCTCCGACTGGCTGCGCAACTACGTGCAGAACAGTGCCACCGGCGTCCTGGACGTCTCCACGCAGGTCCTCGGGGGCCTTTTCCAACTGCTGACCGTCGGGCTGTTCTCGTTCTACTTCGCCGCCGACGGCCCGCGGCTGCGTCGCACCATCTGCTCCGTACTGCCGCCCGCGCGCCAGGCCGAGGTGCTGCGCGCGTGGGAGATCGCCGTGAACAAGACCGGCGGCTACCTGTACTCGCGCGGACTGATGGCGCTGATCTCCGGCGTGGCCCACTACGTGCTGCTGGAGATCCTCGAGGTGCCCTACGCGCCCGTGCTCGCCGTGTGGGTGGGCCTGGTGTCGCAGTTCATCCCCACCATCGGCACGTATCTCGCGGGCGCCCTGCCCATGCTGATCGCCTTCACGGTCGACCCCTGGTACGCGCTGTGGGTGCTGATCTTCGTGGTGATCTACCAGCAGTTCGAGAACTACGTACTGCAGCCCAAACTGACCGCGAGGACCGTCGACATCCACCCGGCGGTCGCCTTCGGCTCGGTCGTCATGGGCACGGCCCTGCTCGGTGCCGTCGGCGCGCTGATCGCCATTCCCGTGGTCGCCACCCTCCAGGCGTTCCTGGGCGCGTACGTGAAGCGCTACGACGTCACCGACGACCCCCGCGTGCACGGCCACCGCGGGACAGGCCCCGGTGAGGGCGGTCCCGGCTCCGGCGAGCGGCGTACCCTCGTCGCCCGTGTCCGGCACCTCTGGGCGCGCCGACCGGGTTCGGCGCGCCCCCGGGGCGGGGACACCGAGGACTCCTGAGCCCGGTGGACCGCTTCACCATCTGGTCGGGGCCGGCGGTGTGAGCCGCCGGCCCCGACCAGATGCCGGAGGGTGAACGACTCGCGAGAGTGGCGGAGGATGCGCTTGACACGAAAATCGAACATCTATTCTTATGGAGGTGCTGGTGAGCCCCGAAGATGGGTGTTATGGCCTGATTCGGGTGTGGGCGGGGCCTGGTTGTCCACAGGCTGGAGGTGCGTCGGGGCGCGTTGTCAGTGGCAGGCGCTAGCGTCATTGACGTGAAGCGATCGACTCAAGCAAATCGGGTGGAACCCATGGCAGGAACCGACCGCGAGAAGGCGCTCGACGCCGCACTCGCACAAATTGAACGGCAATTCGGCAAGGGCGCGGTCATGCGCATGGGTGACCGGGCGAACGAGCCCATCGAGGTCATTCCGACCGGGTCGACCGCGCTGGACGTGGCCCTCGGTGTCGGCGGCCTGCCCCGCGGCCGTGTGGTGGAGGTCTACGGGCCGGAGTCCTCCGGCAAGACGACCCTGACCCTGCACGCGGTGGCCAACGCGCAGAAGGCCGGCGGCCAGGTCGCCTTCGTGGACGCGGAGCACGCCCTGGACCCCGAGTACGCGAGGAAGCTCGGCGTCGACATCGACAACCTGATCCTGTCCCAGCCGGACAACGGCGAGCAGGCGCTGGAGATCGTGGACATGCTGATCCGCTCCGGCGCCCTCGACCTCATCGTGATCGACTCCGTCGCGGCGCTGGTCCCGCGGGCGGAGATCGAGGGTGAGATGGGCGACAGTCACGTGGGTCTGCAGGCCCGGCTGATGAGCCAGGCGCTGCGGAAGATCACCAGTGCGCTCAACCAGTCCAAGACCACCGCGATCTTCATCAACCAGCTGCGCGAGAAGATCGGCGTGATGTTCGGCTCGCCGGAGACCACGACCGGTGGCCGGGCGCTGAAGTTCTACGCCTCGGTGCGTCTGGACATCCGCCGCATCGAGACGCTGAAGGACGGCACCGACGCGGTCGGCAACCGCACCCGGGTCAAGGTCGTCAAGAACAAGGTGGCGCCGCCCTTCAAGCAGGCCGAGTTCGACATCCTCTACGGCCAGGGCATCAGCCGCGAGGGCGGCCTGATCGACATGGGCGTGGAGCACGGCTTCGTCCGCAAGGCCGGCGCCTGGTACACGTACGAGGGCGACCAGCTCGGCCAGGGCAAGGAGAACTCCCGCAACTTCCTCAAGGACAACCCCGACCTCGCCAACGAGATCGAGAAGAAGATCCTGAAGAAGCTCGGCATCGGCGTGCAGGCCGAGGAGCCGGCCGGTGAGAAGAGCGCGGATGCCGCCGGCACCGCCGCTCCGGCCGGGGCGACTCCGGCTCCGGCCTCGGCCCCGGCGGCCAAGACCACCAAGTCCAAGGCCGCCGCGGTCAAGAGCTGACCCGTGACCCGACGAACCGACTGGGCCGAGTACGAGTTCTCCGCTTCCGGCGCCCCACGGGGGGCGGGCCCCGGAAGCGGAGACGACCCGGCTGCGAACGGTGACACGGCGTACGGGGACGACGACGGAGGGGACGGCTTCTCCGGCGGCTTCTCCCGGGAGGACCCGGGCGGTGGCCGGCGCGGCTCCGGGTCCCGCCGTGCAGAGGGCGTACGGGGGAGCGGCTCGCGTGACGGCGGGCCGCGCGGTGGACGCGGACGCCGGGCTTTCGGCGAGGCGGCCACAGCGCACGGGGACGACTCCTCCTCACCGAGCGCCGAGCGGGAGGAGTCTTCGGGGGACCCGGTCGAGCGGGCACGGGCGATCTGTCTGCGCCTGCTCACCGGGACTCCGCGCACCCGGAAACAGCTCGCCGACGCCCTGCGCAAACGGGAGATCCCGGACGAGGCCGCCGAGGAGGTGCTGTCCCGGTTCGAAGAGGTCGGACTGATCAACGACGGCGCCTTCGCGGACGCCTGGGTCGAGTCCCGGCACCACGGCCGGGGCCTGGCACGACGAGCCCTCGCCCGGGAGCTGCGGACCAAGGGCGTCGACTCCACGCTGATCGACGCGGCCGTCTCCCAGCTCGACTCCGAACAGGAGGAGAACACCGCGCGCGAGCTCGTCGCC
Organism: Streptomyces sp. P9-A2; assembly: GCF_036634175.1. Lineage (NCBI taxonomy): Bacteria > Bacillati > Actinomycetota > Actinomycetes > Kitasatosporales > Streptomycetaceae > Streptomyces > Streptomyces sp. P9-A2. The sequence goes on from NZ_JAZIFX010000001.1 coordinate 6,039,111, forward strand.
CGCAAGCTGCGCTCCACCCGCGGACTCGACCGCGACAAGCGGATCCGCCGCCTCGCCGGCATGCTCGCCCGCAGGGGCTACCCCGAGGGCCTCGCCCTGCGCGTGGTCCGGCAGGCGCTGGAGCAGGAGGGCGAGGACACGGAGTTCCTGGAGGACGGCGGGTACTGAGAGCCGGTTACGGCGGGTACGGAGACCCCGCCGGTCCGCTCTACGTCCGGACCGGCAGCCCCGCCGCTCGCCAGGCCTGGAAGCCGCCGATCAGGTCGGTGGCCCGGTGGAGTCCCAGCCGGTGCAGGGATTCCGCGGCCAGGCTGGAGGCGTAGCCCTCGTTGCAGATCACGACGACGCGCAGGTCGTGGCCGGTCGCCTCGGGGAGGCGATGACTGCCCCGAGGGTCGAGACGCCACTCCAGTTCGTTGCGCTCGACGAGGAGGGAGCCGGGGATCGTCCCGTCCCGGTCACGCAGGGCCGCGTAGCGGATGTCGACCAGCAGGGCTTCTCCGTCGCGGGCGGCCTCGTGGGCGGGGACCGCCTCGATGCGTTCGTAGCCTGCGCGGACCCGCTCCAACATCTCGTCGATCCCGGGGGCCTCGGCGCCCCTCTCCGGTGCCCCGCTCACTGCCAGTCCGCCGGCCGCTCGACCTGCTCCAGGCGCAGTGTCGGGCCGGTGCGGCTGAACCGGCGCATCAGAGGGAGCGGGGGGTGGTAGGCGTGCGCGGAGACCGCGTGCTGCTCCGGGGACTCGTTGAGCACCTCGTGCACATGGTGCCGTCCGAAGGCGCGGCCCTGGCCGGCCGTCAGCCGGCGCCCCCGGTCCACGCCGTCGTTCAGCTCCAGCGTCTTCCAGCCGTCGGTGGGCAACCGCACGGAGAGCGAGTTCTCCTTCAGCTCACCCGACGCGGTCATGAAGGCCCCGAGGGATTCCCCGTGGTCGTGCCAGCCGGTGCCCGTGCCGGGCGGCCAGCCGATCAGCCAGGCCTCGCTGCCCCCGGGACCGTCGAGCCGCACCCAGGTGCGGCCCTCCGGATCGAGCGGCAGTGAGGCGACCAGGTCGACGTCGGCGGCGACGCGTCGTACGAAGTCGAGGAGGTCCGCCTGCGAAGGGCCGGCGGTAGGAGCGGAGGCCGTACCCGGGGCGGCGCCCGGGCCGGGAGCCGCCCCGGACAAGGGGACCGCGGAAGACGTGGGGAGGGCAGAGGGGAGGGCAGGGGAAGCAGACACGTGGCACCGTCCTGAGGAAAGGTTCGCGGAGCGCACACGGCGGCAGCGGCATGAAAGCGGCGCGCGGTGCGCGAGCAGGAAAACGCGAGTTCAGAAGGACGGGCGACACACGCAGCCCGCATAGCGGAGGAGGTCCATATGGACCCTCCGCCACAGGCGTACACAGGTGTCGGTCACGGACCGGAGTAGACCACGACGCCGTACGCGGATCAACTCGCCGTCAGCATGCGGACAGCCGCGGAGAGTCGTGGACGGCCGTGGACACGGCGATGGCGATGAGTCGACAAGATGATGATGCCGCGACGAGGCGAGACGTCGGGCGCCGGCCTCAGCGCGACCCGGCGCCGGTACCGGCGTTGGCCCCGGCCCCCACCCCCGCTCCCGCTTCCGCCCCGGCATCCGTCCCGGCGGCCCCCGCCCCGGAGGACTCCGCCGAAGCCGGTCCGCCGAGCGCCGTTTCGGCCGCCGTGTACAGGGATGCCGGACGGACCCCGCTCAGTGCCGTGACCAGGTGCCCGTCGGGGCGTACCAGCAGCACGGTGTGGGCCGCCGCACCCGGATAGCTCTCCGCGACCAGAAGCTCGGCCGGCTGCGGCAGTGCCGCCACCGCCGACGCGAGCCGGGGCATGATCCCGGCGGACATCCAGTGCCTGCGTTCCCACACCCCCGTGCCCGGCGCGATCAACACCACCAGCAGTGCCCCCCGGCCGAGCCGGCCCCGCAGCCGGACGAAGGTGCCGTCCTCCGCCGTGACCCGTACGTCGGTGACCGGTGCCCCGACCGCCGTGTCCACGGGGACTTCGCCCTCGAGGGGCGGGGGTGTGAGGGGGGAGTCGGTGTGCATGCCCGGCGCGCCCAGCGTCCCCTGTCCCAGGTGCCCCTCCATCAGGAACGCGTCATGACCGCGGGCAGCGCCGGGAACGTAGGAACGCAGGCCTTTGCCGCCCCGTACCAGCGGCAACGCCTGGTCGGCGGCGCGCAGCCGGGCGGAGATGATCGCCCTGCGCTCCGTCTGGTAACTGTCGAGCAGTGCTTCGTGCGGACCGTGGTGCCAGGCCAGGGCCAGCTTCCAGGCCAGGTTGTCGGCGTCGCGGAGCCCCTCGTCCAGTCCGTGCGTGCCCAGGGCGCCGAGCAGATGCGCGGCGTCCCCGGCGAGGAAGACACGACCGGCCCGCCAGCGCCGGGCGAGCCGGTGGTGGACGGTGTGGACTCCGGTGTCGAGCAGTTCGTACGGCGGTGTCGGGCCCTCGGCCCAGCCGGCCAGGGTCTCCCGGACCCTGTCGAGGAGCAGTTCGGGGGTGACCAGTTCCTTGCCCGGCGGCATCAGCCAGTCCAGCCGCCACACGCCGTCCGGCAGCGGGCGCGCGCTGATCTCCCCGGCGAAGGGGCCCAAGGTGTGCCACGGTGGCATCCGGTGCAGCAACGCTTCCGAGGGCCAGGGCAGCTCCGTACGCAACGCGGCCACGGCGTGACGTTCCACCGCCGTGCGGCCGGGGAAGCGGATGTCCTGGAGCTTGCGCACGGTGGAGCGGGGGCCGTCGCAGCCGACCAGGTAGCTGCCGCGCCACCAGGTGCCGCCGGTGCCGCCCGTGCTACGGGTGTGCGCGGTGACGCCGGAGGGTTCCTGTTCGAGGGAGTTCAGACGGCTGTCCACGACGACCTCGACGAGCGGTTCGCCGGCGAGGGCCGCGCGCAGGGCGTCGGTCAGAACGTGCTGGGCGATGTGCACGGGGCCGGGTTCGGTGTCGTCGAAGGCGATCTCGTGTGTCACCTGCTTGCGCCGCATAGACCGCCATCCGGCCCAGGGTGAACCGACGGCGGCGAGCGGCAGCCCGGTCAGCCGTTTCACGAGTTCCGTGGTGTCCCCGCGGAGTACGACGGAGCGCGCGGGACGCGGTTCGTCCTTGCCCGGCCCCTCGTCGAGGACCACGCACGGCACCTCCTGACGCGCCAGCGCCAGGGCGAGCGTGAGCCCGACGGGCCCCGCTCCGACGATGATCACCGGGTCCACGGCGCGACGCCCCCTGCTCGAAGTGACGTCCGAAGGGACGGGGAGGAACAGGAAGATGGAGCAGGGTGCACGATCACAGAACGTATGCAACCTATTGCCGGTGCTTGCGTCAAGTGACCGAAGGTCCATGGCGATCATGATGTGGGGCAGGGGCCGTCACACCACTCGACTGCTCATCACATGAGTCCGGTTCGCACCTTTCGTTCGCCCCGGTGATGCGGGCCGGCCCCCGGCATGACTGTGGCCCGCCGGGCAACGGCGGGCCACAGTCATGCCGGGTCGTGTCGTACGACAGGCGCACAGCGGGGCGTGCGTCAGGTGTTGTCCGCGCCGGTCCCGTGGGTGCCCCCGACCTCGGCCGCGTTGAGGTCGTGGACGTCGTCGGGGCCGAGCACCGCGCCCGTGCTGCGCTTGCTGCGGCGCAGCCGTGCCTCGAGCCAGGAGGCGAAGGAGGTGATGAGGAAGTTCAGGACGATGAAGATGATCGCCACGACGATGAAGCTCGGGATGACGTTGGCGTAGTTGGCCGCGAGCGTGCCACGGGCGTTCAGCAGCTCGGTGAAGCCGAGCATCACGCCGCCCAGCGCGGTGTCCTTCACGATGACGACCAGCTGGGTCACGATCGCCGGGAGCATCACGGTGACGGCCTGCGGCAACAGGATGGTGGACATCGTCTGGCCCTTGCGCAGGCCGATCGCCTGGGCCGCCTCCGTCTGCCCCTTGGGCAGGGCCAGGATGCCGGCCCGGACGACCTCGGCGAGGACCGAGGCGTTGTAGAGCACCAGACCGGTGACGACCGCGTACATGGGCCGGTCCGCGGTGCTGACGTCCGTGGAGCGGGCGAAGAACTCGTTGGCGAACAGCATCAGCAGCAGCACCGGGATGGCCCGGAAGAACTCCACCACCGTGCCGGCCGAAGCCCGCACCCACCGGTGGTCGGACATCCGGGCGATGCCGAGGACCGCCCCCAGGGGGAGCGCGATGACCATGGCCAGCGCCGCGGCCTTGAGGGTGTCGGCGAGGCCGGGCAGCAGGTACGTCGTCCAGGCCGCGGACTCGGTGAACGGCTTCCACAGGGACCACTCCAGCTGGCCCTTGTCGTCCATCGTCTTGTAGACCCACCACAGGAAAAGGGCCATAAGGGCGACGAACACGACCGAGAGAATGACATTGCGCCGCTTGGCCCGGGGGCCGGGGGCGTCGTACAGAACGGAGGTCACCGCTTCACCGCCAGTCGCTTGCTCAGCCAGCCCAGGAACAGGCCGGTGGGCAGGGTCAGTACCACGAATCCGAAGGCGAAGACCGCGCCGATGAGCAGCGTCTGTGCCTCGTTCTCGATCATTTCCTTCATCAGCAGAGCGGCCTCCGCCACACCGATCGCGGCCGCCACCGTCGTGTTCTTGGTCAGTGCGATCAGCACGTTCGCGAGCGGTCCGATGACCGCGCGGAACGCCTGCGGCAGCACGATCAGTCCGAGTACCTGCGAGAAGTTCAGACCGATGGCGCGGGCCGCCTCAGCCTGCCCGACGGGCACGGTGTTGATGCCGGAGCGCAGCGCCTCGCAGACGAAGGCCGCGGTGTAGGCGGACAGACCGAGCACCGCGAGGCGGAAGCCCTGGAGTGCGAAGTCGTCGGGCGCGCCCATGGTCATGCCGAAGATGTCGGCGAGGCCGAGTGAGGTGAAGACGATGATGACCGTCAGGGGGATGTTCCGGACGATGTTCACATAAGTCGTGCCGAACCCTCGCAGCAGGGGGACGGGGCTGACTCGCATCGCCGCCAGCAGGGTGCCCCAGACCAGGGAGGCGATGCCTGAGAACACGGTGAGTTTCACCGTCATCCAGAAGGCACCCAACAAGGTTGGATCGTTGTAGTCAGAAATGAAGTCGAACACGATCTCCCGCGCTTCCGGGTATGTGGCGTACGTGGCGGACGCGGCGCGCCGCCGCCCTGATCGCGATGGACGGCGGCACGCCTTCAGGACCCCGCGTTACGGACGTCCCTGGGCTTACTTGACGAGGTCGCCGATCTTCGGGGCCGGCTCGTTCTTGTACTCGGCCGGGCCGAAGTTCGTCTCGACCGCCTTGTCCCAGGCCTTGTCGCCGACCATCTTCTCCAGCGCGTCATTGATCTTGTTCACGGTCTCGGTGTCGCCCTTCTTGACACCGATGCCGTAGTTCTCGTTGCTCAGCTTCAGACCGGCGAGCTTGAACTTGCCCTTGTGCTGGTCCTGCGAGGCGTAGCCGGCGAGGATCGAGTCGTCGGTGGTCAGCGCGTCCACGGCACCGCTCTGCAGGGCGGCGACGCACTCCGAGTAGGTGGGCTGCTCCTTGAGCTGGGCCTTCGGGGCGAAGTCCTTCTTGACGTTCTGCGCCGAGGTCGACCCGGCCACGGAACAGAGCTTCTTGTCGTTCAGGTCCGTGGCGTCGGAGATGTCCGAGTCCGCCTTCACCAGCAGGTCCTGGTGGGCCAGCAGGTACGGGCCGGCGAAGTCGACCTTCTCCTTGCGCTCGTCGTTGATGGAGTAGGTCGCCGCGATGAACTTCACGTCCCCGCGCGCGAGGGCGTTCTCGCGGTCGGCGCTCTTGGTCTCGATCCACTCGATCTGGTCGGCCTTGTAGCCGAGCTCCTTGGCGACGTACGTCGCCACGTCCACGTCGAAGCCGGTGAAGGAGCCGTCCGGCGTCTTCAGGCCGAGACCGGGCTGGTCGTACTTGATGCCGATCTTGATCTTGTCGCCGCCCCCGGAGCCGGAGGACGAAGAGTTGTCGCCGCTGTCGTCGCCGCCGCAGGCGGTGGCGGTCAGGGCGAGGGCGAGCACGGCGGCCGAGGCGGCGGTGACCTTGCGGAGCTTCATGGTGCACATCCTTTTGACTGGTGAGGTGATGCGGCCCGTGTGCGGGTGAGGTGATGCGGCCCCGGCCATCCGGTGACGCACGTCGTCCGAGCGTCAGACGCAGGGCGACGTCAGTGGCGACGTCAGTGACGACGTCAGTGGTGCAGGATCTTCGACAGGAAATCCTTGGCACGATCGCTGCGCGGGTTGCTGAAGAACTGGTCCGGCGTCGCCTCTTCGACAATGCGGCCGTCCGCCATGAACACCACGCGGTTGGCGGCGGAACGGGCGAATCCCATCTCGTGGGTCACCACGATCATGGTCATGCCGTCGCGGGCGAGCTGCTGCATGACCTCCAGAACCTCGTTGATCATCTCCGGGTCGAGCGCCGACGTCGGCTCGTCGAAGAGCATGACCTTGGGTTCCATCGCCAGAGCCCGCGCGATGGCGACACGCTGCTGCTGGCCGCCGGAGAGCTGTGCGGGGTACTTGTCGGCCTGCGCGCTCACGCCGACCCGGTCGAGCAGGGCGCGGGCCCGCTCCTCGGCCGCCTTCTTGTCCTTCTTGCGGACCTTGACCTGGCCCAGCGTCACGTTCTCGAGCACGGTCTTGTGCGCGAAGAGGTTGAAGGACTGGAAGACCATCCCCACGTCGGCCCGCAGCCGGGCGAGCTCCTTGCCCTCGTGCGGCAGGGGCTTGCCGTCGATCGTGATCGACCCGTCCTCGATCGTTTCCAGACGGTTGATGGCGCGGCACAGGGTGGACTTCCCGGACCCGGAGGGCCCGATGACGACGACGACTTCGCCGCGGGCGATCGTCAGGTCGATGTCCTGGAGTACGTGCAACGCGCCGAAATGCTTGTTGACGCTCTTCAGGACGACCAGATCGCCGGTCGCGGCCACATCTTCCTTGGCCACCGATACTTCGGTCATCGCTTTGAGGCTCCGTCCTCCTCGGTTGTGGGAGGACAGTAGTAACCCTTCAGGTCTGCGTCATCACATCTGAGGGGAATCTGAGCATCACGATCCGATAGCAATCGGACACGTGTCGTAGCACTTGTGAGCAGGGCTCATTTCGTCCGGGTAACGGTACCGAAGAGCAACCGGAACCCTCTTGACGCCGTCCTCGTTCATCGGCGTCACTGCAAGGTGCGCACGCGTGTGCGCACGTTTCTCTCCACGCTTTTCTACACACTCGGATCGTACGGCCGATGAACCGAAGGGGGACCGGATGAGACTGCTTCTCGTCGAGGACGACAACCATGTCGCCGCCGCCCTGTCGGCCGTTCTGGCGCGGCACGGCTTCGACGTCACCCACGCGCGCAACGGCGAGGAGGCTCTCCGGGCGCTCGTCCCCGAGGCCGACGGCTTCGGAGTCATCCTCCTCGACCTGGGCCTGCCCGACCAGGACGGCTACGAGGTGTGCGGCAAGATCCGCAAACGCACCGGTACCCCGGTCATCATGGTCACCGCCCGCGCCGACGTGCGCTCCCGCATCCACGGCCTGAACCTCGGAGCCGACGACTACGTGGTCAAGCCGTACGACACGGGCGAACTGCTCGCCCGGATCCACGCCGTCAGCCGGCGCACCGTCCAGGACGTCCCCGGCAGCGGCGAGGCCGAGCTGTGGATCGGCTCCGTGCGCATCGAACTGCCGACCCGGCAGGTCAGCGTGAACGGTGTGGCCGTCCCGCTGACCCGCAAGGAGTTCGATCTGCTGGCCCTGCTCGCCCAGCGTCCCGGGGTCGTCTTCCGCCGCGAGCAGATCATCAGCGAGGTGTGGCGCACCAGCTGGGAGGGGACCGGACGGACCCTCGAAGTGCATGTCGCCTCCCTGCGCGCCAAGCTCCGCCTGCCGGCCCTCATCGAGACCGTGCGCGGAGTCGGCTACCGGCTCGTCGAGCCCGCGGCCTAGGGCGGGTCCGACCGGGTGCACACACGCCTGCTGCCACTGCTCATCGTCCTGATGGCGGCCGTCCTGCTCGCTCTCGGCGTCCCGCTCGCGGTCAGCCTGGCGGGCGCGCAACAACAGCGGGTCATCGTCGACCGGATCGACGACACGGCACGCTTCGCGGCCCTCGCCCAGTTCGTCACCGAACCCACCGACCCCGTCACCGGAAACGTCAACGAGCGCCGGGAGACCCTCAGCAGCGAACTCCACAGCTACTACGAGGTGTACGGCATCCGGGCCGGCGTCTTCCACCGCAACGACACCCCGATGGCGCACGCGCCGGACGACTGGTTCCTGCCGGGGACGGGCGAGGTGCGCGACGCCTTCCAGGAGGCACTGCTCAGCCGCCGCAGCCACGACCCCGAGCAGGTGTGGCCCTGGGAGCGGCGCAGCCTCGTGGTGGCCTCGCCGGTCATCCGGGACGGGGACGTCGTCGCCGTCGTCGTCACCGATTCGCCCACCGGGCAGATGCGGTCCCGCATCCTGCGGGGCTGGCTGCTCATCGGGGTGGGGGAGGCGGCCGCGATGCTGCTGGCCGTCGGTGCGGCCCTGCGGCTGACCGGCTGGGTACTCAAACCCGTACGGGTCCTGGACGCCACCACCCACGACATCGCCACCGGCCGGCTGAAGTCCAGGGTCGCGGCGGCCGGCGGACCTCCGGAGCTGCGCAGGCTCGCGCGGTCGTTCAACGAGATGGCGGACAACGTCGAGAGCGTGCTGGAGCAGCAGCGCGCCTTCGTCGCCGATGCCTCGCACCAGCTGCGCAACCCGCTCTCGGCCCTGCTCCTGCGCATCGAACTGCTCGCCCTGGAACTGCCCGAGGGCAACGAGGAGATCGCCTCCGTCCAGGCCGAGGGCAGGCGCCTGGCGCAGGTCCTGGACGACCTGCTCGACCTGGCGCTGGCCGAGCACAGCGAGGCCCAGCTCCAGATCACCGACATCGGCGCCCTGGCCGCCGAACGCGTGGCGGCCTGGTCGCCCACCGCCGAGGCCAAGGGCGTCCTGCTGGTCGGGGAGTGCCCGCCGACCACGGCATGGGCCGACCCGGTCGCCTTGTCCAGCGCGCTGGACGCGGTCATCGACAACGCGGTGAAGTTCACGCCCGAGGACCGGACCGTCGAGGTGACCGTCGCCTCCAACGGTGACACTTCCACCGTCGTCGTCACCGACGACGGCCCCGGTCTGACCGACGAGGAGCTGGCCCGCGTCGGCGACCGCTTCTGGCGCAGTTCGCTGCACCAGAACATCAGGGGCTCCGGCCTGGGCCTGTCCATCTCCCGCGCCCTGCTCACGGCGGGCGGCGGCTCGATCGCGTACGAGCGGCACGAGCCGCACGGGCTGAGAGTGACGGTGACGGTGCCGAGGAGCGACCCCACGGGTGGGACCACCGTTCAGGGCTTGACGGACCGGTAGTGCCGGCGCGCGCCGTCGTGCAGCCGGAGCGGATCGGTGTAGATCGCGGTGCGTACGTCGACGAGCTGGGCGGAGTGGACGTGCGCACCGATGCCGTCCCGGCTCTTGAGCACGATCCGGGTCAGCCACTCGGTGATCCGCGGGTCCGTGTCCGCCCGGGTGATCAGCAGATTGGACACGGCCATCGTCGGGACGGTCGAACCCTGCTGGCTGCCGGGGTAGGCCGACTCCGGCATGTTGGTGGCACGGTAGTAGCGCGTGGCCCCGCCCTGATCGTGCAGCCGGGCGACCAGGCCGGCCGGGATCGGCACGAACCGGAGGCCGGCGTCCTCGGACAGGGCGCGCAGGCCGTCGGTGGGCAGCCCGCCCGACCAGAAGAACGCGTCCAGTCCCTGCCCGAGCCGCCCGGGGCCGGTGTCGATGCCGTCCGCGAAGGGCCTGATGTCCTTCTCCGGGTCGATGCCCGCCGCCCTGAGCACCCGGTTGGCGATGAGCCGGACACCCGACTTGGGCGGCCCTATGGCGACCCTCTTGCCCCGCAGATCGGTGACGGAACGGATACCGGAGCCGGGAGGGACCACGAGCTGCACGTAGTCGTCGTAGAGACGGGCGACCCCGCGCAGCCCGTCGGCGTTCTGTGCGCCGCTCAGCTTGTACGTCTGCACCGCGTCGGCCGCGGTGATCGCGAAGTCCGCCTGCCCGGTCGCCACGCGCCGCACGTTCTCCTGCGAACCGTCGCTCGTCAGCAGCCGCACTTCGAGGCCGGGCATGTCTTTGCTCAACGACGTGCGCAGAAGCTCTCCGTACTTCTGGTAGACACCCGCGCGTGTGCCCGTGCTCAGCGTGATCGTCCCGCGCGGTGGATCCTCGCTCCAGGGTGCCAGCCACCACAGCAGCAGCCCGAGCGCCACGAGGCCGGCGACCGCGCCCCGCAGGACCCGGCGCCTGCCGATACGGGACGGCGCGATGGACATGTGCGCGATCCTGCCAGCCCATGCGCCCCCCTGACCAGGCCGGGAGAGTCCCGGGAGGCGGCCGTTACCGTTACGGCATGAGCGCTTCGCCCGCCGACCAGGTCCGTGAGTTCCACCGCGCCTTCGGGCTGGACGTGCGCGAGACACCGACCGAGGTCCCACCGGAACTCGCCGCCCAGCGCGGCGACCTGCTCACCGAGGAGGCAGCGGAGGTCGCGGAGGTGGCGGTGCACGGCCCCCTCGACCGGCTCGCGCACGAACTCGCCGACGTCGTCTACGTCGCCTACGGCACGGCGCTCGTCCACGGCATCGACCTCGACGCGGTGATCTCCGAGATCCACCGCGCCAACATGAGCAAGCGCGGCCCCGACGGCACGATCGCCCGCCGGTCCGACGGCAAGGTCCTCAAGGGGGACCACTACGAGGCGCCCGACGTGTCCGGGGTGCTGCGCCGGCAGGGGTGGGCGCAGGGCGCGGAGCCCCGCACCGAGGCCTGAGCGGAGCCGTGGCGGGGGCCGGAGCCCGATCCCGGGCGGAGTCCCGGGGGCGGCGTGGCGACCGCCTACCCTGTAGGGCATGAGCAGCATCGACCGGAGCCAGTCAGTGGGCGGCACGCGCACCTATGAAGTACGCACCTACGGGTGCCAGATGAACGTCCACGACTCCGAGCGATTGTCCGGGCTGCTGGAGGACGCGGGCTACGTCCGCGCTCCCGAGGGCGCCGACGGCGACGCCGACGTCGTCGTCTTCAACACCTGCGCCGTGCGGGAGAACGCCGACAACAAGCTCTACGGAAACCTCGGCCACCTCGCCCCCAGCAAGGCGCGGCGCCCCGGCATGCAGATCGCGGTCGGCGGCTGCCTCGCGCAGAAGGACCGCGACACCATCGTGAAGCGGGCCCCCTGGGTGGACGTCGTCTTCGGCACGCACAACATCGGCAAGCTGCCGGTCCTCCTGGAGCGCGCCCGCGTCCAGGAGGAGGCCCAGGTCGAGATCGCCGAGTCGCTGGAGGCCTTCCCGTCCACGCTGCCGACCCGCCGCGAGAGCGCCTACGCGGCCTGGGTGTCCATCTCCGTCGGCTGCAACAACACCTGCACCTTCTGCATCGTCCCCGCGCTGCGCGGCAAGGAGAAGGACCGGCGTCCCGGGGACGTCCTCGCCGAGATCGAGGCCCTGGTCGCCGAGGGTGTCTCGGAGATCACCCTGCTCGGCCAGAACGTCAACGCGTACGGTTCCGACATCGGTGACCGGGAGGCGTTCAGCAAGCTGCTGCGGGCCTGCGGGAGGATCGAGGGCCTGGAGCGCGTCCGCTTCACCTCCCCGCACCCGCGCGACTTCACCGACGACGTCATCGCCGCCATGGCCGAGACGCCCAACGTGATGCCGCAGCTCCACATGCCGCTCCAGTCCGGCTCGGACACGGTCCTCAAGGCGATGCGCCGCTCGTACCGGCAGGAGCGCTACCTCGGCATCATCGAGAAGGTCCGCGCCGCCATCCCGCACGCGGCGATCAGCACCGACATCATCGTGGGCTTCCCGGGCGAGACCGAGGAGGACTTCGAGCAGACCCTGCACGTGGTGCGCGAAGCCCGCTTCGCCCAGGCCTTCACCTTCCAGTACTCCAAGCGGCCGGGAACCCCGGCCGCCGAGATGGACGGCCAGATTCCCAAGAAGGTCGTCCAGGAGCGCTACGAACGGCTCGCCGCCCTCCAGGAGGAGATCTCCTGGGAGGAGAACAAGAAGCAGGTCGGCCGCACCCTGGAGCTGATGGTGGCCGAGGGCGAGGGCCGCAAGGACGGCGCCACCCACCGTCTCTCCGGCCGCGCCCCGGACAGCCGCCTGGTGCACTTCACCAAGCCGGAGCAGGAGGTCCGTCCCGGCGACGTCGTCACCGTCGAGATCACCTACGCGGCTCCCCACCACCTCCTTGCCGAGGGCCCCACCCTGGAGGTGCGCCGCACCCGCGCGGGCGACGCCTGGGAGAAGCGCAACACCGCCGGGGCCGCCGAGCCGGCGGGTGTCATGCTCGGTCTGCCCAAGGTGGGAGTGCCCGAGCCGCTGCCGGCGATCGCCGGGGGCTGCGCCATCGACTGACCGGGCCGCGGCGGGGGAGGTCGGACGCATGGCTCATTGGGTCGTCGTGGAGGAGCTGGAGGACAGGTTCCGGCCGGTCGCGCGCTTCGAGGGGACGCGCGAGGAAGCGCGCCGCAGGCTGTACGAGACGGCGTGCACGCGTCGGTTCACCGGAGGAGTGCTGAAGCAGCGTGGCGAGGTGTACCGCGTGGACGACGACACGTACTTCGTGGAGGTCAAGAGCGGACTGGTCACCTATCGCCTGCGGTACTACCTCGCGGAGCGCGTCTGGAGCACGGACGACCCGTGAGACGCGGATGCCGTTCCGGGCCGCGGCAGTAGGCTGCTGATCATGCTTGTCGCCGCCGCAGTCTGCCCGTGCCCGCCCCTCCTCGTGCCCGAAGTGGCCGCGGGCGCCGCGCCCGAGCTGGACACCGCGCGGGCCGCGTGCACGGACGCGGTCGGTGTGCTCACCGCCGCCCGGCCCGACCTGCTGGTGGTCGTCGGCCCGGCGCGCGGCGACGTAGGGGCCGCGCGCTACCCGGAGGGCAGCACGGGGTCCTTCCAGAGCTTCGGTGTCGGTCTCGGCGTACGGCTCGGAGCGGACCGGGACACGGCGGCCGGCCGGACACTGCCCGGTGCGCTCGCGGTGGGCGCCTGGCTGCTGGAGCGGACCGGATGGGCGAACGCACCCGTCGAGGGACTCGGCGTGGGGGAGTCCCTCGCGGCCGAGCGGTGCGCCGAACAGGGACGGGAGATCGCCACCAGGGCGGAGCGGGTCGCGCTGCTGGTGATGGGCGACGGCAGTGCCTGCCGCACGCTCAAGGCGCCGGGCTACCTCGACGAGCGGGCGGCGCCCTTCGACGCGGAGGCCGCGCGGGCGCTGGGAGCGGCCGACACGGCGTCACTGCGGGCGCTGGACGGCGGCCTGGCGCGCGAACTCAAGGCGTCCGGCCGGGCACCCTGGCAAGTCCTGGCGGGGGCGGCCGAAGCCGGGGGGACCGCCCTGGAGGGCACGCTGCTGTACGAGGACGCTCCGTACGGGGTGGGCTACATGGTGGCCACCTGGTCGTAGGGGCCGCGGCTTCGCGCGAGGCCCGCCCTGCACGCCGGACGGCGTGAAGCGGCCGAAGGCCGGGAACGGCCGCAACCCGGAACGGCCGAAGGCCGGGAACGACCTGCGAGATGCGCGTTCCCGGCCTTGTGCCGATCCAATGCCTCAGTGCTCAGTGCTCAGTGCTCAGTGCTCAGTGAGCGGGCGGCGGCCCCGCCGGGGGAGTGGTACCCCCCGTGTCCGGACCGGGGTCGTCCTTGTGGGCGAGGCGGTCCATGGCGTGCTTGGCCTTGCCGGTGCCCTTCTGGATCCTGTCGCTGTACTTGCCCTTGGTCCGCTCGTCGGCGGTCTTCGCCGCCTTGTCCAGCCCGTGCTGGATTTTGCCCCCGTGCTGCTGCGCGAGGTCCGAGACCTTGTCCTTGGCAGGCCCCAGCCTGGCCTTCATGTTGTCCAGGAGACCCATGGTCCACCTTCCCTCGCGGCGCGGTTCGTGTGCACTCATGTACGAAAACGCCCATATCCACTCCCTACGGTACTCGCGTGGGCGCGGTCCCGCCCCGCCGTACGGCCTTCCTGTGGCCGAAACCCGACCCGGGTGCGGCCCCGCGCCCGTCGCGTAATGCCACTCGATGGAGGGCCCGCTGTGGGGTTTGCGAGACTGGGCCGGTGAGCAGCGCACTCCCCACCCCCCGGGTCATCGCCGTCGTCGGTCCCACCGCAGCCGGAAAGTCCGATCTGGGCGTTTTCCTGGCTCGAGAGCTTGGCGGTGAAGTCGTCAATGCCGACTCCATGCAGCTCTACCGGGGGATGGACATCGGCACCGCCAAGCTGACGCCCGGGGAACGTGGGGGAGTCCCGCACCACCTCCTGGACATCTGGGACGTGACCGTCACCGCGTCCGTCGCCGAGTACCAGCGCCTCGCCCGGGAGCGGATCGACGCACTGCTCGCCGCCGGGCGCTGGCCCGTCCTGGTCGGGGGCTCCGGCCTCTACGTCCGCGGGGCCGTCGACCATCTCGAGTTCCCGGGCACCGACCCCGAGGTGCGGTCGCGCCTGGAGGACGAGCTCACCCTGCGCGGATCCGGCGCACTGCACGCCCGCCTCGCCGCCGCCGATCCCGAGGCCGCGCGGGCCATCCTGCCGAGCAACGGCCGTCGCATCGTCCGGGCGCTCGAAGTGATCGAGATCACCGGCCGGCCCTTCACCGCCAACCTCCCCGGCCACGACTCGGTCTACGACACCCTCCAGATCGGTGTCGACGTCGCCCGCCCCGAGCTGGACGCGCGGATCGCCGACCGGGTCGACCGGATGTGGGACGCGGGTCTCGTGGACGAAGTGCGCGCACTGGAGGCGCAAGGGTTGCGCGAGGGGCGTACGGCCTCGCGTGCGCTCGGCTACCAGCAGGTGCTCGCCGCGCTCGCCGGAGAGTGCACCCCGGAGGACGCGCGGTCCGAGACCGTCCGTGCCACCAAGCGCTTCGCGCGCCGTCAGGATTCATGGTTCAGGCGCGACCCGCGGGTGCATTGGTTGAGTGGGGCCGCGGCGGACCTGACGGAACTTCCGCGGCTCGCGCTGTCGTTGGTCGAACGACCGGTCACAGCCTGATCACGTCATGGCATCGGGACGCCCAGGCCGTCATCCAAGCCTCTGACGCCGTGCCATCATCGAGCTTCGATCGACCAAGTGGAGTCCAAGTTGGGAGGGCGCGTGGCGATGGAGGCCGGCCCTCGCGACACCGCACACGGCACCGAACACCTCACCACCGAGCGGGGTGTACCGGAGCAGGACCCTGACCGTCTCAGCCCCGACGGGCCGGACGAGACACAGGGCCAAGTGACCGACGACGGCCCCGAGCCGGACGAGATGTTCGCGGGCGGCGACGAGGTCGAGGTCGAGCTGCGCCCCCAGGGCCGGCTGCGCCTCTGGCAGCTCGCGCCCATCGTCGGCCTGGCCGCGGTCGGCTCCCTGATGTTCGCGTTCCCGCTCGCCTTCGACTTCGGCGACAGCGGCGCCGTGATCGCCATGCTGGGCCTGCTGATCTGCTCCTGCGCGGCCGGCTGGGGCATGATGGCCGCCCGCAGGGTGGGCTACACCTGGCCCGGTCTGCCGGCCCGGAGCTCCGGTCGCAGACCCGACTGGCGGGTCGTGATCGCCTACGCCGTGCTGGTCGCGGTGGTGGTGGCCCTGGCCGTCCTGCGGGTCGCCCGCCTCCGCTGACGCCCGCCTCCCCCTCGCCGGCCCCTGCGCCGCGAAGGCCGGGACGCGGGGCCGTGGACGCCCCGTACGATCGAGGGATGAGCACGCGGATCGCCTTCCTCAAGGGGCACGGCACCGAGAACGACTTCGTGATCGTTCCGGACCCCGAGAACGCCATCGACCTGCCCCCCGCCTCCGTCGCGGCCCTCTGCGACCGCCGCGCGGGCATCGGCGGCGACGGACTGCTGCACGTGGTGCGGTCCGCCGCGCACCCCGAGGCCCGGCACCTGGCGGCCGAGGCCGAGTGGTTCATGGACTACCGCAACGGCGACGGTTCCGTCGCCGAGATGTGCGGCAACGGAGTGCGCGTGTTCGCGCGCTACCTCCAGCGTGCGGGACATGTGTCCGAGGGAGACATCGCGATCGCCACGCGCGGCGGCGTGAAGACGGTGTACATCGCCAAGACCGTTTCCGACAGTGGCTCCGCCGCGGGTGACATCACCGTCGGCATGGGCAGGGCGCTGCTGCCCGGCGACGGCGTCACCGTGAGCGTCGGCGGGCGCAGCTGGCCCGCGCGGAACGTGAACATGGGCAACCCGCACGCCGTGGCCTTCGTGGACGACCTCGACCACGCCGGCGACCTGCTCACCGCACCCCCGTTCAGCCCCGCCTCGGTCTATCCGGACGGCGTCAACGTGGAGTTCGTGGCCGACCGCGGCCCGCGGCACGTGGCACTGCGCGTCCACGAGCGGGGAGCCGGCGAGACCCGCTCGTGCGGCACGGGCGCCTGCGCGGTCGCCGTGGCCACGGCCCGCCGGGACGGCGTCGACCCGCGGGTCACCGGAACCCCGGTGACGTACACGGTGGATGTGCCCGGCGGCACTCTGGTGATCACCGAACGACCCGACGGGGAGATCGAGATGACCGGGCCCGCGGTGATCGTCGCCGAGGGCGTGATCGAGGGCGAGTGGCTGGAGAACCTGCCCCGCTGACCCCGGTACCGTCTTGGTATCCAAGAGCAGCACGTGCCGGCCGGCCGCATCCGTGGGGTGCGGGGCCCGGATCGGCTTCGAGAGCATGACACGCCTCTGATTCCATGGCGTGAAATCGCCCCTGTGGCGGTCTTCGCTCGAAGGAGTGATCCGTTTCACGCTCGGAGGGAGGCGGTCGGTCGCACGTGCTGGGCTCGGTAGCATCAAGCACCGGCCCGGACGGGGACGAGCACCGTCTCCTGAGCCCGAGTCCGCCCTGGGCATGCGTCCGCCGGTCAACGCCGCCGGAGGTGCCCATGAACGCGGAGGCCGCGAAACCTGCGACCCCAGGTCCTGTGACAACGGGATCTGCGACATCAGGTCATGTCACGCCCACGGGGGCGCGGAGGAAGACACGCTCCCGGCTCGACCTGCGCCGGCTGGGCCGCGCCGCGCTCCTCGGCCCCGCCTCCCGCGACCGGCTCCCCGACGCCATCGGCCATGTGGTCGACGCCCACCGCGCCCACCACCCCGACGCCGATCTCGACCCCCTGCGCCGCGCCTATCTCCTGGCCGAGTCCTCGCACCGGGGACAGATGCGCAAGAGCGGCGAGCCGTACATCACCCATCCGCTCGCCGTGACCCTCATCCTCGCCGAACTCGGCGCCGAGACCACGACCTTGACGGCCTCCTTGCTCCACGACACCGTCGAGGACACGGAGGTGACGCTCGATCAGGTCCGTGAGCAGTTCGGCGAGGAGGTGTGCTATCTCGTCGACGGCGTCACCAAGCTGGAGAAGGTCGACTACGGCGCCGCGGCCGAGCCCGAGACCTTCCGCAAGATGCTGGTGGCCACCGGCAACGACGTCCGCGTGATGTCGATCAAACTCGCCGACCGGCTGCACAACATGCGCACCCTCGGGGTGATGCGCCCCGAGAAGCAGGAACGCATCGCCAAGGTGACCCGGGACGTCCTCATTCCGCTCGCCGAACGGCTCGGCGTCCAGGCGCTCAAGACGGAACTCGAGGACCTGGTCTTCGCGATCCTGCATCCCGAGGAGAACAAGCACACGCGCGAGCTGATCCTTCGCAACGCCTCCCGCGCGGACGACCCTCTCGCCGAGGTCGCCGACGAGGTGCGCAAAGTGCTGCGCGAGGCGGACCTCGCCGCCGAGGTCCTCATCCGCCCCCGTCACTTCGTCTCCGTGCACCGCGTGTCCCGCAAACGCGGCCGGCTGCGCGGCGCCGACTTCGGCCGGCTGCTGGTGCTGGTGAACGAGGACGCCGACTGCTACGGCGTCCTGGGCGAGCTGCACACCTGCATGACACCCGTCGTCTCGGAGTTCAAGGACTTCATCGCGGTACCCAAGTTCAACCTGTACCAGTCGCTGCACACCGCCGTCGCGCGCGAGGACGGCCAGGTCGTCGAAGTCCTCATCCGGACGCACCTGATGCACAAGGTCGCCGAGGCGGGTGTCGTCGCCCTCGGCAACCCCTATGCCGCACCGGGGGAGGAGCAGCCGACGGGCGACGGCGAACGTGTCGATCCGACCCGGCCCGGCTGGCTCTCCCGGCTCCTGGAGTGGCAGCGGGGCGCGACCGACCCCGACACCTTCTGGTCCACGCTGCGCGAGGACCTCGCCCAGGACCGCGAGATCACCGTGTTCCGTCCGGACGGCGGCACGATCGGCCTGCCCGCCGGGGCGACCTGTGTGGACGCCGCCTACGCGCAGTACGGCGAGGACGCGCACGCGTGCATCGGCGCCCGCGTCAACGGCCGCCTGGCGACGCTGCGCACCGTGCTGAAGGACGGGGACACCGTCCAGCCCCTGATGGGCCAGGACCCCGCCTCCGAGCCCTCCCGGGAGTGGCTGGAGCACGCCCGTACCCCGACCGCCCGGATCGCCATTCAGCGGTGGCTGACCGCCCACCCCGCGCACCCCGCCGATCCCGCCGATCCGCCCGCGGGCGAGCGGGCCGGGGCCGAGGAAGCCCGGGCGGACCCGCGTCCCGCGGTGGGCGAGCCCGCCGCCGCACCGGCTTCCGGAGCGGTGTCCGCGGCGGCGTCCGGCTCCTTCGGAGGTGCCCAGGTCCTGGCCGACAGGCCCGGCGCGACGGTACGGCTCGCCGGCTGCTGTACGCCCGTACCACCCGACGAGGTGACCGGATTCGCCGTGCGCGGGGGAGCGGTCGCCGTGCACCGGGTCGAGTGCTCTGCCGTGGCGCGCATGAAGAGCGCGGGGCGTGCGGAGGTCGGCGTGCGCTGGGGGGAGGGTGCCGAGTGCCGGGTCACCCTGGTCGCCGAATCGTTCGTCCGCCCCCATCTGCTCGCCGACCTCACCGAGGCCATGGCGGTCGAAGGCGCCGAGATCGTCTCCGCGACCGTCGAACCTCCGACCCATCAGCAGGTGCGGCACACGTACACCGTGCAGCTGCCGGACGCCGCCCACCTGCCCGTCCTCATGCGCGCGATGCGCAAGGTGGCGGGTGTGTACGACGTGAGCCGGGCCAAGCCGCAGAGCCAGGGCACCTGACAGCGGCGCGCGCGGGGACATCACCCCTCCGGAGGCCTCGTCGGGCACCCGTTCGGCCATCGGCCCACCCGATCGGGTGGGCCGGGAGCGCGCCGCCGTAACCGCGCACGCGTGCGCTGATAGCCGTGGGCCCATGCTGCGCACTCCCCACGACCCGGCCGCTTCCGAACCGGCCCCCGAGGCCTCCGCACGTCCGGCCACGCACGGCCCGGCCTCCGTCCGTCAGTCCGCTCCTGTACCGGCCATTCCCGTACAGACCGCCCGCACGCCGATCTCCGGGGGCCGCCGTCGGCGGACGTCCGCCGCGCTGCTCGCGTCGGCCGTCTCCGTGTGCCTCCTCGCCGCGAGCGCCCCCGCCACGCCGCTGGGCATCGGTGACCGTCTCTTCCCGCACCTGGGCAACCCCGGGTACGACGTGGCGTCGTACCACCTCGCCCTCAGCTACCCCGGCACGAACGACACACCGCTCCAGGCCACCACGAGGATCGACGCCCGGACGACCACGGACCTGGACCGGATCAACCTCGACTTCGCCCACGGCACGGTCCACTCGGTCGAGGTCGACGGCGCCCCCGCCACCTTCACCACCGCGGGTGAGGACCTCGTGATCACGCCGGTGAGCGGTCTGGAGGCCGGTGAACGGACCCGTATCACCGTGCGCCACACCAGTGATCCGGTGGCCGCGGAGGGCCGTGACGGTGGCTGGGTGCGCACCGCGGACGGTCTCGCCATGGCCAACCAGGCCGACGCCGCGCACCTGGTCTTCCCGTGCAACGACCACCCGTCCGACAAGGCCTTCTTCACGTTCCGCATCACCGCCCCCGACGGGCACACGGCCGTCGCCAACGGCCTGCCGATCCATGTCGACCGCACCCGCGCGGCGACGACGACCTGGACGTACCGCACCCGGCACCCCATGGCCACCGAACTCGCCCAGGTGTCCATCGGCCGCTCCACGGTCCTGCACCGCACCGGCCCGCAGGGGCTGCCGCTGCGCGATGTCGTCCCCACGGCCCACCGCGAACAGCTCGAACCGTGGCTGGCGAAGACCCCGGACCAGATCGCCTGGATGGAGAACAAGGCCGGCCGCTACCCGTTCGAGACGTACGGCCTGCTCATGGCCGACGTCTCCACCGGTTTCGAACTCGAGACCCAGACGCTGTCCCTCTTCGAGCGGGAACTCTTCACCGACTCGGCCCATCCCGCGTGGTACATCGAGTCGATCATGGTGCACGAGCTCGCCCACCAGTGGTTCGGCAACAGCGTCAGCCCTCGCACCTGGTCCGATCTGTGGCTCAACGAGGGCCACGCCACCTGGTACGAGGCGCTGTACGCGCAGGAGAAGGCCGGCCGGCCCCTCGAGGCCCGGATGAAGGCCGCCTACGAGTCCTCCGACCGCTGGCGCGCGGAGGGAGGACCACCCGCCGCTCCCCGGGCCCCGCAGCCCGGCCAGAAGATCAGCATCTTCCGGCCGATCGTGTACGACGGCTCCGCGCTCGTGCTGTACGCCCTGCGCGAGGAGATCGGCCACACCGCGTTCGACCGTCTGGAACGGCGCTGGGTGACCGAGCACCGGGACGGCACGGCCTCCACCGCCGACTTCGTCCGGCTCGCCTCCGACACCGCGGGGCGCGACCTGACCGGATTCCTGAACGCCTGGCTCCACGACGCGAAGACCCCGCCGATGCCCGGCCACCCGGACTGGAAGTCCACGGCGCAGGGCCCGGACGAGTCCACGGCCTACAGGTTCACGGCCCACAGGCCCGCGGCCCCCGCATCCGCGTCACGGCCCACGGGACGTTCCGGCCCGACTTCCGGCCCGGCCACGCATCGACCGGCCGTGAGCCGGGAACAAACACGGTGACGAGACGTGCCGTGTCGTGCCACCATCGTCAGGACGCCGCCGCACGGGTCACGGGAATCTCCCGGGAGGCCCGTGCGTTGTGAAGGGTGACGGGGTACCCCGTCACCCCTGCGATCTCCCATCGACGTATCGACGTAAGGACCCAATGACCTCCTCTTCTTCCCCTTCCCAGGACACCAAGCGCTTCGCGCGGACCCACCCCGAGGGCCTCCGGGCCGATGCCCTGATGGAAGCGGACGTCGCCTGGAGCCTCGAGATCGACGGAGAGCGGGACGGCGACCAGCTCGACCGCTCCGAGCGCGCGGCCCTGCGCCGCGTCGCCGGCCTCTCCACCGAGCTCGAGGACGTCACCGAGGTCGAGTACCGGCAGCTCCGCCTGGAGCGCGTCGTACTCGTCGGCGTGTGGACATCGGGAACCGTGCAGGACGCGGAGAACTCCCTCGCGGAGCTCGCCGCCCTGGCGGAGACGGCGGGCGCCCTCGTGCTCGACGGCGTGACCCAGCGCCGCGACAAGCCCGACGCGGCGACCTTCATCGGCTCCGGAAAGGCCCAGGAGCTGCGCGACATCGTGCTCGAAACGGGCGCGGACACGGTCGTCTGCGACGGTGAGCTGAGCCCCGGCCAGCTGATCCACCTCGAGGACGTCGTCAAGGTCAAGGTCATCGACCGGACGGCCCTGATCCTGGACATCTTCGCCCAGCACGCCAAGTCCCGGGAGGGCAAGGCACAGGTCGCGCTCGCGCAGATGCAGTACATGCTGCCGAGGCTGCGCGGCTGGGGTCAGTCGCTGTCCCGGCAGATGGGCGGCGGCTCGGGCGGCGGACTCGCCACCCGCGGCCCCGGTGAGACCAAGATCGAGACCGACCGGCGCCGGATCCGCGAGAAGATGGCGAAGATGCGCCGGGAGATCGCGGAGATGAAGACCGGCCGCGACATCAAGCGCCAGGAGCGCAAGCGCCACAAGGTGCCGTCCGTCGCCATCGCGGGCTACACCAACGCCGGCAAGTCCTCGCTGCTCAACCGCCTCACGGGCGCGGGCGTGCTGGTCGAGAACGCCCTGTTCGCGACCCTCGACCCGACCGTGCGCCGCGCCGAGACGCCGGGCGGACGGCTGTACACGCTGACCGACACCGTCGGTTTCGTCCGGCACCTGCCGCACCACCTCGTCGAGGCGTTCCGCTCCACGATGGAGGAGGTCGGCGACGCCGACCTGATCCTGCACGTGGTGGACGGTTCGCATCCCGTCCCGGAAGAGCAGCTGGCCGCCGTGCGCGAGGTGATCAGGGACATCGGCGCCACCGGCGTACCCGAGATCGTCGTGATCAACAAGGCCGACGCGGCGGACCCGCTGACGCTCCAACGGCTGCTGCGGGAGGAGAAGCGCTCCATCGCGGTCTCGGCCCGAACCGGCCAGGGCATCGATGAACTGCTCGCCCTCCTCGACAGCGATCTGCCCCGCCCGGCCGTCGAGATCGAGGCGCTCGTGCCGTACACCCACGGCAAGCTGGTCGCCCGCGCCCACGACGAGGGTGAGGTGATCTCCGAGGAGCACACCGCGGAGGGCACCCTGCTCAAGGTGCGGGTGCACGAGGAACTGGCGGCGGAGCTCACGCCGTTCGTGCCCACGCCGACCGCCGGCTGAGTCCACGGCCCGCGGCTTCGCGCGCAACGCCGACGGCCCGCCCCCCGCCCACGAGCGGGGGGGCGGGCCGTCGGCGTTGCGCGGATCAGTGAACACGGTGATCACACGCCGCCTTGATCACCGGCCGCCGTAGGTCCTGCTCATGTTCTGGTACAGCGCCTCGGCGTCCCGGCCCAGTTGCGGGCCCGCGAGCCAGGTGTTGTCGGTCGGGCCGATCGAGGTGTTCGACACCAGCACGGTCTCGCCGTTCACCACCCGGAACCAGCCGCCACCGGACGAACCACCGGTCATGGTGCAGCCGATGCGGTGCATCGTGGGCAGATCGGAGGCGAGCGAGAACCGGCCCGGAGTGTCCAGGCACTTGAACATCCGCAGTCCGTTGTAGGGCGGCGCCGCCGGATATCCCCAGGCCCCCATCCGGCCCGCCCCGTCCGCGGACGGGGTCGAGAAGTCCACGTCCAGGGCGGTGCCGACCGTCTCCTCCAGGGACTTGTCCCCCTGCTCCGGCTTCACATGCAGGACGGCGTAGTCGTACGGCGCTCCGGCGCCGCCGGTCTGCGCGCCGCCCTCGATCCAGCCGGTGGAGGTCGAGGCCCAGTCCGCCCACCAGTTGCCGTACGGGGCGATCTCCGAGGCGTCGTTCGTGCTGTTCAGCTCCGCCTCGGACCTGCCCAGGTCGTTGTACGCGGGGACGAAGACGATGTTGCGGTACCAGCCGCCGTCGCCGCCCGCGTGCACGCAG
Source organism: Streptomyces sp. P9-A2 (assembly GCF_036634175.1). NCBI lineage: Bacteria > Bacillati > Actinomycetota > Actinomycetes > Kitasatosporales > Streptomycetaceae > Streptomyces > Streptomyces sp. P9-A2. The sequence goes on from NZ_JAZIFX010000001.1 coordinate 6,062,592, forward strand.
TGACCGGCGGTCCAGACGAGGTTGGACCTGCCCGGGCGGTTCACGTCCTTGACGACCGTGCCGGAGCAGACGCTCGTGCCCTCGGGGGAGTCGAAGAAGACCTTGCCGACCGGGGCCGCGTTGGCGTGGTAGGGCGTCTGCTCGGCCTGTGCCTGGACCGGTCCCGGCTCCGGGTCGCTGACGCCCCGGGCGGCGGTCGCGTCCTTGGTCGAGAGGGTCTTGTCGGCCTCCTCGGCGGAACGCATCCGCTCCGGCTTCCACAGGCCCTCGATCACCGGGTTGACGTAGTCCTTGGCCTCACTGAGCCACTTGTCCTCGTCCCAGTCCCGCCAGCCGCCGGCCTTCCACCTGTCGACGTCGATCCCGTGCTCCTCGAGCCTGTCCGCGATGTCGGCCGGGACCCGGGTCTCGCCGGCCTCGCCCTCCGAGGCCCGCGAAGTGCCGGAACCGGGCTTCTTCGGGTCGGCCTTGTCGTCGGTGGAACCGGCGCACGCGGTCACGGTGAGCGCCAGGGCGGCGATGAGCCCGGTCACGGCGAGGGCTCTGCGACGGCCCCGCCGGCGCGGAGCGGACGTACGGATGGAGCGCATGGTGCGATGACCCCCGGTGCTACGAATGAATGTCCTGCTGGTGGGTGCGGACGCCGCACGGGCGGGCCGGCGGACGCGTGCCGCCGGTGCCACCCGTGCGTGTGCCGTTACCGCGACGCCGTTCCCGCCCGGGCGGGGCCCGTGTGAACGGAACCGCCACCGCCGGAGCGGCCGACGGTCACTGGCCGGCGAACTTGTCGCTGACCGCCTTGTACACGCCCTCGGCCTCGTCCCCCAGCCGCGGGCCGGCGAGCCAGCCCGACGTCACCGGGCCGATGGAGGTGTTGGACACCAGCGCCGGCTTGCCGTCGGAGCCCTCCGCGACCCAGCCGCCACCGGACGAACCGGCGGTCATGCTGCACCCGATGCGGTACATCGTCGGGTCGGAGGAGCTGAGCGAGAGCCGGCCCGGCCGGTCCTCACAGCTGAACAGCTTCTGGCCGTCGTACGGTGTGCCGGCCGGGTAGCCGGTCGCGGTCACGCTCTCCACGTCCGGCACGGCGGGAGCCTTGAAGTCCACCGGCAGCGCCGAACCGACCGTCTCCTCCAGCGACTTGCCGTCGCCGCCCTTCTCCGGCGTCACATGGATGACGGCGTAGTCGTACGAGGCGCCGTCACCGCCGGTCGCACCGCCCTGCTCGATCCACTGGTCGGAGGTCTGGGCCCAGTCGCCCCACCAGACGCCGTACGGAGCGACCTCGTCCGGGGCGGCGCCCTCGAGTTCGCCGGCCGGCCTGCCCGCGTCGTTGTACGACGGGACGAAGACGATGTTGCGGTACCAGCCGCCCTTCTTGCCGGCGTGCACGCAGTGCCCGGCCGTCCACACCATGTTGGACTTGCCCGGGTTGGCGGGGTCCTGCACCACGGTCGCGGAGCACACCATCGTGCCCTCGGGGGAGTCGAAGAGCACCTTGCCCGCCGTGGGAGCGTTGTCGTGGTACGACGCCGGCACGGCCTGCGCCTGCACCGGTTCCGGCGTCGGGTCCGTCACGCCCTGGTCACCGGAGATGTCGCTCTCGTCGACCTCCGGGTCCGGCTGCTCGGCGTCCCGCATGCGGTCCGGGTCCCACAGGCCCTCGATGATCGGGTTGATGTAGTCGTTGGCCTCGCGCAGCCAGTCGTCCCTGTCCCAGTTCTTCCAGTCGCCGTTCCGCCACTTGTCGATGTCGACCCCGTGCTCCTTGAGCCGGTCCGCGATGTCGCTCGGGATCTGGATCTTGCCGTCCCCGGCCGCGGCGGTCGCGGAGGCTTCGCCGCCCGCCGTGTCGTCCTTCGCACCGCAGGCGGTGACGGTCAGCGCGAGTACCGAGGCGAGCGCGACGGCGGTCAGTACGGGGGAGGTTCCGCGGCGCGTCCTTCCGCCTCGGCGAGTGGTGGACGACGGCCGTATGGATCGCATGATCTGACTCCCCCTGATGTGGACGAACTTGGTGCTTCGGCCGTGCTCGCGCCCTGGACTCGAACGGAGTCCGGACCTCTCGCACGACCACCGGGAACGGCACCACACACTATGCGCTCGCCGTGGGGGACAACCGACGGAACGGCAACGGTTTCGCTACGAGCTTTCTGACCTGGACATTCTCAAGAAGCGCAAGGATGTGACGCCTTCGCGCGGTGGGCCCGTCGAGGAATCCTTCACGCGGGAGCGGCCGCTCGTCGCCTTGGCGCTCTTTGCGGAGGGGCACGCCGATCGGCCGTGTCCGGCCGGGAATCGGCCCCCCGGCCGTAAACCCATTGACCCCTGGCGGGACGGAGCGCTTTCATCACCCGAGTCCTCACCGGGATCCACGCGGGCGTCTGCCGGCCGTGGACGGGCGCGAGGCGTACGGGACGGCCACTGCAGTGCACAGCCGATGGGGAGCCGCTTGATGAGATCTTCTTCTCGACTTTCTTCGAGACCTTTCGCACACATCGCCATGACCACCGTCCTGGCGGCCGTGGTCGCCGGGGCCGCCGGGCCCGCGGGGGCGGCGAGCGGCGACCCGGCCCCGCCGCGCACCGAGCGGATCAGTGTGGCCCCCGACGGCACCGGAGGCAACGGTCACTCGGTGGAACCGGTGGTCAGCGCCGACGGACGGGTCGTGGCCTTCGCGTCGGGAGCGACCAACCTGCTCGCCGGCGGTACGGACAGGACGTACAGCGTCTTCTACCGCACGGCTCCCGGCGCACCACTGCAGCGTGTGGTGGTGCCGGGCGCGACGACGTCCACGCCCCAGGTGTCCGGGTCGGGAAGCCACCTGACCTTCAACTCGTACTCGGCCACCACCGGGAAGTCCTCCGTGCATGTCATGGACCTGCGCACCGGATCCGTCGAGCGGCTGGCTCCCGCGCTGGACGAGGACTACGAAGTGTCGTACGGCATCGCCCCGGTCAGTGCGCATGGACGCCATGTCGCCTTCGTCGCCCGGCCCACCACCGGCGAGAACGGCGCGTTCGACTGCCGGGTCATGCTCCTGGACCGCTGGACGGAGCAGGTGCGGCAGGTCAGCCGGCCCTCGGACGGCTCGAAGAACTTCCACCGGTGCACGCAGATCTCGATGAGCGCCGACGGCCGCAAGGTCGCCTATCTGGAGGGGTACTCCGGACCGGCCGACGACGACCAGGGCGACATCCTGGTGTACGACCGGGTGACCGGGCGGACCGTGCAGGCCGATGCCTCGCACGACGGTGCCCCCGCCGACCGGTCGGCGATCGCTCCGGTCCTCAGCGCCGACGGCACCCGGGTCGGCTTCAACTCGCAGGCGACCGACCTGGTTCCGGAAGCCGATACGAACGACGGCTGGAACGCCTTCGTCCGCGATCTGCGCACGGGCACGCTCCGGCGCCACGACGGCCGCACCCCCACGGATCTCACCCTGGTCTCGGACCTGTCGGTGAACGGCTCGAAACTGCTTCTGAACACGGCGGACGCGAACCGCAGGACGACAGGGCTGATCCTGCGCGATCTGCGCACCGGCCACGAGGAACTGCTGGCACCGGGACAGGACGGCGAGCCCGTCACCGTGGGCGGGGCGGCACTGAGCGCGGACGAGTCGACCGTCGTCTTCGACTCCTACTACCCGGGCCTGGTGCCCGACGACACGAATCTGATCGGAGATGTGTTCGTGCGCACCTTGCGCTGAGGCACAGGGAACCTCGCGTCGAGCCACGGCACCCTGCGCCCGGCCGCAGGGTGTCGTGGGCGGAACCCACCGGGCCGACCGATCCTCGGGGCGTGATCAGCAGGCCCCGAGGCCCTCCGTCGCGTTCTCGGCTCTCGAGGCCGGCGCACGATTGTCGGTGCCGGGCCGTAGGGTGGTCGCGCTATGACGAAGCCCTCACTCCCTGAACTCCTGCACGCTGCCGTCACCGCCGTCGGCGGCACGGAGCGCCCCGGCCAGGTGACCATGGCCGAAGCCGTCGCCGAAGCGATCGACGACGCCTCCCATCTGCTGGTCCAAGCCGGCACCGGCACCGGAAAGTCGCTCGGCTATCTGGTGCCCGCGCTCGCTCAGGGGGAGAGAGTCGTCGTGGCGACGGCCACGCTGGCCCTGCAGCGCCAGCTCGTCGAGCGCGACCTTCCGCGCACGGTGGAGGCGCTGCATCCGCTGCTGCGCCGCCGCCCGGAGTACGCCATGCTCAAGGGCCGGTCGAACTACGTCTGTCTGCACCGGCTCCACGAAGGCGTACCGCAGGACGAGGAGGAGGGCCTCTTCGACCAGTTCGAGGCGGCCGCGCCCACCAGCAAACTGGGGCAGGACCTGCTGCGCCTGCGCGACTGGGCGGACGAGACGGAGACCGGCGACCGGGACAACCTCACCCCGGGTGTCTCCGACCGGGCCTGGTCCCAGGTGTCGGTGTCGTCGCGGGAGTGCCTGGGCGCCACGAAGTGTGCCTACGGCGCGGAGTGCTTCGCCGAGATGGCCCGCGAGCGCGCCAAGCTCGCCGAGGTCGTCGTCACCAACCACGCGCTCCTGGCGATCGACGCGATCGAGGGCGCCCCGGTGCTGCCGCAGCACGAGGTGCTGATCGTCGACGAAGCCCACGAACTGGTCTCCCGGGTCACCGGAGTCGCCACGGGGGAGCTCACTCCCGGCCAGGTCAACCGCGCGGTGCGCCGGGCCGCGAAGCTCGCCGACGAGAAGGCGGCCGACCAGCTGCAGACCGCGGCCGAAGGCTTCGAACGCCTGATGGAGCTGGCTCTTCCGGGCCGTCTCGAGGAGATCCCGGAGGACCTCGGGTACGCGCTGATGGCGCTGCGCGACGCCTGCCGGACCGTCATCTCCGCCATCGGGAGCACCCGCGATAAATCCGTCCAGGACGAGGACGCGGTCCGCAAACAGGCGCTGGCCTCGGTGGAGAGCGTGCACGACGTGGCGGAGCGCATCACCAACGGCTCCGAATGGGATGTCGTCTGGTACGAGCGTCACGAGCCCCGCGCCGGATCCGCATACCGGCACAGCGGCGCCTCGCTGCGCGTCGCCCCCATGTCGGTCTCGGGCCTGCTGCGGGAAAAGCTCTTCTCCGACCGCTCGGTGGTCCTGACCTCCGCGACCCTGAAGCTGGGCGGTGACTTCAACGGCGTGGGCGCTTCCCTGGGCCTAGGCCCCGAGGGCATCGAGGGGGACGATCTTCCGCGGTGGAAGGGCGTCGACGTGGGCTCTCCGTTCGACTACCCCAGGCAGGGGATCCTCTACGTCGCCAAGCATCTGGCGCGTCCGGCCCGCGACGGCGACCGCGCGGACATGCTCGACGAACTCACCGAGCTGATCCAGGCCGCGGGCGGCCGCACCCTCGGCCTGTTCTCCTCGATGCGGGCCGCTCAGCTCGCTGCCGAGGAACTGCGTTCCCGTATCCCGGAGTTCCCGATCCTCCTCCAGGGGGAGGAGACCCTCGGCGAGCTGATCAAGAACTTCGCCGCCGATCCGAAGACCTGCCTCTTCGGCACCCTGTCGCTCTGGCAGGGCGTCGACGTCCCCGGCCCCAGCTGCCAGCTGGTCGTCATGGACAAGATCCCGTTCCCACGCCCGGACGACCCGTTGATGAGCGCCCGCCAGAAGGCGGTGGAGGACGCGGGAGGGAACGGCTTCATGGCGGTCGCAGCCACCCACGCCGCGCTGCTCATGGCGCAGGGCGCCGGCCGGCTCGTCCGGGCCACGGGTGACCGCGGCGTGGTCGCCGTCCTGGACCAGCGACTGGCGACGGCGCGCTACGGCAGCTATCTGAAGGCCTCGCTGCCCGACTTCTGGCTCACCACGGACCGGAACCAGGTGAGGAAGTCCCTGGCCACGATCGACGCGGCAGCCAGGCAGGCCGAGGGCGAAGCGGACTGAGGGCACAGCGGACCGAGGGCGAGGAGCAGGCCCCGGCCGCGGACGGAGCGCACGCCGGGGCCCGGCACGGGCCATGAACGAAGGGGCGTGCCGGGCCGTGAAGGGTTGTGCCGGGCCGTGACCCGACAGCACAGGACGGGTACAGCACGGGACGGGTACAGCACGGGACGGGGACAGCACAGGGCCCCGGAACCGGCGCAGGGGTTCCGGGGCCCGGACCAGGGGCGGGGCCGGACCGGCCGGTCCCCGCGGTGGGCTCAGACGCGGCGCAGAACGGCCACCACCTTGCCCAGAATGGTCGCGTCGTCACCGGGGATCGGCTCGTAGGCCGCGTTGTGCGGGAGGAGCCAGATATGGCCGTCCTCGCGCTTGAAGCGCTTGACGGTGGCTTCGCCGTCGAGCATCGCGGCGACGATGTCGCCGTTCTCGGCGACGGGCTGGCGTCGGACCGTGACCCAGTCACCGTCACAGATCGCGGCCTCGATCATGGAGTCGCCGACGACCTTCAGAACGAACAGCTCACCGTCGCCGACGAGCTGACGGGGGAGGGGGAAGACATCCTCGACCGACTCCTCGGCGAGGATGGGACCGCCGGCGGCGATCCGGCCGACCAGCGGCACGTACGACGCGGCCGGCTTGCCCGCGGTGTCCGTGGGCTGTGCGGAGGCTGCCTGGTCGGAGCCGCGCACCTCGTACGCGCGGGGGCGGTGCGGGTCGCGACGCAGGAAGCCCTTGCGCTCCAGTGCCATCAGCTGGTGCGCCACCGAGGAGGTGCTGGAGAGGCCGACCGCCTGGCCGATCTCGCGCATCGATGGCGGGTACCCGCGTCGCTGCACCGAATCCCTGATGACTTCGATCACCCGACGCTGGCGGTCGGTGAGTCCCGAGCTGTCCGCCCGGATGCCGGGAGGTCGGCCCGGCAAGGAACGCTTTTGGCCCTCGGGATGCGTGGCTTCGCTCATCGCATGCGCCGGCTCGAGCCGGTCCTGGGAGCGGTCCTGGGCAGTGATGCTGGCGCTGTCTGCGGTGGTGGTCACGTCGGCCCCTCTCGATGGTCTCCCTGCAAGACAACGGTAGTAGCTTTCGAAAGGTTGCGCCAAACACACGTTCGAGTGAAAAAACGCGAATTGCCTTCTTCGATTGCCCGGAGAGGTGTATTGGCTGCAATTCTCCCCATCGGGCAAAGGTGCCCATTTCCGTATTCTTCGCCGCCGGGGCGGCGGCCTTCCGGCCGTGGGTCAGTCTGCCATTCGCCGCCCCGTGACGCGGGGGGCGGCCCGGCTCTCCTCGGGTCTCTCCGGGAGCCGCACGCCGCCTCCTTCCGGCGTGCACGACATCTCCCCATATGTGGCCGGCGCGCCTCCTCCGCGCGGCGGACCCGGTCTGTCCGGACCCGGTCTGTCCCGGGTCTGCCGGACCGGTGACCGTCGGCCCCGCGCAAGATCCCCCGCACCGTCTCGTGAGAGGTTTCGCGCGAGCTCTTCGGGGCGCGCGCCGGCCCTCTGTGGGTGCGTACTGTCGCGTCACTGTCGCGTCGCGTGAGCGCATGGCGAAGAGGGGTGGACGGGAGCCCTCGGTCCCAATCCGAGCGACACGCGTGCTGGAGTGTATGAATGGGCCAATCACCACATCTAGTGGTTGGATTGCACCAGCTGCCCAGAAGTTGTGGTCCCGCGGTCCTGAGGCCTTCGGGGATCGCTTATGCTGGAGCAGCTTCACGGGGCCGAACGGGCCCCTTAAGGTCATGGTGTCCGCTGCGAGGAAGGGTTGGGATTTCATGCACTGCCCCTTCTGCAGGCACCCCGACAGCCGTGTCGTCGACAGTCGTACGACCGACGACGGCACGTCGATCCGCAGGCGCCGCCAGTGCCCCGACTGCTCCCGTCGTTTCACGACCGTGGAGACGTGCTCGCTCATGGTGGTCAAGCGATCCGGTGTCACCGAGCCGTTCAGCCGCACCAAGGTCATCAACGGTGTGCGCAAGGCGTGCCAGGGGCGGCCGGTCACCGAGGACGCGCTCGCGCAGCTCGGCCAGCGCGTCGAGGAAGCGGTGCGGGCCACCGGGAGCGCCGAACTGACCACCCACGATGTGGGGCTGGCCATCCTCGGCCCACTGCAGGAACTCGACCTCGTCGCCTATCTGCGGTTCGCGTCCGTCTACCGGGCGTTCGAGTCGCTCGAGGACTTCGAGGCCGCGGTCACGGAACTCAGGCAGGTGGAGCACCCCGCCGCGGACGACGGAGACCGCGAGGGAGCTGTCGCGGAGGGCCGGGAAGACAACAGCGGGCCCGGCGGGACCGTCCAGGTCCCGGAGCCCACCCGGCCCACCGGCTGACCGGCGGGCCCTGCCCGGTCCTGCGGCCGGGGGCGGCCGGACTGCGGCGATGAGAAGACCTGTTGCGGGCGATACGAGTGGGCGCCCGCAGCATCAGACAAACACCGTGCCACGGGAACACCGGGGCACTTCAGGGCGTTTTGCCCGTACCAGGGAGGCGGCATGACAGAGACGGCGAGCGGTCCGACACGGAGTTCCCGGGCCAAGGGCGGCGGCAAGGCCGGCAAGGGGCTGCGAGTCGAGCGCATCCACACCTCTCCCGGAGTCCATCCCTACGACGAGGTGGTCTGGGAGCGTCGTGACGTCGTCATGACCAACTGGCGCGACGGCTCGGTCAACTTCGAGCAGCGTGGCGTCGAGTTCCCCGACTTCTGGTCGGTGAACGCGGTCAACATCGTCACCAGCAAGTACTTCCGCGGTGCCGTGGACACCCCGCAGCGCGAGACCAGCCTCAAGCAGCTGATCGACCGCATCGTGAAGACGTACCGGAAGGCCGGCGAGGACCACAAGTACTTCGCCTCCCCCGCCGACGCCGAGATCTTCGAGCATGAGCTGGCCCACGCCCTCCTGCACCAGATCTTCAGTTTCAACAGCCCCGTCTGGTTCAACGTCGGCACGCCCCAGCCGCAGCAGGTCTCCGCCTGCTTCATCCTGTCCGTCGACGACTCCATGGAGTCGATCCTCGACTGGTACAAGGAAGAGGGCATGATCTTCAAGGGCGGCTCCGGCGCCGGCCTGAACCTCTCCCGCATCCGCTCTTCCAAGGAACTGCTGTCCTCCGGCGGCAACGCCTCCGGCCCGGTCTCCTTCATGCGCGGCGCCGACGCCTCCGCCGGCACGATCAAGTCGGGTGGCGCCACCCGACGCGCCGCCAAGATGGTCATCCTCGACGTCGACCACCCCGACATCGAGGACTTCATCCAGACCAAGGTCAAGGAGGAGGAGAAGATCCGCGCCCTGCGCGACGCGGGCTTCGACATGGACCTGGGCGGCGACGACATCACGTCCGTCCAGTACCAGAACGCCAACAACTCGGTCCGTGTGAACGACACGTTCATGAAGGCGGTCCAGGACGGCGGCAAGTTCGGCCTGACGTCCCGCATGACCGGCGAGGTCATCGAGGAGGTCGAGGCCAAGGCGCTCTTCCGCAAGATGGCCGAGGCCGCCTGGGCCTGCGCCGACCCGGGCATCCAGTACGACGACACCATCAACAACTGGCACACCTGCCCGGAGTCCGGCCGCATCAACGGCTCGAACCCCTGCAGCGAGTACATGCACCTGGACAACACGTCCTGCAACCTCGCGTCGCTGAACCTGATGAAGTTCCTCGAGGACGACAGCAAGGGCCACCAGTCCTTCGACGTCGAGCGCTTCTCGAAGGTCGTCGAACTGGTCATCACCGCGATGGACATCTCCATCTGCTTCGCGGACTTCCCGACCCAGAAGATCGGCGAGAACACCCGCGCCTTCCGCCAGCTCGGCATCGGCTACGCCAACCTCGGCGCCCTGCTGATGGCGACCGGCCACGCCTACGACTCCGACGGCGGCCGCGCCCTGGCCGGTGCCATCACCTCCCTGATGACCGGCACGTCGTACAAGCGCTCCGCCGAACTGGCCGCGATCGTCGGCCCGTACGACGGCTACGCCCGCAACGCGAAGCCGCACCTGCGGGTCATGAAGCAGCACTCCGACGAGAACGTCAAGGCCGTCCGCGTGGACGACCTGGACACGCCGATCTGGACGGCCGCCACCGAGGCCTGGCAGGACGTGCTGAGCCTCGGCGAGAAGAACGGCTTCCGTAACTCCCAGGCGTCCGTCATCGCCCCGACCGGCACCATCGGTCTCGCGATGTCCTGCGACACCACCGGCCTCGAGCCCGACCTCGCCCTGGTCAAGTTCAAGAAGCTGGTCGGCGGCGGCTCGATGCAGATCGTCAACGGCACCGTCCCGCAGGCCCTGCGCCGCCTGGGCTACCAGGAGGAGCAGATCGAGGCGGTCGTCGCCCACATCGCCGAGCACGGCAATGTGATCGACGCCCCCGGCCTCAAGCACGAGCACTACGAGGTCTTCGACTGCGCCATGGGCGAGCGCTCCATCTCCGCGATGGGCCACGTCCGCATGATGGCCGCGATCCAGCCGTGGATCTCCGGCGCCCTCTCCAAGACGGTCAACCTGCCGGAGTCGGCGACCGTCGAGGACGTCGAGGAGGTCTACTTCGAGGCCTGGAGGATGGGCGTCAAGGCGCTCGCCATCTACCGCGACAACTGCAAGGTCGGCCAGCCCCTCTCCGCCAAGACCAAGGAGAAGGAGAAGGCCGAGATCACCGAGAAGACCGAGGACACGATCCGTGCCGCGGTCGAGAAGGTGGTCGAGTACCGCCCGGTCCGCAAGCGCCTGCCGAAGGGACGTCCCGGCATCACCACGTCCTTCACCGTCGGCGGCGCCGAAGGCTACATGACCGCCAATTCCTACCCGGACGACGGTCTCGGCGAGGTCTTCCTGAAGATGTCCAAGCAGGGCTCGACCCTCGCGGGCATGATGGACGCCTTCTCCATCGCGGTCTCCGTCGGCCTCCAGTACGGCGTCCCGCTGGAGACGTACGTCTCGAAGTTCACCAACATGCGCTTCGAGCCGGCCGGTATGACGGACGATCCGGACGTGCGGATGGCGCAGTCCATCGTCGACTACATCTTCCGTCGTCTGGCGCTGGACTTCCTGCCCTTCGAGACGCGTTCCGCGCTCGGCATCCACTCCGCCGACGAGCGTCAGCGCCACCTCGAGACCGGCTCCTACGAGCCGACCGACGACGAACTCGACGTCGAGGGTCTCGCCCAGTCCGCGCCGCGGACCCAGGAGCTGAAGGCGGTCGCCACACCGAAGGCCGAGGTGGCCGAGCCCGCCCCGCAGCAGGTCCACACCAGCGCCGAGCTGGTCGAAATGCAGCTGGGCATCCAGGCCGACGCCCCGCTCTGCTTCTCCTGCGGGACGAAGATGCAGCGGGCCGGCTCCTGCTACATCTGCGAGGGCTGCGGCTCGACCAGCGGCTGCAGCTGAGGCAGCGCGTGACACCGTCCGTACGGGCCTGTCCGCCCGGTGCGATCGGCTGAGGGAATGAGAAGAGAGGGGCACCGGCTTCGGCCGGTGCCCCTCTCTTCTCTCGTTCTTCCCGTCCCGCTGCCGTTTCCCGCTGAGCTGCCGGGGCCGACGCCGGGGCCGGCTCACGGGCGGCGGGCGGCCCCCATGGTGCGGGTGAAGGCCGACGGGTCCCCCTGGAAGCCCTGGACGCCGGGACGGAAGTCCCAGGCCCCGGTGCCGTCCCGGGTGAACTCGGCGACCGTGGCCGCCGTGGATCCCCGGACGCCCCCGAAGTCGTCCTCGGCCAGGACGGTGTATCCCTCGCGGATGCGCAGACCGGGATGGTCCACGTCGGCGAAGGTGCGCGGCTCCTGGTGCTGCTGTATGACGACCCCCACCACCACGCGCGTGTACCGCGCGTCGAGCCGGTTCAGCTCCAGCGTCATGACCTCGTCGAAGCCGAAACCCTTGCCGTCCTTGCTGTCCCGGTTGAGGATGATCGTGCCGTCGGGAGAGCGGCTGTCGAAGTGCACCACGTAGGAGGGATCGCCGTGTGGATCACTTGCCGGGTAGGGCGCGGCGACGAGATCCAGGTCGGTGGCCGGCTGGCCCGCGGGACTCGGGTCCCACCTCAGCGCGATCTCGACCTTGCCGATGCCCTTGTTGACGCCGTTCACCAGTCTTCCCCTTCCCCGTGCGACCGTCCTGCCCCTTCAGTCCAACTGCCGGGCGAACCTGGCAGGTTGTCCATCCTGTCATGCCGGGCCGGATGAGTGCGGCGAAGCAGTCCCGCCGAGGGGGACCGGGCCGTGTTCCGCGGCCTTACGATGGCGCGGTGCTGGTCAAGTGGATTCGCTGCACCGTGGTGGACCGTCGCGGGTTCGAACGGGGACAGCGAAAGTGGGCGGGGCTTCTGGGAGAGCCGGGATTTCGTGGACAGGGCGGGGGCTGGAGCCGGGGGCGGCAGGATGTGGCGCACATCTTCTCCTTCTGGGAGAGCCGCGCCTTCTACGATTCCTTCATGGCGCGATCCCATGACCGGCTCGCCTCCGCGCAGTCGGGCACCTTCAAGGACGCGCAGGTCAGGCTGTTCGACCACCGCTTCGATGTGAAGACCGGCTTCGAACCGCGCTTCACGGACGTCGACCTGTTGAGAGCGGCACTGTTCCGTGTCCATGAGGAGCGTGCGGAGCATTTCGTGCTGATGCACGAGAAGGTCTGGAACCCGGCGATGGCGGGCTCGCCCGGCATGGTCCGGGGGCTGTTCGGTGAAGCACCCGGCAATGAGTTCCTGGTGCTGTCGATGTGGTGGTCGGCGGCCGAGCACGGCAAGTACCGCACCGAACGCGTGGAACGTCTCGCCCTGCGGGCGCAGACGGAGGCCGACATCGCGGCGCTCACGGGGGACATCGTGGACATGGAGCCGGTCTGGACGGTCTGACGTACCGGCGCACGGAACCGTCTCGCACCGCGGGAAGTGTGTGACCTGTGCCGTACGGAGCGCGTGCGGGTGCTCGGTCGGCCGTCACCCGTTCTAGGGTTTGAGCATGGCACGACCACGGCGCATCGTCCTTGTCCGGCACGGTGAATCAACGGGCAATGTTGATGACTCCCTTTATGAGCGCGAACCCGATCACGCGTTGGCCCTGACCGAGCGGGGCCGGCGGCAGGCGGAAGAGACGGGCAAGCGGTTGCGCGACCTGTTCGGCCGGGAGCGCGTCAGCGTGTACGTGTCCCCCTATCGCCGTACACACCAGACGCTGAGTGCCTTCGGCCTCGACCCGGAGCTCATACGCGTGCGGGAGGAGCCGAGACTGCGTGAGCAGGACTGGGGCAACTGGCAGGACCTGAAGGACGTCCGTCTGCAGAAGGCGTACCGGGACGCGTACGGCCATTTCTTCTACCGTTTCGCCCAGGGCGAGTCCGGCGCGGATGTCTATGACCGGGTCGACGGCTTCCTGGAGAGTCTGTTCCGGAGCTTCGACGCCCCCGACCACCCGCCGAACGTCCTCATCGTGACGCACGGTCTCGCCATGAGGCTGTTCTGCATGCGGTGGTTCCACTGGACCGTCGCGGAGTTCGAATCCCTGTCCAACCCGGGCAACGCCGAGATGCGGGTGCTCGTTCTGGGGGAGGACGGCAAGTACACGCTCGACCGGCCTTTCGAGCAGTGGCGGCAGCCGGAGCCGTACGGGATCACCGGATAGGGTGGGCAGGGCGATGACGACCGTTGACTCCACCTCCGCAGGGCGCCTGGACCGCGCCCTGGCCAGCCTGCGCGGACTGTCGGTGGGGGACGCGCTGGGCTCGCAGTTCTTCGTCCCGGCGAACTATCCGCTGCTCATGCGCCGTGAGCTGCCCCCGGGCCCCTGGCAGTGGACGGACGACACGGAGATGGCCTGCTCGGTCGTCGCCGTCCTCGCCGCCCATCGGCGGATCGACCAGGACGCCCTCGCGTGGTCCTTCGCCCGGCGTCAGGACGTCGACCGGGGCTACGGGCCCGCGGTCGACCGGCTGCTGCGACTGGTCCGCGAAGGCGGTGACTGGCGCGAGCTCGCCGCAGACCTCTTCGACGGCCGGGGTTCCTGGGGCAACGGCGCCGCGATGCGCATCGCGCCCCTGGGTGCCTGGTACGCGGACGATCCGGAGCAGGCGATCCACCAGGCGGAGATCTCGGCCTACCCCACCCACCAGCACCGCGAGGCCGTGGTAGGCGCGATGGCCGTCGCCGCGGCAGCCGCACTCGTCGCTGCTCCCGGGGGGCCGCCCGGCCCCGAAGCCCTGCTCGACGGGGTTGTCGCGCTGGTGCCCAGGAAGAGTGCCGTCGGTGCGGGGCTGCGGCGGGCCCGGGACATGCTCGACTACGGCGACACGGCCACCGTCGCCGCCGTCCTGGGATGCGGACGGCGGACGACGGCCCACGACACCGTTCCCTTCGCGCTGTGGTCGGCCGCCCGGGCCCTGGGCGACTACGAACGGGCCTTCTGGACCACGGCTCAGGCGGGCGGGGACATCGACACGACCTGCGCCATCGTGGGCGGGGTGATCGCGGCGGGAAAGGCCGGGATGCCGCCTGCCGGGTGGGCAGAGCGGGTCGAGGCGCTGCCGAGCTGGATGCCGGTGTAGTTCCGGCCGGTCCGGCGGTGCCAGGGTCGGTCCGGCGGTGCCGGCATGGCGGCGGCCGGGATGAAGGCCGTCGAAATGCCCTGTGCTGTGTCTGGGAGCGCGTGACGCGATGTTCTCCCCGCCGGGCCTCGACCTGCGCTCGTTCATTCACGCATGCGATTCCATGTAGGCGGGGCGGTTCCATGCCGTGATTTTCGAAGGGGTCGTGGAGTCGACCGTCAAGATGCCCCGATAAGTGATCGAGCGAGGTGTCAAGCTTGGCATTGAGCGAGGCGTCGGGCATGGGGAGGTGCGTGCCGAAGCGGTGAACGGCTACGTCTTCGATGCCGTTCCGGTGATGATGATGCACCGGTCCAAGATGTGCGGAAGCGAATGAGCGGACGTCGACGTGGAGGAGGTGATCGACCTGTCGATGGTTCCGCTGCCGCGGCCGGAGGGCTCCCGGCCCGAGGCTGCCGAGACCCCGGCATCGCTCGGGGGACCAGGGTGTCGCGGGCCGTTCCGGGCGGCGTAGGCTAAGGGTCGCCATGCCGTACGAACCACCAACTCACACTGTCGAGCGCTCCCTCCGCGCCACGACCGGGGCGAAGACCGTCGCAGGTGTCGACGAGGTGGGGCGCGGCGCCTGGGCCGGCCCCGTCACCGTCTGTGCGGCGGTCACCGGACTGCGCCGGCCCCCCGAGGGTCTCACCGACTCCAAGCTCCTCACCGTCAAGCGGCGGGACGCACTCGACCGGACGCTGAGGGACTGGGTGACGTCGTACGCCCTGGGCCACGCATCCCACGAGGAGATCGACCGACTGGGGATGACGGCCGCGCTGCGGCTGGCTGCGGTGCGCGCACTCGAAGGGCTGCCGGCCCGGCCCGACGCGGTGATACTCGACGGTAAACACGACTATCTCGGGGCGCCCTGGCGGGTCCGGACCGTGATCAAGGGTGACCAGTCGTGCGTGGCGGTCGCGGCGGCCTCGGTGATCGCCAAGGTGTACCGCGACAAAATGATGGCCGAACTGGGTGCCGAGCATGCAGACTTCGGTTTTGCGGACAATGCCGGGTACCCGTCGCCCGTGCACAGGGCCGCGCTGGAGGTTCGGGGGCCCACCCCCTACCACCGGCTGTCGTGGGCGTATCTTGATGCGCTGCCCCAGTGGCGGCATCTCAAGAAGGTCCGCAGCGGGGCGGACGGAAGTGTTCCGGTGATCGAGGGTCAGCTCGGCTTCGATTTCTGACTGTTCCGTTCGCACTCATGTGCCACCCGGTGGTACGAGTCGTATCAATGTTTGATAAAAATCAGCCCATTCCTCTCATTCCCGAGGAGCCTCAGATTCACGAGAGTGCCCAGGGTCCCCGCGCCACTCCGGCCAACAGCCGTACCGCGCCGACCCCCCGCCCCGTACCCGGTCCCCGCCCCGCGGCTCCGCCGCGCCCCGGTCGGCCAGGCCCGGTCCGGCCCGCGCCTCCGGCGCAACGTACGCCGCGTGATGCCACTGCGGCGGCCCCCGAACCCGTCCCTTCGAAGCCGACCGCTCCCGCTGCGGCCGGCGCCCAGGTCCAGTTGGTCCCGGCGACCGTCCAGGGGGCGCTCGACGCCGCCGAGGAAGCCGTGGACCTGCTGCTGGACTCGGGCCGTGCCCCGGGCGACGTGCTGGTGATCACCACCGGCGAGCCGCACCCGTGGGCCACCCACGAACTCTCCTTCGGTGAGGCCTCCTACTGGGCCCTGCACGCCGCCGCCGACGACGTCTTCTACGCGGACGCCGCTGTCGCGGCCCGTGCCGGAGCGCGCCCCGTCGTCGTGGTCGCCGTCAACGGAGGGTCCGAGTCGGTGTCCGCGTCGGCCCTGGCCGTGGCGCGCAGCAAGGCCACCGCCCTGCTGATCGTCTGCGGTGACCCGAAGTGGCTCAACTCGATGATGAGTACGGTCGTCTGATCCGGCGTCATGGCGCCCGTCCGTACGGGCGCCATGACGCCGCGTTCCACCGCGCGGGCAGTGATGCCGGCGCGGCGGCAGGGCGCGCGGCCCGCAGGAGCGTACGAGGCCGCCGACAGCCCTCTGGTTCCCAGGAGCCCCGTCGGCCCTCAGCGCGCCGCCGCGCGGCGCAGGACATCGGACGCGACACCGCCGGTGCGCGGTATTCGCGGCGGCGCCTCGGCCGTGGCGAAGGGCTCCGGTGCGGAGCCGCTGCTGGGCCGACGCCCACCGCGCCCCTCGCCGAGCACCTGCCAGCCGTCACGGGTCAGCGTGATGTACGCCCCGCAGCGCAGCCCGTGCAGCGTGCAGGCGTCCCGCAGCCCCCACATCCACGCACCGTCCTCCTCCGTCCAGCGCGCGTCGCCGTCGCGGCAGTAGAGCAGGACGGCGGTACGGACCGGCGTGCGGCGCCGCAGGTCGTGCGGGACGACCCGGCGCAGCTGGGACAGCAGCGCGTTGCGGAACATCCAGCCGTCCGCCGGGGCCGGGCGGCGGGTGAACGAGGCACTCGCCCGCACTCGCTCGTCCTGGTCGAGCACGGCGACGACCGCGGTCGTCGGCCCCGGACGGTGCCGGGAGTGCAGCCCGCTGACCACCTCACGCGGGTTGCGCAGCAGCGGGATTCCCGCGGCGGCCCACTCCGCGGGTTCGAGCAGACGAGTGGCGGAAGCGGCGGGCGTCGACAGCGATGCCGCCGAGGACGGAGCGAATCCGAAGGTCACGGTCCTCCCTTCGGCTACGCCCGGACTACGGGCGGGAACGGATTCAGGGGAGCGCGCACGCAACGGAGCCCAACCTGAGCGGCGGACGAGCCGTGCGGGTGCGGACCTCAATTCTTCCTGTCGAACCTGGATGCGGCAACGAGCAATCGTGCGAGCCGACCGGTATCAGATGATTGAGAGTTATATCCCTGCCCGGTGTGCCCTGCGGGCACACATGAAGCGCCCGGTGACGGCAGTTCGTACCGGAGGGGCACCGGTGCCCCGTGTCCGGAAGGGCGGGCGTCGGGAACTCGGGCGGCGGTGTCCGGCTGAGCGCCGGCCCGGGACGTGGCAGGGAGGAGAGGCGGCACCTCCTGGGCTCGGCCCGCCGGAACAGGCGGGCCGTGGCGGCCGGGGGCCCGGCCCGTGTCCGTGCGGTCGGCACCGCGTGTACCGGCCCCTGAGCCTGGACCGGGGCAGCGGAGAGCGAGGACGGCACGGCTCTCGCCACGTGGCCGGGTGCCGGCCGTGTCCGGCAGCCGCCCCCGCCAGGCCCCGTGCCGTCCGCTTCCCGGTCGGGAGGCGCCTCTCGAGGTCCACGCCGATCGCCGGAAGGCCGGTGGGTCGCACGTGCCGTGGGCCACACGGGCTGTGGGTCGCACGTGCCGTGGGTCCCATGCGCCGTGCTTCGTCCCGGCCACGGGACCGAGGACCTCGGCATCCGAGGCTTTCCGGCGTCCCGCCCGCGTAAACGTCTCGAGCGGGAGCCGGCCGGAGGGCTCACGACGTCGCCTCTTGGGGCCGCGCGGCCGAGGGGCCCGTGACCTCGTCATGGAGCGGGATTGGCCGACTGCCCGAGCCGTGCGGTTGCATGGGGGCATGAATGATCTGGAGCTGCGTGCCGAAGCCGACGCCATCCTCGCCGAGCTGGTCGGTGATCCCGGGGGCACGGCACGGCTCCGGGAGGACCAGTGGCAGGCGGTGGCGGCTCTGGTGGTGGACCATCGCCGTGCCCTGGTGGTGCAGCGCACCGGATGGGGCAAGTCGGCGGTGTACTTCGTCGCCACCGCGCTGCTCCGCCGGCGCGGTTCCGGCCCTACGGTGATCGTCTCGCCGCTGCTGGCGTTGATGCGCAACCAGGTCGAGTCGGCAGCGCGGGCCGGCATCCAGGCACGCACGATCAACTCGGCGAACCCCGAGGAATGGGATGCCATCCACGAGGAGGTCGAGCAGGGAAAGGTCGACGTTCTCCTCGTCAGCCCGGAACGCCTCAACTCCGTCGACTTCCGTGAACGGATGCTGCCCGGGCTCGCGGCCACGACCGGCCTCCTGGTCGTCGACGAGGCCCACTGCATCTCCGACTGGGGACACGACTTCCGTCCCGACTACCGCAGACTGCGCACGATGCTGCAGGAGCTCTCCCCGGGGGTTCCGGTACTGGCCACCACGGCCACGGCCAACGCCCGCGTCACGGCGGACGTGGCTGACCAGCTGGGCACCGGAGCCGGCGAGGCCCTCGTGCTGCGCGGCACGCTGGAACGGGAAAGCCTGCGGCTCGGCGTGGTCCGGCTGCCGGACGCCGCCCACCGTCTGGCCTGGCTCGGCGAGCACCTGAACGACCTGCCGGGCTCCGGGATCATCTATACGCTGACCGTCTCGGCCGCCGAGGAGGTCACCGCCTACCTGCGCGCGCGTGGCTTCGCCGTGGCCTCGTACACCGGCCGGACGGAGAACGCCGACCGCCAGCAGGCCGAAGCCGACCTGCTGGCGAACCGGGTGAAGGCCCTGGTGGCGACCTCCGCCCTCGGGATGGGCTTCGACAAGCCGGACCTGGGCTTCGTGGTCCATCTCGGCTCGCCGTCCTCACCCATCTCGTACTACCAGCAGGTGGGCCGTGCGGGCCGCGGTGTGGAGCACGCCGATGTGCTGCTGCTGCCCGGTAAGGAGGACGAGGCGATCTGGCGTTACTTCGCCGAGGTCGCCTTCCCGCCCGAGACGCAGGTCCGTCAGACCCTCGCCGCCCTCGCCGACGCGGGGCGGCCGCTGTCCGTGCCCGCCCTGGAGGCGTTGGTGGACCTCCGGCGGACTCGCCTCGAGATGATGCTGAAGGTCCTGGACGTGGACGGCGCCGTGCGGCGTGTGAAGGGCGGCTGGACGGCCACCGGTGCCGACTGGGTCTACGACGCAGAGCGTTATGCCTGGGTCGCCCGCCAGCGTGCCGCCGAGCAGCAGGCCATGCGCGACTACGTCGGTACCTCCCAGTGCCGGATGGAGTTCCTGCGCCGCCAGCTGGACGACGAGAAGGCCGCCCCGTGCGGCCGCTGCGACAACTGCGCGGGAGCCTGGACGGATCCTGGCGTTTCACCCCAGGCACTGGCCGGCGCCGCTGGTGAACTGGAGCGTCCGGGGGTGGAGGTCGAACCGCGCCGCATGTGGCCCACGGGGATGCCCGCCCTGGGCGTCGACCTCAAGGGACGCATTCCGGCGAAAGAACAATGCTCCCCCGGGCGGGCCCTGGGCCGCCTCTCGGACATCGGCTGGGGCAACCGCCTGCGCCCGCTGCTGGCGGAGCAGGCGCCGGACGGTCCGGTCCCCGACGACGTTCTCCAAGCGGCGGTGGCAGTCCTCGCCGACTGGGCCCGCTCCTCGGGCGGGTGGGCGGACAAGGGCCCGGACGCGTCGGTCCGGCCGGTGGGAGTCGTCGCCATGCCCTCTCTGAGCCGGCCCCGGCTCGTGGGTTCCCTTGCCGAACGAGTGGCCACCGTCGGGCGTCTCCCCTTCCTCGGCGCCCTCGAGTACACCGGGGACAGTGAGGCGCACCGGACCCGTAGGAGCAACTCGGCTCAACGGCTGCACACGCTGTCCGCCGTTTTCACCGTTCCCGAGGAACTCGCCGGTGCTCTGGCGGCTGCTCCACACGGCCCGGTCCTGCTCGTGGACGACTACTCTGATTCCGGCTGGACCCTCGCAGTGGCCGCGCGTCTGCTGCGCCGGGCGGGCGCGGAGCAGGTCCTTCCGCTGGTCCTCGCGGTGACAGCCTGAAGACCCGCGTGGAGCCGGCTCCCGGCCACGTCTCGACCTGGTTGCGCATCAGCGCCGGGCGGGGTGGTGGACGGGGCGAGCATGGTGGTGCCGCTGCCTCCGGCCCGCAGCGGTGACGCGGTCCTGAAGGGGACCGCGGACTCGTCCCAGCCTGTGCGCCGGACGACGAGGGCCTGGTGGTGGTCGGCGACCGGCACCGGCAATGCCCGCCGCTGATCCTCGCGCGGCCGGGCTTCTCCCGAGGCGTCCCCGATGAGCCGGACGAGGACGGTCGTCCGGAGATCCGCGTCGTCGTGTGCCCCTGCGTTCCGCGCAACAGGACGGCGGGCGGCCGGGTGCCGACACAGGCCGACGAGAGTGCAGGATTTATGTGACGATCGCATCGCCGTGGAAGCGGAAGTGCAGGTCAGGCAAGGTATGTGACGCGTCCCTGACGAGAGTTGTCCACAGGGTGAGCGGAATTTCCTGATCCGCGAGATCGTCCTGCCATGACGAACAGCAGCGAAACGAACGGATCCTCCGAAAACGGTGACATCGTTGGTCGGGAGCGGGACGAGCACGCCGGCCTTCCGGGACGCGACGACACCACCCGCGGCACCGAGGTCCCGGGGCCCAGGGCGCACAAGGCCGCGGGCACGCACGCGGGGCGCGCGAAGGACATCGCCTGCACCGCCTACGGCAGCCACGGCGGCGAACAGCAGGTCACACTGCGCACCCCCGCCGAACTCGCCGACGCCTTGCCCTATCTGCTCGGCTACCACCCCGAGGACAGCATCGTCCTGGTCGCCCTGTACGACAAGGACGGGCGGGGCAGGTTCGGCGGCCGGGCCAGGCTCGGCATCCCCACGAACCGGGACGACTGGCCCGCCGCCGCCCGGCAGCTGGCCCAGGGGCTGGTCACGGGAAGCGAGCGCCGAGGCGTCAAACCCGAACAGATGGTCGTCTTCCTCTGCCAGGAACCGGGGGAGGGCGAGCCCGACGGGCAGGTCAAGGAGCGGCTGGGCCCGCTCGCTCACGCGCTGCGCCTGGAATGCGGCGCTCTCGACGTCCCTGTGGTGGAGGCGCTGTGCCTCTCGGGCGGCCGCTTCTGGTCGTACTGCTGCGACGACGGGGGATGCTGCCCGGCGGTCGGCACGCCGATGGGGCTGCCGGGCACCTCGGTGCTGGCCGCCGCCGCGACCTACGCCGGACTTCAGGTCCGGGGCACGCTGCGCGAACTGCGGGCGAGGTTCCTCCCGTGGGAGAACGCCGCCGCCCTCGAACAGGAAGCAGCCCTGGACGCCGCCCACCGGACGCTGGTCCCCAAGATCCTCGACGCGGCGGGACGCAACGAGGTCGCCCGGCAGACACGGGAACTGGCCTTGTGCGTCATGGACCGGCTGGCCGGGGCCCCCTCCGTGTCCGGCATGCTCCCTGCGGACCTGCGGGACGACGAACTGCTCCGGCACGACGAGGCCGCCGCGCTGATCCTCGGCCTGCAGGACCGCACGACCCGGGACCGGGCGGCGGAGTGGATGGAGGGCGAGGAAGCAGGTCCCGCACTCCGCCTGTGGCGGGCGCTGGCCCGTCGCTGCGTCGGATCGTACGGCGAACACGCTGCGGCCCCCCTGACGCTCGCCGGCTGGGTCGCCTGGTCCACCGGCGACGAGCTGGAGGCGAGGGAGGCGCTCGCCATGGCCCTGGGTGCCGATCCCGACTATCTCTTCGCCCGCCTGCTGCACCAGGCCTGCAACGAGGGCCTCGACCCGGAATCGATCCGCCGTTGTCTGCGCGCGGAACGCGACGGTCAGGGGAAGGCGGACGGTGAGGGCCCGGCCACCGGCGCGGTCGGCAGGGCGGGCGACGAGGATCCGGGCAGTGAAGATCCGGGAGACACGGAGCCCGGTGACACGGAGCCCGGTGCGGCGGGGGAACCCACGGTCTTCGGGCCCGGGGCTGCGGTGGGGCGGGAGACGCCCTCACGCCGCCGGCGCCGAGAGCGTGTCCCCGGCGCCGGCACCGGTGGCGGTCCCCCGCGTCGGGGGCGGGCGGACGGCAGTCGCCCGACCGTACGGATTCCGCATCCCCGTACGGCGGTGGGCGGCACGCGTCCGGGCGGTGTGCGTCCCGGCGTCGAGGGACCGGATACCGCGCGCCATCGTCGAGCTGCCTTGCGTCGGGGACGTACGCAGCTCCGGAGCCGGGGCAGCGCCGGGGAGGAGTGACCGGCGGGCAGGCGGGTGAAGGGAGCGGGAGCGGCGACGGCCGGGAGTCGCCCTCTCCGAGGCCCGCCTCGCAGGTGAGCCGACCGTCGTCGGCCGAGGGCAAGGAAGCGGAAGGGGCAAAGGGCCAAGGAGTAAGAAACCAAGGAGGAGAGAACCGGGGAGGAGGAGCACTGCAACGGTCCCGTGGCACGGGATGCGCAGGATGCCGGGATCCGGTACCGGGAGCGGTACCGGACCGAAGCGGATCGGCCGTCGGTGCCGTCGGCGAAGGGAGTGTTTATCGTCAGGCAGACGACTATGATCGCCGCATGCCCTACGACCCGTCAGCCTTTCCGCCTTTTGCCGTCACCGTGGACCTGGTCGTGCTGACCGTGCGCCGCCATGCCCTGTGCGCGCTGGCGGTACGCAGGGGCGAACCGCCGTTTCAGGGACGCTGGGCGCTTCCTGGCGGATTCGTCCGGGCCGACGAGGACCTGGCGCAGGCGGCGGCACGCGAACTGGCGGAGGAGACCGGCCTGCGCGTGCACGACCCCGTGGCCCCCGCCCAGACCGGTGGCGCGCACCTGGAACAACTCGCCACCTACGGCGATCCCGAGCGCGACCCGCGTATGCGGGTCGTGAGCGTCGCGCACCTCGCCCTCGCCCCCGACCTGCCCGCACCCAGGGCGGGCGGCGACGCCAGCAACGCGCGCTGGGCCCAGGTCGGGGAACTGCTGCAACAGGCGGACTACGGCAGGGACGGCGAGCCGGTGGCGCCGCTCGCCTTCGACCACGCGCAGATCCTGGCGGACGGGGTGGAGCGCGCCCGCTCCAAGATCGAGTACTCGTCGCTGGCCACGGCCTTCTGCCCGGCCGAGTTCACCGTCGGCGAGCTGCGGCGTGTCTACGAGGCCGTGTGGGGTGTGGCCTTGGACCCGCGCAACTTCCACCGCAAGGTGACAGGAACCCCGGGCTTCCTGGTGCCGACGGGTGGCACGACCACCCGGCAGGGCGGCCGTCCCGCTCAGCTCTTCCGGGCAGGCGGAGCCACCCTGCTCAATCCGCCGATGCTGCGCCCCGAGGCGTGAGCACGCCGGCCTGAGAGGCGGGAGCGCGTGGTGACGCGGAGGTGGTGGCAGAGGCGTCAGGCTCCGGGCGGGTGCGGGCCGCGGAAACGGCTCCCGGGCAGCTGGATTCCCCGCGGTCGACAGGCCTCGCGGTGCCCGGAAAATCCGATATGGCACGCTATCTTGCTTTGGGTGATCCAGGCCATCGGACTGACCAGCAGCCCGCGCAAAGAGCTACCGCCCGCCGTCGACGATGTCTCCTTCGAGGCGCACGCAGGTTGCGTCACGATGCTGCTCGGAGCGCCGGGTGCGGGCAAGACGACGGCACTCAGACTCATGCTCGAACTTCAACCGGGCCGTGGCATCACCTACTTCAGGGGCCGCCCGCTGCACAGCATCGGCCACCCGTCCCGCGAAGTCGGCGTACTGCTGGGTGATGTGTCGGGCCACCCCGCACGCACCGTGCGTGGACACGTCCGCATGCTGTGTGCCGCGGCGGGAGTTCCGGCACGTCACGGGGACGAAGTCCTGGAAGCCGTCGGGCTCGTGAGCCTGCGGGAGAAACGCCTCGACACGCTTTCGCGGGGCATGGACCGATGCCTCGGGCTCGCCTGCGCACTGCTGGCGGACCCGCACACCCTCGTGCTCGACGAACCCGCACGCGGGCTCTCCGCCGACGAGAACCGCTGGCTGCACGGCATGCTCCGGGCCTACGCGGACCAGGGCGGCACCATTCTGAGCACAACGGCCGACCCCAAGGAAGCGGCACGCGCCGCGGACCGGGTGGTCACCCTCGATCAGGGCCGGCTCGTCGCCGATCAGCCGGCCGCGGACTTCTCGCGCACCCGGCTGCGCCCTCGCGTCGCCGTCCGCACACCGCATGCTGCCAGGCTCTCGGCGCTGCTCACCAAGGAAGCCCGTGCCGCCCGGCGTTCCGTGGAGGTGGCCGAGGACGGCGGCAACCGTATCTCCGTCTACGGCAGTACCTGCGCGGACGTCGGCGAGACCGCCTTCCGGCACGGCATCGTCGTCCACCAACTCGCTGACGAGATCGGGGACATGGGACCTGGCGCGGGTGCCCCCCACACCGAGGAGCCGGCCGTCTCGGACGAGGGAACGCACTCCAGCGCGCCGCCCTCCATCACGCCGTCCCTCATCACGCCGTCCCTCATCACGCCGTCCCTCATCACGCCGTCCCTCATCACGCCGTCCCTCATCACGCCGTCCCCCATCACGCCGTCCCCCATCACGCCGTCCCCCATCACGCCGTCCTCTACCACGCCGCCGGTCTCCGCCGCCACTTCCGACGCCGGGCATTCCGGCGGCCCCCCGGGCTCCGGGCCTGCCGCCTGCCCGCCCGTCGCCCGCTCGCCCGCCGGCTCCCGCGCCGGAGACGAGACCCGGGTCCTGGAGTCCGGGTCCTCGACCGGGCCGCCGCCCCCCTTCTCCGTTCGCCCCGCTCCCCGCCCACTCCACCCGCTGCGCTACGAGATCCGCAGGGCCACCGGCGTCGGGACCGGGTTTGTCGTCGGGGTGGCCGTGCTCGTGGTGTCCGCGCTCACCGCCGTACTGCTGGCCCGGATCGGACACACCCCACAGCCGCGCCTGCTGGCCGCGTGGCCCAAGGAGTTGCCCCTGCCGCCCGCGGCGATCGGGGCGGGGCTGCTCGGGGCGCTGGCCTTCGGCGAGGAGTTCCGCCACCCCACCCTGGCGGCGGACCGGGGCGGTGTGCCCCGGCGGCTGGGGCTGCTGACCGCCAAACTCCTCGTCGCCGCGGCCACCGCGCTCGTGCTGGCCGTCCTGACGATCGGGTGCGATGCGGAGCTGCTCCATCTCGTTTACGGGCGGGAGCTCGTCGAGGTTCCCCCCGACTGGTTGCCGCTCGGCGCGAGTTGGCTCGGACTCGTGATCGGGTGCGCCTGGGCGGGAGTGCTGGCCGCGGGGGTCTTCCGGTCCACCACCGCCGGTCTCGCCACGGTCGTCGCCGTTCCCCTCCTCGTCGGGCCCCTTGTGAGCAAGCTGGCGGAGGGGCCGCCGGCACGGACCGTGGCCGGGGCGCCCCTGCGGGTGCATGAGGTGTCGCCGCTCCGCTGGCCCTTCTGGGGCGAACGGTATCTGGAGGGGGCAGTACGGATGATCGCTCAACCGGTGGGTGGTGCGCTGACGTTGTCTCTCGTGGTGCTGCTCTGCGCGTATCTGCTCACATCTTTGCGGAACAGGGCCCGATGACGACCGGCGGTGCCTCGATAGGTCCGTCCGTGCCTGCAACTCCCCGGAGGGAGCCCGCTTCTTTCCGATAAGGCGTCAATTGCGACGGGGGGAGCGATCACCCTTTCGTGTGCTTTTCACCAAACTCCTCAAGGGAGTTGGGAACCGCGCCGACAAAAGATGCGTGAGTACCCTTGCGCACACCATGATGACCACCGCCCGCTCCACGGACTCCGGCCTCGCGGGTCCGGGCGAACTCGACCGCTACCCCTATGCCGACGCGCCCGTCGGCGGCCGTGTCGGGCCCCCGGCCTGGGACGCCGATCCCGAGCTGGGCCGTGGGGGCCGCCGCGGCGCGAGCAACCGCGGCCGCGGGCTGCACGGCCAACTCGTCCAGCAGCTGGGTCAGATGATCGTTTCGGGTGATCTGGGTGCCGACCGGCCCCTGGTTCCCGAGGAGATCGGCCAGCGCTTCGAGGTCTCCCGCACCGTCGTCCGCGAGTCGCTCCGTGTCCTGGAGGCCAAGGGCCTGGTCAGCGCCCGGCCGAATGTCGGCACGCGCGTGCGCCCGGTCAGCGACTGGAATCTGCTCGACCAGGACATCATCGAGTGGAGGGCCTACGGGCCGCAGCGCGACGACCAGCGACGTGAGCTCGGCGAGCTGCGCTGGACGATCGAGCCGCTGGCCGCCCGGCTCGCCGCCGGGCACGGGCGCGAGGAGGTCCAGCAGCGTCTGGTCGACATGGTGGAGATCATGGGTCACGCCATGGGGCAGGGTGACGCGCTGACCTTCGCCCGCGCCGACTCCGAGTTCCATTCACTGCTGATCCAGCTCGCCGGTAACCGCCTGCTGGAGCACCTTTCCGGGATCGTGTCCGCCGCGCTGCAGGTCTCGGGGGGGCCGCTCACAGGCTGTGAGCGGCCGAACGAAGCGTCCCTCGCGCACCACGGCCGGATCGTCGACGCGCTCGCCGGCGGCGACGGCGCGGCGGCCGAGGCGGCCATGCGTCAGCTGCTGGTGGTCCACCCCGAGGTCGAGCGAGTGGTGCCCGGCCCGCGCTAGCGCCGGCCGTATTCCGCGGACGGCCCGGCCTGCCATCCCCCTTCCGTGGCACCCTCCGGCCGGTGAGCCGCCCGCTGTAGGACCCCGCGGGATCACCTTTGATCCCGCGGGGTCCTACAGTGATGAAGGGGCCGTAAGGTCCGGCATGGTGTCGCCGCTACCCTCGAGTGACCGTCTTTGTCGCAATCTGATCGATTGTGGGCACTTACGGGGTGTGACTCGGGCCACGCGGATTGGGCGTAACGCTCCTGGAAAGAACGCGATGACCTAAGAGGTGACAGTCGCGGAGGGAATACGGACGCCGTTCACGGCGCTGTGCAACTCCCCGGCCCCCGCCCGCATCGTCGGCCCATCCCCAAGCCGGCGGTCGGCTCCTGTCCGTCGTGGACGGGGCCGGAAGCCGTTTTCTCAACGTCCCGAGAGGTTGTTCGTGTCGGCCAGCACATCCCGTACGCTCCCGCCGGAGATCGCCGAATCCGTCTCTGTCATGGCGCTCATCGAGCAGGGAAAGGCTGAGGGGCAGATCGCCGGCGATGACGTGCGTCGGGCCTTCGAAGCTGACCAGATTCCGGCCACTCAGTGGAAGAACGTACTGCGCAGCCTCAACCAGATCCTCGAGGAAGAGGGTGTGACGCTGATGGTCAGTGCCGCGGAGCCCAAGCGCACCCGAAAGAGCGTCGCAGCGAAGAGTCCCGCCAAGCGCACCGCGACCAGGACGGTCGCGGCGAAGACGACGACCACCCGGAAGACCAGCGCCACCGCCACACCGGCCGCCCCCGACGCTGCCGAGGAGGAGGCGCCCGTCAAGAAGGCGGCCGCCAAGAAGACCACCGCGAAGAAGACGGCCGCCAAGAAGACGGCAGTGAAGAAGACGGCCGCCAAGAAGACCGCGGCCAAGAAGGACGGCGCCGAGGCGACCGACGAAGAGACCGCCGAGGAGACCAAGGCGACGGAGGAGTCGGAGGGCACGGAGGCCGCCGGCTTCGTCCTCTCCGACGAGGACGAGGACGACGCGCCCGCCCAGCAGGTCGCGGCCGCCGGTGCCACCGCCGACCCGGTCAAGGACTACCTCAAGCAGATCGGCAAGGTGCCCCTGCTCAACGCCGAGCAGGAGGTCGAACTCGCCAAGCGGATCGAGGCCGGTCTGTTCGCCGAGGACAAGCTGGCCAACTCCGACAAGCTGGCGCCGAAACTCAAGCGCGAGCTGGAGATCATCGCCGAGGACGGGCGCCGCGCCAAGAACCACCTCCTGGAGGCCAACCTCCGCCTGGTGGTCTCCCTGGCCAAGCGTTACACCGGACGCGGCATGCTTTTCCTGGACCTCATCCAGGAGGGCAACCTCGGTCTGATCCGTGCGGTGGAGAAGTTCGACTACACCAAGGGCTACAAGTTCTCCACCTACGCCACCTGGTGGATCCGTCAGGCGATCACCCGCGCGATGGCCGACCAGGCCCGCACCATCCGCATCCCGGTGCACATGGTCGAGGTCATCAACAAGCTCGCGCGTGTACAGCGTCAGATGCTCCAGGACCTGGGCCGCGAGCCCACCCCGGAGGAGCTGGCCAAGGAACTCGACATGACCCCGGAGAAGGTCATCGAGGTCCAGAAGTACGGTCGCGAGCCGATCTCCCTGCACACCCCGCTGGGCGAGGACGGCGACAGCGAGTTCGGTGACCTCATCGAGGACTCCGAGGCCGTCGTTCCGGCCGACGCGGTCAGCTTCACGCTTCTGCAGGAGCAGCTGCACTCCGTCCTGGACACCCTGTCCGAGCGCGAGGCGGGCGTCGTCTCCATGCGCTTCGGTCTCACCGACGGTCAGCCGAAGACCCTCGACGAGATCGGCAAGGTGTACGGCGTCACGCGCGAGCGCATCCGCCAGATCGAGTCCAAGACCATGTCGAAGCTGCGTCACCCGTCGCGCTCCCAGGTCCTGCGCGACTACCTCGACTAGGACAGCGATCACGGCGGTCCCACAAGGCCGGACCGAGGCCCGGCCCCTTCGCGGGGCCGGGCCTCGATGCTGCTCCGCGGGTGCGGGGCGCGACGGGGTGGATCACTCTGGGTGTCTCATCAACGCCCCAGTGTGAGGAGATCGCATGCGTCGTCGCCTAGCCCGGGTCCTGGCCCGGCCACTGGCCCTCGCCGCCGCCGCGACCGCGATACCGCTGGCAGCGGCGGCTCCGGCGGTCGCGGACCGGATCGTCGTCGGCGGGTTCCCGGTCGATGTGACCCAGAGTCCGTGGACCGTGGCGCTGTCCAGCCGTGACCGGTTCGGGGGTACCCGGGCGGGACAGTTCTGCGGGGGTGTGGCCGTCGGCCGGACCACGGTGCTCACCGCCGCCCACTGCATGAACGAGGAGGTCCTGGGAGCGCCGCCGGAGCGGGTGCCCGACCTCAGAGTGATCTCGGGCCGTACGGATCTGCTGTCGGATCAGGGCGAGGAGATAGAGGTGCGCGAGACCTGGGTGAATCCGGGCTACGACCCGCTCAGCAACTCCGGCGACTTCGCCGTGCTCACCCTGGCCGCGCCCCTGCCCTCCGGCTCGGTGATCGGCATGGCCGGCGCGGGCGATCCCGGGTACCGGGCCGATACCCCCGCGACCGTCTACGGCTGGGGGGACACCACGGGTTCGGGGACCTATGCCGGCAGCCTGCACGCGGCGCGGGTGCGTGTGCTGCGCGACACCCTGTGCGAGGACGCCTATCCGGGTGGCGGCGAGGGCACGTACCGCGCCGGGACCATGCTGTGCGCCGGTGAGCAGGCCGGCGGGCCGGACGCCTGCCAGGGGGACAGCGGCGGACCGCTGGTGGCCGAGGGGCGGCTGATCGGCCTGGTCTCCTGGGGCAGCGGATGCGGCTGGGCGGACAGTCCCGGGGTCTACACGCGTGTGTCCGATGTCATGCGGACGCTCGACGGGACTTCGGCCCGACAGGCCGGAGAGGTGCCCGACGGCGCCTGAGCGCGCCCGGCGAGCCCTGAGCAGGTCTCCCGGGTCCCCTCGCGGGCAGCTTCGGGGGCCGAAAGGCTCAGTCAGGAGCGAGAGCACACGAGGAACGAGAGCGCACGGGGAGTGGGAGCGCACGAGAAAAAGGCGGCTGTCTCCGCACCGGAGGCAGCCGCCCCTCCCGCCGGCCTGTGCCGGTCTGGCTCGTCGTCGTACGCGAGATGTCAGCGCGTCTGCGTAATCAGCGCTCTTCCTCGACGGCGGGGGCCGACGGGGAGGTCAGCCGCTCGCTCTCGTCCTGTATCTCGGCGGCGATCTTCTTGAGTTCCGGCTCGAACTTGCGGCCGTGGTGGGCGCAGAAGAGCAGTTCTCCGCCGCTCAGCAGGACGACGCGCAGGTATGCCTGGGCGCCGCAGCGGTCGCAGCGATCGGCGGCCGTCAGTGGGCTCGCGGGGGTCAGAACAGTAGTCACGTCGCCTCTTCTCTAGCTCGACGAGCTGTCGTACCAGGGTCAACATCCAACCAGCCCCAAAACGTTCCCGCTCGTGGCTGCTTCTCGAAAAAATCTTTCCGAGGTGGTCGGATGCTGCCGGTTGGCGGCGAATGTGCCGTATCGCGCGTTTGTGTCGTCGTACGGATTCGCGTCGGATCGGTGGTGGTCGGCCCTCCCGGCTGGGTTGCCGGTTGTTCTTGAGGACGTGCCCGGAGCCTAAATGGTTCATGCCTGGAAGGGAACGTGATGTGTGCTTCACTCCATCGAGAGATCGAACAGGTATACGACTCTCGACTAGTCTAGGTTTCAGACGAGGGTGGCGTGACAACGGCTCTACCAGGCCTCGGTACCCTCTCACCGGTGACAAGCGACGCGCCCTTACCCATGAGGGCCCCATCTGAAATTCAGCGAGGAGCGAACCGCGTGACCGCCGAGACGTCCGTGCCGTCCACAGCGCTGCTGGCAGGAGCAGACCGGGACGGTTCCAACTACACCGCGCGGCACCTGCTCGTCCTCGAGGGACTCGAGGCCGTGCGGAAGCGCCCCGGAATGTACATCGGGTCGACCGACAGCCGTGGCCTGTTGCACTGCCTCTGGGAGATCATCGACAACTCGGTGGACGAGGCCCTCGGGGGCCACTGCGACCACATCGATGTGATCCTCCACGACGACGGCTCGGTGGAGGTCAGGGACAACGGCCGCGGCATCCCGGTCGACGTGGAGCCCAAGACCGGCCTCTCCGGCGTCGAGGTCGTCATGACCAAGCTGCACGCCGGCGGCAAGTTCGGCGGCGGTTCGTACGCCGCCTCCGGCGGACTGCACGGCGTCGGCGCGTCCGTCGTCAACGCGCTCTCCGCGCGGCTGGACGTCGAGGTGGACCGCGGTGGGCACACCCATGCGATCAGCTTCCGCCGCGGTGTCCCCGGCGCCTTCGCCGCCCTGGGACCGGACGCGAAGTTCGAGGCCGGGAACGGGCTGCGCAGGGCCAGGAAGATCCCGAAGAACCGCAGCGGCACGCGTGTGCGCTACTGGGCCGACCGCCAGATCTTCCTCAAGGACGCCAAGCTGGCCCTGGAGTCCCTGCACCAGCGCGCCCGCCAGACCGCGTTCCTGGTGCCCGGCCTGACCATCGTCGTCCGTGACGAGCTCGGGCTCGGCGACGGCGGCAGCAAGGGCGAGGAGTCCTTCCGCTTCGACGGCGGCATCAGCGAGTTCTGCGAGTTCCTGGCCACCGACAGGGCCGTCTGCGACACCCTTCGTTTCACGGGGCAGGGCACCTTCAAGGAGACGGTCCCGGTCCTGGACGAGTACGGCCAGATGACCCCCACCGAGGTGACCCGCGAGCTCGGCGTCGACGTCGCGATGCGTTGGGGGACCGGCTACGACACGACGCTCCGGTCGTTCGTCAACATCATCGCCACCCCTAAGGGGGGCACTCATGTCGCCGGCTTCGAGCAGGCCGTCGCCAAGACGGTGAACGAGGTGCTGCGCACGAAGAAGATGCTGCGTGTGGCCGAGGACGACGTCGTCAAGGACGACGCTCTGGAGGGCCTCACGGCGGTCGTCACCGTCCGTCTGGCCGAGCCTCAGTTCGAGGGCCAGACCAAGGAGGTTCTCGGCACCTCGGCGGCCCGCCGCATCGTGAACACCGTGCTCTCCCGGGAGCTCAAGGCCTTCCTGACCTCCACCAAGCGCGACGCCGCCCAGCAGGCCCGTGTCGTCCTGGAGAAGGCGGTCGCCGCGGCCCGGACCCGCATCGCCGCCCGTCAGCACAAGGACGCCCAGCGCCGTAAGACGGCCCTGGAGTCCTCCTCGCTGCCCGCCAAGCTGGCCGACTGCCGCAGCGACGACGTCGAGCGCAGCGAGCTGTTCATCGTGGAGGGAGACTCCGCCCTCGGCACGGCGAAGCTCGCGCGCAACTCCGAGTTCCAGGCGCTGCTGCCGATCCGGGGCAAGATCCTCAACGTTCAGAAGTCGTCCGTGACGGACATGCTGAAGAACGCGGAGTGCGGGGCGATCATCCAGGTCATAGGGGCCGGATCTGGGCGGACGTTCGATATTGACGCGGCTCGCTACGGCAAGATCATCATGATGACCGACGCCGATGTGGACGGCTCCCACATCCGCACCCTGCTCCTGACGCTGTTCCACCGCTACATGCGGCCCATGGTCGAGTCCGGCCGGGTGTTCGCCGCGGTGCCGCCGCTGCACCGCATCGAGCTGGTCCAGCCCAAGAAGGGGCAGGACAAGTACGTGTACACGTACTCGGACCGTGAGCTGCGCGACAAACTGATGGAGTTCCAGAGCAAGAACATCCGCTACAAGGACTCGATCCAGCGCTACAAGGGGCTCGGTGAGATGGACGCGGACCAGCTGGCCGAGACGACCATGGACCCGCGCCACCGCACCCTGCGCAGGATCAACCTCACCGATCTGGAGGCCGCCGAGCAGGTCTTCGATCTGCTCATGGGCAACGACGTCGCTCCGCGCAAGGAGTTCATCTCCAGCTCGGCGGCGACACTGGACCGGTCGCGCATCGACGCGTGATCGCCGTGCGAGTGACGCGCAGGGGTCCCGCGGTCACCTGATGGAGTGAAGCAGAACGGGAAGAGGAGCCGAGGGTCCTCCCGTTCTGCCCATCCTTGGGCATGCAGCAAAGCGATGACCGCCCCCACCCGGGCGGAGGCGGTCCCGAGAGTCCCGCCGGACATGCCGAAAGACGCTCCGCACCTCCCGGGGGACGCTCGCCCGGACTGCTCGACGGCGGCCATGCCCCGCCGCCCGGCGGGCCGTCCGGCGTCCTGAGCTACGACGACCCCTGGTACGACGCCCTCGCCTCGGGCTGGGGTGAGGGCACCGGAGGGCCCGCCGCGGTTCGGACATCGCCGGCGCGGACGGCGGCGGTCGTACCGGCCGCGTGCGGCAGGGAAGGCGCCGCGGCCGTGGCAGACGTGTACCTCCAGGTCCAGCGCAGCACCGCGTTCCAGGAAGTGCGCAGCCGCTACCGGAGGTTCGTGGTCCCGGCGGTCCTCGTCTTCTGCGCCTGGTACGTGGCGTACGTCGTGACCGCCACCACCGCGCCGGACCTGATGGCGCGGCCGGTGGCCGGCGCCGTGAACGTGGGGATGCTCGCAGGTCTCGGCCAGTTCCTGACCACGTTCCTGCTCACCTGGGCCTACGCACGGCACGCGCGGCTGCGCAGGGACCGGGCGGCACTGGAGCTGCGCTGGGACACGCAGGAGCTGGCGCGCGGCCGGGACGGTGTCTCATGACGGGCGATCACCAGGCGCTGGCTCTGCTGCTGTTCAGCGCGTTCGTCGCGGTCACCCTGGGGATCACCACCTGGGCGAGCCGCCGACGACAGGGATCGGCCGAGGAGTTCTACGCGGGCGGTCGGCTCTTCTCACCGATGGAAAATGGTTTCGCCATCGCGGGCGACTACATGTCCGCCGCCTCCTTCCTCGGCATCTCCGGACTGATCGCCCTCTTCGGCTACGACGGGATGCTGTACTCGGTGGGCTTCCTGGTGGCCTGGCTCGTGGTGCTGTTCCTGGTCGCGGAACTGGTGCGCAACTGCGGCCGGTTCACCCTCGCCGACGTGGTGGCGGCCCGGATGCGGGAACGCCCCGTCCGCATCGCCGCGGGAACGTCGTCGGTCACCGTGTCCGTGCTGTACCTGGTGGCGCAGATGGTGGGTGCGGGCAGCCTGGTCGCACTGCTGCTCGGCGGCCGGAGCGAGGCGGCGCAGGCCTGGACCGTCGTCGGCGTCGGGGCGCTCATGGTGATCTACGTGTCGATGGGAGGGATGCGGGCCACCACCTGGATCCAGATCGTCAAGGCGGTCCTGCTGCTCGGCGGCACCATCGTGCTGACCGTCCTCGTCCTGCTGCGGTTCCACGGCGACTTCAACCGGCTGCTGCTCACGGCGGCCGAACGCAGCGGTCACGGGGAGGCGTTCCTGGCCCCCGGACTCGCTTATGGCGGGGACTGGACGTCCCGGTTCGACTTCATGAGCCTGGGACTCGCGCTGGTGCTGGGCACGGCCGGGCTGCCGCACATCCTGTCCCGCTTCTACACCGTCCCGACCGCGCGGGCGGCCCGGCGCTCCGTCGTCTGGTCGATCGGGCTCATCGGGGGATTCTACCTGATGACGATCGTGCTCGGGTTCGGTGCCGCCGCCGTCGTCGGACCGGATACCGTGCGCGGGTCCAACGCGGCCGGGAACACGGCGGTTCCGCTGCTGGCGCTCGACCTCGGCGGCGGCGCCGGCTCCACCGGCGGAACGGTGCTGTTCGCGATCGTCGCCGCGGTCGCCTTCGCCACGATCCTCGCCGTCGTCGCCGGGATCACGCTCGCCTCGTCGGCGTCCGTCGCCCACGACCTGTACGCCTCCCTGCGGCGCCGCGGTGGAAAGCCGCGCAGCGAGGTGGCCGTGGCCCGGGTGGCCGCGATCGGCATCGGTGTGCTGGCGATCGCGCTCGGCCTGCTGGCCCGTGAGCTCAATGTCGCCTTCCTCGTCGGGCTGGCCTTCGCCGTGGCCGCCTCCGCCAACCTGCCCGTGCTGCTCTACTCCCTGTTCTGGCGCGGATTCACCACCAGGGGCGCCGTGTGGGCCGTCTACGGCGGGCTGATCCCGGCCATGGTGCTGGTCCTGCTGTCCCCGGTGGTCTCCGGCAGCCCGGAATCCCTGTTGCCCGGCGTCGACTTCCATTTCTTCCCGCTCCAGAACCCCGGTCTGGTCTCCATCCCGCTCGGCTTCCTCGCCGGCTGGCTCGGTACGGTCACCTCGGCCGAGATTCCCGACGAGGCCAAGCACGCGGAGGCGGAGGTGCGGTCGCTGACGGGCGCGGGGGCCGTGTGACCACGGGCCGTGCGTTCCAGAAGCCCCGGACCACGCCGGGCGGTCCGGCGGCTCACCCCGTGGGCTCGGCGATCTCGCGGACGACCGCGAGTCCCGTCCGGCCGGGCGGACGATGGTCCAGGAGCGCCGGATCCAGCCGGTGCGGCGCCTCCAGCAGGCCGAATGCCTCGGCCGTGCGGATACCTCGGCCGTGCTGTGTGCCGCCTCGCACACGCGAGGCGGAGCCGGTGTCCGCGAGGGAGCGCGCGCGGCCGGTCAGCTCGCGAGCGCCGCCATGCTCACCTCGCGGATCGCCACCACGTCCATCCGCGCGGGCGAGCCCAGTACCGACCCGCAGCTTTCCGCGCGGGGCGGCAGGGACGACCCCTGGGCCACCTCCACGCGCCAGCGGCGCCCGTCGGCGTGCGCGACGAGCACCTCCCAGTGCGGGGCCGTGCCGTCCGTCCGTACGACGGTCAGCGTCTCGGCGGCGTACTCGCCCACCGCGGTCCGCACGGCCAGCTCGGCCGCCTGGCCGGGGCGCTCCCAGGCGGAGCTCCCACGGCACCCCTCCACGACGATCCGGCCCTCCCGCGCGCCGTGCAGCGCCTCCTTGACGGTGTGCGCCTCGGCCCTGCCGTACGCGTAGCCGTGGGGCAGCACGAGCACCGTGGGCGAGAAGCGGTGTCCGCCCAGGTGGGTGACCTCCCAGACGCTTTCGACGCCGGAGGCGGCGAGCTCGGCCGCCAGGGGCCGGCCGAGGAGTGCGCAGCAACGGTCGCGCTTGCCGTTGGTGCAGACGAGGGCGAGCGGGTCGCCCTCGTGCGGCCGCCCGCCGAGCGCCGTGGCGAAGGTGCCGCTGTGTCCCCTGCCGAGGGCCGCGAAATCGAGGCCGAGCAGATGCTCCGGGTCCGTGGTGGTGGCGGCGTGCAGCCACGTACTGCCGGGCACGGTGTGGGCCACGTACACCCGGCGGGCGGCGGACGTCCGGTGGTCCGCGTGGCGTCCGGGGCGCCTGATCAGGGCGATACGCACGCCGGTACCCGACGCGGCGGCCTCCAGGGCGCGGCCCAGCGCCGGGTCGAGGTGGCTCGACGTGAGCGCCTTGGGACCCCACGGACCGGGCTGTTCCAGCAGGAGCCAGGTCCTCGCGGTGGCCGCTGTTCCCGCGACGGGCTCGTCGAGCTCGCGGGAGGCGGTTGAGCACGTACTCACAGAGGTGAGCCTAACCTGAGTTGCTCCTGAGTGCCGAGCGGCGCCACCTCGGTGCAATCTTCCACAAACCGCCCAAGTGTTCCTGGTCGTCGGTTCTCCGATCACGTGTGTTCCGGAGAGTGATGTGAATGCGCGCAAGCGTCGAGGCTGTGAGGTGTGAGGTGTGAGGCGGTCACGTCGTGGCGAGTTGGTGCCTTGGCCGACGTCTGCCTCGCACATGCTGCTGACGAGCGTTCACTTCGCCACCGTTCTCACCGCTCGTATCCTGGGGAGTCAGTCAACTCCCGGACGCACGCCGAGGCGCGAGCCGGGGTACGCGTAGGAGCGAGAGGGGTCGCGCGGTGGAGCGGAACAGCGGTCGGCAGATTCCGGTCGTGGTCCTGGCCGGATTTCTCGGAGCCGGGAAGACCACCCTGCTCAACCACCTTCTCCATCACAGCGGCGGCAGCCGTATCGGCGCCGTCGTCAACGACTTCGGTGCCATCGAGATCGACGCCATGGCCGTGGCCGGAGCGCTCGGCGACTCGACCGTCTCGCTCGGCAACGGATGCCTGTGCTGTGCCGTCGACGGCAGCGAACTCGACGTATATCTCGAGCGGCTTGCGCGGCCGTCCGCCGGGATCGACGTCATCGTCATCGAGGCCAGCGGTCTTGCCGAGCCCCAGGAACTCGTGCGGATGGTGCTCGCCAGTGAGCACCCCGGGATCGTGTACGGCGGGCTCGTCGAGGTCGTGGACGCCGCCGAGTTCGAGGAGACCCGGGCCAGGCATCCCGGGATCGACCGGCACCTCGGCCTCGCCGATCTGGTCGTGGTGAACAAGCTCGACCGGGCGGCGGACGCGGACGGTCTGCTCGATGTCGTGCGGTCGCTCGTCGAGCGCGCCGCCGTCGTTCCCGCCACGCACGGCCGTGTCGATCCGGAGCTCCTCTTCGACCGCAGGCCGGCCGAGGAGCGCTTCGGGCAGCTCTCCTTCGACGACCTGCACCGGCACGGCCCCGGCGCCGACGAGCACGCCGGCCATCTGCACGCCCGGTACGACAGCCTGTCCTTCGCCTCCGCCGTGCCGCTCGATCCGCGACGGCTGATCCGTTTCCTCGACAGCCGCCCGGAAGGGCTGTACCGGATCAAGGGATACATCGACTTCGGCCCTTACGACACCGGGAACCGGTACGCCGTGCATGCCGTCGGACGGTTCCTGCGGTTCTACCCGGAGCCCTGGCCGGCCGGTGCGGAGCGGCTCACGCAGCTGGTGCTCATCGGGACCGGCATCGACAGCGCCGCCCTCCGCGAGGAGCTGGAGGAGACCTGCGGCAGCGACGCCCCCGACGCCCCACACACCGACGAGCAGGGCATGTGGGGCGTGCTGCGGTACGTACCGGAGACCGAGGAGCCGCAGCACCAGGAGGCCCCGCAGGCCCAGTGGGCCTAGTTCTTTCGTCAGGCCGGGCCAGGCCCGAGCCCGGACCCAGCCAGGCCGGGTGCCGGGGCCCGCGAGTCCGGCATGATGCCGGGCGAGAGGCCTAGAGCGGGTTTTGAACGTCCCGCCTGCCCCGCGGCGTCCGGCACGCACTCCTCCAAGCTCTTCGAGCAGGGGGACCCCCAGCCGCGTTGTCGGGATCGCCCGTGTACGCCCGGTACGCGGGCGGCCCTCCGCCGTGCGATCGCACGCTCCCCCAAGCTCTCGGCTCCGCTCGAGCAGGGGGACCCCCATGACGCCGCGGGGCCCGCCCTCCGGGCGGCCGGCGCTACGTTCGACACACGCCCTAGACCCGCCCCGCCACCACCGCCACCGTCTTCGGCAGCGGCACTCCCGAGCCGTCGCGGCGCGGGTCGGGCTCCGGCAGGTCGACCGGCGTCCCGTTCTTCTGGGAGGCGCGGGCCGGGGTGGGGCCGGCCCAGGCCAGGGACAGGCAGTCCTCGCCCTTGAGGAACCGCTGGCAGCGCACCCCGCCGGTGGCCCGGCCCTTGCGCGGGAACTGGTCGAACGGGGTCACCTTGGCCGTCGTCTGGACGGAGTCGTCCAGCGTGCCGCGCGAGCCCGCGACCGTGAACACCACCGCGTCCGCCCCCGGATCGACCGCCGTGAAGGTGATGACCTTCGCGCCCTCGGCGAGCTTGACGCCCGCCACGCCGCCGGCGGGACGCCCCTGCGGGCGGACCTGCGAGGCCTGATAGCGCAGCAGTTGTGCGTCGTCGGTGATGAAGACCAGGTCCTCCTCACCCGTGCGCAGCTCGACGGCGCCGACGATCCGGTCGCCGTCCCTGAGGGCGATGACCTCCAGCTCCTCCTTGTTGGAGGGGTAGTCGGGAACCACCCGTTTGACGACGCCCTGTTCCGTGCCGAGCGCGAGGCCCGGCGACGACTCGTCGAACGTCGTCAGGCAGATCACCCGCTCGCCGTCCTCCAGGGAGACGAACTCCGAAATCGGCGCTCCGCCCGAGAGGTTCGGAGTCGGCATCGACTCCGGCAGTTGCGGGAGGTCGACGACGTTCACCCGCAGCAGACGTCCCGTCGAGGTGACCACGCCCACCTCGCCCCGGGCGGTGGCCGGCACCGCCGAGACGATCATGTCGTGCTTGACCCGCTTGGCGTGCGCGCCCTTGGGGAACGGTTTCGCGTCCGCCGTACGGGCGAACAGGCCCGTGTCGGACAGCAGCACCCGGCACGGGTCGTCCGCCACCTGGAGCGGCACGGCGGCGACCGGCGTGGCGGACCCGTCCAGCAGGACCGTACGGCGGTCGTCACCGAACTTCTTGGCCACCGCGGCCAGTTCGGACGAGACCAGCTTGCGCAGCTCCGCGTCCGAATCCAGGATGCGGGTCAGCTCCTCGATCTCCGTGTTCAGCCGCTCCTGCTCCGCCTCCAGTTCGATGCGGTCGAACCTGGTGAGGCGGCGCAGGGGGGTGTCCAGGATGTACTGGGTCTGGATCTCGCTCAGCGAGAACTGATCCATCAGACGCTGCTTCGCCTGCGCGGAGTTGTCGCTGGAGCGGATCAGACGGATGACCTCGTCGATGTCCAGCAGCGCCGTGAGCAGGCCCTCGACCAGGTGCAGACGGTCGCGCCGCTTGCCGCGGCGGAACTCCGAGCGGCGGCGGACCACAGTGAAGCGGTGGTCGAGATAGACCTCCAGCAGCTCCTTGAGGCCCAGGGTGAGCGGCTGGCCGTCCACCAGGGCCACGTTGTTGATACCGAAGGACTCCTCCATGGGAGTCAGCTTGTACAACTGCTCCAGGACCGCCTCCGGCACGAAGCCGTTCTTGATCTCGACGACCAGACGCAGACCGTGGGCACGGTCGGTGAGGTCTTTGACGTCGGCGATGCCCAGGAGCTTCTTCGAACCGACCAGGTCTTTGATCTTGGCGATCACCTTCTCCGGGCCCACCGAGAACGGCAGCTCGGTGATGACCAGGCCCTTGCGGCGGGCGGTCACCTCCTCCACGGCGACCGTCGCGCGGATCTTGAAGGTTCCGCGGCCCTTCTCGTACGCGTCCCTGATGCCCGGGAGGCCGACGATCCTGCCGCCGGTGGGCAGGTCGGGGCCCGGGACGTGCTTCATCAGGGCGTCGAGGTCCGCGTTGGGATACCGGATCAGGTGGCGGGCGGCCGCGATCACCTCGCGGAGGTTGTGCGGCGGCATGTTGGTGGCCATGCCGACCGCGATGCCCGACGCGCCGTTCACCAGGAGGTTCGGGAACGCGGCGGGCAGGGTCGTCGGTTCCTGCTCCTGGCCGTCGTAGTTGGGTGCGAAGTCGACCGTGTCCTCGTCGATGGACTCGGTCATCAGGCTCGTGGCCTCGGTCATCCGGCTCTCGGTGTACCGCATGGCCGCCGGTGGGTCGTCGTTGCCCAGGGAGCCGAAGTTGCCGTGGCCGTCGACCAGGGGGACCCGCATCGAGAAGGGCTGCGCCATACGCACCAGGGCGTCGTAGATCGACGTGTCGCCATGGGGATGCAGCTTGCCCATGACCTCGCCGACCACGCGCGCGCACTTCACATAGCCGCGGTCGGGGCGCAGGCCCATCTCGTTCATCTGGTAGACGATGCGGCGGTGCACCGGCTTCATGCCGTCGCGCGCGTCCGGCAGGGCGCGGGAGTAGATGACCGAGTACGCGTACTCGAGGAAGGAGCCCTGCATCTCGTCGACGACGTCGATGTCGAGAATCCGCTCCTCGTACGAGTCGTCGGGCGGCGGGGTCTTCGTGCTGCGGCGGGCCATCGCTGCCGGCTCCTTGCTGAAGCGTGGGACGGTATCTGACGCGGACCATTGTGGACCGCCGCACCGACAACCGGGACCATGACCCCCGCCGCTGCCCTCCGTCGGGAGCCGGAGCGGGGTGCCGGCAGAGTACGCGCACCTTCCGCCGGCGCCGCGAGCGGGGCGCCTCGGGAGGCCGGCGCGTGTCGGCACCGGGTGCGCACCCGGTGCGCCCCGTGATCCCGTACGTACCGAGGCCCCGTACGCCCCACGAACCCCGTGCGTACCGCGCGGTCCCACTCGTACCCGCGGTTCTCGCTCTCGGCGTACCCGGTCCCCTCCGGGAACTTCGCCGGTCCTCGGCACGCTTGCATACAGTGGCAGGACCGGCACAAACGGCGGATGCGACGACCGCCTCCGCGATCGAAGGGACGTACATGCCCATGGGTCACACGGCCACCGCCCAGGCAGGCTCCGGCGGCCTGACAGCGACCGAGCACCGGCTGTCCAACGGCCTGCGC
Organism: Streptomyces sp. P9-A2; assembly: GCF_036634175.1. Classification (NCBI taxonomy): domain Bacteria; kingdom Bacillati; phylum Actinomycetota; class Actinomycetes; order Kitasatosporales; family Streptomycetaceae; genus Streptomyces; species Streptomyces sp. P9-A2. The sequence goes on from NZ_JAZIFX010000001.1 coordinate 6,103,480, forward strand.
GTGGTGCTCTCCGAGGACCACCTGACCCCCGTCGCGGCGGTGTGCCTCTGGTACGACGTCGGTTCGCGTCACGAAGTCAAGGGCCGTACCGGCCTGGCTCACCTTTTCGAGCACCTCATGTTCCAGGGGTCCGGCCAGGTGAAGGGCAACGGCCACTTCGAACTGGTCCAGGGCGCCGGCGGCTCGCTCAACGGCACCACCAGCTTCGAGCGGACCAACTACTTCGAGACCATGCCGACCCATCAGCTGGAACTCGCCCTCTGGCTCGAGGCCGACCGCATGGGCTCCCTGCTGGCCGCCCTGGACGAGGAGTCCATGGAGAACCAGCGGGACGTCGTCAAGAACGAGCGCCGCCAGCGCTACGACAACGTCCCCTACGGCACGGCCTTCGAGAAGCTGACCGCCCTCTCCTACCCGGCCGGCCACCCTTACCACCACACGCCCATCGGCTCGATGGCGGACCTGGACGCGGCCACCCTGGAGGACGCCCGCGCCTTCTTCCGCACGTACTACGCGCCGAACAACGCCGTGCTCTCCGTCGTCGGTGACATCGACCCGGAGCAGACGCTCGCCTGGATCGAGAAGTACTTCGGCTCCATCCCGTCCCACGACGGCAAGCCCGAGCCCCGCGACGGCTCGCTGCCCGAGATCATCGGCGAGGAGCTGCGTGAGCTCGTCGAGGAGGAGGTCCCCGCGCGTGCGCTGATGGCCGCCTACCGGCTGCCCGAGGACGGCACGCGCGCGAGCGACGCGGCGGACCTGGCGCTCACCGTCCTCGGCGGCGGCGAGTCCTCGCGGCTCTACAACCGGCTGGTACGACGGGACCGTACGGCCGTGGCGGCCGGATTCGGCCTGCTGCGGCTGTCCGGGGCGCCCTCCCTGGGCTGGCTGGACGTGAAGACGTCCGGTGACGTGGAGGTGCCCGTCATCGAGGCCGCGATCGACGAGGAGCTCGCCCGGTTCGCCGAGGAGGGCCCCACGGCCGAGGAGATGGAGCGCGCCCAGGCGCAGCTGGAGCGCGAGTGGCTGGACCGGCTCAGCACCGTCGCCGGCCGGGCCGACGAGCTGTGCCGGTACGCCGTCCTGTTCGGCGACCCGCAACTCGCCCTCACCGCCGTCGGGCGCGTCCTCGACGTGACCGCCGAGGACGTCCGGGAGGTCGCCAAGGCCCGCCTGCGTCCCGACAACCGCGCGGTGCTCGTCTACGAGCCCGTTGCCACCGGGGCCGGGGAGTCCGAAGAAGCCGCAGCCGCCGGCACCGAAGAAGCCGCGGCCGCCGGCACCGACGAGAACGAGGAGACGGCCAAGTGACCGAGCTCGCCACGATGGACTTCCACCCCCAGCCGCAGGCGGGCGAGGCTCGGCCCTGGGCCTTCCCGGCCCCCGAGCGCACGGCCCTCGACAACGGCCTGACGGTGCTGCGCTGCCACCGCCCCGGCCAGCAGATCGTCGCCGTCGAGGTGCTGCTGGACGCGCCCCTGGAGGCCGAGCCGGCCGGGCTCGACGGTGTCGCCACGATCACCGCGCGGGCGTTCTCCGAGGGCACCGACAATCACTCCGCCGAGGAGTTCGCCGCCGAACTGGAGCGCTGCGGCGCCACCCTGGACGCCTACGCCGACCACCCCGGCATCCGGCTGAGCCTCGAGGTGCCGGCCTCACGGCTCACCAAGGCGCTCGGGTTGCTCGCCGACGCCCTCAGGGCGCCCGCGTTCGCCGACAGCGAGATCGAGCGCCTCGTCCGCAACCGCCTCGACGAGATCCCGCACGAGCTGGCCAACCCGTCCCGCCGCGCCGCCAAGGAACTCTTCAAGGAGCTGTTCCCGGCGACGTCGCGCATGTCCCGCCCGCGCCAGGGCACCGAGGAGACGGTCGCCGGCATCGAAGCGGCGGCTGTCCGCGCCTTCTACGAGAAGCACGTCCGCCCCGCGACCGCCACCGCGGTGGTCGTCGGCGACCTCACCGGCACCGACCTGGACGAGCTGCTCGGCGACACCCTCGGCGCCTGGACCGGATCGACTGCCCGGCCCCGGCCCGTCCCGCCGGTCACCGCCGACGACGCCGGCCGGGTCGTGATCGTGGACCGCCCCGGCGCCGTGCAGACGCAGCTGTTGATCGGCCGCGTCGGAGCGGACCGGCACGACCGCGTGTGGGCCGCGCAGGTGCTCGGCACTTACTGCCTCGGCGGCACCCTCACCTCCCGTCTGGACCGTGTCCTGCGCGAGGAGAAGGGCTACACCTACGGCGTACGGTCGTTCGGCCAGGTCCTGCGGTCCGCCCCGGACGGCACCGGCGCGTCGCTGCTCGCCATCAGCGGCTCCGTCGACACCCCGAACACCGGACCCGCCCTGCAGGACCTGTGGACGGTGCTGCGCACCCTCGCCGCGGAGGGCCTCACCGACGCCGAACGGGACGTCGCCGTGCAGAACCTGGTGGGGGTGGCGCCGCTCAAGTACGAGACCGCCGCGGCCGTCGCCGGCACCCTGGCCGACCAGGTGGAGCAGCACCTGCCCGACGACTACCAGGCCGAGCTGTACCGGCGGCTCGCCGCCACAGGCACCGTGGAGGCGACCGCTGCGGTGGTGAACGCCTTCCCCGTGGCCCGCCTCGTGATCGTTCTGGTCGGTGACGCGGCGAAGATCAAGGAGCCCGTCGAGGCGCTCGGCATCGGCGAAGTCACCGTCGTGGCCGCCGAATAGATCCCCCGTCAGCGGCCGGGACGCCGCTGACAGGCAGTCCGCGGAGCCTCGTGGACGCCCGATGGAGCGTACGCGCGTGTATGTGTGGCCCTGGTGACGCGAAAGTCACCAGGGCCCGCTTATGCCCGAATTGGGGCGAGAGGTGCCTGTCTGTCCTGTGGGATGCGCTACAAAAACCGCGATCCGTTTGGGAATTGACGGACGCCCCGCTTAGCTTCATGCGGTCTGTTCGTCGGGCAGTGCGCCGCACCAGCGGCACCGGACAGTCATCGCCGAGTCCCCGTACGGCGCGAGCCAGGGGAGCCGGGGACCCACCAGTCCCTGGGGTGAATCGGACGCCCGCGCGTGTCGCGAGGGGGCCCGTAGGAGACCTTCCTGCTCCGAACCCGTCAGCTAACCCGGTAGGCGAGAAGGAAGGAAAGGACCACCCTGTACATGGCGTTCACCCGCGCCACCGGGAAGCACCGTCGTCCCAGCCGCGTGCATCGCGGCACCGCCAAGGCGGCGGGCGTCGCGGCCCTCACCACCACCGGTGTCATCGGCTCCCTCGCGGCTCCGGCGCTCGCCGCCGAACCCGCCGCGGAGCAGACCGGCCTCACCCCCGTGATCACCCTGGATGACGAGGCGGCCGCCCAGGTCGACGCCCAGGCGGCCGCCCAGCACGAGGCCGCTCGCGAGGCGGCCCAGGCCGCCGCCCGCGAAGCCGCCGAGGAAGCCGCGCGGGAGAGGGCGGCCGAAGAGGCCGAGAGGGCCCGTGAAGCCGAGGAGCGCGCCGCGCGGGAGGCCGAGCGCAAGCGTCTCAACACCTTCGTGTCCCCGATCGCGGGCTCCTACGTCTCGACCGGTTACCTGTCCGGCGGCGCCGTCTGGTCCTCCGGCACCCACACGGGTGTCGACTTCCACGCCGCGAGCGGCACCCCCGTGCTCTCGGTCGGCATGGGCACCGTGGTCGAGGCCGGCTGGGGCGGCGCCTACGGCAACCATGTCGTGATCAAGATGCACGACGGCACGTACACCCAGTACGGCCACCTGTCGTCCGTCGGTGTCTCGGTGGGCCAACAGGTCACCCCGGGGCAGCAGATCGGCGTCTCCGGCGCCACCGGCAACGTCACCGGCGCGCATCTGCACTTCGAGGCCCGCACCACCGCCGATTACGGCTCCGACGTCGACCCCGTCGCGTACCTCCGCGCGCACGGCGCGAACCTCTGACCGGGCACGTACCCCCTGGCCTCCGTGCGCGCCTCGGCGGCCGCTCGAGCCCCTGACGCCGGAGGTGTCCGCGGAAAGCGGACACCCGAGGTTTTCTATGGAACGGCCCCGGCCCGCTCTGCGAGCCGGGGTTTTCGGGCTTTCCGGCGGGCGGCCCATTGTCCAAAGAACGGGCATGATTCCCGGCTCGCCATCGGAAATTCCCGCTCGTTGCAATAGAGTCACGGGGCAGGTGTCACCGGTTGGCGTTATGCGGGGATCAATTCGGAGGTCGGTCATGCGTATTCCGGCGCACTCGGTGTGCACGGCGATCCGGGACGACATCGTCTCGGGTGTCTACGAGCGTGGCGGCCGGCTCATCGAGGAACTCCTCGCCCGCCGCTACGGCGTCTCGCGCGTCCCCGTCCGGGAGGCCCTGCGCACCCTGGAGGCCGAGGGCTTCGTGGTGACCCGGCGGCACGTGGGCGCGTGCGTCGCGGAACCCACCGAGCAGGAGGCCGCCGACCTGCTGGAGATGCGACTGCTGCTGGAGCCGCTCGGAGCCTCCCGCGCCGCACAGCGCCGCACCGAGGCCCACCTGAAGGTGCTGCGAGGCCTGGTCCGGCTGGGCCAGGAGCGGGCCCGTCAGGGTCACAGCGACGACCTGCGCTCCCTGGGCGGCTGGTTCCACGAGACGCTCGCCCAGGCGTCCGGCAGCCCGGCGCTGACGTCGACGCTGATCCGGCTCCGGCGCAGGATCGGCTGGATGTACGAGGTGCGGGGGACGAGGGATCCCGTGGCGTGCTGGTCGGAGCACGGCGCGGTCGTGGACGCCGTGGTGCGCGGGGACGGCGAGCGCGCGCGTGTGGTCATGGCGCTGCACACCGAGCGCGCCGCCGCCGCCCACCGCCTGCGCTTCACCGCGGGGGCCGGCGCGGTCGACCGCGCGGACCGGGCGGACCGGGCGGAGAGTGTGAGGAACGCGCAACATCCCGTAAACACACCGAGCCTGCGCTCTTAACAAGGGTGCCTTATACAAAAGAGAGCGCGACTGCAAGGCATTTCCTGTTGCGCGCGAAATGGGAAAGAGAAAGGCCCGCCCGGTGATTTGGGCAGGCCTTTCAGTGGTGTGATTCGGTGTCTGTGTCTGTGTCTGTGAAGCACAGATCACCGCAACCATCAATTGAGTGACCCGGACGGCGCGCAACCGGTTCCGCGAGAGCGGCGCCGGTCCAGGCGCGGAATTCAGACGGTCTCGGGGAGTTCCTCGAGGCCCTCGGAGACCAGCTTCGCCAGCCGGTCCAGGGCGGCGTCGGCCCCCTCGGCGTCGGAGGCGAGGACGATCTCCTCGCCGCCCTGGGCGCCCAGGCCCAGGACGGCCAGCATGGAGGCCGCGTTGACGGGATTGCCGCCGGCCTTGGCGATCGTCACCGGGACGCCTGTGGCCGTGGCGGATCGGACGAAGATGGATGCGGGGCGGGCGTGGAGGCCCTCGGCCCAGCCGACGTTGACGCGGCGCTCAGCCATGTGTTGCTGCCCTTCGGAGTTCAAGTTGTCTAGACCAGTTTTCCATATCGTGAGGCAAGCCGGTGAGCGGCCCGGAAGCGGTACCGGGAGCGGCGCCCGCTGACGGTCCCCGGCGGCACCGGACCGCGGCCTCGGTCCGGTGCGCGCCCCCACGGACTGCCTCGCGCCATCACCGTACGCGAGCCGTACTCTGGGGCCCATGCAGACCTCCTCGGACCGGCATGAGTATCCCGCCCACTGGGAGGCCGACGTGGTGCTGCGCGACGGCGGCACCGCGCGCGTACGCCCCATCACCGTGGACGACGCCGAGCGCCTGGTCAGCTTCTACGAGCAGGTGTCGGACGAGTCGAAGTACTACCGCTTCTTCGCGCCCTACCCCCGCCTGTCCGCCAAGGACGTGCACCGCTTCACGCACCACGACTTCGTGGACCGGGTGGGACTCGCGGCCACCGTGGGCGGTGAGTTCATCGCCACCGTACGCTACGACCGGATCGGCCCCGGGGGAACGCCGGCGTCGGCACCGGCCGACGAGGCCGAGGTCGCCTTCCTCGTGCAGGACGCCCACCAGGGCCGGGGCATCGCATCCGCCCTGCTCGAGCACATCGCCGCCGTCGCCCGGGAGCGCGGCATCCGCCGGTTCGCCGCCGAGGTGCTGCCGGCCAACAGCAAGATGATCAAGGTGTTCACGGACGCCGGGTACACCCAGAAGCGCAGCTTCGAGGACGGCGTCGTCCGCCTCGAGTTCGGCCTCGAACCCACCGACCGTTCCCTGGCCGTGCAGCAGGCGCGCGAGCAGCGCGCCGAGGCGCGCTCGGTGCAGCGGCTGCTCGCCCCGGGTTCGGTCGCCGTCATAGGCGCCGGCCGCGCGCCCGGCGGCGTGGGCCGCAATCTCCTCGACAACATCCGGGACGCCGGATTCACCGGCCGTCTGTACGCCGTGAACAAGGCCCTCGCGCCGGAGCGGAAGGAACTCGACGGAGCCGCCGGGGTGCCCGCCCACCGCTCGGTGCGGGACATCGACGGCCCGGTCGACCTCGCCGTCGTCGCGGTGCCCGCCGACGACGTCCCCGAAGCGGTGGCCGAATGCGGCGAACACGGGGTGCAGGGCGTCGTCGTCGTGTCCGCCGGGTACGCCGAAGCGGGCCCCGACGGCCGAGAGCGCCAGCGCGCCCTCGTCCGCCAGGCCCGCTCCTACGGCATGCGGCTCATCGGACCGAACGCGTTCGGCGTCATCAACACCTCCCCGGACGTACGCCTGAACGCCTCGCTCGCGCCGCGGATGCCGCGGCCCGGCCGTATCGGCCTGTTCGCCCAGTCCGGAGCCATCGGCATCGCCCTGCTGTCGCGGCTGCACCGGCGCGGTGGGGGAGTCACCGGTGTCACGGGCGTGTCCACCTTCGTGTCCTCCGGCAACCGGGCCGACGTCTCCGGCAACGACGTCATGCAGTACTGGTACGACGACCCGGACACCGATGTCGCCCTGATGTACCTGGAGTCCATCGGCAACCCCCGCAAGTTCACCCGCCTCGCCCGCCGCACCGCGGCGGTGAAGCCCCTGGTCGTGGTCCAGGGCGCCCGTCACGGCTCCGGACCCCGCGGGCACGCCGTGCGTGCGACGCGCCTGCCCCACGCCACGGTCTCCGCGCTGCTGCGGCAGGCCGGGGTGCTCCGGGTGGACACCATCACGGAACTGGTCGACGCGGGCCTGCTGCTCGCCCGCCAGCCGCTGCCGTCCGGGCCCCGGGTGGCGATCCTGGGCAACTCCGAGTCCCTGGGGCTGCTCACCTACGACGCCTGCCTCGCCGAGGGGCTGCGCCCGCACCGCCCGCTGGACCTCACCACCGGGGCGTCGGCGGCGGACTTCCACGCGGCGCTGTCCCGGGCCCTGGCCGACGACACCTGCGACGCCGTGGTGGTGACCGCGATTCCGGCACTGGGGGAGCCGCCCACCGACGACGCGGCGCTCGCCGGGGCGCTGCGCTCGGCCGCCGCCGCGACCCCCTCCAAGCCGGTCCTGGTCGTCCACGTGGAACTCGGCGGCCTGGCCGAGGCTTTGTCGGCGGCGGCCGGCACGGCCCCGCGGCCGGCCCCGGAAGCCCCGGCCCGCCCGGAAGCGCAAACCCAGCCGGAAGGACAGGCCCAGCCGGAAGTGCAGGCCCTCCGGGAATCCCTGGCCCGCCCGGAAGGACAGGCCGCGCACCCCGTCCCGCCCGACGACGAGCGCCCGGCCGTCACCACGACGCCGGTCACCGCATCGACGCGGGTCACTCCGCAGGGCCCGGTCACCCCGCCCGCCCCCGAGAGCCTCCCCGCGGACGCCCACCTCATCCCCGCCTACCCCGCCGCCGAACGCGCGGTCCGGGCCCTCGCCCACTCCGTCACCTATGCCCAGTGGCGACGGGACGCCGCCGACCCCGGCAAGGTGCCCGCGTACGAGGACATCGACGAGCGGAGCGCCGCCGCCCTCATCGACGCGCGGCTCACGCGCGGGGAGAGCCTCACCCTCGGCGCCGAGGAGACCCGCGCGCTGCTCGGCGCCTACGGTATCCACGTCCACCGCGCCCTCCCCGCTCCCACCGCCGACGCCGCCGTCGAGGCCGCCCGCACCCTCGGCCGGCCCGTGGCCCTCAAGGTGACCGCCCCGCACCTCAGGCACCGGGCCGACCTGGGCGGGGTACGGCTGGACCTGGCGGACGAGGAACAACTGCGCCGGGCCTACGCCGAGCTGACGGACCAGCTCGGCACGCCCGAGGAGTTGCGCCCCGTCGTGCAGCGGATGGCGCCGCGCGGTGTCGACACCATCGTCCGCGCGGTGATCGATCCCGCCGCCGGGGCCGCGCTCTCCTTCGGGCTCGCGGGTGCCCCGTCGCAGCTGCTCGGGGACATGGCGCACCGGCTGATCCCGGTCACCGACCGGGAGGCGGCCTCTCTGGTGAGGTCGATCCGGACCGCGCCCCTGCTGTTCGGCTGGCGCGGCTCGACCCCCGTCGACACCCCTGCTCTGGAGGAACTGCTGCTGCGGGTGTCGCGACTGGTCGACGACCATCCCGAGGTCGTCGCGGTGAGTCTGGAGCCGGTCGTCGTCGCCACTCACGGGGTGAGCGTCCTCAGCGCCTCCGTACGCCTGGCCCCGCCCCCCGTCCGTGACGATCTCGGTCCCCGGACCCTCCCGGCGTACTGAGAGCGGTGTGAGCTCCTGAGGGTTCCGCCCCGGCGGACGGTCGTGTGTTTGACGGTGCGTCGAGCGGGCTACTCGTGCCCCCGGCCGGCAGCGGCAGCGGCAGTTGCCGCAGGCCCGGGAGTCGGCTCCCGGGCCTGCCGGCCGCGACGGCTTCCCGTCCGAGACGGCTTCCGGGCCGCTGTACGGGTGTGCCTGGACCGGCACGTTCGATGAGCGGAGAGAGCGGCATGCGATTCGGGGTCCTCGGCATCGGCGGGGTCGACTCCCCCCTCGCCCGGCACACCGCCGGCCACGCGGGGGCGTGGCGGCTGTCGGCCGGTGCGGATTCCTGGCCCCGTACACGCACCGGGCGCCGACGCTGAACCGCCTGCCGGCCGCGGCTCGCCGCGCCACGGGCCGCAGTCGCACGCCGGGCCCCGCTTCCGGCGCGGCGGCGCCCCGCCGGACGGCTTCCCCTGCTACACAGAGCACTGCATATCAAAATGCTGATAAACGGGATATATCCTCCAGGGTCGAGTGGCAGGGCCCGACCGCGCGTCAGCGGTCGGCCGGCGCGAAGGAGTTGGTGCTGACGTGCTGGTCCTGCTGGCCGCCTACGCGGTGGCCGCAGTGTCGATGCCCTGGTGGGAGAAGAGGCTCGGTCGTGCGATGTGGGCCGTGGCGGCCCTGGTGCCGTTGGCGACCGTGGCCTGGGCGGGCACCCGGGCGGCGCGCGTCCTGGACGGCGGCGCCTACGAGGAGTCCCTGTACTGGGCCCCGTCGCTCGGCCTGACGGTCGACCTGCGCCTGGACGCCCTGTCGCTGCTGATGCTGTGGGTGGTGGCCGGCGTCGGAGCCCTGGTGCTCCTGTACTGCCGGTACTCCGTCGAGCGCGACGCCGGCCGGCTGGCCGCCCTGCTGCTGGCCTTCGCCGGGGCGATGACCGGACTGGTGCTGGCGGACAACCTCTTCGTGCTGTACGTCTTCTGGGAGCTGACCACGGTCGCCTCCTTCCTGCTGATCGCGGGCCGCGGGGCGCGGGTGGAGCAGCGGCGGGCCGCCCGTCAGGCCCTGCTGGTGACCGCGGCCGGCGGCCTGGCGATGCTGCTCGGTTTCATCGTGCTGGGCCAGGAGGCCGGCACGTACCGCGTCTCGGAGATCCTCGCCGACCCCCCGCGGGGCGGCGCGGTCCCCGCCGCCGTGGTACTCGTCCTGGTCGGCGCGTTCACCAAGTCCGCGCAGATGCCGGTGCACGGCTGGCTGCCCGCGGCGATGGTCGCCCCCACACCGGTCAGCGCCTTCCTGCACGCGGCGGCGATGGTCAAGGCCGGGGTCTACCTGGTGGCCCGGCTGGCGCCCGCCCTGGCCGACGTGACGCCGTGGCGGCCGATGGTGCTCGGTGTGGGACTCGCCACCATGGTGGTGGCCGCGTGGCGGGCCCTGCGCGAGACCGACCTGAAGCTGCTCCTCGCCTACGGAACCGTCAGCGAACTCGGTCTGCTGACCGCCCTGCTGGGCGCGGGGACACGGACGGCGGCGCTGGCCGGAGTGGTGCTGCTGCTGGCGCACGCGGCGTTCAAGTCGGCGCTGTTCCTGTCCGTCGGGATCGTGGACCAGCAGACGGGCACGCGCGACATCCGGGAGCTGTCGGGACTGGGACGCCGGCTGCCCGTGCTGTTCGGCGTCACGGCACTCGCCGCCGCGTCGATGGCCGGTCTGCCGCCCCTCGTCGGCTTCCTGGGCAAGGAAGCGGCCCTGGACGCGTTCCTGCACGGCACCGAACTCGCCGGCCACTACCAGCTGACGGTGGTGCTCGTGTGCGGCTCCGCGCTGACCGTGGCGTTCGCGGCACGGTTCCTGCACGGCGGCTTCGGCGGGCGGCCATCGGGGACGGAGGCGCGGACCGTGCGGAGCCCGGCACCGGGATTCGTCGCACCGGTGGCCGTGCTGTCCGCGGCGGGCCTGGTGCTGGGCGTGGCGTACCCCGGCACGGCGGCCCTCACCACGGCCTACGCCGACGCCTACCCGCCCGGGGCCGGCGGACCGTACGAACTGTCCCTGTGGCACGGGTTCACGCCGGTGCTCGGCCTGTCGGCGCTGTCGCTCGTCGTCGGTGTGCTGATCCACGCGCTCCTGCGCCGCGGTACCGGGCCCGCCCGTCTGCCGCGCCTGCCCGACGTGCAGCACGCGTACGACCGTGTGGTCGAGGGCGTGGACCGGCTGGCCGTGACGCTGACCCGCAACACCCAGGTCGGCTCGCTGCCCGTCTATCTGACCGTGCTGCTCATGACGGTCGTCGCCGTGCCCGGCACGGCACTCGTGGCGGCGGCCCCGTCCCTGGGGTCACCGCCCCTGTGGCGGTACTCGCTCGAACCGGTCCTGGCCGTGGTGATGCTGGCCGCCGCCGCGACGGTGGCGGCCGCCCGGCACCGGCTCACCGCCATCCTGCTGGCCGGGGCCGTCGGCTACGCGGCGGCAGGCTTGTTCCTGGTGCGGGGAGCCCCGGACCTGGCGCTCACCCAGTTCCTGGTCGAGACGATGACACTGGTCGTCGTGGTGCTGGTGCTGCGCCGGATGCCGGCCCGGTTCGATCCCGGCCGGGGGTCGGTGCCGGGGCGTGTGCTGCGGGGCGCGCTGGCCGTCGGGGTCGGCGCCGTCGTCACCTGCTTCGCGCTGGCGGCGGCCTCCGCGCGTACGGCTCCGGTGATCTCGACCGGGTACCTGCGCCGAGCGGCGGAGACCGGGGCCCTCAACGTCGTCGACGCGATCATCGTCGACTTCCGGGCCCTGGACACGCTGGGCGAGATCTCGGTCGTGCTCGTGGCGGCGGTCGGAGTGGGCAGCCTGGTCCGGTTCCGCGACCGCGACGCGGTACCGGTCGCCGACGAGGAGCCGCCCGCCCCGTTCCCCACGACGCACTGGGACGAGCCCCGGCAGACCTGGCTGCCGGGAGCCGGCCAACGCCCCGGCGGCGAGCGCTCGGTGCTGATGGAAGTGGCCATCCGGCTGCTCTTCCCCTCGATCCTGGTGCTCTCGCTGTTCCTGCTGTTCTCCGGCCACTACCGCCCGGGCGGAGGATTCTCCGGCGGCCTGGTGGCGGGGCTGGCGTTCGTCCTGCGCTACCTCGTCGGAGGACAGGCCGACCTCGGCGCCGCTGTACGCCTGCGCCCGGTCGCGATCGCGGGCACGGGCCTGGTGGTCGCGGCGGTCGTGGCCCTCGTACCGCTCGCCGTCGGCGGTACGCCGCTGGACAGCGACCTGGTGACGTGGCACCTGCCGCTGGTGGGCGAGGTGAAGTGGGCGACCAGTCTGTTCCTCGATGTCGGCGTCTATCTGCTCGTGGCCGGTGTCGTCCTCAAGCTCCTGTCGGCGGTGGGCGTCTCGCTGGGCCGGGACGACGCGGCGGCGGTCCGGAAGGGGGAGGGATCCGCTTGATGACCGGCGCGGTGGACAACACGGTGAACACCCTCGACGTGACGATGGCCGTCGTGGTCGGCGGCCTGTTCACGATCGGCTTCCACCTCATGCTGCAACGGTCCCTGATGCGGATCGTCCTCGGCTTCATCCTCCTGGGCCACGGCACCAACATGCTGCTCCTGGTCGCCGGAGGCACCCCCGGCCGGCCCCCGGTACTGGAGGGGCGGCCGGTGGACCCGGCGGAGCCCGCCGATCCGCTGCCCCAGGCCATGGCGCTGACGTCGATCGTCATCACATTCGGTCTCACGGCGTTCCTGATGGCCCTCGCCTACCGTTCCTGGCGGCTGTCCGGCAGCGACGAGGTACGCGACGACGTGGAGGACCGGCGCATCGACTTCGCCCTCCAGCGTGCCGGGACCGACGAGGCGATCGGCCCGCCCGAAAAAACCGACGGCGACGCCCTCGGGGCCGCTGCCGACCCAGGCGGCGGCAGTGACCCCGGTGGCGAGGGCGGCCCCAGTGGTGAGGGCGATCCCGGTGGTGGCAGCGTCACTGGGGGTGAGGGCGACCCTGGTGGCGGCGGCGCACCCGGTGGCGAGGGCGCACCCGGGGGTGGGAGCGCACCTGGTGGCGGCAGCGCACTCGGGGGTGGGAGCGACCCTGGTGGCGGCGGCGCACCCGGTGGCGAGGGCGCACCCGGGGGTGGGAGCGCACCTGGTGGCGGCGGCGCACCCGGCGGCGAGGGCGCACCCGGTGGCGAGGGCGCACCCGGTGGCGAGGGCGCACCCGGCGGCGAGGGCGCACCCGGTGGCGAGGGCGCACCCGGTGGCGAGGGCGCACTCGGGGGTGGGAGCGACGGCAGTGAACCGGACCACCGGGACGACGACGGCACCGCTCCGGGGGGACACCGATGACCGCACTGCTGCTCGCCCTGCCCGTGGTCCTGCCGGTCCTGTGCGCCGGGGTGACCCTGCTCGGACTGCCCGGCCGGGCGATCCGCGTGCTGAGCGCCCTCGCGCTGGCGGGCGTGCTGGCGGACGCGGCGGCCCTGTTCGTCCTCACCGACACCCGCGGCCCGCAGTCCGTGCACATCGGAGGCTGGCCGGCGCCGCTGGGCATCACGCTCGTCGCCGACCGGCTGTCGGCACTCCTGCTCACCGTGTCCGTCCTGGTGACCCTGGCCGTGCTGCTCTTCGCCATCGGCCAGGGCACCGCGGAGAAGCGCCGGAGCTCGGCGGAGGTCTTCCACCCCGCCTACCTGCTGCTCGTCACCGGGGTCAGCCTGGCCTTCCTCACCGGGGACCTGTTCAACCTCTTCGTCGCCTTCGAGATCCTGCTCGCCGCCTCCTACGTCCTGATCACCCTGGACGCCGACGGGAACCGCACCCGGGCCGGCATGACGTACACGATCATCAGCCTGACGTCCTCCCTGCTGTTCCTCACACTCGTCGGCCTGGTGTACGCGTCCACCGGCACGGTCACCCTGGCCCAGCTCGGGCCGCGGCTCGCCGAACTCCCCGACGGCCTGCGCGGCGCGCTCGCCCTGCTGCTCCTGGCCGTCCTGGGCATCAAGGCGGCGATCGTCCCCCTGCACTTCTGGCTGCCCGACAGCTACCCCACAGCTCCGGCGCCGATCACCGCCGTGTTCGCCGCCCTGCTGACCAAGGTCGCCGTCTACGCCCTGCTGCGCACCCAGACCCTGCTCTTTCCGCGCTCCAGCGTGTGGACCCTGCTGGCCTGCGTGGCGATCGCCACCATGATCGTGGGCATTCTCGGCGCCCTCGCCCAGGACGACATCAACCGGCTGCTGTCCTTCACCCTCGTCAGTCACATCGGCTTCATGCTGTTCGGGCTCGCGCTGTTCGACACGATCGGTCTCACCGGCACGGTCCTGTACATCGTCCACCACATCGTCGTCCAGGCGGCGCTCTTCCTGGCCGCCGCCCTCGCCGTGCGCCACACGGGAACAACGGGCCTGGACAGCATGGCGCAGCTTCCGCCCCCACGGCCGCTGGTGGCCGTGCTGTTCGCGGTCCCCGCTCTGAGCCTGGCCGGGATCCCGCCGTTCTCCGGGTTCGTGGCCAAGCTGACCCTGCTGCGGGCCGGCGCGTGGCAGGGCGGCGCCGCCGCGTACGCCCTCGCCGCGGCCGCCCTGCTCACCAGCCTGCTGACGCTCTACGCCATGACCCGGGTGTGGACCAGGGCCTTCATGAGGCAGGAGCCGCACCCGGACCACCGTGACGCGCCACCGCCGGGGAAGCCGGCCCCCGACACCGCCCGCCGCCCGGAGCGCCGCGCCGACCGGTACGGAGCCGGGCTGATGAACGCCGCCACCGTCGTCATGGTGATGACCAGCGTCGCGGTCGCCGTCTGCGCGGGTCCGCTCGCCCGCGTCGGCGAACGGGCCGCACACGAACTGCTCGATCCGTGGGAGTACCGTTCCGCCGTCCTGACCGAGGAGGACCGTTGACCCGCCGGGAGAACGCCCGCCGAGTCCGGCACCACTGGCCCATGGTCGGATGGCTGTGGCTGCTGTGGATCCTGCTGTGGGGGTCCGTCGGCCCGGTGGTCCTCGTCGGAGGCCTGCTCGTCGCCGTGGCCGTCGTCAGGTCCTTCTCCCTGCCGCCGATCCTTCCCGGGGCCGTGCCCCGGCCACTGGCGATCGGACGCCTGCTGATCGACCTGCTGACGGATCTCGTGGGGTCCGGGGTCACCGTCGCCTGGCAGGCCCTGAGGTACGGAGGCAAGACGTCCGCGGCGATCGTCGAGGTCCCGCTGTACGTCGACAGCGACCTCCTGATCACAGCCGTGGCCGAACTCACGACGATCGCCCCCGGCACGCTGGTGGTGGAGATCGACCGGCGCCGGCAGCGGCTGTACGTCCACACGCTCCCGGTCCGCGCCGAAACCGACATCACCCGCCGCAGAAAGGCGGTGCAGACCGTGGAGCGCAGAGTGGCGCGGGCGGTGGGCCGCGGACGGCGCACCGGAGCGAGCGGAGACGACACCTCCGGGTCCGTCGGCGATCTCGGGTATTCCGCCGATCCCGGGTACTCCACCGGCCCCGGGTCTTCCGATGACCCGGACCCTCGGGACCGTCCGGACCGCCCGGACCGTCCGGACCGCCCGGATCACCCGGACCGCCCGGACCGCCCGGATCACCCGGACCGCCCGGATCACCCGGATGAAGGGAACAGAACCCCATGACAGCCCTGTACACCGCCACCCTGGCCGTGCTGTCGGCGGCCGGCCTGCTCACCCTGCTGCGCCTCTTGCGCGGTCCGGACGCGCTCAACCGCATCGTGGCGCTGGACGTCCTCCTGACGATGATCATCGCCGGGACCGCCGTGGGCATGGTCCTGCGCGAGGACACCACGCCCCTGCCCGTGCTCGTCGTCCTCGCGCTGCTGGCCTTCACCGGATCGGTGACGGCCGCCCACCTGATCGAGAAGCGGGAAGGCCTGCGGTGACCGTGGTGTCCGACGTGATCACCGCCGTCCTGCTCCCGACCGGCGCGGTCTTCTGCCTGCTCGGCGCCCTGGGTCTGCTCCGCTTCCCGGACATCATCAGCCGCCTGCACGCGGCCGCCAAGGCCCAGACCCTCGGCCTGATGCTCATCCTGGTGGGAACCGCCGTGCAGCTGCCCCTGCGCTACGCGCCGGTGCTGTTGCTCGTCGTTCTGTTCCAGCTGCTCACCGCGCCGATCACCAGCCAGATCGTCGGCCGCACCGCCTACCGCGTCCAGGCCCTCGACCGCGGCGCGCTGTTCCGGGACGAACTCGCCGACCGCCTCGCGCGGGACGGCACTCCGGTGGACGAGCAGCCGCCGTACGAGGACGCGGACCAGTGAAGCCTCCCCGACCGAACGGTCCGGGCCGTTACCGGCCCGGACCGGCCCGGGCGCGCGGGGAGTGCGGTGACCGGTGCCTCGCAGTCAGTGGGCCACCGTAGGATGGGCGTCATGGCCAAGACCAGTACGACGACCCAGGGGCTGCGGGCGGCGATCGAGCGCAGCGGCTACTACCCGGCCCTCGTGGCCGAGGCGGTGGAGGCCGCCGTGGGCGGCGAGCCCGTCCGGTCGTACCTGGTCCACCAGGAGACGACATTCGACCAGAACGAGGTACGGCGCCATGTGACCGTGCTCGTCCTCACCGGCAACCGCTTCATCGTCAGCCACACCGACGAGCAGGCCGCCGACACCACGTCCCCGACCCCGTACGCCACCACGTCCACGGAGTCGGTCAAGCTCGGCCGGATCTCGTCGATCGTGGTCAGCCGCGTCGTCGCCAACCCGGAGTCGTACAAGCCGGGCACACTGCCCCGCGAGATCGTGCTCACCATCGGCTGGGGCGCGGTCGCCCGCCTCGACCTGGAGCCCGCCGCCTGCGGCGACCCCAACTGCGAGGCCGACCACGGCTACACGGGCAGTTCGACGGCCGACGACCTCAGTCTGCGGGTCAGCGAGGCCGGGGACGGCCCGGAGACGGTGCGTCAGGCGCTCGCCTTCGCGCAGGCCCTCTCCGAGGCGACCGCGGACTCCGCACGCTGATGCCGCACACCTCCCCGATCCCGCACACCCCGCCCCCCGTGCCGTCCCCGCACACCCCGCCGTCCCCGCACACCCCGCCGTCCCCGCACACCCTCGGTTGGGGGGACGTCCACCCGGAGCACCTCGCCCCGGACTCCGCCCCCCTGCCCGAGTACGGCACCGGCTCGCTGGCCGACCTGCTGCCCACCCTCGCCGCCGGCATGGGCGTCCCCGGCACCACCGGCACGATTCCGGAGCTCACCCCCGCCGACCGCAACTGCGTTTTCCTGATCGACGGCCTCGGCTGGGAGCAGCTGAAGGCGCACCCGGAGGAAGCCCCGTTCATGGCGTCCCTGACGGCCGCCTCGCGCGGCGGCACCGGACGGCCGATCACCACGGGCTACCCGGCCACCACCGCCACCTCCCTGGCCTCCGTCGGCACCGGCTTGCCGCCCGGCGCGCACGGCCTGCCCGGCTACACCGTGCGCAACCCGGACACCGGCGAACTGATGAACCAGCTGCGCTGGCAGCCCTGGACCCGGCCCGACACCTGGCAGCCCCACCCCACCGTCTTCCAACTGGCCCACCGGGCGGGGGTGCACACCGCCCAGGTGTCCTCACCCGCCTTCGCGAACACCCCCCTGACCAAGGTCGCGCTCAGCGGCGGCACCTTCCACGGGCGGCTGTCCGGCGAGGAGCGCATGGACCTCGCGGCCGCCCAACTGGCCGCCGCCGACCGCTCCCTGGTCTACACGTACTACGCCGAGGTCGACGGCGCGGGCCACCGCTTCGGCGTCGACTCCGACACCTGGCGCGGCCAACTCATGTACGTCGACCGCCTGGTCCAGCGGCTGGCCGAACAGCTCCCGCCGCGCAGCGCGCTCTACGTCACCGCCGACCACGGGATGATCGACGTGCCCTTCGACGACGAGCACCGCATCGACTTCGACCACGACTGGGAGCTGAGCGCCGGAGTCGCCCTGCTCGGCGGCGAGGGCCGCGCCCGCCACGTCTACGCGGTCCCGGGCGCCGCGGCGGACGTCCTGACCTGCTGGCGCGAGGTGCTCGGCGAGCAGTTCTGGGTGGCCTCGCGGGACGAGGCGATCGACGCGGGCTGGTTCGGCCCCCGGATCGAGGACCGCGTGTACCACCGGATCGGCGACGTGGTCGCCGCCGCCCGCGACGACGTGCTGGTCATCGCCTCCGAGCGGGAGCCCAAGGAATCGGCGATGGTCGGCAACCACGGCTCGCTGACCCCTGCCGAACAACTGGTCCCCCTGCTCGAAGTACGCTCCTGAGGTTCGCCCCGCGCCGTGAGCTCCCGGCCGCCGACCCCGTGCCAGTCCGTCCCCGCCGAAAGGTGCCCAACCCCCCATGCCCGAACTGGTGTTCTTCTCCGGAACGATGGACTGCGGGAAGTCGACGCTGGCCCTCCAGATCGAGCACAACCGTTCGGCGCGCGGCCTGGTGGGCATGATCTTCACCCGCAACGACCGGGCGGGCGAGGGCAAGCTGTCCTCCCGCCTCGGCCTGGTCACGGACGCGGTGGAGGTGGGGGAGCGCGCGGACCTGTACGCCCACCTCGTCGACCATCTCTCGCGGGGCCGGCGCGCGGACTACGTGATCGCGGACGAGGCGCAGTTCCTGGGGCCGGAGCAGATCGACCAGCTCGCCCGCGTGGTGGACGACCTGGACCTCGACGTCTACGCCTTCGGCATCACCACCGACTTCCGTTCCAAGCTGTTCCCCGGTTCCCAGCGGCTGGTGGAGCTCGCCGACCGGGTGGAGGTGCTCCAGGTCGAGGCCCTGTGCTGGTGCGGCGCCCGAGCCACCCACAACGCGCGCACGGTCGGCGGGGTCATGGTCGTCGAGGGCGCCCAGGTGGTCGTCGGCGACGTCACCGACTCCGCGGACGAGGTCGGCTACGAGGTCCTGTGCCGACGCCATCACCGCCGCCGTATGACAGCCTCGACCGCCCGTGCGGCCGCTCTGTCGCCGGACGTGCTCCCGGTGTCGTCCGCCTGACCGGTGGAGCGGCCCTGACCGGTGGAGCAGAGATGAGGCAGCCGGCCCCCGTACGCTGCCCGGCGGTCGAGCACCCGGGCATCCCGATGCTCCGGCTCCACCGCCGTTCGACCGTGACCGGCGACCGCCGGCCGAGCCGCTCGTCCGGAGCCGCCGCCGCGGTGCCGGAAGCCGCCACGTCGGGTACCGGACGCGGGCCGCGGCCCCGTGCTTCCGCGACGGCCCGCACCATCAGCGACGCACCGATCCCGTGGCCCCGGGCCGACGGAGCGACGAACAGCCGGCCGACGACGGCGATCGCGTCGACGCCCACACCGGCACAAGCGCTCCACAGCCCGGGTGCCACACGGCCTCGGTGCTCCCCGAGCCCACCGGCCCCGGGCGGGCTGTCCCGGGCATGTCCCCCATGGCCGGCGCCCCTCCTGCCGGACCGCGAAGAAGAGGAGGGACGCCGGGGGCTCCACGGTTCACTCGACGCCGGTGGGGGTGGACTGCGGCGTACGCCCGGCCAGGACCTCTTCGAGCCGGGGCGTGCCCTGCCCCACGGCGGCCTCGGTCGTGTCGTGGTCGGCGCCGTCGAGTCCGCCGTTGGTGACTGTGATCGCGTCCGTGCCGATCCGGACGGCGGCGACGTCCAGGGTGAGGGTCACGGGATCCCCGCTGCTGGTGCCCTTCACCGTCACGGTCAATCCCTGCCGGGCGTCGCCCTCCTCGGGCAGTGACGTCTCGACGACCTGGACGGTGCGCTTGCCGCCGTCACCGCCGGTGAGGGTGAACTGGTCGCAGGTCTCGGGCAGCGACTTCAGCCACTTCATCGCATCGTCGAGATCGTCCTTCTGGTAGGCGGCGACCTGGTAGAGCAGTCGGGAGTCGCCCTCCTCGAAACCGGTGAGCGCCGACGCCCCGGACGGGCGGCCCAGCAGGGTCTCGTCGTAGAGCGAGTCGATCAGCCGTTGGCAGTCGGCGGCTTCGCTCTTCCCGTTGAGGAACGCGGCCGCGTCGACGTCTCCGATCAGCAGGGAGTCCCGCCAGTCCTGCGGGTTGTCGACCTGGTCCCAGGAGTCCTCGATGTCCGCCTCGGTGATCAGCGCGTTGCGCGCGCCGGTCTCGGTGAGGTCAGGGGTGGGGGAGGCCGGGGGTGTGGTGGTCGGCGACGTGGTAGTGGTCTGCGTGGCGGGGGTGGAAGCGGTCTCCGACTCGGCCGCCGAGCCGCCGTCCCCGTCGGAGCAGGCCGCTGTGAGGAGCAGCGTCCCGGTGGTCAGAGCGGTGACCAGGAAACGGGCCGGAAGGGTTGCCGCGCGCGGTGCGACAGACGGCCGGGTGACCGGGTGCGGCGCACGCGCACGCGCCACGGTCGCGCGGGACGAGTGGACGGCAGGGCGAGGGGTGGTCACGAGTGCCTCCTGAGGACGGGACGGTCGCTCGGCGCGTGTGTGCTCCGGACGGCTTCCCCCGCTCCTCACCGCACCACCGGTTCGCTCGCGCCACCAGCGCATCGGAGGCATACGGGTGAAGGCCGGTCACCGGCCGGCCCCGTCGGTGACCGCCTCCGCGAGCCGTGGCTCCTCCGCGGGGTCCAGCCTGCCCTCGGCGAGACGGAGGACCTTTTCCTCGTCCAGGCCGAACGTGTCCGGTCCCACACGGTGCCGTGTGGGGTGAGAGGCGTCCGGCAGCCGACGCGACAGGTGACCGGCGGGCTTGCTGAGCGGCTTGTCGTGCACGGACCCTCCCGGCGGACCGCTGTGGTGACGTCTTCCCGGCCGTCGGACCCCCTGCCGGGCAGACGCCGGCGGGCGGCCCCGTCCCACGCGTTCGTCGACGACTGCGCCCCCACAGTGCCGCTTCAGCTGCGCGGGCGCCCGTCCGGTGACCCGGTCGGGCGACGCCCCGCGTCACGGGCGATGCCCCGCGTCACGGGCGATGCCCCGCGTCACGGGCGATGCCCCGCGTCACGGGCGATGCCCCGCGTCACGGGCGATGCCCCGCGTCACGGGCGATGCCCCGCGTCACGGGCGATGCCCCGCGTCACGGGCGATGCCCCGCGTCACGGGCGGCGCCCGCACGGTGGGCGGCGAGAAAGCGGTCGAGGGGGTGGGGAGCAGGCCGTGCTCGGTGATGTGGGCCGGCGGACCGGAACGACAGGCTGCGGGAGCGCCTCGCGGCGACGGAGGTGTGTGCGGCCCGCTGCCGGGGACTGTCCGCGATCGTGAACGGAAGGGAGCCTCCTGCCCTCCTGTGGGGCGGAGTCCGGGTGAGGGATCGCCGTACCGAGGGCTCGCACGGGCGGATAGTCTGACCTGCGTCATCAGGACTCCCGGGGAGTCCTGCGGAGTACGAGACCAAAGGGACGCACCGGTGGCGGAGATCGAGGAAGCACGCAAGCAGTTCGAGCGGATCGACGCGGACGGGGACGGGTTCATCACCGCTGCCGAGTTCAAGAGCGCCCTGGCCCAGGGCGGCGACTGGAACGTCACCGATTCGGTGGCGGAGGCCCTCATCAAGTCCCGCGACCTGGACGGCGACAAGCTCCTGTCCTTCGACGAGTTCTGGGCACACCTGAACAAGTGAGCCCCACGCCGGGGTCCGGTTCCGCGCACCTTCGCGGCGGGCCGGGCCCCCGGCCGGGGACACCGGTGCGCCATCGGCCGGTGAGGAGGGGTCCGAGACCGGCGTCCGCGAGGGCCTGCGCCCTCGCAGTGCGGTTCTGCCACCGCTTCGACGCGCAGGCCGGGCGGACAGCCGTTCCGCGGACGGGCCGGGCACTCCAAGCCCGGCCCGTTCAGTTCGTCACGGCAGGATCGCGATGCTGCTCGACCAGTTCAGGCCGAGCCGCTCCTGTGACGCCATGTGCAGGAACTGGAAGCCCTCCAGCTCGCGTGCCCGGCGCAACGGCCCCACGTCCAGGGGACGCATCCCCGCCGAGGAGACGAGCTCCGAGACGGCCTGCTTCGCGGCGTCGTCGTCCCCCGCGACGAACACGTCCAGCGGCCGGCCGGCCACCTCACCGGTGACGAGCGGCCCGGCGAAGGTGGTGTTGAAGGCCTTGACCACCCGGGCCTCCGGCGCGGCGGCGGCGATCTGCTCGGCGGCCGAGGTGCCGGGTTCCACGACGAGTGAGTCGAAGGTGGAGAAGTCCACCGGGTTGGAGATGTCGACGACGACCTTTCCCGCCAGAGCGCCGGCCCACGCGGTGGCCACGTCGCGTCCGGCCGGGTAGGGCAGAGCGAGCACCACGATGTCGGAATCGGCCACCGCGCCTTCGTCCGCCGACGCGACATCCGCCCCGGAGGCCTCCTGGCTCAGCGTCGTGGCCAGGTCGTCCGCCTTGGCCCGGGTACGGTCGTACAGCCGGAGGGAGTGTCCGCCGGCCAGCGTCCGGGTACCGATGCCCCGGGCCATGTTCCCGGCACCGGCGATGGTGACGATCATGCGTTGCTCCGTACGTTGTCGGGTGGCCCGGGGAGGACCGTGCGCGGTTCACGCCGCTCGCGTGCCTCTTCACCGTGACACCCCCGGGCCGCCTCTGCCACCGCCCGCAGTGCTTCCGGCTGACGCCGCTGCCGGGAGGGAAGCTCGCTCCGTCTCCAGCCGTGCGAACTGCTTCTCGCTCAGCCTCGGCTCGGAATCTCCCGGCAGATCCTCTACCGGCACGTCCCACCGGGACGGCGAAGCACGACCTGACGGGGCGAGGGTGCCTGCCCGCAAGTGGGGACCCATGGAGTCTGCGTCGTGGACCCGGCGGCCGTCACTTACGTGGCGTCGGTCTGGGGGTCGTCGTCCCAGCCGGCCGCCAGTGCGGCAGGCAGCGGCAGCCCGTACTTCTCGCACAGGAAGCGGGTCTGGCAGTACCGCTGGGTATCGGCGGCCACCCTCCCGAGGACCGCGGAATTCATTCCGGCACCGATGAGGACACCCACGAACGGCACGACCTTGGCGACGTTCTTGACCGGCACCCTGGCGCCGGCCGGACCGAGCTGCTTCATCAACTTCTCGAGGGCGGCGAGGAGACGGTGGTCCTGGCGGAGCTTGTTCGACCACCTCACGCGGTCCTTGACCGCGTTCGCCGCCCGTGCGGTGTCACGCAACGGCTTGGCTTTGGCCGCCTGTGCCATGAAGGACTGCTGTACCAGGCGTTGGATGAACATCTGCTCATTGGGGTCTTTGGCGTCGTAGCCGTAGGAGTACGCGATGCGCGCTGCGATCGACGTGCTCAGAACCTGGATGACGAGGATGTCCGCTGTCATCGCGACGGGGATACCGGCGACGGGGACCATGGCCAGCATGCCCATGGCGCCTCCTTCGACCGCGCCGGTGGCCCGCCACTTGAGGGTGTTACGGGTCAGTAGCCGGTCGCAGACCTTGAGGTCCTGCTGCCGTAGTTCGGTGAAACTGTCGAGTTCGATGCCTCGCTTGCGGGCGAGCTTCTCGACGTTCTTCGGGTCGTTGAGCTCCAGGACCGAGTCGTTGACCAGCTCGAGCAACGCTGCCGCGCCTGCGAGTGCCGGTCGCATGGCCTTGTCGGCGACCGCGTCGCCCGCGCGACGGACAGGTTCCGCGACCGCCTCCGGCACAGCGTCCTTGACCCGTCTCGCGGCGTTTCCTGCGGCCTCGCCGGTGCGTCCGAGCGCGGCGCTCGCCCAGTTCGGCAGACCGCGACGGTTGTCGCGACGCTGCCAGTGTTCATTGAGCGTGTCCCATACCTCCCGCTCGTACACGCTCATCGGAGGTGCACCGTCGGTCGGAGGTGCACCGTCGATCGGGGGCGCATCGTCCATCGGGGATGCACCGTCGGCGAGCGGGGCGGCGTAACTGCTCATTGGGGTTCTCCGTTTCGACTGTCATCGCTGGGTTCACGGTGCCTTCCCAGCCGATACGTGGGTGAAGTACATCTTCCAGTGGTGAGTTCC
Source organism: Streptomyces sp. P9-A2 (assembly GCF_036634175.1). Lineage (NCBI taxonomy): Bacteria > Bacillati > Actinomycetota > Actinomycetes > Kitasatosporales > Streptomycetaceae > Streptomyces > Streptomyces sp. P9-A2. The sequence goes on from NZ_JAZIFX010000001.1 coordinate 6,126,928, forward strand.
GGGAAAGGAGTGGAATGCGCTGATTCCGAGCCGGTCGGCTTTCAGCCGCCGAGGGTGAACGCGAGTCCTCCCGCGCGCAGTTCGTCCTCGGTCTGGGTGAGTCCGCCGCGGTGGGAGACCTCGACCGTGTAGAACTTCGAGCCCGGCGCGATGTCGTCGACCGTGAACGGGAACTCGCAGCCCAGCTCCGTCTTCTGGCCGAGGCCCAGGCTTCCCATGGCGACGAGGGTTCCGGCGGCGTCGGTGACGTTGACCTGGGTGCCGAAGTCGATGTCGGAGTAGCCGTCCGTCCCGGAGCACAGTTCCTCGGGGTCCAGACCCGCGCCGATCCCGGTGACGGTGAGGGTCCCGTCAGTGCTGAACGGCCCCTCCACCTCCTCGGCCCGCTCGGCGCTCACGGAGGGCGAAGCGGACGCACCGGCTGAGGGCGCGTCGGTCCCGCCGCCACCGGCCAGGGACATCCCTGCCCAGCTCGCTCCCACCACGGCGGCGCCGAGCCCGGCACCGATCGCGAGGACCGTGCCGCGCGACAGCCGCGACCAGCGGGAGGCGGAGCCAGAAGTGGGGCCCGGCTCCTCGGCCGTCACCCCGGGCGCCTCGGGAGCCGTGTTCGGGGGAGGGGGGTGAGGCTGCTGCTCCGGGACGGACATCGCGGGACTTCCTTTCGGGCGGGTGGCGGAGGGCAAGCGAGGGGCGGGCGGTCCGGTCTCGGCGGACCGCCCGCCCTGGGTCCGCCGCGTCCCCCCACGAGCGCGGCGGCGTGTGCGGCGGCCGGTCAGCCGACCTTGGTCCACTCCTGGCAGCCGTTGGACTCGAAGTACTCGCCCTTGTTGACCGTCACCCGGCCCTGACCCTGGAGGTTGTCGTTGGCGATGATCGCGCCGAACTCACCGGAGGCATCCTTGGTACGCGCCCAGTAGCAGTTCTCGATGATGCTGCTCTTGTCGGGCCCCGCGGTCTTGTAGGTGCCGGCCTGCATGTCCTCGCCGACGAGGTACTGGCCGTCGCCCTCGACCGTGGTGGGCGGTCCGGGCTTCTTGGCGGGCTTCGGCGTGACGGTGACCTTCTCGGTGACCGTGGCGGCCGGCTCCGGCTTGCCGCCCTTGGCGGGCGCGGTCTCGGTGACGGTGGCGGCCGGGGCGGGGGCGGCGGAGTCGTTCTTGCCGCCGGACTCCCCGTCGCCGCCGATGCTGGCGCCGATCACGAGGGCGACGAGCGCGGTCGCGCCGTGGGTGAGCCATGTCTTGCGGCGCGACGGCTTCGGCGCCGTCGGCATGCCCGCCGGAGGCTGCCCGGCACCGGCCGGCGGAACCGGCATCGGCGGTACGGCGCTCCAGCTCGGCGCGTTCCCGAAGCCGGAGGGCTGAGGGGTGCTGGGCGGTGTCGAGGGCGGGTGGCTCATCGCGGTGATCCTCCGGTTCGGCGTCATGGCGCTTGGTGGTCACAAGGTGCCCGCCGTTCCGGTGATGCGCTGAGGAGATCACTGATAACCCGTATTATCAGGTGGGTTTCCTTCCGTGAACCGACCTCGCTGTAGATTACTGACGCCTGCCCCACTGAAGAGGGGTGGCCCGCGAGGCGAGGAAGCCGGCCTCGGTGACCCAGGGGAGAGGGGGACGCGTCCGATGACGACGCACACGACCGCGCGGACGCCCTCCGCCATCCTGCCCGAAACACCGGACTGGCGGATCACATACGCCGAGATCGCCGCCCTCGCCCAGGTCAAGCGCCCGGTCACCACCACGTGGGCCCGCCGCCACCCCGACTTTCCCGCGCCCGTCGCGCACGAGGACGGACGTCCCCTGTTCGACGCCCGCGCGGTTGTCGACTGGCTCGTCTCCACCGGCCGAGGCAACACCGACCACCGCCGGCTCCGCGCCGAGCTCGCTCTGCACACCCTGGCCGCCTGGCGCACCCCGTCCCTGTCCGCGTCCGTCCTGCTCGGCGCGCTGACCTCCTTGGTCTGCCTGCACCAGCAGCTTGACGCCCGCGTCGCGGACGGCCACCCCTGGAGCGCGCTCCTGGAACGGGCCGCCGACCTCGACCCCGACGACCGCTTCCTCCTCTCCGAACTGCGGGCCTTGCCCGACCCGGACCGCACCGGCCCGGCTCTCGCCCACCTCGCCGACGAACTGATCGACGCCGCCTACAACCCCGCCGAGGCCTTCGACTGGATCCTCCAGGCCCGCCACCGCCTCGGCTCCCACGACCCGGCCGCCGACGGACCCACCCCGACCGTGGTCCGCGCCCTCGCTGCCCTTTCCGGCGTCGACACCCTCGACGAGGGAGCAGTGGTCGCCGTCCCGCACGCCCGCGCCGGCGACCTCCCGGCCGCCCTCCACGACCGTGCCGCCGAGGACTCCGGCCACGTCTACCTCGCCGCCGACCCCGACCCGGCCCGCGTGCGCTTGGTCCGCCGGCGGATGCTGGTGCGCGGGGTGTACGAGTTCCGGCTCGACGTCGTCGAGGGCGAGGAACTGACCGCCGACGAGTGGGGCTACCCGAACCTCCTCGTCTGCGCCCTGCCCTACGAGGCCGCCGAGACCCGCGACGCGAAGGCGGTCCTGGAGCAGGTCGCCGCCCTCACCGACTACCTCGACACCGGAGCCACCGCCGTCGTCCTCGGCCCCGCCGACGTCTTCACCGGCCCGCTCTCCCGGCACGGCGACGCCGACCGCCTGCGCCGTTCCTTCCTGAAGCCCGGTTTACTCAAGGCGGCGATCAGCCTCCCCGACGGCGCCTACGCCTACCGCCCCGGCTACCGTACGGCGGTCTGGCTCCTCGCCCGCGTCCCCGAGGACCAGCGCACGGGTCTCGTTCTCCTTGCGGACTACTCCGCCCGGCCGCTGACTGAGCCTGTCCTGGACACGCTCGCCGAGGACATCTCCATCTGGCGTGCCTCGGGATGGACCTCCGACCGGCGTCACGAACCGCGCCACGCCGCGATCGTCCACGGCACCGACCTCGACGGCCGTCCCGGTGCCGCGTTCACGCCGCAGCACCGGACGTTGGCGTCCCGCCACACGCGGACGGTGGCGGAACGCCCGGCGGTCATCGCGGACCTGGAAGGGCGGCTGAGTGAACTCCACGAGCGTTCGCGTACCAGCGAAATTCGGCTACACGCCCAAGCGGAACTGCGCCCCGAGAACCAGCCGGTACGCCGTACGTCCGTCGGCCGTCTCCTGCGCACCCGTCGCCTGCGCCGCCGCCCCGGCCACCGCTTCGCCCCCGAACACCTCATCTCTGAGGGCCACTACACGGTCCTTACCCCCGAGGAGATCCTCGGCACCGCCCGCATCGGTGGCCGTCGCATCGACCGGGGCATCCTCCTCACGGCCTACGAGCACGCCCAGTTCACCGAACCAGGGGACCTTGTCGTTACTGCCCATCCGAACTTCGGCGTTCACGTCGACCCAGAGGGCGTCTCGCTGGTCGCGGCCCCGGCCCGCATTCTGCGCGTGCATCCCGATGCGGACCCGCCGGTACGACCCCGGGTGCTTGCCGCGCTGTTGCGTGCCGCTGCCGCCGAGCACGCCCGCACCAGCGGCGCCGTGCGCGCGTCCCGTCGGATCGAGGACTTGGTCGTCCCCGACCTGAGCCGCGCCGAGGCTGATCTCTACGAGGCCGTCCTTACCGAGATCGAGAACCGGGCGGCACTGCTGCGCGAGCAGACCGCCGCGCTCGACGAGTTGACCCGTGTGATGGCGGCCGGCATGACCGACGGCTCGCTCACCATTCAGCCACTTCCGTACACCGACGCCCACTAAAGGAGACGGTCCATCAAATGCCTGCAAGTAAAGGAAAGCCCGCTGATCAGGCGGAGCTGTTCAGCGCCTCCACCGCCAAGGAGATCCAGGACATCCTCTGGAAGGCAGCCGACAAGCTGCGCGGCTCCATCGACGCCGCCCAGTACAAGGAGTTCGTCCTCGGCCTGATTTTCCTGAAGTACGTCTCGGACGCCTTCGACGAGCGCCGCACCGAGCTCGCCAAGGAACTCATGGAGGAGGGCATCGCCGAGGACCGCCTCGACGACTTCCTGGAGGACCGCGACGAGTACACCGGCGCGCACGTCTTCTGGGTCCCGGAGACCGCCCGCTGGTCCTGGATCGCCACCCATGCCAAGGCCCAGGGTGTCGGCAAGCTCCTCGATGAGGCGATGGACGCGATCATGCGGGAGAACGCCTCCCTGACCGGTGTCCTCCCCAAGATCTTCAACCAGGACCGCGTCGACCAGAAGCGCCTCGGTGAACTCGTCGACCTCATCAGCGACGCCCGCTTCGGCGGCAGCGGGGACAAGCCGGCGCAGGATCTGCTGGGCGAGGTGTACGAGTACTTCCTGGGCAACTTCGCGCGGGCGGAGGGCAAGCGGGGCGGTGAGTTCTACACGCCGAGCTCCGTCGTCCGGCTGATCGTCGAGATCCTGGAGCCGTATGAGGGGCGGGTGTACGACCCGGCGTGCGGGTCGGGCGGCATGTTCGTGCAGGCCAGCAAGTTCATCCAGGCGCATCGGGGCCGGGGCCACAAGGCCGACATCGCGGTCTACGGCCAGGAGCTGAACGAGCGCACTTGGCGCTTGGCCAAGATGAACCTCGCCATCCACGGCATCGACGGCAACCTTGCTGCCCGCTGGGGCGACACCTTCGCCGACGACAAGCACCCGGACCTCAAGGCCGACTTCGTGATGGCCAATCCGCCCTTCAACATCAAGGACTGGGCGAGGGACGAGACCGACCCGCGCTGGAAGTACGGGGTCCCTCCGAAGAACAACGCCAACTACGCCTGGCTCCAGCACATGATCTCCAAGCTGGGGGAAAAGGGAACGGCCGGAATTGTGCTGGCCAACGGCTCCATGAGCTCCCAGGCCAGCGGGGAGGGCGAGATCAGGCAGGCACTGGTGGAGGCCGACCTGGTGGCGTGCATGGTCGCGCTGCCCTCGCAGCTCTTCCGCACGACCCAGATCCCGGCGTGCTTGTGGTTCCTGTCAAAGGACAAATCCCCCCAGGGGGCCCGGCGGCTTGATGACCGGCGGGGTGAGATCCTGTTCATCGACGCTCGTGAGATGGGCGAGATGGTGGACCGCGCGGAGCGCGTTTTCTCGGAGGTCGATCTGAAGAAGATCGCCGAAACCTATCACGCGTGGCGCGGTACGGAATCGGCGCGCCAAGCCCAAATGATTTACGAGGACGTGCAGGGATTCTGCCACTCAGCCGATCTGGAGGAGGTGCGGGAGCAGGGGTATGTGCTGACGCCGGGCCGGTATATGGCGGCTCTCGAGGCGGAGGAAGAGGACGCCGAGGTCATTGCCGAGCGGATCAGCGGTCTGACAGAGGAGTTGTACGGGCTGTTCAATGAGTCGGCGGAACTGGAGTTGACCGTCCGGAAGGCATTGGGGAGCATCGTATGAGCACGTGGGACTCCGCAACCATCGGTGATGTGTCACACGTGGTGACCAAGGGGACCACTCCCACCAGCATGGGACGCCCTTTCACCGCCTCGGGAATTCCTTTCGTCAAGGTTGAGTCCATCAAGGAGAACGGCTCCGTCGATCTGCGAAAGACGGCATTTATTGACGAGGAAACTCATGAGCTCCTGAGACGTTCCGCCCTGAGGGTCGACGACATTTTGTTCACCATCGCGGGCACTATCGGCCGTGCGGCACGGGTGACACCCGACATCGTGCCGGGAAACACCAACCAGGCAGTTGCTGTGATCAGACCGGACGCGCGCAAGGTGGAACCACGTTTTGTCCTTTACTGCCTTCGCGATGAACAGCGTGTCCGAAGGGCGCAGTCACGGGTCGTGCAATCCGTGCAGGCGAACCTGAGCCTGAGTGAACTGCGCTCGGTTGAGATCCTGTTGCCATCGCTCGATGAGCAGAAGGAGATCGTCTCCGTTCTGGGAGCTCTCGATGACAAGATCACCGTCAACGAGCGCATCGCGGCCAAGGCCGACGAGCTGCTACGGGTCATGTACCAGGGTGCTTGCAACCGTACTTTCGAATCGATCGCCATCGGTGCTCTGGGGAAACTGGTCAGGGACGGCGTGTCGGCTTCTTCTCTCACGGGCGAGGAGAGTTACATCGGCTTGGAGCACATGCCGCGGCGAAACATGTGGCTCACCGCTTGGGAGACCGATGCCGATATCACCAGTGGGAAATCGAGGTTTGCTTCGGGTGACGTACTTTTCGGGAAGCTGCGTCCTTACTTCCACAAGGTTGGCCTGGCGCTGAATCCGGGTGTCTGCTCTACGGACATTCTTGTGGTCCGGCCTGTAGAGGCGGTGCGTCTCGGATGGCTCCTGCTCGCGCTGTCGAGTGATGAGGTCGTTGCCCATGCGTCGGCTGTGGGCGACGGCACCCGGATGCCCCGGGCCAAGTGGAAGGACCTGGAGACGTTTCACGTGCCGTGGCCCGAAGAGGAACATGTCAGTCATCTGAATGATGTCGTCCGCTCCATGGCGGCGCGCATCGAGTTCTGCGTCGCGGAGTCCCGCGCGCTCGCTGCCCTTCGCGACACCCTTCTCCCTCGACTTATGTCCGGTCGCCTCCGCATCAAGGACGCCAAGAAGATTGTTGAGGACGCCACATGACAACGTCCCACGACGGAAACGAGCCCGACGACAGAACTCACCGCCGCCCCACCGAAGCCGACTGGGAGCTCCTCGCCCTCGACGAGCTCGCCGAGTTGGCCTGGCAGCCGGCCTCCGGTAACGCGTTCGCCCCCGGTTCCGACCACCGAAAGTCTTGGGACGACCTGATTCTCTACCCGGATCTCCAAGAGGCGATCGAGCGCCTGAACCCGGACCTGCCCCCGGACGCAGTCCGCGAAGCTGTGGCGACCGCCGCCACCCCCGGCTCCCAGGACACCTACGAGGAGAACCGGGCCGCCCACCGCCACCTCACCACCGGCATACGGTCCGTCACCTACACCGACTCCCACGGCGCCGAGCACAACCCCACTATCCGCCTCCTCGACCTGGCGGACCCGGACGCGAACACCTACCGTGCCCTCAACCAGGTCACGGTGATCGACGGCGACAAGAACCGCCGCTTCGACGTCATCCTGTACGTCAACGGCCTGCCCCTCGCCGCCATCGAGCTGAAGCGCGCCGGTGACGAGGACGCGACGCTCCAGACGGCCCACGCCCAGGTGGCGCGGTACGTCCTGGAGTTCCCGACCGCCTTCCGCTACAACACGATCGTCCTGCTCTCCGACGGCATCACCGCGAAGTACGGCACACCGTTCACCCCGTACGAGCACTTCGCCCCGTGGAACACGGACGAGTTCGGTGCCCGTGTCGACCCGCTGACTGCCGACGGTTTCTCGGAGTCGGGGCAGAACCTGGCGCTTCACGGCCTGTTCACCCAGTCCCGCTTCCTCGAACTGATCCAGTCCTTCATCAACTTCGTCCCGTCGAAGCGGATGAAGCGGATTGCGAAGCCGCACCAGTACCACGCGGTCACCCGCGCCGCCGAGGAGGTCCGCACCGCATCGGCGAGCAACGGCAAGGCCGGCGTTGTCTGGCACACCCAGGGTTCCGGCAAGTCGGAGGAGATGGTACTCACCACGACCATGGTGATGCGGGACCCGGCGCTGCTGAACCCGACCGTCGTGGTCGTCACCGACCGCACGGACCTCGACGACCAACTCTACTCGACGTTCCAGGAGAGCGAGATCCTTCCGGAGTCGCCCCGCCAGGTCGTCACCCGCGCCGAACTCCGGGAGGAGCTCGCGGCGAAGAGGACGGGAGGGATCCTCTTCACCACGCTCCAGAAGTTCGGCAAGACCAAGGAAGAGCGGGAGTCGGGCACCGACCACCCGATGCTCTCCGACCGCCGGAACATCGTCGTCATCGTCGACGAGGCCCACCGCAGCCACTACGACGACCTCAACGGCCTCGCCCGCCACCTGCGCGACGCACTCCCGCACGCCACACTGCTTGCCTTCACCGGCACACCGATTTCGGAGGCCGACCGCAACACCCGCGAGGTGTTCGGCGACTACATCGACGTCTACGACCTCAAGCGGGCCGCCGACGACGGCGCGACCGTGAAGGTCTACCACGAGAGCCGCGTGATCCAACTCGTCCTGGACCGCGACATCGACCCGACCACCATCGACGAGGAGGCCGACCGGATCACCGACGGCCTCGACGACACCGAGCGCCGACGCGTCGAACAGGCCGTGGCGACGATGAACGCCATGTACGGGGCGCCGGCCCGCATACGGGACCTCGCGGCCGACTTGGTGGACCACTGGGAGGCCCGCCGGGAGCGGATGAAGCCCTTCGTCGGCGCCTCCGAGTCGGGCGGGGCACCCGGCAAGGCGATGGTGGTGTGCGCGACGCGTGAGATTTGCGTACGCGTCTACGACGCACTGCGCGAGCTGCGCCCCGAGTGGCACAGCGACGAGTTCGAGAAGGGCACGATGAAGATCGTCTTCTCGTCGAACTCCCGCAAGGACCCGGACGCGCTGCTTGCCCACGCGCTGACCGACAGTCGCCGCAAGGCCGTCATCAACCGGGCCAAGGACCCCGACGACGAGCTGGAACTGCTCATCGTCAACAACATGCTGCTGACCGGCTTCGACGCCCCGCCGATCCACACCATGTACCTGGACCGGCCGCTCAAGGGCGCCAACCTGATGCAGGCCCTGGCCCGCGTCAACCGCCGTTTCCGCGGCAAGGAGGACGGCCTCCTCGTCGGCTATGCTCCGCTCACAGAGAACCTCCAGCGGGCCATCGCCGAGTACACCGAGGCCGACCAGCGCGACCGCACCCTCGGCCAGGACGTCGAGCGCGCACTGGACGAGCTGCGCAACGAGTACGACGTCCTGACCGGCATCCTGCGCGGCTTCGCCTGGGAGCCGTTGCTCGACCGGCCCGGTCCCAAGGCGTTCGTCGACGCGGCCCTGCGGAGCGCCGAGTACCTGCTCGACCCCCGCACGCCCGGCAACAACCCGGAGCAGCTCGACGATCCACGCCAGACACTGAGCCGCCGTTTCCGCGAGCACGCCTACCGCCTTGAGCGCTTCTGGGCTCTGGCGGGCAGTTCGAAGCATGTCGGGGACCGGTTCGCCGACCGGCCGGCCTGGAAGCGGCACATCCAGTTCTTCGTCGAGGTCCGCGCTTACGTGGCGAAGTTGGATGCCATGAACCGCGAGGCACGCGGGCTCCCCGTCGCCCGCGACGTCGAGCTGTACCTCTCCCAGCTCACGTCATCGGTGGTGGAGACGGGCGGAGTGACGGATCTGTTCGCCGAGGCCGGGCTGGAGACCGCCGACCTCACCCACCTCACCGACGCACTCGTCGCCCAGCTCCAGAACAGCGACACCCCGCACCTGGCGGCCGAAGCGCTGCGGCGGCTCGTCGAGCGGAAGATGCGCGAGGTCACCCGGCACAACATCGTCCGGCAGACCACGTTCTCCGAGCGCCTCCAGGACCTGATGGTGCGCTACATGCGCCAGCAGTACACCAGCGCCGAACTCATCGCCAAACTGGTCGAGATGGCCAAGGAGGTCATGGCCGACGCCAATCGGGGCGAGAAGTTCGACCCGCCCCTGAACTGGCGTGAACTCGCCTTCTACGACGCCGTCGCCGACCACGGCACGGCCCGCTCGCTCATGGGCGACGAGGTCCTGGCCGGCATCGCCCGCGAACTGGTCACCGAGGTCCGCCGTCAGCTCAAGCCCGACTGGATCGCCCGCGAGTCCGTCCGCGCCCGTCTGCGCAGCACCATCAAGCGCCTCCTGGCCCGCAACAACTACCCGCCGGACCAGCAGAAGGAGGCCATCGACCTGGTCCTCCGCCAGATGGAGCACTTCGCCAACGAGTGGTCCGAGAAGGGGGTCCCGGAGGACTGAACGCCAGAGCCCTGCCGACCGAGACTGAAGTTGGCAGGGCTCTCGCGCCCGTACGAGTGTCAGACGTGCCGCTCCGACGAGGCCAGTCCGACAAAGCCTGCCCAGGCCTCAGGTGAGACCGTAACGACAGGCCCGGTGATGGTCTTCGAGTCACGGACGTGCACAGCAGCCGAACCGGCTGCGACCTCTACACACTGACCGCCCTCGGTTCCGCTGTAGCTGCTCTTGAACCAGGTGAGGTCGGATGCGGCGGTTGAGGACTCAGCGTTGTTCATAGCGATGCCAGCAACCCTTCGATGGACTTCGTTGACTCTCGCGGACTGAGAGCTTGTGATCGGATAATCCCATAGCGTGCAGCCGCGAGAGCCGTCTGTTCCGGGTCGGTCTCAAGAGAACTGGTCGAGTGAGTCTCTGCGTAGACGAACTTCTTGCCATCCTTCCTGGTGACAACCGTGAACGGTCCATTCACGCCTGCGTTCTCCTCGCACTCGGTCGGCATGACCTGGATCTCGACGTTCTGCTTCTGACCGGCGAGGAGAATGAGCTCCAGCTGACCCCGCAGCACATCCGTGCCGCCGTAGCGATGTCGCAACACCGCCTCATTCACTACGAAGCTCAACAGCGGGGCCGACCTGCGGTCGAAGATGTCCTGCCGGGCCAGCCGAGCGGTCACCCGCTGCTCGACCGTTTCCGGGCCAAGGGGCGGTTGCCGCATCGCGAGCAGCGCCCTCATGTAATCCTCGGTCTGGAGCAGCCCGTTGACGACATGTGTGTCGTACATGAGCAGCTCAAGGCACTCCTTCTCCAAGGCCGCCATCCCCTGGAAGAACACCGGATACTGAGCCCGCTCCACCTGCTCCTTCCACAGGCACAGCAACCCGCCGGCCCCCAGCACCTCGTCCGCCCGCTCGATCGTCCGGGGCGTCGGAATCCGCCTCCCCTGCTCAAACGACGCGATCGTGGACGCCGAGTACCCGAGCCGCCGCCCGAACTCCTCGCGCTCCAGGCCCTCCCGCACCCGCAGCGTCTTCATGGTCTGTCCGAACGCGACGACGACGCCTCGCCCCGCCTCGTCCTCCGGGCGCCGCCCGGCCCCGTCGTCGTTCTCCCAGCCGTCTCCGAGACTCACGACCGCCGCTCCCGCGCCGCAGCCGTCGCCGTCACCGTTCTCACGCTCCCCGGGAACCGCCTCGGTCCCGGCCTCCACGCCCGTGCGCTCCGCCATGTCCACCACCGCCTTCTCTCGCTCAACACCCCCGCAAGCGACGCCGTCACGGCGCGCAGCTCCTACTCGCGCGGACGGCGTGCGTACAACCGCCCCCTGTCGCTGCGTCACCACTGGTCACGCTACGCGACCGACGGGACCGTGAGGGGTGTGACGACGAAACCCATCAATCCCACCGACACCACCGAAACCGGCCAGCCCATCACCCCCTGCGCCCCCTTGGAGGTGGTCCCGCCCCCGTCCCGCACCTTCGAGATGCGCTTCACCTCCACACCCCGCGGAGCCCGCCTCGCCCGCCGCCTCGCGGCCGTCCGCCTGGACGCGTGGGGCATCCCGTACGCCACCGGCCCGCACGACGCGGTCGTGCTGATCGTCGCGGAGTTCACCGCGAGCGCCGTACAGCACGGCCACGTCCCCGGCCGGGACTTCCACCTCCGCCTCCACGCGACCCCCGACGGCCGCACCGTACGCGTGGAGGTCACCGACACCCGCGCCGAACGCCACCCGCGCCGCCCCACCGCTCCGGAGGAGATGGACGGCACCGACGAGGCTGGCCGCGGCCTGCTTCTCGTATCGCGGCTTGCGACCCGGTGGGACTGGCACCCGCGCCCGGACGGCCCGGGCAAGACCGTCTGGGCGGAGTACGCGCTCCTGCCCCTGTCCTGGCGGTGAACCGCTTCTCCCCACCTCTGCAACAGTTCCCTATTGCATCGTCAACTTCCTTGATAACCAGGGTTATCGAGCAAGTAAGCCGAAGAAATCCCGCCCGCTCCTACGGTTCCGTCCATCGACAGGCACCCGGCGGCGGCCCGGCCGCCGCCCCGGCGCCTGCCGGTGCTCGCCCCTTCCACGTCAGTACGGGAACCATGGGAGACACTTCATGGACGACGCCACGGACCGGACCCCCGACCACGCAATGCCGCTGCCCGAGCTGGTGGAGGCCCGGCTGGCCGGCGACCGGAAGCTCACCGATCCGGTGAAGGCCCTCATCCGTGAGGCACTCGGCGACTCGGGGAACGCCGAAGACGGCGCAGGCGCCTCCTCCGCCGGCCCCCTCTACCTGGGCAAGGTCACCGTCACCGGATTCCGCGGTGTCGGCTCCCGGACGCCGCTGAAGCTGAAGCCCAAGCCCGGAGTCACCCTCGTCGTCGGACGCAACGGCTCCGGCAAGTCGAGCATCGCCGAGGCCGTCGAGACCCTGTTCACCGGCACCAACGCCCACTACGCGGGACAGCACCCGAGCCACGCCGTCCACTGGCGCAACCTGCACCAGGGCGAACAGACCGTCGTCGAGGCCAAGCTGACCGTCGAGGGCGACCCGTCGCCGAGCACCCTCACCCGCACCTGGACCGGCGACGCCTTCACCGACTCCGAGGCCGTGCTCAGGCGGCCGGGACACGGCACCGTGCCGCTGGAACAGGCCGGCTGGGAGCGGGTGACCCGCGCCTACCGCCCCTTCCTGTCGTACGCCGACCTGGACAACCTGATCAACGGCAAGCCGTCCGAGATGTACGACAACATCGCCGCGATCCTCGGCCTCGACCACCTCAACGCCGCCGCGCGGTGGCTGACGGCGGCGAAGAAGGAACTCGACACCGTCGTGAACGCGGAGAAGGACAAGAAGCCGCTCCTCCACGCGGCCCTGGAGGAGGTCGGGCACGACGACCGGGCGCTCAAGGCCCTCCTGGCGATGGAGGAGAACGGTGGGCCCGACCACGCTGTGCTCGACGCCCTGATCGCCGGAGCGCCCACGTCCGACGAGGGCCGGCTGCGGGAAGCCCGGCTGGAGGCCGCCGCCGAGACCGAGGGGCCCGACCTCGACAAGGTCGGCGCCGCCGTCGACGCACTGCGGCACGCCGTCGCCGACCTCGACGACCTGAAGGGCACCGCGGCCGCCGACGCCCACAGCAGGGCCGAACTGCTCCAGGCGGCCCTCAGCCACAGCGACCGCCACGCCGACGACACGGCCTGCCCGGTCTGCGGCACAGAACAGGTCCTGGACCGGGAGTGGGCCGCGCGCGCCGAGGCGCAGATCGCCGCCCTCCTCCGCGAGGCCGCAGCCGTACGCGAGGCCGAGGCCGGCCTGCGGACCGCGACGCGCACCCTGCACAACCTGGTGCTCCTGCCTCGGGAGATCCCGGCCGTGCTCGCCGAACCGTGGGAGGCCTGGGGAGACTGCCGTCGGATCACCGACCCCGCCGAACTCGCCGAGCGCGCGCTCAAGGCGGCGGTGACACTGACGGACGCGTGCGCGATCGTGGCCGGTGCGGCGCGCGAGGAACTGGCGGCCAAGGACGAACGCTGGCACGCGGTCGTCGGCCTGCTCGCCGAGTGGACGAAGCTCTCCCGGGAGGCCGAAGCCGCCAAGCCCCGTAGGACCGAGGTCAGCGCCGCCCTCAACTGGATCAAGAAGCTCACGACCGAGGTCCGCGACCTCCGCGTCGACGCCTTCGCTGGCCACACGCAGCGGATCTGGGAGAGGCTGCGCCAGCAGAGCAGCGTCGACCTGACCCACGTCGGCCTGCACGGCAGCGAGAGGGCCAACGTGCGCAAGCTGGTCATGGACGTCACCGTCGACGACACCGAGGCCTCCGCCCTGGGCGTCATGAGCCAGGGCGAGCTGCACTCGCTCGCCCTCTCCCTGTTCCTGCCCCGCACCGCCACGGCCGACAGCCCCTTCGGCTTCGTCGTCATCGACGACCCCGTGCAGTCCATGGACCCGGCAAAGGTCGACGGCCTGGCCCAGGTACTCGACGAACTCGGCCGCGACCGGCAGGTCATCGTCTTCACCCACGACACCCGCCTCCCGCACGCCTTCCGCAGCCAGAACCTGCCGGTGACCGTGCTGAAGGTCGAGCGCGGCGAGAAGTCCAAGGTGCACGTCACCTGCGACACCGACCCGGTCAAGGAGGCCATCGACAACGCCATGGCCCTCGCCCAGACCACGAACTGCTCCGAGACGGCCCTACGCCACGTCCTGCCGTCCCTGTGCCGCGAGGCCCTGGCGACGGCGCTCGTCGAAGCGGCCTGGCTCCGCCGCAACCGCACCGGCCGGTCCGCCGAGTACCTCCAGTCCGCCATCGACACGACCGAACGGCTCATCCCGCTCGCGTCGTTCGCCCTCTTCGACGACGGCCTCGTCCACCCCGACGACGACGTCAGGAACCGCCTCCGCCACCTCTACGGCAACGAGTGCACGACCCTGATCCACCAGTGCCAGCAGGGCGCCCACCCCGGCGGCTTCCTCCCGCACCACCCGGTGGACTTCGTCCGGAAGGTCGAGGCCCTCGCCGCTCGGCTCCGCACCCCGGAGGTGAACGCCTGATGCCCGGCACCTCCACCATCACCGCCCTCCTCGCGACGGTCGACGACCTCCTCACCGAAGGACCGGGCGACAGCCCGCTGTCCCGGGCGGGCCGCGACCGCGGAGCGGCCTACGCCCTCCGCATCGCCCTGGAAGCAGCCGTCGACGCGGCCCTCACGGCCCGGGAAACCTCGCTCCGCGAGGTGAGCACGCGCGCGAAACTGCTCTGCCTGCGCCACTACGCCGGCCCTGTCCTGGCCCACCGCGTTAAAGCCCTTTGGAGCCAGCTCAGCGCCGGCTGCAAGTACCACCACGACGAACTCGGACCGACCCACGCCCAGGTGTGGGCCTGGCGGGCAGCCGTTGGGACGCTCGTCACGGAGCTTGCTGCACCCAGGACGATCCCGGAGTTCCCCCGGCAGCTCGGCGCCGAGCGCCTGCCTGCTGAGGTGACGGCGACGGCCCACGATGGGGAGCACACGTAGGGACCGGCAGTAATGGGCTCTGGTTCGCCGGAACTGCCATGACGGCCGATAGGGTTTCGAGCTGTGGAAATCGGATCTTTGGTTGAGCAATGTGCCGACAGTGCCGTACATCGTATAGGTACCGTTCGCGCGCTGGACGAGAAGGAAGTCGTCGTCGAGTGGGAGGGGGATGAGAGCGAGCACTTGCCCGTGCCCGTACCGGAGTCGGTGAGGACTCTCGTCCCGGGAACGATCCGGTACAAGGCCGCTACCGACCTCGCCGCACTCCAGAGCGAGTTCGAGAGTGACCCCGTGAAGGTGCTGGTCGGGCTGCTCCGTGAACTGCGTGAGCAGGTCACCATCACCGCTCTGCGGAAGCGTGTGGAGGGCATGGGGATCCTTGCGAACATGTCGCTCGATGAGTGGGGCCAGATGCATCAAGTGCTCCGCGCCCAGCCCGAGGTGCACGCAACGAGCAAGGGCATGCGGTGGGGCGTGGGTAGGACGAGGTCCCGTGGCTCTCGTCAGCAGTTGTCCGCTTCCGAGGCACTTCGGAGGTTGGTGGGTAAGTCTCCCAAGCAGGCGAAGCAGTCGTTGCCCGCCGCCGTGTCCGCTGGACTGCATGAGTTGTTGCCGTATGAACAGCTCGCGGCACACGCGTGGGGCGTGCCCGTGACCGAGTGGCCGCGCCGCTGGGCGGAGCCCCATCCAGAGCGCGTCCCTGAGGAGATCCGCCTGATCGCCGTAGAGCACATCATCGAGATGTCGCGCGCCCGGAGTCGAATCGTGCTCCCTGGCATCGAACCCAGCCCGGCTGCGCTGAAGGCCGCGGAGATCCCGTCGTCCCTCGAACTCCTGCCGCTGCTCGTCCCCCTCGCTGCGATGCCTGCGTCAAGTTTCGCGGCGGACAAGGCGGCCAAGGCGCTCAGCGGTGAGCATGCGTGGAGCGCCCTGCGTGCGGTCATGGAGTGCTTCGAGCAGGCATTGTCCGTGTCCTCCGGATCCGAGGACGCCCCGGATCAGGAAGAACGGTTGGCCCCTCTCTCGGCCAGGGCAAGAGAACTTCTGAAGACGGTGTTGATGAGGCGGCCCAAGGAGGATGACCTTCCGTGGCTGGACTTCGCGGAGGAGATGGCGTTCGGGGCCTGCGCCTTGTTGGCGGACCCCCGGACTCGGGAGCAGTCGAACGGACCTGTGCGGGAGTGGGCCCGGCACGTGGCCGACCATCCGGCTATTCCCGCCGAGCTTCGAGAAGGGGCCAGAACCGCCCAGGCCGCCGCGACGGTTGAAACCGCCGAAGTGGCGGAGACGGACAGCACAAGTGACGGCGAGAGGAAGCAGGAAGGCCGGGAGGCTGAGGCCGTACCCGAGGCGCCCAAGGTGCCTGCGGGACAGGCTGAGTCCCTGGATGTCGAAGCGGGGGGCGACGCCGCCGCCGGGGTGGAGGCCGCGCTCACGGCAGACGATTCTTCCCCGAGCATGGCGGAGGACGTCCCGGACGAGGCATCGGAGGCGGCGCAGAATGCGGCACAGGAACCCGAGCCTGACCCGCAGGCCGACATCGCGGCTCTGACCCGCCTGCTGGAGGAAGAACGCAGCAACGCCGAAGCGGCCCGGACCGAATACGAACGGCAGCGCCGGGTGGCATCGGAAGCACTGGCCGAGGCGGAAGCAACAGCGAACCGGTTGCAGCTCCGCATCGCGGACGAGGAGAAGCACCGCGCCGAGGCCGAGACGCGTGCCCACGCCGCCGAGACCAAGTGGGAATCGGCCCAGCGGGACCTGGAAGAGGCGGCCCAGCGAGCCGAAGCGATGACACGTCAGCTCCGGCGGCGGGACGACGAGCTGCGACAGTCCCGGCAGACCACACGCGGGGCATCGCAGGCGCAGTTGCGGCAGGCCAGGATCGACACGCTGCGTGTGCTCGCCACGGTCCTCGCCGAAGTCGCGGACCAGGCGGTCCACGAGGGGGAGGAGACAGGGCCGGCGAACGCTCTGTACCGGAGGGTACTGGCACGCGCGGCAGCAGCCGGGGTGCTGGACATCGGAGCACTCGGAGAAGAGACAGATTACGACCCGGTGATTCACCGGGCCCCAGGCGGACCGGCGGCACGGGTGGTGGTGGAGCGGCCCGGCTTCGTATGGCAGGGCCCGCGTGAGCCCGAGCCCATCGTGCTGGAACAGGCCATCGTCCGCCGGGCCGAGCAGTAGGCACAACAGTTGATTTCCGCTGCCGGGGTTGAGGTTCCCGGCAGCCAGGGTCCATGGAGGACATCGGTGCAGCACGACAAGCCCTTGATCGGCATCGACTTCGGTACCGCGACCACCTTGGTGAGCCAACGGCTCCCCGGCGGCTCACCGGAAATAGTGCCGGTCGGTCACGGTACGTCCTGGATGCCGAGCGTGATCGCCGTCTCCGCCTCCGGTGAGCTCCTGTTCGGCGAAGGCGCCGAGGCGGCGGCCGGGGCCTCGGCGCTGCGGTCGGTGAAACAGTGCATCACTCTCGATCTGACGCCGCATGAGCTACCGGGCCGGGAGGGGACCGACCCGATCCGGCACTCCGCTGACGACATGATCGAGCAACTGCTGAGGCACGTGCTGCTGCGTGCCAGGGCAGCCGGAGCGGACACCGAGGACGCCCACTTCCGTCTTGCCTGTCCCGCAATCTGGGACGGACCGCGGCGCAGGAGGCTCGCCACTCTGGCCAGGGCCGCGGGTGTCCCCGTGGCCGTCGGGGACGTCGTTGACGAGCCTGTGGCCGCCGGACTGGCCTGGTCGGAGGGGCTCTACTGGGAACTCGGCGAGGAACGGCCCGACGGGACCACATTGGTCTTCGACTTCGGCGGGGGCACCCTCGACATCGCCGTGGTCGAGGTCACCGAGTCGCTCCAGGACGGCGCCCCCGAGCTCACCGTGCTCTCGGCGCGCGGTGTGGCCAGGGCCGGTGATGATCTGGACCTCCGGATCGCCCGGGATCTTGAACAGGACTTGGAGGCCCAGGGCATATCGGTGAACCGAATGCCCGACCCTGCCACCCTCAGGGCGCTGATCCTTGCGGCAGCCCGACGGCTCAAGGTGCTGCTCTCCGACACGCGGTACGACGAACAGGCGGTTCCGGTCGGCGGCGGATACACCAACCTGCCCCTGCTCACCTATACGCGCGGACGGCTGGAAGAAGCGTTCCGGCCACAGATGCTGGAAGCCCTGGAGTACGTCAGGGCCGCCCTGTGCGAGTCACGGCTGCGTCGGCGCACTACGCCCGACATCGAGCGTCTGAAGCGTATGCCGCTGTGGGAACTGGCGACCGATGTGCAGCATGTGCTGCTCGCCGGCGGCATGTCCCAGGTGCCGCTGGTACGCCGGCTTTTCGAGGAGAACTTCTCCCACGCCCAGGTGGAGTTCGACAGATCCCTGGAATCACCGGAACAGTCGGTCGTGACCGGCCTGGTGGTACACAACTACCATCGCCTCAACCTCCCCCGGCCCGGTTTCGACCTGGTGCTGGAATGGGACGACCTGAGCGGAGGCCGGCGCAGCGAACTGCTCTACCCGGCCTTCCAGCCCCTTTATGAGCCGCATCGGGTGGTGCGCGGTGAGGAACTGGCCCACCGCTGGCGGGGGACACCGGATGTCCATCGGGTCACCAAAGGCCGGCTCCGGGCGAAGGCCGTGGACGGGGAACCGATGGACTTCTCGGTGGACGGTACCGCACTGCCGTATCTGCCCGTTGAACTCCACCCGAGGACAGCCTTCTCGCTTGCCCTGCGGCTCAACGGCGAGATGGTCGTACATGATTCGACGGCCCGGCCCATGATTTTCAGGGTGGAGAGGTGGCCCGTGCTCCGGAAGGGAGAGCAGGAGGCCATCCGCCTGACGCCGGTACGAAAGGGCGCCCTGGTACACCAGCGGGTGTCATTCACCGACGTGTATTCCCATCCGTGGCAGTGAGGGTGCCCGGCGGTGGCCCGGAGCAGCCCTGGGTCACTGCCAGACATCCGGTCGATCACCGTCGGCTAACCGGTCAGTCGCCCTCGACCAGGACGAGGGCGACGGTCTCGGTGGACAGACTGAAGCGCGCGTCCCGCTCCATCTGCGCCAGGAGGGCCTCCCGCCGCGTCTCCAGGTGCGTTGCCCGGCTCTCGTAGAGGCGCCGGATGGACGGGTGGCTCACCTCGTGGGCGAGACGACGGGACCGCGAGATTTTCACGTGGAAGGTGTCGCTCACCGTGGCTCGACGGCCTTCGGCCAGCCGCGCGTTCTCGGCCTCGTAGAGCCGCTTGGTCGTGCGCTCCTGCACGGCCGCGAGGGCCTGCACCTCCTCCAGGGCCTCGGTGAGCAACGCGTCGACAGCGGCGGGTAGCGACTTGTCGGCACTGGTGAGTTCACCGCGGGCGAGAGAGGTGAGCAGCGCGGTCCCGACCTCGGGTACCTCCCGCATCGTCCGGATGTCGACCGCGGTGGTCCACAGCTCACGGCGCGAACGGGTGCCGTCCGTACGCGCCAGCCGGACTTCCACCAGATAGCGGGAGCCGGGTGGCAGGCCGGGTAGCCGTGCCCGCCCGTAGCGCAGGAGCGGCTCGGGTTGCTGCTCGTACCACCACTGGGCGGTGCGCACCAGCGGATGGCGGACACTGAGCAACGGAACCCCGCTTGCCGACGAGGCGCTCGCGGTCAGGCAGAAGCGCGTCGGGGAGCCGCTCTTGAGTCTGGCCAGCAGATCGCCGCGAGGGTGGGGGAAGGCGCCCGTGTCCATCGCCTCGTACATCGTTTTGAGCAGGTCGCCGCTGCCTGCGACGTCCACCAGGTCGTCCTCGTGGGGGACGTCACGCAGCAGTCCGTATCCGCTGTCGGTGAGGAAGCACTCGACGAGTCCGCGGATCTCCTGGGGGCCCAGATAGCGCCCCCTGCCCGGACTGGTTTCGTCGAATCCCTCGATGAGCAGGCCGTCCAGGCCGGTGAGAAGGGCCTGGGCCTTGTTCAGGCTCTCCAGGTCCTTCTCGCGATCCACCCGCGCGACCGCGATCCGGTCGACCTGGCGGCGCCGCTGCTCCGGGGAGAGGTGCGGGTCCAGGACGATGCGGTGCAACTCCTTGAGGCGCCCGCGCAGGATCGGTTCGAGTTCCCCGATGGAGTCCTGGAAGACCCCAATGCGCGAGTAGAGGCGCTGGAAGATGTCGGTCTCAATGGTGCCGGGAACCTGCATGTTGAAGATGAAGATCTTCTCGTGCTGCTGCCCGAACCGGTCGAGCCGCCCGATACGCTGCTCGACCCGCATCGGGTTCCAGGGCAGGTCGTAGTTGACCAGGACGTTGCAGAACTCGAAGTCCAGGCCCTCGCTGCCCACCTCACTCACCAGCAGCAGATCGAACGCGCCGGCGCGGAAGTCCTTCATGATGCGTTCCCGCTCGGCCGGCGGGATCTTCCCGTGCATGACCCGGACCTTGAACTCCGGTGTCAGCCTCTCCTCCAGGTACTCCAGGGTGCGGGTGAAGAAGGAAAAGACCATTGCCTGCCGCATGCCCTTGGTGCGGGCACCGCGCAGCATGTCCTTGAACCGCTCGAACTTGGTGTCCACGGGGAGTTCCCGCAGCAGGGGGCGCAGCATCGAGAGGTCGTCGGCCTGCTTCGCCAGCTCGTGGGCGAGACTCTCGGGCGAGGCGGCCGATCTCGTACGGTTGCCGTTCGGGGTGTCCTCGGAGTCGTCGACGACCTCCGAGTCGTAGAGGAGTTCCTCGGCGGTCTCCTCCTCGGCCGGCCGGGGCGAGAAACGCTCCCGCAGCCGCTGCTGCATGGCCGGGATACAGCTGGCCGCCTGCCGCAGCCACATCTGTGCGGCGAAGCCGGCGGCCATGCCGCTGCGAGCGGCGCGCTCAAGGCACCAGGCGTGCAGGCCGTCGTAGAACGCACGCTCCTGCGAGGTCCAGCGGACCGCGACGTCCTCGGCTTCCCGCAGGGCCTTGCGGTCCGGGGTGTCGGCCTTGCGCGTCCGGTTGACGACACCCGCGAGGGCGTTGAGTTCGGCGATACACCGCCGCGCCTCGGCGCGTTGCCGGGGGGACAGCGGCTCACCGGTGCTCAAGAGTTCCCGGAGACGCCGGAACTCCGGTCGTCGGGCGGTGATCTTTCCGTACGTGGAGGTCTGGACTCGCATGAGCCGGGAGTGCAGGGCTCGAGCGCCGTCCGTGGTGTCCGCGCCGCCCTCGGCGATACCGACGGCCACCGCGTTCAGGTGGCGGTTGGGCTCGAGCTGGTTCTCGAAGACCTTGGGTTCCGGGAAGGACGCCTCGTCGAGAAGGTGAACGAGGTTGTAGAGGTCCTGGTTGCCGAGGTTGAGGGGAGTGGCAGAGAGGAAGATCAGCGCGTCGGCCCAGTCGGCGAGCAGGGCCGCCGCGGCGTGGCTCCGACTGCTCGCGTTGCGCAGATAGTGCGCCTCGTCCACGATCACAAGGTCGAACCGGGGCTGGAGCTCGGCGAGTTCATCGAGCTGCCCGGCCCGCCGAAGCCGTTCCAGAGACACCACTCCGGCGAACGGCTCACTGGTGTCCCCGCTGCGGAACAGCTCCACCAACTTCGTCATGCCCTCTTTGTCGAGGACGCACAGATCCCGGTCGAAGCGGTCGCGCATCTCGTTCTGCCACTTGGTGACAAGGGCGGCAGGGCACACGACGAGCCCTCGGAAGTGGGTGCCACCGCGCCGTCCCGAGGGACGCCGCAGGTGGGTGCGCTGCTCCAGTTCGTTCCAGATCAAGCCGGCTTCGATGGTTTTACCGAGACCGACTTCATCCGCGATCAGCAACCGCTGGCGATCCGAACTCATCAGCTTGAGCACGGGACGGAACTGGTAGGGCCGGAAAATTGTGCGGCTCGACTGGTACGAGTACACGACATCGGTGAGGGGCGTGCTCAGCTTGGCGAGGGTGAGCGCGAGTGCGGTCCGGTCGGCGGGAGTGGGCGGACGGAGAATCCAGTCCTCGGGGTCGTCCGAACTGGGCGGAAGCGCCTCAAGATCCTCCTCGAAGGCCATACGGGAGCGTCCGCCGCTCGCGTCCTGCAATCTGTACTGGACGCCTCCGTCCCGCGTCGGCGTCGCCTTGATCACGGTGAAGGTCTCCCGCCTGCCCGCAAGACGGACGAGGTCGCCACGGACGAACGCGGGTGTGACCTCTTCGGGGACAGCGGCGCACCAATCCCTGTACTGAACGAGGGCCTGGTGAAGCAGATGACCGTCGTCTATGTCACGGAGGCGCTTCCGCTGAGGGGCAACGGCATCTCCACCGTTGCTCAACGCGAACCCGACGAAGATCCGGCTGGCCCGCGATTCGAAGAGGTAGATGCCGTCGGGCAGCTTGTTTTGGGTATCGCTGCCATGTGCTTGCGGCACGGGATGCTGTCGTGCCGCGGGCACCGGGATTCGTTCGGAGCATTCCGGGCTGTCGTAGAAGAAGTGTTGCGCTTCGCTGAGCGCCTCCAGAGCCGTTGCTCCGGTCGGCTCACTCCAGGGGATGTACTGCAGCCGGAGCCGGTCGTCATCGAGTGACACAGTTGCTGCTGCAGAGCGCTTCTCGCTCTCTGATGCCGCTTTCTCCCTCACTTCATCCCCCTGTCCTATGGACACTGTGCCCAGGCACTCAGCGGATCATCTCCCGCCGCCTCGAAGGGGCCAGTGCGACCAGAGCCGTCAAATCGGCCAACAAGGGATGGAAATGATCTGCTGCTGGGCTGTTGCGTGGCGCCGAAACCTTCTCATGGGAGCCGGTTTGGCCCGAGTAAGACTACTTGGCGGCACTCGGTGGCCACGTGTCCCCTCTGTGAATGCCACCGGCGCTTGTCGTCCACTGCCTCAGGTCTGGAGGCGTCCTGGCGCGGTTCCGAGGGGTCGTCACAGGCCCTGCAGCAGCGAGAACCGCGCCCCCTCCGGGTCCGTCGCCGTCGCGATCCGGCCGTGGGCGCTGTCGTGGGGCCGCTTGAGGATCTGGCCGCCCAGGTGCGGGACGTGGTCCACCGTGTCGTCGACGTCGGCCACGCTGAAGTACGTCGTCCAGTGCGGTCCGTGTTCCCTCAGGAGGCCGTTGCCCACGCCGTGGATCCCGGCCACGGGCCGGCCCTCCACGCTCAGGGTCACGTGGTCGATGTCGGTGGAGACCTCGGGTCGCACGGTGTGGCCGAACACCGTCGCGTAGAACTTGGCCACGCGTTCCGACTCGAAGGTCGTCAGTTCGTTCCAGGCGGGTGCGCCGGGAGCCCCGGTGACCGCCTGGCCCAGGTGCGCGGACGCCTGCCAGATACCGAAGACGGCGCCCGAGGGGTCGGAGCCGATCGCCAGCCGCCCGGCCTCGGCGAGGTCCAGCGGGCCGACGCCGATGGTGCCGCCGCACGCTCGCACCGTTTCCGCGGTGCGGTCCACGTCCACCGAGGCGAAGTAGGGCGTCCAGGCCACGGGGAGATCCAGATCCGGCGACAGCATCCCGATGCCGGCCACCTCGCAGCCGTCGAGCAGGGCCCGCGCGTAGGGGCCGAGTTGCTGTGGGCCGGGCCGGAACTCCCAGCCGAACAGCGCTTCGTAGAAGCTCCGGGCCCGGTCCGCTCCATGCACCATGAGACTCACCCAGCAGGGTGTACCGGGTGTGTACCGAACGGGTGCTGCACCGTCTCGGCGGGCGGACTCCCGTGCGTCGGTCATCGTCACTCTCTTCTCGGCCGCCCTGGCGGTGGCCGTGTTCTTCTCGACCCGGGCGAGGGACGCGTCGCGCCGCTCTGTGGATTCGTCCCCGTGCCGGCACTGGCATCGGCCACGGCGTCGCGTGCTCCGGGCCCGCCCCGTACGGCGGTTCCTGTCTCCGGAGGATGCCCGATGTGCGGGCCCCCGTCCTTTTCGGCACGCTTGCCGGAGGATGTCGATCGGTAGTACAGCATGTGCCCGATCCCATACGCCTCGTGATCGGGTCTGCCCGGCCGAGCAGAGTAGCCGGACCTGGGCGGGACGGCCACCCCGTACGTCAGGATGGTTCCCATGAACGCCATCATCTCCACATCCGGACTCGCCGCCGAACTGGCGGGCGGCGACCCGCCGGTGCTGCTCGACGTCCGCTGGCGGTTGAGCACGGCGGCGACGGCCGGCGAGCCGCCGTTCGACGGCCGGGCCGCCTACCGCGAGGGGCACCTTCCCGGTGCCGTATTCGTCGACCTGGACAGCGAGTTGGCCGCAGTATCGACCGGGCGGGGGCGCCATCCGCTGCCCGATCCGGAGGAGTTCGGTGCGGCGATGCGCCGGGCGGGCGTGTCGTCGGGCGTGCCGGTGGTCGTGTACGACGGCGGGACGGGCTGGGCGGCCGCCCGCGCGTGGTGGCTGCTGCGGTGGGCGGGTCACCCGGACGTGCGGGTCCTCGACGGCGGGTTGCCGTCCTGGGACGGTCCGCTCGAGACCGCGCTGCCGGAGCCGGCCGAGGGCGACTTCGTGCCCGTATGGGGGGCGGCCGGGCTGCTCGACGCCGACGGAGCGGGGGAGCTGGCCCGGTCCGGGCTGTTGCTGGACGCCCGCGCGGGAGAGCGCTACCGGGGCGAGGTCGAGCCGATCGACCCGGTCGGCGGCCACATCCCGGGCGCGGTCTCGGCGCCCACCACCGAGAACGTCGGCCCGGACGGACGCTTCCTGCCCGCCGGGGAACTGGCCACGCGGTTCCGGGAGTTGGGCGTGTCCATGGACAAGCGGGTCGGTGTGTACTGCGGTTCGGGGGTCTCCGCGGCGCACGAGGTGCTGGCGCTCGCGGTGGCGGGCATCCCGGCGGAGCTGTACGTCGGCTCCTGGTCGGAGTGGTCGTCGGACCCGGAGCGGCCGGTCGCGGTCGGACCGGACCCGCAGTAAGCCGGAAGGGTGAAAGGGGCACTCGCGCATGACGAGCGCCCCTTTCATGGCAGCTCAGGCCGGTTCGTCCGATGCGGTGGCCGCTCCCGCGGGGTCACTCCTGCTTCTTGCGCCGGGTCCCGAACACGATCTCGTCCCAGCTCGGCACCGCCGCGCGGCGGCCCGGACGCACCCCGTCCGCCTCCGCCTGACGGTCCGTGGAGCCGACGAGACGGTCCCGGTGACTGGTGACGGCGCGGGGCATCAGGACATCGGCGTAGGCGGAACCGGCCGAGGCCGCGGGAGCCGGCGGCTCCTCCGCCTCGGGTTCGCCGTCCGGCTCCTCGGCGGCCGGCTCGGGGGCCCGCTCGGGAACCACCAGGTCGCCCCGGAAGCTCGGCACCGCCTCCAGCAGACTGGTGAGCGAGTCCCGCTCACCGCCGGCCGTGGCCACCAACTCCTCATCGGGTTCGAAGTCCTGACCCGGTGGCAGGCTCTGTCGCTCACGGTCACCCGGACGGTCGCGGGGCAGCCGGGCGATGCGCGGCACGAACGGGAAGCTGGGCTCGGGCGTCGCGGCGAGATCGTCGGACTCGCCGATCAGTGAGCGCGCCTCGTCGTCGACGGCCTGGACGAGCCGCCGGGGCGGGTCGTACGTCCAGCTGGCCGAGTGCGGTTCACCCGCGACCCGGTAGACCAGCAGTACTTCCCAGGTACCGTCGTCGCGGCGCCAGGAGTCCCACTGCACGGTGTCCTTCTCCGCGCCGCGCAGCGTCAGCCGTTCCTGCACGGCCTCGCCCAGCGGCGGACCGGAGTTCTCGCCGGGGCGGCGGACGGGGGTCTTGCGGGCACGTTCCGCCATGAAGGCGCGCTCGGCGAGGACGGGGCCCTCGAAGCGGCGGACGCGGTCCACGGGGATGCCGGCCATCTGGGCGACCTCTTCCGCGGTCGCACCGGCTCGTATGCGTGCCTGGATGTCGCGGGGGCGGAGATGGCTCTCCACCTCGATCTCGATCTGGCCGAGGCGGGGACGGTCGCCGCGCACCGCGGCGCGCAGGCGTTCGTCGATCGGAAGCATGTACTCCGTGCTGTCCGCAGCCTTCAGCACCAACCGTGTGCCGTCATTCGAGACGGCCACGACACGCAGTTCGGGCATGGGGACCTCCCGGGTGGTGCCTGCCGACGTCACGTGCGTCGCTGCTTCCGCTAGTCGAGTGTGACCTGCCCGGGTGCAGCCTGCCACAACCTTGCCGAGTTGCCCGGCGTGTCGGGCGTGGGCCCCGGCTCGCCGTTATGGCACGGTTACTTATTCGCAACGCTGAGTGAGCAGCTGCGTCACCCTGTGCAACTGGCCCCCTCCCTGACGGTCCTCAAGGGACTCGAGCACCCTGACGGGCGGCCGGACCCAGGGCTCGCAACAGTACTCCATTCGGGCCAAGTGCGCGGATCGGCGCGCTGTCCCGACTTTCCGCAAGGGGCGCTACTTGGCCGCGCCGGCCCGGATCCGCCGAATCCGGGCGTGGGGAACCTCACGCAATCACCAGAAATGGAACTAATGGTTTCGGTCGGGCGTCCACTTGTCGTGCAGTTGATCGTTCGTGTGCGGGAATGTGCGGGAAGGCAGGCAAGATCCAGGAATGCGTGAAAGGCCGGTTGTCGCGGGTGAGCACGGTGGAACGGAGGAGGGGAAGCGCGCGCGGATCGATCTGAGCGTGCCGCAGGTCGCGGGCAGCGGGGTGGCCGCGGTGCTGGGCGCTCAGCTCGCCTCGTCCTTCGGCGTCTACGGGACGATCATCGGCGCCGGAGTCATGAGCATCGTCGCCACCTGCGGCGGAACGGTCTTCCAGCACTTCTTCAAGCGCACCGGTGAGCAGCTCCGGGTGGCCGCCACGGCACCGGGCCGGGCGTCCGCGGCACCGGCCGGGAGGCAGCCCGCGCGGGCGCCGGGCGAGTTCACCGAGGGCACCGTGTACCGGGGCCGGGCCAGGGGAGTGCGGCAGGGCTGGAAGCGGACCGTGGTCGCGGCCGCGCTGGTGTTCGGGGTCACGATGGCCGGAATAACCGTCTACGAACTCGCCTCGGGCCAGAGCCTCAGCGGCGCACCGAACACCACCGTCGGCAACGCGGTCACCGGTGAGAACACGTCCGGCTCCGGTGACTCGTCCGGCTCCGGCGGTTCGTCCGGCTCCGGCGGTTCGTCCGGCTCCGGCGGTCCGGACGAGCAGGGCTCCGGTACCTCCGGCGACTCGGGGACGCCGGACGACTCCGGCACCTCGGAGGACTCCGGTGACTCGGGCGGGGACGGACCGGTCCCCGCGCCCTCCGCGACGCCTCGGGGCGAGGGTGCGGCCACCGGCTCCGGCGGCGGCGCGCCGGACGGCGGGGACCCGCCGGCGGGCACCCCGGACGGCACCGGGAACCAGGACTCCGACGGCACCGCGAGCCCGGAACCGGACGCGTCCGCTACGTCCCCAGGACCCTCCGCAGATAGTCGTTCCGGAACAGGCGTTCCGGATCGAGGCGATCCCGCAGTGCCGTGAACTCGGCGAAACGCGGATACACCCGGGAGAAGTACTCGGCGTCCTGGGTGTTGATCTTCCCCCAGTGGGGCCGGCCCTCGTGGGCGGTGAAGATGCGCTCCGCCGCCGTGAAGTACCCCTGATAGGGGGTCCCCCGGAACATGTGGACCGCGATGTACGCGGTGTCGCGGCCGGAGGCCGTGGACAGGGTGATGTCGTCGGCCGGGGCCGTGCGCACCTCGACGGGAAAGCTGACCCGCAGGGGGGAGCGGTCGACCATGGCTTTCAGTTCACGCAGCGTGTCCACCAGGGCCTCGCGCGGCACCGCGTACTCCATCTCCACGAAGCGCACCCGGCGCGGCGATGTGAACACCTTGTACGGGAGGTCGGTGTAGGTCCGCGCGGACAGGGCCCTGCTGGAGACGCGCGCGATGGCGGGGACGGTCGCGGGCACCGCGCGGCCGACCCAGTTCGCCGCCTGGAAGACGCCGTTGGAGAGGAACTCGTCGTCGATCCAGCCCCGGACGGGATGCACCGGCCGTTCCGGCCCGGCGCTGCGGTTGTTCCGTTTGGTGTTGGTGCTCCCGGTGTGCGGGAACCAGTAGAACTCGAAGTGCTCGTTCTCGGCGTGCAGTTCGTCGAACTCGGCGAGCACCCGGTCCAGGGGCATCGGCTCCTCGCGGGCCGTGAGCAGGAAGACCGGCTCGACCGCGAAGGTGATCGCGGAGACGATACCGAGGGCGCCGAGACCGATCCGGGCGGCGGCGAAGACCGCGCGCTCCTCGGCGGTCCCCTCCTCCGAGCAGGTGAGCACCGAACCGTCGGCGGTGACCAGCTCCAGACCCCGGATCTGCGCGGCGAGGGAGGCCGAGTCGCGGCCGGTCCCGTGGGTGCCGGTGCTGGTGGCCCCGGAGACGGTCTGCTCCATGATGTCGCCCATGTTGGTGAGCGACAGCCCTTCCCGCGCGAGAGCCGTGTTGAGCCGTTTGAGCGAAGTGCCGGCCCCGACCGTGACGGTGCCGGCCGCGCGGTCGATGTCACGGATGCCCGCCAGCAGATGAGGGCGGATCTGCACGCCGTCGGTGGCCGCGATCGAGGTGAAGGAGTGCCCGGTGCCCACCGCCTTCACCGGGAGGCCGTCCTCCGCGGCACGGCGTACGGCCGCCGCCAGTTCGTCGACGGAGGCCGGCGTGACCTCCCGCGCGGGGCGGGCGAGGACGGTACCTCCCCAGTTACGCCATGTTCCGTTCCTCGTGCTCGCCGTGCTGCCCAACGGAGCCTCCCCGACCCGGAGCCGGCCGCTTGAGCCGGCGGTACCCGAGGAAACCGACCGCGACCGCGACGGCTCCGGACACCGCCGGAACCCCGTACCCGGCGCGCGCCCCGGCCGCGTCGATCACCCAGCCGGACGCGGCGGAGCCGAGAGCGACCCCGACCGCGAGCCCGGTGCTCACCCAGGTCATGCCCTCGGTGAGCTGTGCGCGTGGTACGTGCTCTTCGATGAGGGACATTGTCGTGATCATCGTGGGAGCGATGGACAGACCCGCAACGAACAGCGCCACGGCCAGAAACGGCAGGTTCCCGACCAGTAGGAGGGGGATCATACTCACGGCCATGGCACATACGCCCAGCAGCCAGCGGCGCTCGGGCGCCCCGGCGAAGCGCATCAGCCCGAACGTCAGGCCCGCCACGCAGGAGCCCAGCGCGTACACGGCGAGCACCACACTGGCGGCGGCCTTGTGCCCGCGCTCCTCCGCGAAGGCCACGGTGACCACGTCCACGCCGCCGAAGATCGCCCCCGTCGCCGCGAAGGTGACCACCAGGACCTGCAGACCCGGCGAGCTCAGCGCCGTGCCGCCGCCCGCGCCCTTGGCGCCGTCGCCGGTGCGCCCGCGCGGGTGCGGGTCCGGTTCGGTGGCGCGCTGGGCCGTCAGCCAGAAGACGCCGACCGCGAGGAAGCAGGCCGCGAGCAGCGGACCGGCCTCGGGGAACCACGCCGTGGACAGCCCGATGGAGATGATCGGGCCGAAGACGAAGCACATGTCGTCCACCACGGACTCGAAGGAGTACGCGGTGTGCAGCTGCGGGGTGCCGCGGTACAGGGCGGCCCAGCGGGCCCGGATCATCGCGCCGAGGCTCGGCACGCAGCCGATGCCGGCGCAGGCGACGAAGAGCACCCAGTCCGGCCAGCCGTAGTGCGCGGCGAACAGCAGCAGCGCCGCGGCGGCGAGCGCGAGCGACGTCGCCGGACGCAGGACCCGCCGCTGCCCGTACTGGTCCACCAGGCGGGAGATCTGCGGGCCCGCCAGCGCGGCGGCCAGGGCGACGGTCGCCGACAGGGCGCCGGCGAGCCCGTACCGGCCGGTCAGCTGGGAGATCATCGTGACCACGCCGATGCCCATCATGGACAGCGGCATCCGGCCGATGAACCCCGCGGCCGAGAAGGCCTTGCTGCCGGGGGCCGCGAACAGGGCGAGATAAGGGCTGGGCACGAGGTCTCCGGAGATCTCGGTAAGGCGCGACAGATCTCAGTAAGGCGCGACCATAGACGATACGGCTTACTGGTTAGGCAACCCTAACGTCTCCTGGGTGTGAGGTCGCGGCCCGGTCGGCCCCCCGCCGTTGCCCTGCCGCCCGCGACGGGTGGCAGGATCGAGACATGCCTGACGAGCTCGATCCCACCCCCTACGACGCCCTGCTCCTGCTCTCCTTCGGCGGCCCCGAAGGCCCGGACGACGTGGTCCCGTTCCTGGAGAACGTGACGCGCGGGCGCGGTATCCCCAAGGAACGCCTGAAAGAGGTCGGGGAGCACTACTTCCTGTTCGACGGGGTCAGCCCCATCAACGAGCAGAACCGCGCCCTGCTGGACGCCCTGCGCAAGGACTTCGCCGGCCACGGCCTCGGCCTCCCGGTCTACTGGGGCAACCGCAACTGGGCGCCCTACCTGACCGACACCCTGCGCGAGATGGTGCGCGACGGCCGCCGCCGCATCATCGTCCTGGCCACCAGCGCCTACGCCTCGTACTCCGGCTGCCGCCAGTACCGCGAGAACCTCGCCGACTCCCTGGCGACGCTGGAGGCCGAGGGCCTGGAGCTGCCCCGGGTCGACAAGCTGCGGCACTACTTCAATCACCCCGGCTTCGTGGAGCCCATGGTCGACGGGATCGTCCGCTCGCTCGCCGACCTGCCCGAGGAGGTGCGCGAGGGCGCGCACATCGCCTTCTGCACCCACTCGATCCCCATCGCCTCCACCGACACCTCGGGACCCGTCGAGCAGCACGGCGACGGCGGCGCGTACGTGGCACAGCACCTGGACGTGGCCCGGCTGATCACCGACGCCGTGCGGGAGCGCACCGGAGTGGAACACCCCTGGCAGCTCGTCTACCAGTCCCGCTCCGGCGCCCCGCACATCCCCTGGCTGGAGCCCGACATCTGCGACCACCTCGAGGAGCGGCACGCGGCCGGGGTCCCGGCCGTGGTCATGGCCCCCATCGGATTCGTCTCCGACCACATGGAGGTCCTCTACGACCTCGACACCGAGGCCACGGCCAAGGCCGGGGAACTGGGGCTGCCGGTGCGCCGCTCGGCGACCGTGGGTGCCGACCCGAGGTTCGCCGCCGCGATCCGCGACCTGGTCGTGGAGCGCGCCGCCACCGAACGCGGCCAGGAGGTCACCCCCTGCGCCCTGGGCGAACTCGGCGCGAGCCACAACCTCTGCCCGGTGGGCTGCTGTCCGGCCCGTGCCCCGCGTCCCGCCGCCGCGGGTGCCGACAGCCCCTACGCCTGAGGAGCACCGTGACCGACCCCCTGCACGCGGAACTGCTGCAACTGGCCCGCGAGGCGGCACGCCGCGCGGGCGAGCTGCTGCGGGACGGCCGCCCGGCCGACCTCGAGGTCGCCGCGACCAAGTCCAGCCCGATCGACGTCGTCACCGAGATGGACATCGCGGCCGAGAAACTGATCACCGGGCTGATCGCCGAGCACCGGCCCGACGACGGTGTCCTCGGCGAGGAGGGCGGCTCGACGGAGGGCACCAGCGGCGTCCGCTGGGTGATCGACCCGCTCGACGGCACGGTCAACTACCTGTACGGGCTGCCCACCTGGTCCGTCTCCATCGCCGCCGAGCAGGACGGCGAGACCGTCGTTGGGGTGGTCGCCGCCCCGATGCGGGGCGAGACGTATCACGCGGTCCGCGGCGGCGGGGCGCGGGCCACCGGCGCGTGGGCGGGCGAACGCACGCTGACCTGCCGCCCGGCGCCGCCCCTGGACCAGGCGCTGGTCTCGACCGGCTTCAACTACGTCACCGAGGTCCGTGCCCACCAGGCCGGTGTCGCGCAGCGGCTGATCCCGCTGCTGCGGGACATCCGGCGCGGCGGCTCGGCCGCGGTCGACCTCTGCGACCTGGCCTGCGGCCGGCTCGACGGCTACTACGAGCGCGGGCTGCACCCCTGGGACCTGGCCGCGGGGGACCTGATAGCCCGGGAGGCGGGCGTGCTGACCGGTGGACGGCCCGGTGAGCGCCCTTCATGGGACCTCGCGGTCGCGGCCACCCCGGGTGTCTTTGAGCCCCTCCAGCGGCTGCTGGAGGACTTCGGCGCCTGGCACGACTGATGGGCTCTCCGGGACGCCGGTCCCGGGGAACCCGGAGAACCCGGAGAGCGATGAAGCGGGCCCCGGCGCTGGATTCGCCGGGGCCCGCTCATGTCGAACTGATTGCATCGGGTTGCATCGGGCTGATCAGACGCGGGCCACGCCGACCTCCACACCGTGCTCGGCGGCGAGCCGGCGCAGGTCGTCGAGCTCGCTCTGCTCCACCTCGACGAGGAAGTCGTCGCCCTCGTCGCGGGCCCGGGACAGATCGGACTCGGTCGTCCTTATGCGCTGCAGAAGTCCTGCGGTGAAAGCGTCCATGCTGCGCCCCCTCGTCCTGGGTCGTGGGTCGATGGCACGGGGGTGTGCCGATTCGAAAGGGGCGATCACGTCTGCGGTGGATGACCGGCGCCGCTCGGCCGGGGGGCTACGGCTTCGGGCATCCGGGTCCGCTCTGCGGAAACGGACCGAAGCGCACCGCATGGTGGCGCGGTGCGAGCAGAGCGTGATCGCGGGATGTAAACCCGTCCTCCCCAAGCTCCCTTCCGCGGAAACCTCACCGGACGAGAAAATCTCGTATTCCCCTCCCGTCCCCGGGATGTTCTCCGGTCTTCCGCCCCCGCGCCACCGCCCGTTTCCCGCTCCCGTGCCGGCCCGCCATCCGCCCGTTTCCCGGAGCTGTGGCCGTCCGCCGGGGCCTGCTGTCCGGCCCCGTTCCCTCCCGCCGCCCGCCCGTTCCCCGGCTTACAGCCGACTTACGGCCGAAAAGGGCAGGATGGAGGCAACACACTCACCAGGACCCTGCGCGCGTGCGCTCCGGAGCGCTGCCCGGCAGGACGTAGGAAGGACAAGCGACGTGCGCGTACTCGTCGTCGAGGACGAGCAACTGCTCGCCGATGCGGTGGCTACCGGACTGCGCCGGGAGGCCATGGCCGTCGACGTCGTGTACGACGGTGCGGCCGCCCTCGAGCGCATCGGCGTCAACGACTACGACGTGGTCGTCCTCGACCGCGACCTCCCCCTCGTGCACGGCGACGACGTGTGCCGCAGGATCGTCGAACTGGGCATGCCCACGCGCGTGCTGATGCTCACGGCCGCCGGCGACGTCAGCGACCGCGTCGAGGGCCTGGAGATCGGCGCCGACGACTATCTGCCCAAGCCCTTCGCCTTCAGCGAGCTCATCGCGCGCGTACGCGCCCTGGGACGGCGTACCAGCGTGCCGCTGCCGCCGGTGCTGGAGCGTGCCGGGATCAAGCTCGACCCCAACCGCCGCGAGGTCTTCCGCGACGGCAAGGAGGTCCAGCTCGCGCCCAAGGAGTTCGCCGTCCTGGAAGTGCTCATGCGCAGCGAGGGCGCCGTCGTCTCGGCCGAACAGCTCCTCGAGAAGGCATGGGACGAGAACACCGACCCGTTCACCAACGTGGTGCGGGTGACCGTCATGACCCTGCGCCGCAAACTGGGCGAGCCGCCGGTCATCGTGACCGTGCCCGGCTCGGGCTACCGGATCTGATCCCGTGGCCACCACTCCCACCCCCACACCACCGCCCCCGCCGGCACCTCCGAAGCCCACCTGGGACCCCCGACGTCCCGTACCGCCCTTCCCCTGGCTGCGCCCGACCATCCGGATACGGCTCACGCTGCTCTACGGCGGCATGTTCCTGATCGCCGGGATCCTGCTGCTGTCGATCATCTACCTGCTCGCCGCGAACGCGCTGAACGTGGGCAGCGACCTGCCCTTCGAGATCGTGTCCGGGCAGGTGTCCAGCGACATCTGCCAGCTGCGCAGCACCCGGCTGCCCGCCGAGGAGCTGAACGCCGCGCTGAACGCCTGTGTCAACGAGCAGCGCCAGCACGCGCTGGACAACCTGCTCAGCCGCTCCCTGCTCGCCCTGCTCGGCCTCGCCGTCATCGCCTTCGCCTTCGGGTACGCCATGGCCGGCCGCGTCCTGTCGCCGCTGGGCCGGATCACCCGCACCGCGCGCGCGGTGGCGGGCTCCGACCTGTCCCGCCGGATCGAGCTGGACGGCCCGGACGACGAGCTCAAGGAGCTGGCCGACACCTTCGACGACATGCTGGAGCGGCTGCAGCGTGCCTTCACCGCCCAGCAGCGCTTCGTGGGCAATGCCTCGCACGAGCTGCGCACCCCGCTGGCGATCAATCGCACGCTGCTCGAGGTGCACCTCTCCGACCCGGACGCGCCGGTCGAGCTCCAGCAGCTCGGCAGGACGCTGCTGGCCACCAACGAGCGCAGCGAGCAGCTCGTGGAGGGCCTGCTGCTGCTCGCCCGCAGTGACAATCAGATCGTCGAGCGCAAGTCCGTGGATCTCGCGGAGGTGGCCTCCCAGGCCATCGACCAGGTGCACGCCGAGGCGCAGGCCAAGGGTGTGGAGATCCGCGGAGCGCGGAAGCCCGCGGTCGTCCGGGGCAACGGCGTCCTGCTGGAGCGGATCGCCCTGAACCTGCTCCAGAACGCCGTGCGCTACAACGTGGCCGAGCGGGGGTGGGTGGAGGTCACCACCGACGTCGAGCACGGACAGGCGGTCCTGGTGGTGTCCAATACGGGCCCGGTGGTACCGGCGTACGAGATCGACAATCTGTTCGAGCCCTTCCGGCGGCTGCGTACCGAGCGGACGGGCAGCGACAAGGGGGTCGGCCTGGGGCTCTCCATCGTCCGGTCGGTGGCGCGGGCCCATGGCGGGCACATCTATGCCCAGCCGCGTGAGGGCGGTGGGCTCGTGATGCGGGTCACCCTGCCGATCTGACATCATGTCGCCGACGCGACGGGGTGTTCGCTTTGGGCGGAATCGCCGGAGGGCCCCTCCGGTGCCCGCCTGTGGGATCGATCACAGGGGGGATGTTCGACCCGCCGACACTCCGTGATCATGAAGTCCCCGGAAGGCCGGGTATATCCCGGTTTTCAGGGGCTTCGATTACGGGAAGTACACGGTGAGGCGGCTTTGAAGTGCCGCGTTCGGACCGTGTACGGTCCCCCTCGCCATCCAAGCCGAACACTCATGAGGGGTTCGGTTGGGTGTCGATTGAGTAACAGACCTTGATGTGAGGCAAAATCTCCGCCTCGGGTCGGGCACAAGTCCGGCCCCTCGCGCGTTACGTGCGCTGAAGAGACCGCATACACCCAGAGGGGGAGAGCGACCATGGCAACCGATTACGACACTCCGCGCAAGACCGACGACGACGTCGACTCGGACAGTCTCGAAGAGCTGAAGGCCCGCCGCAACGACAAGTCGGCCTCGGCCGTGGACGTCGACGAGTTCGAGGCCGCGGAAGGCCTCGAGCTGCCCGGCGCAGACCTGTCGAACGAAGAGCTGGCCGTCCGGGTCCTGCCCAAGCAGCAGGACGAGTTCACCTGCATGAGCTGCTTCCTGGTGCACCACCGCAGCCAGCTGGCCCGGGAGAAGAACGGCCAGCCGATCTGCCGCGACTGCGACTGAGGGCGGGTCGGCCGTGACTGGCTCGACCCCTCCTCGGAAGCGCCGCTTCCTTTCGAAGGGAGCGGACTCGGGGCCGCAGGACGGCCCCCGGCGCGACGCGCGCGACCACGAGCGAGGCTCAACCGATACCGGCTCGGCCGATACCGGGGCGGCCTCGCTCGGACCCGCAACCGATCGCGGTGACCTCCCGGCACCCGTGGAGGTCACCGCCACCGCCCCGGTGGCCCGCAGACGTGCCGCGGCGTTCCGGGACAAGGCCAGGGAAGGCGCCCGGAAGGGCGGTGACCGCGCGCGTGCGGGCCTGGCGTATCTCGTGGACCGGATCATCGAACTCACCCCGCGGGTGCCCGTACGGGACCTGGAGACGCTGCGCAGGCAGTTCCCCGGGCTGGGTCCCGAGGAACTCGCGGAGAAACTCGTGGCGGGCGCCTCCAGGGCCACGGCGACGGTCGGGGCCGGCGTGGGCGCGGCGGCCGCGATGCCGGTGCCTCCCGCGATGCCGACGGAGCTGGCAGCCGAGATCACCGGCGTCGCGGCGATCGAACTCAAGCTGATCGCCGAACTCCACGAGGTCTACGGCGTACGCCCGGCCGGCCACCTAGGGCAGCGCAGCACCGTGTACCTGAACTCCTGGTCGCAGGAGCGCGGGATCGAGGCGACCAAGCCCTCGACCGTGAGTGCGGCACTGAACAGCCGCATGAAGCGCGAACTGCGTCAGCGGATCATGAAGCGCACCCTCCGCAACCTGCCGAACCTGATGCCGTTCCTGGTGGGAGCCGCCGTCGGCGCGCTCATGAACCGCCGGGACACCAGAAAGCTCGCCACCCGTATCCAGGCCGACCTCCGCAAGATCCAGGTGCCCTGGGACGCGTTGCCCGCCCTCCCCGCCCTCGAGACCCCGGCCGACGCCCTGGAGATGGACAAGCTCACCGGCGGTGCCCTCCGCAAGGCACTCGGCAGCCTCGACGGTCACCCGGACGGGAGCGACGGCCCCGGGAGGGGCTGAGGGAGGGGCTGACCCGGCCGATCCGGGTACGGCAGCACCGCGGAAACGGAACAGGCCGGTGGGCGACGAACCTCGTCGGGCTCCCCGATCCCACTACTCACCGGACGACAGCCGGCCCGGGTGCTTCCCGCCGCGCTACGCGGCGGCCTTCGCCGCACGCAGGGCCTCCGCCAGCCGTTCCGGCTCGCGCGTCGACAGGAAGGCGTACGGCGTCGGGTCCTCCGGGTCGGTGATCTCCACCCGCAGCGCCCCCGGCACATAGGCCCGCAGCAGCATGAAGCAGCGCGGATCCGCCCGGTGGGTGCGCCAGGCACGAGCCTCCTCGGCGTCCAGAACTTCCATCGCGCCCAGCGCCGACACCGGGATCTTCGCCTCACCGGCGATCAGCAGGCCGCCCACGACCCGGATCCGCACCGAGCCGTACGCGCTGGCCACCACCGCGGCCACCACGCTGCCGCCGGCCAGGCCGCCGAGCATCGGCAGGATGCCCAGAGGCAGCACGATCAGCGCCATCGAGACACCTGAGAGCAGGCAGATCAGCCACCAGGAGCGGGGAGCGGTCAGGCGTTCTTCGTAGGGCAGGGCGGAGAGCTGCATGGATCCAAGCTTGGCACGGTGCCGGCCCAGGGCCGCAGCCAGGGCGGTCGGCGTGGAGTGCTGTCGGGCGGGGCGGTGGTGGGTGACGGGCGAGTCGGGGCGGTCTGCGTGGAGCGCTGTCGGGCGGGGCGGTGGTGGGTGACGGGCGGGTCGGGGCGGTCGGCGCGAAGCGCTGTCGGGCAGGGCGGTGGTGGGTGACGGGCGGGCGGGTAAGGTCTGCGCCTGTGAGTGGTACTTCCTCGACTCTTCCTCCCCCCGCCGACGCGGTGCCGCCGGTGCGCCACCCGGATGCTCCCGCACCGGGTGAGCTGCTCGGCGCCCACTACGACCAGTGCTTCGGCTGCGGCGGCGAGCAGCCCCACGGGCTGCACATCGAGGCGCGGGCCGGCGAAGGCGTGTCGGTCACCGCCGTGTTCACCGTGCGCCCCGTCCACCAGGGCGCCCCCGGCCTCGCGCACGGCGGGGTGCTCGCCAGTGCCCTGGACGAGACGCTCGGCGCGCTGAGCTGGCTGCTGCGCACGATCGCCGTGACCGGCAGGCTCGAGACCGACTACGTCCAGCCCGTGCCGGTCGACGCCACCCTCCATCTGGAGGCGGAGGTGACCGCGGTGGCCGGACGGAAGATCTACTCCACCGCGACCGGACGCATCGGCGGACCCGACGGCCCGGTCGCGGTCCGTGCCAAGGCGCTGTTCATCGAGGTCAAGGTCGACCACTTCGTCGACCACGGCCGCGAGGAGGAGATCCAGGCGGCCATGGACGACCCGGACCAGGTCCGTCGCGCCCGCGCCTTCGAGGTGAACCCGTGACCGGACCGCACGGCGACGCGCGCTCCGACGGCCGGCTCGAGGTGCTGATCCGGCGCGTCGACCCGGACGTACCGCTTCCGGTGTACGAGCACCCCGGTGACGCGGGTGCCGATCTGCGGACCACCGAGGCGTGCGAGCTGGCACCCGGGGAACGGGCCGTCCTGCCCACCGGAGTGTCTGTGGCGCTGCCGGAGGGGTACGCGGCCTTCGTGCACCCGCGATCCGGACTGGCCGCGCGCTGCGGCGTCGCCCTGGTGAATGCCCCGGGGACGGTTGATGCCGGGTACCGTGGGGAGATCAAGGTGATCGTGGTGAATCTCGACCCGCGTGAGACTGTGCGGTTCGAGCGTTTCGACCGGATTGCCCAACTGGTCGTTCAGCAGGTCGAGCGGGTCCGTTTCGTGCCGGTCGCGGAGCTGCCCCGCTCGGTGCGGGCCGAGGGGGGCTTCGGATCCACCGGCGGCCACGCCGCGGTGGAAGGTAAGAGCGGCACAAGCGTTCAGGCCGCCGTCGGCGGCACAGCGGGTGGGAATCGATACGCTTCGGTCGTAGCCGACCGGGAAGGACAATGACGTGTTCGGACGTCGCAAGAAGAGGGATGCCGCCGAGGACGCGGCCGGCGAGGCCGAGCAGGTCGTCGACGGTGTCGACACGGAGGCGGACGGTGGGGCCGAGCGGCTGAGGCTCGAGCCGGCGCCGCGGCCCGACGGGCCCTGGGACGGCTCCGAGGTGAGAGAGCCCGGCGAGGGCAGGGTCGACCTGGGCGGTCTGTTCGTGCCCGGAGTGGACGGCATGGAGCTGCGGGTCGAGGTCGCCGGCGACGCGATCGTCGCGGCCACCGTCGTGCTGCGCGACAGCGCCATCCAGCTGCAGGGTTTCGCGGCCCCCAAGCGTGAGGGCATCTGGGGCGAGGTCCGTGAGGAGATCGCGGCCGGCATCACCCAGCAGGGCGGCATCATCGACGAGGTCGAGGGACCGCTGGGCTGGGAGCTGCGGGCCCAGGTGCCGGTGCAGCTGCCGGACGGTACGGGCGGTTTCCAGGTCGTCCGGTTCGTCGGCGTGGACGGCCCGCGCTGGTTCCTGCGCGGGGTGATCTCGGGTCAGGGCGCGGTGCAGCCGCAGGCCGCCGGGCTGCTGGAGCAGATCTTCCGGGACACGGTCGTGGTGCGCGGGGAGGGCCCGATGGCGCCGCGTGACCCGATCGTCCTGAAGCTGCCGGACGACGCGCAGATGGTCCCCGAGGGCGTGCAGCAGGAGGAGGCCCCCGAGGGCTCCCGCTTCGCGGGCGGCATGGGACAGCTGGCGCGCGGACCGGAGATCACCGAGGTCCGCTGATCGCGTAGCGCTTCACAGCCACGGCGGCGGGGCCGCGCCCGACCGGGACACTGTCGACCGACAGTGTCCCACCGGGTGCGGCCCCGCCGCCGTCGGCGGGTTCCCCGACAGGAACCCCGACAGGAACCCCGACGGCCCGCCCGCAGCCGCCCGTCAGGGTTCGTCAAGCCCGGTCGGGGTTCCGCCAAGCCCGTCAGGGTTCCGTCAAGGACGGGTCACCGCATCCCGGCCGCCGTCTTCGGCCGCCCCGGACGAACGTAGGGTCGACTCCGCGCAGACAGCGGTGAACCGGTGACCGGCAACCGGTGACCGCACTGCCCGGGACCGGAAGACAATGAGGGCATGGGACGCGGCAGACTTCGGATTCACCTCGGCGCGGCACCGGGCGTCGGCAAGACGTACGCGATGCTGTCCGAGGCGCAGCGCCGTGTCGAACGGGGCACCGACTGTGTGATCGGGTTCGTCGAGCACTACGACCGGCCGCGTACCAGGGCACTGCTGGAGGGCCTGGAACAGATACCGCGCCGGGAGCTGGAGCACCGCGGCGCCGTCCTCCCCGAGATGGACCTCGACGCCGTCCTCGCCCGCCGCCCCCAGGTGGTCCTCGTCGACGAACTCGCCCACACCAACGTGCCCGGCTCGCGCAACGCGAAGCGCTGGCAGGACGTGGAGGAGCTGCTGGCCGCCGGGATCGACGTGCTGTCGACCCTCAACATCCAGCACCTGGAGTCCCTCGGCGACGTCGTGGAGTCGATCACCGGCGTCCGGCAGCAGGAGACCGTACCGGACGAGGTGGTGCGGCGGGCCGACCAGACGGAGCTGGTCGACATGACGCCCGAGGCGCTCCGCCGCCGGATGGCGCACGGCAACGTCTACCAGCCGGACAAGGTCGACGCGGCCCTGTCGAACTACTTCCGTCCCGGCAACCTCACCGCGCTCAGGGAACTCGCGCTGCTGTGGGTGGCCGACCGGGTCGACGAGTATCTCCAGCGGTACCGCAGCGAGCACGACGTCTCGGCGATCTGGGGGTCACGCGAACGGATCGTGGTCGGTCTGACCGGCGGTCCCGAGGGCCGCACCCTGATCCGCCGTGCCGCGCGGCTGGCCGAGAAGGGCGCCGGGGGAGAGGTGCTCGCGGTCTACATCGCCCGCGGGGACGGTCTCACCGCGGCCTCGCCCGGTGAGCTGGCCGGGCAGCGGACCCTGGTGGAAAGCCTGGGCGGTACCTTCCACCATGTGGTCGGGGACGATGTCCCGGCCGCCCTGCTCGCCTTCGCGCGCGCGGTGAACGCCACCCAGATCGTGCTGGGCTCCTCGCGCCGCAAGACGTGGCAGTACGTCTTCGGCCCCGGCGTCGGCGCGACCGTCGCGCGGGACTCCGGTCCCGACCTGGACGTGCACATCGTGACCCACGAGGCGATCGCCAAGGGACGCGGACTGCCGGTGGCCCGGGGCGCCCGGCTCGGGCGGTCGCGGGTGGCGTGGGGCTGGGCGGTCGCAGTGGCGGGGCCCCCGGTGCTGGCCGTGCTGCTCAGCGCCTTCGACCCGGGCCTGGCCAACGACATGCTGCTGTTCCTGTCGCTGACCGTGGCCGCGGCGCTGCTCGGCGGGCTCCG
Organism: Streptomyces sp. P9-A2; assembly: GCF_036634175.1. Classification (NCBI taxonomy): domain Bacteria; kingdom Bacillati; phylum Actinomycetota; class Actinomycetes; order Kitasatosporales; family Streptomycetaceae; genus Streptomyces; species Streptomyces sp. P9-A2. The sequence continues at coordinate 6,167,546 of NZ_JAZIFX010000001.1, forward strand.
GCCGGCCCTGGCCTCGGCGGCGTTCGGCTCGCTGCTGCTGAACTACTTCTACACGCCGCCCCTGCACCGCTGGTCGGTCTCCGACCCGAAGAACATCATCGCCATCGTGATCTTCGTCGCCGTCGGCGCTGCGGTGGCGTCCGTCGTCGACCTCGCGGCCCGCCGCACGCACCAGGCGGCCCGGCTGCGCGCCGAGTCGGAGATCCTGTCGTTCCTCGCCGGTAATGTGCTGCGCGGCGAGACGGGTCTGGAGGAGCTGCTGGAACGGGTCCGCCAGACGTTCGGCATGGAGTCGGCGGCGCTGCTGGAACGCGCGGGTGACGTCGAACCGTGGACCTGCGCCGGACGGACCGGCACCGGACCGGCCCTCGGGCGGCCTGACGACGCCGACGTGGACGTTCCGGTGGGGGACCACATGGCGCTCGTGCTGACCGGCCGGGTCCTGCCCGCCGAGGACCGCCGGGTGCTGGGTGCCTTCGCCGCCCAGGCCGCCGTCGCCCTGGACCGCCGCCGGCTGCGCGCCGAGGCGGACCGGGCGCGCACCCTCGCCGAGGGCAACCGCATCCGCACCGCCCTGCTGGCCGCCGTCAGCCACGACCTGCGCACCCCGCTGGCCGGGATCAAGGCGGCGGTCTCCTCGCTGCGCTCCGAGGACGTCGACTGGTCGCCCGAGGACCGGGCCGAGCTGCTCGAGGGGATCGAGGGCGGTGCCGACCGCCTGGACCACCTGGTGGGCAACCTGCTCGACATGTCCCGCCTGCACACCGGCACGGTCACCCCGCTGATCCGCGAGGTCGACCTGGACGAGGTGGTGCCCATGGCGCTCGGCGGGGTGCCCGAGGGCAGCGTCACCCTGGACGTCCCGGAGACCCTTCCCATGGTCGCCGTCGACCCGGGCCTGCTGGAGCGGGCGATGGCCAACCTGATCGAGAACGCCGTCAAGTACGCTCCCTCCGGTACCCCCGTCCTGGTGGCCGCCAGTGCGCTCGCCGACCGGGTCGAGGTGCGGGTGGTCGACCGCGGCCCCGGCGTCCCCGACGACGCGAAGGACCGCATATTCGAGCCTTTCCAGCGCTACGGCGACGCCCCGCGCGGAGCCGGGGTGGGCCTCGGCCTGGCGGTGGCCCGCGGCTTCACCGAGGCCATGGGCGGCTCCCTGAACGCCGACGACACCCCGGGCGGCGGCCTCACCATGACACTGACCCTCCGCGCGGCGACGCCGGCGGCGACAACGCCGGCGGCGCAAGCAAAGGCGGCGACGCAAGCAACGGCCGCGACGCAAGCAGCGTCGGAGACGCAAGCGACGGCCGTGACGAGGGCCCCCACGGCGACCCGCGCGGCGCCCGCGGGTCTCGCCGGCCCGGCGGAGCCCGTTCGCCCAGCAGAATCGGGGCCCGCAGGCCCCGCAGAACCGGAAAGGCACTCCTCATGACCCGTGTGCTGGTGGTCGACGACGAACCGGCGATCGTGCGCGCCCTGGTGATCAACCTCAAGGCCCGCTCGTACGAGGTCGACTCCGCCCACGACGGTGCGGAAGCCCTCCGTCTGGCCGCCGCCCGCCACCCCGACGTGGTCGTCCTGGACCTGGGCCTGCCCGACATGGACGGCGTCGAGGTGATCCGGGGCCTGCGCGGCTGGACCCGGGTGCCGATCCTGGTGCTGTCCGCCCGGCACGCCTCCGACGAGAAGGTCCAGGCGCTCGACGCGGGAGCCGACGACTACGTCACCAAGCCCTTCGGCATGGACGAACTGCTGGCCAGGCTGCGGGCCGCCGTGCGCCGCGCCGAGCCCTCCGGCGAGAACGAGGACGAGGGCGACCTGGTGGTGGAGACCGACGGGTTCACCGTCGACCTGGCCGCGAAGAAGGTGCACCGCGACGGCAGGGACGTACGGCTGACCCCCACCGAATGGCATCTGCTGGAGGTGCTCGTACGCAACGGCGGCCGGCTCGTGGCACAGAAGCAGTTGCTCCGGGAGGTCTGGGGGCCGTCGTACGGCACGGAGACGAACTACCTGCGCGTGTACATGGCGCAGCTGCGCCGCAAGCTGGAGGCCGACCCGGCCCACCCGAAGCACTTCATCACCGAGCCGGGCATGGGCTACCGCTTCGAGCGGTGAGTGACCGCCCACGGTGCGCGCCACCCGCAGTGCGCGCCACCCGCAGTGCGCGCCGCGCGCGGTGCCTGCCGTGCACGCGGTGCGCGCCGCGCGTGTGGTGGGTGCGCGTGGCGGGGAACGGCCGGTTCGGGCCGGGCGGGCAGCGGGTACGTAACCCTCGGAGCGCCCCGGTACGCTTCACGTATGGGTGCTGTTCCTCGCTCGGAGAAACCGGCGGGCCGGTTCCGGCGCATGCTCGACCGGCTCTCCTCGTCGCAGGAGGACCTGGAGTCCGAGGAACTGCGCGAGGACACCGAGACCGCCGGCTGTACACGGATAGGTGACTGCCAGGACCGGCAGATAGTGACGGTTACTGGTACCTTGCGCACGGTCACGCTGCGGCCGCGCGCGGGAGTCCCGGCCCTGGAGGCCGAACTGTTCGACGGCTCCGCCGCGCTGGATGTGGTGTGGCTCGGCCGGCGCTCCATCGTCGGGATAGAACCGGGGCGCAAGCTGATCGCATCGGGCAGGATCTCCCTGAGCAGAGGCCGCCGGGTGCTGTTCAACCCGAAATACGAACTGAGACCCCTCGGACGGGAGTAGCCGGTGACGTCACTCGACAAGCCGACAACCGAAGACACATCCGCGGACGATGCCAGGGCGGTGACCGAGGCCGCCCTGTTCGAGGCGTTCGGCGGGGTGCGGGGCATGGTCGAGACGGTGCTGCCCGGTCTGCTGTTCGTCAGCATCTACACGATCAACAAGAACCTGCACATGGCGGCGATCGCGGCACTCGTCGTGTCGCTGGCGATGGTCGTGGTCCGGCTGGCGAGGAAGGACACCGTCAAGCACGCCTTCAGCGGCGTCTTCGGCGTCGGCTTCGGCGTGGTCTTCGCGATGATGACCGGCAACGCCAAGGACTTCTACCTGCCGGGCATGCTCTACACCACGGGCCTGGCCCTGGCGTACATCATCACCGCGATGGCCGGTGTCCCGCTGATCGGCCTGATGCTGGGCCCGATCTTCAGGGAGAACCTCTCCTGGCGCACCCGTAACCCGGGCCGCAAGAAGGCTTACACCAAGGCCAGTTGGGCCTGGGGTCTGATCTTGCTCGGCAAGAGCGCGATCCTGTTCCCGCTGTACTGGTGGGCGGACACGACACAGCTGGGCTGGGTGCTGATCGCGCTGAAGATCCCGCCGTTCCTGCTCGCGGTGTACCTGACGTGGGTGTTCCTGGCGAAGGCGCCGCCGCCGATCGACGTGTTCGCGGAGATGGAGGCGGAGGAGCGCGCCGAGGAGGAGCGCAAGGCCGCGCGCGAGCAGGAGAAGGCGCGGTACGCGGAGGACGGCGAAGCGACGACCACAGGCCGGCACCGCCGCCCCTGAGCCGCCTCGTTCTGTACACGAGTGGGGGCGCCCGGAGATCTCCGGGCGCCCCCACTCGTGTACTCACGCGCCACCGCCACCGCCACCGCCATCAGCACCGGGCCGGTACCAGCGCACGGTGTCAGCGCACGGTGTCGGTCCTGCGTACCGACAGAAGGTCCTCCAGCTGCTCCTCGCGGGCCTGGGCGGCCACGAAGAGCAGCTCGTCGCCCGCCTCCAGGGAGTCCTCCCGGGTCGGGGTGAGGACGCGCGTCCCCCGGATGATCGTGACCAGCGAGGTGTCCTGGGGCCACTGGACGTCGCCGACCTGGGTGCCGGCCAGCGCCGACTCCTCGGGCAGGGTCAGCTCGACCAGGTTGGCGTCCCCGTGGCTGAAGCGCAGGAGCCGGACCAGGTCGCCGACGCTGACCGCCTCCTCGACCAGGGCCGACATCAGGCGCGGGGTGGAGACGGCCACGTCCACGCCCCAGGACTCGTTGAACAGCCATTCGTTCTTGGGGTTGTTCACCCGGGACACGACGCGCGGAACGCCGTACTCCGTCTTGGCCAGCAGGGAGACGACCAGGTTGACCTTGTCGTCGCCGGTCGCGGCGATGACGACGTTGCAGCGCTGGAGCGCCGCCTCGTCCAGGGAGGTGATCTCGCAGGCGTCGGCGAGCAGCCACTCGGCCTGCGGAACGCGCTCGACCGAGATGGCGGTCGGCGCCTTGTCGATGAGCAGGACCTCGTGCCCGTTCTCCAGCAGCTCACCCGCGATCGAGCGACCCACCGCGCCGGCCCCGGCAATGGCGACCCTCATCACTGACCGCCCTCCTCTTCTTCGGGTCCTTTGGCGAACGCCGCCTCGACCCGGTCGATCTCGTCCGTGCGCATCATCACGTGCACCAGGTCCCCTTCCTGCAGCACCGTCTGGGAGCTGGGCAGGACCGCCTCGCCGAGCCGGGTGAGGAAGGCCACGCGGACGCCGGTCCAGTCCTGCAGTCTGCTGATCCGGTGCCCCACCCAGGCCTGCGAGGTGTGCACCTCGGCGAGCTGCACACCGCCGGTCGGATCGCGCCACAGCGGCTCGGCGCCCGAGGGGAGCAGCCTGCGCAGCATCTGGTCGGCCGTCCAGCGGACCGTCGCCACCGTGGGGATGCCCAGGCGCTGGTAGACCTCCGCGCGGCGGGGGTCGTAGATGCGGGCGGCGACGTTCTCGATGCCGAACATCTCGCGGGCCACCCGCGCGGCGATGATGTTGGAGTTGTCCCCGCTGGAGACGGCGGCGAAGGCGCCCGCGTCCTCGATGCCCGCCTCGCGCAGGGTGTCCTGGTCGAAGCCGATCCCGGTGACCCGGCGGCCGCCGAACGAGGAGCCCAGCCGGCGGAAGGCGGTCGGGTCCTGGTCGATGACGGCGACCGTGTGCCCCTGCTCCTCCAGGGTCTGGGCCAGGGCGGAACCCACGCGCCCGCACCCCATGATCACAATATGCATCGCGTCACACCGCGCTTCCTGCAGGCCCGTCGACCTTCATGACCATGGTGCTCATGTCTCTCTTTCGGCTCGCCGGGCAACCCGTGGCGGCCCGAGTACGGGCCGCCGGGCAATATCATGCCGGGACGGCGCGGCCCCGGTACCCTCCGGGGGCCGACCGTCACGCCCGGAGGGTACCGGGGGCCGACCGTCGTGCCCGGATGCCCGGATGCCCGGATGCCCGGGACCAACGTATCCGCGCGGGGAGGCGGTCAGCGGCGGGTGATGCTGCGCACGCTCGCCAAGGTCAGGGCCCCGAGGCCGAGCAGCGTGGCGAGGGCACCGATCAGTTCTGCGGGCGCGTGCATGGGAACCTCCACGGGGCGGCTGGGCCGAACGGACGGGGCACGGCCGCCCGTCCGGGCCGGCCGCCCCGGACGACGGACCGGGGCGGCCGGCCGTGACGGACAGCGGCCCAGTCATATAGGCATGAAACCGATGCGCAGCACAGAAACCGCAGCGCCGCCACCCGGGATTTCACCCGGAGAGCAGAGGCCGTACGCCCGCACCACGGCGGTGACGCGAGTGTCGTAGGGAAGCCGTATGGATCCGGGTGGCGGAGGGGTCGCCCCCTGTCCGAAGGCCTACGATCCACTGTTGTGTCCAAACTGACCGACGTGCCCAAACGCATTCTCATCGGGCGCGCGTTGCGCAGCGACCGGCTGGGCGAAACGCTTCTTCCCAAGCGCGTCGCACTCCCCGTCTTCGCATCCGACCCGCTGTCCTCCGTGGCGTACGCGCCCGGTGAGGTTCTGCTCGTCCTCTCCGTCGCGGGTCTGTCGGCCTACCACTTCAGCCCCTGGATCGCGGTCGCGATCGTCGTCCTGATGGTCACCGTGGTGGCCTCCTACCGCCAGAACGTGCATGCCTACCCCAGCGGCGGCGGCGCCTACGAGGTGGCGACCGTCAACCTCGGTGCCCGGGCGGGCCGGACGGTCGCCAGCGCCCTGCTCGTGGACTACGTCCTCACCGTGGCCGTGTCGATCTCCGCCGGCATCGAGAACCTGGGCTCGGCGATCCCGTTCGTCGTCGAGCACAAGGTGGCCTGCGCGATCGCCGTGATCGTGCTGCTGACGCTGATGAACCTGCGGGGCGTGCGGGAGTCGGGCACCCTCTTCGCGATCCCGACCTACGTGTTCGTCGCCGGTGTGTTCACCATGATCGCGTGGGGCACCTTCCGCTCGGTGGTGCTCGGCGACGAGATGCGGGCACCGACGGCGGACTACGAGATCAACCCCGAATACCCGGGCCTGACGGGCTTCGCCCTGGTCTTCCTCCTGCTGCGCGCCTTCTCCTCCGGCTGTGCCGCGCTCACCGGCGTCGAGGCGATCTCCAACGGCGTACCGGCCTTCCGCAAGCCCAAGTCCAAGAACGCGGCGACCACACTCGCGCTGATGGGCCTGCTCGCCGTCACCATGTTCTGCGGCATCATCGCGCTGGCCGCCGCGACCGACGTCCGCATGGCCGAGAAACCCGCCACGGACCTGTCCCACAACGGGGTACCGCTCGGCCCGGACTACGTGCAGCACCCGGTGATCTCGCAGGTCGCCGAGGCCGTGTTCGGCGAGGGCAGCCTGCTGTTCCTCGTCCTGGCCGCCGCCACCGCGCTGGTGCTGTTCCTCGCCGCCAACACCGCATACAACGGCTTCCCCCTGCTCGGCTCGATACTCGCCCAGGACCGCTACCTCCCGCGCCAGCTGCACACCCGCGGCGACCGGCTCGCCTTCTCCAACGGCATCGTGCTGCTCGCCGGTGCCGCCATTCTGCTGGTGTGGGCCTACGACGCCAGCACCACGCGCCTGATCCAGCTCTACATCGTCGGCGTCTTCGTGTCCTTCACCCTCAGCCAGATCGGCATGGTCCGGCACTGGAACCGCCTGCTGGCCACCGAGAAACAGCAGGCCGCACGCCGTCACATGATCCGCTCCCGGGCCATCAACGCCTTCGGCGCCTTCTTCACCGGCCTGGTCCTGGTCGTCGTGCTCGTCTCCAAGTTCACCCACGGCGCCTGGGTCGCGCTGCTCGGCATGTGCGTCTTCTACGTGCTGATGACAATGATCCGCAGGCACTACGACCGCGTCGCCGAGGAGGTCGCCGCCCCCGAGGGGCCCAGCGCCGACATGGTGCGCCCCTCCCGCGTCCACTCGATCGTCCTGGTCTCCAGGATCCACCGCCCCACGCTGCGCGTCCTCGCCTACGCCAAGCTGATGCGCTCCGACAGCCTCGAGGCGCTCAGTGTCAACGTCGACGCCGCGGAGACCCGGGCCCTGCACACGGAATGGGAGCGGCGCGGCATCGAGGTGCCCCTGAAGGTCCTGGACTCCCCGTACCGCGAGGTCACCCGGCCGGTCATCGAGTACGTCAAGAACCTGCGCAAGGAGTCCCCGCGGGACGTGGTGTCCGTGTTCATCCCCGAGTACGTGGTCGGCCGCTGGTACGAGCAGCTGCTGCACAACCAGAGCGCGCTGCGGCTGAAGGCCCGGCTGCTGTTCACACCGGGCGTGATGGTGACCTCGGTGCCGTACCAGCTGCAGTCCTCCGAGGCGGCCAGGCAGCGCGCCCGCAAGCGGCAGAACTGGGCGGCGCCGGGCTCGGTGCGGCGCGGTCCGGCGGAGCGGTCGAAGGACTCCTCCCCGCACACGTAGACTGGACGGCTGTTGTCGCGGGCCATCGCCCGCACCTTCGCCCCCAAGTTGTGGAGTCACCCCGCCATGCAGGCAGAACCGAGGAAATCACTGGTGGGGGAGGAGTACGAGGTCGAGATCGGCCCCGTCGCCCACGGCGGCCACTGCATCGCCCGTACGTCCGAGGGCCAGGTGCTGTTCGTCCGGCACGCGCTGCCCGGCGAGCGGGTCGTCGCGCGGGTGACCGAGGGCGAGGAGGGCGCCCGCTTCCTGCGCGCGGACGCGGTGACGGTGCTGGACGCCTCCAAGGACCGGATCGACGCCCCCTGCCCGTACGCCGGGCCCGGCCGCTGCGGCGGCTGCGACTGGCAGCACGCCAAGCCGGGAGCGCAGCGCCGGCTCAAGGGCGAGGTCGTCGCCGAGCAGCTCCAGCGGCTCGCCGGGCTCACGCCCGAGGAGGCCGGCTGGGACGGCACCGTCGTGCCCGCCGAGGGCGACAAGCTCCCCGCCGGCCAGGTCCCGGCGTGGCGCACGCGCGTGCAGTACGCGGTGACCGCCGACGGCCGCGCGGGCCTGCGCCGGCACCGCTCGCACGAGGTCGAGCCGATCGACCACTGCATGATCGCCGCGGAGGGCGTCAGCGAACTCGGCATCGAGAAGCGGGACTGGACCGGCATGGACTCCGTCGAGGCGATCGCCGCGACCGGCTCCCAGGACCGCCAGGTCGTCCTGACCCCGAAGCCGGGCGCGCGCCTCCCGCTGGTCGAACTCGACCGCCCGGTCTCCGTCCTGCGCATCGACGAACGCACCGGCCAGGTCCACCGCGTCCACGGCCGCCCCTTCGTCCGCGAACGCGCCGACGGCCGCACCCACCGGGTCGCCAACGGCGGCTTCTGGCAGGTCCACCCGCAGTCGGCGGACACCCTGGTCACCGCGGTCATGCAGGGCCTGCTGCCCCGCAAGGGCGACATGGCCCTCGACCTGTACTGCGGCGCCGGCCTGTTCGCGGGCGCCCTCGCCGACCGGGTCGGCGACACGGGAGCCGTCCTCGGCATCGAGTCCGGCAAGCGCGCCGTCGAGGACGCCCGGCACAACCTCGCCGACTTCCCCCGCGTCCGCATCGAACAGGGCAAGGTCGACTCCGTCCTGCCCCGCACGGGCATCACCGAGGTCGACATCGTCGTCCTGGACCCGCCTCGCGCGGGCGCCGGCCGCAAGACGGTCGAGCACCTGTCGTCGCTGGGCGCGCGGAAGATCGCCTACGTGGCCTGCGACCCGGCCGCGCTGGCCCGCGACCTGGCGTACTTCCGGGACGGGGGGTACCGGGTGCGAACCCTGCGGGCGTTCGACCTGTTCCCGATGACGCACCATGTGGAGTGCGTGGCGATCCTTGAGCCGGTCAAGAAGGACGCCTGACCTGCGGTTTTGTCAGTGTGCATTATGTGCGGTGTGGGCGTTACGGGCGATATCTTGACGCTGAAATGACGCTCGTGACGCTCATTTGACGCTCGTTCTGATGGGGTGTCAAGTGTGTTGTTGGGCTGGTCAGGGCATCTGAAGGGGCTGGGGTGGCAGAGGTCTTGTCTGCAGGAACGCTGACTCCATGAAAAGGCCATGACGATGTGAGGGGGTGCCCGTAAAGTCATGACATGGGCAAGTTCTTCAAAAGGCCGAAGCTGAAGCGCCGCCACCACACCGTGCCGCGTCTGCTTCTGCGACGCTTCGCCGATGGCGAGCAGATCATCCGCGTGCCTCTTGACGGGGGCGAGCGCCGTTCGGTCGGGATCGCCGACGTCACCGTCCGCCGCGACTTTTATTCGATGCTGGATCAGGAAGGCCAGCTCGACGACACTGTGGAGGATCTGCTCGCCGAGCTTGAGGACAAGGCGGCGAAGGTCATCCGCAAGGTCATCAACGGGGCGTGGCCCCTGCCGATCGACGAGCGGGCGGTCCTCGCCGAGTGGATCGCGGCACAACACGCGCGGATCCCTGCTGCCCGTGCGAGAAACAACGAGATCGCCGATCATCTTGGCAAGGTCCTGATTGCCATGGGTGGCAAGCCCGAGATCCGCAAGCGCCTCGAAGGGAACGCCGCAGAGCCCGTCCCGGACGAGAAGGTCGAGGCGCTCTGAGAAGAGCTAACGGACTTCGAGGGCTACTACGCCGAGATGTCAGTCAACGACCACATGGCGGCGATGGGCGAGTCCATGAAGACGGCGTACGAGGTGTTCATGGCGCGCTCCTGGGGTCTGATCAAGTTCGAGCGCCGCACGCTGCTCATCCCAGATCATCCGGTGACGCTGGTGCGCGAGGAGAACATGCCGAGGTTTTTGGGCGTCGGCATCGGCAACGCAGCTGCGATCCTGATGCCCATCGATCGCCGGGCGGCCATCATCATGGCGTCGCCGGGACACGATGACTTCGATGTGCGAACCCATACCAAGCTGGCCAAGGAGCTGAACCAGTGCTTCGCATGCAACGCGCGCAGGGAACTGTTCCACCACCCCGACGACACCCCTTTGCAGGGAGTTGAACTGCCGCCAGCGCGGGACCGCGAGATGCAGGTCAGTCAGCCGCCACAGCGGTACCTGATGCCCGACGGGCCCTCCGACGCCTTCGGGGCTTGACCCTGGATCGTGGACACCGTTTGCTATGCGGCAGTGGCCAGCGTAATCGATCGTTGTTCGTAGGCGATCGGGCTGATCTGGCCGAGTGCGGAGTGTCTCCTTCTCGTGTTGTAGCGAGTGACCCACCGGAACACCGCAAGGCGGGCCTCACGCGCTCCTGACCAGCGTTTCCTTCTCTGCAGGGTCTCCCGTTTCAGGCTTGCGTTGAAGGATTCGGCGGCGGCGTTGTCCGCCGACGTTCCGACGGCTCCGCGTGATCTGGTGACGCCGAGTTCACGGCACACGTTCGCGAACTCCTTCGATGCGTACTGGGCGCCGTTGTCGCTGTGGAATATCGCCCCGTCAAGGGTTCCGCCGCGGGTACGGGCTGCGGATCTGAGAGTGCGGGATGTGAGCTGATGTCCGTTTCGGGGTTGGGTCTGGGTGAGGAGCCCTGGTCGGCGGGGCGAGTGGACGGTCAGGGACGGGGCTGAGCGAACAGGCCGGGCTCGGGTTCGGTGAGAATGCCCCGTGTGACCAGGCGTTTCAGCTTGGACCGGATGCCTTCGGTGTTCTTCGGGACGATGGGCAGGTCGAGGGCCTGGCAGAGGTCGCGGGCTCGCAGCGGCTTTCCGGTGTCGGCGAAGGCGGTGAGGATCTGCTGGTAGGCCGGGTGGTCCGGGACGTCGGGTCGGGCCGGTTCGTCGGCGGGGGCCGGTGCGGGGATGTCGAGGAGGGTCTTGCGGGTGATGCGCAAGTTCTCGCTCTCCGCGTCGAGTTCGCCCAGCCGGGCGGTGAGGTCCTCAATGCGGGAGCGAATCTCTCCAGCCTGCTCGCCGAGTTCGGCCTCACGGGCCTCGACGTACTCCAGGACGGCCCTGACCTGCGGGTTGTCGCTCACGCTGTCCTCCGGGAGGCGAGGGTGGATCCGGTGAGGCGGCGGGCCATGACGGAGGTCATCGCCCAGAACACCCGGGAGCGGGAGCTGGCGGGCCGGTGCTCGTAGTCGCGCACGAGACGGCGGTAGAACATCAAGATCCCGTTGGTCTGCTCGATGATCCACCGCTTGGCCTGCGGGACGAAGCCGGTGTCGGCCGGGTTGCGCTCGACTATCTCCACGTCGATGCCGTACCGCTTGCCGTGATCGACCACGGTCTTCTTGAACCCCTGGTCGACCAGGGCTTTTTCGACCCTGTCGGTCTGTGCGGCCACGCCGTCCAGCAAGGCGGTGCCCGCGGCGTTGTCGTGCGCGGACGCCGGCAGCACGACGGCCTCGACGACCAGGCCCAAAGTGTCCACGGCCAGGCATCTCTTCCTGCCCGGCACCCGTTTCGCGGCATCCCTGCCGGTCGTGGTGGCCGGCACCCCGACGGAGACGTGGATGCTCTGGGTGTCCATGACGATCAGGCTCGGGTCGGCTAATCGCTTCTTCTTCTCCCGCAGATGCCACCGCAGCAGGTCGTGCACGGTCTGGTCGGTGCCGTCGTCGCGCCAGAGGTAGAAGTAGTACTTCACCGCGCCGGGCGGAGGCATGTCGTGGGGCAGGAACTCCCACTGGCAGCCGGTGCGGTTCTGGTACAGGATCGCGTTCACGATCTCCCGCATCGCGTATTTGCCCTGGTGACCGCTGACCGAGGGGTGCTGGGCCTTCCATGCCGTGATCACCGGCTCGGCCAACGCCCACTGCTCGTCGGTGAGATCACTCGGATACGGCTTGCGCATGTCCATGCCGCAACCCAAGCGAACCTCGAACGTCCGACCGGCAGCGATGCCCCAACGTCACACCATCGAGCGATGACAAGCCGGACGGAAGGTCACATCCCGCACTCTGAGGGCGTCGGTGATCAGCCCGGTGCGCATGTGGTCGGCGATCGACCAGCCCGCCAGCCGTTTCGAGCACAGGTCCAACACCGTTGCCAGGTAGAGGAATTGGCCGTCGCCGATGGGCAGGTAGGTGATGTCTCCGACGTACTTGGTGTTCGGCTCACTCGCGGTGAAGTCACGCCGCAGCAGATCGGGCACCGGCGTCGCGGACGGCTCGGGGACGGTGGTTCGGACCTTCTTGCGCAGGTGCACGCCCTGCAGGCCGATCCGGGCCATCACACGCGCGACCCGTTTGTGGTTCACCTCGATCCCGGCGTCCCACAACTCGGCCGTGATCCGCGGGACGCCGTAGGTACCGTCGGACTCCTTGTGGATCTCCCGTATCCGCCGGGCCGGGCGGGCATCGGACCGCGCCCGCTCGATGCGGGCCGGGGCGCCCTTCAGCCACCGGTAGAACCCGGACCGGGAGACCTCCAGGACCCGGCACAGCCGCTTGACGCCGAAGGCGCCGCGATGATCATCAACGAACTGGAAACGGCTCAGGAGCCGTAATTTAACTACTGCCGGAGTTGATCTCGTTGTCGTGGTGCTCGATCACGCGCTTCAAGGCTTCGAGCGTGCGGGGAGGGCGGGTCCGGCGGAAGACGAGGACTCTGGCGAGTTCGGGCCCGGCGAAGGCCAGCATCGGCTTGGACCTCCCGGCGTGGTAACTCAGCACGTTGCGCTTGCGGCCCATCAGCTCGGCCGCGAGGGTCAGGGTGACGGTGTTGCGGCTGCGGAGCACGGCGACCAGGACGCGGTGGCGGTGATCGAGGGTGCCGAAGCCGGGGTTGCGGCCGCGGCCGTCCCTGCCTGCGCTCTGGCGTTCGACTTCGGTCAGGACCTGTTGGCATGGTTCGAGCTGGAGCACGAGCTGTTCGAACTGTTCTCGGGGCATGCCCGTGAGTGCGGGGTGGGTGAGGAGGAAGGTGGCCTCGGTCGGGACCGGAGGTCCCGACTCGTCGCGTGGATCTTCCGGAAGCTGCTGGTCGGGGTCCTGCGGGGCGATGGTGTAGTTCCACTCGCCGTGGAACTCGTCCCGTTTGACCCGCCGCTCGGCGCTCTTGCGTTCAGCTCGGGTGAGCACGCGGCCGGTGGGGTAAGCATTCTCGTCCAGTGCGGCATGAACGGTCAGTCCGGTGCTGGTGCGGGTGGCTGAGATGGTCTCCAGCAGCACTTCGTAGCTGGTCAGAGGCTGCCCGCGCAGGCTGTGGGTGATCCGGGAGAACAGCCGGTGTTCCACTTTGTTCCATTTTGAAGTACCTGGCGGGAAGTGCATGACGGTGATGCTCAGTCCGCACTCGTCTGCGAAGTCGGCCAGGCCCATCTTGAACAGGCGGGAGTCGGCCGAGTTGGCCCCTCCGGAATCGGCGGTGACCAGCAAGCGGTCCACGCTGGGGTAGTCGAGGCGCCCTTGGATCTTCCACCAGCGGCGCAGGGACTCCACCGCGAAGGCGGCGGTGTTTCGGTCGGTGCCCACGTTTACCCAGCCGCTGTCGCGCCCCAGGTCGTAGATGCCGTACGGAATGGCGACCGGGGTGTCGGGGCCGACGAAGTCGTGGTCCGGGGCGGTGATCGGCTGGCCTTTGGGGCGGTAGGTGCGGCCGGGCCGGGCGAAGTCGCCGATCGGTTCCTTCTGTTTCGTGTCCACGCTCACCACCGGCAGGCCCCCCGCCAGGAAGCGTTCGGCGGCGGTGTTGATGTGACGGAACTGGGCGTCTCGGTCGGGCACCTGACTGCCGGCTTGAGTCTTGGCCATGCCCTGCAGGCTGAAGCCCATCGCACGCAGTAGGCTGCCGACCACTGGGGCGCTGACCGGATGACCGGCATCGGTCAACTCCCGGGACAAGTCCCGCAGCGAGGCAGTGGTCCAGCGCAGCGGGGACACCGGATCACCCACCTCACGCGGCTCGATCAACAACTCGAGAGCCGCCACCAGACCGGGATCGCGCTCGGCGGCAGACTTGCGCCCGCCGCCGGGTCTGCGCACCCGCCCCAACGCCTGTGTTCCGCCCGCGAGTTCCTCACGCCCTCGTGCGACGGTCGACTCCGAGACCTCCGCCAGCCTGGCCACGGCCGCGATCCCTCCATGCCCCAGCGCCTCGGCCTCGGAAGCCAGATACAGACGGCGCTGCCGCTCGTCCAGATGCGGCAGCACCGCCGCGAACTTCGTATCCAGTACCGCCAGGACTTCATCCGGAATCGCCACAACAGCTCAACTACCACACAGAACCGAGATATTGACCCGAATCCGGCAGTAGTTAAATTACGGCTCCTCACCAGCGCGTCTCGCCGGCGAAATACTTCGCTGCCCTCCGCAGGATCTCCCGCTCGGTCTCCAGCTCCCTGATCCGGGCCCTGAGCTGCTTGTTCTCTTCCTTCAGCACATCGTCGGAGGGTACATCGACGGCCTGCTCGACCCGCGGCAAGCGACTCGTGCCCGCCGCGCGGCCCTGCCGGGCCCGCTCGACCCGCACCCAGTTCCGCAGCGTTTCCCGGCTGACTCCGAGGTCCTTGCTGACACCCTCGAACGTATTCTTCGGGTCCGACAGGTACAGCGCGACAGCGTCCGCCTTGAACTCCGCCGAGTACACCTTCATCACCATCAGTGACATCTCTTCCTCTGGACCCTCAAGGTCCAGTGTCCAAGGTGTCCACGATCCGGGGTGAAGCCCCGCTGCCGGTGTAGCCGCCGTCGGCCCACACCAGCTCCAGCCGGTGGTGGGCGTCGGCCACCCGCGCCAGCAGTTCCTTCGCGGCGGTGCGGTCCCCGGTATCCGCGGCGGTGACCATCACGCCCAGCAGCAGGCCGAGGGTGTCGACCACGACGTGCCGTTTGCGCCCGTTGACCAGTTTGCCGCCGTCGAAGCCGCGGCTGTCGGTGCCGACCACGGCGTCCGCCTTGATGGACTGGGAGTCGATCACTCCGGCCGTCGGCTCCGCGTCCCGGCCCAGCTTCTCGCGGACCTTCGCGCGCAGCCGGTCGTGGAACTCCTGGACCAGGGCGTGGTCGCGCCAGCGGCGGAAGAACGCGTACACCCGGTCCCACGGCGGGAAGTCGGCGGGCATCGCCCGCCACTTGATCCCGTTGTCGACGAGGTAGCGGACCGCATCGAGCACCTGCCGGTGGCAGTACCCCTCGGGCCGGCCGCCCCGCCCCTGGAGCCAGGCCGGCACCGGCAGCAGCGGCCGGACGGCCGTCCACTCCGCGTCCGTCATGTCGGTCGGGTACCGGCGCTGCCGCTCGGGCCGGTCGGCCGCGTTGCCGTACACGTGCGCGAGGCAATCACACGATGGAGCAGCCGGGTTGGACTGCCCGCCCATCGACACGGAAGACTGCGGCACCGGGGCCTCCTGTTGCTCTATGGATTCGACACCCACGAGCTGTTCAGGAGGCCCCGCCTTCATGCCCTCACCCCGGCAGGATCACCCGACCGGGAACCCGCGTTCGACCACCACCGCTCAAGATCGAAAAGACAACAGCTTCTCAGCTTGACTCTGTCGGGGATCTTGGAGTTTCGCGGTGCGGCAGCGTGGTCAACGGGCATGCTCGGGTAGTTCCGGTTACCGATGCAGCTGTCGAGGTGCCCGTTGTCCCTCCGTCCCCGTTCCGGTGAGCAAGTCCCGCCTCTGACCGTGCAGATCGCGCGGGCGAGCAACCCGGACGGCACGACGGCAATATGGGTGCGGGACCGCCTCGACGGGCTGTGGCGCGACGAGGACTTCGCCGACTGGTACCCGCGTGACGGGCGTCCGGGCCTCTCGCCCGCTCAACTGGCCACTGTCTGCGTGCTGCAGTTCCTGCTCGGCCTGTCGGACCGGCAGGCTGCCGAGGCGGTGCGCTGCCGCATCGACTTCAAGTACGCGATGGCCATGGAGCTGGACGACTCCGGCTTCCACCACAGCGTGCTGGCCGACTTCCGCGACCGCCTCACCGAAGGCGACCGAGCTGACCACCTCCTCGACCTCGTACTTGCCCGTCTCAAGGAGTCCGGCCTGGTGCGCGAGCGCACCACACAGCGCACCGACTCCACCCACGTCCTGGCCGCGGTGCGCGACCTGACCCGCCTGGAACTGATCACCGAGGCGGTACGCGCCGCACTGGAAGAAGTCGCCGGCACCTCTCCTCACCTGCTGGACGAACTGGTCGACGAGGACTGGGCACGCCGCTACGGCCGACCGGTCCGCCTGGGCAAGAACCCCACCAAGCCCCAGACCAGGATCCTCGCCACCGGAAACGACGCCGTCCGGCTCCTGGAACACCTCTACCAGCACGGTTCAGACCGCACATCCGGCCCCCGTGTCCAGGCCCTGCGCCAGATCATGGTGCAGAACTACCACCGCGACACCGCAGGCCGCCTGCGCTGGCGCACCGCCGAGACGGAAGGCGGGCCCGGACTGCCGCCCTCATCCCAGGCGATCGTCTCTCCCTACGACACCTCGGCCCGCTACGCACGCCACGGACACATCATCAGCTGGAAGGGGTTCTCCGCTCACCTGACCGAGACCTGCGCCCCCGACGGCCCCAACGTGATCACGGACGTGGCCACCACTGCGGCCACCACGCACGACAGTAAAGTCTTGCCCGGCATCCACACCCGCCTGCACCGCCGCGGCCTGCTGCCCGCCGAGCACTTGGTCGACAGCGGCTACACCTCCCTGGTCCACCTGGACCAGGCCACCCGACAACATCAGGTCACCGTCACCGGACCGCTGCCCGGCAACCCCACCCGCCAGCACCGCCGAGGCGAGGGCTTCGGCCGGGACGACTTCCACATCGACTACGACCGCCGGCAAGTCACCTGCCCCCAGGGCCAGGTCAGCCAGGGCTGGCACGGCCCCTACCCGACCTCCTCACCCACCGCGGCCCCGCTGATCGTGGCGAAGTTCGCCAAGAGCCAGTGCCACCCTTGCCCCGTCCGCGCCCGGTGCACCAGCTCGCGCGACGGCTCACGGAACGTCGGCTTTCCGCCGCGCAAGCTCCGTGACCTCCAAGTCCGCGTCCGGGACGAGCAGCAGACGCCTGAATGGAAGACCCGCTACGCGGTCCGCTCCGGAGTAGAGGGCACGGTCAACGAGTTCGCCCACGGTCACGGCATGCGCCGCTGCCGCTACCGCGGCCAAGAGAAAGCCCACGTCCAGCACGTCCTGACTGCCATCGCCGTCAACATCGAGCGCCTCAGCAGACTGCCACCGACCACGCAAGCGCCCCCGTCCCGCCAGCCGACCGCCTTCCAAAACTACCTCGACCAGCACAAAATCCCCCGGCCGAAGTCCTGGCGAAAACTCGGCAGTTAACCCCGGAAGTTCCAAGATCCCCGACAGAGTCAAGAGTAGGGTCGGGGGCTGGAAACGGAGCGGAAGCCACCGCGCCAGTCCCCGACCCTACTCAGGTGCCGGTGAGGGATGCTGTGCATGCGGGGTGCCTCGCTGCACCCTCACCGGCCTCAGCCGCGCTGCCGTCGTGTGTCGTCGACCAGAATCAGCCGCGGCGGTCGGCCCGTGGCGGCGGCTTCGGAGCCCTCAGCTTGGGAAGCTCGGGTTTTCCGGCGGTAGTTGCTGCGCTGACCTGCGGCGGATCGGCGTTGGAGCTCTGGTCGCTCCGGTGGCCGGTCCCCGTTGTTCCCCGTGGTTCACCGCAGGATCTGGCACGCCAATGGTATGACCCGTTCGCTCTGCCGCTCTCAGGGCTGAGGCTCGGGTTCGGGTGTCTGAGCCTCAGCCCACGAAAGTCAGCCACGATGATGGGTGCGTCGACGAATCAGGCGCGCGTGTGTCTCGCTGCACCCCCACCGGGTCTCAGCCACGCTGCTTGATGTCGTCCGTCAGGGCAAGCGGCGCCGGCGGAACCGTTGAGGGGGAAGGCATTGAGCAAATGACGTAGTTGTCCGCCACTGTTCGTCTGGGTCATCGTTGAATTAAAAGGCAACATTGCCACTGGTAAATCATTGCTGATTCTATCAATGAGTCTTTGCCAGTAACGGATCATGACGTTGCGTGATCGTTCAGATGGTGCGGTCGTACTCGAGCTGGAGCAGGACGAGGGCTGCAGCGGCGATCTGCGTGATCCGGCTGGGGTCGGGCTGACCCTGCGCAGGGCCTTGAAGGTGGTCTTGAGCAGGGAGTTGGCGCGCTCGCAGACGCCGTGGATGTCGCGGATGACCTTGTTGTAGGTCTGCTGGGTCTCGGTCGGCTTGCCGCCCGCGGGCTTCTTGTGCGGGTGGCGGAAGCCGTCGCCGGCGTTCTCGTAGCCGAGGTCGACCAGGGGCGGCATGTCCAGTTCGGCGGCGATGCGGCCCAGAGCGTCGATCAGGCCGTGGCGGCGGGCGCAGGTGGTGTCGTGCTCGCGGCCCGGCCGGACCGGTGAGACCCAGATCGGCCAGCCGTCCGGGGTGGCGATGACCTGCACATTTCCTCCGTGGTGCTTGTGCTTCCCGGACCACCACAGGTCCGCGCCGTTGGGGCCGGGGGCGGCGACGCGGTCGGTGCGGATGACGGTGCCGTCGAGGTTGAGATGCGTCAGCCCGGCCGCCTTCGCGCGCTCCAGCGCGGTCGCGAGGTCCGGTGCCCCGGCGGACAGCACGGTCAGTCCTTCGTGGAGGTAGCAATAGGCGGTGGAGGTCGACAGTCCGTTGTCGCAGGCGAGTTGGGACAGGCGGGTGCCGTCGATGAACCAGCGCAGGATGAGCACCGCCTGCTTGAAGCACCCCGGTGCACGCCGTCCCTTGCGGGTCCTGGCCGCGATCCGGTGGCCGTGCAGCAGTCGGGCCAGGTGCTCGGCGGTGGACCGCTTCACATCGAGCACGGCGGTGTATGTGACACTGGTCGGCACGTAAGGCCCCTCGGTCGGATCTTTCTGTCGCAAGATCGTTCCTACCAGGGGCCTTATGCCTGCCCGGACTTGGGGATGCCATGGGCCGCAGTGCCGGCATTGCGATCACAGCGAGCAACCACCGCTTACCGGGAAGGGCTCAATGCTCGCCGATGTGCTGATTGGTCCACCAGCGAGTAGCCTTAGGAATGCAGGTGCTAATTGCCGCCGCACCCAGCTGCCATCCACCCCTGTGAAAGTGACTTTCCTGGGTAGGATTGTGGTATACGACATGGCGGGCGAAAGTCGAGTGTAGCAGTTGGCTAGCGCCGTACCGCCATTGAATCGTAAACGCGATTTCCCGCAGGTTCAGGTATTTCATGGGCTCACTCGATTGGATGCAATATATCCATGCGAAGCCTGCCCTGGAATCATGTGGTAAGGAGAGCGTCATGGGCTTTACTCAACTCGCTTCGGGTGACATCGGAATTATCTATGGCATACATAACGATGGGCGTCTGCTGTTCTACAAGGACGAGTCGCGTGACGGAAGCAACGCAGCCGACGGGTCGACTGGATGGTCTCGCAACACCGGCCACCAAATCGGCCAGCACTTCGAAGGTGCCAGGCTGCTCACCGGCAGTGGCGACGGAACCCTGTACGTGGTGCACCAGGACGGGCGTCTGCTGTTCTACAAGGACGAGTCGCGTGACGGAAGCAACGCAGCCGACGGGTCGACTGGATGGTCTCGCAACACCGGCCACCAAATCGGCCAGCACTTCGAAGGTGCCAGGCTGCTCACCGGCAGTGGCGACGGAACCCTGTACGTGGTGCACCAGGACGGGCGTCTGCTGTTCTACAAGGACGAGTCGCGTGACGGAAGCAACGCAGCCGACGGGTCGACTGGATGGTCTCGCAACACCGGCCACCAAATCGGCCAGCACTTCGAAGGTGCCAGGCTGCTCACCGGCAGTGGCGACGGAACCCTGTACGTGGTGCACCAGGACGGGCGTCTGCTGTTCTACAAGGACGAGTCGCGTGACGGAAGCAACGCAGCCGACGGGTCGACTGGATGGTCTCGCAACACCGGCCACCAAATCGGCCAGCACTTCGAAGCGATCAAGCAAATCGTTGGCGGCGGAGACGGAGTTCTCTACGCCGTGCACCAGGACGGGCGCCTGCTGTTCTTCAAGGACGATTTCCGCGACGGGAGTAACGCACCCGACGGCTCAACAGGATGGTCGAAGGGCTCAGGAAACCAGGTTGGACAAGGTTGGGCTTAACATGGCCTTCGAGGTCGGGGCCTCCCGCCCCGGCTTCGACTGTGCCTTCGAACTGCCATTTCAACCGATGGCCTCTGTCGCGATGTAACCCCTCGATGGCATCAGGCGGCTGATTGTTGAGAGCGCGGCCCGGACGCCGGCCGGGCAGGAGCGGGGCGGAGACAGGAGTGCAGGCCTGGCCGGGGGCCGGGCCGCGCGCGGGGAGCGGAGCGAGCCGCCTTGAACCCGTAAATAAGGTTGTAACTCAGTCGTCGGATGTGATGCGCCACAAGGGAGCTGCGTACTGCTCCGGACGGTTGCTGATGAGCAGTTGGCGTAGGGCGTCCCTGTAAGAGCCACTGAGGTTCAGGGCCTCGGTGATGTGGCGGAACGTCGTGTGGGTGACTCCGCGGGTTCGGGCCTCGCTCTGGAACTGGTCGAGCCGAGACAGCGCGTCGTCGGGGTCCAGCTCCGTCGGTGGCCGCTCAGTGAGCCAGGATGCCTTGTTGCGTTCGTAGTCGATTTCCGAGAAGCCGCAGATCTCGCGGCTGTATGCCTCGGCCTGATCCAGGGTGGCGGTCGTCATGATGGCGCGGGCCAGGCTGTTGCGGCTCACCGCGTCGTCCAGGTCGACCTCGTGGACCGTGGGTCCTTCGTCGGTGAGGGAGACGGGAAGGCCGGCGTCGCGCACCTCGCAGATGCCGCGGGCTCCTCGGGCTGTTGCGGCGAGCATGGCGGTGGCCTCCGAGGGGTGCCACTCCAGGATGCTGCCGATCGCCTCCACGTCCTCGGCCGTGAAGGTATGGACGAGGGTGCCGAGCAGGGGGCGCAGATCGTCGGGAGGGATTTCGCCGTCCAGCCCGGGGCCTGCGACCAGGAGCCGGATCGGGGCGTTGACCTGGCAGCAGGCGGCGAGGGTGAGGGCGTCGGCGAGTGGGCTTTTGAGGGTGGGTTCGTCGCCCTGGGCGAGGATGTCGCCGCCGACGTCGAGCAGATCGATCGATGCCGGTGCGAGGTGGGACACCAGCTCTTCGAGTTGGCGGGTGATGCCCTCGACGCCGTGGTGAGGGTCGAGCAGGGCCAGCGTGTGCGGGAGCTCTGCCGCGAGGCGGGGGAGTGTGGAGCCCGCCGGGGCGATCGGTTGGGCCTCGGCCGGCACCGACCAGACGGACTGAGTGATGGGCTCGAGCCCTGTGAAGCTGTCGGCTCCTCGCGGTCCCGGGAGCGGGTCGATCAGGAGGCGGTCCCATGCGTACGTGAGGATCACCGCCTGGTCCTCGGCGCCGTAGAAGGCGGCGTGAAGCATGGAGGCGGCGACTGCGTCGCCCCCTCCTCCTGCTGCGACGATCAACCGCGTCATGCGTTCAGAGTACGGGTTCACGGGTTGGCCACTCACCCTATAGTGGCCAAAGGTCATAGCCACTTGGACGAGGAAGGGAGGGGAGATGCCTCAGATCGAAGAGGCTCAGCCGAAGTATCTCCAGATCGCCCACTACATCCGCGACCAGATCCTCCGGGGCGACCTGCGACCGGGGGACGAGGTCCCCTCGGAACGGCAGCTCGCCGCGGACTGGAAGGTGTCCCGACCCACGGCCGCGCGATCGCTGGAGGCGCTGAGCCATCAGGGCCTGGTCGAGAAGCGCCAAGGCTCAGGAACGTACGTGCGCAGCCTCGAAGTAAACCGGCGTGCACGCGAGTTGTACGGGCGCGCCCGGCAGACCGGGAAGATTTACACGCCCGGGGAGTACGCGGTGATCACTTCGGCCGGGTGGCTGGAGGCTCCGGAACATGTCGCCGAGGCCCTGGGTCTGGTGAAGGACCGCCGAGCCGTGCACCGCCGGCGCGTGACCAACAACCAGGACGGCCCGATCAACCTGTCCACCTCGTGGTTCGCTGCGGACATCGGCCAGCGCGCGCCCAAGCTCACGGACCCCGAGCGGATCCAGGAGGGGACGCTCATGTACGTCGAGCGGATGACTGGACGTCAAGGCAGTTATGCCGAGGACCGTATGTGTGCTCGGGCCGCCACGGACGAGGAGGCGGCCGACCTGCGGTTGGAGCCGGGATCCGCAGTTCTCATCGTCCATCACGTCGTCTTCGACCTCCAGGACCGCCCTCTGGAGTTCGCCGAAGCCACCTATCCGCCGCACCGCTGGGCGTTCGAGCAGGGCTACCCGCTCACCTGACGACTCGCCAGTTGCGGCGAACCGCTTGCATCCTTGAAGTGGCTAATGCCACTATCCACGAAGTGGCTAAGGCCACTCGGAGGGGAAGGGGGCACGACGTGACGAGTCGGCGGCCGGTGCAGGACGCGCGGTTAGCTTGCCGGGGGTGTCGGGGGCGCGGTTGGAAGCGCGTCGGTTCCCGGACGGCGCTGGCGCTCTCCACGGCCAACGACCGCAGCCGTGCCACGTCGAAGCGGCGCTGTCTCGACTGCGACGGCAGCGGCAAGGAGTGAGCACGCATGGCCTACACGATCGACCGTCACCCCTGCGAGGACTCACCTCGGCTCGGAGCGATGACCTTGCATCCGGAGCCCGAGTCCGTACCCCGCGCCCGGCGCTGGTTCCGGAAGTTCATCGCTCCCTACAACCCGGCCTGCTCGGTCGACGACTGCACACTGATGATCTCGGAGCTGGTGACCAACGCCATCCGCTACGGGAGGTCGGATGACCCCTGGCTGGTGCGGGTCGAGTGGTACCGCGAGGAAACCTCGCTCCGCGTCGACGTGCACAACCCGGGATTCCCGGCGAACGTACGGCTGCGGCACCCGGACGCCAACGAAGCTCACGGGCGGGGACTGCTCCTGGTCGATTCCATCGCCGACTCCTGGCACTCCGGGCCCAGCTGCCTCGGCGGAACGGTCGTCTCCTTCGTGGTCGCTGATGCCTGGCCGGCGTGATGGGATAGCCCACCTCTGTGAACCGCCCCGGGTTCGGTAGAGATCTCAGTTTGTGGTGATGACCTGTGGTTTTGCGGCTGTGAGGTAGTAAGCGGCCTCGTATTCGACGGGTGGGACGTGGCCGATCTCACCGTGGAGTCGGCGGTGGCAGTACCAGTCGACCCACTCGGCGGTGGCGAGTTCGACCTGGGAGAGCGTTGTCCAGGGGCGGCCGGGCTTGACCAGCTCGGTCTTGAACAGGCCGATCGTGCTTTCCATCAGGGCGTTGTCATAGGCGTCACCGACCGAGCCGATCGATGCCGCAATGCCGGCCCGGTCGAGATGCTCCGCGAGCGCGAACGATGTGTATTGCGACCCCGCGTCGCTGTGATGTATCAACTCGCCCTGCTGGTGCGGGAATCCGTCCCGGCCGCGTTGCCATAGAGCCATTTCCAGGGCGTCCAGGACGAGCCGGGTCTCCTTGGTGGTGGAGGCGGACCAGCCGACGATCCTGCGGGAGAAGGTGTCCACGACGAACGCGACGTAGACGACGCCGCTCCAGGTCGCGACGTGGGTGAAGTCGGCGACCCAGCACCTGTTGGGGGCTGTGGCGACGAAGTCGCGGTCGAGCAGGTCCGGGGCCCGCTCGGCGGCCGGATCGGTGATCGTCGTGACCACCTTCTTACCGCGGACGGCGCCGGTGATGCCGAGCTCGCGCATGAGCCGCTCGACGGTGCAGCGTGCTACGGCATGACCTTGCCGGTTCAGCTCCCGCCAGATCTTCCGGGCCCCGTACACGCGGTAGTTGGACGCGTAGACCTCTTGGATCCGCTCCATGAGTTCCTCGTCGCGCACGGAACGGGCGGAGGGCGTCTTGAGGCGCTTCTTGTGGGCGTAGTAGGTGGACAGGGCGATCTTGCAGTCGTGTTCGGTGAGGGTTCTGCAGATCGGCTCGACGCCGCCGAAGCGGTCCCGGTGCTCGTCGATGAAGGCTACGAGCGTGTGTGTGGCCGGTCGAGCTCGGCCGCGAAGAAACTGGCCGCGGCCTTCAGGATCTCGTTGGCCCGCTTCAGCTCGGCGTTCTCCTTCTTCAGCGCCTTGAGCTGGGCGGATTCCTCCGTCGTCGTCCCCGGACGCGTCCCGGTGTCGATCTCGTGCTGCTTCACCCAGTTCCGCAGCGTCTCCCGTGAGCCGATGCCCAGCTTCTCGGTCACCGCCTGCAAAGCGGCCGTCTCATTCGAGTAGTCGCCCCGTACCTCAGCGACCATGCGCACCGCACGTCGGCGCAGCTCAAGCGGGTAAGAGGAAGGTCATGCCATGACTCGGATCCTTACACGTGTTCGAGTCTCCACCAAACCCGGGGCGGTTCACCTTTCGCCCGCGCTGATCTCGGCGCAGCGTTGCCGTTCACGGGGTGGGAAGCAGCCCTGCGGCTCTCAGCAGTTGACGCAGTTGTTCAAGGGGGTCCGCGGTCGCTCCTGGAACTGTCGGGAGCAGGCCGGCCATGCGCATGGCTTCGCGCAACTGGGCGAGTTCCGGCGTGGCAGCAGTGGTCTCCGGTGAAGTCACCAGGCCGAGTGCCCGCATGGCGTCGGGCAGGCCGGCTCCGGTGCGACCGGGGTCGCCGAAGTCCAGCGGCGTACAGGAGGCGCGGATGAGTTGGAACAGGCGGTTGACGCGGTTGGCGTCTCGCCTGCTGTAGCCGTCGCGGAAGTCGGGGTGGTGGGCGAGTACCAGTGCGGCCAGGCCGGCGACGTGCGGGGTGGCCATGGAGGTGCCGTCCATCGCCTCGTAGTTACGGGCCGGGACCGTCGACACAATCGCCACCCCTGGAGCGCACACATCGACCTCGGGGCCGTGGGAGGTGAAGACAGCGGAGAAGTAGCCTTGCGCGTCCGGTTGACCCCAGACCTGTGTGGCGTGGTAGGTGTCGGGCGGAAACTGGCCGAGCCTGCCGATCGCGGCGACGGTGAGGACGGACGGAAGCTGTCCAGGGAAAGACACTGGGCCACTGGAGTTGCCCGCGGCCACGATGCAGGCGATCCCGGCCTGGCGGGCCTGCTCGATCTTCTGGGCGACGAAGGCGGAGGGTTGGTCGCCGCCGAGACTGAGGTTGACGACATCGATCTCGTTCTGGATGCAGTAGTCGAGGGCTTTGATGATCTCGCTGTACTGGCCGCCAGGAAAGATCCGGCAGGCGTGCAGCTCGGCTTCGACGGCGATGCCGAGCACCCCGATCCCGTTGTCGGCGGCGCCGATCACACCGGCGCAGTGCGTCCCGTGGCCGACGACATCCACCGACCACTGCGTGGCGTCGTCACCGACAAGGTTGATGCCCGCGGTGACACGATCGTGCAGCTCGGGGTGGGACGTCGCAGTCCCGGAGTCGATGATAGCGATCTTGATGCCCTGCCCGCGGTAGGTGGGCGGGATGCGGTCCAGCCCCATCGCCGACAAGCCCCAGCCGCAGACCTGGCGCTGGGGAAACCCGGGGAAGGTCTCGCTCAGGGGGTGCAGGACGATCACGTTGTCGGAGTCGGTGGAGAGCTTGGGACGGGCGATCCAGCGTTCCCAGTAGTCGCCGGCGGGTTTGACATAGACACCGTTCACGGTGGCCGGATCATGCATGGTCAGTGTCACCACCGCCCGCCCGTCCGGACCGGTGGTCGCCCGAAAGGTCCCCTCGCCGCTCAGCACGATGATCATGGCATCTGCGAGCGTGCCGCCATCACTGGCCGAGACCACGAAGGGCACCTGGGTCGGCGAGGCCGCGGCCAACTGCACACCGGGGTTGGAGCGGCGACGCACAGGATCTCCGGCGTACGGCTGCGTGGCCGCCTGCGTGTCGGCCACCGGATACGGAGAGGCCACTCGGAGGTGATGGTTCGGTTCGATGTGCAGCTGGGGGTCCCGGTCCATGGCCGCTGCACGGTGCGACGGCATTTCCACGACAGCCACCTCGGGGAACTGAGGCGTGCCCTCCAGGGAAGGATGCTCGGCCGGAACGATGCAGTCGTGCACGTTCACTTCTGGATCCTGCTGCAACTGGTCGAACAGGACGCCGCTTTCCACGGGCGTGAACCCGGCAGGCAGCAGACGTTCCGGGAGCGGAGCGACCAGGTACTGCTTCGGCCGGTTGCGGAGCCCTAGGGTTTGGCCGCAGTGGGCATCGTGTGGTGTGTCGGACATGCCTAGGTTCCTCCGTCATCTGTTTGCGGACTTCCGCCGCCGGTGTCGTAGTGCTCAAGTGGTTGGTCGGGCTCGATGACGATCTGGTCGGGGTACTGGGCGCGCAGTCGGTCGGCGCGCTCGGGTGGCATCGAGACGGCGAGGACGGAGGGCCGGGCGGGTGTTCCGCTGACCGTGCTGACGGTGATGCCCTCCTCCGCGCCGAGTTCCGCCGCGACGCGTGAGAGGAGTTCGGTGTCCGTTCCGCCCACCATGTACCGCGCGATCCGGGATCGGGGCTGGCCCGATCCCGGATCGCGGTTGCCGGGAGTCACCACGGCGGGAGCACGGGGGCCACGGCTGCGGCGAGAGCGATGCCTTGGCTGACACCGTTCATCACCGCATAGCACTCGGCGTAGTCACCGGTCCGGTAGAGCTGGACCGCTCGTGTCACCAGCGGGACGAGGCCGTTCATCTCAAGCATCTGCGGGACGACTCGCTCGAGCCACGCGTGCGCCCGCACGAGCAGCGCAGCGCACTGGGTGCGACTGACCTCACCCGGTGAGCTCGGCATGCCGACCCCGCCTCCCCATGGAGAGGACGTCGCTGCCTGACCGAACCTGTTGCCGTGTCCGGTGTCGGCGGCGCTGCTGGACCAGGCGCCAAGATCCGTCATTCTGACGTCCTGTTCAGTACTGTCGGCCGTACTGGCCGGCCATGCCGGGCTGCTGTCCGCCGGGGGAGGCGTTGAACATGCCGGCGATCTCGGAGATCGTCTTGATCACCTGGCCGACCTGCTGGACCGTCTGGGCCGCCTGCTGCGGCGAGCCGAGGCCGAGGTCGTCCCAGATGTCCTGCGGGCGAGTCTGCTGTTGGCCGTCCTGGCCGGCCATGCCGGATTGCTGTCCGCCGGGGGAGGCGCTCGCCAGTGCGAGCACGATGGGCAGGTAGGGGGCGACTTGCTTGGCCACGCGCAGGACATCCGGTGCGGCTGAGCTGACCGCCTGGCCGGCCGATCCGAATGCCGAGCCGATGGCGTCCCAGATGTCCTGCGGGCGGGTCTGCTGTTGGCCGTCCTGGCCGGCCATGCCGGATTGCTGTCCGCCGGGGGAGGCGCTCGCCAGTGCGAGCACGATGGGCAGGTAGGGGGCGACTTGCTTGGCCACGCGCAGGACATCCGGTGCGGCTGAGCTGACCGCCTGGCCGGCCGATCCGAATGCCGAGCCGATGGCGTCCCAGATGTCCTGCGGGCGGGTCTGCTGTTGGCCGTCCTGGCCGGCCATGCCGGGCTGCTGTCCGCCGGGGGAGGCGTTGAACATGCCGGCGATCTCGGAGATCGTCTTGATCACCTGGCCGACCTGCTGGACCGTCTGGGCCGCCTGCTGCGGCGAGCCGAGGCCGAGGTCGTCCCAGATGTCCTGCGGGCGGGCCTGCTGCCCCATCGTGGACGGCCCGTACGACTGCGCCTGCCCGTGTGTTCCCTGGCCGATGGTGCTGGCAGACTGGAACGGGGAATTGACCGACAAGGGTTCCTCCTCGGATGACGGCCGGTGCTCGGCGTGGTTGCCTCTGTGGGCACCGACCACGGAGCAAACATGAGCAAAGCGGACATTACGGCCGTCGTGTGACGCCGGCAAGTTGAGGCACCTGCTCGGAGAACAGCCGGAGTTGCCGTTGCGCACTCCGACCCGCTGCACCCCTTCTCCGACATCAGGCGGCTGTTTGCTGTGCGCGCGGCATGGGCGCCGGCCGGGCTGGAGCGGAGTGAGCCGCCTTGATCAGGTAAGAAGCTGTTGTCTTTCCGAGTGTGATCGCCGGGTTTCCGCTGGTCAAGCTGAGAAGCTGTTGTCTTTTCGATCTTGAGCGGTGGTGGTCGAACGCGGGTTCCCGGTCGGGTGATCCTGCCGGGGTGAGGGCATGGGTTCTACCGGTGGCTGAAGGGCGCCCCGGCCCGCATCGAGCGGGCGCGGTCCGATGCCCGCCCGGCCCGGCGGATACGGGAGATCCACAAGGAGTCCGACGGTACCTACGGCGTCCCGCGGATCACGGCCGAGTTGTGGGACGCCGGGATCGAGGTGAACCACAAACGGGTCGCGCGTGTGATGGCCCGGATCGGCCTGCAGGGCGTGCACCTGCGCAAGAAGGTCCGAACCACCGTCCCCGAGCCGTCCGCGACGCCGGTGCCCGATCTGCTGCGGCGTGACTTCACCGCGAGTGAGCCGAACACCAAGTACGTCGGAGACATCACCTACCTGCCCATCGGCGACGGCCAATTCCTCTACCTGGCAACGGTGTTGGACCTGTGCTCGAAACGGCTGGCGGGCTGGTCGATCGCCGACCACATGCGCACCGGGCTGATCACCGACGCCCTCAGATCCGCAGCCCGTACCCGCGGCGGAACCCTTGACGGGGCGATATTCCACAGCGACAACGGCGCCCAGCCCGGACTCAACCGGTCGTTGCAACACCGGCTTCCTGAATCGATAGTAGATGCCCGTTGAGGGCTTCGGCGGGTGTCTTCCAACCGAGGGTCTTGCGGGGCCTGCTGTTGAGTGCGAGAGCAACAGCCTGGAGATCTTCGGGATCCCATCGCGACAGGTCGGTGCCCTTGGGAAAGTACTGTCGCAGCAGCCCGTTGGTGTTCTCGTTCGTGCCTCGCTGCCAGGGGCTGTGCGGGTCGGCGAAGTAGACCTGCAACCCTGTGCCGAAGCGGAGTTGGGCATGCTGAGCCAGCTCCTTGCCACGGTCCCAGGTCAATGAGCGACGCAGCTGCTCGGGCAGCGTGGTAATCGTGGCGGCGATCGCGTCCCTGACGGCCTCGGCGCCCAGGCCTGCCAGCGCCGGCCCGTTCTTCACCCGCGGCTCGATACCGAAGCCTTCCATCCGGGGCAGATGCAGAAGCATCGTGAACCGCGTCGTGCGTTCCACCAGCGTGCCGATCGCGGACTTGCCGGTGCCGATGATCAAGTCTCCCTCCCAGTGCCCTGGGACCGCACGGTCTTCAGCTTCGGCCGGCCGCTGACTGATCATCACCTCGGGCGTGACGTGCCCGCCCGCCCGCCGTCGGGAGCGGGAGCGGGGAACCCGCAGCGCACGGCCGGTGCGCAGGCAGGCGACCAGCTCGCGCTTGAGCGCCCCGCGTCCCTGGACGTAGAGGGCCTGGTAGATCGCCTCGTGCGAGATACGCATGGACTCATCATCGGGGAAGTCCGCCTTGAGCCGGTGGGCGATCTGCTCCGGACTCCACGCCGTCGCCCACCGCCGGTCCTGACGCCGGGGCTTGTTGCGTCCTTTCCACCGCGGCGTCTGCGGCCCGGCCACCGGCGTCCCGTCCGGACGCCGGACCTCTCCGGCGAGCCGGTCCTGCACATACTCACGCAGCCGCTCATTGGCCACCAGCTTCGGCGTCTTGGGACGCCGCGCCATCAGCTCCGCCTTCCACTGCGCGATCGAGGCCCGGTAGGTGAGCTGTCCGCCGCGGGTGGCCGCGTTGCGCCGCAGTTCCCGCGAGACGGTCGACGGATCCCTGCCCAGCCGGCGTGCGATCTCGCGCACGCCCACGTCCTGGGCGTTGAGCAGCGCGATCTCCTCGCGTTCCGCGAAGGACAGGTACCGGCCTGATGGCGGGCTGAGCTGGATCGACGGCATGCCGCCACGCTCACGGAACCACCGGGATCCCACTACCGGGGATACGCCGCACGTGACGGCAGCGTCCTCGCTGGCCATCCCCTCGGCGATCTTCACCCAGAACGCCCGCTCCACTTCCCGACGGATCGGAGGCCGCCCCGGCGAACGCATCGCCGGACGCCCCGTCACCGCCGTCGCCCAGCCCTCTGGTCTTCCCACGCGACACCTCCGTGATCAAGGTGTTGCGACGATCAATTGAATCCGCCCAGTACGCATCGAAGGAGTTCGCGAACGTGTGCCGTGAACTCGGCGTCACCAGATCACGCGGAGCCGTCGGAACGTCGGCGGACAACGCCGCCGCCGAATCCTTCAACGCAAGCCTGAAACGGGAGACCCTGCAGAGAAGGAAACGCTGGTCAGGAGCGCGTGAGGCCCGCCTTGCGGTGTTCCGGTGGGTCACTCGCTACAACACGAGAAGGAGACACTCCGCACTCGGCCAGATCAGCCCGATCGCCTACGAACAACGATCGATTACGCTGACCACTGCCGCATAGCAAACGGTGTCCACGATCCAGGGTCAAGCCCCCCGCACCTTCACCCGCCGCTACGCACACGCGCTCCTCCCCGGTGGCCTGCCCGGCCCGGTCGGCACCACCGAGGTGGCCGACCCGGCGGCCCGCACCAAGCACGAGGTCGACGTCATCGCCCTGGCCCTGGGCGAGCGCCCGCAGGCCCCCCCCCGCGCTCGGATCGCCCTGATCGGCGAGGCCAAGGCCACCGCCGCTCGCCGCGGAACCGGCGATCTGCAACGCCTGGAGCATATCCGCAGTCTGCTCACCGACCAGGGCTACCACGCGACGGGCGCCACGCCGGCCCCGTTCTCCCTCCACGGCTTCCATCCGATCTCGTTGACGCAGCGGCGCGCCGCGATGATCTCCTGTTGGTCAACCTGCCGGGTCTCTACGGGATCGGGTAGGCCGAGCAACTTACTCGCCCCGGCCCTCCGGCGAGCACGTTCGAAGATCGTGAATGTCGCTTTCTGTGCGCGGAACGACGTGATCAATCGCCGCTGACCTGCGGTTTCTCGGTGATGTCGGCGGCCTGACCTGTTTTCTTGGCGGCGTCCCCTGTTCTTGGCGCGGGGGCGCCGTCGGGGGTTGTGGCGGCGCGGAGTGGAGGTCCCGGGGAGGGATTCGAAACCCGCCTCGTCAGAACCATTGACGGGAATATATATAACTTCGTATCTTCCTCGTGGCGCACGCCACAGCGCACCTGATCGCGGGGCAACACCGCGGAGCCGAAGGGAACTGCTATGAGCCGAGGTTCGATTCTGGTTGTCGGTGGAGGCATTGGCGGTCTTGCGACTGCCATCGCCGTTCAGCAGAAGGGCTTCGACACGACGGTCGTCGAGCTCCACTCCGACGTCCACTCGTCTGTCTACGGCGTCGGCATCATCCAGCCGATGAACGCTCTGCGGGCGCTCGACATGATCGGCTGCGCCCAGGACTGCATCGCGGCCGGCTACCCGGCCAAGCGCTGGGGTGGTCTCTACTCGACCGACGGCACCTTCATCAAGGAGATGCCGGGCACGCCCGTCCCCGGTGTCGACCTGCCTCCGATGAACGGCCTCACCCGTCCGAAGCTGCACGAGATCCTGACCTCTCACGCCGTCGAGGCGGGCGTGACCATCCGTTACTCGACGACCTTCACGGAACTCAAGGACGACGGCGCCGGCGTCGACGTCACCTTCACCGACGGATCCACCGGTCGCTTCGACATCGTCGTCGGTGCCGACGGCGTCTACTCCCAGACCCGCGGCTACGTCGTCGAGGGCGAGGTCGCGCCCTACTACATCGGCCAGTCGGCCTACCGCGTCAACATCCCGCTCCTGCCCGAGATCGACAGCATCATCCTGCAGGCCAGCTCCGAGGGCATGGCCGGTCTCGTCCCGATCGGCAAGGACCTGGCCTACCTCTTCTACAACGCCCACATGGAGAAGCAGACGCCTGACTCGGGCATGGACAGCGCCGAGAAGCTGCGCGAGTACCTCGCGCCGTTCGGTGGCTTCATGGGCCGCATCCGCGACGAGTTCATCACCGACGACTGCGACATCGTGCTGCGGCCGGAGGAGTCCCTGATCGTGGACGCCCCGTGGCACAAGGGCCGCATCGTCCTGATGGGCGACGCCGTCCACGCGATCACGCCGCACCTCGGACAGGGCGCCGCCCAGGCGATCGAGGACGGCGTCGTGCTCGCCGACTGCCTCGCCAAGCACGACGACCTCGAGGCGGCCTTCGCGGAGTACACCGACCGCCGCTTCGAGCGCTGCAAGCTCGTCGTCGACACCTCGCTCGACATCGCGGAGTGGGAGATGGGCCGCAAGCCGGGCTTCGACAACATCGCCGCCACCGATCACGTCCTCGAGGTCATGGCCCAGCCGCTCTGAGCTGTGCCGCCGCGCGCGGCGGTTCGTTACGATAAGCGGGATGAGCCTTCCCTCTCACCAGCGTGAGCTGGCCGACGTCCTGCGCGAGCTCGGGTGGACCGTCCACCGGCGGTCACCCGAGCGCGCGGGCGTCGGCCCGATCCCGACCACCGAACTGGCACTGCTCAAGCAGGTCATCGACGCACCGGGATCCACCATCGGCGAGCTGGCGCAGGCGCTGGGACTGCGCCAGCCCAACGTGAGCGCGGCGATCCGGGTCCTGGCCGGTCGCGGCTTCGTGGTCAAGGAGACCAGTCCCAAGGACCGTCGCATCACGCTGGTCAGGCCCACCGCACTCGGGCGTTCGGAGCACGAGGCGATCGCGGACAGCTGGGCAGCGCCGATCCGGGAGGCCCTGGAGGGACTCAGCGCGGATCACCGGGAGGCGATCGAGCGGGCGGCGGAGGCACTGGCGGCTCTCCACGAACGTCTCCGGGTCATCGAGCCGGGCGAGGCGCAGGTCGAGGCCTCGGTCTAGCCGCCGTAGCCACGCCCGTGTCCCGCCGCAGCTCAGGTGGACTCGCCTTGCAGCACGCGCGGTCTGTGCCGGGAGATCGCCGGCTCCCAGCCCCAGGACGGTGCGTGCGGTGTGGCCGTCCATGGGCCTCGGCATCGACGTGCACCGTCGTCAGGGCCGGCGTCGACAACTCGGCGTACTGCGTCGCGTCGTAGCCGATCGCTGCCAGATCTTCCGGCACGCGCAGGCCGAGATCGATCCCGGCCCGGAGCACCCGGACGGAGGGCCGTCTCGTCGACGAAGGCCGCGACCGCGGTGATGCCGCGATCCTCCGACAGCAGGGACTCGAGCGCCCGCGCCGCCTTGCGCCGGGAGGCGGGCAGGAGGAGCGACCGCAACGGAGAGAGTCCCAGGGGCCGGGCGGTCTCCTGGGCGAAGTGGAGCCTGACGGTACTCAACGGCGGGTGGTCGTCGGAGATCGCCATGGCGACGCGAGTGTGGCCGCGCTCGGCGAAGTGACGGATCTGGGTCGCGGTGTGAGACGCGAGTCCGGACTCCCAGCCACCGTCCTCGAGTTCGTGTCCGGTGAGATGGCGCTGGGCGAACCGGATGACAGCCCGAGGTGAGACGGTGTCCTGGATCTGCTTGAGCGAGTCGTCGGTGAGCTCTTGGTGCTGCGCCAGCAGCAGGTGATCGTGGCGTGCCGGAGCGGAGTCCTGGAGAGCCACGGGGTGCGCCGCATCAGCATCGCGGGCTACCCCGAGGGGCACCCCGACATCAGCAGAGAGGTGCTGTGCTCCGCCCCTCGAGGCGAAGGCCGCGGCCCTGCGCGAGGCGCGCATCCCCGGCGATGTCATCACGCAGTTCGGCTTCGACGTCGACGCCGTCCTGGGCTGGATCGCCGAGGCGCGTGAGCGCGGCGTCCACGTGCCCGTCCGGGTGGGCGTACCGGGCCCCGCCGGCGTCCGACGGCTGCTCCGTTACGCCGCACGTTTCGGCATCGGCACCAGCGTCGGCATCGCCAAGAAGTACGGCCTTTCCCTCACCAACCTGGTGAGCACTGCGGGACCGGACCGCTTCATACACGCCCTGGCCGAGCGGCTCCGGCCGGAGTGCACGGCGAGGTGAGGCTGCACTTCTACACGTTCGGCGGCCTGCGAGCCACATCGACGTGGATCCACGACTTGATCGGCCTCGATGTCGGGCAGCACCGCACTCAGGTGGTCGACCGCGAAGACGGTCCGCTGGAAGAAGGTGCCTCCCTCCGGATCGTCGGAGTGCTCTTGCCGAGGCACTGCGAGCCGGGTTCGACCTCGAGTTCACCCTGCGCGACATGTCGGTCCCCAAGCGGGAGGCGATCTCCGCCTCGAGGTCCGACCACTGCCTGCTCGACCTGCTCTGGCGTCACCGCCGCGGCGAGCTGACCGTCGACATCGCGATGGTGATCTCCAACCACCCCGAAACCGCCGAGGAGGTGCGCTCGTTGGGCATCCCGTTCTTCCACGTGCCGTCGGCCGGAGCGGACAGGTCGGCCGCCGAGGCCGAGCACCTGCGGCTGCTGCGGGGCAACGTCGACTTCGTCGTTCTCGCCCGCTACACGCAGGTCCTCTCCGGCGACTTCATCAGCCGGCTCGGCGTGCCGATCATCAACATCCATCACTCCTTCCTGCCTTCAGCGGCGCCGGGCCTTGTGCCAAGGCGAAGGAGCGCGGCGTGAAGCTGATCGGAGCGACCGCGCACTACGTGACCGAGGGCTCGACGAGGGCCCGGTCATCGAGCAGGACCTCGTCCGGGTGAACACGTGCGGACACGGCCGCCGACCTGCGGCGCCGTGGCGTGGACGTCGAACTGGCGGTCCTCTCGCGGGCGGTCGCCCGGCACGGCGAGCACCGCGTCGTGCGCCACCGGAACCACACCATCGTCTTCGCCTGAGGGGAACACCAGGGTGTCCTGACCATCGGGTGGCCCATGACGGGCGGCCCGACGATGGGTGTGCCCCACGAGTGGGTCGGCGCCGAGCCAGGTTCCGGTTCAGGGCTTCACGTAGACCTCCGGGACGTACCACCCGCCGGTCTCGAGCGAGGCGTCCTCGGTCGGTCGGTTCGACTCGAGCCGGCGTCGCAGGTGTCGGCCGTCCGGTCCGTGCTGCGCGTAGTGGTCGAGCAGCAGGTCGTGGCCGAGGTCGTTGTTGAGGTCGCGCCAGATCGCGTGCACGTGCTGGCCTGCGGCCACCGCGTTGTCGGCCTCGACGAGCAGGTCGCGCGTGGAGATCCGGTAGTAGTGGGCGGTGTTGGCCTCGCGTCCGCCGGCCCAGGCGAAACGGAGGTCGCGCGGGTCGGCCGCGAGCACCAGCTCGCGGTACTGCCGGGACAGCTCGTCGGGGCCGGTCTCCACGTAATAAAGGAGCAGGTCGCGTACGGCGTTGAGCTGGTCACCGGTCAGGTCGGCACCGCTGATGCCCGACGGGTCGGCCTTCATGAAGCGCAGGCGCTCGCGGTCCTCGTCGGTCGTCTCGTAGCCGACGATCCCGAGGTCGACCCAGTCGGGCCACTCCTCGGCGCCGACGTAGGGCACCTGGCGGGTGACGAAGTCGGCAGGCGCGACATCGTGGATGACGGCCTGCTCCTGGGCGTCGGGGGACAGCGAGTGCAGGATCGAGAGAGCCCGGCGCTCGTTCTCACCGAGCGCGTCCAGCACGCCGGCGCCGACGGGCTGGGCGCCCATTGCGAGTGGCGTGACGGTGAGGTAACGCTGCGCGACGATCGTGTAGTTGAGGGACAGGTGGTGGCCGATGACCCGCCAGCCCCACGTGTCCTCGAAGCCGGGCCGCCCCCAGAAGCTGAACCAGTAGCCCTCGGGGTCACGGAAGTTGCCGGCGAGGACGCCGAATCCGCGCTCGATCACCTCAAGTTCGCGCAGCATGTTCTCCGTGGCCATCACGGAGAGCGCCTGGCTGTAGCCGCGCATGCTCAGGCCGGCCTTCAGCAGCGAGTGCGCGATGACCTTCTGGTGCCGGTCGAGCGCGTGCATCGGGATGCCGGCCCGGTCGGGCTTCGGGATGAAGTCCCAGTCGACGCGGCCGGGAGCGTCCATGTCGGGCACGATCGCCGCGGCCTTGAGGTCGGGGCGCAGGGAGTCGAGCAGCGCCCAGGTGGCGAAGAGCATCCGCTTGATGGTGACGGGTGCCTCGTAGGTCATGGGGGCAGGTGGTGCGGGGGTGGTCATCGGCGTGTCTCCTCAGGCGAACGGGTTGGGGGTGAGTGTGTACTTCGTCTGCAGGTACTCGTGGATGCCCTCGTCGCCGCCCTCGCGGCCCAGACCGGACATCTTCCAGCCGCCGAACGGTGCGGCCGCGTTGGAGACGGCACCGACGTTGAGTCCCATCATCCCGGTCTCGAGGCGCTCGATCATGCGCTGGCCGCGGGCGAGCGACTCGGTGAAGACGTACGAGACCAGGCCGTACTCTGTCGCGTTGGCCAGTGCCACGGCCTCGTCCTCGTCGCGGAAGGGCGCGATCGCCGCGACGGGACCGAAGATCTCCTCGGTCAGCAGTGCGCTCCCCGGCTGTACGTCGGCCAGCACCGTGGCGGGGTAGAAGTACCCGTGGCCGTCGGCCGGAGCACCTCCGGTGCGGATGCTCGCGCCGCGCGTGACGGCGTCCCGCACGAGTTCGTCGGTCTTCGCGACGGCCCGGTCGTCGATGAGGGGGCCGATGGCGACACCGGGTTCGGTGCCCGGGCCCATGACCAGGTTCTCGACCCGCTCGGTGAGCCGGGCGGTGAACTCCTCCACGACGTCGACGTGCACGAGCATCCGGTTGGCGGCGGTGCATGCCTGACCGATGTTGCGGAACTTCGCGAGGATCGCGCCGTCGACCGCCTTGTCGAGGTCGGCGTCGTCGAAGACGATGAACGGGGCGTTTCCGCCGAGTTCCATCGAGGTGCGGAGCACACCCTGTGCGGCCTGCTTCAGCAGCTGCCGGCCGACCGGGGTGGAGCCGGTGAAGGAGAGCTTGCGCAGCCGGGGGTCGGCGAGGATCGCCTCGGACATCGGCCCCGGTACGGAGGTCGTGACGACGTTGACGACGCCGGCCGGCAGCCCGGCCTCCTGGAGCAACTGGACGAAATAGGTCGTCGTGAGCGGCGTGAGCGTGGCGGGCTTGATGACGACGGTGCACCCGGCCGCCAGGGCGGGCGCGATCTTGCGGGTCGCCATCGCCAGGGGGAAGTTCCACGGCGTGATGAGGTAGCACGGCCCGACCGGGTGCTGCGTGACGATCATCCGGCCCGAGCCCTCCGGGTTGGCCCCGTAGCGCCCGGTGACGTGCGCGGTCCGCTCGCTGAACCAGCGCAGGAACTCGCCTCCGTACGCGACCTCGCCGCGTGCCTCCCCGAGGGGCTTGCCCATCTCGAGGGTCATCAGGAGGGCGAAGTCGTCGGCGC
The DNA here is from genome assembly GCF_036634175.1 of Streptomyces sp. P9-A2. NCBI lineage: Bacteria > Bacillati > Actinomycetota > Actinomycetes > Kitasatosporales > Streptomycetaceae > Streptomyces > Streptomyces sp. P9-A2. The sequence continues at coordinate 6,204,767 of NZ_JAZIFX010000001.1, forward strand.
GCTCGGTCAGCAGGTCGAAGGCGCGGCGGAGGATCTCCGCGCGCTCCCGGGCCGGCGTGGCCGCCCACGCGGGGAAAGCCTCGTCGGCCGCCGTGAGGGCGGCCAGACCGTCCCCCACTGAGGCGGAGGCGACGGTGCGGATGACCTCGCCGGTCGCGGGGTTCCGCACGTCGACGGTGGCGCCGTGCGATGAGCCACGCCACTGGCCGCCGATATGGAGGCCGTCGTTCACCGAGGCGAGGAGTTGCTGTTGGGCGAGCGGGAGCGTCATGGATTCCTTCTTCCATCGCTGAGCACGGCGAGCAGGTCGCAGTGGACGACGGCGCCGCGGTCGAGTCGGGCCGCGATCGCCTGCCGGGCGGGGCGGCGGGCCGGGTCCGGGAACATCGCGAGCCACTCGCGGTTGAGGGCTTCGCGGTCGCTCGGGTCGGTGAGGTGGAACGTCATCTTGAGGATGTCGTCCGTCGTGCCGCCGAGCTCGGCCATCAGGGTGCGGACGTGCGCGAAGACGTGCGCGAACTGCTGGTCGGCGTCGGGTGCCATCTCGCCGGTCACCGGGTCGCGGCCGGTGATGACGGAGGTCGCGACGAACGGGCCGATCCGGCTGGCGGCCGGGATCGGGTTGGCGTGGCTGAACCCCGGGAGGTCGATGCTGGTGCGGGTGCCCATGTCGCTCAGCCCTCGGCGATGACGCGGTTCTCGATGTGGCCGAGGCCCTCGATCTCCGCGCGGACGACATCGCCGACCTTGAGGAACTTGCCCTGCATCGCGCCGATGCCCGCCGGTGTGCCGGTGGCGAGGATGTCGCCGGGCATGAGGGTGAAGACCTGTGAGAGATAGGCGATCTGCTCGTAGATGTCGTAGACCATGTCGTTCGTCGGCCAGTCCTGGCGGACCTCGCCGTTGACGCTGAGGGTCATCCGCAGGTCGAGCGGGTCGGCGATCTCGTCGTCGGTGGTCAGCCACGGGCCGATCGGGCCGTGGGTGTCGAACGACTTGCCGAGCGTGAACGTCGGCGACCTCTTCTGCAGCCAGTCGCGGACCGACACGTCGTTGGTGACGAGGTACCCGGCGATGACCGAGCGGGCGTCCTCGACGGACACGTGCTTGCAGCGTTGGCCGATCACCACGCCGAGCTCGATCTCGTAGTCGAGAGCGTCGGAGAGGTCGGGCTTCACGATGCCGTCGTAGGGGCCGACGATGCAGGAGACCTGCTTGTTGAACCACATCTGGTTCTCCGGGATCGGGATGCCCGCGGCGCGCGCCTCCTCGGCGTGCTCCTTGTAGTTCATACCGATGCCGAGGTACTTCTGCGGGTTGTCGATCGGGGCCTCGAGGACCACGTCGGCGAGTGCGTGCGAGGTCCCGTCGACCGCGAGGATCTCCTGCTTCAGCGAGGGCAGCACGGACAGGATCGACCGCAGCGACGTGCCCCCGACGACGTCGGAGATGTCGATGATCCGGTCACCGTCGACACGCCCCAGCCGCGTCGGCCCGTCGGCGGTGTGGAAGCGCGCGATCTTCATTTCTGCTCCTCCTGAGCGATCTTGTCGAGGCCGGCCTTCTCGTCGGCGGTGGGGGTCCAGACGTGCTCGCCGTCCGGGGTCATCTGGAAGCTCACGAAGCGCCAGGCGCCGTCCTCGCAGCGCCGCAGCACCTGGATCACCTGGCCGGCGACCGTGCGCTCGGAGCCGTCCGGGCTGCCGAGGCGGTTGATCAGGCGGCCCGTCATGATCGCGACGTCGCCGATCACACGAATGGTGAGCTCGCCGCGAGTGGCGCCCTTGTAGGGCGCGCGGGTGGCGACGTGCTCCAGGAGCTGGGCCTTCGTGTGGGTCAGGCCGGGCGCGTGGGTGTGGATCAGCGAGTCGTCGTACAGGTCGCGCAGCGTGTCGAGGTCGATCTCCAGCAGCGCCCGCTGACGGCGCTCCTCCACATCGAGGATCGCCGCGCGCGTGGCCTCGTCGGCCAGGACGACAGGGGCGACGGTCATGCCTTGGCTCCGTACTCTTCGAGGTCGTTGGTGCGGTAGCCCGTCGCCTCGCCGGCCTCGAAGCCGGGACGGGGCGAGCCGACCAGCGCGTGGTACTTGCTGAAGATCTCGTCGGCCTCCGCGAGCGGGAGCACCTCCTCGATGTCGCTGAGGGGGGCGCCCTCGGTGCGCTCGGCGACCATGCGGCGGATGACCTCGTAGCCCTCGCCGCGCATGTTCATCACGATCCGGTTGACGCCCTCGCGGCGAGTCGCGTCGTACGCGACGAAGGCCGCGTGCGGGTCGTCCGGGGTCTCGGCGAGCTTGTCCACGATGACGCGGGCGTCGAGCATCGCCTGGGTGATGCCGTTGCCGCCGCGGGGGTACATCGCGTGGGCGGCGTCGCCGAGCAGGACGACCCGGCCGTCGACCCAGTTGTCGAGCGGGTCGTGGCGGATCAGGGGGAAGAGGTAGACCTCGCGGGCCTCGCGCATCATCTGCTGGACGTCGAGGAACGGCAGCTTGACGGTGTCGAAGAGCGGGATGACCTCGCTGATGTCGCCGACCTGGTTCCAGTCCTCGATGGTCTCCTCACCGTTGGTCTCGGCGACCCAGTTGACCAGCGTCTTGCCGGTGCCCTCGAAGTTGTCGGCGATGGGGTAGACGATCATCGAGGCGATGTTGGGGTCACCGATGTGCAGGATCGTGTGGCCGTTGCGGAAGGGTTCCATGACCGTGGTGCCGCGCCACATGGTGATGCCGGAGAAGTGCGGCTCGGAGAGCTCGGGGAACATCTGCTTGCGGATGGCGGACTTGATGCCGTCGGCGGCGATGACCGCCGCGTGGCGCACCTGCTCCGTGCGGCCGTCGGCGTGCAGGAGGTGGAGCGTCACACCGGTCTCGTCCTGCGAGTAGCCGGTGACACCGGTGCCGAGGCGGATCGCGTCCGCGCCGAGCCGCTCGAGCGCGACCTTGTAGAACAGCATCTGGAGGGTGCCCCGGTGCACGAAGCGCTGCTCGTGCAGGTAACCCATGTGTACGCCGCACTTCTCGGCGTAGATCTCCTGGCCGAAGTGGTTGTAGAAGATCGAGTCCTCCGCGTCGACGGAGATCGCACGGAACTCCTCGAGCAGGCCGAGGTCGTCGATCTCGGCCGTGCCGACGGTCTTGATGTCGACGCCGACGCCGAGCGGCTTGAGCTCGGGCACGAGCTCGTAGACGACCGGGCGGAAGCCTTTCTGGTGCATGCGGAGCGCGGTGAGCAGGCCGGCCGGCCCGGCGCCGATGATCGCGATGTCGAGATCGGTGGTGGTCATGTCGTTGTCCTCGTCGTTTGAGGGGGGACGGGTGGGTGGTCAGGAGGCCGGAGCGGAGAGCTCGGCGAGGAAGCCGGTGGTGGCCGCCCAGGCGCGCGCGGCGCTGCGCGCGTTGTAGGCGAACACCTCGGGCTCGGGGGAGGCGGCGACCTTCGGGCTGGTGAAGGCGTGGGTGGTGCCGCTGTAGAGGTGGAACTGGTGGTCCAGCCCGGCGGAGCTCAGGTGTTCCTCGAGCCGGTGCCGCATGTCAGGCGTCGCCATCGGGTCGTCGGCGCCGATCATCAGCAGCACGGAGCCCGATCCCGGAGTGCTCCAGTCCTGGTCGAGCAGGTCGAGCCCGGGGTGCACCGCGGCGACGCCGGCGACGACTGCCCCGGTGCGGAGGTACTCGAGCGCCGAGGAGCCGCCGAAGCAGTAACCGAGGAGGGCCAGCGGACGGCCGGCGAACTCCGGCTGCGCGTCGAGCGCCGCGTGGGCGGCGGCGACGCGCCCCAGCCACCGGTCGCGGTCCTGGGCCATGGCACCGATCAGCGGCCCGATCTCGGCGACCGAGGCAGGCGTGGCGCGCTCGCCCCATACGTCGGCCAGAAACACCGGATGTCCGGCCGCGGCGAGCCGCGTCGCGTGGCCGATCATCTCCTCGCTGACGCCGAAGGCGTCGTGGATGAGCAGGACCGCGGCGGCGGAGGAGTCGCCGGCCGCTTCGCCCTGAGGCGCCATGACCAGACCCAGCATGCGGGTCCCCTCGTGCTGGTACTCGACGTCACGGCCGGCTGCCTGGGTCACGGTTCCCTGCCTCTCTGCGTATGGGGTATGGCATGCGCCACACGGTGATCCGAAACCGTAGGCGAGATCGTGTACGATTTCAACCACGATTTGCGGCCACAGAGGGTCTTGCGTTACAGGCGATTCTGTATATGGTTTCGCACACGATCCTGAAGTGTTCGGCACCACAGCCCGTACGTACCAGCCAGGGAGCGCCCGATCCCATGTCAGAGATGCCCACGGCCGCCCGGCCGACCACCGGCGTGACATCGCCGCCCGCACCGGCCTCCGCCCCGGCCGCCCCTGTGAAGCACAGCAGTGGCGGGGCCTGGTTCGCCTCCCGCTTTGCCGTCATCGGAGTCTGGATCGGGCTCGCGGTCCTCTTCGCGGTCCTCCGTCCCGACGCCTTCATGGCGTCGGGCAGCCTCAAGGTGATCTTCGGCAGTCAGAACCAGGCGGCGCTCGTCTTTCTGACCGCCGCCCTGCTCTGCACGATCATCGTCGGTGAGTTCGTCGACATGTCGGTCGCCTCCAACTTCGGGCTCGCCGCCATCATGCTGACGGTCCTCAACGTCAACCACGGGTGGAGCGTGTGGGCGGCGGCGCTCGCCGCGATCGTCCTGTCCACCGCGGTGGGCGCCGTGAACGGCTGGCTGGTGGTCAAGGTCGGCGTCAACACCATCGTGGTGACGCTCGGCATGGGCACCTTCCTCCTCGGCATCGCGCTCTGGGTCTCCGACCTGATGCCGGTCAGCGGCCTCCCCACGGACTTCAAGGACATCGCGCTCCTGCCGGTCGCCGGCCTTCCCATCAGCTTCTTCTACGGGCTCGCGCTCATGCTCGGGTTCGCCTACGTCCTGCACTTCACGCCGCTGGGCCGCACCATGCGCTTCGTCGGTGAGAGCCGTGAGGTCAGCCGACTGGCCGGTGTGCGCGTGACACGTGTCCGCATCGGGGCCTTCACGACCGCGGGCCTCATCGCCGGCGTGGGAGGAGTGCTCTCCGCAGCGGCCACCGGCGGCTTCGACCCCAACGTGTCGCAGAGCTACCTGCTGCCGATCTTCGCGGCGACCTTCCTCGGCACGGCGATCCTGCAGCCGGGGCGGTTCAACCCGATCGGCACCCTCATCGCCGTCTTCTTCCTGGCCACCGGCGTGCTCGGGCTCCAGCTCCTGGGCGCGACCTCATGGGTCACGAGCGTCTTCTACGGCGGCGTCCTCGTCGTCGCCGTCACCATCTCGACCGTGCTGCGCAGCCGCTCGCGCTGATCACCCGCCGGTCGCTCTCCCGGATCAGCAGCCCCCGCCACCGTGTCATTCTCAGCAAACAACGGAGTTCGCCATGAGACCCGCACGTTCCACCCGTCGCGCCCGCACCTGGGCCGCGGCCGCAGGCGTCGCCCTCCTCGCCGGTTCCCTCGCCGCCTGCGGCGGTGACTCGAAGGACACCGCGTCCGCCGGCGCCGACGGCGCGACCGCCGCGGCCGACGACAAGCTGGCCGCCGCGATGAAGGCGCTGGACGCCTACCCCGTCCCGACGGAGAAGCTCGACAAGGTCGGCTCCGTCGCCGGAAAGACGGTCTACTACGTCCCGATCACCAAGCAGGCGCCGATGTTCACCACCACGGAGAAGACGCTCGCCGTCGCCGCCAAGGCCGCGGGCCTGCGCCTCCAGGTCTGCGACGGCAAGGGCACGCCGACCGACATCGGCGGCTGCATCGGCCAGGCGACGGACGCCAAGGCCGCGGCCATCATCGCGGACGCCATCCCGTACGGCCTGGCCGCCAACGGCTTCGACGCCGCGCAGAAGGCCGGCATCCCGGTCGTCATCAGCAACCAGGTGCCCGACCCCGCCCACCCGGCCTCCAAGACGCTCACCTGGGTGCACGTCCCCGGGACCGAGCAGCAGATCCGCATCTTCGACTGGATCGCCGCGGACGCCAAGGGCAAGGCCAACATCCTGGTCAACCAGAGCTCCGACGGCCCGTCGCCCGCCAGCTACGTCGCCGACGCCAAGGCCGCGCTGAAGAAGAGCTGCCCCGACTGCAAGCTGACGATCAACAAGGTCACGTCCTCCAACTTCGCGCTCGTCCCCTCCTCGACCAGCGCCGTGCTGCTCAAGGACCCGAGCATCAACTACGTCGACGCGCAGTTCGAGCAGTACCTGCAGCCGACCCAGGGCGGTGTCCAGCAGACGTCGCGCACGGACATCAAGGTCGTCACCGGCTCCGCCTCCCTCGGCGGCCTGAAGGCCCTCAAGTCCGGTTCGCTGGCGGCCGTCACCGCCCAGGCCGCGGCCTTCCAGGGCTGGGTCAACACCGATGCGGCGCTGCGCCTGATCCTCGGCCGGCCGGTGCCGGAGTACAACATCCCGACCCGCCTGTTCACGAAGGACAACATCGACGACGTCAAGCTGACCGAGGAGGCGGAGCTCTCCGGCGAGTGGTTCGGCCCGGCCACCTTCACCGACGACTTCAAGAAGCTGTGGGGCGTCGCGTGAGCGGGCTCCACAAGTCGGCCCCGGCGGGAGAGACCGTTCTCCCGCCGGCCCCCCGGCTCGCTGTCGAGGGGGTCTCGATGACCTTCGGCAGCGCCACGGTCCTGCGCGACGTCGCCATGGATGTGCGTCCCGGAGAGATCCACGCCCTCATCGGGCAGAACGGGTCGGGCAAGTCCACCCTCGCCAAGATCCTCACCGGTCTCCACTGCCCCGACGCGGGCAGCCGTGTCACGGTCGACGGCGTCGACCTGCGGCTCCCGATCCGGCCCGACGAGTCCCGTGCCGCGGGGGTCGCGGTCGTGCACCAGAACCTCGGCCTGGTGCCGGACGCCACCGTGCTGGAGAACACCCGGCTCGGCCGGTTCAAGGGCTCGCGCTTCCTGCGCCGGATCGACTGGAAGGCCGAGGCCGCGGCGACGCAGGCCGTCTTCGAGCGACTCGGCCCGCGGAGGATTCCGCTCGACAGCAAGGTCGCGGATCTGCATGAGGACGAGAAGGCGGTCGTCGCGATCGCCCGTGCCGTGCAGGACCTCGAGGACGGCCGCGGAGTCATCATCTTCGACGAGTCGACGCGTGCCCTCGGCCGTGAGGCGCTCGAGCGGTTCTTCGCCCTGCTCGACCGCATCGTCGCGACCGGCACCTCGGCCCTGCTCATCACGCACCGTCTGGAGGAGGTCGTGGAGGCCGCCGACCGGGTCACCGTGCTCCGCGACGGCCGGATCGTCGTGGCCGGCAAGAATGTCGAGGGCATGACGAAAGCCGACCTCGCTCACCTCATGCTCGGGCGCGAGGTCGAGGGCCTCGAGCACCGCACGGCGGCCGGCACCGCGAAAGACGCCGCCCCCGTGGTGGTCGACAGCCTCACGGGACGCACCGTGCGCGAGCTGTCCCTGCGTATCCGACCCGGTGAGGTCGTCGGCGTCACGGGCCTCAGCGGGTCGGGCCACGAGGACGTCCCTTACCTGATCAGCGGCGTCAGCGAGGCGGAAGGCGGCACCGTGACCCTGCCCGCGGGGCAGGTCGCGCTCAAGGGCCTGTCGCCGGCCTCAGCGATCAAGAGCGGCATCGCGCTCGTCCCGGAGGGCCGCGAGTCGGCCGGTCTCGTCGGCGGAATGACCGTGACGGAGAACATCTCGTTCCCGCAGACCTGCACCGCGACCGCCTCCGGCAAGGTGCGGCCGCTGCGGAACGCAGCCGAGAAACAGCTGGCGGCCGACTGGATCGAGCGCCTCGACGTGCGACCCCCGTGGCCGCACGCCGTGCTCAAGAACATGAGCGGGGGCAACCAGCAGAAGGTGCTCCTGGCCAAGTGGCTCGCGACCGACCCGGCGCTGCTGGTGCTCCACGAGCCCACCCAGGCCGTCGACGTGGGCGCGCGCAAGACCATCGTCGAGGCGGTCCGCGGGGCTGCCCGCGAGGGTCGCGCCGTTCTCGTCGCCAGCTCCGACGAGAACGAGCTCGCGCTGCTGTGCGATCGCGTACTCGTCTTCAGCAACGGTGTCGTCGGGCGCGAGCTCACGGGTGAGTTCACGCCGCATGACATCGTCGAAAGCATCTACACCGACAGCTCGCGCACCAAGCTGCGCGAGCGCAGCCCGCAAGGAGTGTCATGACCGTCGTCGACATCAACATCCACCACCTGCCCGAGGACCTGTTCACGAACGAGAAGATCCTCAACGGCTTCCTCAACAGCGCTCCGCGCGGCTTCGGCGAGATCGCCAGCGTCATCACCATGGAGGACGGCAAGAAGCAGCTGGTCCTGGAGAAGCCGAAGGGCTACCCCAACCTCAACTACGTCGAGGGCGACTACTCGACCGAGGCGAAGCTGAAGGCGATGGACGAGGCCGGCGTCGACTACGGCATCATGCGCGTCCCGGTCTGGCAGGAGTGGCTCGGCCTCGAGACCTGCAAGGCGGTCAACGACAACGCCGCCAAGATCGTCGCCGAGTCCGACGGCCGCCTGTTCTCGACCGCCTGCGTCCCGCCGTGGGGCGGCAAGGAGAACATCTACGAGCTCGAGCGCTGCCTCGACAACGGCGCCGTGGGCGTCCAGCTCGCCTGCCACTACGGCCAGCTCTACCTCGACGACGAGGCCTTCAAGCCCTATCTCAAGGTGCTCAACGACAAGAAGGTCCCGGTCATCGTCCACCACACGCCGCTCCCGGTGGAGTGGAAGTCGGTCATCGACTACCAGAACTTCCGTCGTGAGTACGGCCGCATCATGGACCAGGGCATCGCGGTCGGACGCGAGCTCTTCAGCGGCATGTTCGACGAGTTCCCCGACCTCAAGTTCACCCACACGATGCTCGGCGGCAACTGGTTCGCGGCCACGGCTCTGCTCACCCCGCGCGCTCCCAAGGCCGGCGAGGCGATGCAGCGCCTGTCGACGACCGGTGGCGACAAGATCAAGCAGTACCTCGAGAACAACATCTTCTTCGACCTCACCCACCCGCACTCCTGGGGCAAGATCCAGGTCGAGGCGGCACTGAAGATCAACGGCGCCGACCACTACATGTTCGGCTCCTCGTTCCCCGTCTTCCGCTCCTGGATGAGCCAGGGCGTCGACTTCGTCAAGAACGAGCTCGACATCAGCGACGCCGACCGCGAGGCCGTGTTCTACGGCAACGCGAAGAAGATGTTCAACCTCCCGATCTGACCCGCACCCGAGCAGAGTGAGACCGATGAGCGCCATACCTGACGAGGACATCGACGGCTTCTTCACGACCTCCCGCACGACGGGCCGTGAGGAGGCGGTCGAGCTCACCGACGACAGTTATCGCACCTTCCTGCTCGACCTCGACGACCACAAGCTCGCCGAGGTCCGCGGGATGACCTACGAGGAGTTCGCCCAGGACCGCTACCAGGCGCCCTTCCTGCGTGACCTCCTCGTCCACTGGGACGGCCTCTACCGGGAGCCGTTCGTCGGGATCACCTCCGACGGCACGGTGCGCGAGGGGCTCTACGCCCTGCCGGGCACCGCGCCGTCGGACACCGGGAGCGGGCCCTCCGAGGCCGCCGCTCGCTTCCTCGGGATGCTCACCCCCGGTGAGCTGGACGCGGTGCGCTACGACATCGACGCACCGCAGTGGCGAGCATGGAGCAACCCCGAGTTCATGGTCTACCGCGTGGGGCTGAGGATGGAGGTGCTCACCGACGACAAGAAGTCGGCGATCCACGACATCCTCCGCGCGTCGCTGAGCTCCGACGGCTACGCCCGGGTCTCGGGTGCGATGGAGCTCAACGGCCACCTCGGCGAACTGGTCGGCCTGCCCACGGTCATGAACCGGCACAGCTACTGGTTCTCCGTCTTCGGCGACCCGTCGGCGGGAGCGGCGGGTGAGCCGTGGGGCTGGCAGCTCTTCGGCCACCACGTGGCCCTCAACTTCGTCTCCGTGGGGGGCCGGCACGTCATCGCACCGGTCTTCCTCGGCGCCGAGCCCGCGCTCATGGACGACGGCGTCCACGAGCCGCTCTTCGCGGCGCGGGAGCGGCTCGCCCTCGAACTGGCCGGTTCCCTCACGGCCGCTCAGCGCGCCCGGGCCGTCGTCTTCGAGTCCGTACTCGACCCGGCGATGCCGGAGGGACGGCTGCACCCCGCCGACGAGCGGCACGTCGCCGGCGCGTTCCGTGACAACCGGGTGATCCCGTACGAGGGGATCCCGGCGGACGAGCTCGACGACGCCCAGCGCGACCTGCTCCGCCGCGTCGTCGCCGACTTCCTGCACCTGCTGGTCGAGGAGCAGCGCGAGCCGGCGCTGGCGGAGTACGACGCGCACGTCGACGAGACCTGGTTCTCCTGGTACGGCGCGACGGACGGCTCGCAGCCGTTCTACTTCCGGGTGCACAGCCCGGTGCTGATCGCCGAGTTCGACGACCACGCCGGGGTCTGGCTGAGCAACAAGCTGCCCGCGCGGTTCCACGTGCACACGACGCTCCGGCACCCCAACGGCAACGACTACGCCAAGGCGCTCATCGCCCGGTGGCGCGAGCGGGGCGAGTGATCCGTGTCCCCTTCAGAACCGCTGTTCGGGCAGGGTGGCCTCGTACTTCGTGACCGCCTCGATGGTGTTGATCTCGTGCTGCTTCGCGGCCGCCTCGATGGCCTCGGCCGACGCGCCCGACTCGATGAGCTGGAGGATGCCCTCGTGCTCGGCGATGGAGGCCTGGGCGCGGCCGGGGGCGTACCAGAAGGCCGACTTGCGGACGACTTCGAGCCGGGCCCACTCGTTGTCGACCATGTCGACGAGGCGGCGGTCGGGGCAGCGGCACGCGAGCAGCCGGTGGAACTCCCGGTTGAGCCGGCCGAAGCGGGCCGGGTCGAAGTCGGCGAGCGCCTCCTTCATCTGCCGGTCCAGTGTGTGGGCCGCCGTCAGGTCGGCCTCGGTCAGATGGGGCGCCGACAGCGCCGTCGCGTAGCCGCCGAGGCGCGCCACGATCTGCAGGCCCTGCTGCCACGCGTCGGTGTCGAACGTCGCCACCAGCGCGCCGACGTTGGGCACGATCTCCACCCAGCCCTCGGCCTCGAGCCGGCGCAGCGACTCGCGCCACGGCACCGAGCTGATGCCGTGCTCGCGCACCAGCTGATCGATGACCAGGCGGTGCCCGGGTCCGTAAGTGCCGTTCATGATCCGTTCCTTGAGGATCATGAATGCCTGCTCGGTCTTGGTCGCCATGAAGCAGATCCAACCACAATTCCGTACACGATAATTCCGTTCACGATATTGAAGCGAGCCCTCCCTTGAACACCACACCCCCCTCCCCCCTGACCCCGGCGCTGCGGGCGAAGCTCGAGTCGGCGCCCGTCGCCGGACTCTCGGCCCAGCTGCGCCGCCGTGGCCTCGAGGGCGTGTTCATCGACGGCGTCCGTCCCCTGGTGGCGGGACAGAAGTTCGTCGGCACCGCCCGGACGCTGCGCTTCGTCCCCTTCCGCGAGGACCTCTTCGCAAGCCACGGCGGCGGCTACAACGCGCAGAAGCGCGCCTTCGACTCCGTGGCGGAGGGCGAGGTCCTCGTCATCGAGGCGCGCGGCGAGAAGGGATCGGCCACGCTCGGCGACATCCTCGCGATCCGTGCCCATGCCCGCGGCGCCGCAGCCATCGTGACCGACGGCGGGGTGCGCGACGCCGAAACCGTCGCCACCGTGGGAATCCCCGTCTTCGCGGCGGGGCCGCACCCCGCCGTGCTCGGCCGCAAGCACGTCCCCTGGGACGCCGACCTCACCATCGCGTGCGGCGGTGCCACCGTGCAGCCCGGCGACATCCTCGTCGGCGACACCGACGGGGTCGTCGTGATCCCGCCGGGGATCGCGGAGGAGGTCGCCGACGCCACCATCGCCCAGGAGGAGGAGGACGGCTGGATCGCCCGGAAGGTCGCCGAGGGACACCCCGTCGAGGGGCTCTTCCCGATGAACGCCGAATGGCGGGCGAAGTACGAGGCCGAACGCTCCGCCCGGCCGGAGACGGCGCCGTCGGACACGGCGCGGGCCACCTCGTGACCCGGACCCGGCCGGCACCGGCCGCGAGCAAGTCGCGGGTCGCCTACGAGTGGATCCGGGAGCGGATCACGTCCGGGGCATTCGGTCCCGGCTACCGCCTCGTCCTGACGACGCTCGCCGCCCAGCTCGGCATGAGCGTGGTGCCGGTCCGTGAGGCCATCAGCCACCTCACGGCCGAGGGCCTGGTGACCTTCGAGCCCAACGTCGGCGCGAGCGTCTCCATGGCCGACCCGGACCGCTACATCCACGCGATGGAGGTCATCACCGTGCTGGAGAGCGCGGCGACGGCGCTCTCGACGCCGCACCTCACCCGGCGGGACCTGGCGCACGCCCGGGAACTCAACGCGGCGATGCGCGGCGGACTCAGCGACTTCGACTTCCGGCGCTTCAGCGCGCTCAACCAGGAGTTCCACCACACCCTCTACTCCAGGTGCCCCAACCCCCGGCTCCTCGAGATGGTCGACGCGGAGTGGTCCCGGCTGGGCCACATGCGCGACTCGATCTTCGGGTTCGTCCCCCACCGGCCCCAGGAGTCCGTGTGCGAGCACGACGACCTGCTCGACCTCATCGAGGGGGGCGGGACGCCCGACCGGATCGAGCAGGCCGTGCGCCGGCACCGCACCGGCTCCCTCGACGCCTTCCGCACCCACAAGACCCACGGCGCCCACGGCCCTCACCGCAGTGACAGCGTCAACCAAGGAGCCTGACGATGCTTTCCGACCAGACCCTCGCCGACCTCGCCGCCGAGCTCGAGCGGGCACACGCCGATCGCGCCGTGCTGCCGCGCATCACCGCCCGGTACCCCGAGGCGACGGTGGAGGACTCGTACGCCATCCAGGGGTTCTGGCGCGACCGGCGGATCGCGGCCGGCCGCCGCCTCGTCGGCCGCAAGATCGGTCTGACGTCCAAGGCCATGCAGGCGGCGACGGGCATCACCGAGCCGGACTACGGCGTGATGTTCGACGACACCGTCTGGGAGAACGGCGCTGTCGTGCCGTTCGACGAGTTCTCCAACGTCCGCATCGAGGTCGAGCTCGCCTTCCTGCTCAAGGCGCCGCTGAAGGGCCCCCACTGCACCGTCTTCGACGTGCTCCGTGCGACGGAGTACGTCGTCCCGGCGCTGGAGATCCTCAACTCGCACCTGGAACTCGAGGGACGCACGATCGTCGACACCATCGCCGACAACGCCGGCTACGGCGGCCTGGTGCTCGGCGGCACCCCCGTCGCACCCGACGCGGTCGACCTGCGCTGGATCTCCGCGCTGCTCTACCGCAACGAGACGATCGAGGAGACCGGCGTCGCCGCCGGTGTGCTCAACCACCCCGCCACGGGCGTCGCGTGGCTCGCCAACAAGCTCCACCAGCACGGCACCGGCCTCGACGCCGGCGAACTGATCCTCGCCGGATCCTTCACCCGGCCGATGTGGGTGTCGCGCGGCGACACGGTGCTCTGCGACTACGGAACGATGGGAACGATCTCGTGCAGCTTCCGGTGAACCTTCCGCCGACCTTCCGCGAGGCGCTCGCCGCCTCCGACCGCCCCCTGATCGGCATGTGGGTGTGCAGCGGCAGCCCGCTCGTCGCCGAGATCTGCGCGGGCAGCGGCCTCGACTGGCTGCTGATCGACATGGAGCACGGGCCCAACCAGCTCGAGTCGGTGCTCGCGCAGCTCCAGGCGGTCGCCGCCTACCCGGTCAGCCCGCTCGTCCGGGCGCCGGGCCTGCTGCCGGTCATGATCAAGCAGATCCTCGACCTCGGTGCCCAGAACATCCTGATGCCGATGATCGACACTCCGGAGCAGGCCGAGGCGGCCGTGCGGGCGGTGCGCTACCCGCCGCGCGGCAACCGCGGGGTCGGATCGGCCCTCGCGCGGTCGGCCCGGTGGAACCGCGTCGACGACTACCTGGCCAACGGGGACGACCATGTCTCGCTCTTCGTCCAGATCGAGTCGGTCACCGGAGTCGGGAACGCCGCCGAGATCGCCGCGGTCGACGGCGTCGACGGTGTCTTCGTCGGTCCGTCCGACCTCGCCGCGTCGATGGGCCTGATCGGCCGTCAGACCCACCCCGACGTGGTGGCCGCGGTCGAGCGGGCCTTCGAGGCCGTCCGCGGCGTCGGCAAGCCCGTCGGCGTCAACGCCTTCGACCTGGCTGTCGCGTCCGCCTATCTCGACCAGGGCGCGTCGTTCGTCCTCGTCGGCGCCGACGTCGCCATGCTCGCCCGAGGCTCCGAAGCCCTGGCCGAGCGGTTCATCGGCGCGCCCGGTCCGGGCCGCGCCGGCAAGTGAAGGAGCACCCCTTGTCCCTCCCCCCGAACTCCGGCCGCCCCCGAGGCGAAGGCCGTCCCCGAGGCGAAGGCCGTCCCGGTGGCCCGCGCCGCCGGCCGCCGCGCCAGGTCGAGGTCGTCGACGTCAGGCCGCTGACCCCGCGCATGGTGGCGGTGGTGTTCGCCGGCGAGTCCCTCGCCGGCTTCGCCGAGCCCGCCCCGACGGCGCACATCAAGCTCTTCCTGCCCGACGCCGAGGGCAACGTCGCGCGGCCGGTGGTCGGCCCGGACGGCCACCTCGAATGGCCCGACGGCCGGCCGACGATGCGGACGTACACACCCCGGCGTTTCGATGCCGAGGCCGGCACCCTCGAGGTCTGGTTCGTTCTGCACGGCGACGGGCCGGCCGCGCGGTGGGCCGCGCAGGCCGAGCCCGGCAGCCGTGCCGCCATCGGCGGCCCGGGCGGCCGCTTCTCCGTCGATCCGACGGCGACCTCATGGTGGATCGGCGGCGACGAGAGCGCCCTGCCCGCGATCGCCACCCTGCTCGAGGCGCTGCCGGACGACGTCACCGGTCAGGTGCACCTGGAGGTCGAGGGCCCCGAGGCCCGCATCGGCCTGCCGGCACCTGCCGGTGTCGAGGTGACCTGGCACGACCGGGTGGGCGAGCCGGGCGCCGCCCTCGTCGACGCGCTCCACCGGGCCGGCCTCGGGGACGACACGCACGTCTGGATCGCCTGCGAGGCATCGGCGGTCCGCAAGGCGCGGTCGTACCTCCTCGACGACCGGGTGCTGCCGCGCCCGCACGTAACCACGCGTGGCTACTGGCGCGTGGGCGAGGCCAACCACCCCGACCACGACTTCGGCGAGGACTGACGGACGTGCCCGTCGTGGGCCGGCGGGTGAAGCCGTCCGGCCCACCCGCTGATCGCACCCGGCCGCCCTGGCAAGGCCGTGCGAACAGTGAGGTCAGGCGCGTGCTGCCGGTGGCGCACCCGCTCGTCGAGCTCGGCGGCGGCTGGGATGCCCCGCCGGGCGATTCACGGTCCGCATGACGACGTCAGTGGGCGCGCGGCCGTGACGCTCATATGACGCTCCGGCCCGGTGCAGGCCGTTCCGATACCGGGGAAGTAGCCTCTGAACTGCTGTTTTTCCCGCCTGGAAAATCCGGACGTGTTCCCGATGACGCACCATGTGGAGTGCGTGGCGATTTTGGAGCCTCTCGCAAAGCGGGCCTGACCTGCGGTTTTGCGGCCCGGGTCGGTCGCCCGACCTGTTTCCCTCCATGTAACGGGTCGAGCGGACCGACTGACAGTGATGATGTTCGTGGTGACGCTGCGGGTGGGCCCACACCACTGTTCAGGTGGTTCCCGTCGCCGTGGTCGCTCAGTGGTCGGAAGAGCTGAAGTCGCCCACGGTCCAGGCGCTGACGTCCTCGATCGCAACCCGGTACATCCCGCCCGTCTCCGGGATCCCCACCGTGCCCTGCAGGATCCGGGCGACAAGGAAGTGCAGAGGAGTGGCTGCTTGAGCGGTGACGCTACCGGGTAAGGCAGGCGCTCACGGTCTTGCCGCCGGAGGCCCGGCGGGTGACCGCGGTGGAGCGGGCGAGGCGGTTGACCATGGGCCAGCCGAAGCCACCAGTGCCGCCGTTCAGGTCAGGGGTGCGCATCCGCGGCACATGCCGGCTGGGGTCGTGAACGGCCACCTCGATACTGTCGGGGTGCGCAGTCAGGTCCAGAGTGCAGGTGCCCCCGCCGTGGCGCAGGGCGTTGGTGACGAGCTCGGACACGACCAAGACCACAGTGTCAGCGATTTCCGGCGCCATGGCCGGCTGCCGCAAACCTTCGAGGAAGGCCCGTGCCGTATCGCGTGCGTCGGCAACGGCTGTCGTGAAACGGACGGTTGTGGCATTGACGGTCATCATGTTCATCAGGGTCACCCTGGTCTCTGCATCGTCGATGCCCGGCCTTTGCCTACCCGACCTCTGTGCCCCGCTCCTCCAGCTGCCAACCCGGCAGAGCCGTAGTGCTTGCCGGAGAAACTGACGACCACGGTCGACGTGTGACGGCAAGCTGCCGTGTGCCCGCGTCCCGCCCGTGTCAAGGTGCCGGCCCATGGCCTGATCGAGTCGGGTCCGCGCCGGGTTCGATCAGGCGGTCCATCCGAGGCGACGCCACCGGTCGGGCGAGCACGGGCAGCCGGGCGAACACGAGAGAGTGCCCGCGGGCTGAGGAAGCAGATCCCCGTTGTGGCGCTGACTCGGCAGCAGGAGCGCCAGTCTGCGAATCGTGGCACCAGCACCGGCGTGCACCGCTTCCACGAGCTGCTCGGTCATCGGGCCACGCCCGTCAAGACCGGCGCAGGCCCTCGTGCCACGCCCGTCACCGGCCGGCCTGTCGGTAGATACGGCCGGAAGCATGAATGCCCAGCGGTGGCCGGCACCTGCCGACGGTAGCCGTGGCGCAGTCGGCGGCGCCCCGGGAAGCCCGACGGGCTGCGCGGCTGTGGGTCACTCCGAGCGCCGGACCTGAGCTTCGGGGCTGCCCCGACCATCAAGAGACCGGTCGAGGCGGGTTACCTCATGTTCGAGCACGCAGAAACCTATGCCCGCCAGAGTAGACATTGGGTGGTGGTGTGGTTATGGTTTCTCTCGTAGCCGAGATCGAGCAGGGCCCGGCAGAGACGAACTGCCGGGCAGCAGTACACGCAGGTGCAGTGCGCAGGACGGTGCGGTGGTGGAGTTCCGAAGCCAGAGCGGTTGCAGGACGGCGACGGGACTGACGACCGCACCGGGTGGCCCGCAGTGATCAGGGGCCGCCGTGAGCAGGGCCGCGGTCAACGCGGTGGCAGTACCGGTAAGTGCAGTTCGCGGTACCCAGCAGTGAAGTCAGTGAGCAGCACCTCGGTGAAGGCGTCGGCTGCGGGCGCGCGCACCGGGAGGTTCGGCAGTGGGGTTCCAAGCCAGAGCAGACGCAGAACGGGCGACGGGGCTGGCTGCCGGAGAGTGGCGCTTCACGAGGCCACGGAGCAGTTCGCATCACCAGCAGTACGCAGGAGAGCAGTACCAGCAGTAGGTAAGTGATTGATCCCAGAGGGAAGAACGGAGGACTTCAGCGCCATCAGGATCGCCCGGGCGGAAGCCTTGAACCCGGGTACCGCAGGACATCGATAGTGAGGTGGTCTCCGGTCGAGCAACCGCGATCCCCGCGCCCCCGACAGCATCTCGGTCGGGTCAGCGGACACAGAAGGCCGGCGCAGCACTAGGGCCGGCAGATGGTGTAGCAGTTCCTTCGGGGCCCTGGCGCCAATGGCGCCAGGGCCCCTCCACGCGTTCCGAGAGAGGTGCAAGTGACAGCAGACGACTCGTACGGCCGTCTCGACGACGACTACCCCGCCTACACCATGGGCCGAGCCGCCGACATGCTCGGCACCACCCCGGGCTTCCTGCGCGCCATCGGCGAAGCCCGCCTGATCACCCCGCTGCGCCCCAAGGGCGGCCACCGCCGCTACTCCCGCTACCAGCTGCGCATCGCGGCCCGCGCCCGGGAACTCGTCGACCACGGCACCCCCGTCGAGGCCGCCTGCCGCATCGTCATCCTCGAAGACCAGCTCGAAGAAGCCCAGCGCATCAACGCCGAGCACCGCCGCGCCGCCGAATCACCCAAGCCCCCGGCCGCGGCATGAGAGGAGCGTGTCCGCCGGTATCGGCGGACACCGCCCGCACGGTCCCGGTCTGCGGCGTGATCGTTCCAGTGGTGACGCGGTGTGCGGCCGTGTAGCGTCTGCGTCAGCTGTCGTGGTTCGGAGTTCCCCTTTGCCCACGCCTTGGTGTGGGCGTTTTGCTGTGCTGTGCCGCAGGAACCAGGGCGATCACCTCTGCCTTCCACATGGAGTGGGAGGCGTTCATCGACTGGAAGGCATGACTATGGCTACGGGAACCGTGAAGTGGTTCAACGCGGAAAAAGGCTTCGGCTTCATCGCCCAGGACGGGGGCGGCCCGGATGTCTTCGCGCACTACTCCGCGATCAACTCCTCTGGCTTTCGTGAGCTCCAGGAGGGCCAGGCCGTGACGTTCGACGTCACCCAGGGCCAAAAGGGCCCGCAGGCCGAGAACATCAACCCGGCCTGACCTCGCAGCCTTGCCCGAGGGACCGGGCACTTCGCGGCCGGTGACTGCCGCGGCCCGTGCGGGCCGTGTTTTCAGCCGGACAAGGGGACCCGCTTTCGTGCCGGGCGCCGACAGGACCTGTCGTGCACAGGATCGGGGCCGCGCAGCAATGGCTGCGCGGCCCCGATCCGTTGAGGTGCATCCGGGGCGACGCGACCTCGGCCGGAAAATTCCTGAACTCGGTCGCTCCAAGCGTTGTCCCGGACTCGGCCGCCTCACCGTCGAGTTGCCGTTGAGCCGAGGGCCACGACGTTACGTCCAGGTCGCCGGCGCGCAGTTCGTCGGCGACCAGGGTTGCTCGCAAGGTGCAGCAGCACCGAGCCGGATGAGTACGGATACGGGGCCGGGTCTGCGCGCCACGTGCAGGCTCGGGTGCCGCGTGCCCTGCGTGGCTGTCTGGAGGAGCAGACGTTCAGACGCTGGTCCAGGCGTCGAAAAAGGCTTTCCGTCCAGCCGGATCGTCCGACCTGCGGTCTGCATGCAGGACGCGCCAGGCGGTGAGCTCGAGATCTCGGAGCCACAGTTCTCCGATGACCTGTGTCTTGAGGTCGGGAAGATCGTCGGACTCGGCGAGGGCTTGACCGATCACCTCCCCGGCCGCGACGCGCTGGGGTGGGGTCATCTCATAGACGGCCGAGAGGATCTGTCGGGCCAGGACGGTTCCTTCTCCTGCCAGGGAACGCAGCACCTGAGCCTTGATGTTGACGGGGAGCAGGTACGCGGTGCCCGATGACCTCCACAGGTCCGACCAGAAGCGTTCTCCTGCCTTGGTGGGGGTAGGCAGCGCGGCCAGCAACCCGAGGAGATGGCCGGTGGCCGCATAGCCATCGGAGTGGGCAGCTGCGACGACTGCGATGCCGGCGACGCCCTCCACATCGAGATGGCCGGCTTCGAGATGCGAAGCCAGACCCAATTGATGTTCCAGCTGGTGTGCCAGGGGGGCGGATACGTGGGGGCGGACCTCAGGAAGCATCGGCGATCCTTGTGCGTAGGCGAGCGGAGATGCCCGTTCTGGAGCCCTGATCGTTCCCATGACCAGCCGATCTATTCGGCTTCGGCAGGCCCTATCGGCGGCAGCGTCTACGGAGCTGGGGCTCACCCTCGCGAACCAGCCCATGCCCGGCGACGTGGCCCTGAGGTTCTGGACCGACCTCCCCTCATGCTGTCGGAGTGAGGTCTTTTAGCATGACCGCATGGCTGCCAGTCACGCCCAGGTGCCCGAGAGAGGACGAGAAGCTGTGTCCCGCGACGCCGCTGAAGTCGAGTATGGTCACGTCGCCTCAGCGCGTGGAGAGCGCCGTGAGGACGGATTACCCGGCGGATCACAAGGCGACCATGCAGGGGAGAAGGCCCACTCGGTTGCTGCTCTGGTGGAGCGGGCGGCCGACCTGGCCGAACCGATCAAGCCGAGGTTGCGTGGCTGGCTCCATGCCGGAATGGTCCCCGCCGCGCTGATCGCAGGCGTCGTACTCATCTGCCTGGCCCGTACTCCGCAGGCAGTCCTGGCCTGCGCCGTGTATTCGGTCACCGCCTGGCTGCTGTTCGCAACGAGCGCCATCTACCACCGAGGTACCTGGGGACCGCTGGGCGAGGCTCTTCTACGACGTCTCGACCACGCCAACATCTTCCTGATCATCGCCGGCACCTGCACGCCCCTGGCCGTGCTCCTCCTCCCGCCGGAACAGCGGTCCATGCTGCTGTGGATCGTGTGGGCGGGCGCGTTGGCCGGCATCGCGTTCCGGGTTCTGTGGGTGGGAGCTCCGCGCTGGCTGTACACCCCGTGTTACCTGGCCTTGGGGTGGGCGCCGGTGCGCTACCTGCCTGACTTCCTGCACACCGGCGGAGCGACCGTACTCGCCCTGATCGTGGCGGGCGGTCTCCTCTACAGCGCGGGCGCGGTCGTCTACGCCCTCCAGCGACCCGACCCCTCGCCCCGCTGGTTCGGCTTCCATGAGGTGTTCCACGCCCTGACCGTGGCAGCCTTCACCGCGCACTATGTCGCCATCTCCCTCACCACCTACTGACCCCGCGACAGTGTTCCGGCCCGTGCTGCTCATCGCCCATGTTGCCGTGCGCTGGACCGCGCCGGGCCGGGCGGTCGCTGAGGCATCACCCCGCGCGTGAAAGCCGTCCGCCGTCTGGCCCGCAAGTGGGCTGCTCTCCAGGGTGTGACGCTCCGTAGACAGGTAAGGAGGAAGGAGCGAGAGAAAGACGAGACAGCGGTCTTCAGCTGACCTGCGACGGAGGAGGCCCCGTGTTCGAGGCGGAAGACATCAGGGAATGGCGAGGCCACGACGTGGTCGACCATGAGCGGCACAAGATCGGCGTCCTGGAAGCGGTCTACGTCGACACGGCCACGGACCGGCCCGCGTTCGCGACGGTCACGGTCGGCCTGCCGACCCGGCACCGGCTGGTGTTCGTCCCCCTGGCCGACGCGACGGTCGGTCCGGGATATCTGAAGGTCGCCTACGACAAGAAGCAGGTCAAGGAAGCGCCCTCGATCGGCACGGACGGCGAACTGCTCGCGGAGGACGAGAAGACGGTCTTCGCGCACTACGAGCTCGCCTACCGGACGGGTGCGGGCGGCGAACGTCGCCTCGCCCGCCGCTGATGCCCCACCAACTTCCCCTCCCACGAGGTGACACGCATGGCCCTCTTCCTCCTGCTGGTCATTGTGGCCATCGTGCTCGGCGTCATCGGAGTGGTGGCGAAGGGTCTGTTTTACCTGCTGGTCATCGGTGTGGTGGTCCTGGTCGCCGACTTCGTTCTCCTCGGCCTGCGCCTGGGCCGCCGCCGCAGGCGCCTGCCCCGGTGACGCGGTCACCCGGGCAGAGCACCCCGCTTTGCCCGCCCAAGGGCCGGCCGAAGTGGGCTGCTGGAGCAGTCCTTGAGTCATCGTCGAGTGGTCCGCCCGGTCCGTGACGGTGCGGAGGCGTCGGTGAGGTCGGCGCCGGTGTCGGCGTCCCGCTGGGAGTGGTTGACGCCGTGCCAGTCCAGGCACATGACGGTCGCGTCGTCCTGCAGGTGACCGTGGTTGGCGTCGACGACCGCCGCGATGAGGGTGCGGGCGGCCTCACGGCGATGCAGCGCGCGGGTGCGGATGATCAGGTCCGACAGATCGAGGCTGTTGGCGTTGCGCTCCAGCATGCCGTCGGTCAGCATCACCAGCCGGTCGCCCGGCCGCAGGCCCAGCGACTGGACCCGGTAGCTGTGAGGGGCATGGAAGCCGAACGGCATATCGATCTTCGGTTTGATCTCCCGCACCTGTCCGTTCCGCATCCGCAGCGGCCAGGGATGCCCGGCCCTGCTGATACTTCCTGTTCACGGGTTCTGGGCGGGTGGGACCGACCTGTTTTCCGGGGTGCAGCAGGTGGACGCGGAGAACCCCGTCTGAGCTGCGGTTTCCAGCGGTTCGGGGGCGATTCGCGGGCCGGCGCCACCCAGCCGCGGTGCCTTCTTGACGCACGGATGACGCTCGTTTTGAACGGCCGTCAGATGCAGGGAGGCGTGTGCACGAGCGCGGGCGAGCCCAGCTGCGCGGGATCCGTCGATACCCATCGATCATGCTGAGGCCCTCACCCGAGCCGCACGTCAGGGCTCGGGGGACGAGCGGAGCCGACTTCAGGAGGAAGTACGACGGCTGTGCGGTGAAACCGACCTGCCTCATGCGCTGTTCCGGCTGTTCCACCCCAGCGGCGGGGTGAGTGCCGGGCTGCCCGGTGCGGCCGTGGCGGTGGAGTGAGAGGAAGCAGCCACGGACGCGGTGACCGTCAGCACGGCGGTCGCCAGGAGGTGGAGCAGTCGTCCGCCTGTTCGTCTGGGCACCTGGGGCTCCTTTTCCCGGGGATCACCTGAGAGGGTTCGAAAGTTCGGATGTCGTTCGGAAAATCTGGGTGTCCCGGATGCTAGAGACGTGGCCGACTGTGTCAACACCATCCGGGAAATCGACCCCGATCCGGCGCCAAATGATGGTCCAGCCCAGTCATTCGATGGCTCAACCTGCGCCGTTTCGTCCATGAAGCCTTGCGAATGTTTCGAAATTGATGGCGATTCATGCGAGAGGTATTGACGCCGTTCACCGGTTCCCTATCATTCGGGTTGCTCGACACTTCGACCTGTGTTCGATATCACGAACACATCAGAGCCGCTCCACTTGCACAGCAGGGCATCTCCGGGTCGCGCCCACCGAAACGCCGAGCCGCAAGGAGCACGCCGCATATGCATGCGTCATGGCCGCATCAATCTTTCTCCCGTCGTCGCGCGCTGGCGACCGCCACCGGCCTCGCCGCCGGCGCGGTCCTCCCACTGAGGGGAGCCTCCCGCGCCGCAGCCGCTCCCGGCCAGGGGCCGGCCCGCGTCACCGCCGGGGAGTACGCGAACCCGGTGATCTGGCAGGACTTCGCGGACATCGACGTCATCCGCGTCGGAAACACCTACTACGCCTCGGCCTCGACCATGCACTACTCGCCGGGCGCGCCCGTCCTGCGCTCGTACGACCTGGTGCACTGGGAGATCGCCGGCCACTCGGTGCCGGTCCTGGACTTCGGCGCCAAGTACGACCTGAACGGGGCCCGTGGCTATGTCAGAGGGATCTGGGCGTCGTCGCTGGCCTACCGTCCGAGCGACAGGACGTTCTACTGGCTGGGCCAGATCGACTTCGCCAGGACGTACATCTACACCGCAACGGCCGTTGAGGGGCCGTGGAACCGGCTGACGACGATCAGCGCGCCCTACTACGACGCGGGGCTGCTGGTCGACAGCGACGACACCCTGTACGTGGCGTACGGCAACACCACGATCAGCGTGGCCCAGCTCTCCCCCGACGGCCGCACCCAGGTCCGCACGCAGCAGGTGTTCACGACCCCGTCGAGCGTCGGCACCCTCGAGGGCTCCCGCTTCTACAAGATCAACGGGCAGTACTACATCTTCCTGACCCGCCCCGCGAACGGGCAGTACATCCTGAAATCGTTGGGCGGCCCCTTCGGTCCGTACACGATGCGGCAAGTGCTCCTCGACCTGCGCGGGCCGATCCCCGGCGGAGGCGTCCCGCACCAGGGCGGCCTGGTCCAGACGCAGAACGGCGCCTGGTACTACCTGGCATTCGTCGACGCCTACCCCGGCGGCCGGGTGCCCGCGCTGGCACCGGTCACATGGACCTGGGACGGGTGGCCCGTCGTCCAACTGGTGAACGGCGCATGGGGCACCTTTTATACCAGCCCGGCCGTGCCGCCACCGCCCCGCCAGGTCACCCCCATGACCGGCGTCGACATCTTCGACGGCACGACCCTCAAACCGAGATGGGAGTGGAACCACAACCCGGACAACACCAAGTGGTCGGTCGGCAACGGTCTGACCCTGCGTACCGCGACGGTCACCGACGACCTGTACTGGGCCCGCAACACCCTCACGCACCGCATCCAGGGCCCCACCTCCACCGCCACGGTCCAGCTCGACCACTCCGCGATGCGGGACGGCGACCGGGCCGGACTCGCGCTGCTGCGTGACTCCTCCGCGTGGATCGGTGTCAAGCGCGAGGGCGGCGCCACACGGGTGGTGATGGTCGGCGGGCTGACCATGGACAGCAGCTGGAACACCACCGGCACCGGCTACGAGCTCGCGAGCGCGGCCGCCTCGGGCAGCCGCATCTGGCTGCGCGCGAGCGCGGACATCCGCCCCGGCGCGGCACGTCCGGGGACTTTCTCCTACAGCACCGACGGCATCACGTTCACCCGACTCGGACCCGACTTCTCGATGGGCAACGACTGGCGGTTCTTCATGGGACACCGGTTCGCCCTCTTCAACCATGCCACCCGGGCGCTCGGCGGCTCGGTCCGCGTCACGCGGTTCGAGCTGTCCACGCCCTGAACCGAGCCGATGGCGGCCAACCGCCCACCGCACCCGGCCGTACGAGGAGAAGCATGAACCCGCTCCAACGCTTCGGACGTCGCCGAGCCTCGGTCTCGGGCCTGCCGGCCGCGACAGTCCTGACGACGCCCGGGACCGCGACGGGCTCACCCGACGCCGTCCAAGCCTCCACCCCGGGCGCCCATGCGGCCCGAAGGCGCCGGGCGCCACCGGTCTTTCAGAAGGTCGCGAAGGACCGGGAAGCCACAAGCGGTCTGCCGTGGTGCTCACAGACCGCTGCACACCGCACTACACCGACAGTCCGGACAACCTCTGACGAGGCCAACCGGAACCGCCTACTCAAGGTTGGGGAAGTCCCCATGCACAGAGGAAGTTTCAGCCGCAGGCATCCGTCTGTGGTGCTCGCCGCCGCGGTTGCGGCCCTGGCCGCGTTGGCGGCGATGCTCGTGGCCACCCCGGCTCAGGCGGCTACCAGTGGCGCCTTGCGCGGTGTTGGTTCGGGCCGGTGTCTCGATGTGCCGGGCGCCAGCCAGACCAACGGCACGTACCTGCAGATCTACGACTGCTGGGACGGGACCAACCAGCAGTGGACGTTGACGGACGGCAACCAGCTGACCGTGTACGGCGACAAGTGCCTGGATGTTCCGGGCCACGCCACCGCGGCCGGTACCCGGGTGCAGATCTGGACCTGTTCCGGCGGTGCGAACCAGCAGTGGCGGGTGAACTCCGACGGCACGGTCGTCGGCGTGGAGTCCGGGCTGTGCCTGGAGGCTACGGGCGCCGGTACGGCCAACGGCACGGCGGTACAGATCTGGACGTGCAACGGCGGCAGCAACCAGAAGTGGACCGGCCTGCCCGGGACGCCGCCGACGGACGGCACGTGTTCTCTTCCGTCGGCGTACCGGTGGACGTCGACGGGTGTGCTGGCGCAGCCGGCGAACGGGTGGGCCGCGGTGAAGGACTTCACCACCGTGACGCACAACGGCAAGCACCTGGTCTACGCGTCGAACGTGTCGGGATCGTCGTACGGCTCGATGATGTTCAGTCCCTTCACGAACTGGTCGGACATGGCGTCGGCCGGCCAGACCGGGATGAGCCAGGCCGCGGTGGCGCCCACGCTGTTCTACTTCGCGCCCAAGAACATCTGGGTGCTGGCGTACCAGTGGGGTGCGTGGCCCTTCATCTACCGCACGTCGAGCGACCCCACCAACCCCAACGGCTGGTCCTCTCCGCAGCCGCTGTTCACCGGGAGCATCTCCGGCTCCGACACCGGCCCGATCGACCAGACCCTGATCGCCGACGGCCAGAACATGCACCTGTTCTTCGCCGGTGACAACGGCAAGATCTACCGGGCGAGCATGCCGATCGGGAACTTCCCGGGCAACTTCGGCTCGTCGTACACGACGATCATGAGCGACACGAAGGCCAACCTGTTCGAGGGCGTACAGGTCTACAAGGTTCAGGGCCAGAACCAGTACCTCATGATCGTCGAGGCTATGGGCGCGAACGGGCGCTACTTCCGCTCCTTCACGGCCTCCAGCCTGAGCGGCTCGTGGACCCCGCAGGCCGCCAGCGAGAGCAACCCCTTCGCGGGCAAGGCCAACAGCGGCGCCACCTGGACCAACGACATCAGTCACGGTGACCTGGTCCGCAACAACCCCGACCAGACCATGACCATCGACCCCTGCAACCTGCAGTTCCTCTACCAGGGCAAGTCCCCCGCCGCGGGCGGCGACTACAACCAACTGCCGTGGCGGCCGGGTGTCCTCACCCTGCAGCGCTGACCTTCCCGATTCACGATGACCGTGATGTGGTGCGGTCCGCCGGCGTGTGGGCGAGCGGTTTACGGCGTGGGCGATTCCGCCTGCTGAACTGGCGGAGTCCAGCTCGGACCCGGTGGGCCGCGAGGAGATGCGTACCTACCACAGCGTCGCCGTCCCGGCCTCGTCCATCGGCGCGGCCATCTCGTTCGCCATCGACCAGCCCGCCGAGGTCGACGTCAGCGAGATCATCGTCCGCCCCACGACCGGCCCGTCCGAGCCGGTCACCTGCCCCGTCCCCACCGCTCATGGGGGACGGGGCGGCGTCGTCCACCACGTGGCCATACGGACCGGAGACCGGCCGTTCCTCGTCGTCGGGTACGTCCGGCGACGCCGACCCGCACGACAGCCAGGGTCCGGAACCGCTCGTGCGAGGCATCCCGCCCCTCCGGAGTGAGCCGAGGCGGACCCTGCCGGTGCGCTGGTTGTCGTAGCCTCCTCTGCTCTGAGCCGCAGGGGCGGGCTGTCGGCCGTGCGGAGAGTGCCGTCGGCGCGTTCGGACTCCAGGTCCAGTTCCTCTGCCGTCCCGATCTTCTGCAGGTCCGAGTCGTTCCAGGTGGTCATGGTCCTCACCTTCTGTGTCCTCTGCGCGGAGAGGAGGTGATGTCAGGCTTCGGGGATGGCGCGGCCGAAGTCGGCGAGGGTGACGTTCTCCGGCTCGGGACCTCCGCGGCGGCCGGTCTCCAGGCCGTCGAGGGCCTTCAACTCGTCCGCGGTGAGTTCGAAGTCGAAGACGTCGATGTTCTCGGCGATGCGGTGGCGCTTGGTCGACTTGGGGATCACCGAGCGGCCGTGCTGGAGGCCCCAACGCAGCAGCACCTGGGCCGGGCTCTTGCCGTGTGCCTCGGCGATGCCGATGACCACCGGATCCTGCAGGACGCTCTTGCGGTTCTCGCCGTAGCCCGGGTAGAAGGTGATCCCGCCGATGGGGGACCACGCCTGGTTGAGGATGTGGCGCCGGTCGTCGAAGTCGAGGACGGCGCGTTGCTGGAAGTAGGGGTGGATCTCCAGCTGGTTGACGGCCGGCACGACGGAGGTGGCGTCGAGCAGCGCGGTCAGGTGATCGACCATGAAGTTGCTGACGCCGATGGCGCGGACCTTGCCGTCGGCCAGGAGCTTCTCCAGGGCGCGGTAGGCCGCGAGGGTCTTGTCGAAG
Source organism: Streptomyces sp. P9-A2 (assembly GCF_036634175.1). Lineage (NCBI taxonomy): Bacteria > Bacillati > Actinomycetota > Actinomycetes > Kitasatosporales > Streptomycetaceae > Streptomyces > Streptomyces sp. P9-A2. Next base: position 6,232,089 of record NZ_JAZIFX010000001.1, read on the forward strand.
TCCGACGGCAGCGCCTGGTGCAGGATCAGCAGGTCGATCCGGTCGACGCCGAGCTTGGCGGCGCTCTTGTCGAAGCTGTGCAGGGTCTCGTCGTAGCCGTAGTCGCTGATCCAGACCTTGGTCTCGACGAAGATCTCCTCGCGGGGCACCCCGGAGTCGCGGATGGCCTGGCCGACCTCGCGCTCGTTGCCGTACGCGGCGGCGGTGTCGATGTGCCGGTAGCCGAGGTCGAGCGCCGCCGTGACGGCGGTCCGGGTCTCGTTCGGCGGGGTCTGGAAGACGCCGAGCCCGAGGGCGGGCATCTCGACGCCGTTGTTGAGGGTGAGGGTCTGCATCACAGGGACCTTTCGTTCCGGGTGGCCCGTGCGGGCACGATCAGGGTGAGTACGGTCATGATCGCCAGAGTGAGCAGGACGGCCGAGCCGGTCAGGGCCGCGCCCGGGCGGGACGCGATGTCGGCGGCCGCATGGCCGGTGGAGACGGCGGTGGCCACAGCGGTCAGGATGCTCAGGCTCAGCGCTGCCGGCCTGGTGAACGGTGTTGACCGGACCCGAGCCGGCCCCCGCGTCCTCGGGGGCGACGCCGTCGACGCCGTCGACGCCGCTGGAGGCCGGCGGGGCCGGCGCCGGCCCCTGGCCGGTGCCTGTGAGCACCATCGGCAACGCACTCCCGTCAGGTAGGGCGTGTGCAGGTCGATGCGGCTCAGCCAGGCCATGCCCATTGTCCAGGATGACCATGAAATAGCTGACGCAGATGATCGCGAGGGTCAGCGTCGAGCGGGCCTGGGCCCCGCGCTGCTCGCGCCGGTCCGGGCGCGTCGGCGGGGACGGCGTGGTGCCCCCTGCGTCACTCGGCACACGGGTGGTGCCCGGACGGCTCGGGTCGGCGACGCGCCCGGCACGGACGTCGCCGGCCCCGTACCCGTAGGCGGGTGCTGCGCGCACGGTGTTCCTTCGAGTCGGCTGTGAGTTCGGGCCCGGTCCTGAACCGCCAGTTTCTGGCTTCTCCCAGGTAACCGCACGTCGGCCCACGCGTGGGAGTCACTGCTCTTCCAGGTACTGGCAGTACCTCGCGGGCCCGTTCGGACAGACCTCACGTGAAGATGTCGGCACGACACACAGGATGATCAAAAGGAGGTCGCAGTGCCCCCGGCTCCGGTATGCGCACCAGCCTGGCGGCTGAGCCGCACCGTCCGTCCCGCGCCGCCCTCCCCCATCGGCGGCGTCCTGCCCGCCACCGACGCCACCCTCCCGGCAGACGTGCTCGACGCTGTCGATGACATCGTCGCGCCCGGGGTCACAGTCAACCCGGTCGACAACAGCTACGGCGACTTCGAGCTGCGGGCCGACCAGCGACGACGCTGACGCGCGGTCGGCCCGCCGGGCCACGGCCGCTCGACTCCACACGCCAGGGCCACCGCGACAGTTCGCCGGCGCGGTGGCCGACCGGGGGCATCGTGCGTGCTGGTGGCGTGTCGGCTGCCATGGGAACCACGTGTGACGCTCGTTTGACGCTCCGAGCGCCGGACAGCTCTGGAGAACCGTGGCAAATGCCCTTTGGCCTGCACATATATGTGACCAGCCTGGCCTTGGTACTTCGCTTCCGGGGATCCCGTTGTCATCCCCTGTGGCGATGCCCATTCCTGGACCGTCAGGAGGTGGGTCGCCGTAAGGCCGGTGTACGGATCCGGCTGGACGAGCAGCGTCGGGTGGCCACGGGTGGTCCGTTCGGCGGCCCAGGTGTGGCCGGACTCGGAGAAGTCGTCGTCGATCCAGGCGACCGCCGATTCCCCCCGCCACGGTTCAACGTGGTCTCGCTGTCACAGGTAGCCGTTGGGGCGGCTGGTGATGATCTGGGGGGCGGGGAAGAACGAGGTACCGGAGCTCCGGCAGTCCGAGGAGCGGCCCGACGACGGTGGTGGTGTCCCTGCGCCGGCCCGTCACCACACGGGGACGACGAGACCGCTGGTCAGGAAGCCGGTGGGCAGGGGGCCACGGGTGACATTGAGCCAGATGGGCTTCCGGTACCACTTGAGGGAAGGGATCGGGTCATGTCCGTAACCCCGAGCGAAGCCCGCAAAGCTCTCTGAAGTGCCACTTGCCCAGGGCGTGGTCGAGGCGGATCGATGACGAGCATCGCCTCGTCCGCCTGGTCACGGAGACGGACATCATCGTCCTCGCTGCCCGCTGCCCGCTGCCCGCTGCCCGCTGCCCGCTGCCGGTGGGATGCTGGGACGTCCGCGCGGCGACCCGCACTGCGGCGCCCTGGCGCCGACTCGGCCGAACCTGCGCGCGCACCCAAGTCCGGCGGCCGCTGTCTGCCAGGCTTGCGGACCTCGAAGAGGGAAGCCGTACGCCCGTCGGGCCCTCGTCGTACCGCCGCCGTACCCCCGTCGTACGACGGGGCCGCTCTCCGGAAACTCCGGACGGTCCGTTCCCGTCAATTGCGGAACAAGCCCTGCGAGGACGGACGAGGGGCGGCGATGATGACCGGCATGTCGGAAGCTCTCGAGATTTTCGCCCTCATCTGCACCGGGCTGTACGCCGGATACATGCTCGCCTTTCTGTCGGGTGTCATGCCCGCTCTGAAAGAGATGGACGACGACGCCTCGTTCACCCTCGTCATGCGGGCGGTGAACCGAAAGGTCCCCGGACCGCTTTTCCTGCTGCTCTTCCTCGGTTCGCTCGCCTTCCCCGCCGTCTCGTTCTTCGTGGCGCCGGAGGAGCGCGACGGGAGCGGGTCGATCCTCGTGGGGGTCGCCGCCGTCTGCGCGCTGGTGGGGCACCTGATCACCTCGGGCGGCAACGTCCCCCTCAACAACGCGCTGGAGTCCTCGCGCAGCCGGGGCGACGAGCGGGCCGCCCGGACGGCTTTCGAGGGACGGTGGAACGCCCTGCACGGCGCGCGGACCCTGTTCGCCGTCGCCGCCTTCGTCCTCGTGGCCGCGGCCCTCGCCCGCTGAACCTCCGGCGGGGCGCTCCGGGCCGAACCCCTCCGGTCCTCGAGTGTCCCGTTCGGGATATGGGGACCTACGTCTTACGCTCGCAGATCGAGACGATGACGTATGAAAGTGAGCGCTGGAGCTATGTAACGTCTGCAACGAAGAGACTTCAATGAAGCTATGAGCACTCAAGGACAGAACATCGCCCCCATCCTCGTCATCGGCGACACCGGTAAGACCGGACGGCGCGTGGTCGAGCGCCTGCAGGGGCTCGGCCGCCCGACCCGGGGCGGCTCGCGCAGCAGCGACATCCCCTTCGTCTGGGAGGACGAGAGCACCTGGGAGGCCGCGCTCGACGGGGTCTCCGCCGCCTACGTGACCTACTATCCGGACCTCGCCTTCCCTGGCGCGAAGGAATCCGTCGGGCGGTTCGCCGCGTTCGCCGTGGAGCGGGGCGTCCGCCGCCTGGTGCTGCTCTCCGGCCGGGGCGAGGAGGGCGCCGTCGCCAGCGAGGACGCCCTCAAGGCGTCCGGCAACGACTGGACCGTCGTCCGAGCCAACTGGTTCAACCAGAACTTCAGCGAGAGCTTCTTCCTCGACCCGGTCCGTTCCGGCGAGCTGGCGCTTCCCACTGGCGACGCAGTCGAGCCGTTCGTCGACGCCGACGACATCGCCGACGTGGTGGTCGCCGCCCTCACCGACGACCGGCACATCGGCAAGACCTACGAGCTGTCCGGCCCGCGGCTGCTGAGCTTCCACGACGTGGCCCGCGAACTGTCGGCGGCCACCGGCCGGACCGTCACCTACATCCCGGTCAGCGTCGACGACTACCGCGCGGCGCTGCGCGAGCTGGGCGAGCCGGAGGAGTTCGCGGACCTCTTCACCCTCATCGTCGACGGCCGCAACGCCAGCCTGGTGCACGGAGTCCGGGAAGCGCTCGGGCGGGAGCCCAGGGACTTCGCGGACTACGCCAAGGAGGCCGCGGCCACCGGCGTCTGGGACGCCTGACGAATCGGTGTCCCGCAGCGGTGGTCCGCCGGACCGGGCTGTCCGGCGGACCACCGCGCCGACCGTGGATCGTCACAGACCGACCGAGCCGGGCGCCCCGGCGGCGAGCGCCGGGGCCAGAGGAGAGAGGAACGCGATGGACGGGCTGCTGTGGGGAGACAAGGGTGTGGACGCACTGCCCCCCCACCTCCGTGGATTCGCGCAGACGCACCTCGCGCTGCGGCGCGACTCCAGGCGACTGGTGGCCGCGGCGCCGCTTCTGACGTCCGCCGGTCTTCCCCGGGCCGCTGAGTGGTGGCAGCAGCTCAGGGCCATCGTGGACTGGCATCACCGCACGGAGGACGAGATTCTCTGGCCGGGCCTGATCGAGCACGTGCCGGAGATCGCCGCCGGTTCACACCGCATGGTGCAGGACCACGTGGCGCTCGACGACTCGATGTTCCGCGTGACCAAGGCGCTGGAGAGCGGACGCGCCGAGCTGATCGGCGGCCACGTCGACACCTTCGACACCGTCCTCCACCGGCATCTGCACGAGGAGGAGGCGCTGACCTTCCCGGCCTTCGCCCGCGTACCGGCCGACGTGTTCGCCGCTTTGGAGCGCCGCGTCCTCGCGGCGGCGCCTTTCCGCGTCAAGCGGGTCCTTCCACCGTGGCTGCTGGACGGACTCCCGCAGCCGGACAGGCTGATGCCCGGACCGGTGCGCCTGGTCGGGCGCACCCTGCTGGAAGGCGCCTACCGCCGCTCACTCGCCGGAATCCTGGAACCCCGGTGAACGGCCGCCGCCGGGGCGGTCGCGGTCGACGACCGCCCCGGCGGCGCCGCATACCCGCCCCACAGAACCGACCGGAGGAACACCCATGAGCACTGCCGCCGCCCGCCACGAGGCCACCTCCAAGGACCCCGTGCTCGTCGCGGCCACCCTCGGCACCGGCCTGATGGCCGGTCTGTACCTCGCGTTCGACGTCGGTGTGATGCCCGCCCTCGCGCGCCGCGAGGACGAGGGATTCGTCTCCGCGATGCGCCAGGCCAATGACGCCCTGGACGACAACGCCGTCTTCGGGGTGCTTTTCCTCGGTGTGTTCGTGGCAACCGGCGTGGCCGCTCGCAGACTCGCCCGTGCGGACCGGAGCGACGCCGCCCGGCGGGCCCGGGCCGCCGCGGTGCTGTACGGCCTCAGCGTCGTGGTGACGATCTGCGCCAACCTGCCTCTGAACCGCCGGCTGCGCACCGCCCCTGGCACGTCGGCCGCAGCCCTGGCCGCTGTCAGGAAGGCGTACGAGCGCCCTTGGCGTCGGGCCAACGCGGTGCGCACGGCAGCCTGCCTGGGTGCCCTCGCCTTGCTGGGCGACACGGCGAGGCGGGGGGCGACCTCACGGACGCGGTGACGGCCACGACGAACGGACGTGGTGCCGGTACGAGGTGGCAGGAAGCGTTGACAGACTGGACACGGGAACCACCGCGGGTCCGGAACTCCCCACGGGAGCGTCCGGACCCACGGTCGCGCCTCCTTCCGGGAGCCGCGCCGCCCGGCGGCGCGGCTTCACGGGACGGGCACGGCCGGGGCCGAGAGCGCCCCGCGAGAAACGACGGCGAGACGGTGCGAGGTGAAGGTTGTGGATACGCTCAGCGGTCTGCTGGAAAGCCCCAAGGCGCGGGGTGCCTTTCTGTTGAAATCGGTGTTCAACCCCCCGTGGGGACTGCGTATCGAGGACCGCGCGCCCCTGTCGGTGTTCACCATGCTGCACGGCTCGGCATGGGTGCTCCGCGAGGGGGCCTCCCCGGTGCGGATCGCGGCGGGGGACGTGGCGGTCCTGCGCGGCCCCGAGCCTTACACGCTCGCCGACGACCCGTCGACGCCCCCGGGCATCACCGTCGACCCCGAGCAGCGCTGCAACACCACTGACGGCAAGGACGTCACCGAGGCGATGTCCTTGGGCGTACGCACCTGGGGCGAGCCGCGCCGCACCGGGTCGACCGTGATGCTGAGCGGCACCTACCAGGCGCCCAACGAGGTCGGGCGCAGACTGCTCGCCAGCCTGCCCGCGCTGCTCGTCCAGCCCGCCTCGGCCGCGCGGACCCCGCTGATCGGCATGCTGGCCGCCGAAATGGACAAGGAGGACATCTGTCAGGAGGTCGTCCTCGACCGGCTGCTCGACCTGCTGCTCATCAACGTGCTGCGCTCCTGGCTCATGGAGCCGGGCACGGGTGCGCCGCTCTGGTTCCGGGCGCAGAGCGACCCGGTGGTGGGACGGGCGCTGCGGCTGCTGCACGAACGGCCCGGCGAGTCGTGGACGGTCGCCTCGCTCGCGGCCTCGGTCGGGGTCTCCCGGGCGGTGTTGGCCCGGCACTTCACCGAGCTCGTCGGCGAACCGCCGATGTCCTACCTGACCGGATGGCGGCTGACGCTCGCCGCCGACCTGCTGCGCGACCCCGACCTGTCGGTCGCCAAGATCGCCCAGCAGGTGGGCTATTCGGGGCCGTTCGCGCTGAGTGCCGCGTTCAAGCGGGAACGGGGCGTCAGCCCGCAGGAGTTCCGCCGGGGCAGGCGGTCCGAGGAGACCCTGGCCATCGGCTCGGACGGGCGGACAGTGGTCCTCAGATGCTGAGACGCCTCCGGCCCGCGGGCTCCGGCCCGCTGAGTCGAGGGAGGGCGGGTCACGGATCCGGGCGCGGCCCGGCGGCCCTTCGGGGGTGGTCACCGGACGGCGTCCGGAGCCGTCGCGGGAGCCCCGGCGGCGCCGGCAGCCGCGTCCTGGTGCCGTGGCAGGCAACGTTCGCCCTGTCGCGACGCCCGGCATCAGGGCCTCTCGTCCGGATCAAGCTTGGCTCGCGTGCCCTGCACCGCACTCCCCCAGCTACCGCTGGCAGGTGTCCCCAGAGCAGGGGAGCCCCCGATCGACTCCCTTTTGCGCCTGGCGGTGCTCCCCACAGTCAAAACGAAAGACTCTGGTCCTCCACGGACACGCGGGCCCGCGCCCCCGTCCCCACCGGAGCCGCGGCCGGGACCGCCACGGCGGTGAGCAGCAGGCCCCCTTCGACGTGCCAGCGGCCCGTGTAGTGGGCCGTGACGCCGCCGGCCCCGGCCGGGGTTCCGTCCTCAGGGCGTCGCCGCGCCGGGGGCGGCGGCGTGCGGTCCGAGCGGACCTCGGCCGTCAGCCGGCCACCGGTTGTGAAGGCGACCGCGACGGCGCCCGTGCCGATCCACTGGCGGGTGGCCGGGTACCAAGCCTTGTAGACGGCTTCCTTGGCGCTGAACAACAGCCGGTCCCAGGGTAGTTCGGGGCGCTCCCCGGAGAGCCGGGCCACCATCCGCCGCTCGCACTCCGACGCGATCAGACCGAGGACGCCGTGCTGAAGGGGGAGCGCGGGTTCGGCGTCCACGCCGAGCGCCGCCCACACCTCCGCGCGCGCCGCCACCGCCCCCCGGTACCCGACGCAGTGGGTGAGGCTGCCGACGAACCCGGCGGGCCACGCCGGGGCGCCGCCCGCCGTGCGCAGCAGCGGCCCGGGCGGCGCCCCGAGGACGTCCAGACAGCGGTGGGCGCAGGCGCGCGCAGCGGTGAACTGCCGGACGACCCGGTCCGGCCGGCCCCGTACGAGGGCGAGTTCCCGGCGGTCCGGCAGGTGGGGGAGCGCGTCGTCGAAGGCCTCCGCCCCGGCGACCCCTGCCGGCAGGAGCCGCTCGATCACGGTGCGCCCACCGGAGTGAGCCGCGGAGCCGCGCCGTGCAGGGGCTGCGGTGTGCCCGCCCGCACGAGACGCGGTCCGTCGGCTCCTGCGGTACAGGGCGCGTCGACCCGTACGAGATCCGGCACACCGGCCTGGACGGGGAGCGCCCGGCCGTCCCGTACCCGGCGCTGCGCACCGCCCCTCGTACCGATCGCCGCACTGCCCACGAGCACACCCGGCGCGCGGGCCGTCACCCCGTTCCCTCGACCGGTCGGTGTCCTGCGCGGAGCCTCCCGGGCGCAGGGACGGACCCGGATGAGCTCCCGACAGCCGGTCGGGCGGCGCGCCCAGTGGCAGTCGAGCCGGGGAGGGCCCTGTTCACCGGGTGCCCGCCTCTTTCATGCCGCCGGTGTCCCGGGCGCGCCCGCCCACGCGGGCGGCGGTCCGGATGACGGCCTCGGTCACGGCGTCCGGGTCCTCCAAGGGCAGGACATGACCGGCGCGGGGGATCGAGGTGAACACGGCGTCCGGCAGCGCGGACGCCAACTCCCGTCCCAGCTCGGGCCGGATGACCCGGTCGGACTCGCCCGCGAGGACCGCGGCGGGCAACCGGACCTCGGCCAGCGCGGCCCGCAGGTCCATGCCCCGGGAGGTACGGAAGCAAGCAGCCCGCACCTGCGGTGTGGTCGCGGCGAACACCTGCCGGTTGACCTCGCGGAGCCGGGGGGCCAGTGACGTGCCCGTCATCTGCCCCAGCAGGGCCCGCCCGAGGCCCGGTCGGCGCAGGGCCCACGAGAAGAGCGGCGCCTCCATCATGCGGGCCTCCTTCTCCGGGGTGTCCTGATCATGCGCGGCCGAGGCGACCAGGACCAGGCCCACCGGACGGGCCCCGGGCTCGGGTGCCGCGGCCAGCGCGAGCGCGGCGAACCCGCCGCCGGAGTGCCCGACGACGAGCGGCGTGCCCCCTGCGTGATGGACGACCGCCGCCAGGTCCGCGTTCATCGCCTCGGTGGTCACCTCCGAGGCGCCCACGGTGGAGGCGCCGTGGCCACGCAGGTCGTAGGCGACCACCGGGAAGCCGCTCCGCAGCAGCCGGTCGGTCACCGGGCTCCAGATCCGGCGGCTGCCGCCCCAGCCGTGCGCGAGCACCACCACGGGCCGGTCCTCGGCGCCCCGCTCCAGCGGCTCCAGGACGGAGACTGCCAGCCGGGCCCCGTCCTTCGTACGCAGGAACGTCTCGCCGGGGGCGGGAGCCGGAGCGGGCCCGGTCACCGGGAGACTTCCGGGGCCGGGGCGGCGGGGGCCGCCGGCGACGGCGCGGCGGACAGCAGACGGCTGAGCCGCGCGAACGCCGCGCGCGTGGCGCGGGTGTGCTTCGCGTCCATGTCCACGAGGTTCGCCAGGACGGCGAGCGCGCCGTGCGGCTGGGCCCGGAAGCGCATCGCGAGCCGGGTACCGCCGTCGTCGAGCGGGGCGAGGGTGAACTCCGCCGTGCCCCGGAACGCCCCCTCCACGTACTTCAGGGCCAGGCGCCTGCCAGGTTCCACAGCGGTCGTGCGCGCGGTGAACCGGATCTTCTTGCCCCCTTTGTCCACGCCCTTGGTGTGGACGGTGACCCGGGTGAGCGCGCCCACCCGGGCCGGGGTGCCGTTCACCGGCTCGAAGGTGTTGTCCGGCACCCACCACCGGGCGTCGCCCGCGAGTTCGCCCATCAGGGCCTCCCAGACAGCGCCCGGACCGGCGGCGAGCAATGCCTCGTCGACCAGGTCGTATCTCTTCAACTGCTCTTCCTCCTCATGGGATCGACGGTGACGGGCCGCCCTCGAAGGGCGGCCGGGCCGTGCTCGGTCAGCCGAAGAAGCCCTGGCCGGGGGTGAGAACGTTGCCGGGGTCGAAGCGCTGCTTCGCCTTGCCCAGCGTCTTGTAGGAGGTGCCGAAGTGGCGGCGCCAGTCGTCGGTGGTGAGGTTCGGCACCGCGCCGACGAGGTAGCGCTTGGCGCCCATCGCCACCGCCCGGTCGTACAGCCAACGGTTCTGCTGCATCATGCGGTCGATGTCGGCGGCTCCGGTGCCCGGGTGCGGGAAGCGCAACAGGTCGAAGAGGTAGCCCACCCGGTCGTCCGGCTGGACGGCCATGGGCGCGGTGACAGCGGAGGTGAGGTACGGGTAGCTCAGCAGCACGCCCGCGCCCAGATCGTCCGGTGCCAGTTCGCCCTCCACCATGCGCAGGAAGCGCGCGGCCGAGGAGCGCGGCAGGAACAGGCTCAGCCAGGGCTTGGGCTGGGCCCAGTGTCCGGCGTCCTTCAGATACGCCTCGAAGCCGTCGAGACGGAAGAGGTAGTCGCGCAGCGCGTAGTCCTCGATGAGCGCCTCGGCGCGCAGGTCCTTGAGGCCCCTCAGCAGCCGGGCGCGGTCCGGGACGCGGCCGCCGGAGTACGTGGCGACCGCCTCGATCTTGTAGCGCCATCCCGAGTCGTCCGGCCGCCGGACCATCTCACCGCCCTGCATCTGGAAGCGGTGGTCCGCCAGCAGGATTTCGGAGTCCTTCATGAAGGCGGCGACGTTGTCGTAGAGCAGGCTGAAGACGGTGGCGCGTTCGGCGGCGGGCACGGTCCGCAGGGTGACCTGGACGATGACGCCGACCTGTCCGCCGCCCGCCAGCGCGGTGCGGAACAGTTCGGGCTGACGGCTCGGTGAGGTGGTGACGACCTCGCCGGTGCCCGTCACCACGACCAGCGACTGCACGGTGTCGGCGATCAGACCCTCGGTACCCATGGTCAGGCCGATGCCGCCGACGCTGAGGGTGCCGCCGACGGAGAGCGGCAGGTAGTCGGGCAGGGCGGGAAGCGTACGGCCCCGGAGCAGCAGGTGGTCGGTGATCTCCGCGAACGTCGCGCCGGCCTCGACGGTGATCGAGGCGGAGCCGGTGGACAGGATGCGCGCCATGCCCCGGGCGTCCACCGCGATGCCCCCGGGGACGGCGGCCTGGCCGTAGCAGGAGTGGGACTCCAGGTCCCCGCCGGTGCCGCTGCGGCCGCTGACGGCGAGCTTGAGCTTGTTGGCCCGGGCGTAGCGGATCATCACGGCGATGTCCTGGACCGAGCCGGGGGTGAGCACCGCCCATGGAACCGTGCCCGTCACCAGACGGCCGAAGTCGTGGGAATAGGAGCCGAACTGGGAAGTGTCGGTGGTGAGGGTGCCGTCGAGGTCGGGCACGGGCACGACGCGGTCGCCGGTGCGTCGGGCGGTGTCGGCGGCAAAGGCCCAGCTTCCGGTGGTGGCGTTCCAGCCGATCACGGCGGCGGCGGCGCCCACCGTGCCGAGGACCGCTCTGCGGGAGGGAGTGTGCAGGTTCATCGGGGAAACTCCGTGTCTCGTCGGTCGCGGGTACGCGGTTCGGTCGCGGTGGCGCGGCCGTCAGGAAGCGGTGTGCGCGGGGGCGCGCAGATCCTCGCTGGTGCTCAGCAGGTGCTCGGCCGGGTCGAAGCGGCTGGTGGCCCGCCGGAAGCGCCAGGTGTAGGTGGGCCAGATCGAGGGGTTGCGCCCGTGCTCGTCGAGGTACCAGCTCCGGCAGTTGCCCGCGTTCCACACGGTGCCCTCAAGCCGCTGGTCGAGTCGCTCGTTGTACGCCCGCTGGGCCTCGGGGAGCACCTCCACGCAGGCCAGCCCGCGCTTGTTCATCATCTTCAACGCGTCGAGGACGTAGGCGATCTGCGCCTCGATCATGATCACCTGGGAGGAGTGGCCCAGGGTCGTGTTGGGGCCGAGCATCATGAAGAGGTTGGGGAAGCCGGCGACACCGGTTCCGCGCAGGGCGCTCATGCCCTCGCTCCATGTCTCCTCGAGGCTCACACCGTCCCGTCCGAAGAGGCGTTCCGCGATCGGCCGCTGTACGGCTTCGAAGCCTGTCCCGAGGATGATCGTGTCCACCGGCCGCTCCTGGCCGTCGGCCGTGACCACCGCGTCGGCCGTGACCTTGGCGATGCCGTCGGTGACCAGGTCCACGTTGGGCTGCTGGATCGCCGGGTAGTACGTGTTGGAGAAGAGCAGGCGCTTGCAGGCCAACACGTAGTCGGGCGTCAGCACGGCCCGCAGCCGCTCGTCCGGCACGCTCGTCTTCAGGTGGTCGGAGGCCATCTTCTGCATCTTCGCGGCGACGGCGGGGCGCGCCATGACGAAGGCGAGGATCTCCCGGCCCCACATGTTGAAGTTCCGCCGGAAGCGCTGGTAGCCGGGCACGGAGGTCAGCAGCTTCGTCTGCAGGGCGCTGTTGACCTTGTCGTTCTTGGGCCCGATCCAGGGCGGGGTGCGCTGGTAGAGGTCGAGGTGGCCGACCTCCGGCTGGATGGCGGGCACGAACTGGATGGCGGAGGCGCCGGTGCCGACCACGGCGACCCGGCGGCCGGTGAGGTCTACGTCATGGCGCCAGCGGGCGGAGTGGAAGACCTCGCCCTGAAAGTCGGCCAGGCCCGGGATGTCGGGGATGGCGGGTTCGCTGAGGTAGCCGGTGCCGGTGACGAGCACCTGGGCTGTGTAGTCCCCGCCCGTGGTGGAAATCCGCCAGCGCTTGCGCAGGTCGTCCCAGCGCGCCTCGGTCAGCTCGTGCCGGAAGCGGATGCGGGAGCGCACGCCGAACTCGTCGGCGCAGTCGCGCAGGTAGGCGAAGAGCTCCTGCTGCTTGCCGAAGGTGCTCTTCCAGCGGGGGTTCGGCGCGAAGGAGAAGGAGTAGAGGTGCGACATCACGTCGCAGGCACAGCCCGGGTAGGTGTTGTCCCGCCAGGTGCCGCCGACCTCGTCGGCCCGTTCGAAGACGAGGAAATCGTCGATGCCCTGCTGGAGCAGCCGGATCGCCGTTCCCAGCCCCGAGAAGCCGCTGCCGATCACCGCCACCCGCAGGTCGCGTGCGGAGTCCGGAAATGTCTCGGTCATGCCCGTCACCCCTTGCGGACCAGCGTGAGCCGGAAGTTGTTGAAGAAGCGGTCCTCCAGCGTGTACGCGAAGATGTCCAGGTAGCGCTCGAAGCGGGCCACCACCTCCTCGTTCTCCAACGCGACCGCCTCGTCGCGCCGTTCGGCGAGCCGGCCCAGCCAGGCGCGGCACGCCCGCGCGAACGCCTCGCGCTCGTTGACCAGTTCCACGACCTCGAACAGGCCCTCGGCGCCGGCCGCCAGCTCGTGCAGGTGCGGGATGTGCATCCCGGTGAACTCGGAGCGCTGGAGGAACTTCAGGTCCGCCAGGATCTTGCGGCCGATGGGCTGGGCCTCGGCGGTCATCGTGTGCAGCACGAACCGGCCGTCCGGCACCAGTGCCTCGTGCACCTGCTGGAAGAAGAAGCGGTAACGCTTGGTCCGCTCCTTCGGAGGGAGGCTGGAGGGGACGAAGTGCTCCAGGGCGTTGACGCAGAATGCCGCGTCGTACGCGCCGGGGGCGTGGTGCTCCGACCAGCTCTCGACCCGGGTGGTGACGGCCGGGTTGCCCAGATCCGCGATATACGCCGCCTGGGTGCGGCTCAGAGTGAGGCCGACGGCCTCCCGGACGCCGTGCTTCGTCGTCAGGCGGTGGACGAGGGTGCCCCAGCCGCATCCGATGTCGAGCACGCGGTCCTTCCCGGCCGCGTGCGCCAGGTCGGCGAACACGTCGAGCTTGCGTTCCTGCGCGACGTCCAGGGCCTCGACCAGGCGCTCACCCGGCTCCCAATAACCCCCGCTGTACATCATGCTGGGGCCGAGCAACAGTCGGTAGAACTCGTTTCCCACCTCGTAGTGGTGGCGGACGGCGTCCACCTCCGGCTCCGCGGTGTGGGAGGCAATCGTCGCCATCCTCGCCCTCTCCTCGCAGCTTCGACCGTCGGGCACCCGCGCGTCGCGGCGGCCGTCCGGCTGTCTGAACCGTGCTGGGGCTGAGCCAAGCCGATCGGCGCAATTCGGCCGCAACAGCGTTGTGTGACCGCCTTGTTGCGGTCGGGTTGCGAGGGACGGCTTTCATGCGGACACACGACCTTCCGTCGCGTTCAGAGAGGAACAACCATGGCACTGCCGACCGTCGAGGAACTCGCGCAGCAGCTCGCCGTCGTCTCGGGGGCCACCGAGGTGACCCCCGACGCGCCGATCCAGCACATCGCGGATGTGGACTCGCTGGACCTGATGGAGTGGCTCTACAACTTCCAGAACCAGTACCCCGACATTCCCGCGGACGAGTCCCTCTTCGCGGACCTGGACGACACCACGACCATGCGCGACGTGTACACCAAGCTGCTGGAGCACCTGCCCCAGCCGGCCGAGCGGTGACGGTACGTCACATGAGTGGATTCGACATCGCGGGGTGGGGCAAGGCCCTGCCCGAACGGGTCATCACCAGTGCCGAGCTGGCGGACCGCTTCGGGGTCGACGAGGACTGGGTCGTCAGCCGCTGCGGCATCCGCGAGCGGCGGGCGGTCGACCCCGGTCAGACCACTGCCTCGCTGGCCGTCGAGGCGGGCCGCGCGGCCTTGGACAAGGCGGGCCTGACCGGTGCCGACATCGCCCATCTGATCGTGGCCACGGCCACCCCCGAACAACCCTCGCCCGCCACCTCCGCCTTCGTCCACCATGAACTGGGCATCGGCGGCGGGGCGATGGACGTCAACTCCGAATGTGCGGGCTTCGTGTACGGCCTGGTCACGGCCATGGGGTTCCTCCGTATGGACCGCCGCCCGATCCTGTTGATCGGCTCGGACACGCACACGCTGACCGCCGACCCGGCCGACCGTGACCTGTCCATCCTGGTGGGCGACGGCGCGGCCGCGGTGGTACTCGTGCCGGGTCCGGAGGATCCGGTACTGGCGTGGAACCTGGGTGCGGACGGCTCCTGCGCCGACGCGCTGAAGGTGCCCGCGGGCGGCAGCCGGATGCCCACCACACCGGAGACGGTCGCGCAGGGACTCCACTACGCGCAGATCAAGGGCAACGAGATCTACCTCAACGCGGTCCGCTACACGGTCCGCACGGTGCGCGAGACCCTGGAGAGCGCCAAGGTCCCGCCCACTGAGGTGGACCACGTCGTCCCGCACCAGGCGAACATCCGGATCATCAACTCCGTTCTCCAGCACACCGGTCTGCGGCCGGAGTCCCTGGTGACCAACCTGGAGCGGTACGGCAACACCGCCTCGGCCTCCATCCCGCTGGCGCTCACCGAGGCGCTGGAGGCAGGACGCATCCGGCCTGGGGAGCTCGTGCTGTTCGCGGGCTTCGGCGCGGGGATGACCTGGGGTTCGGTGCTGATGCGCTGGGGAGGGGCCGCGTGAGCGGACAGGGGGCGGGGAAGCGCCCCGACGCGCCGGTCGCGCTGGTGACCGGCGCGTCGGGCGGGCTCGGGCAGGCGCTCGCGGTCGAACTCGACGCGTTGGGCTGTCGGGTGGCCGTACACTACCGCCGTGCTGCCGACCAGGCCGATGCGGTGCGCGAGAAGCTGACGCACGACGCGGTGGTCGTCGGCGCGGACGTGGGCTCGTGGGAGGCGACCCAGAAGCTGTACCGGCGCGTCGAGGAGTCCCTCGGGCCTATCGATGTCGTGGTCAACAACGGGGCGATCCGCCGGGACGCCCTGATGGCGATGCAGTCCCCGGACGACTGGCACGAGGTCATCCGAACCAACCTGCTGGGGACGTTCCACACCAGCCGGGTCGCACTGCCGCACATGTTGCGGCAGCGCTGGGGCCGGATCATCAACGTCGTCTCGCCCTCGGGCCTGATCGCCACGGCGGGTCAGACAGCGTATTCCGCCTCCAAGGCCGGGGTCATCGGCATGACCCGGACGCTGGCCGCCGAGTGCGGCCGGCGCGGGGTCACGGTGAACGCCGTCTCACCGGGATTCATGATCACGGGCATGACCCAGGACCTGCCGGAACGGATCATGGACGACATGGCACGCAAGGCGCCGGTGCCGAGGTTCGTCACGGTGGAGGAGGTCGCCCGCAGTGTCTCGCTCTTCCTCGACCAGGACTGCATGACCGGTCAGGTGGTCAGCATCGACAGCGGGGTCTCCGTCATGTGAGACGGGACCCGCGGCGATGAGTCCGGGAGGGGCGCGTGGGAGCGCCCCTCCCGGATTTCGTGCGGGTCGATCGGGTTCTGGGTGGGGGTGGGTCCGAAGCGGACAGGTCCGGGATTCCGGCCGTACGGGCAGGTCCGGAAACAGCCGTACGGGCAGGTCCGGAAACAACGGTGAGCCGGGGGGCCGCGGACGCCGGTCCCGGCGTCCGCGGCCCCCCGGCTTCCGGTGTCAGCTCAGCGCGTGCGACGGCACCGCCTGGTGCGGTGACGGGACGGGCGGGGGCATGGGCCTGGAACTGCTCAGCAGCCCCAGGTAGGCGGCCTCGCTCTCCGGGCTGGGGTCTATCCCCAGCTCCTCGGCGAGCACCGTGCGTAACTGCTGGTATATCTGCAGGGCTTCGGCCCTGTTGCCGGCCAGCCGGTGCGCGGTCATCTGACACCGGTAGGCGCTCTCTCTGAACGGCGCCTGGCGCACCGCCTCATCCGCGTACCGCAGGGCGTGATGCGTGTCGCCCAGCGCGGAGGACGAGCTACTGGCGGTCTCCAGCGCGGAGACGCGCACCTCCTTCAGCCGGCCCCGGACCGAGCCGACCCACTCGCCCTCGTGGGAAGCGAGGAAAGGTCCCCGCAGCAGGGACACGGCCATGACGGCGAGCCGTTGCGCGGTGGCGTGGTCACCGTTGCGGTACGCTGCCGCCGCGCTGACGGCGGCACTCTCGGCGCGGTCCACGTCCACCTGGGCACCCTCCGGAAGCCGCAACAGATAGCGCCCCCCGCGGGCGATCAGAAGGGGCTCGGAGGTGGGTGACTCCTCGGACAGGAAGGCCCGCAGGCGGCTGACGACGCTGCGGAGGGCCGAGGCCCAGGTGCTCGGCGGGCCGTCCGGCCAGATGGTGTCGGCGAGCTGTTCCCGGTCGATACCGGTGGGCCGCTCGACGCAGAGCCGGGCGAGAGCGATCTGAGCCTGGTGACTGGAGAGAACCTGGGGGGCCTCTCTGTCGTGTTCGATGGACACAAGGCCGACAAGCCTGATGAGCACGGCTACTCCCCCGAGAGTTTGAGGCGGCCCCCACCGGTTTGGCCGAGGGAAGCCGACTTGCTGTCGTGTGGCGTGCTGGTGGTGCGTACGGCCCCGGTCCGGCCCGCGCCCCTGAACGGCGGACTTGTGGATTCCGCGAGAGGAGGGAGCCGGAGCGGAAGGGGCTTTACAAAATCCTCCCCAGAACTGAGTAAACATCATTCTCGTTCAAAACAGTGGTGTGTCAACTGAGCTGTGAATCGGTAAAAGTTGAATCACGACGCATATAACTTTCCATATGCGAATCAGTCGGGTGGCTACTTGGTCTTGCTCCCGTGTTGCGCCCTCATTGCGTGGTGGACGTTGAATTCGAGGCACGACGGTTCCGTTGTGCCGGTGCGCAATGGACGCCATGAACGAGAGGACGTCCGATGGCTTCCGCAGGGTGGGGGAGAATCGCGTACAAGCTCGACGCTACTCGGCGTCGCGTGGCCTCGCTGGAGTGGGGCGCCGAGCGCCGCAACAGCTTCGTCCCCTACACCGCCGAGCGCGACTCGGCCTACGTCGACCTGGACGGCCGGCGTCTGCTGATGATGTCGGGCTACAGCTACCTCGGCCTCTCCGGTGACGAGCGAGTGGTCTCCGCCGCCCAGGAGGCCGCCGCCCGATACGGCACCGGCAACCACGGGGTGCGCGCGCTGGCGGGTTCCATCCCGCTCCACGAGGAGCTGGAGGCCGAGATCGCCGAGATCGCCGAGCGGGACCGGGCCATCGCCTTCGGCTCCGGCTACGCCGCCAACGTCGGGACGATCGGTGCGCTCGTCGGTCCCGGCGACACCGTCTTCGTCGACAAGTACGCCCACGCCAGCATCGTGGACGGCTGCCGGCTCAGCGGTGCCACCGTGGTCCGTTTCCGGCACAACGACACCGAGCACCTCACTCGGCGGATGGAGGCCGCCGCACCCGGCGGGGTACGCCTGGTGATCGTCGACAGCGTCTACTCGATGGACGGTGACATCGCCCCGCTGCCGCGGCTGCGCGAGGTCTGCGACGCCCACGAGGCATTGCTGATGGCCGATGAGGCCCACGCCCTCGGCGTCATCGGCCGCACCGGCATGGGCATCGAGGAGCACTTCGACCGCGAGGTGCGGGTGGATGTCAAACTCGGCACCCTCTCCAAGGCCATCCCCTCCATGGGCGGCTGGGTCGCCGGGTCGGCCGAGCTCATCGGCCATCTGCGGTACGCCGCCCGGCCGTTCCTCTTCTCCGCCGCGCTCGCC
The DNA here is from genome assembly GCF_036634175.1 of Streptomyces sp. P9-A2. Classification (NCBI taxonomy): domain Bacteria; kingdom Bacillati; phylum Actinomycetota; class Actinomycetes; order Kitasatosporales; family Streptomycetaceae; genus Streptomyces; species Streptomyces sp. P9-A2. The sequence continues at coordinate 6,250,035 of NZ_JAZIFX010000001.1, forward strand.
CCCGCGTCGGCCGCCGCCGCCCTGGCGGCGTTGCGGGTGCTGCGCGCCGAACCGGAGCTCGTCGCCCGGGTCCAGAGCCACGGCACCCGCTTCCGGGATCTGGTCACGGCGGGCGGGATGCGGATCGGCGACAGCGAGACGGCCGTCGTCCCGCTTATCGCCGGTACCGATGAGGCTGCCTACGACCTGGCGACCGCCGCCCGAAGGCTGGGCGTCATCGGCCTGCCGGTGGTGACCCCGGCCGTCCCCCGCGACCTGGCCCGGCTGCGCATCGCCGTGACCGCACGGCACACGGACGCGGACATCGAATTCGCGGCCGAGGCCCTCCTCAAGGCTGCGGGGGAGTGCGGCCTGCCGACCGCCTGACCGGAGCCGCCCGGCCCGAACCGAAGGGCTCCGGGCCGCGACCCCGGGGCCGTACGGGACCCGACGCCGCACCGGACCCCGCCGGGCGACCGCCCCGGAGAGCGGCGGGAAACAGGCTGTGCTTGCTTGCTCCGGTCGGCCCGAGACCACCGGAGAGTGAAGGAGAGAACAGACCATGCGTACTCCGGCAGGACGTCCCGCCCGATCGGACGTGGCCATCAGCGGCATGGGTGTCGTCACCCCGGCCGGCTGCACCACCGAGGAGCTGTGGACCGCCGTCTCGGCCGGCCGCTCCCTCGCCGCCGACCTCACCCACTTCGATGTCGCGCAGCACCGCATCCGCATCGGCTGCCGGGTGCGCGGCCTCACCGACGCCGACCGGGACCACCCCTGGCAGCGGGTGCTGGCGAGCAAGGACGCCCAGCGGCTCGATCCCTTCGCCCGGTACGGGCTCGCCGCCGCCCTGGCCGCGCACGCCGACGCCGGGCTTCCCGAGGCCTCCGCCGCCCGTTGCGCGATCGTGGTCGGCAACGCCGTCGGCGGGCGCACCACCAGTGACCTGGAGTCCGTGAACTTCGCGGCCCGCGGCCCCCAGGGCGTCCGCCCACTGATGCCCCTGATGACGATGCCCAACGCCGCCGCCGCGCAGATCGCCCTTCAACTGGGCTGGCACGGGCCGGCCCTCACGGTCAGTACCACCTGCGCCAGCGGCGCCGACGCCATCGGCCTGGGCGCCGCGATGCTCCGGGACCACCGCGCGGACATCGTGATCGCCGGGGGCTGCGAGGCGACCCTCACCCCGATCACCCTCGCCGGTTTCGGCAACCTCAACGCCACCTCCACCCGCACCGACGCCGCGACCGCGTGCCGCCCCTTCGACGAGAGCCGGGACGGCTTCGTCATGGGAGAGGGAGCCGCCTTCGTGGTCCTGGAGCGGGCGGAGGACGCCCGGGCCCGGGGTGCCCGCCCGCACGGCCTCGTAGCTGGGCACGCCGCCACCTCCGACGCGTACCACCTCTCCGCCCCGCACCCCGAAGGCGCCTTCGCCGCCGATGCCATGTCCGGTGCCCTCACCGACGCCGGGCTCGCCCCCGCCGACATCGCCCATGTCAACGCCCACGGCACCGCCACCGTGCACAACGATCGCGCCGAAGCCGCCGCGCTGGCCAAGGTGTTCGGGCCGTACGGGCTTCCGGTGACCGCCAGCAAGGGCGTCATCGGCCACCTCATCGGAGCGGCCGGGGCCGTCGAACTCGTCGTCGCCGTCCTGTCGATGAACGCGGGCGCGGTGCCGCCCACCGCCAACCACACACGAACGGAGCCCGAGATGGAGATCGACGTGGTCCACGGCGCCCCGCGGCCCGTCGCCCTCGGCCCGGCACTGACCAACTCCTTCGGCTTCGGCGGCCACAACAGCAGCCTGGTGGTGACCCCCGCATGACACTCCCCGGACCCCTCCTCGACCCGGCCGCCCCGCCGTTCGACCCGGCGGCCGCCCACCGCTACCGCACGGTGACGCGCCAGGCCCTCGGCCGGGCGGAGCCCGCCCGCCCCGACGCGGGCCCCCTCGCAGCCTTCGTGCTCACCCACCCGCTCGCCGAACGCACCGTCGCCGACCTCGCCGCCGGGCACGGCCCGTACGCCCTGGTCCACCTTGCCCAGGAGATCGAGCTGCGCGCCCCGCTGCTGCCCGGCACCGCCGTCGACGCCCGCGCCGAGGTGCTCGGGGCACGCGTCGAACTCAAGGGCACCCGCCTCGCCCTGCGCACCCGCCTCACCGACCGGAAGGCCGGGACCCCGGTCGCCGACCTCACCACGCACATCCTGCTGGTCGGCATCCGCGCCACCGAGCCGCACGGCACCCTCGCCACGGCCCCCGCGCCCCGCCTGGAGGCGCCCGGTACGCCGGTGAGCCACGCCGTCGCGATCGACCGGGAGTGGATCGCCCGCTACGGCGAGGCCGCAGGGGACCTCAACCCGGTCCACCTCGACCCGGCGGCCGGCCGGGAGGCGGGCTTCCCCGATGTCATCGCCCACGGCATGGCGCTGGTCTCGCTGGCCGTCGAGGAGATCACCGAGCGGTACGCCGACGGGCACGCCGACCGCGTCCGGGCGCTCGGCGCCCGCTTCGCCCGCCCGGTGCTCCCCGGCACGGAAACGGCCCTCGAACTGACCCCGCCGTCCGCGCCGCCCGGCCCCGGAGACACCGTCCTGTTCACCGTCCGCTCCCAGGGTGCCGCTGCCGTCAGGGGCGGCTGGGCCCGCCTGGGACCCGCAGAGGGAGGGCACCGATGACCGACCGACACGGCGAGACCGCCGAGGCCGTCCTGCGCTGGGCCGAGAAGACCCCCGACGCCCCCGCCCTGTGGTGGAACGGCACCGCCACCACCTACCGCGAGCTGGCCGGCGAGACCGCCGCCGCCCGCGCCCGTCTCGCCGGGCATCTCCCCGCCGGCGCCACGCTCGCGGTCCTCGACACCAAGGCGCCCCGGACCGTCGCCACCGTTCTCGCCTGCCTCGTCTCCGGCCACCCCGTCCTGCTCCCCTCGCCCACGCTGCCGCGCGACCACCTCGCCGCCGTGACCGCTGAGGCGGGCTGCGGGTACACCCTGACGGGGGAGACCGTCACGGCTCTGCCCCCGCAGCCCGGTGACGCCCGCAAGCAGGCCGTCCCGCCGGGCACCGGTTTCGTCCTGACCACCTCCGGGTCCACCGGAACACCCAAGGCCGTCCCCCTGCCCCACGACGGCGTGGACGCCTTCACCCGCTGGGCCGCCGACGCCTTCGGTATCACCGAGGGAACCCCCGTCCTCAACTACGCTCCGCTCAACTTCGACCTGTGCCTGCTCGACGTGTGGACCACGCTCGCCCACGGCGGCCAAGTCGTGCTCGTGGACCCAGCGGTCGCCGCCAGTGGCCCCCGCCTGGTCGGCCTGCTGCGCGCCCACCGGATCGAGGTGGTCCAGGCGGTACCGCTCTTCTACGCGCTGCTCGCCGCCGCCGCGCGGGCCGAGGGAGGCGGCCCGCTGGAGACCATGCGCCATGCGGTCTTCACCGGGGACGTGATGGCCGAGCGGCCCCTCGCCGACCTCACGGCCCTCGCCCCGGGCGCGCGACTGCACAACGTCTACGGCTGCACCGAGACCAACGACAGCCTGATCCACGAGGTCGACCGGGACCGGCCGCTGCCCTCCCCGCCGCCGCTGGGCCGCCCGCTGCCGGGCGTGCACGTCCGGCTGCGGGACTCCGAGGGCCGCCTCGTCACCGGCCGGGGCGAGCTGGAGGTCTCCACGCCCTTCCAGAGCACCGGCTACCCCGACCGGCGACGCACCGCCGAGAAGTTCATCACAGACCCGGCCGACGGCTCGGACGAGGGGGTGCGCTGGTTCCGTACCGGCGACCTGGTCGAGGCCGACGCCGACGGGGTCCTGCGGCTCGTAGGACGCCTCGACCATCAGGTGAAGATCAGGGGCGTCGCCGTCAACACCGCCGAGGTCGAGCAGGTGATGCTCGACCACCCCGACGTCGTGGAAGCCGGGGTGACCACCCTGCCCGACCCCGTCGAGGGCCGCCGCCTGGTCGCCGTGGTCCGGCTGGAGCGCGACTCGACCGCGACCAGCCTCGACCTCAAACGCCATTGCTCCGCCCGGCTGCCACGTGGTTCGGTGCCCGCCACCCTCGTTCCCGTACGCGAGCCTCTGCCCCGTACCAGCACCGGGAAGGTGGACCGCCGGGCCTTGGCCGCGCTCCGCCCCGCCGCGCCCCAGGCGCCGGCCATGTCGGTCGGCACCCGGTCCTGACTGCCGCGTACACGGGCACGTCCCGCACGAACACGCCGTACCGGCACGCCTGTGCGCGTACCCCGTACGAAAGCTTCCGCACCACCACGCCCGTACGCACACCTCTGTACGAACACCCTGTCAAGGAGAGCCTCGTGAGCAACGCCGACCAGATCAGCGAGTACATCGTCCGGGAGTTCCTGCCCGACCTCACACCCTCCCAACTGCCGTACGACCAGAACCTCCTGGGCGACGGCGTCATCGACAGCCTCGGAGTCCTCAAGTTGATCGCCTGGGTCGAGCACCACTTCCAGCTCGCCGTCGGCGACACCGACCTCGACCCGGACAACTTCCGCAGTGTCCAGGCCATCGACGCCTACATCGCCCGTTCCCGGGGCGCCTCCGTCACGGGTAGCTGAGCCGTGCACCCCGCTCTCGTCCCGCTCGTCGACCGGCGTGCCCCGGCAGACGCGGACAACTGGGACACGCTGTGGCAGGCACTGGCCGACGGAGCGCTGGACCGCGCCGACGTCCTCGCCCTGCTCGCCTCGCTCACCGCTGCGCTCCCCGACGGCCCGAGCCTGCTCACGCTCCTCGACTCGCTGGACCGGCGCCGCCCGGCCCCGCCGGCCGTGCCCTGGCCCGGCACCGTCAACGTGGTGGGCACCGGGGGCGGGCCCCCGACCGTCAACCTCTCCACGGCGTCCGCCCTGGTGGCCGCCGCCACCGGCGTCCGGGTCGTCAAGTCCGGTTCGCGCGCCCACACCGCGCGGACGGGCTCGGTCGACCTCCTGGACCGCCTCGGCGTCCCCCTCACCTCCTCCCTCGATCACACCGCCGACCACCTGGCCGCGCACGGCATCGCCTTCACCGGCCCGTTCGTCTACCCCGGCCAGCTCGCCCGGCTCGCGCTGCTCGCGGTCCCCACCCCGATGCGGGTCTTCGGCCGCTTCCTCAACACCCTTGGCCCCTTCCTGGCCGTCGTCCCCGTGGCCGCCCAGGTCACCGGGGTCTCCGCGGCCGAACCCCCGCCCCCGCTCCGCACCCTCGCCGCCCGGCCCGGCGGCCCCGTGACCTGGCTGACCACCAACGCGGCGGGCGCCGACGAACTCCTCAGCGTCACCGACAACACGATCCACCTCCCGGGCGGCGACACGCGCATGCTCCGGGCGGGCGAACTGGTCCCTTGTGAGGGCACTCTCGACGACCTCGCCCCCGTCTCCCGGGAGGAAGCGGCCGACCACTTCCGGACCGTCCTGACCGGCCGGGCGGGCGCCCCGCTGCGCGCCACCCTCCAGCTCAATGCCGCCGCGCTCGCCGTCGCATCCGGCCACCGCGACGACTGGGCCACGGCCGTCGCCGAAGCCGGCGCCGCGCTCGACGACGGGGCCGCGCTCGGACTGCTGGAACGCCTCACCACGACCCGCGCGCGAGGAGTGAGCCGCGTTGGCTGAGTTCACCCAGAGGTTCTTCGGCGAGGCACGCGCCCGCGCCGAACTGGGCCTGGCCGTCTTCCTGAACGCCGGGGACCCGCCCCTGTCCGTCCTCAAGGACTGCGTCGCCATGCTGGACGAGTCGGGCATCGGCTGCCTCGAACTAGCCGTCCCCTTCCCGGACTCGCCCACCGACGGGCCCGTCGTACGGCGCTCCGCGGACCGGGCGCTCGCCGAAGGTGTGGGCCTCGCCGAGACCCTGGCCTTCGTCGCGGCCGTACGGCCATCCCTGAAGCGCCTGCGCATAGCCCTGCTCGCCGACTGGAGCCACACCCTGCGCACCGCGCCACCGACCGACTACGCGCGGGCCGTGGCGGACAGCGGTGTCGACGCCCTGCTCGCCCACGGTCTGCCACCCCGGCTGCGTTCCGCCCACCACGAGGCGCTGCGCGAGGCCGGACTGCCCGAGGTCACCACCTGCTACCCGGCGAGCCCCCCGGCCACGGTGACCGATGCGGCGGCCCACGCCACCGGCTACCTCTACCTGATCGCCCGCTACGGTCGCAGCGGCAGCGGCACGCCCTCCGCCGGCCACGCCGGACTGGCTCCGGTCGTCGGTTTTCTGCGTGACCTCACAGCTTCCCCGATAGCCGTCGGCTTCGGGGTGTCGACCGCCGAGGACCTCGCCTCCGTCGCGCTGAGCGGCGCGGACGCGGCGATCGTCGGTTCCGCCGGGGTGGCGGTGATGGAGCGGGCCCGCGAGACCGGGGCGGACCCGGTCGACGCCTACCGCTCCTTCATCGCCACCCTCACCACAACCCCCACGTGCCGAGGAGGATATCCGTGATCATCCGCCAGCTCGAGAACGCCAAGACCGTCGAATGGGGCAACGGCCTCAGCCGCCGCTTCATCGTGGAAGCCGACGGCCTGGGCTACAGCATCACCGACACCATCGTCCTGGCCGGAACCAAGTCCCGGTTGCAGTACCGCAACCACCTGGAGACCTGCTACTGCATCGAGGGCTCAGGGGAGGTCGTGGAGTTCGACGGCACGAGCCACCCACTGAGACCGGGCGTCCTGTACTCGCTGAACGATTACGACCCGCACTATCTGATCGCCTCACCCGACGAGGACATGCGGCTGGTCTGCGTCTTCGCCCCCGCGCTCCAGGGCGACGAGGTCCACAACCTGGACGAGAACGTCTCGTCGGCCTACTAGGGCGTGCCGGACGCCGCGGGGCAGGCGGGACTTTCGAAACACGCCCCAGCCGACCGGTTCAGCGGGCGACCAGGTCGTCACGCATCCCCCGCCCGTAACCGACCGAGGCCACCCGCACGGCCCGTACGGAAGGCTCCGCAGTGAGGCACCGCAACGAAGATCAGCAGGCGCTGAGCGCAGGCATGGCCCAGTGGGGCAAGGCCCTCAGCGAAGGACACGTCGAGGCGGACGCGCGGTCCGCCTTCGACCCGGCCCGCTGGCGGCTGGTGAGTGGGAGCGGGGTGCTGGGGCTGCCCTTCCCCGAGCGGTGGGGCGGCGCCGGCCAGTCCCTCGTCACCACCCTCCACGTCCTGGAGACCCTGGGCGAGACCTGCCGGGAGACCGGCCTCAACTTCTGCGTGACGACCTCGATGGCCAGCACCGGGGTGCCGCTCGACGCCTTCGGAACGGACTCCCAGCGGGAGCGCTTCCTGCCGGGAATCTGCTCCGGGGAGCTGATCGGCGCCCACGCCATCACCGAACCCGACAGCGGCTCGGACGCGATGGCGATGACCACCCGGGCCGAGCGGGACGGCGCGGACTACGTGCTCACCGGCGGCAAGGCGTTCGTCAGCAACGGTCCGATCGCCGACGTCTTCGTCGTCTACGCCCGTACCCACCCCGACGGCGGTCCGCTCGGGACCACCGCCTTCCTCGTCGAACGCGGTACGCCCGGCCTCTTCGTGGGCGAGCCGACCGCCAAGATGGGCCTTCGGACCGCCCCGTTGTCCACCCTGCACCTCGACGGCTGCCGGATCCCGGCCGACCGCGTCCTCGGCCGGGCAGGCGGCGGGCTCCTCGTCCTCGACCACGTGATGAAGCGCGAGATCCTCTTCGGCTTCACCGTCGGCCTGGGCGAGATGCGCCACCGGCTGGGGCGCGCCGTCGCCTACGCGCGCGAACGCCGCGCCTTCGGCCACCCCATCGGTGACTACCAGGCGGTCTCGCACCGAGTGGTCGACATGAAGATCCGCACCGAGACCGCCGCGAAGTGGCTGTACGACACCGCCGAGCGGCTCACGGCGGGGGAGGACGTCACCGCCGACCTCGCCATCACCAAGATCCTCGCCAGCGAGGCCGCCCTGTCCACCAGCCTCTCGGCGATCCGCGTCTTCGGCGGCGCGGGCTACCTCTCCGAGGCCGGCCTGGAGAAGGACCTGCGCGCCGCCGTCGCCGGCACCCTCTACTCCGGCACCAACGACATCCAGTACAACCGGATCGCCTCGACCCTGGGGCTCGGGGGATGAGCGCACCGCACCGGTCCGGCCTGCCGCCGGGGCACCGGCCGCTGCTGAAGGTGTGCGGGGCGACCCGCGTCGAGGAGGCCACCGCTGTCGCCGCGCGGGCCGATCTGGTCGGCCTCTGGTACGGCGTCGAGGGCGGCGCCCACGACCTGCCCGCCGCCCTGCCCGAGCTGGCTGACGCCGTCCGCGCCGGGGGCCGGGCCGAACCCGTCCTCGTCACCTTCCTGCATGACGCCGACCGGCTCGCGCGGGCGGCCCGGGCCGCCCGCATCCGCTGGATCCAGCTCCACGCCTACCAGCCGCCCCGGGCCGTCGCCGCCCTGCGCGCCGCGTTGCCGGACGCGGTCCTCGTCAAAGCCGTGCACGTCGTCGACGGGAGTTGCGCCGAACGCCCTTTCTTCGGGGCCTACGCGCGGGCGGGCACCGACCTGTTCCTCGTGGACGCCGCGACCCCGGGCGGCGGGGTCGGCAGCACCGGCCACCATCTCCCCCCCGAGGTGCTGGAGCCGCTGCTGCCCGCCCTCGGGCTGTCCTTCCTGCTCGCCGGGGGCATTACCGAGGCCGACGCGGCGCGCGGCCCGGCCCTCGGGGCGCACCCCGGCTTCCGGGGTGTGGACGTGGACAGTGCCGCCCGGGGCGACGACGGCCTGCTGAGTGCCGACCGGGTCACCAGCCTGGACCGCGCCTGGACGGGGGCGGACACAGGATCGGGAAGCCCGCCGGGGATTCACGCAGGGGCCGGTCAGAGCGCCCGGTCCCGTACGGACGCCCCTCCCGCATCCATCACCCCGCGAGGGAACCTGACATGACCCAGCCCCTGCCCTTCATCTCCGCGCTCCTCGGCGCCGAGCGCCCCCTGATCATGGAGGTGAAAGCCCGCGACGCGCACGGCGGCAACCTGCTGCGGGGCCGCGCCCCCGGCGACCTGGCCGCAGCCTACGAGCGGTCCGGTGCCCCGTGCGTCTCCGTCGTGACCGGCCGGTGGTTCGGCGGATCGGCCGCCATGCTGACGGAGGTCACCTCCCGGGTCCGCGTCCCCGTGTTGCTCAAGGACTTCGTCACCCGCCGCGACCAGATCGCTGCCGCAGCCTCGGCGGGTGCCTCGGCGGTGCTGCTGACGGCTGCACTGCTGCCGCGCGAGTCTCTGGAGGGCCTCTCCCGGGAGTGCCAGGAGTACGGCCTCACCCCCTTCGTCGAGATCACCCGCGCCGAGGAGGCGGCCGGTCTGCCCGACCCGCACCGCTGCGTCATCGCGGTCAACAACAAGGACATCGCGGCCAAGGAACGCGACGCGGGAGACCTGGACCGCAGCCGGTCCCTGCTGCCCGCCGTACGGGCCGCGGGCACCCTCTGCCCGGTCAGCGCAAGCGCGGTGGGCGGTCCAAAGGTCGCTGCCGGGCTGCTGGCGGAGGGGTACGCCGCCCTGCTCGTCGGGACGGCGCTCCTTCGCGCGCCCAGCGTGGAGGAGTGGCTGCGTGAGTTCGACGCCTGCCGCGCCGGGGCCGTCGTGCCGGGGGCGATTCCGGTTCCGACGACCGCCTCCGTATCCTCCTCGGCGCCCGCGACCCCCGCCGAGCCGCCGCTTCCGGCCGGTCCCGTCGCCGAGGCGGAAGGAGCGCCCGTGTGAGCGCCGCACCCATGGAGACCGTCACCACCGGCGGCGTGGAGCGGATCGTGCTGGGACGCGGCCGCCACCGGCTCGGTGCTTGGCAGGCCGCCTCCGCCACCGGCAGCCCCCGGTCCGTACTCGTCGCGATCCATGGCCGGGCGATGTCCCCGGGCTACTTCGCCGGACCGGTCGCCCCGCACACCTCCCTGCTCGCCCTCGCCTCCTCCCTCGGCCACACCGTCCTCGCGGTCGAGCGGCCCGGCTACGGCCTCTCCCGCTCGTCACTCCCGCTCGGGCTCCCCCTGGCCGACCAGGCCCGCCTGCTGCGCCAGGCGCTCGCCGACTACGCCGAACTCCACCCGGTCGGGGCCGGGTTCTTCCTCCTCGGTCATTCCGACGGCGGCAAGACCGCCCTGTACCTGGCGGGCGAGTCGTGGGGCGAGGCCCCGGCCGAGCGCCTGCTCGGACTCGACCTCAACGGCTGCGGCTGGCACTACTCTCCGGCAGCCGCCCACTTCCCCGACACCTTGGGGGGCGGCGCGGGCCGACTCAACTGGGGCCCGCTGCGGCTCTATCCGGGCGGTACCTTCCGCGCCAGCCGCGTCCTGCTCCGCGACGTCCCGGCCGCCGAGGAGGCCGATACGGCCCTCTGGCCCGCACGCTTCCCGGGCGTCGCGGCCCGGGTGCGCTGCCCCGTGCGGCTCACCTTCGGGGAGTACGAGGGCTGGTGGTGCCTCGACCGCGACGAACTGGCGGCCGTGGCCGCCTGCTTCACCAGGACACGTCGGCCCGTGGCCGAACGCGTTCCTGAGGCGGGCCACAACCTCAGTCTCGGACTGGCCGCCCCCCGCTACCACTTGTGCGCGCTGGCGTTCCTGGAGGAGTGCCTGACGACCGTGCCGACCCCCGTCCGGTGACGACCGCGTATGCGTCCGAGCGTGTGAAGCATGGACCGCGCATCCCTCCGCCTGCTGGGATGGTCCTTCGAGTAGTGCGGACGGTGCGCTCTCGCTCGCGCACCGTCCGTCAGCAGCCGGGAGAGACCACCCGATCGACAGGACGGCAATGTGAGCCATCACCCTCCGCCCAGCCCCTCACCCTGGGCGGCACCTCCCTTCCGGCCGGCCGCGCCGCCTGGCCGCGACCGTTTCACCGGGCCGCTCCTGGTGGCCTCCGTCCTCTGCACCGGCTTGATGGCCGGGCTGTTCTTCTCCTACGACATCTCCGTCATGCCGGGCCTCGCGGAGCTGGACGACCGCACGTACGCGGCGGCCATGCAGCGCTTCAACGCGGTGATCGACGGCAGCGCGCTGTTCGGCATGGTTTTCCTCGCCGCGCTGGGTCTCACGGTCGCTTCCGCGATCCTGGCCTTCCGGAAGAAACGGCTCACGGTCGCCGTGCCACTGGTCGTCGCGGCCGTCTGCTACCTGGTGGTACTCGTGATCACCGTCACGGTCAGCCTCCCGCTCAACGCGGAGCTGGCGGCGCTCGGGAGCACGGCCACCGCCAAGGACCTCTCGGCGGTGATCGAGGACTTCAAGTCGGTGTGGGTGCCGGTGAACGTCGTCCGGACCGTGCTGTGTGTGCTGAGCCTCGGGGCGCTGTGTTCAGCCGTGCTCCGGTACGGCCGCGCGACCGCGGCCGTACCCTTCCCGCCCGTGTGACCTGCCTCCGCCCGGCGCGACGGTCCGGTCCCCGCCCGACCTCCGGGTCCGGGACCGGAATCGGGGAAATCCGCGCGTCGCACGATGCGGTGAAGGGGCGGGGCGAAGAGCCGCTTGCCGTACCCCGGGAATTCATTCGACCGAAAGCTCGGGATTTTTCGCGAGGGCGAATTCCTTGAGAACCCATTCCCGTTCCACCCCGTGCTTTGCGTTCGCGTACGGCCGTGGAGTGAATGCCCCGTGCCCGCACACGCATCGGCGCGCCTCTCACCCGCGTTCGTGCGGGGTGAGGGGGTACGCCGAGTACGCCGTCCGGGAATTTACGGGACGGTCAGGTGCCTGTCTCCACCAGCGCCGTCCGGCCGCCCAGCGCCACCGAGAACGCGTCCGCGTCGAAGCTGGTCGGTGACAGCGCCTTCCTGCCGACGGCCGGCTCTGCCTCGCGTGCCGGCTGGACCTGGTCACCCTGCGAGGTCGTCGGCTGCGCCATGGCCGATCACCACCGCGTCACCGGGGCACCCGGCTGGGTGCCGTCGGCAGTGTCGTTCTCCTTGCGGCGCTTGCCGGCGGTCTCGGTGCCGTCGGCGATCACGTCCGGTGACTGCTGGAGTGAGCGCCTCGCGAAGTCGGTCCGGAAGGCTCCGGGCTCCTTGGCCATGGCCGTGATGCCCAGCGGGGTGACCTTGTTGCGCGGTGAGGCGGACACCGCTTCCAGTGCCGCCTTGGTGGCGGAGCAGTAGCCGGAGCCGGGTGCGTTGACGCGGGTGGCGACCGAGGAGACGCCGGCGATGACGCCACTGCGCCGGGCACGCATGCCGGGGAGTGCGGCTTTGATCATGTCGACGGCGCCGAAGGAGTGGGTGGCGAACAGTTGCCGTACGTCTGCTCCGCGGCCTTCCCCGACAGCGGCGCGGTATCCGTAGCCGGCGTTGTCGACCAGCACGTCGATCGCGCCGAAGTGTTCCTCGGCCCGCTTGACCGCTTCGGCGATCTGCTCGGTCGGTCACGTCGAGGGGAAGGGCGAGCGCGGTGGCGGAGTGGGCGTCGGCGAGATCTTGGACGCGGGCCGTGTCCCGGGTGGTGATCACGGCATTGTGGCCACTTTCGAGTACGGCCTGTGCGAGAGCACGGCCGAGACCGGTCGAGCGGCCGGTGATGAGCCAGATGGACAGGGTGGGCAAACCTTCCGGAGCGGGGGTGGTTCGAAGGGCCGGCAGAGGACGGCCCCGGCGCGCGGATGATCCTGTGTGGGTCCGCGATGAGCGTCATGCGCGAACTGCTGTCCGGAACGAAGCCGTTGCGCGGCCGTGCGGTGATCGATCTGAGGCTGGGGGTCTTCGACTGCCGGGCCAGCCGTACCGGAGGCCGGAGAAGACCGTGCCCACCTTCACCGACCGGGGCGATCGGCGCACTGTGACGCGGTACATGCCCTTACCACGTCGACGGCGGCGAGAAGCGGATCTACCGTACTCCCACGGTTGCGAGCGGACCGCCGGGCGTCACCGCGGAGTTCGGAGCCGGGGCCGTTCTCGGTACGAGTGGCCGAGGCACTTCGGGCCATCGCGTCCACGCAGGCCCCTACGGGTGACCACGAGACGAAAGAGCCGAGCATGCTCATTGGAGTGACCCGGGAGACCAGACCCGGGGAGACCCGGGTCGCGGCCACACCCGCGACCGTCAGACAACTGACCGGACTGGGCTACGACGTGGTGATCGAGACCGGGGCGGGGGCGGGCTCGAGCATCACCGACGAGGCGTACACCCAGGCCGGTGCCGCGATCGGCACTGCGGAGGAGGCGTGGCGTGCCGACCTGGTCTTTCGGGTGAACGCCCCCGAACTCCCGGAAGTGGAGCGGCTCAAGGAGGGCGCGACACTGGTCGCCCCGCTCGCGCCGGCGGCCAACGGCGACCTGCTCACGGCGTTGGCCGCGTGCAAGGTCGACGCCCTCGCGATGGACGCGGTTCCGCGCATCTCCCGAGCCCAGTCGCTGGACATTCTCTCCAGCCAGGCCAACATCGCGGGGTACCGTGCGGTGATCGAGGCGGCGCACCACTTCGGCCGGTTCTTCACCGGTCAGGTGACCGCGGCGGGCAAGGTGCCGCCGGCCAAGGTGCTCGTCGCCGGTGTCGGCGTGGCGGGTCTGGCGGCGATCGGCGCGGCCGCCTCCCTGGGCGCCGTCGTCCGTGCCACCGATCCACGGCCCGAGGTCGCCGACCAGGTGAAGTCGCTCGGCGGCGCGTACCTGCCGGTGGACATCGAGGTCGAGCAGTCGACCGACGGGTACGCGAGGGCGACCTCCGGGGCGTACGACCGACGGGCCGCCGAGATCTACTCCGAGCAGGCCGCGGACGTGGACATCATCATCACCACGGCGCTGATCCCGGGGCGGCCGGCGCCGAGACTGATCACGGCCGCCGATGTCGCTTCCATGAAGCCCGGGAGCGTCATCGTCGACATGGCGGCCGCCCAGGGCGGGAACGTCGAGGGATCGGTCAAGGACAGGGTCGTCACGACCGACAACGGTGTGACGATCATCGGCTACACCGACCTGCCCGCGCGTCTGCCGGCGCAGTCGTCACAGCTGTACGGCACCAACCTGGTCAACCTGATGAAGCTGATCACTCCCGCCAAGGACGGGCGGATCGCCGTCGATCTCGAGGATGCCGTGCAGCGCGGGCTGACCGTGGTCCACCAAGGCGACGTGCTCTGGCCCCCGCCCCCGGTGCAGGTGGCCGCGGTCCCCGCCGCGGCCACTGCGGCGAAGGAGCCGGGGAAGACGGGAGAGAAGGTGCCAAGGGCGGAGAAGAAGCTCTCCGCGACCGCCAAGACGGCACTCGTCGGCACCGGATCGCTGGCGCTGTTCCTGCTCAACGCCTTCGCCCCCTCGGACATCACGCAGCACTTCACCGTGCTGACACTGGCGACCGTGGTCGGCTTCTACGTGATCGGGCACGTGCACCACGCGCTGCACACGCCGCTGATGTCGGTCACCAACGCCATCTCGGGAATCGTCGTGGTGGGTGCGCTGCTTCAGCTGACGGGCACCGACAACGTGGTGCTGGTGCTGGCCGGCGTCGCCACGCTGCTCGCCTCGATCAACATCTTCGGAGGCTTCGCCGTCACCCGCCGCATGCTCTCGATGTTCCGGAAAGCGTGAGGTGACCATGGACGTCCTCTCGATCTCCAGCGCGGCGTACCTGGTCGCCGCCCTCCTGTTCATCCTGGCGCTCGCCGGGCTCTCCCGGCACGACACCGCGTCCCAGGGCTGGGGCTACGGCGTCGCGGGCATGACGCTCGCGCTCGCGGCCACGATCCTGCGGGTCACCGACGTCGGTTCACTCACCTCCGTCATCGTCCTCGGGTCCGCGGTCGCGGTCGGCGCGGTCGTCGGACTCTGGTGCGCGAGGAGGGTGCAGATGACCGGCATGCCGGAACTCATCGCGCTGCTGCACTCCTTCGTCGGTCTCGCCGCGGTGCTGATCGGCTGGAACGGTCACCTCGAGGCGGGCTCGCACGCCGACGGCATCCATCACGCCGAAGTCTTCATCAGCGTCTTCATCGGCGCGGTCACCTTCACCGGCTCCGTCGTCGCCTTCCTGAAGCTCTCGGCGCGGATGAGGTCCGCACCGCTGATGCTGCCGGGCAAGAACGTCATCAACGTCGGGGCTCTGGCCGGCTTCGTGATCCTCACGGCGCTCTACGTCGTCACGCCGTCACTCGGGCTGCTGACAGCGGTCACCGCGCTGGCGCTGGTGCTCGGCTGGCACCTGGTCGCCTCCATCGGCGGCGGCGACATGCCCGTGGTCGTCTCCATGCTCAACAGTTACTCCGGCTGGGCGGCCGCCGCTTCGGGATTCCTGCTGGGCAACGACCTCCTGATCGTCACGGGCGCGCTGGTCGGTTCCTCCGGTGCGTACCTCTCCTACATCATGTGCAAGGCGATGAACCGCTCCTTCATCTCTGTCATCGCGGGTGGCTTCGGGCTGGAGGCCGGTCCGTCGGGTGACCGGGACTACGGCGAGCACCGTGAGATCTCCGCGGCGGACACCGCCGAACTTCTCCTGTCGGCCTCGTCCGTCGTCATCACCCCCGGTTACGGCATGGCGGTGGCGCAGGCGCAGTACCCGGTCGCGGAGATGGCCCGGCTGCTGCGCGAGAAGGGTGTCGAGGTGCGCTTCGCCATCCACCCGGTCGCCGGGCGTCTGCCCGGACACATGAACGTCCTGCTGGCCGAGGCGAAGGTGCCGTACGACATCGTCCTGGAGATGGACGAGATCAACGACGAACTCGCCGACACGGACGTCGTGCTGGTCATCGGCGCCAACGACACCGTCAACCCGTCGGCGGCCGAGGACCCGGACTCGCCGATCGCGGGGATGCCGGTGCTGCGGGTGTGGGAGACCAAGAACGTCGTGGTCTTCAAGCGGTCGATGGCCGCCGGCTACGCCGGCGTGCAGAACCCGCTCTTCTTCCGGGAGAACTCCCAGATGCTCTTCGGTGATGCCAAGACCCGCGTCGACGAGATAGTGGGTGCGCTGTCGCGGATGCCGGCCTGAGAGAGAGGCGGCAGTGTGCTGCTGGTGCGGTGGTGGGACCGCACCAGCACACTGAGGGTTCTCCCCGTACCTCATCGGGTCAGCGGCCGGCCTGCCGTCCGTGTTCCCGTAGGCCACCGTCGGCCACCTCCCGCACATCTGCCACGCCGTACCGCCCCTGACCGGCTCCATCGGCACGCCCAGTGACGCATACCGTCTACGGAATGCGCGCGCACGCTGACGCCGCGTACGCGCGTCGACTGTGGTGAAACGGCAGGAATCGCCAAAGGATTGGGCATATGGCGCCACTGGTCACCCCGTCGCCCCCCAAGAACCCGTCACCGTACGTGTGTTCTTCCGACGGCGCGGCTCCACCCTGCGCGGCGGCGATGATGGACCCATGGTGGAAGAACTGACCCGGCCCACCCGCGGTGGGTGTACGGCCGGTCGGCCGACGCGCGCGGTGCTGCCCCCGTCGTCGCGTGTGTGGCTCGGGCCGGTCGCGGTTCTCGCCGCGCTGGTGGTCGTCGTGCTCGGGGTGGTGTACGCCGGCGGCAGCGAGCCCGGTGGGGCGGACGCGTGGATCGCGGTGGACGGGGTGGGGCCGCCGTGGCGGCACGTCGCTCTGACCACGGACTTCCTGGGGGAGCCCGTGGGAGCGGCGGTGCTGGTCGGGGCCGCCGTGACGGGCTGTCTGCTGGTTCGGTGGCCTCGCGCGGCGGTGCTCGTCGTGGTCGGGACCGGTCTGGCCGTGGGGACCACGAAGCTGCTCAAGCCGCTGGTGGGGCGCACCATCCACGGTGACGCCAACCTGTCCTACCCGAGCGGGCACACCGCCTTCCTCACCGCGTTCGCCCTCGTGGTGGCGCTGCTCGTGACCGGCCGGCTCGGCCTGGGCAGGACGGCCGGCACGTCACTCGTGCTCGCCGCGGCGCTGGCCGCCGGCGGCGCCATGGGCTGGGCGCAGGTCGTCCTGGGCGCGCACTATCCGACCGACGTCCTCGGCGGCTGGTGCACCGCGCTGGCGGTGGTACCGACGACCGCGTGGCTGGTCGACGCGGGGCGGCGGAAACACTTCTGACGTCACGTCACGTCACGTCACGCCAGGCGGCGGAACGCCGGCTTCACCGGTCGTCCGCCCAGCCACGGGGTGGGGTCACCGGCGTCCAGCGCCTTCCGGTACACCGCACATGCCTGGGCCACCACGTCGACGGTGTGGTCGATGTCGGCGTCGGTGAGCGCGGCGCTCACCACGAACGACGGGGCCAGCACCCCGCCTGCGAGGAGCCGGCGCAGGAACAGGGTGCGGTACTCCTGAGACGGCTGCCGGTTCTCGTCGAGGGTGGCGAAGACCAGGTTGCTGGCCCGGCCCCGGACGACGACGTGGTCGCCGACGCCCATGGCGGCCGCGGCGTCGCGGACCCCGGCGGCCAGTCGCTCGCCGAGGGTGTGCAGTCGCGCGGTGACGCCCTCTTCGGCGTAGGTGGTCTGCACGGCCATCGCGGCCGCCAGGGAGTGCGTCTCCGCACCGTGCGTGGTGGACAGGAGGAACACCCGCTCCCGGGAGTGGCGCAGCCCGCCCCGCTCCATCAACGCGCGGCGCCCGGCCAGCGCCGAGACGGCGAATCCGTTGCCCAGCGCCTTGCCGAACGTGGAGAGGTCGGGGACGACGCCGTACAGACCCTGGGCGCCCGCCTCGGACCAGCGGAAGCCGGTGATCATCTCGTCGAAGATCAGTACGCAGCCGTGCCGGTCGGCCAGTTCGCGCAGGCCGGCCAGGTACCCGGGAGTGGGGTCTCCCCTGCTCGAACGAAGTTGAGAGCCCGGGGAAGGCTCGGTGTGGGTGGCGGGTTCCAGGATCAGGCAGGCGACCTCGTCCCGGTGGCGGGTGAGGAGCTCCTCCGTGGCGGCCAGGTCCCCGTAGGGGAACGCCACGGTGAGTTCGGTGGTCGCCGCCGGAACACCGGCGGACATCGGCGTGGTGCCGATGAACCAGTCGTCGACGGAGAAGAAGGGGTGGTCGGCGCAGAGGGCCACCCGGGGGCGGCCGGTGGCGGCGCGGGCCAGGCGCACCGCGGCGGTGGTGGCGTCGGAGCCGTTCTTCGCGAACTTCACCATCTCGGCGGTCGGCACGGTGGCCAGGAAGCGTTCCGCGGCCTCGGCCTCCACCAGGGACGGACGGACGAAGTTGCTGCCCCGGTCCAGTTCGCGCCGCACCGCCTCGAGCACGCGCGGGTGGGCGTGGCCGAGGCTGACCGACCGCAGGCCGGAGCCGTACTCGACGTAGCGGTTGCCGTCGACGTCCCACACGTGGGCGCCGCGGCCGTGGCTGATGACCGGGGCCAGGTTCTCGGGGTACTGGTCGTCGCCCTTGGCGTAGGTGTGCGCGCCCCCGGGGATCAGGGCGTGCAGCCGCTCGTTCGCCGCGCGTGAGCGGGGCAGTTCGAACTCTTCGGTGTCCACGGCGGCCTCAGCTCTCCCTGTTCTTCAGGACCTCGGCGAGGCTCGGCGCTTCCCGGTCCCGCTGGGACATCGAGGTGACCGGCAGCGGCCAGGGGATGGCGAGCTCCGGGTCGTCGAAGGCGATCGTCACGTCCTCGGCCGGATCGTGCGGGCGGTCGATCCGGTACGAGGTGTCGGCGGTGTCCGTCAGCGCCTGGAAGCCGTGCGCGCATCCCGCCGGGATGTACAGGGTCGCCTGCGTCTCGCCGGACAGTTCGAAGGAGGCCCGGCCCAGGTAGGTCGGTGAGTCCGGCCGCAGGTCCACGACGACGTCGTAGATCCTCCCGTACGAGCACCGCACCAGTTTCGCCTCGCCGGCGCCGGAGCGCAGGTGCAGTCCGCGCAGCACGCCCCTGACCGAGCGGGACAGGCTGTCCTGGACGAAGGCGTCCGGGTCGAGGCCCACCGAGCGGACCACGTCGGCGTCGAAGGTGCGGCAGAAGAAGCCGCGTTCGTCGGCGTACGGCGTCGGCTCGAACAGGTACGCGCCGGCGATCGCCGGGACTTCGGTCGCTTTCAAGGGGTCTCCCGTACGGTGTGGGCGGGGTCGGTTGCCGGAAACAGGGCCGCCGTCAAGGCGGTGAACTGGCGGTCGAGTTGCGCGGTGATGGCCCGGTTCCGCTCGGTCAGGATCTGCCGCAGCTCGGCCGACCGCTTCTCCAGCGACCGGAACTGTTCGAGCAGCCGGTCGGCGTCGATCTCGCGGGCCGGGTGGCAGTACGCGTCCAGGCCCATGCCGGCCATCAGCGCGTCGCTCTTCGCCGCGTAGCTGAGGGCGAGGGTCGGTGTGCCGGTCTTCAGCGCGCAGACCAGGTTGTGGTACCGGGTCGCCACCACGGTGTCGGCCGCCGCCGTCTCCTTCATCAGGTCGGCCAGTGAGGCGGCTTCGGCGGCGGTGACCAGCGGCGAGTCCACCGCGTCGAGGATCGCCTCTGCCACCGGCGTATCGCACGCGTCACCGGTGAGCAGCCGGACCGGTCTGCCGTCCTCGACCAGCGCGCGGACGAAGCGGGTCGTCCCGTCCAGGTAGCGCCGGTGGATCTCCTCGGACCGGTCGCGGTCGTCGTCGCCGCCGTGGAAGTCCATGACGCCGACGCAGACCGGGCCCGGCGGGCCCGAGGGTGTGTTCGCCGGCGGTGCCGGCAGGGCGAACGCGAGGTCGGGGTGGACCTCGTCACGTGCGGTGTCCACGCCCATCGACCGCAGCGCGTCGCGGGACAGGGCGTCCCGGTACGACCGGTGGGCGGCCAGCCGGGCCGACCAGCGCACCAGGGTCCGGGTCGGCCGGCTGCCGATCGGGGCGGCGCCGACGCCGACCAGCGCGACCTTGGTGCGCAGCAGCCTGCCGCTCGCGCAGAGGAGGAACAGCGAGTACGGGAAGCCCCACGGGCGCAGCGGCAGCGTGGCCTCCAGGACGCCCATGCCCGGCACGATCACCACGTCGTGCCGGCGCACCCAGGCGGCGGTGCGGAAGACGTCGACGAGTTTGCCCAGACCTTTCCCCGCGATCGCGCCCGCGCGCGACGCGGTCCGGTACTCCCCGCGGTACCGGTGCAGCCGCGTCGCGGGGATCCCGTACCGGGCCGTGACGACCTCGGGTCCGCCGCACAGCGCGTCCACGACGGCCTCCGGGTGCGCGGCGCGCAGGTACCCGAGCACGGCCTCCAGCGACCCGTCGTTGCCGAGGTTGCCCGAGCCGAGCAGGCCGAACACCCCGACGCGCACCGCGGTCACGCCTGCCGCCCCTCACGGCCGGCGACCAGCGCGTCGACGGAGACGGTGAGCCGGTCCGGGTCGACCGGGGCGCGGTCCTCGACCCGCTCGCCGGCGCCCGGCCGGACCCGGGAGGTCATCCACGCGGCCAGGTGGCGGTAGCACGCGCGTCGGTCGGCCGGGGACAGCGGTGCCCGCCGGATCGCCGAGACGAAGCCCCAGACGTACTCGGCGAGCAGCCGGGGCGTCGGGTGCAGCGGGCCCGCCCGGCGCGGGTCCAGGTTGACGCACCGGGACCGCTTGCCCGGGTTCGCCCGCTCGGCGCGGGTGGGGTGGTCGCGGCGGAAGTACAGCAGCTCCGGAACCTGGTGGAAGGGGCCGTGCAGGGTGATCTCGGCGACGAACACGCGGTCCGCGTGGTGGTAGCTGTCGTGCGGCTTCACCCGGCGCAGCACGTCGGCCCGCATCACCCCGTAGAAGTCGTCGCCGCCGGGCTCGAACAGCAGGCTGCGGAAGCGTTCCGGCGCGTGCGGGGAGTCGGTGGCGAGCCCGTACGCGTAGGGGACCTTCACCTTGCCGTCGCCGTCGATGACGGCCTGGCCGCTGTGCGCGAGGATCACGTCCGGCCGCTCGTCCAGCGCCTCGACGCAGCGCCGGAGCAGGTCCCGGGCGTACAGGTCGTCGTGCGAGGCCCACTTGAACAGTTCGCCGCGGCACTCGGTGAACACGTGGTTGTGGTTCGGCGCGGCGCCGATGTTCCGGGGCAGCCGGAGGTACCGGATGCGCGAGTCCCGCGCGGCGTACCGGCGGCAGATGTCCTGGGTGCCGTCGGTCGAGGCGTTGTCGGAGACGACCAGCTCGAAGTCCTCGTAGGTCTGGCCGAGCAGGGCGTCGAACGCCTCGGCGAGGTACTCCTCGCCGTTGTACACGGGCAGGCCGATGCTCAGCCTGGGTCGGGCGGTCATCTGAGTCCTTTCGTGGAAACTCCCGCCTTCAGGAGGGGGAGGAAACGAAACTCCTGTGGAGCAGGACATCGAGCGGGGTTCCGCCGTCAAGGCGGAAAACCGTGCCCTGACCGGCAGATTTGATACTCACAGACAGTCCCGCTAGTTTGTGAGCATGACCACAGCGTGCGTGAAGCGGGCGTTCAAGTACCGCTTCCATCCGACCGATGCGCAGGCGGCCGAACTGTCGCGCACGTTCGGATGCGTGCGGAAGGTCTACAACCTGGCGCTGGCGGCCCGCACCGAGGCGTGGGCGCGGCAGGAGCGGGTCAACTACAACCAGACGTCGGCGTTGCTGACGGCCTGGAAGAAGACCGAGGAACTCGCCTACCTGAACGAGGTCTCCTCGGTCCCGCTCCAGCAGTGCCTGCGCCACCTGCAGATGGCGTTCGCCGGCTTCTTCGGCAAGCGGGCGAAGTATCCGCGCTTCAAGTCGAAGAAGAAGTCCCGGAAGTCCGCCGAGTACACCACCAGCGGGTTCCGCTACCGAAACGGGCGGCTGACGCTGGCGAAGATGACGGAACCGCTGGACATCGTGTGGTCCCGGCCGCTGCCGGAGGGAGCGCAGCCGTCCACGGCGACCGTCTCGCAGGACGCGGCCGGGCGCTGGTTCGTGTCCCTGTTGTGCGAGGATTCCACCGTCCGGCCGCTTCCCGCCACCGATACGGCGGTCGGTATCGACGTGGGTCTGGACCACCTGCTGACCCTCTCGACCGGGGAGAAGATCACCAATCCCCGGCATGAGCGCCGCGACCGCGCCCGTCTGGCCAGGGCCCAGCGGGAGCTGTCGCGGAAAGCGAAGGGCTCGGCGAACCGTGAGAAGGCCCGGCGCAAGGTCGCCCGCATCCATGCCCGCATCGCTGACCGCAGGCGTGATGTGCTGCACAAGCTGACCACTCGATTTGTGCGTGAGAACCAAACGCTCGTGATCGAGGACCTGGCCGTGCGCAACATGGTCAGGAACCGGAACCTGGCCCGCGCCATCAGTGATGCCGCGTGGTCGGAGTTCCGGAGCATGCTGGAGTACAAGGCCGCCTGGTACGGGCGGGACGTCGTGGCCGTGGACCGCTTCTTTCCCTCCTCCAGGCTGTGTTCCCACTGCGGCGCCCTGCAGGACAGGCTGCCGCTGCAGGTCCGCACCTGGACCTGTGACTGCGGCGCGACCCATGACCGGGACGTGAATGCAGCGCAGAACCTTCTGGCCGTCGGACTGACGGTGTCGGCCTGTGGAGCCGGTGTAAGACCTCAACGGAGAACTCCGGGCGGGCAGTCGGCAGTGAAGCAGGAAACCCCACGGCGCGAGCCGTAGGAATCCCCCTCCTTCAGGAGGGGGAGGAAGTCAAGTGGTCCTCACTTCGGGGAGGGGGTTCTGGTGGTGCTCGTGCAGGGCGGAACGCAGGTGCAGCCACCACACGGCCGAACTGCAGACGGTCGCGGCGGCGACGCCCCAGGCCGAGCCGGCGGTGCCGGCCACGACCGCGCCGCCGAGCCCGCCGGTGACGTAACAGGCGGAGGCGATCAGCTGGCCGCGCAGGCTGCGCCGGGCCGCGCCGAGCGCGCGCAGCCCGGCCGCCGCGCCGGTGCCGAGCCCCGCGCCCGCGACGCCGAGCGTGACGGGCACGACGAGCTCCGCGGCAGCGCTCCAGACGCCGCCGAGTACGAGTTCGCCGAGCCGGTCCGGCACCAGCAGGAGGGCCCCGCCCCAGAGCAGTGCGGCGACGGCCTGCCCGCCGCCGAGCAGGAGGCAGAACGCGCCGAGGCGGTGCGGGGCCTGCCGCAGCATCCGCGCCGCCTCCGCGACGGTGACCAGCGAAAGCCCCATCAGCAGCGCGAGGAACGGCCCGAGCAGCAACTCGGCGCCCCGGATCACCCCCACCGCGCCGACCCCGACGATCGCGCCGAGCCCGTACGCCCGCAGCTGACTCGCGCCGCTGTTGCTGACGTTCTCGACCAGGTAGCGGTAGCCGAGGTCTCGGTGCGCGCGGATCCACTCGCGCGCACCGGACAGCCGGGGCCGGATACCGGACTGGAAACAGCCGTACACCGCGGCCACCGCGGCGGATCCGCCCCAGGCGAGCACGAAGGCGGACACACTGCCCACGCGGGCGGCCACCACCAGGGCAGGGACGAGCGCGACGCCCCACACGACGTCGTTGACGAACGCCTTCCGCCCGGTACCGGCGGCGAAGAACGCGAACCGCCACGCGTCCTGCAGCAGCAGCCCCGGCAGCATGACGCCGAGGCAGGCGAACGCGGACCCCAGGCTGCCGCCGAGAGCGAGGCCGGCCACCACGGACGCCGCGCCGAGGGCGGTCCCGACGCCGAGCGTGGTACCCGACGACCGGGCCACCGCGCCGCGCCAGGAGGCGTCCGGCACTCCGCTGAAGCGCACCACGAGCGGGTCGGTGGCCAGTCCGCGGGAGACGTTGAGCACCACGCCGTAGGTCACCCAGGCCAGGCTGAACACGCCGAACGCGGTCACCCCCAGGGAGCGGGCCACGTAGACGCCCACCACGAAGTTGGACACGCTGGAGGCCGCCTGGTCGGCCAGTCCCCAGGACAGCCGCCCGGCGACGGCCCGCCGGGCGGATCCGGCCGGTGCCCTCGTCTCCCCCTCGGTGGGCATCGGCGTCACGCCTTGAGCAGCCCGGCGCCGTGCAGGGCGCCGGCCGCGGCGGCGACGGTGTCGAACGGCAGCCCGGACCGCTCGGCGACGTCCAGCAGAGCGTGCTCGCCGTCGGAGAGGCTGAGCACCCAGAGCATGGCCATCTGGGCCTGCTTCGCGTCGCTGCGGCCGCCGAGTGAGTCGTACAGCCCACGGCGGCCCAACTGAGGCTCGCCGTAGGGGCTGAGGTTGACGTACCGCCGGTTGCGGTCGAGGACGTCGAACGCCTCGCGGCAGACCGCGAGGGTGTCCGCCATCGCCTCCGGGGAGACGAAGTCCAGGTTGTCCGCCGAGGTGTGGTACTCGGGGTACCCGGCGTACGGGGTCCGGCTGAGCGAGCCCACGCCGAGATCGAACCCGGGCGAGCAGTACTGCCGCTCGTCGTAGCCGTAGGGAGTGAACTCGGCGATGTGGTGCGGGCGTTCGGAGGCTGCCAGCACATGCCGCAGCACCCGGTCGATCTCCGCGTCGCCGCGCCTGCTCTGCTTGTACGTCAGCCGGCCCGGGTCGCCGGCGCAGGCCAGCACCAGGCCGTGCTTGACCCTTCCCCCAGCTCTCGGCTCCTCCCCCGGCCTTCGGCCGGGAGGTGCCCCCGGAGCAGGGGATACCCCGTTCACCCGCTCCGCGTTGCGGGCCAGCCAGGTGATCGCCCCGATGGTGCCGGGCGCGAAGATGAACCGGTAGGTGTAGTACGGCTGTCGCTCCGCCAGCGCCCGGGCCAGGAAGACCGCCACCGCGATGCCGGCCAGGTTGTCGTTGGCCAGCGACGGGTGGCAGACGTGGCAGGAGACGATCACCTCGTCGGGGACCTGCCCGGGGATCACGTGCTCGGCGTAGGTGAGGTGGCCGTCGGCGAGTGTGGAGTCGATCCGCACCTCGTACTCGCCGTCCGGCAGCGCGTCCAGGGTCTCCTGGGCCAGGCAGAAACCCCATTCCGGCGTGTAGTAGCTGGTGCGGTACGGCACCCAGGCCGGGTGGTCCGGCAGGGTGTGCAGATGCGGGCGCAGCTCGGCCAGCGGCATGGTCGCCGACACCGGCACGCTGTAGCCGAGCACGTGCAGGCTGGACGCGTTGAAGTCGACGACCCGGTGGCCGGCGGCGTCGGCGATGTAGGCGTCCCGGATGTTCCACTCCTGCGGCACCGTCCAGTCGAGCACCTGGGTACCGGTCGGCACCTCGTGCACCCGCAGCGGAACGTACTCGCCGACGATGTCCAGGGTGGCGCGCACACCGTCGCCGGTGATGCTCCGGCACAGCGGGTACAGCCGCTCCACCAGTGCGTACATCTCCTCTCCGGCTCCGGCTCCGGCTCCGGCTCCGGACCCGGACCCGGACCCGGTCACCGTCGCCACCGCAGGGTGTCGTCGACGGCGCCGGTGTCGGAGGCCGCGCGCAGCACGGCGAGACGGGTGAAGCGTCGCTCGAAGTCCTCCCGGGTCAGCTCGTGTTCGCGGTAGGCGTCGGCGAGTTCGAGCGCGCCCCGCTTCACCGTCCACTCGCAGTCGAAGCCGGGTATCGCGGCGCGGAACCGGGAGAAGTCCACCCGGTACGACCGCGGATCGGCACCGGTCTCCCCGGTGATCACCACCTTGGAGCCGGACACCGCCTCGGCGACCTGTTCGGCGATCTCGGCGACCGTGACGTTGTTGACCTCGCTGCCGATGTTGAACGCCCGGTCGTGCACCGCCTCCCGCGGCGCGGTCAGCGCGGCCGCGAAGGCCCGCGCGATGTCGGCGGCGTGCACCAGCGGGCGCCAGGGGGTGCCGTCGGAGAGCACGAGCACCTCGCCGGACAGGAGCGCGTGGCCCACCAGGTTGTTCAGCACGATGTCGGCGCGCAGCCGGGGGGAGTGTCCGAAGGCGGTGGCGTTGCGCAGGTACACCGGGCTGAAGTCGCCGTCGGACAGCGCGTGCAGGTCGTCCTCCACCCGCACCTTGGACTCCGCGTACGGCGTCACCGGGCGCAGCGGGGCGTCCTCGCCCACCAGTTCGTCTCCGCCGGCGGCGCCGTAGACCGAGCAGGTCGACGCGTACAGGAACCGCCGGACCCCGGCGTCACGGGCCAGCTCGGCGAGGCGCACGGACGCGTGGTGGTTGATGTCGTAGGTGAGTTCCGGCGCCAGCGATCCCAGCGGGTCGTTGGACAGGGCGGCCAGATGGATCACGGCGTCCACCCCGGCCACGTGTTCGGCCGTGACGTCGCGCAGGTCCACCCGGTGCCCCGGAGGGTCCGCGGGCGCCGGCCCCAGCACGCAGTCGGCGAACAGGCCGGCGTCCAGGCCGACGACCTCGTGTCCGGCGGCGGCGAGGACCGGGGCCATCACGGTGCCCAGGTAGCCCTGATGTCCGGTCAGCAGTACGCGCAAGGTTCAATCCCCCAGGTCGAGAGTGAGTTTGGTGACGGCGAACGCCTCGGCGTAGCGCGCGTGGCATTCGATGCCGCGGATCCGGGCCAGCCCGAGGAAGGCCTCCCGGTCGTACCAGGGCCGGTGCCGCTGCGAGGGGTAGTGCTCCTGCAGCAGCCGCACCTTCCGTTCGGCGGTGTCCGGCGACAGCGGCTGGTACGCCACCGGACGGCCGAGATCACCGTCCCATTTGACGATCTCGTAGCCGAGCACGAGGTGGTCGCGGAACGCGGTGGTCATCAGCTTCGCCAGGCCGCGGTGGTCCTGGTGCGCGTCCTCGGTGCGCGGGGCCAGGACGAGATCCGGCTCGGTCCGCGTCCGTAGTTCCTCGACCGCGGCCTTGGCCTCCTCCCAGTGCGCCGGCATCCGGCCGTCCGGCAGCTTGAGCACGGTCAGCCGCAGGTCGGCACCCGGGCAGAAGGCGGCGAGCGCGGCCCGCTCCTCCTGCTCCCGCTCGCCGCCACCGCCGGAGAGCACCAGCGCGTCGACGCGGACGCCCGGCCGCGCGAGGCACAGCGTCAGCAGCGTGCCGCCGGCGCCGATGGCGATGTCGTCGCAGTGCGCGCCCACCGCGACGAGCCGCTCCAGGCGCCCGGCGCCGAGCCGGATCACGCCCTCACCCCGGCGCCCGCTCCCGCACCGTCCCGCTCCCACACCGCCCACGGGCGGTCGCCCCGGGCGTAGGCGTCGTCGAGCGCGGCCCGCTCCTTCACGGTGTCGGTCGGCTTCCAGAAACCGCGGTGCCGGTGCGCCGCCAGCCGCCCCCGCTTGGCCAGTCGGGCACACCCGTCGGCGACCAGGTCCCCGCCCTCCGGGATGTGGTCGAAGACCTCCTGGCGGAGCACGAAGTAGCCGCCGTTCTCCCACAGCGGCAGTTCACTCACCGGGGTGATGCCCCCCACCAGGCCGTCCTCGCCCAGGTCCACGCAGTGGAACGACGACTGCGGCGGCACCACCATCATCGACGCACCGGCGTCGCGCCGGGCGAACCGGTCGATCATCTCCGGCAGCGGGGCGTCGGTGAGCACGTCGGCGTAGTTGGCGAGGAACATCTCGTCCCCGTCCAGGTGGTGCCGCACCCGGCGCAGCCGCTCCCCGATCGGTGACTCGATGCCGGTCTGCGCGAAGGTGATCGTCCAGTCCGCGATGTCGGTGGTCAGCAGCTCGGTCCGCCCGCCCCGCAGGACGAAGTCGTTGGACGTGGTCTCCTCGTAGTTGAGGAAGAAGTCCTTGATGTGGTGTGCCCCGTACCCGAGGCACAGGATGAACTCCGTGTGCCCGTAGTACGCGTAGTAGCGCATGACGTGCCAGATCAGCGGCCGCGGGCCGACCATCGCCATCGGCTTGGGCACGTCGTCGGAGGTGCCGTTGCGCATCCGCAGCCCGTAGCCGCCGCAGAACAGTACGACCTTCATCGCTCGACCTCGACTCGCTCGACCTCGACAATGCTCAGTTCCGGTATGGGGAAGACCAGCCGGCCGCCCCAGTCGTGCACGAAGGACAGCTGCTCGGTCAGCTCGGCCCGCAGGTTCCACGGGAGGACGAGGACGTAGTCCGGCCGGTCGGCGTCGATCTGCTCGGGCGGCAGGATCGGGATGCGGGTGCCCGGGGTGAACCGGCCGTGCTTGTAGGGGTTGCGGTCGACCGTGTACGGGAGCAGGTCGGGCCGGATGCCGCAGTGGTTGAGCAGGGTGTTGCCCTTGCCCGGTGCTCCGTAGCCGACGACCGTCTCGCCGCGCTCGGCCGCCTCGATGAGGAACCGCAGCAGGTCCCGGCGTACCTTGGCCACCCGGGCGGAGAACTCGGTGTATCCGGACAGCTCCTGGAGCCCGGCGGCCTTCTCCCGGTCCAGTACATCGGCCACCTGCCGGGACGGCTCGCCGGCCACCTCGGTGGGCCGGGCCCACAGCCGGACGGAGCCGCCGTGCGTGGGCAGCGACTCGACGTCCACCAGCGTGAGTCCGCCGCTCGCCAGCGCCCGGATCGCGGACGCGACCGTGTAGTACTGGAAGTGCTCGTGGTAGATCGTGTCGTACTGGTTCTCCTCGATCAGGGTCAGCAGGTGCTGCACCTCGACGGAGACCCAGCCGTCGTCGGCGACCAGGGCGCGCAGCCCCCGGGTGAAGCCGACCACGTCGGGGATGTGCGCGTACACGTTGTTGGCCACGACCAGGTCCGCCGGGCCGTGTTCGGCGCGGACGGCCGAGCCCGTGTCCGGGTCGAGGAAGGCCGTGTGCGTGGGTACCCCCGCGTCCCGCGCCGTGGCGCCGACGTTCACCGAGGGCTCGATGCCGAGGCAGCGGATCCCGCGGTCCACCACATGCCTCAGCAGGTACCCGTCGTTGCTCGCGACCTCGACCACGAAGGAGTCGGTGCCGAGGTCCAGCCGCGCCGCGGCGTCGGCGACGAACGTGCGCGCGTGCTCCACCCAGGACGTCGAGTAGGAGGAGAAGTACGCGTACTGCGTGAACGTCTCCTCCGGCGTGATCAGCGGAGGGATCTGCGCGAGCCAGCAGTCGGTGCACACCCGCAGATGCAGCGGGTACGCCGGTTCCGGTCGGTCCAGTTGGTCCGCGGCGAGAAAACTCTCGCACGGCGGGGTCGCTCCGAGATCGACGACGCTCGTGAGCGCCGCCGAGCCGCAGAGTCGGCATCGTGTCATGTACTGCCCCCATCCCGCTCGGGCGGGTGCCCCCGCCGCGAGCCAGTGTTTCCGTCCCCTGCCGGCGGCGGGCGGTCCCCGCCGCCGGACCGACCCGCGATCGCGGTGCGGTACCCCTCCACCAGGCGCTCCAGCCCGACGGCCGGGCTGAAACCCTGTTCGTAACGGTGCCGGGCCGCCCGGCCCATCTCCCGGTTGTGTGCCCGCTCGACCGTGATCCGGCGCAGGCGGGAGGCGAGCGAGGCGGCGTCGTTCGGCCGGTGCAGCAGCCCGGTCCTGCCGTCCTCGACGAGTTCGGTGAAGGCGCCGTGACCGGCGGCGACGGCCGGGACCCCCGCCGCCATCGCCTCCACGACCACCAGGCCGAACGCCTCCAGCCACGTGGAGGGAGCCACCACGGCGACCGACCGCGCCACGGCCTGCCGGCACTGAGCCGGGTCGTACAGGCCGACGTACCGCACGTCGTCCCGGCCCGCCGCCCAGGCGGCCACCTCCCGCTCCAGTGGCCCCGCGCCGGCGACCACGAGCGGCACGCCCACACCGCCGCCGGCGGCGATCTCGTCCCACGCGGCCATCAGCAGCCGTACCCCCTTGGCCTCCGCGAGCCGGCCGAGATAGAGCAGATGCTCGCCGTCGCCCGTCCGGCGGACCTCGGGGTCGGGCACGAAGTTGTGCTTCACCGCCAGCCGTCCGGCCGGCATGCCGGCCCCCACCAGGACGTCGCGCTGTGCCGCGGAGATGCAGAAGAACCGCTCCACGCCGGACCACCACCGCCGCCGGTTGACCGACAGGCTGACCGCGAGCGGCACCGTCGCCGGCCGGGAGTCCCGGTAGCAGCCGTGCCGGACGGCGGGCAGCGGCGTGCCCCCGACGCACTCGGTGCACGGCCGGCCGTCCCGCTGCAGCGTGCCGGGCGGGCAGACCTGCGTGTAGTTGTGCAGCGTGGCGACGGCGGGCACCCCGGCGTCGGCGCAGGCGGCCAGCACCGCAGGCGACAGCAGCGGGAAGACGTTGTGGACGTGCACCACGTCCGGCCGCTCGCCGCGCAGCCGGGCGGCGAGCTCCCTGCGGACCGCCGGGTTCCACGGCACCAGCAGCGGCAGCGCGGCCTTGCCGAGCAGGGACCGGCCGGTGATGTCGTCGCTGCGCCGCTCGAACACCCCGACCCGGTGGCCGGCCCCGCGCAGCAGCGCCACCTCCCGGTCGACGACCATGTTCTCGCCGCTCGGCTGCTCCGAGCGGTAGCGGTTGTGCACCACGAGGACACGCATGCTCAGGTCACCTCCGATGTCCGGGCCCATCGCGGGACGCGCCGTCGTGGGACGCCGGGCGCCGGGAGGGCGGTGGCGGCGGCAGGCGTCGGGAGGGCGGTGGCGGCAGCGGGTGCCGCCAGCAGTGAGGCGGCCACGGCCAGATGCAGCAGATACGGCGAGGCGTCGCCCAGCCCGGCCTCGGTGTACGACGCGATCGCGCAATAGCTGATCAGGAAGAGCGCGCAGGCCCTCGACAGCGACGGCGGCCGCAGCAACGCGACACCGCCCAGCACGATGATCATCGCCGCCACCAGGGCGACGCCGGTCGTCCCCTGCTCGTGGTAGACGGCCAGCCAGCTGTTGTCGATCGGCAGACCGCCGAACGACTTGTCGCCCAGGCCCGCGCCGAACAGGTGCTCCGAGGTCGTCCGGGGCGCTGCCAGCAGGGCGTCCCAGACCTTGGCCCGGCCGGTGAGACTGGCGAAGTTCTCCTGGCTCTGTCCGCGCAGGAACCACGCCTGCAGCGCGGAGCCGAACCCCACCGCGGCCACGGCGGCGCACAGCACCGCCCAGGTGAAGAACCGGCGGGCGGCGGCACTGGTCAGGACGAGCGAGCCGATCGCCACCGTCAGCCCGGCGATCAGGCCGAGCGTGGCCGTACGGGTATGGGTCAGCGCCAGCAGGACCAGGGCCGGCACGACGACCAGCGCCGCGCCGCGCCGGTCGGTGCGGCGGCCCAGGACGAGCAGCACGGCGAGCCCGGTGATCACCGCGGCGTACTGTCCGATCTGCGGCGGGGTGAGCGGCCACAACGCGCCGACCAGCCGCCCCCCGTAGAGCTCGGGCAGGGCGGCGCCCGGCGAGACGACCAGGCCGGCGGCCACCGAGCAGAGCACCAGGAAGTACATCCGGATGTGGTGCCGGACGAACGTCGGGCCGCCGTCCCACCAGCGGCTGAGCAGCCACAGCGTGCCGACGAAGAGAGCCAGCCGGGCGCAGCGGAACAGCGCGCCGAACCCGGACTCCAGGCTCGCGCTGGAGAGCACGCTCGGCACCAGCAGCAGGGTGAGGAGGAACAGGAAGGCGCTCGGCCGGATGCGCAGCCGGGGATTGACCGCGAGCGCCAGCGCGAACGCGGCGACCAGCGCGCCCATGGTGACCGTCTGGATGAGGGAGCGGGGCAGCGGGACGATGGTCTTCGCCCCGGTGGAGCCGAGCGTGTTGAGGACCAGCAGCCCCCAGGCCGTCCCGACGATCTTCGGCGTGCGGTCCGTGCGGTCCGTGCGGTCCATCTCAACCACCGTCCCGTGTGCGGAAGGTGCTGCCCGCGTCCTGCCGGTACGGCGCCCCCTGCCACTGCCCGGGGTCGAGCACCCGGCTCGGGTCGTGGGCGACGAACTTCCATGGTCCGACGTAGACGTTGTCGTGCCAGCGGTTGTGCTGCCCGAGGGTGATCGCCTCGGCCACCCGCTCGCCCTGGTACGGCGACCAGTCCGGGTAGGTGCCGTAGTTGGCCAGCATCGCCATGCGGTCGCACTTCACCGTGCAGTCGACGACGGACTTGTCCAGCACGAAGCGGTTGTCGTGGATGTCCACCCGCTGGGTCTTCCACCGGCAGTCGGCGTAGAGCGGTGCGGTGGCGATCGCCGGCCGCGCGCAGCGGCCGGTGTCCTCCACCAGCAACGTGCAGTCACCGGACGAGGTGTTGGCCGGACTGTTGCAGAACCGGTCGGCGTTCTCCCACAGGGTGATCCCGGACCAGTTGTTCTCCAGCACGTTCCCGTTGATCTCGATCCTGTCCGTGCGGGCCCGGACCCGTGGTTCGCCGCCGGACTCGGACAGGTAGACGGTCGCGAACGGGAAGGTGTCGCCGCGGTCGGCGTACCTGCGGCCCTCGACCCAGTTGTTCCGCCGGATCGTGTTCTCGCGGATGACCGCGTTGTAGCTGGTCTCGTAGATCAGCGCGGCACCGTCGTTGGCCTCCAGCAGGTTGCCCTCGACGCGGAAGTCGTTGTTGTTGGTGTCCGCCCACAACCCGGTCCCGCGGTTGTCGTGCACCCAGTTGCCGCGTACGTCGGCGCCGTCGACGGCCCAGAACTTGATGCCTCCGGTGCAGCCGCAGCCCGGCCGCCGCCGCTCCCAGTCGCCGGTGTTGTTGCCCGTGATCTCGTTGCCCTCGACCACAAGGCCGGTGATACGGCCGCCGGCCTTGTACGCGTTCATGCCGTACTGGCCGTTGTCGCGCAGGCAGTTGGCGCGGACCTGCTGGCGGGCACCGGCCATCAGCCCGGCGCCGGAGTTGTTCTGGACCGTCGCGTGCTCGATCACCCACCCGTCGGCCGAGTCGTGGTTGACCACGCCCTCGTCGTGCGGCGCGACGAAACCCTGCACGGTCAGATGGCGGACGGTGACGTCGCGGGCGGTGCCGCCGAACGCGTACTGGTTGGTCTTCCGGCCGTCGAGCACCGCGCCCGGCGCGCCGAGGTAGTGGTTGCCCTCCTTGGGGACGACCTGGGCGTAGCGGTCCGGTTCGAGTGTGTGCGTGCCCGGCCGGAGCCAGAACGTGGTCTTCGGGGGACTGCTCTTGGTCTTCGCGGCCAGGTCACCGGTCACCGCGGGGTCGACCGTCACCGCACCCGCCGGCGCCTTCGCCGGCCCGGCCTCGGGCTCGGCGCACACCCGGGCCACGGACGCGGACGGCGATGCGGTCGGCTCCGGCCGCGCGTCCGGCGTGCCCTCGCAGCCGGTCGCCGCCAGCAGGACCAGCGCCAGCGGTGCCGCCGGTAACGCCCGGCGCCGCCACGTGCTTCCCACGTACCCTCCTCCCCTCAACCCTTGAACCCGAGCACGGTGGTGAACTCCTCCGCGCCGTCGGTGAAGCCGGTGCCGACCAGCGTCGTGGCGGGTTCCTTGCGGCCGAAGCCGGGGGAGTACCAGCCCAGCGGCGGGTCGCTCTCGCCGCGATGCGCCCGCCAGGACAGCTCCCCGGGCAGGTCGAGCTCCGCGGAGCGGTCCTCGCCGTCCCGGGCCCAGGTGAGTGCCGCCCGGTCCCCCACCAGGTCCGCGGTGATCGCCGGGCCGAGGTGGAACACCAGGCGCATGGCCCGGCGCGGGCCGCGCACCTCGTCGATCACCTTCAACTCCCGTCTGGCGGACGTCAGTTCCACCCGGCGGCGGTGCACGGACGGCCGGTAGCCGTCGTGCTCGGCGCACCAGCGGGCCACCCCCTCGCCGGAGGTGTCCACGGCCAGGACGCGGCTGCGGGCCTGCCGGGTCCACAGGAACGGGCCGCCGGAGACGGACTGGTCACCGCCGTCCACCTGGACAGTGTTGTGGCCGAGGGTCGACCGGAAGTACCGCCGCCACTCGGGCTGCCCGTGGTAGCAGTACGTCCCCGGATCGGCGAGCACGTCGACCCCGTCGTGCCGGACCTCCACGGACAGCGCGTCCGCGTGGGCGTGCGCGGCGATGGACAGGAATCCGTGCGGACCACCGTCGCAGCGGCACCAGATGCCCTCCGGGCCGCGCAGGATGGTGAGCCCCGCGTCGGCGAAACGGTCCGGCCGGCTCGCCGGGCGGGACACGGCCGGGGCGGGGCCTGCCGGGAGTTTCCCGCCGTCCGCTCGAAGGGCCGGCGCCGCGACGTCCGGTGCCTGCCCTCGGCGGGCGGTGGCGCCGGCCACGCGGCGGAGCCACTTGTCCAGCGGTGCCGTGCGGCGAGGGCGTGCGCCTGGCGCGGCGCGGAGCCACCCGCTCAGGGGTGCCGTGCGGCCAGGGCGTGTGCCTGGCGCGGCGCGGAGCCACCTGCTCAGGGGCGCCGTGCGGCGAGGGCGTGCGCCTGGCGCGGCGCGGAGCCACCCGCTCAGGGGTGCCGTGCGGCCAGGGCGTGTGCCTGGCGCGGCGCGGAGCCACCTGCTCAGGGGCGCCGTGCGGCGAGGGTGCGTGCCGAGGGCCGGGCGGAGCCACTTGTCCAGCGGTGCCGTGCGGCCGGGGCGTGCGCCTGGCGCGGCGCGGAGCCACCCGCTCAGGGGCGCCGTGCGGCCAGGGCGTGTGCCGGGGGCCGGGGCGCGGGCGGGAGACTTCGGATCGGCCCCGGGCCGGATGAGCGCGGCCAGCAGCGGGGTGCGCACATCGGTGCCGGCCACCTCCGGCCACCAGTCGAGCCGGCCGAACACGGCGTCCCCGGTGGCCAGCAGCGAGGCCCAGCGGTCGGTGCCCGCGCCGTCCACGACCAGACCGTGCCCGTCGTCCGCGTCCCCCTGGCGCGGCGGCCGCAGCCGGTCGTCCACGACGGCCGCGAGCGCGTCGGTCATCCGCAGCAGCACCAGCCGGACCGACGCGGGGACCGGCACACCCGCGGTGTCCGCCTCGGCCACCGCGGCCAGGCCGAGCTCCAGCACCAGTCCGTGGTACTCGGTGGCCAGCTCGCGGTTGAGGCCGGAGTCGAAGGTGTTGCTCCGCAGCCGCCGCTCCAGCGACCGCAGCGCGTCGGCCCGCAGGCGCGCCGAGGAGGGGAACCACCCGAACGCGCAGGCCGCGGCCAACTGCCCGGCGGCCTCGGCGATGACGTGGTTGTTCGCCGAGGACCCCCGGCTGGGGAAGGCGGCCAGCCAGCGCTGGTGATGCCAGATCTGGCTGCGCGCCACCGGGTTGCCCTCGAACAGAGCGGCCGCGCCCGGCCAGCCGTCGAGCAGCCGGCGGATCCACACCCAGGACAGCAGCCGGATCCCCAGCTCGATGCCGCTGGTCCAGTGCACCCCGCGCAGCGGCGCGTTGGCCGCCCACCACGACCGCAGGTGCTCGGCCACGCGCTCGGCGTACCGCTCGTCCCCGGTGACCGCGTAGGCGGCGGCGAGCACGGTGAGGTACTGGTGCCGGGACGGCTCCCAGATCTGCTTGATGTCCCCGACCGCGCCCTCGTCCCGGTACGGCACGTCGAAGGCGTAGCCCGAGGGAGCCCGGCGCCCGGTCTTCGGGTCGTACCACCAGTCCGGGTCGGCCAGGTCGTCGCGCTCCACCCCGAAGAACACGGCGTGCCCGGCCATCAGCCGGTCCGCCTCGGCGACGAGACGCTTCACGGCGTCCGGCGGCACCGCGGCGATCGTTCCCGCGGGCAGGACGGAGGTGAACCGGGCGCCGGTCACGGCCGGGCAGTCCGGCGGCGGCGCCGACCGCCACCGCCGCCTGCGCACCGCGTCGCCCACCCGGCCGCCGATCTCCCGCGGCCCCATCCGGGACAGCCGCCGCAGGTACCAGCCCGGACTCCCCGAGCTCACAGTCATCGCGCCCTCGCCAGCGTCACCGGCGCACCGCCGGCCAGGCCCGCCCGCACCGCGAGGGTGGCCGCCGTGGTGGCCACCAGCGACTCCAGCGGCACCGGCATCGGCCCGCCGGTCCGCACCGCCTTGACGAACGCGGCCAGCTCGGCGGCCTGGCCCTTGTCCCGGGCCTTGGGCAGCCGCGAACTGCCCCACCGCTTGCGGCCGTCGTAGACAGAGGCACGGACGAAGTCGTCGAGGCGCAGCGCGCGGCCGTCCGCGACCAGGTCCAGGGTCTCCTTGGGGAAGCCTGCCGGGCCGGTGGTGACGTAACCGATGGTGGCGGTGGACCCGTCCTCGTAGCGCAGCACGACCTGCAGGTCCTCGCCGCCGGGCGTGGAGAGCGCGTACACCGAGACCGGGTCGGCCCCGAGCAGCCAGCTCGCCGTGTCGATGAAGTGCCCGCCCTCGCCCGCGAACCGCGAGCCTTCCGTGCCTTGTCGGAGGTACCAGCTGCCGTGGTCCAGGCGGCCCGCGTTGACCAGGTAGCGGACGTGTCCCGGCCCGGTCCGGGGGCCGAACCGCTTCCCGGCCTCCCGCAGCAGCGGCGCGAACCGGCGGTTGAAGCCCACCTGCAGCCGGTCGTTGCCGGACTCCTCCACCGCCGCGAGCACGCCGGCCAGCTCGTCCTCGGTGAGCGCCAGCGGTTTCTCCACGAACACCGCCTTGCCGGCCAGCAGCGCCTTCCGGGTCAGTTCGGCGTGCGAGCTGTGGCGGGTGACCACGAACACCGCGTCGACGGACTTGTCGCCGAGCACGGCGTCGAGATCGGTGGTCGCCCCGGCGAAGCCGAACTTCCGCCGCGCGTTGGCCGCGGACAGCGCCGTCGTGGTGACGACCGTGGACAACTCGACGCCGTCGCGCCGCGCCAGGTGCGGCAGCAGCATCGACGTCGCGTAGTTCCCCGCCCCGACGAACGCGAGGCGTACCGGCGTCTTCGCGGCCCGGACCGGGGCGGACGCCTTTCCGCCGCGCCGCACCGCGGGCACGGCCACCGAGGGCGCCTCCGCCTCGACCTCCTGCTCGGGGTACCGGAACAGCACGGCCACGGCCTTCAGGCCGCCGTCCTTCAGACTCCGGTACGTCTCGACGGCGTCGTCGAAGTCGGCCGTGTGGGAGACCAGGGGTTCCACGTCGACGCGGCCGCGGGCGGCGAGATCCAGGAAGCACGCCAGGTTGCGGCGCTCGGTCCAGCGCACGTAACCGATCGGGTAGTCCCGGCCCTCCAGTTCGTACTCCGGGTCGTAGCGCCCGGGGCCGTACGACCGGGAGAACCGGACGTCGAGCTCCTTCTCGTAGTACGCGTTCCACGGCAGGTCCAGGCGGCACTTGCCGATGTCGATCACCCGGCCGCGGTCCCGGCACAGCCGGGCGGCCAGCTCGACGGGCTGGTTGCTGTCGCCACCGGCGGCCAGGTACACCTGGTCCACGCCGTGACCGCCGGTGAGTTCGGCGACGGCCTGCTCCACGGCCGAGGAGGCGGGATCGCCGCAGGCCGCCGCGCCCAGCCGCTCGGCGAGCTCGCAGCGCACCGGGTCGGGGTCGACCCCGACGACCCGGACCCCCGAAGCGGCCAGCAGCTGCACCACCAGCTGCCCGATCAGCCCGAGGCCGATGACCAGCGCCACGTCGCCGAGCTGCGGCTCGCCCTGGCGGACGCCCTGCAGCGCGATCGACCCGACGGTGCCGAAGGCCGCGTGCCGAGGCGCGAGACCGTCCGGCACCGGGGCGTAGAGGTTCTTCGGCACCCAGTTCAGCTCGGCGTGCAACGCGTGCTCGTTGCCGGCGCAGGCCACCAGGTCGCCGACCTTCACATCGTCGATCCCGGCGCCGACCTGCTCGACCACCCCGCACAGCGAATAGCCCAGCGGCGTGTAGGAGTCCAGCTTGCCCATCACCTTGCGGTAGGTGGCGGGCACCCCGTTGACGGCCACGCTCTGCACGACCTTCGCCACCTGGTCCGGCCGGGAGCGGGCCTTGCCCAGCATCGACATGCCGGCCTCGGACACCTTCATGAGCTCGGTCCCGGTGGAGATCAGCGAGTAGGCGGTGCGGACCAGCACACCGCCCGGCTTGCACCCCGGCACCGGCACGTCGAGCAGGGCCAGTTCGCCGCTCTTGTAGTTCTGTACGACCTGTTTCACCCGAAGTCCTCGTCCTCTTGTCTCTACGCCTTTGTCTCTACGCCGTCGACGATTTCTGTCCGGACCCGGAGGTCGCGCCGCGGTACCAGTACTCGAGGGTCAGCACATGCCACAGATGCTTGGAGAAGTCCTGCTGCCCGGCGGCGTCCTCGGCGACGAGCCGCTGAAGCGCGTCGCGGCGCAGGAACCCGGAACGGACGAGCTCGCCGTCGTTGACCACCTCGCGCACCAGCGGGGCCAGATCCCGGCTCATCCAGGCCCGCAGCGGGGCGCTGAACAGGCCCTTGGGCCGGTAGACGATCTCCCGGGGCAGGACCGAGGCGGCCGCCTCCTTGAGGACGGCCTTGCCCTGCCGTCCGACGATCTTGCGTTCGCCGGGCACGGCGAACGCCGCCTTGACCACCTCGACGTCGACGTACGGCACCCGTACCTCGGTCGACGCGGCCATGCTGGAGCGGTCCGTGTACGCGAGGTTCAGGCCCGGCAGGAACATCCGGGCATCGGCCAGGCACATGCGGTTGACGAAGTCGTCGAGGCCGTTGTCCTCGTAGACGTCCGCGTGCTCGGTCAGCACGTCCTCGACCGTCCCCGCCAGGTCCGGGTCGACCAGGGCGAGCAGCTCCTCGCGGTCGTACATGGTGTAGCTGCGCCGGAACGCGGTCTCCTCCGGCAGATCGGCGAAGGAGAGGAACCGCTTCGCGAAGCGCACCGACCGGTACCCCCGGCGGGCCGTGGCGACCGGCAGCCGGTCCACGGCGCCGGACACCCCGCGCCGCAGGGGCCGCGGGACGCGCTGGTAGCGCAGCGCGAGCGTGTTGGCCAGGTGCTTGCGGTACCCGGCGAACAGCTCGTCGGCGCCCATTCCCGAGAGCATCACCTTGACCCCGGCCTCCCGGGCGGCCGAGCAGATCAGGAACGTGTTGATCGCGGCGGGGTCGCCGATCGGCTCGTCCAGGTGGTACGTCATCCGCGGCAGCAGGTCGAGCACGTCCGGAGCGATCTCGATCTCGTGCAGGTCGACACCGAACCGCTCGGCCACCTGCCGGGCGTAGCGCAGGTCGTCCGGCATCGCCTCGAACCTGGCGTCCTCGGCGCGGAACCCGATCGTGTAAGCGGAGATCCCGGGCCGGTCGCGGGCCGCCAGCGCGGTCAGGTAGCTGGAGTCGAGGCCGCCGGAGAGGAAGGTCGCCACGGGTACGTCGGAGAGCAGGTGGCGCCGGGTCGACTCCTCGACGACGGCGGCGATGTCCGGCCGCTCACCGGCCAGGGCCCGCTCCCTGCCCTCGGCGGCGACGTCCTTCAGGTGCCAGTACCGGCCGCGCTCCACCCGGCCGTCGGGCCGGCACCTCAGCCAGCTCCCCGGCGGCAGCTTCTCCGCCTCGCGGAACGCGCACCGTGAGTCCGGCACCCAGTAGTACAGCAGCGAGGCCACCATCGCCGCGTGGTCCACCTCCAGCGACCCGCCGGTCACGGCGGCGAGCGCCTTGAGCTCGGAGGCGAACACCAGACCCTCGCCGCGCCGGAGCAGGAACAGCGGCTTGACGCCGAGCTGGTCCCGGGCGAGCACCAGGTCACCGGTCCGCTCGTCGAAGATCCCGAACGCGAACATGCCGCGCAGCCGGGGCAGGCAGTCCGTGCCCCAGCGCCGCCAGGCCTCCAGCACCACCTCGGTGTCGGAGGTACCGCGGAAGCGCACCCCGGCGGCCGCCAGCTCGGCGCGCAGTTCGGGCGCGTTGTACAGCTCGCCGTTGTAGGTCAGGGCGAGGCCGCCCGAGACCATCGGCTGGGCGCCGGTCCCGGACAGGTCGATGACGGCCAGCCGGCGGTGCCCGAGGTGCACTTCGCCGTCACCGACGGAATGGCTGTACCGGCCCGCCCCGTCCGGACCGCGGTGGGCGAGGGTGTCGGTGAGCCGGTCGGTGACGGCCTTCCCGTCGTGCCATCGGTACGTGCCTGCGATGCCACACATGTGTTACCGCGCCTCCTGGTCGCTGTCCGGGACCCGTGCCGCCGGCATCGGCAGTTGTTCCGCCGGCCGGGGGCCGGCCCCGTTCCGCCGGGCCGACGGCTCGCTGTGGCCGCGCGGCGCGGTGTGCGGCCCGTCCCACAGCGTGCCGTCGGTCCGGTCACGGGGATCGGGGTCGATCAGCACCACACCGATCACCGTGATGCGCTGCTCCGCGAGCTGCCGCGCCACGGTGTGCAGCCATGCGGCGCTGCCGTGTCCGGCACGCACGACGAGCACGGTCCGGGTGCCGAGGCAGCGCAGGTCGGTCCACGCCGTGCCGGGCGCCACCGAGCCGACGCCGAGCCGGCGCTCGCCGGGCGCCACGGCCGCGGCATGCTCGCCGCCGACCGCGACCGCGGACTGCTCTCCGCCGACCGCGGGCGCGGACTGCTCTCCGCCGCCCACGGCCGGCTCTCCGGGCTTCGGGTGGCGGCCCCGGAGTTGCGGACCGGGCAGATCGTCGGGGACGGCCGGGGTCTGTTCGCCGCCGACCACGGGCGGGTCTCCCGGCTTCGGGCGGCGGCCCGAGAGCTGCGGACCGGGCAGACCGTCGACGACGACCACGGGCTCCTGCTCGGCCAGTTCCCGGGCGAGGTCCAGGGCGATCACGCTCGCGCCGCGCGCACAGCCCAGTTCCAGCAGCGACACCGGTTCCGTGGAGCCGCGTACGGTGCGGGCCAGGGACGTGGTGAGCCGTGTCCGTGCCGCCCGTGTCCGGCGGCGCCGCCACAGCCGGGCCGGCCGGCGGGGCAGCTCCGCGATCACCGACGCGCCGAGGTTCGCCGCGATGTCCCGGCGCAGTACGGGGCGGTCCGCCACCACCGAGGCGACCGCGGCCACCGCGAGTCCGAGGGCGAGTCCGAGGGCGAGCCCGATCGCGGCATCGGTGGCGGCGGTTCCGGTCAGGGAGTGCCGCACCACGCGCGGCGCGTCCACGATCTGCGTGCCGGCGACGAGTTGGGGCGTGCCGATGCGCGCCTCCGCGGCACGCTGCCCGAAATCGGTGAACCGCGAGGTGAGTTCGGCCCGGCGGGCGAAGAGAGACTCCATGCTCGCCGAATCCTGCGGACCGCTCTGCGGCGACGATCCGTCTCCGATCGCCTCGTTGACCTCGGCGAGTTCCTCCCGCATGCGGTCACGCTGTTCGAGCAGGGTCTTGGCCTCGGCGTCGGCGGCTTCCCGTATCCGCCGCACATGGTCCGCGACGAACGCGTCGGCCAGCGCCTCGGCGCGGGCCACCGCTTCCGCGTCGCTGTCACCGGTCACCGTGATCCGCAGCAGGTTGTTGGTCAGGCCGAGGCCCTCGTAGTCCTCCATGAAGTCCTCCGGTTTCTCCGGGGACTCCAGGGACCGCAGGGCCGCACCGGCGATCCGCGTGGTGTGCAGCAGCGCGGCGTCGGTGCGGATCAGCGTTCCGGGGTCGTTCGGCTGGTCCTGCTGATGCGCGACCAGCACCTTGGTCACGGCGGTCGGTGGCGGCGGCAGCAGGACCGCCACCGCCGCGCCGAGGAGCAGTCCCAGCAGTGCCATGGAGCACCAGAGGCGGCGTCGCCTGCGCACCGCCACCACCAGTGCCTGAAGGTCCAGCAGCGGGGCGGAAGCCGGAGACTCCGATGTCGCGGGCGTCGTCATGCCGAACCTCCCGTCGTGTTGCCGCCCACCGCGAGCGCCGGCACGGCGGCATCCCGGGGACGGCCGGCGGACCGCGCCGGACGGGCCGGGACCGGGCAGGCGAGGACGAGGCCGACCACCTCGTGCCCCGCGTCCGTACACGCCCCGGCGATGCCGGCGAGCTCCTCCGCGGTCCAGATGCCCGCGCTGAGCACGACCAGGACGCCGGCCTCGTCGTCGCG
Source organism: Streptomyces sp. P9-A2 (assembly GCF_036634175.1). Taxonomy (NCBI): domain Bacteria; kingdom Bacillati; phylum Actinomycetota; class Actinomycetes; order Kitasatosporales; family Streptomycetaceae; genus Streptomyces; species Streptomyces sp. P9-A2. The sequence goes on from NZ_JAZIFX010000001.1 coordinate 6,291,449, forward strand.
GTCCGGCACCATCGGCCGGGACACCGAAGCCCCCACCACTCGTAGACGCGGATCGCTCCCGGCCTCGGCGGCGAGCCGCTCGGTGGCCCGGAGGGCGGTCCGGTCGCCGTCCGGGACGACGACCAGCAGCCGCCGGGGTGCGGGCAGCCGGTCCCGGAGACGGGCGCACACCCGCCGGTAGCGGAGCTGCCGGCCGGCCTCGTCACCGGACGTCCGCGGGGTGGGCACGTCCCACCGGACGTCGACGCCCAGCAGCCGGCGGATCCGGGCCCGCGGGCCGCTGTCCTCCGGCCGGTGCGCGGACGGTTCACCAGGTACGTCGACGGTACCCAGCAGCGCCGAGCCCAGCGCCGCGGCGATCTCCGGTCCGGTGCGCGGCCGGCGGCTCACGCGGGCGGCGGCGAGATGGCCGACGACCGCGAGCAGGAAGAACAACAGCGCCCCGGCGACGACGAGTTGCGGCCTCGTCGGCGGTGCCTCGCCGTCCGGCCGGGCCGCCGGTCCCATGACGACCATGCCGGCCCTGCCCGCGGCCGGGTCGGCCTGTTCCAGCTCGGTGACGGCCTCCTGCAGCGCGGTGCGCAGCTTCGCGAGCTCGGTGCGGGTCTGCACGCTCTCCACGGTCTGCCCCGGATCGGCCGCGTCGGCCAGTTCGGTGATGCGGCGGCTGGTGCGCACCACCATCTCCCGCAGCTCCTCGGGCCGCGCCGCGGCTTCGGGGTCGGTGGTGTCGCCCGCGATCCGCGCGGCGAAGGTGACGAACTGCTCGACCATCCGGTCGGAGAGCCGCTGTGCGCGCTCCGGGGTGTCGGCCGTGCCCGAGATCTCGATGATGTTCCCGTCGGCGGCCTCGGCGCTCACCCGGTCCCGCAGCTCGCTGCCGCCGACCCCGTTCCAGCCGAGCTCGGCGGCCACGCGGTCGACCACCACCGAACTGGTCGCGATCTCCACCTGGGTCAGCAGCTCGCGATCCTCCCACGCCCCCGGCAGCAGTACCGACGCCGATGTCGTGTAGCGCGGCGGGAACACCAAGGAGGTGCCGAAGCCGACGAGCGCGCCCACCACCGCGAGAACGGTGAGCAGTCGCCGGCGCCGGCGGATCATCCGCCCGATCGTGGCCAGGCGTAGCGTGTCATCGCTCAACGGAGCGGCCTCTTCCCTGCCCGGTACGGGCCGCGCGCCGGCACCGGAGGCCGGTCACGGCAGGCGGCGGCGTACGCGGCGAGCAGCGACGCCTGCGAGTTCCGCCAGGCGAGCGGCCCGTTGATCCGCTCCTGGCCGATCTTGCCCATCCGGGCCCGCTGCTCCGGGTCGTCCAGCAGCAGCGCGATGAGCCGGGCGAACTCGGCCTCGTCATCGGCGGGCGCGTAGACGGCGGCGTCACCGGCGGAGACGCGCGCCTCCCGGAGGTCGAACGAGACGACCGGCCGGCCCATCACCATGTACTCCAGGACCTTGTTCATGGTCGACACGTCGTTGAGCGGATTGTGCGGGTCGGGGGAGAGGCACACGTCCGCGGTGGACAGGTAGCGCACCAGGTCGGCGTCCGGGATACGCCCGGTGAACCGCACCTGCTCCGAGAGCCCGAGCCGCCCCGACAGCTCCACCATCGCGTCGAAGGTGTCGCCGGCGCCGACGAACACCGCGTGCCAGTCGGTCCGTCCGACCTCGTCGCGCAGCTTCGCGAGGGCCCGTAAGGCGTAGTCGACGCCGTCCTGCGGGCCCATGACGCCGAGATAGCACAGCAGATGGGGCTTGCCGCGCTTCAGTTCCGGCTCGGGCGGTACGGGGTGGAACCGGCCGGTGTCGGGTGCGCTGCGCACCACGAAGACGTCCTCCGGCAGCCGGCCGCCGCGGCGCACCGCGACGTCCCGGTAGCTCTCGTTCGTGGCGAGCACGACGTCCGCGGCCCGGTAGGTCATCCGTTCCAGCGCGCACACGGCGCGGTAGAGCAGGTCCTCGCCGCGGCCGAACCGGGAGAGGTACAGCTCGGGCACCAGGTCGTGCTGGTCGAAGACGAAGCGCGCTCCGCGTCGCTTCATCCACAGGGCCGGCAGGAACAGCAGGTCGGGCGGGTTGCAGGCGTGGACCACGTCGACCGGGCCGACCTTCCGGGCCAGCCGGACCGTGTGCCACAGCGCCGATCCGTACTCCCGCAGGTAGCCGGCCGGACCTCCGGTGGCCGCGCGCAACGGGTAGCGGTGGATCCGCACCCCGTCGATCTCCGCCTCCGCCTCCGTGTCCCGCTTGCTCCCCTGCGGGCAGATGACGTGCACCTCCCAGCCCGCGTCGCGCAGCGTCGTGCACTCCTGCCACACCCGCCGGTCGAACGGCACCGACAGGTTCTCCACGAGGATCAGCGCGCGCCGGTGCGGCCGGTCGCCGCCGGCTGTGTCACCGAACGACGCGTCACCGAACGATCCGTCACCGAACGACCCGTCACTGAACGATCTGTCACCAGGCAAGGCCCACGTACCCCGGTTCGGCCCGGCGCGCTTCGGCGTCGGGAAGGTGGACGAGGTCGACGATCACCGGGCCGCCGCCATGGGGCAGCGCCGACAGCACGGCCGGGTCCCTGGTCCCGACCAGGCACACCTCGGCGTGCTCGAGCACCTCCTCGACGGAGTCCGCGAGCAGCTGCGCGAGGTGCGGCAGCCGGGTCTCGATGTACTCGCGGTTCGCGCCGAGCAGTCGGGACAGGCTCACGTTGGCGTCGTGGATCCTCAGGTCGTACCCCTTGCCGAAGAGCCGCTCCGCCAGCTCGACGAGCGGGCTCTCGCGGAGGTCGTCGGTGCCGGGTTTGAAGGACAGCCCGAACATTCCCACCCGGCGCTTTCCGGTGCGCTCCACCAGCTCCACCGCGCGCTGCAGATGGTCGGAGTTGGAGGGCAGCACGTGGGCGAGGATGGGCACCGAGACGTCGGCCCGCTGCGCCGCGTGGACCAGGCTGCGCAGGTCCTTGGGCAGGCAGGAGCCACCGAAGGCGAAGCCGGGCCGCAGGTAGGCGGGGCTGATGTTCAGTTTGCGGTCGGCCAGGAACACGTCCATCACCTGGTGCGAGTCCACCCCGAGCGCCTGGCACACCGCGCCCAGTTCGTTCGCGAAGCCGATCTTGAGGCCGTGGAACGCGTTGTCCGCGTACTTGATCGCCTCGGCCGTCGGAATCGGCACCCGGAACACCTCGCCGGGCAGACCGTCGTACAGCGCCGCCACGGTGTCGCCGCTCGCCGGGTCGAGTTCGCCGATGACGGTCTTGGGCGGGTCGAAGAAGTCCCGCACACTCGTGCCCTCGCGCAGGAACTCCGGGTTGACCGCGACCCCGACGTCCACCCCGGCGGTGCCACCGACGTACTTCTCCAGGATCGGCACCAGCAGGTTCAGGCAGGTGCCGGGGAGCATGGTGCTGCGGAACACGACGGTGTGCCGCCCGCGCCGCTCGGCCAGCGCGGCGCCGATCTGCTCGGTGACCCGCTCCAAGTAGGTGGTGCACAGGCTGCCGTTGGGCTCCGACGGCGTCCCCACGCAGACCAGCGACACCTCGCTGTCCATGATCGCCTCGCGGACGTCGCCGGTGGCGCGTAACGCCCCGGTCCGCACGGCCTCGGCGACGAGCTCGCCGATCCGTTCCTCGACCACCGGGGCCTTGCCGTCGTTGACCAGGTCGACCTTCACCTGGTTCACGTCCACCCCGACGACCTCGTGCCCCATGGCGGCCAGGCACGCGGCCGACACGCAGCCCACGTAGCCGAGCCCGAAAACGCTGACTCTCATGACCTGTTCCTCCCCCCAGGCAGGCCCTCGCGGCCTGCGGTCCGCGTGCCGGCGGGACTGTCGATCCGCAGTCCGCCGCGCATCAGTAGGCCCCCTGCCCGTGGAGCACCGCACGCAGCGTCTTCCACAGGATCACCGTGTCCAGGGCGAGCGACCAGTCCTCCACGTACCGCAGGTCGAGGCGGACCGCCTCCTCCCACGACAGGTCGCTGCGTCCGCTGATCTGCCACAGGCCGGTGAGTCCGGGCTTGACCAGCAGCCGCCGCCGGATGTCCGGGCCGTAGGCCGCGGACTCCTCCGGTAACGGAGGCCGTGGACCGACGAGCGACATCGATCCGGTGAGTACGTTGAAAAGCTGCGGGAGTTCGTCGAGCGAGTACCGGCGCAGCACCGCTCCCACCCGGGTCACCCGCGGATCCCGGCGGATCTTGAACAGCAGGCCGGCGCCCTCGTTGCGGTCGGCCAGCGCGTCCCGTGCCCGGTCCGCCCCGGCGACCATGGTGCGGAACTTGAGAATGGTGAACTCACGGCCGTCCTTGCCGACCCTGCGCTGGCGGTAGAAGGCCCCGCCCCGGCTGTCCACCAGCACGAGCAGCCCGACGCACACCATCAGCGGCGCGAACACCAGCAGCAGGACCGCCGCGCCCATCCGGTCGACGACCCCCTTGACCACCCGGCGGCCCCCGGTGAAGGCCGGCATGCTGACCCGCAGCAGCGGGATCCCGAGCACCGCGTCGATGTGCAGCCGCGGGCCGGCCACCTCCATCAGCACGGGGGCCACGACCATCTCGGTGTCGCTTCCCTCAAGGCTCCAGGCCAGCCGCTGCAGCCGGTCCGGTGACCAGTGCGGGTCCGGGGTGACCGCGACGACCCGGTAGCCGTCGTGGTGGACGTGGCCCGCGACGTCCGTCAGCCGGCCGACGACCGGCACTCCGTCCAATCGGTCACCGCCGGGCCCGGCACCGTACGTCGTGCACACCGCGTCCACCCGCCAGCCGAGATGCGGGAACTTGCGGGTCCGGTTGATCAGGTCGCGCACGGTGGCCGGGCTCCCGGCGGCGAGCACCGGTCTCAGGCACCGTCCTTCTTTCCGCTGTTTGTGCAGCCACAGGCGCAGCAGATACCGCTCGGTCATGGTGACGACCGCGATCGCGGGGATCGCGACGAAGATCCAGAGTTTGATGTTGCGCGAGGTGAGGGCGATCCCGCCGAGCGCCAGTACAACGATCGCCATGAACAGTGAGCGTCCGAGCCGGCGGAACTCCTCGGCGCCCTGGCCGAGTACGGCCGGAACCCACGACCGGCTCACCGCGAGTGCCCCCAGCACCAGCAGCCAGGTGCCGAAGGCGAGAATTCCCCACTTCTCGTGCCAGTCGGCCGCGTCCCGCACCCCGAAGAAGTTGCCGATCGCCGCCACCACGAAGGCCGTGGCCACGGTATCGCCGGTGATCACGGTACGGCGGTACCGCTGCTCCCAGTCGATCGCGGGCCGGCCGATCGTCCCGTTCGCCAGACGCCCGCGCGCCGACGGAAACGGGCTCAATAATCCCCCTTGCCGCACAGAACCCCCCCAGGTCCCCAGTGGTTCGACGTATTCGCCCAACACTGTTCCTCCCGCCCCCGGGAGGCCCCCGCCCCCCCCGCACCGCGCTGTTCCTCTCCGTAGGAGGCCCCCGCCCCCGTGCATGGCGAATTCGGCTGTTTCAGAGGTACTCGAACAACTCGCCCTGGCGACAGATGACTTGCCTGCCCTGCCAGGCTTTCGAAGTGCGTGGGAACCCGTCGAGACCCCGGGTGCTCCCCGCACCCGGGCCCCTCTCGGGCCCCTGGAACTGTTCATCCCCACGTCTGGTGCCGGGGACGTGACTGCTTACTGCTGACTTTCCGTAGCGCCGGACCTATAGATCATTAACGGTCGTCTCGTGTTCGAACAGCTGAAGCACGGTCAATCTAGACCATCGGCGCCGGTATGTAGAGGGGCCGTGTGCAGTTCGTGTTCAGATTGGGGACTGGATCCATCCAACGGTGGCCGCCTCCGGACACCTGACGCCGCCACGCGCTCCAGCAGCCCGCCGGCCGACCCGGGCAACGTGCGGAGCGAGTGCTTCGCCGTCCGTCGTGCCGGCCGGGGTCTGAGCGTCTCCCCTGTCGAACGCGCCGGCATCCGGCAACTCGCCGAACGCCTTACCCGGCGTCCGGTGACTGCACTGCCTGATTGATCTGCTCGCCCCGAGGGCCGTGTGTGGTGAGCATGCAGGGATGCGTGAGACTCCTTGAACCACCCCGGTTGCCGAATGCCTGTGCGGGTGCGAGTTGCCGTCGATCGAGGGGGCCGTCGAGGTCTTCACGCAGAACTTCATCCGCGCCGTGACCCGCCCGCCCGCACGCTGACCGCTCGCCGCGGTATCGGCGCGGGCACCCTGTGTCCCGGGGCTCACGGTCCCGCGCCAGGGAGCATCATCCTGCTCGTTCCCGCTTGTAGAGTAGGAATTGATGAAGCGTCAATTGCGTTGTTGCAGAAGGTTTTTGAGCTGACATTCGCTCTCATGGCGACGGCCGCTGACGGTACAGTCGGGTCGTGGACAACGCGGTGTATCACTTCGAACGGTACGAGTTGGACACCTGTCGCGGTCGGCTCAGCCATGACGGACAGCAGATCCATGTCGAGCCTCAAGCCGTGGATCTGCTCTGTTACCTCGTGAAGCACCGCGGCCGCGTCGTGCCCGCGCCGGAGCTTCTCGGCCTGATGGGGCGTGGCCGCACGGTCAGTGAGGCCGCACTCGCCACCTGCCTGCGCACCGCCCGTCAAGCGATCGGTGACACCGGCAGGCGGCAGGAGTCCATCCGCACGGTGCGACGGCGCGGCTATCAGTTCGTCGCGCGCGTCACGGTCGCGTCCGTCCCTCCGTCCGCCGTGCCCGGCACCGCGGCGACAGCGGCGGCCCACGAGGTCATCCGGTTCTGCCGGACCGGCAGAACCGGATGACCTCGTGGGCCGGGCCGCCGAGGCCGTCGTCCGTTGCCGGTTCGCCCTCCCGACCCCGTGTACCGCAGGTGCCGCCGACCGTCACCGGCGCCACGAACTGATAACCGCGCCGGTGCGCCGTGCGGATCAGCTTCTGCGCGCTGCCGGTGTCGCCGACGGCCAGGCGCGCCGTCCTGAGCGCCGTGGTGAGGGCTGCCTCGCCGACGAAGCGGTCACTCCACACCTCGTCCAGCAGTTCATGCTTCGACACCACCCGGTCCCGGTGCAGGACGAGATGGCACAACAGGTCCAGGGCACGCGGTTCGACATGGACCGGCTCCCCGTCCCGGCGGAGCTGGATTCGGGCGGTGTCCAGCTCGTACGGCCCGAAGAAATGCCTGTCCCCCTCCACCGTCGCAGCGTACAACTCCCTTCTGGCAACGTATACATGGGCGATTCCCGGCCGGTGCGTGCCGGTGCAGACCTGTACGTGTCTGTGCGGGCCTGGCGTGCGCCGCGTTCCCCGTGGGCGGGGGTGGGCCGATCGTCGGATCTGCCCCCTCGTCGGAAGCCGCTCGCCGCGGGGCACGGTCAGGGTGCGCTGCCGCCGCGCTCGTCGGGGTGTTCGGGCTCTTGGGCGGCCGGCGCGCTCTTCCGGTTGCGGCGCGGGGAGGGCTGAGGGGAGCGACGAGGGGGCGGCGCCCGGTCCGGCAACGACTCCACGGCATTCCAGTGGGCGGCGACCACGGCGAGCCGGTCGTGTTCGGCGGGCAGCAGCCGGATACGGAACCAGCCGATCATATGCACCAGTTCGTCCAGGGCCATTTCCGCCTCGTCGTTGTCGATGAGTTCGAGAACCGGCCTCAGTGCCGCAAGCGGCCCGCCCTCCGCTGCCGTACGACGGGAGATCTCCACCGTCGTACGGCGAAGGAGGGCATCGAACGGGTCGTGGCTCATGCTCCCCATGATGACGGCCGGTTCCCCGGGTGCGGCCTCTCACGTACCGGGGAGGCGGGGCCTGCCGGTCAGCGCGTGTGCCGGTCGCCGGTGAGTCCGCCGCCTCCTGCCGCGATGCCTCCGGCCGGCTCGGCCGGGGTGAAGGGGGCGGTGTCCTGGGTGCAGGTCGCCCCCTCGGGCGGCAGGGCACCGGTGGTGAAGTAGCGCACGGCGTGCTCGTTCACGCAGGTGCTGGGATTGAGCAGGGCCGTGTGGCCGTAGCCGTCGAGGGTCAGCAGGCGGGCGTCGGCCAGGGCGCGGGTCATGACTTCGGCGGCCTGGTAGGAAGTGGCCGGGTCATAGGTCGGGTTGACGACCAGGACGGGGTGGGCGGTGGGCCGGTCCCAGGGCCCGGTGTAGCGGTGGGCCGCGGTGGCGGGCCAGTGGGCGCACCATTCGTAGTCCCACACCCAGCGGCGACCGAGGTCCCCGGCGCGTGCCGCGCTGAAGGCGTCGAGTTCGGCGTAGCGTTCCAGGGCGCGGGGGTTGGGGCTTTCGGAGCAGACGACCGCGGGCTGCTGCTCGAACCCGGGGTAGGGAAGGAGCGACGGGAGTTCGGGAAGGGGCGGAGCCTCCACCTGCCACAGCTCCTGCAGCAGTTCGGCGGCGTCGGTCCAGCCCGGATGGACGAAGTACAGGAAGGACCACAGGGACTCCACGGTCCTCGCATAGGTCCACTCACCGACCGGCTGCTGCCGGAGCCGCTCCAGCAGGGTGGTCAGTTTGGTCCGGGTGGCCTCGGGGTCGCCGGCGGTGAAGGCGCAGCCGGACGCCGGCGCCAGGCCGCACAGTTCCAGGAACTTCCCGAAGGTGTCGGCCGAGCCCAGGTCCGAGCCCATCCGCAGCGGAGTCGTCTGCTGCGCCTCGGTGTTCATTGCGCCGCCCGCGTAACCGGCCGGGTCCACGTTCCCGTCCAGCAGCAGGCCGCCCACCTTGTCGGGGAAGAGATTGGCGTACACGGCACCGAGGAACGTGCCGTACGAGACGCCCCAGTAGTTCAGCTGCTCGTCCCCCACCGCGTCGCGCAACCGGTCCAGGTCGCGGGCGGTGTCCGGCGTGGACACGTACGGCAGCAGCTCCGGGACGCGCTCCGCGCACCCCTCGGCCAGTTCCTGCCTCCCCGCGCTCCAGACCTGCTGCTCCTCGGCCCCCACCGGGAACCCGGCCGGCTGCCGTTCCCACCAGGCCGCCGCCTCCCCGGCGTCGGCGAAGCAGCGCACCGCCGTGCTGCGGCCGATGCCCCGGGGGTCCCAGCTGACGATGTCGAAGCGCTTCCGGAGCTCGGCCGGGAAGAACCGCTCGTACCAGAGCGGCAGGGAGGCGGTGCCCGAACCACCTGGTCCACCGGGGTTGAAGAACAGGGAACCGATGCGTTCGGACGGGTCGGTGGCCTTGTGCCGGATCACGGCGAGGTCGATGGTCTCGCCGGCGGGGCGGTCGTGGTCGAGCGGGACCTCGAACGTCGCGCAGTCGAAGTCCGGCTCCGCCGGATCCTGGCACGGCTGCCACTCGAGCGCCGACGCCCCGGCGGCCCCTCCGCGCACGCTCTGGGCCACGGTGGTGGCGGGGGAGAGCGAACGCAGGGCAGCGCCAGGGCGATGCCCCAGGCCAGTCGTCTGCGTGGGCGTGATATCGGCCCTGGCATCAGCTGTCCCTTCCCTCGGGTACGCCGGGCGCTCACGTCGTCCACGGGGCCCGGCGGGTCCACCTCAGCCAATCGCCCGGCGGCCCGGACCGCACCCACCGGGCGTCCGAACGCGGTACGGGACAGCGGGTGGCCCGGGGGCCGGCCGGGGTCGTGCGGTGCGTGGACCACCCGGCCGCACTCCTGCTCTTCCGCGACGAGGCGCTGATCGACGCGACCGCCCACCATCGGCTCCGGCCACTCGACCAGGTGCGGTCACCGCAGCGCGAACGCCTCGCGGAAACACCGCTGTGCCGGCTCCAGCGCGGTCACAACGCCGGCGAGGTCGCCGAGCGGCTGGACGTACACCCGCAGACGGTGCGCTACCGCCCGCGGCAGCCGGGCGAGGTGTTCGGCGACGGACTGCACGACCCAAAGGCGCGCAGTTCGAGGCGCAGCCGGCCCTGCGGGTGATGAGGCGGCGCCCCGCCGGGTGAGCTGCGGCTGTGCCGCGGCGCAGCCGCAGCCGCGGCACACCTGCGTCCGGACCGGGCGGGTGATGGTCGGTGGTCGGCAGGCGGCGGGCGGATCGTCCGGTCGCGGCGCGGTGGCGCCGCCGGGCCCGCTCCGGGGGCGGCGGCATCGCCCGGATTCAGAGCGTTCGCGGAGGGAACCCGGTCGCGCGGGTGCACAGCCCCCTGACCCCTGGTGGAGAGGAGGGGCTCCCATGAGCGTCATCGAAGGCGCTGTCGACATCGACGTCCCGGTCCATATGGCCTACAACCAGTGGACCCAGTTCGAGTGCTTTCCCCGGTTCATGCGCGGCGTGCGCCGGGTGGACCGGTCGCGCTCCTCCATGACGCACTGGGTGACCAGGTTCGGCGGCGTGACCCGCGAGTTCGACGCGGAGATCACCGAACAACGCCCCGACGACCGGGTGGTGTGGCGCACGGTGGGGACGCCCCGCCTGACCGGTGAGGTGGGCTTCCGGGCGCTGGGGGAGACCCGTTGCCGCGTCGCCTTCCGTATCGATTTCACTCCGCGCGGTGCCGCCGAGCGGGCCGGGGACGCCCTGGGGCTGGTCCGCAGGCAGGTGCGGGAGGATTTCCGGCGCTTCAAGGAGTACATCGAGGGCCAGGGCCGGGAGAGCGGGCAGTGGCGGGGAACGATCAGTGGCGGCCATGTGGAACCGGACTCCGACCGTCTGCCGCCGCGAGTGCCGAACTGGCCGACCGGCTGAGAAACAGCCGTGACGCCATATTCCATAAGGTGATATTTCATAGACAGCCATGATGCGCCACCTTCCACGCTCGGCGGAGAGTGGAGGAGGCGAGTGGAACAGAGCGGGAGGCCGACGTGGTGCGAGAGTCATCGAACGGTGATCCGGGCGGCGAGCAGGCGAAGATCACTCCGCCGAAGACATGGGCGGCCGGTGTCCCGGCGGTGGCCCACGCGATGCGGTACTCCCTCGCCGAGACCTCGCCCCGCCGTACGGCACTGAACCTGCTCGACATCAACCAGACCCAGGGCTTCGACTGCCCGGGCTGCGCCTGGCCGGACCCCGCGCCGGGCCAACGCCACACGAACGAGTACTGCGAGAACGGAGCCAAACACGCCAACGACGACGCCACCACGCGACGCGTCACCCCCGAGTTCTTCCGGCGGCATCCGGTCTCCGAACTGGCGCGCGCCTCGGACCGGTGGCTGAACCAGCAGGGGCGGCTCACCCGGCCCATGGTGAAGCGGCCGGGCGCGGATCACTACGAGCCGATCAGCTGGCACGACGCCCTGGGGCTGATCGCCGACGAACTGCGGGCCATGGACTCACCCGACGAGGCGGTCTTCTACACCTCAGGCCGGGCCGGCAACGAGCCCGCCTTCGTCCTCCAGCTCTTCGCCCGGGCCCTGGGGACCAACAACCTGCCCGACTGCTCCAACCTGTGCCACGAGTCGAGCGGCGCGGCCCTGCACGAGACGCTGGGCACCGGCAAGGGCAACGTGAGTCTGCTGGACATCCACCACGCCGACCTCGTGCTCACCCTGGGGCAGAACCCGGGCAGCAACCACCCCCGCATGCTTTCCGCACTGGAGGAGACCAAACGCGGGGGCGGACAGATCGTCGCCGTCAACCCGCTGCCCGAAGCGGGCCTCATGCGTTTCAAGAACCCGCAGAAACCACGCGGAGTCGTCGGCCGGGGCACCAACATCGCCGACCAGTTCCTCCAGATCCGGCTCGGCGGCGATCTCGCCCTCTTCCAAGCCCTGAACCTGCTCCTGCTGGAGGCCGAGGACGCCGCGCCGGGGACGGTGCTGGACCGGGAGTTCATCGACCACCACACCAGTGGGTTCGAGGAGTTCGCCCACCACATCCGCACCACCGTCTCCTGGCCGGACGTCCTGGCGGCCACCGGCCTGGCCCGTGGCCAGATCGAGGAACTGCGGGACCGGGTCCTGGCCAGCGAGCGGATCATCGTCTGCTGGGCGATGGGACTCACCCAGCACAAGCACGCCGTGCCCACCATCCGTGAACTGGTGAACTTCCAGCTCCTGCGGGGCAACATCGGCAGGCCGGGAGCCGGCGTCTGCCCCGTGCGCGGACACAGCAACGTCCAGGGGGACCGGACCATGGGCATCTGGGAGCGGATGCCCCAGGAATTCCTGGACGCCCTCGAACGGGAGTTCTCCTTCACCCCGCCCGCCCATCACGGCCTGGACACGGTGAACTCCATCCGGGCCATGCTCGAAGACCGCGTCAAGGTCTTCCTCGGCCTCGCGGGCAACTTCGTACGGGCCACCCCCGACAGCGACCTGACCGAGAAGGCGCTGCGCCGCTGCCGCCTCACCGCGCACATCTCCACCAAGCTGAACCGCTCCCACACCGTCTGCGGCGACACCGCGCTGATCCTGCCGACCCTCGGCCGCAGCGAAAGGGACTGCCAGAACGGCGAGGAGCAGTTCATCACCGTCGAGGACTCCATGAGCCAGGTGCACGCCTCGTCCGGGCGCCTGGAGCCGGCGTCCAGCCACCTGCTCAGCGAGGTCGCGATCCTCAGCAGGCTGGCCCGCCGGACACTGGCCGACAAGGTGCCCGTGCCCTGGGAGGACTTCGAGGCGGACTACGGCACCGTCCGGGACCGCATCGCGCGGGTCGTCCCCGGCTTCGAGAACTTCAACAGCAAGGTGCGCAAGCCGGGCGGCTTCACCCTGCCGAACCCGGTGAACGAAGGTGTCTTCCCCACCCCCGGCGGCAAGGCGCTGTTCACCGTCAACGACTTCGAGTCGCTGCGCGCCCCCCGCGGGCATCTTCTGCTGCAGACGCTGCGCTCCCACGATCAGTGGAACACGGTGCCCTACACCACCGACGACCGATACCGGGGCATCCACGGCTCACGCCGCGTCGTGCTCGTCCACCCCGCCGACCTGCGCGCCCTCGGATTCGAGGACGGCTCCCAGGTGGACGTGGTCAGCGTCTGGCCGGACGGCACCGAACGCCGTGCCGAGGAGTTCCGGCTCGTCTCCTATCCCACGACCGCCGGGTGCGCCGCCGCCTACTATCCGGAGGCCAACGTCCTGGTGCCGCTGGACAGCGTGGCCGACACCAGCAACACGCCGACGTACAAAGGCATCGTCGTACGCCTGGAGCCACGTTCGGGCGACCGCGCACCCGAGGCCGTGGAGCGCCCCTGACGACACCGGTGAGCGGCGTCGACAACGGCAAGTCGATGATCGTGGAGAAGTTCCGCCGCACCCACCGGCCGGTCTCGCACCCGGACCGCGAGGAGACCCCGGTGCTCGCGGTGCAGATGCCCTCCGATCCCTCTGCGCAGGCCCTCGCCGATCGCCACTGCGGAGATGACCGGGGGAGATGACCGGGCCACCTGCTCACCCGCGGCGAGACCGCCCGGCGGCTTCTGGCCCTGCCCACCCAGAACTGCCCGAGCGCCAACTTGACCCGGCTCTTCAGGGCCGGGTCAAGTTGACGTTCGGTTTCCGAGCCGGAGCCTCATCGGAACACCGCCATCCCAGGACGGCCGAGCTCTGGGCCACGCTCGCCGGTGGGAACTGGTCCGAATACTTGTCATCTCTGACGTGACCGGGCCGGGGTACGGGGCTGCTCGCCCTGCGCGGCTAGGACGTCGTCAGCCGGCCCCCGCGAGGCGGCTCCATCTGGCCCCAGTCAGGGCACGTATCGAGTCGTGATCAATCTTCGGTAATCGTCCTCGCTCCGGCGCCTGATCCGTGGCCACTCGGCCCGCTTCTGAGCGACGGGGTGGTTCGGGTGGTTCACGCCGCCCATCCGGTGTCCGGACAGAAACCCGGACAGGGACCTGACCAGGTCGGACAGCCCGGGCCCTGTCCGGGACAAGCGGCGGATCTTGTGCTCGTCCGGCGAACGGAGCATCTTCTCTCACGGCGACCGAGCAGCCGTGGGGCGGCCGGCGCCGGCCAGTGGTCCCGGGGCGTACGGTGTCCGGCCTTGCGAGGCGACGGAACTTGTCTGCCCAGGGCGTCCAGTTCACGGATGAGGAGCCAGGCTGTGCGTATTCGTCGTGCTCTCACAGGCATTGCCCTCGGAGGGGCTCTCGCTCTCGGGGCCTCCGCCGCCCCGGCCCCGGCCCAGGCCGCGGACCCGTACGTCATCTACGGCACGTACTCCAACTACGCCCAGTGCGAGGACGTGGGCAGCACCGGTGAGTTCCACGGGCGGTGGATCAGCTGGATGTGCCCCAGGGGGAGCGGGGGTTACCAACTCTGGGTCCAGTACCGCTGAGTCATGACCTGCCGGCTGTCGCCGGCGGTCGACGGTCTGTCCGTCCGGCCATCACAGGGGCGGAGCACGAGGCAATTCCGGAGGGGGAAGTGAACATGAGGAACTGGCGAGGGCGCACGCTCATGACCGCGGTCGCGGGAGCGAGCGCCGCCGTTCTGGCGACGGCCGTTCCCGCGCACGCCGACTCGATCGTCTACAACGGCTACGCCGAGGGCGGGTTCATCAGCTACGGGGACAAGGTCTGGGTGGAGCACTACGAGGGCTCCTACAGCTACGTGGAGTGGTACACGAACTACGGTCGCGCGGGTGAGTGCTCGGCGAGCGCCGCCACGGGGGGCACGACCTGCAACTACGACATGCGTGAGAACAGCAAGATCACCCTGCGCGTCTGCACCATGCCCGCCGGGGTGTGCAGCACGTGGGTCAGGGACGACACGTAGCAACACGTCGTCCGTAGGCCGGTTAGGCCGGTTAGGCCGGTTCAGGACCGTACCCGACCAGGGGAAACGAGGGGAAAACGAATGAGATTGCGACGTTCCGTTCTCGGTGCCACCGCGGCCGCCGCTCTCGGCGCCGGCCTTGCCGTCGCGCCCGCGTCCGCCTCCGCGTCCGCCGTCACCTGCGGCGGGTGGCAGAACGAGGGCATGTTCGAGAGCTACGACGAGGTCAAGGACGACGGCAGGACGGCGCCCATCCGCAAGGGGCCCTACGGCGAGTGCGCCCCTGTCATCACGCTTCAGGGCGGGTACGTCGTCGACATCGACTGCTACGTGTCGAACGACTACGGCAACACCTGGACGTACGTGTCCTTCAAGAGCGTCAACGAGCGCCGCTACTACGGGTGGATCCACGACGACCACCTGGCGGGCGGGGGCAGCTACGAACGCTGCTGACCGCCTTGCCGGTGAGCCGCCGGGGCCGGTGGGGGCCGTTGGGCGGGCTCGTACCCGCGCGTGTGGTTTGCGGGTACGGGCCCGCTCGTCCCGTGGCTGTACGGGGGATGATCAGGGAGCTTCCGGCTCCGGGGCGGCGCCCTGGTCGGCGTCCCCCGTGGGCTCCCGGGTGAAGGTGAAGGTGAGTCCCGCCTTGTCGGCCAGTTCGCCGCCGGAGTCGAGGGGGGAGACGGTTCCCTTGGCGCTCACCTCCGCGCTGAAGGTCACCTCGTTGAGGCTGAAGCCGCCCGCGTGGCGCGGGAGTGACGTCAGTACGTCGTGCATCGCGGGCATGAAGTCGGCGAAGCCGGTGCGGAGTTCGCAGACAGAGGTCTCCGTGCGGGCGGCCCGCCATTACCGACACTCCACCAGTGCAACAGACAGACCCTAGCTGTCAGCCGGCCGCAACGCTGGGGAGTGCAGCATGTGGTGCACGTTCGCGTGTACCGGGCTGCGCACTTTCACGCGAACGCTGACAACAAGGGGTAAGGGGTGCGGACGGCCGGGTCCGACAGGCAGGGTGTCCGGTTGCGGTATGTCGGCCGGACCGTTCCGCCCGACATCGAACTCGCTCGACAGCGAGCAACGACGTCGCTCGGCTTGCGGAAATCATCAACGCCCAGTGCCGGCGCCCGCCCGTTTCTCGGTGCTGTGGCTGAGAAGCGACCTAAGGGCGTGCAGAGAAACAACTTGTGGGTTTCTGGACTTGATGTCGCAGGTCAGCGCGCCGCCCACCCGCATGTTGTTCTCCGGCAGACCCTAAGCGCGGAACCGACCGCCTTCGTGATCTGCACGCGCATCCGGGCCGACGGGACGATGGCGTCCCGCTGTGTGGTGCAGGGGGTCTCCGCGGCCCCGACGCCGCGGGGCCGGAGACGGGTGCCTTGCGGAAAAGCGTGAGCAGTCGGCGGACATGTGTCACGCAAGCGCTCAAACGAGCAGCCTCGGGACAGTAGTGGCCAAAGTGCTCACGCTTTTGGGGTGGTGTGTCGTCCCCCAGGGCGTGGGCGAGTGTCCCCGGGGGACGGTACGCGGCGAGGCTGCCCTCCCATCGGGCGGTCACGGAGGACCGCCCGCACGAGCAGCCGCCGGCCGCCCCCGGCAAGGCCCGGTACACCGCCCTGCCGGGCCACTCGATCTCCCTCCCGCCGAGCGGCACGACCGGCCCCGGCCCGTGACGCCACCTTCAGATTCCCTGCGCCACGCAGTGGGACGCCATCGACGGGACGCACACCCCCATCCGCTTCGACCGTGCCCGCAAGGCCCGCAGGGCCTCACTGTCCCGCCCTTACGGACAGGCCGGAGGGAGCGGCGGCGGGTGGCCATCGGGTGCAGGGCCGCCGATTCCGGCCTTGGGCCCCATCGGGGCAGCAGCCAAGCCTTGAGAGGCCGCCCGTCGCGGGCCGGCAGCGGCGCCGCCGCTTACTCCATCAGTGGTCGAGGTCGACTCCCTCTCCAGTCGACGCACGAAAACCTGTGATCGCCAGGGTAGACATTGGGCGGTGGTGTGGTTATGGTTTCTCTCGTAGCCGAGATCGAGCAAGGCCCGGCAGAGATGAACTGCCGGGCAGCGGTACACGCAGTACGCAGGACGGTGCGGTCGTGGAGTTTCGAAGCCAGGACAGTTGCAGGACGGCGACGGGACTGACAACCGCACCGGGTGGCCCGCAGTGATCAGGGGCCGCCGTGAGCAGGGCCGCGGTCAACGCGGTGGCAGTACCGGTAAGTGCAGTTCGCGGTACCCAGCAGTGAAGTCAGTGAGCAGCACCTCGGTGAAGGCGTCGGCTGCGGGCGCGCGCACCGGGAGGTTCGGCAGTGGGGTTCCAAGCCAGAGCAGACGCAGGACGGGCGACGGGGCTGGCTGCCGAAGAGTGGCGCTTCACGAGGCCACGGAGCAGTTCGCATCACCAGCAGTACGCAGGAGAGCAGTACCAGCAGTAGGCAAGTGATTGATCACCGAGGGAAGAACGGAGGAGCCAGGCGCCATCGGGATCGCCCGGGCGGAAGCCTTGAACCCGGGTACCGCAGGACATCGATAGTGAGGTGGTCTCCGGTCGAGCAACCGCGATCCCCGCACCCCCGGCAGTGTCTCGGTCGGGTCTGCGGAAACAGAGGGCCGGCGCAGTATCAGGGTCGGCAGATGGTATAGCAGTTCCTTCGGGGCCCCGGTGCCAATGGCACCGGGGCCCCTCCACGTGTTCCTCGGGGAGGGGTGGTGGCGGTACGCGACTCGTACGGCCGTCTTGATGGCGACGGCTACCCCGCCCGCGCCATGGGACCGGGACCGGCACGGCGGCGCTGACGTGTTCGTGAACGGTGACCGCTCTTCCCGCATCTTTGCGCTCCGGGCGGGTCAATAGCTGTGACCGCGAGGTGAGAGTTCAACGCGCCGCGTCGGGAGTGTTCTTACCCCACCGGGAAGAATGGAATTACATATCACACGCCGACCAATATGGCGTGCTACTGTCGATATCAGTTGCAGTCTTGGTTCCCATACTTCAAGCGCCTCCAGCGGTACTTTCAACCGGGGGGCATTTTTGTATTTCCGGTCGTTCCGGGAGGGGCATCATCGCGGCGACCCGGTATCCGTGTATGACGGATCCCGGCGTGCTTACTGCCAAAGGAGATATGACATGGCGTCCGGCACCGTGAAATGGTTCAACCCGGCAAAGGGGTTCGGCTTCATCGAGCAGGAGGACGGCGGCGCCGATGTGTTCGCCCACTTCTCGAACATCGCCGCCCAGGGCTTCCGCGAACTGCTCGAAGGCCAGAAGGTCACCTTCGACATCGCACCGAGCCAGAAGGGCCTGACGGCCGAGAACATCGTTCCGGCCTGACGCCGGCGCCCACTCTGCGGCGGGTGCCCGCACCCCTCGGGGGTACGGGCACCCGCCGCGGGCATTTCCCGTAGTGGGCTCACGCGCGGGGCCACCATTGCCCGCATCCGTACCTGACTCACTACAGGTCGGATTTTCTTTCGCATTCTGTCCGGCTCTTTCCGGTGATTCTCGCACCGCTTTCAATTGGCGGGAATTCCTTGATACGGGCCGCATCGAGGAAGGTTCTGAATGAACCCCGCACCTACGGAGGGTCACTCCTCCCACAGCCGGACCAGCGGCCCCGCTTTCGGCTCGCTCGCCCCGAGTGGTGGGAAAACGGTGGGCACGGATATCCGTCGCAGGAACGACATCACCGTCACCGGCCGTGCGGACGGGCCGGTGCTCCTGCTGGCGCACGGGTTCGGCTGTGACCAGAACATGTGGCGCCTGCTGGTCCCCCTGCTGGCCGAGGACTTCCGGTTGGTGCTCTTCGACTACGTGGGATCCGGCCGCTCGGACCCTTCGGCCTGGAGCGAACAGCGCTACGACTCGTTGGAGGGCTACGCCTCGGACGTGCTGGACGTCTGCGAGGAACTGGACCTGCGGGACGTGACCTTCGTGGGGCATTCGGTCAGTGCCATGGTCGGGGTGCTCGCGGCGGCCGAGGCACCCCGGCGGTTCTCCCGCCTGGTGATGGTGGCGCCGTCGCCCTGCTACATCGACGAGGACGGGTACCGGGGCGGGTTCAGCGCGGACGACATCGGTGAGCTGCTGGAGTCGCTGGAGTCGAACTACCTGGGCTGGTCGGCGGCGATGGCCCCGGTCATCATGGGGAACGCGGACCGGCCCGAACTCGGCCAGGAACTGACCACCTCGTTCTGCGCGACCGACCCGGACATGGCCCGGGTCTTCGCCCGCACGACGTTCCTGTCCGACAGCCGCGAAGACCTCAAGACGGTCGCGGTGCCGACGCTGGTGCTGGAGTGCGAGCAGGACGTGATCGCCCCCCGCGAGGTCGGTGCCTACGTCAACGAGGCGATCCCGGGCAGCCGCCTGGTCACCTTGGAGGCGACGGGGCACTGCCCCCAACTGAGCGCACCACAGGCCACCGCGGTGGCGATCACCGACTTCATAAAAGCGGTCCGCTGATGGGCCGCGGCGGCCGACATCCGGACGGAGAGCAGGACGTGGAAGCCACCAACGCGGCCTTCGCCGTCCTGCTGGAGGACAGCGCGGAGGAGCTGTACGACCAGGCGCCCTGCGGTTACCTGTCGACGCTGATGGACGGCACCATCGCGAAGATCAACGCCACCCTCCTGGAATGGCTGGGTCTTTCACGGCAGCAGGTGGTGGGCCGGATGCGGTTCACCGATCTGCTCACCGTGGGCGGCAAGCTTTATCACGAGACGCACTTCGCCCCGCTGTTGCAGATGAACGGCGAGGTCGGCGGCATCGCCCTGGACATCAAAGCCGCCGACGGGCAGCGGATGCCGGTGCTCGTCACCTCGAAGGTGAAGACCAGTGACGACCGCGAACCGATACTCATCCGCACCACGGTCTTCGACGCCCGGGACCGCCGTGCCTATGAGACCGAGCTGCTGCGCGGACGCCGGGAAGCCGAAGAAGCGCGCCGGCAGGCCGAGGTCGACCGCAAACGACTCCAGGAAGCCCTCGCCGTCCTCCAGCAGAGCCTGCTGCCCGCCGAGCTCCCCACGGTTCCGGGCCTGGAAACCGGCTCCCACTACCACACCGCCTCTCCGGATCTCCTCGGCGGAGACTTCTACGACCTGTTCCCCCTCGGCGCGGACCGGTGGGCGTTCTTCCTCGGCGACGTGTGCGGCAAAGGCCCCCAGGCCGCCGCGGTCACCTCACTGGCCCGCTACACGCTGCGGGCGGCAGCCCTGCACGACCCGGACCCCGTCACCGTACTGACCACCCTGAACACCGTGCTGCACGAGCGGTACACCGGCGACGACCCCCGGTACTGCACCGCCGTCTTCGGCGTCCTGCACCCCGGCAGCGGCCACGTCGGCGTGCACCTGGCCTCCGGCGGCCACCCCTCCGCACTGATCCAGCGCGCCGACGGCACCGCGCACTACCTGCCCACCCCCGACGGCATGCTCATCGGCGCCCTGCCCCGGGCCCAGTTCACCCCCGCCCGCACCCGGCTGTCCCCCAGAGACACCCTGCTGCTCTACACCGACGGTCTGACCGAAGCCCGCACCGGGCCCGAGCGTGAGCTCTACGGCGAGGACGCCCTGCGCGCCTTCACCTCCGAACAGCCCGCCACGGGACCCCAGGCCCTCATCACCGCTCTGACCGGGCTCCTCGCCGGCTTCGGCGACGGACTCGACGACGACACCGCGCTGCTCGCCCTCGGAGTGCCCGCCCCGCTCCCCACCCTCGCGAGTGAAGACGAAGACCTGACATGAGCCCGCTGACTATCACTGCCCGAGACGCAGCCACCGGTCCCGTACTGGAGATCACCGGTGACCTCGACCACACGACGGCACCCGAACTCCGTCAGGCCGTGAACCGTCTCACCCTGGCCGGCGGGCAACTGCTGGTCCTGGACCTGGCCGGCCTGGAATTCTGCGACTCCAGCGGCATCACCGCTTTACTGGCGGCACGCAACCTGGCTGTGGAACAGAGCGGCGACATGGCCTTGGCCGCGGTCCCCGCCAACACCGCCCGGATCCTGCGCATCGCCGGCCTGGACCGGGTCTTCACTCTCCACCCCGACACATCGACAGCCATCAAGTCCGGCTCCACAGCCCGCTGATCATCAGGACCGCGGCGCCGGGCACCGGGTCGAGCCCGTAGGAATGGGACGAATCCACATTCCCTCTTCAGGCACGACAGCACCCACTCCCGGTCACAATCGTCCGCGCTCACTCACACACACCAGAACACACTCGCACTCAGCCAAACCCCAGCAGCTCCCAATCCCCTCGCAGGGCGGCGAGTCAGCCGGCCGCGGCATCCGGGTGAGCCGCCCGGCAACCGGGCGGCACCCCGTCCGGCCGGAGGCTTCAGGGGGACGGAACGGGGTACTCCACGGGGCGTGATCCAGCACGCACCGCGGCAGGGACCGGTCGCGCACCATCGCCCGGCGCCGCAGGCGCTCCCGCGCCGCGTCGGAGGAGGACGACGGTGTCACCCGTGAGGCTGCTGCTGGTCTCCGACACGCATGTGCCGCTACGCGCCAAGCGGCTGCCCTCCGAACTGCTGGACGAGATGGAGCGGGCCGACGTCGTGGTGCACGCGGGGGACTGGGTCGACGCCCCCACGCTCGACCTGCTGGAGGCGCGCGCACGGCGGCTGATCGGCGTGTTCGGCAACAACGACGGCCCCGAGCTGCGCGAGCGGCTGCCCGAGGTGGCCCGGGCGGAGCTGGGCGGCCTGCGGTTCGGCGTCGTTCACGAGACGGGCCCGGCGCGGGGGCGGGAAGCCCGCTGCGCCCAGCGCTTTCCCGACCTGGACGTCCTGGTCTTCGGCCACAGCCACATTCCCTATCTTCTGCCTCCTGCTTCGGAAAAAGAAGGATTCACCTGTTCCCGGAACGGAGCGACCGAATCCAGGTGCTCTTTCCACGGGGCCATGGGGAAAGGGCGGTACCTGGCGCGCTGCCCGGCGGGCGGCGGATCCCCCGGATGCCTGCGAGAGTGAACGAATGAGGCCGAAGGGGCCGGGTACCGGAAGGCCTGGTGAGTCCGACGAGAGCTGGAGGACCGATGGCCGTACGACACCGATTGGTCGAACGTTCCGTAGCGGACGTCTGGGCGGTTCTCGCGGACAGCACACGCTACGGCGACTGGGTGGTGGGCACATCGGATACACGGCCCGGAGAGGGCGTATGGCCGCAGGTCGGCTCCGGCATCACGTACAAGATCCGGCTGGGACGGTGGTCGGTGGCGGGAAGCACCGTCGTCCGACGTTGTGAGGCGCCGCACGTGGTGGAACTGGAGGCCGACGGCGGGCGGCTCGGCACCGCACGCATCGCCGTCGAGGTTCGGCCGTGGGGCGAGAACGCCTTGGTGACCATCGACGAACACCCCCTGCGTGGACCGGCCGGGAAGCTCCACAACGCAGCCGTGGACGCGCTGATCCAGCTGCGCCACCGCATGATGCTCGCCCGTTTGGCCGACGCGGTGGAGAAGACCCCGAAAAGCGCGCACGAACCGGCCTGACAACGGGCCGGGCCCCTGCCCGAAGGGCCCGGGAAAGCCCTAGGAGCCGGGGGAGCCCGAGGGCCGGGGGAGCCCTGAGGGCCCGGGAGGGCGACGGGCCCGTCGAGAACGCCAGGAGGCGACGATGCCGGACGCGGTGGTCATCGGCGCGGGACCCAACGGTCTCGTCGCCGCGAACAATCTCGTCGACGCGGGATGGAGCGTGGAGGTTCTGGAGGCCCAGCCGCAACCCGGCGGCGCGGTCCGCAGCGATCGCGGCGTCCACCCCGACTACGTGAGCGACGTCTTCAGCGCGTTCTACCCCCTCGCCGCCGCCTCCCCGGTCCTCCGGGAACTGGAGCTGGGGAAGGAAGGGCTGACCTGGAGCCACGCCCCGGCCGTCCTGGCACACCCGATGCCGGACGGCCGGTGCGCCGTCCTCGCACGCTCGGCCGCCGACACGGCGGCGGGCCTGGACATGTTCGTGGCGGGCGACGGGGACGCCTGGCTCGACCTGTGCAGCACGTGGGAGCGCCTGAGTCCGGACGTCCTGCGTATTCTCTTCACCCCCTTCCCCCCGGTCCGGGCCTCCCTCCGGCTCGCCGCCGGACTCCGGGCGGCCGGGGGCCTGCGCCTGGCACGGACCCTGCTGCTGCCCGTCCGCCGACTGGGGGAGGAGTCGTTCCGCGGCGAGGCGGGACGGCTGCTGCTCGCCGGCAGCGCGCTGCACGCGGACCTCGGCCCCGAAGCGGCCGGCAGCGGGGGCTTCGGATGGCTGATGTGCATGCTCGGACAGGCCTACGGCTTTCCCGTTCCGGTGGGAGGAGCCGGGGCGCTCACGGCGGCCCTGGTGCGCCGGCTGGAGCGGCGCGGCGGCGCGGTCCGCTGCGGGGAGCGCGTGACCGAGGTCGTCGTACGCGGCGGGCGGGCCGTCGGCGTACGCACCGCGGGAGGCGAGTCCGTACCGGCGCGTCGTGCCGTGCTCGCCGACGTGTCCGCACCGGTGCTGTACGGCGAACTGGTCGACGCACAGCACCTCCCCGGCCGGCTGTTGAAGGACCTGGACCGGTTCCAGTGGGACTCCGGGACCTTCAAGGTCGACTGGGCGCTGAACGGCCCCGTGCCCTGGACGGCCGGGCAGGCGGCCTCGGCGGGAACGGTCCACCTGGCCGACGGAGTCGACGGTCTCACCCGCTTCGCCGCCCAGCTCGCGACGGGGCAGGTGCCCGACCGGCCCTTCATCCTCTTCGGGCAGATGTCCACCACGGACGCCACCCGCTCACCGGCCGGCACCGAATCGGCCTGGGCCTACACCCACATTCCGCAGCGGATCAAGGGCGACGCGGGCGAGGACGGGCTGACCGGGCTCTGGGACCGGCGGGAGGAGGAAGCCATGGCCGACCGCATGGAGAACGAAGTCGAACGCTGGGCGCCGGGATTCCGCTTCCGCGTCACGGCCCGGCGCGTTCTCTCGCCGCGCACACTCGAGTCCATGGACGCCAACCTGCACGAGGGCGCGATCAACGGCGGAACGGCGTCCCTGCACCAGCAACTGGTGTTCCGGCCGACGCCCGGCACCGGCCGCCCCGAAACACCGGTGAAGGGCCTCTACCTCGCCTCGGCCTCCGCACACCCCGGCGGCGGAGTGCACGGCGCCTCCGGCGCCAACGCGGCCGCTGCCGCGCTGAGCGGCCTCGGCCGCCTGTGCTCGGCCCGCCTGCCGTGGAGCACCCGTGCGGGGAGCCCTCGTGCCGGGCGGAAAACCGGGGAGCAGCCGCCACAGCGGCGCGGCAGCGGGACGGGTTTCTCCAGCCGGGTGGAGTAGGCCGCCCGGTTCTTCGACCCGCCGCGTCGACAAGCGAGACACCTGGCCGGGGGCTCCGGCGGCCACGGGCCGGTCGAGTGCGGGCCCTCCTCACCGGGCGACCGGGCGACCGGGCGGTCGTGCTCAGCTCTGGTGCAGGCGCTTCAGGGCCAGAGAGAGCCCGACGCCCTTCGCGTGGTGCTTGAGCCGTTTGCGGTCGGGGTCGCGGTCGGTCTCGATCGTGAACCTTCCCTTCTCCTGGTAGTACCGTTCGGCTTCGAAATCGAAGAGCATCACGTCGTCGGCGGTCATCGGCTGCTCGGACGTCTTTCTGTCCCAGAACGTCAACGCTCCTTTGAAGAACACCTCCGTCTCCGAGGTCAACCTGACCACCAGGCCGCCCTTCACGGTGAGGCAGTACTCGTAGAACGCCCTCTGATCCTCGTCCGGCTGATTCCCGCCTCCGTGCTCCAACTTGTGCCAGGACCGGGACTGCAGTACCCAGAATTCGTCGGTCTCGGTCCGCGGCACGTCGACGGTGTAGGTCTCCTCCCGCGTGAACAGCCCGAACAACCCACTCTTGACCTGGCGGGTGCGCTCCGACCGTTCGACGACCTGCCGAGTCCTGCGTGGTGCCCGGGTTTCCCGGGCCACCTTTTCCGCATAGCGCCGCAGCCGGTTCCAGTCCAGCTCGCTCTGCTCGTAGGCGGCTCTGTCCGGTCTGCTCACGGTGCTTCCTTTCCCTACCCTCCCCGTTTCCGGGAGCCACGGCGATCGGCCGCGGCGGGCGGTGTGTGCTCACGGCGGGCAGGAGTCGACGACCGCCAGGGACACGACCTCGGCGGCCGGCACCCGGCGAGGGATGGTGGACTTGTCGGTGAGGATGGAGAAGGCCTTCGCCCCGCCGGTCAGTTCGCCGCAGAGGACGGCCTCGGGCGTCACGACGAGCACCCGGGGCCGCGGGTCCTGATTCCCTGCCGGGGCTTCGCGGGGAAGCCACCAGGACGTCAGCGTCATGGCGACGATCACGGGCAGGGAGACCAGCAGCGCGATCCTGGCCCTGCGGACATCGGACCAGCTCTTCGCCGCGGCAGCCGCCTTGTACCGTTCCAGGGAACCGTGACGGCTGCGCAGCAGGTCCCGGTCGACCGGCCCCGAACCACCCACCGCGGAAGCACGCGACGCGGCCCACAGACCGCAGAGCGCCACGGTGAAGCCGAATCCCAGAACCGCGGTCACGACACCGCGCCACACAGGGCTCAGTTCGGCCATCCTGCCGGGGCCGCCCAGCATGAGCCCGGCGGCCATGACGGTGACCAGCAGCCCCAGCCCGGTACGCCACTGCTCCGCGCTGGCACGGGCCCGGGTGAGCGAGTCCCCCGCGTACGCACGCCATTGCGCGTCCTCCGCGAGCTGGTGCTCGCTCGGTGGGGCGGACGGCTTCCGGTATCGCGCCGGGGGGATCATGCGATGTCGTCCCGGAGCACTTCAAGAGCGAACGTGATGCCGCAGCCGGTGGTGACGCCTGTGGGTCTGTTGCCGTGCGTGAGCTCGCAGTTGCAGGTGACATGGATACGGGTGTAGGGGTCCGGGGTGCCCGTGGCGTCGTCACCGAGCACGCCCGACTCACCGGCGGCGGTCAGGATCTCCTCGCCCGAGATGTCCCCCCGGCAGCGGGGGCAGGCGCCGCTGACGACCACCCGCGCGACCCCGCCCGAGTTTTCCACGACCGCGCTCAGTGCCGGGTCCTCCCCGACGCACATGTCGTAGGCGGCGTCCGTCCACTTGTACGCCAGTGGATCGTCGAGCTCGTACCTCAGGGCGTGATGTTCGAGGGCCGTCACCGCTGACCTCCGGGCTGCTGATGCGTGCCGATGGGAAGGAGAGGGGCCCAGTCGTGAACGGGACGTGACCGGACGCCTCGTCCGGCCAGGAGCCGACGAGTGGACCGGTGCACCGCCGTCGCCATGCTGTTCTCCGGCAGGGCGTGCAGCACCATCTCCGCATACCGGCCGGCCAAGGTGGAGTCTCCGAGCTCTCCGACCGTGGCCAGTACTTCGTCGGAGCCTCCCGCCAGCGCGAGCGTGGCGATGCTGATCGGGTCGCTGGGCACGCGGCCGGGGTAGGCACTTCCCCAGCAGGCGATCAGCGCGAGCCGCCGGGGAGGGCGCCGGCCCAGAAGGTCTGCGGGTAAAAGCCACTCGTTCTCGTCGAGTTCGAGATAGTGGCCCGCTCCGGGGAGCGGCCGGCCGTGCCCGGCCAGCACCATCAGTTCCCGCCCGTCGCAGAGGGCGCCGCGGGCCTCGGCGGCCGAGGACAGCCGGCGGGGATTCCATCGGCGGTCCCGCTCGAACAGGTCCATTCGATGATGCCGCACGAGCGGGCTGCGCCACACGTCGACATCCAGAGGCGATCGAGGCGACGGCGCGTGGAGTGACTTGACGTACCGTGTGGACAGTTGCCGCTGAATGGTCAGCGAGGGGCAGATCACGAAGCGTGCGGCCTCCCCCAGGACGAGGCCGTCCTCCAGCGGAAGCGCGCCCCACGGCACCGCCCACAGTTCACCGGTCGGGACGATCAGCAGATCCTGTGGGCCCGAAGCCGCGAGTGCCGTGATCAGACGGGGTGGGAGCAGTGCGGACAGCGGCCGCAGATCGTCGACCGTCAGCGCCAGACGTTCCGCGGCCCGGTCTCCGGACCTGAGGACGGACAGCAGGTCCAGGGCGGTCGGTGTCAGCCGAGAACTGCCCATGGAGGAGCGGCCGCCCGGGGCGCTCCACGACCAGCGCACCAGATCCCCGTCGACGGGGTCGAGGAGGATCTGGAGCGCATGGCACCCGTGGGGCAGTGCCTCCAGGAGCGCGCCGCCCTCGTCGGCCGGGGGGAGGTAGACGGCCGCCAGCAGATCGTCCAGGGACTTGCCCGCCCGGGGCTCGGCCCCCTGCCGGAACTCGAATGCGCCCAGGCGGCGGATCCTGCTCTCCCGGCGCTCGTCGCCGAAGCGGTCCTCGTCGGAGCGAGTGCTTCTCCGGTGCGCGAGCAGCCTGCGGTCCGCCCTGGCCAACAGGTCCTGGAGCTGGTCCAGTTCGTCGCCGGCCATGGCGCTGCTGTTCGCCTCCAGCAGGCCCGCCAGCCGGCGACCGGCCAGGAAGTCGGCCACCACGGCGAAGGTCTCCGGCGAGTGGTGTTTCTCCGCCGCCGACAGGGATTCCCCATACACGTCCCGGAAGCGTCGCCGGTACTCCTCCTGGAAGCGCTCCTCCTGGTGGTCGGCGCGGTAGGACTCGACCTCCACGACCGCCTCGCGCCAGGTCCGCAACGCGTCCTCCACCGAGCCGCATTCTTCCTGCGCCTCCGCGAGTTTGCTCATGGCGTGGGACACGCCCAGAAGATCGCCGAGTTCGCGGTACCGCTCCAGGGACCGGGTGAACAGTTCCACGGCCTCCGGCCAGTTTCCCCGGCCTCGTGCGGTTCTGGCCAGGTCCTGTGCGGCGTGCGCCCGCGCACGCGGCAGACCCGCGGACGTGGCGAGTTCCAGGGCCTTGTCGTACTTTTCCGCCGCCTCGTCGAACCGCTGGTCGTCCAGGTACAGGTCGCCGCGTAAGGAGTACACGTTGACCAGGCCGGTCGGGTTGCCGTCCTGCTGGAAGGCCGTCAACGCGGGGGCGAGCCACTCCCAGGCCTCGGCGTGCCGTCCCCACCGGTGCATCCAGCCGGCCAGCCGCTGTGCCGCGTTCCCCTGGCCCAGGGCGGATCGGACCGCGGAGAACGCGGCGTAGGCTTCCTTGCCGTGCTGTTCCGCCCGGGCCCGTTCGTCGAGCCACTGCGCACATTCGGCGGCACCGAGCAGCGCGTTCCCCCGGTACACGGGGTCGTCGAGGGCGGTGGCGATCCCCGCCGCCTCCTGGAACTGCTCCAGGGCGAGTTCGGCGGAGTGGTTCCACCTTCCTTGTCGGGCAGGGTGCCTGGTCCCTTCAGGGACGGGGTGCATGCCCGGTCCCGCGGAGCGGGGCAGAGGTGGCCGCAACGCCTCCAGGGCGATGCGGCGTTCCGGAGGAGGTGGCGGCGGGTTTGACTACAGGGATAGGTGTGGCATGCGCGGCTGTGGGCGGTGGGCTCGGTCGCTCGTTCGGGTGAGCCTGGTGGGATGCGAAGAGGGGGAGCGAGTGGCGGGGCTAGGTTTGGCGGCATGTCACGTTTCCGGATGTACCCGACTACCGCGCAGGCGGAGCGGATGCTGCTGCACTGCGCGCACGCCCGGTACGTGTGGAACCTGGCCGTCGAGCAGCACGCGTACTGGAAACCGGGGCGCAGGTCCGCTCCCGGGTTCGCCGAGCAGTGCCGTCAGCTCACCGAGGCCCGGCGGGACAACGACTGGCTGCGGGCCGGGAACGCGGATGTGCAGCAGCAGGCCCTGCAGGACTTCGCCAAGGCCAAGAACGCCCGGTTCGCTTCCGGGTTCGGTGAGCCGACCTGGCGCAGAAAACATCGGCATGAGGGCTTCCGTGTGATCGGCACCGACCGCGTGCCGGAGTCCCATCCGGACGGCACCCCGAAGCTGAACGCCAGGGGCAGGCAGGTCATGGGCCGCTCGGTGGTGGTGCGGAGGCTGAACCGGCGCTGGGCGCGGGTGAAGGTGCCCGGCTGCGGCTGGGTCCGCTTCCGCCTCACCCGCACCGGGCTGCCGGTGGCGAAGACCTTCCGGGTCACCTTCCGCAACCAGCAGTGGCACATCGCCTTCGCCGTGATCCCCGATCCCGTCGAGGCGCCCAGCATGGACGGGATCGTCGGGATCGACCGGGGGGTGACGATCACCGCCGCCCTGTCCGACGGGCAGAAGCTGAACTGCCCGCAGCTCACCACCCGGGAGCGGGCCCGGGTCCGCAAGCACCAGCGGAGGGCGGCCCGCGCCCCCAGGGGCAGCGAGGCCAAGGCTGCCGAGCACGCGAAGGTGGCCAGGCTCAAGGCCCGGGAGGCGGACCGGCGCAGGGACTGGTGCGAGAAGACCTCCACCATGCTCGCCCGCACCTACCGTCTGATCCGGTTCGAGAAGCTGAACATCACGACCATGACCCGCTCGGCGAAGGGAACCCTCGCACAGCCCGGCAGGTGGGTGTGGCAGAAGGCCGGGCTGAACCGGGCGATCCTCGCCCAGGGCTGGGGCCTGCTGCGCCGTCGGACCGGGGAGAAGGCGCCGGGCCGGGTGGAGGATGTTCCCGCCCCGTACACCTCGTTGCGGTGCAGTGCCTGTGGATGGATCGCGAAGGACTCGCGCAAGAGCCAAGCCGAGTTCGTCTGTGTGTCCTGCGGGTTCGCCTGCAACGCGGATGAGAACGCAGCGGTCAACGTCGCGGCAGGACAGGGCGGGATCCCCCGCCCCCGGCGTGCAGCCGGTGCCGGAGGGGTGACAGTGGCCACCGGCCGCTCGAGCGCCCGTGAACCTCGACCCACCCGGGTTGGAATCCCTTTCTTTTAAGAGGGGGAGGATGTCAAAGGGTCATGTACGCCCAGGGGACCAGTGCGCGCAGTCGGCCGAAGCGGTATGCCGAAGTGGCGGCCACCGCCGTGGCCTGCTCGAAGTGTTCGGAGGCGGCTTCGATGCGGTCCTGCTCCATGGCGATGTGGCCGAGCCCGATGCGGGCGTGCACCGTGGGCAGTCGTGGCTCGCTTCCGGTTTCCTCTTCGAGAAGGGCCCGGAACGAGGCCAGCGCCGCGGGATGCGCACCCGACCGCACCGCGTTGTCGCCTTCGGTCTCCAGGCGTAACTGCCGCACCCAGACTTCGGCTGTCAGATCCGGATTCCACGGACCTGACGGGGCCTCGGTGTCCAGCAGCATCCGGTAGCGGCTGCGCAGGGCGATCGGCCCGGGAACCTCGATGTCCCGTACCAGCGCCCGCTTCCGGTCGGCGTCCGGGTTCTGCCACGCGGCCAGGAGCACCTCGCACGCTGGATGCTCGGCGATGTCTGTGACGTAGGAATCCCCCATTGGTTCCCCTCTTCCAGAGGGCCGAAGATATCCAGCTCCGGTCGGCCTGACTACCACGAGAACAGGGGTCACTCTTTCGGGTTAATTCTTGTCGGAATGCTCGACCGCTGTGCGGTGGTGCGGGAGCTGTGTGCGGTGCCCGCGCCGGAGGGGTTCACCCCTCTCGCCGACACCCGTCTGGTGCCGCCGGCCGTCGGCGACGTCGGGGTGGGCGTCGGCCCAGGGGTGCTGGATACGGCCTGCTGCAGCGACTGCTGCGTCAGGTGTGCACGATGCCGTGCGGAGATCAGGGGGTCATCGAAGCACACTCTGTCCCCGGCCCTTGGATGTCAGGAGTTGCGCGGAGTCACCAAGCCGGATTCATAAGCGAGTACGACGAGTTGGGCGCGGTCGCGGGCGTGGAGTTTGGTCATGGCCCGGTTGATGTGGGTCTTCGCGGTCAGCGGGCTGATCACCATGCGGTCGGCGATCTGGTCGTTGGACAGGCCCTGCGCGACCAGGGCGACGGCCTCGCGCTCGCGGCCGGTCAGCTCGTCCAGCCCGGTGCTGGCGACGGTGGGGAGGGACTGGGTGACGTACCGGTTGATCAGCTTGCGGGTGATGGACGGGGCGAGCAGCGCGTCGCCGCGTGCGGCGACGCGTACGGCGTGCACAAGGTCGTCCGGCACGATGTCCTTGACGAGGAATCCGGCGGCGCCGGCGCGCAGTGCGTCGAGGACGTACTCGTCCATGCCGTAGTTGGTGAGGATGACGACGTGCACCTGGGCCAGGGCCGGGTCCGCGGCGATGCGCCGGGTGGCCTCGATGCCGTCGACGACCGGCATCTGGATGTCGATCAGCACGATGTCGGGCAGGTGCTGCTTGGTGAGCGCCAGGCCCTCCGCGCCGTCGGCGGCCTCGGCCACCACCTCGATGTCGTCTTCGAGGTCGAGGAGTGCACGGAATCCGCTGCGAATGAGCGGCTGGTCGTCGACGAGCAGGACACGGATCATGAGGTGTGGTCCACGGGGAGTTCGGCCTGGACGGTGAAGCCGTGCTCGCCGCGCGGCTGAGCGCGCAGCCGGCCGCCGAGGGCGGTGACGCGTTCACGCATGCCGAGCAGCCCCAGGCCGGGCGTCGGCACCGTGTCCGGCGTGGCCTTGCCGTCGTCATCGACCTGGACGACGAGTGAGTCGGTCCGGTAGTCGATGAGGACCGACGCGGTCGCGGCGGAGGCGTGCCGGGCGATGTTGGTCAGCGACTCCTGAACGATCCGGTAGGCGGCCCGGCCCACCGCGGCCGGCAGGTCGGGCCGCTGTCCGTCGATCGTCAGCGTCGCTTCAAGACCGGCCGTGCTTGCCTGTTCCACCAACTCCGGGATGTGATCGAGCCCGCGGGGCGGGGTGGTGTCGTCATCGCGCAGCGCCTCCAGGGTGGCGCGCAGTTCCCGGGTCGCCTCGCGTCCGGCCTTCTGGATTGCCAGCAGGGCCTCAGGTACCTGTTCACCCCGCCTGCGGGCCACGTGGACGGCGACTTCCGCCTGCACCTTGATGATCGAGATCTGGTGGGTGAGCGAATCGTGCAGTTCCCGGGCGATGTGCAGCCGTTCCTCATCCGCGCGGCGCCGCGCGGTCTCCTCCCGGGTGCGTTCGGCTTCGTCCGCCCGCCGCTCGGCCTGGCGCAGCGCCTCCCCCGCGGCGAACGCGGCGATCAACCAAGCAGCCTCGAGGACGTGTCGGGCCTGCGCCAACGCCTCGCCCGCCGGGCCATCGTGGAAGAGCAGCGCGGTGAGGTGAAGAACAACGAGCATGGTCACGGACACCGCCACCGTGAGAGCGCGGTGCCCGGCCCGCACCGCGCCGTACACCGCAACCAGGTACGAGACGGCGAGCACGTCGAAACCGGCCGCCTGGTAACCCACCGCGCACAGCCCGGTGACGGCCAGGACGGTCAGCGGAGCGCGGCGACGCGCGGCCAGCGCGAGGCCGCCGACTGCCAGCAGTGCGTAGCCGAGCACGTCGGGGTCCGCGTCGGGGGGCTCCCCGGAAAGCCCGGTGCCCAGCAGCAGGGCCGCCACGCCGAGGGCGATCGTCCAGTCCCTGACACCGGTCGGGACGCGAAACCGTCCTTTGTCCATGCGCGCACCTTAGCCAGGTGTCGCTGCGGGCGAGTCCCGCTCGTGGACGAGCGGCCGGCTACCGCGCCCGCAGTATCCGCGCGGCTCCTGCCGCATCCGCAGCAGGAGCCTGCGGCATCGGCGGTAGCGCGAAGTGCCTGCGCCTGCGGGACGACCGGCGGCGTGGCCGGCAGGCACGATCGGGACACATCCGCATCCCGGAAACGCAACGCGTGAAAGAGGAGAGCGACATGAACTCACCGGAAGCCCTGGCGACATCGATCCAACTGGTGACAGCCGCCGAGGATTACGGCATCCAAGGGCGAGGTCCGTCCATCGTGGCTGACTTGGTGGCGCTGGCCAGTGTGGCCATCGGCGCGCTGGCGCTGGCCCGCGCCAAAGAACGTATCGGCACCGGTGGCGGGCGAACCGGTGCCCTCGTGGCCATGACGGTCGGGCTGACCGGCATTGTCCTCGCCGGGGTGGCGCTGGCCATCGCCGACGGTGGTCCCGGCACCGGCAACGGGGTGGTCGGATCCGTCTTTGCCCTCGCGATAGGGCTGATCGGCGTAGTCCTCGGGGGGCCTGGCTCGGGCCCGCTCCCGCCGCACCGACCTACCGGCTGAGCTGCCTTGAACGGACAACGGCTCCTGTCCAAGGCTCGGATGATCGGAGCGCCCTGGGTCCAGCAGTGGCACGGCGAGTGCGACGAGGTGGCGACGTACCGGCCGAGGAGCTGGAGGCCGAGTACGAGAACCAGCCCCGCAAGCACCAGGTCGGTGCCGAGGACTTGAAGGCATGGCGCCCGGTGCGGAAGACCCGTGGCCGCAAGACCGTGGCGAAGTAGTCCGCGTTGGACGGAGAGTAGCCGCGACGCGTCCGGTGGGGCAGTAACAGACGTTGCCCCACCGGAAGTTCAGACGCGCGAGTCGGTCGCCAGTGTCGTGAACGCCGACCAGGCATCCCGAGAGACAGCCAGGGACTGCCTCTGGGTGGCCTTCGAGTCTCGTACAAGAACGGCCTCCGTGCATACAGCGACCTCTACGCAGTTGCCACCGCCACCGCCGCTGTAACTGCTCTTGAACCAAGCAAGTTCGGTGGTGCTCATAGCGCTCCTCGCATCTGCTCCAGCAGGCTCGCAGTGGCTTGATGACTCAGAGCCTGCGAGCGCATCTTGCCATAGCGCTGAAGCATGGCGCTTGCAGCTTTTGTGTCGGTGACGAGCATGCTGCAGTCATGCGCCTCTACATAACCCACCCACCGGTTCTCCCCCGTCTCAGCGAGGTAGAGAGGGCCCTCGAAACCGGAGTGATCCTCCTGAGTCCGAGGCATGACTTGAATCTCCACGTTTCGGAGGCAGCCCGCATCCAGGAGGTTGCTGAGGAGTACGTACGTGACCTCGGAACCCGCCAGACGGCGGTCCAGTAGCGCTTGTTCGACAACGAAGCTGAACGTACTGTTTGGCCGCTCGGTCAGGAGGCGCTGGCGTTCGAGTCGAGCCGTGACCTGCTGCTCGAACTGCTCCTCCGACAGGGGAGGAAGGCGCCGTTCGAAGAGGGCGCGAATGTACGGCTCGGGTTGAAGCAGCCCCGGAACCACCGCGCACTCGTACGCATACAGCGAGACCGCCTCCTCCTCGATCCCCGCCCACTGCCGGAACCAGGACGCCAGTCCCGCCTTCCGGGTCAGACTCCTCGCCGCTGCGCCCAGTACCCGCCCCGCGACCGCCCCCAGCACCTCCTCTGACCTGTCCAACAGGTCCCGTGGCGGGAACCGCTTGCCCTGTTCGATCTTGGCGATGTAGGCGGCCGAGTACCGCACCAGCGGCGCGAACTGCTCCTGCGTCAGGCGGGCTTCTTCCCGCAAGGCCTTGAGGACCGCGCCGAAGGTCTTCAGACTGTCCGAGAGCTCCGGCTCGCAGCCACCGCCTCCGCCCCCGCCCTGCCCTGCGCCTCCGCCCGCCCCGCCGCCGTTGTCCGTCGCCATCGCAGCCGCCTTCTCCTGTGCCGCCGGGCCGTATCCGCCTGCCTGGCCCGAGCTCGTGTCGTACCGTGTGCCGTGCGCGCTGCGCCACGCGTGACACACCCATCGTCACGCACGGCGACCGACCCGGTCCAGCGAGTGAACCAGTACAGCGTGATCTGTATCGGCGCCGGACCTGCCGACGGTCCGTCACCTCCCAGCAGGGTGGCCGCCATGTCAGCTCCACGCACCCAAAGCCCCACCCCGTCCTGTACGTTCACGCAGCGCTTCTCCGCCACCCGGCGCGGTGCGCGTCTCGCCCGGCTGCTCGCCGCGCACCAGCTCACCGAGTGGGGCCACCCGCACGGCAGCGAGGCGCACGACACGGCCGTCCTCGTCGTCGCCGAACTCGCTTCCAACGCCGTCCTGCACGGCCGCGTCCCGGGACGGGACTTCGGTCTTTCCCTGTCCGTGGACGACAGCCGGGGCATCGTCCGGATCGAGGTGACCGACACCCATCCCGCCCACCCCGCCCAGCCGGCGCGGCCGGCTCCCGGTCCGGACGAGGATGGGGGCCGCGGCCTGCTCCTGGTCGACGCGCTCGCCGCCGACTGGGGCGTCAGCGACCGCCTCGGCCCCGGCAAAACGGTCTGGGCCGAGTGCGCCCTGCCTCGGGTTGTACAGCCCGGGTGTTGACGGCTCCCCGGGCGATGACCCGGGCCGTGCAGGTTCTCCTTCGCCACGCCCAACAGGGCGCTGTCGACATCGATGTGGTGGCGGACACCAGCAGTACGCGGTCGCCGCGGGTGATCAGGTCACTGACGGCACGCTTCAGCACCGTCGTCCTGCCGGTGCCCGGCGGGCCACGGCGTGGTGCTCCATAGGGAGGGGAAAAGGCGGTGAGCGGGCCGGTATGCGAAAACCGGGCATCCCGCACAAGTGAGGAGAGGGATCCGGGACAATGGATCGACGATGACCTCCGAGACCTCCCGGACGCCCGAAGCCTCCCAGCGCTCCGGCCCCGTCCCCGCCGACTACGCCCCCTTCGCCCACCTCACCGTCCCCAACGCTCCCCTCTACCGCCAGGTGATGCGCGCGTTCCTCACCGCCAAGGAGCGGTTCGCGGTGCATCTGCGGCCGGAGGACGTGTACGCCGCCCTGGACGCGGGGAGGCGGCCCGCCGACGTCGAGGCGGTGACGCAGGCGTTGGACAAG
The DNA here is from genome assembly GCF_036634175.1 of Streptomyces sp. P9-A2. Taxonomy (NCBI): domain Bacteria; kingdom Bacillati; phylum Actinomycetota; class Actinomycetes; order Kitasatosporales; family Streptomycetaceae; genus Streptomyces; species Streptomyces sp. P9-A2. Next base: position 6,326,559 of record NZ_JAZIFX010000001.1, read on the forward strand.
CTCGTGGAGTGGGGCAATCTGCGGGCCGATCCGGACCACGCGCGGGTGACGGCGGTCGAGGACTTCTACCGCAGGCGCTTCATCTACCAGCTCACCCGGGCCGGTGAGGCGGCCGAGGCCGCGCTGGGGACGTACGACGAGGCGCTGGGGCGGCGCGGGGAGCTCCAGGCGGTCGCGCTGCACGACATCGTCACGCAGTTGCGGGCGCTGCTGGTGATCGCCGCGGAGGACGAGCCCGACCCGGCCAAGGCGTACGTCGCCCTGTCCGTGCTGACGGCGCGGTTCACCGACCTCGCGGACAACGCCCGTGCCTTCATGGGCTCGCTGCAGCGGACGATCGACCTGCACGACATCGAGGTCGAGGCGTTCCTCGCCTACAAGGACCGGCTGATCCAGTACCTGGAGCGGTTCATCCAGGACCTCATCACCCTCGGCGGGCGGATCGCCCTGCTGATCGGGGAGCTGGAGGAGCAGGGGAGGGTGAAGCCGCTCCTGTCGCTCGCCGCCGCCCGTGAGGCCGCCGACGCCGCTCCCGAGGACGCCGAGCACGCGGAGGCCGTGGCGTACGAGAAGTGGGCCGCCCGGTGGTCGGGGCTCGCGCAGTGGTTCGTGTCGGGGGAGGGGCGGGATTCGCAGGCCAGGCTGCTGCGCGGGCGGGCGCTCGGGTCGATTCCGCAGCTCCTGGCGGTGGTACGGCAGCTGAACGAGCGGCGGGCCGGGCGGTCGGACCGCTCGGCCGACTTCCGTACGCTGGCGCGCTGGTTCGCCCAGGCGCCGGACGACGCGGCGCGGCACCGGCTGTGGCGGGTGGCGTTCGGGCTGCACTCCTCCCGGCACCTCACCGTCGACGCCGACACCCTCGCCGAGCGGGCGGCCTCGCCGGAGCCGGCCTCGACGCCGTGGGGCGAGGCACGACCGCTGCGGATCAGCCCCCAGCTGCGCCGTACCGGCAGCTACGAACGACGCGGCAAACCGCGCAAGGTGGCGGACCGGAGCGAGGCGAAGCGCAGGCTCGCCGAGCTCGCCGCCCGGCAGACGGAGGAGACCCGGCGGGCACGGGACAGGCTCGTGACGGGCGGGCTGGTGCGGCTGTCCCGGCTCGACGCACTCGACCCGCTCGCCTTCCAGTTGTTCCTGCGGCTGCTCGGCGACGCGCTCGCCACCTGGCGGCCGGGCACGACCACCACCGCGGCCACCAGCGGGGACGGCTCCATGGAGATCCGGCTGACCGCCCTCGACGATGGGGCAACAGCTGAAGTCCGCACAACTGATGGGGTGTTCAGCGGACCCGACCACCTGATCGACATCATCGACCTCACGGCGGGGGAAGACGGGAGCGGCGGACCCGGTACGTCCGAAGGGCACTTCCCTGCCCCGGTAGATCCGAGTCCGCCGACAGCCATGTCCACACACATGCCCCAGCCCGCCCCCGGACAGGGCGTCCTCCTCCAGTCCTCCGGGGCCGCCCAAAACCGTATGGAGAACCGATGAGCGGCCCCCTCGCCGAGATCCTGGACGGCCAGCGCCGGGCCGACCTGCAGAAGGCCGCGCGCGCCCTGCTGAAGGAGCCGCTGCTCACGGCCGACGGACCGCACTCCGACGAGTTCCGGCTGGTGCGCCGGCACACCGCCGAACTGCGGGAGTGGTTCGAGCGCAACGTCGGCTGGACGCTGCGCACGGACGCCGACGCCGCGCGGCTGCGCAAGACACCGGGCACCCTCACCGATCCCACGCACCCGGCGCGCGAGGCCGCCCGCAGCGCCCTGCCCTTCACCCGGCGTCGCTACGTCCTGCTCTGCCTGACACTGGCCGTGCTGGAGCGGGGTGAGTCGCAGGTGGCCCTCGGACGCCTCGCCGAACAGGTCGTCCTGGCCGCCGCCGATCCCGAACTCGTCGCCGCCGGTATCACGTTCACCCTGGAACGGCGCGAGGAGCGCCTCGATCTCGCGGCCGTCGTGCGCCTGCTGCTGCGGCTCGGGGTGCTGCGCCGGGTGGCCGGCGACGAGGACGCCTACGTCAGCGGATCGGGCGACGTGCTGTACGACGTGCGGCGACGGGTGCTGGCCGGAATGCCGGCGTCCCTGCGGGGCCCCTCCATGGTCGAGGCCGAGGACTTCGAGGAGCGCCTGGTGGAGATGACCGCGCAGACCGCCCTCGACAGCGACGAGCTCAGGTTCCGCGCGATCCGCTGGAAGCTGACCCGTGTCCTTCTCGACGACCCGGTGCTCTACTACGACGACCTCGCCGACGACGAACTGGCCTACCTCACCCGGCAGCGCGGCTTCATCACCGCACGCATCAACGAACTGACGGGACTGGTCGCGGAGGTCCGCGCCGAAGGCATCGCCATGGTCGACCCCTTGGACGACCTCACGGACGTACGCATGCCGGAACAGGGCACCCACGGCCACATCACCCTGCTGCTGGCCGGTTACCTGGCGCGGGCGGGCAGGCCTGTCGAACCGGCGGAGCTGGCGTTCCGCATACGGGAACTGGCCGCGGAACACGGCGGATTCTGGTCCAAGTCGGCGAGGGAGCCGGGAGCGGAGCCCCAACTCGTCGAGCAGGCGCTGACGAAGCTGGTCGCGCTGGGACTCGCCGAGCGAACGGAACGGGGCGTCGTGCCCCGCCCGGCACTCGCGCGGTACGCGGTCGGCGAGCCCGTGATCAAGGAACGGGGGCCTGCCCGTCACCACCCCGCCCCGCCCCCGCACCCGACCATGACAGACGTCGTGCAGGACGAAGTGAAGGACGAAAGGTGAACCGCCTCGTGACCGCGCTCCCCAGTCCCGCCCCCGGCCGGTGGCGGCCCCTGCGCATCGGGCTCGTCGACCTGTTCCACTACGAGGTCGAGGAGTTCTGGTTCCGCGACGGACGGCTGCTGCTGCGCGGCAACAACGGCACCGGCAAGTCGAAGGTGCTCGCCCTCACCCTGCCGTTCCTCCTGGACGGTGACCTCTCCGCCCGCCGTGTCGAGCCCGACGGCGACCCGGGCAAGCGGATGGAGTGGAACCTGCTCCTGGGCGGCGCGCACCCGAACCCGGAACGCCTCGGCTACACCTGGATCGAGTTCGGACGGCTCGACGACACCACGGGCGAGGCGCATTTCCGCACGTTGCTGTGCGGGCTGAAGGCGGTCGCCGGCCGAGGTATCGCCCGCCACTGGTTCGCGGTGACGGACCAGCGCGTCGGCGCCGGCCTGGACCTGCTGGACGCGACCCGGACGGCGCTGTCCCGGGACCGGCTCGCGGAGGCCGTCGGCAGCCGAGGCATGGTGTACGACACGGCGAAGGCGTACCGCAGAGCCGTCGACGAAGCCCTCTTCGGGCTCGGAGAGCGGCGCTACGGCGCCCTCGTCGACCTCCTGATCCAGCTGCGCCAGCCCCAGCTGTCCAAGCGCCCGAGCGAGGCAGCCCTGTCCCGGGCGCTGACCGAGGCGCTGCCACCGATGGACCAGGCGGTCGTCGCCGACGCGGCGGAGGCGTTCCGGTCGCTGGACGAGGAGAAGGAGGAGCTGCGGGCGGCCCGCGAGGCCGAGCAGGCATCCTCGGCGTTCCTGGCCCACTACCGGCGCTACGCCCGTCTCGCCTCCCGGCGCCGTGCCCGCCTGCCCCGCCGTGAACACGCACGGTACGAGAACCTCCAGCGGGAACTCCTCAAGGCGCAGACGGACCGGGACCGGGCCGCGGCGGACCGCGAGGAGGCCCGTGCGAGGAGCGCCGCACTCGGCGAACGGGCCGCGCGGCTGGCCGCCCAGGACGCCGCGCTGCGGTCCGGGCCCGAGATGCGCGACGCCCGCGCGCTCGACCGGGCGGCGGCCGACGCCTCCCGCACGGCCGGAGAGCTGACGCGGGCCGAGGGGGACCGGCGGACGGCGGCCGAGGCGCACACCCGGGCCCTGGGCCGGCTCGCCACCGCGGGCAACCGGCTCACGGCCGCCCAGGAGACCCTCGACGACATCCAGGACCGGGTGGCGCAGAGCGCCGCCGCGGCCCGGCTCGATGTCCCCAGGACGCAGGGGGACCCCGAACCGGTCCTGCGCCGCGAGGCGGACGAGACGACGGCGGGCAGGCGGCGCGCCGTCGAGCACGTGGCGGAACTCGCCACCCGGGCCGAGCGGGCAGAGGAGCGGCGCGGGGCCGTCCGGCTGCGCGCCGACGAGGCCGACGAGGAGGTCGTGCACAGCGGGGAGCGGCTGGCCGAGGCGGAGGAGAACGTCGCCGGGGCGGGGCGGGCGCTCGTCGCGGCCGTGCGGGAGCACCTTTCCGGGTGCGTGGAGCTGCGGGTGCCCGGACCGGCGGGGGTCCTGGACGCCGTACAGGACTGGGTGAGCGGGCTGGACGGCCCGCTGCCGGCCCGTACGGCGGCGGCCGGGGCGCATCGCACCGCCGCCTCCCGCCTGGCCGACCGGGCGGCCGGGCTGGCCCACCGCGAGGCGGCGACGGCGGAGCGGCAGCGGCTGGCGTTGGAAGAACTGACCGCCCTTGAAATGGGCGGGGAACGCGGTCCGGCGGCTCCTCACACCCGCACGCCCGACGTACGGGACCGGGGCCTCGGCGCCCCTCTGTGGCGGCTCGTCGACTTCCGCCCGCACGTCACCGAGACCGAACGCGCGGGACTGGAAGCCGCGCTGGAAGCTTCGGGGCTCCTTGACGCCTGGGTACGGCCGGACGGCTCCGCCGTCGCGGCGGACGGCCACGACGTGCTGCTCGACCCGGTCGGACTGCTCGGCGGGGCAGGCCTCGACCGCGCGCTGTGCCCGGCGGTCGACCCGGCGGACGCGGGGGCCGCCGCCGTGGGGGAGGAGACGGTCGCGCGCCTGCTCGCCTCGATCGGGCTGACCGCGGGGACCGGCGACGGTCCCGAGGGGACCTCCTGGGAGGCCGGCGGCCACGACACCTGGGTCTGCGCGGACGGGCGCTTCCGGGTCGGCGCGCTCACCGGAAGCTGGGCCAAGGGCAGCGCCCAGTACGTCGGAGAAGGAGCGCGGGAACGGGCACGCCGTACCCGGATCGGTGAACTGCGCACCGAAGTCGACGGGTTGGTGGCGGAACGGGAAAAACTGGCCGGGGAGGCCCGCGCCGTGGCCGAACGCCGCGCCGTGCTCGACGCCGAACTCGCCGCGTTGCCGGGCGACGACGACCTGCGCCACGCGCACGCACGCGTCACCGCCGCGGCCGACGCGGCCCACCGGGCCCGCGCCCGGCAGGACGAACGGGCCGCGGAACTGGCCCTGGCGGCGGAACAGGCCGACCGCGCGGCGGCCGAACTCGCCGGGACCGCGGCAGACCTGCACCTTCCCGTCGACCGCACGGCACTGGGCGCCGTGCGCCAGGCGCTCGCCGACCACACCGCTCTCCTGGCGGCCCTGTGGCCCGCGCTGCGCGAACGCGCGGACGCCGAGCGTGCGGTGACCGGCGAGCAGGCGGAGACCCATCGGGCCGAAGCCCTCGTGTCCGAACTCGCGGAGCGTGCGACGCAGACGGCCCGGGTCGCCGCGGCGGCGGACGAACACCTCACGACCCTGCGCTCCACCGTCGGAGCGGCCGTCGCCGAACTCCAACGGCAACTGGAGGAGACGGCCGAGGCGGCCCGCGCCTGCGAGAGCGAACAGGGGAAGGCGCAGGAGGACTTCGCCGACGGAGACCGGCGGGCCAGCCGAGCCGAAGGGCGCATCGAGCGGCTCGCCGAGGACATCACCGAGGCGACCGCCGCGCGGGAGGAAGCCGTCGCGGCGCTCCAGCGGTTCGCCTCGACGGGGCTGCTCGCCGTCGCGCTGCCCGACCTCGCCGTACCGGACGACGACATGGGGACGTGGGCGGCGACCCCCGCCGTCACCCTCGCGCGAGCCGTCGAGTCCCGGCTCTCCTCGGTCGACGACTCGGACGCGGCCTGGGAGCGTGTGCAGAAACGGCTGAGCGAGGAGTTCGGCAGGCTCCAGGACGCGCTGTCACGGCACGGCCACACCGCCACCGCCCGTCCGAGCGAGGACGGCATGCGGGTCGACATCGTCTACCAGGGCCGGGAACGGGCCGTGCCCGAACTCGCCGAGGCGCTGGCCGCCGAGGTCGCGGAACTGACCCGCATCCTGTCCGCACACGAGCGCGAGATCCTGCAGACCCATCTGATCACCGAGGTCGCCGGGACGCTCCAGGAACTGATCGGGGCGGCCGAACGGCAGGTGAGCGTCATGAACAGGGAACTGGAGGAACGCCCGACCTCCACGGGAATGAAGCTGCGACTGGTGTGGCGGGCGTCCCGCCGGGCCCCGCAGGGACTGGCCCAGGCCCGTGAACGGCTGCGCCAGTCCGCCGACGCCTGGTCGCTCGAGGACCGGGCCGCGGTCGGCTCCTTCCTCCAGGAGCAGATCGCCCGCCGGCAGGCCGACGACAGCGTGGGCAGCTGGCTGGAGGACCTCACCGCCGCCCTCGACTACCGGGCCTGGCACGAGTTCGGCGTCGAACGCCACCAGCACGGCAAGTGGGTGCCGGCCACCGGCCCCGCCTCGGGCGGGGAACGGGTACTGGCCGCGTCCGTGCCCCTCTTCGCCGCCGCGTCCTCCCACTACGCGAGCGCGGGCGGCGCCCATGCCCCGCGCCTGGTCACCCTCGACGAGGCGTTCGCCGGCGTCGACGACGACTCGCGCGCCAAGTGCCTCGGCCTGCTGCGCGCCTTCGACCTCGACGTCGTCATGACCAGCGAACGCGAATGGGCCTGCTACCCACAGGTGCCCGGCATCGCCATCGCCCAGCTCTCGCGCGTCGACGACATCGACGCCGTACTGGTCACGCGGTGGGAGTGGGACGGCAGCGACCGGCGGCGCGGCACGGAGCCCGGCGCGCGGGCGGACGCGTCGACGGCGGCCTCCCCTGCCGACGCCCTCGACGAGGCGGCCGAGGGGCCGGTGGGTTCCCACGGAGGGCCGGGGCGGATCGCCGCCGCTGACGGCAACGGCAACAGCTCCGGCACTGGCACTGGCACTGGCACTGGCACCAGAACCGGAACAGGCAACGGCTCCGGATCCGGTTCCGGTAACAGCTCCGGCACTGGCACCGGCACCGTCTTTGGTGGACAGGAGTCCGTATGGAGGTGAGTCCTGCGGCGACTCCGGCTGCCCACGGCTGCCCGAGTCCCGGGACCCAGGCGGTGCCCGGACGGGAGACACCGGCGGACGACACCGTCGTGGAGGCGACGCCGACCGCACCGCCACCGGCCGGAGACCGGACCGGCATCGACGCCGAGCGTCTCGGCCGTCTGCTCGGTGATCCCGGCCTGGCTTGGCTCGTGGACCGCGTCCGGCAGCGCATGGCACACGGGAGGCCGCTCACCGGCTCCGTCACCCTGTCCGGCCCCGACGCATCCCAACGCGGTGCCGCCGAGCGCCTGCTGGGCCGGGCACCGCGAGCCGGAGGCTCTCTGAGCGTCCGCCTCGACACCGTGGACGCGGTCCTGCGCCGCTCCGGTGTCAGTCCCGACGGACTCGCGGCCGCCGTGGTGGCTCTCACCGGCCCCGTCCCACTCCGCGCGGAGAAGCGGGACAGGGAGGAACGCGCCTGGGAAGAGGCGTACGCGCCGCTCGGCACCCTCGACGCCGAGCTGATCCCCTGGGCGGAGCGGATCCGCGCGGACGGTCTCGTACGACGCCTCGCCCGTGCCCCGGAAGCGGCCGGCCCTCTGGTGGAGGATGCCGTACGCACGCTGCGTGCGCTGCCCGTGTCCCCTCCGACCTCGCGAGCGACGTTCGCGGCACGGAACCTCTCGGACTCCCACGCCTTGGACGAGGGGACACCGCTCGCCACTCTCGTCCTGTCCGGGCTCCGTTCTCTCACCGGCTTTCCCGACGGTGCCGGTGCCCAGTGGCGGAGGGAGGCATGGGCTTCGGCGGGTCTGCTCAAGGACGACCTGTCCTCGACCGTCCTCACCCTCAACCTGCGCGGTACCCCGCCCCTCGACTGGATGGCCGACGCGGGTGAGCCCACGGTCCTGACGCTCCGCTCCCTCACCCGTGACACATCGGTCGCCGCCGTCCCGGCGACGGGAACAGTCCACATCTGTGAGAACCCGGCCGTACTGTCCGCGGCCGCCGACGCCTTCGGCCCGGCGTGCCCGCCCCTGGTGTGCCTCCAGGGGCAGCCGTCGGCCGCCGCCCTCACCTTGTTGCGGGGCCTGTCCGCGCGGGGAGCCGGCCTTCTCTACCACGGCGACTTCGACTGGGGCGGTGTGCGTATCGCCACGGCGCTGGGACGAGGCGTCCCTTGGCGGCCGTGGCGCTACACGGCCACCTATTACCGGGCAGCCGCGGCCAGGGTGGCCGGAGCCCCCGGCCTGACGGGCCCACCCGCCGTGACCCCGTGGGATCCGGACCTGGCCGTCGCTCTCGCCGAGTGCGGTGTCCGGATCGAGGAGGAAGCGGTGCTGGACGACTTGCTGGCGGACCTGGGACCGGGGAGAGCGTGAGGCTGAAGCTCTCCCCGGACCCTGGGCAGCGGGTGTTTACGCTGCGGGAGTGAGGTCCTGCCTCGCGCATCCATCCGGTCGTACAACCTTTACCGACTCGCGCAAGTCTCTTGTGCGGCCGCCTCATTCGGATGGTCGGCTTCCGTTCGGCTTCATCCTGATGAGAAGGACTCCACGAACTGTCATGCGCACTCCACGTCACTTCTGGAAGACGGCCGCTGTTGTCGCGGCCGGACTGTCCGGGGCACTCGTCCTGCAGAGCATGACGGGCCAGCAGACCACCGGCGATCCCGCGGCGGGCGCGCCAGGGCCCGTGACCAGCAAGGCCGAGACGACCGCGCTGCGCGTGTCCGGGAACGGTGCCTCCGCCTCTCTGGGCAAGCGGGAGACCGGACCGTTCAGCATGCTCGGCGTGACCTGGTCCGACCCGTCCGCCCGCGTCGCCGGTACGGTCGAGGCCCGCACCCGGCAGGCCGGTACGCAGACCTGGTCGTCGTGGCTGAGGCTGGACGGCGACAGTGGTCAGGGGGAGAGCGGCGCCCTGCGCGGCGGAACCGAACCGGCCTGGGTGGGCCCGTCCGACGGGGTCGAGGTACGAGTCGACGGGAAGGGCGCCACGCGGCTGCCGAAGGGGCTGCGGCTGGACATGGTCGACCCCGGCAGCGGCGAGGTCACGGCGCTGGATCCGGCGGCGTACTCGGTCGACGAGGAGGAGACGCCCGACCCTCCGGTCTCCGAGCCGGCCCCGGACCCGGAGACGGACCCGGACGCAGAGCCGGGCACGGATCCGAGCACCGCTCCGCAGCCGGGCGAGACTGTGTCCGAGCCTCCCACCACCGAGCCGACAGCGCCCGAACCGTCCTCCGCCGGCCCCTCGGAGCCGGAACCCTCACCGTCCGAGCCGTCCGTCTCCTCCTCGCCCACCTCCTCGCCCAGCCCCTCGGTCAGCGTTCCGCCCGCGCCGCCGTCCACCGCGCCGAGCCCGCCGATCACCGACCGCGCCGGCTGGGGCGCGGACGAGTCGATCAGCCCGGAGGAGCCCGGCTACCTGCCGGGCGGCCGGGTCAAGGCGGTCGTGGTGCATCACACCGCCGAGTCCAACGACTACACCTGCGCCCAGGGCCCGGCCGTGGTCCGCGGCATCTACGCATACCACGTCAAGCAACTCGGCTGGAAAGACCTGGGCTACAACTTCCTGGTCGACAAGTGCGGCACGGTCTACGAGGGCCGCAAGGGCGGGACGGACCGGCCGGTGATGGGCGCCCACGCCTACGGCTTCAACGCCGAGACCACCGGCATCTCCGTCCTGGGCACCCACACCGCCACCGCTCCCTCCACGGCGGCCCTGACCTCCGTCGCCCGCATCGCCGCCTGGAAGCTCGGCCAGTACGGTGTCGACCCCACCGCCACCGTCACCCTCACCGCGGGCGACGGCGGTCGCAACTACTTCGGGAAGACCTGGGCCAAGGGTGCCCAACTGTCCCTGCCCGCGATCCACGGCCACCGCGACGGCTACAACACCCAGTGCCCCGGCGACGCCTTCTACAACGAGCTCGCCACCGTCCGGGCCTGGGCCGGCGGCCCGGTCTCCGGCCTCGCCCTGAAGTCGGTCACCGGCACCGGGACGGCCGGCTCGACGACGTACACCAAGAGCTCGGTGACCGTGAACTGGTCGGCCACCACCCCGGCCCCTCTCATCGCGAAGTACGAACTGCTGGTGGACGGCAAGGTCGCCGCCACCGCCGCCGGCACCGCCACCTCCGCCAAAGCCGACCTGGCCGTCGGCACCCACAAGGTGGCCGTGCGCGCCGTCCACCGGTCCGGCAAGGCAACCACGACGGCCACCGCGACCGTCGTCGCCGAGACCACGGCCCCCGCCTTCACCACCAAGCCGAACCTGGCTCTGCGCACCGGCACCGTCAACACCGCCGCCGTCCCGCTCACCCTGAAGTGGAAGGCCACCGACGGTGCCGCGCTGAAGGAGGTCCGGCTCACCGCGCCGACCGCGAAGACCTACGGGCCGACGATCACCAGCGCCCAGCACACCGCCAAGTCCGCCACGGCCACCAAGTGGTCCCTGAAGGCCTACGACCAGGCCGGCAGCACCGCCACCGCCTCGGTCACCGGCACCCCGGTCATTCTCCAGGAAACCTCCGCCACCAAGTCCGGCAAGTGGACCACCAAGTCCTCCGCCAGCTACCTCGGCGGGAAGTCGTACACCAGCTCCACCAAGAACGCCTCCCTGACCTGGACCTTCACCGGCAGTTCCGTCGCCTGGGTCGCCTCCCGCGCCGCCACCTCCGGCCAGGCGCACATCTACGTCGACGGCAAGAAGCTCACCACCGTGGACCTGAAGTCGGCCACCGCCAAATACCGCGACGCCCTCTGGACCAAGACCTGGAGCACGAGCGCCAAGCACACCGTCAAGATCGTCGTCGCCGGCACCAGCGGCCGCCCGGCCATCACCACCGACGGTCTCGTGTACCTCAAGTAACCTCCGCCGGCCCCGGCAGAACACACCGGCCCGGGGCCCGTTCGTACACGCGCGAACGGGCCCCGGGCCGGTGTGGGCTCGCGACTCGGGAACGGCGATCCGGCGTTCGTACCAGGCCAGGAACCGGCCGGCGCGCAAGGTCCCTGGCGCGGACGAGGACGGAGGCCGGGGGCCGGTCCTCGTGGACGCACTCGCCGTCGAGTGAGGTGGTACGCGACCGCCTCGGCCCGGGCAGGACGGTATGGGCCGGGTGTGCGACGGCGCCCCGGGGCTGACAGCGCGAGGCCCGAGGCCCGAGGTCCGCGGTCCGTGGCCGCGGGTGACGGGACCACACCCGTCGGTGTCCGCGTCAGAGTCGTGCCGCGGCGTCGAACAGCAGGGCCCGGAACCATTCGATGAAGTACTGGTCGGCCAGTCGGGGGTTCCAGACCATGTCGATCCCGAGGCCGGGCAGCGGGAACGGGAACTCCTCGATCCGCAGGTCGGTGAGGGTCCGCATGGTGGCGGCCACCTGGTAGCGGAAGAGCGCGACGCCGCCCGCGCGGGCCACCAGGAAGGGGACGAGCAGGAAGTCGGAGCTCAACTGGCCGACACGGTAGGGGATGCCATTCTCCTCGAGCACGGAGTACGGGAAGACCCGCCGGTCGGTGTCGACGACGATGTGCGGCTGGGTGGTCAGGAGGTCGAGCGCGCTCGCTTCCGGTGGCGTGTCCGGTGAGGCCACCACCACACAGCGGTCGTTGTACAGCCGCTCGCGCGGGTACGGCGAGAAGTGCCCCTCGGAGATCAGCACGACGTCGACGCCCAGGTCGGTGAAGGTGGCCTCGGTCGGGACCGTGATCGTCCGCAGGCGCAGCGTGGCGTGCGGGGCGCGTTCGGCGAGGAGCCGCGTCAGGTGGGGGCCGACGACGAACGCGGTGCTGTTCGTCAGGGCGACCGTGATGACGCGCCGGTCGGTGGCGGGGTCGAAGGAGGGGAAGTTCACGATGTGCGCCGCCTGTTGCAGCGCACTGCGCAGCGATGGGATCAGCTCCAGGGCGCGCGGGGTCAGCGTCACGCCCGTCCCCTGCCGGACGACGAGCTCGTCACCCAGCAGCCGCCGCATTCTCGTGAGGGCGTGGCTCATCGCCGGCTGCGACAGACCGACCCGCTGCGCGGCCTTGGTCACCGAACGCTCTTCGAGGAGCGCGAGAAGGGGCACCAACAGGTTGAGGTTGACCGATGCCAGCCGGTCCAGTCCCGAACCCGTGGTGCCCTTTTCTCCGTCGCCCATGGAATCGACCTTACGCGGCCGCCTGAGTCATACGGCGCAGCCGGGGGATGGGGATCCGGTAGTTGAGCGCCGCGGCCACACCACTGCCGTGGTCCTGTGACCAGCGCATCAGCGCCGGCCCGCCGCCGGGCTCCCCGTCGACGTACTCGGGTTCTCCGTCCAGCGGCAGATGGCCCACCGCCTTGAGGGTCAGTCCGAACTGCTCGGTCCAGAAGTACGGCTGGAACTGGAGCGGTGGCGCCTCGTCGCCCAGGACCAGCGCCCTCGCGGCGACCTTCGCCTGTTCGATCGCGCTGCTCCAGAAGGGGACGCGGCGCAGACCGTTCGGAGTCCGGACGGCCGCGAGGTCGCCGACGGCCGCGACGTCGGGGCGGACGAGCCCGCGCGGGTCGACCGCGATGGCACCCTTCGCCGCGAGACCCGTGTCCGCGAGCCACTCCGTGTTGGGTATGTCGCCGACGGCGGATACGAGCAGGTCCGCCTCGAGGACCGGGCCCTCCTGGAGGACGACCCGGGCGCTTTCCCCACGCCGTTCCAGCCGTGCCAGCTCGGTCTCGACGATGGTGAGCCCCAGCTCCAGTCCGGCCTTGACGAAGACACCGGCGAGGTGCGGACCGAGCTGGAGGATCAGTGGGGCCCCCTGGGAGACGAGGGTGACCCGGCAGCCCGCGGCCAGGCAGCCCGAGGCGATCTCCATTCCGAGCGGGCCTCCGCCGACCACGACGACCGACGGCCGGTCCGCCAGCCGCTCGCGCAGAGCGAGGGCGTCGTCGAGCCCGCGCAGGGTGAGCTCCTCGGGAAGGTCGGACAGTCGTCGCGCCCGGGAGCCGGTGGCGAGGACGACGCGGTCGTACGGCAGATCCGTACCGTCGTCGAGCGTGACCAGCCGGCGGTCGAGGTCGAGTCCGGTGGCACGGACGCCCAGGAGCTCGGTCGCCCCGTGGCCGGTCGGCGGGAGTTCGTGCGACGACAGGTCGTCGCCGTCGAGCAGGAGCGCCTTGGACAGGGCCGGACGGCTGTACGCCGGGTGCCGTTCGTCGCCGACGACGGTCAGTTCACCGTCGAAGCCGGCCTCGCGGAGCGTGTCGGCCGCGGTGAGCCCGGCGATCCCGTTGCCGACGACGACGACGCGGTTCACGGTGCCGGTGCTCATACGACCCTCAGCGCCGCGACCGGGCACACACGGGCGGCGGCGTTCGCCAGGGCGATGTCGGCCCCGTCGACCTCCTCGTGGTCGAGGACGAGCTCGCCCTCGTCGTCGAGGTGCATGAGCTGCGGGGCGGCCTCCTCGCACAGGCCGTGGCCCTCACAGCGGGGACGGTCCAGAACGATCTTCATGCGGGGATCACCTCCAGGACGGGGAGCTCTTCGATGCTCCGGGTGGTGTTGCTGGGAACGCGGACCTCGGGTCCGACGACGAGGCGCTCGACGCGCCGGGAGAGCGCCTCGATCACGGCGTGGGCCTCCAGGCGGGCGAGTCCCTGGCCCGCGCAGCCGTGCGGGCCGTAGCCGAACGAGAGGTGGTCGACCGGATTGCGCTCGACGAGGAAGGAGTCCGGGTTCTCGTAGTGCCGGGGGTCGTGGTTCCCGGCGCCGAGCAGGATCGCGATCTGCGCGCCCGCCGGGATGACGGTCCCGTCGATGTCGACGTCCTTGGTGGCGCGTCGGCCCCAGGCGTGGATGGGCGTCCAGAAGCGCAGTACCTCGTTGAACGCCGCCGGCACCAGCGACGGGTTCTCGCGGACCAGGGCGAGCTGGTCGGGGTGCGAGCCGAAGAGGGCGACGATGTTGCCGATCGCCGCGATGGTGGTGTCGACGCCGGCGCCGAGGTACTGGTGGATGATGTGGCCGGCCGTGCCCGGCGGGATGGTGCCCCGTGCCTCGGCGTCGAAGATGCCGCGGCCCACGGACCCCTCGGCCAGGTCCTCGGCCTTGACCTGGGAGCACCATCCGTAGAGCTCACCGGCGATGGGGAAGTTCTCGGCCGTGCGCTGGTTCATCGGGCCGAGGACCTGCATGGCCGCCTGCCCCCAGCGCAGCATGTTGTCGCGCACATGACCCTCGAAGCCGATCAGGTCCGCGACGACCTCCAGCGGGAACGCCCGGGCGAGGGCGTCGATCGCCTCGAAGGAACCCTTCTCGACGAGCTCGGCGACGAGAGCGTCCGCCTTCGCCTCGATCTGCCCCTTCATGCCACGCAGCGCGCGCGGGGAGAGGTTCTCGGTGAGCGTGGCGCGCAGCTGGGTGTGCACCGGCGGGTCGGACGCGAGCGAGGTACCGGTGATCGCCTCGTTGGCCATCGGGTTGAAGGCGATCGAGGTCGAGGAGAACGACTCCCAGTCCGCCAGCGCGTCACGGATGACGTCGTACCGCGTCAGCGCGTAGACGTCGTTCTCACGGAGGTGGACGACGGGGCCCAGCTCTCGCAGTTCGGCGTAGACGGGGTAGGGGTCGACCAGGACGTCGTCGGCGAAGAGGTCGACGTCGGAGGCAGGGGGAGGAGTCATGCCCCCAGTGAAGTGGCCGGTCTTACATCCAGCAAATGAATGATTCGCATGAAGTGACATGCAGGCGATTCATGCTTCAGCCGGGGCCCGTAACAGGTCATCCTGTCCGACGGTAGCCGCCGAGCTGGGCCTGGCGTGCCCAAATCACTCTCCCCCGCATTGTTTTTTCAGGATGTTCATTTCATTGACGCCATGTAAACCAAATGGTTAATGTCGCCACAACCGACGGGAGCGGTGCATCCCGCGCCGGGCGTGCGAGGCGGGCACGAGTGCCAAGAGCACCCGCGCATCCCGTGTACCCCGTGCGCCCCGTCCTCGAACCGGTGCCGGCGTCGACCCGCCGACCCTCCAGAAGTAAGAGAGAGCCACCATGCAGCACTCCGAGCTGAAGAACTTGAAGATCGCTGTTGTCGGTGCGGGGTACGGCGGTGCGGCGGCGGCCAAGGCGCTGAGCCTGCTGGGCGCCGAGGTCGACGTCTACGAGCAGGCGAGCCAGACCCGGGAGGTCGGCGCCGGTATCGGTCTGCGTCCCGCCACCATGAACCGGTTCCGCCAGTGGGGCATCTTCGAGGCGATCGCGGGGGTGACCTCGCCCAGCGAGTACTTCGAGATCCTCACCGCCACCGGTGAGCCGATCATGAAGGAGGCGTGGCCGGCCGACGGCGAGCAGACCCACACCCACCTGATCCACCGCGGCGACTTCATCGAGGCGCTGCTGGGCGTGCTGCCCGAGGGCATGGTGCACCTGGGCCACAAGCTGGAGAGCATCCAGGACCACGGCGAGCGCTCCGTGCTCACCTTCGCCAACGGCACGACCGCCGAGGCCGACCTGGTCGTCGGCGCCGACGGCATCAAGTCGGTGGTGCGCAGGGAACTGTTCAGCGACAAGGGCCCGGTCTTCTCCGGCGAGCACGCCTACCGCGCGGTCATCTCCCTCGACGACGCCCACGGCATGGTCACCGACGACAACCTGCGGATGTACATCGGCAAGGGCACGAAGGTCTACCTGCTGCCGCTGCGCCACCGGGGTCAGGTCTCCTTCGACATCACCGCGCTGTGCCCGGACAGTGCCTGGAACCCCGAGGTCACCAAGGACGACATCCTGGCCACGGTGGAGGGCTTCGACGAGCGCCTGGTCGCCATCGCGCGCGGCCTGGACATGTCCACGGTCAACATCCGCGCGGTCTACGACATCGACCCGGTCGACACCTGGCACTCCGACTCCGTGGTGCTGCTGGGTGACGCCGCCCACTCGATGCTGCACCACCAGGGCCAGGGCGCCAACTCCGCGATCGAGGACGCCGGCGCGCTGGCCGACGCGCTGCGCGATGCGCCCTCGCTGAAGGAGGCGCTGGCCTCCTACCAGGCCACCCGCAAGCCGGAGACCGACAAGTTGCAGGCCATCTCCCGCCAGGGCTGGTCCGAGGAAGAGATCGACGACGTCTTCCCCGGCCAGAAGCCCGCCGCCACCGCCCCCAAGGAGTGACCCGTGGCGGCTTCGACACCGTCTTGAAGCCCTTGACGGGAAGCCTCTGAAGGGAAGCACCCGAAGGGAGCGGGGACTTCCGGTGAGCCCGGATCGGATCGGTTCGGTTCGGTTCGGTTCGGCTCGTGGCGCGTGGTCACGGGCTGCGGGACGGAGGCCGTCGCGGCGGTCGGTACAGATGAGAGCCCCCCGTCCCGGGGCGTGAAGCCACCGGCCTTACGCCGGGTCGGGACGCTCACCGGACACGGCCGTCGCCGATTTTCGCCGTGTCAGTTCCTCCGCCGCACGAGGGAGACGGTGAACGGGTGGCTCGGGGAGGTCAGGATCCGTTGGGCCGGTCCCTGTTCGACGACTTCGCCGGCGTCCAGGACGGCGATGCGGTGGGCCATGGCGGCCGTGTCCAGGTCGTGGGTGATCAGGACCAGGGACAGGTCGTCGCGGTCGCGGACCAGCGCGGTGAGGAGGCCGAGGATGTCTCGGCGGGTGATCGTGTCGAGGCCGGAGGTGATCTCGTCGCAGACGAGGACGCGGGGTCGGGCGAGCAGGGCACGGGCGAGTGCGGCGCGCTGTAGTTCGCCGCCGGAGAGCCGGCCGGGGTGCCGTCGCACCAGGTCCTTTGTGAGTCCGAGGCGGGCCAGGGTGCTCAGGGCCTCCCGCGTCGCCGTGTCCGCGTCGGCACGGCGCAGGCGGACCGCGGTGCGGGCGACCTGGTGCAGGACGGGGCGGTGTTCGTCGAAAGCGGCGTGCGCGTCCTGGAAGACGTACTGCACGGCCGCGAGCTGTGCGCGGCTGCGGTCACGCACGCTGTCCGGCAACGGGGTGCCGTCCAGGAGGACGTCGCCGTCGTGGTCGCGGTGGAGGCCGGCGAGGCATCGGGCGAGGGTGGTCTTGCCGCTGCCGGAGCGGCCGACGACGGCGAGGCACTCGCCCGGATACAGGTCGAGCCCGGGGGCACGCAGCACCACGGTCGTGCCGTGTGCGCCGTCGCGGTGGCGGGCGGTGAGGCCGCGTACCCGTAGGACGGGCTGACCGGCACCGGCCGGACCGTCCGGTGCCGGGCGGCCCGGTGAGGGCAACTCCTTCTGCTCGCCGAACAGTTCGCGAGTCCAAGGATGCCGGGGCGTGAGCCGGAGGCGCTGGGCCGGGCCCGACTCGACGACCCGGCCCGCCCGCATGACCACCACGTCGTCGGCGAGTGACCGGACGACGTCCAGGTCGTGGCCGATCAGCACGACGGCGATGCCGCGGCCGGCGACGGTCGCGAGGTGCTCGACGACGCGGCTCTTGGTCAGGGCGTCCTGACCGGTGGTGGGCTCGTCGGCGACGATGACGCGCGCGCCGAGCAGCAGCGCCTGGGCGAGGACGACGCGTTGCTGCTGACCACCGGAGAGCTGGTGCGGGTGGCGTCGCAACAGGGCTTCGGCGTTCGGTAGTTGGGCCTCCGCGAGGGCGTGCAGGACGCGTGCGCGGGCCTCCGCCCGGCGCTGCCCGCGCGGAAGGTGGCTCACCTGGACGCGCGCGATGTCGGTCAACAGCGCGGAGACACGGCGGGCGGGGTTGAGGACGGCGGCCGGGTGCTGGGGGACGTGACCGACGAGGCCGTCGGCCCTCACGCGTACGTCGCCGGTGACATGGGCGCCGGCCGGGTACTCACCGAGCAGGGCGAGGCCGGTGGTGGTCTTGCCGCTGCCGGAAGCGCCGACCAGCGCCGTGACCTTGCCGGGCAGCACCCGCAGGCTCACTCCGTCGACGATCGCCCGGCCGTCGATCTCGACGCGCAGGTCGCGGATCTCGGCCACGGGATCCACGGTGGTGGCCTTGTGGTTCGCGGTGGTGGCCTTGTGGCTCACGGGCGTGGCCTTGTGGTTCACGGGCGTGCGCCCTTCTCTGTCCGGCTCCGGACGGTTGCGCCCGGAGCGTCGGTCCTGGTCGAGGGGACCGCGGCGCCCCGTCTCCCGCCCTTGTCCAGCGCGGCGTCGAAGAGGAGATTCGTCCCCGTCGTCAGGGCGACGATCAGCAGGGCGGGGACGAGCACGGCCCATGGCTGGACGAACAGGCCGGTGCGGTTGCGGTCGACCATGACCGCCCAGTCGGCGGCGTCGGGCGCCACGCCGACGCCGAGGAACGCGGCCGTGGCGACCAGGTAGAGCACACCGGTCAGCCGGGTTCCGGCATCGGCGGCCAGGGTGCGCAGCATGGAACGGCCGACGTAACCGACGCCCATGCGCCACCAGGTCTCGCCCTGCATGCGCAGGGCCTCGACCGCGGGCCGGGCGGCGGCCTCCGCGGCGGCGGCCCGCACGAGACGGGCCGCGTCGGGCACGTTGGCCACGGCGACCAGCAGGGCGAGACCGGCGGGGCCGGGGGTGTACACGGTGGCGGTCAGCAGGATCAGCAGCAGCGACGGGACGGCGAGCAGCACGTCCAGGGGCCGCATCAGCAGCTCCTCCAGCAGGCGGTGGTGGGTGAGCGCGCCGGCCAGGCCGACGGGCAGGGCCACGAGGTAGGCCAGGGCGGTCGCGGCGAGAGCGGTCAGCACGACCGGCCGGCCGCCGTGCAGCACCTGCCGCCAGACGTCGCGCCCGACGAAGTCGGTACCGAGCCAGTGTCCGCCGCCCAGGGTGAAGGAAGCGGCCCGGGGACCCGGATCGCCCGCGAGAACGGGGCCGAGCAGGGCGAGGACCAGAGGGACGGCCAGGATCGTGAGGCCGAGTGCGAAGCGGCCCGGGCGCCATGTCCTCACGCGGCCACCCCCGCTCGGGGTGCGAGCCGGTGGGCGACCAGGTCGGCGCCCAGGTTCAGTACGACGGTCAGGACGCCGAACACCACCGTCAGGCCCTGGACCACGGGTACGTCGCGTTCGGCGACGGCGCCCAGCAGAACGGTGCCGAGTCCGGGAATCACGTACAGGGCCTCCACGACGACGACACCGCACAGCAGCCAGTCGACTGTGCGGGCGATTTGCTGGGCGGCGGGGGCCAGCGCGTTGGGCAGCGCGTGCGTGTACCGGACGCGGGCGCCGGACACGCCGTAGCGGCGGGCCTGCGCCACGTACGGGGAGGCGAGCGCGTCGATCATGCCGGCGCGCACCATCCGCGCCAGCGAGCACACGGGCCGGGACAGCAGGACCAGGACGGGCAGGACGAGCGCGGCCGGATGGGCGAGCAGGTCGGTGCCGTAGCCGACGGCGGTCGGCGGCAGCCAGCCCAGTCGCAGGGAGAGGACGGTCACCAGCAGGACCCCGAGGGCGAACTCCGGGACGGCGTACACGGCGAGCGTCGCGGAGCTGATCACCCGGTCGACGAACCGTCCTTCGTGGCGGGCGGCCAGCATCCCGAGCCCGAAACCGGCCGGTACCAGCAGGACCACGGTCAGCGCGGCCAGCAGCAGGGTGGGGCCGAAGCCGTCGGCGATGTACCGGCCGACCGGGCGGCCGGAAACGAGGGAGGTGCCGAAGTCGCCGTGCGGCAGACCCGCCGCCCAGTCGGTCAGCCGCTCCCACGCGGGCCGGTCCAGCCGCATGGCCTCGCGGATGGCCTCGACGCGGGCCGGGTCGGGCTGGTCCCCGGCCAGGGCGACCGCGGCGTCGC
This sequence comes from Streptomyces sp. P9-A2, assembly GCF_036634175.1. Classification (NCBI taxonomy): domain Bacteria; kingdom Bacillati; phylum Actinomycetota; class Actinomycetes; order Kitasatosporales; family Streptomycetaceae; genus Streptomyces; species Streptomyces sp. P9-A2. The sequence continues at coordinate 6,346,366 of NZ_JAZIFX010000001.1, forward strand.
CCGGCAGCGCCTCGGTGAGTGCGAAGACCAGCAGCACCACGGCCGCGGTCTGCAGGAGACCGAGGAGCAGCCGCCGGGCGACGAAGGAGCGCAGTCCGCTCACGTGAGCCACACCCTGTCGAAGCGGGCCCAGTCGAGGGTGTTGGCGGGCGCCTTCGTATCGACGCCCCGGACGGTACGCGCGGTGGCGATGATCCAGTCCGCGAAGCCCCAGACCAGGAAGCCGCCCTCGCCGTACAGACGGCGCTGCATGCGCTCGTGCACGGCGGCGCGTTCTGCCCTGTCGCGGGTGGACTGGGCCTGCCGGTAGAGCGCGTCGAAGTCCTTGTGCCGCCACTTGGTGGCGTTGGTGGAGGAGTCGGTGAGCAGCCGCTGGGAGATGTGGGCCTCGATCGGCATGGCGCCGGAGCGGTAGCAGCACAGGGTGCCGCGGTCGAGGACGTCGCTCCAGTAGGAGTCCTTGCTGCCCATCCGCACCTCGACCGTGACGCCCGCCTTCCTCGCCTGGTCGCGGAAGATGCTCGCGGCCTCGGTGAACCCGGCGGCGACGGCCGAGGTGTCCAGGGCGACCTTCAGCTTCTCGGCGCCGGCCCGCTTGAGCAGGGCGCGGGCCCGCTCGAGGTCCTGTCCACGCTGCGGCAGGCCGTCGGCGTAGTACTCGTAGCCCTTGCCGAACAGGTCGTTGCCTACCTCGCCCGCGCCGGACAGGGCGCCGTCGACGAGCTCCTCGCGGTCGGCGATGAGGAAGAACGCCTGGCGCACCCGCTCGTCGTCGAAGGGCGGCCGGTCGGTCTTCATGCAGAACGCCTGCATGGTGCTGCCCCGCAGCCGCACGATCTCGACTTGGCCCTTGCCCTCGTGGGCACGGGCGGTGGCGGGGTTGAGCTCGTGGGCGTACTCGATCTGCCCGCCGAGCAGCGCGTTGACGCGGGCCGACTCCTCGTTGGCCACGACGAACTCGATCTCGTCGAGGTGCGGGGCCCCCTCCCAGTAGTCGTCGTAGCGACCGAAGACCGCCGAACGGCCCGGGGTGAACGACACGAAGCGGAACGGACCGGAACCGATCGGTTTCCTGTCGAACCCGGTGGCGTTCCCGGGCACGATGTACGCGCCGAACGCGGCCAGGATGTTGGGGAACTCGGCCGTGGGCCGCTTGAGGACGAACTCGACGGCGCGTTCGCCGGTGGCGCGGCTGGCGTCGAGGTCGATGGGTTCCAGGGACGCCTTGGCGCGGAACGCCCGCTTCGGGTCGGCGATGCGGCGGTAGCTGTACAGCACGTCCTCGGCGGTGACCGGCCTGCCGTCGTGGAAGGTCGCCCTGCGCAGGGTGACCTGCCAGCGGTCGAGCGTCCTGTTGGACTCCCACCTCTCGGCCAGGCGGGGCTGGGCCGACAGGTCGGCACCGTGGTCGGCGAGCTTGTCGAACAGGGCCTTGGCGCGGGCGACGTCGACGAACAGGTTGGCCAGGTGCGGGTCGAGGGTCTCTCCGGCGCCGCCGCCCGCGAACGCGGCGCGCAGCCGCCCGCCCCGCTTCGGTGAGCCACCGCCCTTGCCCGCATCGTCGCCGGAACCGGTGCCGGTGCCGCCGCATCCGGCCAGGGTGAGTGCGCCGAGCGAGGCGGCGCCGGTCGCGGCGAGGAAGCCGCGGCGGCGCAGTCCCGGGGAGCGATGCGGCGAGGGGAGGGGACGGGGGGATGTGTCACGCATGAGGGTTTCCTCGAGGTGTGAGTGGATGTATGGGTGCTGGTGCTGGTGCTGGGCGGGGGCGAATCCTGGGTGCGGGTGCGGGGGCGAATCCTGGGTGCGGGTGCGGGTGCGGGTGCGGGTGCGGGTGCGGGTGAGGGTGAGGGTGAGGGTGAGGGTGAGGGTGAGGGTGAGGGTGTGCGGGACATATGGGTCGTGTGGGGCATGCGACGTGTGCGGGGCGTGCAGGGTGTGCGGGCTGTGCGGGACATGCGACGTGTGCGGGGCGTGCGGGCTGTGTGGGGCCTGCGGGGTGTACAGGGCCTGCGGGGCGTGCGGGCTGTGCGGGACATGCGACGTGTGCGGGGCGTGCAGGGTGTGCGGGCTGTGCGGGACATGCGACGTGTGCGGGGCGTGCGGGCGGACGTGGTCAGGCGGATCCGGTCAGGCGGATCCGGTCAGGTGGATCGGGTTCAGGCGGGCCACCACGTGCAGCCGGTCGGCGTCGGTGGTGCGGCCGGGGAGGCGGCCTTCGTGCCACGCCGGCGCCGTGCGAGGGCCCGGCCCGTCGTGGAGTTCCAGGACCTCGAAGCCGTGCGCGGCCAGGAAGTGGCGCAGTTCCTGGGGGAACAGCAGCCGCCACGCGGAACGCTGTTCGACGGGCTCCGATCCGTCGTCCGCGTTCCAGACGCGTGTACGGTGCAGCAGTTGGTCCGTACGGTTCACCATGAGGGTGGTCGTGGACCGGTGGACGGTGCCCCGCCAGGTGAACTCGTCGACTCCGGGCGTGTCGAGCAGGTCGGTACGGCCGAGGAAGTACGCGCCGTTGCGCATCTCCGCGACCAGCAGCGCACCCGGGGTCAGGGCGCGGCGGCAGGAGGACAGGAACCCGTCGAGCTGGTCGTTGGTGTGGCAGTACAGCAGGGTGCTGTCGAGGCACACCACGGCGTCGAACACTCCCTGCCCGAGGTCGAATCCGTGCAGGTCGGCACGGACGTACCCGGGGCCCGGATGGTGGGTGCGGGCGTGCGCGAGCATCGCCTCGGAGAGGTCCACGCCGGTGACCCGGCGGCCGGCGCCGTGCAGGTGGGCGGCGTCGCGGCCGGTGCCGCAGCCCACGTCCAGCACCCGCGGGCCCGCCCCGTGCCGCCGCAGGCAGTCCTCCGTCCAGCGCCCGGCCAGCCGGTCGGGGTCGGGGAAGCGGGCCTCGTACAGCTCGGGGTGGTCCGTGAGCAGGTTGGGCGCGCTCGCGCCCGTTTCGGGGGTCATGTCGGTGTCCCTTTTCGGACTTCCCGGACTTCCCGCGCTCCCCGGACCGTCGCGGGGGCGGCGGACTTCGGCGGCGCGGGCAGCGACCCGAGCCGGCGCAGCCGGGCCACACCGAGTGCGGAGACGAGCCCGAACAGCGCGCAGCACGCCCACGGGAGCCATTCGGCGCCGCCGTGCCGCCCGGTGTCCATGGCCCGGCCGACGACGGTGTTGCCCACCGCGGCGGCGACCCCCGAGACGACGTAGAAGATCCCGAAGTAGGTGCCGGTGAGCTCGGGGCGGCCGAAGCCGGGGATCAGCTCCATCACGAACGGCTGGGCGACCATCACCCCGACGTGCAGCAGCAGGGCCCCGGCCAGTACGGGCAGGGCACGCAGCGCCGCGTCGGCCGCGCCGCCAGGAGCACCGCCGCCCGTGCCCGTGACCAGGACGGGCGGCAGGAAGGCCAACGACATCAGGGCCAGTCCCACCGAGATCCAGCGGGCCCGGTCCCCGCGTCGCTTGAGGGCGCGGGTGATGCGCAGCTGGAACGCGAGACCGGCGAGAGTGCCGACGACGAAGACGAGCCCGGCGGCACCGTTCCAGCCGGTGGCCTGCCGCGCTCCGTCGGGCAGCAGCAGGTACAGCTGGTTCTCCAGGGTGAACATCCCGACCATGGCGAGCGCGAAGGCGAGGAAGGCGCGGTTGCCGAGCACCTCGCGCCAGTCCGCGAGGACGGAGCCCCGGCTCGGGGCGACCTCCCGGGCGGGCAGCACCAGGGCCTGCGCCACGGTGAGGACGGCGAAGATCCCGGCGGCGGTCAGGGCCGACGTACGGAAGTCCACGAGCAGCAGCGCGCTTCCCAGCAGCGGCCCCACCAGAGCTCCCGTGGTGGCGAACACGTTGAACAGGGCGAACGCCTCGGCCCTGCGCTCGTCGGCCTCCTGGGCGATGTAGGCGCGGACGGCGGGGTTGAACAGGGCCCCCGCGAACCCGCTGAGGACGGACGCGGCGAGCAGGACGGCCAGGTCGTCGCCGAGCGCGAACAGCGCGAAGCCGAGGGTGCGCAGGGCACAGCCGGCGATGATGACGCCCCGTGCGCCGAGCCGGTCGGAGGCGGAGCCGCCGATGAGGAACAGACCCTGCTGGCTGAGGTTGCGCACGCCGAGGACGACGCCGACGACGACGGCCGACAGGCCGAGGTTCTCGGTGAGGTGGGTGGCGAGGTAGGGGACGAGGAGGTAGAAACCGGTGTTCACACCGAACTGGTTGACCAGCAGGAGCCGGACCGCGAGCGGGAACCGGCGTATCTCATGCCAGGTCTTCACGGCGCGCCTCCCGCCCTGTCCGCAGCCTGTTCCCACGGCGCGCCTCTGGCCCTGTCCGCAGCCTGTCTTCCCGGCGCGCTTCTCGCGGTTCGACGCCCAGTCCGGGCAGGCCACTCGCCCGTACGAAGCCGTCCTCGCCGCCGATGCCGGTCCACGGGTCGTGGGCGAGCAGCAGGTGTCCGTCGAGGTCGGTCCAGCGGGCCCGGCCGGCGAGGTGCACGGCGGGCGCGAGTCCCAGGCTGCTGGCGGTCAGGCAGCCCAGCATCAGCTCCGTGCCGCTGCCGTCGAGCAACTCGGTGATGCGCAGGGCCGCGTGCACGCCGCCGCACTCGGCGAGCTTGACGTTCACGCCGTGGACGCGCCCGGCCAGACGGCGTACGGCCTCCAGGTCCATGGCGTCCTCGTCGGCGATGACCGGCAGCGGTGAGCGCTCGGCCAGGGAACCCAGTGCCTCGGGGTCGCCCGGAGCGAGGGGCTGTTCGACGGCCTCGACGCCGAGTTCGGCGAACCGGGGCAGCAGTGCCGTCGCCTGCCTCATGGTCCACGCGCCGTTGGGGTCGAGGAGCAGCCGGGCCCGGGGCGCCGCGTCGCGGACGACGCGGACGCGCTCCACGTCCTCCTCGGGGTCGGGCAGCCCCGCCTTGACCTTGATCACTTCGAAGCCGTTCGTCATGAGGGACCGGGCCTGCGCCGCCGCGTGGGCGGGGGAGGTGATGCCGATGGTGCGGGCGGTGGCCGCGACCGGGGGGTGCGCGGAGCCCAGGAGCCGGTGGACGGGACTGCCCGCGCGCCTGCCGACGAGGTCGAGCAGGGCCGCCTCGACGGCGGCGGTCACGGCCGGGGGAGCGCTCTCACCGGGCGGCCCGCCCGTCCGCAGCGACTCCAGGGCGCTCTCCGGGTCGGGGAAGCGGACCAGGTCCCTCCCCGCGGCGGCGAGGAGACGTCCGAGGGTCTCGGTGTCGAGGCGGTGGTGGACGCTGGTGACGGCCTCGCCGTGGCCGGTCGTGCCCTCGTGCTCGATGCCCAGCCACACGGCGTCACGGGCGGACATCGTCGAGCGGGAGATGCGCAGCGGCTCGGTGAGTTCGAGGCGCACGGTGCGTCGGCCGGCCTTCACGGCGTTCCTTCCGGACGAGGAGCGAACTCCACCGGGCCGGTGACGCGCGTGCACCGCGTCCAGCCGGTGGCCTCGGCCGCCCGCGGGTGCCGGATCTCGACGGGCCGGGTGGCCGCGGCGGCCGGGTCGAGGCCGTGGGCGGCGGCGAAGTCGTCGTCGTAGACGGTGCCGAGGTAGCGGTGCGGTCCGTCGGGGAAGACGGTGGCGACGACCGCGCCGGGATGGACACGGGCCGCCCAGGCCGCCACGCGGGCGACCGCGCCGGTGCTCCAGCCGCCGCTGACGAAACTCTCGCGGGCCAGACGGCGACAGCTGTCCACGGCCTCGGCGGGGCCGACCCAGTGCACCTCGTCGAAGGCGCCGTGGGCGACGTTGCGCGGGTGGATGCTGCTGCCGAGGCCGCGCATCAGCCGGGGCCGTGCGGGCTGTCCGAAGATGGTGGAGCCGATGGAGTCGACGCCGATCAGCCGCAGCGCGGGCCAGTGGCGGCGCAGCGGGCCGATGATGCCGGCGCTGTGCCCGCCGGTGCCGACACTGCACACGAGGATGTCCAAGTGGTCTAGCTGGGAAGCGAGTTCGGTGGCCAGTGAGGCGTAGCCGGCCGTGTTGTCGGGGTTGTTGTACTGGTCCGGCCAGTAGCCGTCGGGCAGGACGGCGAGCAGTTCGCGCAGCCGGGCCAGCCGGGCGGCCTGCCAGCCGCCGTGCGGCGCGGGCCGGTCCACGATCTCCAGCCGTACCCCGTGGGCGCGCAGCAACTGCCTCATGGAAGGCTCCAGTTCGCTGTCGCCGACCAGCACGACGGGATGCCCCAGGGCCTGCCCCGCGAAGGCGAGCCCGATGCCGAGCGTGCCGGAGGTGGACTCCACCACCGGTGCGCCGGGCAGCAGTTCGCCGCGTTCCCGGGCGCCCCTCAGCATGGAGACGGCGGCCCGTGCCTTCATGCCGCCCGCGGCGAGTCCTTCGAGCTTGGCCCAGAACCCGGGATGCGGTCGGGGCAGGCCGGCGGTGACGTGTACGACGGGCGTGCGTCCGAGCAGGGTGAACAGTTCCGGGCGGGCGGCGGGGCGTACGGCGGTCGCGGTCACCGGGTGCCTCCCGGGCGGCCGGCGCGGTAGCGGTGGACGGTGCCGGGGCCGCCGTCCAGCCAGAAGAAGGGGTACGGCTCCGCGCACACCGCGCTCACCCCGTGGCCCAGGAAGCGGGGCAGTACGGCACTGCCGGTCTGGGCGAACACCACCAGTTGCTTGCCTCGCCGCAGCGCGTGCTCCCGCAGCGGCTCGAAGGTGCCGTTGCCCAGTGTCATCCCGGACACCAGCAGCGCGTCGCAGCGGCCGGCCGCGCCGAGGGCGTCGGTGACGACCGTCTCGCCCCACTCCGTGAGACCGCCCTTGAGGTCGCACGGGACATGGTCCAGGCCTCGTGAACGCAGCGCCTCCAGCAGTGAGTTGACGACGCCGACCACGAGCACCGTCGCCCCGGGCGGCAGGTCGAGCAGCTCGACCACGGCCCGCGCCCTGGCCCGGGACTTCTCCAGTGACGTCCCGGCCGGCAGGGGCACGGCCCGGGCCCCGTTGGCCGGGGTGTGCGGGGCGGTGTGCATGAGGTAGGCGTCCAGCGCGGCGACGCGCACCGCGGGCAGTGGGTGCTCCAGCAGGCGGGCCACGTCCGCGCCGACGCAGTCCTCCACCGCGCCGTCGGGCAGGGTGCCGGGTTCCACCGCGCAACTGCCGACGGCCTCGGCCAGCCGCAGGCTGAGGACCTCGTTGCGGTAGCCGCCGCCGCGCCCGTCGTGCCGTACGGCCTGCCGGGTGGTGAAGGCCATGGAGATCCGCCGCGCGGCCGGGTCCGGGCCGAGCTCACCGGCACGGGCCCGCGCCAGGAGCGCGTCGTACGCCGCCACACGGGCGGGCGCCGGGGTGGCGGAGGTCATCGGATCACCAGCCCGGAGTGCAGTTCGCCGAGCAGGGTCTCGACCCGTGCGCGGGCGCCGGGCCCTTCGGCGTCGCCCACCATGACGTGGCCGAGGTACTCGTTGTTGCTGCCCGCCGCCCGCACCTGTGTGCCCGGTTCGGCGAGCTGTACCTCCAGCACGTCCGGCACGGTTCGCAGCCGATTGTCGTCCAGGGCTTCGAGCGTGCCCGTGGTCCGCGGCACGAGGAAGCCGACGGCGGCGCTGGCGAGTCCGGTGGCCGTGTGCCGCAGATCGGGTGCGCGGCCCAGGGAGACGTCCACGAAGGCGGCGGCGAGGTCGATGCCGGTGACGTGGCGTACGAGTTCGGTGATGCGGTTTCCGGCGGGCCGCGGGTTGACCTCGACCACGCGCGGTCCGGCGGAGGTCAGCTTGATCTCGGTGTGCGCCACCGTGGCGTCGGTCAGGCCGAGCGCCTTGAGCGCGCCGAGCGCGGTGTGTCCGGCGGCCTCCGCGTCCGCGGCCGACAGGGCCGCGGGGAACATGTGGCCGGTCTCGATGAACGCGGGTGCTCCGCCGACGCTCTTGTCGGTCATGCCGACGACGTGGACCGCGCCCGCGTGCGAAACCGTCTCGACGCTCACCTCCGGGCCGTCCAGGAGCTCTTCGAGCAGGACGACGGGTGCCCGCCGCTGCCCGCGCGCGTTGACCGGGAAACCGGCCAGTTCCCGTACGGCGGAGGCAAGTTGCTCCTCATCGTCCACCCGCCGCACGTACATGCCCGCACACAGGTCGACGGGTTTGACCACCAGCGGATAGCCGATCTCCCGAGCCGCCCGCGCGAGGTCGGCCCACGCCTCGTGCACCGCGAACCGTGGCTGGGGCAAACCGGCTTCGGCCAGGACGCGACGGGTGGCGTCCTTGCGGCAGGCGGTGCGGACCGACTCGGCACCCGGGCCGGGCAGTCCGAGCCGCTCGGCAGCCCGCGCCACCGCCGGCAGGTAGTAGTCGCAGGAGCTGATCACCCCGTCGAACCCGAACACCGTGTGCAGCCACTCCACTTGGGGCAGCAGGGCTTCGGCGTCATTGGTGTCCGCCGTGATCACGTTGCGCGCACCGAGCAGGGGGTGTGCCGGGGCCCCGGGTGTCGAGCGCAGGTAGTGGTGCAGGTCGCGGGTGAGGAACGTGAACTCGTGTCCGCCCTCCCGTATCGCCCGTGGCAGCAGCCTGCTCATTGATCCGACCCAGCTCTCGATCACCAGCAGATGAGCCACAACTCCCCTTTTCCTGTTGTCCCTTGCGGCGCGCTCCGCCGGCGCCGGGGCAGCCCGACGGCACCCGTGAGGAGGTGTCGGACCGCACGATGCACACCATATCGCTAATGATTTTCATTGTCAGTTACCTTGGGGGCTCATCGCGCCGACCCCGCCAGGGGTCGCCGCGCGGCCGAGGTGCGGCCGAGGTGTGGCCGAGGTGTGGCCGAGGTGCGGCCGAGGCGGGTGAGCGGTGCCACCGAGGTGCTCGCCGGATCGCCGCGACAGACCAGGCCTCTCCTGGGCGCGACACCCGCCGGAGGTGATCGCCACCCGGCGGAAGCTCTCGGCGACGCCGTGCCGATGGCTCATGAGCGGCTGAACCCGCAGAGGCGGCCGCGTGCGGCCCGAGAGGGCCGGAAGAGGCCCCCCCGTGCCCGTAGCTGCGCCCCGTATGCCACCTGTGCCCCCGATTCATTAGATCAGGGCCTTTGGGGTCGATTTCCGCAGACCGGAGTCCTTTCCTCCTCGAGGATCGGCCTGCGGCGGACGCGGGAGAGGCGTCGCACCGCGTGGTTCCGACGAGCCGCGCGGCCCAGGAGAAGCGACGAACAGGAGAGGGGACGACATGCACCTGACTCCCCACGAGCAGGAGCGCCTGCTGGTCCACGTGGCGGCGGATGTCGCCCGGCGACGCCGTGAGCGAGGACTGCTGCTGAACTATCCCGAGGTCATGGCGCTGCTGACGGCGCACGTCTACGAAGAGGCGCGGGCCGGGGCGACGGTCGACTCCGTGATGGAGTCCGGGCGGCATGTGCTGCGGCGCGGCGACGTCATGGACGGCGTACCGGAGATGATCACCCACGTCCAGGTCGAGGCGACGTTCCCGGACGGAACGAAGCTGGTGACCCTTCACGATCCGTTCGACGCGGCGGCCACCGAGATCGACGTCCACCCGGGCAGAACGGAACTGCTGCCGGACGAGGACGAGTACAGGGTGGCCTTCAACGAGGGCTCCACGCCCGTGCCGCTGCACGTGTCCAACCCTTCGGACCGTCCGATCCAGGTCGGCTCCCACTTCCACTTCGCCGAGGTGAACGAAGGGCTCGACTTTCCCCGCGAGGCCGCCCACGGCATGCGGTTGCACATCGCGTCCGGCACGTCCGAGCGGTTCGAACCCGGTGACGAGCGGACCGTGTCGCTGGTGCCCATCGCCGGCGACCGGATCGTCGGCGGACTCCGGGCCGGCAAGAGTGAAGAGGAGAAGCACCTCGATGCCCGACGAGACCGATAACCCCTCGGCCCCACTGCTGCGGTCCCGCTACGCCGACCTCTACGGCCCCACGGCCGGCGACCGGATCCGGCTCGCCGACACCAACCTCGTCCTCAGGATCGAGGAGGACTGGTGCGGTGGCCCGGGACGCAGCGGCGACGAGATGGTCTTCGGCGGCGGCAAAGTGATCCGCGAGTCCATGGGCCAGTCGCACATCCCCCGCGACGATCCGCGCAAGCCGGTGGACACGGTGATCACCGGCGCTCTGATCCTGGACCACTGGGGTGTGGTGAAGGCCGACATCGGACTGCGCGACGGCCGGATCCAGGCGATCGGCAAGGCGTACAACCCCGAGACCATGTCGCCGCGCCCCAACGACGACCCGCGCGCGTCCGACTTCGTCGTGGGGCCCGAGACGGAGGTGATCTCCGGAAAGGGGCGCATCCTGACCGCCGGTGGCGTCGACACACACGTGCACTTCCTGTGCCCCGGCCAGATCCACGAGGCGCTCGCCTCGGGCGTGACGACACTGATCGGAGGCGGCACCGGCCCCGCCGAGGGCAGTACGGCCACGACCGTCACACCCGGCAAGTGGCACATCCAGCGGATGTTCGAGGCACTCGACGCCTACCCGGTGAACATCGGCCTGCTCGCCAAAGGCAGCACGGTCTCCGCGAAGGCGCTGCTCGACCAGGTCGCCGCCGGTGCCCTCGGCTTCAAGATCCACGAGGACTGGGGCGCGACCCCCGCGGTGATCGACGCGGCTCTGACGGTGTGCGAGGAGACCGGGGTCCAGGTCGCCCTGCACGCCGACTCCCTGAACGAGTCCGGCTTCGTGCAGCACACCTTCGCCGCCACCAAGAAGGACCGCCGCACCAAGGACGCCAAGTACCGCAGCCTGCACATCTTCCACATCGAAGGCGCCGGCGGCGGCCACGCGCCCGACATGATCAGCCTCGTGAGCAAGCCGAACGTGCTGCCCGCCTCGACGAACCCCACCCGGCCCCTGACGATCAACACCGTCAAGGAACACGTCGACATGATGATCGTGTGCCACCACCTCAACCCCGAGGTCGAGGCCGACATGAAGTTCGCCGACTCGCGGATCCGGCCCTCCACGATGGCCGCCGAGGACCTGCTGCACGACATGGGCGCCATCTCGATGATGTCCTCCGACGCCCAGGCCATGGGCCGCATCGGAGAAATGATCATGCGAACCTGGCAGACCGCGCACGTCATGAAGTCCCGCTACGGCCACCTGCGGGAGGACGACGCCGGCGCGGACAACTTCAGGGCCCGGCGCTACGTCGCCAAATACACCGTCAACCCGGCCATCACCCACGGCATCGACCACGAGGTCGGCTCCGTCGAGCCGGGCAAACTCGCCGACCTGGTCCTCTGGGAACCCAAGTTCTTCGGCGTGAAACCCCACATGGTCATCAAGGGCGGCCAGATCGCCTATGCCCAGATCGGCGACGCCAACGCCTCCATCCCCACCCCGCAGCCCTATCTGCCGCGCCCGGTCTGGGGCTCCCGGGGCCGGTCCCCGGCGGCGAACTCCTTCAACTTCGTCGCGGAGGCGGCCCTCGACGGCGAACTCTCCCGGACCGGACTGCTCAAACCCCTGCGCGCGATCTGCTCCACCCGGGAGGTCACCAAGGCCGACATGGTGCACAACAACGGCCTGCCGGACATCGTCGTCGACCCCGACACCTTCGAGGTCACCATCGGCGGCGCCACCACCTCCGACGTCCGCACCATGGTGGACGGACACGAGGTCGGGCGGAACTACGCGACGGAACTGCCCATGGCCCAGCGCTACTTCCTGTTCTGACTGTTCCGGCACCCCCGGTCCGGGTCGGCACCCCCGGTCCGGGTCGGCACCCCCGGTCCGGGTCGGCACCCCCGGTCCGGGCCGGCCGCATCGACGTGGGCCGGCCCCGCGCCTCACGAAAGGAGGGCCTGTCACCCCATGAGCCGTACTGCCCTGCTCATCCTGGCCGACGGCCGTTTCCCCGCCGGCGGGCACGCCCATTCCGGCGGGATGGAGGCCGCCGTCGCCTCCGGAGGCGTGCACGACACCGCGAGCCTGGAGACGTTCTGCCGCGGGAGGCTGCACACCGCCGGACTGACCGCGGCCGGCCTCGCCGCCGCGGCCGCCACCGGATACGACGCCCTGGCCCTGGACGACGCCGCCGACACCCGCACTCCCGCACCGGCGCTGCGCCGCGTCGCGCGCCGCCTGGGCCGGCAGATGATGCGCGCCGCCCGCTCCACCTGGCCCTGCGCCGGTCTCGACCACCTCGCCCGCCACCGGCCGCAGGGGGCCCACCAGCCGGTCGTCCTCGGCGTCACGGCCCGCGCCGCCGGACTCACCGCGCTCGACGCCGCCCACGCCGCCGTGTACGAGAGTGTCGGCGGTCCGGCGACCGCGGCGGTGCGCCTGCTGAGCCTCGACCCCTTCGAGGCCACCGCGGTGCTGGCACGGCTCGCCGGCGACCTCGACGCCGTCGCCGGCGCCGCAGCCGACGCGGCGGGGCGCGTCGCCGCCGAGGGCGTCACCGTCCTGCCCGCCACGTCCGCCCCCCTGCTGGACATCACCGGCGAGCAGCACGCCGCCTGGACCGTTCGCCTCTTCGCTTCCTGACCACACCCGGACCGACCTGGAGCCCCCGTGCATCTGGACCACCCCGTGACCATGCCGCAGCGCCACACCTACAGCGCCGATCCCCGGCGCCCGGACGGCAGCCGCCGCGCCCTGCGGATCGGCTTCGGCGGACCGGTCGGCTCGGGCAAGACCGCGACCGTCGCCGCACTGTGCCGCACACTGCGGGACCGGCTGTCGATCGCCGTGGTCACCAACGACATCTACACCCAGGAGGACGCGGCGTTCCTGCGCCGCGAGGCGGTGCTGCCACCGGAGCGGATCACCGCCGTGGAGACGGGAGCCTGCCCGCACACCGCGATCCGCGACGACATCTCCGCCAACCTCGAAGCGGTCGAGCAGCTCGAACAGACCCTGGAACCGCTCGACCTGATCCTCATCGAGTCCGGAGGGGACAACCTCACCGCGACCTTCTCCCGCGGACTCGTCGACCACCAGGTCTTCGTCATCGACGTGGCCGGCGGCGACGACATCCCGCGCAAGGGAGGCCCGGGCATCACCACCGCCGATCTCCTCGTGGTCAACAAGACCGACCTGGCCCCGTACGTCGGAGCCGACCTGGAGGCCATGGCGGCCGATGCCCGCAAGCAGCGCAAGGGCCTCCCGTTCGCCTTCACCAGCCTGACGACGGCCGACGGGGTCCGCCCGGTCGCCGACTGGGTCACCGAGTGCCTCGCGGCCTGGCATGCCGGAGCCACCCGGTGAGGGCCGCCGCAGGGCTGCCGGCCGCTTCCCACGTCGTTCCTCACGCCGTCGCCCCTGCCCCTGCCCCTGCCCCTGCCCCTGCCCCTGCCCCCGCCCACCCCGCAGGCCTCCGCGCCACCGCCCGCCTGCGGGCCACCCACAACGGCCGCGCCACGACGGTCCCTCTCCTGCACAGCGACGGGCCCTTCCACCTGCGCCGCCTCCGGCCCCGTGGAGAGTGGGCACGAGTCTGCGTGCTGGGCGCGATGAGCGCACCCCTCGGCGGGGACAGACTCGCGCTCGACGTCACCGCCGAGGCGCGCACCCGGCTGGAGGTGACCGCGGCCGCCGCCACCATCGCCCTGCGCGGCCCCACCGCCGACCCCGCCACCTACGACGTACGGCTCACCGTCGGCGAGGACGCCTCCCTGCGCTGGCTGCCCCAGCCGTTGATCAGCACCCGGGGCAGTACCGTGCACCAGACGTACCGGGTGGAACTCACCGCCGGCTCCCGGCTGCTCCTGCGTGAGGAACAGCTCCTGGGACGCACCGCCGAGCCACCGGGTCACCTGTCCACGCGGCTGACCGTGCGGCGCGACGGCCGGCCGATCCTCGACCAGCACACCGTCTACGGTGCCCCGGCGCCGGCCTGGGACGGACCCGCCGTACTGGGCGACCACCGCGCGACCGGCCAGTTCCTCCTCGTCGATCCCGGGCTGGACGCGCCCCCGGCGGCCGTCCTCCTCGGTGACCCGGTACGGGGACACTGCGTTCTGGCACCGCTCGCCGACGGCCCGGCACTGCTCGCCACCGCTGTCGCACCGACCTCCGCTCGGCTGCGCCGCCTGCTCGACGCGGCCCTCGCCCGGGTGTCCGGCGCGGAGATACGGCCCGGGGTGCGACCCGGCACACCACGGTAAAGAACACGGTGGCCCAGGGCGTGGGCCGATCACCGGCCGGCTTCCGCCCGCCGGAACCGTTCGAAGACGCGCGCCTCGGTTTCGCCGGTGGTCACGTCCACCCGGACGTCGGTGCGGGCGGGGCGTGCCGAACGACGTCGCCCGTCAGGCTGCGCGGTACCCGCCGCAGGCGGGCCGGACCACTCCTGACGGGCGTGGCGGGTAACGGGGCGGAGCGTCGGTGCGGTCGGGGTGGACGACCTGGGCCGCCACCACCGGAGGCGTCGGGAGAACCGTGCCCCGGCCCGCCGGACGCTGCCCACGTCGTGGTTCCTCATCAGCCGGCAGGAGATGCCCGCATCGGCCCAGCAGGAGGTGCCCGCTCGGGTGAGGACGTCGAGGATGCCTTACGGGGCCTGCCTCAGGGACCGCTTCACCCCCGCTCTCTGACAGGCACGCCCGGCCGGGGGACGAGCAGGTGAGCCCGCCCGAGGACACGGGGAAGGGGCGGCACGGGTTCCGGAGCCTCCCCTGCCGCTCCGACCGCGCGCGGAGACACCTCTCCGGAGCCTCTGCCCGCCCCGACCGCGCGCGGAGCCCCCTTTCCGGAGCCTCTGCCCGCCTCCCCGCGCAGCCCACTCGGAACGTTCTCGCCCTCACCGCCGGAAAGCCCGCACACCGTGGACCACTCGACAGCTCCCGTACTCGACGCTCCGACGGCGTACGACGCCGCCCGGGCGGTCCGCCGGGCCTCGACGGACGAGGGCCACCAGTGCCTCAGCATGCGACAGCAGTCACAGGGCAGAAGAGCGGAGACCGCTGCTCGAGTGGCGGTGGGCCATAGGCACGCCGAACCTGAATGAGGTGGGCACGCGCCTGGTGAGACGGACGAAGGCCGGTACCTTTTCGTACCCTCATGGAGGCTTCGGATGGCGACTGCTGCCGCACGCACGGCCGACCTCGGGAACCTGTGGACCCTGCCCGGGGTCTACGCCCCCCAGGCCGACACCCACCTGCTCGCACAGGCGCTCCACACCGAAGGCGTCACGGCGGACACGGACGTCCTCGACGTCTGCACCGGAAGCGGCGCGCTCGCCGTGCTGGCCGCCCGGACGGGGGCACGGGTGACGGCGACCGACATCTCATGGCGGGCGGTGATGACCGCTCGGATGAACGCCCTTCGTGCCGGACACCGCGTCCGGGTCCGGCGCGGCGACCTCACCGGGCCGGTGGCGCGGCAGCGCTTCGACGTGGTGGTGAGCAACCCGCCGTACGTGCCCGCACCCCACGCGCACCGTCCCCGCCGCCACAGACCCGCGGTCGCCTGGGACGCCGGTCGCGGCGGACGGCAGGCCGTCGACCGGATCTGCGCGCACGCCCGGGACGTGCTGCGACCGCACGGCGTCCTGCTCATGGTGCACTCCGGGCTCTGCGGCGTGGAGGAGACGCTGAGGCAGCTGACCAACAGCGGGCTGCGCTGCTCGGTGGTGGACCGCTCCTACGTGCCCTTCGGCCCCGTGCTCACCGAGCGGCTCCCGTGGCTGCGGGCCCAGGGCCTGATCGGCGCCGGCGAGGACAAAGAGGAACTGGTGGTCATCCGTGCCGAACGAAGCTGACCGGCCCAGGCGGGTGACCGTCGACGGCAACGGGCCGATGCTGATCGAAGGACCGGTGGAGATCGTCCGGGAGGACGGCACGATCGCCACCTCCGACCGGTTCGTCGTCGCCGTCTGCACCTGCCGCCGCAGCCGCATCCTCCCGTGGTGCGACACCAGCCACCGCCGCCGCAGGAAACCCCCCGGCGCCGCACCCCGCGAGGAGGGCGACCGGCCGCACGGCCACGACCCGAAGGACATCCATGACGGTGACCACCACTGACCACAGCCCTGCAGCTGACCACAGCCCTGCCGCCGCCTCCGTGCCCGCGCCCAGGGGACCGCTCTCGGCCGGACTGTTCGCCGCCCTCGCCTCCTCGGGCCAAGCCCCTCCCGACGCGGGCGGGGCCGCGGTCGCCGACCCGTACGGGGAGGACCTGCACCTGGCCCTCTATGTGCTCTACGAGCTGCACTACCGCGGTTTCACCGACGTCGCGGAGGACCGTGAGTGGGACCCCGCGCTCATGCCCCTGCTCCGGGCCCTCGAAGAGCGTTTCCTCGACGCCCTGCGCGCCGACGTGCCCGCCGGCCGCACCACGGACGAGGCGTTCGGCGAGCTGCTGGTGGAATCCACCGACCACGGCGACAGCGTCGCCCACCACCTCGAACACCACGGGGAGCTGTGGCAGATCCGGGAGTACGCCGCGCTGCGCTCGCTCTATCACCTCAAGGAGGCGGACCCCCACGCGTGGGTCATCCCCCGGCTGCGCGGGCGGGCCAAGGCCGGCATGGTCGCCATCGAGTACGACGAGTTCGGTGCGGGCCGGGCCGAGAACATCCACGCCCAGCTCTTCGCCGAGCTGATGGCGGACCTGGGGCTGGACACGCGCTACGGCCACTACGTGGAGGCGGCGCCCGCCTGCGCCCTCGCCGTCGTGAACGTGATGACGCTGTTCGGCCTGCACCGCGCGCTGCGGGGAGCACTGGTCGGCCACTTCGCCTGTGTCGAGGTCACCTCGTCGCCGGGCTCCCGCCGGCTCGCCGCGGCGATGCGGCGCACCGGCGCCGGCCCCGCGGCCGAGCGTTTCTACGCGGAGCACGTCGAAGCGGACGCCGTGCACGAACAGGTCGTACGCCGGGAAGTGATCGGGGGCCTGCTCACCGACGAGCCGCACCTGGAGCCGGACGTGGCCTTCGGAGCGGATGCCACCGTCCACCTGGAGGGCCGGCTGGCGTCGCATCTCCTGACGGCATGGCGCGACGGGCGGTCGGCGCTGCGTCAGGGATGACAGCCGGCGCCGCGCCGGGGAGGCCAGTCGGCACCGCGTCGGGGACAGCGGCCGGGGCGCCTCACCGCGCCCCGGCCGCCCGGTCGTCGGCGGGCGCTCAAACGGTCCGCGGGGGCAACGGGCGCAGTGCCGGGCCGTGAAGCACCTCGCCGTCGACGCCGAAGCGTGAACCGTGGCAAGGGCACTCCCACGCGGTTTCCGCCTCGTTGAAGGCGACCGGGCACCCGGGATGGGTGCACCGGGCCGACACGGCGTGCACGGTTCCGCCCTCGTCGCGGTAGACGGCGCAGCGCCGCCCCTCGACGCGCACGACCGCGCCCGATCCGGGGGCGATCTCGGCGACGGAGTCCACGTGGCTGCTCTTGAGCCGGTCGCCCACGAAGTGCCGGGCGACCTCGGCCTGCTGCTTCAACAGCGTCGCGCCCTCCCGGACGGTGCTCTTCAGCCGGCGCGGATCGTAGAGCCCCGCCCACTCGGATTCCGCGCCGGTGATCAGCGAGGTCAGCAGCTGTCCGGCCATGGCGCCGCCGCTCATGCCCCAGCCGCCGAACCCGGTCGCCACGTACACATGGTGCGCGCCGGGGTGGAAGGGGCCCACCAGCGTGACGAGCTTGCGGGCGATCCGATCGCAGGGATCTGCCATCGCTCAGTTTCCGCAGCCGTCGACAAGGGTCAGGATCGCCATCTGACATGACCAGCCTGATTCCTTTCGACTTGACGTATGCCGATATCGGCATACGATCGCCCCATGGCACGAGCAGCGACGACGTCGGACGTCTTCAACGCGATCGCCGAGCCGCAGCGCCGGGAGATCCTGGTACTGCTGCGGGCGGGTGAGCGGTCGGTGACCGAGTTGGCCCAGGAGTTGGGGATGACCCAGCCGGGGGCGTCCAAACACCTGCGGGTGCTCCGGGAGGTCGGGCTGGTGCGCGACCGCAAGGCAGGCAAGCAGCGCCTGTACGGCCTTGACGCCAGCGGGCTGCGGCCCGTCCACGAGTGGACCGGCGGTTTCGAGCAGTTCTGGAACGAGAGCTTCAACCGACTGGACGCCTACGTGCAGGACCTGAAGCAGACAAGGAAAGCGGAGTAGCTGATGAGCACGACAGAACAAGGAACGCCGGCGCAGTCGGCGACAGCCGACCGCGAGATCGTCACCTCCCGGATCATCGACGCCCCACGGGAGCTGGTGTTCGAGGCGTTCACCGACGTCCGACACCTGTCGCGATGGTGGGGACCGGAAGGGTTCACCACCACCACGCGGGCGTTCGAGTTCCGCGTCGGCGGAGAGTGGGACTTCGTGATGCACGGACCGGACGGGACGGACTACCAAGAGTGGATCACCTGGACCGAACTCGCCCCACCGGAACGGATCGCGATGCTCCACGGTGAGACCCGCGACGACCCGAACGCCTTCGAGTCGGTCCTGACGTTCGAGCCCGACGGCACGGCGACCCGGATCGAGATGCACACGGTGTTCCCCACCAAGGAGCAGCGCGACGAGGCGGTCGAGAAGTACCACGCGATCGAGGGCGGCCGGCAGACCCTGAGCAACCTGGCTGCATACGTCACCGAGATCGTTCGGAAGGGAGTTGAGGACTGATGGCCGGGAAGGTGTTCTTCAGCGTGTCGATGTCGCTGGACGGTTTCATCGCGCCCGAGTCCCTTGGGGACTTGATGGGGCAGCAGTGGATGGAACTGCAGCGGTGGATGTTCCCGCTGCGGTTCTTCCGGGAGAACCTGAAGCTCGGCGAGGGCGGCGAGGAAGGGCGCGACAACGACATCGCGCGGGAGACGTTCGAGCGCACCGGCGCGAGCGTCATGGGCAAGCGCATGTTCGACGCCGGCGAGCAGATGTGGCCGGAGGAGGCGCCGTTCCACACGCCGGTCTTCGTCGTGACGCACACCAAGCGTGACCCCTGGGAGCGGCCGGGCGGGACCACCTTCCACTTCGTCAACGACGGCATCGAGTCCGCCCTCGACCAGGCCCGCGAGGCCGCCGGCGACCGGGACGTCCGCATCGCGGGCGGCGGCGCGACGATCCTGGAGTACGTGAACGCCGGCCTGATCGACGAGTTCTCGATCGCGCTCTCACCCGTGCTGTTCGGCTCCGGAATCCGCCTGTTCGAGGGCGTGGACGCCGGCCGCGTGGCCCTGGAGCAGGTCCGCGCGGAGCCCTCCCCGAGGGTGACGCATTTGACCTACGCCGTCCGGGAGCGGTAACTGTCCCGAACTCAGCGCTCTCCCGCCGAGGTCAGCTGCCCGTGGACGGCCCGGCCCGCCCTGGCGGCGACGACGGATGGCGATACGTGCTCACCTATGGGGGCGGGGAGCTGGCCATGTACGCCGACACGGTGTCCGCTGCTGTCCGCAGTGATCCCCGGCTACGACGAACTTCCCAGCGACGAGAACGGCGACGAAGCAGCGTTCGTGGCTCGCTACGAGGCGGCGATCGAGAGGAAGAGCTGCGCTACACGGCCCGCCGCTGTCTGACCGCCGTCGGGCTGAAGGCCGCCGGCGTCGAGACAGCGAATGCCACCTTCGCGGCCCGCTGCGAAGCGATCTGGGGCCAGGGCACCACCACCGTGGCCTCGGACTCCACGCACTTCAAAGCCTGGGACCGCAACATCTTCACCGAGTGGCACTCCCGTTACGAGCTCCAAGGAGATCTGGTGCCGGAAACACAACCTCCAGGCCCCGGCGAGAAGGCCGGGCGTGCCGCGTGTCAGACGTGGCCACCGCACCACCCGGAGGCTTCAACTCATTCCGGGAGTCCTGCGGTGGCCACCAACGACGCTGAAGGGAAGCTCAGAGGCTGCCCAGTTGGTTACAGCCCGACCGGGTTGAGGTAGGTGGCCGGGCGGGTGGCGCCGTCCTGCTTGAGGATCTGGCCGCCGAACGGCCACTTCAGGGTGAAGTGCTCCGTCTCGTTCGGCGGGGTGACCAGGAACTTTGCCGGAACGAACTTCTCCTTCTGCGGGGTGGACTTGGCCACCGGAAGCAGGTTGATGCTGAAGTCCACCGTGTCCCCCTGCTTCAGGATCATCTTTGCGGGCTTCTTGGAGGAGCGCGCCAGCGACCAGGTGCCGTCGGTCTTCTGAGCACCGGTCATGTCGACACCGGCGAAGCCGGACAGGGTGCAGGTGCGCTTGCTCTGGTTGGTGAACCAGATGTACGCCTGGGTCTGCTTCTTGGTCTGCTCCATCTCCGGCTTCGCGTCATCCCCCATGGCGAAGCCGGCCTTCAGGTCGGCGGTGTGACAGCGGGTCGGCTCGGCCTTGGCGGGGGCGGCCGAGGCCGGGATGGTGGTAGCGGCAGTGCCGGCGACGACGACGGCTGCAAGGGCTACGGCGGTCAGCTTGCTCTTCATGAAGTTTCGGGTTCCCCTCGAATGCGAATCGGCGCGCGAGGTCAGTGCGCGCCCTACGCGCCTGAAGATGTGCAATGCCTGGGGGAGGTTCGGTGTGCCGGAGAGCTTTTTTCCGACAGCCAGGCTCCCAACTGTGGCCGCGTACGAGAACTCATGCGGTGCGGTCCGTTGCAGCGTCGTGGGGGAGGACACCGCAACGGCCCGCGACCTCGCTCAGCGTCCGGTCCAGCACAGCGGGACCGATGGCGGCGTGCGACGCCCGTATCCGACCTGAATATCACGCTGAGCTACATGGCACTTGGTTCGCCGCTCGTTAACGACACTCCTACACGAGGGAGTGAGCGGCGGTGAGCTTCGCCGTCGTGTAGCCGGTCACCCCGGTGGCCACGCGGTCCGCCTCCAGCACGACCACACTGCGCCCGGCCCGGGTCAGTTCCCAGGCGGTGCTCAGGCCGGCCATGCCCGCCCCGATCACGGCGACGTCCGCCGTCGTGTCGGTGTCCGACGGGGGCCACCGGGTGCCCGGTGCGGTAGCCATCCAGTACGACTCGGCGATGCAGGGCAGTTCAGGTCGCGTTGTCATGGACCACGTGTTCCCCCCCGCGGCCGGAAGGAGACGCGGCGGGCCTTTTCTTCCCCTGAGCGGCCCTGCGCCACCATATGCGCCGTCAAGTCACCGAACACGCTGTTCCGGACCCGCGCGAGGTACGGACGAACGAGACCGGTCAGGTCTCGAATCCGTCCACGGCTTCCCCCGCGGGCCCGCTCGCACCGGGAACGCCGGCCGCGGGACCGACGGACCTGCCGGCCCAGGTATGGACCCGCCAGCCTTCGTCGGGCGCGCCGGAGAGGATGACGACACCGGTGTTCTGGAGCGCGTGCCGGGAAGCGAAGTCGACGTCGATGTTCCCGGCCCGCGCCGCCGCCCACATACGGATGGCGGCACCGTGACTGACCATGGCCACGGTCCGCGCCCCCGTGGTCGCGGCCTCCTCGACCACCGCGTCGAAGCGCCGCAGCGCCTCCACGCCGTTCTCCCCGCCCGGCATGCGGAGCGCGGTGTCTCCCGCCGACCAGGCGAAGGCGGTGGTCAGGTACGTCTCGACGGCCTGCTCGTCGCCCCGCATCTCCAGATCGCCGGCCGACAGCTCCCGGATACCGTCCCGCACCCGGACCTCCAGCCCCGTCCGGGCCGCCAGCGGCTCGGCGGTCAGCTGGGTACGGAGCAGCGTGGACGCGTAGAGCGCGCCGATCTCCTCCTCCACGAGCGCCGTGGGGAGGGCGGCCGCCTGTTCCCGGCCCAGGGGAGTCAGCGCCGGCCCCGGTGCGGCCGTGTCCAGCAGGTGCTTGAGGTTGGACGGGGTCTGACCGTGGCGAATGAGCAGCAAGCGCATGGGAAGGGTTCTGTCTCCAGGGAAGCCGGTGGCGGGTCTCCACTGTCCCACCTCGAGACCACGCCCGGTGCGGCGGGACCTCTGGCACCGCAGGGGTCCCGCCGCGTGGCGACAAGCCGTTTCCACGCGTCGGCGCGAGGCGGCATCGCCTCCGCGAGCGACATCTGCCGGAGCGAGGCGCAGTCCGTACCGAAGTCCCCGGCGAACCGCGGCCGGCGGTGTCGGCCGCGGTTCGCCGGGGAGGAGACGTGTCGGCTCGCGCCGGAAGAGTCCGCCGGACAGGCCCTACGGGTGCAGTACCACCTTGGTGTAGCCCTCGATCCGCTTGTCGAACTTGTCGTAGGCCGACGCCGCCTGGTCCAGGGGGAGTTCGTGGGAGACGACGAAACTGGGCTTCGCCCTGCCCTCGATGATCATGTCTCGCAGGTACCGGTTGTAGCGCTTCACGTTGCACTGCCCCGTACCCATCCGCAGGCCCTTCTCGAAGAGCTTGCCGATCGCGACGAGGAGCATGCCGTGCTTGGCCTGCTCGTCCGGGCCTCCCGGGTCGGACGGGACGTAGAGGCCGGGCACGCCGAGCGCTCCGGTGGCCCGGACCGTAGCGACGAGCGAGTTCAGGACGGTCGCCGGTTCTTCGTGGTCCGCGCCGTGCGCCGTCGCCTGGTAGCCGACGGCGTCGACGCCCTTGTCCGTGCCGATGCCCTCGGTCTGCTCCTTGATCTGCTCGGCCGGGTCGCCCTCGGCGAAGTTGATCGGAACCGCGCCGATCTCCTCGGCCTTCTGCAGCCGCTCGGGGACCCGGTCCACGGAGAACACCTTCTTCGCGCCGCGCAGCAGAGCCGAGTAGGCGGCCATGAGCCCGACCGGCCCTGCGCCGTACACCGCGACGCTCTCGCCGGGGCGGACCTGGGCGAGTTCACAGCCGTGGTAGCCGGTGGGGAAGATGTCGGCGAGCAGGATGAAGTCGGTCTCGTGCTCCTGTCCCGGCGGCAGCTTCAGGCAGTTGAAGTCGGCGTAGGGAACGCGCAGGTACTCGGCCTGGCCGCCCTTCCAGGGCCCCATGGCGACGTAGCCGTACGCCCCGCCCGGGAAACCGGGGTTGACGGTCAGGCAGTAGCCGGTGAATCCCTCGACGCAGTTGTCGCAGAAGCCGCAGGCGACGTTGAAGGGCATCACCACGCGGTCGCCCTCCTTGAGCGAGGTGACGCCCTGGCCGACCTCCTCGATGATTCCCATGTTCTCGTGGCCGAAGACGATGCCGGGCTCGGCGGCGGTGCGGCCCTCGTACATGTGCAGGTCGGAGCCGCATATCGCGGTGGAGCTGA
Source organism: Streptomyces sp. P9-A2 (assembly GCF_036634175.1). NCBI lineage: Bacteria > Bacillati > Actinomycetota > Actinomycetes > Kitasatosporales > Streptomycetaceae > Streptomyces > Streptomyces sp. P9-A2. The sequence continues at coordinate 6,369,395 of NZ_JAZIFX010000001.1, forward strand.
CCCGTACGATCACATCGTTCGGATGCTGGATGCTGGGCTTGTCGACCTCTTCGACCGCGACGGCGAACGGTTCTTTGTACACGACGGCCTTCATGGATGCGACCTCCTGCTCGATGGCACACGTATCCGGTCGCCACGCCCCGGCCCGCTCTCCGCGTGACTCATCTCTCATGATTCTCCGGTCTGCGGGATCGGGCAAACCGGTAATCTCGGGACGTATAAGTTTTCGGCGCCGCACCAGGAAGGGAGTGACGGACCATGGCAGCGCAGAGGCTGGGAACCCTGCTCGTCCCCGTGCCGGGATTGTCAGGCATCACGTACCCGCCAGGAACAACCGTCACGGTCCGTGGCGGCGGCGCGACGGTCGACGCCTTCGTCAACGGCGACTGGCTTCCTCTGTCGTGGTGGGAGTTCTCCGACGGACTCCGCGAGGACATCGCCGACCGCTGACAGCCGTGTCGCGACAGCCGTGTCGCGACAGCCGTGTCGCGACATCCGGGCCTGTCGGGCCGCCGCCCGTCAGGTGACCTTGACCCAGTCCAGGGTGCGTTCCACGGCCCGCTTCCAGTCCTGGTAGCCGCTCTGGCGCTGCTCCTCGCTCCAGACCGGGCTCCAGCGCTTCGACTCCTGCCAGTGCGAGCGCAGTTCGTCGGTGTCGCGCCAGAAGCCGGTGGCGAGGCCGGCGGCGTAGGCGGCGCCCAGGGCGGTGGTCTCGGCGACCACCGGACGGCTGACCGGCACACCCAGCACGTCGGCCTGGATCTGCATGCACAGGTCGTTCGCGGTCACACCGCCGTCGACCTTGAGCACGTCCAGGTGGACGCCCGAGTCCTGTTCCATGGCGTCGACCACGTCGCGGCTCTGGTAGCAGATGGCCTCCAGCGTGGCCCGTGCGATGTGGGCACCGGTGTTGTAGCGGGCCAGGCCGACCATGGCGCCGCGGGCGTCGGAGCGCCAGTACGGGGCGAACAGGCCGGAGAAGGCCGGTACGAAGTACATCCCGCCGTTGTCGTCCACCGAACGAGCCAGCTCCTCGCTCTCCGGGGCGCTCTTGATGATCTTCAGCTGGTCGCGCAGCCACTGCACGGCCGCGCCGGTGACGGCGATGGATCCCTCCAGCGCGTAGACCGCGGGGCTGCCGGCGAACTGGTACGCCACCGTCGTCAGCAGCCCGTGCTGCGAACGCACCAGCTCCGTACCGGTGTTGAGCACCAGGAAGTTGCCGGTGCCGTAGGTGTTCTTGGCCTCGCCGGGGGAGAAGCAGACCTGGCCGACGGTCGCCGCCTGCTGGTCGCCGAGCACCCCGGTGATCGGCACGGGGGCACCCAGCGGCCGGGAGGTCCGGGCCTGGCCGTACGCCTCGGGATGGGACGAGGGGTTGATGGACGGCAGCATCGCACGCGGGATGCCGAAGATGCCCAGCAGCTCGTCGTCCCAGTCCAGGGTCTCCAGATTCATCAGCATGGTGCGGCTGGCATTGGTCACGTCGGTGGCGTGCACCCCGCCGTTGGGTCCGCCGGTGAGGTTCCACAGCACCCAGGCGTCCGTGTTGCCGAACAGGGCGTGGCCCGCCTCGGCGGCCTCACGTAGTCCGTCCACGTTCTCCAGCAGCCACTTGATCTTGCCGCCGGAGAAGTAGGTGGCCGGCGGCAGGCCGGCCTTGTGCCGGATGACCTCGCCGTGGCCGTCACGCTCGAGGGCGGCGGCGATGCTGTCGGTGCGGGTGTCCTGCCAGACGATGGCGTTGTAGTAGGGGCGGCCGTTGCGCGGGTCCCAGACCACGGTCGTCTCGCGCTGGTTGGTGATGCCGATGGCCTTCAGATCGGTGGCCGACAGGTTTCCGGCACGGAGGGCGTTCTGGATCACCGTGTTGGTGCGCTCCCAGATCTCCACCGGGTCGTGCTCGACCCACCCCGACCGCGGCAGGATCTGGCGGTGCTCGAGCTGGTGCTTCGCCACCTCGTTTCCGGCGTGGTCGAAGATCATGAAACGTGAACTGGTGGTGCCCTGGTCCACCGCGCCGACGAATTCGGGCATCGTGGCCACCTCTTCTCGTGGTCGTGCGGTACGACGGACGGCGCCCGCCCGCTGCTGTTACTAGGTCTCCTCGGTGGCCGGGCCTTCCTCGGACGCCCCCATCCGGGCCTTGATCACCGGACTGATGAGCAGGTCGTACACCGCGGTCCCCAGGAGTCCGCCGATGAGGGGGCCGACAATGGGGATCCACCAGTAGCCGCTGAACCATTCGAATGACCCGGGTAGGGCAATGGAGCCCCAGCCTTCGAAGAAGGTGAAAAGTCGTGGGCCGAAGTCGCGTGCGGGATTGATCGCGTATCCGGCGTTGGTGCCGAAGGTCAGACCGATCGCGACGACCACCAGACCGATGAGGAACGGGTGGAGATTCGACATCGGAGCGGTATTGCGGGTGTCGATGAGTGCGCAGATCAGTAGCAGTAGAATCCCGGTGCCCACGATTTGGTCGAGCAAGGGGCCCCACCAGGAATCTCCGAAGTATTCGGCGGGGAATGTGGCGAAGATCGAGTAGGTCGCCAGTGATTCGTCCCGCGGAATCCCCGCTTTGACATTGGCCGCGTCGATCGCCCACCGGTAGCACGCGTAGATGAGCGCGGCGGCGACGAAGGCGCCCGCGACCTGCGCCAGCCAGTAGGGCAGGACCTTCCGCCAGGGGAAGTCCCTCCATGCGGCGAAGCTCAGCGTCACCGCGGGATTGAGGTGGGCGCCGCTGATACCGCCGGCCACATACACGCCGAATACCACGGCGAGACCCCAGCCCCACGAAATGATGAGCCAGTTGGCGGGACCGAAGTCCACTGTTTGCCGCCCTGATCCGGGCAGGCCGACGACGGCGACGGCCACCGAACCGATGCCCAGTAGAAGCAGGACGAACGTCCCCAGGAACTCTGCGAGCATCTCACCGGCGAGGCCTTTTCGGTAACCACGTCGATGGACTATGCGTTCAGCCATCGGTTCTCCTCGGCTGGAATGGCGCAGGCTTGCCCTCCCCATTACCGGGAATCTATGTCGACCGGAGGGATCCCGCCTGCGCGGCGCCGAATTTCCCTCGCATGGAGTAACGGCGCCTTTCCGTTCTCGGACCGAGGCGATCCGGCCGGGGCGGCGAGCGGAGCCGGGGGAGACACCCGGTCGGGTGGCGCCGCCCCCATGGGGCACGGACTCAGCCGATGATCGTTGACCCGATCCGCTCGGACGGGCCGGTGGCCTTGTGCCGGATCAGGGCGAGGTCGATGGTCTCACCCGCCGGACGGTCGTGGTCGAGCGGGACTTCCAACGTCGCGCAGTCGAAGCCCTGCTGGGCCGGATCCTCGCACGGCTGCCAGTCCAGGGCCGCCGCCCCGCCCGGCCCTCCCCGCCCGGCCCTCCCCGCACGGTCTGCGGTACGGCGGCGGCAGCGGGGGAGATCAGTACGCACGGCAGCATCACCGCGACGCACCACGCCGGCCTGCCTCGACATCTCGATATCGGCCCTGACATCAGGTGTCCCTTCGCGTCGACGTACCGGCCGCTCGTTGCCGGGGGCCGGGCTGTTTCCCCTCACCCAACGGCCGGGCGGTTCGCACCGCACGCGCTGAGCATCCGAACGCGGTACGGGAGGAGGCACGGGAGGAGAGACCCCCACCGCCCGGAGCCCGGCGAACGACGAGGTGCGGGTCGAGGCGGGACGGAGAGCGCGGGGGACCCCGCCCCTGGCGCCCAGGGCGGACCTCACCGATGAACCGGTAAAGCCATGCATGTCTCCGCGCCGCCCATGGTCGCCAGTTCACTGGTGCGGCGGTGTTCCGCGGAATGTCCTCCGCCTGCGCCTTTCCTGGAACGGTTCCCGCGCCCCGGGTGTGGCGTCGGGGCGTACTAGACCGGTTCAGCCGCCTGCCGTTAGTTTGAGCGGAGCCGTACACGAGAGGGCCGGACCGTCCTGCCGAAGGAGCCGTACATGAAGGAAGCCGTCCAGCTCACCGAAGGATGGAGCCTCGACCACGACGGGAGCCCTCTGCCCGCTCGGGTCCCCGGCTGTGTGCACGTCGACCTGCTCGCGGCCGGTCTGATCCCGGACCCCTGCGTCGGCCTGAACGAGACCGAGGTGGCCTGGGTGGGCCGCCGGGCCTGGACCTACACCCGGGAGCTGGCCCCCGGCGAGACGGCCGCGGAACGCCACGAGCGGACCGACCTGGTCTTCGACGGCCTCGACACCGCGGCCGTGATCACCCTCGACGGGTACGAGCTCGGCCGGACCCGGAACATGCACCGGCGCCACCGCTTCGACGTCACGGGCCGGCACGGCCCGCTGCACGTCGCGTTCACCTCCGCCTACGAGGAGGCCGCCGCGGTACGGGCGCTGACCGGGGAACGGCCCAACGCCTACCCCGAGCCGTTCCAGTACATCCGCAGGATGGCGTGCGGCTTCGGCTGGGACTGGGGGCCGACGCTGGTCACCGCCGGGATCTGGCGCCCGGTCCGGCTGGAGCGCTGGTCGACGGCGCGTCTGGCGACGGTCCGCCCCCTGGTGACGGTCCGCGACGGCCTGGGCGGGGTGGAGGTGCGCGTCGACGTCGAGCGCACCGAGCGGGGAGCGGACCACCGCCTGGAGGTACGGGTGGCAGTGGGTGGCGTACAGGCCAGTGCCGCGGTGGACGGGACCGGCGCGGTGCTGACCCTCCAGGTACCCGACCCGAGGCTGTGGTGGCCGCGCGGATACGGCGAACAGCCTTTGTACGACCTGGAGGTGACCCTCGTCGACCGGGGCCGGGGTGCGGCAGCACCAGCCGAAACCCCCGCGGAGGACCGGCCGCTCGACTCCTGGACGCGCCGGATCGGGTTCCGCGACGTGACCCTCGACCGCTCACCGGACGCACACGGCACCGCGTTCACCTTCGTCGTCAACGGCGTACCGGTCTTCGCCCGCGGCGTGAACTGGATCCCCGACGACGTCTTCCCCTCCCGCGTCACCCCCGAGCGCTACCGCACGCGGCTGCGCCAGGCCGCCGACGCCGGTGTGGACCTGGTACGGATCTGGGGCGGAGGCATCTACGAGGACGACGCCTTCTACGACCTCTGTGACGAACTGGGCCTCATGGTCTGGCAGGACTTCCTCTTCGCCTGCGCCGCCTACCCGGAGGAGCAGCCCCTGCGCGGCGAGGTGGAGGCCGAGGCGCGGGACAACGTGGTCCGGCTCATGCCGCACCCCAGCCTCGTCCTGTGGAACGGCAACAACGAGAACCTGTGGGGGTTCCGCGACTGGGACTGGGAGCCCGGACTGCGGGGCGACTCGTGGGGCGGCGGCTACTACCTCGACCTGCTGCCCCGGGTCGTCGCCGAACTCGACCCCACCCGCCCCTACACCGCCGGCAGCCCCTGGTCCGGTTCCTGGGACCACCACCCCAACGACCCCGCGCACGGCACCCACCACTCCTGGGAGGTGTGGAACCGCCGCGACTACGCCGAGTACCGCGACTCCGTTCCGCGCTTCGTGGCGGAGTTCGGCTGGCAGGCACCGCCGGCGCTGGCGACCCTGAGGCGCGCGCTTCCCGGGGAACGGCTCGCCCCCGACTCGCCCGGCATGCTCCACCACCAGAAGGCCGAGGACGGCAACGGCAAGCTGAACCGGGGCGTGGCACGCCACTTCATCCTGCCCGAGGACGACTTCGACCGCTGGCACTACCTCACCCAGGTCGTGCAGGCCCGCGCGGTCGCCGCCGGGATCGAGCACTGGCGGTCGCACTGGCCGGTGTGCGCCGGCACCGTGGTCTGGCAGCTCAACGACTGCTGGCCGGTGAGTTCGTGGTCCGCGGTGGACGGCGACGGCCGCCTCAAGCCGCTCTACCACGAGCTGCGCCGCGTCTACGCCGACCGCCTGCTGACACTCCAGCCGGGTGGCGTGGACGACGACACCGACGGCCCGGTGCTCGCCGTGGTCAACCAGTCCGCCGCGCCGTGGCGCACCGCCGTGCGCCTGCGCCGCATGCGCGCGGACGGCACGGTACTGGTGGAACAGGTCCTCGACGACCTGACCGTCCCCGCCCGTCAGGTGAACCGCCTGCCCGTACCCGGCGACCTGATACCGGACGCGCCGTCCGCGAGGGAGTTCCTCGTCGCGGACACGAATGCGGACGGGGGCACGGACGGGGGCACGGACATGCACGCGGACGGGGGCACGGACGGCCTGCGCGCCCTGTACTTCCCCGTCGCCGACAAGGACTTCGCCTACCCCGCCCCGCGCTACGACGTCGTCGTACGGACCCCGGTCGTCGGACCGGCGGGCCCGGCCGGTGCGGGAGACGGTGCCGCCACCGGCGATGGTGGCGGCACCGGTGGCGGTAGTGTCGAGGTCGTGGTCACTGCGCACACCCTGGTACGGGACCTTCTCCTGCGGGCCGACCGGCTGGGCCCCGACGCCGTCTGCGACTCCGGACTGCGCACCCTGCTGCCCGGCGAGACGATCCGGCTACGGGTGAGGAACGCCGTGGACACCGGAGCCAACGCCGTGCGCGGCGCCTTCTCCAGCGTGGAACCGGCGTGAGCACACCCAGTACGCCCGGCACACCCAGTACTCCGGGCACACCCAGTACTCCGGGCACACCCAGTACTCCGGGCGCCTCCCCCGAACGCGTCACCATCAAGGACGTCGCCGCGGCCGCCGGAGTCTCCAAAGGCGCGGTGTCGCTGGCGTTCAACCACAAATCGGGGGTGTCCGAGGCCACCAGGGACCGCATCTTCGCGGCGGCCCGCGAACTGGGCTGGGCGCCGAACTCGTCCGCGCGCAGTCTGTCGCGGCAGTCGGTCGACACCATCGGCCTGGCCATCTGCCGGCCAGCCCGGCTGCTGGGCCTGGAACCCTTCTACATGGAGTTCATCTCCGGCATCGAGAGCGTGCTCGCCGAACGCAACTGCTCCCTGCTGCTGCGCCTGGTGGGCTCACTGGAGGAGGAGATCACCCTCCAGGAGCGCTGGTGGAAGGAACGCCAGATCGCGGGGTCCGTCCTGGTCGACTTCCACCAGCGGGACCCGCGGATCGCTCCGCTGCGGGAGCTCGGACTGCCCGCGGTGGCCGTCGGGCACCCGGACCTCACCGGTGGCTTCCCGTCGGTGTGGACCGACGACGCCCCTGCCGTGGCCGAGGCGGTGCGCTATCTCGCGGCCCTCGGCCACCGGCGCATCGCCCGGGTGGGCGGGCCCGCCGGACTCGGCCACAGTGCCATCCGGGCGGAGGCGTTCGGGCGGACCCTGGGGGAACTCGGCCTGGACGGCGGCCGGCACGTCGAGACGGGCTTCTCGGGGGAGGAAGGCGCACGGGCGACCCGCTCGCTGCTGCTGGCGCCGGACCGTCCCACGGCGATCGTCTACGACAACGACATCATGGCCGTGGCCGGGCTGGGCGTGGCGGCCGAGATGGGCGTCTCCGTGCCCGACGACCTGTCCCTGCTGGCCTGGGACGACTCCCAGCTGTGCCGTCTGACGCATCCGACCCTGTCGGCGATGAGCCACGACGTGTACGGATTCGGGGCGGAGGTCACCGAAGTCCTGTTCGACGTGATCGCCGGCGAGGAGGTCCGGCCCCGCCCCGTGGCGACCCCCTCACTCGTGCCCCGCCGCTCGACGGGACCGCCCCGGGCGCAGGGCGCACGCTTCTAGGGCCTTGCCCGGCGGATCATGTCCGATCCGATGCGCATCTCGTCGGGGGAGTCGCCGTCGTCGTCATTTCCGATAGCCGAGGATAGTCATCATTCCGGATTCGGAGTGGTACTGGTTGTGGCAGTGGAGCATCCACAGGCCCGGGTTGTCGGCGTTGAAGTCGAAGACGAGTTTGCGGTGCGGCAGTACCAGGGCGGTGTCCTTGCGGGCTCCGCCCGCATGGCCGCTGGTGAGGGCGAAGGTGTGGCCGTGCAGATGGATGGGGTGCCACATGTCGGTGGCGTTGAAGAACGTCAGGCGGACCCGTTCTCCCTCTCGGATCGGGTGGCGTTCCTCGACGGAGTAGGGCCGGCGGTCGAAGCTCCAGTCGAACTTCCTCATGCTGCCGGTCAGTCTGAAGCACAGCTCGCGGTCCGGGGGGCGCTCGCAGAGGGCCACGGATTCGTCCGGCACGAACCGTCTGGCCGGCACGAACCGGCCGTCGAGCTCATCCGGATGCGCGGAGCATCCGGGGAAGCTTCCGCTGCCGGTGCGCAGGACGGCCAGGGCCCTCGCGTTCTTGCCTTCGGCGAGCGCGACCAGCGGGAACACTCCGTCCTTGGCGGTGACGAGCACGTCGTAGCGTTCGGCCATGCCCAGCAGCAGCGTGTCCGCCCGCATGTGCTCGACCGGGTAGCCGTCCGTGTGCGTCACGGTCATCTCGTGGCCGCCGAGTGCCACCCGGAAAGCCGTGTCGCTCCCGGCGTTGATGATCCGCAATCGGATCCGGTCCCCGGGGCGGGCCCGGAAAACCGAAGCGGCTTTCGGGAGGCGGCCGTTGATCAGATAGTACGGGTGGTCGACATGACCGCCCCCGCTGCGCAGCAGGTGGCTGTGCCCCTTCCGCAGGACGCGGGAGGGGCCGGCGTGCTCACCGGGGGAGTGGGCCGAGCCATGCGTGCCGGCGGACCCGTCAGGTGCGATGTCCTCACCCATGTCCATCGGGATGTCCCTGCCGTCGTGCAACTGCGTGAGCACACCGTCCGGAGTGGAGCCGTCCACGCCGTCCAGCCAGTCGTCCAGGACGACGACCCATTCCTTGTCGTAGGACAAGGGCTCCTTGGGGTCCTCGACGATCAGCGGGGCGTACAGGCCGCGGTCGAGCTGCATTCCCGAGTGTGAATGCAGCCAGTACGTACCCGGATGCTGCACGGCGAAGCGGTAGGTGAAGTCCGCGCCGGGCTTGATGGAGGGCTGGGTCAGGCCCGGCACGCCGTCCATGTCGCAGCGCAGACGGATACCGTGCGAGTGCAGCGTCGTCGTCACGGGCAGGTGGTTGACGAGCTTGAGGGCGAGAGTGTCACCCGCGGTGACCCGGACCTCCTTGCCGGGCAGCGCGTCACCGTACGCCCATGACCTGACGGTCCGCCCGCCCAGGTCGAGGGGCGTCTCGGTGGCAGTCAGCGTGAACGAGCGCAGAGGGCCGGAGCCTCGTTCCTTCTCGGCGGCGACGACCTCGGGATCGGACGGGTTCACATACCCCTTGGGCCCCCTGGGCACGAAGCCACCGCTGCGGTGGTCGGGGCCCCTGGTCGCCGGGTGGGTTCCGGTTCCGGAGGGCGAACCGGACGCAGAGGGCGAACCGGGCCCGGAGTTCGGGCCGGCTCCGGAGTGCGAGCCCGGTCCGGAACAGGCGGCCAGGGCCCCCGCGCCGATGGCCGTGATCGATGCACCGATCAAGGTGCGCCGTGTAGGTGAGTGCATGTCTAGATAACACATGCCATATAGTCATATATACGGTAAATAGATCGGCGCGTCCTATGATTCACCCGTACTGCCCAACGTGGCTCCCGTCGGGACCCCGGCGGCTGAGCACTGTCACCCCGGCTGTCTGCTGCGGGCGTTCGCCTCGGCGACGAGGGCGCTCAGCAGCTCGGAGGGGGTGAGGGGGCGCAGGTGAAGCGGGTCGGCGTCCCATTCGCGGCCACCGGTGAGCGGGCGGAGCTGGACGTACGGGCCCACATGCCCCATGACCCGTCCGACGCGGTCGCGCACGGTGTCGCGGACGGCCGCGCCGAGGCCGGGTAACCGAACGGCATCGAGGCTGACGTCGTCCGTCACTCGACGACCCTCTCCGCGCCGCCCACCGTCCTTCCCTCCGCGGCCCCCCTCGTGATCACGTCCGCGAGCGCGAGGGCGACCGGGGCCGAGCACACGCCGAGGTGGACCAGGGCGTATGGGGCCTCGCCGGTTCTACGGGCGTCCGCCCACGGCGTACGGATGTCCATCGCGGGAAGCTGGACACCGGCCAGGGTGAGGGTGGTGGCGAGGGCGTCGCGGGCCTCGAGGGCTTCGCGGATCTTGGGGATGTGCGGCATGGGGTCCTCGTCAGGGTGCGGTGGGCCGTGTGCGGACGTGCGGTGATCGACGTGGTTTCGCTGATCTCCTGACCCGACTGCGCTGGGTGTATTACGCTGCGTAGTCCGGTCGTTACAAGGATGCCCGGGGTGCGGGCGCCCACGCCGTGGACGGGGTAGTGGGCCCCCGGCGCGCGGAGGTGCTTCCGTAGAGTCCACACGGCCCACACCGTCGCATCGTTCAGCAGTACATCCCGGAAAGGAGCGGTATGTCGCAGCGACGCGCCATCACCGGCCGCAGCCAGGAGCCCCGCCAGCGGTTCGCCGAGGAACTGCGGACGCTACGGGCGACAAGCGGGATGAGCCTGCGGGCACTCGGCGAACGGCTGGGCTGGGACTGGTCGTTGTTCGGCAAGATGGAGAAGGGCGAGACACTCGGCAGCCCGGAGGTCGTCCAGGACCTCGACACCCACTACGGCACCCCGGGCCCGCTGCTGGCACTGTGGGAACTGGCCGCCGGGGACCATACGCAGTTCCGCGAGCGGTACCGCCGGTACATGGCCCTGGAGGCGGAGGCGGTGAGCCTGTGGCACTTCGCGGTGAGCGTGCTGCCGGGACTGTTGCAGACGCCGGGGTACGCGCGGGAGGTGCTGACTGCGGGCGGGCTCAAAGGCAAGGAACTCGACCAGCAGGTCGACGCCCGGATGAGCCGGCGTGAGCTGCTGGACGGCGAGAAGGCCCCTCCGTTCCGAACCATCCTGTCGGAGGCGGTGCTGCGGACGCCGTTGCGCGATGTGGGGGAGTGGCGCGGGCAGTTGGAGTACCTGGCAGATGTGGCGGAGCGGCCGAACGTGACGGTCCATGTGCTTCTGCAGAGTGCAGGCGTTCACGGTCTTCTGAGTGCCGACGTGTGGTATCTCCTTCTTCCCGAGGGCCGGACCGTCGCGTATACCGAGAACGGATATCAGGGCGAACTCATCGAGGAACCAAGCCCAGTTGTGCGTCTGTAGAAGACGTACGATGCGGTGCGCGACCTGGCGCTTACCCCAGCGGAGTCGCGGAAGTTCATCCTGCGAAGGTTGGAGGAAGTCACGTGCGACCGATAGACCTGACTGCCGTGTCCTGGCGCAAGAGCAGTTACAGCAACCAGGACGGCGGAGCGTGCGTCGAGGTCTCCGACGACTTCGCGTCCGTCGTCCCCGTGCGGGACAGCAAGGTGCCGCACGGTCCGGTGCTCGTGTTCCCGGCGGTTGGCTGGGCGTCCTTTGTCTCCGCTGTCAGGGGCAGGCAGTCGAGAGCCTGAGGGGCGGGGCCGTTCGGCCCGGCAGAGGGCGGGGTGTCCGCGCGGTGCGTGTCACGCACACCGGATTCGGCAGCACGGGCCGGGCCGGGGCGGCCGTCGCCGATACGTGTGTGCGTGACGGGCCCCATCGCATACTGAGGTGACGCGAAGGACGGCGGGGTGTCAGCGTGTCGCGAGGTTTGCAAGCAGTTCGGCGGCGGGCTTCGGGTGGACGAGCCAGCGCAGGTGGCTCCCTTCGAGCGTCCGGACCTCGAACGGGTTGTCGGGTGTGAGCGCGTCGGCTTCGCGGATCATACGGTCCTGCATGGCGAGCGGAATGCTGGCATCATCGGCCAGACGCACATAGGTCCTGGGAATCCGGCCCCAGGTCGCGGCCTGTGCCCGGTCGGTGGACGTACCGACGTCGAGATTCTCATCGGGCTGGAAGGTGTTCAGGAACGTCCGGAACTCGTCATCGGTGAGGTCGGCGGCGAAAGCCTGCCTGAACGCGGTGAGTGCCGTCGGGTCGGCGGTCCGGAAGTTGGTCCGGAGCAGACCGAGCTCGACCGGGTTCCCGGCGATCGCCGGAGCGAAGGCGCCCGGATCGACGTCCGCCATCTCCGGCTCGGCGTAGTAGGCACCGACGTCCAGGTCGACCGGGCACCAGGCGGAGACGTAAGCGATCCTGTCGATCAGCTCGGGCCGTGCGTTGCCGGCCGCGGTGACCGTGGCGCCGCCCCTGCTGTGGCCGACGAGGACGGTCGGCCCGTTGCGCTTCGCCCGTTCGAGGACGTCGATCACGCGGGCGGCGTTGTCGGCGAGTGTGACCCCCTTGATGTTCCCCGGTTCCGCGGCGAGCGCGTGGAGGTCCTGAGGAGCCTGGTAGGCCGCGGGGAACGTCGCCTCGAACCCGTGCCCCGGAAGGTCGACCGCGACCGAGCGGTGGCCGAGCAGGGCAAGCTCGGCCTGCAGCGGCGCGAACGAGAACGAGTTCGCGAAGGCCCCATGGACAAAAATGAACGTCGGTAGATTCCGCATGCCTCAGCCTCCAACGGAACGATCTCCGGGGCAAGCCCAAGTCGGTTGTTCCGCAGTGGTATTCAGCGGTCGCGGAACGGGGGGAGCACCTTCTGTTCCACCAGGCGGTCGAACAGGTGCAGGAGCCGCGTCTCGGTGTCGAGCGCGTCCGCGAAACCCGCCTGACGGATCTTCACGGTCGACGTGATGTTGTCCGCCTCGTGGTGGAACAGGAAGTCCCCGACCGGCCAGGCGACGAGCTTCCCGTACGGCGTCGGGACCAGGCCATGACGGTCGACGAGCCGTTGCCACACGTCCGCGCGGGTCGGCATCGCCTGCGCGAGCGACATCTGCTGCGGCGGGGCGTAGTCCATGCCGAAGTGCTCGGCGAACCGCGGCCAGAGGCCGGACCAGCGGAACTGGTCGCCGTTGGTCACGTTGAAGACCTGATCGGCGGCGCTCCCGGCGGAGCCCGCCCACACGGTCGCCCGGGCGAGCAGCTCCGCGTCGGTGGTCTGGTACAGCACGTCGTAAGCGGCGCGGGTGCCGGGGAACCGCATCGGCAGACCGAGTTCCTTGCAGATCGCGGCGTAGATCCCGATGACGAGCAGGAGGTTCATCGGATTTCCGGTCGCATAGCCGGTCACCCCCTCGGGGCGCAGCGCGGTGAACGCGAAACCCCGGTCGGCGGCGGCCTGCCGCAGGAGGTCCTCCTGCGTGGAGTAGAAGTGCGGGGCGACGAGCCGCGGATCACTCTCCTTCGCCGGCGTCGTGAAGTACCCGAGGTGATGGCCGTACGCCTTGCCGCCCTGGTAGAGCGTGACGTGGCGGAGCGGCGCACCGGCGGCCCGCAGTGCGTCGAGGGTGTTGCGCAGGAGCGCGTCGTTGACCTCGATCAGCTCGGCGTCGGTCGGCTTCTCGATGTAGGCGGCGAAGACGAGGTGCGTGACGTCGCGGAGGCCGGCGAGGCCGGTCGTCGCGCTCTCGGCGTCGAGCAGGTCGACGCTGTGGTGCTGCCAGGGCGCGTCGTCGAGGGCGCGGCGGCTCACGCCGTGGACGGTCCACCCCAGCCGGCTGTACTCGCGGGCGGAGTGGCTGCCGATGAGGCCGCCGTCCCCGGCGACCAGGACGGTGCCGCCGTTCACGGGCAGGTCGGTCAGTCCGAGTCCTGGCGTGGTGGGGGTGGGGGTCGTGGTCATGGACGGGATCTCCGTTCGTGGGACGCGGCGGGTGCGGCCGGGCCTGTTGCGGTGCGGCCGGGTTCATCGCGGTGCGGCCGGCGGCGACGCTCAGGTGAAAGGCTACGACGCGGCGACGAGGGGTGGCGCAAGGTCGTCGCCGCCGCGCCCGAGCACGTCGACGCCGTGCTCCACTACGTGTTCGACAGCCTCACGCCCGAGCAGAAGCGAGCCCTCGGCGAGGCGGCGGCCCGCGTCGTCGAGGCCCTCGGCCCACCGGGCATCGCACGGGCCTGAAACCCCGGCGCTCCGCCGGAGGTGCAGGCGTGCGCGTCGGGCGCCGACGTCGTGAGCGCCGGTCGGACGCCGGGCGGAAGGCCGGGGCCTGCCGCCGGACCCTCGACTCACGGCGGGCTGTCGCTCAGCGTGCGCAGCAGCTCGGGGAGTGCGGTGCCGATCGGTTCCCGGATGACCTCGTCGGCCCGGTCGTCGTACGGAGTGGGCTCGGCGTTCATGATGATCAGCCGGGCGCCGTGGTCCGTGGCGACGCCGGCCAGACCGGCGGCGGGCTGGACCTGGAGGCTGGTGCCGACGGCGACGAAGACCTGGCAGGCCTTGGTGATGGCGAGCGCATCGTGCAGGACCACGGGGTCGAGGCGCTCACCGAACATGACCGTCGCCGATTTCAGGATGCCGCCGCACTCCAGGCACGACGGGTCGTCCTCGCCGGCCTCGACCCGGGCCAGGGCGTCCCCCATCGGCCCGCGGGCATGGCACTTCGTGCACACGGTGCTGCGAGCACTGCCGTGGAGTTCGAGGACCTTCCGGGCCGGCAGGCCGGCGAGCTGGTGCAGACCGTCCACATTCTGCGTGATCACTCTGACCGGCACACCCGACCGCTCCAGCTCGGCGATGGCCCGGTGCGCCGCGTTGGGCTCCGCCTGGAGGGTGCGGTTCTTGCGCCGCATCTGCCAGGACCGCCGCCGGATCTCCGGATCACCCATGTAGTACTCGTACGTGACGAGCTTTTCCGCCTCCGGATCCTTCCGCCACAGCCCGCCCGGGCCACGGTAGTCAGGGATGCCGGAATCGGTGGAGACGCCTGCGCCGCTCAGGAGGGCGACAAGGGGCTTGGTCATGGGCCGAGCGTAGAGCTCCTGGCTGGTTCGGAGCGAGCGCGTTTCACGAGGCCCTTGGGGGAGGGCGGAGGAGAGTGCGTCGAGGTCTCCGACGACTTCGCCGCCGCTGTCCCGGGGCGGGACGGCCGGCTCCCGCGCGGTCCGGTGCGTGTGGTCCCGGCTGTCGGCCGGGTGTCCTTCGTGTCCGCTCTCGGAAGTGGGCAGTTGGGCGGCTGACCGGGCAGGGCGACGGCCCCGCGCTCTTCTCGGATCGCGGGGCCGTCGGCCTGACCGTGCCGGCTCAGGTCACTTGGTGAGGGCCTTCTCGATGTCGGTGATGACCTTCTCCATGGCGATCGGGCCGTTGCTGCTGCTCCAGACCTGGCCGTCGACCCCGTGGTCCCGGCCTGCCTCGACGGCCTTCATCCGGGTGAAGGCCTTCTCGGAGCGGGCGGCCTCCAGTGCCTTGTCCCCCTCGGCGTTCAGCGTGGCGATGAAGACGTGGTCGGCGTCGGCCTTGGTGAGGTTCTCCAGGGACAGCGGGTCCGAGTGCGGCTGCTTGCCGAGGTCCTTGGCGATCGGCAGCGGCGACAGGCCGGCCTCCTCCAGCATCGCGGTGGGCATGTTGGCGGAGTTCATCACGATCGGGCCGCCCGGCATCCACCGCATGACGATGCCCGTGCCCTCGGCGCCGTCGCCCGCGTTCCCCGCGCGCTCGACCAGGGCGTCGATCTTCTGGTCGAGTTCGTCGGTCTTGCCCAGCGCCTCGCCGTAGGTGTCGAGGCCGGAGCGCCAGTCACCGGCGGCCGGGACGATGGTCGGCGCGATGGCGGAGAGCGTCTCGTACTGCGACTTCTCCAGGTTGGCGCCGGTGAGGATGAGGTCCGGCTCGGCCTTGAGGATCGCCTCGGTGTTGGGTTCCCGCACCGTGGCGACCAGTGGGATGTCGGCGGCCCGGTCGCTCAGATAGGCGGGAGCGCCCTCGGCGCCCCGGGCGGCGCTGGTGCCCACCGGAGTGATGCCGAGCGACAGGGCGGTGTCCAAGGAGGCGTCACTGAGGGTGACGATTCTCTTCGGTGTGCCGTCGATCTCCACCTCGCCGAAAGCCGTCTGTACGACCCGCTCGGTCCCGCCGGCCGCCGTCTTCCCTTCACTGTCACCGGAGTTGGCGGAATCCGACCCTCCGCAGGCGGCGAGGGTCATGACCAGCGGGGCAGCGGCCAGAGCGAGAGCGGCAGAGCGCAGCGAAGATCGGCTTCTGGGCATGGGTGTCTCCAGGAGAGGTGGATGCGTGGCGAAAGCAAAGTTAGGTTAACCTCACCTTTGTTGAATGTGGAAGGAGGGGTGAGGGTGACACTGCGTTCACTTGTCGTGCGCGGCCTGCTCCCCGGCGCCGGTGTCCTGCTGGCCGCGGTGATCGCGAGCCTGCTCCTGGGCGCGGGCGACGTCGGACCGGGGCGTGCCCTGTCCGCCCTGCTGGGCGGCGCCGACGGCGATGCCCGGTTCACCGTGCTCGAACTGCGGCTGCCCCGCACCCTGGTCGCCGTCGCCGTCGGTCTGGCCCTGGGGATCGCGGGAGCCCTGCTCCAGGCCGCCGCCCGCAACCCACTGGCCGAACCGGGCCTGCTCGGGGTGAGCGCGGGGGCCTCCTTCGCGGTCGTCGTCGCCCTGGTGCTCGGCGCCTCGGCCGCCACCCTCGGCCCCTACGTGGCCGTCCTCGGGGCCGGCGCCGGATGTCTGCTGGCACTGGGCGCGGCCCGCCTGCGCGGCGCAGGGGACGACCCCGTCCGCCTCGTGCTCGCCGGAGCCGCCTTCAGTGGACTGATGGCCGCCGGCTCCTCGGTGATGCTGCTCGTCGACGCCCGCGCCGCCGACGAGATCCGCTTCTGGACCATCGGATCGGTCGCCGGACGGGAACTGGCGGACCTGTGGGCCGTCGTCCCCGTCGTCGGTCTCGGGCTTCTCCTCGCCGTCCTCGTCGCCCCCGCCCTGACCGCCCTGAGTCTCGGCGACGACGTGGCCACCGGTCTCGGCCACAGACCCGGCCGGGTCAGGGCCGTCGCGGTCGCCGCCGTGGCCCTGCTGGTCGGCGGTGCCACCGCCCTGGCCGGCCCCGTCGCCTTCGTCGGACTCGTCGTCCCGTTCGCCGCACGCGCCCTGGTCGGCCCTGACCTGCGCCGGTTGCTGGCCGTCTCCGTCCTCCTCGGCCCCGCCACCGTGCTCACCGCCGATGTCGTCTCCCGGCTCGTGGCCCGCCCCTACGAGATGCCCCTCGGCGTCATGACCGCGCTGCTCGGCGCGCCCGTCCTGGTCGCCGTCGTCCGATCCCACAGGTTGCCCTCGCTGTGACAACGCACCTCGCCCCGCCCGGACCGGCGACCGAGACCAAGCCCCCGGCACCCGTCCGCCGCCCACCGCTCACCGTCCCCGGGACCTGGCGCCTGGCCGCCGGCCCCTACGCCGTCCTGATACCGCGCAAGCCGCTGCTGGGCACCGCCGCCGCCCTGGTCGTGCTGATCGCCGCGAGCGCGGTGCACCTCGCCGTCGGCGAGATCCTCGTCCACCCGCTGGACGCGCTGCGCGCCCTGTTCGGCGACGGCACCCCCCGCGACCTGCTGGTCGTCGAACGCCTGCGGCTGCCCCGCCTCCAGGCCGGCCTCGCCGTCGGCGCCGCCCTCGGCGCGGCCGGCTGCCTGATGCAGACCCTCGCCCAGAACCGGCTGGCCACCCCCGACACCGTCGGCCTCAACGACGGCGCCGCCGCCTTCGCCGTCGCCTCCGTCACCGGACTCACCACCAGCCTCCTGCCCAGCGGCGCCGCCCTGACCGGCGCCGCCACCGCCGCCGCCCTCACCCTCGCCCTCAGCGGCGGAGCCGGACGCGGAGGCTACCGCTTCCTCGTCGTGGGCCTCGGCGTCGGCGCCGTCTTCGGCGCCGTCACCAGCCTCGTCCTCGCCCGCTCGGCCGCCGACGCGGCCAACGCCGCCTACGGCTGGACCGTCGGCACCCTCAACAGCCGCGACCAGGACGCCGTGGCCCTGCTCGCCCTCGCCCTGCTCGTCGTCCTGCCGCTCGCCATGGTCCTCGGCCGCAGACTGCTCCTGCTGCGCCTGTCCGACTCCGTCGCCTCCGGTCTCGGCGTCCGGATCAAGGGCCTGCGCCTGGCCGTCATCGCCCTCGCCGTCGTCCTCGGCGGCCTCGCCGTCGCCGTCGCCGGACCGCTCGGCATGATCGCCCTCGCCGCTCCCGAGGCCGCCCGCCGCATCGCCGGGCCCCGTTCCGTCCCCGTCCTGCTCTCCGCCCTCGCCGGGGCGCTCTTCACCCTCCTCGCCGACCTGCTGGGCCGCACCGTGCTGGCCCCGCTGGAGATCCCCGTCGGCCTCGTCACCGCCGTCGTCGGCGGCCCGTACCTGCTCTGGCTGCTGCTCACCACCCGTACCAGGAGGTCCCTGTGAGCTGGGACCGGGAGCTGTCCGCGAATCCGTACCAGGAGGCCCCTGTGAACCCGGCCGAGACCGACAGCCGTCTGCGCACGCGGGACCTGCGCCTGGCCCACGGCTCCAGGGTCGTCGTCGACGGCCTCGACCTCGCGCTGCCCGAACGCCGGGTCACCGTCATCGTCGGCCCCAACGGCTGCGGCAAGTCGACCCTCCTCGGCGGGCTCGCCCGGACCCTGCCCGCGCGCGGCGGCGCCGTCCTCCTCGACGGCCGCGAACTCACCAGGATCCCCACCCGGGAGATCGCCCGCAGCATCGGCATGCTCCCTCAGTCCGCGATCGCCCCCGACGGCCTCACCGTCCGCGACCTCGTCCGCTACGGCCGCCAGCCCCACCAGGGCCTGCTGCGCCAGTGGTCCGCCGACGACGCCCGCGCCGTCGAGGAGGCGCTCACCGCCGCCGACCTGCACGACCTCGCCGACCGCCCGCTCGAGACCCTCTCCGGCGGGCAGCGCCAGCGCGCCTGGATCGCCATGGCCGTCGCCCAGGAGACCCCGATCCTCCTCCTCGACGAACCCACCTCGGCCCTCGACATGGGCCACGCCCTCGAAGTGCTCGAACTGGTCCGCTCACTGGCCGACCAGGGCCGCACCCCGGTCCTGGTCCTCCACGACCTGACCACCGCCTGCCGCTACGCCGACCACATGATCGCCCTCAAGGACGGCGCGATCGTCGCCCAGGGCCCGCCGTCCACCATCGTTTCCCCCGACCTGGTCCGGGAGCTCTACGGCGTCGAGAGCGCCATCCTCACCGACCCGCTCCACGGCACCCCGGTGATCTGCCCCCTACGCGTCACGCCCTCCGGGGCAGCCGCCTGAACACACCCCGGACATCCGTGGGACGCGTCGACGAGCCCTGTGCGCCGGGTCCTCGACGCGCCCGCCCGCATCGACGGCACGGCGGGGCCGTCGCCCTCGATGGGTGCCCCGGGGCGGGACCTCCACCTGCGTCGCCGCGTGATTCCGGGGGTGGCCGGGCCCGCCGTCAGACCGGATAGGCGTGGGTCTGGGCCGCCTTGACCGTGGCCCAGACGTCCGCGCCCGGGTGGAGGCCGAGTTCGGCGGCGGCGACCGTGGTGAGGTCGGCGGCCAGGGGGAGTTCGCCGGTGAGGGCGACGCGGATCTGGTCGCCGTGGGTCTCCATCCCGGCGACCTCGCAGTGCCAGAGGTTGCGGGCGCTGGAGCCGGTGGGGCGGTCGCGGTGGAGGGTCACGGCGCCGGGCGGGAACGCGACGAAGACCTGACCGGTGAGATCCTCGGTGGTGGTGAGTGCCGGGCCGCCGTCCAGCCGTACGGTGTGGCCCTCGGCCCGGCCGGTGTAGAGGTTCAGGCCGACGAGCTGCGCGATGTAGTCGGTGCGCGGGTGGCGGGCGATGTCCTGGGGCGTTCCCTCCTGGACGACCCTGCCGTGCTCCACGACCACCAGACGGTCGGCCAGCACCATCGCGTCGAGCGGGTCGTGCGTGACCAGGACGGCGACGGCCTCGAACGCGGCGAGATGGCGGCGGAGTTGGGCGCGTACGTCCAGGCGGGTGCGCGCGTCCAGGGCGGCGAGGGGCTCGTCGAGGAGGAGCAGCCGGGGGCTGGTGGCCAGGGCACGGGCGAGGGCCACGCGCTGCGCCTGGCCGCCGGAGAGACGGCGGGGCTTGGCGCCGGCGTGGTCCGCCAGGCCCATGCGGTCCAGCCACGCGGCGGCCGTCGCCCGTGCCTCCGTCTTCGTGGCGCTTTGGCAGCGGGGGCCGAAGGCCACGTTGTCCAGCGCCGTGAGGTGCGGGAAGAGGAGGTAGTCCTGGAAGACGACGCCCACGGGGCGGGACTCGGGCGGCACACGGTGCAACTCGGTTCCGTCCAGGTGGAGATGGCCCGTGGTGAGGGGTGTGAGGCCGGCCAGGGCGCGCAGCGCCGTGCTCTTGCCGGCGCCGTTCGGGCCGAGCAGGGCGACGACCTCGCCCGGCGCCGCGGTGAGCGCGATGTCCAGGCGGAAGGTGCCGCGGTCGACGACCAGGTGGGCGTCGAGGCCCTCGGGTTCGGGGACGCCGGGTTCGGGGGCGTCGGTGTCGTCACGGGGGAGGTCGTGCCCGGGCTTGCCGGTGTGGGTCATGACGCGGTCATCCAGCGGTCGCGCAGGCCGGCCAGCACCGCGATCGAGACGGCGAGCAGGACCACGCTGAGCGCGATGGCGGCCTCCGGGTCGCTCTGCAGGGCGAGGTAGACGGCGAGGGGCATGGTCTGGGTCCGGCCGGGAAAATTGCCGGCGAAGGTGATCGTCGCCCCGAACTCGCCCAGCGCCCGCGCCCAGGCCAGCACGGCGCCGGCGGCGATGCCGGGCGCGATCAGCGGCAGCGTGACCCGGCGGAACGCGGTGAAGCGCGACGCGCCCAGTGTGGCCGCGGCCTCCTCGTAACGGCGGTCGGCGGCACGCAGCGTGCCCTCGACACTGATGACCAGGAACGGCATCGCCACGAACGCCTCCGCGACCACGACCCCCGCCGTGGTGAACGGCAGGCTGATGCCGAACCAGGCGTCCAGCCACTGCCCGACGACGCCGTTGCGGCCCAGCGCCATGAGCAGGGCGACACCGCCCACCACCGGCGGCAGGACCAGGGGGAGGGTCACCAGCGCACGGACCAGTCCCCGGCCGGGGAATTCCGTACGGGCCAGCAGCCAGGCCAGCGGTACGCCGAGGACCAGACTCACCACCGTCGCCGCGGTGGCGCACACCAGGGAGAGCCGCAGGGCCTGCCACACGGCGGGGCTGGTCAGCTGCTCGGGCATGCTCTGCCACGGGGCCCGGGCCAGCAGCGCGAGCAGCGGCACCAGCAGGAACGCCAGTGCGAGGAGCGCGGGGAGCAGCAGGGGCAGCGGCACGCCCTGCCCGCCGCCCGCCCTCATACGGCGCCGCGGACCGGTGCCCCTACGGGTCCCCTTATGGATCCCTTTACGGGTGCCGGAGGTGTCCGCCGGGGTCACGGCGTCAGGAACCCGGCGTCCGCCAGCACCCGCCGGCCCTCGTCGGACCGCACGTAGGCGACGAACGCCTCGGCCGCCACGGCGTTCGGGGCGTCCTTGAGCAGGGCGATGGGGTAGTCGTTGACGGCCTCGGCGGCCTCGGGGAAGTCCACGCCCTCCACCTTGTCACCCGCCGCGTGCACGTCGGTCTTGTACACGAGGGCGGCGTCGGCCTCCTTCAGCCGGACCTTCGTCAGGGCGCTCTTGACGTCCTGCTCGTACGACACCGGGGTGAGCTTCAGACCGGAGGCGTCCAGCGCTGTCTGCGCGGCGGCCCCGCACGGCACCTCCTTGTCGCACAGGACGACCTTCAGTTCCGGTTCGGTCAGGTCCTTCAGTGAGGAGATACCCTCCGGGTTGCCCGGCAGGGTGGCGATCTCCAGCCGGTTGCGGACGAAGGTGGCCGGGGTGCCGGCGGCGTCCCCCGCGTCCGTGACGATCTTCATCGTCTTGGGGCTGGCGGAGGCGAAGACGTCGGCGGGGGCGCCGCTGGTGATACCGGCGGCGAGGCTGTCGCTGCCGCCGAAGTTGAACGTGACCTCGGTGCCCGGGTTCGCCTTCTCGAACCGCTCGCCCAGCGTCGTGAAGCTCTCAGTGAGGGAGGCCGCGGCGAACACGGTCACCGTGCCGGACAGCTTGCCCGAGGCGGAGCCGGACCCGGAGCCGACCTCGTCCCCGTCCCCGGACGACGAGCAGGCCGTCGCGGCCCCCAGAACCAGCAGCACGGCAGCACCGGCACCGGCCGACCGGGGCAGGCGGGTCAGGGGTGCGGGGCGGGTCATCACGGGGCTTCTCCCTCGGCCTACTGCTGTTCGCGGACCGTTCCAACAGGAACGCACGCGCTGATAATAATGCCGCAGATGCGGGCTGAGAATCTCATTTAACATCGCATCAGCTGTACACAGGTCGCGTGAAGCTCGCAGGTGCGTTTATGTTCAGCCGTCGCTCGCGATGCCTGAGACGCGAAAAGTGATAGCTCCACCTATGATAGGTGCACCTATCATTCCTGTAGAGGTGGTTCCCGATGCTCAAACCGGCGCGGCTGTTCGGACGGGACGTGGAATGGCGGGAACTGGGGGAGTTCGCTTCATCGGAGCGGCAGGGTGCGTCACTGGGGCTCGTGTACGGGCGGCGGCGGCAAGGGAAGACGCTGATGCTCGAGCTGCTGGCCAGGGAGAGAGCCGGCTTCCTGTTCGCCGCGACACAGCAGAGCGAGACGCAGAACCTGGCGGATCTGGGTGCCGCGTACGCGTCGTTCCACGGGCTGCGGCGACCGGTGGTGTTCGGCCACTGGCGGGAGGCCCTCGACGAGTTGCTGCGCATCGGCGAGGACCGGGCCGTGCCCGTGGTGATCGACGAGTTTCCGTACCTGGTTTCGGCGACTCCCGCGCTGCCCTCGTACCTGCAACAGGTGCTGAGTCCGCTGAGCCATGCCAAGGAGCACACCCGTACCCGGCTGATTCTCTGCGGCAGCGCGCTGACCACCATGGCGCAGCTGCTCGGCGGGGGTGCCCCGCTTCGAGGACGAGCGAGCATGGAGCTTGTGGTGCGTCCCTTCCGGTTCCGGGAGGCAGCCGACTTCTGGGGTGTGGCGGAGGATCCCGAAGTGGCCTTCAAGCTGCACGCGCTCATCGGCGGTACGCCCGCGTACAAGGAGATGTCCGGAGGAGCGGGGCCGGACGGTCCGGCGGACGTCGACCGGTGGGTGGCCCGTCGGCTGCTGAATCCGGCCTCGGCCATGTTCCGTGAGGGAGGACTGCTGCTGCGCGAGGAGCCCTCGATCGCGGACCCGACCTCGTACGCGGCGGTCCTGGCGGCGGTGAGCGCAGGTCATCACCGCAGGTCGGAGATCGCCGGCGCCCTGGGGCGGCCGAGCGGCTCGCTGGCGCACCTGCTCTCCGGACTCCAGGACATCGGTCTGCTGGAGCAGGGCGAGGACGCCATAAGGGACAAGCGCAGTGTCTTCCGGGTGGCTGAACCGATGGTGCGGCTGCACCAGTTGCTGATCCAGCGGCATGAGCCGGAGCTGGTGGTCGGCCGGGCCGACCAGGTGTGGCAGGAGAACGCGGACACCGTCGCCGGCAAGATCTACGGACCGCACTTCGAAGAACTGGCCCGCCAGTGGTGCTTCGAGCACGCTGGGCCCGAGACCCTCGGAGGGCGGCCGAACTGGGTGCGGCCCACCGAGATCGCCTGCCGGGAACACCGCCGTGGCCATGAACTGGATGTCGTCGTGGGGGAGTCGCCGGCGTTCGGAACGGACCGGATCACCGCGATCGGTGAGGCGAAGGGCACCCTCACCCCCGTCGGGCTGCCGCATTTGGAGCGTCTGGAGCACCTGCGAGGGCTCCTGCCCAGTGCCCGGGTCGGCGTTCTGCCCAAGCTTCTGCTCTTCGCCCGTTCCGGCTTCACCGGTGATCTCCGGCGGGAGGCGGACCGGCGCAGTGACGTCGAACTGGTCGACCTGCACCGCATGTACCGCGGGGATTGACCAACTCCCTCCGCCTGGGCTTCGGATGAGCGTGAACGGCCGCTGGTGTATGAGATACGAAAGAGCACACCCATGGTGTCCGGAGCCTTGCCAGGCCGACGGAGGTCGCCCTATTCTCGCGGTGAGAAAGCGCTTTCCCCCGGTTGTCGATTCGGACCCAGTGGAGTGAAGTCGCCGCGTCGACAGGTGACTTCACGCAGGAGCCGCCACGGGTCCGGCGAGGGAGAACGGTCGCGGTGATCCCGCGGCCGACCCGGCCGGCATGCCGACCGGGAGAGGGGACGGCGCCCGTGACACCAGCACCGCTCACAGCACCCGCAGCAGGGCAGGATCAGGGCGCCCGCAGGGCGCGATCACAGTACGGCCGCGTACGCAGTGCTCGGCCGAGCACGGCCGAGCGCGGCCGCATCCGTCCGGAGGGATGTCCGCCGGATTCGACCGCACTCTATATGACATGCCCATGCCGTTACGGTCGGCCATCGCGGCTGCCCTGACCCATGCCACCTGTCCCCGGCACGTGCAGACGAACAGGGAGAGACTCGGATGAAGAGATCAGCGGCAGTGCGCCTCAGTGCGACGCTGGCCACGGCGGCCCTCGCGGCCGCGACCGGGCTGGCGGTGTCGACGTCCTCGGCGTCGGCGGCCGTGAGCGGCAGCGCCACGGGCTACGCCACCCAGAACGGCGGGACCACCGGCGGCGCCGGCGGGCAGACCGTGCGCGCCACCACGGGCACCGCGATCCACTCGGCCCTGTGCGGCCGGGCCAGCAGCAGCACCCCGATCATCATCGAGGTCCAGGGGACCATCAACCACGGCAACACCACCAAGGTGTCCGGCAGCAGCTGCAACACCGCGGCCGGCGTGATCGAGCTCAAGCAGATCAGCAACGTCACGATCGTCGGGGTCGGCAGCGGTGCCGTCTTCGACCAGCTGGGCATCCACATCCGGGAGTCCAGCAACATCATCATCCAGAACGTGACCGTCCGGAACGTCAAGAAGTCCGGCTCGCCCACCTCCAACGGCGGCGACGCCATCGGTATGGAGAGCGACGTCCGCAACGTCTGGGTCGACCACGCCACGCTCGAGGCGTCCGGCGGGGAGTCGGAGGGCTACGACGGCCTCTTCGACATGAAGGACAACACCCAGTACGTGACCCTGTCGTACAGCATCCTGCGCAACTCCGGCCGCGGTGGCCTCATCGGGTCCAGCGAGAGCGACCGCTCCAACGGCTACGTCACCTTCCATCACAACAAGTACGAGAACATCGACTCCCGCACACCGCTGCTGCGCGGAGGCATCTCGCACATCTACAACAACCACTACGTGAACCTGCACGAGTCCGGCATCAACACCCGGGCCGGGGCACGCGCGAAGGTGGACAACAACTACTTCGAGGACTCCAAGGACGTCCTCGGCACCTTCTACACCAGCGAGGCCGGCTACTGGCAGGTCGGTGGCAACATCTTCGACAACGTGACCTGGTCCGCCCGCAGCGGCGACAACCAGCCCGCCGGCCCCAACCCGACGTCCAACACCACGGTGAGCATCCCCTACTCCTACGGCCTCGACAACGCGAACTGCGTACCGGACGTGGTCAACCGGACGGCCGGCGCCAACAAGGGCAACCAGGTCTCGGACGGCAACTGCACCCCGCAGAACCCGGGCCCGACCGACCCCACGACTCCCCCCACCGACCCGACCGATCCCCCCACCGGGACCAACCTCAGCCTCGGCGCCGGTGCCGACGGCTCCAGCAAGGCCAGCGGTACGAGCTACGGCAACGTGATCGACGGCAACCTGGGCAGCTACTGGTCGCCGAGCGGCTCGACCGGCTCCGTCTCGGTCAAGTGGTCGTCCGCCACCTCGGTGTCGAAGATCAGCATTCGTGAGGCAGCGGGCTCCGAGGGCGGCATCCGCAACTGGAGGGTCCTCAACAACGACACCGGTGCCGTTCTGACCTCCGGCAGCGGAGCGGGCGTCATCTCCTTCCCGAAGACGTCGCTGAAGAAGGTCACCTTCGAGATCACCAGCTCGAACGGCAGCCCGCGGGTCGCCGAGTTCGAGACCTACAACGGCTAGGCAGGCCCCTGAAGTCAGAGGTCTTCACGCGTCCGGCTCCAGGTCCCCGCCCGGGGCCAGGGGCCGGACGTCGGCCGTGCCGCCGGAAAAAGGGGAGTGTACGTTCGTACGCTCTGCGGATAGGGTCCGTGCATGACCATTGACGTACTGCGGCGGCCGGGCTCGGCCGAGCGGCAGGCTCGCGCAGCCGTTGCCGTGCTCTTCTTCACCAACGGCGCCCTGTTCGCCAACCTGCTGCCGCGCTATCCGCAGATCAAGGCGGATCTCGGCATCGGCAACGCCGCCTACGGACTGGCCGTCGCGGCGTTCCCGGCGGGGGCCGTCGTGGCCGGGCTGGGGGCGGGAGTCCTCGTCCGCCGACTGGGCTCGGCGCGGGCGGCGGTGGCGAGCACCCTGCTGACCGCGGCCGGGATTCTCGTCGCCGGTCTGGCGCAGTCGGTGGTGCTGTTCGCGATGGCACTGTTCCTGGCCGGCGCCATGGACGCGTTCACCGACGTCGCGCAGAACGCCCACGGGCTGCGGGTGCAGCGCCGCTACGGACGCTCCATCATCAACTCCTTCCACGCCATCTGGTCCATCGGCGCCGTCACCGGCGGAGCCATGGCCGCCGGGGCGATCGCGCTCGACCTCCCGCTCGGCGTGCACCTGCTGATCTCGGGCGTGCTCTTCGGGATCACCGCCTGTGTCGCCCTGCGGTTCTGCCTGCCGGGACCCGACACCGAGCCGGCCGAGGAAACGGAGGCGAAGGAGGAGTCGAGGGAGAAGGGGAGCGGCGGAGGCGGGCGTTCGGTCGTGACCTCGCGGACGCGGTACGTGCTGGCCGCGCTCGTCCTCATCGCCACCGCCGGGACGCTCGTCGAGGACGCGGGCAACTCCTGGGCCGCGCTCTACCTCTCCGACTCACTGAACGCGTCGGCGGCACTGGCGGCCTCCGGCTTCATCGCCCTGGTCGGGGCCCAGTTCGTCGGCCGGATCCTCGGCGACCGGCTCGTCGACCGGTTCGGTCAGCGCGCGGTGGCCCGAGCCGGCGGCCTCATCGCCGCGGTCGGCATGGGGCTGGCGCTGGCCGTGCCCACGGTGCCCGGCACGATCCTCGGCTTCGCCGCGGCCGGGTTCGGTGTGGCGACCCTGGTGCCGGCGGCGATGCACGAGGCCGACGAACTGCCCGGCCTCAAGCCCGGCTCGGGGCTGACGATCGTCTCCTGGCTGATGCGGCTCGGCTTCCTGCTCTCCCCGCCGATCGTCGGCCTCGTCGCCGACGAGGCCGGCCTGCGCCTCGGCCTGCTGGTGGTGCCCCTCGCAGGCGTGATCGTGGTCGTGCTCGCCGGGGTGCTGGGGGCCCGGAAGCGGCAACCGGCAAGCGACGAGGGGTAGAAGAGCGCCGCGGCGACCCTCGTACGCAATGAGCGTACGTTCGTACGCTCCAGGGTGTACCGTCGGTTTCATGCCGACGGACCACTTCGCGCAGGACCCCCGTACCAACCTGGAACGGATGCGGGCGGGCGACCTCTACATCGCCGACGATCCCGAGATCGCCCGCCGGCAGCAGGAGGCCGTACGCCTGGCCGCCCGCTTCCAGGCCGCCTTCGTCGAGGACGCCGCCGCGGCGCAGTCGATCCTCGCCGAACTGCTCGGCGCCGTGGGCGAGGAGGCGCATGTGCGCCCGCCCCTGCACGTCGACTACGGCAGCAACATCACCATCGGGGCACGCACCTTCGTCAACTACAACCTGACCGCGCTGGACGTCGCGGCCATCGTCATCGGCGAGGACTGCCAGATCGGCCCGAACGTCCAGCTCCTCACCCCCACGCACCCCGTGGAACCGCAGCCCCGGCGCGACAAGCTGGAGGCCGCGCAGCCGATCACCATCGGCGACAACGTCTGGATCGGCGGCGGCGCCATCGTCCTGCCCGGAGTCACCATCGGGGACAACTCCGTGATCGGCGCCGGCGCGGTCGTCACCAAGGACGTACCGGCGAACGTGATCGCCGTCGGCAACCCCGCCCGCCCGGTCCGCGGTATCTGAGGCTCCCGTGGCCACCGGACACACCGACCCGCAACGGCGCGAACGCATCATCGCCGCCACCCTCGACCTCATCGCGGAGGAGGGCCTCGCGGCGGTCTCGCACCGCAAGATCGCCCGGCGCGCCGGGGTGCCGCTGGGGTCCATGACGTACCACTTCAGCGGGATGGACGAACTGCTCAGAGAGGCCTTCGGTGAGTTCACCGGCCAGGCGGTCGCGGTCTTCGACGCGTATCTCGCGGAGCCGGCCGACAGGGAGGAGGCCATCGAGGCCGTGGCCGACCTCGTCCACACCCTGTCCGAGGGCAGCCGGCGCGACCTCGTGCTCACCCAGGAGCTGTACGCTCTCGCCGCACGCCGGCCCGCCTACCGGGAACTCACCCACGAGTGGATGCGCCGCAGCCGGGTCCACCTCGAGAAGTACTTCGACCCGGACACCGCCCGCCAGCTCGACGCCCTCATCGAGGGACTGACCCTCCATCGCGCCCTGTCCCGGGAACCCCATGACCGGGTCCTGACGCTCGCCGCGATCACCCGCATCACCACGGCGACCGGCACTCACCGGGAGCCCTGAGCGGGACCCCCAGCCGCCCGTGCGGCACAGTCCTGACCACTGTGCCGCACGGGCATCACCGCCTCAGGCGACCCCGTCCACGTCCGGTCCCGCGCCCCCACCGGCCGGGGCGGCCACAGCCTGCTTCCGCCAGGTGACGCGCCGCGCGGAGACGGACACCAGCAGGGCCGAGGCGGCGACCACCGCCATGCCGACCGTCAGGTCCGTTCGGCCCGCCACGAAGCCGATCAGCGCCGGGCCGGCCAGCAGGCCGGTGGTGCCCATGGCGGCGACCAGGGCCAGGGCCCGCGGACCCTCCGCGGCGGCCGCGACGTAGAGGCAGGGCGTCACGGTCGCCATGCCCAGGCCCACACAGGCGAAGCCGATCAGCGCGGGCCAGGTCCCGCCGGCCGCCAGGGCGAGCGCGAGACCGGTGCCGGCCACCACACTGCCGACGTGGACGACCCGTGCGTCGCCCAGGCGGCTCCGCCAGCCGTCGCCGAGGAGGCGGGCCAGCACCATCATCACCGACACCACGGCGATGCCCAGCGGCGCGAGCTGCCCCGACGCGCCGGTCTCCGCCGTGAGGTAGAGCGCCGACCAGTCGTTCATCGCGCCCTCGGTGACCGTGCCGAACACCATCGCGCAACCCAGCCAGAGTGCCGCCCCGGAGGCACCGGCGAAGCGCCGGACGGTCTTGGCGGTGCCCTTCGCGGCATCCTCCTCCGCGACATCCCGCTCGGGCTCGTCCCGCTCGGGCTCCGCAGTGTGCTCGTCGGCGGTCAGACGCGGGCGCGCGGCGGTGAGCAGCAGCAGGAGCAGGGCCGCGGCGACGGCGAAGTGCGCGGACACGGTGTGCGTCACGACGTTCATCCCCGACGCGAGGAGCGCGGCCGCGAGCGAGCCCGCGCTGAACGTGGCGTGCAGCCGCGCCATCGCGGCCCGCCCGTACCGGGCCTCGAGCGCCGCGCCCTGCGCGTTCATGGCGACGTTCAGACAGCCGACGGCCACCCCGTCGACGAAGACCACCACCAGGGCGAGGGGGTAGGAGCCGGCCGCGGACAGCGCCGGCAGCACCGCCGCCAGAGCCAGTGCCGACCAGAGCGCGAGACGCCGCGAACCGAGCTGCCGCATCAGCCGGGCGACCAGCGGGAAGGACACCGCGGCGCCGACCCCGCAGACCATCAGCAGCAGACCCAGCCGTGTTTCGTCGAGGCCGAACCGGTCCTTGAGAGCGGGCAGCCGGGAGACCCAGGTGGCGTACTGGAAGCCGAGGAAGCAGAACAGCGCGGCGATGGCCAGCTGGTCGCGCCGGAAGGCGCCGAGCGCGCGGGGTGCGGGGGTACGGGGTGCGGGGGTGCGGGACATGGGCGTCAGCCCTCCGTTTCGGGGCCGTCGGACCGGCAGCCCGGGACCGGGCCGGACATGTAGACCGCGTTCTCGCCGTAACTCGCGGGGAGTTCGACCCGTCGGTCGGGCCGGAACCCGTGCCGGGCCCAGAAACTCTCGGTGCCTCCCACGGCGACCAGGGAGACCTCCTCGTACACCTGTCGTGCGGTCGCGGTGAGATGGCGTACGAGCCTGCCGCCCAGGCCCCGGCCGCGCAGGTCGTCGGCGACGACCAGGTCGTGCAGGTGCAGATGGGAGGAGGCGAAGGACCGCTCCTCGGGCCGCTCCAGGTCCGGATACCGCGACGGCGGGTAGGGCAGGGCGAGGACGTAGCCGGCGATCCGGTCGCCGGTCTCCAGGACGAAGCAGGTCGCAGGGGAGGCGCGGCCCCGGGACTCCAGCGCCTCCCGGCCCTCGGACAGCCCGGCGGGCGCGTACACCTCGGCCTCCAGGGCGGCGACCCGCGGCCAGTCGTCCTCGGCGAGGAGGCGGATACGCAGGCCGCCCAGCACCTGGTCCCGCACCAGCACCTGATCCCGCACCGGTACCCGATCCCGCCCGGAGCGGACCGGGGAACCACCCCTGCCGCCACCGCCACCGCCCCTGCCGTCGCCGTCGCCGTCGCTCCCGCCCACGCAGCTGTGGGGGAGCGGGGCGAAGCCGTTGAAGCCGCGGGTCATGTAGCTGGTGGCGTAGGCGCCGCTGGACAGCACCCAGACCGGGTCGCCCGAGGCGAGCGCCTTCGGCACGAGGACACGGCGGTGCTCGGGCGCGTAGGAGTCGTCGCTGTCACAGGTGGGGCCCGCGACGACGGCGGGGACCAGGTCGGCGTCGGCCGGATGGGTCGGAAAGACGAGCGGATACTGCAACTCGTCCATCTCATAAAGGCCGTTGAACTTTCCGCAGCTCAGATAGAGCCAGTACGCCCGTTCCCCGTCCGGTCGCCGGCGCGAGGTGAGCCGGGAGACGTGCGCCCTGACGGCACTGTGGTCGGCGACCAGATGGCGTCCCGGCTCGATCAGGAAGTCCAGTGGATCCGGGGCGAGTTCGCGGAGGCGTTCCATGCCCTCGCGTAGGACGGCGAAGATCTTGTCCAGCGGGGGTTCCAGCCGGTCTCCCCGCCGGTCCGTGTAGCCGAGTGCGGGCAGGCCGCCGCCGAGGTTGACGTGATCGGGCGAGATTCCGCGCGCGTGCAGTGCCGGCAGGACCTCACCCAGCGTCGCGAACGCCTGCTGCCAGGCCTCGGTGGTCATCTGCTGCGACCCGACGTGCACCGACAGCCCGGCGGGGACCAGACCCGCCTCCCGCGCCGACTCCAGTACGCGTACGGCGTCGTCCGCCGAGCAGCCGAACTTCCGGCTCAGTCCCCACAGGGCCCCCTGGCCCGTGGTCGCCAGCCGGCAGAACACCCGGGAGCCGGGGGCGTGCGCGGCCAGCGCCGCCACGTCCTCCGGGCTGTCGGTGGCGAAGTCCCGTACGCCGAGCCGGTGGGCCTGGGCGATGTGCTCGTCGGACTTGACGGTGTTGCCGTAGTGGATCCGGTCCGCGGGCGTGCCCGTGGCGAGGGCCTGGACGATTTCCCGGGGGCTCGCCGCGTCGAACCCGGCGCCCCGGCCGGCCAGGCACGCCAGCACCTCGTCCACGGGGCACGCCTTCATGGCGAACCGCACGCCGACGCCGGGCAACTCCCCGGTCAGCGCGTCGAACCGGGCGGCGATGCCGTCCAGGTCATGGATGATCCGGTCGTTCGGGGCAGCCGCGAGCGCGGTACGCAGTGCCGGATTCACCGGACCGCGCCCCGGGACCGGACGGTGGCACCGGGGCGGGCCGCGCTCCGGACGCCGGTCGTCCGGGCCGCTTCCATCAGCGCCGCCCAGCCGTCGATCAGCAGCACGAAGTCCTCGATGTCCCGCCCCGCCTCCGCCAGCAGCGACTCCTGCTCCGCGGCCACTCGCTCGGCGAACTCGGCGTATTTTCCGCCCAGTCGTCGGTAGGTCCGCTGGACGACGTCCAGTCGGCGCTCGTTCTCGGCGCGGTCCAGCCGCACGCTGCGTGCCAGCAGGGCACGGACCGGCGCCGCGTCGAGCCGCTGCCCGTCGTCGAGGAGCGCGGGACCGGCCTCGGCCATGCCGGCGTAGACGAAGTGGAAGTGGAGCATCGACAGCAGGAACTTCACGAACCGCCGCTGGTACGCCATGAATCCGGCATGCGTACGGCGTTCCCCGGTGTAGAAGTTCTCGATGTCCCGGTTGTGCAGGACACCGGGCAGGGTGGCGTCGTGCACGGCGTGGACGAGGAAGTAGTCGCTGCCGATGGTGTCGGTCGCGGGCGGCAGCGGCAGCCGCTCGTACACGTCCTGGTGGAAGGCGATGTTGCACATGTCCACCCGCATGGGGTCGACCAGGGTCAGCGTCGCGTGGTCGCCCCGGAAGGGAAGCAGCCCGGCACCCTTGAAGGACTCCTCGGCCAGGCCCGCCCGCTCCTCCTCGGACCACTCGGCCGGGGCCCACAGGCCCACGACCGTGTCGTACGCGTCCTTGTCGAGTTCCCGGATGCCGCCGATGTCGACGGACAGTTCCCCGATGAAGGACGCGCCCACCATCGCCACCGGCCGATGGGCGAGCGATGGATCGAGGTCCACTTCCGACACCCCGGCGGAGGCGTCGGCGGCCCGCTTGCCGAGAGACGCCAGCTCGTGACGGATCGGGAAGACGGGCTCGCCCTCGAACACCTGGTAGCGGCTGTCGGAGTCCCGGCGGTGCACCGAACGGCACCCCAGAGCGGCCGCGACGAGGAACGCCCGGTCGGTGCAGGCACCGTACGAGACGCCGTCCGGGAGCAGGAGGCCGAGCAGGTGGTCCGGCTCCGACTCCGGCAGCGCGGCGCGGTCGATCACGTCCCGCAGAAAGACCCGTTGGGCCCGCTCGTCGAGGTGGTGCACCACGACACCCGGGACCACGGGCAGCCCGGCGACGGTGCGGTCGTGCGCCGAGACGGTCGGCGCGTCGGAGGAGTCGAGAATCAGCAGATGCACCTCGACCTCGAACTCCCTTACGGCGTAAGCCGCTTCGGCGGCGACGGCGGAGATGGTCGCCGCACACGCCCGGTTCGTCGGGAGTGTCAGACCGACCCTGTGCCGGCGTGGCACGTCGAACGCCCCGGTCATCGCGTCCGCCCGGGACGGCCACCGTGCTCGTGCCAGGAGTCCATTCCCAGCAACTTCCGCCCCAAGTCGCTGAGTTCGGCGGTGCCGTACCGCTCGGACTCGTGCCGGGTCGCGTCGCCGAGCAGGGTCGCGTTCCAGTCCGGCGTGCCGAGCGTGCGCCAGGACTCGATCCGGGACCGGCGCAGTTCCTCGTGCTCCTCCAGCGCCGGCATCATCGACAGGTACTGCACCGCCCGTACCCCGTCGGCGGAAGTGTTGGGTGCCACGCCGTGCGCCAGCATGCCGTTGAAGATCAGCAGGTCACCGGCGTTGAGCTGGGGCCGGATCACCGGGAACTCGGCCCGGTCGGCCCCGGGCCGGATCGGGTCGCGGCCGGCGGGCCGGCCCACCTTCCACTCCTCGAAGCGGTGGAAGAGTCCGGGCGAGCACTGGAAGCCGCCCTGGTCCGGCTCCGTGTCCGTGAGCGCGATGATGCCCTGCACCCGCTGCGGCGGCACACTGGCCGTGGTGTCGACGTCCCAGTGCAGCTCGATGTCGAAGCCCTCGTCCGTCGGCTCGATGAACGACCGGGAACGGTTCCCCACATTGGGCGGGTTGAGGTTGAGACGGTCCAGGGTGACCCAGAGTTCCTCGCAGTCCCACACATCGGCGAAGGCGTCGTGGACGCGCCGCGACTGCCTGCTGTCCCAGAGCAGTTGGTGGTGGTACGCCTCGACGAAGCCGTAGACGTACAGGTCCCGGTCGAGGTCCGAGCGGAAGGTGCGCTCCTCGTACCAGGTCTCGGGGCGCTGCGGGTCGAGGCCCTGGAAGTCCCAGGCGAACTCCAGCAGCAGCTTGGCCGCGTCCGGGGATATCGCCTCCCGGACCACCACATAGCCGTACGCCTGCCAGGAGGCGAACTCCTCCTCGGAGAGCACCCGCAACGGCCGGGACTTGGTGAGGTGCCGCAACTGGGTCCCGGCGAGGTAGGTCTCGCCGTCGGCACTGAAGTACGGGCGTTCGGAGGCGGCGCGGTGTAAGAAGCGGTGGAGCGCAGGACGGTCCTGCGTCGGACGGTCCTGCGTCGGGTGGTTCTGCGTCGTCATGCGGTCACTCCGGAAATCCTGGGTCGGTCGTCAGTGGTGCGGGGGTGTGGGATCGGGCGATCAGGCGCATTCGGGCAGGAGGGCAGAGCCCGGCCGCGTCGGTGCCCGCGCGCGACCGGGGCATGAAGGAAGGGGAAGGGCAGAGGTCGGGTGAGGTGAACCGGTCAGATGCTGCGGACCGCGGCACGCCGGGCCGCCGCTGGGCCCGTCACGGGTCCGAGCCCGGCTCCGGCCTCGGCTCTGTCGCCGGTCGCGTCCCGTCGCAGTCCGCCCGACCAGCGGGCGAACTCCTGTACGCGGGAAGCGGCTTCGGTGAGCCGTTCCTCCGGCAGGCGCCCGTCCCGTACGGCGCGGACCAGGGCGTCGGCGAGCCGGGCCGTGGTCCGTTCGTCCGCGTGCCCGTGCCCGCCGCCGACGCAGACCGCGTCGGCCCCCGCGGCGACCGCCCGGACGGTGGCGCCGGCCACGCCGTAGCGGTCGGCCACGGCGCCCATCTCGATGGCGTCGGTCACGATCAGACCGGTGAAGCCGAGTTCGCCGCGCAGCAGGTCCTGGGTGACGGCGCGGCTCAGGGTCGCCGGCCGGCGGTCGTCGTAGGCGGGGACCAGCAGGTGGCCGGTCATGACGGCCCGCACGCCCGCGTCCATCGCGGCGATGAACGGCGGCAGCGCGGTCAGGGCCACGGTCCCGGCCCGCGCCGGCACCTGCGGCAGCCCGAGACGGCGGCTGACAACGGTGTCACCGTGGCCCGGGAAGTGCTTGGCGCAGGCGGCGACACCCGCCGACTGCAGGCCCCGTACCCACGCGGCGGCGTGCCGGGAGACCACGTCGGTGCGCGCGCCGAAGGAACGGACCCCGATCACCGGGTGGTACGGATCGGGGGCGACGTCGGCGCTCGGCGTGTAGCTCAGGGTGATGCCGAGCGTGTGCAGGTCCCGCCCGACGCCGTGGGCGACCTGTTCGGTGACATCGATGTTGTCGAGGGCGCCCAGTGCACGGTTGCCCGGACGGAACGCCCCGGTGCGGGCGTCCGGGCGGGTGGCGCCGCCCGCCTCCTCGCCGCCCGCCTCCTCGCCGTCCGCCTCCTCGTCCAGGCCGATGACGAGGTCGGGGTTCTCGGCGTGCAGCGCGGAGGTGAGTGCTGCCACCTGCTCGGGGCCGTGGATGTTGCGGCCGGACAGGGCGACGGAGGCGAGCCCCTCGGAGATCCGGCGGCGCACCCAGTCCGGCACGGTGGAGCCGGTGAAGCCGGGCTGGAGAACGGAGTGTGCCAGCCGCAGCAGGCGTGGATTACCGCCGATGCGGCCGTGGTCGGCCATGCGGGACCTCCGGGCGGAGTGGTGCGCGTGGACGGGGAAGGGAGGGGGATCGCGGCGCGGGAGGGCGCCCGATATGACGGGTTCGGGCTGATGGCCCGGACTGATCGGTGCGTTGGATATTGGCCTGGACCAATGAGGCGTGTCAAGGAGCAGTCAGGCGCGAGCATGTCAAGAGGGGTGTCGTCGGCGTGGGGATGCGGACGGCGTCAAGGTGCGGACGGCGTCAGGGTGCGGGCGGCGTCAGGGTCGCCGTGAACCGGTACCGCG
Source organism: Streptomyces sp. P9-A2 (assembly GCF_036634175.1). Taxonomy (NCBI): domain Bacteria; kingdom Bacillati; phylum Actinomycetota; class Actinomycetes; order Kitasatosporales; family Streptomycetaceae; genus Streptomyces; species Streptomyces sp. P9-A2. The sequence continues at coordinate 6,404,868 of NZ_JAZIFX010000001.1, forward strand.
AGCCGCGGTACACCGCGCGGACCCATTCGACCGGCGTTCCCGTCTCGTCCCGCGAGTGGCGGGACAGCCGCAGCATCGGCAGGCCCACGTCCGTGTGCAGCAGGTCGGCCTCCCGCGGTGTGGCGGGGGAGGTCTCGATGGTCTCGTCGGCCTCCGCCAGGCGTATGCCGTACACCTCGGTGAGCGTCGCGTAGAGCGAGGTGCGGCGGGCCAGGTTCCGGCGCAGGCCGGGGAAGCGGCGCGCGGACAGATGGGTCGCCTCGATCGCCATGGGTTCGCCCCCGGCCAGGCGCAGCCGCTCGACGCGCAGCACCTTCTCGCCCCGCCCCACCTCGAGCAGGGCCGCCAGTTCCTCACCGGCCGCGATGTGGTCGATGTTCAGGAGCTGGGAGGCGGGGGTGAGGCCCTGGTTGCGCATGTCCTCGGTGTACGAGGTCAGTTGGAGGGTCCGGTAGATCTTCGGGCGGGCGACGAAGGTGCCCTTGCCCTGGATGCGGATCAGCCGGCCCTCGCTCACCAGTTCCTGAAGGGCCTTGCGGACGGTGGTGCGCGAGGTCCGGAACTCGAGGGCGAGGGAGCGCTCGGCCGGCATCGGCGAGCCCGGTGGGCGCGCCTCGGTCAGGCCCAGTAAGTGCTGCTTGATGCGGTAGTACTTCGGGGCGCGGCCGGTGGGGTCCGGTGCCCCCGTGTCGGTCCGGGCGCTGCTGAGGTCCGTGCTCATGACCTGCCTTCCGGCTGCGGGGTCCGGCGGCGCGGGCGGCGGGCGCCGGCCGCGATGCACGTCGGCGGACGGCCGGGTTCGACGCCGCACGCTCGGCGGTCCCGTTATAACCGCACACCCTCTTTTGGTCTAGTCCAACCCTCGACACGTCCCTGTTCAAGGGGAGTTCGAGGTTCCGCGAGAAGCGTCGGGAGAGGCCCGGGGGATTGGCCGCGCGACCCTTGACAGGGCTATAGGTCTAGGCCAAGCTCCCCCTTGCTGGTCTAAACCATTTAGAGGAAGCCGGGCCCCAGCCCGCCGAGTGCCGCGCCGTTGCGAGGGTCACCGCCGAGGGTGTGGGTGTGGAAGGCATTCCTGAGGAGGGGTGGCGCGTGAAGCGCAAGCTGATAGCAGCGATCGGGGTCGCGGGCATGTTGTTCTCCGTCGCCGCGTGTGGCGGCGACAGTGGTGACGGCGACAAGAAGGCAGGCGCGGACGGTTACGCCGGCGAGACGCTCACCGTGTGGGTGATGGACGGCTCGTCGCCGGACCAGTGGCAGAAGGACCTCACCGCCGAGTTCGAGAAGAAGACCAAGGCGAAGGTCAAGTTCGAGGTCCAGCAGTGGAACGGCATCCAGCAGAAGCTGACCACGTCGCTGTCCGAGGAGAACCCGCCGGACGTCTTCGAGATCGGTAACACCCAGACCCCGGCCTACGCGAAGACCGGCGGCCTCGCCGACCTCGCCGACCTCAAGGCCGAGATCGGCGGAGAGTGGACCGACTCGCTCAACGAGTCGTCCGTCTTCGAGGGCAAGCAGTACGCGGCGCCCTGGTACTTCGCCAACCGCGTCGTCCTCTACAACAAGAAGGTCTGGGCGGACGCCGGCCTCAAGGACACGCCCAAGACCCGTGACGAGTTCTACGACGCGCTCAAGGCGATCGGTGACAAGACCGACGCGGAGCCGATCTACCTGCCCGGCCAGAACTGGTACCACTTCGTCGGCCTGGTGATCGGCGAGGGCGGCGAACTGGTCAAGAAGGACGGCGACAAGTACGTCTCCAACCTCGACGACCCGAAGGTCGCCGCCGCCGCGGAGACGTACAAGAAGTTCCAGGCGCTGTCCAAGGCGCCCAAGGACAAGGACGAGGCCACCCCGCAGCAGGGCGAGGTCTTCGCCGACGGCAAGGTCGGCGCGTTCATCGGCATGGGCTGGGAAGCCGGCATCGCGATCGAGGCCAACCCGAAGATCGAGAAGGACATCGGCTACTTCACCATCCCCGGCGCCACGGCCGACAAGCCCGAGGGCGTCTTCCTCGGCGGCTCCAACCTCGCCGTCGCCGCGGGCAGCAAGAAGCAGGAGCTCGCCAAGGAGTTCCTGAAGATCGCCCTCTCCGACCAGTTCGAGGGCCAGCTGGCCAAGCTCAACGGCGTCATCCCCAACAAGGAGTCGCTGCAGAGCAACCTCAAGGGCAACGCCCCGGCCGAGGCCGCCGCGCCGGCCGCCGCCGTCGGTGGCACCACGCCGCTGATCCCGGAGTGGGCCGCTGTGGAGAACGACCCCAACCCGATCAAGACGTACCTGACCGCCGTCCTGAACGGCAAGTCCCCGGCCGAGGCCGCCAAGCAGGTCGAGGGCGAGTTCAACAAGCGTCTGTCGCAGCAGCAGTAGCCGCAGCGAGCGCACGGAGCGGGCGGGGGCCGGCCACTCGCCGGCCCCCGCCCCGGCGTCGAGTATGTCGAGAAGAGAGATCGCGAGCATGACCGTGCAGACCGAACGGCCGCCCTCCGGCCCGGCGGACGTCCGCAAGGCGGACGACGGGGGGGCCGGCAGGCCGACACCGAGAGCGGCGTCGCGCGTCGGCGCACTCGCCCCGTACCTGTTGCTGCTGCCCGCCTGTGTGGCCTCCGTGCTGCTGCTCGGCTGGCCGCTGCTGAAGGACGTGCTGCTGTCGTTCCAGAACCTCAACATGGGACAGCTGATCCAGCGCGTCACCGAATGGAACGGTGTCGACAACTACCGGACGGCCCTCACCAGTGAGGACTTCTGGCGGGTCACCCTCCGCTCGATCCTCTTCACGGCGGTCAACGTCGTCCTGATCATGGTGCTGGGCGCACTGGTCGGCCTGCTGCTCGCCCGTCTCGGCAAGGGGATGCGGTTCACCCTGCTGCTGGGCCTGGTGCTCGCCTGGGCCATGCCGATCGTGGCCGCCACCACCGTCTACCAGTGGCTGTTCGCACAGCGCTTCGGCGTCGTCAACTGGGTCCTGGACAAGCTCGGCTGGCACTCCATGGCCGACTACAGCTGGACCAGCAGCCAGATGTCGACGTTCTTCGTCATCACCGTACTGATCGTGTGGATGTCCATCCCGTTCGTCGCGATCAACCTCTACGCCGCGACCACCACGATCCCGAAGGAGCTCTACGAGGCCGCGTCCCTCGACGGCGCCGGCGCCTGGCGCGGCTTCACCACGGTCACCCTGCCGTTCCTGCGGCCGTTCCTCTACGCCACCACGTTCCTGGAGATCATCTGGGTCTTCAAGGCGTTCGTGCAGGTCTACCTCATCAACCAGGGCGGCCCCGACCGGCTCACCGAGATCCTGCCCGTCTACGCCTACGTCGAGGGTGTCGGCAACCAGCACTACGGCATGGGCGCGGCGATCGCCGTCCTGACCATCGCGATCCTGCTCGGCCTGACCGCCTACTACCTGCGGATCGTGCTCAAGCAAGAGGAGGACGAGCTGTGAAGCGCTCGCTCTTCGGCCGCCTGTGGCCCAACGCCACGGCCGTCGTCCTGTTCATCGGCTTCGTCTTCCCCGTGTACTGGATGTTCAACACGGCCCTCAAGCCGACCGGCGACATCCTCTCGGAGGACCCGGTCTGGTTCCCGACCGACATCACCTTCGAACACTTCAAGACCGCGACCGATGTCGACCACTTCTGGACCTACGTCACCAACTCGCTGACGGTCACCGTCCTGGCCGTGGTCTTCTCGCTGGTGATCGCGCTGGCCGGTTCCTTCGCCCTGGCGCGCATGCGCTTCAAGGGGCGGCGCGGCTTCATCATCGGATTCATGCTGGCCCAGATGGCGCCCTGGGAAGTCATGATCATCGCGATGTACATGATCGTGCGGGACGCGTCCATGCTGAACAGCCTCGTACCGCTGACGCTCTTCTACATGATGATGATCCTGCCCTTCACCATCCTGACGCTGCGCGGCTTCGTCGCCGCCGTGCCCAAGGAGCTGGAGGAGTCGGCGATGGTCGACGGCTGCACCCGCGCCCAGGCGTTCCGCCGGATCATCCTGCCGCTGCTCGCCCCGGGCCTGATGGCCACCTCGCTGTTCGGCTTCATCACCGCCTGGAACGAGTTCGCCCTCGTCCTGGTGCTCAACAAGGACGCCGAGGCGCAGACGCTGCCCCTGTGGCTGTCCAGCTTCCAGAGCCAGTTCGGCAACGACTGGGGCGCGACCATGGCCGCCTCGTCGCTCTTCGCCATTCCGATCCTGATCCTCTTCGTCTACCTGCAGCGCAAGGCCGTCAGCGGCCTCACCGCGGGCGCCGTGAAGGGATAACGCCACCCGATGACGACATTCACCACCGGCACCGACGCCCTCACCCGGGACGCGCTGGCCGTACTGCAGCCCGGCTTCGCCGGCACCGCCGCGCCCGACTGGATACGCCGCAGGCTCGGCGAGGGCCTCGCCTCCGTCGCCCTCTTCGGCCGCAACGTCGCCACCGCCGAACAGGTCACCGCCCTCACCGCGCAACTGCGCGCCGAGCGGGACGACCTGCTCGTGGCCATCGACGAGGAGAGCGGCGACGTCACCCGGCTGGAGGTCCGCACCGGCTCCTCCTTCCCCGGCAACCACGCCCTCGGCGCCGTCGACGACACCGCCCTCACCCGCGGCGTCGCCCGCGAACTGGGCCGCCGGCTCGCCGAGTGCGGCGTCAACTTCAACTGGGCGCCCTCCGCCGACGTCAACGCCAATCCGGACAACCCGGTCATCGGCGTCCGCTCCTTCGGCCGCGACACCGACCTGGTCGCCCGGCACACCGCCGCCTACGTGGAGGGCCTGCAGTCCACCGGCGTCGCCGCCTGCACCAAGCACTTCCCCGGCCACGGCGACACCAGCGTCGACTCCCACCACGCCGTCCCGCACATCGACCTCGACGCCACCACCCTGCACGAACGCGAACTCCAGCCGTTCCGGGCGGCGATCGAGGCCGGCACCCGCGCCGTCATGAGCGCCCACATCAAGGTCCCGGTCCTCGACCCGGACCGCCCCGCCACCCTCTCCCGCCGCATCCTCACCGGCCTGCTGCGCGGCGAACTCGGCTACCAGGGGCTGATCGTCACCGACGGCATGGAGATGCGCGCCGTCTCCGGCACCTACGGTCTCGAACACGGAGTCGTCCTGGCCATCGCGGCCGGCGCCGACGCGATCTGCGTGGGCGGCGGGCTGTGCGACGAGGACACGGTGCAGGGCCTGACGAACGCTCTCGTCGCCGCCGTCCGCTCGGGCGAACTCCCCGAGGAGCGGCTCGCCGACGCCGCCGCCCGGGTCCGCGCCCTGGCCGACTGGACGGCCACGATGCGGCGCTCCCCGGCCCCCGAGGGCGACCGCGATCCGGAGATCGGCCTCACGGCGGCCCGCCGCGCGGTGACCGTCACCCGCACCGGGCCCGCCGCGCCGGTCACCGGGCCGGTGTACGTGGCCACCTTCCACCCCGCCGCCAACATCGCCGTCGGCGACGAGACCCCCTGGGGCGTCGGCGCGGAACTGGAACGGCTGCTGCCGGGCACCACCACCGGCTCCTTCACCGACACCGGCTCCGACACGGGCTCCGGCTCAGGCACGGGCTCAGGCACGGGCTCCGACGTCGGTGCGCGGGCGCTCGAGGCCGCGGCCGGCCGGCGCGTGGTCGCCGTGGTCCGCGACGAGCACCGGCACCCGTGGATGCGCACGGCCCTGGACACCCTGCTCGCGGCCGGGCCGGACGCCGTGGTCGTGGAGATGGGCGTACCGCAGTCCGCGCCGCGCGGCGCGCCGCACATCGCCACGCACGGCGCGGCGCGCGTGTGCGGGACCGCGGCGGCGGAGGCGGTCGTCGCGGGCTGACACGCGGGGAAGGCCCCGGCCGTCGGCGGTGTGCGCCGACGGCCGGGGCCTTCGCGAGGGGGACGGGGTGCGGACGGCCGCGTCAGACCGCGGTCGGGGCCTGGGGCTGTCCGGCCGGGGTTTTTCCGGCCGTGTGCCCCGTGTCCAGCTCCTGGGGAGCGCGGACGCCGGCCATGCCCACCACGGTCACGATCGCGGCCACGAGGGCGGCGACGGCGCACACCATGTAGGCGAGGCTGTAGCCGCTGCCCAGGGCGTCGAGGGCGATGCTCTGCGCGGCCGAGCCGGGGGCGTCCGGCGGCAGGCTGTTGACGGCGATCGGACCGGCCGCCTGGCCGATCTCGGTGGCGGCGCCCAGCTGGTCGGGCGGCAGATCCGAACCGGACAGGTTCGAGGAGAACGTGTCGCCCGCGCGGCTGAGGGCGACCGCGCCGACGACCACCGGGCCCAGTGCGAAGCCGAGGTCGCGCAGCATGTTGGTGGTGGCGCTGGCCATGCCGGCCAGCGGGCCCGGCACGCTGTTCAGCGCGACGGCCGTGATCGAGCTGACGCCCAGGGCGAAGCCGATACCGATGAGCAGGGTCGGCAGGACGAACGGGGTCAGGCTCGTGTCGGTGACGTCCAGCCGGGTGCACAGGAACGAACCGACGGCCATCAGGAGGAAGCCCGTGGTCAGCAGCCAGTTCGGGGCGACCTTGTGGAGCAGCCGGGAGACGACCGGGATCAGGACGAACGCCGGGCCCTGCAGCAGCAGGAACGGAACGGCGACGCGGAGCGGGTCCTGGTGCTGGACGGGGCCGAGCCACATGCTCGTGGTGAAGCACGCGCCGAGGAAGGCGATCATGCCGATGACGGCCACGATCGATCCCACCGTGAAGGCGCGGTCCTTGAACAGGGTCAGGTTGAGGATCGGGGAGTCGGCCCGGCGCTCGATCAGGACGAAGGCGATCAGGAAGGAGGCGCCGACGACGAACGCACCGATGATGTCCGGCTCGCCCCAGCCCTTCTCGGGCCCCTCCACGGCCGCGTACAGCACCAGGATGAGACCGAGCGCGAAGGTGATCTGGCCGGGGATGTCGAGGCGACGCCCCTCCGCGGCCTTCGACTCCTTGGCCATGGTCAGGCTGAGCACCACGCTCGCGAGGGCCAGCACGACGAGGACCATGTAGGAGCCCCGCCACGAGCCGGCCTTGGCGAAGACGCCGCCGATCAGCGGGGAGACCGCCGCACCGGCGGACAGGAAACCGCTCCACAGCGCGATGGCGCGGGCCCGTTCCCGGGCGCTGCGGGCCACGTCCGCGATCATGGTGAGCGATCCGGGGAACATGGCGCCGGCGCCGAGACCGTTCAGCGCGGCACCGGCCCACAGCGTCTGCACGTTGGGCGCGAGGGACGAGACGATGCTGCCGGCGACGACCATCGCCGCACCCGCGGCGATGAGCTTGCGGCGGCCGAACAGGTCGCCGAGGACACCGAAGGTGAACTCGAAGACGACCACGGCGATCATGAAGGCCGCCGTGATCCAGGTCAGCTGGGACCCGTGGGTGCCCAGGTCCTGCTGGAAGAGGCCGTTGAGAGAGGCCGGCAGGGCGTTGGCCAGCTGGGCCACGAACACCGCGCAGCTTGCGGCCGCAAGCGTGCCCGCGTAGCCCGGCCTCCGGGCAGCCCCCGCGGAAGGGCCAGAGGACGTCGTCGTCCCGTTGTTGAGCGTCACTGCGTTCTCCCTGACTGGGATGGTGAGACGGTTCGGCCCCTTGTGGCCGATACCGGTTTGGTGGTGAGCCGCCGCTCAGGGCGTGGGGGAACCGGGTCGGACGGCCCGGACGGGCTTCCGGGGCACAGGGCGTGCGCCGGGAGCCGGACGGGTCGGTGGGTTCGTCCGGCCCCCCTGGGGGGTGGGGAACGCCGGGAACCGGTCGGTGGTGCCGTCGAGCACGGCACGCTGCTCGACGCCCGCGGGGCGGGGTGCCGTGAATGCGGGAGCACGCGGGCGCCGGGTGGCCGGTCCGGTGGAGCCGTGGCCACGGCCGGGACGGCCGGCGGTGATCAGCAGACGGCCGGCCACTGCCGCTCGGGCCGGACTAACGGCATCCGGCGCGCAACGAAGTACCTCACTCGGGAGTTCCTCTCTGAACCATGGGCCGAGAAGTGTTGCGGCCTCACATCCGCGACGGGGCTGGATCGGTGGATACGCCCGTCCGGCCACGGGTGGACGTGGCCCGAAGTGGGGGGAGGAGCGCCGGGTCGGGCTGTAGGAGTGGCGCGAATCAAGCGGGGTGACGGCGAGAATGACACTCCGCTTTACGTTCCGTCAAGGAAATGTGCGCCATGTATTGGAAGTAATCCTGGGGTGAGGACCCCGAGGTCGGGCGCGGTGCCCGGCGCTACGATGAACGCCATGACCGCCCCAGCCGCCGCCCCGCTGCCCACCCCCACTGGCGTCCCGCTGCCCCTCCCGTCCGACACCCGGGGACGGGGGCGCTGACATGGCCGGTCTGCGCGAGGCGCAGAAGCGGATGACCCGCCAGCTCCTGCTGGACTCGGCGCTCGACCTGTTCCGCGCCAAGGGCTACGCCGCGACGACCGTGGACGACATCGCGGCCGCGGCGGGCACCACACGGGTGACGTTCTACGCGTACTTTCCGTCCCGCAGCGATCTGATGCGGGCACTCATCGGCGAGCTGAACGAGAAGCTCGAACGCGTCGACTCGCCCTCCCGCCGCTCCACCGCCCGGCGGCTCGTCGAGGTGGTCCAGGACGGCAGCCGCGAGGCGATCACCGAGTGGCTGTACGACATCTCCGGCCGCTGGGACTCCGTACGGCCCCATCTGGTGGCCGCGTTCGAGGCGGCGGCGGTCGACCCGGATCTGCGCGGACTGGTGAACGCCTGGCTGGACGAGGCCGTCAGCGACGTCGAGGAGGGCCTCCACCGGGCCGACCGCTTCGCACCGGACAGCCGTCACCTGCGCGGCGTCCTCGTTCTCGCCCAGCTCGACCACGTCGCCCGCAACTGGACCCCCGGCCGTTGGAAGGCAGACCGCGAAGCCATGATCGACATCCTCGCGGAAAGCTGGACGAGCCTCCTGAACGACGGCACCACGGCGCAGCCGGCATCGGGACCGGGACCGGTATCGGGACCGGGACCGGTATCGGAACCGGGACTGGCGCCGACATCGGAACCGGAACCGGACCAGCCCTGACCCTCCGTCTTCCTCATGCCGCGGGCGGACCGTCCCTGCCCCCCGTTCCGCACACGCGACGGACGGACCCCTCGCGCGGACGGGCCGGCCACGGGCGACCGGCTGCGGACGGACCCTCGCGGGCCGACCGGCTGTGGACGGTCGGTCGCGGGAGCCGCAGGCCGCTCAGGTCATCGTCGCCAGGTCCGCACCCAGGGCCCGTGCCGCCGCCCGCAGGGTGCCGACCAGGGACTGGAGTTCGTGCGGGTCGTAGCGGACGCCGGGCATGGAGATCGACAGGCCCGCCAGGGTCCTGCCCTCGCGGTCGCGGACCGGGACGCCGACGGCCACCAGACCGCGCTCCGAGCGGTTCCGGTTCACGGCGAAGCCGCCCTTGAGGACGCTCTTCAGCTCCTTGGACAGCCGGCCGAGATCCGGGCGGTCCTGCGGCCGGTCACGGTAGCGCTCGGGTGCGTACACCTCCGCCAGTTCCTCCTCGCTCAGCTCGGCGAGCAGCAGCAGACCCCCCGTCGTACGGTGGGCCGGGAAGACCATCCCCTCGCGGGAACCGACCCGCAGCGACCGGTGGCACTCCACGCTCGCGATGAACCTGGCCGTGTCCCCGGTGCGGATGGTGAGGTTCGTCGTCTCGTTCAGCAGGTCCACCACCCGGTGCAGATGGGGCAGGGCCGCCGTCCGCAACCGTGACACCAGGGAGCGCGAGTGCGTCGCCAGCTCCAGTACCGGGCCCGCGTGGTACACGCGCTGCTCGTCGCGTACCGCGAAGTCCCGGTAGACCAGCATGGCCAGCAGCCGGTGCGCGGTCGACCGGGCGACCCCGAGCCGCTCGGCGAGCTGGGAGACGGTCAGCGCGCCCTCCAGCTGGAGCATCGTCGCGGCCCGCAACGCGTGGTCGACACTCGTGATCGTGTACGGCGGCGGCGTCTTGAGGGGCTTGTCCACGGCGGGCCTCCCGGCGTCAACGGTTCTGCTGACCAGAATTTACATGTTCGTCCCCTGGGACAAGGGAGAAGCTGGTCACGTGACTACCTCATTCAGCACCCCCTCTGCCACGGGCTCCCCCGTCCGCCTGAGCGCCGTCAGTGCCGCGGACCAGCCCGACGTCACCCCGGCGCTCGAGGAGCTGTACCGGGGCTTCGAGAGCGAGCTGCTCGTCCCGCTGTGGACCGAGATCGGCGACCTCATGCCGGCTCACCCACGATCCCGCGCCGTCCCGCACCTGTGGCGCTGGGAGAAGCTGCGGGAGCTGGCCGCCCAGGCCGGCGAGATCGTCCCGGTCGGCCGGGGCGGCGAGCGGCGCGCCATCGCACTGGCCAACCCCGCCCTCGGTGGACGGCCCTTCGCCACGCCCACCCTGTGGGCGGCCATCCAGTACCTGATGCCCGGCGAGGACGCCCCCGAGCACCGTCACACCCAGCACGCCTTCCGCTTCGTCGTCGAGGGCGAGGGCGTCTGGACGGTCGTCGGCCGCGACCCGGTGGCCATGCGCCGCGGCGACTTCCTCCCGCAGGCCGGCTGGAACATGCACGCCCACCACAACGCCACCTCCAAGCCGATGGCCTGGATCGACGGCCTGGACATCCCGTTCCAGTACACCAGCGAGGCCCAGTTCTTCGAGTTCGGCCGCGACGAGATCAGCGACGCCGAGCGGATCACCCCCGACCGGTCCCGCTCCGAGCGCCTCTGGGGACACCCGGGGCTGCGCCCCGTCGCCGCCACCGTGGACGCCCCCGGCACGCCCCTCCTCGCGTACCGCTGGGAGCACACCGACCGTGCGCTCACCGACCAGCTCGCGCTGGAGAAGGAGGGCTTCGGCGGCACCGTCGAGCCCGGCCACGCCGCCGTCCGGTTCACCGACCCGTCCAACGGCACCGACGTGCTGCCCACCATCCGCGCCGAGGTGCACCGCGTGGTGCGCGGCGCCGAGACCGCCCCGGTGCGCGAGACCGGCTCGTCCGTCTACCAGGTCTTCGACGGCTCCGGCACCGTCACCGTCGGTGACACCTCCTGGTCCGTCACCCGCGGCGACCTGTTCGTCGTCCCGTCCTGGCAGCCGCTCTCCGTGCGCTCCGAGGCCGGCTCCACCGACTCCGACTCCGGCTCCCTGGACCTCTTCCGGTTCAGCGACTCCCCGATCTTCGAAGCCCTCCGGCTCAACCGCACCCACGTGGAAGGAACCACCCGCTCATGAAGCTCGCCACCCTCCGTACCGACGGCACCACGAAGGCCGTCCGGCTCGACGGTGACGTCCTGGTCGACCTCGGGTTCCCCGACGTGGGCACCCTCCTCGCGCAGGACGACTGGGCGGAGCTCGCCGCCGCCCCCGCCGCCGGTGACGCCACGACGTACCCCGCCGAGGGCGCCGACCTCGCGCCCGTGGTCCCGCAGCCGTCCAAGGTCGTCTGCGTCGGCCTCAACTACCGCAACCACATCCAGGAGATGGGCCGGGACCTGCCCGAACACCCCACCCTGTTCGCGAAGTTCGCCGACTCCCTGATCGGCCCGGCGGACGACATCATCCGCCCCGAGGAGACCGACCAGTTCGACTGGGAGGTCGAACTCGCCGTCGTCGTCGGCAAGCAGGTCCGCCGCGCCAAGGGCGAGCAGGCCGAGCAGGCCATCGCCGGCTTCACCGTGCTCAACGACATCACCACGCGCGACTGGCAGTTCCGCACCCGCGAGTGGCTCCAGGGCAAGACCTGGGACTCCACCACCCCCGTCGGCCCGTACCTGGTGACCCCCGACGAGCTGCCCGGCGGCGTCCGCCCCACGCTCGACGTCAAGCTCACCGTGGACGACGAGGTCATGCAGTCCGACAACACCGGTGACCTGCTCTTCGACCCGGTCGCCCTGGTCGAGTACGTCTCCACGATCATCCGCCTCAACCCCGGCGACATCATCGCCACCGGCACCCCCGGCGGCGTCGGCCACGCCCGCAAGCCCGGCCGCTACCTGCTCGGCGGCGAGAAGGTCGTCACCGAGATCCAGGGCATCGGCCGCCTGGAGAACAAGGTCGTCAAGGAGAAGCAGGCCTGATGTCCCGCTCGTTCGATGACGCCCGCCGCTGGGCGGAGCTCGGCACGAACCTCGTGCTCGAGGCCACCGCCGACTTCGACGACAAGGCCTACGACGCGCCCAGCGGCCTGCCCGGGTGGCAGCGCCGCCAGCTCGTCGCCCACGTCGCCGCCAACGCGGACGCCCTCGGCAACCTCGTGCACTGGGCGGCCACCGGCGAAGAGACCCCGATGTACGCGTCCCCCGAGGAACGGGCCGCCGGCATCGAGCGCGGTGTCGGCATGCCCGCCGCCGAACTGACCGGGTGGCTGCGCCGCTCCGCCGCCGAACTCGCCGCGTCGACGGCCGGACTCGGCGACGGCCAGTGGCAGCACCCGGTCGTGACGGCACAGGGCCGTACGGTGCCCGCCACCGAACTGCCCTGGATGCGCTCCCGCGAGGTGTGCGTCCACGCCGTCGACCTGGACACCGGCATCACCTTCGCCGACCTGCCGGCCGATTTCCTCGGCGCCCTCTGCGACGACGTCATCGCCAAGCGTGCCAAGGCCCCCGGCCCGGCGCTGCGCCTGACGGAGACCGACACCGGAGAGGTCCGGGAACTCCCCGGCGACGGCGAGCCGACCGTGCTCACCGGCCCGCTCGCCGAGATCACGGCCTACCTCACCGGGCGCAGGCACGCCCTCACCGCCCCCGACGGCGGCCCGGCACCCACTTTGGGCCCCTGGCTCTGACCAACCGGGCCGGTCTCCCCCCGGCTCAGACAGGAAGAACACGATGACCCCAGCGACCCCTCCCACCGAAGGCCGACCCGACGCCATCATCGTCGGCGGCGGTATCGGTGGCCTCAGCACCGCCTTCGCCCTCGCCCGGGAGGGGCTGGCCGTCCGCGTTCTCGAACGGGCCAAGGAGTTCGGCGAGGTCGGCGCCGGCCTCCAGATCGCGCCCAACTGCACCCGCATCCTCGACGAGTACGGTCTGCTCGACGAGGCCAAGGAACTCGGCGTGGTCCCCGAGAACATGGTCATGCGCGACGCGCTCGACTCCCGCGAGCTGGTCCGCCTCGACCTGGGCGAGCTCGAGCGCCGCTACGGCTTCCCGTACATGGTCATCCACCGCAGCGACCTGCACGCGATCTTCCTGCGGGCCTGCCGGCGGGCCGGCGTGGACCTGGTCACCGACCAGACGGTCGTCGACTACGAGAACACGGTCGGCGGGGCCCGCATCACGCTGGCCGACGGCCACACCGAGGAGGCGCCGCTCGTCATCGCCGCCGACGGACTGCGCTCCGTGGCCCGGCAGAAGCTGGTCGGCGACGACGTCGTCAGTTCCGACTACGTGGCCTACCGGGCGGCCGTCCCGATCGACGAGGTCCGGGACAACGGCATCGCCGAGAAGGACGTCACCGTCTACGTCGGACCCCGCTGCCACTTCGTCCAGTACGCGCTGCGCGGCGGCGACATGTTCAACCAGGTCGCCGTGTTCCAGTCGCCCAAGGCCCTCGCCGGGCAGGAGGACTGGGGCACCCCCGACGAACTCGACGCGGCCTTCGAGGGAACCTGCGAGACCGTGGGCAAGGGCATCCCGCTGATGTGGCGGGACCGCTGGTGGCAGATGATGGACCGCGACCCGATCGACACCTGGGTGCACGGCCGCATCGTCCTCCTCGGCGACGCCGCCCACCCGCCGCTGCAGTACATGGCACAGGGCGCGATCATGGCGATCGAGGACGGCTGGGTCCTCGCCCGGCACGTCTCCCGGCTGCGCGCCGAGGGCGCCGCCGCCGCGGGCGTCGACTGGGACACCGCACTGGCCGCGTACGAGGCGGTCCGCGTCGAGCACTGCCGCCGGATCCTGACGACCGCCCGCGCCTGGGGCGAGCTGTGGCACCTCGACGGCACGGAGCGGCTGCAGCGCAACGCGATCATGCGGGGCATCGACCCCGCCGAGTACGCCTTCACCGACTGGGTGTACGGGCCCACCGCGCTGTTCCCGGACGAGGAACCGGCCATGTTCACGCCCGTCCCGCTCGCCTCGGCCGACATCGAGGAGAACGAGGCGGCGGCCCCCGAGGCCGCGCTCGCCAGCGGCACGGCCCGCTGACGACCGCCTGCGCGACCGCCGGTGAAGCGGTCGCGCAGGCGGCCGGCGGATCAGGGCCGGTCCGGCGGTCATGCCGGAGGCGCGGGGGTCGGCACGCCCTCCCCGAGCGGCTTCGAGCAGGGGTGCTCCCCAGCGGCGTTGTCGTCGGTCACCGACTCCCCCGTTCGGCTTCGCTCGAGCGGGGGATCCCCATGTGCGGAAGGGGTCTCCCCCGCACGGGAGGGGTCCCCTGCACGGGAGGGGGCCCATCGCGGCGGCGCCCTTCTCCGCCTCGCGGCTGAACGCACCGGCCCCTGCTCACCCCAGCCGGACGGATGCCGTCGGCTGCCTCCGACCTGGTCCGCCGGACCGGCCCAAGGGCCCGCGCCGACGCGGAGCACGGGTCCACGTTCACTGACATGACGTGACATGACGAACGCCGGCCGGTCCGCAGGTAGCGGACCGGCCGGCGTTCTGTGGTGCGAGCGGCCGGAGAGCGGTCAGCCCCCGGCCGGCAGCATCAGCCGGGCCAGCAGGTCGTCCAGGGTGACCAGGCCGGTCAGCCGGCCCGTGTCGTCCCGGACGACCGCGAGCGTGCCCCGGCGGCGGCGCAGCACGTCGATCGCGTCGGCGACCGTCGTGGTGTCCGTCAGCTCGGGCACCGGGCGGGCCAGCTCGCGGGCGCTCGTGGCACGGCCCCGGGCGCGGGCGACCAGCGCGTCACGCGCGTGGAGCGCGCCGAGGACGGTGGAGCCGTCACGGACGAGCAGCCGGGTCCGGTCGTACGCGGTGGCCACCCGCAGCACCTCGTCGACGTCCGCGTCACCCTCGACGGAGTCGATCTCGTCGGCCGGGATCCGCAGGGCGGAGACCGGGGTGTCGGGCTCGGTCAGCGAACGGGTGAGCAACTGCGAGTCGGTCTTGCTGATCAGACCGAGCCGCTCCGACTCCACCACCAGGTGGGTGAGCTGCTCACGGTCGTGGACCGAGGCCAGCTCGTCGCGCGGGCTCACCCGGCACAGCCGTACCAGTGCGTTGCTCACCACGTTCAGCACGTGGATCAGCGGCCGCACGACCTTCACCACCGCCCGGAACGACGGGGCGAGCAGCATCGCGGAACGCTCCGGGTGGGCGATCGCCCACGACTTGGGAGCCATCTCGCCGACCACCATGTGCAGGAACACCACCACGGTCATCGCGACGGCGAACGCCACACCGTAGCTGACCGCGCTCGGCAGACCCAGGCTGTGCAGCAGCGGGTCCAGCTCGTGCGAGATCGCGGGCTTGGACACCGAGCCCAGACCCAGCGTGCACACCGTGATGCCGAGCTGGGCACCGGCGAGCATCAGCGACAGCTCGCGCATACCCGCCAGAGCGGCACCGGCGCCGCGCCGCCCCTCGGACGCCGCCTTCTCCATACGGTGCCGTTTGGCGGCGACCAGCGCGAACTCGGCCGCCACGAAGAACCCGCTGCCGATCAGCAGCAGCACGGTCACGAAGAGAGCCATCGGGAAACTCATGCGGGCTCCTCCGTCTTCCCGGCTTCCTCCGCCAGGGACACGATCCGGGTGAGGCGCACCCGCTCGGCGACATGCCGGTCCAGGGTGCGTACGTCGATCACCGCGTGGCCGTCCTCGGGCAGCTCGACGGTGACCCGGTCACCCACGGTGGGGAAACGGCCCAGCCGGTCCACGATCAGCCCGGCCACGGTCTCGTAGTCGTCCTCCTCGGGCAGCCGTACACCGGTCGCCTCGGCGACCTCGTCCAGCCGGCGGCCCGCGTCCACGAGCCAGCCGTCGCCGTCGGAGACCGCCAGTTCGGAGACCTTGTCGGACTCGTCGGCGATGTCACCGACCAGCTCCTCTGCGATGTCCTCGTAGGTGACGATGCCGGCCACGCCGCCGTGCTCGTCGAGGACGACCGCGAACTCGTCGTCCTGTTCGCGCATCCGCGCGACCGCGTCCGGCAGCGGAAGCGTGTCCGGCAGCAGCAGGGGCCGCCTGGCCATCGCGCCGGCGGTGGCGCCGGCCAGCCGGCCGGCGGGAACCGCCATCAGCTCGCGCACACCCAGCACCCCCGCGACGTCGTCGGGGTGATCCCCGAGCACGGGATAGTTGGAGTGGCCGTGCGCCGCGATCAGGCCGACCGCCTCGTCGGCGCTCGCCTCCCCGCGGACGAAGACGGCGTCCGCGCGCGGCACCATCACCGTGTGCAGGGTCCGCTCGGAGAACTCCAGCGCGTGGTCCAGCAGGGTGGCGGTGTCCCCGGGCAGTGCCCCGTTCTCGTGGGACTCGCCGATCAGATGGCCGAGTTCCTCCAGCGTGGCCCCGTGGTGCAGTTCCTCGACCGGCTCGATGCCGATGCGGCGCAGCAGCCGGGAGGCGGCGTTGTCGAAGATCCGCACCAGCGGTCCGACGACCTTCAGATACGCCAGGGTCGAGCCGGCCAGCGCCTTCGCCAGCCGCTCGGGCACGGCGATGGCGAGGTTCTTCGGGGCCAGTTCGCCGATCACCATCTGGACGACCGTGGCGAGCACGAAGGCGAGCACGACGGAGACGCCGCTCACGGCCGCGTCCGGCAGTCCGAGGCCGGACAGTGCCGGACGGAGCAGCGCGGACACCGACGGCTCGGCGATGAAGCCGACGACCAGACCGGTGACGGTGATGCCGAGCTGGGCGCCCGACAGCATGAAGGACAGCCGCTCCAGCACCTTCAGGGCACGGGCGGCCCTGCGGTCCCCGGCCTCGGCCTCACGGGCGAGGGCGAGCCGGTCCACGGAGACGTAGGCGAACTCCTGGGCGACGAAATAGCCGGTGCCTGCGGTGAGCACGAACACGGCGAGCAGGCCCAGCAAGGCCTCCACGGCACTCATCGAACACCACCCCGCCGGGTGCCGGTTTCCACAGGTGTGTGACGGGATGGTCGGGAACTGTGTCCCGGGGGGTCCGTCGATCTGGCGGACACGTGCGTGACTCCTCGTAATATGTGCTGGTGGTGTCTGTCAGCGGTCCAACGATTCCGACGGGGGCCATGTTCCCGCAAGAGGCCGGACCGCACCCGTCCGGGTGCGGGGCGGGCGACTTCACGTCTTGCGGCATGCCGGGCCCCGGTCGGTGTCGACAGTCGGTATCTACAGCAGTGTAGGAGTTGGCGGATCCGACCCCGGGGCACGAGGGCTCACGCCGGGCGGCCCGGGGTGGTGGCGTGTGTCGCATTGGGCCGAACGGGTGGCCATGCGTAAGAATTGCCCGATGCAGACAGTCAGCGCGACCCAGGACGGAGCATGCCGGTGAACAGCCACGATGTCACCGACGAGCAGTGGGAAGGGCTCGCCCAGGTCGTGCCGCTGCGGGGCCGCGACGCCTGGCCGTCCTCGGTGGGCCACCGGCCCAGGCCCGAGGCCGAGACCGAGGCGCGACGCCGCTTCGTGGTCCTGAGGGTGAACGTGTTCGCGGACGCCCGCGACGTCGCGGAGACGCTGATGGCCGGGATACCGGTCCTGCTCGACCTCACCAGCGCGGAGGGCGACGTCGCCAAACGGATCCTGGACTTCAGCACCGGCGTCGTCTTCGGCCTGGGCAACGGCATGCACCGCGTCGACCGCAACGTCTTCCTGCTGACCCCGGCCGGCACCGAAGTGGCGGGCCTGATACAGGGCGTCGGGATTCCCGGGGACGGTTAGGGCCTGCCCGCCGGGCAGGTCCCCCGGGCAGGCTCCCGGCTCCCGGGAGTGAACGGGCGGGCGCCCGCTTCGCCCGATCGTGGGAAGTCCGCACAAGCGGAACGGTTCGCCCCGCGCCGTAGCCCTAACGTCCCGCACATGACCCTGCCTCACCCGTCACCACCGTCCACGTCATCCCCGTCCCCCTTCCCGCTCCTCTCCCCGCCCTCCGTCGTCCCGTCCGCCGGGGCCTCCTACGGGGAGGGCGGCACCCAGGGGCGCCCGGACCGGCCGCACCTCACCGAACTGCTGCTGTCCGCCTTCGCCGGGCACCGCAACACCGGGCTCCCGCTCGGGCCCCTCACCCTGCTGGCCGGGGCCAGCGGCAGCGGCAAGACCAGCGCCCTGCGGGCCTACGAGGCGCTGGCCCGGCTCGGGGGCGGGGCCGAACTCGGCGAGGCGTTCCCCGAACCGGACGCGTGCGTGCCGGAACGGGCCCGCGCCGACGCACAGGACCGCCGGGGCTTCCGCATCGGCTGCACCGCCGACGGCCCCGAGGGCCCGGTCCGGCTCGAGGTCGCCGTCCAGGCGCAGCCCGGGCTGCGGATCGTGGGAGAGCGGCTGACGGCGAACGGCATGGTCCTGCTGGAGACCGCGCTGCGCGATCCCCGGCGCCACACCGTGCAGGCCGCCTGGCACACCGCCGGGTCCGCCCCGGTCACCCGCGCCCCGCTGCCCGACGACCGGCTGGGCACCGCGCTGCTGCCGCTGCGCGTCGCCGGCCGGACGCCCGGCGAGCGCAGAGTGCTGGCCGCCGCCGAGCAGATGGTGGTGGCCCTGCGCTCGGTCTTCGCCTGCGACCCCCGGCCCGACCGCATGCGTGACCCCGTGCCGACCGGCACCGGGCGACTGCTCGGCGGCTGCGGCAACCTCGCCGACGTGCTGTGGCGCACCCACACCGAGTGCGCGATCCGGTACGGGCTCCTGGTGTCCGCCGTGCGCGCCGGATGCGCCGGGCCGGTCGCCGGCCTGCTCGCCGAGCCGTACGGCGGTGGACTGGTCCGGGCCCTGCTCGACCGGGGTGACGGAATCCGTACCGAACTCGGACGGCTCGGCGACGGCGAACTGCGGTACGTCGCACTCGCTTTGGTGCTGCTCACCGGACCCGGCGTACTGGAGGTCGACGCACCCGGCGAGGTCCCGGCCGCACTGCAGACCCTCACCGTGCTCGCCGACGGACTCGACCGGGGCATGGACCCGCACCAGCGCGCGGACATGCTGCGGCTGGCGGCGCGGATGTGCGAACGCGGACACATCCGGCTGGTCGGCTCGGTGAGCGACGCCTCCTGGGTGGCGGGAGTGGACGGCGTCACGGTGGTACACCTGGACCGTGACCGACACGCCCGAACCGACGCGCCCCGGTGACCCTGCCGCATCTGCCGCACCTGCCGCTCCCACCACACCCGTCGGCCCGCCCGCCCCGCTGGACGTGGCCGGACTCCAGCGCAGGCTCGCCGAGTTCGCCGCGGCGCGGAACTGGCAGCCGTACCACACCCCGAAGAACCTGGTCGCCGCACTCAGCGTGGAGGCGTCCGAACTGGTCGAGATCTTCCAGTGGCTGACGCCGGAGGAGTCGGCCCGTGTCATGGCGGACCCCGACACCGCGCACCGCGTCGGCGACGAGGTGGCCGATGTGCTCGCGTACCTCCTCCAGTTGTGCGAGGTGCTCGGCATCGACCCCCTGGCCGCGCTGAACGCCAAGATCGACCGCAACGAACACCGCTTCCCCATCTGAACGGGCCCTCCGCGGGCTGCCCCTCCGCGAGCCGTCACTCTGCGGGCACTCTGCGGAGGGGGTCTCTCCGCTATCACTCTCCGCAGTCGATATGTCGACCGTTTTCGAATCGTTGTCCCCAGATTTCCACCTTCCAGCAGGTGTTCTGTCTCAAACGGTCTCACTCTGGGTAGTGAACAAGGAAGTTGGGTGGACGCGTGGGCAGCGCGTCGGACAGACAGGGGCGGCGCATGGACGCTGTGCGGCTCATAGAGACGAGCAGGCGGGCCCTCACCACCGCCGGCGGCGTGCCGGAACTCTCGGCCGAGGTATGGCAGGCGCAGGCACTCGCGCAGGCGATAGGCAGTCGCCTCGCGGTCACCGGCCCGCCCGAACTGCGCGGTGAGGCCTTGGGGCTGACCGAACTGGCGGGCCGTGGCTGCGGTGTGCTGGACACCCCGCGGCTCGGGGCGGGCGAACTGCGCGCGGCCCTGCTCACCGACCTGGGCGACGCCCGGCAGGTCCTGCTGCACCTGGGCGGACTCCTCGGTGAGGTCGGTATCGCGCTGGTCGGCATGGCCTCCTCGGCGGACGACGAGACCTCGTACTGGCAGTGCGTGGAGGCCATCGACGCGGCGGACGAGTCCCGCGACCGCGTCCTGGAGATGCTCCGCAAACTGGCGGACCGCGACCGGACCCTCGCGGAACGCGAGGCGGGCTAGGCGCGACGCAGGCACGGCGCGGGCGCGACACGGCCACGACGGACCGGCCGGGCCCTGCCGGGCCCGAGCAGGCAGGATGGAGGAATGGATCTCCGTATCTTCACCGAGCCCCAGCAGGGGGCCACCTACGACACCTTGCTCACCGTCGCCAAGGCCACCGAGGACCTCGCCTTCGACGCCTTCTTCCGCTCCGACCACTACCTCAAAATGGGCTCCGGGGACGGCCTGCCCGGCCCCACCGACGCCTGGATCACCCTCGCCGGTCTCGCCCGCGAGACCCGGCGCATCCGGCTCGGCACCCTGATGACCGCGGGCACCTTTCGCCTCCCCGGCGTCCTCGCCATCCAGGTCGCCCAGGTGGACCAGATGTCCGGGGGCCGGGTCGAACTCGGCCTGGGCGCAGGCTGGTTCGAGGACGAGCACAAGGCGTACGGCATCCCCTTCCCGAAGGAGAAGCTCGCCCGCCTGGAGGAGCAGCTGGAGATCGTCACCGGCCTGTGGGCCACGGAGACCGGCCAGACCTACGACTTCCACGGCGCGTACTACGACCTCACACGGTCCCCGGCGCTCCCCAAGCCGGCCCAGACCAAGGTCCCGGTGCTCATCGGCGGCCACGGCGCCGTCCGCACGCCCCGGCTCGCAGCGCGATTCGGGGATGAGTTCAATATGCCTTTTGCCTCCATTGAGGACAGTGTGCGCCAGTTCGGCCGGGTGCGCGCCGCCGCCCAGGAGGCCGGCCGCGACCCGGGCTCTCTCGTGTACTCCAACGCGCTGGTCGCCTGCGTCGGCAAGGACGAACAGGAGATCGCCCGCCGCGCCGCAGCGATCGGCCGCGAGCCCGACGAGCTGCGGGCCAACGGACTGGCGGGCACCCCCGCCGAGGTCGTCGACAAGATCGGCCGCTACGCCGAGATCGGCGCCCGGCGCATCTACCTCCAGATCCTCGACCTGTCCGACCTCGACCACCTGGAACTGATCTCCTCCCAGGTCCAGTCCCAGCTCGGCTAGCCTCTCCGACCGTGCGGGCAGGCGCGCCCGCACGGCCCACATGGCCAGGCGGGCCCCGCAGGCCTGCACGCGCTCTCGGCAGGCCTGCGGACGGGAGCCTCGCCGTCCACGCCCATACAGCCATCGGCCCCTCCGGCCTCGGTGACCGTCAGGCATCCCTGCGGTCCCTGGGACACGCTCATGAGGCCTTGGGCAAGGCGCACCTGGACGAGCCCCGCCCGGGCCAGCCGGCCTTCCAGGGGCCGACCGAGCTGACGACACGGCGGAAGGCGGGAACGGCGGAGCTGGTGACGCGGGCGCTCCTGGAGAACCGGCACGAGGACCTCGTGGTCCTGCTCGTCGACACCGAGCACCCCAGGGTGCAGGCGATGTGCGAGTCCTGGGGTTTCCGGAAGGTCGGTGACCGCCGGCCCTTCCCGGACTCGCCGCTGTACGCCGTGATGCCGACCGAGCTGCCTCTGAAGTCGTGACCCCGCAACGGGCCCGGCGGTACTCGGCCAACCCTCGCACCGCCCGGGAGCGAGGATCCTGGACTCAGGACGAGACACCCGATCTGCCCAGGCGACGCTCAGTCTTCCTGCGCGTCGTCCGCGAGTGGAGCGGTGTCCTCGGCCGGCGGGGCTTTGACGGTCACAGGCTGATTGATGTCGAGGAAGGTGATGGTCAGGTCGAGCGGCCCGCCGGTGGTGTCGCCCCGCGTGGTGTCGGACTGGGCCCGCATGCGGAACTGCTTGGCATGGTCGTCGCCGTCGATCCACAGGTCCATGGTGAGTGGGTCGGAGATGCCCAGCCCCATGAACTGATCGAGGCTCTCGATCCGACGCTCCCGAGTCTCCTCGTCCGGGGCGGCTTCACGGGCGGCGAGCAGGCCGTCGAAGGAGACCGTGCCTTTGTAGTGTGCGGTCCTGGTGCCGTCGACCGTCTCCGTCCCGATCACCCTCAGGTCCTTGGCCCCGGTCAGGAGTGTGGACTGCACGACCGGGCTTCCCTCGATCTGACGGGGCAGTACGCCGTAGGTGTTGTTGTCCACCGTGCTGCCTCCCCATGCGGCCGGGTCTCCTCGGAACCAGCTCTTGCCCTCCAGCTTCCCGGCGTCGACCGCACTCCCGCCGACGTACATCACCTCATCGACGAACCGGATCTCCAGCCGGCCGTCCCCGGCTTGGTCAGCCGCGGACATCTTCATACTCAGGCTCAGCGGTTCCGTGTTCATGGATGCCTCGGCCTGCAGCCGGCCTTTCCCCGGCGCGGTCCCGGTGACCCGATAGCGGAGCGATGTGATGTCTTCGGAGTTCGCTGCCGCCTTCGCCACGGCCGTCGTGGGCGCCACCTCGGGCGGGTCTGCAACCGCGGCCTCGCTCCTGGCATCTCCTCCGCAGGCAACCGATCCCCCCACGAGCATGACGGTCACGAACGCCACGCCCGTCACCTTGCGTGGTACGGAAACAAGAGCGGACATTCCCACAACCCCCTTGATGGATGGCAGATCCATGCCAAGGTCGTGAGCCTAACCCGGGTATGTCGTGAGGTCTGATGGGGCCTTGTGAGGTAGGCGCGTCAGACGTACACGCACCACGTTCGGTGGTCGTACTCTCAGCTTGGGAAGCCGATGCGCCCATGGGCGAGTTCATGATCCGATCTGCAGCGGGGCGCTGTCGTAGCCCAGCTGACCGTCACCCGATGTTCCGTCGTTCCTCGTTGCTCCCCGTCCGTTCCTGCTGGATCGGGCACGCTGAGGGCACGGGCGGTGCTCTCCCGGCTTCCCGGGATGGAGGTCGGGAGGAGCCTCGCCGGGTCTGGCCGACGGTCATCCGGTCGGCTGCGGCCGTCGGGCTGATACTGCGCTCACCGCAGAGCCGCAGACCAGGACTGCTGACAGCGCGATCAAGTTGGTCAGAACGTCTTGGATTCGTGCGACGGGGACGATCACGATCACGACGCTGCGGGGCCGGAGACAGGCGCCTTGCCGGAAATCGTGAGCAGCCGGCGGACATGTGTCACGCGAGCGCTCAAATGAGCGACACCGGGACAGTAGTGGTCGAAGTGCTCACGGATTCGGGATGGTGTGTCCTCCCCAGGGCGGTTCAGTGATCAACTGAGCCATGGCGGTGGCAAGGGCGGTCGACAGCCTGTCGTTCACGGCCCGTGCCTCTTGGAGGATCAACAGGCTGTAGCGTACAAACAGCTGTAGGCCGCCGGCGAGAGGGCTCTCGGCTCGGGAGCTTGGGTCATCCACGGGTGGCTGCCCGGCCGGCCCGCGGTGGAGTGGCGGCCGGTGGAGCGGTAACGGACGGGGCTTCCCGTGTGGCCGGGCTCCCGCCGGCCTGGTGGGGGTCCGCTGTCGTTACGAGGTAATCAAGTACCGGCGTGGCCCCGATCCGCTCATACTCGGTCACGTGTTCCTGACGATCTCGACCACCGGCGACCAGATGAACCCCGCTACCGACCTGGGCTTCCTCCTCCATAAGCATCCTGAAAGCCCCTTCTCGGCCCAGCTGTCCTACGGCACCGCGCACGTCCTCTACCCCGAGGCGGACGCCGAGCGCTGTACGGCGGCGCTGCTGCTGGAGGTGGACGCGGTGGCGCTGGTCCGGCGCGGCAAGGGCAAGGGCCGCGGCGGCGCCCCCGATGCCGCCCTCGCCCAGTACGTCAACGACCGCCCGTACGCGGCGTCCTCGCTGCTCGCCGTGGCGCTCAGCGGTGTCTTCTCCAGTGCGATGCGCGGCGTGTGCAAGGCCCGCCCGGAACTCCCCGGGCAGCCGCTGCCGCTGCGCATCGAGATACCCGCGCTGCCCGCGCGCGGCGGCCCCGCCCTGGTGGGGCGGCTCTTCGAGCCGCTCGGCTGGACGGTCACGGCCGACCCGGTGCCTCTGGACACCGAGTTCCCGGAGTGGGGCGACTCGCGGTACGTGCGTCTCGTTCTGGAGGCGGACACCCTCACTCTCGCCGAGGCCCTGCGGCACCTCTACGTGCTGCTCCCCGTCCTCGACGACGCCAAGCACTACTGGGTCTCCTCCGACGAGGTGGACAAGCTGCTGCGGGCCGGCGAGGGCTGGCTGTCCGCCCACCCGGAGCAGAAGCTGATCACCAGCCGTTATCTCACCCGCCGCTGGTCGCTGACCCGGCAGGCGCTGGAACGGCTCGAGCTGGTCCGGCTGGCCGAGGCGGACGACAGCGACGTCGAGGAGATCGACAACGCCGTCGGGGCGGACGCGGAGTCCGAGGAGAGGCCGACCCCGCTCGCCGTGCAGCGCCGGGACGCGATCATCACCGCACTCGGTGCCTCCGGTGCCGCCCGTGTGCTCGATCTCGGCTGCGGGCAGGGTCAGTTGGTTCAGGAGCTGCTGCGCAACCCGGCCTTCACGGAGATCGTCGGCGTCGACGTGTCGATGCGCGCGCTGACCATCGCCTCCCGGCGGCTCAAGCTGGACCGCATGGGGGAGCGGCAGGCGGCGCGGGTGAAGCTCCTCCAGGGCTCGCTGTCGTACACCGACAAGCGGCTCAAGGGGTACGACGCGGCCGTGCTCAGCGAGGTGATCGAACACCTCGACCTGCCGAGGCTGCCCGCCCTGGAGTACGCCGTGTTCGGCGCGGCCCGTCCTCGCACGGTCCTCGTGACCACCCCGAACGTCGAGTACAACGTGCGCTGGGAGAGCCTGCCGGCCGGACATGTCCGGCACGGCGACCACCGCTTCGAGTGGACCCGCGCGGAGTTCCGAGCCTGGGCGGCCGAGGTCGCCGAACGGCACGGGTACGAGGTGGAGTTCGTACCCGTGGGGCCGGACGACCCCGAGGTCGGGCCGCCCACCCAGATGGCCGTGTTCGTGACCGGAGAAAAGAAGGAGGCGAAGGCGGCATGAGCGACGAGACCACCACCGGAGCCCAGTCCGAAGCTCAGTCCGCAGACCGGCCCACCGGGAGCCGCGGCCGGGCCCTGCCCGTCACCGATCTCTCCCTCGTGGTGCTGATCGGCGCCTCCGGCTCGGGCAAGTCCACCTTCGCCCGCCGTCACTTCAAACCCACCGAGGTCATCTCCTCCGACTTCTGCCGCGGCCTGGTCGCCGACGACGAGAACGACCAGAGCGCCTCCAAGGACGCCTTCGACGTCCTGCACTACATCGTGGGCAAGCGGCTGGCCGCGGGCCGCCGCACCGTCGTCGACGCCACCAGCGTCCAGCAGGACGCCCGGCGTCAACTGATCGAACTGGCCAGGCAGTACGATGTGCTGCCGACAGCCGTCGTGCTCGACGTGCCCGAGGAGGTGTGCGCCGAGCGCAACGCGGCCCGTGCGGATCGCGCGGACATGCCCCGCCGGGTCGTCCAGCGGCACATCCGCGAACTCCGCCGCTCCCTGCGGCACCTGGAGCGCGAGGGATTCCGCAAGGTGCACGTCCTGCGCGGGGTCGAGGAGATCGAGGGCGCCACCGTCGTCACCGAGAAGCGGTACAACGACCTCACCCACCTCACCGGCCCCTTCGACATCATCGGCGACGTCCACGGCTGTGCCGCCGAACTGGAGTCGCTGCTCGGTGCGTTGGGCTACGCCGGTGGGGTGCACCCCGAGGGCCGCACCGCGGTCTTCGTCGGTGACCTCGTCGACCGCGGCCCGGACAGTCCGGGCGTGCTGCGCCGGGTGATGTCGATGGTGAGGTCGGGCAACGCGCTGTGCGTCCCCGGCAACCACGAGAACAAGTTCGGCCGGTACCTCAGGGGCCGCCAGGTCCAGCACACCCACGGGCTCGCCGAGACCATCGAGCAGATGGACCGGGAGAGCGAGGAGTTCCGCGCCGAGGTGAGGGAGTTCATCGACGGCCTGGTCAGCCATTACGTCCTCGACGGCGGCAGGCTGGTCGTCTGCCACGCCGGTCTGCCGGAGAGGTACCACGGCCGCACCTCCGGCCGGGTCCGCTCGCACGCGCTGTACGGCGACACCACCGGCGAGACCGACGAGTTCGGCCTGCCGGTGCGCTACCCGTGGGCGGAGGACTACCGGGGCCGTGCCGCCGTCGTCTACGGCCACACCCCGGTCCCGGAAGCCACCTGGCTCAACAACACCATCTGCCTGGACACCGGTGCCGTCTTCGGCGGCAAGCTCACCGCGCTGCGCTGGCCGGAGCGGGAACTGGTCGACGTACCGGCCGAGCGGGTCTGGTACGAGCCGGCCCGCCCGCTGCGCACCGAGGCCCCCGGCGGGCACGACGGCCGGCCGCTGGACCTCGCCGACGTGCACGGCCGCCGGGCCGTGGAGACCCGGCACGCCGGCCGGGTGGCCGTACGTGAGGAGAACGCGGCCGCCGCGCTGGAGGTCATGAGCCGCTTCGCGATCGACCCGCGCCTGCTGCCGTACCTCCCGCCGACCATGGCCCCCACGGCCACCTCGCACCTGGACGGCTACCTGGAGCACCCGGCCGAGGCGTTCGCCCAGTACAAGGAGGACGGGGTCGAGCGCGTGGTGTGCGAGGAGAAGCACATGGGCTCGCGCGCGGTCGCCCTGGTCTGCCGGGACGCGGACGCGGCCGCGAAGCACTTCGGCGTCGAGGACGGCCCGGCCGGATCGCTCTACACCCGCACCGGCCGCCCGTTCTTCGACGACACCGAAGTCACCGAGGAGATCCTCGGCCGGCTGCGCACGGCGATCAGCGACGCTGGGCTGTGGGACACCCTCGGAACCGAATGGCTGCTGCTGGACGCCGAGTTGATGCCGTGGTCGCTGAAGGCGTCCGGGCTGCTGCGCTCGCAGTACGCCGCCGTGGGCGCCGCCTCCGGCGCCGTGTTCCCGGGCGCGCTCGCGGCCCTGGAGAGCGCCGCCGCCCGGGGCGCCGAGGTGGCGGACCTGCTGGAGCGCCAGCGTGAACGGGCCGGCGCGGCCGAAGCGTTCACGCGGGCGTACCGCCGCTACTGCTGGACCACCGAACAGCTGGACGGCGTACGCCTGGCCCCGTTCCAGATCCTCGCGGCCCAGGGCCGCAGCCTCGCCGGGCTGCCGCACGACGAACAGCTCGCCCTGCTGGACCGCATGATCGAGCACGACGCCACGGGCCTGCTGCAGACCACCCGGCGTCTGTACGTCGACCCCGCCGACCCCGAGTCGGTGCGGGCGGGCGTCGACTGGTGGCTGGAGATGACCGGACGCGGCGGCGAGGGCATGGTCGTCAAGCCGGTCGGGGCCCTGGTCCGCGACCCGAAGGGCCGCCTGGTGCAGCCCGGCATCAAGTGCCGGGGCCGCGAGTACCTGCGGATCATCTACGGTCCCGAGTACACGCGCCCCGACAACCTGGCCCGGCTGCGCGGCCGCTCACTCGGCCACAAGCGGTCCCTGGCGATCCGCGAGTACGCCCTCGGCCTGGAGGCCCTGGACCGCCTCGCCGACGGCGAGCCGCTGTGGCGGGTGCACGAGGCGGTCTTCGGCGTCCTGGCCCTGGAGTCGGAGCCCGTCGACCCGCGGCTGTAGGGAACGGGACGGGACGGACACCTACGGCGACCCGGTCGGTCCGGGCGGATCTCCGCGCCGGGACCGCCCGGACCGCCCGGGCCGTCCGGACCGCGGCCGAGGTCCGCCCCGGCCGCGGAGGGGTGAACAGCCCGCCGGGTGGTCAGGATGGAGTCATGACCTACCACGTCGACTCCGAGGCCGGAAGGCTGCGCCGTGTCATCCTGCACCGGCCCGATCTCGAGCTCAAAAGGCTCACCCCCAGCAACAAGGACGCCCTGCTGTTCGACGACGTGCTCTGGGTGCGCCGGGCGCGCGCCGAGCACGACGGATTCGCCGACGTCCTGCGCGACCGGGGGGTCACCGTCCACCTCTTCGGTGACCTGCTCGCCGCCACGCTGGACGTCCCGGCGGCCCGCTCGCTCGTCCTGGACCGGGTCTTCGACGAGAAGGAGTACGGCCCGCTGGCCACCGACCACCTGCGCGCGGCCTTCGAGCCGCTGCCGTCGGCCGAACTGACCGAAGCGCTGGTCGGCGGGATGACCAAGCGGGAGTTCCTGGACGCCCACCCGGAACCGACGTCCGTGCGCTTCCACGCCATGGAACTCGACGGCTTCCTGCTCCGCCCGCTGCCCAACCACCTCTTCACCCGCGACACCTCCGCCTGGATCTACGACGGCGTCTCCATCAACGCCATGCGGTGGCCCGCCCGGCAGCGCGAGACCGTGCACTTCGAGGCGATCTACCGGCACCATCCGCTCTTCCGCGACGAGGGCTTCCACCTCTGGTCCGAGGGGCAGGCCGACTACCCGTCCACCATCGAGGGCGGGGACGTGCTGGTCATCGGCAACGGCGCGGTGCTGATCGGCATGAGCGAGCGGACCACCCCGCAGGCCGTGGAGATGCTCGCGCACAAGCTGTTCGCCGCCGGGTCCGCCGAGACCATCGTGGCCCTCGACATGCCGAAGCGGCGCGCCGTGATGCACCTGGACACGGTGATGACGATGGTCGACGGCGACACCTTCACCCAGTACGCGGGCCTCGGCATGCTCCGTTCGTACACCATCGAACCCGGCTCGGGGGACAAGGAACTGAAGGTCACCGACCATCCGCCGGAGCACATGCACCGCGCGATCGCCGCCGCGCTGGGGCTCAGCGAGATCCGGGTGCTGACCGCGACCCAGGACGTCCACGCCGCCGAGCGCGAGCAGTGGGACGACGGCTGCAACGTTCTGGCCGTCGAGCCGGGCGTCGTCGTCGCCTACGAGCGGAACGCCACCACCAACACGCATCTGCGCAGACAGGGCATCGAGGTGATCGAGATCCCCGGCAGCGAGCTGGGCCGGGGCAGGGGCGGACCGCGCTGCATGAGCTGCCCGGTCGAGCGGGACGCGGTATAGGCCTCTCGTGCGGATCGTGCCGGGCGCAGGCACCCGTCCCGGTACCGCCACCACTCGCTTGCATATAAATTCTGATGCTTGTATACAGTTACATTCATTCTCGTACCCGCAGCTCTGGAGCTCCCCATGGCGACAGTCCCGACCGCCCTCGCAGGCCGCCACTTCCTCAAGGAGGCGGACTTCACCGCGCAGGAGTTCCTCGGCCTGCTCGACCTGGCCGCGGAGCTGAAGGCCGCCAAGAAGGCCGGTACCGAGACCCGGTACCTCCAGGGCAGGAACATCGCGCTGATCTTCGAGAAGCCCTCGACGCGCACCCGCTGCTCCTTCGAGGTCGCCGCCGCCGACCAGGGCGCCTCCACGACGTACATCGACCCGAGCGGCTCGCACATCGGGAAGAAGGAGTCCGCGAAGGACACCGCGCGGGTGCTCGGCCGGATGTTCGACGCGATCGAGTTCCGGGGCGACTCCCAGGACACCGTCGAGACCCTCGCCGCGTACGCGGGAGTGCCCGTCTACAACGGTCTGACCGACGACTGGCACCCCACCCAGATGCTCGCCGACGTACTCACCATGACCGAGCACGGCGGCGGAAAGCCGGTCACGGGGATCTCCTTCGCCTACCTCGGTGACGCCCGCTTCAACATGGGCAATTCCTACCTCGTCACCGCGGCCCTGCTGGGCATGGATGTGCGCATCGTCGCCCCGAAGGCGTACTGGCCCGCCCAGGAGGTCGTCGACCGGGCGCGCGCGCTCGCGGAGTCCAGTGGGGCCCGCATCACGCTCACCGAGGAGATCGCCGAGGGCGTCGCGGGCGCGGACTTCGTCGTCACCGACGTCTGGGTCTCGATGGGGGAGCCCCAGGAGGTCTGGGACGAGCGGATCACCGCCCTCGCGCCGTACGCGGTGACCATGGACGTGCTGCGGGCCACCGGCAACCCGGACGTCCGCTTCCTGCACTGCCTGCCGGCCTTCCACGACCTGGGGACACAGGTCGGCCGCGAGGTGTACGAGAAGCACGGCCTGGAGTCGCTGGAAGTGACCGACGAGGTGTTCGAGTCCGCCCACTCGGTCGTCTTCGACGAGGCGGAGAACCGGATGCACACGATCAAGGCGGTCCTGGTGGCGACCCTGGCCTGAGCG
This sequence comes from Streptomyces sp. P9-A2, assembly GCF_036634175.1. Classification (NCBI taxonomy): domain Bacteria; kingdom Bacillati; phylum Actinomycetota; class Actinomycetes; order Kitasatosporales; family Streptomycetaceae; genus Streptomyces; species Streptomyces sp. P9-A2. The sequence goes on from NZ_JAZIFX010000001.1 coordinate 6,435,117, forward strand.
AGGACGGTGCCCGCCGCGGTCCGCTCAGTCGGGCCTGCGCTGGCGCGGCACCGCCGGCAGCCGGAACCACACGGCCTTGCCGGACGAGGTCGAGCGGTGCCCGCACGCCGAACTCAGCGCGCGGATCAGCAGCAGCCCGCGCCCGTGCTCCTGCCAGGGGTCCGGCTCGCCGCGGGGCGGACGGGTCAGATCGCCGGGTGGCTCCGGATCGGCGTCGTGCACCTCGACCCGGCACCCGGTGGGCAGCAGCTCCACCACCAGCTCGATCGGATGGCCCTCGGAGGTGTGCTCCACGGCGTTGGCCACCAGCTCGGCGGTGAGCAGCTCCGCGGTGTCGCGGTCCGCGGCGTGCTCCCGCTCGGCCAGCGCGGTACGGACCAGCGCACGGGCGACGGGCACGGCCGCGGTGGTGTGCGGCAGTGCGACGCGCCAGGAGGCGGAGGTCGAAGGTTCGTACACGCTGAATCCGATCGTGGAGAGCAGGCAGGCGGTAGGCGGTCCTGCTTTCGGTTACTCGATGGTACGGCGCCACCCCCAGGAGGTGTCGCCGACCTGTGACGGACGTCATGCATCCGGGGGTGCGGCCGTCACGGCTTCCCTCGCCCGCCGGACAGCCCCCGGAACCCGCCGCACCGATCATGCCCGGCCCGCCTGTCGCGTAATCATGACGATGGTCACGGATGGGCGATGACGGCGGTGGTCGCGGACGAGTGACGCCACCGGCGGAGGGAAGCCTCGCGAGCCGCGCGTCACCCGTCACGCGTTACCCGTCACGCGTCACATGTCACGTGTCACAGGCTCGCGAAGACCGCTCCCGCGTCCCGCAGACGTGCGTGCAGGCCGTGGAAGACGCGCGCCGAGCGGGCTCCCGGCCAGCCCTCGGGGAGCAGCCCGGGAGGCAGCCCGGGGTCGGTGTAGGGGAGGTGGCGCCAGGAGTCGAGGGCGAGAAGATAGTCGCGGTACGCCTCCTCGGGCGGGGTGTCCTCGCGTTGCCGCCAGGCGTCCAGCACGGGCGCGTGACGGTCCAGGAACGCCTCGTGCTCCTCGGCGATCCCGGCCAGGTCCCACCAGCGGGCGACCGCCTCGACGGTGGGCGTGAACCCGAGGTGCTCGCCGCGGAAGAGGTCGACGTAACCCTCCAGCCCCAGCCGCTCCAGGGTGTGCCTGGTCTCCTCGTGCAGCCGGGCCGGCGCGATCCACACCCCCGGGGCGGCGGTGCCGAAGCCGAGGCCGGACAGGCGGGAGCGCAGGAGGTGACGCTTCTGCCGCTCGGACTCCGGCACGGAGAACACGGCGAGCACCCAGCCCTCGTCCCCGGGGCTCGCGGAGGCGTGGACGCGGCGGTCGCTGTCGTCCAGCAACCGGCGGGCGTCCGGCGAGAGTTCGTAGCCGGCCGCACCCTGGGCGGTGCGAGCCGGCAGGAGCAGCCCGCGCCGTTTGAGCCGGGACACCGAGGAACGCACGGCGGGAGCTTCGACGCCGACCGCGGCCAGCAGCCGGATCAGCTCGGCGACGGGCACGGGGCCCGGCACGAAGCGGCCGTACGCGCCGTAGAGCGTGACGATGAGAGACCGTGGGGCAGGCTGGTCGGACACGTTGATCATCTTAGGACGTGCCGATCGGCGCCCTCCCCCCGGGCATAGGCATCACGCCTGGTCATCTCCCGTACCGGACAAGGAGGTTCCGGTGCGGGGCGGGCGGGGAGCGAGGCGATCAGGGAACGCGGGGGTGTCCCATGCGCCGGGTGCCGCGCCCGCGTCCACCGGGCGGATCGGGGAGGTGGCTCCGAAGACGTCGTCCGGGTCGCAGGCGTGCCACCCTGCGTGGGGCTCCGCCCCCGCAGGCCGCGCTCGCCGGCTTCGGCGCGCGACGCGGACGAGCCGCCGGCCGGAACCTGCCGGCCGAGGACCGGCGCGTTCCGCCGCGCCGCGCCGGTCCGCTCAGGCGGCGACGGTGAGGTGGTCCGCGGGGACCCGGTGCGGGGCGATCACGCGGCCGTCGGGCAGCAGTTCACCCGTGTCGTCGAAGACGATCGCGCCGTCGCACAGCAGGCTCCAGCCCTGTTCGGGGTGGGCGGCGACCACATGGGGGACCTGCACATGGGGGACCTGTACATGAGGCCGGGGGCAAGACGTCCGGTGGGCACACATGGCGCACCTCCACATAGGTGGATCGATCCGAATGGGTCGTCTACGAGGACCATGCCCCCGTCGCGGACTCGTCGGAACGGCCGGCCGCGAAGCGTGACAGCCCCCGGACAATCCCGGGACGGTTCCCCGACGGCCGATGCCGACTCGCCACCGGAGGGGTGAGGGTCACCCCTCCCGGCCCGCTCTCCCGGTACTGGTGGGGGCCTCAAACCCTCGTTCCCTGTGTTCCGGGAGGTTCCCATGTCCGTATCCGTATCCGTATCCACTTCGGCACCCGTGTCCGGGTCCGCGCGTCCCGTCCTCGTCCGCGCGGCGGCCTGTGCGGCGCTGCTGCTCGCCGCCGCCGTGGCCGCGCCCCCGGCGGTGGCCGCCGCTCCGGTTCCTGCCGAGGAGACCGTGACGGTGGACTCCGAGGGACGGATCGCCGACGACGGCACGGTCACCCTCTCCGGCACGTACCGCTGCCTGGACGCCTCCGGGCCGGTCTTCGTCGGCTCCTCCGTCCGCCAGGGCACCGCCCACACGCGCTACGGCGTCGGCGGCACCCCGGCGGTGTGCGACGGCGAGACCCACAGGTGGGAGAACACCGGACGGGTCCCCTCCGACGCCCTGGGGGCCGGCGTCGCCGACGTCGAGGCCACCGTCACCGAGCTGCGTTCGGTGGACGGCCTGACGCTGCTGCCCGTGTTCCACGCGGTCCAGCAGCAGGAGGTCACCCTGGCCCGCGGCTGAGTGACCCGCGGCTGAGTGACCCGCGCCCGAGTGGGTGACGCCCGCCCGCCGTTCGGCCGGACCGGATCGCGCCGGCCTGTCCGCCGGCCCCGGATCAGAGCTGTTCGTCCGGCCAGGCCAGCAGGCGGGCGCCGATGACCGCGGTCTGGAGCATGTAACGGTGGGCGGGCTCGGCCGGGTTGGCGCCGGTGAGCTTGTGGATGCGTTCCAGGCGGTACGTCAGGGCGCGCACGCTCAGTGAGAGCCGGCGGGCCGCCTCCGCCGCCACACAGCCGGAGTCGAAGTACGCGGTGAGCGTGTCGAGGAGCGGTTCGGCGCCGCCCCGGGCCGAGGTGAGCGGGCCGAGGGTGTTGTGGACCAGGTCGGACATGGCCTGGCGGTCGCGGGCGAGGACGGGGTAGACGAGCAGCTCGGCGGCGCGCAGCACCGGCTCGTCGAGTCCCAGCCGTTCGGCTATCTCCAGTGTGCTCAGGGCCTCTTCGTACGACTGGACGACCCCGCCGGGTCCGGACTGCGGGCGGCCGATGGCGACCTGGCCGCCGTCGGTGGCGGCGTGCGCCTGCTTGGCGAAGTGCGTGAGCACCTCGCCCTGGTGCCCCGGTGCGACGCACAGCAGTCGGCCGTCCTTGGTGGTCAGCAGGATGCTGCGGTCACCGAACCGGGAGATGAGGGCCTGCTCCACCTGCCGCGGCACGGCGTCCCCCTCGTCGTAGGCGACGGGGCCCCGGGCGACGGCGACCGCGTGCTCGTGGGAGAGCCGCAGGCCGAAGCGTTCGGCGCGCTCGGCGAGCCGGCCGAGGTCGCTGCGGCCGTAGAGGAGGTCGTCGATGAACTCCCGCCGGGCCGCCTCTTCCTGACGGACGGCCAGCCGCTGCGCCCGTTCGTAGCCCTCGGCGAACGCGTCCACCGCCTGCTGGACGGCGGCGAGCGCCTCCTCGGCCGAGTCGTCCCTGCCGCGAGGCCAGGCGTCACGCGCGGCGGTCAGGTGGATGCGTACCAGGGCGCGCAGTCCGAAGCCCGCCTCCGCCGCCCGTTCCCCCAGGTCCCGGCGGGAGGCCAGCTCGTCGCGGGACAGGCGCCGGCCCGTGGCCGCGACCTCCCCCAGGATCTGGGCATAACCTTCGAGATACTCCTCGGGAATCTCCCGCTCCGCCACATCGCCCCCCGAATCCTGACGCGTCCTTGATGCGTCCTTGACGCCGTCCTGACGCGCGGTTTGATCGACACCCGGCATGCAGACCCTAGTGAACATTGCCGGAATCCGGCAATGCGGGGGCGGCGGTCGGCCGGGCATCATGGTCCGCGGGGAGCACCGCGGACGGTTCCGGTGCCTGGCACCGGCAGGTGCGGGGCTCCGGAACCGGCGAGGCCGGTGCGGCCGTCGGCGCGAGCCGTCAAGAGGGACGCGGGACGCAGCACGCGGGACGCGGGGACCGGGAAAGGGGTGGCAGGGATGTACATGATCGCGGATGCCGCCACGGGCCTGCCCACGCTCCTGCTCACCGCCGCCCTCGTCGTGGCAGCCGGCTTCTGGCTGCTGGTGGCCGTCGGCGTCACCACACCGCAGGCCTTCGACTCGGACGCGGATCTCGACGCCTGGGGGATGGGCGGGGTGCCGGTCGCCCTCGCGCTCTCCCTGCTGACCCTGTTCGCCTGGCTGCTGGCCACCGGCGTGACCGTGCTGCTGGACGCGCACATTCCCGAGGGACCCGGCGCCGGACTGCTGCGCCTGCCGGCCCTGGCCGGAGCCCTGCTCGCGGCCTGGCGGCTCACCCGCTTCTTCGTGCGTCCGCTGCACCGCCTGCTGCCCGACGAACCCGAGCTGTCCCGGTAGTTCCGCGGGCTCCGCGGGCTCGGCGGGAACCGGGGCGGTTCACCCGGCGTGTCCCGTGGCGGAGCCGGCGCGCGGCTCCCGTGCGGACCGCGAGTGCCGCACCACCGCCACACAGCCGTCACTTCGAACGACACGCCACCACCACGCCGTCACCACGTCACCACCGTGCCGTCCGGGCCGGGCGGCACCGGGGCGGTCCCGCCGCCCCACCTCCCGCCGCCCCACCTCCCGGCGCCCGGCGCCGACCTGTCACTTCCGTCCGTCACCCAGCTCCGAAGGACGTATCCCATGGATGCTGCCACCGTGGGCATCGCCGTGCTCGTCGGCGTCTGCCTTCTCGTCGTACTCGTCGTGCTGTTCCTCATGTCCAAGCTGTTCCGGAAGGTGGAACAGGGCAAGGCGCTCATCGTCTCCAAGGTCCGCAAGGTCGACGTGACCTTCACCGGCCAGGTCGTGCTGCCGGTGCTGCACAAGGCCGAGGTGATGGACATCTCGGTGAAGACCATCGAGATCACCCGGGCCGGGAAGGAAGGCCTGATCTGCCAGGACAACATCCGGGCGGACATCCGCATCACCTTCTTCGTCAAGGTCAACAAGACCGTGGAGGACGTCATCAAGGTCGCGCAGGCCGTCGGCACCGCGCGGGCCAGTGACCGGAACACGCTGCAGGAGCTGTTCCACGCGAAGTTCTCCGAGGCGCTGAAGACCGTCGGCAAGCAGCTGGACTTCACCGACCTCTACACCAAGCGCGAGGAACTGCGGTACCGGATCATCGAGGTCATCGGTATCGACCTGAACGGCTACCACCTCGAGGACGCGGCGATCGACTACCTGGAGCAGACGCCGCTCGCCCAGCTGGACCCGGGCAACGTGCTCGACGCGCAGGGCATCCGCAAGATCACCGAGCTCACGGCAATAGAGCACGTCCGCACCAACGAGGCCCAGCGCGGCGAGGAGAAGGAGATCACCCGGCAGAACGTCGACGCGCGCGAGGCGATCCTCGAGCTGGAGCGCCGGCAGACCGACGCCGAGATCAAGCAGCGCCGGGAGATCGAGACCGTACGGGCCCGCGAGGAGGCCGAGACGGCACGGGTGATGGAGGAGGAGCGGCTGCGCGCGCAGAGCGCCTTCCTGCGCACCGAGGAACAGCTCGGCGTGCAGCGCGAGAACCAGGCCCGTGAGGTCGCCGTCGCCGCCAAGAACCGTGAGCGGGTCATCGCCGTGGAGAGCGAGCGCATCGAGAAGGACCGGATGCTCGAGGTCATCGCCCGTGAGCGGGAGACCGAGCTGACCCGGATCGCCGCCGACAAGGAGGTCGAGGCTCAGAAGCGCGACATCGCCGAGGTCGTCCGGGAGCGGGTCGCGGTGGACCGTACGGTCGCCGAGCAGGAGGAGTCGATCAAGAGGCTGCGGGCCGTGGAGGAGGCCGAGCGGGAGCGGCAGGCCGTCATCATCGCCGCCGAGGCGGAAGCGCAGGAGAAGCTGGTCAAGGACATCAAGGCCGCGGAGGCCGCCGAGGTGTCCGCCACGCACCGTGCCGCCGAGCAGCTGACCCTGGCCGAGGCCCGGTTGAAGACCGCCGACCTCGATGCCCAGGCCAAGCTGCGGATGGCCGAGGGCATTCAGGCCGAGGCCGCCGCCGAGGGGCTGGCCGCCGTGCAGGTCCGCGACAAGGAGGCCGAGGTCATCGAGAAGGCCGGCCGTGCCGAGGCCGAGGCGTCCGAAGCCCGGATGCGTGCCGAGGCCGAGGGCGCGCGGGCCAAGGCGCTCGCCGACGCGGAAGGCATCAGCGGCAGGCTCAGGGCGGAGGCCGCCGGTCTCACCGAGAAGGCCGCGGCGATGGCCGCGCTGGACGAGGCGTCCCGCGGACACGAGGAGTACCGGCTGCGCCTGGAGGCGGAGAAGGACGTACGGCTCGCCGGGCTCGAGGTGCAGCGGCAGGTCGCCGAGGCGCAGGCCACGGTGCTCGCGACCGGTCTGGAGAGTGCCGACATCAGCATCGTCGGCGGGGAGTCCGTGTTCTTCGACCGGCTGATGTCGTCGATCGCGCTCGGCAAGGGCATCGACGGGCTCGTCCAGAACTCCGGGACCGTCCAGGCCCTCGCCGGCCCGTGGCTGGACGGATCGGCGAGCTTCCCCGACGACCTGAGCCGGATCCTGGGCTCCGTGTCGAGCGCCGACGTACAGAACCTGACGGTGTCCGCGCTGCTCATGAAGCTGATGAAGGCGGATGGCGAGAACACCGGCCAGATCAAGCAACTGATTGAAAAAGCTGGGGAGTTGGGACTGGCGGACACGCCGTTGGCCGCGCTGAACGGCCATGCCAGGGCCTGACCACCCCCCCCCGGTCGGGGAGCCGCCGCACAGGGGACGGCGGCTCCCCGACCGCTCCTTTTCGAGAGGCAGCCATGACCATCGGCACCCAGGAGACGCCCGGCACGGGCACACACCGGCAGTCCGGAACGGGCGCACACCGGCAGTCCGGCACGGGCACCCGTGACCGGTCCGCCGCGGGCGCGCACGGCCCGGCGGGCGCGGGCATCACCACAAGCGCCACGGCGGGCACCGGCGTCCAGGAGACGGTCGACGGCGGCACCTACCAGGTGCTGCGCGACCGCCTGACCGGGCAGGCCGCCGAACTCGCACGGCGTACCGAGGAGTTGAACCGGCTCCGGATCGACACCTTCGGCTCCGCCGAACTGCGCCTGACCGGCACCGAACGGCTGCGCACCGACCGTGCCGGAGTGCCCCGCGACATCGTCGCCGTGGGTGACGTGCTCCTCTTCGGCTACGGGGCCCAGCCCCGCCCGGAGACGGACACCGCCGTGGGCGACGTCCTCGCCGCCCACGACCGCGACCTGAACCGGCTGCCCGACGACGCCGTGCCCGGCCTCCTCGACGACCCCGTCTTCGTGCGGGAGTTCGCCGCCCTGCACCGTTACTACCGCCAGGCCCGCCTGTTGCGGCTGCGCCGCGTCGACGGCAGGCTCCTCGCCGTGTTCCAGACCGGCGAGAAGGCCGGCGACATCCGCGTCCTGCGCTGGTCGGTGTCCGAGGACGGCCGGGCGGTCTTCCTCGACGCGCGCGGCGACCGCGACCACGCGCGCACCCCCGCCCCGGACATCGAATGGGTCCGCACCACCCGCGAGGACCACGTCCTCGGCCGGCACCCGCACGTCTCCGTCCAGGGAGAGGTCTTCGTCGACACGCTCGGCGGCACCCTCACCGTCAGGACGGACAGCGACACCGAAACCCCCGACGGCATCCACACCGAACCGGTCGACGAGCCGCTCCAGTCCCTCGCCGACGCCGAGATCGCGTACGCCCGCGTCGGCGCGCTGATCCTGCTGCGCGTCCTGCCCTACAAGGAGACCGCGCACCGCCACCTCGTCTTCGACACCCTCACCCGCACCGTGGTCCGCCTCGACGGCATCGGACAGGACTGCCGGCGCCTGCCCGGGGACCAGGGCATCGTCTTCCCCGGCGGCTACTGCCTGGCCGCCGGCACCCACAAGACGTACGGGCTCGACACGGACGGCATGGAGTTCGAACGCGAGGTGCGCTCGCCCAACGGCGAGGACGTGCTGTACGCCTTCCACGCGCCCGGCCGGGGCCGCGCCCTGCTCCTGTCGTACAACGTGATCCGCAAGGAGGTCGCCGCACCGCTGAGCTGCCACGGCTGGGCGCTCTTCGACGACGGCGCGCTGACCCTGCTGCGGCCCGACGGCGACGACCCCGCCCGCGTCCACCCGCTCCAGCTGTGGCACTCGCCCTACGTCTCCGACACCCACGCCGCGGGCCGGCCCGTCGGCGACGGCCCCCTCGACCGGGTCGGCAACGCCGACCTCGTCCGCGGCATCTCCGACTGCCTCTCCCTGGTCCGCTCGGTCACCGAGACCACCCCGACGACCGAGGTGTACGAGGCGCTGGCCGCCGCCTGCGTCCGCACGGCCGACGCCCACCACTGGCTCGACGAACCCGAACTGGGCGACCTGCGCAGTCCGTTGGAAGAGGTGCGCACCACCGCCGAACAGGTCCTGGGCGAGTTCGAGACCGTACGCGACCTCGGACGCCGCGCCGCCGCGGCGCTCGACGAGGCGGCCGCCCGCATCGGCTCCGTGGTGCGCCGGCTGCGCGGCGAGCAGCCCCGCGAGGCCGCCGCCTGGGTCGAGGGCCTCACCGAACTCCGCCACGCCCAGGGCCATCTGCTGACCCTCAAGGAGCTGCGGTACGCCGACCACGCCCGCATCGACGAACTCGCCGACGAGGCCGGAGCCGACCTCTCCTCCTTCGGACAGCGCGCGGTCACCCACCTCGCCCACGAGGACGCCTTCGCCGCCCACCACGCCGACGTCGAACGCCTCGTCGCCGACGCCGAGCAGATCGACACCGCCGCCGAGGCCGTCCCCGTCGCCGCCCGCCTGGACGAACTCGCCGAAAGCCTGCGGACGGTGACCGAGGTCGTCGCCGGACTCGACATCGGCGACGCGACCGTCCGCACCGCCGTACTGGAACGCGTCGCCGAAGCCCTCGGCGGCGTCAACCGCGCCCGCGCCACCCTCGACGCCCGCCGCCGCGGACTGCGCGACCGGGAGGCCCGCGCCGGATTCGCCGCCGAACTCGCCCTGCTCGGCCAGACCGTGACCGGCTCCCTCGCGGCCGCCGCCGACCCCGAGTCCTGCGACGAACAACTGACCCGCGTACTGGCCCAGCTGGAAACCCTGGAGTCCCGCTTCGCGGAGTTCGACGATGTGCTCGGCGAACTCGCCGGCCAACGCACCGAGATCTACGAGGCGTTCGCCGCCCGCAAACAGAGCCTCACCGACGCCCGCGCCCGCCGCGCCGAACAGCTCGCCTCCGCCGCCGAACGCGTCCTGGAGACCATCGCCCGCCGCTCCGCGGCCCTCGCCGACACCGACGAGGTCAGCACCTACTTCGCCTCCGACCCCCTGGTCGCCAAGGTCCGCCGCACCGCCGGCGAGCTGCGCGACCTCGGCGACCGGGTCCGGGCCGAGGAACTCGACGGCCGCCTGCGCTCCGCCCGGCAGGAAGCCGCCCGCGCCCTGCGCGACCGCACCGACCTCTACGCCGACGGCGGCCGCGCCATCCGCCTGGGCAGCCACCGCTTCGCCGTCACCACCCAGCCCCTCGACCTCACCCTCGTCCCGCACGGCGACGGCCTCGCCTTCGCCCTCACCGGCACCGACTACCGAGCCCCCGTCACCGACCCGGCCCTCGCCGAGGGCCGCCGTTACTGGAACCGGCACCTGCCGTCCGAGTCGCCCGAGGTCTACCGCGCCGAACACCTCGCCGCCCGCCTGCTGCACGAGCACGGCCCCGACACCCTGCACGGCGCCGACGACCTCGCCGCCCTCGTACGCCGGGCCGCCGAGGAGACCTACGACGAGGGGTACGAGCGAGGCGTCCACGACCACGACGCCACCGCCCTCCTCGACGCCGTCCTGCCCCTGCACGAGGGAGCCGGACTCCTGCGCCACGAGCCCGCGGCCCGCGCCCTCGCCCTGCTCCACTGGACCCACGGCACCACCGCCGAGGAACGCGCCGACCTCACCCGCCGGGCCCGCTCCCTCGCCCGCGTCCGCGACGCCTTCGGCCCGCCACCGGCCCTCGCCGACCTGTGCGCCGAACTCGCCCGCAGGATCGGTGCCTGGGACAGCGACCGGGACAGCGACCTGAGCGGTGGTCGGGACAGCGACCTGAGCGGTGGCCGGGTCGGCGGCGCCGGCGCCGGTGCGGGTGGCGTACCGGCCCGCCCGGAGGCAGCCGCCGCCTACCTCTTCGACGAACTCACCACCGGCCCCGACGGGTTCGTCATCAGCGCGCAGACCCGCACCCTGCTCGACAAGTTCCGCCGCACGGTCGCCACCGAGGCCTACGACGAGGACCTGCCCGCCCTCGACACCCTCGCCGACCGCCGCCAGCTCGTCGAGGCCTGGCTGACCGCGTACACCGCCGCCACCGGCAGCCGGCTCACCCCCGGCGACCTCGCCGAGGCCGTCGCCGCCGAACTCTGCCCACAGGCGCCCCGCCACGAGTCCGACGCGCCCCTCACCGTCACCGTGGAGGGCCTGCTCGGCACCCACCCCCGCATCGCCGACCGGCGCCTCACCCTCCGCCTGGACGAATTCCTCGCCCGCACCGAGGAGTTCAGGGACCGCGACACCCCCGCCTTCCGTGCCTTCCAGCGCCGCCGCACCGCCCTGGTCACCGCCGAACGCACCCGGCTGCGCCTGGACGACCACCGCCCGCGCGTGATGTCGTCGTTCGTCCGCAACCGCCTCGTCGACGAGGTCTACCTCCCGCTCATCGGGGACAGCCTCGCCAAACAGCTCGGCACCACCGGCGAGTCGGGGAGCACCGGCACCGGCGGTCTGCTGCTCCTCGTCTCCCCGCCCGGCTACGGCAAGACCACCCTCATGGAATACGTCGCCGACCGGCTGGGCCTCGTCCTGGTGAAGATCAGCGGCCCGGCGCTCGGCCACTCGGTGACCTCCCTCGACCCGGCCGAGGCGCCGAACGCCACCGCACGCCAGGAGATCGAGAAGGTCAACTTCGCGCTGGCCGCGGGCAACAACACCCTCCTGTACCTCGACGACATCCAGCACACCTCGCCCGAACTCCTCCAGAAGTTCATCCCGCTCTGCGACGCCACCCGCCGCGTGGAGGGCGTGTGGGAGGGCGAACCGCGCACCTACGACCTGCGGGGCAAGCGCTTCGCCGTCTGCATGGCCGGCAACCCCTACACCGAGTCCGGCGACCTCTTCCAGGTGCCCGACATGCTGGCCAACCGCGCCGACGTGTGGAACCTCGGCGACGTCCTCACCGGCAAGGACGACGCCTTCGCGGCCAGCTTCGTGGAGAACGCGCTCACCGCCAACACGGTGCTCGCCCCGCTCGCCGCCCGCGACCGCGGCGACCTCGACCTGCTGATCCGCCTCGCCGAGGGCGATCCGACCGTCCACGCCGACCGGCTCACCCACCCGTACGCGCCCACCGAACTGGACCGCGTCCTCACCGTGCTGCGCCATCTGCTCACCGCCCGCCGCACCGTCCTCGCGGTCAACGAGGCCTACATCGCCTCCGCCGCCCAGTCCGACGACGCCCGCACCGAGCCGCCGTTCCGCCTCCAGGGCTCCTACCGCAACATGAACAAGATCGTCCAGCGGATCCAGCCGGTCATGAACGACGCCGAGCTCTCCGCCGTCATCGACGACCACTACGCGGCCGAGGCGCAGACCCTCACCACCGGCGCCGAGGCGAACCTGCTCAAACTCGCCGAGCTGCGCGGCACGCTCACCGCCGAACAGGCCGACCGCTGGGCCGGGATCAAGGCCGCCCACGTGCGCACCCACGCCCTCGGCGGCCCCGACGACGACGCCCTCACCCGCGCGGTCGCCGCCCTCGCCCTCCTCGGCGACCGCATCGCCGCCGTCGAGTCCGCCATCACCCGCGCCGCCGACCCCCGCCGGCTCATGGCCCGCCCGGCGGAACGCCACACGCCCCGGCCGGAAGGGCGGCCGGAGAGGGCCCGGCCGGTGGGAGACGGGGGCCCGAAGCCGGAGGAGGGTCTGGAAGGGAGCGGGCACTCGGAGGGGGAGCGAGGGGAGACGTGATGCACACGGCGCCGGGCCCGGATTGCCCGATGCCGTGCGTTGCCGTCGTGCGAAGGCTGGAGCTGCTGTGCAAGGGCCTCAGCTCGTGGTGACGAGCTCGTCGAGCAGCCGCTCCACCAGGTAGTTGTCGCCGAGGAAGCCCTTCACCGAGGCGTCCTCGTTGCGCTGAGGGTCCATGCCCGACCAGTTCAGGTCGTATCCCGCGTCGGCGCTGAGCTGGGCCAGGAATGCTCGCTGGGCACGGCCGTTGCCCTCGCGGAACGGGTGGAGGACGTTCAGGTCGCCGTACAGTTCGGCCAGTCGGATGACGAATTCCGGCCGGGGGAGATCTCGCAGACAGCCGGAGGAGGCGAGACGGCCGAAGACCTCTCCGGCGTAGGGCACGAGATTCCTCGCCGGACAGAACGGCGTGCGCTTGGCAATGTTCACGGTACGTAACTCGCCTGCCCACGGACAGATGTCGCCGAAGAGCGCAGCATGGAACGTCTGGAGATGGCCGAGGTCGTATGCGCCGGGCAGGGGGCGTTCAGCGAGCATGACGAGGCGCGCCCGGGTGATGTCCGCCTCCGCTGCCGCGAGCAGCCGAGGGTCGGTGATGTCGAGCTTGTTGCGCAGCACGCCGTTGGGCAGGGCGTACGGATCGTTCACCCTGCCTGCCGCTGTGAAGTCGGTCGGTGGCGGGCGATCGCACGGGCGACAAGGGTGTCCGCGTCGAGGTCGCCCTTTACGTACTCCTCGGTGTCGCGGTCGGAGGCCTCGGAGGCGTGGAGCCCTTCGGCCTCGATGGAGCCGGTGGCCGAGGCGACGGCCGCACGTCGTGTCGCTCGGCCGCTCAGCGCCTCGAAGGCCTCGACGGACAGAAGGACGCCCTGGGGCTTGCGGTGGGCGCCGATCAGAACCGGGTTGGCATCCGCGCCGGACTCGGACAGGTCGGTCAGGATCCGCGACAGTCTCGCGCGCGCGTCGCTGACGGTCACGACCTCGGGGATCTCCATGCTGTCACCGTACCCATATAGAGGCTTGGTTCTGTACAGATTCTAGTACGGATTCCGATGGGATACGCGGTGTGGCGAGGGTGTGGCCCGTCCTGTCGGCCGACCTTGAGAGCTGTTGTGAACTCACCGAATCCGGAGTACGCAGAAACCTGGAAGCCGGCGTGCTCATCACCGGCGGTGTCACTCCGCAGAAGACCGCCGAACACATCCGGGAACTTCCGGGAACTGCAGCGCCGGGGGATTCCGAGGCCCTTTCCTTGAGCCAGTCACCTTCCGCCACACCGTGGTGGCCGTACCCGGCGAGGTGGGGCCGGTCGACGTGGGCTCGTGAACCGGCTTTCCGCGCGGGGCTGCCTGAGCCGGAGGTCATCCACCGTCGGTGTGCTCCGCGGGCTCCGGGGACACCGCGATCAGCGCGGCCAGTTCCTCCGGGGTCCGGGGCCCGGTGGCCGGGGCTGTCAGCAGACCCTGGGCGCGCAGCAGTCGAGCCGCCGCGATGCCCCACGGAAGCCGCAGTCCCGCCGCCGCGAGGAGGTCCGTACGGGCCAGCATCTCGGCGACCGGCCCGGTACGCACCCCGGAGGGCGTGAGCAGCGCGGCGTCGTCGGCCCAGCGCAGGGCGAGATCCACGTCATGGGTCGCCATGACCACCGTGGTGCCCCGCTCGCGCAACCCGGCGAGCGTCGCGAGCAGCCGTTCCTGACCGTCCGGGTCGAGGCCCGCGGTCGGCTCGTCCAGGATCAGGACGCGCGGCCGCATCGCCACCGCCCCCGCGATCGCGGTCCGCTTGCGCTGCCCGTAGGACAGCAGATGCGTGGGCCGTTCGGCGAGCGAGGTGATGTCGAGCGCGGCCAGCGCCTCCGCGACCCGCGCCCGTACCTCCGTGTCGGACAGCCCGAGGTTCAGCGGCCCGAACGACACGTCCTGGCCCACCGAGGCCGCGAACAACTGGTCGTCGGGGTCCTGCACCACCAGCTGCACCGTCGTCCGCAGCCGGGTCAGCCCCTTGCGGTCGTACCGGACCGGGCGGCCCGACAAGGTCAACTCGCCCCCGCTCGGCCGCAGTCCACCGCTCAGCAGCCGCATCAGCGTGGTCTTGCCACTGCCGTTGCGGCCCAGCAGCGCGAGCGCGCGACCCTCCCGCACCTCGAAGTCGAGGCCGGCGAGCACGGCCGGGCCGTCCTCGTAGGCGAAGGACGCGTCCCGCAGGGCGACCAGGGCGGGTTCGTTCGGCGCGGACCCGTTCACGACAGGGGCCTTTCCAGGACGAGGGCGACGACGGCCAGCGCCGCGAGAAGCAACAGGCTCAGGGCGGTGAACCGTACGGAGACACGTGCCTCGGGCACCAGGACGCGCAGCGTGCCGTCGTAGCCGCGCCCGGCGAGTCCCGCCTGCAGCCGCGCCGCCCGGTCGAAGGACCGGACGAACGCCGTCGCGCCGAGACCGCCCAGTGAACGCCAGGACGCCGCCCGGGTGGTGTGCCCGAGCCGGGCCGCCTGCGCCTGACCGATCCGGCGCACCGAGTCGAGCAGCAGAAAACTCATGCGGTACATCACCAGGGCCACGTCCACCAGCGGTGCCGGCACCCCGGCCCGCACCAGACGCGGCAGCAGGTCGGACATCGGCGTGGTGAAGGCGAACAGCAGCACCCCGAGGGACGCCGCCGAGGTGCGCAGCAGCAACTCGCCCGCGCGCAGCGGCCCTTCGGGGGCCGGGGACACGAACCCGGCCGGCCCGCCCACCTGCACCAGCAGCGTGAGCGCCCCGGTGACGCAGAAGCCCAGCGGCACCCGGTAGGCACGCCACAGCCGCCGGCCCGGCACCCCCGCCGGGCCCAGCAGCACCACGAGCGCGGTCACCAGCACCAGGGCCGCGCCCGGCCACGGGGGCAGGGAGACCGCGAGCACGGTGAGCCCCAGCCCGAGCACGGCCTTGTCCACGGGATGACGGCGGCGCCAGCGACTGCTGTGCGCCGCCGCGTCGATCGGCAGCACGCGGGATCAGGACCGGGGACCGGGGGAGACCGCCTCGCCGGGGCGGCCCGAGGCGGCGTCGGAGTCGGCGTCCGATTCGGTGTCCGGTCCGGTGTCCGGTCCGGTGCCGGGCACCGGCTGCTGCCGCCGCGCTTGTTCCGCACCCTGCCGGCGCCCGCGCCGCACCCCGAAGTAGTACGCCAGGACACCCGCGCCGACGGCGGCCTGGAGGGCGAAGAGCCCCGACTCGATCTCACCGGACGGAGGTTCGTACAGCGGCGAGAACCACGGCTCGTAGTCCGGTTCGAGCTCGGTGATGGCGGTCTCCGCCTCGCCGTCAGCACCGGCGAACGGCTCCTCCTTGTGGTCGCCGAGCCCGAGCGCCAGCGGCAGCACCGCGAGCGCGGCCACGGCGAGCAGCAGCAGGGCGTTGATCTTCGCGTTCCTGGTCATCGAGCCACCGTCCCGGTACCGGTCGTCCCCGTCGTACCCGCCGTCTGCTTCGTCTCTGTCTCCGGCTTCGTCTCCGGCTTCGTCTCCGGCTCCGTTCCCGTTTCCGGCGTTTCCGTCCCCGCCGTCGCCGAAGCGGCCCGCTTACCGGTCAACAGCACGCCGAGACGTGTCAGTTCGCCCCTGCTGGACTGCACCAGCAGGCGCATCACCAGTACGGTCAGCAGTCCCTCGCTCACCGCCAGCGGGATCTGGGTGAGGGCGAAGATGGAGCCGAACTTCCCGAGTGCGCCCGGGAACCCGCTCCCCGGGTCGGGGAAGGCGAGCGCCAGCTGCACGCTGGTGACGCAGTACGTGGACAGGTCGGCGACGAACGCGCCGCAGAACACCGCCGCCATCAGCGGCACTCCGGACCGCCGCGCCAGCCGGTACACGCCGTACCCCGCCCATGGCCCGACGATCGCCATCGAGAAGACGTTGGCGCCCAGCGTGGTCAGCCCGCCGTGGGCCAGCAACAGGGCCTGGAACAGCAGGGTGATGGTGCCCAGCACCGCCATGATCGGCGGCCGGAACAGGATGGCGCCCAGCCCGGTGCCGGTGGGATGGGAGCAACTCCCGGTCACCGACGGCAGTTTCAGCGCGGACAGAACGAAGGTGAACGCTCCCGAGGCGCCGAGCAGCAGCGTGCTCTCGGGATGTTCCCTGACTTCACGGACGAGTGACCGGGCACCGTGGACGACGAACGGCGCCGCCGCGGCGCCCCAGGCGACCGCGTGCACCGGTGGCAGAAAACCTTCGGCAATGTGCATGGTTCAGCAGACCCTCTCCAGCACCTCGTGGATGGTTGACGCGCCTTGGCCGGTCTCCTGGCTGACGGGTACCACCGCCCGTGCTCCGCCTTCCCGGGTCCTGGGGCCTGTCGTCACATTCCTGCCTGCCGGGCGACGCCATGCACGCACTCTCGCCGCACCGGGTGCACGCCCACGTACAACCAGTACGTGGGCGTGCACCCGGCACACCGAGAGCACGCACCTGACGCCGCCCGGCCCGCCCTCCGGGCGGACGACAGGAATGTGACGACAGGCCCCAAGTGGACCCAGTGGCTGCCCGTCGGTCCTGTCGAGGGACAGGACCAGGGGCCGGAGCCGGACTTCCCGATCACAGTGGCGAGGGCCGCACCGGTATCGCACCGGATTTCCCGTTCACCAAGGCGTGGCGACAGTAGACCCGGATCCGTCCTGGTGACAAGCGGGTGCCGGGGGCGCGCGGACGGCGTTCCGCAGCTCGTGTCCCGGCGCGCACCTGCGGTCCTGACAGCAGGTGCGCGCGGATGTACGCAGGTGGTGCGGCGGCCGCCCCCTCGCGGCCCGCCGGACGGCCACTGTCGCCGAGACGCCGGCATGAGGGGCCGGGTCCCTGGGCAGAACCTTGCTGCAATTAGTATGCAACAACGAATTCTGGTCAGTAGAGGTGTGAGGATCGATGACGACCCGACGAATACGGCGCACCACCGGCGCGGCCACCACGGCCGTCGCGATCGCGGTGGTCGCCGCCTGCTCGGCGCCTACAGGCGGCACGGACGCCGGTGCGGGCGGTGGCGGGTCCGCCGAGTCCGTGGTGATCGGGGTCCCCTCCGAACCCGACACCCTGAGCCCTCTGCTCGGCTACGGCAAGGACGGCAACTCCAAGATCTTCGACGGGCTGCTCGCCCGCGACGCCGACCTGAGGCTGAAGCCCGCGCTGGCGAAGGCCCTGCCCGAGATCGGCGACGACGGCCGCACCTACACCTACACCCTGCGTTCCGGCGTGACGTTCAGCGACGGCGAACCCCTCACCGCCGAGGACGTGGTCCACACGTACGAGACGGTGCTCGACGACAAGACCAACAACACCGCCAAGAGCGAACTGGACGCCGTCGAAAAGGTCCGCGCGGACGGCGACGACAAGGTCGTCTTCACCCTCAAGTACCCGTACGCGGCCTTCGCCGCCCGCACCGTCCTGCCCATCGTCCCCGAGCACCTCACCGCCGGGCAGGACCCCAACACCGGCTCCTTCAACACCGAGCCGGTCGGCACCGGACCGTACGTCCTCACCGGCTGGAGCAAGGGCGAGAAGCTGACCTTCAAGGCGAACCCGGACTACTGGGACGGCGCCCCGAAGGTGAAGAAGCTCACCATGGCGGTCATCGCCGACGACGACGTCCGAGCCACCCGGCTGCGCTCCGGCGACCTCGACGGCGCGACCCTCCCGCCCAACCTCGCCGCCACCTTCAAGAACGACGACGGCCGCACCACGTACCAGGCCACCACCTACGACTTCCGCGCCGTCACCCTCCCCACCGCGAACAAGGTCACCGGCGACACCGCCGTCCGCCGCGCCCTCGACCTCGCCGTGGACCGCCGGGCCATGGTCGACAAGATCCTCGACGGAGCCGGCCGCCCCGCCTACGGCCCGCTGCCCCTGGACGACCCCTGGTACACCAAGGACGTCGAACGGCCCCAGAACCTCGCCGAGGCCCAGAAGATCCTCGACCGCGACGGCTGGAAGGCCGGCAAGGACGGCGTCCGCGCCAAGGACGGTGTCCGGGCCGCCTTCACCCTCTACTACCCCTCCGGCGACAAGGTCCGCCAGGACCACGCCCTCGCCTACGCCTCCGACGCCAAGAAGGCCGGCATCGACGTCAAGGTCGAGGGCGCCACCTGGGAGGTCATCGAACCCCGGATGGGCGAGGACGCCGTCCTCGCCGGCTTCGGCAGCACCGGCGACCCCGACTTCGGCCTCTACACCCTGCTGCACTCCTCCCTCGCCGGCGACGGCTTCAACAACATGGCCCGCTACGACAACCCCGCCGTCGACAAGGCCCTCGACACCGGCCGCCGCAGCCAGGACCCCGAGGACCGCAAGGCCGCCTACGACGACCTCCAGCGCGAGCTCGTCAAGAACCCCGGCTACACCTTCCTCACCCACATCGATCACCTCTACGTCCTCGCCGACCGCTGGGAGGGCCTCACCACCCAGGTCGAACCGCACGAGCACGGCTTCGCCAGCGGCCCCTGGTGGAACGCCGAGGACTGGCAGCCCAAGAAGTGACCCCCCTGCCCTGGGCGGCGATGGCCCGCCTCGTGGCACGGCGGGCCCTGCTCGCCGTGCCCGTCCTGCTCGTCGTCACCTTCGGCGTGTTCGCCATCGCCGCCGCCTCCCCCTTCGACCCCGTCAAGGCGTACGCCGGCACCGCCGCGCTCGGCGCCGACCAGGAGACCCTGGACCGGCTCCGGGACAACCTCGGCGTGGACCGCCCCTTCGCCGTCCAGTGGTGGGAGTGGCTGACCTCCGCCGTCACCGGCGACCTCGGCCAGTCCAGCGTGCTGCGCCAACCGGTCGCCGACGCGATCGGTGAGCGGATCATGTGGTCCACGCTGCTGTGCGCCGTCGCCTTCGCCGTCGCGGTCCTGCTCGGCACGCTGCTCGGCGTGCTCGCCGCCCGCCGCCCCGGCTCCCTCCTCGACCGCACGGTCACCTCCCTCTCGTACTCCCTGGAAGCCGCGCCCGTCTTCTGGCTCGCCCTGCTCGCCGTCTGGCTCTTCGCCCTCCAACTCGACGTCCTCCCGGCCGGCGGCCTCACCGACACCGGCAGCGAACACGTCACCGCCGGACAGGTCACCGGCCACCTGATCCTGCCCGCCGGCGTCCTCGCCGTCTCCCAGCTGCCCTGGTTCACGCTCTACGTCCGCCAGGGCGTCGGCGACGCCCTCGCCGAGGACCCGGTACGCGGCGCCCGCGCCCGAGGCCTCGGCGAACGCACCGTGCTCCTCGGGCACGCCCTGCGCTCCGGACTCCTGCCCGTCCTCACCCTGATCGGCTCCCGCGTGCCCGAGCTCATCACCGGTGCCCTGCTGGTGGAGACCGTCTTCAGCTGGCCCGGTATCGCGGCCGCCACCGTCGAGGCGGCCACCGCCGTCGACTTCCCGCTCCTGGCCGCCCTGACGACCCTCGCCACCGCCGCCGTCCTCGCCGGAAACCTCCTCGCGGACCTCCTGTACGGACTGACCGACCCGAGGGTGAAGCTCAGTGAGATGTGATTCCCATGGCTGACACCATCGTTGAGAGGGCCGACGCGAACGTGCCCACGACGGGGACCGAGTGGCGCTCGCGCGGCACCGCCCGCCGTTCCACCCACACCCTGCGGCTGCGCGTCTCCGCCGCCCTGGTCGCCGTCACCGCCCTCGCGGTCCTGCTCGTCCCCCCGCTGGTCCAGCTCGACCAGCAGGCCGTCGACCTCGCCTCGAAACTCCTCCCACCCAGCTGGGCCCACCCCTTCGGCACCGACGACGTCGGCCGCGACCTGCTGCTGCGCTGCGTCTACGGCCTGCGCGTCTCCCTGCTCGTCGGCGTCGTGGCGGCGCTCACCGCCACCGTGATCGGCACCGCCGTCGGAGCCGCCGCCGGGGCCCTCGGCGGCTGGGTCGACCGCCTCGTCATGCGTCTGGTCGACACCATCTCCTCCGTCCCGCACCTGCTGCTCGGCATCTTCATCGTCGCCATGTTCCGACCGGGCGTCTGGCCCGTGGTGGTCTCGGTCGCCGCCACCCACTGGCTGTCCACCGCCCGCATCGTCCGCGCCGAGATCCTCTCGCTGCGCTCCCGCCCCTACATCGACGCGGCCGTCTCCGGCGGCGCCTCCCGCCGCCGGGTGGTGCTACGGCACCTGCTGCCCGGCGTACTGCCGCAGGCGGGACTCGCCGCCGTCCTGATGATCCCGCACGCCATGTGGCACGAATCGGCGCTGTCCTTCCTCGGCCTCGGCCTGCCCACCCACACCGCCAGCCTCGGCACCCTCATCCAGGACGCCCGCGGCACACTGCTCGCCGGGCAGTGGTGGCCCACCCTCTTCCCCGGCCTGTTCCTGATCATCCCCACCCTCGCCATCGCCGGACTCGCCGGAGTCTGGCGGGAGCGGATCAACCCCCGCCGCCGATCGGAGCTGATGCTGTGACCGAGCGACCTCCCGTTCTGTCGGTCCGCGGACTGTCGGTGCGCTTCCTGGTGCCCGGCTCGGGCCCCGTCGCCGCCGTCACCGACGCGTACTTCGACGTCGTACCCGGCGAATGCCTCGCCCTGATCGGCGAGAGCGGCTGCGGCAAGTCCGTCCTCGCCTCCGCCCTCCTCGGCCTGCTCCCCGCCAACGCGCAGACCGCCGGCCGCGCCCTGCTCGACGACCTCGACCTGCTCGCCGCCGACGAACGCACCCTCGCCCGCACCGTGCGCGGCCGCCGCATCGGCCTCATCCCGCAGAGCCCGGCCGCCCACCTCACCCCCGTCCGCACCATCCGCGCGCAGACCGAGGAGACGGTCGCCGCCCTCACCGGCGTCCGCGGCCGCGCGGCCCTGCGTGCCGCCGCCGAAAAGGCCGCCGCACGCGCCGCCTTCCCCGCGGACCACCTCGACCGCCACCCGCACGAACTCTCCGGCGGCCTCGCCCAGCGCGCCGCCACCGCCCTCGCCCTGATCGGCGACGCACCCCTCCTCCTCGCCGACGAACCCACCACCGGCCTCGACCGCGATCTGGTCGACCACACGGTCGACGAACTGCGACGCCACGTCGACACCGCCGACGACCGGGCTTTGCTGATGATCACCCACGACCTGGAGGCAGCCGAACGCATCGCCGACCGCGTCGCCGTCATGTACGCGGGCCGCATCGTCGAACTTGCCGACGCGAAAACCTTCTTCGGCACCCCCGGCCCCCGACACCCCTACAGCCGCGGCCTTCTGAACGCCCTCCCCGACCGGGACTTCACCCCGATCCCCGGCATGCCCCCCGAACTGGGCGCACTCCCCGAAGGCTGCGCCTTCGCCGCCCGCTGCGACCACGCCACCGCTCTCTGCACGACCCTCCCACCCCTGACGGAGACGGTCGCCTGCCACCACCCGCTCCCGGTCGAGACCCTGGAGGACGTCCGTGCTTGAGCTGCGCGCCATCACCGCCGGCTACGACCGCCGGTCGGCCCCCGTCGTCCTGGACGCCACCCTCACCGTCGCCCCCGGCGAGGCCGTCGGCCTGCTCGGCCCCAGCGGCTGCGGCAAATCCACCCTCGCCAGGGTCGCCGCCCTCCTGCACCGCCCCGACGCCGGCACCGTCACCGTCGACGGCACCCTCGTACGCCACTGGCGCCACCGCGCCCCGCGCCCGCTGCGCACCGCCTTCGGCGTCGTCTTCCAGCAGCCCCGCCTCTCCGCGGACCCCCGGCTGTCCCTCGCCGACCTGATCGCCGAACCCCTGCGCGCCACCGGCCGCCGCGACACCGTTCCCGACCGTGTCCCCGAACTGGCCTCCACCGTCGGTCTCACCCCCGACCTCCTCACCCGCCGCCCCCACGAGGTCAGCGACGGCCAGCTCCAACGCGCCTGCCTTGCCCGCGCGTTGGTGCTCCGCCCCCGCTGGCTGATCTGCGACGAGATGACCGCCATGCTCGACGCGTCGACCACGGCCGCGCTGGTGGCGGTGGTCGAGGCCTACCGCACCGAAACCGGCGCCAGCCTCCTCGCCGTGGGCCACGACCGCACCCTCCTCGACCGCTGGTGCGACCGCACGGTCCACTGGGACACGGTGGTGCCCCGGCCGGTCACGGCGGAGTAGCGGCGCGTGCCCGTCAAGCGGCTGCTTGCTCTGCACATGAGCGAGTACGCCGACGCCTCCGACCGTGATCCGTCGGATGGAACTCAGGGGTGCATGACGATCTTTCCCACGTGCCTCCTGCGGGCGAGTTCCTCCTGCGCCTGAGCGGCCTGGTCCAGTGGGAAGGTCGCGGCGACAACGGGCTGGACCTCGGCCTGGCGAGCCAGGTCCACAAGGAGACCGAAGTGCGTGGGCGTGTGCATCGAGGAGCCGATGACCTGCGCGTTGTGCAGGTAGAGACGGCGCACGTCAAAGGTCACGTCGTACCCGCCGAGTGCGCCGGCGATGACCCACCGGCCTCCTTCGCGCAGCAGCGGCAGCCCTTCACCCACCAGTTCGCCGGCCACGACGTCGAGTGCGACGTCGATGCCCTCCGGGGCGGCAACGCGGATCTGCTCCGCGACGTTTCCTGCGCGGTCGACGACTTCGTGCGCGCCTGCCTCGCGCACCGCATCGGTCTTGGATCCGCTGCTGACGGCGAGCACCCTTGCGCCGCGTGCACGGGCGATCTGCACCAGCGCGAGGCCGACGCCGCCGGACGCCCCCGAGACCAGGACGGTCTCCCCCTCCCGCAGCCGACCCCGCTCGATCATGCCCAGTGCCGTGCCGTAGGCAGTCGGCAGTGTCGCGAGCTGATCGTCCGTGAGCGGGGATTCCGTCACGTCGTGTACACGCTCCGCCGACGCGGTCACGTACTCGGCGTAACCACCGTCGCGCTCGCTCCCCATCAGGCCCACCGGGTTCGCATCCGGCCCTTCGGTGTCGTAGATCGCCGGGTCGACGACCACTCGGCGCCCGACGAGGCTCCCGTCCACGTCGGCACCGACCGCCACGACCCGGCCGGCCACGTCGGCGCCCTGAATGCGCGGGAAGTCGATCGGGCCACGCCAGCCCGACAGCGCCTTCGGGTCTCCCGGGCGGCCGTAGGCGCCCTCCCGGGTCCACAGGTCGGTGTTGTTCAGCGCCACCGCGCCGACCCGGACCAGCACCTCTCCCGCCTGAGGGGCAGGCACGGCCACTTCCGTCAGCTCAAGAACCTCCGGCCCTCCGTGTCCCGTGATGCGCACCGCGCGCATGGACTCGGGCACGCCCATCGCCAGGACCTCCTCGCGGGTATACTGATCTGTGAACATCAATCACCGTACACCGCTCAGCGGAAGGGTGCCTTGTGGAGCAAACACGGCCCATGACGCCGGCCGGACGCCGCATCGTGGCGGCCGCCGAGGAGCTGTTCTACCACCGCGGAATCACAGCGGTCGGCGTGGACCTGATCGCTGAGCACTCAGGCGTCACCAAGCGGACTCTGTACAACCAGTTCGGGTCGAAGGACCGCCTCGTGGCGACCTACCTCGCGGAACGTGACCAGCGCTGGCGGTCACTGGTCCGCGCCGCCGTCGACGCCTGCGACGACCCCGTCGAGGCCGTCACCGCGCCCTTCGACGCACTGCGGACCTGGAGCGAGACCAACGCCCGTGGATGTGCGTTCATCAACGCACTGGCCGAACTTCCCGACCCCTCGCATCCCGCGCACCGCATCGCCGCGGCTCAGAAGCTCTGGCTGCTGAACCTGTTCGAGGAACTCGCCACCGCGGCGGGCTGCTCGGGCCCGGCCACCCTCGCCACCCGGCTCCTCGTGCTGCACGAGGGCGCCGTCGCCACGCAGCCGCTCTCGCTCGACACCCTTCCGCACAGCACCGACCTGGCACGATCCCTGGTCCAAGCCGGCACGCCACCCCGCCACCAGCCGTCGAGCAGGACCCCGACCCCCGCACCTCAATGGTCTTATCACCTGCTGTGACGAGGCCGAAGTGCTGGCGTCAGAGGTGGAGTTCGCGGACGCGGGCGGTGGTGTCGGTCATGGGGCGGGGATCCTGCGCCGGTCAACCTCAAGCCGAGGCCGTGGCAATGCAGAACTCATTGCCCTCCGGGTCGGCCATCACGACATGGTGCTCGGCACATTCCTCCAGGACGTTCCCGCCCGCCTTCACCAGCCGCTCGGACTCCGCCCTGATCCTCGCCCACCGCTCATCGTGACTGCCGTGTCCCGGCACCCGGACGTCGATATGGAGTCGGTTCTTCGCGGCTTTCGGCTCAGGGACCTTGAGGATGCAGAGCCGGGGCCCGACGCCGTCAGGATCGCAGAGCCACGCGCCGTCGTCCGCGGATTCGTCTTCCGGAAGGTCGAACTGCGCGAGCCACTCCTCGCGGGTTCTGAAGGGAGCGGGCGGCGGCTCGTCCGCATATCCCAGGGCCGTCTTCCAGAACTCGGCAAGGAGCTTCGCGTCTGCGCAATCAAGGGTCAGATCGATTCTGGCTGCCATGGCAGGACCGTACTGCGCCCCTCTGACAGCCGCGGCTGAGGCGGAGGAGAGACGACGGCTGATACGCCGTGACCGGTCGGCCACGGCAATCCATAGGGCGGCGCCTGCCTTGAGGTTTCCGACGACGTGCTTCCCGTCGTTCCCGTGCGCGACAGTAAGATGTTGAAAGGTCCGGTACTTATCTTTGCGGCGGAGGGCTGGACCTCCTTCGTCACTGCCGTGAGGACCGGCGAGCCGGGCGCCTGACCTACCCGGCGGAGGTCGATAACGGCCCTGTGCACACCGAACGTTGAGCACGGGACCGTCCGGCAGCCGGAAGGTTCACCGGGTTGCGGGACGGGCCTTCGCATCCACGTGCGCTGCAACTACCTCGGTCCTGTCGGCATCGCCCGCACAGGCACTGTCATCGATCTCGCGGTGCCCCGAGCGTTGAGCCCTCAGGGGGCGCGCACGCACGGATCGGTGGCCGGGATGCTAGCCGTGTGAGGTCCCGGCTACGTCGACTGTTTCGGAGCCTTCGCGGCGCACCCGCTCGGCGCCCCAGGCGCCGAGCGGCCCGAGCGCTTGATTGAGCGTGCGTCCGTGCTCGGTCAGTGAGTACTCCACCCGCGGCGGCACCTCGGCATAGACCTCCCGGTGCACGAGGCCGTCCGTCTCCATCTCGCGCAGGTGCTGCGTCAGCATCTTCTCGCTCACTCCCGGCAGACCGCGATGGAGCTCGGCGAAGCGGCGTACGCGACGGGCGTCAAGTTCCCAGAGGATCAGTCCCTTCCACTTGCCGCTCACCACGTCGAGCGCAGCGTCGATGCCGCAGATGTAAGGCCCGCGTCTCGGCGCCTTGGCCATCACTGATCCCCTTACTAAAAGGTAAGTACCGCAGAAAATAGTGGGTACTTCCGAGCGTAGTGGCACCCTCCGAGGATGGAGGGGTGAACGAACAACAGAACCGAATCAGGCGAAACAGCGCTGTCACCGTGATCGGGCTTGGCCCGATGGGCCAGGCGATGACCCGCGCCCTTCTCACCGCCGGCCACCCGGTCACCGTGTGGAACCGCACCGCCGGTCGGGCCGACGGCGTCGTCACCGACGGAGCGACGCTCGCGGCGACACCCGGCGAGGCGGTCGAAGCGAGTGACCTCGTGATCCTCAGCCTCACCGACTACCAGGCGATGTACGACATCCTCGACAGTGCCACCGCATCGCTCGGCGGCCGGACGCTGGTCAACCTGAGCTCTGACACTCCCGACCGCTCACGCGAGGCAGCGACCTGGGCAGCGGGCCACGGCGCCACCTTCCTCACCGGAGGTGTCATGGTCCCCGCGCCGATGGTCGGCACGGAGGCCGCCCATGTCTACTACAGCGGCCCCGACGAGGCGATGCAGAGCCACTTGCCGACGTTGACACTGCTCGGGACACCAAAGCACCTGGGCGGGGACCCGGGTCTCGCCCAGATGATGTACCAAGCCCAGCTCGCGCTGTTTCTGACCACCCTGTCCGGACTGATGCACGCCACCGCGATGCTGGGCACCGCAGGAGTCAAGGCCCAGGAAGCGCTGCCGGAGTTGCTCTCCTTCGCGGACTCGATCGGCGGCATCCTGAGGGCCGGGGAAGAGAACCCCGGCGCCGCGCTCGATGCCGGAGAGTATCCCGGCGACCTCAGCACGGTCATCATGATGGGTGCGACGTCCGACCACATCGTCGAGACCAGCACGTCACTCGGTCTCGACCTCGCGCTCCCGCTGGCCGTGCAGGCCCACTATCGGCGCGCGATCGAGGACGGACACGGCGGCGACAACTGGACCCGCATCATCGACGGCATCCGAGGGCCGCGCTGACGAAACGCGGGACCGATGAACACACGCTCCAGCCGCGACGCACGTGGTCGACTCCGGGGCCGCCGGCTTCGGTGGCCGTGTCCGGTAGTGGCAGGTGTGCCCACAGCGGCCGTCGGAACCGGAACCATCCCCACGGGTGCGGGGAGCAGCTGTACCGGATTGAGGATGGTGCCTCGCCGGGTGGTGTGGGGATCTCCGCGATACCTGCGCTGCGGGGCCGGAGACGGAGGCCTTGCGGAAAAGCGTGAGCAGTCGGCGGGCATGTGTCACGTGAGCGCTCAAACGAGCGGCATCGGGACAGTGGTGGCCAAAGTGCTCACGGCTTCGGGGCGGTGTGTCCTCCCGGGCATGGACGCGTGTCCCGGCATCGCACGCGTCGAGGCCGCCGTCCCACCGGGCGGTCACGGAAAACCGCCCGCACGAGCAGCAGACCGCCCCCTGCAAGGCCCGATGCACCGTCACTCGATCTCATGCCCGCCGGGCAGCACGACCGGCCCCGTCCCGCGACGCCGCCTTCAGATCCCTTAGGGTCTGCCGGAGAACAACATGCGGGTGGGCGGCGCGCTGACCTGCGACATCAAGTCCAGAAACCCACAAGTTGTTTCTCTGCACGCCCTTACGAGATGGTGCGCGATCGAGGTCGCGGCGGGATGGGACGGGTCGGGTTGAGCTGCTTGTCCGGCTGTTCAGAGCAGACGAACCGAGATACTCCGGCCGTGGATGCCGTGGATGCCGTGGATGCCGGGGTGATGGGGTGATGGGGAGTGGGACGCGATCGGACGTGGTGGTGCCTGCAGGGAGCAGGTCGGCGCACGCCGCGGGCCGGCTGCTGCGTTCTGTGGTGGCAGCGGACGTCGAGGTGATCGCGGAGTTGCGGGCCGCGGTCATGCCGGTGCCGCCGTCCCCAGGAGGCCGGACGGTTCCATTGCGCTGACCGCCCGGGCCTGGGCTGTGAGCGGCCGGAAGCCGGTCCACTCAGGGGCGAGCCGAGGGCGGTTCATCACGAACCTCCAGGACGCTGGATGACCTGCCCTGCCGCTGCGCGGGACTGCGGTGCCGGTGTACCACTCGGTCCCTCGCAGGGCCGGTGAGGACGCTGATGCCCGAAGCGTTGACGATGCCGCGGTGGTCACTCCGGCCGGCACTGCCGTCGTCAGTCGTCCTCGGGGTCGAGCTCGAACGTGAAGTAGACGCCCAGGGTGTGGGGCTCGTCCTCGCCGTGGAAGTAGTCCCAGGAGACGTCCACCAGGCGCACGTTGTGCTCCCGCACCCATTCCTGGGCCTTGCCGAACGCCCCTGCGGCGGTCGTGGCGGGGAACAGTTTGCGCGCCATCGGGTGGACCTGGGTCTCGGCATCCGAGTCGTCGAAGCCCTCGGGGGACATCCAGGCAGAGGTCGGGGTCGAGTTCCATGGGCTGTGCCCTTCCCGTCGTCGTCACCGGTTCGCGTCGTCCGGGCGGTGGTCTTACCGGCCTCCGCACGCGACGCCCGGTAAGACCACCGCCCGTCCTGGAAAGGTTGCGACCGCGGGGCGCGGGGCGCGGTGGCGCGACGCAGCGAGCACGGAACCGGCGGTGAACAGGCCGTGCAGAGGTCAGAGGGTCGCGTCGGACCACAGGTCGAGGATGTCGTCGCCGCTCATGGCGCCGTCGGGTTCGCTCTGTGCTCCGTCCAGCAGCTGCTCGGTCCAGATGACCTTTCCGGTGGGCGTGTACCGGGTGCCCCAGCGTTCGGCGTAGCGGGCGACGAGGAACAGGCCGCGGCCGCCTTCGTCCGTGTCCGCCGCCTGGCGCAGATGGGGTGAGGTGCTGCTGCCGTCGGAGACCTCGCAGATCAGGCGGCGGTCCCGCAGCAGACGGACGTGGATGGGGACGGTGCCGTGCCGGATGGCGTTGGTGACCAGTTCACTGAGGATGAGCTCGGTCGTGAAGCCCGCGTCCGTCAGGTCCCATGCCGCCAGCTGGCGGGTGACGTCGGCGCGGACGCCGGACACGGCGGCGGCTTCGGGGGGCACGTCCCAGCCGGCGACCTGCTCGGGGTCGAGCACCCGGGTGCGAGCGACCAACAGGGCGATGTCGTCGTTCCCGCCGTTCGGCAGGAGGGCGTCGAGCACCGCGTCGCAGGTCTGCTCGGGAGTCCGGCCGGGGTGGGACAGCGCGCCACGCAGGATCTCCAGACCGACGTCGATGTCCCGGTCGCGGGTCTCGATGAGCCCGTCGGTGTAGAGGACCAGCTGGCTTCCCTCGGGCACCTCGAATTCCGTGGTCTCGAAGGGCAGGCTGCCCAGGCCCAGCAGCGGACCGGCGGGCAGGTCGGGGAAGGACACGGTGCCGTCCGGACGGACGAGCGCGGGCGGCGGGTGGCCGGCCCGGGCCACGCTGCACCTGCCGACGGCCGGATCGTAGACGACGTACAGGCAGGTGGCTCCGATGAGCCCCTCGTCGTCTCCCTGGTCGGCCCGTTCCCGGTCGAGCCGGGCCACCAGGTCGTCCACCCGGGCCAGCAGCTCGTCCGGCGGGAGGTCGAGGGTGGCGAAGTTGTGCACCGCGGTACGCAGCCGCCCCATGGTGGCCGCCGCGTGCAGACCGTGCCCCACCACGTCCCCGACCACCAGTGCCACCCGGGCGCCGGACAGCTCGATGACGTCGAACCAGTCCCCGCCCACCCCGGCCTGAGCCGGCAGATAGCGGTGGGCCGCCTCCAGCGCGCTCAGGTCCGGCAGGTCGCGGGGCAGCAGACTGCGTTGCAGGGTGACCGCCAACGCGTGCTCGCGGGTGTAGCGGCGGGCGTTGTCCAGTGCCACGGCGGCCCAGGCGGACAGCTCCTCCGCGAACAGCACATCGCTCTCGTCGTACGGTTCCGCTCGCTCCGAGCGCCAGAAGTCCACCGAGCCCAGCACCGTGCCGCGAGCCCGCAGCGGTACCGCGATCAGGGAATGGAAACCCTGGCCCAGGAGCTCCTCCGCGCGGTCGGGGGCCAGGGTCCGCCATCCCTCGGTGGTGCTCAGATCCGCCTCCAGCACCGCGCGGCCGCTCTTCACGCACCGTGCCTGTGGCGTGGCGTCGGGGAAGCGAACGGTTTCGCCCACCGCCATCAGCGGCAGGCCGGTGTGGACGGCGCTCACGCCGGCCCGCCGCATGACGGTGCTCCGCCCGGTCGGCTCCTCGCCGCGCAGCACCTCCTCGGCCAGGTCGACGGTGACCAGGTCGGCGAAGCGCGGAACCGCCACTTCGGCCAGTTCGTGTGCGGTGCGCTCCACGTCCAGGGAGGAGCCGATCCGTGCCCCTGCGTCGTAGAGAAGGCTCAGGCGCTCCCGTGAGGCTTCGGCGCGCCCGGACAGAGCCCGCAGCTCCGTGGTGTCCCTGAGCGTCACCACGCTCCCGGTGGCCCCGTCGTCGGGAGCTGTGCGTCGCTTGTTGACCGCCAGCAACCGGTCTGCCGAGAGGAGCACCTCGTCGGTGGCCGTCCGCTCCGAGGTCATCAGTTCGACGATGTCCGGGCTCAGACCCAGGGCGGTGACCTGCTGCCGCTCCGCGTCCGGCGGCAGGTCCAGCAGTCGCCGCGCCTCGTCGTTGGCCAGCACCAACTGCCCGTCGTCCCCCACGATCAGCACCCCCTCCCGCACCGCGTGCAGCACCGCGTCGTGGTGGTCGTACATCCGTGTCATCTCCACCGGGCCGAGACCGTGGGTCTGGCGCAGCAGCCGCCGGCTCACCAGGGCGGTGCCGCCCGCGCACACGGCCAGCGCCCCGCCCGTGGTCGCCAGGAGCACCGGCAGCTGGTCGGCCGCCATGCCGGCCACCTTGTGGACCGTGATCCCGACTCCCACCGAGCCGACGATCGTCCCGTCGGGCTCGGTGACGGGGACGTACGAGACCACCGCACGGCCCTTGGAGGTGTCGATCTGCTGTGTCCGGGGGGAGGTCGGCGGCCTGAGCGGGCTGATGACGGCCTTCCCGATCTGGGAGGGGTCGGGGTGCGTGTAGCGGACCCCGTTCGGCGAGTACGCGACGATGAGATCCACGTCGGTCGCCCGCACGATCCGCTCGGTGATCGGCTGCAGCACCTTGGACGGGTTGGGCCCGGTCATCGCCGTCAGGGTCTGCGGGGAGTACGCGAACGTCGTGGCGACGGCCCGGGACCGGGCCTCGGCCTCATGGGTGCTGTTGCTCCGGGCCTGGAGTACGAGAGTGACCAGTGCGGCGGTGATGATCAGGGCCACGATCAGGAGCTGCAGCACGAACACCTGGCCGGCCACGCTCCGCACCCGGAGCAGGGACCGCAGCCGCCCCGGGGGCCGCGCCGGCCGGGAACCGCGGCCACGCCGGTTTCGCGGCCGGTCCTCCGGCCGGTTCCGCTGCTCCTCCGACTGCTCCTCCGGCCGGTCCCGCTGCCGGGCGGCTCCCCTGCGCGCGGTGAGGCCCCTGAAGCCGCGGGACGAGGTGCCGGGAGGGCGACGGGAATCTGAGGTCACTGCTTCGTTCGCCTCCTCCGCGGCGATGTCCAGGCCGTCCCGGTGCGCTTCCTGTCCATCGGGTCGTCCGCCCGTCGAACCCGCTCCGCGGGAGACGGGGTATTCGGGATATCAGGATCAAGCAATCTTCAACCTGTACATTCTGCGCATTCCTTACGAACGGGTCAACGGTACTCGCTCGGGGCCGCTTCGGTCCGGTCGGGTGCGGCGTCCGGTGCCCGCCGAGCATGGACAGTGCGGCCGCGGTCGGTGCGGTGGCCGCCGAGGGCAACGGGACGGGAGCGGGCTCGTGTCGCGCAGGGCGTCCGGTGGCTGCGCGTAGGACGTCGGGCGGCTGTACGAGGTGTTCTGGGCGGCCGCGTGCAGGGCGTCGGGTGACGCGGACCGGCCGGGCCGTTCGGGGCGGCGCGCGCCGTGATGCGAGGCGCCCCGCGTGACCCTCCCGGGCAGCGCTTCCGGGGGAGGGGGCCGGCTCCTGCCGACCGTGAGCCGCAGCCGCAGCCGCAGCCGCAGCCGCAGCCGCAGCCGCAGTCTCAGCCGCAGTCTCAGCCGCGGACGCAGTCCTCGATCACCGAGGCGACCTGCTCGACCGCGGCCGAGACGCGGTGCGTGCGCCGGGCCAGTAGCAGCTCGACCGACTCGGGGGCGGTGAGCGGGACGTAGGTCACGCCCTCGAGGCTCAGGCTCTGCACCGACTGCGGTACGAGGGCCACGCCGTGTCCCGCCGCGACGAGGACGACCAGAGTGGCCGTCTCGCCGACCTCGAGGAGCGGGTCGGGCCGGAAACCGGCCCGCCGGCAGGCGGAGAGGACGCGGTCGTGCATCGAGGACCGGGACTGCGAGGGATGGATGACGAACGGCTCGTCGGCCAGGGCCTCCAGTGGGACGCTCGGGAGGCCCGCCAGCCGGTGGTGGGACGGCAGTACGGCCACCAGCGGCTCGGACCGCAACGGCGTGACGCGCACGCTCTCCTCCGGTGCCGCGCCCCGCAGGACGGCGAGGTCGAACACACCCGCGAGCAGGCCCTCGACGAGCCGGGGGGTGAGGATCTCACCCCGCAGGTCCAGGGTGACCTTGGGCAGCTTCGCGCGTACGGTGCGGGCGATCCGTGGCAGGACGTCGTAGGTGGCCGTGCCGATGAAGCCGACGGAGACCCGGCCCGCGTGACCGGTGGCCAGCTCCCGCATGTGGGTCCGCGCGCGTTCCTCCTCCGTGACGAGGGCGCGCGCGTAGTCGGTGAGGTGACGGCCGGCCTCGGTCGGCTCGACGCGCCGGGTGGACCGGTTGAACAGAGAGACACCCAGCTCCCGCTCCAGCTGCTTGATCTGCTGGGAGAGAGCCGGCTGCGCCACGTGCAGGCGGGCGGCCGCGCGCCCGAAGTGGCACTCCTCGGCCAGGGCGAGGAAGTACCGGAGCTGACGGAGTTCCATGGACCCCATTTTATAAGTCCTGCTTATGAATCGATGCCGACTAGGTCTTGGACATGATGAAGCGGGCGCTCGTACGGTGGAGGCGTGAGCGACAGTTACCTTTACGCAGCAGCACGAACGCCCTTCGGCAAGTTCTCGGGCGCCCTCGCCGAGGTCAGGCCCGACGACCTCGCCGCGGTGGCTGTCACCGGGACCCTGGCCAAGACCCCCGGGCTCGATCCGGCGGAGATCGACGACGTCGTCTGGGGCAACGCCAACGGCGCGGGCGAGGACAACCGCAACGTCGGCAGGATGGCCGTCCTCCTCGCGGGACTGCCCACCTCGGTCCCCGCCACGACCGTCAACCGGCTGTGCGGGTCCTCCCTGGACGCCGCCATCATCGCCTCCCGCGCCATCGAGACCGGCGACGCGGACATCGTGCTCACCGGCGGCGTCGAGTCGATGACCAGGGCGCCCTGGGTCCTGCCCAAGCCCTCGCGCGCGTTCCCCGCCGCGGACGTGACCGCCGTGTCCACCACCCTCGGGTGGCGGCTGGTCAACCAGCGCATGCCGAAGGAGTGGACCGTCTCCCTGGGGGAGGCGAACGAGCAGCTGGGCGAGCGCTTCACCATCGCCCGCGAACGGCAGGACGCGTTCGCCGCACGCTCCCACAACCTCGCCGACGACGCCTGGAACGCCGGCTTCTACGACGACCTGGTGGTGCCCGTCGTCGCGGACCGCAAGGGCACGACCGTCGCCCGGGACGAGGGGATCCGCCCCGGTTCGACCGCCGAGAAGCTCGCCGGGCTCAAGCCCGTCTTCCGCCCCGACGGCGTCATCACCGCCGGCAACGCCTCCCCGCTGAGCGACGGCGCCTCCGCGGTGCTCCTCGGTTCGGGTGAGGCCGCCGCACGCATCGGCACCGACCCCGTCGCCCGCGTCGCCGGCCGGGGCGTGTCCGCGCTGGACCCGCAGATGTTCGGCTACGCCCCTGTGGAAGCGGCCAACCGGGCACTGAAGGGCGCCGGGATCACCTGGTCCGACATCTCCGCCGTCGAACTCAACGAGGCCTTCGCCGTCCAGTCGCTGGCCTGCGTGGACGCCTGGGACGTCGACCCGGAGATCGTCAACGCCAAGGGCGGCGCGATCGCGCTCGGCCACCCCTTGGGCGCCTCCGGCGGCAGGCTCCTGGGCACCCTCGCCCACCGGCTCCAGGAATCGGGGCAGCGGTGGGGCGTCGCCGCCATTTGTATCGGAGTCGGCCAGGCACTCGCCGTGGTCCTGGAGAACGTCTCGGGAGGCAACCGATGACCACCCTGCTGTGCGACCACGCCGACGAGGCGGTGGCCGGGATCGAGGACGGCTCGACCGTGCTCGTCGGAGGGTTCGGAATGGCCGGCATGCCGGTCGACCTGATCGACGCCCTCATACGCCAGGGCGCCAAGGACCTCACCGTCGTGTCCAACAACGCCGGCAACGGCGACACCGGACTCGCCGCACTGCTGGCCAAGGGCCGGGTCCGCAAGGTGATCTGCTCCTTCCCGCGCCAGGCGGACTCCTGGGTGTTCGACGGCCTCTACCGGGAGGGCCGGATCGAACTCGAGGTGGTCCCCCAGGGCAACCTCGCGGAACGCATGAGGGCGGCCGGGGCCGGCATCGGCGCCTTCTTCTGCCCCACCGGAGTCGGCACGCTCCTCACCGAGGGCAAGGAGACCCGCGAGATCGACGGCCGCACCTACGTGCTGGAGTACCCGATCAAGGGCGACGTCGCGTTGATCGGCGCCCACCGCGCCGACCGCATGGGCAACCTCGTCTACCGCAAGACCGCCCGCAACTTCGGACCGGTCATGGCCACCGCCGCGACCACGGTGATCGCACAGGTCCGCGAGATCGTCGAGACCGGCGACATCGATCCCGAGACCGTGGTGACCCCCGGCATCTACGTCGACCGTGTGGTGAAGGAGGCCGACCCCGCATGAACGCGACCAGCCGAGTGACGAACGACCGAGACGCGACGAACGACCGAGGTGCGACGAACGGCCAGGGCCCGCTGAGCAAGCAGGCCATGGCAGCCGTCGTGGCACGCGACATCCCCCAGGGCGCCGTCGTCAACCTGGGCATCGGGCAGCCGACCCTCGTCGCCGACCACCTGCCCGCCGACTCCGGGGTGGTCCTCCACACCGAGAACGGCATGCTCAACATGGGGCCCGCCGCGAAGGAGGGCGAGGTCGACCCCGACCTGACCAACGCGGGCAAGGTCCCGGTGACCGAACTGCCCGGAGCCGCCTACTTCCACCACGCCGACTCGTTCGCGATGATGCGCGGCGGCCATCTGGACATCTGCGTCATGGGCGCCTTCCAGGTCTCCGCCACCGGCGACCTCGCCAACTGGAGCACGGGAGCACCCGACGCCATCCCCGCCGTCGGCGGGGCCATGGACCTGGCGATCGGCGCCAAGAAGGTCTTCGTCATGATGACCCTCTTCACCAAGACCGGCGCCCCCAAGCTGGTGCCCGAATGCACCTACCCGCTCACCGGACTGCGCTGCGTCGACCGCGTCTACACGGACCAGGCGGTGTTCGACATCACCCCCCAGGGCCTCAGGGTCGCCCAGACCTTCGGCACCACGGTGGACGAACTCGCCGACCGCCTCGGCATGCCGCTGCTCGCGCCGGAGGCGTGAGACACGGGCCGACAGCCCGCCCGAGAACGTACTGATGGCCTGCCCGCTGACCGCGGGCAGGCCATCAGCACGTCCGCCGGGCATCGCGACGCCCGGCGGACGGGAGCAGGACACCGGCCGGAGAAGCATGGACGCCGACGCCTCCTCGTCCTCCGTGAACTCCGGGGAGATCTTCGGCGGCCGCCTCAGGCGCGGCGGGACCGCACGACCAGGGCCGTGCCCCCGGCCACCGCGAGGACCGCCGCGCCACCGAGGACCGCGGCCCGCTCACCCGCGCCGGTCTCGGCGAGACCGGGACGCGCGCCGTGCGCGGCCTGCAGGATCAGGTCGGTGATGTCGCCCGGATTGGTCTCCATGACGGCGTGCGGGGCGTCGACCTCGACGGTGGTCGAGCCCGCCCGCTTCGCCATGAAGCGCAGGTTCTCGGTACCGATCGTGCGGTCGTCGGTGGCCACGAGGTACCACGAGGGGATCGTCTTCCAGGCGGCCCCCTCGCTCGGCTGGGTGTTCGTGGCCACGTTCGCGGGCCGCTGTGAGGCGGCCAGGGCGTTCGCCCGAGCCGCGTCGAGCCGGTTGCTCAGGAAGACGTCGCTGAATTTGTCCGGCTTGATGTACAGGTCGACATCGTCGGGGCCGCCACCGAGCGGCACGGCGTCCAGTGCGGTGGGGACGAGGGCCCGGGGGTCGTCCGTCAGATGACTGCCGGGGTGCTTGGCGACCAGCTGCAGAGCCGTCTCGCCCTTGTCCGGGGCGAACCCCGCGACGTACACGAGGGACGTGACGTTCGGGTTGCCGGCCGCCGCGTCGGTGATCACCGAACCGCCGTAGGAGTGACCGACGAGAACGAGGGGGCCCTTGATCGTCTTGAGCAGGGCGGCGAGGTAGGCGGAGTCGCCGGAGAGGCTGCGCAGCGGGTTCGCGGGGGCGACCACCGGATAGCCCTCGGCCTGGAGGCTCCGGACGACCTCGTTCCAGCCCGAGGCGTCCGCCCAGGCGCCGTGCACCAGGACGACGGTCGGCTTGGCGCCCTCATGGGCCCCGGCCCCACCGCCGCTCTCGGAGGCCGTGGACGGGCCGGCGACTGCCAGCGCCGCGGCGGGTAGGAGGACGGCCAAGGGAAGTGCCCGCCGGGCGGCGCGCCGTATGTGCTCCATAACCACTCTTTCTCGAGGGGAATGACTGCACGACGACACTGCGTTCCACCGACGGGTGCGGCACCACGAAACGGTCCGGTCGGGTGAAGACCGCACCGGCGGGCACAGCCGCTCAAGGAGGACGCGGCACAGTACCGAAGGAGACCGCGAACCGGCGCCCGGCCCCCTCGGACTCCCTCTGGCCCCCTCGGACTCCCTCGGTCGGTCGGACGACGCCGCGGAGCCGGCCGGTAACCGGGCGCCCCGCCCAGTGGCACGCCACCCGGCCGGGGCCGACGCCCGTCCAGGTCCAGCAGATCCGGTTTCGCCTCCACCCCGATACCGCCCGACGCCGCGATGACCTCCTGCGGGGTGGGCGGTTCGGGGAGCGTGTAGTCGACCTCGCCGGTGAACTCCTCGGCGGTCATCCGCTCCTCGCCGATGACCGCGTCGGCCGCGAACGGCATGCCGAACACCTGCGCCGCCACGTCCAGGATGCCCCCGGCCGGCACGCCTGCCCTCCCCCAAGCTCTCGGCTCCTCCCCCCCACGCTCGGCTTCGCTCGAGCGGGGGGACCCCCATGAGCAGGGGGACTCCCATCGCCCCGAGTGTCGCGGAGGTCGCCACGGGACAGATCCGCCCGAGCGGCCGGTCCGGCCGTGCGGCGCCGACCGCCGTCGCCAGCCGGCGCAGCAGCATGGCCACGTCGGTGCCCTGCGCGCCGTCGTAGGTGTGGAACTCGTCCAGCACCACGTACGTGACGTCCGCGCCCTCCCACAGGGACCTGTCCTCACCGCGCTGAAGCAGCAGGTCCAGCATCTTGTAGTTGGTGATCAGCACGTCCGGCGGGGCGCCACGCATCTCCTCGCGCCGTGTCATGACCCGCCGGAAGTCGGTGTCCGGCCGGTCGCCGATGTACAGCCCCGCGGTCACCTGGGCGAGGTCGGGCGCGGTCAGGTAGTCGCTGACGCGGCCCGCCTGGTCGGTGGCGAGCGCGCTCATCGGATACAGCAGGACGGCCTTCACCCCGCGCCGCCCGAGAGCCTTCTGCCGTCGGCAGTGGTCGAGCACCGGCACCAGGAACGACTCCGTCTTGCCGGAGCCCGTGCCGGAGCCCGTGCCGGTCGTCACGAGCGTCGGCTCGGCCTCCCTGCCGCCCAGTGTGCTGAGCCGCTGCCACGCCTTGGCCTGGTGCCGCCACGGCGTGAACCCGGGCCGCCACTCCAGATACCGCTCCCACCCGTCGTCCGCCTTCTGGAACGGCGTCCTGATCCGCAGATACGGCCCCCGGAAGATCCCCGACCCGGGGTCCCCCAGGAACCGTTCCAGGGCTCGCCGGGTGTCGTCGTCGGCCAGCGCGTAGGTCGTCGTGAGGTACTGCGTCAGACTGCCCCGCAGTTGCGCGGCGGCCAGCGTGGGTTTCACGACGCTCCCCTTCGTCCGTGGATCCCGGGACGCTCGCGTGGCAGCGGTCGCCCCGTGTGATGCGGATCAACCGTATAGGGCAGGTCGGACAGCGTGTGACGGGACGGGTACACCGGCGGACCGCTCCCGCCGGAAGGGGCCGTGCCGGCCCTGCCCCCTCGCCGAATCGTGGCCGATTGGCGCCCTTTCGGGCTTTCCTCACTGGTTTCACCCTGAAAGAAAAAGAAAACGAAGGAAGCACAGCGGCCGTGGAAACGCGGCAGCCATATAAGCGGGTGTCAATTACGACCCTGCTGTCAGAGAAGCCCCAGCACCGCCCACACCGTCTTCCCGGGGGCGTTCACGCGCGGCGTGGTACCCCACTCGTCGGCCAGCGCCGCGACCAGCATCAGACCCCGGCCGGACTCGGCGTCGGTGGGCGGTTCGTCGAGGAGCGGTAGCGGTAGCGGTACGCGTTCCGTTCGGGTGTCGGACACTTCTACGCGTAGCTCCCCATCGGTGCCGGTGAGGCGCACCTCGAAGTCCCTTCCGGGCACGTGGCCGTGGCGTACGGCGTTGGCGGTCAGCTCGGCCGTGATGAGGGACAGCGTCTCGTTGGTGGTGGAGGTGTGGGGGTGGCCCCACGCGTCGAGCCGGTCCGCGACCAGACGGCGTGCGAGGCGGGCACCTCGCGGGGTGGGGCTGAAGCGCATGACGAACTCGCGGTTCACGGTGTGCGCTTCAGCGATGGGGGAGGGTTTGCTGTTCATGGCCCTTACGCTGCCGGACTCACCCTGGTGGTCCCAGGTCCGACGTGCGCACAGCGAGGCGTCGTGGGTGACGGTGTGTTTCGTGTATGCCTCTGTATGCGGCGACGGTGGTCGGAGACGGAACCGCGGGGAGCGGTCCCGTACCTACTCCCCGTACTCCCGCAGCAACTTGTTGAGGTTGCGGATCTTGTCCACGTCGGCCTTCGGCAGGGGATCGCTGCTGTTGAAGTGCATGACGTTGTTGCGGATCCTGCGGATCTCGTCCAGCCGATCGATGAACACCTTTCGGTCGAGCGGCCACCCGAGCTTCTCCCACAGCCCGGAGTTCTCCAGTACGCGTTTGTAGTCACCGACAGTCATATCGCCGAAGGAGGCGATGCGCTCGCTCTTCGGGTCGCAGAGCTTCGTGACCTCGGGCAGGGTGAAGGCCCCCGCGATGACCTGCCGCAGCCTGCGGTCCATCTCCCCGATCAGGAGGAAGTGCCCGGCCAGATCACCGTAGGCCTGGGCCACGTCGGCGGCGGTGACGATGCCGGCGATGGCGTTGCGCTGGTCCCTGACGAGGACGAAGTCGTGCTCGGCCAGGGTGGGAAGGACGTCGATCAGGTCGTGGTCGTAGCGCACGTCCCGCGCGTCCACGATGGCCTGGGAGAGGTGGGCGCCGGGGTCGGCGTGCCGGGCGCGGGCTATGGATTTCCACGAGACCGATCCCCGCAGGTTGTGCGGACCGGCGAGGACGGGCAGTTGGGAGAAGTCGTGGAGCACCATCAGCGTGATGACCTCCTCGAAGGTGGCCGTCGGTTTGACGCTGATGACACCGCCGAGGGCGGAGGGCAGCGTGCCGACGGTCAGCCCGGTCTCGCGGGATTCCTCTTCTTCGGACTGACCGGCCGGCACCGGAATGGTCGCCGGTGACCCGGTGAGAGCAACGTCCTCGGTGTCTTCTTCCGCGGCCTTGACCAACTGGACCGTGGCGGTCAGGGGGACCTTGTCGAATTCCGGTGAGGTGACGAGGCTGTGGTTGGCGAGGTCGGCCTCGATCTGCTCGTTGACGAGTCCTCGGCCCGTCGCACCCCACCAGCCCAGCAGCTCCTGCACGGAGAGGGTGAACGGACTTCCCGCCTCGGCCGATTCACGGGCCTTCTTCAGCCGGGTGTGCCGTTCACTGGGTGACAGCGACGTCTGTCGTTGCTCGTCCGGTTCCGAGGGGTCGGCTTCCTCGGCGGCGCGGTCCAGCAGTTCCTGGCGCAACTGCGTCAGCAATCTGCCGTCGTCCACCTGCCACGCCTCCCACCCGTCGAACGTCCCGTACCCGACGGCGACCATGGCGGCCTTGGACGGCGAGCGGAATTCCTCGCCGTCCGCCAGTCGGATCCACCCCCGGGAGGTGACTGTGGCTTCGTGCTTCTCGCCCATCCGGGGCCGAACGAACGACAGGTGTTCGCCCTCCGAGAGCAGCCCGGCGCCGAGCAGGTCGGTGAGGGTCACTCGGCGTCCGTCCAGGAGGTAGCGGGCGCGGGACTGCGTCTCTGCGGAACCGCCGTTGGAATCGGTCATGTCACCTATGCCTTTGCTGGTGGAAGGGGTGCGAGAGCGTCTGCTTCAGCCCGGATCCACCGGCTTGACGCCTGTGGGCCGTTCTTCCGGGAACGAAGAAGTGCCTTGCGACCTGCGATGATGGGGTTTCTCTAGGACCACATCAGGCACGATCGGCAAGGCACTTCCGAGATGCAATCTTCCCATGCCGCGACGGCGGTCTCATCCGCGTTCGACGACCCGAACCTGGTCGCGTACGGCGGGCTGGAGCCGGTGGTGCGGCTGGCCGAGCGGTGCGGTCTGCCCGCTCTGGCCGATGAGTACATCCGTCTGCCGGCCTCGAAGGACGGCACCGGTGCCTTCCCCGCGGCGAAACTGATGTCGCTGGTGGGCGGCATGGCCGCGGGCGCCGACTGGGGGTTGCCCCCTGCGGGGACATCGATGACATGCACCGGCTGCGGCACGGCGCGATGGGCCGCCTGTTTGCCGGGGTCCGGGCCCCGTCCACGCTGGGATCGTTTCTGCGTTCCTTCACGCACGGGCATGTGAAGCAACTCCACGCCGTGGCCCGCCGGTTCTTTCCCGCACTGGCCCGTCATACCCCGCTGCTGCCCGGCGCGGACCAGGTCGCCTACGTGGACATCGACGACACCATCCGCCGCACCTACGGCTACGCCAAGCAGGGCGCCGGCTACGGATACAGCAAGGTCAAGGGCCTGAACGCACTGCTCGGCATCGCCTCCACACCCCTGGCCGCCCCGGTGATCGCCGCCACCAGAATGCGCAAAGGACCGTCGAACTCCGCGCGCGGCGGTGCGGCGTTCGTCGCCGAGACCATCCGCACCGCCCGCGCCTGCGGCGCCAGTGGCCTGCTGGTGGTGCGGGCGGACTCCGCGTTCTACGGCGCCGACGTCGTGAACTCCTGCCGGGCACTGGGCGCGCGGTTCTCCGTCACCGTGCGGATGAACGCCTCAGTCAAGGCCGCGATCGCCCGCATCGACGACGGCGCCTGGACGCCGATCAAGTACCCCAAGGCGGTCTGGGACGAGGAAGGCGAGTGCTGGATCTCGGACGCCGAGATAGCCGAGGTCCCCTACACCGCGTTCACTTCCAAGCCGAAGAAACAGCAGGTCACCGCCCGTCTGATCGTGCGCCGCGTCAAGCGCCTGGGCCCGGGCACCGTCCCCGCCGGGCAGGGCACGCTCTTCGACACCTGGCGCTACCACGCCGCGTTCACCGACTCCCCGCTCTCGTTGAAGGACGCCGAGCGTGATCACCGTCGGCACGCAGTGGTCGAGCAGGTCATCGCGGATGTCAAGAACGGTGCCTTCGCCCACGCGCCGTCCGGTCACTTCCAGGCGAACGCCGCGTGGCTCGCCCTGGCAGCCCTGGCGCACAACCTGCCCCGCGCCGCCGGCGCCCTGGCGTCCGCCTTCCATGCCAGGGCCACCACCGCAACGATCCGCGCCCACCTGATCAACGTGCCCGCCCGCCTGGCCCGTTCGGCCCGGCGGCTCACCCTCCACCTGCCCGAATACTGGCCCTGGGCCGACGACTTCACCAGGCTCTTCGACCTGGTGCACGCACCACCACGCACCGTCTGAGAAGCCCTGACCACCCCGCCCGCAAGAGCCCGAGACCGCCGAACACGTGGAAGAGCTGGACAGACCAGCGGATACCCCCTGCCCGCAACCCGCAACCCGCAACCCGCAACCCGCAACCCGCAACCCGCAACCCGCAGATCAGCCGTCAGACCA
Source organism: Streptomyces sp. P9-A2 (assembly GCF_036634175.1). Lineage (NCBI taxonomy): Bacteria > Bacillati > Actinomycetota > Actinomycetes > Kitasatosporales > Streptomycetaceae > Streptomyces > Streptomyces sp. P9-A2. Next base: position 6,476,883 of record NZ_JAZIFX010000001.1, read on the forward strand.
CTCGAACGCCCCCGGAACGATCACTCACGAAGTAAGCCGGTGGATCCGGGCTCAGTCGGCGACCAAGATCACTTGTCGGCGAGTGGCGGACTGGTTGCCTTCGCGCGCTTGCGGGACTCCGCCCTTCTGGCATGCCTATGTCACCAGTCTATGATCAACTTCGAATTTGATCACCCTCACGGGTGATTGACAGGAAATAACCCTTACAGGGGAGAACATGAGGAGACGCTTCACGGCGGCGGCCATATCCATGGCCATGTCCGCCACACTGGTTGCCTCAGCGGGCACCGCACAGGCGGAGGGCGGTGGCGACGGAAGCCCCGCCATCACCACTTCCGGCCCCGCGGAGCACGTCACTGAGGCTCCGGACATCACCTCGGCGCAGCTCGCCGCCAAGCTCTCGGGACAGCGGGTGGAAGCCCTTTCCGAGCGCACGGTCGACGCAGGCACCTGGGCCAACCCGGACGGCACCCTCACCACGGAGTCATACTCCGGACCTGTAAGGGTCAAGGAGAACGGCCGCTGGAAGCCCCTGGACACCACCCTCGTCGACACCGGCGCACAACTGGAGCCGAAGACGGCCGTGGCCGACGTCGTCCTCTCGAACGGCGGCAACGAGGACTTCGCGTCGGTCAGTTGGGGCAGCCGCACCTTCGGCCTGGACTGGGGCAAGGCGCTGCCCGCGCCCCGGCTGGACGGCGACACCGCCGTCTACCCGTCCGTGGTCCCCAACGGCGATCTACATGTCACCGCCCTGCCGCACGGCTTCTCCGAGTCGCTGATCCTCAAGAAGCGGCCCACCGAACCGGTCGAACTGCGCCTTCCCGTCACCCTGGAGGGCATGGAGCTGAAGAAGACCGCCCAGCGGCATCTGCGGCTGGAGGACAGCTCCGGCAACCTCGTCGCCAGCGCTCCCGCGCCCCGGATGTGGGGCACGGGAACCGACCCCTTGTCGGGCGACCCGCTGCGCCACGCCGAGATCGCCACCACCGTGGAGGAGACCCCTCAGGGCACGGTGCTGGTCCTCAGGCCCAGCACGGCGTTCCTCGCCGACCCCTCCGTGACCTACCCGGTCACCATCGACCCGACCACCACCCTGGCCGCGTCCACTGACACCTGGGTCGCCACCAACTACCCGGACTCGCAGCGCGGCTCGACCGAGCTGAAGGCCGGCACCTACGACGGCGGCACCACCAAGGCCCGCTCGTACGTGAAGTTCGACGTCACCAAGTTCGCGGGCAAGAAGGTCCTCAACGCCGAGCTGCGGCTGCACTCGTACTGGTCCTCCAGCTGCTCCACCACCGGCTCGGGCGTCGAGGTCCGGCGCATCACCGGCACCTGGGACCCCAGCGGAGTGACCTGGGGCGCCCAGCCCGCGACCACCGCAACCGGCGCCGCCGTGTCCAAGTCCGCGTACGGCTACAGCTCGGCCTGTCCCGCCAACTTCATGCGCTGGGACGTCGCCGGCATAGCCCAGGCGTGGGCGGACGGCCAGCCCAACCACGGTGTCCAGATCAGGGCCGTGAACGAGAGCGACTCCCTCAGCTGGCGGCGCTTTCGCTCCGCCAACTTCGTCGCGGGCTCACAGGGCCCGACCGAGCCCGCGCTCTCCGTCACGTACAACACCCGGCCCGGCGCGGCCACCGCGTTGAACCCGGCCGCGGGCGCCGTCACCGCCGACACCACGCCCACCTTCCAGGGCAAGGCCAGCGACGCCGACAGCAACACCGTCCGCCTCACCTTCGAGGTGTGGAACGCCGACGGCACCACCCGGATCGCCCAGGGAACCTCCCCGTTCGTCGCCTCCGGCAGCACCGCCGCCTGGACCGCGCCCACCTTGGCCGCGGGCTCGTACAAGTGGCGCATCGAGGTCTTCGACGGCATGGAGTGGAGCGGCACCTGGTCCGCCTGGCGGACCCTGACCATCGACCCGACCGTCCCGGCGTCGCCCACCGTCAGCTCGGCGCACTACCCGGCCGACGGACTGTGGCACGGTGACTCCGGCCAGGTCGGCACCTTCCGGATCACCGACGGCACCGGCAGGGCGGTCTCCGCCGAATACACCTTCGACGGCGGCACGACGGTGGTCACGGCCCTCACCTCCGGCACCGCGAACGTCTCCTGGACGCCCGCCGCCCGCGGTGTGCACACACTGCGCGCCCGGGTCCGCAACGCGGCCGGCACCTGGTCCGACTGGCGTGACCACACCTTCCACGTCGGCGACATCACCGGCGACCTGACCACCTCGTTCATCAACGAGATCGCCGAGACCCACTTCGGCTCCCTCCTGCACCCGGCGGACGACACCACGGAGGAGGTCGAGGAGTTCCCGGAGGAGACGGTCGTCGAGGAGGACGACACGCCCCCCGGCCACGTCGAGGAGGAGGACCCCGAGGTCGAGGAGACCGAGGACTCCGCCGGGGCCGACGCGACCGCCCAGCTCCCGGACGCCGCGAACAGCTCCATCGTGGGCACCAGCCCCGACGGCGCCACCCAGACCCTGGTCAACCTGCCCCCGGCGGTGGCCTCCCCGGCCGAGCTGAGCGAGACCGGTCTGGTGATCTACCCCAACACCCAGCAGGACGCCGACACCGTCGCCGTCCGCAACAGCACCAGCGCGGTCGAGGTCTTCCACCTGCTGCGCAGCCCGAACGCGCCGCAGTCGTTCACCTACACGGCCAACATCCAGCCGGGCCACGAGATCACCGCGGTCAGCGAGAACACCCTGATGATCTCCGACGCGGAGGGTGACGCGACCGCCTTCATCTCCGCCCCGCTCGCCCTGGACGCCAAGGGCGAGACCGTGCCGGTCTCCATGCGGCTCTCCGGCAACGACATCATCGTCTCCCTCGCCCCCGCGCCGGGCCAGACGGTCACCTTCCCGGTCCTGCTCGACCCGGGCGCCGGGTACGGCGATCTGACCCCCGCGGAACGGAGTTACTGCCGCACCAACGCGTACGACTGCAACAAGGCCCGCAAGGATGCCGACAAGGCGTTCGGCGAGGCCGCGAAGCGCTACCCCAGGGCGTCTCTGTACCAGGGCACCGGCGACGCGTTCCGCCACTGCTACTGGAACGCCCGTATGGAGATCAACATCGACCATGAAACCGCCTACGAGGTCGCGACCCGTCATGAGTCGGAGTCCCGCGGTGTCGACAAGGAGATGGATCTCCGCAACAACAAGATCGGCCGCAAGATCGGCCGTGACTACCGTGGCAAGAGCAAGTCGAACCACAAGGCCCGCGACAAGTGCATCAGTTACGTCAAGAACGGAAAGCTGTGGATCATCAAGAGCAAGAAGCTTGTGAAGAGCAACGCATGATCCGTTTCCTTACGCGCCGCGTCGCTCCCGCGATACTGCTGCTCCAGGTCGCCTACGAGGGTCTGCTCCAGATCGCCTTTCTGACGCTCTGGCCGGACACCGCGGAACTCGACCACACCGATCCCTCCGGCTTCAGCCCGCTGAACGCCGCCCTGGTGGTACTCACGCTGGTGGGCCTGACCGGCGGTGCGGCCCTGCTGGGCCTGGAGCGCGTACGGTCCCGGGCGCCGCGTGTGCTGACGGTGACCTGGCTGGCCCTGCTGGGCCTCGGCCAGACGGTGCTCGCCGTGGTGGCCCTGGCCACCACCGGCAGCCCGGCGGGCCTCACCCTGCCGACCGCCCTGCTGTTCGCAGCGGCCTGCGCCACGGTGGCCGTCGCCTGTGCACTGACCATCCGCACGGGCTCCGGAGCCGTCCGGCTGAACACGGCCGACTGAGGCGACAAGCCGACGGCCGATACGGAGGCGGCTCCCCGGAAGGTGCGGGGGGCCGCCTTCGGCGTGCTCCGCCGGCCTGGGCCCTGGCCACCAGTTCAGCAACCAGACCGTCATCCACAGCATCCAGCGCATCCACGGCGGCCTCCCCGGCCTCGATGTCACTCATCACGTCAGTCATCAACTGTCGCTTCCAGCTCGGGAGTTAAACCTCGACTTTCGACGTTTTCGTTGATCGTCGCGCGGGTCGCTCAGGCGGGTGATGTGACGTCATCTGGCCGCGCTGGCCGGAGACAGCAGAGAAGCATCGGCGGTGCTTTCGTCGCCTCCGGGGAGGGACCCGCCGATGCTTCCGGATCCGACCGTACCCGCTTCGCCGCTCGCCGTGCTGGAGTTGGTGCGCGGTTGCTTCACCGCGCCGACGTTCCGCACCTTCGCTGCGCTGGTCACGGGGCTGATTGCGCAGACGGGCCGGTGCACGGTGACCGGGATGCTGCTCGGTGCGGGGTTGACGCGCACCTGGTCCCACGACCGCGCCCACGCCTTCTTCTCCCGGGCGGCCTGGAGTCCGGACACCCTGGGCGTGTCCCTGTCCCATCTGATCGTGCGGCGTCTGCTGCCCGAGGGCGCGGTGCTGACCATGGCGGTGGACGACACGCTGTTCAAGCGGCACGGGAAGAAGGTGCACGGTGCGGCCTGGCAGCACGACGGCGCGGCCAGGGGGTCCAGACCGGTCGGGCGCGGGACCTGCTTCGTGGTGGTCGGTATTGTGGTTCAACTGCCGTTCCTGGCACGGCCGGTGTGCCTGCCGGTGATGGCCCGGCTGTGGCGCCCGAAGCAGGAGCAGTCCAAGGTCGACCTGGCCGCGTCCATGATCCGCCTGCTGGCCGCCTGCCACTACCGGCGGCGCATCCACGTCGTCGCGGACGCCGCCTACCACGGCAGGGCGCTCCGGGATCTGCCCGCGACCTGTACGTTCACCACACGGCTGCCCGCCTCGGCGGTGCTGTACGACCTGGCGCCGCCGCCCACCGGGCGCCGCGGCCGACCCGCCCTGAAGGGCAAGCGGCTGGGCACGGCGAAGGACCTGGCCGACGCAGCCGTCTTCGCCGCATTCGAGGTCACGCGCTACCAGCGCACCGGGACCGTCCACCTGGCTGCGACGACCTGCCTGTGGTACGGCTCGTTCCACACCCGCACCGTCCGCGTGATCCTTCTGCGCGATGGGGACACCGTCAGCGGCTACGACCTGGCCCTGGTCACCACTGACCTGGACACGCCGCTTTCGGAGTTGGTCGCCCGCTACGCGTGTCGCTGGTCGATCGAGGTCGCCTTCGCCGAGGCCCGCGACCTGCTCGGGGCCGGCCAGGCCCACAGCCGCACCCGCCACGCGGTGGAGCGCACCGTGCCGTTCGGCCTGTACTGCTACACGATCACCGTGGTCTGGTACACGCTGCACGGCCACCACCCGGCCGATGCCGCCCAGCACCGCGAGCGGGCCCCGTGGTAGACCACCAAGGCCGCGCCGTCCCTGTCCGACATGGTCGCCAAGCTCCGCCGGGTGATCATCGCCGCCCGATTTACGCCCATCAGCCCAGACCGGCCCACGGATGAGGAAATCCGCGCCGTCCAGCAGGCGTGGGCCGCAGCCGGCGCAGCCTGATCACCCAAACCTGCCAGAACGTCGAAAGTCGAGAACATCACTCGTCGCCTGGAGAGCGCATGAATGTCGTTGAGAAGTAAGAGCACCCGACGTGGCGAGGGCTCTCGGTGATCACGTGCGGAGGCATCCCGGCCCGTGGCAGGATGACGGCAGGTCGACCCGAACGGCCGAGGCCGCGTGGGCGTCCGAAGCAGGGGCTGCGTGCAAAGTGCTGGGTCGGGGAGCTGAGACATGGTCGCCTTCTACTCCTCCGCGCTGGACGGAGTCGCTGCCAACCCGGCCCTCCCCACACCGCTGTTGCTGCGGCTGATCGCCTTCGACGGCGGGGGTCACGGCCCGCCCCTCCAGGCCCTCCACCGGCCGGGGCTGCCCGAGCCGGCCGTGGCGGCTGTCCTCACCCACCCGGTCCTGAACGCGCGAGTCCTGTTCGCGATGAGTGGCCAGGCGGAGCCCGAGCAGCGGGCCCGGCTCGCGGACGATCCCTCGCCCAAGGTGCGGGCCGCCGTCGCGAACGGACCCGAGTGGACCCACGATCCCCGGACGAAGGTCCGTCCGCTGCCGGACGCCGTGTGCGGGCGTCTCCTCGAAGACCCCGAACCGTCCGTACGCAGCGCGCTGTTGTACTCGCCCCACTTGGCGCCGTCCTTCCTCGCCTCCCTGGTCCGGCATCCCGATCCGGCCGCACGACGTGCCGCCCTGCGCGTCTGGGACGAACTGACGGCGGACGGGCGCGCCACACTGCTCGACGACCCCGACCCCGAGGTACGGCGGTCGGCCGCGCTGTGCGCGTGTCCGCACGACGCACGGCTCACGGCGGCGCTGCTCCGCGACCCCGCCACCCTGCCCGAGGCGCTGCGCCGGGGGCTTCTCGACCGCGCGGACGCCGAGCGGTTCCTCGCCGAGGGCGTCCACCTGGCCGAACTCGCCGGTAATCCGTCCCTGCCGGCCGACCTCGTGGACCGGCTCGCCGTCGACCCCGACGACGGGGTGCGGCTCGCCGTCTCCCTTCGGCCCGAGCTGACCGAAGCCCGACGCGCCGCGATCGACTTCACCGTGGCCCCGCACGCACGGGGTGACGTGGACTGGGTGGCGGCCGGCATCGCCGATCAGGAGGTGTTGCGGCGGGCCGCGGCCTCCGCCCACCCTCTGCTGCGCCGCGCCGCGGCCCGCAGCCCCTATCTGCCCCCGGATCTCCTGCGGCTTCTGGTCGAGGACGCGGACGTCGTCGTGCGCACCCACTTGGCCGTGTATCACCCCGACATCCCGGAGGAGGTCCTGATGAGCGTGTACGCATGGCTCGGCGGGACGTTCTCCGCCTGGATGGCGACCGGCCACCCTCGCTTCCCCCGCGAGGGGTTGGCCGCCCGCTACGCGGACCATCCGGACGGGATCTACCGGCAGCTGGCCGTCCGCGACCCCGCCGCCGGCCCTGATCTGATCGAGCGGCTCAGCCACGACCCGGACGTCTGGACGCGCCAGGCGGCGGCCCGTGACCCGCGCCTGCCGCTTCCCCGTCTCCTCGAGGCCCTCGCCCTGCCCGAGCTGGCTTTCGGCGCGGGTGCCAACCCGGCCCTTCCCCCAAGTGAGATGGCCGTGGTCATGGACGAGGCCGGGGTGCCCGGATGACGGCGGGCGCCTGGAGCGACGCGGCCGAGGTGCTCGGGGCCGATCCGCGTGTCCGTGGTCACCGCCCGGCGGGCCACCCGCGTCCCGGACGACGGCCCGCCCCAGCCTGCTCCAGGTGCACCGCCGCACGGTCGCGCGGGGCCGGGTGTCCGCGTCAGCACCAGCGGGTTCGGGGGCAGTTCCAGCCGCCTCCGCCGCCTCCGCCGGACGAGCCCCCGGAGCTGCCCGAGCTGTCCGGCAGGCCGTTCGGGAAGGCGCTGTTGCGGTTCCGGTCGCCGGGGAAGGGGTCGCGGTAGTCGGGGTCGCCGTCGTCGTCCCGGTCCGGCAGGCGGGGACTGTCGTCGTCCTCCCGGCCGGGTTCCGGGCAGCCGTTGCCCGGGTGGGTCAGCTCCAGGGTCACCCATGTGCCGATGGTGACGTCCGCGTCCTCGGCGGGGTCGGTCACGCACACCCGCCAGTCGTCGTACTCGCCCTCGTCGGGCAGCGTGTCGTTGAGATACGCCGTGTCCGCCATTACCCGGTCCTCCGGGACGATGTCGAGGTCCACGACCTCCTTGTGCGCGGTCTTCCAGGTCTTCCGGACCAGGTCCGGCATCTTCGGCCACGGGATGGCTCCGCCGTCCGCCCCGGGACACGGCGCGCCCGTCTGTACGGCACCGAAGTCGATCGTCTTCCTGTCGGACGACGTCCAGCCGGTCTTCTGGAAGCAGACGGTCCAGTTGGACCGCATCCAGATGCTCTTGTCGTCGTCTGACGCGTTGTGGTCGTCCACGCCGAACCCGGCGGCCTCGGCCTTGTCCCGCGCCTCGTCCAGCGGCAGGCCCCGGTAGTCGGCGGCCTTCGGCCGGGGCTTGGGCGCCGGCTCCCCGTCGTTCCCGGTCGCCGAGGGCGTCGGCGAGGCCAGGGCGCCGGCCGCACGTCCCTTCCCGTCCGCCTGGGCCACGGGAGAGGTCCCGTCCTCGGGCGGGTCCGGGATGACCGCGCCGAGCAGCGCCATGGCCCCGATGGTGGCGGCCACCTTCACGCCCTTCTGCCAGGGGCTGTCCTTCCAGATCAGGACGATCGCGAAGATCAGCAGGAAGAAACCGAGGAACGTGTTGACCAGCCCCAGCAGGGGCACGGCGAGCACGAAGCCGACACGGGCCGGGGTGGTCAGCCACCACCGGGTGCCGGGAGCCGCCGGGCGGCGGTAGTGCGGCGGCGTCGGAGGGGCGGGCGGGTGGTGCATGGGCGGTGTTCTTTTCTTGAGCAGGGTCATGACGGGCCCGCGAGGTGAGGTCGCTCCGGCCGTCGGTCGAGCGACGGCATCGTACAGGGCGCGCTAAAAGACCCCAAGGGTGGATCAGTGTATGCCGGTCGCCCATCCACGGCTGTCACACCTGATGGGGGGAACTTTCGGACTTCACATGTTCACCGACGTTTTGGGGTTTTAGCGTTGACGCCGGGTGAGGAGCCGACCGGGGGCGCTGTACGCGTCCCCGCGGGGCTTGTAGGCGGGGCGGGCCGTGTCCCTCGGCAGGGTGGGGGAGTTGGGCGGACCGGCCGGTGGGCAGCGGAGGTGAACGGGCTATGAGCGAACTGGTGCGGGAGCCGGGGGAGACGGCCGAGCAAGGAGAGCCGGGGCAGGACGCGGTGCCGGGACCTGCTCCGGAGCCGGGGACGGGCATCCTGCGGGTGTTCGGGCGGCAGATGAAGCTGTGCCGGTTGCGGGCGGGCCTGGAGCGGCCGGAGGTCGGCACGCGGACCGGCTACTCGCCGTCGACCATCGCGGCGTACGAGCAGGGGCGGAGGGTTCCTCCGCCGAGGTTCATCGACCTGGTGGATGAACTACTGGATGCAGGCGGGCTGTTGAAGGAGATGAAGGAGGAGGTTGCTCGGGCGCAGTACCCGGCGTTTTTCCGGGATGCGGCAAGGTTGGAGGCGGAGGCGGTTGAGCTATGGGTTTACGGAACCCATGCGGTGCCTGGCCTCTTGCAGACCGACGAGTACATGCGGGCTGTCTTCGAGATGTGGCGCCCGTTGCTGGATGAGGAGACAGTTCAACAGCGCATCGCTGCACGGCTGGCTCGACAGGGAGTTTTCGCCCGAAGGCCTGCTCCGTTGGTGAGCTTCGTCATCGATGAGTCAGTTCTACGGCGGCCGTTGGGAGGCCGCGCTGTCATGCGTGGACAATTGGAGCAGTTGCTGCTCGTTGGCGCGTACCGCAACGTAGAAATCCAGATCATGCCGTTGAACCGAGAGGACAACGCTGGAGTGGATGGGCCGTTCACCGTGCTGCACAGGGACGGTGAAGATCAAGTGGCCTATCTGGAGGCGCAGGGACGGAGCACAATCGTGTCGGAGCGAACAGAGGTCCGCGGCATCGTGTCGCGTTATGGGATCATCCGAGCGCAAGCTCTCACTCCGCGTGAGTCCTTGGCCTTCATCGAGAAGTCGCTGGGAGAACTATGAGCGTCGAAGAGACCGTCCAGCTCGACTGGTTCAAGAGCAGTTACAGCGGCGGAGCTGGTGGTGAGTGCGTGGAGGTGGCCACCTGCCCGCACACCGTGCACGTGCGGGACTCGAAAGACACGAACCGCATGAGCCTAGCGGTCGATTCGGAGGCGTGGACCGCGTTCGTCGGGTTCGCTGCTGACCGGATCGGCTGATTCGCTGTCTTACCGCTGTGCCCTGTGGCTCCGAGGAGAGTCACAGGGCACAGGCATGTCCGGGCTTGCCCGACGGTCAGGCGTTCACGGTCACTGGCTCGGGCGGAGTCCACCGCCCGGCAGTAACCTCCGCGTCTAGGACCTGTCCTGGCGATCATCCGGTAGGGCGCCTCGATGATATTTTGACCGGAATCGTGGGAGTGGTGGGCGAATAAGTGGACAGTGACCTGCGGCGTGCGGTCGTCATGACGCTTGGCGAACTCGGGCGAAGCGATGACTGGCGTGACCGAGCGGATGCCGGTCACAGCCTGGCAGGGTTCGCCGAGATGCGGGAGGCCGTAGAGCCGCTGCTGGGGCTTGTACTCGACCCTGGTGACACCTTCGTCACCCGACGGACCGCGGAAGGCTTGCTTCGTCGAAAGGACAGGGTCGGACTGACGATAGTCGCGTCCGCGCTGGTAGTCGCCAACGACAATCACGCCGATTGGATCCACACCGCAATCGTCGATGTCTTCAGCATCTTCTCGGACGACCTGGACGAGGCGCTACGGCTCTGCGATGAGATGTCGGACGACACCGACGATCGTGTTGCCCGGGGGGCCCGTCGGCTGCACGAGAGTCTGGCAGAGATCGATCCCGTTCTTCGCCCCTCATAGAGGGGGCGATCGCTGTTGTGAGAGTTTCGCCGCGTACCGCTCCCTGCCGGCGGCTTCGAGGGCCCGGTGCGTCGTCGTGCGGAAGCCGCCGGTCCGATCGTGGCGCCGGGACCGTTCCGGGGGGAGGCTTCACGCCGTCCCGTCTGGGCGGGAGCGGGTGCCGGGGGGAATGACCCGGCACCCGCACACGGTACGGCGGGCGGCGGTTCAGCTGTTCGCGGGCGGCGTCTGAGTCATGGGCAGCGACGGGTCGGCCGACCATTCCTCGATGGATCCGTCGTACACGGTCACGTCGTCCCGTCCCAGCAGGACCAGGACGAACCCGAGCAGCGTCGCCGAGATGCCGCCGCCGCAATAGAGGAGCGTGCCGGTGTCGGCGGGCAGAGCACTGACCGCCTCCTCCAGCTCCGGGCGGGGCCGGAACCGGCCGCGGGAGTCCAGCAGCCGGTCCTTGGCAGGCAGGTTGAGGCTCGTGGGGATGTGGCCGCGGCGGGTGTACCGCGTGGGCGCCCAGCCGTGGAAGGCGTCCTCGCCGAGCGCGCACACCAGGACCCGGTCGGGGCGCGAGCCGTTCATGACGTCGAGCACCTCGGACTTGTCCACCAGGGTGCCGCGCTGCTCGGCCGGCCAACCGGCGCCGGGCGCGGCCGGGCCGGCGGCGTCCAGGTCGGCCGCGGGGCCGGAGGCAGCCGGTCCGCCCTGGGCCAGCCACTCCTGCAGACCGCCGTCCAGGACGGCGACGGTGTGCAGGCCGATCTCCCGCAGGGCCCACCACACGCGGGTCGACCACATGCGCGAGGCGTCGTCGTAGACCACGACGCGGGAGTCCGGGCCGACGCCCAGCTCGCGCAGGGCGGCGGTGAACCACTCGCTGTCGGGCATGGCGTAGGAGAACCCGGCCTCCGGTGCGGCGAGCGCGCCCGCCAGGTCGGCGTAGCGGGAGCCGGGAATGCGGACCCGCTCCCAGTCGTCCCGGCCGGTGGGCAGCGGGGCGGCGTTCCCCGCTCCGTCCGCACCGGGCGCGGAGGCGTCCGTCGGGAGGGGCTTCTGCCGCACCGTGGCATCGAGCACGACGAGGCCGGGGCGGTGCAGGTTCTCCCGCAGCCAGGCGGCATCGACCAGCGGTCCCGGCAGATCGACGGCGGCGGCCGGCGGGGTGGGCACGGCGGGGTGGTCAGGAAGCGGCATCGGTTCGCCTTCCGTAAGCGGCGGCAGGGTGGTCGGGCCGTACGCGTCGCCGGCCCGGGCCGTGGAAGCTCTCCCGCAGGGTCGTCCCCTCGTAGTCCTCCCAGACGCGTCCGCGTGCCCTCAGTTCCGGGACGACCAGATCGATGAAGTCGCCGAAGGAGGCCGGGGGGAGGATGTCGGTGCGCGGGTGCCGCGTCACGCGACAGAAGCGGCCCGGCCGGCGAGAGCGGGACAGGACCGGCCGGTGGAGGCGGCGGCACGGTGGCAGACGGTTCCCTTGGGGAAGAACGAGGGAACGGACACGTGGGCACCGCCTTCCGAGGTCACAGAGCCCGGCTCTGGGCGTGGCCCGACGATAACAGACCCGTTCGGCGCCCCGCGTTGCCTGTGCGAACGGCGTCCTACCAGGTGACGGGCCCTTCGCCTTGGCCCGCCACGTGTGTACCCCGGTGTGTGCGGGGCGCGGAGCCGACGACGCCCGGACCGGACTCGGGACGGGGCTCGGACGGGGCTCAGGACCGTGCGAGGGCCGCCATGCGCAGGTCCTTGGTGCGGCTCTGGTGCTCGATCATGTACTGCCCGGCGGCCGCCGCGTCGCCGCGGCGGACCGCGTCCAGGATCCGGGCGTGCTCCTCGACGATCAGCGCGAGGTTCTCCGGCTGGGTGGTGGCGCCGAAGTCGTACACCTTCAACTGGGCGTCCAGACGGTCCATCAGCTCGATGATCGTCGCGTTGTGCCCGGCCTCGCGCAGCACCCGGTGCCACTGCTCGTTGAGGTCCTGCAGCTTTGCGGGGTCCGCCGACGCCACGGCGCACTCGTGGACGTGGACGAGCCGGGCGAGGTCGAGCTCGGTCCGGCGGGTCGCGGCCGCCTGCGCGGCCGTCGACTCCAGGGCGATGCGCGCCTCGCAGATCTCCAGGATCTCCTGGGGAGTGCGCGTACGGACCACGTAGCCGCGGGTGGCCTGCGTCACCAGGCCTTCCTGTTCGAGCCTGATCAGCGCCTCCCGGACGGGAGTGCGCGAGACGTTGAACTGCGTGCTGAGACCGGTCGGGATCAGGACGGTTCCGGGCGGTGACTGGCCGTCGAGGATGCTCCGCCGGATACGGGCGTAGTGGCTGCCCGTGCCCGCGTCGGCGCCCCGGTCTCCCCGTGCGGTGCTCAAGCCGTTCGCTCCTCTTCCGTGTCGAGGGCCGACCCGCCGGCGGCGCACGCAAAGCGGCGCTCTCGGCGGACAGGTGTTCTCGCGATTCGAGACGGTCATAGTCTGCCACTGTCTACATGTGTATACAGTTGCTTGCAGTTGAATCCGGACTTGAGTTCCGTCGCGTCCTCGGGTCCGGGTCCAAGTGTTCGAGTGGATGACCCCTATACGCCTGACAGGATCACGGGAGCTTCTGATGCATCGTGGCGCGCAGCCAGGGCGATACGCCGCCCACCCGGCGCACCCGGTAGCCGGGCCGACCTCCCGTTTCTGCAACAGCCTGACGAGCCGTCGGCACATCGACCTCATGCGCGTCTTCAGCACGGGCTGTTGCTGATCACACGCCTCCTCCGCCCGCCGCGTCCCGGCCGCTGAATCAGCGGCGGGCGCGGCTGTGTCCGGCCCGATGCCAGGCGCGTCTCCACTTCGTCGCACGCCCCGCCCGTTCCTCGGCACGGCGTGGGAGCCGGCCCCGGGCACCGCTCCCACGACTCCGCAGGCCTCCTCGGCTGCCGCCGCTCACCGGCCAGGCGGCCCAACGGGTGGCCGAACCACTCCTGAAGGGGATCTCCATGCCCGAGCAGCTGCTGCTCGCCAAGGACCCGCAACCGCACTCCGGCCCGCCCGGTCCGTCCGACCCGTCCGGCCGGCCCGGCGCCGGAAAGGACCGGGGGACCGGGTCGCCCTCCGCCGCCCGCAACCGCCGGGTGCTGCTGCGTGCCGCCCGCACGGCCGGCCCCTGGGTCGTCCCCGTGCTGGTCCTGGTGGTGTGGCAGTGGACCGCCGCGGTCGGCATCCTGCCGCCGTCCATCCTTCCCGCTCCGGAGGCGGTGTGGCGGGCGGGAGCCGATCTGGCCGCCACCGGGGAACTCCAGTTCCACATCCTCACCAGTCTCCGGCGCATCCTCCAGGGCTTCGCCCTCGGCGCGGCCACCGGCCTGATCCTCGGGTTCCTGGTCGGCATGTCCAAGGTGACCGAGATCCTCCTCGACCGCTCCCTGCAGATGGTGCGCACCATCCCGCACCTGGCGCTGGTGCCACTGATGATCGCCTGGTTCGGGATCGGCGAGGAGCCCAAGATCCTGCTCGTGGCACTGGGCACCTTCTTCCCCATCTACCTGAACACCGTGACCGGCATCCGCGGCGTCGACCCCAAGCTGCTGCAGCTCGGCCGCTCCTACGGACTGGGGCGGTGGAGCCTGGTGCGCGACATCGCCGTCCCCGGGGCGATGCCCACCATCCTCTCCGGTATCCGGTACTCCCTCGGCGTCGCCTGGATGACCCTCGTGATCGCCGAGACCATCTCGGCCAGCGACGGCATCGGCTATCTCGCCCAGAACGCCCGCGAGTTGCTGCGCACCGACCAGATCGTCCTCGCCATCGTGCTGTACGCACTGGCCGGTCTGCTCGCCGACCTGCTGACCCGGCTCATCGAAAGGAAGGTGCTGCGGTGGCACCCGAACTACCGTCCCAGGGCGAACCAGTGACCCCGGCGCGGACAGGTGCCCGGCTCGCCCTGGAAGGCCTGGGCCGGCAGTACGACGGCCGGTGGGTCCTGGAGAACCTCGACCTGGAGATCGAATCCGGCTCGTTCGTCTCCTTCCTCGGCCCCAGTGGCGCGGGGAAGAGCACCCTGCTGCGGATCATCGCCGGACTCGAGAAGCCGAGCGCGGGAACCGTCGGACTCCAGGGAGAAGGTCCGCAGCCGCCCATGGTGCGGATGATGTTCCAGGAAGACCGGATGCTGCCCTGGCGCTCGGTCGAGGACAACGTGCTGCTGGGGGTCAAGGGCCGCCGGGACGAGGCGCGCGCACTGCTGGAGGCGGTGGGCCTGGGCGACCGCGGCGGCGCCTGGCCGGCCGAGCTCTCCGGCGGGCAGCGACAGCGCGTCGCCCTGGCCCGCGCCCTGCTCCACCACCCCGAACTCCTGCTCCTGGACGAGCCCTTCGGAGCTCTGGACGCGATCACCCGGATCGCCATGCAGCAGCTCCTGGAACGCCTGTGGCTGGAGCAGCCGCGCACCGTCCTGCTGGTGACGCACGACGTGGAGGAGGCGCTCGTGCTCTCCGACCGCGTCCTGGTCCTGGCCGACGGCGCCGTCGGCCGCGACCTGCGCATCGACCTGCCCCGCGGGGAGAGGCGCGGCCACCCCCGCCTCGTCGCCTGGAAGGAAGAACTGCTCCAGGGCCTTCTCGCACCGCACGCCGCCGCCCCGGCCGACGTCTGAGCCCGCGACAGCACGCCACCGCGGCCCCGCCCCGCGCATCCGCCCACCCGAGCGACGCCTCCCCGAGCGACGCCCCACCCGAGCAACGCCCCACCGAGAAAGAACCGACCGTGACCGTGAACCGCCCGTCCGCCCGTTCGACCACCGGAGCCTCGCCACTCCTGTCCGGCAAGCTCTCGCGCCGCGGTGTCCTGGCCGCGGGCGGCCTCGCCGCCCTCGCCCCGGCCCTGGCCGCGTGCGGCGGTGGATCACGGCCCGGCTCCGCCTCGCTCGCCGACGGCGTGCCGCAGAAGCTGCGCTACGCGGTCATCGGCAGTGGCAAGACCGGCATCCCGGCGGCCCTGCGCTACAAGTTCGAGGGCGTGGACCTCGGCAAGGAACTCGGCGGCACCACCGTCTCCTGGCCGTCCGGGTTCACCGCCTCGCTGCCGGTCATGGAGGCGCTCAAGTCCGGCAGCGTCGACTTCACCTTCGCCACCGCCACCGCCGTGGCCTACGCGATCGGCGGCGGCGTGCCCATCGTGCCGCTCGCCGCCTACCCGCTGCCCTCCAACGAGGTCGAGATCCTGGTCCCCCAGAACTCGCCCATCCAGGGTGCCGCCGACCTCAAGGGCAAGCGGGTCGCCGACCAGCAGGGCACCACCGGCACCTACAGCCTCATCAAGTACCTGGAGACCGCCGGCCTGCGGCTGGACGACGTCGAGTACGTCAACCTGCCCGCCGCCGACGCCGAGTCGGCGTTCGCCAACGGCAAGGTGGACGCCTGGATCAGCTGGACCCCGGCCATCAGCCTGGGCCGCGCCCGGCACAAGGCACGCTCGCTGCCGAAGGTCAGGACCTACGACCACACCTTCTACGTGGCGAGCGAGTCGTTCGTCGAGGAGTTCCCGGAGGCCGCCGCGAAGGTCGTCCGCGTCATCCGGGACACCCAGCGCCGCATCAACGCCCGCCCCGAGGCCGCCGTCGACTTCTTCGACAAGATCGGTGGATTCGGCTCGGAGGACCTCGAACGCAAGGTCTTCCTCGAGGTGACCAAGGACAAGCGGCAGTCGGAGTCCCTCGCCGACACGCTCGGACCGGTGGACAGCAAGGCGAGCGAGAACACCCAGGACCTGGCCGACAACTTCCACGACCTGGGCGTCTACCCGTCGAAGATCGACGTGACCGGATTCCTGGAGGACTCGCGGTTCGACGCGATCAAGAAGACGGTGGCCGCCGAACTGGCCAAGTGACGGACCCGGCGTACCGCACGACACAGCGCACCACAGCAGGGAAGAGAGAACACGCAGTGAGCACCCCCCAGAACAAGATGCACCTCGCCGCCTTCGTGACCGCGGGCCCCGGCCGGCCCGGCGGCTGGCGCCACCCCGGATCCGAGCCCGGCTGGCTGTCGGCCTCCTACTACCAGCACATCGGCCGCGTGCTCGAACAGGGCAAGTTCGACCTGATGTTCCTCCCGGACATCCTGTCCGTGCCGGACCGCCTCGGCGGCAGCATGGACAGCCAGCTGCGCTACGGTGCCCTCGGCTCCCTGCGGCTGGACCCGACGCCCGTGCTGTCGGCGGTCGCCGCCGCCACCACCCACCTCGGCCTCGCCGCCACGGTCTCCACCAGCTACTTCGACCCCTTCCCGGTGGCGCGCTCCCTCTCCACGCTGGACCACCTCAGCGACGGCCGCGCCGCCTGGAACGTGGTGACCTCCTTCCAGGACTCCGAGGCCCGCAACTTCGGCGAGGACCGGCACATCGACCGCGACCAGCGCTACGCGCGGGCCGACGAGTTCCTCGAGGTGGCCTGCAAGCTCTGGGACAGCTGGGAGGACGACGCCCTCGTCTTCGACGCCGAGACCCCGCTGTTCGCCGACCCCGACCGGGTCCACAGCATCGACCACAAGGGCGACTGGTTCAACGTCCGCGGCCCGCTGAACACCCCGCGCTCGCCCCAGGGCTACCCGGTGATCATCCAGGCCGGCGCCTCCCCGAAGGGCCGCGACTTCGCCGCGCGCTGGTCCGACGTCATCTTCTGCAGCCACGCCTCGCTGGAGTCGGCCAAGGACTTCTACCAGGACATCAAGGCCCGCGCCGTGGCCCACGGCCGCCGCGCCGAGGACATCAAGATCCTCCCCATGGCGACCCCCATCATCGGCCCCACCACCGAGGCGGCCCGGGAGACCGAGGCGCGCCTGTTCGAACTGGTCCCGCCGCTGGCCGGCCTGTCCACCCTCGCCTACCACCTGGACATCGACCTCTCGGAGCTGCCGCTCGACGAGCCGCTGCCCGACGTCGACGTCCCCGGCGTCCAGGGTCACTACCAGGAAGTCGTGGAGATGACCCGGCGCGAGGGCCTGACCCTGCGCGAGCTGGGCAAGAAGTACGGCGGCCGCACCGAGGGATCGTTCGTCGGCACCGCCGCCGAGGTCACCGACGGCATGGCGCAGTGGTTCACCGAGGGCGCCTGCGACGGCTTCACCATCGGGTCCGTCCACACCCCGGGCGCCTTCGAGGACTTCGTCCGCCAGGTCGTGCCCGAGCTCCAGAACCGCGGCCTGTTCCGCACGGAGTACGAGGGCAGCACCCTGCGCGACCACCTCGCCCTGGAGCGCCCCGAGACCGGGCAGTGGCACGACCGCCGCCACGGCAACGCCGACGGCGACAACGGCTGACCCCGCCCTTCGTACACCGGAACCCGCACAGCGACGCCAAGGACCTCACGGCATGACAGCAGCAGGCGACATCACGAGCATCACCGGCCGCACCACCGACACCCCGGGGCGCCTGCTGGTGACCGCCCGGACGAACCACTTCGTCTCCGACGCCCGCACCGGCCCGGGAGAGGCCGTCCAGGCAGGAGAGCTGCTGCTGTCCTCCCTGGCCTCCTGCTCCCTGAGCAACATCCAGCTCCATGCCGAGGAACGCGGCTCGGGCCTGACCGGGGGCCGGGCCGAGGTCAGCTACCAGCGGGACCCGCAGGACCCCACCCGCTACACGTACCTGCGGATCGAGCTACTGCTCGAGGGAGTCGACCAGGACGAGGCCGATGTCCTGGTCGGGCTCTTCACCGACAGTTGCCCGATCTACAACACCCTGCGCCGGGGCGGCCACGTCGACGTGGCCGCCCGGGTGCGGGAACCGCTCGCCGACGCCGCCTGAGAACCGGACGCCCTCCCCGAAGCCGGGCCACGCCGAAACCCCGCCCGAGGCATGGCCCCGGGCACTCATCGGCATGTCCGCGAACGAGGTGACGGGCCGGGCCGCCCACCCGGCCCGGCCCGCCCCACCACATCCCCCGCCCCACCACATCCCCCTACGTACACACCCGAGGTGATCACCGTGGCCACCGTCCTGTCCGTCTCCGGCAGCCCCTCCGCCACATCCCGCACCGCCCGCCTGGTCCGCCACCTGGACGCGCGGCTGACCGCCAGAGGCCACGAAGTGATCCCGCTGGACGTACGCACCCTGCCCGCCGAGGCGCTGCTCGGTGCCGACTTCGGCCATCCCGCGATCCGCGAGGCCACCGCCCTGTTCGAACGTGCCGACGGTGTGGTGATCGGCACCCCCGTCTACAAGGCGGCCTACTCCGGCCTGCTCAAGTCCCTTCTCGACCTGCTCCCGCAGTACGCCCTGACCGGCCGGACCGTACTGCCCCTGGCCACCGGCGGCTCCACCGCCCACGTCCTGGCCGTCGACTACGCACTGCGCCCGGTCCTCGCCTCGATGGGCGCCGAGCACATCACCCCCGGCTGGTTCGTCCTCGACAAGCACCTGGCCACCGCCCCGGACGGCACCCTGGACATCGAACCGGAGACCGCCCGCCACCTCGAACGCGTCGTCGACGGCTTCGCCTCCGCCCTGGAACGCAGCGTCCTCCAGCCCGCCGCCTGAACAGGGGCAGGTGCGTCGCACTGGACCAGAGGAACCGAGTACACGCGAGGCACTGAAGTCACGTTGCCGTTGTCAACAGGTCTTTACCTGGGGGTCGTTTTTAGTCCGTGTACGCTAGAGGCATGACGGACAATGCCGCCCCACCGGTAGGCCCTCTTGTCACCGGTT
This sequence comes from Streptomyces sp. P9-A2, assembly GCF_036634175.1. Lineage (NCBI taxonomy): Bacteria > Bacillati > Actinomycetota > Actinomycetes > Kitasatosporales > Streptomycetaceae > Streptomyces > Streptomyces sp. P9-A2. The sequence goes on from NZ_JAZIFX010000001.1 coordinate 6,495,901, forward strand.
CCGAGATTGCCCGGTTGGCCGGAGTCACTCGGGCCGCTGTCTCCAACTGGCGGCGGCGCTACGACGACTTCCCCGCTGCGGCGGGAGGTGCCGCGAACAGTCCGCTCTACGCGCTCGCCGAGGTCCAGGAATGGCTGGACAAGCAGCGCAAGGGCCAAGAGGTGTCACCCGAGGTCGAGTTGTGGCAGGCCATGCGAGCCGCGTACGGGGAACAGATGGTCGCGGGTCTGGCCGAGGTGGCCTCGGCACTGGCCGGAGAAAGTGGGCAGGGCCTGCCGGAGGACGTCGCCACCCGTGTGCGAGAACTCGCCCGGACCGAAGCGCCCGTCGACCTTGTGAAAGCACTGACGGAACGTTTCACGGACTCCGCTCGGCGTGCGGGATCGGACCAGGTGACGTCCGAGCGCGTGGTGCGCGCCATGTGTCACCTCGCTCCCGAACTGCGGTCCGACGCCACGGTGTTCGATCCCGCCTGCGGCATCGGGGTGCTGCTCCTGTCCGTCGCCTCCGAAGCGGGAGCGCGCTGCTGCGGCCAGGAGACGGATGCCGACAGTGCCCGCTTCGCGCAGCTCCGCGCCGACCTCCTGGGCCGATCGGGCGTGCGCATCGCGGCAGGTGACTCCCTGCGCGCGGACGAATGGCCGGATCTCAAGGCGGACCTGGTCGTCTGCGACCCGCCGACCGGCGTGACCGAGTGGGGGCGGGAGGAACTGCTGCTCGACTCCCGCTGGGAACTCGGTACCCCGTCCAAGGCCGAAGGGGAGCTGGCGTGGCTCCAGCACGCCTACGCGCACACCGGGCCCGGCGGCCAGGTCCTCATGGCCATGCCTGCCTCGGTCGCCTACCGCAGGGCGGGCCGCCGCATCCGGGCAGAGCTCGTACGCCGGGGGATCGTGCGCCAAGTGGTCGCCCTGCCGCCGGGCACGGCGACCTCTCACGCCCTGCCCGTTCATCTGTGGTGTCTGAGGCGCCCCGAGAACACGGGAGCCGCGGACACGAACCAGACCGTGCGCATGGTCGACCTGACCGGCAACAGCCCCGACGGGAGCCTGGAACCACGCCCCGACCAGGTCGCCGACGTGCCGCTGATCGAACTCCTCGACGAGACCGTCGACCTGACCCCCGGCAACCATCTCCGGTCCCGGCACCGCGACTATCCCGGTGAGTACGCCGCCCTGCGCGAGGAACTGGAGGACCAGGTCCGTCGGCTCGCCACCCTTCTGCCCGCACTCGCGCCGGGTGGCGAACCGGGCTCACTGGACGGTGCCACCACCAGCGTCGCGGATCTCGCCCGCGCCGGACTCGTCGCGTACGACGGTCCGGAGCCGGTCTCGGCCAGCGAGCAGCTCGACACGGACTATCTGCGGGGATTCCTGCGCAGCTCCGTCAACGCCCGCCGGTCCACCAGTGCCAGCGGTACCTACCGACTCGACGGCAGGGGTTCACGCATTCCCCGCATGGGCATCGACGAGCAGCGTCGGTACGGCACCGCCTTCCGGTCCCTGTCCGCGTTCGAGGAAGGCATGCGCAAGGTCGACGAGCTGAGCCGGCAGCTCGCCGACGTCGCCCGTGACGGCCTCGCCGCGGGCGCTCTGGTGCCGGAGGAGTGACGAGGCCGGGGCGGGCCACCCCTGACGGGTGCCCCGCCCCGAACCGCACCTGTCCGCACCCGTCCGCGTCGGCACGCGCGTCGGCACGCGCGTCGGCCGGCCGGCACGGGCGTTCTGGACGGACTCCAGGCGCAGTCTCTTGTCCGCGTTGAGTTCGGCGACGCTCATGGCCTGGAATTTCGCCATGCCTTGCGCACTCCGGCTCGGCCCGGCTTCTCCAGGGTGTCGTAGCCGTCCCAGAAGCTCTGGGCGAAGGCGAGCCGGGGCATGAGGGCACTTCCTTTCCGCCTGACGGCGTTTCATGATCGAGAATGTGGGGTGGCAGCGGCCAGCCGTCCGGAGCTGACGGCAGATGTTCACCCCTTCGGGAGGCGCCACAGCACACTGGGAATTCGAACACTGAGCGGAACCTGTCAAAGCGATCAAGGCAGGTAGATCGTTCTAACGTTGTGCCGGGATCAGTGGGCCGTCTGGTGTCGGCTTGTTGATCCAGGCCGCTTGGGGGAGTTTCGGCGGCTCCGGTAGCTTGCGGACGAAGCGTTCGGGGTGCTTCGCGTAGACCGCCCGGAGGACGTCGGCACGCATCTCGCGGAGCTGCCCGGCGAGACCGAAGTGCACGTCGTAGGGCGTGTGCAGGCCGATCCCGGAGTGCCGATGCTCCTCGTTGTACCAGGTGAAGAACTGGGTGCACCACGCCCGGGCGTCCTCGAGGGATCCGAAACGCTCGGGAAAGTCGTGCCGGTATTTCAGGGTCTTGTACTGGCTCTCGCTGTACGGGTTGTCGTTCGACGTCTTCGGCCGCGAATGCGACTTGGTGACGCCGAGACCGGCCATCATCTGGGCGACGTTCTGCGCGACCATCGGGGACCCGCGGTCCGAGTGGATCGTCAACTGCCCTGGCCCGATGCCGTACTTGGCGATCGCCTCGGACAGGAACCGCTCAGCGAGATCCTTGTTCTCCCGGTCGGCGATCATCCAGCCGACCGTGTATCGGCTGAAGATATCGATGATCGTGTAGAGGCAGTAGTAGACGCCCTTGACCGGCCCCTTCAGCTTCGTGATGTCCCAGCTCCAGACCCGGTTCGGGCCCTCGGCGACCAGCTCGGGCACCGTCCTTGGTGGGTGGACGGCCTGACGGCGGCGTTCACGGACCTCGCCACGGCGTCGCAGGAGCCGGTACATCGTCGACTCCGAGCACAGGTAGACACCCCGGTCCAGGAGGACCGCGTAGATCTCGGCGGGCGCCATGTCGGCGAACTCCGGGGAATGGAGCACATCGAGGACCCGTATCTCCTCTTCGGGCGCGAGAGCGCGGGGGTGCCGGCGCCGTTTTTGCCGCGGCCTGGCCGGGGCGGGGCTCTGGCGGTGGTGGCGGTAGTAGGTGGCCCGGCTCACGCCGAGCGCGGCACATGCCTGGACGCGCCCGACCAGCCCGGTGAGCTCTTCGAGGGCGTGGTCGCGGGCGGTGTCGAACACGGCCGCGGGGTCGGCCTCGATCACTTGGTGTTCTCGCCGTTCTGGTTCGCGGCGCTGTCCGTGGCGAACTGGTCGAGCAGCGCGGAGAGTTTTCCCTGAACCTCGATCACGGTACGGGCCTTCGCGAGATCGGCTTCCAGGCGGGCCTTCTCCGCCTTCAGCTTCGCGATCTCCCTGTCCCTCGGGTCCATCTTCGGCCGTCCGGCCGGCGCGGCGAGCGCCTGCTGGGCGCCCTTGTCCCGCTGCTGCCGCCACGTCGTGATCAGCGACGAGTACAGACCCTCCCGCCGCAGCAGAGCACCCTTGCCCTTCTTGTCCAAGGTCTCGTACTCGGTGAGGATCCTCGCCTTGTACTCCGCGGTATACCGGCGCGGGCCGGTCGACCGGGCTTCCACCTGCGGATCAGGGGTCCCGTGGTCGTTCGTGCTGGCCACCCGGGCACTACTCCTTCTCCGCCCTCGACTCAATGAATCATCCAGTATGCCTGACTCGACCTACTTTGACAGAGAGGGGAGTGAGCCGCTTGCCGCCGTCAGGGAAGGCGGCCGGCACTCGCCCGCGTGACGTCGATGCTCCACGACGGTGGCAAGCGCCGTCCCCACGACGGACGGGAAAACACGTTGGCCGGCTGTCGCCGAGCTGCGACGATGCAGCTGTTTCCCATACGGAGGACCTTTGTTCGTATTCGCCTGTGCGAGGTGCGGGGCCGAGCTGACCGTCCCGCTGTCCCAGGTCTCCCTTCCGGCCCACGCCCGTCAGATATACGGGAATGGGGTCCGGCTTCCGGTGCTCATGGAGGCAGGGACGTTTGCCGTGGACCCGGAACCCTGGGGGCGGCCGTGGCGGATGTGGGACGAGATCGATCCGGGTGAGGCGGAGGCACGCGGCATCTACGCACCGGTCCACGCCCTGTCCGACAGCGCGCCCGGGGCGATGGTCATCGCGCCCGGCGATATCCGCGGAACCCGGCTGATCCCCGAGAAGCGCGGCGGTGCCTGCTGCGGCCTCGACGGGGCCGACGGCCCCAACATGGCCTGCGAGGCGTGCGACCTGCCCGTGGCGACCAGGGTCGACGACTGCTCGCTCTGGCAGGCCGTGCGGCTCAGCCCGGACGCGGTGCACCGCGTCCTCGTCGACGCTGTCCACGCTATGCCGCTCTCCTGGGCGGAGCTGACGGAGAAGAGGGAGAGCACACCCCCGTTCGAGCCGATCGCCACGTGGGGAGGACGGTTTGGGCCGAGCCACTACTGGTCGTGGAGTCCGCAATGGGAGGCGGCAGCCGGCCGGGCGCTCGCCCACCTGCTGGCGGCCTCCGAAGGGCAGCCGGTGAAGGTCCCCGACGGTCTGACCGCGGACGTGTTCCAACGCGCGCTCGACGCCCTGCTGCCCGCAGGCCCGCCGAAGCGGCGCGCCGTCCTGGCCGGCCCGGCACGGCCCGCCCCCGACGCGGGCGTCGGCATCCTCCTCGTACCGGTCCATCCCCAGACGGGGCAGACCTGGACCCCCGTCGGCCCGGCTGCATCGGCATACCCGGTGCCGCTGCCGCTGGGGGTGTGGCTGTGGCTGGTCTCTCCCCAGTCGTACGTGCCGGTTCCCGCGTCGGGCGGCATACCCCAGGACGTCCTCCGCGACGACCCGCTCCCGCCGCGCCCCAATTACCTGTTCCGGGCCGACCGGGGAACGTTCCAGCACACCTTGGTCCGGCTACCGGCCGTTCGCAGCCCGTGGCTGCGCACGATCCTCGAGAACCTCACGCAGGACAGGCCGGCCGGCCTCTTCTAGCCGTCCGGCAACCGGACAGCGCCAGACTCTCGTGTTCCCTACGCCTACGCGGCCAGCGCAGGGAACACGACCACCGAGCCGTCCTTGTCGCGGGCGATCTCGATCGCCACGTCCGTCGCGGGCTTGTCGACCACGACGCCGTCGCCCAGCTGGCGAATCCGGTGTGCCGCGCGCATCAGGCGATCTACTTCACCGGTGGTGAAGACGGGCCGCAAACCCTGCGGGCGAGCCAACTCCAGTGCCGACAGGCGTTCCAGGACACCGGTGATGCTCGACTCCAGTTTGTCGAGGCGCTGCTGGTCGGCCTTGAGTGCGCGGACGAAGTTCTCGAACAGGTTGTCAGGGTCGGTCTGGGCATGCTCGACGGCCTGCAGGACGATGACCCGCTGCTTCAGCGCGATGGCCAAGGAAGCGAGTTCGAGGTGGGTGCGGAACGTGCCGCCATGGTCGTCGACGCCGGGGAACGACTTGGTCAGCGTGCCGATCTCGACGGCCTCGCCGTCGGGCAGTTCGTCGAGTGCGCTCTGCCACTGGGCAAGGCGGCCGTCAGCGTCCACACCGGAACGGTTGCCTTGCGGTCGTCAGTCATCGTCTCCCCCTCGGTTTCGGACGACAGCCTACGGCTGACGTCCGACAAGAACGGCATGAACCTCGTTCTCTTCGGGGCGAGGGCGGCACGTCACCGCGCGCGTGCCGCCCGACCTCCCCGTGGACTCCGCCGTCGGATCACGGTCTTCACAGCAGGAGGGGAGGCGGGCATGAAGAGCCCCGACTGTTGAGGGCAGTCGGGGCTTCGGCAGCACCCCGGACGACGCGACCGCCATGTGACGGGCGTCGCAGGTGTGGCGGCCTACTGATCGGTGCGGTATCACCCGGCCGTTCGTGTGTGCCTTGGTCAGCCGGTCGAGGAGCCGAGGGCTCCCAGGCCCTGGTCGGGGACTGCGGTCTGCTCCGGGCTCTGGGCGGGTGCGGGGATACGGTCCGTGGCGGAGGGCGCGGCGAAGACCTCGTCGAGGGTGGTCGCGTCGATGGCGCGGTCGAACCAGAGATCCAGGACCGGCCTGTCCGTGCAGGTGGTGACGCGCTGTCGGGTCTCTTCCGTCATCGAGAAGCCGCGGTGCTCCATCAGGCGCAGCAGTTGCTCGGCCTTTCCGGCCACGAGTCCTTCCATGCGTCCTTCCACGCGTCCTTCCTTGAGTCCTTCTTCCTGTCCTGCGAGGCGGGCATCGCCCACGATGGTGCCTCGCCTGGGGGTGAAGAGGGTCTGCATCAGGTTCCTCCAGATCTTCCGGGCGTGTTCGCTGCCCAAGCCGTCCTCGATCAGTCCCGCCAAGTCGTCCCGCGCTTCGCGGTCCGTGTCCTGAGCCAATGCCTCGCCCACTACCGTCAGTATGCCCTCGATGTCCGGATCGTTGCTGTGGATCCACAGGCAGAACGTGGCGAAGTCCAGGTCGGCCGAGGCTTCCTGAATCTGGTTCACACGCGGAACATTGCACGGGCCCAGCACATGAGGCACCGTCACCTGGGTGGGGCGTCCCACGCCGGTACGCAGAGGTCTGGCCGCCCACGCCGCCGTCGCCGTGTCCACGCACAGGACCAGCAGGACGACCTCGAGTTTGTACCGGTCACGCAAGTAGGCGACGTAGTAAGGCCACGAGGTCTCCTTCTTCGTCTCGACGCCGGTCTGCGCCTCGACCAGGAGGATGAACGGATCACGCCCGTCGGGACGGACCACCCGCAGTACGGAGTCCATGTGTCGGGTGAACATCTTCGGGGCGCCGGATGCGTCCGCCGGGAGAGTCTCGGTGGTGACACCGGGCGGGATCCCGAGGTCCAGGAGGTCCAGCGCACGGTTCAGCGCTTTCGGACGTCCCGGCAGGAAGCCGTGCAAGGTGTCGTGACTGACATTAGGCATGATGTGAAACTATGCGCGAAGCAAGAACATTCGTTGGTGTTTGAGATGTAATCACCCGTTCGGTGGAGCCTCCTGAGGTTGACGCCGAGGCGTGCGGTCGGGGCGGCCATGGCGTGTCACGGTTCCGTCGGAGCGCTGAGCGACTTGAGGGCGTGCCGTCCGCTGGAGCAGCGGATGGCACGCCTTCACCGCGTTCGGGAGCCCTTGGTCTCGTCCGTGGGGCCGTAGCCGAGGGCCGCGCGGTTGATGAAACGGTCACCGAGGTCGCGAACGGGTGCGGGCTTCGGCCTCTGCTCGGCCTTTTTCGCCGTGGAATTCTTGGGGGCGAGCTTCTTCGCGCCCACACGCTTGGCTGGTGTCGCCTTCGCCTGCTTGGCGTTCTTCGCGGCCGGCGTGTTCCGCGCCGCGTACCTTTTGCGGAGCGCTGAGAGCTGCTCGCGTTCTCGAACGGCCACGTTGGTGGGGAGGGCGTCGGTGAGGGCGCGGGCTCGGCTGAGCGCGTAACGCGCTGCGCTCCAGTTCTTCTTGTCGATGGCCAGGCGAGCCAGGTGGAGGGCCTGGTGCAAGGCCTTGATCTTCGCGGGCTGCCGCCGGGGTATCGGGGACTCGGCCCCACTGCTCCGCCGTTGCCCGGCGGCACGAGTGCCCCAGTCCGTACCCGAGGTCAGGACGACGACCGAACGGGGGTTGCTGCTCTGGCTTCGACGTACCACGTGCGTTGGTTCCTTGGACGAGTGAAGGGCTCTCCGGGGTGGCCGTAACTATGGCCACCCCGGAGTGGGTCAGCCGTGGCGGGGGCCCTGGCCGGGGGGTGGGGTGAGGGTGGAACGGTAAGTGCCGGATTCGCCCTCGGTGAGCGGGGTCTCCAGGGTCAGACCGGCGGCGGCCATGCGGTCGTACTCGGCGAGGATCAGGTTCTTGGTGCGGTACTCGCCGTGCTTCTCCTCGTCCTTGCGCTTGGTGATCGGGAAAGTGTCGAGGATGTACAACACGTCGTCGCGGTCGATGCCGTAGAGGTGGAAGAAGAGGGCGTCCAACTCGGCGCGGATCATGGCTCGTCGGTCTTCGTCCCAGAGGAAGGGAGTACCGGTGTCGCCGAGATCGTCAGCGAAGGCCGTCATGTCGTAGGTGGTGTATGTGAGTTCGAGAATGCGTGGAGTCAGGCTCTGGGCGTGCGATGAAAGCTGCTCGTGGCTGAGGAACGGGAGCTGTTCGAAGTAGAAGAAGTTCAGGTTGGTCCCTCCGAGCTTCTGCCTCAGGACAAAGTCCAACGGCAGAGCGATGCTATTGCCGTACAGCAGGCCGGATGGTGCTTCCTTGCTGGGCAGCAACGCAGTTCCAGAGTTGCCGAGACCGCTCTTCGGAGCTGCGAACGTGATGCACGTTCGTTCATCTGTTGCTCGACAGACCATGCGGAATCCCAGAATCCAGTCCCTGTCCCAGCCCTTGCCGGTGAGGCGAGAGGTGACGCCCGATTCCTTGATTTCCTGGCCGCTCTTGTCGAACTTGCCAGTGGAGATGTCGCTCTCCGCCACCCAGTAGCGGGGCAAGGGGGCAATGGTGGCATCCTGCTTTTCGGTGATGCTGAGGTCCCGAACGGAGCCGTCCTCTTGGTAGGTGGCCCAGCGGTGGTCGTAGTGGTGCAGCATTTTCGCTTCGTGGAGCGGCAGCAAGCGCTCCTCATTGCGCATCAGGGTGTTGCCGTGAAGGCGCCAGCCGTCCCTGAGGAGGTCGTCGAACGTTTCACCGTTCTGGATGTCGGGGCGGAAGAGGTGAGATTCGTTCGACATGTCGAACATGCGCATGAGCGAGACGCCCCAGGGGTTGCCGTCGGCTCCCTTTGCCTCGTCGACAAGGACGGGGACACGGCGGTAGATGCCGAGGGTGATCTCCGCGTCTCGGCGGGATCGGAAAACAGGGCAGGTGCCGGTGTTGGGGTTGAGGAGAATGATCTCTTCCGGCGTGAGGGGGAAGGTTTTTCCCGCATCAGTCAGTTCTGCTGGATCATGGAGAAAAAAGCCGAATCGGGCGACGGTTGCAGAAATTTCAGTGCCGGTCAAGGAGAGTACGCAGAATTTGAATGACCTGTGGACGCCGGGGAACAGGGGTGCTGCGTTCTCGAAATCGAAGAGCGCCGCCAGTGACTTGTGTTTGACCAGGTCCTTGAAAAAGAATTGCGTCGTCGCGTCCGTCGCGATCCCGGTCGGGACGATCACGCCCGTCCGCCCCCGGGGCCCTGTCAGCATGCGGTCGGTCTCCGCGAAGACCGCGTACGTGTTGATGTCGCCGCGACCCGTCAGCAGGTAGCGGTTACTGAGGCGGAGGAAGTGGCTCTCCCCTTCCGTCCGGCGCTTGGCGGCCTCGAACTCGGCGTAAAGGCGGGCACCGTCGGCGTCGTTGCGCAGTTCCGAGATGAGGCGCTTGCGAGCCGCGGCGTTCTTCGCCTCGGCGATACGCGGGTCGCGCTGGCCGAAGAACTCCTGTTCCTGCAGCTTGACCCGCTCCCACGGTGGGTTCCCGACCACCGCGTCGAACCCGCCGGCCCACCCCGTCCCCGGCTGAACACCAACCCTCGAGTCCGGGACCGCGAACACCTCAGGGAACTCCAGGTGCCAGTGGAAGAAGTGGTACTGGTCGCGTAGGCGGAGGATCTCGGTGTGCGTGGTGTCCGGCACGGCGGACCGGTTGTGGCTGCGCAGTGCGCGGAACACTTGGTCGGTCGGGGCCTCGGGCGCCCCCTCGTGCTTGGGCCAGACGAACGCGGCGCACCAGGCGTCGGCGGCATGGAGGTCGTGGACGTAGGCGGTCGACTTCGTGTAGGCGCGGTAAGCGGATTCCTGCGCCCGTACGTGCTCCAGAAGGTCGGAGGGGGCCATGGTGATACGGGAGAGTTCTGTGGCGTACCGCTCGTTGCCGGGCAGGGGGTCCGTGTCGAAGGCCAGCTCATCCTGGCCGCCACGCTGGGCCTTGTTCCGCTTGACGAGCCCGGCCGCGTACTTCTTGTCGTCGCCCTCGATCGGCTTGAAGGCGTCGTCCGGAACCCCCTCCGCCAGCAGCTTCGGCGTCGCGCCGATCAGACCGTTGCCGTGCTTGACGTGGGCGTCGAGGAAGCCGAGCGGCTTGCCCGGTTCCAGGGCTTCCAGCCACAAGGAGACCTTGGCCAGGTCCACGGCCATGAGGTTGAGGTCGACGCCGTAGACGCAGCGTGCGACGACCTCGTGCAGGGCGTGGCGCACGGCGTCGAGGGGCGGCTCGGGGTTACGCTCGCGCACCGACGCTACTCGCTTGGCGATGCGCCGAGCCGAAGCGACGAGGAAGTGCCCGGACCCACAAGCAGGGTCACAGACCGTCAGGGAGAGCAGTTCCTCCACGATGTCGTCGGCCGGGTCGGGACGGCCGGCCTCGGTGGCGCGCTGCTCGCCGCGCTTGACCGCGTCGTCCATGACCGGGTCGAGCGTCGTGTCGAGCAGGCACTCGATGAGCGAGGACGGGGTGTAGTAACTCCCGGTCGTCTTACGGCTGTTGCCCGCAACCTCGATCAGCTCGAAGGAGCGGTCCGTAGCGGAGTGCTTCGGCTCCAGCTCCAGGAGGGACTCGTAGACCGAGCCCAACTCCTCCGCGTCCAGATGGCGGTAGTCGACGGAGCGCCAACGCCGGGCACCCGGGTCCCGTACCTGGGCAAGATGACGCACAGCGGCCAGCAGCGACTCGTTGGACAGCTTCAGACCGTCCAGCGGCACGTCGGCCTTCGTGTGGGAGAACAGACCGCCGAGGCCGGGCAGGCCGAGCTCGGGGCGACCGCTCTCGGCGCCGAGAGCGTCGAGGACGATGCGCAGCGCCTCGTACTGGTCCCCGTGGGCCGTACCCTGCCGACGGCGGGCCCGCTCACGCAGCCGCGCCGACGAGAAGTACCGCTCGTACGCCTCCCGCTGCCGCTCGCCGGCCTTCGGGTCGAGCAGGGCGTCCCGGTCCTCGGCGACGAAGACGAACAGCAGGCGGTAGACCAGGCGCAGCAAAGCATCCCGGAGTGCCTTCGGATCGGTGTCCTCGCGCAGCCGGGAGTTGTCCGGGTGACGCAGGAACCCGGTCCCGAGCACGGTCAGCGCGTTCTGCACCCCCAGCCGCAGCTGATCCAGCGCACGGGCCCCCGAAGTGACGGCTTCCGCACGCCACTTCTCCAGCCAGCACCCCGCAGGAGCCGCACCCTCCGCCACCGCGAACCGCGACGCGTGCAGCACGCAGTACAGCAGCACGAACTCGCTGAACAGCTCCCCGTCGAAGATCGCCTCAAGGTCGAACTCGACGTACGCGGCCGTCGCGAAGGACGAGGAGTCGCGCAACAGGCGCAGACGGCGGCCGTTGGTGAGGGCCGCCCACAGGTGGGCCTCGGTGCGGTTGAGGCAGTCCTGGAGCATGGACTGCGCGGGGACCTGACCGGCGGCCGGACGCTTGTCCAGCTCCTGGTTCCACGCGACGAGGTGGACCAGCGCCGGCCCGTGCCGGTGTGACACCGGAAACCGCTTCTCCGCATCCGAGTCGGCCGGGATGCCCGCCGCGCCGACCTCTGTCAACGCGCCGAAGTCCAGCTTGCGGAAGAGCTGGGCGAGCCAGTCGGTGCCTGCCCGGCCGGTCGGGTCGGCGGCGGGCGCACCCGTGGTCGGGTCCGAGGGCAGGGCGGTGCGCAGGTCGCGCCAGAGCGGCTTGAGGTACTCCCAGGCGCGCTCGGCCTCGTCGCGTACGGGCACCGAGGCGGGCAGGCCGTAGTCGGCGGACTTGGTGCCCGGCAGGTTCCGCGCCTCGGCGATGCGCAGCAGCATGTCGGCGGGGAGCAGACCGCCGACCGTGGTGACGGCGGTGAAGGCCAGGGCGGTGCGGGTGGCGGCGGACATCAGGCTTCGGCTCCGGACACGGTAGAGGCGGACGCGGCGGGGGCGGGGGAGACGGACGCGGCGGGCTGCGGTGGCACGTACACGTACACGCCCAGGACGTCGGCGGGCTCCTGCGGGACGACCTTCAGGCCGCGGACGATCTCCTCGTTGGCCTTGCGGACCCGGCGGTGCGAGGCGTCGAGTTCGGCGGCCAGGCGGGTGCCGTACTCGGTGAGGCGGGCGGCGAGGTCCGGCAGGCCGTCCAGGTCGCGGGCGATCTGGTTGCGGGCCCGCTGCTCGTGGGTGTTGCCGGTGGCGCGGGCCGCGAGGAGGGCGGTGGCCGCGTCGTCCTCCAGCCAGCGGGCGCGCTGCGGCAGGCCCTCGTAGGCGAGCAGGCGGGCGTCCTCGGCGACCACCTGCCGCTCGCCGGTGCGGGACGGCAGGGTGAGGTGGAAGCGGTAGCGGACCAAAAGGAGCGTGGTGCGGGTGGTGACCGCGTCCGTGGTGACCACACCGCAGCGGCGGGCCGGGCGAGGGCCGAGGGCGTTCGCGTCCAGCGCCGAGTCCAGGACGTACGAGGCGACGGCGCCGATCGCCGGGTCGGTGCGGACCAGGGCGGCCTCGCCGCGGCCGATCGCCGGCGTCGTGCGGAACGGGATCTCGCGGTCCTGTTCGACGAGCCGGTTGCCCAGGGTGGCGGCGAGCGTGGCGCGCAGGCCGGCCGGGGTGCCGCCGACCTGGGCGGTGAAGTCGCCGGTGCCGTCGCGCCCAGAGAATGTCGCAGTGCGGACCAGGGCGTCCAGGTCGCGCAGTGCCTCCAGGGCGAAGTCGCGGACCTCCTCGGCGCCGCCGAGCGCGGCCCGTACGGCGGCGACCTCGCGGGCCACCTCCTCCGGGTGGATGGCGCGCTGGGCGTACTTGGAGCGGGAGGTCTTCTCCCGCTCGGCAGCCGAACTCCACTCACGCTCGATGCGGTCGAAGGACTCCTGGTTGCCGTCCAGGTCGAACAGACTGTCCTGGCTGCCCTGCCGTCCGTGCAGCAGCAGCCACTCCACCACCGCGTCGGTGACGCCGGAGGCGGTCTCGTCGGGCACGGAGACGGAGATGCCCAGGTCCTTCTTGATCTGCCGGTGCTTCTTGAACAGCACCTCCAGGACCTTGCCGTCGATGCCGTTGTCCTCGCCGTACATGGTGATGACGCGGACCTGGTCGCGCTTCTGGCCGTAGCGGTCGACGCGGCCCTCCCGCTGGTCGTGGCGGGTCGGGTTCCAGGCCAGGTCGTAGTGGACGACGGCGTCGAAGTGGTGCTGGAGGTTGACGCCCTCGGAGAGGCAGTCGGTGGCGATCAGGACGCGGCGGACGGCCGGGTCGTCGCCCGCCTCGGCGGCCTCGGCGGCCTCGGCGGCGAGCTGCTCGATGCGCTCCAGACGCTGCTGCGGGGAGACGGTGCCCGTCACGGCGGCGATCTTCGTCTTCTTGCCGAGCCTGCCGTCGAGCTGCTCGGCGAGGTAGTCGGCGGTGGGGATGTAGCGGCAGAAGACGATCGGGTGGTAGCCCTCGGCGATCAGGCCCTTCAGGTGCCGGGTGAGCGCCTTCAGCTTCGCGTCCTCGGCCGGACCGACCAACTGCTCCGCCCGCTGGGCGAGTTCGAGGAGCCGGGCGCCCGCCTCCTCCGACTCGGCGGCGCCCGGCGCGACGTCCATGCCCTCCAGCCGGTCGTTGTCCGCGGAGTCGGCGGCCACCGGGGCGCCCAGCACGTCCGCCTCGTGCGCGGTGCGGGCGGCGGCGGACTCGGAGCGGGTCTTCAGGGTCTGCGCGGCGGCCGCCGGCGAGGAGACCATCGAGCGCAGCAGCGCGATCACCGACCACCAGGCGATCCGGGCCTCCCGCTTGCCCTGCTCGCCGGCCGCCTCGACACGGTCGCGCGCGTAGGCGATGGCGTCGTCGAGCAGCGCCCGGTAGGCGGGGGTCAGCTTGTACGGCTCGTCCTTCGTCCAGCGGTCGGACGGGAAGGCGGTCCGCTCGGCCAGGGAGTCGTCGGCGAGGCCGTCCTCCTTGGTGAGGTAGTCGCGGACGTCGGCGCGCTTGCGGGCCACGAAGTGCTCGGCGAGCTTCGCCCGCCCCGCCGGCGTCTCCAGGTCCAGCGTCGCCAGTTCGGGCCGCACCAGGCCGAGCAGGTTGCGGAACGCGGACTCCTTGCCGGAGTGCGGGGTCGCCGTCAGCAGCAGGAGGTGGCGGTCGGCGTCGGCGGAGACCTTCCGCAGCAGCTCGTAGCGGAGCTGGCTCGAGGCGGACGACGCGGCGCCCTGCGCGGGGTCGTCGGCGGCCACGCAGGTGTGGGCCTCGTCGACGATCACCAGGTCGGGGCAGTGCCGTACGAAGTCCTCGCGGTGGCGGGTCGACTTGATGAAGTCCGTCGAGATGATCGTGAACGGGTGCTTGTCGAACAGGGACTGGCCCAGCTCGAGGTCGCGCTCCAGGCGTGACACCGTGGAGGCGAGGACCAGTTCGGCGTCGATGCCGAACTTCTCCCGCAGTTCGCCCTGCCACTGCTCGGCCAGCGCCGGGGAGCACAGCACCGCCAGCCGGGTCGCCTCGCCCTGCGCGAGCAGCTCCTTGGCGATCAGGCCCGCCTCGATCGTCTTGCCGATGCCGACGTCGTCCGAGATCAGCAGCCGCACGGTGCGCTGCCGCAGCGCCATCAGCAGCGGCACCAGCTGGTAGGCGCGGGGCTCCACGGCGATCGACGCCAGCGAGCGGAACGGGCCCGCACCCGACCGGAATCCGATGCGCAGCGCCGTGCGCAGCAGACCGGCGGCGCGCTGGTCGCCCAGGTCGGCCGCGCTCGGCAGCGCGAACTCGGCGGAGCGCACGTCCTCGAACGCGGGGAAGACGGCCGCGATGTCGTCCTCGCTCCCGCCCAGCGGGCGCAGCACCAGCATGCCGGCGGCGCTCTCGGGCAGCACCACCCACTCCCGGCCACGGGCGGCGACCAGCGAGCCGGCTGTGTACGTGGGGCTCATGAGATCTCTCAGTTCCTGAAGGTCGAGAAGTCGGGAAGGGGCGAGGCGGTCAACGGAGATGGAAGTAGGCGGCGTTATGGTCGACGATGGCGTCCCAGTCCGCGTCCGACGGGAAGCGCAGGACGTCCCAGCCGGCCTCCTCCAGGCGGTAGCCGGCCTCGATGCCGCGGGTGGAGTCGGCCGGGTGGCCGGGGACGTCGACGAACACGGCGAGGTCGGCGCCGTCCAGGCGGAAGACCAGGTCGGGACGGGCGTCCGCCCCGCCGACGAAGGCGTCGACCTCGTCCGGCAGCCGGTAGCCCTTCGCCCTGAGCCAGCCGAGCAGGTCCCCCTGCGCGACGAGGGCCGCCAGGTCCGTCTTCACCGGGGTCGGCGACGGCACCGGGACGCTCGCGGACGCGGCCGGCGGCGCGGTGTTCGTGTCGCCGACCGCCGGGGCGAGCCTGCGGAACCGCTCGCTGCGGGACTCGCCGCGATCCTCCCGCTCGGTGCGGGCGCCGGCCAGCCGCAGCAGCAGCGGGCGGGCGGCGTGCCGGCTCAACTGGCGGTGGTGCGTCTGGTTGGCATACGTCAGCAGGCAGGCGTAGCAGCCGCGGGCGCACTTCTCGCCGTCCGCCGGACCGCCCTCGTCCTCGCCGGTGTCCGGGTCGAAGTGGCAGATCTCCAGGGCGGTCCGGGCGGCCCTGGCGAGAGCGTCCCTGTCGTGCTGGATCCGGCGCAGCACACCGGCGCCGCCCTCGGCGGCCTCCGTGAACAGCATGCGGCGGCGCGGGCCGTCGTCCGGCGGCAGCAGTTCCGCGGTCAGCTCGGAGTCCTCCAGCTCGAACGCCGCCTCGATGCCCCGCTCCAGCGCGTACAGGAACGACCACGCCACCGGCTCGGGCTCCGGCTCGTCGAGGGTGAGCACGAGGATGTTGCGGCGGTCCTCCACGTACGGCAGGACGCGCTTCTTGCGGCGCTTCTCGTTGCCGTCCTCGTCGACCACCGGCATGCCGGTGCCCTCGATGGCGTCCGCGGCGGCCCGGTCGTTGAGCCAGCGGCCGTCGCCCAGGTCCAGCCAGTAGCCGTCCGGCTCGCCCTCCTTGTCGCGGACGCGGCCCAGGTTGGTGATGCGGACGGTCGCCGAGTCGCCGTAGTCCAGGTCGAGGACGGGCCCGCCGCCGGCGTCGGTGACGTGCGAGGTGAGGCGTCCCTTGCGGGCGCCGTGGTCCTGGAACGCGTACGAGGTCTCCAGGCGGAAACCGGCCCGGCGGCGCTCCTCCTCGTCGGAGGAGATCCGCTCGCGCGGCGTGGTGTACACGGTGTGCAGGTGGAGCAGGCCGGTGCGCTTGCCCCTCAGCTGCTCGCCGCACATCGCGCAGACGTCGGAGCCGACCTTGACGTCGTAGTGGTAGCCGCAGCCGTCGCAGCGCCTGGCCTCCGCCGTCGCCAGGTCGCCCGAGGTGTCCGGCGGCAACTGCACCCGGGTGACCTGGTAGCGGGCGCCCTCGTGGTAGATGAGCGCACCGGGCCCGAACTCGCGGATCGCGAGGAACCGGGGACGCTGCAGGTAGTCCCCGTCGGCGTTGCGGCGGTTGCCGGAGCGCGGGATGTACGCGGCCAGCGGCAGCCGCGGGAAGTTGTAGCCGGGCAGGAACCCCTCGGACGCCAGATAGCGGTACGGATTGAAGTCGCTCATCACCGACTTGTTTTCGGCGGAGCGGTTCAGCAGCAGGTTCGTCTGCGTCTCGGCCTCCCGGCGGCGGGTGCGCGCCCGGACCTGCTCACCGGGGGAGAGGGTGTGGTCGACGACCCGCTTGTTCTGCTCGTACTGGTCGATGACGGCGGCCCGGAACAGCTCGCGCCACCGGTCGAAGGAGGCGTCGAACTCCTTCGGGGCCCGCTCGATCCGGTCCTCGATCCACTCGTCGTACCACCAGGTGGTCGACTCGAAGTCCGCGATCAGCGGGGCGAGGACGGTACGGGCGGCGGCGGCCGCGCGCCTGCGGGCGTCCTCGTCCCAGGACCTGTCACTGATGTCGGAGAGGAGCGGCAGCTCCATCCGCGGATCGGGGCGGTCCTCGCCCTCGGGGTCGTAGGCGACGTCGATGACGTCCGGGATCGCGGTGCCGAGCTTCATCTCGGTCTCCGCCAGCCAGATGCCCTGCAGGTGGGAGCGGACCAGGTCCTCGTTGGCGAGGTCCAGGCGCGGCGGGGCCACCTGCCCCGACACCATGTCCTGGGAGCGGCGGAAGTAGTACTGGTCGTGGCTGTTGCCCGTCGCGCAGTACGTGGTCACCAGCGCGGGCTGGCCCGAGCGGCCCGCCCGGCCTGAGCGCTGCGCGTAGTTCGCCGGGGTCGGCGGCACGTTGCGCATCATCACCGCGTTGAGCGAGGAGATGTCCACGCCCAGCTCCATCGTCGGCGAGCAGTACAGCAGGGGCAGTTCGGCCTTGCGGAACTGCCTCTCGCGCTCCAGCCGGTCCTCCGGGGTGACCTGCGCGGTGTGCTCCCGCGCGAACAGGCCGGCCAGCTCGGCGGCCGCGGTGCGGTACAGGTCGCGGAAGAACGGGTTGACGCGCGGGCCCTCGCCGCTGCTGTAGGTGCGCGCCAGCGGATCGACCGCGCCCCGCTCACCGTTGCCGGCCCGCCAGATCAGGGCGGCGGCCGACACCCGGTAGCCGGTGCGCTTCTGCGCCGCGCGGCGGCGGAAGGCCGGACCGGAGTGCTCGGGGACCGCCTCCACCTCGCGCACCAGGTCCGCGTCCCGCAGCACCTTCAGCAGGTCCTCGATGACGCCCTGGACGTCGTCCAGGGAAACGGAGGCCTCGCGCAGCTCGGGCATGTTCCGCCGCAGGTACTTGCCGAACTTGCCGCGCGCCGACAGGAACAGCGCGGAGCGCTCCATACCCGGCCGTGAGCCGTACGGGTAGGCGGTACCGACGTCCGGCCGGTCGCTGTCACCCAGCACCCACGGCCCGGTGAGGCGCTCCTCGCTCGCCCGCTGCAGGGTGTCGAAGTCGTCGCGGAAGTACTGCACGTCGATGGCGAGGGCGCGCCGCATGAAGTCGAGCAGCGTACGGGCGACCTCCTCGCGCAGCGCCGGGTCGGCGTCGCGCAGCACGGCGTGGGCCGACTGCCAGCGCTCGGGCCGGGCGGCGAGCCAGTCCAGGTCCTCGTAGTCGATCCGCAGCAGCCCCGTCTGCTCCAGGTTCGGCATCGTGATGCGCCAGCCGCGCTCCAGGTCGCGGTAGAGGCGGTACCCGACGACGTCCCGGAAGACCTTCGTCGCCCGGCGTTCCATGGACGGGGGCAGGTCCGTACCCACCGCGTACTCGCGGGGCGCGAGGCCCATCACCCCGGTGACGGCCTCGGCGAGGTCGTCGTGGCGCAGCCCCTCCTCGCCCGCCCGCACCGCGGCCTGGTGGAGGGCGCCGCGCAACTGGGTCACCTGGGCGAAGTCGTTGAAGTGCCCGGCCTGCAGTGAGGCGTCCTGCCGGTTGTCGACGAAGGTGAGGAGCTTGCGCGCCTCCTTGCCCAGGCTCTCCTCGGGCACCGCCCGCAGGGATTTCATGATCGACGCGGAGATCAGCGAGGTCGCCGAGGAGCGTCCCTCCTGGTCCAGGGTGGCCAGTTTCGCGAAGTCCCGGCCGCGGGTCTGCTCGTAGGAGACCTGGCAGTGCGTGCAGAACAGGAACGGCGCCGGGACGAACGCCGCCACCAGGCCCTCGCCGGACTCGTCGCCGTGGGCGTCCACGACGACGCGCTTGGGCACCCGGGGCCGGTAGGACTTCTTGACGACCATCACGCCCTGCGCGTCCGGCTCGAGCCACGACTCCGGCAGCCGCCGGTCGTCCACGGCCTTCTGCGGATCGGCCGGCCACTCGTAGTCCTGCCCCGGCATGCCCAGGTACAGGTAGCCCTCGCCGTCGCGGCCCCCGGAGGCGGAGGTGTCCCGGCGAGGCTCGTAACGGAACGCGCCGCCCTCCTCGGTGCGCCAGACGGTCAGGTACTCCTGGCCGCACTCGCGGCAGAACGCCAGCGGGAACAGCGGCTTGCCGCCGCTGCCCGGCTGCTCCAGCTGGTAGGTGCGGGTCAGCGGCCGGGTGAGCGGATCCTCCAGCGTCGTGTAGACGGTGTCGCCCTTGGAGAGGAACTGGTGCAGCCGGAACGCGAACAGCGGCCGTTCCGTCCTCGGGTTCTTGGCCTGCGCACCCGCCTCCAGGGTCGTCCGGATCGCCTCGCGCACGCTCTCCTCGGCCACCCCGGACTCGGCGGCCAGCTCGGCCGCCGCCTCCTCGACGGTGCCCGGGGCACAGCGGCGCAGCCGCCCCGTACCCTCCTCGTGCTCCAGACCGAACCGGGACTCCACCCAGCGGGCCAGCGAGTCCTTCGTCAGCGCCTCGTACGAGCGGGGCGCCGCCGGTACCCGCAGCCGCTCGGCGGGCACGGTCGCCGGTGCCTCGTCGGTCGCCCGGACCAGGGTCTCGCCGATGACCCGCTTCGGCAGCACCGTCGTACCGAACAGCCGCCCCGCGACCTTGGCCACCTCGCGCTGCTGGTCCTCCCAGGAACCTTCGGTGGACATGGTCGCCGAGGTGCCGATGCACTGGAGGGACGCCGAGGCCCGGCAGGCCTCGCGGACCCGGCGGATCAGGAACGCCACGTCCGCGCCCTGCCGGCCCCGGTAGGTGTGCAGCTCGTCGAAGACGAGGAACCGCAGCCCCTCGGCCATGCGGATCAGGCTGGACCGGTCGTCCGGCCGGGTCAGCATCAGCTCCAGCATCACGTAGTTGGTCAGCAGGATGTCCGGGGGATTCTTGCGCAGCTCACGGCGCTCCTCGGTGGACTCCTGGCCGGTGTAGCGGGCGAAGGTGACCGGCTCGCGGCCCTTGCCGAAACCGTGGCGCAGGTACTTCTCCAGCTCCCCGAGCTGCGAGTTGGCCAGCGCGTTCATCGGGTAGACGACGATCGCGCGCACCCGGCCCCCCGCGTCCGGGCCCGCCGCCTGACGCTTCTTCAGCACCCGGTCCACGATCGGCACGATGTACGCCAGCGACTTGCCGGAACCGGTGCCGGTCGTCAGCACGTAGGAGTCGCCCGCCTGCGCGGCCTCGATCGCCTGCCGCTGGTGGAGGTGGAAGGTCAGCGGCCGGCCGTCCGGGCGCGGCGACGTCTCCTTCTTGTCGGCCTGGAAGATCTCCGCGCACCTGGGGTGCAGCACTCCGTCCCGCACGAGGTCGGTCACCTGGCCGCCGTCGGCGAAGAACGGGTTCAGCGACAGCCACGGGTCGGGCCACTGCGACTTCGCCGCCAGGTCGTCCTCGACGAAGCCGGTGATCCGGGCGTCCCGGATCACCGTCCCGCTCTTGGTGAAGCTCTCGTACTCACCGATCAGGTCGGCGTGGATGCCGAAGACGTCCATCGCGTCGGGCAGGCGCGGCTCCCTGCGCGGCACGGGTGCCGGCGCGGCCGGGGCACGCTCCGGGAGCAGGGCGCGCAGCCGCGCCACCGGGTCCATCACCCGCCAGTGCGGAGCCAGCAGGGTGGCCGTGTCGTCCGGCGCGAGCGCGAGCGGGACCAGTACCTCACGGACCACGGCGGCGTTGTCGGGCCGCAGTTCGGCGTCCTTCTCCAGAAGGCGCTCCACCAGCCGGACCAGCCCGGCGGGCAGGTCCGGGCGCACCAGGGTCAACTGGGGCGGCTGCTCGTGCTGGTGCTGTTCGGAGAGCTCGAAGGGGGTCCGGGCGGAGAACGGCGGGCGTCCTATCAGCAGCTCGTACAGGATGCAGCCGAGCGCGTAGAGGTCGGCCGGGGCGGAGACCCGTTCGGCGCGGAACTGCTCGGGTGCCATGTAGCGGGCCGTGCCGAGGCTGGCGCCGGTGCTGGTCAGCCGCGTCTGGTCGGGGTCGTCGACGATCGAGCCCATGCCGAAGTCGAGGATCTTGACGGTGCCGTCGCCGGTCAGCATCACATTGGCCGGCTTCAGATCGCGGTGGACGACCCCGGCGGTGTGCGCGGCGGTGAGCCCGGCGGCGATCTGCGCCCCGATCGCGGCGACCCAGGAGACCGGGAGCTGGGGCTCCTCGTCGATGAGGTCCGCGAGCGGATGGCCGTCCAGCAGCTCCATGGCCAGGTAGGGGAGGCCGCTGGCGCCTGGGGCATCATCCACACCGCCGTCGATCAGCAGGGTGAGGTTGGGGTGGCCCTGGGAGAGCATGCGCATGATCCGCACTTCGCGGCGGAAACGGTCGATCTCCTTGCCGGACCCCGAGGTGTCGACCGCGACCCCGGTCCGGCCGCGCAGCACGGTCTTGACCGCGACCTGGCGGTGCGGGGAGTCCGGGGCCGCCTGAAGGTCTTCGGCCCGATGCACCTCGCCCATGTTCCCGCGCCCCACGACCCCCGTGATCCGAAACCGTCCGTCGACCGTCTCCAGGCCCACCGGCCCTCCCCCTGTTCGCCCGTCGCGTGCAAGATGGGTACATCTTGCACGGAGCGTATACCTTCGCCCTCCAAGGAGGGAGGCGTCTTCACGTTTACGTTGTCAACGGGTTATGGCTTTTGTGAATTCTTGGATGGTCGACGGGGGCGTTCGTGTCCGTGGTGACGAGGATGGTCACCGCTTGGTCACCGCTTGGTCCCGCACACCAAACGGCTGACCGGGATGGGGGTTCTGGTCGGCTCGCACGAACCGCACCGACCGAAGCCCGGGGGAGGCACCGGCGACTTCTGCTGGACGGAGGCGCTGGACCTCCTGGAACCCGGGCTGGCCGCGTAGCGCGCCGCGATCGGACCGGCCTCTTGCCGTCCGTCCAGGCCGAGGCCTGTATCAACGCACGTCGGCGGGAGAGCCGACGGCCCGTCCCCCAGACGGACCGGAAGAGGACAGTGGAGCCCGGCCGCAGTCTGCGGCCGCTGTCTCGGCTCCGATGACTCCGACGGATCTGTCTTCCGGCTGGTCGAGAGCGCATGAGCGATTCGGTGGGAGAGGCACGGAGTGAACCAGGTGCCGGGCGGGACCGAGCAGGAACCCGGGCGGGGCAGTCCTCTGAAGTCCTGTCGGTAACCGTGCCGGCCGCCGGTGGCTCCGTGCCACGGAGCAGGCAGCGAGGGGACCGGCTCTGAGGGCGACGGTGTGCAGTTCGGTGGTCCCGAGGGAGGGTGACACGAGGAACGGCAGAGCCGCGAACGCCCACCGGGAGCGAGGGCAGCCGGTCTCGCCTCTTCGGGCAATCATCGTGCCCCGTAGCTTCCTGACTCGGCGCCATTGCTGCGTTTAACGTCCGGGAGTGAGCCTATGGACTTCTCTTGAGCCGGCGTCGACGACGGTGGATCCCGGTGGTAGTGCGACGGTGCGGTTGCGGGTGCGCAACACCGGTGACGTGGTGGACGAGTACCGGTTCGAGCCGGTGGGTGATCTCGCGCCGTGGGCGCGGGTGGAGCCGCAGTCGTTGCGGTTGTATCCGGGGACGACGGGGACGGTGGAGGTGTCGTTCGCTCCGCCGCGTACGTCGGACGCGGCGGCGGGTCCGCATCCGTATGCGGTGCGGATCACGCCGACGGAGCATCCGGAGGCGACGACCGTTCCCGAGGGGAATGTGACGGTCACGCCGTTCACGGAGGTGCGAGCGGAGTTGGTTCCGCCGGTGGTGAAGGGGCGGTTGCGGGGGCGTCCGAAGCTGGCGGTGGACAATCTCGGTAATACGAGGGTGACCGCGTCGCTCAGTGGCAGTGACAACGGTGATCAGTTGTCGTTCGATCTGGATCCGGGCAATGTGCAGATCGAGCCGGGGCGGGCGGTGTTCGTCAAGGCGCGGTTGAAGCCGCGGGAGATCATCTGGTTCGGTTCGAAGCAGGAGCGTCCGTACGCGTTGGCGGTGCAGCGTTCGGGGGTGGATCCGCAGAGCGTGGACGGGACGTTCGTCCAGCGCGGTTTCCTGCCCGGATGGCTGGCGTCGATGATGGGGCTGTTCCTGGCGCTGGCGATCGCGTTCGTCGTGATCTGGCTGTCCTACAAGCCCGACGTCCGCTCCCTGGCCACCGAAAGGCTCCAGGAAGCCGGCACCAGCACGCTGCCGCCGCCCGCTCTCTCACCGGCCCCCGAGGCGCCGAAGGCCCCGGCCGCCGGCGTCACGGCACCCCCGGCCGTGACCGAGACACAGCAGGCCGGCGGAGAAGGAGAAGGAGCCGGAGCCGGAGAAGGAGAAGGAGAAGGAGCCGGGGCGGGGGGTGGTGGTTCCGAGGAGAAGGAGACCAGCGCACCGGAGAGGACCGCAGCGATCGCCGTCCAGCAACTGGCCGCGGAGGATCCGAGCGGACGGCACATCTGCTACCGGGTCTATGTGGCGGGCCAGGGCTGGAGCGACGCCGTGTGCGACGGCGAAACAGCCGGCACAGCGGGCTCGGGGAAGCCGATCAAGGCCGTCAACACCGCCGTGTCCGGAACCAAGGGCACAGCCGGCGGCGCCTTCGTCCCCGACCCCGCGTCGACCAAGGGCGAGGGGCACTACCCCGATCCGTGGCCGAATGCCGCCGACGGCATCGACAACTACGTCGGCAGTACCGAGGAGGGCGCCCCGGACATGATGGGGTTCAGCATCAGCGTCGACAGTGGCGGCGGCACCGTCTGCCAGTCCGTCTACGTCCACAACGACGCCTGGCTCGGCCTGGAATGCGACGAGCCCGGGGTCGGGTACAAGTTCACCTACGCCGGCACCCGCGACAACGACTTGTGGATCGAAGCGGTCAAGCTCACGGTGTGATCCGAACGGTCCACCGGCCACTGCCGGACGAAGTGGCTCCAGCAGGTGAAACAGGTCGCACCGGGGCCGGCCCACCATGTGCCTTCCAAGGTTGAACCGTTCGTCCACTGGGGCCGGTTGCACGCCGACTGCTTCCTTCTCGGGGAGCAGACACCGCCAGGCGGTGTACGCGAGGGGGAAGGACCCCGAGCATTCCACCGTGGAGCCCTTCCGCACCACCCGGCGGGACGTCATCCCGTTGGTCGCTTCGTTCACCCCGGGAACGATCCGTGCGGTGGACGGTGGTGGCGCCCGGAAGGAAAGGGATTGCCTCGGGGCCGGAGCTCACGTTGGCTGGGCGGCATGGCTGAACTGCGTACCGATCACCTCGTCCTGCGCCGGTGGCGTGACTCCGACCTCGAACCGTGGGCGGCGATGAACGCCGATCCCGAGGTTCGGGAGCACTTGGGCGACCTGCTCACCCGCGAGCAGAGCGATGCCTCCGTGACGCGGTTCCGGGCCGAGTTCGACCGGCGAGGCTACGGATGGTGGGCGGTCGAGGTGCAGGCCACGGGCGAGTTCATCGGCTTCGCGGGCTTGGACGAAGTGGACGACGACATACCGTTCACGGGAGTGGAGATCGGCTGGCGGCTCGCCCGTTCGGCCTGGGGCCACGGGTACGCCACCGAGGCCGCGCTGACCGTCCTGGCCCATGGCTTCGACACTCTTGGGCTTCCCGAGATCCTCGCTGTCACCACAGCCGCCAACCTCCGTTCGCAGGCGGTGATGCGCCGGATCGGCATGACCCGAAACCCGGCCGACGACTTCGACGACCCCACCGAGCCCGAAGGGCCACTGCGTCCGAACGTGGTGTACCGCATCGCCCGTGGTGCGAGGAGCTGACGTTCTCCCCTGGGGTGGTTCGAGCAGGCTGCGGGTGTGAGAGGGCTCCGCCCGGCGCAGGCAGCGGTGCGGGGCCCGGGTCTGTGCCGGATGGCTGAGACGGGGAAGTCGGCCACGGCCGTGCTGCTCTTCGCCGTCCCGTCCCGTTGGTGAGGGCGAGTTCGGCGGTGGTGGGCGTCAAGGTCTCGTTGCGGCCGAAGACGTACGGGCGGCCCGGGACGTCCAGTCGGCGCGGCACCTTTTCTCGCACGGCATCACCGGCTCGCGGGATTCCGTGACCCGGCCGTGCCCGGTGCTCTTCACAGCCTTTGGGGAACGGGTGCCCCGGCTTCGTCCATATCGTGCCAACTGCGCACGGCGCGCTGAAGGTTGAAGGTGCAAGGACCTGCTTAGGGTGAACTTCACCCGATGAGGATCATGCCGGTGCGGAGCTGAAGTGCCGCGTCCGGCAGCAACACAGTGTGAAGGACGGCATGAAGATAGGTTTCGCCCTCCCCCAGTTCCACCACCAGGCGTACGGCGTCGCCCGGACGGGCACGTTCGCCGCGGCGATCGAGGAGGCCGGGGGTGCCAGCCTGTGGGTGGGGGACCGCAACCTGGCCGCGGTCCGTCCCGTCGTGGGATACGGAGGGCAGGGTGACACCATCCCGGAGGAACTGAACCCCGCGGCGGACCCGTTCGTCCTCCTCGGCGTCGCCGCCGCCGCGACCAGCCGGGTGCTGCTGGGCTCCCACGTCCTCGTCGCCCCGCTCTACCCGCCCGTCCAGCTGGCCCGGTCGCTGACGACGATCGACCTGATCAGCGGCGGACGCCTGCTGCCCGGCTTCGGGGTCGGCTGGTCCCCCGAGGAATACCAGGCGGCCGGCCTGGACTTCACCCGCCGCGGTGCCCGCATGGAGGAACTGCTCGACGCCCTCGACGCCATCTGGACCACCGACCCGGCACAGTACGAGGGCGCGCAGCTCTCCGTGCCCGAGCACCACTCGCCGCTGAAGCCGGCGCGTCAGCCGCGTCCGCCCTTCTACCTGGGAGCGATGTCCGAGCGCGCACTGCGCCGTGTCGCCCGACGCGGTGACGGCTGGCTGCCGCTGATCGTCGTCCCCGGTTACGTCGACATCGACGGGCTCGTCGCGCAGCGCTCGCAGCTGGACGAACTGGCCCGGCAGGCCGGCCGTGATCCCCAGGCGATCGACACCGTGCTGCGGGTGAACATCGACGCCGGCACGAGCACGGAGCGGGTCGCCGACACGGTCAAGGAGGTCCACGAGCGGACGGGCATCGACCACTTCATGATCGACTCGATGTACGACGTGGACACCGTCGACGGGTCCATCGAGCACGCCCGGCAGATCCTCCAGCTCGTGGCGAAGGGCTGAGCCCTCGTCGTCCTGGGGCGCTGAGGGCCGGCGCCGGGAGGCCGGCGTGCGTCGGCCCGGTGGTGCGGCCCAGTGGTGTGGCGCGGTCCCGGTGAGGTTCGCTCGCCGGGACCGCGAGCCCGCGACCGCGCCGTGACGAACTCTGCCGTCTCGCCGGGACCCGGCCGACCACACCGCAACGAGACCGCGTGCGTCATCACGACCCGTTGACGACCACCTTCGTGATCCTGATGTCGCCCGAGAAGTCATCCGCCTGGGCGGCCGCCGGAATCGTGAGCGCGGACAGGGCGAGGGCCCCGGCGAAGCCTGCCACGGTGGTGCGGTGATGCATGAAGGCGTTTCCCCCATGCTCCAGCGCCTCAGGAACGTCCCGAGGCGGAGCTGATCATGCCCACCCGGTACGCGGATGGCACGGACATGACCATCAGGTCGCGGGAATGGTTGCCCATCGATCACACGGCTGCCAGGACGAGCGCGGGGCTCACGCCATCTTCCGGCCCGGTCTGCATCGACGCCGCCTCCCTCGCGCCGCAACTCGTCCTCGCCGGGCACGCGCCCGCAGACATCGCCCGCCTGCTCCGCGACCATCCCGCCACCGCCGAAAACCCCGACACCACCACGGCGTTCCTCGCCGCACTCACCTGCCACTGGCACCGTCATGCCCGCAAGCCCGCGCCCCCGGCGTCCCCGGACCGCGCGCTTACCAGCACCGCGCCGCCGCCGGTCTCGCTCTCCTCAGTTACCGCGTGGGGAACAGCGAATGGCTCCAAACCGGTTTCCGTAGGCAGCGACCCCTTCGGCCAACAACGCAGTGGAGCCCGGGCTTCGGTTCGGGCCCCACTGCTTCCGCCGCCTTGTGCCGTCAGGCCTCCGCCACCGAGATGGCCGCGAGGACGGTCCCGGCGATCTGTGCCACAGCGCCCTGACAGGTCGGGGGCGGTTCTTCGTCCTGGCCCATGGGGGCAGAAAGAGGACACGTTCGCGGTCTCTCAGTCGAGACAGAACTCGTTGCCCTCGATGTCCCGCATCACGAGGCACGACTCGTTGTCGTCGTCGGCGAGCAGCAGCCGTACGCGTACCGCGCCGAGCGCGACCAGTCGTGCGCACTCGGCCTCGAGTGCGGCGAGGCGCTCCTCACCCACGAGCCCGGTGCCGACCCGCGCGTCAAGGTGGAGCCGATTCTTGACGATCTTGCTTTCGGGCACGCGCTGGAAGAACAGCCGCGGGCCCGCACCCGAGGGATCAGCGCATGAGGCGAACGCCGGACCCTGCTGCTCAGGGAGCAGTGCGCGATCGAAATCGTCCCAAGTGGCAAACCCCTCCGGCGGCGGTGCGACGTACCCCAGCACCTCGCACCAGAAACGAGCGACGCGCTCAGGTTCCGCGCAGTCGAAGGTGACCTGGAACTGCTTGATCGATGCCATTGGCCCACCGCAGTGGCGCGGGCTGTTCACCGGGACCCCGGATGCCAGCCTCTCGCGGGTCGAGGTCTCGCGTGACATGAGTGGGTGACGCGCTGATCCGGGTCGCGTCCGGTCGTTGGATCGCGCCAGATCCTGTGAACTGCGCCGCCCTCGGTGAGGCGGAGACACTGGCGCCCGGCCCGGGTGAGGGTCACGGTGCGCGTGCTCGCGGCGGTTGCGAACCCGGCGGGCCTGGTGCCGGTGACGGACGCCGACCCGGCGAACTTCCCGGCTCCGGTGCGCGCGTACCCGTTCGAAGCCCACCCGACGGGGGTGTGCACCAGGGGCGGGAAACGCTGCACGAGCGTTTGCGTCGCCCGCCGCTCTCCGCGCCGTACGGCCCTGAGAAGTCTGCGTTCACCGTCGTCGTCATCGCTCATCATGCTGCGATCCGGAAATGTCTGCGCGTGTATGAAATGGCCTCGAGCGTACGTGAAAGCATGCCGAATACGCGTGCGTGACGTTGGATTCTCGCCACGCACGGGGAAAATGGTGTCGCGCCCCGAGAGCGGGCCGAGTTCCCAGGTGGCCGTCTTTCGGCCATCCCGTATCACTTTTTTGAAAGGGGTTTTCTCGCTTTCCTCGAGGGCCTGCCCGCTCCGTCAGTGACCGACCGAGAAGGTGGCGTCGGCCCGGTCCGTGGCGGTGGTGATCGGGGCGATCCGCAGGGCGTAGCCGGAGTGGCGGATGTAGTGGGTGGGCTGGTTGTGGGAGCGGAAGGAGGACCAGGAGGTGTCGGCGAGACCGGCGACGCGGTGGAAGGTGGCGTCCTGGGCGAATGTGCCGGTGCCGTCGCTCGCGTCGAGGCGGAGTGCGAAGTCGTAGTGGCGCAGGTAGCGGGTGGGGTGGCTGACCGACTGGAAGGAGACGCCGGAGGCGTCGGCCAGGCCGGGTACGAGCTTCCACTGGGAGTCGGTGTACGGGTCGAAGGGGTAGGTGTCGATCCGGGCCGTGTAGTCGGCGTGGCGGACGTAGCGAGCCGGGTAGTTGTACGACTTGAGCCGGTTCCAGGCGGGGGCGCCCCACCGGGCCAGGAGATTGGTGTACTCGGTTCCGGTGATGGGTGCGATGGTGCAGTGCTTGGCGTTGACCGGGTGGGTGTAGAGCCTCTGGTCGACCGGGGTCCAGGTGCCGGCGGCGAGGTCGCCGGTCTGCCAGGCGTAGAAGACGCCGTTGGGGGTGTAGGTGTCGCCCCACAGGTACCAGGTGTTCGAGGTCAGGGACTTCACGAGGGTGGGGGCCTCGGTACCGCCGTGGGCGACCGACGTGCTGAACGGGGTGAAGCTGCCCGGATCCAGCGAGGTGGAGCGGGCGCCGACCAGGCCGCCGGTCCCGCTGCTCTTGAAGTAGAGGTAGTTGACGCCGTTGACGCCGACGGCCATGTCGCCGTCGATGACGTCGTAGCCGGGGTCGAAGAAGACCTGGGGGGCGGAGACGGTCGTGAAGTCGCTGGTGTGGTTGACCATGAGGACGTTGTGGCCGGATGAGTTCACCGCCGAGTAGAGGATGGCGTACTGGTTGCGGCTCGCGTCCCAGAAGGCTTCGGGGGCCCAGCTGTGGGTGACCATGCCGTGCAGGTGGGGGCGCCGGTAGTTGGTGAAGGTGCGCAGGTCGGTGGAGTCCCAGACGTGGATGTACTGGCTGTTGTAGCCCCAGTCGGTGCCCTTGAGGTCGGTGGCGAGGACTACGAAGGTGCCGTCCCGCTTGCGCATGATGAACGGGTCGCGCAGGCCGCCGGCGCCGGCGGCGGGAGTGACCACGGGGTTGTTCTGGTTCAGCGGCGTCCAGTTCAGGGAGTCCGTACTGACGGCCAGGTGCAGGCCGTAGTCAGTGCCGATGCCGTTCGGCGACTCGGTGAAGTACCCCATCACGTAGGCGGAGTCGGCGGCCTGCGCGGAGCGGGCTCCGAGCGTCAGATCGGTGGCCAGGGCCATCGTCGTGGCCGTGGCGGCGCCGAGGAAGAGTCTGCGTGACGGCATGGCGGGGGTGCGGGAATGTGCGCTCATCGGTTCTCCGGGGGTGGGGGCGGGTCGGGTGAGCGAACAGCGGTGGACACGCCGAGCGCGGAAGGAGGCCGGCTGGACAGCTTCATCGACGTTCGATATGTGGAACACGGTTCGGCGGGGCAGTCAGGAAAATAAGGCGCTGTTCGTGGTCCGTCAATATCTTGGGTGCGATTTTCGTCATGGGCTCCTTCGTGGACGCTCCCCGCCGGCCGATCGTCCCTCGAGGTGCCGACAGTATTGACGCCGTATTACGTGCCCCCTAAAGTTCCGGCGTCGCTGCGAACGGTTTTCGAAATATCGAACACGCGGGTGCGGGTCACCGATATGGCGGGCTCACATTTATTCCGGTTTCGCGAAGTCCCGCGTTTTCGCATCCCGTTTCTGCTCCTTCCGACTGTGAGGAGACGTTCATGCGCGCTCTGATACCGGTCACTCTCCGGACGCACCGCCGCGGGTCCGGCCCCGCCGACCCGCGCGGATATTTCCTGCGCGTCCCGGACGGCCGCTGCGTGCGGCACTACGCCTACCGCCTGCGACCGGACCCCGGCAACGGCACCGCCGTCTTCGCCCGTGACGCCACGTTCACCGCCCGACCCGACCCGACCCAACCCGGCTCGGCTCCCGGAGCCGTGGCCCTGAAGTCCCGCAGCCACCCGGGTCGATACGTCCGTCACCGCGACTTCGCCCTCCGGCTCGACCCGTGCCGGACCGGCGAGCCGTTCGCCTCCGACCGGTCCTTCCGACTCGCCTGAGCCTCACCCCCGCCCCTCCACACCCCCACACACCACCGCCTCCCACGCACGGAAGAGAGCGCACGATGACCTCCTCCCTCAACAGACGCCGCCTCCTCCAGATCGCCGGAGCCACGGCCGCCGCCTCCGCCACCGGCCCCCTCCTCGGCGCCGTTCCCGCCCACGCTGCGGTGGTCCCGCCCGTCCGGGCGGACATCGGGGCCCTGGCCCACCCCTTCGCGCTCGGCCAGGTCCGGCTGACCGCGAGCCGCTGGCTCGACAACCAGAACCGCACCGCCGCCTACCTGCGGTTCGTGGACGTCGACCGGCTGCTGTACAACTTCCGCGCCAACCACCGCCTCTCCACGGCCGGCGCCGCCGCGACCGGCGGCTGGGAGGCGCCGGACTTCCCCTTCCGCAGCCACAGTCAGGGCCACTTCCTCACGGCCTGGGCGCAGTTGTACGCCGCGGCCGGGGACACCGTCTGCCGGGACAAGGCCACGTACATGGTCGCGGAGCTGGCCAAGTGCCAGGCCAACAACGGCGCCGCCGGATTCACCGCCGGGTACCTGTCCGGCTACCCCGAGGCCGACTTCACCGCCCTCGAAGCCCGCACCCTCAACAACGGCAACGTGCCCTACTACACGATCCACAAGACCCTCACCGGTCTGCTCGACGTGTGGCGCCACCTCGGCAGTACCCAGGCCCGCGACGTCCTGCTGGCGCTGGCCGGATGGGTCGACACCCGCACCGGCCGGCTGACCGCGGCACAGACACAGGCCATGCTGGGCACCGAGTTCGGCGGCATGAACACCGTGCTCACCGACCTGTACCAGCAGACCGGCGACGCGCGCTGGCTCACCGTCGCCCGCCGCTTCGACCACGCCGCCGTCTTCGACCCCCTGGCCGCCGGCCAGGACCGGCTCGACGGCCTGCACGCCAACACCCAGGTACCGAAGTGGATCGGCGCGGCGCGGGAGTACAAGGCCACCGGCACCACCCGCTACCGCGACATCGCCACCAACGCCTGGAACATCTGCGTGGGCACCCACACCTACGCCATCGGCGGCAACAGCCAGGCCGAGCACTTCCACGCCCCGAACGCCATCGCCGCGTACCTGCGCCAGGACACCTGCGAGAGCTGCAACACCGTCAACATGCTCACCCTCACCCGCGAACTGTTCGCCCTGGACCCGAACCGGGCCGCGCTCTTCGACTTCTACGAACAGGCGTGGCTCAACCACATGACCGGCCAGCAGAACCCGGCCGACCCCCACGGCCACGTCACCTACTTCACCCCCCTCAACCCCGGCGGCCGGCGCGGTGTCGGCCCGGCCTGGGGAGGCGGCACCTGGAGCACCGACTACACCAGCTTCTGGTGCTGCCAGGGCACCGGCCTGGAGATACACACCCGGCTGATGGACTCCATCTACTACCACGCCGGCACCACCCTGACGGTGAACCTGTTCGTCCCCTCGGTCCTCACCTGGACCGAACGCGGCATCACCGTCACCCAGACCACCTCCTACCCGGTGAGCGACACCACGACCCTGCGCGTCACCGGCAGCGCGGCCGGCACCTGGACGATGCGCATCCGCATCCCCGGCTGGACCACCGGCGCCACCATCGCCGTCAACGGCGTCACCCAGAACGTCACCACCACACCCGGCGGCTACGCCGCCCTCACCCGCGCCTGGACCCCCGGCGACACGGTCACCGTCCGCCTGCCCATGCGGGTCGTCATGCGGCCGGCCAACGACAACCCGAACGTCGCCGCGATCACCTACGGCCCGGTCGTCCTGTCCGGCAACTACGGCAACACGACGCTCAGCGCCCTGCCCTCCCTGGACACCTCCTCGATCAGGCGGACCGGCACCAGCACACTCGCCTTCACCGCCACCGCGGCCGGCGCCACCGTGAACCTGGGCCCCTTCCACGACGCCCACGGCCACAACTACACCGTCTACTGGAACACCGGAACCGTCCCCGAGGTCCGCCTCGTCAACGCGGCCGGCGGCCTGGTCCTCGGCATCCAGGACATGTCCACCGCCGACGGCGGCCGGGCCCTGCAATGGAACGACTCCGGCACCGCCGACCACAACTGGGAGATGCTCACCGACGGCAGCGCCTTCCGCTTCCGCAACGTCCACAGCGGCAAGGTCCTCGGTGTCCAGGACATGTCCACCGCCGACGGCGCGGCCGTCCTGCAGTGGGCCGACAACGGCACCGCCGACCACCGCTGGACCCTGCTCGACCAGAACGACGGAACATACAAGATCCGCAACGAACACAGCGGCAAACTCCTCGCCATCGCGGGCAACTCCACCGCCGTCGGCGCCTTCGCCGTCCAGGACTCCGACGACGGCACGGCCGACAACCGGTGGCGCGTCGTACGCAACTAGGCCGTGTATCGAAAGTGGATCTTGAGTTGTGAATGATCACGGTTCATGGCACGGGGAGATCTCACGGACGAGCAGTGGTCGGTGTTGGAGCCGTTGTTGCCGAAGGGGGCGAAGGCGGGGCGGCCCCCTGTCCGGCCCCGGCGGCAGCTGATCGACGGCATACGGTTCCGGGTTCGGACGGGGGGTTCCGCGGCGGGACGTGCCCGTCGAATACGGGCCGTGGGGCCGGATCTATGACTTGTTCCGCCGATGGCAGCGGGACGGCACCTGGCACCGGTTCCTCACCCGCCTCCAGTCCCTGGCCGACGCGAAGGGTGAGATCGTGTGGGACCTGAGCGTCGACTCCACGTCATTCGACGTGGCACACCCGAGCCGGTGATGTTCAACATCTTCGCGCGCGTCAATACCGGAGGCGAACCCCTCACTCGGCAGGAGATCCGGCACGCGCTCATCCCGGGACGGGCCCGCACGCTCCTCGCGGAGCTCGCGGAAACCAAGGAGTTCCGGCAGGCCACCGGCTACAGCGTCGTCGGCGACCGGATGGCCGACCGGGAAGTGATGAGTCGGTCCGCAGACCTGACTCACCACTGCCCCAGGAAATCGCCCGCCGTGCGGCCGATGAGCCTTCCCGGGCCCCGGTCGGGCGGGCGGGCGGATCAGCGCAGTCCGGCGAAGAGATCGTTCTCGGGTACGGCCGCGCCGGTGGCGCCCTTGACACGTACGAAGGTCTCCGTGCCCATCAACTCGCCGAACCTCTCCTTGCCCATCTTGAGGAAGAAGATGTTCTCGCCCTGACTGGCGTGCGCGGCCAGCGCATCGAACTTCTGACCGCTGAACGCGGTGGTGTCCACCCACGTGGTGATCTCATCGTCGGGGAGGCCGATCTCGGCCATCGCGGCGGCCTCGGCAGGATCCGGCTCCGGCATGTCCTCATGAAACTCGCGCATGATTTCGCCGAACCGCTGCATCCCCGAGCGGGGCATCGTGGTCCAGTACACCTTCGGTGTCAGCGTGGTCATCTCCAGCGCCGCCATCGTGATGCGGTGGGCCTGGATGTGGTCAGGGTGGCCGTAGAAGCCGTTCTCGTCGTAGGTGACGACCACATCGGGTCGGTAGTGCCGCATGAGTTCCGCAAGCCGGGCGGCGCCTTCCTCGACGGGGGTCCGCCAGAAGGATCCGGGGGCGTCGTTGCTCGGCCAGCCCATCATCCCGGAGTCGGCGTAGTCCAGCATCTCCAGCTCGCTGACCTTCAGGACGTCACAGCTCGCCTCGAGTTCTTGACGGCGCATCAAGGCGACGGCCGCCGGATCGTGCCCGGGATCGCCCGGCTTGGCGCCTCCCGTTCCGTCACCGCAACCGCCGTCGGTACACGTCACGAGAACCGTACGGATGCCTTCCGCCGCGTACCGCGCGAGGATCCCTCCGGTTCCGGTGGCCTCGTCGTCGGGGTGGGCGTGTACTGCCATGAGCGTCAAGGGCCGGTCGGTCATGAAAGAGTCCTCCTGCAGAGATACGTCTTGGTCCGAGTAGCGCGGCGGGCGTACCGCGATCCTGGGGCCCGGGTCCTGGTGGGGCGGACGACCTTGTGGTCTCCGTGTTCCCCGCCCGTGCGGCGCCGGTCCCCCGGTCGATGCAACCGTGCCGGCCCGGCCAACTGTTCCCGGCGCGGCTGTCTGGCCTTCCAGGCGGCGGCGTTCACGCGCGAAGGACGTGCAGGCGCGGCCCGCACGTCTCGGTGCCGTGTCGAATCCGACTTCTGTCCGGCACCAGCCGTGAGGTCCCGGCACGGAACGGGGGATCTTGCAGGATGACGGAATCACAGTTCGCCGGCGGTTCGTCGCCAACCGGACCGGAAGGTCCCGGTCGGCGTACGTGCCAGTCTGAGGAGAACTCGGAACGGCAGGCCCGGCCGGCGCCGGGACGGCGAAGAACCTTGGTGTGCGGGGTCGGCGGAACCGGGTAACGTCTTGGTCATGTTCTTCCAGACGCCGATTTACGAGTGAGAGCGTGACGGGCCCCTGCTGACGACCTTCGACGTCGCCGCGCCCGTCCCCCGCCGATGAATCCGTAGATCACTTCACATCATTCCGGGAGAACCCGTGAGCAAGAACATCAACAACCCCGTGGGCATGGGCGGGGGCCAGCGCAAGAAGCTGTCCCGCACCGAACGGCAGAACAACGGTCCGCACCGCAACCTCGACCGCCAGGGTGCCGCCGACCAGAAGGCAGAGCTGGTGCGCAAGATGCGCGAGAAGGCAGGCGCAGCCGAGGGCGCCGGACAGATGGGCGACGACACCGCGCAGACAGGCGATGACACCGCGCAGAGCTGACGCACCGCCGCCGCAGGGCGGCAACCGCACGGAGCAGGGCCCGGACCGCGACGCGCGGTCCAGGCCCTGCTGCCGTACCGGGGCGGCGGGTCCCGCTCACCGCCCCGGTTCAGCCGCGGGCCGCCCAGCCCGTCGACAGGGTGACGTCTTGTCGATGACTCATCATGTGAAGAGCGCGGTGCTCGGAAGCAGTCGCTCCCGGTTCAAAGTCCCAGAAAAGCCTCAGAGACTCCGTCACACTCCACCTCGCCTCGCATTTATGAAGGTCAGGAGGGGCGTGACAGCGCTTTTTCCGAGAACCCTCAGATGTCCCGGAAGAGACCAGCGAGCGCGGTGACCTGCCACGATGGACGGTTATGGACTGCTGACCTGCACGAATGACCTTTCGGCTGTTTCACGCTCGTACCCGTTGATGCAGCTGGAAGTCCCAGAAAAGTCCCAGGGACCGGCTGCTGCGGCTGAGGCGGTTGCGGACCTGGGCGGCCCGCTCTGGGATCGTGTGAGCGATGCTCCGTCGGCGGAGCCAGGGGCGTATTCCTTCGAGCTGTGGTCCCGTCAACACGACGACGCGGACGAGCCGGCTCGACGTTCTTCCTGGCGATGGACCTGGCGCAGGCGGTCGGGACGGCGATGGGGTCGTCGCGACGACGGCGAACACCGGCGCGGTCTTCCTGATGTCGGCGCTGCTCGTGCGCGCCGCCCTCACCTGGTACTTCACGCTCCGAGCAAGAGGGCGGGCGTAGGGCATGGAGCCGACCGGATAGACGCTCATACCGCTGGTGATCCGGTTCTCCCCGCCCGCCGACGGCGTGGTGATCAGAGGTGTCGTCACTACCGAACCACCACGGTCCAGCAGGGGTACGGACGCGGCCTTGACGATGGTGGTCATCCGGGGTTCCTCTCCACGTTCGGGGGCTGCGCCGACCGACGCTAGGCCGCCTCCCTGTCCTTGGGTGCCCTCCGGCGTGCAGCTTCACGTTGCGCTCCGGGAGGGGTGAGTTCGCAGAACCCGGCTGTACCGTCGGCCGGCGTCCCACGGCGTATCGACTCGTGCGCGCAACGTGCCGGAAAGGAAAGGCAGGTATCGGCCGGATGAGGCTTCCCGTTCTCAGCGATGAGCAGATGACTCCGCGGCAGCAGGACCTGGCCGCTCGGATCGCCGCCCGGATCGCCGGTCGGCGCGGTGCCGTCCGCGGTCCGTTCCGCGGCTGGCTGTACAGCCCGGAGATGTGCGAGCGCGCCGAATCCCTCGGCGCCTTCGCCCGTTTCGACTGCAGCCTCCCCAAGCACTTGCGCGAACTGGCGCTGCTGATGGCGGCCCGGAACTGGGACGCGCAGTACTCCTGGAACGCTCATGTGCACCGGGCGATCGAGGCTGGCGTTCCGGAGGCCGCCGCCAAGACCATCGCAAAGAAGCGCGAGGCCGTTTTCGACAGCGAGGCGGACCAGGCCTTCTACCAGTTCTGCCGCGGGGTTCTCGAGGAGCACTTCGTCTTTGACGCCACCTGCGCGCGTGCCCTGGAGCACTTCGGTGCCAAGGGACTCGTCGACACCATCGGCGCACTCGGCAACTTCACCATGCTCGACATGTGCCTGAACGCCTTCCAGGTGGACCTCCGGGCCGACAAGGAACCCCGTTCCCGGACATCCGCGGCTACGAGCGCGTCACCCCGAGCACGGACGGACAGCGGCCGTGAGCCCGCCCGGGGACGGAAGCACGCGGGGAGGGACCGCCATGACCGAGAGGGCGCCATCGCCACCGACCGATCGCCTTCCACGGCCGTCCTCCGCGTCAGGGGCGTCACCAAGAGCTTCGGCGGCGCGGCGGCCCTCAAGGGCGTCGACCTCGACCTCCACCCCGGCGAGATCCACGCCCTCATGGGCATGAACGGCGCCGGCAAGTCGACCCTGGTGCAGATCCTCTCCGGAGCGCACCAGGCCGACGGCGGCACCGTGGAGGTGGGGGGGGTACCCCTGGCCAGGTGGCTCGGCCATCGGGGAGTGGGCGAGACCATCATCGAAGGCTCCGGCGATGACATCGACGTCCATGTGGTGATCTACTCCGAAGCCGCGCACGGCCGGTTCCTGTACCGGCGCACGAGCTCCCGCGGAACCCGCGACGCCACGCGGTGACCCGCACACGGCGCACCGCCATCAGCCGGTTCCCACGCCTTCTCGACGCCGTGGCGCGTTCCGTACGCCCGCTCCGGGAGGGATGCTGTGGGCAGGTGGCCGCGTTCACCGGCCTCCTTGTGCGACGGGGGCACGACAGGAAATGTGGCGGAGGGACATCGGAGGTTGCTGGTGGCCGTGGGTACGACTCGGGCCCGGTGGTCCCGGCTGGCCGTCTATCCCGCCCGTGGCGTCGTCCTGGCCTTCGCGTTCGTCGTCGTGCTGGGTGCGGCCCTGCTGATGCTGCCGGCCGCCACCGAGCCCGGCAGGGACACCAACGTACTGACTGCCCTGTTCACCTCCACGGGGGCGGTCAGCGGCGGGCTGCCCCTCGTGGGGACCGGCAGCCACTGGAGCGCGTTCGGCGAGGGCGTGGTCCTGGCTCTGATCCAGATCGGCGGGTTCGGCATCATGACGCTCGCGTCGCTGCTGGCCCTGCTCGTCTCCGGTCGGCTGCGACTGCGGACACAGCTCGCCACGCAGGCGGAGAGGAGCCTCAGCGTCGGTGACATCCGTCGGGTGGTCCTGGGAGTCGCGGGCATCACGCTGGCCATCGAACTGGCCACGGCCGCCGTGCTCACGGTCCGTTTCCACATCGGCCATGGCCTGACGGC
Source organism: Streptomyces sp. P9-A2 (assembly GCF_036634175.1). Lineage (NCBI taxonomy): Bacteria > Bacillati > Actinomycetota > Actinomycetes > Kitasatosporales > Streptomycetaceae > Streptomyces > Streptomyces sp. P9-A2. The sequence continues at coordinate 6,533,295 of NZ_JAZIFX010000001.1, forward strand.
CGGAAACGCCGTCTACCACGGGATCTTCTACGGGATCTCCGCCTTCAGCAACGCCGGGTTCGGGCTGCGCGACGACAACCTCGTCGGCTATGCGCACGATCCCTGGATCGTCCTGCCGATCGCCGCCGCCTGTGTGCTCGGTGCCCTCGGCTTCCCCGTACTGTTCGAACTGCTGCGCAGCCGCCCGGGCGCCCGCGGCGGCACCCGGCACCGCTGGTCCCTGCACACCCGGCTCACCCTCCTCACCTCCGCGGTCCTGCTCGCCGTCGGCACCGTCATGACCTGCGCGCTGGAGTGGAGCAACCCGAGGACTCTCGGATCCCTGGAATGGGGGGACAAGCTGCTGGACGGGTTCTTCACCGCTGCCAGCTCGCGTACCGCCGGCTTCAACACCGTCGACACCGGTGCCATGGAACCGGCCACCCTCCTGGGCATCTGCGTGCTGATGTTCATCGGCGGCGGCAGCGCGGGTACCGCGGGCGGCATCAAGGTCACCACGTTCGCGGTTCTGGGAGCGGCGATCCTGGCCGAGATCCGCGGGCGCACCGACGCGGACATCATGGGCCGCCGGCTCTCCACGGCCACGCTGCGTCAGGCCCTCACCGTGGCGCTGCTGGGTGTGGGTCTCGTCATGGCGGGCACGTTGGTGCTGCTCGCCGTCACCGGGGAAAGAGCCGACGCGGTCCTGGCGGTCCTGTTCGAGGCCGTCTCTGCTTTCGGCACGGTCGGCCTGAGTACCGGCATCACCGGGAACCTTCCCGCAGCGGGCCAACTCACCGTCATCGTCATGATGTTCGTCGGGCGCGTCGGCCCGATCACTCTCGCCAGCGCGCTCGCACTGCGTCAGCGCGACCGCCGGTACACCCTGCCCGAGGAGCGACCCGTCATTGGCTGACCACTTCAAGTTACTGCGTCCACACCGACGTCGGCGTTCCGCCGACCGTCGCCCGGCCCGCGATTCCAGAGTGGCGGTGATCGGTCTCGGCCGTTTCGGACAGTCCGTGGCGGCGGAGCTGATGCGGCGTGGCTGGGACGTGCTCGGCGTCGACGCCGACGTCGGCGTCGTCCAGAAGGTCGGCGAAGAGCTGACCCAGGTTGCCGCCGCGGACTGCACCGACCCCGCTGTGCTGGCGCAGCTCGGCGTCGGCGAGTTCTCCCGCGTGGTGGTCGGTATCGGCACCGACCTGGAAGCCAGCATCCTGACCACCTCCAACCTCGTCGACGCCGGCGTGGCCGCCATCTGGGTTCGGGCCACCACCCGGCAGCACGGACAGATCCTGGAACGCATCGGTGCCCACCACATCGTCCTGCCCGAGCACGACATGGGCGAGCGCGTGGCCCACCTGGTCACTGGCCGGATGCTGGACTTCATCGCCTTCGACAGCGATTACGCGCTGATCAAGACGCTCGCCCCGAAGGTCGTCGGCGGGATCCCGCTGGGCGAGAGCCGGGTGCGCAGTACGTACGGCGTCACCGTCGTCGGCATCAAACGCCCCGGCGCCGACTTCACTCACGCCACCGCCGAGACGGTCGTCCATCCCGGCGACGTCATCATCGTCACAGGCAGGACCCGGGCGGTGGAGATGTTCGCGGAGCTGGACCGGTGAGACGCACCGTCAACGCAGGCACTACGGCCTCAGACATCAGCGGAATGACAATCCAGCTCGGCCGCGCAGCATCGCGAGCCCGCTCATGGTGTTGAACCACTGCGTGTCCGCGTTCGGACCGGCGAAGGCCGAGCCGTTGTTGTCGGCGCTCGAGCTATAGGGGGTCTGTCAAACGAGCGGCCCTGTCTCACATTCGGTGGTGACGGTAAGTAGTTTCCGTGACTGGCAGTAACACTCCCAGGCCAGCACGGGTGTAGCGACCGTCGGCACCGTGTCTGTCCCGCTCGATGGCGCGTCTGCGGCTGCTCTCCTCGGAGCCCGGAGCAGGCACATCACATCGGTGATGACGTTCCGTCACCACCGAATGTGAGACAGGGCCGAACGTTTTACAGTCCCCGGCGCGGCGTCCCGGGAGATCCTGGGACGGCGTGCCGAGGCCGGCTGAGGTCAGGCAGCCAGCTGCCGCAGCAGGTCGGACGAGTCGTGCAGCGCCGTCATCTGTACGAAGCGACCATCGCTGACCTTGTAGATGGCGTACTCGGTGATCTCGAAGGAGGTGCCGGAGGGAGGAACGCCGAGCCACTCCTTCACCGGGGTGCCGGTGTTGATCGCGCGCACGGCGATCCGGTCCCGGTCGAACAGCAGCTCCTTGACCTCCCAGTGGAGGTCCGGAACGGCGTCGAGGTTGTACTTCATGACCGCGATGACGTCGTCGCGGGTGCCCGGTTCGCCGTTCAGCACGACGTCGTCGGCGATGAACTCGTCCATGCGGTCGAGCTCGCGGACATCGAGCGCCGCCACGTAGCGCAGGTACCAGTCCTTGAGGCCGGAGTCGGTCATCGGTTTCTCCTTCTGGGTCGTCGAACCCTGTGCGGGAACCGAGGGAGAGTGGCGAGGACCGGTGCCCCGCTCAACTCGCTACCGAGGTTAGGGATGGCGACGGTGGTGGCCAGAGTCCTCCCGAGCCCGGGGACTGGGAGTACCACGTTCGCCGCGCCGCGTGAACCTGGCCTCGATTCATGAGTGAGGACGAGGAAGGGCGCGCCGCACACGACGTGAGCAGAGGCTAGGTGTATTGACCCGCAGGGTTGTTGACGCCGTGCGTGCGGTGCTGTCCTGGACAGCACCACCACACCGAAGGTCTTCGCCATGATCAAGCCCGGCCGGCGTCAACAACGCTCATGATCAATGCAGTTAGGTCCTGCGTGTCCGGTCGCGGTCGCGTACGACGGTCGCAGCCCGCTCCGCATGCGCTGGAAGTGCCGGTGGAATCGGCGAGGAAGGTGTGTCGTCCGTTCAGCTTCACCACGGGAGGGGGCCGTAGCGGTCGATGATCCGACCGGTTCCGGCGCTGGGGTCCTCGGTGGCCAGCGTCACGATGGCGTCGGTTCCCTCGGCCACGGTCTGGGTGCCGGTGTGGCCGTTGAGATCGGTTGCGGTGTAGCCGGGATCGACGGCGTTGAACCGGACGTCGCCGAACGCCTTCGCGTACTGAGTGGTCAGCATCGTGACGGCAGCCTTGGAGGCCGCATAGGCGGGGGCGATCACCTTCGACTCGACCCGTTCGGGGTCGTGGGTCAGTGCGACGGACCCCAGGCCGCTGCTGACGTTGACGACGGCCGGAGCGCCGGAGGCGCGGAGGAGCGGCAGGAAGGCCGTGGTGACCCGCACGACGCTGACGACGTTGGTGTCGAGCACCAGTGCGACCTCCGTGCCGGTCAGCTCCTCGACGGACACGATGCTGCCGGTGATACCGGCGTTGTTGATCAGGACATCGATCCGGCCCTCGTTGGCCGCGACATCGGCGGCCGCGGCCGCAACCGAGGCATCCTCGGTGACATCGATCTGGACGAAGCGGGCACCGAGCGCTGTCGCCGCACGGCGTCCGCGGTCGACGTCGTGGGCACCGAGGAGCACAGTGTGGCCGACTTCGGTGAGGCGGCGGGCGGTCTCGAAACCGAGGCCCTTGTTGGCGCCGGTGATGAATGTGGTCTTGGGCATGCCCCAAACCTTTGCCGAGCCTGCCGGAACCAGCCAGGGAACGGTTCTCGGTAGGACCAGCAGTACCACCGAGCGAGCACGGAGACAGACATGTGGCCGCTTACGATGCAGGGGTGAACAATGGCCATGCCGTCGACAACCAGCTGGGAGCGACGCTTCGAGCCTGGCGGGACCGGCTCTCGCCAGAGGCCGTCGGACTGCCGGTGGACAGGGCGCGTCGATCGCCGGGCCTGCGGCGTGAGGAACTAGCCGAGCTGGCCGGTCTCTCCGTCGACTACCTTGTGCGACTCGAGCAGGGCCGGGCCGTCAACCCCTCCGAGCAGATCGTCGGCTCGTTGGCCCGCGCGCTGCAGCTCTCCCAGGACGAGCGAGACCACCTCCATCGGCTCGCCGGGTTCCGGCCGCCGCAGGACCGGCGGGTCGTCGACGACATTCCGCCGAGCATGCGGCGGCTGCTGACCCTGCTCGACTCCACTCCGGTCGCGGTCTTCGCCGCAGACTGGCAGCTGGTCTGGTGGAACCCCAGGTGGGCAGCGCTGTTCGGCGAACCCACGAGGATCGGGGCCGAGGAGCGCAACCTGGTGCGGCTGCGCTTCCCGGTCGCCTCGGACCGCGGTCGTTTGACGAGCTGGCCGGTGATCCCGGTCAACGCCGAGGCCGCCGACCGGGCCCTCGTGGCCGACCTGCGCCGAGCCGCGGCCCGGTTCCCCGACGATCCGCGCGTGTCCGAGCTGGTGGCCGGCAGGGTCGCCGGCAACCCCCGGTTCGCCGCGTTCTGGGCCGACGCCGCCGTGGGGCGGCACGCTGAGGACCGCAAGACCATCCGGCACCCCGTCATCGGGGAGGTGAGCGTCGACTGCGACGTCCTGACGGACGGGGACACCGATCTCAAGGTCGTCGCCTACACGGCGGTCCCGGGCAGTGAGGACGAGTCCAAGCTCGAGCTCGCCGGCATCATCTCGCCTCCAAGGAGCGACGCGTGACCACGATCGGCATCATCGGAGCGGGCGAAGTGGGCAGCCAGCTCGCCCGCGCAGCCGTGGCCCACGGTTACCAGGTGGCCATCGCCAATTCACGAGGACCCGAAACACTGACGCACCTCGTCGACGAGCTCGGACCCTCGGCCCGTGCCGCAACGGCGGCCGACGCCGCCGAAGCGGGCGACTTCGTGATCATCGCCGTCCCCCTCAAGCTGGTCAACGGCATGCCTGTGGAGCAGCTGGCCGGCAAGATCGTGCTCGACACCAACAACTACATGCCCTGGCGCGACGGCCACTTCCAGGCCATCGACTCGGGTGAGGAGACCGTGCACGAGTTGCGGCAGGAGCAGTTGCCCACTTCAAAGGTCGCCAAGGCGTTCACCCACATCCAGGCTCCGCGCCTCTTCCTCTCCGCCAGTTCTCCGGGCACTCCCGGCCGGCACGCTCTCTCGGTCTCCAGCAACCACCCCGAGGCGGTGGAGCTCGTCACGCGCCTGTACGACGAGTTCGGATTCGACACCGTCGACAACAGCCCACTCAGCGAGTCCTGGCGAAGCGGCCCGGGTCAGCCCGCCTGGCTGTCGCACGCCCACCAGACGCGCGAGCAACTCGCCGCCAACCTGGCCGACGCGCACCGGATCAGGTACCCCGTCCGAGGCTGAGCCCGGCGTCCGGCCTCGCCGGTTCACTCGATCCGCTGATCAGCGAGCCGGAGCCGGTGATGCCCGGCACGACATCCACGCCACCGGGAGCGAGTGCCGCGACGTGGTCCACGCCCGAACCGGACTCAGTCGACCCTGAACTTGTCGGCGAGCTGGAACTCGAACTCCCAGGCTCACAGGGCTCGCCGCCGGCGGCCCGACTGGACCTTCCCGACACCCAACCGCACGCCCTCGCACTCTTCGCGCACGGCGTATCCCCCGGTGAGAACCGGTGGATACGGGGAGCCGAGCGCGATCACATCCGCCAGGAGCCGCGTGTGCAGCTCCGGCATGTCCGTCACGCGGCTGCCCGGGTGCGGGAGGCGAGCTGGGGGAAGGCGTCTTCCCACACGGTGCGCACGGTGCGGCCGACGAGGGTGCGCAGCACCGGCCACAGATGGAGGAGCAGGTCCTGGTTGAGGTAGCGGGGCAGGTCGTCGTGCAGGCTCTCGTGCAGGACGGTGCGGTACAGGCCCATACGCTGGCGCTCAGGCCGACGTCCTTCCGGACGCATCACGTGGAGTGCCGGGCAATCCGCCCCCAGCCCCTGAGGCCGACACAGTCTCCCGGCCCGGCCCAAAAGTCCCTGAGAAGTCCCACAGGCGAAGCCGACCCCCCCTCCTGGCTCGCATAGACGCAGGTCAGGAGGGGGCGCGGTGTTGTTTCTGAAGCCTCTCAGATGTCCCGGAAGAGACCAGCCTGGTCCGTGATCTGCTGCACTGAGTAACTTCGGCGGTCTGAACTGCGTCAATGGCCTTTCGGCTGTTTCACGCTCATGCCCGTTGACGCAGCCGGAAGTCTCAGGGCGCTCCCAGAGGCGATGGAGACCCTGCGGTGGTTCTTGGGGTCGGCCAGGGGCGTAAGAGATCGTCGGAGTCGGCTGCCAGGGACGCCTCAGCGCGCGGTTTGGCGGGCCGGGGCCCACTTCCTATGCGCGGTTCGGTGTCAGGTCGCGATGGCGTGTTGGGCTCGCAGTACCAGACTGTTCGACAGGAGGTGAGTATTCGTCGACCACATCCGACCGGTTCAGTCGGATTCCTTCACAGTATCCACGGGTATCCCGCGCAGCCCATAAGATGGCGCCCCTGGGACGTCCGATACCCAAGGCGACGTCTGAGACGAGATGTTGCGGAATCCATCAGGCCGCCTGCCCCTTGGCGTAAGTGGAACGGAGTAGCTGAGAACGGTGCACCTGCACAACTTAACGGTGTGCGGATTCCGATCCCTTGGAGACGTCCGCGATATCCCGGTCAGCGAGCCGACCATTCTTGCCGGTCAGAACGACGGTGGTAAAAGCGCTGTGCTCGCCGCGCTTGCGTTCCTCGTAGGTGAAGGTCTGCTGGCCGAGGACGACCGCACATACGATCTACAGCTGGAGTACTAGCAGTAGAAGGGGAAACCGAACAGAAGGTGATCCCGCTGCTGTTCCGGCTTTCCGAGAGGCAACCCTTGCAGTCCGCCGGCATCGCTCTATGGGCTTGCTTCAACAACGAGGGGGCTCTGCACCTTGCTCGCTACTTGGTCGAGCATCAGCGGTCCGTGATGCTCATGGTGGATGCCGACAGCCGCACCTTGCCGAAAGGGCTGTTCAAGGAAGCACGGCTCCAGCAGTTCTTCGGAGCCGCCTTCGACGACGTGGTCCGATTTGTTGGTGAGCCGGACTCCTTCAACGAACTCGAGGAACTGTTCCCTGACGTCCTCTGGGCCGAGACCGCCAACGCGATCTGGCCGAAGGGCGAAGCATGGAACCCGAGCGACTTCGCTGCCAAGCGCCCCGGTAGGAAATTCAGCAAGGAAGTCCTGGCCATGCTTCGGCAGAGCAGCGCCAGCGGTCCAAGCGGCAAGCCCGACATGATGTTCGGGCTGGTGAGCGGACTCACCAGCCCTGACCAAGTACCGGCCCAGCTGCGAGAGGTCTTTGGAAAGCTCAAAAAGCTGGCCGCAGCCTAGGGACGCGCAATACCCGCCCTGCACCACCTGTTCGGCGGCCGTTCCGGCGTCGCGCAAGCATGCGCTCTTTGCGTTGCTCCAATGTCGGAGGCTCCCACTTGTGCCACCCCACGGGGGCTTCCATCGTTGCGCGTGTTCACGGGCCTCCAGCCCGCACCAGCGGCACCCACCAGGAGCAGGTATGCGCAGGTCAGAGGTGCCTTGCTCGTCGGTCATGAGTTTCCTCCCCACAAGAGATTCTTCCCCAGGGCACTGACATCACCCTTGTCGCCAGAATGATCATTTCGCCATAAAACGGCAAGCGTGACTGTGCGCGGACTACGCGAATAGTGCTTGTCCGCTGATGAGGGAAGGCTGTCCGGGGCGATGCCCAGGCTGAGGGCCCTGGTCGGCGCCGAAGGTGGCGAGGCCGAACGGGGCCACAAGGGGGAGGCTGCCGAGGTGAGCCAGTGTGGTAGCCGGGTGGAGGGGCGCAAGCTCGCTTCCGGCCCCAACCCCAGGAAAGTCCCAGGGGGGCCGTCGGACCCCTCTCGGACTCGCAGCAGTACAGGTCGAAAGGGGTTCGGTAGCACCCGCCTCTCAGATGTCCGGAAGGGACCGGCGAGCCTGTGACCTGCCTGTCCGTGGGGCCGGGTGCGGTGGGGTGGTGCCCAGGGGCGGCGCGGGGAGTCAGTTCTGGGCCATCGTCGGCATGAGCTGCTTCCAGGTGAGCTCGCCGCCGGCGGCCTCCATCACCAACCAGGGATTCCAGAAGTCACGGAAGAGCGCGATCCGGCCCTGCTCGTAGCGCACCACCGACAGGTAGGTCTGGTGGTACTGGCCCCCGGTGGCGAGCAGGGTGCACTCGGCGGTGAAGGCCGCGATGACCAGGCCGTCCTCGGTGGCGGTGTAGAACTCGGGCTCGGAGAACTCGACCTTCAGCTGCTCACGGAACATCGTCATCTGGGCGAGCAGTGCCTCCCGGCCCTGCATCCGGGTGGGGAGGCCCCAGGCCGGATACGGGAATTCGAGGACGCCGTCCTCGGTGAAGCCGTCGATCCACTCCTCGATCCTCCCTTCCGCCAGCAGGTCCAAGCCGTGCGTGAACAGGTCCTTCAGCTCCTGAGGCGTGGTCATACCGATCCCTCTCTCACTGTGGTGTGGTGTGGTGCCGGGGCGCGCGGACGGCGGTCAACGGACGGGCGTGACGATGCCGTCGAGGATCCGGTCGATCGCCCGGTCGGGCAGCAGCCTGGCCAGCACGCGGCTGCCGATCGCGTCCCGGCCGACGCCGTAGCGGGTCCTCGGCCGCTCGGCCACCAGCGCCCGGAAGACCACTCGGGCGACGTGGTCGGGGGTCGTGCGGCTGCTCCGGGCCCGGCTCCCATTGCTCTCCATGAACCGCGGGAACGTGCCGCGGTAGAGCTCCTGGACCGGTTCCGGGACGCTCTCCAGTGCCCGGTTGCCCGTGTCGGACATCTTGTCCCAGAGCGGCGTCAGGACGGCGCCCGGCTGGACCACCGATACGGGGATCCGCTGCGGGGCGAGCTCGCGGCGCAACGCGTCGCTGAGCGCCTCCTTGGCGAACTGGGAGGCGGCGTAGGCGCCGAGATAAGGGATCGCGACGTTCCCGAGGCCCGAACTCACGTTGACGATCCGACCGGCGCCGACCCGCAGCAGTGGCAGGAAGCCCTGGATCATCAGCAGGTGGCCCGTGACATTGACGTTCAGCTGGTGACGCATGAGTTCGCTCTGCACGCACTCGAGTGGAGCCGTGACGGCGATGCCCGCGTTGTTGACCAGCCCCCACAGCCCGGCTTCACCGACCAGCCCGGTGACCTCGTACACGGCTGCCTGCACCGACTTCTCGTCCGTCACGTCGATGACCACCGGAGTCAGCCGTCCGGTGGCAGCCTTGCGCAGGCGCTCCCCGTCCTCGGGGCGGCGGACCCCGGCGAGTACGTGGAAGCCCACCCGTGACAGGTGGAGCGCGCAAGCCTCCCCCAGGCCCGTGGAGGTTCCGGTGATGACCACGGCGCGGCCTGCGGGTGGCATCGGACCCGACGATTTCGACACGTGCTTCCTCCGGGGGCAGGGCTGGAAGGTGGGCGGGAGCGCGCTCCGCGACCCGTCGGCGAGCCGTTTCGCGGTGCTCCCGCTGCAGGGGTGAAGCCTCGGATTTGTCCGCTGATGGCTGATTCCGGCCGTGCTTCACAGTAGAGGGCGACGGCGGAAAGGTCCGGTACGAACGCGCGTAGGCGTCCTGCCCGGAGGTCGATCGCGGCGGCCGGTTCACGGCCGGCTGCACTCGGCCCGAGCCGCGGAGTCCCGCCGGACGCACTCGGTGAGTGGGGCGGAGCGGCTGATGAGGTGAACAAGTCGACCGACAGCCCCTGTCGGATTGTGATTCTTATTCGCTCTGGTCATGGTTGGTCCTGGCATTCCCCCCTTCGTCACAAAGGAGGAGAGATGGCAACTGTTACGCAGGACGTCATCACCACCAAACTCGAGCGAACGTTCGAAACCATGGACGCCAACCATGACGGCTACGTGGACTGGACGGACTACCAGAAGCTCGCCGATCGCTACATCCAGGCTTACCGGCTCGACAAGGACGACCGTCGGGCCCGGGCGCTCCACACCTTCTGCCAGATCTACTGGCTGGAGCTGCTGCGGCACGCGGGCGTGGACGCGGACCGGCTCACGAAGGACGAGTTCGTCACGGCCAACCGCCTCGCGGTCATCGACACCAGCCGGCTCAACGTGACCGAGGGGGGCGGCCACGCGATCTTCGACGTCATCGACGTCAACGGTGACAACGAGATCAGCAAGGACGAGTTCGCCCGCTTCCTGAGGGACGTGTGGCGGAGCGACGCGCCCGACGCGATGGACATGTTCGCCAAGCTGGACACCGACGGGGACGGCGCGATCTCGCGCCACGAGTTCATCCGCGCGGTGCGCGAGCACTTCCTCTCGAACGACCCCGACGCGCCCGGCAGCCTGTTCTTCGGGCACGTCTGACCGGACCCGCGCGAGTGGGCACCGCACCCACCCACCCACCCACCCGTCGGCTACGGCACGCCCGTTCCGGCGGGTGGGTGGCTTCGGTGCCCCTGGAGGGGGCGGCACCGGACACCCTGTTTGCGCTGATTGACCAGTGTGCAACTTTTGATACATTTCCGCCCTGCGTATTCCGCATGATCAATGGGGTGGGCCGCCCGGTTCACCGCGGTTCCCCGTCGAGCGGCTCGACGAAGCGTGAAAGGCCACCTGATGCTGACGCAACACCCCCACATGTCCGGCGAAGTGGGGACCTTCTACAACCGCCACACGGATGTGTACGACGCCGCGCTCGGCGGCAACATCCACGTCGGTTACTGGGCTGACGAAGCAGACGACAGCACCATGCGCGTGGCGACCGACCGGCTGACCGACCTCGTCGCCGAACGCGTCGCCCCCGCTGAGGGGCAGCACCTGATCGACGTCGGGTGCGGCCACGGGAGTACCGCGGCGCGCATCGTCGCGGACCACGCCGTGCGGATCACCGGCGTCAGTGTCAGCGACTACCAGGTCGAGCTGGCCAACAGCCGCCGGCAGTCGCCGGACCAGCCCGGACGGGCCACGTTCCGGCTGGCCGACGCCATGGAGCTGCCCTTCCCGGACGAGTCCTTCGACGGTGCGTACGCCATCGAGTCCTTGATGCACATGAAGGACAAGGAGGCGGCCCTCGGCCACATCGCACGCGTCCTGCGTCCCGGCGGAAGGCTGGTCATCGCCGAGCATCACCTCGATGGTGAACTCGACCTCCCGGACGTCGCCCGCATGGCCGACGCCTACGCGTTCTTCAAACTCTCGCTGACCGACGACCTTTACCGGCGGCTGCTGCGGGAAGCCGGGCTGAAGGTGGTGGATCACACCGACATCACCGAGAACGTGCGGCGCTCCTACGACAGCATGACCCGCGCCTGGCGGGACGCCGCAAGCCGGGAGGCCGACAGCGAGGCGGCGCGCGAGTGGGAGACGGCAGCCGACCTGGGCGAGTGGTTCTTCGGTGCGGTTCCCCAGCTCCGCTACGGACTCCTGACCGCCGTTCGCCCCTGAGTCCCGACTAGTCGCCGTCGAGGTCGTGAGCCGTGTCCTCCCCGCCAGCACAGAGCCGCTGTCCGTACCTCCTGGACGGCAGCGCGGCCGACGTCCACGGTGAAGCCTTGGCGCTGCGTGCTCTGGGGCCCGCCGCCCGGATCGAGCTGCCCGGTGGTGTGCCGGCGTGGTCGGTGACCGACCCGGGGCTTGTCCGGCGGCTGCTGGTCCACCCCCGGGTGTCCAAGGACGCGCACCGGCACTGGCCCGCCTTCCTCGACGGTGAGCTGCCCGTTGACTGGCCCCTGCGGATCTGGGTGGACATCCGTACCGTCCAGACCGCCTACGGGCCCGACCACAGTCGCCTGCGCCACCCCCTGGTTCCCGCGTTCGGCGCTCGCCGCGTACGAGCCCTCGCCCCGCGGATCGAGGAGATCACCGCCACGCTGCTGGACGACCTCGCGGGGGCGGCTGCCGCCGCCCCCGACGGAGTCGTGGACCTGCGGGCCCACCTGGCCTCGCGGCTGCCATGGCTGACGGTCACCGCGCTGGTGGGCGTGCCGGAGGCCATGCGTGACGGCTTCCAGGCCGTCAACGACACCGTCTTCACCACCGATCTGACCGCGGAGCAGGCGGCTGCCAACGCGGCCGAGGCCGCGCAACTCCTCGAGGATCTGCTCGCGCTCAAGACCGAGCACCCCGCCGACGACGTCGCCACCGCCCTGATCGACGCCCACCACCAAGGCCGGCTCGACGAAAGGGAGTTGGCCGACAGCCTCTGGATGGTGCTCGGCGCCGGTTACGGGACCACGGCGAACCTGCTCGACCACGCCGTGGTCAACCTGCTCACACACCCGGCCCAGCTGGAGCTGGCCGTGTCCGGCCGGATCGGCTGGGACCAGGTCGTGGAGGAGACTCTGCGCCACCAGGCTCCGGTGGCCAACTTCATGATGCGCTTCCCCGTCGAGGACCTGTACGACGAGGCGACCGGACTGACCTTCGCGCAGGGCGACGCGATCGTCATCAACTACGCCGCGGCCGGCCGTGACCCCGGGGTGCACGGCGAGGACGCCGACCTCTTCGACATCACCCGCGCCACCTCCCGCGACCACCTGGCCTTCGGCCACGGACCCAACTACTGCCTGGGCGCCGAACTCGCCCGTCTCGAAGGACGCATCGCACTGCCCGCGCTCTTCTCCCGGTTCCCCGCCCTCGAACTCGCCGTCGGACCCGACTGTCTGACTCCGCTGCCCTCCCTCATCTTCAACGGGCACCGGGAGATCCCCGTACGGCTCGAAGGACATCCCGACAGGTGAGCATGAACCGACAAACGCCGTACCGGCTGACGGCGTACCAGAAAGACGTGTGGGCCGTCGGCTCACAGGCTCCGGAATCACCCCAGTTCAACTGCGTTCTCCACGAACGCCTGTGCGGCCGTGTCGAGCACGACAGGCTTGCCGCATCGGCGGAGCGCGTGCTGCACTGCCATGACACCTTCCTGCTGCGGTTCGCCGACAGCGGGGGCGTCCCCTTCCAGCGGGTGGCGCGGGAGCGTGTCCCGGTCACAGTGATCGATTTCTCGCACGAGCCTGAGCCGGATGCCGCCTGCGCCGCGTGGATGCGCGGATCGATGGCCGACGCCCTGCCGCTCACCAGCGGCTCCCTGGTCGAAGCCACACTCCTCGTGGAGAGCCCGGACGTCACGCATCTGCACATCAAGGCACATCACATCGTCGCCGACGGCTGGACCCTCGACCGGCTCGGCCACGAGATCCTCCAGGACTACGCGCGGACGCCGCACGGCGGTGCGCGTCGGAGCGCCCGTGAGGCGCCCTCCTACCTCGCCTTCGTCGAGGACGACGCCGCCTACCACGCCGGCGCGGACGGTGATCGTGACCGCGCCTTCTACCGGGAGTACCTTCTCGGGGTGCAACCCGCGCTCTTCACGCGCAGGAGGGGCGACGGTCCGCGGGGGGAGCGCGGCCGCCACTCCTTCGTGATCGACGGTGCCCTCGTCGGCCGGATCCGCGCGGCGGGCTTCTGGCCGTTCACGTACGTCGCGGCCATGCTCGGCACGTACCTCACGCGCCTGCACCGCAGCGAGGAGGTGATCCTCGGCGTCCCCTTCCTCAACCGTTCGACGGGGCCTCACCGGGACGTGCTCGGCCAGTTCGCCAACACCCTGCCGCTGCGGGTCGCGGCACCCGGCGGCCGTACCGTCCGGGACCTGCTCGCCGAGATCCAGGGCGCGACCCGCGAGCTGCGTCGTCACGAGCGGCTCTCGCTCGGGGACATCCTGCGGGAAGTGCCGGCGACCGCCCAGGGCCCGCGGCAGCTCTTCGATGTGACGCTCTCCTTCGTGAACTGGTCCCGGCGCGACCAGGTCCCCGGACTGGTGCGTCGGGGAGCGCTGATGGCCCCCTCGCACGACCAGGACGCGCTGGGCGTCCTGGTGTCCGCCTTCGACGGCACGGCCGGCCTCCGGGTCGACCTCGAGTACGCCCGCGACGTCTTCGACGAGGACCTCCCCATCGCCTCCGTGGCCGACCACCTCACCACGCTCCTGGAGCACGGCCTGGACTCGGCGGACCGCCCCCTGTCCGACGTCCCGATGCTGACACCGGCCGAGTACCGAGACCTCACCGCCGGCCGCGCTCACGGCAGACGGGTGCCTCTCGCGGACCAGGCCACCCTGCACGGACTGTTCGAGGCGCAGGCCGCCCGTCTGCCGGAGCGGACCGCGATCACCGGGGCGTTCGGCGAGACGCTGACCTACGCCGAACTCGACGAGCGGGCCAACCGTGTCGCGCGGGCCCTGCGCGCGGAGGGCGTCGGCCCGGACGACCGGGTGGCGGTGATGATGCAGCGAGGGCCGCAGCTGCTGGTCGCACTGCTCGGCATCCTGAAATCGGGCGGCGCCTACGTGCCGGTGGATCCCGGCTACCCGGCCGAGCGGGTGGACTTCCTGCTGAGCGACAGCCGCGCCAAAGTGGTGATCGTCGATGACGACGCGCCCGCTGGCCTGCCCACCGAAGCGACCGCGCGGCGGATCGGCGGCCTGCTGCACGGCAGCGGCGTTCCGGTCGATCCGCTCGCCACCTCCCGTGACCTCGCCTACGTCATCTACACCTCCGGCTCGACCGGGCAGCCCAAGGGCGTCATGGTCGAGCACCACAGCGTGGTCAACCGGCTCGCCTGGATGCAGCGTCGCTACCCGCTCGGGGGACGGGACGTCCTCCTGCAGAAGACGCCGGTCTCCTTCGACGTCTCGGTGTGGGAGCTGTTCTGGTGGGCCGCCGGGGGAGCGGCCGTGGCCCTGCTGCCGCCCGGTGCTCGGCGCGACCCGCGCGAGGTCCTCCGGTCGATCCGCGAACACCGTGTCACCGCTGTGCACTTCGTACCCTCCATGCTCGGCCCGTTCCTCGACCTGCTGGAGGAGTCGGCGGCGTCACGCGAGGCCGTCCGGACCCTGCGGAATGTCTTCTGCAGTGGCGAGGCCCTGCCCCCCGCCCGGGTCGAGCAGTTCAACCGGCTGGCCGAGCTGTGCCGTCGTGAGGGCGACGCCGAGCACCCGGTCCGGCTGGTCAACCTGTACGGCCCGACGGAGGCCACGGTCGACGTCTCGTCCTACGACTGCCGGGCCGACCCCGCCCTGCGCATCACGCGGGTGCCCATCGGCCGGCCGATCGACAACACCAGGCTGTACGTGCTCGGCGCCGACAACCTGCCCCAACCCGCCGGTTGTGCAGGCGAGTTGTGCATCGGCGGAACCGGTGTCGCCCGCGGGTACCTCGACCGCCCGGAGCTGACCGCCGAGAAGTTCGGCGACGACCCCTTCGTGCCGGGCGGCCGCCTCTACCGCAGCGGGGACCTGGCCCGGTGGCTCGCGGACGGCACCCTGGAGTACCTCGGACGGATCGACGGCCAGGTCAAGATCCGAGGCAACCGCGTCGAGCCCGACGAGGTGGCCGCAGCCCTGCGCGCGGTGCCCGGCGTCCGGGACGCCGTCGTGGGGAGCCGCACCACCGCCGCCCGGGGAACCGTCCTGGCCGGCTACTACGTCGCCGACGCCCCGATCGCATCGGCACTGCTGCGCGAACGGCTCGGCCGGACACTGCCGGCGTTCATGATCCCGGCGTCCTTCACCCGGATCGACGACATTCCGCTCACCCCCAGCGGCAAGGCCGACCGCGACGCGCTGCCACCACCTCACGACGCCGAGGAAGCCACCGCGTGCGGGCAGCCGCGCAACCGTACCGAGACGGTCCTGGCCGAGGTCTGGGCCGGTGTCCTGGGCCACGCGGCCGTGGGAGTCCACGACGACTACTTCGCCCTCGGTGGCGACTCGATCCTCATGCTCAAGGTGCGAGCCGAGGCGGAGTCCCGGGGCCTGACCTTCTCCCTCACCGACCTTCTGCGACATCCGACGGTGGCCGGTCTGGCCGTGTGCACGGAGGAACGCGACACACGCGCGGCCGAGGCACCACAGGGCCCCTTCGCCCTCGTGGCCGACGTCGACCGGGCCCGTGTGCGGGACGCCGAGGACGCCTACCCGCTGACCCGGCTCCAGCTCGGCCTGCTGTACCACAGCCGTAGGCACGAGACCTCGGCCAGATACCGCGACGTATTTCGGTACACCCTCGAAATGCCATGGAACGAACGAGAGTTCCGTCTCTCCTTCGAACGGCTGACGGCACGGCACCCGGCGCTGCGCACGGCCTTCGACCTGACCGGCGCCGAACCTCTGCAGGTCGTCCGTCCCCGGGCCGACGGCGGCCTGGAGATCACCGACCTGCGTCCACTCGACACCGCGGCGGCCGAGGCCGACGTACGCGCGCACATCGAGGAACGGCGCCGCCATCCTTACGTGTTCGACCAGGCGCCGCTGTTCCTGTTCCGTGTCCACGTGCGTCCCGCCACCGTCGATCTGGTCCTCAGCTTCCACCACGCGCTCCTCGACGGCGGCAGCGTCGCCACCCTGCTTCAGGAACTGCTCCAGGACTACGCCCACGGTCTCGGCCTGGATACCGCCCCCGTCGAGGAAACGGCGCTCCCCTCACCGGCGGCCCACGTGCGGCTGGAGCAGAACGCCCTGCGGTCGCAGGAGGCCCGGCGCTACTGGCGGGAGAAGCTCACCGGCTGCGAGCTCCCGCCGATCGAGGCGTTCTCGCCGCACCTGCCCGGTCCCGGCCGTCAGCCGGCCTCACGGTGGTTCGACCTGCCCGGCGACCTCCTCGAGCGCGTGCGGCACTTCGCGGCCGAACACGCCTTGCCCGTGAAGTCCGTGCTCTTCGCCGCGCACGCCCTGACGCTGGCCATGCTCGCCGGCACCCGGGACGTCACCACAGGGCTGATCACCCACGGCCGACCCGAACTGGCGGGCGCGGAACGTATCGCCGGGCTCTTCCTGAACACCGTGCCGGTGCGCCTGGACACCGCACGGGACAGCTGGCTGGACGTGGCGCGTGAGGGCTTCCGCCAAGAGCGGGAAGACCACCCCCACCGCCGCTACCCGCTGAGCGCCATCCAGGAGGACCACGGCGGGCCCGTCCTGGACACCGCCTTCAACTACGTGCATTTCCATCAGCTCTCTCACATCCTCGGCCGGCCCGGTCTGCGGCTCGTCGCATTCCGCAGCTGGGAGGAGAACGACTTCCGGCTCCTGGTGAACGCGGTCACCGAACCGGACGGCACCGGGATGTGGCTGCGGATCGACTGCGACGGCGCGACCTTCTCCGCCGAGCAGGGCGACCTGTTCGCGGCCGGCTACCTGAGCATCCTGCGCCGCATGGTGGAACAGCCGTACGGCAAACCGGACTTCTCCTTCCTCGCCGCCCAGCCGGTCCTCGCCTCTCCGGCGGAGCACCCCACTGTCGTGACGCGTTTCGCCGAACAGGCCGCGCGCGCTCCGGACGCGACCGCCCTGGTGATGGGCGACGAGCGGTGGAGCTACGCCCGGCTGGCCGAGGCCGCCGAGAACGTGGCCGGCAGGCTGCGCGCGCTCGGCGCGCCGGCGAACGCCCGGATCGCGATCGCCATGAACCGGTCCCCGCTGACCATGGCCGTGCTCCTGGGCGTCCTGCGGGCCGGATGCGCGGTCGTCCCGATGGACGTCGGCTACCCGGCCCCCCGGCTGGCCGCGATGCTGGAACAGGCCCGGCCCTTCCGCGTCGTGGCCGAGGCCCGATACGCCCACCTCGCCGGTGAGCCGACGCTGCTGCTGCCCGCCGAGTCGGTGACCGCGCCGGCGCCACCCTGCCGGACGCCGGGCGGCACGGACGGCGAGAGCAGCGCGTACGTCCTGTTCACCTCCGGCTCCACCGGGGCGCCCAAGGGCGTCGCCATGCCGCACCGCACCCTGGCCGGCCTGGTGGCCTGGCAGACCGGGGCGCCCAGCGCGGTCGGAGGCGGGGTGACGCTGCAGTACGCACCGCTGAGCTTCGACATCTCCTTCCAGGAGATCTTCTCCACGCTCTGCTCCGGCGGCACACTGTGCCTGGCCGGCGACGCCGAGCGGCGCGACATGCCCGCACTGCTGCGCCTGCTCGACCGGGAGCGCGTCGAGCAGGTCTTCCTCCCCCCGGTGGCCCTTCAACAACTGGCCGAAGCCGCCGACACACTGGGCATCACCCCACATGCCCTGCGAGCGGTGATCACCTGTGGCGAGCAACTGCGCGTGACCCCGGAAATCCGCGCGTTGTGCGCTCGACTCCCCGGAGCCGTGCTGGAGAACCACTACGGTCCGACCGAGACGCATGTGGTCACCGCGTTCACCATGACCGGGGACCCCGCGACCTTCCCCGCGCTGCCGCCGATCGGCCGTGCCATCGACGGGGCCGAGATCCACGTCCTGGACGAGCGGCTGCGTCCGGTTCCGGCCGGTGCGCGCGGCGACATCCACCTGGGCGGCGCCTGCCTGGCCGACGGCTACGAGGGCCGCCCGGACCTGACCAAGGAGCGTTTCCTCCCGCACCCCTTCGCGGACGGAGACCACCGGCTCTACTACACGGGCGACGTCGGCATGGTGCTTCCCGGCGGGGACGTCGTCTTCCTGGGCCGCGACGACGCCCAGGTCAAGGTACGGGGCTTTCGCGTGGAGCCGGCCGAGGTGGAACTGGCCGTCACCGGCCTGGCGGAGCGGTACCCGGGCCTGCGCGACGCCGCCGTCGTGGCTCGCCGGCGCGAGGACGGCGAGACGTTCCTCGCCGCGTTCCTCCTCGGCGAGGGCACGGACGCGGACCTGGCCGACGTCCGTGAACGGTTGCGTGCCACCCTGCCCGACCACATGGTCCCCACCCACCTGCAGTGGATCTCCCGGTGGCCGCTGACTCCCAGCGGCAAGCGCGACGACGCCACCCTGCGCCGCGCCCCGCTGACCGCCCCTGGACGAACCCCTGACGCCGGGCCGCGCGACGCGTACGAGCGGGCCCTGACCGAGATGCTGGCGGACGTGTTGTCCCTGGACAGGGTGGGAGTGCACGACAGTCTCTTCGACCTCGGCGGCACCTCCCTGACCGCGATGAGGCTGGTGGTCAGGATCGAGCAGCGCTACCGGACGCACATCCCCCTGGCGGAGTTCATCGCGACACCCACCCCCGCCGGCCTTGCGGCACGGCTGCGCGACAGCGGGGCGAGAGCCGCGTTCGACCCCCTGGTTCCGATTCGCCCCCGGGGCACCCGCCCGCCGCTGTTCATGGTCCACCCGATGGGCGGCAACGTGCTGTGCTACGTCGGGTTCGCCCGGCACCTCCCGGACGACCAGCCGCTCTACGCGCTCCAGGCAGCCGGAGCCGACCCCGGCACCACACCGCTGCGCAGTGTCGAGGACCTCGCGGACAGCTACCTCGGGGCACTGCGGACCGTGCAGCCGCACGGCCCCTACGCCATCGGCGGCTGGTCCTTCGGCGGCTTCGTCGCCTTCGAGATCACCCGCCGTCTGCGGGCGGCGGGTGAGCGGGCGGCCCTGCTGGTGCTCGACACCACCGCCCTGGACCAAGAACCGCGTGCCTCGTACGACGACGAGGCCCTGTCGGAGTGGTTCTTCCACGAGCTGCTCTGGACGCGGGACGGCGGCGCGTCACCCGCACGGCACATCCCTGACAAACTCGGATCGCCGGAGGAGAGGTTCGCGTTCATGGCCCGCGTCGCGAGCGAGCGGGGCGTCCTGCCGGCAGGCAGTTCCGGAGCCGCGATCCGACGCCTGTTCGGCGTCTACCGGGCGAACTGGCAGGCCACGCTGGCCTACCGGCCACCGCGCGACGACCAGGACCTCACCCTGATCCGCGCCGCGGAGCCGCTGCCCGCCGTCCTGTCCGCCATGCACCGCGCCGCCGGCACCCGCCATCAGGACCCGTGCAACGGCTGGAGCGGCATGACCGGCGGCCGGATCCACGTCGTCCGCGCCCCCGGCGACCACCTGACGATCATGGAGGAACCGTACGTGGCACACGTGGCCGCAACCGCCGCGGATCTGATCAGGACCGACCTCGCCCGAACCGGCCGGAAGGACTGACTCGATGTCATCGCCCCGGCGAATCAAAGCCCTTGTCATCGGTGCCGGTATCGGCGGTCTGACGTGCGCCGTCGCACTCAGGCGCGTCGGTATCGACGTCGAGGTGTACGAGCGTGCCACCGAACTGCGCGAAGCGGGCTCCGGTCTGTCGGTCATGAGCAACGCCGTCACCGCCCTGGCCGCCTTCGGTATCGACCTCGGCCTGGACAAGCGCGGCCAGGCCGTGGAGTCGTTCAGGATCATGGACCGGCGTGGCCGGAGGATCAGAGACCTGCCGTTCGAGGAAGCCTCCCGTCAGGCGGGCGCGCCCAGCTTCTGCCTGAGCCGCGCGGACCTCCAGGAGGCCCTGCTGACGGAGGCCGCAGACTGCCCGATCCGCCTGGGAGCGACGGCAGTCGGCTTCGAGGCCGCCGACACGGGCGTCACCGTCCGCTTCGCGGACGGCCGTTCGGCGAGCGGGGACATCCTGATCGGCGCCGACGGCTTCCACTCGGCCGTACGGCACCACCTCGTCGGCCCCGAGACATCACGGGACAGCGGTTACGGTTTCGGGCTCGGCATCGTCCCCTTCCACCACCCGCGCCTCCCCTCGGGCGGAGTGCGGCACTACTGGGGCAGCGGACAGCGTTTCGGCCTCATCGACATCGGCCACGGTCGCTGCTACTGGTGGGCGACCACGCCCCTGCCCGCCGACGCACCCGCCCGGGACCGTGTCAAGGACACCCTCACGCAGGCGTACGCGGGATGGGCCGAGGAGGTACGGGCGGTGATCGAGGCCACACCGCGGGAGGACATCCTCACCGTGCCCTCCCGCGACCGCGACTTCCTGGAACGCTGGGGGGACGGTCCCATCACCCTTCTCGGTGATGCCGCCCACCCCATGCTGACCACCCTCGCCCAGGGGGCGGGCACGGCCATCGAGGACGCCGTCGTCCTGGCCCGCACGCTCGCCGAGCGCGCGAGGGACGACGACCTGACACCGGCCCTGCGCGCCTACGAAGAACGACGCCGGGACCGCACCAGGGCCCTGGTGGACGGGTCCCGCGCGATGAGTGACCTGACCCACGGCGCCGGCCCTCGTCGGCGGCTGGTCCGGGACGCCTACTTCCGGCTGGTGCCACGCTTCCTCCTCCTTCGGCAGACCGCGCAGGCCCTCGCCTTCCCGGACGGTCCGGCCGCCGCACCCCACCTTGTCCAGCGCGAACTCAGCCCCTTGGAACGCCTGTACTGGATCGCCGACCAGACCTCACCCCTCAACGTCATCGCCCGGGCCCGCGTCCATGGACACCTGCCGACGGCGTCGCACCGCCGCGCCCTGGACGCTCTACAGGTCCGGCACCCCTTGCTGCGTGTCGCGATCACCGACGACGGCACGGGAGCGCACCCCGCCTTCACGCCGCTGGACGGGCGACCGGTCCCGCTCCGCCATGTCACCGTGCCGCCCGACGATCCCGCAGCCGACACCTGGTGGGAGCACGAGGTCAACGACCGTGAACTGGCCGAGAGCATCGAATGGTCCGCCGGGCCGCTGCTGCGCACAGTGGTGATCAGCTCGGGAGGATCGGGCGGCGAGGACGAGGGGAACGTCCACGACCTGCTGTTGACGGCATCGCACGTCATCGCCGACGGCAAGACGTGCCTGTCCCTGCTTCGGGAATGGATCGAACTCGTTTCGGAATCGGCCTCCGGTACGCCGCTTCGCGTCACGTCGCTGCGAGCACGGCCGGCGACGGAGGACCTGCTCCCGCCTCGCCACCGGGGCGCGGCAGGTGTCGCCGGACTCAGGGCCATGATGCTGCGCGACCAGCAGGCGGCGCGGCGGCGCCCCACACAGCGGGTCGTCCCCAGCCGGCAGGTCCCGTTCGGGCAGCGGCGTACCCGGATGGAGCACCGGCTCCTCACCGCCGACCAGCTGGATCTGCTGGTGCGGGCTGCCAAGCGCCACGGCACCACGGTCCATGGCGCCCTGGCCGCCGCGATGGTGACGGCTGTCGCCCATGACGCGGGAACCACCACGACCACGCGTTTCTCGATCGGCTCGCCGGTCGACTTCCGTGGTGATCTCGAACCGCCCGTCGCCCACGACGAGGTCGGCACCTATGTGGCCACGGTTCCCTCCCTCGTCTGCCACGAGCACGACCGGCCGTTGTGGCCCATGGCCCGGGAGATCAGCCAGGACCTGGTGCGACGCCGGAGACGCCAGGACCACCTGGCCATGCTCAGCCTGCCGCGCCGGGCAGGGCCGAAGTCGCCTGCGGACAGCGAGTCGTTCATGCGGTTCATGGACGAGAAGGGGCCGATCAACCTGTGCCTCTCCAACGTCGGCCGTTACGAGTTCCCCGGCCGGGTGGGCCCGTGGCATGTCAGCGACGCCCAGTTCATCACGGGCGTCTCGGTCATGGGCGCCATCGTGGCGACAGCCACCACCAGCCATGACCAACTCGCCTGGAACTTCAGCTACGTCGAGGGCGTCGTCCCGACACCGCGTGCACGGCGCATCGCCGACGACTCCGTACACACCCTGCTGTCCGCGCTCTCCGAGTGACCGGTCGAGCTCGTTGCGCACCCCCCTTTTCCTGACCGCCCCTCCTATCGAAAGGCCCACGCTGCGATGACCGCTGCACCGATCCGGACGCTGACCCGGCGCCGTACCCTCACCGCCGGTGAGAGCGGCTCTCTGTGGGCAGCCAGCCCCTCGTGCGGCATCCTCGAATTCCGCGGCACACGTCTGCGGCTCACGGTGGACGACCCCGCCGAGGTTCTGTTCCCGACCGACTGCGGGCTGAGCCTGATCGCCGCTCTCGACGGCGGCGAAGGTCCCGACCTGAAGGGCGTCAACGCCCTGGACATCGGTTCCGGTTCCGGTCTCTACAGCGTCGCCCTGCTCGCGGCCGGTGCCGAGCGGGTCACCGCTCTGGACATCAATCCCGCCTCCGCCGCCCAGACCGCGGCGAACGTGGTGGCCAACGGTCTCGACACCACGCGTCTGACCTGTGTCACCTCACCGCTGGCGGAGTACACACCCGACGAACGCTTCGACCTGGTGATCACCAATCCGCCGCACCTTCCCCATGACCCGAGTTATGCGAGGGCTGACGGGCTGGAAACCGCTCTCGTCGCCCGGAGGGGCGGCCGAGCGGTGTACGACGACGTCGTCGAGCGTATGGACGCGCTCCTTGCGCCGGGTGGCACCCTGCTCATGGCGCATTCCTCGCTCTCCGACATCCCGAGGACCGTCGCGGAACTCACCGCGCGCGGTTACGAGAGCGACACGCTCGAAATCTTCGAGATGGACATTCCGCTCCTGGCGTATGCCGAGCACATGGACACCATGCTGAGCCTGCTGAAGGAGCGGCGAGCAGCGGGCCGCGCTGAATTCGACGGCACGCGCTTCACGGTGCACGCCCTGATGTTCCGACGCCCCTGGGACGCCCCTCACCGCTGACGCCTTCTCGGCACCGTCCGACGAGCCGTACGGACCCGCCGTGTTCCCCGGCGGGTCCGTGTGACCAGGTCAGGCTGCCGGATTCCGCGGCGCATGCCCGCACCGCCGCGGGCCGCTGTCCCGGCCTGCGGGACGCCGTGCAACTCGGCACCGCGGCGGGCGCGGTCCGTCCTCGCCCGCGAGTCGCGGAGTCTCAGACCGACGCGCCGGCCTTGTCCTGCATCAACCGCGCGATGTCGGCCAGAGTGGCTGCGTCCGCCAATTCGTCGTGGTCGATCACGAGCCCGGGGTCCTTTTCCAGCACGAGGGACAGCTCCACCACGAACAGCGAGTCCAGGCCGAGCGCTGCCGGTGTGGCTTCGGGGGAGACCAGCTCGGGCCGCACCTGGAATGTGTCGGTCAGGACGTTGACCAGAATGTCGTACACGTTGTTTCTCCGGAGTGGGTCAGTGCTGAAGGGGTGAGGTGCGGCCACACGAGAGTGGTGGCGCCCCAGGTCAGGCCGCCGCCGAAAGCTGTCAGCAGGACGCGATGTCCGGGCTGGAGGTCTCCTGCGCGGCGGGCGTGGTCGAGCAGGATCGGAATGGACGCGGCCGAGGTGTTGCCGACATGCTCGATATTGGCCAGCGCACGGTCCGCCGCCATACTCAACCGTTCGGCGAGTATGGCGGTGATCCGTGCGTTCGCCTGGTGGGGGACGATCCGGTCCACGTCCTGCGGCTTCCACCCGGCGGCGTCCAGAGCCACGCGGGAGGCGGAAGCCATGTGCTCCACGGCCCGCCGGAACACCTCCCGCCCCTGCAGACGTAGATACGGATCCGCCGGGACGGCGCGTGCCGCCGAGCGTTCCTCGGTCCCGCCGCCGCGTAGGGTGATCAGGTCCCTGCCACCGCCATCGCTGTCCAGCACGCAGCGTCCCAGGGCGCCGGGTTCCTCGCGGTGACCCGAACGCAGGACGACAGCGCCGGCGCCGTCGCCGAAGAGCATGCTCGTGGGGTCGTCCGGCGCGACGCTCAGCGACAGCGCATCAGTACCGATCACCAGAGCGGAGTCGGCGGTGCCAGCGGCGATCAGGCCCTGCGCGACACCCAGGGCATAGACGAAGCCTGCGCACACGGCCTGGACGTCCAGCGCGGCCGCACCGGCCAGTCCCAGCCGTGAGGCGACGCGCGGAGCGGTGCCGGGGCACGGCCTGTCCGGCGACGTGGTCGCGACGACCACGGCTGCGACATCGCCGGCCGCGGCCTCGGCCAGCGCCTCGCGACCGGCCGCGACCGCTAGATCCCCGCTGGTGGTACCCGGCTCGACGACGTGCCGGAACCGGATGCCGGAACGCTGGAACATCCATTCGGGTGACCTGCCCAGACGCTCGGCCAGCTCCTCATTGGCGACCCGACGGGACGGCAGACACGATCCGACGCCCACCAAGACGGACGCCGGGACTCCTTGATCCCTCACTTCTCCACCCTCGACGTCACGGCTCGCCCTCACGTCATCCCGCCCGACTGCCGACGCAGACACAGCGGAACGCTGCGCCGACACTGGACTGGCAGCATTCTGTGCGACTACACGCACACGCGGGGTCTCATGTGGCTCAGTCGTACCACGCCGACCATCCCGGCGGACCGAGCGACCCGCTGCCTCGACCGGCAGGTTCACCGAGCCGCGCGGCGAGTTGGAGGCGATGGACAGGGCGTTTTTCGTGAGTGGCCGGCGGATGCTCGGCGTGCCCCTCCCTGGCGAGCCATGCATGACGACCGCAGGCATCATCGGCCGGACTGCCTTTCTGCCCTGCTCGTCGCCGACGATCGGCTGCGACGACGCTTCACGCCACGGATCCGTGCTGCGCACGTGTACGCCGTGCATGTCCCCTCAGCGATGAGCCGTTACAACTGTCGATCTTGACGCTCCGGCGACCACGAGCCATGCCTCCGACGCAGGAGAACGGCTCCCGATCGAGATGCCGTGGAGCCCCAGGTTCGACCTGATCTTCGACGACGATGCCCCAGGTTCCTTCCCGCACCGCGCGCTGCGTCGCGACTGGCAGGCCGACGGCATCGGGCTCGACCAGGTCGCCGTGGAGCACGCCCCCAACAGCACATCGGAGATCGGGCTCGGCGGGAGCTACGACGTGCCGTCGTTCGAGTTCGCTGCCAGGTTCGGCCTACGCCAACTTCCGGGCACCACGAACCTCGTGGGCCTGGACGGTCGGCGCGCCTCCGCAGTCTTCCGCGCGGACAGACCCTGGCGCGGCCACCTACTCTTCCTGCGCCGTGATCTCGTCGAGGGTTTCGCCGGTGATCGTCGGATCATGCAAGTGGCCTGGGGCGAGCGAGAGGTGGCCGTCGACTGGCACTCTGTTCCTTCCCGGGTACGCGCGGCGCAGCGCAGCCACGCGAACGTGTGGTGTCACATCCGGCTGCTCGGGGCGGATCAGAGCAGCGCAGAGAACTAACGGGCCGTACGCCGCCAGAGCGCGAGTCCTGGCCGGGCGGCGGCTCCGGCAGATGCACACCGAGGTCTGCCCGGCGGGCTTGTCGGCGGACAAGCCGGCGATCGACTGTTTTCCCGCGTACTCATTCCTTGCGCTCTTGCTCCGATAACTGGCAGATGCGGTCTCACCTGGATGCGATCAGTCGATGTCCGGATCATCGGCCTCTTCGAGGAGACGGGCCGCGAGGTCGTCGGCCCACTCCAAGGCCCAGGCGCGGAGTGCGGTGATGGTGGCGTCATTGAGCCCATAGGCGGCGAAGGCTTCGTCGTCGGTCCACTCGGCGCCCGTGAGGTTCGACTGCAGATCCTCGCGTTCGAAGCGGCCACGAGCGTGCCGACGGCCGAACTCCTCGAGCTCGGCATTGGTCCAACGGCGGGAGGCCGCGAACACGTCGATCAGATCACGGGGCGCTCCGCGGTCGGCGAGGGCGCGGACCTTGGTCCCGATCACGTCCTCCTCCGCGAGGACGGGCCCGTACGGGGTCTGGGCGACCGGCCGCCAGAAGATCTCCTTGAGGATGTCGACTTCGCAGTCCTGCCCGGTGGCCGGGTCGGTCACGGTGAAGCGGGCGGACAGCGGGGCGGTCTCCAGCGCGTGCACCTTCCAGCCACGGGCTTCCAGGCCGGCGCGGAGCGTGGCGGCGATGTCGACCATGGGCGCCGGGTTCTCGGTGGCGACATCGGGGTCCTGGCTGGGGCGGTTCACGAGGCGGTGCGCCCGTACGGCATACCCTCAAGTGAGGACCAGGGGATACGGGGAGCCGAGCGCGATCACATCCGCCAGGAGCCGCGTGTGCAGCTCCGGCATGTCCGTCACGCGGCTGCCCGGGTGCGGGAGGCGAGCTGGGGGAAGGCGTCTTCCCACACGGTGCGCACGGTGCGGCCGATGAGCGTGCGCAGCACCGGCCACAGCTGGAGGAGCAGGTCCTGGTTGAGGTAGCGGGGCAGGTCGTCGTGCAGGCCCTCGTGCAGGACGGCGCGATACAGGCCCATGCGCTGGCGCGGCTTGCCCAGGTCGTACGACGTCATCCCGGACCAGGCCATGTGCAGCGGCAGCTCCACGACCCCCTGGGTCGGGCCGCGCAACTCGTCCAGTGACTCCGGCAGACGCCGCCGAAATTTCTCGCGGTACAGCGCGAGGTCCTCGACGTCCGCGCCAGAGAGGCCCGTCGGCGCGGGGGCGGGGTGCTGTGGGCTGGAGGACATGACTTCATTATGACGGCCGGGATGTGGTGCGGGCCATGATGTGCGAGCCGGTGTCTGGAGTGAGCAGCGCGGACCAGTGCCGGGTGAGCATGGTTGTGGCAGCGTGTTCTGCCCCGAGCAAGAAGCATGGGCTGTCGGTCATGACGCTCTGGGCGCCCGCACGCGGGGCAGCGAGCCAAGAAAAGGTCCTGACCTGGCCCTTTTCCCGGACTTGCTCCGGCCCACAAGATGACACCTTCGGTCCCGGCCAAAAGTCCCAGAAAAGTCCCAGAGGCGCCGCCACGCCCCCTCCTGCCTCGCGTTCACGTAGGTCAGAAGGTGTGTGACGGCGCCTTTTCTGAGGAACTTCAGATGTCCCGGAAGATCTCGATCTGCGCTCCGACCGAGTTGAGGCGTTCGGCCAGATCCTCGTAGCCGCGGTTGATGACGTAGACGTTGCGGAGCACCGACGTGCCCTCCGCCGCCATCATCGCCAGCAGGACGACCACGGCCGGGCGCAGGGCCGGCGGGCACATCATTTCGGCGGCGCGCCAGCGGGTGGGGCCCTCCACCAGGACGCGGTGGGGGTCCAGGAGTTGGAGGCGTCCGCCGAGGCGGTTGAGGTCGGTCAGATAGATGGCGCGGTTGTCGTAGACCCAGTCGTGGATCAGGGTCTGGCCCTGCGCCACCGCCGCGATCGCCGCGAAGAACGGGACGTTGTCGATGTTCAGGCCGGGGAACGGCATCGGGTGGATCTTGTCGATCGGCGCCTCCAGCTTGGAGGGCCGGACGGTGAGGTCGACCAGCCGGGTGCGGCCGTTGTCCGCGACGTACTCGGGGGTGCGGTCGTGGTCGAGGCCCATCTCCTCCAGGACCGCGAGCTCGATCTCCAGGAACTCGATCGGTACCCGGCGCACCGTCAGTTCGGACTCCGTGACGACGGCCGCGGCGAGCAGGCTCATCGCCTCGACCGGGTCCTCGGAGGGGAAGTAGTCCACATCGACGTCGATGGTGTGCATGCCGTGCACGGTGAGCGTGGTGGTGCCGATGCCCTCGACCTTGACGCCCAGGGCCTCCAGGAAGAAGCACAGGTCCTGGACCATGTAGTTGGACGAGGCGTTGCGGATGACGGTGACGCCGTCGTGCCGGGCCGCGGCCAGCAGCGCGTTCTCGGTGACCGTGTCCCCGCGTTCGGTCAGCACGATCGGGCGGTCGGGGCTGACGGAGCGGTCCACCACCGCGTGGTACTGGCCCTCCGTCGCGGCGATCTCCAGGCCGAACCGGCGCAGCGCGATCATGTGCGGCTCGACGGTGCGCGTACCGAGGTCGCAGCCGCCGGCGTACGGCAGCATGAAGCGGTCCGTGCGGTGCAGCAGCGGCCCGAGGAACATGATGATGGAGCGGGTGCGGCGGGCCGCGTCCGCGTCGATGGACTCGAGGTCCAGCGTGGCGGGCGGCACGATCTCCAGGTCGACGCCCTCGTTGATCCACCGGGTGCGGACGCCGATCGAGCCCAGCACCTCCAGGAGGCGGTACACCTCCTCGATGCGGGCGACGCGGCGCAGCACTGTGCGGCCCTTGTTGAGCAGCGAGGCGCACAGCAGTGCCACGCACGCGTTCTTGCTCGTCTTCACGTCGATGGCGCCCGAGAGGCGGCGGCCGCCGACGACCCGCAGGTGCATGGGGCCGGCGTAGCCGAGAGAGACAATCTCGCTGTCGAGCGCCTCACCGATGCGAGCGATCATCTCAAGGCTGATGTTCTGGTTGCCGCGTTCGATGCGGTTGACGGCACTCTGGCTGGTGGCGAGTGCCTCCGCCAGCTGCGCCTGTGTCCAGCCGCGGTGTTGCCGGGCGTCACGGATGAGCTTACCGATGCGTACGAGGTAGTCGTCTGACATGAGACTGAGGCTATCTCAGATATGAGATGGCGCCTCTCGGGGGTCTCTTGCAGTGGGCCGTTCGGGTGATGTGGGGTCAGCATTACCTGCTCCGCCGGGTGCTGCGCGTGCTCCGCCACCCGAAAGGTCCGGGCAAATCCATCGATGTCGTGCGACGTCCCGTGCTGCTCATGGTGTGCCGCGGGCTGCGCCCGCCGCCGGTGGTGATGGACCAGGAGCGCTTGTTGATGTTCAGTCGCACCCCCGGGAAGATCCTGAAGCTCTTGCGGAACGTGAGCGGCATCCCTGCCTCCCTCTCCGGGTTCATGACGTCGGGTCCGTGACGTCGAGTTCGTGGTGTCGGGTTCACGGCGCCGGTTCGCGACGCCGTCCCGGTGCGCATACCCCGTCCGGGCCCGGTGATGACGGGCAGGGGGCGGGAGGGTGGAAGTCGGGGCGGGGTCGTTCGGGGTGGCGTGTCCGGGGCGGGCGGGGTACCCGGAAGGGGCATGGGCCCGGAATCCGGGCATGCGGGTGTCCTCGGGCGGGCCCGCGCATGACCAATCGACCGCCGTGTATTAGAGTTATCTCGACATCGAGATACCTGCCGAGGTGCACCGCAGTCGCCACGAACCGGTAAGGGATGCCTAACTTAGCCTTACCTTAGCGGATTGGTCCAGGCGCAGTGGCGGCGCCACGCGGCGGTAGCCGCAAAGGGTTTGCGGTGTGGTGGTACGCGCACATCAATGAAGGAGACTGTCGTGTCGGCGAACAGCTTCGACGCCCGCAGCACGCTGCAGGTGGGCGACGAGTCGTACGAGATCTTCCGGCTGGACAAGGTCGAGGGCGCCGCGCGCCTTCCCTACAGCCTGAAGGTGCTGCTGGAGAACCTGCTCCGTACCGAGGACGGCGCGAACATCACCGCCGACCACATTCGCGCGCTCGGCTCCTGGGACTCCCAGGCCCAGCCGTCGGAGGAGATCCAGTTCACCCCGGCCCGTGTGATCATGCAGGACTTCACCGGTGTCCCCTGTGTCGTGGACCTCGCCACCATGCGCGAGGCCGTCAAGGAGCTGGGCGGTGACCCGGCGAAGATCAACCCGCTGGCGCCGGCCGAGCTGGTCATCGACCACTCCGTCATCGCCGACAAGTTCGGCACCAACGACGCCTTCAAGCAGAACGTCGACCTGGAGTACGGCCGCAACAAGGAGCGCTACCAGTTCCTGCGCTGGGGCCAGACCGCCTTCGACGAGTTCAAGGTCGTCCCGCCCGGCACCGGCATCGTCCACCAGGTGAACATCGAGCACCTGGCCCGCGTCGTCATGACCCGTGACGGCAAGGCCTACCCCGACACCCTGGTCGGCACCGACTCGCACACCACCATGGTCAACGGCCTCGGCGTCCTCGGCTGGGGCGTCGGCGGCATCGAGGCCGAGGCCGCCATGCTCGGCCAGCCGGTCTCCATGCTGATCCCGCGCGTCGTCGGCTTCAAGCTGACCGGCGAGCTCAAGCCCGGCACCACCGCCACCGACCTGGTGCTCACCATCACCGAGATGCTGCGCAAGCACGGCGTCGTCGGCAAGTTCGTCGAGTTCTACGGCGAGGGTGTCGCCGCGACGAGCCTGGCCAACCGCGCCACCATCGGCAACATGTCGCCGGAGTTCGGCTCCACCGCCGCGATCTTCCCGATCGACGGCGAGACGCTGAACTACCTGCGCTTGACCGGCCGCACCGACCAGCAGGTCGCGCTCGTCGAGGCGTACGCCAAGGAGCAGGGCCTCTGGCTGGACCCGAAGGCCGAGCCGGACTTCTCCGAGAAGCTCGAGCTGGACCTGTCCACCGTCGTGCCCTCCATCGCCGGCCCGAAGCGCCCGCAGGACCGCATCGTCCTCGCCGACGCCAAGGCCCAGTTCGCCCAGGACGTACGCAACTACGTCAAGGACGGCGGCGACGTCGACGAGGCCGGCCAGGAGTCCTTCCCGGCCTCCGACTCGCCGGCCATCACCAACGGCGCCCCCAGCCACAAGGTGAAGGTCACCGCCGCCGACGGCACGGAGTACGAGCTCGACCACGGCCACGTCACCGTCGCCGCGATCACCTCCTGCACCAACACCTCCAACCCGTACGTCATGGTCGCCGCCGCCCTGGTGGCGAAGAAGGCGGTCGAGAAGGGCCTGACCCGCAAGCCGTGGGTCAAGACCACCCTCGCCCCGGGCTCCAAGGTCGTCACCGACTACTTCGACAAGGCGGGCCTGACCCCGTACCTCGACAAGGTCGGCTTCAACCTGGTCGGCTACGGCTGCACCACCTGCATCGGCAACTCCGGCCCGCTGCCGGACGAGGTCTCCCAGGCCGTCAACGAGCACGACCTCGCCGTCACCTCGGTCCTCTCCGGCAACCGCAACTTCGAGGGCCGGATCAACCCCGACGTCAAGATGAACTACCTGGCGTCCCCGCCGCTGGTCGTGGCCTACGCCATCGCCGGTTCGATGAAGGTGGACATCACCCGCGAGTCCCTCGGCCTGGACCAGGACGGCAACCCCGTCTTCCTGAAGGACATCTGGCCGACCGAGGCCGAGGTCAACGACGTCGTCGCCAACACCATCGGCGAGGACATGTTCACCAAGTCCTACGCCGACGTCTTCGCCGGTGACGCCCAGTGGCAGGCGCTGCCGATCCCGACCGGCAACACCTTCGAGTGGGACGCCGAGTCCACCTACGTCCGCAAGCCCCCGTACTTCGAGGGCATGGGCATGGACCCGTCCCCGGTCGAGGACATCTCCGGCGCCCGCGTCCTCGCCAAGCTGGGCGACTCGGTCACCACCGACCACATCTCCCCGGCCGGTGCCATCAAGGCCGACACCCCGGCCGGCAAGTACCTCACGGAGCACGGCGTCGAACGCCGCGACTTCAACAGCTACGGCTCCCGCCGTGGCAACCACGAGGTCATGATCCGCGGCACGTTCGCCAACATCCGCCTGCGCAACCAGATCGCGCCGGGCACCGAGGGCGGCTACACGCGCGACTTCACGAAGGCCGACGCCCCCGTCTCCTTCATCTACGACGCCTCGCGCAACTACATCGACCAGGGCATCCCGCTGGTCGTCCTGGCGGGCAAGGAGTACGGCTCCGGCTCGTCCCGCGACTGGGCCGCCAAGGGCACCGCGCTCCTCGGCGTCAAGGCCGTCATCGCCGAGTCGTACGAGCGCATCCACCGCTCGAACCTCATCGGCATGGGCGTGCTGCCGCTCCAGTTCCCGGAGGGCCACACCGCCGAGACCCTCGGTCTCACGGGCGAGGAGACCTTCTCCTTCGCCGGCGTCACCGAGCTGAACAACGGCACCATTCCGGGCACGGTGAAGGTCACCACCGACGCAGGCGTCGAGTTCGACGCGGTCGTCCGCATCGACACCCCCGGCGAGGCGGACTACTACCGCAACGGCGGCATCCTGCAGTACGTGCTGCGCAGCCTGATCAGCAAGTGACCTGATCAGTAAGTAAGCGGTACCGCAGGGCGGTTACCGCAGGGCAGTTGAGGGCCGCACCCCGTCCGCCGGGGTGCGGCCCTCGCCGTTGCCACACTCCTGTCCCGCTCCTGTCCCGATCCCGTCCACGTCCCTTCCTCACCCCGGCCGCCTCCCGGCCCCCGTTGTACGCTGGAGCATCACCAGGTGACGGGGGTGGCGGTGAGCCGCGGCAGTGAGCGCATGCAACTCGTACTGACCGGAGGACCGGACAGTGACCAGGAAGAGCTCGACGAGCTGACCCGGCACCTGCGCGAGCGCCTGCTCGAACTGGACGTCGACCGGGTCGAACCGGTCCGCTCCGGCCATGTTCCCCCCGGTGCCAAACCGGTGGACGCGATCGCCGTCGGCGCACTCGCGGTGACCCTGGCGCCCATCGCGCTCCGCTCGGTGCTGGGCCTCGTACAGACCTGGATCGAGAACCGGCCGGTGCGCACCGTCAGCATCGCGCTGGGCGACGACAGTCTGGAGCTGGAGGCCGTCTCCGCCGCCGACCAGCAGCGCCTCATCGAGGCCTTCCTGGCCGCCCGAGCGGCGACGACGCGGGAGGACGACGGCCGGGACGCGGACGACGGCTCCGCCGTCCTTGACACCGGGCCGGAGGGCTGAGGGAGGGGCGACCATGTTCACAAGCCGCCGCTTCGCCCTGCTCATCGCCACCGGCCGCTACGACAACCAGGCGCTGCGACAGCTCCGTTCGCCCGTGCGCGACGCGCACGGCCTGGCCGAGGTGCTCGAGGACCCGCGGATCGGCGACTTCGAGGTCGGCAGGGTCGTCGACGGCCGGCACCACGAGGTGACCCGGGCCGTCGAACGCTTCTTCCTCGACCGTCGCCGCGACGACGTCCTCCTGCTCCATCTCTCCTGCCACGGTGTCAAGAACGACAACGGCGAACTGCACTTCGCCACCACGGACACCGACCACAGACTGCTCGCCTCCACCTCCGTCCCCGCCGCGTTCCTGCACACCCAGATGCGCCGGTGCCGGGCGCGGTCCATCGTCCTGCTCCTGGACTGCTGCTACAGCGGCGCCTTCCTGCCGGGCAGCAAGGGCGACACCGTGGTGCACCTCAGGGACGAACTCGCCGGACACGGCCGGGCGGTGCTCACCGCGACCAACCGCACCGAGTACGCCTGGGAGGGCGATCGGCTCGACGAACTGGAGCCGCAGCCCTCCCGGTTCACCGGTGCCGTCATCAAGGGCCTGCGTTCGGGCGAGGCGGACCGCGACGGGGACGGGGTGATCGGCGTCCACGAGCTCTACGACTACGTGTACGACGAACTGCAGGCGGCCCAGGTCGTCCAACGCCCTCAGATGTGGGCCGAGCTGGAGCACCGGGTCGTGATCGCGCGCTCGGTGCGCGGACAGCGGCAGGAGCAGGAGCCCGGGCAGGAGCAGGAGCAGGGGCGGAAGCAGGAGCAGGGGCAGGGACACGAGTCGGCGACCCCGGCGACCCCGGCGATCTCGGAGATCCCGGTGCCCCCGTCACCCCCGGTGCCTTCGCCGGGCGACGGTCTCTCCGAACTGGTGCTGATCGCCGAGTTGCTGAGCGGACTGGCGTGCATGGAGGACGTCCGGAGCCGGTCGGAGTTCGCGATGGTGCTGGGGGAGGAACTGAGCCGCCGTGTCGACCTGCGGGGTGTCCGGCTGCGGGAGGACGTGGCGACGATGGCGCGGGCCGCGGTGCGGCAGAAGGGCGGTGTGCGCGCGCTGGTGTGGACGGTGGAGTTCTTCGAAGGAGGTGGTGTGGCCGCCGGGTTGGAGCGGCAACTGGGCCGGGGCGGCAGTGCCGCCTCCGCTCCCGCGGCCCCCGAGGCCCTCACCGCCCCCGCGGCCCCCACCACCGAGGCCCCTACCGCACCCGCCGCACCCGCTCCGGCCGAAGAGGCGGACTCCGGTCCCGCCCTCCGTCCCGGCTCCCCGCGCCGTTCTCGGAGGGTGGCCCTGTTCCTGCGCCTCACCGGAGAGTTGAGCACGCTGTCGTGCATGGCGGACGCACAGGGCCGGGCGCAGTTCGCGTCGGTCCTGGGGGAGCAGTTGCACCACCCGGTCGACCTGCGCGGGACGCGGCTCCGTGACGACGTGGTGGTGATCGTCCGGGCGGCGCTGAACGCCCCGTACGGAGACCGCGTGCTGGCGATCCTGGTCAGGCTCTTCGAAGGAGCGCAAGCGGCAGCCGCCGTCGAACGGCTCCTCGACGAGCCGCCCTGAACGGCTCGTGACCGCCCCCGGTGCCGCCCCTGTTGCGTCACCCGTTTACAAGCGGAGCCTCCGGCGCTACCTTCCCCGTACGAGTGAGATGGGAGCGCTCCCATTCTTCGTCGGACCGGAACCCGCCGCAAGGATGCTCCCGTCTCACTCGGCCCCACACGTGCATGCGTGCACGCATGTGCACGCATGCACGCGCACGACCCGTGACCCGCAGCGCCCCACCCGCAGCGACGGACAGGCATGTCATGATCCTGACAAAAACGAGAACAAGGGCGAGGGGCGGCACCGCTCCCCGGCCCACACTCCCCACCCGCACCCGGGCCGTCTTCCTGGTCCTCGTCTCCCTGCTCGCCACCCTCCCGGCCGTCGGCCTGGTCATGAGCGCGGGCGGCGAGGCGGAGGCGCACGGGACGCCGATGAAGCCCGCCAGCCGGACCTTCCTGTGCTGGCAGGACGGGCTCACCAGCACCGGTGAGATCAAGCCGGTCAACCCGGCGTGCAAGGCCGCCGCACAGGTCAGCGGCACCACACCGTTCTACAACTGGTTCTCCGTACTGCGCTCCGACGGCGCCGGCCGTACCGAAGGCTTCGTGCCGGACGGGCAGCTGTGCAGCGGCGGCAACACCAGCTTCACCGGCTTCAACCAGCCGCGCGACGACTGGCCGCTCACCCACCTCACCTCGGGTGCGACCGTCGACTTCTCCTACAACGCCTGGGCCGCTCACCCGGGCTGGTTCTACGTGTACATCACCAAGGACGGCTTCGACCCGACCCGGACCCTCACCTGGGCCGACATGGAGAAGCAGCCCTTCCTCTCCGTCGACCACCCGCCGCTCAACGGATCCCCGGGCACCGTCGACGCCAACTACTCCTGGACCGGGCAGCTTCCGGAGGGCAAGTCGGGCCGTCACATCGTCTACATGGTCTGGCAGCGTTCGGACAGTGCGGAGACCTTCTACTCCTGCTCCGACGTCGTCTTCGACGGCGGCAACGGCGAGGTGACCGGCATCAAGGAGCCCGGCAACCCCCCGACCGAGCCCGTTCCCGGCCAGTGCACCGCCACCCGCTCCACGACGGGCAGCTGGAACGGCGGCTACCAGTCCCAGGTGACCGTCACCAACAGCGGTAACGTCCCCATGCTCGGCTGGATGGTCGACTGGGCCCTCCCGGCCGGCCAGCGGGTCGACAGTCTGTGGAGCGGCAACGCCACCTACCAGGGACAGAACGTCATGGTCCACAACGCCGACTACAACGGCGCGCTGAATCCGGGACAGAGCACCACCTTCGGCTATGTCGTCTCCGGCTCCGGCGGTGACAGTACGACGAGCCTGCCCTGCCGGGTGGGCTGAACCCGCCCCGTGCACGGCGCTGACACGACGTGCCGCCGGCACGACGAGGCGGGTCCGGGCCACCAAGGCCCGGACCCGCCTCCCGACGCGCGGCCGGCTCAGCTCAGCAGTTCCACCTCCGTCAGCGTCGCCTCACCGCTGAGGACCAGCCGGTAGTGGCCGTACTTCCCCGGCTTGTCCACCGAGAAGGCCCGGGTCTGCCGGTCCCAGCGGAAGGCGTCGGCGTCGTCCGCCCGCTTGTCGAGGGTCTTCCAGCTCGTGCCGTCGGCCGATCCCTGGAGGGTCCAGCCCTTGGGCGCCTCGGCGTGGTCCGAGGACGTCAGCGTGTACTGGACCGCCTTCACGTCCCCCTCCACGGGCAGGTCGACCGTGGTCACCGTGGCGCCGGTCGCCGAGGAGTTGTCGAACAGGGCGCCCGCGCCCTTCAGCACGTCCTCGCGGGGCGTGGGCACCTCGTCGTCCTGGGTGATCGACACGGGGGCCGCCTTCTCGCCGGTGCCCCACGACGACGGCCGCGGGCCCATGTCGAACTCCAGGACCCCGCCCTTCGCGACCACCGAGTGGGGGAGCGAAGTGGAGTTCCAGCGCTTGCCGTTGACCTTCAGCCCTTGTACGTACACGTTCTTCGCGCTGTTCTTCGGCGCCTTGACGACCAGTTCGCGGCCGTTCTCCAGGTGCACGGTCACCTTCTTGAACAGCGGGGAGCCGATGGCGTACTCGCCGCTTCCCATCACCAGCGGATAGAAGCCGAGGGAGGAGAACAGGTACCAGGCCGACTGCTCGCCGTTGTCCTCGTCCCCGTGGTAGCCCTGCCCGATCTCGCTGCCGGTGTAGAGCCGCGACAGCACCTCACGGACGTTCTTCTGGGTCTTCCAGGGCTGCCCGGCCGCGTCGTACATGTACAGGGCGTGGTGGGCCACCTGGTTGGAGTGCCCGTACATGCCCATCCGGACGTCCCGCGCCTCGGTCATCTCGTGGATGACACCGCCGTAGGAGCCCTTGAACTCCGGGGAGGCCGTCTCGGGGGTGGACAGGTACTCGTCGAGCTTGTCCGCGAGACCGCCCCGGCCGCCGTACAGATTGGCCAGGCCCCGGCTGTCCTGCGGGGCGGTGAAGGCGTAGCCCCAGCCGTTCGTCTCGGTGTAGTCGTGGCCCCATATTCGCGGGTCGTACTTCGAGGACTCGACGCGCCAGTCGCCCTTCGTGCTCCTCCCCTGGAAGAACCCGGCCTCGGAGTCGAACAGGTTGACGTACTCCTGGGCCCGGTCGAGGAAGTAGGCGGACTCCTCCTTGTAGCGCTTGTCGCCGGTCTTCTTGTGGAGGGCCTCGCCCATCCGGGCGATGCCGTAGTCGTTGAGGTAACCCTCCAGGGCCCAGGACAGGCCCTCGTGCGTCTCGGTGCCGGTGTAGCCGAGGAAGGGCGAGGTCGCCATGCCCTTGCGGCCGACGCCCGACGACGGGGGCACGACGGTGGCGTTCTTGACGGCCGCGTCGTACGCCGTCTCCGCGTCGAAGTCCACGCCCTTGACGTACGCGTCGGCGAACGCGACGTCCGAGGAGG
The DNA here is from genome assembly GCF_036634175.1 of Streptomyces sp. P9-A2. Classification (NCBI taxonomy): domain Bacteria; kingdom Bacillati; phylum Actinomycetota; class Actinomycetes; order Kitasatosporales; family Streptomycetaceae; genus Streptomyces; species Streptomyces sp. P9-A2. The sequence goes on from NZ_JAZIFX010000001.1 coordinate 6,570,751, forward strand.
TGCCGGTCATCAGGTCGGCGTAGCCGGGGGAGGACCAGCGGGAGGTCCAGCCGCCGTCCTTGTAGTGCTGCACGAACCCGTCGACCAGCTCACCCGCCTTGGAGGGGGTCAGGAAGGAGTACGCCGGCCAGGTGGTCCGGTAGGTGTCCCAGAAACCGTTGTTGACGTACACCTTGCCGTCGACGATCTTCGCGCCGGTGTGCGTCGGGGTGTCCGGACCCGGCATCTTCGAGAAGGGGGAGGCGTACTTGTGCTTCCCGTCGACCTTCTCGAAGCCCGAGTTCGGGTACAGGTACAGCCGGTAGAGGCTCGAGTAGAGCGTGGTCAGCTGGTCCGGCGTGGCGCCCTCGACCTCGACCTTGCCGAGGAGTTCGTCCCACTGCCGCTGGGCACTCCGCTTGACCGAGTCGAAGGACCGGCCCGCGGGGATCTCCTGGCGCAGGTTGTCCTTCGCCTGGTCGACGCTGATCAGCGAGGTGGCCAGGCGCAGGGTGACCGTCCGGTCCTTGCCCGCGTCGAACCGCAGATGGCCCTTGACGCCCGCGGTGGAACCGTCCGTCACCGGCTTGTCGAACTCGCCGTGCACGAACAGCCGGGTGGCGCCCGTGGACAGCCCGGACTTCACGTCCGAGTAGCCGTTGAAGGTGCCGTTCTCCTCGTCGAGGGTCAGGCCGGCCTGGTCGGTGACGTTGTCGAACAGGACACTCGCGTCGTCACCCGGGTAGGTGAAGCGCATGACCGCCGCGTGGTCCGTCGGCGCGATCTCCGCCTTCTGGCCGTTCTCGAACCGTACCCCGTAGTAGTACGGCCGCGCGGTCTCGTTCTCGTGCCGGAAGGCCAGTTCCCTTTCCTCACGGCCCAGTTCCGGGGTGCCGGAGGCGGCGGACGGCAGCACTTGGAAGGTCTGCCGGTCGCCCATCCAGGGGCTCGGCTCGTGGCTCGCGCTGAACGCCTGGATCGTCGGCAGGTTGTCCGCGTTGTTGCCGCGCGCGTAGTCGTACAGCCAGCTCAGGGAACCGGCGTTGGTCACCGGCGTCCAGAAGTTGAAGCCGTGCGGTACAGCGGTCGCCGGGAAGTTGTTGCCGCGCGAGAAACCGCCGCTGGAGTTGGTGCCCCGGGTCGTCACCGCGTGGTCGGACAGATGGGCCTTCGGCCGCTCGGGCTTCACCTGCTTCAGCGACACGTCGTCCAGCCAGCCCCGGAACTTCGCCGGGCCCTTGGCGGAGTCGTACGCGACCAGGATCCGGTCGACGGTCTTGCCGGCCGCGACCGAGCCGATCCCCGACGCGACGCTGTTCCACTGGTTGACGTACAGCACCTTGGCGTCGCCCTGTCCCCGCGGGGTCAGCGGGAAGCCGTGCCGGTCGGTGGCGCGCAGCTCGCTCAGGTGGGTGCCGTCGGTGAAGGCCAGGTCGACGGAGACGTTCGTGGCGTCGTAGTCGAGGTCGCCGTCCGCCATCGACGGGAAGATCTTGTACGACAGCTCGGTACGGCGGTCGACCTTCACATTGACGTCGAAGACCTTGTTGTACGAGTAGGCGTGCCCGTCGGCCGTGTGCCGTCCGGCGTAGCGCAGCGCACGCTTTCCGGTGAATCCGGCACCCGACTTCGCCGTCGGGGAACCGCTCGGCCCGCGGTCGACCAGCGAGAGCATGTCCTGCGGGGTGGGCTCCTCGGTGTCGCCGGTGGAGAACTGGACGTCGGCGAGCTGGAGTGCGTCCGCTCCGCCGTTCTTGGTGATCTCCAGCCGGAAGTGCTTGTACCCGGCGACGGCCGATGCGTCCAGGTCGTAGACCTTGGTCTGGAACCGCTCCGCGAACGTCTCGCCCGAACGGGTGTCGAGGGTCGTCCATTTCTCGCCGTCGGCCGAACCCTTCAGGGTCCAGTCCCGCGGGTCGCGCGGGGCGAAGTCGTTGGCCGAGGTGAGCGCGTACCTGACCACCTCGACCGGTGCGTCCAGGTCGAACTCGGCCCAGCCGGTGGACGTGAAGGCCAGCCACTTGCTGCCGGGCTCGCCGTCGACGAGGTTCTCCTTCACCTCCCCGGCGCCCGCGTTCTCCGAACTGGCGCGCACGTCCGTGACATGGTCGGTGACGTTGCCCGGTATGCCGCTGCTGTAGCCGCCGTCGACGCCCGAGGCGCGCTTCTTGCCGCCCCGCGTGGTGTCGACGGTGTTCAGCCAGTCGGGGGCGGGTTCCCCGGCCTCGAACGACGAAGTGAACTCCCGGTCCGCCTTTGCGGGTGCCCCGGGCAGCGCGACCGCGACCCCCGGGGAGGCCGCCGCCACGGCGAAGGCGGTCGTCGCGACGACCGCCGGGCCCCATCTGTAACGGCTTCTGTGCCGAACTCCGTGCTGCATGCGCGAGCACCCTCCCTGCGCTGGACAACGTTGTCAGAATTGCTGCGCAAGCACCAGTAGTGGGTCAAGCGGCGTGTGGTGTCAAGGGTGTTGAATGCGGCCTTCAGGTTCGGAGGCAGGGATTCTTCCGTTTCGAAACGCGACGACCGCTCATATTCGCGCCAGGTCTCAACTCGGAAAAGACCCATGGTGAACCTTGTGTTCGATCTTGCTCCGGCGGCGGAAAGTGGACTATACCTGTCGGCACTCCGGGCATCTTCACAGCTCCCGGACAGCGAACGCCACCACGTCCCGTACCACTGGTGCCGCCGGCACCGGCCACACTTCCTGCACGCCCGGCATGTCCAGCACTTCCTGCACTCCTGCACTTCCTGCACAACCCAGCGCGACCCGAACGCGGTGCCGGGAAGGATCCGGTTCACCGCCTGAGTCCTGGAGAAGGCGAGGACTTGAGCATGGGATCCAACTCCGCCGAGTACGACGGCACCCGCGAGCACGGCACCCGTGACCGAACCGGCCACGGCACCACCGGAGTGGGCCGCCGTGACCTGATCAAGCGGTCCGCGGCGCTCGGCCTGATCTCCGTCCCCACGATGAGCTTTCTGTCGGCGTGTGCCAGTGGCGGCGGGGACGACCAGGAGAAGGCCGAGGCGGGCAAGAAGACCGCGAAGAACCCGCTCGGCGTCAATGACACCGCGCAGATGGAATTCGTCCTGTTCGACGGCGGTTTCGGCAAGGAGTACGCCGAGGACGCCGTCAAGGTGTACGAAAAGGCCTTCCCCGGGGCGAAGGTGAAATTCTCCGCCACCCAGAAGATCCAGTCCACCCTGCAGCCGCGCTTCAACCAGGGCACCCCGCCCGACCTCATCGACAACTCCGGCGCCGAGCAGATGGACATGGGCACCCTGGTCGGCAAGAAGCAGCTCACCGACCTCACCCCGCTGCTGGACGCCCCCTCCTACGACGACCCGGGCACCAAGGTCCGCGACACGCTGCGGCCCGGCATCGTCGAGATGGGCCAGTTCGACGGCGAGCAGGTCTGGATCCTCTACTACGCCTACACGGTCTACGGCGTCTGGTACTCGCAGAAGGCGCTGGACTCGCTCGACGAGCAGTACCCCGAGACCTGGGACCAGATGCTCGCGGTCTGCGCGAAGGCCAAGAAGAAGGGCATGGCCGGCTGGACCTACGCCGGCAAGTACCCGTACTACCTCCCCTTCTCGCTGTACCCGATGATCGGCAAGGTCGGCGGGCGCGAGGTGCTCGACGCCATCGACAACCTGGAGCCGAACGCCTGGAAGCACCCCGCCGTCAAGGCGTGCTTCGAGGCCTACTACGAGCTCCAGCAGAAGGGCTACGTCCTCAAGGGCACCCCGGGCCTGGACCACATCCAGTCCCAGACCGCCTGGGCCAAGGGCGACGCGCTGTTCATCCCGAACGGCTCCTGGGTGGAGAACGAGTCGGCGAACGTCATGCCCGACGACTTCGGCCTCGCCGTCTCCGCGCCCACCGGCCTGGACTCCTCCGACAAGCTGCCCTTCGGCACCATCTGGGCCTCCGGCGGCGAACCCTTCGTCGTCCCCGCCAAGGCGGCGAACACCGCCGGCGGCATGGAGCAGCTGCGCGTCATGCTGAGCGAGGCGTCCTCGAAGAACTTCACCGGCAAGGTGAAGTCACTGACCGCGTACAACGGCGGCACCGACGGCATCGAACTGACCCCGGGCCTGAAGTCCGGTGTCGCAGCGCTGGACGTGGCCGGGGAGAACGTGGTGAACCCGCGCCTCCAGGACTGGTACGTGCAGCTCCAGAAGGAGAAGATCGGCGTCTCCGGCCTCGGCGAGATGATGGCCGGCCGCGCGACCCCGGCCGAGACCGTCAAGAAGATCCAGGCCTTCGCGGACGAGACGGCCAAGGACTCGTCGATCAAGCACTACAAGCACCAGTGAGCGGTCAGTGAGCAATCAGTGAGCTCCCGTCACCAGGGCCTGCCCGGCGCACCGTTGCCGGGCGGGCCCCGACGGCCGCCCGCGCGCAGATCGGGGTCGTAGCAATGCAGCACGGCAAGTACCGGTTCATCGTGGGGTTCCTGGCGGTTCCCCTGGGGCTGTACGCGCTCTTCGTCGTCTGGCCGTTCGTCCAGTCGATCTACTACTCGTTCACGGACTGGACCGGTCTGAGCCCCGACTTCGAGATGGTCGGGTTCGCCAACTACGAACGCATGCTCGACGACGATATCTTCTGGAAATCGTTGCGGCACAGTCTGCTGTTCGCCCTGCTGGTACCGGTGGTGACGATCGGTCTGGCGCTGTTCCTCTCCTTCATGATCAATGCGGGCGGCCGGCGGCGCCGCGGCGGACCGGTGATCTCGGGGGTCCGGGGCTCCGCCTTCTACAAGATCGTCTACTTCTTCCCGCAGGTGCTCTCGATCGCGATCGTCGCCCTGCTGTTCGCGTTCGCGTACAACCCCGACAGCGGTGCGATCAACTCGTTCCTGCGGGCGGTCGGGCTCGACGGCATCCAGCCGCTCTGGCTGGGCGATCCGGACCTCGCCCTGTGGGCCGTCATGGCGGTGATCGTCTGGTCCACGGTGGGCTTCTTCGTGGTCCTCTTCTCCGCCGGTATGGCGTCCATCCCGCTGGACCTCTACGAGGCGGCGCTGCTGGACGGCGCCGACCGGATCACCACCTTCTTCCGCATCACCCTGCCGCTGCTGTGGGACACCGTGCAGTCCGGCTGGGTCTACATGGGCATCCTCGCCCTGGGCGCCGAATCGTTCGCGGTCGTACACATCATGACGACCGGGCCCGGCGGTCCCGACTACTCGACCACCGTCATGGTCCTGTACGTGTACCAGAAGGCGTTCCGCGACGGTCAGGCCGCCTACGCCACCACCATCGGTGTCGCCCTCCTCCTCGTCACGCTGGCCTTCGCCGCCGTCGTGATGAAGCTGGGGCGGCGCGAGCGGCTGGAGTACTGATCACATGAAGACGACCGAGACCCCCGCCCCGGTACCGGCCGAGTCCGGTGTCACCGTCACCAAGACCGACCTCCCCGCCGGCGCGCCCCCCAAGGAGAAGAAGGCGGGCGGCGTCCTCAACGTCTTCTCGCACGGAATCCTGGTGATCTGGGCGGTCATGGTGGCCCTGCCGCTGCTGTGGGCGGTGATGACGTCCTTCAAGGACGACGCCTCCATCTTCGGCTCGCCCTGGTCGCTGCCGGACAAGCTCCACTTCGAGAACTGGTCCCGGGCCTGGTCCCAGGCCCATATGAGCGACTACTTCCTCAACACCGTCCTGGTGGTGGGCGGCTCGCTCATCGGCACCCTGGTGCTGGGTTCGATGGCCGCCTATGTGCTGGCCCGCTTCGAGTTCCCGGGCAACCGGTTCATCTACTACCTGTTCATCGGCGGCATGAGCTTCCCGATCATGCTCGCGCTGGTCCCGCTGTTCTACGTCGTCAACAACATGGGCCTGCTGAACACGATCCACGGGCTGATCCTGGTCTACATCGCCTACTCGCTGCCGTTCACCGTGTTCTTCCTGACCGCGTTCTTCCGGACCCTGCCCAGCAGCGTGGCGGAGGCCGCGTTCGTGGACGGCGCCTCGCACAGCAGGACGTTCTTCCAGATCATGCTCCCGATGGCCAGACCGGGCCTGATCAGCGTGGGGATCTTCAACTTCCTGGGCCAGTGGAACCAGTACATGCTGCCCACCGTGCTCAACACCGACGAGGACAAGCACGTCCTCACCCAGGGCCTGGTGCAGCTGGCCGTCAGCCAGGGCTACAAGGGGGACTGGTCCGGTCTCTTCGCCGGCCTCGTGATGGCGATGCTCCCCGTGCTCGCCGCGTACATCGTCTTCCAGCGCCAGGTCGTGCAGGGCCTCACCGCGGGCGCACTGAAGTAGCCTCCGGCCCCTTTCCGGCCGGTCGGCCGGCGCTGCCCGGAAGGCGCTCCGGGGAGCGTCCCCGGACCCTCTGAAGTCACCCTCCGGATTGCCTCGCACACCCGCCGCTCCCGCCCCAGGGAGTGGCGGGTGCAGTGGTGTCCACGGACCTGGAAACGGTTCAACCTCTTGACGGGAGGCGACCCGAACAGCTCATCTTAGAGTTCACTAGTTGGACACAGGACGGGGCCTCACCGAAGCGGCCCCGCGCGCAGGAGGTCAGTCGTGAAGACTCCGGGGTCGCAGTCGTCACTGCACCGAGCCAATCTTGAACGGGTCGTTCGAGCAGTACGTCTGGCGGGCTCCCTCACCCAGGCCGAGATCGCGAGGACCACGGGTCTGTCCGCGGCGACGGTGTCCAATATCGTCCGGGAGCTGAGGGAGAGCGGGACCGTCGAGGTCACGCCCACCTCGTCGGGCGGCCGCCGGGCCCGCAGCGTATCGCTCAGCGGGGACGCCGGGATCGTCGTGGGCGTGGACTTCGGACACACCCACCTGCGGGTCGCGGTCGGGAACCTGGCCCACCAGGTGCTCGCCGAGGAGTCCGAACCGCTGGACGTGGACGCCTCCGCGGCCCAGGGCTTCGACCGGGCCGAGCAGCTGGTCGACCGGCTGATCGAGGCGACCGGCGTGGACCGGGCCAAGGTCGCCGGGGTCGGCCTCGGCGTGCCCGGACCCATCGACGTGGAGTCCGGCACCCTGGGCTCGACCGCGATCCTGCCCGGCTGGACCGGCGCCAGGCCCGCCGAGGAGCTGCGGGGGCGGCTCGGCGTGCCCGTGTACGTGGACAACGACGCGAACCTGGGCGCCCTCGGCGAGATGGTCTGGGGCAGCGGCCGGGGCGTGCGCGACCTGGCGTACATCAAGGTCGCCAGCGGTGTCGGCGCCGGTCTGGTGATCAGCGGGAAGATCTACCGCGGGCCGGGCGGCACCGCGGGGGAGATCGGGCACATCACGCTCGACGAGTCCGGCCCCGTCTGCCGCTGCGGCAATCGCGGCTGCCTGGAGACCTTCACGGCGGCCCGCTACGTGCTGCCCCTGCTCCAGCCCAGCCACGGCACGGATCTGACGATGGAGGGTGTCGTACGGCTGGCGCGCGGCGGCGATCCGGGCTGCCGTAGGGTGATCGCCGACGTGGGGCGTCACATCGGCAGTGGAGTCGCCAATCTCTGCAATCTGTTGAACCCGAGCCGGGTGGTCCTCGGCGGTGACCTCGCCGAGGCCGGCGAGCTGGTCCTCGGCCCCATAAGGGAGTCCGTCGGCCGCTACGCGATCCCCAGCGCCGCGCGTCAACTGTCCGTGCTCCCCGGAGCACTCGGGGGCCGTGCGGAGGTACTGGGCGCGCTCGCCCTCGCGTTGGGCGAGATGGGCGATTCGACCCTGTTGGACGGTACGGCGGGCGGCACCCTCGCCGTGACCTCCCCTGCCTTCACTTAGAGAACGATTGGCACCGTTGCCATCTCGTTAAGGATTTACTTCTTGACGTCGCACGTGTGGCCGAGTTGACTTCCAGCCACCTCGGTCGCAACGTCGCGGCCTCGTCAGGGAGGTTTCTGAAGTGAACACGCGTATGCGTCGTACCGCCATTGCCGTTGCCGCCAGCGCACTGGCCGTTTCTCTCGCCGCTTGCGGCAGCGCCGCCGAGTCCGGTGACAAGGACAGCGACTCGGGCGACTCCGCCGCCAAGGGCGACAACATCAAGGTCGGTCTGCTCCTGCCGGAGAACCAGACCGCGCGGTACGAGAAGTTCGACAAGCCCCTGATCGAGAAGAAGATCAAGGAGCTCACGAACAACAAGGGCGAGGTCATCTACGCCAACGCCAAGCAGGACGCCAGCCAGCAGAACCAGCAGGTCGACACGATGGTGACCAACAAGGTCGACGTGCTGATCCTGGACGCGGTGGACGCCAAGGCCATCGCCGGCTCGGTGAAGAACGCCAAGGACGCCGGCATCCCGGTCGTGGCCTACGACCGCCTGGCCGAGGGCCCGATCGACGCCTACACCTCGTTCGACAACGTGACCGTCGGCAAGACGCAGGGCGAGGCCCTGCTCGAGGCGCTGGGCGACAAGGCCAAGGACGGCCAGATCGTCATGATGAACGGCTCCTCCACCGACCCGAACGCCGCCAAGTTCAAGGAGGGCGCGCACTCCGCCCTCGACGGCAAGGTCAAGGTCGGCCGCGAGTACGACACCAAGGAGTGGAAGCCGGAGAACGCCAACGCCAACATGGAGGGCGCCATCTCCGCCCTCGGCAAGGACAAGATCGTCGGCGTCTACTCCGCCAACGACGGCATGGCGGGCGGCATCATCACCGCCCTGAAGGCCGCCGGCATCAAGGTCCCGGTCACCGGCCAGGACGCCGAACTCGCGGGTGTGCAGCGCATCGTGACGGGTGAGCAGTTCATGAGCGTCTACAAGCCGTACGCTCCGGAGGCCGAGGCCGCCGCCGAGATGGCCGTCGCGCTCGCCCAGGGCAAGTCGCTCGATTCCGTCGCCAAGGACACGGTCGACAGCCCCACCACCAAGGGCGTGCCCTCCGTACTCGTCCCGGTCGTGTCGCTGACCCAGGAGAACATCAACGACACCGTGATCAAGGACGGCGTCTACACCCTCGAGGAGATCTGCGCGGGCAAGTACAAGGCCGCCTGCGACAAGATCGGTCTCAAGTAAACCGCTCCGCGGTAGCAGTCCCAAGTCCCAAGAACTGAACGGGAGTCCGCACCGGGCTCCCGTACGGGACCGACTGTCATGAGCTCCGTCCGGCGCCCCGCACACACCAGCCCCGCAAGCTACGCGGGGCGTCGGACGGAACACCCCCCATATTTCTGCACAACCTCCCGCCGGGTCAGGCGGCGAAGGAGCTGGTTCACGTGTCCGCTACGCCCGTGCTGGCGTTGCGCGGGGTCTCCAAGCGATTCGGTGCCGTCCAGGCGCTCACCGATGTAGAGCTTGAGGTCCGTGCCGGTGAAGTGGTCGCCCTGGTGGGCGACAACGGCGCCGGAAAGTCCACGCTGGTCAAGACGATCGCCGGCGTGCACCCCATCGATGAGGGCGTCATCGAGTGGAACGGCAAGGCCGTTCAGATCAACAGGCCGCACGACGCCCAGAACCTGGGCATCGCGACGGTCTACCAGGACCTCGCGCTGTGCGACAACATCGACGTCGTCGGCAACCTCTACCTGGGCCGGGAGCTCCGCAAGCGCGGGGTCCTGGACGAGGTGGAGATGGAGCGCCGCTCCCGTGAGCTGCTCGACACGCTGTCGATCCGCATACCCAGCGTCCGCATCCCGATCGCCTCGCTCTCCGGCGGTCAGCGCCAGGTCGTGGCGATCGCCCGGTCCATGCTCGGCGAGCCCAAGCTGGTGATCCTCGACGAGCCCACCGCCGCCCTCGGCGTCGAGCAGACCGCGCAGGTCCTCGACCTGGTCGAGCGGCTGCGCGAGCGGGGCCACGCGGTCATCCTCATCAGCCACAACATGGCCGACGTCAAGGCCGTGGCGGACAAGGTCGCCGTCCTGCGCCTCGGGCGCAACAACGGCATATTCGAGGTCAAGTCGACCTCGCAGGAAGAGATCATCTCCGCCATCACCGGAGCCACGGAGAACGCCGTGACCCGTCGTGCGGCGCGCACCAATGGGGAGGCCGGCAAGTGAGCACCGAAAAGACCTCGACGCCCGCCGCCGACGCGGTCGAGAACACCGAGGCGGCCGCCGCGGCGGTCACCGCCGTCGACCCCCGGCTGCTGGTGCGCGAACAGGGCTTCGCCGGCTACCTCGGCGAGTTCAAGCGCAAGATGAAGGCCGGCGACCTCGGTTCCGTCCCCGTCGTCATCGGCCTGGTGGTCATCTGGGCCATCTTCACCGGCCTGAACTCCAACTTCCTCACCGCCGGCAACTTCTCCGACATGTCCGTCGCCATGGTCGGCACCGGCATGATCGCCGTCGGCGTCGTCTTCGTGCTGCTGCTCGGCGAGATCGACCTGTCGGTCGGTTCGGTCAGCGGTGTCGCGGGCGCGGCCTTCGCGGTCATGAACGTCACGCACGGGATGAACGAAGTGCTGGCCCTGGTGCTGGCCATCCTCACCGGCACGGTCGCCGGCATCATCCACGGTTTCGTCTTCGCCCGCATCGGCGTCCCCGCCTTCGCCGTGACCCTGGCCGGCCTGCTGTTCTGGCAGGGCTTCATGCTGCAGATCCTGGGCAGCAACGGCACGATCAACCTGGACAGCGAAGGCATCGTCGGGAAGTTCACCAGCTACTACTTCACCGACGTCGCGGCCGCCTACGGCCTCGCCGCCGTGGCCGTCGTCGCGTACTTCGTCACCGCGTTCCTGGGCAACCGCCGCCGCGAGGCCGCCGGGATCCCCTCGCGCCCGCTGAACGACATCATCATGCGCACCGTGCTGCTGGCCGTCGTCGCCTTCGTGGTGGCGATCGTCTACAACCAGCACAAGGGCCTGCCGCTCGCCGTGGTGATCTTCCTCGCGGTGCTGGTGCTCACCGACTTCCTGCTCCGCCGCACCGCCTACGGCCGCAAGATCTTCGCGCTCGGCGGCAGCGTCGAGGCGTCCCGCCGTGCCGGTATCAACGTCGAGATGGTCCGGATCTCGGTCTTCGCGATCGCCGGCACCTTCGCCGCGATCGGCGGCCTCTTCGTCGCCTCGAAGATCGCCTCCGCCAACCAGGGCGCGGGCACCGGTGAGTTCCTGATGAACGTCATCGCCGCGGCCGTGATCGGCGGTACGTCCCTCTTCGGTGGCCGTGGCCGCACCTGGAACGCGCTCCTCGGTGTCCTGGTGATCGTCTCGATCCAGTACGGCCTCGCCCTCGAGGGCATCGCCTCGCCGGTCCAGTACATGATCACCGGTGGTGTCCTGCTGGCGACCGTCGTCATCGACGCCATCACCCGCAAGACCCAGAAGACAGCGGGCCGCGCCTAGCGGCTCCCGCCGCGGCGCCGTCCGTGAAACTCTGTGCCCGGTACCCGCGCGGTACCGGGCACAGCCGTGTCGTGGCACGGTCCGATCACGGGTAAATCCGAGGGCGTGACCTACGAAGCACCGCCCGGACGCAGGGCGCCCGACCGGAACATTAGACTCGACAAGCCCGGCAACAGCTCGATCAGCTCTACTGCAAGGAGGCACGGGTGCCGCTGCTGACCCGTATCAGGGGACCGCGTGATCTGGACCGGCTCACCCTGGGGGAGCTCGACCGGCTGGCCGAGGAGATCCGGACCTTCCTCGTCGAGGCGGTCTCCAAGACCGGTGGCCACCTCGGCCCCAACCTGGGCGTGGTGGAGCTCACCCTCGCCCTGCACCGCGTCTTCGAATCGCCCAGGGACAAAGTGCTCTGGGACACCGGACACCAGTCCTACGTGCACAAACTGCTGACCGGCCGGCAGGACTTCTCCAGGCTGAAGATGAAGGGCGGCCTCTCCGGCTACCCCTCGCAGGCCGAGTCCGCGCACGACGTCATCGAGAACAGCCACGCCTCCACCGTCCTCGGCTGGGCCGACGGCCTCGCCAAGGCCAACCAGCTGAGGAAGACCGGCGACCACGTCGTCGCCGTCATCGGTGACGGCGCCCTCACCGGCGGCATGGCCTGGGAGGCGTTGAACAACATCGCCGACGCCAGGGACCGCCCGCTCGTCATCGTCGTCAACGACAACGAGCGCTCCTACTCGCCCACCATCGGCGGCCTCGCCAACCATCTCGCGACCCTGCGCACCACCGACGGCTACGAGCGCTTCCTGACCCGCACCAAGGAGGTCCTGGAGCGCACCCCGGTCGTCGGCCGGCCGCTCTACGGCACCCTGCACGGCGCCAAGAAGGGCCTGAAGGACTTCATCGCCCCGCAAGGCATGTTCGAGGACCTGGGCCTGAAATACGTCGGCCCCATCGACGGCCACGACATCGAGGCCCTGGAGTCCGCCCTCACCCGCGCCAAGGGCTTCGGCGGCCCCGTGATCGTGCACTGCCTCACCGAGAAGGGCCGCGGCTACCAGCCCGCCCTGGCGGACGAGGCGGACCGCTTCCACGCCGTCGGCAAGATCCACCCCGACACGGGCCTGCCGATCGCCTCCTCCGGCGCCGACTGGACGTCCGTCTTCGGCGAGGAGATGGTCAAGCTCGGCGAGGAGCGCGAGGACGTCGTCGCCATCACCGCGGCCATGCTCCAGCCCGTCGGCCTCGACAGGTTCGCCAAGCGGTTCCCCGACCGGGTCTACGACGTCGGCATCGCCGAGCAGCACGGCGCCGTCTCCGCGGCGGGCCTGGCCCACGGCGGGGTCCACCCCGTCTTCGCCGTGTACGCCACCTTCCTCAACCGCGCCTTCGACCAGGTCTTGATGGACGTGGCCCTGCACAAGTGCGGCGTCACCTTCGTCCTGGACCGGGCCGGCATCACCGGCACCGACGGCGCCTCCCACAACGGCATGTGGGACATGTCGATCCTCCAGGTCGTCCCCGGCCTGCGGCTGGCCGCCCCGCGCGACGCCGACCAGGTCCGCGCCCAGCTCCGCGAGGCTGTAGAGGTCACCGACGCGCCGACCGTGGTCCGCTTCTCCAAGGGCGCCGTCGGGCCCGCCGTGCCGGCCGTGGGCCGGGTGGGCGGCATGGACGTCCTGCGCGAGCCCGGCACCGACACCCCGGACGTGCTGCTGGTCTCCGTGGGCGCCCTCGCGCCGATGTGCCTGGAGATCGCCGGCCTGCTCGAGAAGCAGGGCATCTCCACCACCGTCGTCGACCCGCGCTGGGTCAAGCCCGTCGACGAGGCCATGGCCCCGCTCGCCGAGAAGCACCGCGTCGTCGTCACCGTCGAGGACAACTCCCGCGTCGGCGGGGTCGGCTCGACGATCGCGCAGGCCCTGCGCGACGCGGGCCTCGACATGCCGCTGCGCGACTTCGGCATCCCGCCGCGCTTCCTCGACCACGCCTCGCGCGCCGAGGTGATGGCGGAGGTCGGCCTCACCGCCCCCGACATCGCCCGCCAGGTCACCGGCCTGGTCTCGAAGCTGGACGGCGGATACGCGCGCTCCGCCGCCGACTCGGTGGAATCGGCCCGCGACTGAACCGACACCTCCCGCCGATACGCCCGAACGGGTCGCCCGTGCCACTGTGAAGAGTGGTGCGGGCGACCCGTTCGCGTGAACACACCGCTGCCGGGGCACACGTTCCAGGCCCCCTCTCGATCATGTCGGGGACGACGCAGCGTGGGAGGTATCCGTGAGCAACACCCTCTTCCGGACGAAGAAGATCGAGCAGTCCATCCGTGACACCGAGGAACCGGAGCACGCGCTCAAGAAGTCCTTGTCCGCGCTGGATCTGACCGTCTTCGGCGTCGGCGTCATCATCGGCACCGGCATCTTCGTCCTCACCGGTACGGTCGCCAAGAACAACGCCGGGCCCTCGGTGGCCCTGGCCTTCGTGGTGGCCGGCGTCGTCTGCGCGCTCGCCGCGCTCTGCTACGCCGAGTTCGCCTCCACCGTCCCGGTGGCGGGCTCCGCCTACACCTTCTCGTACGCGTCCCTGGGCGAACTGCCCGCCTGGATCATCGGCTGGGACCTGGTCCTGGAGTTCGCGCTCGGCACCGCGGTGGTGGCCGTCGGCTGGTCCGGGTACATCCACTCGCTGCTGGACAACGCGGGCTGGCAGCTGCCCGCCTCGCTCGGTGTCCGGGACGGCGCCGAGGTGTTCGGCTTCGACATCCTGGCCGCCGCCCTGGTGCTGGTCCTCACCGGCATCCTCGTCCTCGGCATGAAGCTGTCCGCCCGGGTCACCACGGTCGTCGTCGCCATCAAGCTGGCCGTCGTCCTCGTCGTCATCATCGCCGGCGCTTTCTTCGTCACCGCCGACAACTACACCCCGTTCATCCCCGAGGCGAAGCCCGTCGAGGCCGGTGACGGTCTCCACTCACCGCTCATCCAGCTGATGTTCGGCTGGGCGCCGTCCGACTTCGGCGTGATGGGCATCTTCACCGCGGCCTCGGTGGTCTTCTTCGCCTTCATCGGCTTCGACATCGTCGCCACGGCCGCGGAGGAGACCAGGAACCCGCAGCGGGACATGCCCCGCGGCATCCTCGGCTCCCTGCTCATCTGCACCGTGCTGTACGTCGCCGTGTCGATCGTCGTCACCGGTATGCAGCACTACAGCGAGCTGTCCGTGGACGCCCCGCTCGCGGACGCGTTCAAGGCCACCGGGCATCCCTGGTACGCGGGCTTCATCAGCTTCGGCGCCGCCGTCGGCCTGACGGTCGTCTGCATGATCCTGCTGCTCGGCCAGACCCGGGTGTTCTTCGCGATGAGCCGGGACGGACTGCTGCCCCGCTTCTTCTCCCGTGTCCACCCCCGGTTCAGGACCCCGCACCGGCCGACCATCCTGCTCGGCGTCATCATCGCGATCCTGGCGGGCTTCACCCCGCTGACGGAACTCGCCGAGCTGGTGAACATCGGCACGCTGTTCGCCTTCGTCATCGTCGCGCTCAGCGTGATCATCCTGCGCCGGACCCGGCCCGACCTGCCGCGGGCCTTCCGCACCCCGTGGGTGCCGTTCCTGCCGATCCTGTCGGTCGCCGCCTCGCTGTGGCTGATGCTGAACCTGCCCGCCGAGACCTGGCTGCGGTTCGCTCTCTGGATGGTGATCGGCGTCGTCGTCTACTTCCTCTACAGCCGCAGCCACAGCCGCTTGGGCCGCGGCGAGGGAATGAAGCCGGAGGAGCCCCTCGAACCGTCCGGCCCGGACTCCCACTGACCGGCCCGGACTCCCACTGAACCGACGGGCCCGGTCCGGAACCGCCGGGGTCCTTCGTCCGGACCGGACCGGATCAGAGCGCGGTGCCCGGCCCGTAAGCCCGCGGGTCCACGGGCCGCGGGCCCGGCGTGATGCGCACGAGATCCCCCGGCAGCGCTTCGCCCCCGTGGCCCCGCACGCGTGACCATGAGAGCGCCGCCGGCGTCCCCGTCCGGATGCCGGGCCGGTCAGGAGGCCCCGGTCAGCGCGAGGACGACGTTGTGGCCGCCGAAGCCGAAGGAGTGGCTGACGGCGACGCGGACGTCCTGCCGACGGGATTCCCCGGTGACGCAGTCGATGTCGAACCCGGGCGCCGGGGCCCGCAGGTTCGCGATCGGCGGCACCGTGCGGTGCTGGAGGGTGAGCACGGTCAGTGCCGCCTCGACGGCGCCCGCCGCCCCCAGGCTGTGACCGAGCACGCCCTTGGGCGCGGTGACGCTGGGGCGGTGCGGCAGCACGCGGGCGATGAGGGCCGCCTCGCCGGCGTCGTTGAGAGGTGTGGAGGTGCCGTGGGCGTTGACGTGGTCGACGTCGCGCGGGACCAGGCCCGCGTCCGCCAGGGCGGTGCGCAGGGCCCTCTCCGCACCCCGGGCGTCCGGGGCGGGCGCGGTGGGGTGGTGGGCGTCCGAGGTGCTGCCGCAGCCCACGAGCAGGGCGCGGGTGCGCGCACCACGGGCGGCCGCGTCCCCGGCCCGTTCCAGGACGAGGACACCGGCTCCTTCCGCCAGGACGAAGCCGTCACGGTCGGCGGCGAAGGGCCGGGACGCGCCGGCGGCCGCGTCGGTGCGCCGGGACAGGGTGCCCGCACGCCAGAAACCGGCGGCCACCAGCGGGGTGACGGCGGTTTCGGTGGCTCCGGCCACCGCGACGTCGCACTGACCGGTGACGAGAAGGTCGCGGGCCACGGCGACGGCGGTGGCGCCGGAGGCGCAGGCGGTGGCCGGGGCGAGGCTGGGGCCGCGGGCCCCGAGGTCGATGGTGACCTCGCCGGCCGCCATGTTCGGGATGATCAGCGGGACGGTGAGCGCGGAGACCATGTCGGCACCCCGTTCCTCCAGACGCCGGGCCTGTTCCTCACGTGCCGCGTCCGTCCCCATCCCGCAGCCGATGACGACGGCGACCCGGTCGCCGTTCCACGTCCCGGGAGCGAGGCCGGCGTCGCGGACCGCCTCACGGGCGGCGAGCACCGCCAGTACGGCGCTGCGCGACATGCGCCATGCGGTGCGTCCGACACGCCGGTCCAGGGCCTCACGCGACAGGGGGACGCGGCAGGAGAAATCCACGGGCAGGGCGGCCAGCGCCGGATCGTGGGCCGCCGTACCCACGCCACGGCAGACCGCCTCCCAGGTGGCGTCGGCACCTTCTCCGGCGGGGGTGACCAGGCCGAGGCCGGTGATGGCGACGGGCTCCGTCATGAGGAGGCCACCGCCCCCGTGCCGCCCGCGCGCAGCGCGTCGAGGTGGCCGGCGACCTGGGCGACGGTCGTATCGCGGGAGGCGTGCTCGGCATCGACCCTCACCCCGAAGCGTTCGTGGAGGATGAGCACCAGTTCCGTCAGGGCCAGGGAGTCCAGATCCAGTTGGCCCAGCGTGAGCTCGGGCCGGATCTCGTCCTCGGGGACGCGGAAGGCGCTGGTCAGGAGGGAACGGAAGGTGTCGTAGGTTTCCGGCACGGCATGTCCTTGCTGTGGTCCGAGGCGGACGGGGTGAACGGGGCGGAGGGGGCGAGCGGGGTGAGTTCCGCGAGACCGGCCTCGAATCCGATCGCCGGCTCGAAACCCAGGTCGCGGCGTGCCGCGGTGAGGTCGAAGTAGTGCGGATGCAGCAGTTCCGCGACGAGGAAGCGGCTCAGGGCATGGGTGTGGGGGCTGCCGGCCATGCGCAGGCAGGTGTCGCTGACGGCGGCCGCGGCGGTGGCCAGCCGGGGTGGGACGGCGCACCAGCGGGCGCCGATGCCGGCGGCCCGCAGGAAGTGCCGGGTGATGTCGCGCAGGGGACGCGGGTCGCCCTGGCCGATGAAGTAGGCGCGGCCGCCCGCCGCCGGTGACTGCCGCAGGCGGTCCAGGGCGAGCAGGTGGGCGTGGGCGGCGGTACGGACATGGGTGGTGTCGACGAGGTTGCCGCCGGCGCCGGGCATCAGCAGACGGCCGGCCCGCACGGCGCGTGCGAGGGCGGGGACGAAATGCGGGTCGCCCGGCCCCCAGACGATGTGCGGACGCAGCGACACGGTGGCCGGCTCCGAGCCGTGGGCCGCCAGGACCAGCGCCTCGGCGCGGGCCTTGGTGGCGGGGTAGGCGGCCAGGTGGTGGAGGGCGAAGGGGAGGTCCTCGGCGACGCCCTCCAGGCCGCCGGGCCGGAAGACGACACTGGCGGTCGAGGTGTACACGAGGGTGCGCACCCCGTGGGCGCGGCACTGCTCGATCACATGGCGGGTGCCGACGACGTTGGTGACCCAGTAGGGCCGCGACGGGCCGCTGACGCCGGCCAGGGCGGCGTTGTGGACGACGGCGTCACAGCCGGCGACGGCACGGGAGACCGCGGCGGTGTCGGCGAGATCGCCCAGGTGCTGGTGGACGCCCAGCCGTTCCAGCACGGCGCTGGGGCGGCGGCCCAGGGAGGAGACGACGTCGCCGCGGGCGCTCAGTTGGCGGCAGATCTCCAGGCCGAGGAAGCCGCTCCCGCCGGTGACCAGTACCTTCATCGGACCCTCCCGCGCAGGCGCTCGGCGGCCCAGCCGGCCAGCCGCATGCGGTCGATCTTGGAGTTGTGCCGGGGGTCGGTGGGAAAGCCGGGATGGAGCAGCAGGGCGCCGACGCGGTGCCCTTCCGGATGCTCCTTCACGACGGCGCGGACGGCTTCCAGGGCGGTGGCGCGGGGGGCGGAGGGCAGGAGCTCCACACACAGGGCCGGCAGTTGGCACACGGCCGTGCCGGCCCCGACCAGGGCGGTGCGCCGGACACCGGGGGTGGTGTCCGCCGCGGCCTCGATGTCCTCGGTGGCCAGGGTGAAGCCGGTGCCGGTGACCAGATGGGCCTTGCGGCCGAGGAACCACAGCCGGCCCTGGTCGTCGAGCCGGCCGAGATCTCCGGTGCGGTGCAGCACGCCACGGCCGGTGACGCTCTTGGTGGCGGCGTCGGCGTCGGGGCGCGCGTGGTAGGCGGGGCTGACGGTGGGGCCGGTGACGGCGATCTCGCCGCATCCGGTGGCGTCGGCGTCGAGGATCCGGGCGTGGATGCCGGGCAGCGGCCGGCCCAGGCAGGTGCCGGCGTGCCCGGCGGGCGGCCGGACGCGTGAGGCCCGCAGTTCGTGGTCGCCGATCGCGGAGACGGGCAGGCATTCCGTGGCGCCGTAGACGCTGAGGATCTCGGCGTCGTCCGGCACGACGTCGCGCAGGGCGTCGGCGAGGCGGACGCGCAGCGGGGCGCCGAAGGACAGCACCTGCCGGACCGAGGGCAGCGAGATGCCCCGGCGGGCGCAGTGGCCGGCGATCAGGGTGAGGACCGCCGGCGACGCCAGGACGATGGTGGCCCGGTGCTTCAGGATCGGCCCGACGAGTTCCTCCGGCGGTGTGCGGGCCGGGGCCAGGTGGTTCACGGCCGGGACGACGGTGGCCACGCCCAGGAGCGGGCCGAGCAGCACGGCCGGCAGGAATCCCGCGAGGAGTACGTCGCCGGGCCGGGGGCCCGTCAGCGTCGTCAGCGCGTCGAGCTGTCCGGCCAGGGTGGCGTGGCGGTACTCCGCGCCCTTGGGCCGTCCGGTCGAGCCGGACGTGAAGGCGATCAGGGCCGGCTCGTTGCCGTCGGGCTCCCGCACCTGGGGGAGCGGGGTGCCGCCGACGGGTACCCGGGTGGCCAGCCGCCGTCCCGGGAGGAGCGGCGCGGGGCCGGTGACCAGGGGGATCCGCACGTGCGGGCGGCCCCACCCCAGGATCCGGCGCCCGAGGTGGGCCAGGGGCTCGCCGACGAAGACGTCCGGGGCGATGTCCTCCAGACAGCGGCCCACCTCGGCGCGCGGTTCGATCAGGACGGGAACGGCGCCCAGTGTGCCGAGGGCGTACGAGACGGCGGTGAGATCGTGGGCGTCGCGGGTCATCACGACGGCTTTGTGGCCGGGCCGGACACCGGCGTCGCGCAGGGCCTGCGCGATGTGGTGGCAGCGCCGCACCAGTTCGCCGCGACGCGTTGTCCGGGAGGTCCCCTTACGGCTTTCGACGAGGGCGATCGCGTCGGGCCGGTCGGCCAGGCGTGCGGCGATGCCCGGAACGGTCACGGTCACGGTGCCCCCTGGAGGAAGTCACGGATACGGTCGCCCAGTTCGGCCGCGGCGTCCTCCATCACGAAGTGCCCGGCGTCGGGGAAGCGGTGAATGCCGGCATGGGGGTACCGGCGGGCCCATTCCTCCAGTACGGCCGGGGTGAAGACGGGATCGCGCATGCCCCAGCCGACGAGCAGGGGCAGTTCCGACAGGCCGGCCCCGCCACTGGGAGGTTCGAGCAGCCGCCACGCGGGGTCCGCGGGTCCGCGGGGGATCGCGCGGACGGCGTCGGTGACCGCCCGGCGCTCGGCGCGGCGGGCGGTCGGCCGGAGAAGGGCCCGGCGCTCGGCCGGGAGCAGCGGGCGGTGGACTCCGGCGCGCACGGCGGTACGGGCGAACGCGTTGGTGGCGTGGACGAATGCGGCGGCCGGCCGGTGGTCGCGGATCCAGCGCAGGTGGAACGGCAGCCGGAAGCCGTCCGGGAAGGGGAAGGCCACGGTGTTGCAGACGACCAGCCGGGCCACCACGCCCGGGTTCCGCAGGGCCCAGGCGGCGCCGAGCGGACCGCCCCAGTCGTGCAGGACGAACGTCCAGCCCCGCTCGGGCAGTCCCTCGTCCCGCACCAGGTGGCGGTGGAGGATGTCCAGGTTCTCCAGCTGGGCCTCGTAGGGGTCGGGGACCCCGTCCGCCGGCCGCAGGTGCCGGGACAGCCCGAAGCCCGGCAGGTCGGGTGCCAGGCAGCGGGCGTGCGGGGAGAGCCGGTGCAGCAGCTTGCGCCAGACGTAGCTCCACGACGGGTTGCCGTGCAGGAACAGCACCGGCTGCCCGGAGCCGAGGTCGAGGTAGTGCTGTCCGGTGACCGGCACCCGCCGCCAGTGCCGGGGCGCGGGATAGCCCGGCATCAGCCGTTCCAGTACGGCGGAGCGCGGTGCCGGGTCGAGGGCCGGGGCGTGGCCGGCTCGTGCGGTCACCACCGGACGAGAGCCAGGCCGAAGCTGAAACCACTGGCCAGGCCGATCATCGCCACCAGGTCCCCGCTCTCGATGCGGTCGGCCTCCCGTGCCTTGACCAGTTGCAGGGGGAGGGAGGCCGCCGCGCAGTTCCCGTGCTCGGCCACCGCGGGCAGGCACCGGTCCTCGGGGAGGGAGAACAAGTCGATCACCTCGCGGTACTGCGGCATGGCGATCTGGTGGAAGGCGATGAAGGCGAAGGCGCCGGCGCGCGCCGCTTCGAGTTCCTCCCCGGCGGTGTCCAGGATGCGGGGGAGTACGTCGAGGGCACCCTGACGCAGGTCCCCGTTCAGGCGCAGGGTGGTGTGGTCGTCGTGGACGGAGAGGTGGTGCATGCTGCCTCCACCGGCCACGGTGCAGGCTTCCCAGGCGGCGGAGTTGCTGACGAACCGCAGGGCCAGGATGCCCGGATCGTCCTCACCCGCGGGGCCGGCGGTGAGCACCATCGCGGCACCGGCGTCGGAGGCGGTGTAGCCGGGCAGGGCCCGCAGCAGATCCTCCCGGTCGGGGGCGTGCCAGCGGGTGGCCAGGGTGGAGGGCTCACCGCAGGCGATGAGAACCGTGCGGTAGCGGCCGGTCTCGATGAACGACGCGGCCACCTCCATGGCGTTGAGAAAGCTGTTGCAGGCGTTCTTGACGTCGAACACCGGGCAGGAGGCGCCCAGTTTGGTGGCCACGAGGTGGGCCGTGGCGGGTTCGACCAGATCCTGCGAGGTCGAGGCGAACAGCAGCAGACCGACGTCGCCGATCTTCAGGCCGGCCTCGCCGAGCGCGCTGCGGGCGGCCGCCACGGCGAGGTCGGAGGCGTTCTCGCCGTCCTCGTGCACATGGACCCCGCGCACACCGGTGAGATCCTCCAGCAGACCGGGCGGCGGGGCGTACCCACCGGTCTCGGTGATCTTGACGCGGATCTCGTCCAAGGTCCGGTAACGGGACGGCAGATGAGCGGAAACGGCGGCGATGCGGGCACGGAGGGCTTCGGGCACCGCGTCACCGTAGCGGCGTCGCGGCCGCCACCGGGTCGGAATGCCGTCTGCGCGGCGGTCTCCACCCCAACGAGTGATTCCCATTGGCTTTTTCATCTCTTGACCCTTTTCAATCCGCAGCGGAGACCTGCAACCGGCGTGAAGAAGCGGGGGACTTGACGATGCAGCAGCTTGAACGGGCCGTGGCGGTGGTGGGCGTGGGCTGCCGGCTCCCCGGAGGCATCACGGACCTGGACGGGCTGTGGTCCGTACTGCGCGACGGACGGGACATGGTCGGTGAGATGCCCGCCGACCGGCTGCCCCGGGACCGGACGGTCGATCCGGGGACCGTACGGCCCGGCCGCAGCTACACCGCCGCCGGCGGCTTCCTGACGGACGTCGCCTCGTTCGACGCCGCCTACTTCGGCATGTCACCGGCGGAGGCCCGGCACATCGACCCGCAGCAGCGGCTGCTGCTGGAGATGGCCGCCGAGGCACTGGACGACGCCGCCCTTCCCGCCGAGTCGCTGGCCGGGTCGGACACCTGCGTGTACGTGGGCGTCTCCGACCCCGGCTACGGCGTGAACCTGTCGATGATGCAGGACCACACGAGCCCGCACACCATGCCCGGCGCCACCCTGTCCATCACGGCGAACCGGCTGTCGTACGCCTTCGACCTGCGCGGGCCGAGCATGGCCGTCGACACGGCCTGCTCCTCCGCCCTGGTCGCCCTGGACCGGGCCTGCCGCACCCTGCGCGAGGGCGTCGGCCGCGTCGCCCTGGCCGGCGGCATCAACGTGCTGTCCAACCCCTACTCCTTCGCCGGGTTCTCCTACGCGGGCATGCTGTCCCGGCGCGGGCGCTGCGCGGCGTTCTCCGCCGACGCCGACGGCTTCGTCCGCGCCGAGGGCGGCGCGGTGCTCGTCCTCAAGCGCCTCACGGACGCGGTGGCGGACGGCGACCGCGTCCACGCCGTGCTGGCCGCCACCGGCAACAACACCGACGGCCGCAGCACCGGCATGATCGTGCCCAGCGCCGAGACCCAGGAGGCGCTGCTGCACACGGTCTACGCGGAGGCCGGGATCGACGCGGACGACCTGGTCTACGTCGAGGCCCACGGCACCGGCACCCAGGTCGGGGACCCGGCGGAGGCCGAGGCCATCGGCCGGGCGCTGGGCCGGCGCCGCCGCGGCGCCCCGCTGCCGATCGGCTCGGTGAAGTCGAACCTCGGCCACCTGGAGCCCGCCTCCGGAATGGCCGGCCTGCTCAAGGCCATCCTGGTGCTGCGCCACCGGCTGGTCCCGGCGTCCCTGCACGCCCTTCCCCTCAACCCCCGGATCGACTTCGACGGCCTGGGACTGGCCCCCGCCGTCGACCCCGTCCCGCTGGACCCGGGGGAGCGGGCCGCCGTGGGAGTGAGCGCCTTCGGCTTCGGCGGAGCCAACGCCCACGCCGTCGTCACCCCGCCCCCCGCCCCCCGGCAGCCCGAGCCGCGGCCGGTGCCGGACGGGCGCCCGCTGCCCCTGGTCGTCTCCGCGCGGTCGGCCAAGGCGCTGAAGCAGATGACCACCCGCATGGCGGAGCGGCTGCGGGACACGCGACCCGACGAGTTCTACGACCTGGCCCACACCAGCACCGTGCGGCGCACCGCGCATCCGCACCGCGCCGCCGTACTGGCCGCCGACCCGCAGGACGCCGCCCGGCAGCTGGACCGGCTGACGGCAGGGGAGCCCGCCCGAGGGGCCACGGTGCGCACCGGCGGGCGGGACGGGACCGCGTTCGTGTTCTCCGGCAACGCCTCCCAGTGGCCGGGCATGGCCGCCGACCTGCTGTCGGGCGAACCGGCCTTCCGCCGGGCCGTCGAGGAGGCCGACGCGGCCCTGGCACCCCACCTGGGCTGGTCGGTGGGCAAGGAACTGGCCCGCCCGTCCCCCCGGAAGTGGCAGCGCACCGAGGTGGCCCAGCCGGCCCTGTTCGCCGTCCAGGTGGGGCTGACCGCACTGCTGGCCTCGTACGGGGTGCGGCCGGACGCGGTGACCGGGCACAGCGTCGGAGAGGTCGCCGCCGCCCACGCCGCCGGGGCCCTGACCCTGGAACAGGCGGCGCTGGTGATCGCCGAGCGCAGCCGCACCCAGGGCGCCACGGCGGGCCGGGGCCGCATGGCCGCCGTCGGCCTGCCCGAGGACCGGGCGCGCGAGGAACTGCTCCGCCACGACGGGGCACTGGAGATCGCGGGGATCAACAGCGAGAGCGACGTGACCGTCGCCGGTGACGCCGACGCGCTGGCGGCCTGGGGCACCGAACTGACCGGCCGCGGCGTCTTCTTCCGCGAACTGGACCTGGACTACGCCTTCCACAGCCGGGCCATGGACCCCATCAGGGAGCCGCTGCTCGCCGCACTCGACGGGCTCGAACCCGCCCCGGCCCGGATCCCGTTCGTCTCCACCGTCACCGGCACCCCGCTGAACGGGCCGGAACTCGACGCCGAGTACTGGTGGCGCAACATCCGCGAGCGCGTCCGGTTCGCCGAGGCCGCCGCCCACCTCGCCGCCGAGCACGCCGGCGTCCTGGTCGAGATCGGACCGCACCCGGTGCTGCGCCCCTATCTGCGTCGCACCGGAGCCACCTGCGTCGCCACCCTGCACCGCGACGGGGACGGCCCCCGCGAGACCGCGGCGGCCGCCGCCGCCGTACTCGCCGCCGGCACCGCGACCGACTGGCGGCACCACTTCCCCCGGCCGGGCCGGGTGGTCGACCTGCCCGCCTACGCGTGGCAGCACGAACGGCACTGGCACGGCACCGCGCAGGACCTGGTCGCGCACACCAGCGGCAGCGGCCTGCTGGACCACCCCCTGGTGGGCGAGCGGATGCCCGCCCCGCACCCCGTGTGGCACGGCACCGTCGAACCGCAACTGGTGCCCTGGCTGGGCGACCACAGAATCGGCGACGACGTTCTCATGCCGGCCGCCGCCTACGTGGAGATGGCACTGAGCGCCGGCCGGCGGGCCATGGACCGACCGGTCGAAGTACGGCACCTGGAGATCGGACGCCCGCTGTCCGTGCCGTGGCCGGACCCGACGCCGGTCGCCCTGCAGACCGCGGTCACCCCCGACGACGGCGCCCTGACCATCAGCGTCCGCGAGGAACACGGCGGGGAGTGCCGGCCCGTCGTACGCGCCCAGGTCCGCACCCTGCTCGGCACGGCACCGGACCCGCTCGACGTCGACGCGCTCCGGGCACGCTGCGACCGGAGCGTCGACGGCCCGGACTTCTACCGGACGTGCCACGGCATCGGCCTGAACTGCGGACCGGACTTCCAGCTCATCGACCGCATCGACGCCGGCGACGGCGAGGTGCTGCTCTCCTACCGGCTGGAGCACACCGCCGACGCCTACACCGCCCACCCGGTCCTGCTCGACGCGCCGCTGCAGGCCACCGTGGCCCTCGCCGGGGCGGAGGCGGAATCCGCCGCGTTCCTGCCGACCGTGTTCGGGGCCGTACGCGTGTGGCGCACCCCCGCGCCCACCGGCGTCGTGCACCTGCGCCGGCGCAGCCGCAGCGCCCACGAGATGTGCTGGGACATCACCTACGCCGACACGGACGGCACGGTCACCGTCGAGATCGACGGCTGCCGCACCCGCCGCGGCCACATGAGCCGGCGCACCCCGCTGACCGTCCAGCGCACCGTGCTCCGGGCCGCCCCCCACCGGGCGGCCCCCGCCCCGCCCTCTCCGCTTCCCGCGCCCACCGAGGTCGCGCGCGCGGCCGAGCCGCGGATCGCCGCCGCACGCGCCACCCTGGACGACAGCGGCCACCGCCGGTTCACCGCCGCCGCCGAACAGGCCGGAGCCCACTGCTGGGCCGAGACGCTGCGCGGTCTCCTCACCGACCCCGCGGCCCCGTTCTCGATGAGCGACCTGGTGACCGGGGGCCTGCAGCCCCGGCACCGGCGGCTCGCACGGCTGATGCTGCCCCTGCTGACCGAACACGGCCTCGCCCGGCCGACCGGGGAGACCTGGCGGCTGACCGGCGCCGACATGTGCGCCGAGGCGCGCTTGCGCGCCCTGGTGGAGGACCATCCCGCGTACGGCGCCGAGACGCTGCTCCTCAACCGGCACCTGCGCCGGCTGCCCGACGTGGTGCGAGGACGCGCCGACGCGCGCGAACTCCTGCCGGCCGGGGACAGCGCCCACGAGCAACTCCACGAGACCGGCCCGGCCCACCGCTTCGCCCACCGCACCGTGCAAGCGCTGCTCGGCGACATCGTCGCCCGCTGGCCCGCCGACCGTCCGCTGCGGGTCCTGGAATTCGGCGCGACCACCACCGCCCTGACGGCCGCGGCCCTGCCCGTACTGCCGGCCGACCGGACCCGCTACACCTGCGCCGCCACCACCGGCGGCGGTCTCACCCGCGCCGAACACCGTTTCGCCGCCCACGACTTCGTCGACCACCGCGTCCTGGACCCGGACGCCGACCTGACCGGCCAGGGCCTGCCGCGAGGCGGCTTCGACCTCGTCCTCGCGGGCGACGCCCTGCACGCCACCACCGACCTGGCCGCCACCCTGCGCCGACTGCACACCGTGCTGGCCCCCGGCGGACACCTGCTGGCCACCGAACCGCACCACGCCGGGCTCCAGGCCCTGCTGTCCGGCACGCTGAACGACTTCTGGGAGCGCGGCGACCACGGCCTGCGCCCGGCGTGCCGCATCCTCCCCCGCGACCGGTGGGCGCCGCTGCTGCGGCAGTGCGGCTTCTCCGGTGTGGCGCAGACCGGGCCCGAGGACCGCTCCGTCCTCCTCGCCGCCGCGGACCACGACCCCGGGCCGGACGCCGAACCCCCGCGGACGGTTCCCGGCGCCGCCTGGGTGATCGCCGTCGAGGACGACACCGAGACGGCGACCGCACGCGCACTGGCCGCCCACCTCGGGAAGGCCACCGTCGTCACCGCGCCCGACGAGGCCACCGCCTGGCACGGGACGCTGCCCACGGACTCCGATCCGCATGTCGTCCTGCTGCTCGCCGAACCCGGCCCGCACGACACCGTCACGCGGACCACCCGCCGGGCGGCCCTCCTGCGCTCCCTCGCCGCCGCCTGCGACGGCCTGAAGGGCGGTACGAGCCCCCGGGTCTGGCTCGTCACCCGCCCGACCGGCCTCTTTCCCGCCCCGGAGCGGCCGTCCCACCCGGTCGACGCGGCCGTCTGGGCGGCCTGCCGCACCCTCGCCAACGAGCGTCCCGACCTGCGCCTGCGACGCCTGTCGTGCCACCGCACCACGGACGCCAGCACCGACGCCCGCCGCCTGGCCGGAGAACTCCTCACCCCCGACGACGACCCGAACGCCCAGGAGGACGAGATCGTCCTGACCGCCCGGGGCCGGTTCGTCCCCCGGCACCTCCAGCACCCGGCGGACGAACCGCCCGCTGTCCCCGCCGGCACGCCGTACATCCTCGAAGCCCGCGACCCCGGCCTGCGCCGGCGGCTGATCTGGCGGCAGACGGACCTGCGCGAACCCGGGCCGGGCGAGGTGGCCCTCGAGATGCGGGCCGTGGCCCTGAACTACCGCGACCCCATGCGGGCCAACGGCCTGCTGCCGCCCGAGGCGGTGGAGAACAGCCCGCTCGGCCGCGGACTGGGCACCGACGGCGCCGGCATCGTGCGCGCCGTGGGACCGGGCGTACGGGACCTGAAGCCCGGCGACCGGGTGTGCGGCCTGGTGCCCGCCGCCCTCGCGTCCCACGCGACGACCTCCGCCTCCGCCGTCGTCCGCATCCCCGACGGGCTGGGCTTCACGGAAGCGGCGACCTTCCCCGTCGCCTTCCTGACCGTCCACCGGACCCTGGTCGACCAGGCCCGCCTCGGTCGCGGGGAGACCGTGCTCGTGCACGGCGGAGCCGGGGCGGTGGGCCTGGCCGTCCTGCAGTGCGCCCGCCGTCAGGGCGCCCGCGTCATCGCCACCGCCGGCACGGAGACCAAACGGGACCTGCTGCGCACACTCGGAGCCGAGCACGTGCTCGACTCCCGCGGCCTGGACTTCGTCCCCCGGGTACGGGAGCTGACCGGCGGCCGGGGTGTGGACGTCCTGGTGAACTCCCTCAGCGGTGAGGCCATCGCCCAGGGCCTCGACCTGCTGCGCCCCAACGGCCGCTTCATCGAGCTCGGCAAGAGGGACATCTTCCTCAACAACCCGATCACGCTGCGCCCGTTCGACCGCAGCCTCACCTTCATCGGCTTCAACCTCGACGCCGTCGTCGACTGCCCGGAACTGGGACCCCGTCTCCTCGCGGACTTCGAGGCGGAGGCCGCCTCCGGCACCTACCGGCCGCTGCCCCACACGGTCCACCCCGCCGCCCGGGTCGAGGAGGCCTTCCACCTCCTGCAGCACTCCCGGCACACCGGCAAGGTCGTCGTCACCTTCGACCCCCTGGACGAACCCGTCCCCGTGGAGCCCGCACCCGGCACCCTGCGCCTCGACGGCGAGGGCACCTACCTGATCACCGGCGGACCGAGCGGACTCGGCGCCGCCACCGCCCGCCTGCTGGCCGACCGCGGGGCCCGGCACCTGGCCCTGCTCTCCCGCAGCGGACCCGACGCCCCCGAGGCGCCCGCCCTGCTCCGGGAACTCGCCGACCGCGGAGTGCACGCCACCGCCCACGCCGCCGACGTCACCGACGAAGCCGCGCTGCGCCGGGTCATCGACGCCGTGGACGCCACCGGGCACCCCCTGCGCGGCGTGGTGCACGCGGCGATGCACATGGACGACGCGGTGCTGGCCGACCTCACCGAAGACCGGTTCGCCGCCGTACTGGCACCCAAGGCGGCGGGCGCGGCCCTGCTGGACCGCCTCACCGCCGACCGTGACCTGGACCTGTTCCTCACCTACTCGTCCGTCTCCGCCTGCATCGGCAACCCGGGGCAGGCCGCCTACGCGGCGGCCAACGCCTACCTGGAAGCCCTCACCCGGGCCCGGCGCGACGCCGGCCGGACGGGGACGGCACTGGCCTGGGGACCGGTCGGTGAAACCGGTTATGTCGCCCGCAGCGGCATGGGCCCCGCCATGACCGGACGCGGTCTCGAGCTGCTCAGCCCCGCCGAGGTCCTGACCACCGCCGACCGGCTGTCGGCCGCCGGCGCCGATGTCGCCGGAGCGGGCCGCTACCGCTGGGGAGCCGCACGCCATCTGCTGCCCGCCCTGGCCACCCCCCGGTTCGCCCCGCTGGCCCCGGAGTCCTCCGCGGTCTCCCCGGACGCCCGCAACGAACTCCTGAGCACGCTGGCGGACCTCTCGGCGGACGAGGCGGTGCACAAGATCACCGAGACGGTCGCGCAGCTCCTCGCGGGTGTCCTGCAGACCGATCCGGCCGACCTGGACCCCACGCTCAACGTCACCGACTTCGGGCTGGACTCGCTGCTGGGGATGCAGTTCCTGGTCCGGGCGAGGGATCTCTTCGACATCCGTCTCGGACCGGCCGACCTGGCCACCGGACGCACCCTGACCCATTTCGCCCGCCTGGTCCACCAGCGACTGGGACCGGGTACCGGCGAGCAGGAGTAGACGGAGGCCGCCGCCCCGCTGTGCCGGGGGCCCCGGCACAGCGGGGCGGCGGGCAGGCGCACACCGGCGACCGACCGCCAGGCCGGTCAGGGTGGCGG
This sequence comes from Streptomyces sp. P9-A2, assembly GCF_036634175.1. Lineage (NCBI taxonomy): Bacteria > Bacillati > Actinomycetota > Actinomycetes > Kitasatosporales > Streptomycetaceae > Streptomyces > Streptomyces sp. P9-A2. Next base: position 6,599,719 of record NZ_JAZIFX010000001.1, read on the forward strand.
CGCGGCCTCACCGTCCGCCACGCCGGGACCGCGGTCACCACCGACCGCCGTCACCACCGGGGAACCGGATCGGCGGGTCGGGATCGCGGGTTTGAGCGGGGCGCGGATCGAGGGCCTCAGCGGGGCACGGACCGCGGTCCGGCGACGTCGGCTCCCAGGGCCGTCACCCTGCGGCGCAGTTCGCGGTCGGCCGTGACGACCAGGACGGGGCGGTCGTCGGCGCCGACACCGGCCACCAGGGCGACCATGTGGTCGTCGCCGCTGCCCGGGGCGGACTCCACCCGGACGCCCGGCACCGACTCCACCCCGCGGGCCGCGCCCTCGACGACCAGAACGATCTCCACCGGTCCGGACCGGCCCGGCAGACCGTCCGACGCCAGGCGGTCCCGCAGACGTTCGGTGGCGCCGCGCCGGTCCCGCCACCAGCCGTCGGGCACCGACCCGACGACGTTCGCGGCGTCGACGACCACGAGCGGGGCGACGGTGTCGTTCATCCCGCCAGGGTCCCATGGAACGGGACGGCGCCCATGGAACGGGACGACATCCACGGAACGGGACGGCACCCACGCGCGAAGGAGGGCCCCCGCCACGGGCGGGGGCCCTCCTCAGGTCCGTACGACGGCGACGGCTACGCCGGAACCGAAGCCACTCCGGGCTCCAGGAACCGCTTGCCGTTCACCCGCTCGGAGACGCCCTCACGGTCCAGGTACGGCGTGATGCCGCCCAGGTGGAAGGGCCAACCGGCGCCGGTGATCAGGCACAGGTCGATGTCCTGGGCCTCGGCGACGACACCCTCGTCGAGCATCAGCCCGATCTCCTGCGCCACCGCGTCGAGCACCCGGGCCCGCACCTGCTCCTCGGTGAGGACGGTGTCGCCCTGCTTGAGCAGCGCGGCGACCTCCGGGTCCAGCTCCGGCTTACCGCTGTCGTAGACGTAGAAGCCGCGCTTGCCGGCCTCCACGACCGCCTTGAGGTTCGGCGAGACGGTGAAGCGGTCCGGGAAGGACCGGTTGAGCGTCTCGGAGACGTGCAGGCCGATCGCCGGGCCGACCAGCTCGAGGAGGACCAGCGGCGACATCGGCAGACCGAGCGGCTCGACGGCCTTCTCGGTGGTCCCGACCGGGGTGCCCTCGTCGATGACGTTCTGGACCTCGCCCATGAAGCGGGTCAGGATCCGGTTGACGACGAACGCCGGGGCGTCCTTGACCAGCACCGCGGTCTTCTTCAGCTTCCTGGCGACACCGAACGCCGTGGCCAGCGAGGCGTCGTCGGTCTGCTCGCCGCGGACGATCTCGAGGAGCGGCAGGATCGCGACCGGGTTGAAGAAGTGGAAGCCGACGACCCGCTCGGGGTTCTTCAGCTTCGACGCCATCTCGGACACCGACAGCGAGGAGGTGTTGGTGGCGAGGATCGCGTGCGCCGGGGCGACCGCCTCGACCTCGGCGAACACCTTCTGCTTGACGCCCATCTCCTCGAAGACCGCTTCGATGACGAAGTCCGCGTCCGCGAAGCCCTCGGCCTTGTCCAGGACACCGGTGACCAGGGCCTTGAGGCGGTTGGCCTTGTCCTGGTTGACACGGCCCTTGCCGAGCAGCTTGTCGATCTCGGCGTGGACGTAGCCCACGCCCTTGTCGATGCGCGCCTGGTCGATGTCGGTCAGCACGACCGGCACCTCGAGGCGGCGCAGGAACAGCAGCGCGAGCTGCGAGGCCATCAGACCGGCGCCGACGACACCGACCTTGGTGACCGGCCGGGCCAGGTTCTTGTCCGGGGCACCGGCGGGGCGCTTGGCGCGCTTCTGCACCAGGTTGAACGCGTAGAGACCGGAGCGCAGTTCACCGCCCATGATCAGGTCGGCGAGCGCCTTGTCCTCGGCGTCGTAACCCTGCTGGAGGTCGCCGTTCTTGGCGGCGGCGATGATGTCCAGGGCGCGGTAGGCGGCCGGGGCGGCGCCGTGCACCTTGGAGTCGGCGATGAACCGGCCCTTGGCGACGGCCTGGTCCCAGGCCTCACCGCGGTCGATCACCGGGCGCTCGACGACGATCTCGCCCTTGAGGACGGCCGCCGTCCAGATCAGCGACTGCTCCAGGAAGTCCGCACCCTCGAAGATCGCGTCCGCGATGCCGAGTTCGTAGACCTGCTTGCCCTTGAGCTGCTTGTTCTGGTTGAGGCTGTTCTCGATGATCACCGAGACGGCCTTCTCGGCGCCGATCAGGTTCGGCAGCAGGGCGCAGCCGCCCCAGCCGGGAACCAGGCCGAGGAAGACCTCGGGCAGGGAGAAGGCGGGGATGGCCGACGACACCGTGCGGTAGGCACAGTGCAGGCCGACCTCGACGCCGCCACCCATGGCCGCGCCGTTGTAGTACGCGAAGGTAGGGACGGCGAGCTTCGCGAGCCGCTTGAAGACGTCGTGGCCGCCCTTGCCGATGGCGTGGGCGTGGTCCCACTCCTTCAGCTGCTCGACGCCCTTGAGGTCGGCGCCCACGGCGAAGATGAACGGCTTGCCGGTGATGCCGACACCGACGATTCCACCGTCCGCGGCCTCCTTCTCGACCTGGTCGATGGCGGCGTCCAGGTTCGCCAGCGACTGGGGGCCGAAGGTGGTCGGCTTGGTGTGGTCAAGACCGTTGTCGAGCGTGATCAGCGCGAAGCGACCTGCGCCCAGGGGCAGTTCGAAGTGGCGTACGTGGGCCGTCGTGACGACCTCGTCCGGGAAGAGCGCGGCCGCGCCCTTCAACAGTTCTGTGGTGGTGCTCACTTGTCCCCCTCGAAGTGCGGGTTTTCCCAGATGACCGTCGCGCCCATGCCGAAGCCGACGCACATGGTGGTCAGGCCGTAGCGGACGTGCGGCTGCTCCTCGAACTGGCGGGCCAGCTGCGTCATCAGGCGGACGCCGGAGGAGGCCAGCGGGTGGCCGAAGGCGATGGCGCCGCCGTACTGGTTGACGCGCGCGTCGTCGTCGGCGATGCCGTAGTGCTCCAGGAAGGCCAGCACCTGGACGGCGAAGGCCTCGTTGATCTCGAACAGGCCGATGTCGGAGATGGACAGGCCGGCCTGGGCCAGCGCCTTCTCCGTCGCCGGGATCGGGCCGTAGCCCATGACCTCGGGCTCCACACCCGCGAAGGAGTAGGAGACCAGGCGCATCTTGACCGGCAGCCCGTTCTCGCGGGCGAAGTCCTCGGAGGCGATGAGCGAGGCGGTGGCGCCGTCGTTCAGACCGGCGGCGTTACCGGCGGTGACCCGGCCGTGGACGCGGAACGGCGTCTTGAGCCCGGCCAGGTTCTCCAGGGTGGTGCCGGGGCGCATCGGCTCGTCGGCGGTGACCAGGCCCCAGCCCGTCTCGCCGGCCTCGGCGTTGGTGCGGCGCACCGAGACCGGTACCAGGTCGGCCTGGATCTTGCCGTCGGCGTACGCCTTGGCGGCCTTCTCCTGCGAGCGGACCGCGTACTCGTCGGCGCGCTGCTTGGTGATCGTCGGGTAGCGGTCGTGCAGGTTCTCCGCGGTCATGCCCATGAACAGGGCGGACTCGTCGACCAGCTTCTCCGAGACGAAGCGCGGGTTGGGGTCGACGCCCTCGCCCATCGGGTGGCGGCCCATGTGCTCGACACCGCCCGCGATGGCCACGTCGTACGCGCCGAAGGCGACGGAGCCGGCCACCGCGGTCACGGCGGTCAGGGCGCCCGCGCACATGCGGTCGATGGAGTAGCCCGGGACCGAGGTGGGCAGGCCCGCGAGGATACCGGCGGTGCGGCCGATGGTCAGGCCCTGGTCGCCGATCTGCGTGGTCGCGGCGACCGCGACCTCGTCGATCTTCTTCGGGTCGAGTCCGGGGTTGCGGCGCAGCAGCTCCCGGATCGCCTTCACGACGAGGTCGTCGGCACGGGTCTCGTGATAGATGCCCTTCGGGCCCGCCTTGCCGAACGGGGTGCGGACGCCGTCGACGAAGACGACGTCCTTGACGGTACGAGGCACGATGGCTCTCCTCCAGGGTGCGGGACGGCACTGCTGCGTTGCGCTGAGCGCGCGCTCAGAGCCTATGCTACTTGTGGGTAATGTAGCTGCCCAGTCCTACACCTCCGAGCGGCGAAGGTCACACCGCCGGAGGACCCGTCGCGCGGCGCGGCGCGGCACGGGCGGGTGCCGGTACGGGCGGGGGTCAGTGCGGGCGGGGCCGGTACGGGCAGGGGTCGGCGCAGGGTGCGGACCCGGGTCCCGGTGGTGAGTGTCCCCGCCCGGTGTCCGCGTCACCTCCGCGTACCGGTGAAGCGGCGCGGCGCGGCGATGCCGGGCCGGCCCGGTGGCCGGGGGGCGGCGGGCGCACGGCCCGGCATCGCGGCAGGACGCGCCCCGGGCCCCTCCTCCGGCTCCATCGGCCATGCGGCTTCTAGACCGGTTGACCCAGGAGCCCATAGGCACTCCCGCATTCTTGGCGCAATTATGACTTTACCGGTTTAGTAGCGGCTGTCAGAGTGCCGAACCAGCCAACTGACTCATGTCGGGTCCCGTGTCCTCGAACGGAGCTGGTCCTCATGAACATGAACCGCCGCACTGTGCTCACCGGATCGATCGCCGCCCTCGCCCTCCTGGCCTCCGCCTGCACCGGCACCGGGGGCAGTTCCCGGGGCGCGGACGCCGAGGCGCCCGACGACCCGTCCGAGGCCAAGGGGTCCATCACCGTCCTCACCCACCGGACCGATCTGGTGCAGGACGGCACGATGGAGGCCTACGCCGCCGAGTTCAACAAGACCCACCCCGGCGTGAAGGTGGAGTTCGACGCCCTCACCGACTACGAGGGCGAGGTCAAGATCCGGATGAACACCGAGAACTACGGCGACGTCCTCATGATCCCCGCCGTCATCGAGAAGAAGGACTACCCGAAGTTCTTCGCCTCGCTGGGCAGCCGGGCCGAACTGAGCGAGAAGTACCGCTTCACCGACTACTCCACCGTCGACGGAAAGGTCTACGGCCAGAGCCCGATCGGCGTGGTCCCCGGCTTCCTCTACAACAAGAAGGTCTGGGAGCAGGCCGGCGTCACCGACTGGCCCACCACCCCCGCCCGGTTCCTCGACGACCTGAAGGCCGTCAAGTCCCGGACCGACGCCGTCCCGTACTACACCAACTTCAAGGACATGTGGCCGCTGACCCAGTGGACCAACGTCAACGGCTCGGTCGGCTGCGACACCGGCGCCACCACGAAACTCGCCGAGGGGGACCCGTGGGCCGACGGCGCCGACCTGCGCGTCGCCGACACCCTGCTCCACGACATCGTGCGCGCCGGCCTCGCCGAGAAGGACCCGACCACCACCAACTGGGAGGCGTCCAAGCCGAAGCTGGCCAAGGGCGAGATCGCCACCATGTGGCTCGGCTCCTGGGCCGTCGTCCAGATGCGGGAGGCCGCGAAGCAGGCCGGCAGCGACCCCGACGACATCGGCTTCATGCCCTTCCCCGCCCAACAGGACGGCGCCTTCTGCGCGGTGACCTCCCCCGACTATCAGCAGGCCGTCAACGTCCACTCCGACCACAAGGCCGCCGCCCGCGCCTGGATCGACTGGTTCACCGACAAGTCCGGCTACGCGAAGGCCAATCTCGCCCTGTCCCCGCTGAAGGACGACCCCCTGCCCGAGATCCTGCGGCCCTACCAGGACGCGGGAGTCGAGCTGATCGACCTCGACGACGCCAAGGGCGCGCAGGTCAAGTCCATCGACAACGGCTCCGAGGTCGGCATCTACAAGCCCGACTACCGTCAGGACCTCGTCGACCTGGCCCGCGGAGCGCGCAAGGGCAGCCTGGACGACTTCCTCGACGACCTCGGCGCACGCTGGGCCGAGGCACGTACGTCCCTGGGGTCCTGATGGCGGACCCCGCCGCCGGGACGACGCGGCCGACGCCCTCGGTCGTGCCCGCCGGACCGGCCGCGGCCCCCGCCCCGCGCGGCGCCCGGCTGTGGCGGCGCGTCACCCCCTGGCTGTTCCTGACCGTGCCGCTCGCCCTGCTGCTCACCTTCACCTACGCGCCGCTCGCCAACATGGTCGCCTACAGCTTCACCGACTGGGACGGCGTGAGCCCCGAACTGAGTTGGACGGGCACCGAGAACTACATCGAACTCTTCACCCGGCCCGAACTGTTCGAGGTGTTCTTCGTCAGCGGCTACTACCTCGTCGCCTCCGTGGTGCAGATCGCCGTCGCCCTCTACTTCGCCACGGTCCTCAGTTTCGACGTCCGCTTCCGGAACCTCTTCAAGGGCGTGCTGTTCTTCCCGTACCTGATCAACGGGGTGGCGATCGGCTTCGTCTTCCTCTACTTCTTCCAGGACGGCGGCACCCTCGACTCGGTGCTCGGCCTGCTCGGCGTCGACACCGACCACGCCTGGCTGGGCACCCCGTTCTCCGCGAACACCTCGCTGGCCGGCGTGTCCGTCTGGCGCTATCTGGGCCTGAACTTCGTGCTGTTCCTCGGCGCGATCCAGTCCATCCCCGGCGAGCTGTACGAGGCGGCCGAGATCGACGGTGCGACCCGATGGCAGCAGTTCCGGTACATCATCGCGCCCGGCATCAGACCCATCCTGGGCCTGAGCGTGATCCTCTCCGTCTCCGGTTCCCTGTCGGTCTTCGAGATCCCGTACATCATGACCGGCGGCGCCACCGGCACCGAGACCTTCGTCATCCAGACGGTGAAGCTCGCGTTCCAGTTCAACAAGACGGGGCTCGCCTCGGCCGCCGCCGTCGTCCTGCTCCTGATCGTCCTGGCGGTCACCTGGGTGCAGCGCCGGATCGTCCCCGACGACAAGGTGGACCTGGTGTGACCCGCCGCACAGTGGCCCGGTCCCTCATGTACCTGACCCTCGTCCTCGCCACGCTGGTCGTCCTGCTGCCGCTCGCCGTGGTTCTCCTGACCTCGCTGAAGAGCTCGGAGGAGATGGCGGACGGCAGCGGAGCGCTCGCCCTGCCCGACGACCCGCTGAACCTCGGCAACTACGTCACCGCGTTCCAGGACGGCCGGATGCTCTCCGCCTTCGGCAACACGGCGGTCATCCTGGTCGTCGCCGTCGGCGGCACCATCCTCATCGGTTCGATGACGGCGTACGCGATCGACCGCTTCGTCTTCCGCTTCCGGAAACTGGTCGTCGCCCTGTTCCTGCTCGCCGCGCTCGTCCCCGGCGTGACCACCCAGGTGGCGACCTTCCAGATCGTCAACAGCTTCGGCATGTTCGACAGCCTGTGGGCGCCGATCGCCCTCTACATGGGCACGGACATCGTGTCGATCTACATCTTCCTGCAGTTCATCCGCTCCATCCCCGTCTCCCTCGACGAGGCGGCACGACTGGACGGCGCCAACGCGTTCACGGTCTACCGGAAGGTGATCCTCCCGCTCCTCAAACCGGCGATCGCGACGGTGGTGATCGTGAAGGGGATCAACGTCTACAACGACTTCTACATCCCCTTCCTCTACATGCCCTCCGAGGATCTTGGCGTGATCTCGACGTCCCTGTTCCGTTTCAAGGGCCCCTTCGGGGCCCACTGGGAAACCATCTCGGCGGGCGCGATCCTGGTCATCCTCCCGACCCTGATCGTCTTCCTGACCCTCCAACGCTTCATATACAACGGTTTCATGAGAGGGGCCACGAAGTAGAACGACGAAGCGGAACAGGGGGCGGCAGCGCCGCGGGCGGCCGGGCCGACGGATCCCACCGTGCTCAGACGACCTCAACACCGTCGTCGGAACCGCCGTCGGAACCGCCGGAGGCCAGCGCGGTGACGAGGACCGGCGTCACCTGTTCCACCTGCCACGGCCGCGCCCCGTACCCCGCCAGCGCGGCCGCGACGGACTCCGGACCGGCGGGCCGCGGGGGTTCCCAGCACACCCTCCGTACCGTGTCCGGGGTGATCAGGTTCTCCTGCGGCATGGTCAGTCGCTCGGCGAGCGCGCTCACTCCCGCGCGGGCCGCGGACAGCCGGGCGGCGGCCACCGGGTCCTTGTCCGCCCAGGCGCGCGGCGGCGGGGGCCCGGTCACCAGCTGGCCGGGCTGCGGCAGCTGCGTCTCGCTCAGCGCCCGCGCCCGGTCCACGGCCGCCTGCCACTGCTCCAGCTGACGTCGCCCCACCCGAGGCCCGAACCCGTTCAGCGCGGCCAGGGCCTGTACGTCGGCCGGCAGGGCGAGAGCGGCCTCGACGATGGCCGTGTCGGAGAGCACCTTGCCCGGGGAGACGTCCCGGCGCTGCGCGATCCGGTCCCGGGTCTGCCACAGCTCCCGTACGACGGCCATCTGCCGGCGCCGGCGCACCTTGTGCATACCGGAGGTGCGCCGCCAGGGGTCCTTGCGGGGCTCCGGCGGCGGTGCGGACGCGATCGCGTCGAACTCCTGCCACGCCCATTCCAGCTTGCCCTGCCGGTCCAGTTCCTTCTCCAGGGCGTCCCGCAGGTCGACCAGGAGCTCGACGTCGAGGGCGGCGTACCGCAGCCAGGGTTCGGGCAGCGGGCGGGTGGACCAGTCGACGGCGGAGTGGCCCTTCTCCAGGACGAAGCCGAGCACGTTCTCGACCATCGCGCCGAGCCCGACGCGGGGGAAACCGGCGAGGCGGCCGGCCAGCTCGGTGTCGAAGAGGCGGGTGGGCAGCATCCCTATCTCGCGCAGGCAGGGCAGGTCCTGCGTGGCGGCGTGCAGCACCCACTCGACGCCGGACAGCGCCTCGCCCAGCCCTGACAGGTCGGGGCAGGCGACGGGGTCGATCAGCGCGGACCCGGCGCCCTCGCGGCGCAGTTGGACGAGGTAGGCACGCTGGCCGTAGCGGTAGCCGGAGGCCCGCTCGGCGTCGACGGCGACGGGGCCGGTGCCCGCGGCGAAGGCGGCGATCACCTCGGCGAGCGCGGCGTCGTCCGTGATCACGGGCGGAATGCCCTCGCGCGGTTCGAGCAAGGGGATCGGCGCCTCCGTAGCAGAAGATCCGTCGTCGTCCGGAGGAGCGCCTCCGGTGGTTCGCAGGGCACTGTCTGCTGCTGTGTCGTGGGCGTCGGTCACCTGTCAAGAGTATCCATGCCGCGAAGGGGCCCGCCGACGGAACGTTCCGTCGGCGGGCCCCAGAGGGTCGTAAACAAGTCAGGCCGGTGCATGCCCGGCCGAGGGGAAGCGGACCGGAGGGGAGGGGAAAAGGAGAGGAGGGGGACGGAACGGGACGGAGGAGGGGAGGCGGGCGGAACGGCCGCGGAGGCCGGTGCCGCGGAGGTCAGTGGATGATGCCGGTGCGCAGGGCGACCGCGACCATCCCGGCGCGGTCGCCCGTACCGAGCTTGCGGGCGATGCGGGCGAGGTGGCTCTTGACGGTCAGCGCGGACAGGCCCATCGAGACGCCGATGGCCTTGTTCGACTGCCCCTCCGCCACCAGCCGCAGCACCTCGACCTCACGGCCGGACAGTTCGCGGTAGCCGCCCGGGTGGCTCGGGGCACCCGGAGGGCGGCGGTGCAGACGGGCGCCGCCGATGGGGGCGGCACCGGGGCGGGAGGGAAGTCCGAGGTTGGTACGGGTGCCGGTGACGACGTAGCCCTTCACTCCGCCGGCGAGGGCGTTGCGCACGGCGCCGATGTCGTCGGCGGCGGACAGGGCGAGACCGTTGGGCCAGCCTGCGGCCCGGGTCTCCGAGAGGAGGGTGAGGCCGGAACCGTCCGGCAGGTGGACGTCGGCGACGCAGATGTCGCGGGGGTTGCCGATGCGGGGACGAGCCTCCGCGACGGACGAGGCCTCGATCACGTCGCGTACACCGAGCGCCCACAGATGGCGGGTGACGGTGGAGCGGACGCGGGGGTCGGCCACGACCACCATGGCGGTCGGCTTGTTCGGGCGGTAGGCGACCAGGCTTGCGGGCTGCTCGAGGAGAACGGACACCAGGCCTCCTGGGGTGGCGGCGGGACGGGGCCGGCTCGTGGGGGTGGAGCCGGGCTCAACCGTGCTTTCAAGGTCACAGTCGTCTTCGGCAACAAACGCGGTCTCCTTTAGAGAATGATCACGATCCAGTGAGTAACAATCCGTGCAATTCGGACACGCGGTCGATCATTCGAAGATCGAACGGTTTCGGTCTGCGTCGCAACGCTTCCGGAAGTGGCCGTATCGACAAAGAGATCCCCAAAAAGGTCGCCAAAGAGATCTTGAGGGGATCGGCAAGGAAGCGGCCGAGGAGATCGACAAAGAGACCGGCCGAGAGACCGGCCGAGAGACCGGCCGAGAGACCGGCCGAGAGTGCTCCGGTGGCCGGCCCGGCGAACGGCCCGGGAACGGCAGAAGACCGGTCCGAAGACCGGTCTGGAGGAGCGCCGGGAGCCCTACGAGGGGATCGGTCCCGGCAACGGCTGCAGGTTCAACGCCCGGGGTGGGTTCAACGCCCGGGGTGGGTTCAACGCCCGCGGCGGTGGCCCCAGAGGTGTGGCGGGCTCAGCGTGCCTGCGGCCCCCGGCGCTGCGGCAGCGTCACCACCGACGCGTCCCCCGGAGCGGCCGGCGGCAGCCCGGCGACCTGCGCCAGCAGATCGCACCACGACATCAGATGGGTGGCCGCGTCCGGCACCCCGCCCGCACCCTCTTCCGGCGTCCACGAGGCACGGATCTCGATCTGCGAGGCGGCAGGACGCTCGGACAGCCCGCCGAAGTAGTGCGAACCGGCCCGCGTGACCGTGCCGCTCGGCTCGCCGTACGTCAGACCGCGTGCCGCGAGCGCACCGGTCAGCCAGGACCAGCACACCTCCGGAAGCAGCGGATCCGCCGCCATCTCCGGCTCCAGTTCCGCGCGCACCAGCGTCACCAGCCGGAAGGTGCCCCGCCAGGCGTCGTGCCCGGCCGGATCGTGCAGCAACACCAGCCGGCCGTCGGCCAGGTCCTGGTCGCCGTCCACGACCGCCGCCTCCAGCGCGTACGCGTACGGGGCGAGCCGTTTGGGCGCCGGAGTGCTCTCCACTTCGATCTGCGGCCGGAGCCGCGCGCCCCGCAACGCTTCGACGGCGGTCCGGAAGGGCAGAGGGGGCGCCGTGCCCCCGAGCCCGAGATCCGCATCGGTGTCCTTCGCTTCGTCCATTCCGCCCGTGCCGTCCGACAGTCGTCCCTGAGCCGCAGCCATGCGGGGAAGGTTAAGCGGAAGCGGGCCCCGGCGCGGGGAAGGACACCCGGGGTGGGCAACGGTGTCCGGATCGTGTCACACCGGCGTGGCGCGGGGCACGACGCCCGGCGTGGCGCCGGCGCGGTGCCCGGTGTGGCGCGGGGCACGGTGCGCGGTGTGGCCTGCGGTGCGGGGCGTCCGGCGGACCGTGCGAGACTGGCCGGGTGAGTGCCAATGTCAGCCCGCGGGGCAAGCAGCCGACCCAGACGTACGACAGTGCCTTCCTCAAGGCGTGCCGGCGTGAGCCGGTGCCGCACACTCCGGTGTGGTTCATGCGGCAGGCGGGCCGCTCATTGCCGGAGTACCGCAAGGTGCGTGAGGGCATCGCGATGCTCGACTCCTGCATGCGCCCCGACCTCGTCGCCGAGATCACCCTCCAGCCGGTGCGCCGGCACGACGTCGACGCGGCGATCTACTTCAGCGACATCGTCGTGCCCCTCAAGGCCATCGGTATCGACCTCGACATCAAGCCCGGTATCGGCCCCGTCGTCGAGGAGCCCTTCCGCACCCGCGCCGACCTGGCCCGGCTGCGCGACCTCACCCCGGAGGACGTCTCCTACGTCACCGAGGCGTACGGCCTGCTGACCGCCGAGCTGGGCGCCACCCCGCTGATCGGCTTCGCGGGCGCCCCGTTCACCCTCGCCAGCTACCTCGTCGAGGGCGGCCCGTCCCGCACGTACGAGAACGCCAAGGCGATGATGTACGGCGACCCGGAGCTCTGGGCCGACCTCCTCGACCGCCTCGCGGACATCACCGCCGCGTTCCTCACCGTGCAGATCGAGGCCGGCGCCTCCGCGGTCCAGCTCTTCGACTCCTGGGCCGGCGCGCTCGCCCCCGCCGACTACCGGCGCTCGGTGATGTCGGCCTCGGCCAAGGTCCTCGACGCGGTGTCCGGTTACGGCATCCCCCGCATCCACTTCGGCGTCGGCACCGGCGAACTCCTCGGTCTGATGGGCGAGGCCGGCGCGGACGTCGTCGGCGTCGACTGGCGCGTCCCGCTGGACGAGGCCGTCCGCCGGGTCGGCCCCGGCAAGGCGCTCCAGGGCAACCTCGACCCGACCGTGCTGTTCGCCGGCACGGAGGCGGTGGAGGCGAAGACCCGCGAGGTGCTGGCCGCGGCCGAGGGCCTCGAGGGCCACATCTTCAACCTCGGCCACGGCGTCATGCCGAACACCGACGCCGACGCGCTGACCCGCCTCGTCGACCACGTCCACACCGCCACCGCCCGCTGACCACGCGGGGCGCTCACCACGGGTGCCGGGGCCGTGCCCGCCTGCCGAACAGCAGGCCGGGCGGCTCCGGTGGCGGGGGAGTGCCGTGGCGCAGCGGCCAGGCGATCAGCATGCCGGCCACGAAGCCCACGACATGCGCCACGTACGCCACCGTCCCGGCGTCGGTGACGCCCGTCCCGGACGAGTACACCGCCTGCAGCACGAACCACATGCCGAGCACGATCCAGGCCTGCAGCCGCAGCGGCAGGAAGATCAGGAACGGCACCAGCACCCAGACGCGCGCCCTCGGATACAGCACCAGATACGCGCCCAGCACCCCCGCGACCGCCCCGGACGCGCCGATCAGCGCGAAGCACAGGTGCCCCATGCGGTCCTCGACGTTGTTGCCGAAGATCTTGAGAGCGGCTCGAACGACTCGGCCCGGTCCCGCGGCACCGCGATCTCGACCGGCCCCGACTCGGTGATCACCGTCTTGGACCGGTGCCCGTTACGGTAGTTCTCCCGGCCGCCCTCGGCCCGCTCACCGGGCTCATGCCCCAGGTGATCAGTGAGCCCGCCCTCCAGGGCGGACTCCAGCACCCGCTCGGTCAGTTACTTGCAGGAGGCCGCCCTCCCCGGCGAGCCTCACCTCTTCCCACTTCCGGCCCCCACGCCAACTCAGCCTGAGATCAGCCAGGTTGGAAACAGCTCCCTGTATTCGACCAGGGCTGCCCTGGGAAGTGGTCGTTGCGTTCTGCGCGGATCACGGAGGCCAGGGTTCTTGAGCGGGCCGAGCCGATGCCGAGGCGATTGCGGAGGATCTTCGCAGGGCTGCGGCTCGATCCCCAACTCCTCACACACAAGCCATCCGGCACGGCCCGCGGCGCACCCCCCTGGCCCCGGCAACCGGCATTCCCCAGTTGTGCGCACCCATGGATACGGGTCAGGGGCCCGCAGTGAGAGCTGCTGGGCCCCTGACCCGTAGTGGGGTCCGACCCCGAACTCGGGGAGTTACGCCGCCAGGCTGCGCTCAGTGTTCTGCGGGGTCTTGGCGGAGTCTTCGGCGAGGTAGCGCTCGATCGAGTCGTCGAGTTCTTCGAGCCACGGTGTGTGGTGCTCGGCTGCCAGGGTTTCCGTCATGACCGAGCGGTAGGCACGGTCGCGGTAGCCCATGATGTCGGCCTTCTTGTCGCGCTTCCACGCGAGGAAGATCTCGACGACCCGGTCGAGGTCGAACTCGGGGTAGTCCGTCTGCCGCAGCAGATCCCGCACGTAGTCGGCCTGGAAGCGGACCTCTTCGGCGTCTGAGGAAAGCCTCTCGAAACGTTCCCGCCACTCGGCGATGGACGCGGAGCGTTCGGTCTCCGACGGCAGCTCGGCGCGGCCCAGGATGAGGTCGCGTACGTACCAGGCCTGCGCGTCGAACATGTTGAAGGTGAACCACTGGTCCTGCGCGCCGAGGTAGGCCAGACGCGGGTTGTCCTGCCACACGACACCGCGGTAAAGGCCGTCCGGATACACGTTGTTCGGGGAGGTCAGCGCGAGCTCGTCGGGCAGGAACGGGTACTTGTGAAGGTAGCCGGTGCACAGGATGACGGCGTCGATGTGCTTCGAGGTGTCGTCGGCGAAGTGGACCGTGTTGCCCTCGATGCGCTTGATGACGGGGCGTTCCTCGAAGCCCTCGGGCCAGTCGTAGCCCATCGGCGCGGAACGATAGCTCGCCGTCACCGAGCGTGCGCCCATCTTGAACGCCTGGCTGCCGATGTCCTCGGCCGAGTAGCTGGAGCCGACGACGAGGACGTCCTGCTCCTTGAGGGCTTCCGCGCCGCGGAAGTCGTGCGCGTGGGCGATGTACCCGGGGAAGGTCTCGATGCCAGGGAAATGCGGCACGTTGGGGAAAGCGAAGTGGCCGCTGGCGACGACCACATGGTCGAACTCCTCGGTCGTCGTTTCTCCGGTGGGGAGATTCTCGACCGTGAGCGTGAAGACCTCACGCTCGGCGTCGTATTCCGTCCAGCGCACGACGGTCTGGAAACGGATGAAATCGCGCACGTTCGTCTTCTTCAGCCGGGCAGCGATGTAGTCCCACAGAACCGGGCGCGGCGGGTATGAGGAGACGGCGCGACCGAAGTGCTCGTCGAAGGTGTAATCAGCGAACTCCAGCGCTTCCTTCGGCGCATTCGACCACAGATTGCGGTACATGCTCGAGTGCACGGGCTCGCCGTACTCGTCGAGTCCGGTGCGCCAGGTGAAGTTCCACTGGCCACCCCAGTCAGCCTGTTTCTCAAAACAGACAATCTCGGGGATGTCTGCCCCCGCGCGCGCTGCGGTCTCAAAGGCCCGCAGCTGAGCCATGCCCGAGGGGCCGGCACCGACGATCGCTACTCTTTTTCTGTTCGTCACGTATGTCCCTTTGATTTCGCCATGCGGCCCCGCTCCCACCCTCACGGGCAGGAAGGAGCCGTCCGGTCGCCAGAATCCGCACGTATCGACCGGTCCAGAGAGGCAGCTTTCTTTCGACCGTAGCAGAATTGGCTCAATTGCGCTAATTTGCTGCCGCAATCGACAACGTCAACCCGTCGGAGGTGCGGGCTGCGGCAGCCGGTCCGGCCGTGCGGCTACGGATCGGCATCAAGCCCTACTCTCGGCGGATGATCTGCGGATTCGTCACCTCATCGGGCGCGACGGGGTCGTCCCCCGTGCTGGCCGCGAAGGTCGTCGCCCTGCATGTCTTCACCCTTTGAACTTCACATTGGCAACGCGGCGGAAAGGGTGGATGGCGCCCTGGCGGAAATGTGCCCGACCACAGCTTCTTCCCGGTCTGCGCAATCTCATTCCTCCGATATGCGGAAGGAAGCGGATCCGTAATCTGGTTCTCCGTCTTGTCCGAGTGAAAGTGTGTCAGGGGCGCCTCGGGGGGTGGGGAGCCGGTGTTCGTGAGTGCGAATCCGTATGCGGCCGCGCACCCGCAGACCAGGTAGAGCAGCAGGTACCGCAGATGCCCCATGCGGTCCTCGACGTTGTTTCCGAAGGTCCTGAGGGTGGACGTTACCGCAGGTCAGATGCGTGCTGGGTGATCCCCAGGTCAGCAAGTAGCCAGCATGCGGCGAGTCGGAGGTCTCCGCCTTGCCGACCGAGGGGCGTGACAGCAGAGCCGGCCTTCGCTGGTTCGCTCGCCGCTTCGGAAGGTTTCGCTCTTCGGCTCGTCGACTCGCTCGCGGCATGGGTTCCTTCTTCAAGTCGCGGAAGCTGAATGCGGTGACACCGACCGTGGTGGAGGACTTTCTCGATCACTTGGAGGCGGAGGGGGGCCGTGGACACCAGCTGAACGTCTACAGGGCCCTGTCGGCTCTCCTCCGAGAAGCGTTCGAGAAGGGGGCCATTGCTGAACCCTCTTCGCGGAGCGCAGAAACCCGAGTGCACCCCACAGCGGGTAGCCATCCCCGACGCCGAGTACATCGCCAGAGCGATCCAGGTGGCGGACTGCAAGCCGGCACTGGAGATAGTCCTGATGGTCGGCTGCGGGCTCCGCAACGGCGAGGCGCGTGCGGTGAACGTGAACAACATCGTCGCGGACGACGTGTACCGGGTGACCGAGCAGGTGCACTCCAGTACGCACCAGTCGGCGAAGCTCAAGCACCGCAAGGAAGGCGAGTTCCGCGAGGTGCCCCTGCCGCGCACGGTCAGGGACGCCGTCGAACGATTCGCGGAAGAGCACGGGACCACGGAGGACGGGTACCTCTTGAGGGGGCCGAAGGGGCCCTTCAGTGAACCGAACGAGCGATACCGGGTGTCGAATCTGTTCCAGGCCCTCCCGCCGGCGGAAGACGTCGGAATGTACGGCTTCCGGCACTTCTTCGCGTCCAACGCGCTGAGCCACGGCATTCCCATCACGGACGTGGCGAACTGGATGGGGCACACGTCGATCCGGGTCACCTACCGCACGTACAGGCACCTCATGCCCGGGAGCATCACCAAGGCGGCGATGGTCTTGGACGAGCAGTTGCGAGCTGTCGTGTGACGGTGGGAAGTTGGCGCCGGAAGCGGTAGCGGGACACCGGTGGGCCCCGACACCCCGCCCTCAGCCCTTCACCTGGCCCTCACTCTTCTTGGTGCCGTCGCGGAGGCAATCCCGCCCCTCTCCGACGTTCTCGATCTTCGAATCGAGGAGGGGAAGGTGTCCGGACTGAAGCTGTTCCGCACGGCGAAGGGCGGCATGAGGGAGGTCGTGCCGCGGCTGGCTGATACCGAGGCCGATGCGCTGAGCCTCGTCGAGAGCAACATGCAGGAACTGCTCGGGGCCCGGTTCCCGGCGAGCGAGTACAGCACCGGTCCGGTGCACGGCAGGCGGACCGGCCAGTGCTGGGACAACGCCCTTGGCGAATCGTTCTTCGCCACGTTGAAACGGGAGTTGATCGGGGAACGGTCGTGGCCGAACCGGTCCGCTGTCCGCACTGCGATCTTCGAGTGGCTCGAGAGCTGGTACAGCATACGAAGGCTGCACAGCAGCCTCGGCTACCGCAGTCCTGCCGAGTACGAAACCATCCTCGCGGCCTGACCGCCACACCAAGGGTGTCTGTCGAAGCGGAGCAGGCTCAGTCCGGGCCTGTTCACCCTCGCGGATCACAAGGACGCGGCACGGGGGTGAACTGCCGTATGCAGAAGGGCTTCTCCACGGTTGCCCGGGTGTGTCGCCAGATGCACCAAAAGGAGAAGCCCGGTGGAGCCTTATCCCTCCCGCGTCCCTGCCCGCGTCGGCCGCGGGGACTTCGCCGCCTCGCTCACCCTCCTGGACGACATGGTCGAAACCCTGTCCGGGGTGGGGATGATGTCCTGCTGCCGGGCAGTGCTGGAGGAGTACGTCACTGAGAGGGGCCGGTAGCTGCAGCGGCAGTCGACGCAGGACCGGCTCGATGCCCGGGCCCGCCTTGAGGAACGCCGGGCGGTGGTCCGCGGGATGGACGGGGTCCAGCGACGGCGGGTCGAGGCGGGGCGTCGCCGTCCGGTGGCCACCACGGTGGGTGCTGGCCAGAATCGACGCGGACGCCCTGGACCGCGCGGTCGGAGCCCGGCTCGCGGACCGGCAGACCGGAAATGAAGGACTACGGGGACGGGCGGTCGACGGGAAGTCGCTGCGGGGTGCTGCCCGCGCGAAGGGACGGAAGATCCACCTCCTGGCCGCCTGCGACCACGTGAGCGCACTGGTCCTTGCCCAGATGGACGTCGGTGAGAAGACCAACGAGATCACCCGCTTCCGGCCTCTGCTCGGCACCCTCGAAAACCTGGCCGGCACGGTCGTCACCAGCGACGCGATGCACACCCAGCACGACCACGCCGTCTGCCTGCTCGACCGGCAGGCTCACTGCATCGTGACCGTGAAGCGCAACACGAAGAAGCTCCGCAAGCAGCTCAAGGCCCTTCCCTGGAAACAGATTCCGCTCCAGGACAGGACTCGCTCGACCGGTCACGGCCGTCATGAGATCCGCCGGTCGAAGGTCTGCACGGTGAGCAACCTGCTCTTCCCCGGAGCCCGTCAGGCCGTCCGGATCGTCCGCCGCCGCGTGGACCGCAAGACCGGGAAGATCAGTCTCAAGACCGTCTACGCGGTCACCAGCCTCACCGCTGAGCAGGCCGGCCCGGCTCAACTCACCCGACTGATCCGAGGACACTGGACCGTCGAGGCCCTATACCACGTCAGGGACGTCACCTTCGCCGAGGACGCCTCCCAGCTGCGGACCGGAAACACTCCCCGAGCGATGGCCACCTGCAGAAACCTCGCGATCGGAGCCCTTCGCCCCGCCGGCATCTGCAACATCGCCGCCGGCCTCCGACGGGCAGCCCGAGACCACACCCGGCCCCTCGCCCAGCTCGGTCTCACATGATCAAAACGGACGACATCGAACTACGCCGAAGCCCCGGTCCCGCGGGGCGCATCCGGACGGTCCCCCGTGCGGAGGACGTCGGCCACTGCGCGGCGTGGCCGACATGGCGCGGCGGTTTTCGGTCATATGGCGGCTGGAAATGCACCGACCGGGCAATTCATTTTCCATTGAACAATTCAAAGGCCGTGTCTGGAGTTTCGCCTTCCTCTTTCTTTACTCTGCGGTGAACTGTGCGGCGCATTCTTTTTACGCTCAGCGATGGCCTGCCCCCGTGGGGAAGTGGCCCATGGCGAAGTCTGCCGGCAGGGAGATCGCCAAGAGTGGTGATATCGCGCCAAAACGGTCACATGTCACGGTGGATACTTCCCGGATGGGGAGATTCCGGTCGCTCGCAGCCGGGCCTTCGGCGCGACGGTCGCTGCCGATCGGGGTTCCGTTGTTCGTGAATAGGCGCAGATCATCGCGGTGTCGTCGCAATTCCGCTTCCCCTGTCGGGCGACGGGAAAAGAGCAGCAGCATCGCCCGCATTCTCTGAGACGTTGACAGGAACCAGTTTCGGACTGTTGTATGACTGGCATCCAGGGGGAGAGATGGCAAATGGCGGCCGGCCGGAAGGCCCGACGTCGTAGCGGCGTCGTATTGACCTGTTGCCGTCTCCGGTAGGGGGAGATGAAATGAGCAAGATTAAGCACACGCTTCCGATCGCGGCCGCGGCCATTGTCCTGACGGCCGGAAGCATCGCCGGCCCCAGAATCATCCAGACCGAGCCGGTGGCCGCCGCCGCGTCCACCACCGCCGAGAGCCCGTCGACCACCGAGGCTTCGTCCGGCACCGAGGCTCCCGCGAACGCCGCAGCCAAGACGAAGGCGGGGGCGCGGGCCGTGGCCACGTCCCCCGAGCAGCTGCTGCAGCTCCTGGGTGAGCGCATCGTGGCCAAGGACATCAACGGCATCATCGCGCTGCACGAGCCCGAGGCCGCAATCGTCGACTGGGACGGGTCGATCGTTCGGGGCCGCGCGGCGATCCGCACCTTCTACATCGACTGGTTCAATTCGAATCCGGTGCTCACCGTGAATCCCCAACAGACCGTCGTGGCGGGCGGATGGCGTGCGTGGGACAACAAGGTGCGCGAGCGCACGGCGGCCATCATGGGCGACTACAGCCTGGAGCAGGACGCGGCGGACGGAACCCGCGAGAGCTTCACCGGCAATTTCTGCGACACCGTCCAGGAACAGCTGGACGGCACCTGGCTGTACGTGCAGGACAACCCGTACCCGCCTCACGGTGACCCGGCTGCGCCGGTGACCGCCCACCACTGACCCGACTCACTCGACAGTCCTCTCCGTATTTCCCAGCAGTCGACCGACCGGTGAACTCACTGTGCCCACGCACGCGTACTGTGTCGCATTCCCAAAGTTCGCCGATGGGTCGCTCTGTCGCCCCCGGCATGCCGAAATCGAGGAACTCCGGGGGAGTTCAGCCACCCATGGACGGGTCACCCTCAGCCATGGGTGGTCGGGCGTCGGCCGCATTACCCCGCCGAAGCGGTGTGCCGACACGTCGGAGAGTAGGGAGCAGAATTGAATTCCACATCGCTCCACGATTCACCACCCCTCATCGCACAGCAGCAACCCCGATGGGAAGACCTGGCAGAGGTCGAGCGGGTCCGGGACACGCTGGCGGGCCTTCCCCCACTGGTGGAGACCGAATCGCTCAGCAGGCTCCGATGCAGGCTCGCCGGAGTCGCCGCCGGGCAGGCACAGGTGGTGCAGGCGGGCGACTGCGCGGAGGACTTCGCCGAATGCACCGCGGGTGACGTCAAACGGAAGACCGGTCTCCTCGACGTACTCGCCGGGGTCATGAACGCGATCACCCACCAGCCGGTCCTCAAGGTCGGCCGGATCGGAGGCCAGTATGCCAAGCCCCGGTCGGCCGGCACCGAGTCGGTCGGCGGCGTCGAGATCCCGGTCTACCGGGGACACATGGTGAACGGCCCCGAGCCGGACCCCGAAGCCCGACGCCCCGACCCCCGGCGCCTGCTGGCCGGCTACCGTGCCGCGCACCAAGTCATCACCCACCTCTGTCCGACGCCGCAGGACCGCGCCGACCCGGCCGTCTGGACCAGTCACGAGGCCCTGCTCCTCGACTACGAGATCCCGATGCTACGAGCCGACCGGGACGGCCGGCTCGCGCTCACCTCCACCCACTGGCCCTGGATCGGGGAACGGACCCGCCGACTCGACGGAGCCCACGTCGCCCTGCTGGCCGGCGTGGTGAACCCCGTGGCCTGCAAGGTCGGTCCCCGCATGACCACCACGGAACTGCTCGGCCTGTGCGAGCGGCTCGACCGCCGTAAAACACCGGGCCGGCTCACCCTGATCGCCCGGATGGGCGCCGACGCGGCGACGGATCTGCTGCCGCCGCTGGTCAGGGCGGTACGAGCCGCAGGGCATCCCGTGATCTGGCTGGTCGACCCCATGCACGCGAACACCGTGACCACCGCCGAAGGACGCAAGACCCGGGTGGTGGAAACCGTCGTCCGCGAGGTCACCGCCTTTCAGGCGGCCGTCCGCGCAGGCGGCGGAATACCGGGCGGGATCCACCTGGAGACCACCCCCGACGCGGTGACCGAGTGCGCCGACGTCCCGGACACCACCAGCGTCGGCGCCACGTACACGACGTTGTGCGACCCGCGACTCAACCCCCGCCAGGCCGTGTCAGTGGTGTCGGCCTGGCAGCCGCAGCCGAGGACGAACCGAGCCGAGGGAGAACCGTGCCGGGCATAGCCCCGATCCCCGCCTACCCACTGCCCACGGCGGCCGAACTGCCCCCCGGCACGGTGCGGTGGACACTCGATCCGACCCGCGCGGCCCTGCTCGTCCACGACATGCAGCGGTACTTCCTCGCCCCCTTCTCCCCAGCCGTACGAGACCCGCTCGTGCGCCACTGCGCACAGCTGCGGGAGCGGTGCACCGCACTCGGGGTCCCCGTCTTCTACACCGCGCAGCCCGGCGGCATGACGGACGAGGAACGCGGACTTCTCAAGGACTTCTGGGGACCGGGCATGCGCGTGGACCCCGTCGACCGCCAGATCGTCACGGAGCTCACGCCCAGGCCGGCGGACCAGGTGCTCACCAAGTGGCGCTACAGCGCCTTCTTCCGCTCGGACCTGCTGGCGCAGCTGCGCGCCCTGGGCCGCGACCAGCTGATCGTCTGCGGGGTGTACGCCCACGTCGGCGTGCTGGCGACCGCCCTCGAGGCGTTCACCAACGACATCCAGCCCTTCCTGGTCGCCGACGCCCTCGGTGACTTCTCCGCCGACTACCACTGGCTGGCCCTCGACTACGCGGCCGCTCGCTGCTCGGTGGTCACCACCGCCGAGGAGGTCTTCCGATGAACGCCCCGCAACTGCTCGACCACGTGCTGGGTCCCGAACCGGGTGCCTTCGCCCTGCTGCACCGCCCCGAGACCGTGGGCCCGGACCGCGTGGAGATCCTGCTGGGCCGGGTCCGTACCCCGGCCCGGCTCGCCGACATCCCGTCGGCCGAGGGGGCCGGGCGGCCCGGTGAGGCCCGGCACGAGACGTTGGTCCTGGTGCCCCACCGGCAGATCACCGAACGCGGCTTCGACACCGTCGAGGACGGCTCCCCGCTGCTCGCGATGGAGGTGACCCACCAGGGACTGACCGGCACCTCCGAGGTGCTCAGGGCGCTTCCGGACGAGCCGATCGCCCTGGCCGACGGACGCTTCGACACCGACGACGAGGCCTACGCGGACACCGTCCGCGCGGTCCTCGACAACGAGATCGGCACCGGCGAGGGCTCGAACTTCGTCATCAAACGCTCGTTCGTCACCAGCATCACCGGCTACTCGACGCGCAGCGCGCTCAGCCTCTTCCGCCGGCTGCTCACCCGGGAGAGCGGCGCCTACTGGACGTTCATCGTGCACACCGGTACACGCACCTTCGTCGGTGCCACACCGGAACGCCACGTCAGCCTGCGCGACGGCGTCGCCGCGATGACCCCGATCAGCGGCACCTACCGCTACCCGGCCACCGGACCGGTCCTGTCGGAGGTGATGGAGTTCCTCACCGACGGCAAGGAGACCGACGAGCTGTACATGGTCCTCGACGAGGAACTCAAGATGATGGCCCGGGTCTGCCGGGGCGGCGGCCGCGTGAAGGGGCCGTACCTGAGGGAGATGTCCTGGCTCGCGCACACCGAGTACACCATCGAGGGAAACAGCGATCTCGACCCCCGGGACATCCTGCGGGAGACGATGTTCGCCCCCACCGTGACCGGCAGCCCGCTCGAGAACGCCTGCCGGGTGATCGCCCGCTACGAGCCCGGCGGCCGCGGGTACTACGGGGGAGTCGCCGCACTGATCGGCCGCGACGCCGCCGGCGCGCACACCCTGGACTCGGCCATCCTCATCCGCACCGCCGACATTCTGGCCTCGGAGACCGACGACACCGGTCACGTCCGGGTCGGTGTGGGTGCCACCCTCGTCCGGCACTCCGACCCGGACGCCGAGGTCGCCGAGACCCGCACCAAGGCGGCGGGCGTCCTCGCGGCCCTCGGTGCGCAGGAGCGGCTCGACGCACACCCGCTGATCCAGGAGGCCCTGGAGGGGCGCAACGAGACGATCGCGAACTTCTGGCTCAGCGAGGCGGAGCAGCGCGCACGGCCCCACCCGGTACTGGACGGCCGCCGGGCGCTGATCGTCGACGCCGAGGACACCTTCAGCGCGATGCTCGCCCACCAACTGCGCTCCCTCGGGCTGACCGTGGAACTCAGCCGCTTCGACGCGACCCACTGCTTCGACGACCACGACCTCGTCGTCATGGGCCCCGGACCCGGCGACCCGCGGGAGACCGACCACCCCAGGATGGCCCGACTCACCTCTGCCATCGAGGAGTTGCTGGCCCACCGCATCCCGTTCCTGGCCGTGTGCCTGAGCCATCAGCTGCTCAGCCGACACCTCGGGCTCGAACTGCGGCGCCGGGACGTCCCGAACCAGGGCACCCAGCGCGAGATCGACCTGTTCGGTTCGCGCGAACGGGTGGGCTTCTACAACTCCTTCTCGGCCCGTGCCCGGGCCGACCGGCTGGAGTGTCCGGGCATCGGCGAGGTGACGGTCTGCCTCGACGCCGGCACGGGCGAGGTACACGCCCTGCGCGGCCCGCACTTCGGCTCGGTGCAGTTCCACCTCGAATCCGTGCTCACCCGGGACAGCGAGCGGGTCCTGGCCGAGCTGCTCGTACCGCTGATGGAGACCGCGGAGGTACTGAACGCATGAAAGCCACCATCGCCTGGTGGGACCTCGCCGGGTCCGGCCAGACCATTGACTCCTTGCGCGTCTACCTGCGCGACGAGGGCGTCGAGCCGTGGACGGAGGTCCACGGAATGCGGTTGAAGTTCTGGATCTCCGACCGGGAGACCAACCGGTGGGGCGCCGTGATGCTGTGGGACTCGGGGGCCGACCTGACGGCGCCGATGCCCCCGAACCGGGCCACCGAACTCATCGGATACCCGCCGGCCGTCCGGATGCTGTCCGACGTCGAGGCCGTCGTCGAAGGGATCCCCTCCGGCGGGCCCGCCGAACGCGGCCTGGCCTTCGAAGCGATCGGGAAGCCGTCGTGAGCGCCCCGCACCGACCCATGACCGCCGACGGGTTCACCGCCCCGCCCGCGGACCCGATGGAGCTGCTGCGGACCTGGTTCGACAACGCGGTCGCGGACGCCGTCCTCCAGCCGGGCGCGCTGGCACTGGCCACCGTCGACCCCCGCGGCCGGGTCTCCAACCGGATTGTCCAGGTCCTCCACGTGCGTGAGACGGGCCTGGTGTTCGCCAGCCACTCCGACAGCCGCAAGGGCCGGGACCTGACCGGCACGCCCTGGGCGTCGGGGCTCTTCTACTGGCGCGAGGCCGCACGCCAGGTGAGCGTGAGCGGCCCGACCCGCCCCCTGCCCGCCGAGGAGTCCGACGCCCTCTGGCACGCCCGGCCCGTCAGCACGCACCCGATGTCGGTGGCGGCGCACCAGAGCGCACCGTTGCCCGACGAGGAGGCACTGCGCGAGCAGGCCCGGGAACTGGGCCGGGACGGCTCGGCGCTGCCCCGCCCGGACCGCTGGATCGGCTACCTGCTGGAGCCGGCGTCGGTTGAGTTCTGGCAGTCCGAACCCGAGGACCGACTGCACCAGAGGCTGCGTTACGAGCGCGACGGTTCCGGCTGGCTCACGAGCCGGCTCCAACCCTGACGCCGCTCAAGGACCGAGGACTCGAGAGGAAGAAAGGCAAGTCGATGTGTGGAATCACGGGCTGGGTCTCGTTCGACCGGGATCTGACGCAGCAGCGCGCGCAACTGGACACGATGACGGAGACCATGGCCTGTCGGGGACCGGACGCCGGTGGCGCCTGGCTCGACCGGCACGCGGTGCTCGGCCATCGCAGGCTGGCGGTCATCGACATCGAAGGCGGAACCCAGCCGATGGTGCTGCCCACCGACGACGGGCCGGTGGCGATCACCTACAGCGGTGAGGTCTACAACTTCACCGAGCTCAGGAGCGAACTGCTGCGCCGGGGCCACCGCTTCGAGACCCGCAGTGACACCGAGGTCGTGCTCCACGGCTACGTCGAGTGGGGCGAGGCGGTCGCCGAACGGCTCAACGGCATGTTCGCCTTCGCGGTCTGGGACTCGCGGGTCGAGAAGCTGGTGATGATCCGCGACCGGATGGGCGTCAAGCCGCTCTACTACTACGCCACCGACGACGGCGTGATGTTCGGCTCCGAGCCGAAGGCCATCCTCGCCAACCCGCTCGCGGACCGCGCCGTCGACCTCGCCGGACTGCGGGAGCTGGTCAGCTTCACCCAGACGCCGGGCAGCGCCGTGTGGTGCGGGATGAACGAGGTGGTCCCCGGCGGTCTGGTCACCGTCGACCGCTCGGGCCTGCGCGAGCACCGCTACTGGACGCTGCCCACCCGGCCGCACACCGACGACCGGGAGACCACCGTCGCCACCGTGCGGGAGCTGCTCGAGGACATCGTCAGCCGCCAACTGGTCTCCGACGTCCCCCGCTGCACCCTTCTCTCCGGCGGCCTCGACTCCAGCGTCATCACCGCGCTGGCCGCAGCCAAGCTGGGCCGGCCCGGCGAGCACGGCGAGGCCGGCGAGAAGGTCCGCAGCTTCGCGGTGGACTTCGTCGGCCGGGAAGACGACTTCGTCGCCGACGAACTGCGGGGCACCACGGACGCCCCGTACGCCCGGGAGGTGGCCGCGCACGTCGGCTCGCAGCACGAGTCCATCGTGCTCGACCACGCCTCGATCGCCGATCCGGACGTGCGCCGGGCCGTCATCACCGCCCGGGACAGCCCGCTCAGCCTCGGCGACATGGACGCCTCGCTGTACCTGCTCTTCAAGGCGATCCGGCAGCAGTCGACGGTCGCCCTGTCCGGCGAGTCCGCCGACGAGGTCTTCGGCGGGTACCGGTGGTTCCACCTGCCGGAGGTCCAGGCCGCGCAGACCTTCCCCTGGATGGCCGTGTTCGTCAGCGGGGCGCGGGCCCAGGTGTCGGACCGGTTCAACGCCGGCATCACCGCCGCCCTCGACCTGCCCGCCTACATCAAGGACCGGTACTCCGACGCGCTCGGCGAAGTGGAGCGGGCCGAGGGCGAGAGCGACCACGAGATGCGCATGCGGGAGCTGTGCTACCTGCATCTGACGCGCTTCGTGCGGATGCTCCTGGAGCGCAAGGACCGCATCAGCATGGCCGTCGGCCTGGAGGTCCGGGTCCCCTTCTGCGACCACCGCCTCGTCGAGTACGTCTACAACACCCCGTGGTCGCTGAAGAGCTTCGACGGCCGGGAGAAGAGCCTGCTGCGCGCCGCGACCGCGGACCTGCTGCCGAAGTCGGTGCTGGAGCGGGTGAAGGCCCCCTACCCGGCCACGCTGGACCCGCACTACACCGGCGCGCTGCTCCAGCAGTCCAAGGAGCTCCTCACCACCGACGACCCGGTCTTCGACCTGGTCGACCGCGGCTGGCTGGAGAACATCACGCGGCAGGACCCGGCCGGCATGCCGATCGACGTCCGCAACGGCATGGAGCGCGTGCTCGACCTGAGTACCTGGCTGGACATCTACCGGCCCGAGCTCCGGCTCTGAGACCGGATTCCGGACGGCCCCGGACCACCCCGCCGCCTGCGCGCCGAGACGGCCGCGGGCGGCCGGCCGCCCGCACCGCGGCGGCCCGCACCCGAACCATGGATCGAGGGAGACGAGATGGGAACGGAAAACGCTCGGCCGGAGGGGATCGACGCCGGCCTCGACCTGCGCGCCCGGCACCGGGCCGTCGTCGCGGACTACATGACCCGCAAGGGCGAGAACCGGCTGACGCGCTACCTGCTCTTCACCGAGGACGGCAGCGCCGGCCTGTACACCAGCGACACCGGCGAACCGGTCGTTTCCCAGGGACACGTGAAGCTCAAGGCCCACGGCGAGTGGTCGCTGCGTATGTTCCCGGACTGGGAGTGGAAGAACGTCGAGATCTTCGACACGCAGGACCCCGACAGGTTCTGGGTCGAGTGCGACGGCGAAGGGCAGATCCTCTACCCGGACTACCCGCCCGGTCACTACAGGAATCACTTCATCCATGCGTTCGAACTCGAGGACGGCAGGATCAAGCGGCAACGCGAGTTCATGAACCCGTTCCAGCAACTGCGCGCGCTGGGCATCGAGGTGCCGAAGATCAACCGCGGCGGAATCCCCACCTAGGGAACGCGTTTCCGCGTCCACGTCGTCCGCACAGACAGCAAGGGCAACAGATGGCATCCCAGCTCAACCCGTACCTCGCCTTCGACGGCACCGCCCGTCAGGCCATGGAGTTCTACCGGAAGGTCCTCGGCGGCACGCTGGAACTGGGCACGTACGGCGACTTCGGGTCGGCGGAGATGCCCGACCCCGACAAGATCATGCACGCGACGCTCAGCACCGCCGACGGCTTCACGGTGATGGCGTGGGACGTCCCGGAGCGGGTCCCCTTCGACCCGGGCACCAACGTCGCCCTCTACCTCGGCGGCGACGACGCCGGCCTGCGGGAGTACTTCGAGAAGCTGTCCGCGGGCGGCAGGGTGGCCATGCCCCTCAAAAAGCAGATCTGGGGCGACGAGGCCGGCACGCTCGTGGACAGGTTCGGGATCACCTGGATGTGCAACATCAAGCAGCCGTCGTGACCGGCAGCTCTGTGTCCTGCCGTGGAACAGCCGCGGCCGGGTGGGCCGACCGGCAGATCGGGATGGAGAGGTCTCAATGACAGTCGACGTGCAGGCCACCCGAGACGTGGTCGACATCATCACCGGCGGGTGGCGGGCGCAGGCTCTCTACACCGCGGTCAAACTCGGGCTGCCCGACCACGTCGAGGCCGGCTGCGACAACGACGCCGAACTCGCCAAGGCCACCGGCGCGAGCGAGCAGGGCGTCCACCGCCTGATGCGCCTGCTCGTGGCCCTGGGCGTCTTCGAGGGCAGCGACTCCGCGGGCTACCGCGGCACCCGGGTGAGCGCGGCGCTCCTCGACGGCCCCCAGTCGCTGCGCGACATGTGCCTGCTGTACGGCGAGGAGTTCTACTCCGCCTGGGACCACGCCCACCACGCCATCAGCACGGAGAGCTCCGGCTTCGAAGTGGCCTACGGCCAGTCGTTCTACGACTACCTGGGCGATCACGCGGCCACCGCCCGGCGGTTCCAGCTCACCATGAACGCCGCGAGCATGTTCTTCCACCAGGTGCCCGGGGTCTTCGACTTCACCGGCAAGAAGGTCGTGGACGTGGGCGGTGGCGGCGGGCACCTGCTCGCCACGATCCTCGCCGCCACGCCGGACGCCACGGGCACGCTCTTCGACCGCGACCACATGACGCCCAAGGCCCGCGAGCACCTGTCCGCCACCGTCGGCCCGGACCGCGCCGAGGTGGTCGGCGGCGACATGTTCGAGGGCGTCCCGGAGGGCGGGGACGTCTACATCCTGTGCCGCGTGCTGGCCGGCCACGACGATGAGGACGTCGTCGGCGTCTTCGAGCACTGCCGCCGCGCCATGGCGGGCCCCTCGTCCCGGCTGCTGATCCTCGACCGCTTCGTCGAGGACGAGAACTCCACTGTGCTTCCCGCGCTGTGGGACCTGCACCTGCTGGTGACCACGGGCGGCGAGCACCGCACCCTCGACCGGATCACGCGGCTGCTGGAACGGGCCGGCCTGTCCGTCGAGAGCACCGCGGAACTGCCGATGGAGACGACCTCCCTGATCGTCGCGCCGCGCACCCCGTAGCGGCACCAGGCACGGCCCGGCGGGGCCGGCAGCTTCGAGCGGAGTACGAGCGGCAGCGCGAACAGGAGAAGTCCCGTGCCCAAGTTGGCAACGATCGGCGTCTACGGCTTCGACGGCGATTCCTACCTCGAACGATTACGGCAGGCCGACGTGCGCCTGCTGCTCGACGTACGGCAGCGCCGTGGGGTCCGCGGCCCCGACTACGCCTGGGCGAACTCCCTGCGGCTCCAGGCGGCCCTCGCCGAGGCCGGAATCGCCTACGAGCACCGCCGGGAGCTCGCCCCGACGACCGAGCTGCGACAACTCCAGTACGCCGAGGACGACCGCCAAGGGGTCGGCAAACGCTCACGTCGGGAGCTCGCCGCCGAGTACACCCGCCGCTACACCGCCGAGATCCTCGACCCGGCCGACCTCGCCCCGATCGTGGCGGCCCTGCCGAACAGCGGGACCGCGGCGCTCTTCTGCGTCGAGCGCGACCCCGAGGCGTGTCACCGGTCGCTGGTCGCCCGGCGGCTCGCCGAGGACCACGACTTCACCGTCGAACACCTGAGGCCCATGTGATGGACGACATGCTCCCGGCCGGCGCACCGCGACCCCGGATCGCGGTCTTCGCCGGACCGACCGCGACGATCCTGAACACCCCGGACCTGGTCACGTCGAACAAGGCGCGCGCACGCCACGGCCTGCCGCTCCGGCCCGGCCGGTTCGACAGCCTGCGGCCTCAACGGCTCGCCGCCCCGGCGACGTTGTACGTCGAGGCGTTCAGCGCGCACCCGCTCGAACAGGACGCCGTCGGCCTGTACGCCCCGCCCGACGGCTGGCTCGACGAGGGCGGCACGTTCCACACCGTACGGCCGCCCGGAGACGCCAAGCCGGTGTACGTCGTCGAACTCGACCCCGCCGACGGCCTCTACCCCCTGCCCTACATGGGGAGACAGGCGGACGGTTCCGCCTGGGAGGAGACCTCGGCGGCGCCGTACGCGGCCCCGGCCGAGGCCCGCCAGACCTTCTACCCGGACGCCCGGCGCCTCTACGAGGAGATCGAGCGGTTCGGCCTCGCCGACCACGGCACCCCCGTCGAACTGGGCTCGGTCGCCGACTTCGAGTTCTTCCGCGCGGCTCCCTCCGGCGGGTACACCACGGGTGCCGAGTCCGAGCGTCTCGGGCAGGACTTCTTCGTCTACTACCCGTACCACCTCCAGAGCGAGCCCGGCCTCGCGCACCTGGCCCGGGCCACCAATCAGGTCCAGGCCGTGCTCGCCACCGGGGAGTTCACCGGCGTGCAGTGGCTGGAGGGAAGCCCGACCGTCGACGAGACCCTGTACTGGTTCGGCCTGCTGATCGACACCAAGGTGCCGCTCGTCGGACACGCCGCGCAGCGCCGCCACCAGTCACTGAGCGCGGACGGCGACCGCAACGTGGTGGACGGCGTCAAGTTCATCACGTCGGGCGTCGCCCTGGACGAACGGGGCGAGAACCGCGTCGGTGCCTGCGTGATCGTCGACGAACTCGTGTACTCGGCCCGGGACGTGACCAAGGTCGATGCCCGGCCGGGCGGTTATGAGGTCACCGGCGGCCACGGGGGAGTCGTCGCCGACCTCGGGGGCTACGGTCCTCCGCAGCTCACCTACCTTCCCGCCCGCAGGCACACCCACCGCTCGGAGCTGCGCCTCACGGTGCTTCCCGAGAGGGTGGCCGGCGTCGCCGGGAGCCTGGACGCCGGCGTCACCCCGGTCGACGTCCGGATCAAGGACGCCGACGGGCTCGTGCCCTCCGCCATACCGCACGTCTCGATCACCAAGTACAGCCGGTACGCGGCGACGGGCACCGGAACCGACAACCCGCCCGTCGCCGAGGAGGAGGTGGAGATCCTCGCGCGGATCGACGCCAACCTCGCCGACTTCCCACTCTCCGGCTTCGTGTGCGAGGGCATGTCACCGTTCGGGATGGCGGACCCGACGAAGAACGCGGCGCTGAGCGTCGCCGTCTTCGCCGGTCTGCCGGTGGTCCGCACCGGCCGCGGCACCACCGGGGGCATGGCGTACCGCACCGACCCGACGTTCGTCTCGGGCAACAACCTGACGGCCACCAAGGCGCGCATGCTTCTCATGGCCGCGCTGCTCAGGTTCGGCGCCCTGCCCCCGGCCACGGACCCGGTCACCCCGACCCCCGACGAACGCGCGGCCACCGAGAAGGCGGTCGCCCAGTACCAGGCCCTCTTCGACACGCACTGAACCGGACAGGAACTCATGGGCATGTACGAGTACGTGGTGGCCGACGTCTTCACCGACGTCCCCCTGGAAGGCAACCCCACCGCGGTCTTCCCGGACGCTTCCGGCCTCTCCCCCGAGCGCATGCAGCAGATCGCGCGGGAGCTGCACCTGTCGGAGACCGTCTTCGTTCTCCCCCCGGAGAACGACGGCGACGTACGGGTCCGCATCTTCACCCCCGTCAACGAGCTGCCCTTCGCCGGGCATCCGACCCTCGGCACGGCCGTGGTGCTCGGCGAGTCGCACGAGGCGAAAGAGCTCCGGATGGAGACCGCCAGGGGCACCGTGGCGTTCGAACTGGAGCGGGACGACGACGGCCGGACCGTCGCGGCCGGCATGTGGCAGCCCCTCCCGGTCCGGGAACCCTACGACCGGGCGGACGAACTCCTCACCGCTCTCGACCTGGCGGACACCGGCAGCACCCTGCCCGTCGAGGTGTACGACAACGGGCCCCGTCACGTGTTCGTCGGTCTGGACGGCGTGCCGGCGCTCTCCTCTCTGGACCCGGACCAGCGCGCCCTCGCGAGGCTGCCCGACATGGCCGCCAACTGCTTCGCGGGCTCCGGAACGCAGTGGCGGCTGCGCATGTTCTCGCCCGCCTACGGGGTGGTGGAGGACGCCGCCACGGGCTCGGCCGCGGGGGCGATCGCGGTACACTTGGCCCGGTACGGACTTGTCCCGTTCGGGGAGTGGATCGAGATCCGTCAGGGGGTCGAGATGGGGCGTCCTTCGACGATGCGCGCTCGCGCGACGGGGACGCCGGAACGGATCGAATCGGTCCAAGTGGCCGGAGCCGCCGTCGTTGTCGCCCGGGGCACGCTGTTCGCGTAGCCGCCGGGACGTACGAGTGACCGATCCACGGAGGAAGGGCCGCCACCTGTGTCCAGCAGAGCACCGTCCGTCGACCACCCCGGCGCGCGGCGGGCCGTCCGGCGCCTCACCGAGGGGCGGGTGGCGTGATGACGGCCGAGGACGACGGTCTGTTCGCGTTACCGGAAGCGGCCGGCACTCCGCCGGGCCCGCCGGAGGCGGTGGCCGAGTTCGCACGGGGCGACGCCCCGCTCGCCGTGCGGATGCGGCCGCGGTCGCTCACCGAGGTCGTCGGCCAGGCACACCTGCTGCGCCCCGGCGCACCCCTGCGGCGGCTGGCCGAGGGCAGCGAGGCGGCATCGGTGCTGCTGTACGGCCCGCCGGGCACGGGGAAGACCACTCTGGCGCGTCTGATGGCCGCCGTCGCCGCCCGCCGGTTCGTCGCCCTCTCGGCGCTGACCAGCGGCGTCAAGGAACTGCGCGACGTGATGAACGAGGCGCGCCGTCGCCGCGGCCATCAGGGCCGGCGGACCGTCCTGTTCATCGACGAGGTGCACCGCTTCTCCAGGACCCAACAGGACGCGCTGCTCGGAGCCGTCGAGGACGGACTGGTCCTGCTCGTCGCCGCCACCACGGAGAACCCGTCGTTCTCGGTGGTGTCCCCGCTGCTCTCCCGCCTGCTGGTACTACAGCTTCAGCCCCTGGGCGAGGACGACGTCCGCGAGCTGCTGCGCCGGGCGGTGAAGGACGAGCGCGGCCTCGACGGCGCAATCTCCGTGACGCCAGAGGCCGAGGACGCCCTGGTGCGCCTCGCGGCCGGCGACGCCCGGAGCGCACTGACCGCGCTGGAGGCGAGCGCCGACGGGGTGACGGGTACCGGCGGCACCGTGGTCGACGTCCCGGCGGTGGAGCGCGCTGTCGCCGAGGCCACGGTGCGCTACGACCGGCAGGGCGACCAGCACCACGACGTCGTCAGCGCGTTCATCAAGTCGATCCGAGGCTCGGACCCCGACGCGGCGCTGCACTACCTGGCCCGCATGCTCGTCGCCGGTGAGGACCCGCGTTTCATCGCGCGGCGCCTGGTGGTGCACGCGAGCGAGGACGTAGGGCTGGCCGACCCCACGGCGCTCCAGGCCGCTGTCGCCGCGGCCCAGACGGTCCAGCTCATCGGCCTGCCCGAGGCTCGCCTGGCCCTGGCCCAGGCCACCGTGCATCTGGCCATGGCACCGAAGTCGAACTCGGTGATCGTCGGGATCGACGAGGCCATGTCCGACGTCCGGGCGGGCGCCGTCGGTGAGATCCCCGGGCACCTGCGCCACAGCCGCTACACGGGCGCCAGGGAACTGGGCAACGGGATCGGCTACCGCTACCCGCACAGGGTCCCCGAGGGAGTGCTGGCGCAGCAGTATCCGCCGGGCGACCTCGTGGACAAGGACTACTACCGCCCCACGCGGCACGGCGGGGAGCGAGACCTGCACGAGCGCCTCACCAGGCTCCGCCGCGTTGTCCGGGGTGAGGAGCGGTAGCGCCGGGAGGGCGCGGCACGCGTCGCGCACCCCGAAGCGCCGGCCTCACGGGTGTGAGGCCGGCGCTCGGTCGTGTCGCGCGGCAGGCGGGTGACCAGTCGCCCGCTGCTCGTGCCGGTTCGACGGGCCCGAGCAGCGGCGGAGACGGGGTCACGTCACGCGACGGCGGTGCCCTCGAGCTCGATCATCTGACCGGGGATCGCCAGCCGCGTCACACCGAGCATGGTGGTGGTCGGCGCGACGCCGGCGGCTCCCAGGCGGCCCGCCAGCACACCGTAGTGCTGGAAGAGCAGATCGACGTCGGTCGTGTAGACGTTCAGCCGGACGAGGCTCGAGAGGGTCATGCCCGCCTCGGCGAGCACCGCCTCGATGTTGTCGATGGCCAGCGCCAACTGCGCCGCCATGTCACCGTCGTGCTCGGGCTTGCCTTCCTTGCTCATCGCCGTCTGGCCCGAGATGTACAGGGTGCGCGAGTGCCCGGAGACGACCTCGCCCTGGTTGAAGCCCATCTCGACCGACCACGACACCGGGTTGACCGCGTTACGTTCCATTGCCGCACCTGCTCCATTCGGTTCATGACACTGCGCACGCCTATCGCTTCGGCAACTGCCGTGCTCTGACGTCGTGCGATGAACCCTGCCAAGAAAACATGACACCCTTGGTCATGTATTTCGCTAGGGTTTTCCCATGCGCGCCGACCGGTTGGTTTCCCTGGTGCTGTTGCTGCGTCAACGAGGCCGGATGACCGCCGAGACACTCGCCCGTGAGCTGGAGGTGTCGACCCGGACGGTGCTGCGCGACATGGAGGCACTCTCCGCGGCGGGGGTCCCGGTCTACGCGGAGCGCGGGCGGCACGGCGGGTTCGCGCTGCTGCCGGATTTCCAGACGGCGCTCACCGGCCTGAACCACGACGAGGCGCTCGCCCTCGTGGTCGCCGGATCACGGCGCGGCGCGCAGCTGTTCGGTCTGGGGTCGGCGCTCGCCTCGGCCGTGCTGAAAGTGGTCGACGCGCTGCCCGAGGGGCTGCGGGACACCGCCGCCGGAGCGGCGCAGCGGCTGCTCATCGACCCGGAGACCGATCTCCTCTCGCGTCGCGTGGCCCCCGAGGAGGTCTCCGACTCCATCGCCGTCGAGGTCCGGCGCGCGGTGTTCGCCGGGCACAGATTGCGCATCTACTACGAGGCCGTGGGCCAGCCCCCGAAGTGGCGCACGGTGGACCCGATCGGTCTGGTCACCGTCAGGGAGCAGGGCTACCTGCTGGCCAAGCGGGGCACCGAGGACCGCACCTACCGGTTGAGCCGGGTCCTGGCAGCCGAGGAGCTCGACGAACCCGCGCAGCGTTCGGACACGGTCGACCTGGACCGGGCCTGGCGCGAACGCAACGTGCGGTTCCGGACCGGCGGCGACAACACCGCCGTGGTGGTCCGCGTGGACCCCGCGCGCCGGGAGCACCTGGTCGCCACCGCCCTCGCCGTCCGTTCCGAGGAGACCGACGAGGACGGCCGGCTCCGGCTGCACGTCGTCTTCCAGGACACACGGCACGCGGAATGGGCGCTGTGGCAGCACGCCATGTACGCGGAGGTGGAGGCCCCGCAGTGGCTGCGCACCTCCCTGCACCACCGCGCGACGGTGATCGCGGCCCGCTACGGGCCACCGACCTGAAAGCTCCGTCCACCCCCGCGAGGCCGAAACAACGGCCGACGCCGGGCCGTTGACCGGGAAGGGGATGATGGCCGGCGACAAGGCGACCTGCCGGACACCCCGGACCTCCACGTCCGCACACCAGTAGCCCTCGGGCTGCCCGCCCCGCCCCTGGAGCCAGGCCGGCACCGGCGGCAACGGCCGCACCACCGTCCACTCCGCATCCGTCATGTCCGACGGATACCGGCCCACCCGATCAGGATGATCGGCCGCGTTGCCGTACACGTGCGCGAGACAATCGCACGATCGGGCGCCCGAGTTGAGATCAGCGGGCCGCGTGGACGTGGTGTTTCAGATCGGCGTTCAACAGCGCGTCGGGATTCGGTTCGGGGCTGTGTCCGGGCATCAGGTGCAGTTCGACGCGCTCGGCGTTCTCGGCGAGCCAGGCCCGGACGGCTTTGCTGCGGTGGACCGGGTGCCGGTCGGCGATCACATGGACCTTGCGGCCGGCATGCCGGGCGAGGCGGTCGAGGAACGCGCAGAACACCTTCGCGGTGAACCTGCCGGGGAAGACGGTGAACCACAGCGCCCCGCGGGAGGCGACGGCCGACATGATGTCGATCCTGAAGCGGCGGCCGTTCACCCGCACCAGTGGGGTCTGTCCGGCCGGGGCCCACGAGCGTCCCGGCGGGACGGTGTCCGAGCGCAGACCGTACTGATCGGCCCAGACCGGCTCGGCCTTCTCCTCGCTCGCCCGGGCCCGGATCGCCGGATACTCCTCCTGCAGCCACCGGCTGACCTCGTCGTCTTTCTGCCGGTCGGAGCGGCGGGCGGGCCGTTGCGGGGTGAAGCCGTGCCGGCGCAGCCACTTGCTCGTACCCCGCTCGGTCATCGACACCCCGCACACCAGCCGGGTCAGGGTCCGCACCGAGGCGCGGGCCCGCATCACCCCGTTCTGCCCGAGGTCGGCCGGTGTGTAATCAGGCATCGCCTGCAAGACCGCTCCACGGGCGGACTCGTCGATCAACTCACCCTTGCCCGCGCGTGGTTCGGGCACCGCCGCGAGCAGTGCCTGCCTCCCACCGGTGCGGCTGGCCCGCCACCACGTGCCCACCGACCGCTCGGAGACCCCGAACATCTCCGCCGCCTGGTCGTACGTCCGAACCCGCCCCGACTCCAGCGCGCTCACCACCCGCAGCCGTAGATCCTCCTGCGCAGCGGGCGGCAGACGCCGCATGTCCCCACCCTCGATCACACCGGATCAACGAGCAGGCAACCCATCAGTTCCGGCTCGATAAGGTGCGCAGGAAATCCAGCAGGGCGCTGAGTGCGGAGTCGCCCCGGTGGCCGAGGACGGTGTCCCCGTACCGGAAGGCCGCGGCACCCTGGCGGGTCAGCTCCCCACGCGAGCAGCGCCTCGTCATGCGTGACCGGGGCAGTCCCAGGGATCCGCGCGCCGCGTCTTCGGCGGCGGCCGGCACGGCCGAGGCGGCCACCGTGGCGGCAGCTCCAGCTCAGGCATCAAAAACGCTCCAGACGTGCCGATCGACGGGCGGTCGGCGAACTGCAGCGCCTGCGGCACCGTCGCTTCTCCTTGGAAACCTGACGAGCCAGCACGGCGTCGACGGTATGAGTGGCCGGGGTGACCCAGCCGTGGATCCGGCGCAGCCGAGGAGGGAAAAGCCGTGGCCGACCGCGGCGTCCAGCAGCGGCTTCGGGGCCTCGAATTCGATCGTCCGGCGGCCGCACCGAAACCATCCCGCCCAGGTCCCGGACGTCCTCCAGGATCGAAGAACAGACACCGGGCCAGGCGCCACGATGTCGGCAAGACAGTCAAACGCGCGGAGTCGATCAAGGAACACCAAGCCCACCGAGGACAAACACCAAGCTGAGACTGCTGCCGCCCGTCTGACGGCCGTCATGACGGGAGCCCGGGAGCCGTTGGAGGATCACCTCCTGGCCCCGGGCTCCGTTACATGCGGGGGGTCAGAAACAGGACCCATCTTCCTCGACGGTGTCGGGCCGGATGCAGGGGGAGCCAGCGGCGTGCTCGCCGCCACGGTCGAAGACCTGGAGGGTCGCCGTCTCATTGATCTCCCACCAGGCCGCGAAGGCCTCGGCGATGTAGCGGGTCTGCTTCTCCAGGTCCATCATCTTGCCCTCCTCCACCCAGTCGCCGTCGTCTATGGCCTCGTAGTCGATGGTGGGGTAGTCGGAGCTGGCCTCCAGGACCGGGTAGACCAACTTGCGCTTGTAGCCCCGCCACCCCTTGAGGTGCTTGACCGCCTTCTTCTGCTTGGCGGTCCCGTGCTCGGCAACGAACTCCTTGAACTGTTCGAAGGTGCCGGGGGTGTCGGCGATCTCCGCGAGCGACAGAGTGACCTTCTTCGGTTCGGGGGTGACTGTCTTCTCCGGCTCCCGCGTGACGGACTTCTCCGGCGAAGGGCTGACGGGCTTCGGTGAGCCGGCCGTGGCGCTCGCGGTAGCGCTGGGCTTGGTCGTTGACGCGGCATCCGAGGTGCCGTCGCTGCCGCTGCACTGAGTCACCATCGCCAAGATGAGGGAGACGACTCCGATGACCGCGAAGACGCCACACCCCTGGGCCATCTCGTTGTTGCTCTTGCTGCCCACGTACACGATCTCCATCAAGTGCTGGAGGGGCCACCGACAGGCGTCACCGCAGGTAGGGCCCCTCATCTCATGATGCGCGATCGTACATATGGTCTACATGTGAAGGGATCGCACCCTGGGTGTGAAGGATGACTCGGAGGGCCCTGACGGAATCAGCCCCCATCAACTCCCTTGGCCCGGCAGGATGATCGTCATGCAGCCAGAAGTTCTCTCGGGTCTGATCGGCTTCGGCGGCGTCCTAAAGGCTGTCCCGCAATGATCAACTGGCTCGAGGTCGTCAAGGTCGGAGTCGGCCTCGTCCATGTTCCCTCTGTCTATCCGGCGAGGGCGAGGTTGTGCAGGCGGGCAATGCCGAGCATGGCGTGATG
The DNA here is from genome assembly GCF_036634175.1 of Streptomyces sp. P9-A2. Taxonomy (NCBI): domain Bacteria; kingdom Bacillati; phylum Actinomycetota; class Actinomycetes; order Kitasatosporales; family Streptomycetaceae; genus Streptomyces; species Streptomyces sp. P9-A2. Next base: position 6,637,510 of record NZ_JAZIFX010000001.1, read on the forward strand.
TACGCCATCGCCCTTCAAGCGGCAGTCGCGGAGGATCTTCCAGCTCTTCATGCGGGCGAAGGTGTGCTCCACTCGGGCGCGGACTTTGCGGTGTGAGCGGTTGTGCTTTTCCTTCCAGGCCGGGAGTTCACTCTGGCCGCGTTCGCGGCGGTGCGGGATCACCAGCCCAGTGCCGCGGTAACCACCGTCGGCGATCACCATGGCTTCGCCGACGGCGGCCTTCGCTCCGGACAGCTCCCATGCCCTGCAGTCGCTGCGGTTGCCGGGCAGCGGCCGGCCCACGGCGACGATCAGCCGGGTATCGGCGTCGATGACGACCTGGTGGTTGGTGGAGTACCGGTAGTTCTTCGACTGCTCAGCCACCGTGTGGTCACGCGTGGGCACCAAGGTGCCGTCCACGATCAGCACTGTGTCCTTGCGGAACCGTCGGCGCGGCCGCAGGGCGAGCATCGGCCCGAGACGGTTGATGATGCGGTCGGCCGCGGACTTCGAGACCCCGAACAGCGGCGCAAGCTGTCGCAGCGTCAGGTTGGTTCTCCAGTACGCCGCTACCAGCAGGACCCGGTCCTCCAGCGGCAGACTCCACGGCCGGCCTCGACGGACTACGCCCGCTCCCTCACGGCGCAGGGCGGTCACGAGCTTGCCGAAGCAGCGCGGGCTCAGCCCGGTGAACGGGCCTATCCAGGACGGCTGCGACGCCGTGATCACACCAGCCATGCATTGATCATTCCACCGCAGCCTGGGCTCCTCATCCGGCTTCCCGGCCGCCGGCCAGACGGCGCCGCCACCAGAGGCCAGAACGCCACTGCCGATGAGTGGCGAAGGGATCCGGCAGCGTGCGCTCGGCGTACCTGGCATCCAGGACACGCACTCGGAGTTCAAGCTCGGCGCGGGGCCTGGGAGGCAGCTGCCGCACGACCTCCTCAAGCACGTCGCGAGCGTGCCGCACGTCGTCGAAGGAACAGCCACGGCACGGACACTCCGCATCCTGCGGATACAGGGGCCGACGTCCCGCTGGTTGCAGAAATGCCCGATACCGGCGCAGCGCACGATCGGTGGCGCCGGGGTAGACGTAGTAGTCGCCCGAGAACCGCTCTACTCGATCTATCGCGACGCTGGTTCGGGCAGAGAGGCCGTGGATCCGGTCTGGAGGCAAGCTCCACGCGGCACGAGGGATCTGTTGAGCGCGCAGCGCGCCGGGCCGCTTACGCGGCATCGGCCTTTCGGTACGTGGACATGAGGAGCATCATGCCAGCCTCTACGGTCCGATGGCTGCCATGAAGTTGCATCCGGTACTGGCTCATCGCACCAGCACTCAACCCCCTCTCTGTCAAAGTAGGTCGAGTCAGGCATACTGGATGATTCATTGAGTCGAGGGCGGAGAAGGAGTAGTGCCCGGGTGGCCAGCACGAACGACCACGGGACCCCTGATCCGCAGGTGGAAGCCCGGTCGACCGGCCCGCGCCGGTATACCGCGGAGTACAAGGCGAGGATCCTCACCGAGTACGAGACCTTGGACAAGAAGGGCAAAGGGCAAGGGTGCTCTGCTGCGGCGGGAGGGTCTGTACTCGTCGCTGATCACGACGTGGCGGCAGCAGCGGGACAAGGGCGCCCAGCAGGCGCTCGCCGCGCCGGCCGGACGGCCGAAGATGGACCCGAGGGACAGGGAGATCGCGAAGCTGAAGGCGGAGAAGGCCCGCCTGGAAGCCGATCTCGCGAAGGCCCGTACCGTGATCGAGGTTCAGGGAAAACTCTCCGCGCTGCTCGACCAGTTCGCCACGGACAGCGCCGCGAACCAGAACGGCGAGAACACCAAGTGATCGAGGCCGACCCCGCGGCCGTGTTCGACACCGCCCGCGACCACGCCCTCGAAGAGCTCACCGGGCTGGTCGGGCGCGTCCAGGCATGTGCCGCGCTCGGCGTGAGCCGGGCCACCTACTACCGCCACCACCGCCAGAGCCCCGCCCCGGCCAGGCCGCGGCAAAAACGGCGCCGGCACCCCCGCGCTCTCGCGCCCGAAGAGGAGATACGGGTCCTCGATGTGCTCCATTCCCCGGAGTTCGCCGACATGGCGCCCGCCGAGATCTACGCGGTCCTCCTGGACCGGGGTGTCTACCTGTGCTCGGAGTCGACGATGTACCGGCTCCTGCGACGCCGTGGCGAGGTCCGTGAACGCCGCCGTCAGGCCGTCCACCCACCAAGGACGGTGCCCGAGCTGGTCGCCGAGGGCCCGAACCGGGTCTGGAGCTGGGACATCACGAAGCTGAAGGGGCCGGTCAAGGGCGTCTACTACTGCCTCTACACGATCATCGATATCTTCAGCCGATACACGGTCGGCTGGATGATCGCCGACCGGGAGAACAAGGATCTCGCTGAGCGGTTCCTGTCCGAGACGATCGCCAAGTACGGCATCGGGCCAGGGCAGTTGACGATCCACTCGGACCGCGGGTCCCCGATGGTCGCGCAGAACGTCGCCCAGATGATGGCCGGTCTCGGCGTCACCAAGTCGCATTCGCGGCCGAAGACGTCGAACGACAACCCGTACAGCGAGAGCCAGTACAAGACCCTGAAATACCGGCACGACTTTCCCGAGCGTTTCGGATCCCTCGAGGACGCCCGGGCGTGGTGCACCCAGTTCTTCACCTGGTACAACGAGGAGCATCGGCACTCCGGGATCGGCCTGCACACGCCCTACGACGTGCACTTCGGTCTCGCCGGGCAGCTCCGCGAGATGCGTGCCGACGTCCTCCGGGCGGTCTACGCGAAGCACCCCGAACGCTTCGTCCGCAAGCTACCGGAGCCGCCGAAACTCCCCCAAGCGGCCTGGATCAACAAGCCGACACCAGACGGCCCACTGATCCCGGCACAACGTTAGAACGATCTACCTGCCTTGATCGCTTTGACAGGTTCCGTCCAGAACCACTCACGCAAGGCTCAACGGCCCCTCCCGCCCCGGGGCACGGCAGATCTCAAACGCGGTCTCACACCCCACCAACGACCCGGAACCCAAACCGTTTCGGATCAATATCAAACAGTGGCCACAACTATTCGACGAAGAAACGAAGGAGTCAAGAGAGTTTCGATGCGGTCGTTTGCCTCTGCATGTAAAGGAAGGCATGCCAAATCGCCCTGCCGGATTTTCCCGGAAGGGCGATTCTCGAGGCTCCCCGGATCAGTGGGCCATGATCGGCCCTGCCGAGGGATCGGGGCGTTCCTTGGGCAGCAGCGTGAGAGCGCCCACGGCCGTGACGACGGAGATCGCCGCGCAGGCCACGAAGGCGTTGTCGAAGCCGTCGAGCGAGGGTGTCCCACCCTCCAGGCTGGCGCCCGCGACGGCCGCGACCACCGCGATGCCCAGCGAGGCCCCGAGCTCGTGGGCGGTGTTCACCAGACCCGAACCGAGTCCCGCGTCCAGGTGGCCCACGCCGTGCATCGCGCTGGTGATGGCGCAGACGAAACCGACACCGAGACCGAAGGAGAGCAGGACGAACCCCGGCAGGACCTCCGTCCAGGCGTTTCCGCCGTCGACGCCGGACAGGAGCAGGCCGCCAGCCATGGCGACACCGAGGCCCGAGGCGGCGGTCACCCGCCAGCCGAGCCGGGGCACCGCGCTGGAGGCCAGGTGTGCGCCGATCGTGGTGGCCAGCGCCGCCGGCAGGAACATCAGGCCGGTGCGCAGCGCGCTGTAGCCCAGCACGTGCTGGAGATAGAGCGAGCACAGGAAGAACCCGGAGATCAGTACGCCCGCGGAGGCCAGCATGACCAGGCAGCCGCCGGTCATGGAACGCCGCGCGAGGAAGGAGAGCCGCACGAGCGGCGAGGCCGCGGAGCGCTCCGCCAGCACGAACAGCACCGCGCAGAGTGCGGCGGCAAGCAGCGGGCCCCAGGCGGTGGCGTCGTTGAAGCCGTGGTCACGCGCCTGCACCAGGCCGAAGATGAGCAGGGCGGGCGTCGCCACCATGGTGAACGCGCCAGGCAGGTCGACGCCCTTGTGCCGGCCGCCGGGCCCCGTGGTCGGACCGTCCTCCTTGACCAGGACGGGCACCAGGAAGAGCACCGTGAGCCCGATCGGTACGTTGATGAAGAAGGCCCACTCCCAGCCGGGCCCCGAGGCCAGCACGCCGCCGAGGAGCACGCCGAACGCCGCACCCGTGCCGCCGATCGCCGCCCACACGCCCAGAGCACGGTTGCGCTCGGCGCCCTGGAAGGTGGCCATCACCGTGGCCATGGCGGCCGGTGAGAGGAAAGCCGCCCCGACACCCTGGGCGGCGCGGGCGGCGATGAGCATGCCGCTGCTCTCGGCCAGTCCCGACATCAGCGATGCGACGATGAACAGCGCGAGACCGCCGAGGAAGGTACGTCGTCGACCGAGGAAGTCGCCGAGGCGGCCGCCGAGCAGCAACAGGCTGCCGAAGAGCATCGTGTACGCGGTGACGACCCAGGTCATCGCGGCCGGCGAGAGGGCGAGGTCGTCACGCATCGACGGCAGCGCGACGTTCACCACGGTCACATCGACGATGAGCATGAACTGGGCCATGCACAGGAGCGTCAGGATCAGCCAGCGGCGCGGGTGGGACGCCGGCGGGGCCACATGGCCGTTGTGATCTTCGTGATGCCCGTGCCCCTGACCATGGTCATGATGCTCGTGCTCCTGCGCACGAGGGGGGTGAGGCACGCCGCTCTGCTGCCCGTGGGCAGAAGTCCGAGCTTGGCTCTCCGGTGTCACCGGACGCTCCTTAACTTGAACGCCACTGTCAAGGTTACTGTAGGGCTCCGGGGTTAATTTGAACAGTGGCGTTCAGCTTGTGTGGCGGGCGGGGGGTGTGCGGCAGGGTGCTCGAAGGCATCCTTCGGGTGGAGCGCCAGGTCGTGGGTACGAGCCCGCACGGCCGCCTGGTGGGCGAGCACCCGATCACCGCCGAGATCGAAGAACCCGTCGTCGGGGGCGACTTGGGGAGTCCCCGCCATGTCTGCGGGGATGCCGGCCAGGATGCGCACGGCGTCGGGGGCGGTCTCGCCGGTCGCGACCCGGTCTCCCGGGATGCAGCGGGAGCTGAGCACTCCGGCCGCGGCCCGGCTGTGGTCATCGAGTTGACCGTACGTCACCTCCCGGGTCGCGCCGATATGGCCGGTGGAACGGTCGACGAAGGTCACCGCCGCGGCGTCCGTACGACGGCGCGCGGCGTCACGGACCGCGGACGTCGAGGCCGGTGGGACCGCGGCGTCGTGGCGGACAGCGGCGGAGAGCGGATGGTCGACGAGTTCCTCCGGGTGGCGACCACCGCGTCGGTGACGTGTCCCGGCTCACAGGGACTCAGCGCGCGCCGGTTACCGGCCGGCTCGGAGTGCGGCCGGTGCGGGCCAGACCGAGGCCAGTGAGCAGGAAGGCGATCGCCTCGGTGCTTTGTGCGAGGCCTGGCCCGTCGCAGCGCAGGGCGCGCGCCGTGAACGGCCCGGTGGTGCACGCCTGCCAGCCCTGCACGTGCCGCGTGGTGATGTCCCGGTCATAGGTGCCCACGAGGGCAGTGACGGGGCACTTCAGTGGCGGGCCCGCCCGGTAGCGGGCCCGGTACTGCGCGGCGAGCCGGATGTCGGCCTGCGTGGTGGCGAGCGGCACCCCGGGCTCAGGGGATGTCGGACCCTCGTGAGGTGGGCCGGAGTCAGGACCGGGGTGCGTGGGAGCCGCCTGGGCCAAGGCGTACAGAGCGTACGGAGTGCCAGGGTGCACCCTGTGGAGCAGGTGAGCCGTCTCCAAAGCCACGTAAGCTCCCATGCCGTGCCCGATGAGCACGATGGATGCGTCCGTGGCGCTGGTGGCGGTGAGTTCGGCCGCGACCGGCTCTGCGAGTTCCTCGAGGTGCCGCGGCAGCGGATCGTCGAGACGCTCGGCGCGGCCCGGGTACTGTACGTGCGTCACGGAGACGGAGCTGGGCAGCGCATCCGGCCACCATGCGAAGAGCTCCGTCGTACTGCCTGCCCCGGGGAAGCACACCAGGCGGAAGGCCGGGCTGTGCTGGAACAAGAGAAACGCGCCCCCTGACGATGGTGGGATGTTCGGACTCGAGGCCGACGGAGTGTCGCGCGGGAAAATCCACCCGGAGAAGCGATTCGAAGGTACCCGTCGAAGCTTTCCCCCGGGCTGCGCTGTTCGGCAAATCGCCGCCTCGGCAGCAGAAATTGTACTAGCCAACTCCACCCGAGAAGGGTGAGTAGCCAAACGGGTAATACCCCTACTGGAGAAGGAGGTGTATAGCTTGACATGTCCTATTTGGAAGGGGATCCGAAGTGGAGCCCCTCGTGTGATCCTTCTGCTGGGAATGGGCAGGAAAGGAAATCTCGGCGGCCCCGTCGACTTCCCCGCATGCCGTGAACTCATTGAACAGCGGAGCCCTTCATGGAAGCTATTGGATGGCCCGATGCCTATGCGCGGAGCTATCGGGAAGCCGGGTATTGGCAGGATCGTCCGCTGGGCGTTTTCCTGGCGGAGCACGCCCGTACGCTGGGCGACAAAACCGCCCTCGTGACGGAGCACGGCAGCATCACCTACGTCGAACTCGACCGCCGCGCCGCCGCGCTCGCCCGTGGCCTTGTCGCCCTGGGCCTCGGACGCGGCGATCACATCGTTGTCCAACTACCCAACACAGAGGACTTCTTCGTCGTCCTCTTCGCAGTGCTGCGGATCGGCGTCATACCCGTCCTCGGACTGCCCGCCTACCGTCGCAGTGAGGCCGTGCACCTGGCGCGGCACAGCTCGGCCGTGGCCTATGTACTGCCCGCCACTGACCCTTCGTCCGGCTACGACTACCGCACGCTCGCCGACGAGGTGACCGCCGAAGTCCCCACATTGAGCCATGTCCTGGTGGCCGGCGCCCCGGGACGGCACACCGCCCTCGCCGCCGTGGAACAGGCGGGCGAGCAGGGCCCGGCCCCGGCCACCGCCGAACCCGACTCGGCGGCGCCCGCAGTCCTCCTGGTCTCCGGCGGTACCACGGGGCTGCCCAAGCTGATCCCACGGACACACAACGACTACGCGTACAACATCCGGGCCAGTGCGCAGGTGTGCGGCTTCGGCCCGGACACCGTCTATCTGGCAGCGCTTCCGGTGGCACACAACTTCGCGCTTTCCTGCCCGGGAGCCCTCGGTGCACTCCTCGTCGGCGGCACCGTGGTGCTCGCGCCGTCGCCCGACCCGGACACGGTGTTCCCGCTCATCGAGCACCACAAGGTGACGGCCACGGCGGTCGTGCCCCCACTGGCCGCACTGTGGTCACAGGCCGTCGAGTGGGCCACCGAGGACCTCGGCAGCCTGGCTCTGCTCCAGGTCGGCGGGGCCCGGCTCAGCCCGGATGTTGCGCGCCGGGTCAGGGCCGGGCTCGGCTGCGAGCTCCAGCAGGTGTTCGGGATGGCGGAGGGGCTGCTGTGCATGACCCGCCCCGGCTACGCGCCCGAACGCGTCGACACCACGCAGGGCCGGCCACTGTGTCCGGACGACGAGCTGCGGGTCGTCGACGAGGACAGGCGGGACGTCCCGCCCGGCGGGACCGGGGAGCTGCTCACCCGCGGGCCCTACACCCTGCGCGGCTACTACCGTGCGCCGGAACACAACAAGACCGCCTTCACGGCGGACGGCTTCTACCGGACCGGCGACCTGGTGCGGCTCACCGCCGATGGAGACATCGTCGTCGAGGGGCGGAAGAAGGACCTCGTGAACAGGGGTGGTGACAAGGTTTCCGCGGACGAGATCGAGGAACACCTGCGTGCCCACCCCGGCATCCTCGACGCCGCGGTCGTACCTGTTCCCGACGAGTACCTGGGCGAGCGCACTTGTGCCTGGGTCGTCCCGCGTGAAGGCCGCGCGGGCCTCGACGTGGCAGGCCTCGACAGCTTTCTGGACGAGCGCGGCGTCGCCGATTACAAGAAGCCGGACCTCGTCCACCTCGTCGACGCCCTGCCCGTGACCGGCGTGGGCAAGGTCGACAAGCGAACGCTCGCCCGCCGTGCGGCCGAAGCGGCGGGCAGGCCGCGGCCCTGACCCGCACCCGAGCGCCACGAGGCTCTCCTGTGCCCCTCCTGGGTTCCCTCCGTTCCCCAGCCGCCCCGCCCATCCCACTAGCGCCGTATCTGAGGAGACAGCCATGCCCACGGCTCTTCCGTCACGTGTCCGTGCTCCGTACGTCGGCACGCCTCTCCAGGCCGCCGTTCGGCTCGCCGAGAACGGCCCGCACGACCAGTACGTGATCTATGAGCAGGAAGGTGCCTGGTGGTACGCGGGCGGAGTGCGTGCTTCGCTGGAGGTCGACCGGGACCACGCCACCCTCGACCACCGCGACGAGCGAATACGCGTCCCGTGGCAGGATGATCCGCTGGCGGCGGTGCACGACCTGCTCGCCAAGCTGCCGCAGCAGGACTGGCGGGTTTACGGCTGGGCAGCCTTCGAACTGTCGTACGCCCTCGCAGGGGAGAAGGAGGGGCTCGGCACGGCCCCGCTGATACGTCTGGTCCTGCCGTGCAGCGAGGTGCGGATCACGTCGGACGGCGCCGAGCTGCGATGCGCCGACGAGGCGGATGCGGCCGCGATCGGCGCGGTGCTGGGGGCCGAGCCCAAGCCGTTCACCGCTGAGCGCGCCCCTCTCGACATCGATCTCGCCGAGCCGCCGGGCGAGTCGTACCAGGAGGCGGTCAAGCAGGCCGTTGCCGCCATCCGCGATGGTGACCTGCAGAAGGTGATCCTGTCGCGCGCCGTCCCCGTCGCAGCCGAACTCGACTTCCCGGCCAGCTATTTGGCGGGTCGTATGGTCAACTCGCCCGCCCGCTCCTTTCTGTTGCGGCTCGAAGGTGTGGAGGCCGCGGGTTTCAGCCCCGAGACCGTCGTCGAGGTCACCGCGGACGGCAGGGCCTCGACCCAGCCGCTGGCTGGAACCCGGGCGTTGACCGGGGACGAGACCGCGGACACCGCTCGTCGGACCGATCTGCTGGTGGATCCCAAGGAGATCTACGAGCACGCCATCTCCGTCCAGGTGGCCTGGGACGAGATGACCTCCGTGTGCGCCGAGGGCTCCGTGCGGGTGGAGGAGTTCATGACGATCAAGGAACGCGGCAGCGTACAGCATTTGGCGTCGCGGGTGGGCGGGCAGCTGCCGCACGGCGACAGCGGACCGTGGCCGGCGCTCGCGGCCGTCTTTCCCGCCGTCACCGCGTCCGGAGTACCCAAGGCCGCCGCCTACCGCGCCATCCGGGAGATCGAGCGCGGACCACGCGGCCTGTACAGCGGAGCCGTTCTCACGGTGGGCAGTGACGGCTCGCTTGACGCGGCGCTCATACTCCGCACCGTGTTCCGCGAGCAGAGCGACACCTGGCTGCGGGCCGGCGCGGGAATCGTCGGACAGTCCACGCCGGAGCGGGAGTTCGAGGAAACCTGCGAAAAGTTGCGCAGCGTTTCACGCACGCTGGTGGAGAAGCGTACCGATCCCCAGAGCGCGTAGATCTTCACAAGCGTGTTCGGCATGCAGGGCGGCGCGAGATGCGCCCACCCTGGCAGTGACGTTCACCTCAAAGGGCTCCACGTGCCGTCCCCGCACCACCGCACCCCGTCCTCGAGGCGGGCACCGCTTGTGCTGGTCGATCCTGGCCGTGCTCTGCCTCAGCCTGCTGCTCCCCGGTACTTATCGGGACGACCTTGCGGACAGTGCGGCCTCCGCGCACCTTCCCGACGGGCTCTCGCTACAGCGGGCGACTCCGTCGGCGCGGCTCTCTCGGTCACGGGGGAACTGCCGGGGCAGGGCGGGACGGCGTTCGCCGAAGCGGCGCGTTCCGCGTACGTCTCAGGCATGGCGCCCCTCCCCTCGGAGAGGGGCGCAGTCAATGGGGCAGCGGTCGCCGCGGTGGGGTCCTCGTGGCCTTCCTGTTGATTCCGAAAGGCAGGGCCGACGGCACCGGGGCACCGCCGGAGGGCGGCGGCCCCAGGCTCTTCGTCACAGCGCACGTCGATTCCAAGGTCGCCGACAGGTGACCGTGCTTCCGCAGCGCAGCGCCCCATCAGCCGCGCCCTTCGGCGTCTGGAACCGCAGGAAGGAGGTGACATACGCTCCGTCCCATGTCCACGTCGTCGCAACGAGTCAACAAATCCCCGACAACAAGGTCAGCGACCAGGGTGTCCCCGTCGAAGGCCGCCGGCACCAAGCGTCGAGCCGACGCGGAACGGAGCATTGCCGCCATCGTCACGGCCGCACTCGACTGCTTCCGTAAGGATCCGGGGGTGAGTCTGACCGCGGTGGCGAGCGCCGCTGGGGTGAGCCGTGTGACTCTGTACACGCACTTCCCGTCCCGGGAGACCCTGCTCGACGCCGTACTGGAGCACTCCGTCGAGCGCGCCGACTCGGCCCTCGCCGCGCAACGGCTCGACGAGGGGCATGCGGAGGAAGCGTTCTCACGGTTGGTGAGGTCCAGCTGGGACGTTCTGGAGCAGCATGTTTTTCTGCTCTCCATCGCGGAGGGCACTGTTCCGGCGGCTCAGCTCCGAAAACACCACGCAAAGGTCCTCGGACGCGTCGAGGCGGTCCTCAAGCGGGGCCAGGAGGAGGGGGTCTTCCGTACCGATCTCCCCACCAACTGGTTGGTGACCACTTTCTACAGCCTGCTGCACGCAGCTGCGCTCGAAGGCGAGCACCGGCACCTGAAGAAGAAGGACATCCCCTGGATCCTCGACCGCACACTCACGTCGATCCTCAGAGCGGACACCACCTGACGGCGTGCGACCCTGCTCCCACCATCCCGGCCTGCGGGCCGCACTGTTACTTCTGCGAAGCCGTCCAGGTTTTCCCTGCGCTGCCCGGCCCCGGGCGTGCGGCCCTACCAGTCCCCTCGCGTCTGCCGCCCGAAGCGGATGCCGCCCGGTTCGGGCGGTGGGGGAGTGCCCGGTTTGAGGGGCCAGGCGAGCAGCATGCCCACGACGAAGCCGACCACGTGGGCCGCGTATGCCACCGTTCCGGTGCTGGTGACACCCGTGCCGGACGAGTACACCGCCTGCAGGACGAACCACAGGCCCAGGACGATCCAGGCGGGCAGGCGCAGTGGCAGGAAGATCAGGAAGGGGACGAGGACCCAGACGCGTGCCCTCGGGTAGAGCACCAGGTAGGCGCCGAGGACGCCGGCGATGGCTCCCGAGGCACCGATCAGGGGAGCGGCGGAGCCGGTGTTCGTGAGTGCGAATCCGTATGCGGCCGCGTACCCGCAGAGCAGGTAGAACAGCAGGTACCGCACATGGCCCATGCGGTCCTCGACGTTGTTGCCGAAGATCTAAAAGATGGGCATCAGTGCAGGTCAGAGGCATAATTGCTGAGCCCCAGGTCAGCAAGTAGCCAGCAAGCGGCGAGCGGGAGGCCCCGCCTTGCTGACCGCGGGACGTGACAGCAGAGCCGGCCTTCGCTGGTCCGCTCGTCCTCCGGAAGGTGTCGCTCCCTGGCTCGTCGGCTCGCCCGCGGCATGGGCTCCTTCTTCGAGCCCTGGGACTGCGCCAGGCCCAGCCGGTGCCCGCACGCCTGCACCATCCGGTTTCGCGACGCTCGGGGAAAACAGCGAGAGGAGACCGGGTATCGGACTCAGGACGCGGCGGTCGAACGGCTGACGGAGCTGTACGCCGACCGGAAGAAGACGGCTCCCTCGGTGGCGGAGGCGCAACGGGAACTGGGGCAGCAGAGGATAGAGGAGTACGCCCAAACGTGGCTGCCTCGGCAGCGCCAGATGACCGAGTACTCGACCGCGAAAACCCTGGCGAGTCACTTCAGGGCACAGATCAACCCGGTGATCGGATCGCGAAACTCGGGGCAGCTCATCACTCGGTACCAGCCCGAGGTAGGCGCCAATGCTCGCTCCGGTGAACCGCTCCCAGTCGCAGATTTCCACAGCCAGGGCAAAGCCGGCGAGAGCGTCGGTTCCGCGCAGGCACCCGAGCCGGGCGACCACCACAGACCACGGTGAGTCGGCGGCCATCGCGGCGATCGTTTTATCGAGACGGGCCCGGCGTCCTTCGGCCAGGACCACCGCCTCGTACGCACTGTCGTAGGCGGCCTTCATCGCCACGTCGTCGAAGCGTTGCGCGCCGAGCCACGCGTGGTGCGCCGGCCTCCACGTGACCCCGCCGCTCCACACGAGCCCTTGGCGCAGCAGCAGTTTGCTCACCCGATAACGGGCACGCATCAGATCCCCGCGCACATCCTCGCGCGCCCGCACCAGATCCCGGGCGGCTTCTTCGGCCGCCGACGGCACCTGCACCGCGGTGAACTCGCCCAGGCGCAGCAGCTTCGCCAAGTGCGGAGCGTCGCGCGCATCGGTTTTCACCCGCTCATCGGCCGGACGTTGCAGCCTTGAGGGCGCGAGTACCTCGCAGTGTATCCCCGCCACCGAAAGCGCCAGGGCCAGGCCGACCCTGGTCGGCCCGGCTTCGTAGGCCACCGCGACTGGACTGGGCAGGCAACTGATCCACCCGAGGACGTCAACATGCTGCGGCGTGAGCCGACAGCAGATCAACTCCCCGGTCACTGTGTCGATCGCGCACGCCACCACGCTGCGGGCATGCACATCCAACCCGACGCTCGTACGCTCAGAAAACACCGGGCCTCCCGTAAATGTAGGCACTACCGGCCAGGCTGCGCCCGGCCGGAAACCCACGACAACTTGTGAGTGAGGCCCGGGCCCACGACCGGCACCTACATACCGTCTAGGCCACTTCCGCGACGGATCCGGCGGCCAGCCCCAGTTCGCGCTCGCCGAGAGGGGTGAAGAAGCGTTCGACGTCGGCCTCGGTGACCTCTGCGAGGGTGGCGGGCGACCAGCGTGGGTTGCGGTCCTTGTCGATGACCTGGGCGCGGATGCCCTCCACCAGGTCGGGGGCGGTCAGGGCGACACAGGAGACCCGATACTCCTGGTCGAGGACCCGCTCCAGCGGGCCGAGCCGACGGGCGCGGCGCAGGGCGGCCAGGGTGACCTTCAGCGCGGTGGGCGACTTGGCGAGCAGACTCTCGGCGGCCTCCTTGGCGGCGGGGTCGGGGTGGGCGAGCAGCCGCTGGACGATCTCCTCTAGCGAGCCGGCCGAGTAGCAGGCGTCGATCCACTCCCGCCGCCCGGCCAGCTCCCCCTGCGGCGCGGGCCGCACATGGCGGGCCACGGCGTCCCGCACGGGCAGGTCGGCGAGGTCGGCGACAAAGCGCGGTAGGGCGGAGGAGGGGACGAAGTGGTCGGCGAGGCCGCAGAGCAGGGCGTCGCCGGCACCGATGACGGCGCCTGTCAAGGCGAGATGCGTGCCGAGTTCCCCCGACGCGAGGGCGAGCAGATGGGTGCCGCCGACGTCCGGTACGAAACCGATACCGGTCTCGGGCATGGCGATTCGGGACTGTTCAGTGACGACACGGACGCTACCGTGTGCGGAGACACCGACTCCGCCGCCCATCACGATGCCGTCCATAACGGCGACGTAGGGCTTGGGGTAGCGCGCGATGCGGGCGTTAAGGCGATATTCGTCGCGCCAGAACGCGGCTGAGGTGCTGCCGTCGCCGTCCCGGACGTCGTCGTGGATGGCTCGGATGTCGCCGCCCGCGCACAGGCCGCGTTCCCCCGCGCCGGTGATGACGACCGTCTCGACCGCGGGGTCTTGCTCCCAGGCGGTGAGGGCTTCGTCGATCTGGCGGACCATCGCGTGGTTCAGGGCGTTGAGGGCGCGGGGGCGGTTGAGGGTGAGGTGGGCGACGCGTCCGGCGGTGTGGAGCCGGACCGCCTCTTCGCTGTCGGTCATCCGAACGCCTCCGTGAGGCCGCGGGCCACGATGACGCGCATGATCTCGTTGGTTCCTTCCAGGATCCGGTGGACGCGAAGATCGCGGACGATCTTCTCGATGCCGTACTCGTTGAGGTAGCCGTATCCGCCGTGCAGTTGGAGCGCCCGGTCGGCGACCGCGTACCCGATGTCGGTGGCGAACCTCTTGGCCATGGCGCACAGGTACGGCGCCTGCGGGTGGCCCCGGTCCAGTGCCTGGGCGGCCTGCTGGACCAGGGCGCGGGCCGCGGCGAGTTCCGTCGCCATGTCGGCGAGGCTGAAGCGCAGTGCCTGGGCGTCGAGCAGACGCTGACCGAAGGCCTCCCGGTCGGCTAGGTGGGCGAGGCTGCGGTCGAGGGCGCTGCGGGCACCGCCCAGGGAGCAGGCGGCTATGCCGAGGCGGCCGCCGTTGAGTCCGTTCATCGCGATCCGGAAGCCCTGGCCCTCCCGGCCAAGCAGCCGATCAGCCGGGACACGTACGGCATCCAGCACGACCTGCCGGGTGGACTGAGCGTTCCAGCCCATCTTCCGCTCGTTGGGGCCGAAGGAAAGGCCGGGGTCGTCCTCGTCGACGACGAAGGCGGAGACGCCGTCCGCGCCATCGTTGCCGGTGCGCGCCATCACCACGTACAGCTGGGAGGTCCCGGCGCCGGAGATGAACTGCTTGACGCCGGTGAGGACCCAGTGGTCGCCGTCACGGGTGGCCCGCGTGGTGAGGGCCGCCGCGTCCGAGCCGGCGCCCGGCTCGGTCAGGCAGTAGCTGGCCAGGTCCTCCATGGCACACAGGCGGGGCAGCCAACGCTCGCGCTGGCAGGCGTCGCCGTAGTGGTCAATCATCCAGGCGACCATGTTGTGGATGGAGAGATAACCCGCGATGGACGGACAGCCCGAGGCGAGAGCTTCGAAGACGAGGACGCCGTCGGCCCGGGTGAGACCGGAGCCCCCGGATTCCTCGCGGACGTAGATGCCGCCGAGGCCGAGCCCGGCGGCCTTGCGCAGGACGTCGACGGGGAAGTGCTTGTCCCGGTCCCAGTCGAGGGCGTGCGGGGTGAGGTGGTCCTGGGCGAAGTCGAGAGTGGTCTCGACGAGGGCCTGCTGGTCCTCGGTGAGCAGGGTGGAGGTCATCGCGCTCACCCCGTCGTCGGGATCGTGAACTTCGCGCCTTCCCTCAGGCCAGCGGGCCGACGCGAGGTGACCGTCTTCGTTCGCATGCAGAATTCGATGCCGGTGCCAGCGTTGTCGGTGAACTCACCCTTGAGCAGGTGCGGGATGCCTGCTTCACACTCGACTGCTTCCAGACCGGGTTGGAGGTCGCCGTGCGCGTCGGCGACCGTCTTGCTGTGCTCGGCGGACAGCAGCCGGGCAAGCGAGTCCTTCTCCTGCTGGGCGAGTTGCAGGAACCGCAGCAGTACCCGGGCGCGGCGCTGAAGGTTCCACTGGCCCCACTCATGCTGTGCCCGCTCGGCATCGTTGATCGCTTCCTCGGTCTCGGCCCGGCTCGCGAGGGGAACGCGGGTCTGGACCTCGCCGGTGTCGGGGTCGTGGACCTCGCCAAAGGCACCGGAGGTGCCCGGGGTGAGCCTGCCGCCGGAGAAGTGGGTCAACTCGCCTACAGAAGCGCGTTCTTGGGTATGGATCATGAGGGTGCCAGCTCTCGTCAGGTGGTCCGGACGGCGCGCCGGGCCGCCGCATCCGTACGCCATGGCGTACGGATGCGGGGTTGCGCGAGATCGCGTATGGCTGAGGGCCGCCAGAACGCGACGGCCGAGCGCAGCTGAACCCCGTGGTGGAGCACGGCCCTTCGCGCGGACCGGACGGGATTGTGACTGTGCACCTACGCCATGCGTGTCAGCTCCATCCTTGGGGACAACATGGAACATCCCGCGGCCGGTATTCTGACGCTCGGTCAGCGAGTGTCGTCCGCTTGACAGGCTGCTCGTCAGTGACGTCCTGCTCGACGGCTTACTCCCAGGTCACAGCGGCGGATCACGCCGGCTTCCCTGCGCCGCGGGGTTTCGCCGCGACTATATAGTTGGGCGTCCTAGTAAATCCAGCCCCACCGTACGTGTGCATGTTTGCACAGCGGCTGTGTCAAAGTGCCTCTTGCCCGAGCAGGTACGCAAGCCGGATCTTGGACGCCGTACGTACTCCACGGCACCAGGAGGTAGTGGGATGGCCATTGCCGGGTTCATCGGTCTTGGCAACATGGGCTGCCCCACGGCCACGAACCTCGTGGCCACGACCTCTCCTCGGACGCTGCCGCGGCGGCTCGGCAGGCCGGAGTTGTCACCGCCGGCTCCGTCGCAGACGCCGTGGCCAAGGCCCAGGTCGTCATCACGATGCTGCCGACCGGACGACACCTACAGGACGCGATCCTCGGCGATGGCGACCGACAGCGACACCTCACGCCGCCGCGCCTCGGAGAGCACAGCGAAAGCGTCTGCGCCTGGCTCCGCGAGCTCGCCCCGACCCTTGCCTGACCGAAGGAAAGACTCACGCACATGACCCCGACACCTCGAGGGCCGCGGCTCGGAGAATCCGGGCTGCCCATCGAACCGGTCTACGGAGCCGACGCCCTGACCGGCTGGGATCCGGCCGAGCGGCTGGGCGAGCCGGGGACGTACCCGTTCACCCGGGGCGTGTACCCGACGATGTACACCGGCCGTCCCTGGACGATGCGCCAGTACGCCGGTTTCGGCACGGCGAGCGAGTCCAACGCCCGGTACAAGCAGCTGATCGCCAACGGCACGATGGGCCTGTCGGTCGCCTTCGACCTGCCCACCCAGATGGGCCACGACTCCGACGCCCCGATCGCCTCGGGCGAGGTCGGCAAGGTGGGCGTCGCCATCGACTCGATCGACGACATGAGGGTGCTGTTCGGCGGGATCCCGCTGGACAAGGTCTCCACGTCGATGACGATCAACGCGCCCGCCTCCCTCCTGCTGCTCCTGTACCAACTCGTCGCCGAGGAGCAGGGCGTCCCGGCCGACAAGCTCACCGGCACGATCCAGAACGACGTACTCAAGGAGTACATCGCCCGGGGCACCTACATCTTCCCGCCCAAGCCCTCCCTGCGGCTGATCGCGGACATCTTCAAGTACTGCCGGGCCGAGATCCCGAAGTGGAACACGATCTCGATCTCCGGCTACCACATGGCCGAGGCGGGGGCCTCCCCGGCGCAGGAGATCGCGTTCACCCTGGCCGACGGCATCGAGTACGTCCGTACCGCGGTCGCGGCCGGCATGGACGTCGACGACTTCGCACCCCGTCTGTCGTTCTTCTTCGTCTCCCGCACGACGATCCTGGAGGAGGTCGCCAAGTTCCGCGCGGCCCGCCGGATCTGGGCCCGGGTCATGAAGGAGGAGTTCGGCGCGAAGAACCCCAAGTCGCTGATGCTGCGCTTCCACACGCAGACCGCCGGTGTCCAGCTGACCGCCCAGCAGCCCGAGGTCAACCTGGTGCGCGTCGCCGTGCAGGGCCTGGCCGCGGTCCTCGGCGGCACCCAGTCGCTGCACACCAACTCCTTCGACGAGGCCATCGCGCTGCCCACCGACAAGAGCGCCCGCCTGGCCCTGCGCACCCAGCAGGTCCTCGCCTACGAGACGGACGTGACGGCGACCGTCGACCCGTTCGCCGGCTCCTACGTCATCGAGAAGATGACCGACGAGGTGGAGGCCGCCGCGCTGGAGCTGATGAAGCGGGTCGAGGACCTCGGCGGCGCGGTCGACGCCATCGAACACGGCTTCCAGAAGAGCGAGATCGAGCACTCCGCCTACCGCATCGCCCAGGAGACCGACTCCGGCGAGCGGGTCGTGGTCGGCGTCAACCGCTACCAGCTCGACGCCGAGGAGCCCTACGAGCCGCTGCGCGTCGACCCGGCGATCGAGGCCCAGCAGGCCGAACGCCTGGCGAGGCTCCGCGCGGAGCGCGACCAGCGGGCGGTGGACACCGCCCTGGCGGCCCTGAAGAAGGCCGCGGAGGGCGAGGACAACGTCCTGTACCCGATGAAGGACGCCCTGCGCGCGCGGGCCACGGTGGGCGAGGTGTGCAACGCGCTGCGGGAAATCTGGGGGACCTACGTGCCGAGCGACGCCTTCTGAACGTTCGTAACGGTGCTCATCACAGGACGCCTTGAGAAGTGAGTGGCAATGACAACAACACCCAGTCCCCTGCGTGTATTGGTGGCCAAGCCCGGTCTGGACGGTCATGACCGCGGGGCCAAGGTGATCGCCCGGGCCCTGCGCGACGCTGGGCTCGAGGTGATCTATACCGGCCTGCATCAGTCGCCGGAGCAGATCGTGGAGGCGGCCATCCAGGAGGATGTCGCCGGAATCGGCCTGTCCGTGCTGTCTGGTGCCCATCTGACGCTCTTCGCCAGGGTTCTCGACCTGCTCAAGGAGCTCGACGCGGCCGACATCACGCTCTTCGGCGGCGGCATCATCCCGACAGGGGACATCCCTCCGCTGGAGCGGATGGGCGTCGCCCGCGTCTTCACCCCGGGCACGCCCACCCAAGAAGTCGTCGAGTGGGTCAAGGCGCACGTGGGGGTTCCGTCGCCGATCGCCCCCGTATGCGGCGGCAGTCCGACGGGAGTGGGTTCGTGAGAGCAACCGTGGCCGCGCTGAACGGCGTGAGCGTCCTGCGGTACCCGGCCGGTCAGGTCATCCTCGACCGCGTCGACTGGACGATCCGGGCCGGTGAGCACTGGGCTCTGCTCGGCCCCAACGGTGCCGGCAAGACGAGCATGTTGCGGCTGGTCGGCGCCCTCATGCATCCGACCAGCGGCAGCGTCGACGTGCTGGGCCACCGGATCGGCCGCGTCGACCTGCGCGAACTGCGCACCCGCATCGGTTTCGTGTCCCCGGGGCAGGAGGTGCCGCGCGACGCTACCGTGCACGCGGTCGTCCTCACCGGCGCGACGGGGACCGTGCAGCCGCTGTGGCGTGAGTACGGCCCTGCCACGCGCGAGCGGGCCCACGAACTGCTTGGCGAGCTGGGCTGCAAGGACCTGGCGGACCGCCCGTACGGCGTCTGCTCCGGCGGCCAGCGTGCCCGGGTCCTCATCGCGAGGGCCCTGATGTCCGAGCCGTCCCTGCTGCTGCTCGACGAGCCGTACAACGCGCTCGATCTGCCGTCCCGGGAGGACGTGATCGACGCCCTGCACTATCTCGCGACGACCCGCCCCGACCTGACCACCGTCACCGTCACCCACTACGTGGAGGAACTGCCGGCCAGCACCGGACACGCGCTGCTCCTGCGAGGCGGGAGGGTCCAGGCGTCCGGTCCGGTCGAAGAGGTGCTCACCAGTGACGGCATGAGCGCGTGCTTCCAACGGCCCATCGAGGTCGAGCGGCGCGACGGCCGCTGGACCGCCCGCTCCGGCCGCGGGATGTCCCACACGGCGCTCGACCGAGGACCCCGGACCGGCGGCGGATCCAGAGCCGAGATCGGACCGCCCGTCTTCGAGCACCGTTAGGCCGTGTTTTAGGACTGGGCTACTTGCCGCGCCTCGTGCCGTGGTGATCGCGGTGGGGGCGTGGGGGCTCTCTCGGATGAGCAGTGGGCTGTGCTGGAACCGCTGTTGCCCGTGGCGCAGGTCGGCAGGCCATCTGCATGCCGACGCAGACTGGTTGATGGGATCCGACGGCGGGTGCGGACGGGGGCTCCATGGCGTGATCTGCCGGTGGAATACGGACCCCGGCAGACGGTCTATGGGCTCTTCCGCCGCGCAGCGGGCCGGTGTGTGGCAAATGGTGCTGGTCGGTCTCCAGGCCCGGGCGGATGCGGCAGGGCTGATCACGTGGGAGGTGAACGTCGATTCCACGATCTGCCGGGCGCATCAGCACGCGGCCGGCGCCCGCCGGGACGGACAGGGCCAGAAAGAGCCGCCCGGCGGCATCCGCGTTGAGCCGGACGACCATGCACTCGGCCGGTCCCGGGGCGGCTGGACCACCAAAATCCACCTGGCCTGCGAACAACGCCAAAGGCCCTTGTCTCCGCTGGTCACCGCAGGCCGGCGGAGGGGGGGAGAGGCCGCATTTCCCGGCGTGCTGGAAGGCATTCGCGTGCCCCGGCTCGGGCCCGGCCGCCCGCGTCGGCGACCGCTGCGGGTGCGCGGCGACAAGGCCTGTTCCTCGCGCGCCAACCGTGCCTGCTTACGCAAGCGCAAGATCCGCAGCACCATCCCGGAACCGGCCGACCAGATCGGCCACCGCAAACGCCGCGGCAGCAGCGGCGGTCGTCCCCCGGCCTTCGACCGCGAGGACTACAAGGCCCGCCACGCTGTGGAGTGCGGCATCAACCGCCTCAAACGCAACCGGGCGGTGGCCACCCGGTTCGACAAGCTCGCCGTCCGTTTCCAGGCCACCGTCCACGTCGCAGCGATCAACGAATGGCTGTGACGTGGACGGCGGTGTCGGCCCCTCATGCCATGCTGACCACGACCGGGTGCCGGCACAGGAAGACCGGTTGGACCGGTTCGAAAAGCCGGCGGAACTGCTGCTCCAGCGCGCTGGCCAGGAGGAGCAGATACGCCGCAGCGCCGTCGGGCGACGAGGAACGAGTTCACGTCCCCGCCCGGGCGGAACCGTTTGCCCTCGGCGGTGACTGCGACCCCGCGCACCGCCGAGTCTTCGGCGCGTTACCGCGTCCCGGAGTGTGCGGGCTGCGGGCAGGTCGAAGGCGTGGGGGTCTCCGGACGTTCAAGGATGATCCTGCCGGCCCCGCCGTCCCGCTCGCACCGCGCGCAGCGGGGTTGCAGGTGGACCATCAAACCATTCCGGAGCAGTGCGTCCAGGCCTGCCCGCCACCGGTGCACATCCTGGCCACACCGTATTGCTCAGCGCCGGATGCTCACGTTGATCTGCTTGGTTTGAGTGAACGAGGCGATCGCGCCCTCGATGGAGAACTCCCGCCCGGTCCCCGACTGCTTGTAGCCGCCGTAGGACTGCCCGACCATCTGGCTGCCGCCCTGATTTACCTGCACCCAGCCGGACTCGATCCGGTGGGCGGTGGCAAGGGCTTCGTCGAGGTCGGCCGACCAGACGTAGGCCGCCAGACCGTAGTGGGAGTCGTTGGCCATGGCGACGACCTCGTCCACGTCTCGCCACGGGATGACCACCAGAACCGGGCCGAAGATCTCCTCACGGGCCACACGCCAGCTGTTGCGCACACCGGCCAGGATGGTCGGGCCCTGGTAGAAGCCTTCGAGGCCCTCGGGGCTGAAGGTGCTGCCGTCGAGCACGACGCGCACGCCGGGCTGGCTCTTGCCGTCCTCGACGTACTCACGCACCGTCTGGTGCTGCTTGGCGTTGATGATCGTCCCCATGTCGGTGGCCTCATCGAGCGGGTCGCCGACCTTAAGCGCACCGACCTGGGCCGCCAGTCGGTCCAGGAAGGCCTCGTAGACGTCTTCGTGCACGAACAGCCGTGAGCCTGCGGTGCAGGACTGGCCCTGGCGGGTGAAGCGCATCGCCAGGAGCACGCCGGCGGCGGTCGCGTCGATTCGGTCGGGGGTCGCGGCGGAGGGGAAGACAATGCTCGGGCTCTTTCCGCCGAGCTCAAGCGACACGTGGGCCAGACGCTCACTGGCAGCGGTGGCGACGTGCCGACCAACCGACGAGGAGCCGGTGAAGGAGACCTTGTCGATCCCGGGGTGCTGCACGATCGCCTCCCCCACGATGCTGCCGCGTCCCGTGACCACGTTGAGGACGCCGGCGGGCAGGTGCTCGGCGGCGAGCTCCGCGAGCCGGAGGATGGTCAGCGGTGCATCCTCGGCGGGCTTGACGACGAGGGCGTTGCCGGCGGCGAGTGCGGCCGGGATCTTCATTGCGGCGATCATCAGCGGGGAGTTCCACGGCAGGATCGCGCCGACGACGCCGAGCGGCTCCAGCCGGGTGTACTGGAGCTGGTTCTCGCCCGCCGGCAGCACGGTTCCCTTGAACTCGCCGGCCACGCCGGCGAAGTAGCGGAACAGCGAGACGAGCGTGGCCGCCTCCGGACGCGCCTGGGTGCGCAAAGCGTTGCCCGTGTCCTGTGCGGTCAAGGCCGCCAGGGACTCCGCCTCGCCCTCGAGGGCGTCGGCGATCTGCAGCAGGGCCCGCTGCCGGGCCGTGAAGTGCAGGGCGGCCCAGGCCGGCTGCGCCGCTCGGGCGGCAGCGACAGCGCGGTCGACGTCGGCCGCGGAGCCGTTGGGGACCCGGGCCAGGACGGTGCCCGCCCGCGAGGGGCACACGACCTCGGTCCAGGCGCCCTCGACCGAGTCGACCCACTCACCGTCGATGTACATGGGCCAGTCGGGGGCTTCGGTGCCGTTCAGTTCGAGAACAGTCTGGTGCTTCATCGGATGCCAGCTTTCTGGGCAGGGGGTCTGATCGGTCGGGGTCGCTCAGCTGTGCTCGAAGGTGGGCGGCCGCTTCTCGACGAACGCGGTCATCCCCTCGGCTCGGTCTGCGAGGGCGAAGGTGGCGTGGAAGGTACGCCGCTCGAAGGTGACGCCCTGGGCGAGGGCGGATTCGAATGCCTGGGCGATGGCTTCCTTGGCGGCGTATGCGGCCGGCAGCGACATCGCGGCGATCTTCTCCGCGGTCTCGATCGCCTCGTCGAGGAAGCGCTCGGTCGGCACGATCCTCGAGACCAGCCCGGCCCGCTCCGCCTCGGCGGCATCCATCAGTCGGCCTGTCAGGATCAGGTCCATCGCCTTGGCCTTGCCCACCGCCCGGGTCAGCCGCTGGGTTCCGCCGATGCCGGGGATCGTCCCGAGGGTGATCTCGGGTTGCCCGAACCGCGCGTTCTCGGCCGCGATCAGCAGGTCGCACATCATCGCGACCTCACAGCCGCCGCCGAGGGCGTACCCGGCCACGGCCGCGATCGTGGGTGTGCGCACGGCCGCGAACCTGTCCCATGCCGAGAAGAAGTCGGAGAGCAAGACGTCGGCGTAGGTCAGGCTCGCCATCTCCTTGATGTCGGCACCAGCGGCGAACGCCTTTTCCGAACCGGTCAGCACGATCGCACCGATGCCATGGTCCTGATCGAACTCGGTTGCGGCAGCGACGACCTCTGTCATGAGCGCGGCGTTGAGGGCGTTCAGCGCATGAGGGCGGTTGAGCGTGATGATGCCGACTCGCCCGCGGCGCTCGACGATGATGTTCTCGTAGCCATTCTGCTGTTCGGGGGTCGCGGTCATCGGGTTACCTCCTGGGCGGGCTCGAACGGTTCCTGGCGGACTTGCTCGATGATGGCCGAGAAGTCGCGGGTGCGGCCGCTGCCGACGGCGAAGTCGCGGTACAGGTCGGTGGCGAGCCTGCCGAGCCTGACGTCGGTCAGCGTGGCGTCCGCCGCCTTCATGGCGAGGGCGAGGTCCTTGGCCATCAACGGTGAGGCGAAGCCGGGTGCGTAGTCCCGGTTGGCGGGGCTGGTCGGGGCCGGGCCGGGGACCGGGCAGTTGGTGGTCAGCGCCCAGCACTGTCCGGAAGCAGTGGATGCCACGTCGAAGAGCGCCTGGTGAGTCAGTCCGAGGCGCTCGCCGAGGACGAACGCCTCTGACACGGCGATCATCGAGATGCCCAGGATCATGTTGTTGCAGATCTTCGCCGCCTGCCCGGCACCGACACCGCCGCAGTGCACGACGCGGCCGGCCATCGGCTCGAGAATCGTGCGCGCCTCGTCGATGTCGGCCTCGTCGGCGCCGACCATGAACGTGAGCGTGCCGGCCGCGGCCCCGACCACCCCGCCGGAGACCGGCGCGTCAATCGCACGGTGGCCCGCCTCGACCGCATGACTGGCGGCGGTCCGAGCGTCCTGGACGGCGATCGTGGAGCAGTCGATCAGCAGGGCGTCGGGGGGGACGGCCTCCAGCAGAGGTGTGTCGCCACGGCGGCCGAGGTAGACGTCGAGGACGTGGTCGCCGGTCGGCAGCATCGTGATGACGGCCTCCGCCCCTGCGGCGGCCTCCGCCGCGGACCCCGCCAGGACGACGCCCTTCTCCACGGCCTGCTCACA
This sequence comes from Streptomyces sp. P9-A2, assembly GCF_036634175.1. Lineage (NCBI taxonomy): Bacteria > Bacillati > Actinomycetota > Actinomycetes > Kitasatosporales > Streptomycetaceae > Streptomyces > Streptomyces sp. P9-A2. The sequence continues at coordinate 6,661,315 of NZ_JAZIFX010000001.1, forward strand.
GGCGGCCGGTGAGGGGTCGAACCCGGTCACGGCGTAGCCCGCCTTCACGAGGTTCGCCGCCATCGGGCCACCCATGTTGCCCAGACCGACGAACGCGATCTTCCTGTTCATGCAGTTCCTTCCTGCTCCGGCGCCGCGGCCGGGCCTACTGACGAGGTGGGGTCGAGCTCCAGCTCTGCGTCCCCCAGCGAAGCGAAATGGGCGTCGACCTCGACGGGATCGACGCCGGCGACCTGGGGCGGCTCCCAGCGCGGATTCCGGTCCTTGTCGATGACCTGCGCCCGGATGCCCTCAGCCATGTCGTGGCCGCGCAGAAGGCGGACCGCCAACCGGAACTCCTGGGCAAGCGCCTCCTCCAGCCGGGTCATCCGGCGGGCGGCGCGTAGCGCACGGAGAGTGACAACCAGGGAAGTGGGTGACTTGGAGCGGATCGCCGCCAGGGCCTCGGCGGCCTCCGGCTCGGGTCGTCTGTCCAGTGCGTCGAGGATCTCTGCGACGGTGTTGTGGGTGAAGGCAGCGTCAACCCAGGTCCGCTGCTCGGCGAGCTTCGAGGGCGGCGCCGGACGGGCGACCTTCGTGAGCGCCTCGTCGACCGGGTGGTCCACGAGCAGGTCGACGAGGGTCTCGAGATCGGCGGAATCCACGAAGTGGTCGGCCAGCCCAAGTTCAATAGCGTCGCCGGCGGTCATGTGGCCCGCGGTGAGCGCCACGAGGGTGCCGAGCTCGCCGGGAGCACGGGAGAGCAGCCAGGTGCCGCCCACGTCCGGGACGAACCCGATGCCGGTCTCCGGCATCCCGACCCTCGTCTTGTCAGTGACCACTCGGTGGCTGGCGTGGGCGGATACACCGACGCCGCCACCGAGCACGATCCCGTCCATGAGCGCGACGTAGGGCTTGGGGTAGGAGGCGATGAAGGCGTTGAGGCGGTACTCGTCGCGCCAGAAGTCCACAGCCCCGTGTCCACCGGACACGGCGTCCTGGTAGATCGAGACGATGTCGCCGCCCGCGCACAGACCACGCGCCCCCGCCCCCTTGACCACTACTGCGGTCACGTCCGGGTCGGTCGCCCAGTCGTCGAGCGCCGCCTGCAGCAGGCCCACCATCTCGTGGGTGAGTGCGTTGATCGAACGAGGCCGGTTGAGGGTCAACAGGCCAAGGGGACCACGTCGCTCGGCGAGGACCGAAGGCTCAATGGTCGGCTGGTCACTCATGCTGCTACCTCCAGTACTGCTCTATTGACGATGAGTTGCATGACCTCGTTGGTGCCCTCGAGGAGCTGGTGCGCCCGTAGGTCACGCACGATCCGCTCCACGGCGTACTCCGACAGGTATGGACGTACGAGCTCTCGGCGAACTTTCGAACCGCTTGCATCATCGCCCTCAGGCCGGCCTCGTCGATGCCCACGGCTTGTCTCCCGGGTCCAACGCAGCGGAGGTCAGCCCGAGCCACGCACGGACGGAGTCGTCGTGCTCGCCCAAGAGGGGCGGATGGGTGTGGTGCTCCCGGGCGCCGGCATACGGGTTGTCGTCGAAGCGCAAGGCCGGACCGGGCAGCTCGACCGGCCCGAGGGTGGGATGGTCGACCTCGACCAGCAGGCCCTGGGAACGGGTTTGGTCCCAGGCATAGACCTCGTCCAAGGTGCGTACCCGACCGGCGGGGACGCCCGCGTGCTCGAGCAGCTTCAGCCAGTGGTCGGCCGGCGCCCCCCGCAGCACGGTCTCCAACACTGCGGTCACGCGGTCGCGGTGCTGAACGCGCAACTGGTTGCTCGCAAAGCGCGGGTCCTCGACGAACAGATCCAGCACCTGGCACAGGCGCCGCCAGATCGCGTCGTTGCCGCAGGCGATTTGGATCGAGACATCGGCAGTGCGAAAGATGCCGTACGGCGCGATGGAGGGGTGGTGGTTCCCTTCCCCCGTGGGCACCTGACCGGCGACGGTGTACCGGGTGCCCTGGAAGGCGTGAGCGCCGACGATGCTCGAGAGCAGGCTGGCACGGACCACCCGACCGCGACCGGTGCGCTCGCGTTCGAAGAGGGCGGCCACGATTCCGTAGGCGCCGTTCATCCCCGCCAGCAGGTCACCGATCGGAACACCCACCTTCGTCGGCTCGCCGGCTGGGCCAGTGAGGCTCATCAGGCCCGCCTCGCCCTGGGCGATCTGGTCGTAGCCCGCACGCTGCCATTCGGGCCCGTCGTGCCCGAAACCGGTCAGCGAACAGATCACCAGCCGCGGGTTCAGTTCGCGCAGACGCTGCTCGCCGAACCCCAGCCGCTCCAGCACCCCCGGCCGGAAGTTCTCCACCAGCACGTCGGCGACCTGGAGCAGCGCCGTGAGGAACGACCGACCCTCCTCGGACTTGAGGTTCGCGGTCACCGACTCCTTGTTCCGGTTGCACGAGAGGAAATAGGTCGAGATGCCGTCGTCGCCGACGAACGGCGGGCCCCAGTGGCGGCTGTCGTCCCCATCGGGGCTCTCCACCTTGATCACCCGCGCCCCGAGATCCGCCAGCATCATCGTCGCCTGCGGCCCGGCGAGGGCTCGGCTCAGGTCGACGACCACTACTCCACTCAACGGCGCGATGTTGTGGGCCTGCGGCACGGCGACTCCCGAGAGTAGGTGGACAAGAACGCGGCGACGAGAATTTGCTAGGACGCCCTAGTAAGTCTTCGGCAGCGCCTATCCCATATGCCTTCGGCCCGAGGAGCAATGCCCAACCCTGCGGACTCACTCTGCAAGAATGCACGCGTGGCAGACCTGCGAACCGACGACCTACTGGTGCTGTTGGCCGTTGCCCGGCGCCGCACATTCAGCGCCGCCGCCCGAGACCTTCGGGTCGATCACACGACGGTGGCCCGGCGGGTACAAGCGCTCGAGGCTGCGATGGGCGGCCGACTGCTCGTCGAGGCGCCCGGTGGCTGGGAGCTGACCCCGTTGGGCGAGACCGCCTGCGAGGGCGCCCGGGCGGTCGAGGCCGCGGTCGCCTCCCTGAGCCGCGCCCCTCAAACCCGCGTGCTGCGGGGCCTGGTGCGCGTCACCGCCCCGGAGGTCTTCATGGCCGAGGTGGTGGCACCGGCCGCGGCGACGATCAGCAAAGCGCATCCGGACGTACACCTCGAGCTGATCTCGATGACCCGGACGACACCGACTCACGGCCCGAGCGCTGACCTCGACATCGGAGTCACTCGCTCGGTCTCGCCCCGTCTGCACACCACTCGGCTTGCCGACTACCAGCTGGGACTGTTCGCTTCCCGCTCCTACCTCGAAACCCGTGGCCCCCTGCACTCCCGCGACGATCTGCGCGGTCACCTGCCCGTCTACTACGTGGAGTCGATGCTTCAGGTCGCAGACCTCGATCTCGTCGACCGGTTCTTCCCGGGCCGGCCGGGACTCCTAGGAGCGACAAGCGTCGCGGCACAGGTGGCCCTGGTAACGGCTGGAGCCGGGGTAGGCCTTCTGCCCGTGTACTTCGCCCGACGACATCGCGACCTAGTACCAGTTCTCGAGAACGAGGCGGTTGCGAACCTCAGCTACTGGATGACCGGCCGCCCCGCCAACTTGCGTCGCGCGGAAGTCGCCGCCGTCAGCGACGCCATTGTTCGTCAGGCAAGGGCAAACCTCGGTGATGCCTGATGCCCACCCGGCCGTGCCACTCAGTAACGGTGACGAGGTCTCGGCGACGGTACGGCTCCGCTTCCGGGTGGCAGTGGGGTCGAAGACGCGGCGGGGTCCCAGGAGCCGAAGGTCTTCCGGGTCAAGAACCCGTCGGCAGTTCTTCGGGGCACCAGCGCGGAGCGGTCCAGGCCGACGCTTCCTCGGTCAACAGGGACGCGTCGATGCTGCGGTATGAGAACATCGCGCGGCAGTTCCTGGCCCAGCGAGATGCCGGGACCTCCGCTTGGCAGGCCTGACCGGCGCTGGACTCAGTTCCTTCCTCCTGGCCGAGTGCGATCGCTGCAGCATGGGCGCGGCCAAGGGCCGAGTCGCCGAGTTCCGTGCGCTGTTGCGCTACCTGTCCCTGCGCGGGCTCACCCCCACCCCGTTGGCGGCGACGATCCCGCCAGTGGCCGGCTAGGCATCACACCGGCCTCCCGCCGACCGTCTCAGCCGACGGCGTCCAGGCGTTGCTGGACAGTTGCGACCGTGGCACGCCAGGTGGGGTACGTGACTTCGCGATCATCACCCTGGTTGCCCGGCTTTGGTCTGCGCTCGATCGAAGTTGCCGGTGGAGTCGGGGGACATCAACTGGCGGGCCGGTGAGGCCACCATCCGCAGCAAGGCCCGCCGTCGCGACGCGATGACGCTGCCACGGAGGTCGGGCAGGCGGTGGCCGGCTACCTGGTCGGCGCGCGACTTGCAACAGACCCAGCACCGCGCAGGCTGTTCCTGACCTGTCGTGCTCGTCGTGCCCGCGCGGACCTCTTCGGGGACGTCGTGGAGCGGGCATGCCGACGTGTCGGCATGCCCCTGGTGGGACCACACCTCTCCAGCACTGTCAACAGTCACGCCCCGGCCCGACAGATGCTGACCCGCGGGGTGTTGCTGACCGATATCAGCCAGGTGCTGCGGCACCGCGACCTGGCCATCACCGCACTCGCGACAGCGAATTAATCGGCATAGTTCCGGAATCAGTCCAGGTTGATCCATGCCGACGTCGGCGCAGATCGACGAGCTCGGCTCCGCGCCGCTTGACGACACCGGCGCACAGCTTTGCGTCGACGACGGGCTCGGGCGACGCGAGCGCCGATCATTGCGGTCCACGACCGGTCGCCGGCACGAACGTCGAGTGGGACGGCGAGCAGCGCAGCTGTGTGGCGAACAGAGTCCGCCGCGTACACGCCGCGGAGATCTGACATCTTCACACTCCCGCGTCACACTCCTGCGGGTGCGAGGACGATGTCGAACCGGACGCGTGACCAGGTGCCGTCAATGACGCGTCCGTCGGGGGTCGGGGTGCCGGCAGCCTGGGGCTCGAACCTCTTGATCAGCGACTGCTTGACGCCGAAGACGGTGTCCTTCCACCCGATCGGGTCACCCTCGGGGAAGATGTGGGTCACCAGCGTGCGGGCGCCCTCGTGGCTGACCATGAAGTGGAGGTGCGAGGCGCGCAGCGGGGAGCGGCCGACGGCGTCGAGCATCCTGCCGACCGGCCCGTCGTCGGGGATGGGGTACGGCGTCGGGGTGAGCCCCCAGAAGCGGTAGCTGCCGTCGGCCTCGGTGAACAGGTGCGCTCGCGCGGCCCGCTTCCCCGCGTCGTACTGCACGTCATACAGACCGGTCTCGTCGGCCTCCCACACCTCGATCCGCGCCCCGGCCAGCCGGTTGCCGTCGGTGTCGGTGACCGTGCCCTCGACCCAGCACGGCTCACCCGGTGCCTCGAATGCCATGTCCCCGCCGTTGTCGATGGCGGGGGAGTCCTCGACGAAGAACGGCCCGAACACCGTTGCCTCGGTGGCATCGGCATAGGCGGCGTTGTTGACGTTGATGGTCTGCATCGACGCACCCAACGTGTCACTGAGGAGGATGAACTCCTGGCGCACGTCGTCGGTGATGTGCCCGGCCTTGGTGAGGAAGTCGATCGCGGCCCCCCACTCCTCTTCGGTCAACCGCACCTCGCGGATGAAGGAATGCAGGTGCTTGACGAGGGCGACCATCAACTCCTTCAGCCGCGGGTCCTCACACGCCTCGAAGGACGCCACCACATGGTCGACGAGCTGCTGCTCGACGGCCTGCTGCTCCGGGCTCACCTCTCGGAAGATCGTGCCGCGGGCATCCGCACCCGCAGTTTTGGGGTTCACCTGCGCGCGCTGTTTGGAAGCGGCGGTGGTCATAGCTCGGCTCCTTCCCAGGCCGCGCGCAGAAGCGCGGTCAGGTTCTCGTCGGTGACGGGGGTCGGGTTGTTGGCCGGGATCGCCGCCAGCACCGGGGCGACGGCCTTGGCGACGCCGTCCGCGGGCAGGCCGTAGTCCTTGAGCGCACGCGGCGCGTCCAGCCGCTCCCGCAACGCGCGCAGCCCCTCGGAGGCGGTCGCAGATCCGAACGCCGCCGCGATACGCCGCTCCGCCTCCGGCGCGTTGGGTGCGTTGAACGCCAACACATACGGCAGCACGACCGCGTGAGTCTGGGCATGCGGGAGGTCGAACATCCCACCCAGGACGTGGCAGATCTTGTGGTGCATCCCGCTGCCGGCGGACGCGAACGCGACCGCCGCGAGGTAGGCACCATAGAGCGTCTGCTCGATCCCCTCCACACTCGCCGAGTCGGCCTTCACCCGCGGTAGCCCGGCCGCAAGGCCACGGATCGCCTCCTGCGCCATGGCCTGGTCGATCGGGTCCATCCGGGGGCCCCACATCGCGTCCACGCAGTGCGCGAGCGCGTTCAAACCACTCGCAACCGTCATGTCGCCCGGCAGCGTCGTGAGCAGCGTAGCGTCGTAGACGATAGAGGCCGGCAAGACCTTCGGGTCCACACCGGTCGTCTTCGTCTCACCGTCGGTCAGCCCCCACACGTTGGTGGCCTCGGATCCGGCGTACGTCGTCGGCACCGCCACGATCGGCAGGCCCGCAGTCAGCGCGACCGCCTTTGCGAGCCCCGTGGTCGATCCTCCACCGACCGACACGAGGACGTCCGCTTTGGCGGTGGCCGCGGCGTCACGCGCGCGGTCGGCCACCTGGACCGGAACATGCATCACGACCTCGTCGTGCCGAAGGGCGACCGGCAGTACCTCTGCGATCGGGTCGGCCAGCTTTTTTTCGCGGTCGGACGCGATCAGCATGACCTTCGAAGCGCCGAGCGCCTCGACTTCGGCCTTGACCGCAGTCGCCGCCTCACCGGAGGCGAAGGTGACGCGCTGGGGAAGGGACTCGTGAGTGAATTTCATGGATTCCACTCTCGCGATTATTGGACACAGGTGATGACACCGGCGAGGGTCCGACTCTCCGAAGCCCTGCCGAATCCTTGGACGAAGCGTCCAGCCATACGTGCTTGCACGTGGTGCCATCGGAGAGCCAGCCGCCTGGCTGTATGTAATGGCCAATCCGCGAGGCAGCTTTCGTCCGGTCTGTACGTCGCTTCCCGCGAGTGCCTGCCCTCATTGTTGTCGTGCATCAGTTGTGACTGCCGTCACGCTGGCTGATTGTTTTAAGAGGGGACCCCTACATGGGAACAACCGCGGCTGTAAAGAGCCAGCGTCAGCAACTACGCCTGGCCGTCGTGTCCGGTTATCTGGGCACCACCATCGAGTACTACGACTTCCTGCTCTACGCCACGGCGTCGGCACTGGTCTTCGATAAAGTCTTCTTCTCAGACCTGAGCCCCGCACTGGCGACGATCGCAAGTCTGGGCACGCTGGCGGCGGGTTATATCGCCCGGCCGCTGGGCGGCGTGATCTTCGGCCACTTCGGTGACCGAGTCAGCCGCAAGCGCATGCTGGTCCTGAGCATGACAATTATGGGTGTGGCCAGCACGCTCATTGGCCTGCTCCCGACCTATGCATCGATCGGCGCGTGGGCCCCGGTGCTGTTGGTCTTCATGCGCGTGATCCAGGGCATCGCCGTTGGCGGCGAGTGGGGCGGCGCCGTTCTGATGGCGGCCGAGCATGCCACCTCCCGCCGCGGCCTCTGGGCCAGCTTCGGTAACGCCGGAGCTCCGAGCGGCATGGTGCTGTCGACCGCGATCCTGACGCTGTGCTCGGGGGCGATGAGCAATGCCGAGTTCATCAGCTGGGGGTGGCGCATCCCATTCCTGTTCAGCGCGGTGCTGCTGGTGATCGGCCTGGTCGTGCGGCTGCGGCTCGATGAGCCGCCTGCGTTCACCGGCGCCGTCAAGTCGGCCCCGTCCCGTCTGCCGTTGCTGGACGTACTGCGGCACCACCCGAAGAACCTCGCCCTCTCGATCGGTATGGGGGTCGGCTACTTCGTCTCCCAGGCCACTCTGACGACGTTCGTCATCGCCTACGCCGTCAACCACGGGTTCGAGCGGCAGACCGTGCTCAATGCACTGACGACGTCGTCAGTGGTCGCCGTGATCGCCACTCTCATCGCCGGCGGGCTCTCGGACCGCTTCGGTCGCCGCGCCCTCGTCGCCGCCGGCGCCGGCTCACTGGCCATCTGGTCCTTTGTTCTGTTCCCGCTCATCGACAGCGGCTCGACTGCCCTCCTCGTGCTGGCGGTCGTCGTCGGTCAGGGAATTCTCCTGTCGTGCTGGTTCGGCCCGCTGGCGGCGTTGTACGCCGAGCTCTTCCCGACGCGGTACCGGTACACCGGCGCCTCGCTCGGCTTCCAGGTCTCGGCCATCGGCGGCGGCCTCGCCCCCGGCGTTTTCGCCTCTGTCGTTTCCTTCAGTGGCGGCCCGCTGATGGTCTCGATCATCATGGCGGTGCTTTGCCTGATCTCGATCGGCTGCGTCCTGGCGCTGCGAGAGACGTCGCGACTGAGCCTCGACGACCTGCACACCCCGGCGACCGATACAGCATCCGCCTCCGATCCCCTTCCGGCGCCGCCGGGTCTCGCCGGCGACGCCCAGGCCGAAGCCATCCTTCGCCGCGAGGTCCAGCAGTGACTCGGGACATCACCATGCATGCAGACATCAACCCCGCCACGTCGGTCAGCAGGAACGCGAAGTACTTCCGTGACTCGAGCGCGCTCATCTACGCCGGCGGCAACCTCACCTACGGAGAGCTCGAGGACCGCGCAGCGCGCGCTGCGTCCGTGTTCGCCGAGCACGGGATCGCGGCCGGCGACCGAGTCGCCTACCTCGGCATGAACAGCTCCGCCTACATCGTCACGATGCTCGCATCGATGCGCCTCGGAGCGATCTATGTCCCGTTGAACTTCCGGCTCACGGCCCCCGAGCTCCGGTCAGCCCTCCAGCACAGCGGTGCCACGGTTCTGGTCGGCGAAGGCGCGTACGTCGACGCGATCGATGAGATCAAGGACCAGACGGCGCTGAAGGCACTCCTGCTCGTCGATGACGATCCGGAGGCGCCTGCGCAGGCGGGCCGGCGCCGATGGGAGAGTTGGAGTGAGCTGACCAAGGCGGCGACCGCCTGGGGGCCCGCGATCTCGCGGGATTTCGACGATCCGGCTGTCATCCTCTTCAGCAGCGGGTCGACCGGGCGACCGAAGGGCATTGTCCTGACCCACGGAAATCTGTGGTGGAACTCGCTCAACACCGATCTCCGAATGGACACCCAGCGTCGCGACGTCACGCTCGCGGGCGCCCCGCTGTTCCACATCGGCGCGCTCAACAGCTTCACGCTGCGGTCGCTGGTCCGGGGCGGGACGGTCCTCATCCGACGCCGCTTCGACCCGGTCGACTTCCTCAACGATATCGAGAGCTACCAGGTCAAGACGACGTTCGCGGTGCCGACGATGCTTGACGCGCTCGAGGCGGTGCCGGACGCGTGGTCCCGCCTGTCAGGTCTGCGGACTCTCGTCGTCTCCGGCGCGCCGGTGCCACCCGAGCAGATCAGGCGGTTCGCCGAACGCGGGGTGCCGATCCAGCAGGCGTGGGGCGCCACGGAATTCGCTCCGACGGCTACCCACATGCCCGTGGAGGCCACGCTCGACAAGCCCGGCTCGGCGGGTGTTCCCATGCCCTACACCGAGGTACGCGTCGTCGACCCCGCAACCGGAGAGTTCGTCGAGCCCGGGACGCCGGGCGAACTGGTCGTACGCGGGCCGAACGTCACCCCTGGATACTGGGAGGACTCCGTTGCGACCGCGGCCGTGTTCGACGACGAGGGCTGGTTCCACTCGGGCGACATCGGCTATGAGGACGAGGACGGCTACTTCTTCATCATCGACCGCATCAAGGACGTCATCATCACCGGCGGCGAGAACGTCTACCCAGCAGAGGTGGAGCGCGTGCTCCGCGCTGTGCCGGGCGTCAGCGACGTGGCGGTGGTGGGGATGCCCGACAGGGAGTGGGGTGAGACGGTCGTTGCGGTCTGCTGCCTGACCGAAGGAGCCGAGGTCACCCTGGAGCGGGTTCGCGAGTACGCAGGCACCCAGATCGCCCGCTACAAACTGCCGCGACAGCTGGAGATCGTTGCGACGATGCCGCGGAATGCGACTGGGAAGCTCGACAAGCCCGGGATCCGGGCACTGCTGCACAAGTGACGAATGAACGAGGGGGTCGGTGCCGGAACCGGCACCGACCCCCTCGTGGTCTGCCTGGGGCAGTGTCGCTCACGCCTCGCCGTAGTAGCGCATCAGCATGTCGGCGGCACACGCCGGACGGGCGAAGCCATCGCCCTCGACCACACACCGCCATACGGCGTCGACCGCGTCCGCCGTCGGCTCCCGCAGCTCCGCGAGGTCGACGACGAGGCGTAGCTTCGACCCGGACGGCACTGCCTCGGGGAAGCGGACCTTCTCGAAGCCGTAGGCGAGGATCAGTCGGGTCCGGTCCACCCGGAAGATCTGCTGCAGCAACCCGCCGATGATGGCCAGCGAGTGGCCCCCGTGAGCGATCGTGCTGCCGAACGGCGAGCTCGCCGCACGCTCGGGATCGGTATGGACCCAGTTGTGGTCGTAGCTGAGGTCAGCGAAAGTGTTGATCGCAGCCTGGTCGATCGTGACCCAGGCACTCTCGCCGATTCGCTCCCCGACGAGGGAGCGCAGTCCATCAAGGCCGTCGATGTGTCGCATCCGTGTGTCCTTGTCAGAAGCGGGAGCGCTGGCTGACGGGTGCGGTCGGGCCCATCGGGGCACGGTCCAGCCACCTGCCGGCGCGCTCGTAATGCGGTGCGATGAGAGCGGCCATCCGCTGCTTGGTGCGGTTCCAGAGGCCGCGGCCTTCCATGTGGACCAGGGCGGCCGCGGCCGCATCGCGGTTGGCAAGGCCGGCGTCTCGTCGCTCGGTCGCGATGGCGTCGATGATCTCGGCGGACTTTGCCGTGTCGCCAGCCGCCAGGGCATCGGCGATCGCCTCGATCTCGAAGAGGGCGTCCGGGATGCCCGAGTTCAGGCCCCGACCGCCGCCGAACGGCGGGAAGAGGTGCGCCGCTTCCCCCGCGAGCAGCACCCGCGAGTTGGTGTCAGTGAAGGCCGAGGCCACCGAGTGGTTGAAGCGGTAGGTCGAGGACCACATCTGGCCGTCGGCGTACCCGGGGCCGGCGATCGCGGTGATCCACTGGCTCAAGCCCGGTTCGGACGAGAGGGCCTCGACATTGTCCCCGGGGTTGCACTCGAGATCAAAGCGCCAGCCACCGCCGAAGGGAACCACGAGGACGTTGCGTCCGCCGACTGCGGGATGGCGGTAGTGGAAGGTGCGCGTCAGTGACATCGGGTTGTCCGGGACATCCTTGACGTCCACGATGATGAAGCTCGAATCCGAGCGTCCGCCGTCCATGGTGATGCCGAGCGCCTTGCGGACGGTCGATCGGGCTCCGTCCGCAGCCAGGAGGTAGGAGGCGCGGACCGGCGATCCATCCGCGAGGGTCAGGGTGACGCCTTCGGTATCCGTGGCCAGATCCGTGAGGCCGTTGCCCCAGCGGAACTCGACGCCTTCGCGTCGGCAGCGGTCCAGAAGCACGACCTCCTGGTCCTTCTGCGAAAGGCTGATGCCGAAGCGTCCCGGTTTCGCCGCCGGGAAGCGGCGGTAATAAACCTCGCGACCGGCGTAGGTGGTCCGCAGGTCCAGCCATGAGCGGCTCTGCTGGATGAGGGGCTCGGTCACACCGGGCGCGATCTGCTCGAGCAGGTCCAGGGACTCACGGAAGATGAACGTGGCCCGGCTTCCGGGTCGGATGCGGTCCTCGGGCTCCGCTTCGACCACGACCACCGGGAGGTCGTGATGGCGGGCAGCGAGCGCGGCGACCAGGCCCACTGGGCCGGCTCCCACCACGACGAGCGGAAGGACCTCAGGTACAGCAGCGGGTGAGGTGGCGTCATTCATACCCCAACCTTGCGGCCTCGAGGCCCGACCGCACTATGTTCGATCCGACCGGCAAATGAGCCGATCCTCGTGTGTTTCGTCCGACACCCAGTCGGTCAAACAGCGCGCGATTCCCCACTCGCGGCTACTGCCTCACCGAGTGCCTGCCCACGCCGAGCTGCATGTGGTCCCGCACGCCGGGCACCGGATCCAAGCCGCGAAGGCGGAGCGGTCCGCCGAGCTGACGCCGGCGGTTCCCGGCCCAGTAGGCCAACACGGAGCAGGCATCCGGGATTCGGATCTCCCGCTTCGGTTGGTTCAGACCAAGGATCTGCATCTTGTCGTATTCTCCATACATGCCGACATCTGAGTTGTCCGCGGCCGATGTCCTCATCGCTGTACGCGATATCGCCGAGACGACGACCGCCCGGGAAGTGCCCGCGTCCGCTCTCGTTGCGGCTCGCTCCATGCTCGGCGTCGACGCTGCAGTCTGGATGGATGTCGAGGGCGACGAAGTCACCATCCAGGCCGTCTCCGGTTTCCTTCAGCCCGAGACCCACCGAAGTCTGCGGATGAGTGCCCACGAGGGACTCATCGGCATGGTGCTCACACAGGGCGAGCCCGTGGCCCTGCTGGACTACCTCCGCGAGACGTCCACTCCTCCTTCCCGGCGTGAGCTCCTCAGGCGCGAAGGCGTCGTCTCGGCAGCCGGCGTACCTATCCCCGGCGAGGGCAGCCGCGGTGTCGTGGTCCTCATTTCCCGCACGGCACGCGAGTTCGCGGAGGCGGAGCTGCGGATGGCCATCGGCGTTGCCGGCATCGCCCAGCAGCTCAGGGACCTGCGCGCCGAGGCTGAGCGAGCTGCGGCGGCAACTCGGTTCCACCGGGCGGTCGACGCACTCTCGTTGGCCCTCCTGCGCGGCCAGTCTGCTGACGTCGCATTGGAGGGTACTTCGGACATCCTCGGCCCGCGCGTGCGGGTGGCCGGGCTTCCGACACCCGGGCCGGCGAAACACGCTTCCGACATCTCCGAGGGCGCCACGAAACCTCCCCTCCTGCATGTTCCCATCCCCGGCGCTGAACAGGCGCAGCTCGCCGCAGAAGGCGGGCTCCCCGAGTCGGCGCTGCGGACCCTTGCACAGGTCGTCGGTCTCGACTTCGCCCGTCAGCGCGCCTCGATGGAGACCGAGATCCGGCTCACCGACCAGTTCGTCCACAGCCTCCTCACCGCAGACACCGACGAGCTCAGCCGGCTTTGGAGCCGCTCCGCACTGTTGGGTATGGACATGAAGGTCCCTCGGGCGGTGATCAGCATCAGCGCCAAGGAGCCCATCGGTCGCCCCTTGCTGGACCGGATCGTGCGCGAGATGCGGTCGCGGACTTTCAGTGGGCAGGCGACGACGTACAAGGGCGCGGCGTTCCTGCTCTGGCCGGTGTCCGATCAGGACGCGGAAAGGAAGCTTCCTGCGCAGATCAACGAGTTGCTGGTCGCATGTCGACCCAACCAGGTGAAGGCAGGACTTGGTCCCGTCTGCCGGGGCGCGGACGACTACCCGGCGGCCGTGAAGGAGGCGATCTTCGCCCGACAAGTGGCTGCGTTCTCGAGCAGCGGTCGCAACCTGGTCGCCAGCAAGGATCTGGGCATGTACCGCCTGTTCGCCCACATAGGCGGCGTCGAGGCACTTCGCGGCACGGTGCGCGAGACCCTCGGCCCGTTGCTCGAAGCCGATGCAGCCAGCGGGTCGGACCTGACCCACACCCTTCGCGTCTACCTGGAGCGTGACCGACGCATCGCCGATACCGCGCGGGCGCTCCAGGTCCACGTGAATACGCTGCGCTACCGCATCGAGCGGATCGGTAAGCTGCTCAAGGTCGACCTCGACGATCCCGAGGCGCGCTTCTTCGTCACTCTGGCCCTGCGGCTCTTCCCTGTCGTGGAGGAGGACGCAGCCCGCGCCCACCTCCTCGACAAGGGATGAACCAACGGAGGGACCGACGATGCCCGCGGCCTCAGACGGCGAACTTGACGTTGATCCGCTTGGTCTGGGTGAAGCCCTCGATCGCGAACACCCGTCCGATGCCAGAGTCCTTGCACTCGCCCCAGGGCTGGCCAACGACCTGCCCGCCGCCCTGGGTGACCTGGACCCAACCGGACTCGACGCGGCGCGCGGTGGTGATGGCCTCGTCCCTCTCACGCCGCGGGAGGACCGCAAGCACCGAAGCGAAGACCTCACGCGCAACGCGCCAGGAATTCTCCACGCCGGCGAGGATCGTGGGCGCCTGGAAGAAGCCCTCAAGGTCTCCGGTCCCACTCGTACACCTCGCCGAGGTGCGCACGAGACCGGCCGGTATGCCGACCTGCTCAAAGAACTCGAGCCAGTGCGCGGTCGGCGCTTCACGAAGCTTGGGCGTTGAGTAGCTTGATGATCTGGGCACGGTGAGTGACGCGGTCACAGTTGGTGACGAAGTGGGGATCCTGCGCGTCGGTCCCAACCACCTCGCACAGACGGCGCCACAGCGAGTCGTTGCCGCACGCGATCTGCAGTGGTGAGTCACCGCTCTCGAAGAGCCGTAGGGCGCAATCGACGGATGGCGATTGCCCTCGCCTACCGGGATCTGCCCGGCCACGGTGTAGTGAGTGCCTGGTAGGAGTGGACGCCGACGATGCTGGCCTGCAGGCTCGCGCGCACTGTCCGGGCCCGACCGTTCGAGCTCGTTCGAAGAGCGCGGTGAGGATGCCGAGGGCTCCGTTCATGCCGATGAGCAGGTCGCTGATCGGGACGCGGAGCTTGGTCGGCTCACCGCGGGGGCCGGTGATGCTCACCAGCCCGGCCTCGTCCTGGGCGCTCTGGTCGTAGCCGACCCGCTGGCTCTCCGGAGCGTCGTGCCCGAATCCGGTGAGCGAGCAGTCATCAGCTCGGGGTTGAGCGCACGCAACCGCTCCTCGCTGAATCCAAGCTGAGGGAGGACCTCTGGACGGAAGTTCTCGGTGAGGAGATCCGCGACGCGAACCAGCGCCTCCAGGAACTGTCTCCCGTCTTCGCTCTTGAGGTCGGCGGTGACCGACTCCTGTTGCGGTTGCACGACAGGTAGTAGGCGGCGATCGGGTCATCGGCGTTGCCGATGAAGGGTGGGCCTCAACGCCGGGAGTCGTCGCCCTCGGGGCATTCGACCTTGATCACGCGTGCCCCGAGGTCGGCAGGTATCACCATCGCCTGCGGCCCGGCCCGGCCCGGCCCGGCCAGGCCCGGCTCAGGTCGACGACGACCCCCTCAAGTGGCACCGCATGCGCGGTCACGTTATTCGTTGACCCACGTGACGACTTCGGAGAGGTCGGCGCGGTCGGTGCGGAACGAGTTGGCCGGATGGTCCCGGTCGGGGTAGCCGAACGAGATGCCGCAAACAACCTGGCGGGTGTCTGGGATGCCCAAGTGGTCGTGGATGAAGTCGGCGTATTCCCCCAACGCCCCCTGGGCGATCGACGCGACACCGAGGGAAGCCGCGGCGGTCATGAAGTTGGCGACATACCCTCCGCAGTCGACAGCGCTGTAGGGACCGAGCGCTTCCTCGCAGGTAATGACCGCGAGGTGCGGAGCGTCGAAGAAGACGAAGTTGCGTCCGGTTTGACGGGCGTAGCCCACTTTGTCGCCGCGCTCTACGCCGACGGCGTTGTAGAGGCCGAAGCCGCAGGCGCGGCGACGCTCCAGGTAGACACCGGCATACTCACGGGGGCCCGGGATGTCGCGGCGGTGCTCGGCGCCGGTGGCGGCGTGCTCCGATAGTGCTTTACGGAAGCGCTCGGTACCTTCGCCGGAGGTGAGATGTACCCCCCACGACTGCATGTTGTTCCACGAGGCGGTCTTCTGGGCGGTAGTCAGGATCTTCCGGATCGTCTCCTCGGGTACTGGCTGAGGCAGGAAAGCCCGGCAGCTGTACCGCTCCGACATGAGTCGATCGAGGGTTTGGTGGTCAAGGGTGTCCGCAATGACAGGGCTCTGGTTTGGCACCTCTCGACTATGCGATACCGATCACAACCGAAACGACGGCTGGAACGTACGAAACCCAATCGAACTGTTGGACAGGGCATCCAGGATGGAGCGCTGCGGCATTGTCAGGTTGGTTGCGGGCTTGCCGGTACGGTGATCTTCGGGTTGGCCCGCCGGGTCCGGGGAGGGGCAGTATGGAGGCCGCGCCGCCGTCGTACAAGGGTTTCCGGCACCCGGCGGAGATCATCGCGCACGCGGTGTGGCTGTACCACCGCTTCCCACTCTCCTTCCGCGAGGTCGAGGAGCTGCTGTCGCCCGCGGCGTGATCGTCTCCCACGAGACGGTCCGGCAATGGTGCGCCCGGTTCGAGCCCGAGTACGCCGCCGGGCTGCGCTGCCGCCGGCCGCGGGCCGACGACGAGCGGCACCTCGACGAGGTCTTCGCGAAGGTCAACTGGGTGCGGCGCTACCTGTGGCGCGCGGTCGATCAGGACGGCAACGTGCTGGACATCCTCGTGCGGTTCCGGCGCGACGCGGCGGCCGCGAGGCGGTTCCCGGCCAAGCCGATGAAGAAGCAATGCCGGGGGATCAGGCGCAAATTCCGTGAGGATGCCTGTCAGGAGGGCGAGGGCTCAGAGTCGTCCCCTTTCCATCCGGTTTCGGGGAACTGCTCGAGCAGGGCAGAGAGGGAAGTTGCCTGGTGGATGGCGGACGACCAGTCCTGAGCGGAGACGTCGAGCAGGACCAGAAGCGGGGGTTCCTGCCGAAAGTCGTAGGTGAGCATTTCGCGGCTTCCGTCCCCGCCGACGACGACGCTCCCGGGGAAGCGTTCCTGGAAGTCGCCGGCCTCATTGACTTCGATGAGCTCCGCAATGGCATTGATCATCAGGAAGTCGTCCGCAGGAGGAATGAACCGGGCCATGCTCCCCTCCGTGGCCAGGAAGTGGCGGTAGTCCTCGGGAAATCGGACTCCGAAGCGGCGCTCCGCCTGCGCGATCTGGTCGTCGTTCGAACTCATGAGGCCGTTCTATCAAGGCCGGTCATGCCTGGTGGCGGTGGCTGCCTCAAGCTGCGGTGCACAGGACCCGCTTCCGAAGGAGGGGAAGTTTCGCTCGTCCGAACATCTGGCGTTGATCATCTTGATGTGATTGACCCGTCCTTCCACCGGACCGGAGTTCCAGCAAGTGGTCAGACCCTGGACGACGACGTCCCAGTCCTTTCCATTCGGTGAGGCACTCATCGGGGCCCGAGGGCCATTCGCCAAGACGGACGACCGGCCTGGTCGAGGTAGGAGAATGATGCGGAGTATCGCCGGTTTGGCTGACCGGGGAACTCCGGCTATGTTCCGCGCCGCCTTGTGATGCGGCACCTTCGACGTGGGGTGCTCGGGGGCCCCGTCGGACTCGGCTGTGAGCCCCTGGGGGCCTCCACTCCGAGCCGTGATGGATGGGCTCGGTGTGACTCCTGTGGGGCGCTTCTTGCCTGACGGGGCGTCAGGAAAGTCGGCAATGGGTCAGCATGAGTCCTGCCAGAGGCTCGAAGATCTGGCAAAACATGCAAGTGGTTGAATCGATCAACGATCGACGGTCGGCTCGGTAACGCACATGTTGCTTACGCAAAATTCTTCAGGTTTCTCTTGCGCTGCCCGGCCCCTGGCATATGGCCCTACCAGGCCCGTCGCGTCTGGCCTCCGAAGCGGATGCCGCCCGGTTCGGGTGGTGGGGGAGTGCCCGGTTTGAGGGGCCAGGCGAGCAGCATGCCCACGACGAAGCCGACCACGTGGGCCACGTACGCCACCGTTCCGGCGCCGGTGACACCAGCGCCGGACGAGTAGACCGCCTGCAGCGCGAACCACAGGCCCAGGACGATCCAGGCCGGCAGCCGCAGCGGCAGGAAGATCAGGAGGGGGGGGCGAGGACCCAGACGCGTGCCTTCGGGTAGAGGACCAGGTAGGCGCCGAGGATGCCGGCGATGGCGCCGAGGCGCCGATCAAGGGAGCGGGGGAGTCGGGGTTGGTGAGAGCAAATCCGTATGCGGCCGCGTACCCGCAGAGCAGGTAGAACAGCAGGTACCGCACATGGCCCATGCGGTTCTCGATTGTGTTGCCGAAGATCCACAGGAAGAGCAGGTTGCCCAGTAGGTGCAGCCAGCCGCCGTGCAGGAACATCGCCGTGAGCACACTCAGCTCGGGCGACTTGTCGTAGGTCGGCGGCCCCACCACACATCCCGGCCCCTGCGGGCCCACCCCTGTCCCGCCCGTGGGCACCAGACGTGGCATGTGGTGGTGGATCAGCTCCTGCGGCACGGCCGCGTACCGGTCCAGGAACGCCTGGAGATCGCACAGTTCCGAGAGACTGCCCCCACTGCCCGTCAGCGAGCCGACGACACCGGGCGTGAAGAACACGAAGACGACGAAGTTCGCGGCGAGCAGCGCGTAGGTGACGTCATGAACGGGGATGACCACGTCCCACTTGTGCCCTTGCCGCCGCCGGTGAATCCGCCGCCCCGCTGAACACCGCCGTCCGGCCCCGCGTATCCCTTCCCAACTGCCTGCGGCGCGGGGAAGGGGCCGCGGGGCCGACGTGAGGAACGGGCCATGAACGACCGAGTGACCACTGCGATGCAGGCGCTGCCCGACGGAGAGGCGGAACTCACGCTCGTGGTGCGCCTCTCCTGGGAGGACGTCGCCCGGCTCGGCCAGGAGGCGGGGCGGCTCGCCTCCCAGATGAAGCGGCCGGTGACACTGGACGAGGCGGTGGGCCACCGTCTGCGCTCGGCACGGGCCGCCGCCGCGCACGCGAAGCCGGCGGGGGAGCAGCCGCCGGCGGCCGTGAGCGCGGGGGCGGGCAGCACCGGTGCGGCCGGTTTCGCCGGTACCGGCGGCACCAGTGCCTCCGTGTCGTCCCTGCCGCCCCGGCCCGCGACGGACCATGCGCGGCCTCCGGCGGAGCAGGCGCGGCAGGCGATCGAACGGATCAACGGGACCGCGTAGCGGGACCGCGCGGGAGGGCTGCTGTCAGGACGTACGCGGCGACGGCCGGCCCGCCGTGGCACGGATCTTCGCGGTGGCCTTGCGGGCCGCCACCAGCACCGGGTCCCAGGTGGGGGAGAACGGCGGGGCGTAGCCCAGGTCCAGCATCGTCATCTGCTCCACGGTCATCCCGGCGGTGAGGGCGACCGCCGCGATGTCGACGCGCTTGCCCGCGCCCTCCCGGCCGACGATCTGGACCCCGAGCAGGCGTCCCGTGCGCAGTTCGGCGAGCATCTTCACCGTCATGGGCGAGGCGTTCGGGTAGTAGCCCGCGCGGCTGGTCGACTCGATGGTGACCGTCTCGAACCGCAGTCCCGCGCGGTGGGCGTCCTTCTCCCGCAGACCGGTGCGTGCGATCTCCAAGTCGCAGACCTTGCTGACCGCCGTGCCGACCACGCCGGGGAAGGTGGCGTAGTCGCCGCCGACGTTCGAGCCGATGATCTGGCCGTGCTTGTTGGCGTGCGTGCCGAGCGCGATGTGCCGCTCCTGCCCGGAGACCAGGTCGAGCACCTCCACGCAGTCGCCGCCGGCCCAGATGTTCTCGTACCCGCGGACCCGCATCGACCGGTCGGTGAGCAGTCCGCCGTGCTCCCCCAGGGGCAGTCCCGCCGCCCGCGCGAGAGCCGTTTCGGGCCGTACCCCGATGCCGAGCACCACCACGTCCGCCGGGTACTCGGCGTCCGGTGTGGCCACGGCCCGGACCCTGCCGTCGTCCCCGGTGAGCAGTCCGGTGACCCCGGCGTCGTTCACCATGGTGATGCCCAGGCCCTCCATCGCCTTGTGCACCAGGCGTCCCATGTCCGGGTCGAGGGTCGCCATGGGTTCCCGGCCGCGGTTGACGACGGTCACCTCGTAGCCGCGTTTGATCATCGCCTCGGCCATCTCCACGCCGATGTACCCCGCCCCGACCACCACCGCGCGGCGGCCGGTCGTGCGCGCCAGCGTGTCGAGCAGGGCCTGACCGTCCTCCAGGGTCTGCACCCCGTGCACACCGTCGGCGTCCATGCCGGGCAGTTCCGGGCGGACCGGCCGTGCGCCGGTCGCGATCACGAGCTTGTCGTACGACGTCCAGGACTCGGTGCCGGACTCGAGGTCCCGCGCGCGCACCCGTCCCCGGCCGGGGTCGATCTCCGTGACCTCGGTGCGCATCCGCAGGCCGATGCCCCGCGCGCGGTGCTCCTCGGGCGTGCGGGCGATCAGCTCGTCGCGTCCGGCGACGTCACCGGCCACCCAGTAGGGGATGCCGCAGGCCGAGAAGGACGTGAAGCGCCCGCGCTCGAACGCCACGATCTCCAGCTCGTCCGGCCCCTTCAACCGGCGCGCCTGCGACGCCGCGGACATCCCCGCGGCGTCGCCGCCGATCACCACCAGGCGTTCCGGTTTTTTCGCGGCCGGGCCCGCGCTGCCGCCCGTACCCGTACCCGCGTCCGTGCTCGTCCCTGTGCTGGTGCTCGTGGTCATACGACCACGCTACGGGGACCGGTCACTTCGTATCGGGCCCCGGGGCCTCCTCGGGGGTCTCGTCCGGAGTCCGGGCCGTCGTACGCGCGGTCGAGGGCCGGGCCGCGGGAACGGGAGGGGATGCGGGAACGGGAGGGGAAGCGGGCGCCGGCTGTGCGCGGCGGGTCAGCCCGGGGCGTACGGCCTTCAGCCACAGCAGTGCGAGCAGGGCCGCCAGAGCCGCGAACGGCAGCGCCGCGCCGATCGCCACCGCCAGCCAGCGCAACATGGTCACGAACGCGTCCCAGCCGCCCGCGAGCGCGTCCAGGAACCCCGGGTCGTCGTCCTTGGTGCTCCGCTCCACCTGCGCCTCGGACAGGGTCAGGGTGACGGTGGCCAGACTGGCGCGGTCCTTCAGGGACGCCTGCCGGGAGAGCAGGGATTCCAGGTCGGCCTGGCGGGTGCTGAGTTCGCCCTCCAGGGTGACCACGTCGCTGAGCCGGGTGGCCTGGTCCATCAGCTCGCGGATCCGGACCACGCTGGCCCGCTGCGTCTTGATCCGGCTCTCGACGTCGACGACCTGGTCGGTGACGTCCTCCGCCTTCGCGCTGCGTTCGACGAGTTTGCCGGAGCCCTCGAGGTCCGCGAGCACCTTGTCGTACTTATCGACGGGCACGCGCAGCACCACGCGCGTGAGCTCGTGTCCCTCCTCGTCCTGACGGGTGTTCTCGTCGCCGACGTAGCCGCCCGCGTTCTCGGTGGTCGTGCGCGCCTCGGCCAGCGCCGTCGGCGCGTCCTTCACCCGCACGGTCAGCGAGACGGTGCGGATGATGTGGCTCGTGGCGGTGCCCCTGTCCGCGGGCGGCGCCGTCGCCGGCGAGTCGTCCGGCGAGCCGTCTGCCGAGCTGCCGGCGGCCTCGTCCCGCGCCGCCCCTCCCTTCGCCCCTTCCTCGGTGCCCCCCTGGGCGTCGGCCGGCGCGACGGCGGCCTTGTCGGCGGAGGCGCTGGAGCCGCCGCTCTCGCCCGCGCCGCTGCATCCGGCCAGGGCGAGGGCCGTGGCCAGTAGTAGGCCCGTCATGGCGTGTGCCGGCCGTGCGGATCGTCGTGTGCGCATGCGGGTTCCCCCCGGGTTCGTGACCAATGACGTTCCTTCGACGCCGGAGGACGGTGGAACGATGGCGCGGAATGGTCCCGAAGAGGTCACGTTAGGGACTCGGGAGGGCCGTATGGCCCTGGTGGGACCGCCGACGGCATCTGAGAGGGTGGAGTCATGAGCGGATCACACACGGGTGCGGGGCAGCGGGTCGTCGTCGTGGGGGCCGGCATCGCCGGACTGGCCGCGGCGCACCGGCTGCTCGGGCGCGGGGTGCGGGTGACCGTGCTGGAGGCCTCGGACCGGGTCGGCGGCAAGCTGCTGCCCGGCGAGATCGCGGGCGCGCGCGTGGACCTGGGCGCCGAGTCGATGCTGGCCCGCCGCCCGGAGGCGGTGGCCCTCGCCCGCGAGGTGGGCCTCACCGACCGGCTGCAGCCCCCGGCCACCGCGACCGCGTCGCTGTGGACCCGCGGCGCCCTGCGCCCCATGCCCAAGGGGCACGTCATGGGCGTCCCCGGCACCGCCGCCGCCCTGGCCGGGGTGCTCTCCGACGAGGGCCTCGCCCGGATCGGACAGGACGCCGAGCTGCCCCGTACCGAGGTCGGCGACGACATCGCCGTCGGCGCGTACGTGGCGGCCCGGCTCGGCCGCGAGGTCGTCGACCGGCTGGTCGAGCCCCTGCTGGGCGGGGTGTACGCGGGCGACGCGTACCGCATCTCGATGCGCTCCGCCGTCCCCCAGTTGTTCCGGGCCGCGCGCACGCACACCTCCCTGACCGAGGGCGTCCGCGAGATCCAGGCCGGGGCCGCCACCGCACAGCAGACCGGACCGGTGTTCATGGGCATCCAGGGCGGCGTGGGCACCCTTCCGCTCGCCGTCGCCGAGTCGGTGCGGGCCCGGGGCGGGGAGATCCGCACCGGCGCCCCGGTCACCGAACTGCGCCGGGAGCCGGCCGGCGGCTGGCGGGTCGTCACCGGAGAACGGGAGCTGTACGCCGACGCGGTCGTCGTCGCCGTGCCCGCCCCGGCCGCCGCTCGGCTGCTGCGCGCCGAGGCGCCCGGCGCCGCCGCCGAGCTGGCCGGCGTCGAGTACGCCTCCATGGCGCTCATCACGCTCGCCTACCGCCGCGCGGAGACCGATCTCCCCGCGGGCAGCGGATTCCTGGTGCCGCCGGTCGACGGCCGCACCATCAAGGCGGCCACCTTCGCCTCACGCAAATGGGGCTGGATCGACGAGGAGAACCCGGACCTCACCATCCTGCGCACCTCCGTCGGCCGGCACGGCGAGACGGAGATCCTCGACCGCGACGACGCCGGCCTCGTGGAGGTCTCCCGGCAGGACCTGAAGGCCGCCACCGGCCTGGACGCCACCCCGGTCGCCACCCGCGTCACCCGCTGGCAGGACGGCCTGCCCCAGTACCCCGTCGGCCACCACGCGCGCGTGGCCCGCGTCCGCGAGCACCTCGCCGCCCTCCCGGGTCTGGCCGTGTGCGGCGCGGCCTACGACGGCGTCGGTATCCCCGCGTGCATCGCGAGCGCGTACGACGCCGCCGACCAGATCCACGGTGACGTCCCGCACGACGTGCGGGACGTCACCGCCACCCGGTGAAAACCCTCTACGGAGGAGCAGGAGAATAAGGGACATGAGCGACGACGCCACCACCCCCGCACCCGACCGGATCCCGAACAAGGGCAAGCTGGCCAAGGACCTGAACGAGGTCATCCGCTACACCCTCTGGTCCGTCTTCAAGCTGAAGGACGTGCTGCCCGAGGACCGCGCCGGGTACGCCGACGAGGTCCAGGAGCTGTTCGACCAGCTCGCCGCCAAGGACGTCACCGTTCGCGGCACGTACGACGTCTCCGGTCTGCGCGCCGACGCCGACCTGATGATCTGGTGGCACGCGGAGAGCAGCGACCAGCTCCAGGAGGCTTATAACCTCTTCCGCCGCACCAGGCTGGGCCGGGCCCTCGAGCCGGTGTGGTCGAACATGGCGCTGCACCGGCCCGCCGAGTTCAACCGCTCGCACATCCCGGCGTTCCTCGCCGACGAGGAGCCCCGCGCGTACGTGAGCGTGTACCCCTTCGTGCGCTCCTACGACTGGTACCTGCTGCCCGACGAGGACCGCCGCCGCATGCTCGCCGACCACGGCAAGATGGCCCGCGGCTTCCCCGACGTGCGCGCCAACACGGTCCCCTCGTTCTCGCTCGGCGACTACGAGTGGGTCCTCGCCTTCGAGGCCGACGAGCTGTACCGCATCGTCGACCTCATGCGGCACCTGCGCGGCTCCGAGGCGCGGATGCACGTCCGTGAGGAGATCCCGTTCTACACGGGCCGCCGCAAGGACATCGCGGAACTCGTCGCGGGCCTCGCCTGAGCGAGTGTGACGGTGACCGGGCCCGCCTGTTCTCGAACGGGGCGGGCCCGATCAGGATCGACCAGGCCTGATCAGGTCTGGTCGAGCCTGATCTGGTCGAGTTCGATCAGGCAGTCGGCCGGGCGGGCGCCGCCTTCCCTGCCGACGCGACCGCACGCGCTTCCGGCTCCGGGCGGCGGTGGCATCCGGTGCGGCGGTGGAGCTGCCGGCCGGCGCGACGGCCAGGATAGTGAGCAGCAAGGACCCGGCGGCCGCGTGGACGACGGCAGTTCTCGTCGTGTTCCCCCGGTGCACGGCGACCGAGGCGGTCGACCCGAGGGATGCTTCGTCCGGCGGGCGGGGCGGGGCAAGCACCGTCGGCGGGTGTCGCCGTCAGTGCTCCCGTGCGCCCCCGCAACCGGGGTCGGAACCGGGGTCGCCCTCCGTGCGGTGACGGCCGGAGGCGTCGCCCGGACGGTGCCCCGGAGCGTGACCCGGGCGGTGTTCGCGGTGCTCGTGGTGCGCGAAGGCCGCACGCAGATCCGGCTCGCCGACCGCGCGGATGCCGTGCACGGCCACCGACGTGAGGTACGTACGGTCGTCGCCGGCGGCGGTGACGCGCGCTCCGGCCCTGGGCAGGGGGCCCAGCAGACGCCGACCGGCCGGAGAGGCCCACAGGGCGTACGGGGGGACCTCTATCCGCGCGATGACCAGGCAGCTCAGGGTCAGCGTCAGCGGCAGTGCGAACCACAGGGCGACCAGATGGCGCGGCAGGTACGACGCGGCCGGCAACAGCAGCGCGGTGGCGCCCAGTCCGGCCACGGCCAGCGCGGCGATCCGTACCCGCCGTGTGCCGTCGGTGATCGTCGTGGCCGCGCCGTCGGGCACGGCCAGCCCGGCCCGCTCCAGCCGGTCGGCGAGGCCGCGCACCGCGTCCGTCGCCGCCGCGGCGGCCCGCACCGGGGCGATGGGGGACTGGCCCTCCGGCCCGATGACCCCTATCACCGACCGCTCCATGTCGTCCCGCCCGAGCGGATCGACCACGGTCGCCCAGCCGGTGCGGGCCAGCAGCAGCCGGTGCTGACGCGCCATCGCGACCAGGGTGACATCCGCGACCCGCCGAGGGCCGCCGGACAGGAACGCCGTCTCGTACAGCGTCAGATCATGCCCCCCGCCATCGGCCGTACCCACGTCGTGGACGGCCGCCGCGCGGACGGCGGCCAGGCACAACCGTGTGCACGCGACGCCGGCGACAGCCCATGAGACGAGCAGGAGGAGCACCCAGAGCATGACTTGTTTGTAAACGACACGGTCCCGGAAGCACCATGCCCTGTTCACCATCCGGACGGAGTGTTGTCTGCATGTGATGTTCCGTTTGACCGGCCAGGTGCCAGGTGCCGGGTGCCGGGTGCCGGGTGCCGGAGACGGGCCCCGTTCCGACGCGCGTGCTCCGGCCTCAACGCCGCAGCAGCACCCGCCGCGTGGCGCGCGCCAGCCGCACCACGGGCCGGCGCGACCGCGGCACCGGCCCGGACCGCTCGAGCCACCACTCCCGCAACTCCCGCAGGGGCACCTGCTCGTCCTGCCGTTCCCGCTGCCCGGAGGCGAGCAGCAACTGCTCGACGAAGTCCAGGGCGTCCTGCCGGTACCCCCCGGTCATCGGCCACTTCTGCGCATGGGCGAGAAAGACCGCCCGGTAGCGCCGGCCGAGCATCACCGGCAACTCGGGCGCCACCTTGGCGACGACATCCGCCCGCTTCGCGGCGAGCGCCCGCGCCTGCACGGCCATCCGCACCCGGTCGAACCCCTCGGGCACGGGCGTCCCGGCGACCAGCGAGGACAGCACCGCCGCCTGGGCGAGCGCGACCCGCTGCCGCGCGGGCTCGCAGGAGCCGGATTCCCTTACGGAGCCGGAGCCGGAGCCGGAGCCGGAGCCGGAGTCGGAGTGGGAAGGGGAGCCGGAGCTCTTCGCCTGTGCCGTGCTCCGCGCGGCCGCCCCCTTCTCCACCGCATCCCGAATGGACGTCAGCTCCCGCTCCAGCTCGCCCGGTTCGGGGAAGTTCTCGTCCCGTTCCAGGAGTACGCCGGGAGGGGAGACCCGGGAGGCGAGGTCGGTGAGGATGTCCAGTACCGGCCGGGGCACGGGGTGGGCGTGGCTGTCGTGCCAGACACCGTCCCGCTCGACGCCGCCCGCGACATGGACGTACGCGATGGCCTCCAGGGGCAGTTCGGCGAGCGCCTTCGCCGGGTCCTCGCCGCGGTTGACGTGGTTGGTGTGCAGATTGGCCACGTCGATGAGCAGCCGTACGCCGGTGCGGTCGGCCAGGTCGTACAGGAACTGGCCCTCGGACATCTCCTCACCGGGCCAGGAGAACAGCGCCGCGATGTTCTCCACGGCGAGCGGTACGGGCAGGGCGTCCTGGGCGATCCGGACGTTCTCGCACAGCACGTCGAGCGCGTCCCTGGTGCGCGGCACCGGCAGCAGGTGACCGGCCTCGAGCCGGGGGGAGACGCTGAGCGGCCCACCCGCCCGTACGAACGCGATGTGCTCGGTGACCAGCGGCGCCCGGAGCGCCGTGGCCCGCTCGGCGAGCGCCTCCAGCCGCCCCGCGTCCGGCCGTTCGGCCCCGCCGAGCCCGAGCGCGACCCCGTGCGGCACGACGGTCACCCCGCGCTCGCGCAGTCGCAGCAGCGACTGGGGGACATGCCCGGGACACACGTTCTCGGCCACCACCTCGACCCAGTCGATCCCCGGCATCCGCTCGATGTCCCCGGCGATCTCCGGCCGCCACCCGATCCCCGTCCCGAGTCGCTCCATGTGCTCTCCCCCTCCTCCACCGGCCACCTTGTCGGCCCCCGCCGGACGCCCGTGCGGACGTGACGGGGGTATGACCCCGAACGACGCCTCCGAACCCGGCCCGGGTCGCCTTCAGAGGAACATTTGAGCTTCACGCGGTCCGGCGGAGGGCGCCGTGCGGCGATGACTGGTACTCCGGCCAACTGTGTCGACCCCTTGACACAGTTCATTCCCCTAAGCGATTGTGTCAATTGGTTGATACACCTTGCGAGAGGGGGAGACGCCGGCATGTCTGCTGCCGCGGGAAAGGAAGTCACGTGGCGGGAAGGGCTCGAGACTCCCGTGCGATGGGCCGGTGCGGCGACCGGTGTGGCTGTCAACGCGCTGGTCTCCTACAGTCCTGAGCCCGATGTGGATCTGCTGTACGGGTTTTCCGTCTTCGGCCTGTTCGTCATGCTCGGCGTGTACGCATCCGATGTGATCGCCCGTCCGAGTCAGGGCTGGGTACGAGTGGCTGATGTGACACCGCGCCGAATCCGGGACCACGCCCCCCGTGCCCTGACCGCTGCGTTGATGGGGCAGGCCGTCGTCTTGACCGGCCTCCTGATCGTCGCGGCCGCGACGGCCTCGACGGATGCTGACGGCCGCGCACGCCGTGCTGTGGTGGTCACCTGCCCGGCGGGTACGCAACTGCTCTCGCCCTGGCCCGGCCCGTACTACGCCTGGCCGATTCTCGGTGGTCTCACCGTCGGTACCGTTGCCTGCGCGGTGCTCGTGCGCCGTATCACCGTGCAGTCCCGAAGTGACGATCAACGCCGCGCCGGAGTCCGGGCGGCGATCGGTGCCTGGGGAATGGTGGTGAGCGCTCCTCTCTTCGCCGTCTCCTCGACGATGGGCGTCGTGGTGCTGAGCCTGTCCTGCGGGGGCGGGGTGAAGGACGCGGCTCTGTGGGGGCTGGCTCTCACCGCCCTCACCTCCGCCCTGACCGCGTGTCACTGCCTGTGCGTCCTGCTGCTGCCGCAGGCCTACGTCAAGGCTCGGCCGTGACACCGCAGGCCATCCGCGTGCATCACGCGTCCCCGGTCCCGCCCTACGAGCAAGTCCGCGCGCAGCTGGCCGATCTGATCTCCGTCGGCCGACTGCGTCAGGGAGACAGGTTGCCGTCCGTGCGCCAGCTGGCCTCCGACCTCGGGCTGGCCAACAACACCGTGGTCCGGGCCTACCGCGAACTGGAGAGCGCGGGCCTCGTCAGGACCCGCCGAGGTTCCGGTACCCAGGTCATCGCCCCGGCGGCCGCCACCGACAGCAAGGCGAGGCTCGCGGAACACGCACGCACATACGCGGCTGCCGCCGGACAGCTCGGTGCCTCGAACGAGGAGGCTCTGGCGGCCATCCGTCATGCCCTCGCGAGTCTCGACCCCCATTGAAGACGGCACAGACGGCCAAGACCCCCGTGGTCCTGAGGTCCCAGCCGTAGCGCGCCTGGTATACGGATGAGGTGGTATTGGCCATGGCCGAACCATGACAGTGCCCCCTCAGGGAAGAGGGGGGCAGGCTCCGCTCCCGCGCCGCAGCGACGGGTGGTCCGCCACCACCGTGCAGGAGCCGGGCGCGATCTCGGTGAAGCCCGCGTCGTGGACCGTGGGGAGGCCACTGGTCGTCAACCCGCCCCAGCGGGACGGATCCGCAGTGCGGACGGTGAGCGGGAAGCCGGCCTTCCGCCAGGCCGTGCGTTCCTCGTCCGACAGTTCCCACCAGGCCAGTTGGGCGCCGTGGCCCGCCTGGGCCATCGTCTTGCCGGCCGACATGCCGAGGTCGGGGTTCAACCAGAGGACGGGGGCCGTGGGATCGGCCGGGGGCGGGGGCTCCGGATCGTCCAGGTCGGTGCCGGAGACCTGGAGACGGGCCAGGTCCTTGGGCCAGCCGTCCAGTGGGACGGGCGGGAAGACACGGACCTGTGCCGACATGCCGGTGACCGTGATGCCGGGCAGGGCCTCCGCGCGGCGCCACTCCGCGCCGCGGGCCCTGCGTACCACCTTGCGGATGCGGGCGTCCTGCCAGTCGCGCATCACCCGCGCCCACTCGCCCTCGCCCACCGACCGCTCGTCCGCCAGGATCGTCAGCACCGCGCGGGCCGCCGTCTCCAGCGCGTCCGTGCGGGCCGGGGGCGCCGACTTCTCGATGCGCGCCACCAGGGGCAGCACGAACTGGGGGGCCTCGTCGCGGGCGCCGGGCTCGGAGCGGAAGGGGCTCGCGGCGGCGGATGTCCGGTCAACGGTCTGATCGTTGTTCACCCCGACAGTCTGCCAAGCCGTGCCGCGCTTACGTCAGCCCGAGCAGGCCGTGCGCTGTGCCTCCTGCCACTCACAGGCCGGACACATGGTGATCCCCTTGTACGACTCCGGGTACTCCGTGGGCTCCCGGCACAGCACGCACTCCGCGTACGGAGGTCCCTCGGCCCGGGGCGGCCCGGCCGGGTCGATCAGGCAGTAGTCCGTGTCGGTCCCGGTGTCGGTGTCGGTGTCGGTGTCGGTCATGCCTCCAGGGTAGGACCGCGTCCGGCGGAGTGCCGGGGCCCGGTTCCGTCAGCCCGGCAGCGGTGCCGTCGGCACGGTCGCGATCAGATCGGAGACCTTCGCGAAGCGGTAGCCCTGGCGCCGCAGCTCCGGGACGATCGTCCGTACCGCGCGCTCGGTCGCCGGGGCCGCGCTGCGGGTGCAGTGCAGGACGACGACGGAACCCGGGCGCACTCCGTCCAGGACCTGCCGGGCCACCGCGTCGGCGTCCGTGGCGAAGGCGTCGCCGCCGACCACGTCCCACTGCACGGCGGTGACACCGGCCGGGACGAGTGCCTTCAGCGCCTCGCGGTCGTAGCAGCCGCCGGGGAAGCGGAAGTACGGCATCGGGTGCGCCACCCCCACCTCGCGGAAGGCCGTGTAGGCCCGTTCCACGTCCGCGCGCATCCGGTCCCGGCCGACGGTCGGCAGGCCGTAGCAGTCGTCCGTGAACGCGTAGTGGCTGTACGAGTGGTTGGCGACCTCGAAGAGCGGGTCCCGGCCGATGGAACGGGCCTGGTCCGGGTACTCCTCGGCCCAGCGCCCCGTTATGAACACGGTGGACGGCACCTTCAGCGTGCGCAGGGTGGCGATCAGCCGGGGATGGTCGAAGCGCTCGCCCGCCGCCGCACGCGGGCCCTGATCGGCGGTCATGTCGGCGTCGAAGGTGAGGGCGACGGTCTTCCCGGCGCTTCGGGGGGCGTTCTCGAAGACCGGGGTCAGACCGGCCGGTCCCGGAGCCAGGGTGGGCAGGCGCGGGGCCGGTGTCGCGGGGGTGGCGGAGGGGGTGGGGCGTGGCCGCGGTGGGGAGTGGGGGGCGGCGCAGGCGGCGAGCGCGAGGGTGAGGGCGCAGACGGCTGCTGCTCGGCGTACTGATGTGATCACTATATGAAGATATGGGTGATCTCATGCCATTCATCCTTGTTCGCGGGCCGGCGTGGTGCGGTGTCACCCGGGTGGCGGGGTCCTGGTGTGGCGCTTTCCCGCCCTCCGCTTGCGGCGCGGGACGCACGGGGCTAACGTACAACCAAATGGTTGTAGATGGATTGACCGACGAGACCGTGGACCGGCTGTTCCACGCCCTGGCCGACGCGACGCGTCGCGACATACTCCGTCGTTGTGCGCGGGGTGAGCCGTCCGTGTCACGTCTGGCCGAGGCGTACCCGATGAGCTTCGCCGCGGTGCAGAAACACGTCACGGTGCTGGAGCGGGCCGGTCTGGTCACCAAGCGGCGCCGCGGCCGGGAGCAGCTCGTGCGTACCGATCGCGACGCGATGGGCAGGGCCCGCCAGGCCCTCGACGAGCTGGAGACGGCTTGGCGGGCGCGCGTGGACCGGATGTCCGGTCTGCTGGCGGACGACGCCGGAACCGATGCCGGAACCAATGCCGGGTCCGGTGCCGGAACCGATGCCGGACCCGACTCCGGGTCCGGCGGCAAGGAAACGACGGAAGGGCGGGACCGATGACTGTCACGAGCGTGGAAAAGGATCTCGACCGGCTGACCCTCACCGTGATCGCGGACTTCGCCGCACCGGTCGAGAGGGTGTGGCGGCTGTGGGCCGACCCGCGACAGCTGGAGCGCTGGTGGGGGCCGCCGACCTACCCGGCGACCGTGGAGGAGCACGACCTCACCCCGGGCGGGGAGGTCACGTACTTCATGACCGGCCCGGAGGGCGAGAAGTTCGGCGGCTGGTGGCGGATCGCGACGGTCACGCCGCCCACCGCCCTCGAATTCACCGACGGCTTCTCCGGCCCGGACGGCAAACCGAACCCCGAGATGCCGACCACGACGGTGCGGATGACGCTCAGCGAGCGCGAGGGCGGAGGCGAGGGCGGGACCAGGATGGAACTGCGCTCGGTCTTCGACACCCGGGAGCAGATGGAGCAGCTGGCCGAGATGGGCATGGTCGAGGGGCTGCGGCAGTCGATCGGACAGATGGACGACCTGCTGGTGGCCGCCTGAGCCGCGTACGGACCGCCGGGCCGGCCGGGGGCGCACCCTGCTCCGGCCGGCCCCGTGCCGTTATCGCCGCCAGGGCCCCGTGACCGCGAACGTCGTCCCGGGGTCGTAGCAGTTGACGTACATCGTCCGGCCGTCGGGGGAGAACGCGACCCCGGCGAATTCGCCGAAGTCCGGGTCCTCGGGAGTGCCCCGGTTCTGCCGGTTGCGGGCCACCTCGTACACCTCGCCGCGTCGGGTGACACCGTAGACGTGCTGCGCGCCGCCGCCGTCCTCGCAGACCATCAGGCCGCCGCTGGGGGCGAGGCAGATGTTGTCCGGTGACTCGCCGGGAAGCTGTACGTCGGTGTCCGGACCGAAGACGATCACCAGCGTCAGCCGGCGCCGGTCCGGGTCGTAGCGCCAGATCTGCCCGTAGTGGTCGCCGGCCGACCCCTCCGCACTGCGAGCGAAGGACGACACGAAGTACGCCGACCGCCCGCCCCAGTAGCAGCCCTCCAGCTTCTGCGCGTGCGTGACGCCGCCGCTGCCGAAGTCCTGGAAACGGATGGGTGTCCCGGTGGCCAGCGGGTCCGGTACGTCCACCCACTCGATGCCGTCGAACCGGGCGCCCGTCTCCTGGACCGAGGAAAGGTCCGGCACCCCGGGCACCCGCATCGCCTGGAGCCGGCCGCCCGCGCGCAGCGAGCCGGTGCCGCCCAGCGGTTTGTCGGGCAGGAACCGGTAGAAGAGGCCGAAGGGCCGTTCGAAGGCGTCCTCCGTCTCGTAGACGACGCCCCGCTTCGGGTCGACCGCGATCGCCTCGTGCTGGAAGCGGCCCATCGCGGTCAGCGGTACGGCGCCCGTGCGGCGCGGATCGGCGCCGTCGACCTCGAAGATGAAACCGTGGTCCTTGGTGTAGCCGTTGGTGCCCGCCTTGTCCTCGGTCTCCTCGCAGGTCAGCCAGGTACCCCAGGGGGTCGTGCCGCCCGCGCAGTTGACGGCCGTACCGGCGATCGCGACCCGCTCCGAGCGCACCCGGCCGCGGGAGTCCAGGGTCAGCGACGTGCAGCCGCCCTTGCCCTCCGGGTCGTAGGTCAGGTCCTTGACCACCGGGACCGGGATTCTGCCGTTGGCGCGGTTCTCGTGGTTGCGGACCAGATGGACGCGGCCCTGCCCGCCCGCGAAGGCGGCCATGCCGTCATGGTTGGAGGGGACGGGACCCTCGCCGGAGCGCAGTGCGTCGCCCTCGCGTGACAGCACCCGGTAGCGGAAACCTTTCGGCAGGTCGAGCAGTCCGTCGGGGTCGGGGACGAGGGGGCCGTAGTCGTGATGACCGAGGTGCTGCGCGGCGGCGGCAGCGGGAGTGAAGAGTTCGGAGAGGGCGCCGGAGAACGCGATGCCGATGCCCAGAGCGCCGGAACGGGCGAGTAACTGGCGGCGTGTCGAGGACAGGAATCCGGTGTCGGACCCTGTTTCCGGCGTGCCTGTTTCTGACATGGGGGAACCTTCCTGCTGGCGGACAGGAACTGTGGTCCCGCCGTGTCTATCACCTGCCGTGAGTCACGGGAACCACGCACGGAGCATGTGTCACGCGTCTGCCCGTGGGCGGTCTCACATCACGCGTCTCACGTCTCACGTCGCACGTCGCACGTCGCACGTCACGCGTCTCACGTCGCACGTCCGGGGCCGGAGTCGGTGCGGGCGCGGGGGGCGGTACCGAGGTCCGTGTCCGTGTCCGTGGCCAGGCGCCCGAAGTCCGGGACCGGACGATCGGTTTCCGGGGGCCGGTTCCCGTCCTTGCCCCCGTCCACGTTTCCGGTGAGGCCCTCGTCCCGCTCGGCCGGCGGTCCGGGTTCCTCGAGGGCGCGTTCCTGTTGCGTCGGTGGCTGGGCGGCCCGCTCCAGGAAGCGCAGCAGTTCGACGGGGAAGGGCAGCACCAGGGTGGAGTTCTTCTCGGCCGCGACCGCCACAATGGTCTGAAGCAGCCGCAGTTGCAACGCGGAGGGCGTGTCCGCCATTTGCTGCGCCGCTTCGGCGAGCTTTTTCGACGCCTGGAGTTCGGCGTCGGCGTTGATGATCCTGGCGCGGCGCTCACGGTCGGCCTCCGCCTGGCGGGCCATGGACCGCTTCATGGTGTCGGGCAGGGAGACGTCCTTGATCTCGACGCGGTCGATCTGCACACCCCAGCCGACCGCGGGGCTGTCGATCATCAGCTCCAGGCCCTGGTTCAGCATCTCCCGGTTGGACAGCAGGTCGTCGAGGTCGCTCTTGCCGATGATCGAACGCAGCGAGGTCTGCGCCATCTGGGAGACCGCGAACCGGTAGTCCTCGACGTTCACGAGCGCCGCGGCCGCGTCGACGACCTTGAAATACACCACCGCGTCGACCCGCACCGTCACGTTGTCCCGGGTGATGCCCTCCTGTGCGGGCACCGGCATCGTGACGATCTGCAGATTGACCTTGTGCAGCCGCTCCGCGAACGGAACGATCATCGTGAACCCGGGCTGACGTTCCTGGCCGCGCAGCCGGCCGAGGCGGAAGACCACCCCTCGTTCGTACTGCTTGACGACCCGCGCCGCCGCGGTGAGATAGACGACGCCCGCGGCGCCGGTGGCGACGGCCGCGGTGAGCAGTTCCTGGACCATGACGACCTCCCGTCAGAGGTCTGCTTCACGTGCTTACGGTCACTCCTGTCACGATATGCCCGCCGCCCCGGCCGGGGCCATGGGTGAGGGGCCACGCGGCCGGCAGGGAGGAAGTGGCTACGGCGTCCCCGTGAGCCGGCCCGCGTCCCGGGCCAGGGCGGTGAGGCGGGAGATGGCCCGGAAGTACTTCTTCCGGTAGCCGCCCTCCAGCATCTCCTCGCTGAACAGCTGGTCGAACGGCAGTCCCGAGGCGAGTACGGGCACCTCGCGGTCGTAGAGCCGGTCGGCGAGGACGACGAGACGCAGTGCCGTCGACTGGTCCGGTACCGGCCGGACGTCGGTGAGGCACACGGCGGAGAGTCCGTCGGTCAGGGCGCCGTACCGGCTGGGGTGCACCTTCGCGAGGTGGTCCAGCAGGTCCGCGAAGCCGTCCAGGGAGGCGCCCTCGGTGGCGTACGCCGTCTTGGACACCAGCTCGTCGGTGTACGGCGGCGGTGCCTTCGGCAGGCCGCGGTGGCGGTAGTCCTCGCCGTCGATGCGCAGGGCGCGGAAGTGGGCCGACAGGCCCTGGATCTCGCGCAGGAAGTCGGCCGAGGCGAACCGGCCCTCGCCGAGCTTGCCCGGCAGTGTGTTGGAGGTGGCGGCGAGCGCGACGCCCGCCTCGACCAGCTTGCCGAGCAGGGTGGAGACGAGCACGGTGTCGCCGGGGTCGTCCAGCTCGAACTCGTCGATGCACAGGAGCCGGTGGCCGGAGAGGGTCCGCACCGTCTGCTGGAAGCCGAGGGCGCCGACCAGGTTGGTCAGTTCCACGAAGGTGCCGAACGCCTTCAGCGCGGGCTCGGCCGGGGTGGCGTGCCAGAGGGAGGCCAGCAGGTGGGTCTTCCCGACGCCGTACCCGCCGTCGAGGTAGACACCGCGGGGGCCGGCCGGGGCGGGCTTCGCCGCCTTGCCGAAGCCGAACAGCCTGCGCTTGCCGGAACCGCCGGCCCCGGGTCCGCCGAGACCCGCCGCGAAGCCTTCGAGGACGCGCACGGCCTCGGTCTGGCTGGGCTGGTTCGGGTCCGGTATGTACGTGCCGAAGCGGACCGCGTCGAACCGCGGCGGCGGCACCATCTCGGCGACGAGCCGGTCCGCGGGGACATGCGGCTCACGGGCGCACAGGGACAGCGGGGCCGCTTCGGCCGTGGCACCGGGCCGGGAGGCGGGGGAGGAGGACGACACGCTTCCTCATACTACGGGGCGTGGAACACTGCACGTCATGCGACGCCTGTTCCCTGTGACCGACGAAACAGCAGCTCCCGGCGGGAGGCCCGGTACCTCCGGAGGCGGCCGTGGTGGCCCTGGAGGCGGTGGGAGCGGTGGAGGCGAGGACGGAAACGGCCGGGAGTGGAGCCTGGCCGAGCTGGCGGCCGCGTACGCCTACCCGGAGGCGGAGGCGGAGGCAGGGGCAGGAGCAGGGGCAGGCTCGGGGCCGGGTGAGGGCCGGGTGCCGTGGCTGCGAGCCAACATGGTGTCCACGCTCGACGGTGCCGCCCAGCACGAAGGCCGCTCGCAGCCCATCTCCTGCCCCGCCGACATGCGGATCTTCGGCACGCTGCGGGCGCTGGCGGACGTCGTGCTCGTCGGTGCGGAGACGGTTCGGCAGGAGGGCTACCGGCCGGCCCGCGTGCGTGCCGGCTTCGCGGCGGCGCGGGAGGCGGCCGGGCAGGGGCCGGCCGCGGCGATCGCGGTCGTGTCCGCGAGCCTGGACCTGGACTTCTCCCTGCCGCTGTTCACCTCCCCGCCGGTGCCCACCCTGGTCCTGACCGGCTCCGCCGCACCCCCGGCCGGGGTCGCGGCAGCCGAGGCGGCCGGGGCCCGGGTCGTGATCGCCGGGGAGGGGGCGGGGGTGGACCCGGGGCGTGCGGTCCGGGCCCTCGCGGAGCGGGGGTACACCCGGCTGCTGACCGAGGGCGGTCCGCGACTGCTGGGACAGCTGGTGGCGGCCGGGGTGCTGGACGAACTCTGTCTGACCGTCGCCCCGATGCTCACCGCGGGTGACGCTCAGCGCATCGCCGGGGGGCCCTCTGTGACACTTCCGCGGCGTTTCACGCTGAAGTCGATGCTGGAGGAGGACGGCTTTCTCTTCACGCGGTACGCGCGGTCCTGACCCCGGTGTGGCCGGAGGGGACCGGGCGTGGCCGGAAGCGGTCGGGCCACGTGACCGGAAATATACGGAAACGGGTTCGATGGTTACCGCTGGTCCGGTAATCGGCGGAATGTTCTGTTCCGCTTGATGCCGTGAGGGGCAGACTGAATCCGGCAGTGCCCGTGCGAACACGGGGCAGGATGGTTTCCGCAGGGCCTGGCTCGGCCCACGGGGAAGAGGGCCCGTGGCCCTCCGAGGAGAAGGGGCGCCTGGTGTTCACCAGCGTACTGATGATCGAGAAGGCCCTGACGTCCGCCGACGTGGACTTCGTCACCACCTTGCACGGCGACGAACAGGTCACCTTCCAGGTGCTGCTCCAGCCGCGCGGAGAGCAGGCGGACCGGCTGTTGCGGGCCATCGACGACGTGGCCCTCGGCGAGCTCGACGACGCCGTCCGCGAGGGGGAGACTCCCGAGGGCGAGGAGGCCAAGACCATGGGGGAGCGGGCCCTGGAGGTGTCCCTGCAGGCCCTGCACACAGCCGGTCACGCGGCCGAGGGCCGGCTGATCGAGGACCACCCGCTGGACGCCCTGAGAGCGATGGTCCAGGAGGCCGGGGCCGACGAGGTGATCGTGCTCACCGATCCGCACTACGTGGAGGAGTTCTTCCACCGTGACTGGGCCTCCCGGGCCCGGCACAAGGTGGGAGTCCCGGTGCTGAAACTGTTCTCGCACAGCAAGACATAGGCTGGGGCGGCGCCTTCGCACGAGGGCGCGGGGACCTTCGTCCCGCTCGTCGCACCACTCGTACGACCCGCACTACTCGTACGATCCGTACCACTCGTCACCACTGGGGAGAAACACGCATGGCACCCGGCCTTCCTACCGCCATGGACCGACCGCACTTCATCGGCATCGGCGGCGCCGGGATGTCGGGCATCGCGAAGATCCTCGCGCAGCGCGGCGCCGAGGTGGCCGGCAGCGATGCCAGGGAGTCCGCCACCGCCGAGGCGCTGCGCGCGCTGGGTGCCACCGTGCACATCGGGCACGCCGCCGGTCACCTGGCCGACGACGCGAGCTGTGTGGTCGTGTCGTCGGCGATCCGCGAGGACAACCCGGAGCTGGTCCGCGCGGCCGAACTGGGCGTGCCCGTGGTCCACCGCTCCGACGCGCTGGCCGCCCTCATGAACGGCCTGCGCCCGATCGCGGTGGCCGGCACCCACGGCAAGACCACGACCACCTCGATGCTGGCCGTCTCCCTGACCGAGCTGGGCCGCCGGCCGTCGTACGCCATCGGCGGCGACCTGGACGTGCCGGGTTCCAACGCGCTGCACGGTGACGGCGAGATCTTCGTCGCCGAGGCGGACGAGTCCGACCGCAGCTTCCACAAGTACGCGCCCGAGGTGGCGATCATCCTCAACGTGGAGCTGGACCACCACGCCAACTACGCGTCCATGGAGGAGATCCACGAGTCCTTCGAGACGTTCGTCGACCGGGTCGTGCCCGGTGGCACGCTGGTGATCTCGGCGGACCACGAGGGCGCGCGGGAGCTGACCCGGCGTCTGCGCGACGCGGCGGGCTCCGCCGCCGGGGCCGGTTCCGTGCGGACGGTGACGTACGGGGAGTCGCCGGACGCCGACGTGCGGGTGACGTCGGTCGTCCCGCAGGGTCTGAAGAGCGAGGTGACCGCCGAGTTCGAGGGCACCCCGCTCACCTTCACGGTGTCCGTCCCGGGCCGCCACTACGCGCACAACGCCGTGGCCGCGCTCGCCGCGGGCGCCGCGCTCGGCATCCCGGCCACCGAACTGGCCCCGGCGCTGGCCGCGTACACCGGCGTGAACCGGCGCCTCCAGCTCAAGGGCGAGGCGGCGGGCGTCCAGGTCATCGACTCCTACGCGCACCACCCGACCGAGATGACCGCCGACCTGGAGGCGATGCGCGACGCCGCGGGCGACGCCCGCATCCTGGTCGTCTTCCAGCCGCACCTCTTCTCCCGCACCCGGGAGCTGGGCAAGGAGATGGGCGAGGCCCTGGCCCTGGCCGACTCCTCGGTCGTCCTCGACATCTACCCGGCCCGTGAGGACCCGATCCCCGGCGTCACCAGCGAGCTGATCATCGACGCGGCGCGGACGGCCGGCGCGGACGTGACGCCGGTGCACGACAGGACGGAGATCCCGGAGGCCGTCGCGGGAATGGCGAAGCCCGGTGATCTGGTTCTCACCATGGGAGCGGGCGATGTCACCGACCTCGGCCCGCTGATCCTGGACCGTCTGTCGAAGTAGCGGCGTCGACGCGGGAGCGCCGACGCGGGAGCGCCGACGCGGGAACGCCGAAGACGTAAGAGAAGCGGCAAGAAGAAGTGGAAAGGCTGGAGGCTCATGTCGTACGACGTGGAGAAGCCGGACGAGCAGTGGCGCGCGGAACTGTCGCCGTCCGAGTACGCCGTGCTGCGCCAGGCGGCCACGGAGCCGGCCTTCACCGGTGAGTACACCGACACCAAGGCCGAGGGCGTGTACGCGTGCCGTGCCTGCGGTGCCGAACTGTTCACCTCGAAGACCAAGTTCGAGTCGCACTGCGGCTGGCCCTCGTTCTACGACCCGCGGGACTCCGAAGCGGTCGAACTGATCGAGGACCGGTCGCACGGCATGGTGCGCACCGAGGTGCGCTGTTCCCGCTGCGGCTCACATCTCGGACACGTGTTCGAGGGTGAGGGGTATGCGACACCCACGGACCAGCGGTACTGCATCAACAGCATCTCGCTGAAGCTGCGGTCCGCCGAGGGCTGACCCGCACACCGTGCCGACGCCGAAGGGCCGCCGGGGACTCATGGTCCCCGGCGGCCCTTCGGTGTCTCGGTGTCTCCGTGTCTCCGTGTCCGTGTGTCTGTGCGTCCGTGCGGGATACCCGCCCGACCCACCGGCCGGCGGGGCGTCGTGGTGTCCTCGACGGTCCGTGGCACCCTGCCCGTCGAGCGGGAGCCGCACGGTGAAGACCGTCGGCCCCGGCCCGCCGGTGCTCAGCTCGATGTCGCCGCCGTGCGCGGCGGGGTGCCCGCCTCCGCCGCGTCCAGCCGGGCGAGCAGCAGCAGGTCGTCCAGCAGCGCGCCCATCCGGGCGGCTTCGGCCCGCAGCCGGTCCAGCACGCCGAAGCCGTCGACGTCGGGCGGCATGATGTCGAGCACCACGACGTCCGGCCGGAACGCGGCGGCCCGACGCAGCGCCTCCTCACCGGAGTGGGCGGTGACGGCCTCCCAGCCCTCGTACCGGGCAACGGTCGCCACCAGGTCGGCTGTCGGTGGATCGTCGTCCACGACGAGCAGTCGCACTTTCTCCACCCGCTCCTACTGAGGCACCCGGCCCCGGAGGTGTTTCGAACAGCGGGTTCACGTGAGGTTTCCCGTGGTGGGCGCGGGGCAGGCGGCGTGGGGCGTCCCGGTCGGGCGGCCGGGACGGTCGGGGCGGCCCGACCGGCCGTGCGGCAGGCGAGAGGCACGGAGGCAGGGGAGGCGCGGACAACCCGTTCTCCGGGCGCTGTCGGAGGTGCCGTCTACACTCGACCGGCGGCAGACCCCGAGGCCGTCTCGGCCAGAAGTTTCCAGCCACCCGAAGGGCATCCGGCGTCTTGATACGGATCGAATCAGTCACGAAGCGCTATCCGGACGGCACGGTGGCGGTCGACCGGCTCTCCCTGGAGATTCCCGACCGCTCGATCACCGTCCTCGTCGGACCGTCGGGCTGCGGCAAGACGACCACCCTGCGCATGATCAACCGCATGGTCGAACCCACCGAGGGAACGATCCTGCTCGACGGTGCGGACATCCAGCGGCAACCGGTCACCACCCTGCGCCGGTCCATGGGATACGTCATCCAGAACGCCGGACTGTTCCAGCACCGCACCATCGTCGACAACATCGCCACCGTGCCCCGCATGCTCGGCTGGGGCAAACAGCGGGCCCGGGAACGGGCGGCGGAGCTGATGGAGCGGGTGGGCCTCGACACCGCCATGGCCAAGCGGTACCCGTACCAGCTCTCCGGCGGCCAGCAGCAGCGCGTCGGGGTGGCGCGGGCGCTTGCCGCGGACCCGCCGGTGCTGCTGATGGACGAGCCGTTCTCGGCCGTCGACCCGGTGGTCCGCAAGGGCCTCCAGGACGAACTCCTGCGGATCCAGGAGGAGCTGGGCAAGACCATCGTCTTCGTCACGCACGACATCGACGAGGCGGTCAAACTCGGCACGATGGTCGCCGTCCTGCGCGAGGGCGGCCGGCTCGCCCAGTACGCGCCGCCCGCCGAGCTGCTCTCCGACCCCGCGGACGCGTTCGTCGAGGACTTCCTGGGCGCCGACCGGGGCATCCGGCGGCTCTCCTTCCTCACCACCGCCGCGCTGGAACTGGCCACCGACACCGTGATCCCGCCGGACGCCACCGCCGAGCGGATCGGCGCGGCCGACGCCGCCCACCTCCTGGTGACCGACGACGAGGGACGCCCGCTCGGCTGGTCCGAGCCGCGCCGGCTGACCGCCGGGGACATCCGGCCGGACCAGCTCCTGCCGTACGGGCGCCCGTTCGTGCCCGGGGTGGACTCGCTGCGGGTCGCACTCGACTGCGCCGTGCTCTCCCCGACCGGCTGGGCCGTCGCGGTGGACGACGCCGGCCGGGTGCGGGGAGTCGTCTCCCAGCAGACCATCGGCGACGCCATCCGCACCGCGCACCGAGGCGGCCGCGCCGACGACGAGAAGGTCGCCGGATGAGCGGCTTCTTCACCATCCCCAGCGACCTCCAGCACAGCTGGACCGGCCTGATCGGACTGCACCTGAGGGAGGCGCTGATCCCGGTCGCGGCCGGGCTGCTGCTCGCGCTGCCCATCGCCCAGCTGTGCGGCCGATTCCGCTGGCTGTACCCGCCGGTGCTCGGCCTGACGACCGTGCTGTACGCCATCCCGTCACTGGCGTTCTTCGTCGTCCTCATCGACTACACCGGCCAGACCGAACTCACCGTGATGATCCCGCTGGCCCTGTACAGCCTGGTGGTGCTGATCCCGGCGATCGTCGACGGCGTGCGCTCGGTACCGGACGAGACCCTGGCCGCCGCCACCGCCATGGGCTTCGGCTCCGTACGGCGCTACACCCAGGTGCAGCTGCCGATCGCCGCGCCCGCCATCATCGCCGGCCTGCGGGTCGCCACCGCGTCCAGCATCTCCCTGGTCAGCGTCGGCGCCCTGATCGGCAACCAGGGCGCCCTCGGCAACCTGCTCGCGGCCGCGCAGAAGTACGACCGGCCCGAGCTCGCGGTCAACGCCGTGCTGACCATGGCCGTACTGGCGATCCTGTGCGACGCCCTGCTGGTCCTGCTCCGGGTCCTGCTCACGCCCTGGATGCCCCGCGGCGCACAGTCCGGGACCAGGTCCACCGTGGGTCCGGGGCGGTTCGGGAAAGCCGAGGCCGAGGCCCTGTGAACATCTTCGGCTTCGCCCAGGCGTTCTTCGGCGACAGCGCCAACTGGCAGGGCTACGACGGCATTCCGCAGCGCTTCCTCGAACACCTCCAGTACTCGCTGCTGGCGCTCGCCGTCGCCGCCGCGATCGGCCTGCCCGTCGGCCTGCTGACCGGGCACACCGGCCGCGGCGGGAACGCGCTCGCCTTCATCGCCAACGCGGCCCGAGCCCTGCCCAGTTTCGGCCTGCTGGTGCTGGTGGTCCTGCTGATCGGCTTCGGCCTGCTGCCCGTGATGATCCCGCTGGTCGTCCTGGCCGTCCCGCCGATCCTGGTGACCACCTACGAGGCCGTCCGCACCGTGGACCCCTCCCCGGTGGACGCGGCACGCGGCATGGGTATGCCCGAGTCACGGATCCTCTTCCAGGTCGAGGTGCCGGTGGCGCTGCCGCTCATCCTCAGCGGACTGCGCTCGGCGGCCATCCAGATCGTGTCCACGGCCACCATCGCCGCGTACGTCAGTCTCGGCGGCCTCGGCCGGTACATCATCGACGGGCTCTACCAGCGCGACTACGAGAAGGTGGTCGGCGGCGCCACCCTGGTGGCGTTCCTGGCGCTCGTCACGCTCGTGTTGTTCTGGGCGGCGGGACGATTCGTGGTGTCACCCGGGGTGCGCAGGCGACAGCGGCGGAAGGGCCGGGCGAAGAATCCCCGCGCACGGCCCGCCGAGTGCCAACCGTGATCCGGCCGCGCTTGACGGAGGGTGAAGCGGCTGGATTGGATCGGTGGATGACTTCTACCGCGAAACGCAGCTGGTCCAGGACGAGGCACACCGGTGCGGCGGCCGTCGCGCTCGCCGCCGCGACGGCCCTGCTCGCGGGCTGTTCGTCCGGCGACACCTCCGACAACCCCCTCGAGGAGGAGAAGGCGGAAGCCGGCACCGTCGTCGTCGGTTCCAACAACTTCGCCGAGAGCACCCTGCTCGCCGACATCTACGGCGAGGCACTCAGGGCCAAGGGCC
This sequence comes from Streptomyces sp. P9-A2, assembly GCF_036634175.1. NCBI lineage: Bacteria > Bacillati > Actinomycetota > Actinomycetes > Kitasatosporales > Streptomycetaceae > Streptomyces > Streptomyces sp. P9-A2. The sequence goes on from NZ_JAZIFX010000001.1 coordinate 6,703,610, forward strand.
TCAAGGTCACCTACAAGCACAACATCGGCAGCCGGGAGACGACCTACGGTCTGATGAAGAACGGCTCCATCACGGTTCTGCCCGAGTACAACGGCTCCCTGCTCGCCTACCTCGACCCCGAGGCCGAACAGGAGTCCCCCGACGCCGTCAACACCGCCGCCAAGGCCAAGCTCGACAAGAAGCTGACGCTGCTGGACCCGTCGCCGGCCGAGGACAAGGACTCCGTCAGCGTCAACGCCGAGACGGCGAAGAAGTACAAGCTCACCGCGTCGTCCACCCTCGCCGACCTCAAGGACGTCGCACCGGAGCTGGTGATCGGCGGCTCGCCCGAGTTCCAGACCCGGCGCCAGGGCCTGGAGGGCCTGAAGTCCGTCTACGGGCTGGAGTTCAAGTCGTTCAAGGCGCTGGACGCGGGCGGCCCGCTCACCCAGGCGGCGCTCACCCAGAACGAGGTGCAGGCGGCGGACATCTTCACCACGGACCCGACGATCGTGAAGGAGAAGTTCGTCGTCCTGGGGGACCCGGAGAACCTCTTCGGTTTCGCCAACGTGACCCCGCTGGTCCACAAGGACGCCCTCTCCCCTGAGGGTGTCGACGCCCTGAACAAGGTTTCCGCCAAGCTGGACACCGAGACCCTGTTGGACCTGGACGCCCAGGTCCAGCTGGACAAGAAGGACCCACTGGACGTGGCGAAGGCCTGGCTGGAGTCGGCCGGGCTGGTCTGACGGGCCGTCCCCGGACGCTCCGTCGGCCGAAGGTTCCTCCGGGGTGACGATTCCTCCCCGAGGGGGTGGGGCGCGGTCCGCGGAGGGCCGCGCCCCACCTGCGTTCCACCCACGCCTCACCCCGCCGGCGTGGCGGCGGCGATCAGCCGGTCCAGCAGGGCGATCAGTACGTCCCTGGACGACGTCCGGTCCCGTGCGTCGCACAGCAGCACCGGCACGCCCTCCGGCAGCGTCAGCGACTCCCTGATGTCCTCGACCGGGTAGGGGTGCTCCCCGTGGAAGCCGTTCACGGCGATGACGAACGGGATGCCCCGGCGCTCGAAGAAGTCGATCGCCGCGAAGCTGGACTCGGGCCTGCGCACATCGATCAGGACCACCGCGCCCAGCGCGCCGAGGGACAGGTCGTTCCACATGAACCAGAACCGCTGCTGGCCCGGCGTGCCGAACAGATACAGCACGAGGTCGTCGGAGACGGTGATCCGGCCGAAGTCCAGCGCCACGGTGGTGGCACGTTTCTCCTCGATGCCCTCGAGGTCGTCGACGCCGAGGCCCGCCATGGTCAGCGGTTCCTCGGTACGCAGCGGGGCGATCTCGCTGACCGAGCCGACCATGGTCGTCTTGCCCACGCCGAAGCCCCCGGCGATCAGGATCTTGACCGTGTCGGGTGCCGGACGCTCGGTGGGCGCCGGAGCGGTGATGTCAGAGCCGGCCAAGGCCGTCCCTCACTTTCTGCAGCAGATCCAGGTCCGGTTTGGTGCGGGTGACGTGGTGCGGCGGGCGGACGATGATCCGGCCCGCCTCCAGCAGATCGCAGAGCATGATCACGACCACGCTCATCGGGAGGTCGAGACGCGCCGCGAGCTCCGCCACCGCGAGGGGCTCCGCGCACAGCCGCAGGATGCGTGTGTGCTCGGGCTGGAGCCGGGCGGCCTCCACGGGCTGGGGCTCGACCGTCGTCACCGTCGTGATGAGCGTGAAGTCGGCGCGGCTGGGCCGCGTCCGGCCACCGGTCAGGGTGAACGGTCGGACGAGCCGGCCCGCGAAATCGCCTTCGGCCACCTCATGCGCCGGAGTCGGAGGGGCCTGTCGTGCCCCGGGGCGCCGCGCTGAGGTGCTCGCCGATCTTCTTCACCAGCATGTTCATCTGGTACGCGACCACGCCGACGTCCGCACCCGGGCCGGTGAGCACCACGAGATGGGCGCCGGGCCCGGCCGAGGTGAGGATCAGATAGCTGTTGGCCATCTCGATGAGCGCCTGGCGCACCGGGCCGCCGCGGAAGTCCATGCTGACGCCCTTGCTGAGACTCATCAGCCCGGACGCGGTGGCCGCCAGACGTTCCGCGTCGTCGCGCAGGAACCCGGTGGACTTGCTGACCACCAGCCCGTCCTCGGACAGGACCACGGCCTGGTTCACGTCGGCGACCCGCTCCACGAGTCCGGTCAGCAGCTGATCGAGCTGGGTGTGAGTGGCGGGTACGGGGCGTGTCATGACTGTGTTCCTTCTTCGGCGTTCGGCGTTCGGCGTTCGGCGTTCGGTGTTCAGCGGTCGGCGGGCGGTGTCGAGAGCTCTCGGGCGGGGGCCGGCACCTCTGCGGGTACTCGGGAGGATTCCGTCGCGTCGTCGTCCGCGGCGGGTGGCGCGGCACCGGCACGGGCGTCTCCGTCGTCGTCGCGTGCCTCGGACGTGCCGCGCTGGAAGCCGGCGAGGGATGAGGCGGCGTGTTCCGCCGTGAAGCTCGCGGCGTCGTCCTCGACGGGCGGCATCACCGCCTCCTCGCGGAGTTCGGCGGCCAGGCTGGTCTGCGGCACCCTGCGGGGGAGAGGCGTGAGCCCGTTCGCCCGGGGTGCGGACGAGGGAGCGGCGGCCGGGCGGGCGGAGATCCGTTGGGAGGCCCCGGACCGGGACGGCAGCGCCGGCACTTCCCCGGGAGCCCGCGTGTTCCCGGTGTCCGCGATGTTCGTGTCGGGTGCCGGGTCGGTGCCGTCGGTCCCGTGCGTCGGGTTCGCCGCGTCCGTGGCGTGCGTGGCTTCCCTGACGCCGGTGGCGGTGTCGCCGAGGGCCCCCGGGGCCGTGCTGTCCGTGCCGTCCGCCTGGCGGTGCCCGTTCGTCGCGCCGGCGAGGGCGGGTGCGGCCTCCCGGGGTGCGCCCGGGGCGTCCCGCACCACGATGGCGTGCGGGATCAGCACGATGGCGGTCGTCCCGCCGTACGGCGACGGGCGCAGGGTGACGGTGATGCCGTGCCGGTGGGCCAGCTGGGAGATCACGAACATGCCGAGCCGGAGGTCGTCGGCGAGCGCCACCACGTCGAACTGCGGAGGGCTGGCCAACTGGGTGTTGATCGAGGCGTAGTCGTCCTCCGGCAGGCCCAGGCCGCGGTCCTCGATCTCGACGGCGAGGCCCTTGGCCACCAGCGCGGCGCGCACTTCGACCGGGCTCGGCGCGGGCGAGTACACCGTCGCGTTGTCGATCAGCTCGGCCAGCAGGTGGATGACGTCGGCCACCGCGGGCGGAGCCAGCGCGACCTCCTCGTCGGTGTGCACCTCCACCCGCTGGTACTCGGCGACTTCACCGACGGCGCTGCGCAGGATGTCGATCAGCGCGACCGGCTCGCTCCACGAACGGCCGGGCCGCTCACCGCTGATGATGACCAGGTTCTCCTCGTACCGTCGCAACTGACTGGCCGTGGAGTCGAGTTCGTACAGTCCCTTGAGGACCTCGGGGTCGGTGTGCGTGCGTTCCAGCAGGTCGAGCTTGCTGAGCTGGAGGTTGACCAGGTTCTGGCTCTGGCGGGCGATGCCCAGGATGACCTTCTGGAAACCGCGCCGGGTGTCGGCGAGTTCGACCGCCGTGTGCACGGCGGTGCGCTGCGCCGTATTGAACGCCTGGGCGACCTGGCCGAGTTCGTCGTGGCCGTAGTCGAGGGGCGTGATCGCCGACTCGGCGTCGACCTTCTCGCCCCGTTCCAGCCGCGCCACCACGTCGGGCAGTCGCTCCTCGGCCAGGCTGAGGGTGGCCAGTCGCAGCCCGCGCAGTCTGAGGGACAGGGAGCGGGTGATCCGCCACGACATGCCGACGCTGAGCAGCAGGGCGATCAGTCCGCCGGCGCTGAGCGAGGCCGCGGTCAGCAGCATGCCGCGGGCCTCGTCGGCACTGCGGGTGAGCAGCGCGCCGGTCTGTTCCTCGATCAGGGCGGCGTACTGGGGTGTGACCTTGTCCAGAGCGGCGTCCCACCGCTTCTGCGCGTCGGGCAGGCTGATGCTCCGGCTCTCGGCCGTGGGACGGGAGTCGCGCACCTCGTCCTCGACCTCCTGCAGGGTCCGCCACTCGGGGCTCTGCAGGATCTGCTCGGCCTGTGTCTTGGTGCTGCCGCGCAGGAACGGCACGATCTGGGCCTCGACCAGCCAGCGGCGGGTGGTGACCAGTTCCGTGAAGGTGGCCCAGGACTTGTCCTCGAGCTCTCCGGACGGCCAGGCCAGGGTGAGGTGCGCGTCCTCCTGGGAGAGCACCTCCGCCGCCTGCTCCAGCGAGACCAGCGGCCCGGCCTGCGAGGTCAGGTCGCCGTCGTCGACCTGTGACAGCTGCTGGAAGGCGTGGATCTGGTCCTGGATGATCGAGGAGTACTGGTCGAGTGCCTGCTCGGCGGTGATGTCGCTCGGCGCGTCCACCTGGTCCCGGTAGTACTCCAGGCTGCCCACCGAACCCAGCACCGAGTACAGCGGGTCCGACAAGCGGGCCGGTGCCTCCGCGATCGCGTCGGCCTGTCCGACCAGTCTCGCCACCGCGGCGTCGGTCTTCTCGCGCTGCGCGTCGAGGGCGGCCCTGGAGTCCTTCGGCGAGGCCAGCCAGACAGCGGTCAGCCTGCGCTCCCGCTGCAACGCGAGGGTCGCGTCGGTGCCCATCGCGCCGGTCGACCGGCTCAGCTCCGTCTGGGAACGGAGCCGCAGCCCCTCCGAGAACATCTGGATCGTCGTCACACCCCACATGGCGGTGAGGGTGACGGTGGGAACCAGTGCCAGGAGGACCAGCGAGAGACGTATGGAGCCGAGACGGCGCCGGGCACCTGTCCGTGGAGACATCGTCGTCCTAGAGCGGTCGGATCATCGGAAATGCGGGCGGAGTGCAGGAGGGGAACGGGCTGCGGACGCGTAGGGAGGACGTACGTCCGGTACGTCACAGGTGATGCGCAGGATGCTATCCGCGCAAGTGACCGTACGGCCCTTTCGTAACCGAATCTTTGGGTACGTCCTCACTGGATGTATCCGTCACCGGGTGCCGTTGGCGGCGAACTCGGCGACCGCGGCCGCGTTGGTCTTCGTGACGAACGCCGGCCCGGTGAGCACGGGCGACACCCCGCCGCCGCTGATGTTGCCGTTGGTCCGGTACAACCACAGCGCGTCCACGGAGAGATAGCCCTGGAGATAGGGCTGCTGGTCCACGGCGAACTGGATGTCACCGCCGCGGACGGCGTCCACCAGCTCCTCGGTGAGGTCGAAGGAGGCGACCCGCGCCCCGGTGTCCGCCTTCTTGGCGGCCTCGGCCGCGAGGAGGCCGTACTGCGCGCCGTTGGCGACGACCTCGTCGATGGTCGGGTCCTGCCGCAGCGTCGCGGTGACGATGCCGGAGACGGCGCGCTCGTCGGAGCCGTCCACGTAGAGGTTCTCGAACTTGCCGTCGAACGTCTTCCGCATGCCGGCGCAGCGCGCCTCCAGCGCGACATTGCCCCGCTCGTGGATGACGCAGAGGGTGTTCTTGGCCTTCAGCTCGTTGAGCTTGTTGCCCACGGCCTGGCCCGCGACGCCGTCGTCCTGACCGAAGTACTCCAGCAGCCCCGACGACTTCCAGGCGTCGATACCGGAGTTGAGCCCGACGACGGGGATCCCCGCCTTGCGTGCCTCCTCCACCGGCCCCTTCATCGCCTGCGGCTTGGCCAGCGTCAGAGCGATGCCGTCCACCTTGTCGCGGACGGCGTTGCGCACGAGTTCGGCCTGGCCCTCCGGGTCCGCGTCGCTCACATACGTCAGGTTGATGCCGTCCTTCGCGGCGGCGGCCTCGGCGCCCTTCTTCACCCGGTCCCAGAAGATGTCCCCCTCACCGCCGTGCGTGACCATCACGACGCTCATCCCGTCGCCGACCACACCCGCGCTCTTCGCATCCGAGGGGTCGTCGGCCGTGTCGAAGACGGAACAGCCGGTCGCCATCAGGACGACGGCTGCCGCCAGGGCCGTGAGGCGGACGGGCCGTCTCGGGAAACCATGGGCCGGGGGACGAGTGTTCATGAGGGAGCGGACCTCGCTGTACGCCGAGCTGGAGGAGGGAGGAGGGGACGAGAACAGGGGACGTGAGCAGGGGCGGAGCCGTGGCATGTACGCCGATTGGATGACTCCCGCTGGGACGGGAGCCAATCGCGTCTTACTACTGGTAGTCAAGTGACCAGCCACGTGAAGTGAGACGATGCTGCCGCATTGTGATGAACGGTGAGTTCTGAGGTGACAGGGGCGAAAGACGCCCCTGTGCATGAACCGCGTGGACGGTACGGAACCGGCTCCGCAGCGCCCGGACGGCCGGCCGCCGATCAACGTCCCCCGGGTTCCCAGGTGTTCACGGGTGCGCGCGGGCGGCATGCGGCACCCGGACGGCCGGGCCTCCTCGCGCGGGACGCCAGGCGGCTCCGCACCTTCCCCCCTCCCCGGCCCACCGGACGCCCGGCCATCCGTAACAGCCCTTTCGGTTGCGACGAGTTCCCCTTGAGACCGCTCGCCGTTCTCTTTCGCCCGCACACCTGCCACACTCAGATACCGGACGCGCTGTTTTCTTTCCTCGCCCGTAGTTGATTTGCCGGACATGCTGCGTGTGACGGGGTGAACCGGTGTGATGAGCGCAGTCGCAGGGTGAGTTATTGTGTACACGCGGTAAAAACAAACAGCATGACCCGTTCCTTTTCGGCCCAGGAGTTCAGTCCATGGCGAGGCAGGTACGCGCCGAGCAGACCCGCGCGACGATCATCACGGCCGCCGCCGATCTGTTCGACCGGCAGGGGTATGAATCGACCAGTCTCAGCGACATCGTCGAACACGCCCAAGTCACCAAGGGAGCCCTGTACTTCCACTTCGCGGCGAAGGAGGACCTGGCCCACGCGATCCTGGAGCTCCAGTCCGCCACCTGCCGCAGACTGGCCAGGGACACCGAGACCCGGGGCCACACCTCCCTGGAGGCGCTGATGCGCCTCACCTTCGGCATAGCCCGCCAGTCGGCCGAGGACCCCGTCCTGCGGGCCGGGCTCCGCCTCGCCACCGGGGGCACCCGGCCGCGTCCGCCGCTCAGTCACCCGTTCACCGAGTGGACGGACATCGTCACCGCCCGACTCGTCGGCGCGGTCAAGGAGTCCGACGTCCACCCCGAGGTCGACACCGACGTCGTGGCCCACTCCCTCGTCTGCTTCTTCATCGGCACCCGCGTCGTGGGCCGCTCCCGGGAACCCGTCGCCCGGCAGCCCCGCCGCACCGCGGAGATGTGGCAGATCCTCATCCGGGGCCTGGTCCCGGTGACCCGCCGGGCCCGCTATCTCAGCCTGGCCGCACGGCTGGAGCGGGAGATCGCCCCCGTCTGACACCCGGCCACGGCTTCCAGCGGCCGTCGCTCCTGCCGGCTGCCGGCGTCCCCGGCAGGGGTGGTTCCCCCGGTCGCTCCGTCCCGTCCGGCGGTGGGGCCGATCTCGCCGGCCGGCGCCGCGCGTTACGGTGAGCCGCATGTCCGACACTCCCACCGCTTCCGTGATCCTCGGCAACCGGCCCGGCTCGTTCCCGCACAGCGTGCTCGCCGAGCGGCACCCCGCGATCATCCGGCAGGTGCGCGACGCCTTCCCGTACGAACCCGAGCAACAGCACGCCCTCGACGCCCTGCTGGCCAACTGCACCGAGGGCACGATCGAACCCCTCCCCGCCGACGCCCACGACCGGGAGCGCTGGGCGGCCTGGGGGATGGACGCGTACGCCGGACAGTCCTGGCACGACGTGCCCTGGCTGTGGTCCGAGAGCTGGTTCTACCGTCAGCTGCTGCGAGCAGTCGGCTATTTCGGCCCCGGCCCCTGGAAGGGCATCGACCCCTTCCGTCCCTCCAAGCGCGCCGAACTCGACTCGTCCGCGACGGACGACGAACTCGCCGCGCTCGACGGCCTCGTCGGCCGGCCCGCGGACGAACAGGGGCAGGCCCTGCTGCACGGCTCCCTGTGGGGCAACCGCGCCGACCTCGGCTTCCGGCTCTCCGCCGAGGGGGCCGACCTCGCGGCAGCCGCCCCCGCGCTGGTCGCCGACGACAGCGAGAGGCTGTGGTCGCTGCTGGACGCCTCCCGCGCGGGCACCCTCGTCCTGGTCGCCGACAACGCCGGACGCGAACTCGTCCCCGATCTCCTGCTCATCGCCCACCTGCTGGACCACGGAACCATCGACCGGGCGGTGTTGCACGTCAAGCCGTACCCGTACTACGTCTCCGACGCCACGACCGCCGACGTCGTCGACGCGCTGCGCCGGCTGGTCGGGGCCCAGGGAGCCGCGGCCGGTTACGGGCGCAGGCTCTGGGACGCCCTGTCCGACGGCCGGCTGGCCCTCCGCGCCCACCCGTTCTCCTGCTCCCCGCTGCCGTACGAGGAGATGCCCGACGACCTCCGCGCCGACTTCGCCCCGGCCGCGCTCACCCTCGTCAAGGGCGACCTCAACTACCGCCGCCTGGTGGGCGACCGCACCTGGCCCCCCACCACCCCCTTCACCGACGTCACCGGTTATTTCCCCGGACCGGTCGCCGCCCTGCGCACCCTGAAGTCCGACGTCGTCACCGGCCTGGCCCCGGCAACGGAGAAGGCACTGGTCGCGGCCGAGGAACAGCGCTGGCGCACCGGCGGCACCCACGCGCTGATCCAGGTACGGGCGTAGAGGTCCGCACTCCCGTACCGACGCGGCGGTCTCGCGTACTCGCGCACCGGCATTCCGGCGTTTCGGCGAGGGTTCACGCGATGGTGTGATCATGCCCGGGCCGGTGGATGCCGCCATGGGCCCACGGGTAGTGCCGGGCCATGACCCAGCCGTTCGTACTTCCGCACTTCTACCTGCCGCACCCCGCGCGGCTGAACCCGCATCTCGATCAGGCCCGCGCCCACTCGTCGGTGTGGGCGCGCGAGATGGGCATGCTGGAGGGATCCGGAGTCTGGGAGCAGGCCGATCTCGACGCGCACGACTACGGCCTGCTCTGCGCCTACACCCACCCCGACTGCGACGGGCCCGCCCTCTCCCTGATCACCGACTGGTACGTGTGGGTCTTCTTCTTCGACGACCACTTCCTGGAACTGTTCAAACGCAGCCAGGACCGCGAAGGCGGCAAGGCCCACCTGGACCGGCTGCCGCTGTTCATGCCGCTGGACCCGGCAGCCCCGGTGCCCGAGCCGCACAACCCGGTCGAGGCGGGCCTCGCCGACCTGTGGGCGCGCACCGTGCCCGCCATGTCCGAGGACTGGCGCGCCCGGTTCGCGCTCGCCACGGAGCACCTCCTCAACGAGTCGCTGTGGGAACTGTCCAACATCAACGAGGGGCGGATCGCCAACCCCGTCGAGTACATCGAGATGCGCCGCAAGGTGGGCGGCGCCCCGTGGTCGGCGGGGCTCGTCGAGTACGCGACCGCCGAAGTGCCCGTCGCCGTCGCCGGAACCAGGCCGCTCAGGGTGCTGATGGAGACGTTCTCCGACGCCGTGCACCTGCGCAACGACCTGTTCTCCTACCAGCGCGAGGTCGAGGACGAGGGCGAGAACAGCAACGGCGTCCTCGTCCTGGAGACCTTCTTCGGCTGCGCCACCCAGCAGGCCGCCGACACCGTCAACGACATCCTCACCTCGCGGCTGCACCAGTTCGAGCACACCGCGTTCACCGAAGTGCCGGCGGTCGCCCTGGAGAAGGGCCTCGCCCCGCACGAGGTCGCGGCCGTCGCGGCGTACGCGAAGGGGCTGCAGGACTGGCAGTCCGGCGGCCACGAATGGCACATGCGCTCCAGCCGGTACATGAACGAGGGCGCACGGCAGGCCAACCCCTGGGAGGTCCCGACCGGGCCGGGGACCTCGGCCGTCGACGTACGCGGCCTGCTCGCAACCGCGGGCGCGGCGAGGCTGCGGGCACACACCCATGTGCCGTACCAGAAGGTCGGCCCGTCCCTGATCCCCGAGATCCGCATGCCGTTCCCGCTCACGCTCAGCCCGCACCTCGACGCCTCCCGGAGTACTCTCGTCGCCTGGTGCCACCGGACGGGCATCCTGAGCGAAGGCGTGTGGGACGAGGACAAACTGGACGCCTACGATCTCGCGCTGTGCTCCGCCGGAATCGACCCGGACGCCACCCCCGCCGCCCTCGACCTCAGCGCGCAGTGGCTCGCCTGGGGCACCTACGGCGACGACTACTACCCGCTCGTCTACGGCCACCGCCGCGACCTCGCCACCGCCCGGCTGACCACGGCCCGCCTGTCCGACTGCATGCCCGTCGACGGTGAACCGGTGCCCCCGGCGACCAACGCCATGGAGCGGGCCCTGACCGACCTGTGGGCCCGCACCACCGCGGCCATGACACCGGAGGAACGGGTGCCGCTGAAGAACGCCGTGAACGTCATGACCGAGAGCTGGCTGTGGGAACTGGGCAACCAGATCGTGCACCGCGTGCCCGACCCGGTCGACTACCTGGAGATGCGCCGGCAGACCTTCGGCTCCGACCTCACCCTCGGCCTGTGCCGGGTGGGCCACGGCCCCGCCGTCCCGCCGGAGGTCTACCGCAGCGGCCCGGTCCGTTCCCTGGAGAACGCGGCGATCGACTACGCCTGTCTCCTCAACGACGTCTTCTCGTACCAGAAGGAGATCGAGTTCGAGGGCGAGATCCACAACGCGATCCTCGTCGTGCAGAACTTCTTCGGCTGCGACTACCCGACGGCGCTCGGCATCGTCCACGACCTGATGAGCCGTCGCCTGGACCAGTTCGAGCATGTCGTGGCACACGAGCTGCCCGTGCTGTACGAGGACTTCGGACTGTCCCGGGAGGCACGCGCGATCATGCGGGACTATGTGCTGGACCTGCAGAACTGGATGGCGGGCATCCTGCACTGGCACCGCAGCGTGGACCGCTACAAGAACGCCTGGCTCTCGGGCCGGGCCCACGGCTTCCTGCCGGACCGCACACCCGCGGTGCCCATGACCACCCGTATCTGAGGGGAAGTCAGTCTCACTCTTTCGTGGCTCGTCGGCCTCCGCCGGTCCGGGTAGCACTCCAGGCGGAGGCGATCCATGGAACAGACGGCGTCGCGACCCAAGCCGCTGCCCGGCCGTGAGGCGGCCGGTGCCGGAGACACGGGTGGGGGTGCGGACAGGGAGGAAAACGGGAGGGGTGCGGGGCGCGGGGGTGGGGCCGGGGCCCGGCGCGGTTCCGGTCGGCCGCGTCCGCATGCCGCGCGGCGGCGGGGGCGGCGGTTGAGGACCACACTGTTCGCGATGTTCCTCGGCACCGGCCTGGTGCTGTCCGGGGTGGGCGTCGGGGCGATGGGTGCCACGGTCGTCGGCGCGGACGGGCCGGCCGAGTTGCAGCGCCAGGCAGGATTCGCGGGCGCTGCCGAGCCGTCCGTGCCGTCCGTGCGGTCCGTGCCGTCCGTGCGGTCCGAGCCGTCCGAGCAGTCCGTGCCGTCCGTGCGGTCCGTGCCGTCCGTGCGGTCCGAGCCGTCCGAGCAGTCCGTGCCGTCCGTGCGGTCCGAGCCGTCCGTGCGGTCCGAGCGGTCCGCGCGGTCCGCGCGGTCCGGACCGTCGGGGGCCCTCCCCTCCCCTTCCCTCCCCTCCCCGGCGTCCGCGCCCGTCGTCGCCAGGCTCGGCGTGGAGGTCGTGGACGACAGCGGGCCGGGGGCTCTGGTGGTCGGCGTGCATGTGCCGGGTCCGGGGTTCTCGACGGGCCTGGTGCGGGGCGACGTGCTCCTCGCCTTCGACGGCACCCGGATCGGCACGGCCGCCGACCTGGCGGGCGCGGTCGTCCGGGCGAGACCGGGTGCCGGGGCGACCCTCACGGTGCGCCACCACGGTGGCGGCTTCCAGCAGCTCACGGCCGTCCCCGGCCTCGTCGCCTGAGCACCGGGGAAGGGACGCCGGAGCCGGAGCGACCCGAGGGCCGTATCCGGAGGGGCACGTCAGTGCGACATGACCGGCTCGTGTGCGAGCGGAGCCACCCCGGGAGTACCGGACGCGGTGACATGCCGGACGGACACGGCACACCGGCTCGCGTCACCCCCGTCTGCCGGGCAGGATGCTGTCCATAGCCCCTGAGCCTGCCCCTGCTCATGCCCCTGGAGGTCCGGATGACCGGCAGTACGTCCGCGTCCCGCACCACGCCCGGTGCCGCGTCCCGCACCGCCGCCGACGGCGGGTCCCGGACCCGTACGGAGCGTGCGGCGGGGGAGACGGCCATAGTGGACTGAACGGCCCCGACGTCCCCTCCCCGTCCACCGAACGACAGCGGCGCGACCATGACCCAGGCACCGACACCCACCGCGGACACCGTCCGCCGGCTGGCCCGCACCCTCCTCAAGGACGAGGGTGACGGTGAGAGCGCCGACGTACCGGAGGTGCGGCCCGTCGGCGAGGGCGCCGGGACCGCCACCTGGTGGGTCGGCACCCGGCAGGTGCTGCGCCTCGCACTCGACCGGGAGATGAGCACACGCCGGCGCCGCGAGCTGAGGCTGCGGGAACTCGTCCGCCCGCACATCCCGGTCGCGGTGCCGTCGAGCGTGGCGTACGGGGAGTGGGCACCAGGCCTGATCTGCACCCTGGACACCCGGCTGTCCGGCGGGTCGGCCGAGGAGCACCGGGTGTCCGCCGTCGGGGAGACCGATCTGGCCGGGCTGCTCACCGGACTGCGCGAGGTACCGGCGCGGCAGGCGGAGACGCTCGGCGTGCCACGTGTCCCCCCGCGTTCCCTGGAGTCCCTGCGCCGGGCCGCCGGAGAAGCCGCCGAACGGCTGGCCGCCGCCGACGAGTTCGTCCCGCACCGCATGCGGCAGCAGCTCACCCCCTCCGCCGCGGTCCAGCTCAGGGACCCGTCCGGCTCGCCGGTCCTCGTCCATCACGGCCTCACGGGCGCGCATCTCGTGGTCAGCGCCGGCGGCCGGGTACGCGGGGTCCTCGGCTGGTCCGGGGCGGTGGTCGGCGACCCCACCGAGGACATCGCGGGCCTGGCGCTCGCCGTGGGCTCCCCGGCCGCCGTACGCGCCGCCACCCTCGCCGGCTACGGCGCCCGCCCCTGTCTGCGCGGCCTGTGGCTGGCCCGCTGCGACGCGGTCCTGCACCTCGCCGAGGCGCTGGACGGCGGGGGCACCGGACCGCTGCCGCCGCCGCTGCTGCGCGTCCGGCTGCGCCGGGCCTGGGAGGCGATCCTGCTGGAGCGGGTGACGGACCTCCGCAGCGCCGACGACATGCCGTAGCCGCGCGCCATAGCCGCGTGCCCCGCCGGACGGGATCCGCCGGACGGGATCCGCCGGACGTGCCCGCGGCCGGGTGCCGCGGGCCGCCGCCCCGGGCACTCAGTGCTGCTGCAGCACCACCGCCGACTCGCCGGGCAGGTGCAGCACTCCGTCCGCGCCCGGTGCCCCGACGGGCTCCCAGGCGGCGAGTACGCGCGCGTGCGGGACGCCCAGCGCGATCGCGGCCGACTCACCGGCCAGGTTCACGGCCACCAGCACATCCCCGCGCCGGAAGGCGAGCCAGCGCCGGTCCTCGTCGAAGACCACCTTGGTGTCGGCGAGGTCGGGGTCGGTGAGGTCCGGCTGCGCGTGACGCAGCGCGACGAGCTGCCGGTACCAGGCCAGCACACGCGCGTGGGGCTCGCGTCCCGGCTCCGACCAGTCCAGGCAGGAGCGGTCGCGGGTGGCCGGGTCCTGCGGGTCGGGCACGTCCGCCGCGGCCCAGCCGTGCGCCGTGAACTCCCGCCGCCTGCCGTCGCGCACGGCCTGGGCGAGTTCGGCGTCGGTGTGGTCGGTGAAGAACTGCCAGGGCGTGCCCGCCGCCCACTCCTCGCCCATGAACAGCATCGGCGTGAACGGGGCGGTCAGCGTGAGGGTCGCGGCGCAGGCCAGCAGGCCGGGGGAGACCAGCGCGGCCAGCCGGTCGCCCCGGGCCCGGTTGCCGATCTGGTCGTGGGTCTGGCTGTAGCCGAGGAGCCGGTGCCCGGCGATCCGCGTACGGTCCAGGGGCCGCCCGTGCCGCCGGCCGCGGAACGAGGAGTACGTGCCGTCGTGGAAGAAGCCGCCGGAGAGCGTCTTGGCGACCGCCGCGAGCGGGGCGCGCGCGAAGTCGGCGTAGTAGCCCTGCGACTCACCGGTCAGCGCGGCGTGCAGGGCGTGGTGGAAGTCGTCGTTCCACTGGGCGTGCAGTCCGTGACCGCCGTCCGCGCGGGGCGTGACGTACCGGGGGTCGTTCCGGTCCGACTCGGCGATCAGGAACAGCGGCCGGCCGGTGTCGGCCGACAGGGCGTCCACGGCCGCCGCCAGCTCCTCCAGGAAGGGGTAGGCGCGGGTGTCCGCCAGCGCGTGCACCGCGTCCAGACGCAGCCCGTCGATCCGGTAGTCCCGCAGCCACGCCAGCGCGCTCCGGACGAGATACGTCCGCACCTCGTCCGAACCGGGGGCGTCCAGGTTGACGGCGGCGCCCCACGGAGTGTGATGGGTGTCGGTGAAGTACGGGCCGAACCGCGGAAGATGATTCCCGGACGGCCCCAGATGGTTGTGCACCACGTCGAGGACGACGCCCAGACCCAGGGAGTGCGCCCGGTCGACGAACCGTTTCAGTGCCTCGGGGCCCCCGTACGGCTCGTGCACCGCCCACAGCGAGACCCCCTCGTACCCCCATCCGTGACGGCCGGGGAAGGGACACACCGGCATCAGCTCCACATGGGTGACGCCCAGCCCGGCGAGATGCTCCAGCCGCTCGGCGGCGGCGTCGAACGTGCCCTCGCGCGTGTACGTGCCCACATGCAGCTCGTACAGGACGGCGCCGGGCAGTGGACGACCCTCCCAGGCCGCGCGCCAGGCGAACGCGTCGTGGTCGACGACGGCGCTCTCCCCGTCGGGCCCGTCCGGCTGCCGGCGCGAGCGCGGATCGGGCAGTACCGGCCCGCTGTCCAGCGCGAAGCCGTACCGGGAGCCGTCCCGCGCGTCCGCCTCACCCCGCCACCATCCCTCCCGTTCCGGGTCGCGCGTCAAAGCGCGCGTGACGCCGTCGCACTGGAGCGTCACCTCGTCGGCCTGCGGTGCCCACACCTCGAACTGCACGGACGGTTCCCCTTCGTCTGCTCACCGTGATGTAGCTCGTCCATCGTGCTGCATCGGGGATCGATCCGCCGGTGAATGTTCCCTTTGCGGTGGTGTCGCCGCCTCGGGAGCGGAGTGGCCGTACGGTGCTTGTGTCGTCTCCTGGACAGTGCGGCCCGTGCTGGCCGACAATCAGCAGTGTGACGTCGTCATTCGAGTTCAACACGTACCCCGCGCGGCTCTCCGACGTGGAGCGCGACAAGGCGCTGAAGGTACTGCGGGACGGCGCCGCGGTGGGGCGGCTGTCCCACGACACGTTCATCCGGCGCATGGAACTGGTGCTCGCGGCCCGGTGCCCCGACGAACTCGTCCCGCTCACCGCCGACCTGCCCACCGAGGGCCGCGTCTCGCGCCTGCTGTTCTCCTCCGTGGAGGCGGTCTCCGGGTTCACGGTACGGCTGCGCGGGGCCTGGCGGGCCGAGCGGCTGCCGAAGCTGCTGCTGCCCCATCCGGCGACCACCCATCCGCTGCGCATAGGGCGCGACCCCGCCAACGGGCTGAGACTCAACCACGAAACGGTCTCCCGTGTGCACGCGGAACTCCGTCAGCAGGGCGGCCTGTGGGTGCTGCGCGACCTCGGGTCCACCAACGGCACGACGGTGAACGGGCGTCGGGTGGTCGGCGCGGCCGTCGTCCGGGAGGGCGACCAGATCGGCTTCGGACGGATGACGTACCGGCTCACGGTGAACTGACCGCCCGCGCACGGCCGGACGCCGTCCGAGTGCGGCGCCGGACAGCGACTGCGGCCGGCCGGGCCGTGTCCGTTTGCGGCCGGACGACCGCGGCGTCCAGGGGCGCGGCGTCTATGGCCGCGACGGAAGATCGTCGAACTCCCTTTGCCTTCCATGGTGTTGACGTATCTCCCGAGATCATGACTCACCGTAGGAGTCTCGCGCACTCCCCGTGAGAGGCGAGTTGGCGAACCGACGGTGCCACTTCGTGGAGGGTGTTCCCTGCCACCTTCCTGTGCCACCGGCTGGTCACGACCGCCGGCCGCGATCCGGCGGGGGTACCGCCGGAACCGGAACCGGGCCGGCTCATCGACGCGCGGTGCGCCAACCACCACGACACCCACGGGACACGCCGGATCCCGGTCGCACGGCGGGTCGAGTACCAGGCGCGGTTCGTGGTCGCCGTGTTCGAGCCGGCCGTGCGACGCCCGGACGCGCCTTCCCGTTCGGGTGAGCCGGGCTGGGGTTCCGGCACCGTCGTGCCGATGTATCCGGAATGACGTACACCTCACTGAAAGCGGTACGGGGCGCGCTGCTGGCGGCGACCGCCCTCCTCGCCTGGCTCGTGCCCACCCCCGCGCAGGCGGACCCGGCCCTCCGGGGCGCCGACACCTCCGACACCTGGCTCGTCCTCGGCGTCGACCAGGGCGAGACCCGGACCGGTACGGCATCCGGCAACCTGCTCCTCTGCGACCCGCCCCAGGGCCACCCGCGCGCGGCCGACGCCTGTGCGGAACTCGACGCGGTGAACGGGCGCATCTCCGGCATCCCGGCCCGGGACACCTACTGTCCGATGGTCTACGCCCCGGTGACCGCACACGCGCACGGGCAGTGGCGGGGACAGCCGGTCGAGTACACGGAGACCTTCTCGAACCGGTGCGCGATGGAGGCCCGGACCGGCTCCGTATTCGCCCTGGACGGGCCACAGCCCTCATGAGGCCCCGGGAGCGGGCGGGTCAGCCCGCTCCCGTACCCGTACCCGCGCGGGCGTGCAGTGCCGCCGCCACGACCGTACGGACCTGATGTTCCACCTGGTGCGCCACGGGCACCCAGCGGGCCCGGAAGTGCACGGCGAACGAGTCGCTCCACAGGGCGACCAGGTGCTCGAGCCGTGCCGCCGCGTGCGGGTCGCTCTCCCGCAGCTCCCGCAGCAGCATGGCCGCCGCCCGCAGCGGCACCCGGCGCGTGAACGCGTCCACGCTGCCCACGTACGCCCTGGTGCCGTCGGGCGGCAGGGTGCGGACCAGGTCTGAGGCCAGCCCCGGAACCAGCTCCAGCCCCCAGGTGGCCGCCCGCAGCAGCGGACCGCCGGCGGTACCGGCGTCCTCCATGGCCCCGGGCCGGGCCTCCTCCAGCACCTTTCGCACCTCGCGCGCGTCCCGCAACAGCCGGTCCGCGAGATGCCGCAGCGCCTCGGCCGGAGCCGGGTGCGGCTCCGGATCGTCCACCAGTCCGCCGGCCCACATCGGTACCTCGACGACCGCCGTCAGGCCGCCGTACCGGTGGGGGCGGTACCAGGTGCTGTGCCGCGCGTCGTCCGGCAGGCTCGGATACACCGGCCCGGCCTCCGCCGCGGGCATCACCCGCACCCCGGGACCGGACACCGGCCAGCCCGCCGCGTCCGAGGCGCCCGTCTCCACCGGGATGTGCAGCTCCGCGGCGGACTTACCGAACGGCTCGGCGAGCCCCGGCACGTCCCTCGTCAACTGGACCCAGCTGCCGCCCAGATCGGTCCCGTGCAGCGACACCTGGAGGTAGGGCCGCAGCTCGTCGATGACCCCGGTCAGGGCCAGGGTCTCGGGCGGCAGCCGGTCGGGCGGCAGGACCGACGGGGCCCACTCCGGCTGTTCCCGGCCGGCGGGACGGAAGAAGCCCAAGTGGTAGTCGTACAGGCTGTCCGGCTCCGTCGCCGTGTGGAGGCTCGCCCCGTCGGGGTCCGCGCACAGCAGGAAGTGCCAGGACGTGTCGTCCCGCAGCTCCCGCTCCACCACGACCCGCCGGGCCAGCGCGAGCAGGGTGCCCCCACCGGCCGGCTCGTTGGCATGGGCGCCCGCGACCACCAGCACGGCACGCCGGGCGTGGCCCACGGACAGCAGGTACAGCGGCCGCCCCGCGCGGGAGAGTCCCACCTGCCGCAGGACGCACAGGCCGGGCCGCCGGGCCGTCAGCGCGCGGGAGGAGGAAACGAGTTCGGCCACCGTCGGGTAGCGCAGCTCCGGCAGGAGACTCACCCCCCGTCAACCACCCGTCGTCGCACATCGCAGTACCCCACGGGCAGGGACCGGTGTCAAGGGTGCGACGGGGGAGGCCCGGGAGAGGCCCCGGGGGCGTCCGCGGTCCATATGACCGGCATCTGCGCCGCCCTGTCCCATCCGGGCGGGGTCCTATGCCGCGTCCGGCTCCCCTGCGCGTTCCAGCAGCGCCACCGGTGACCGCTCGAACAGCTCCGCCACGCGCGCGTGTCCGGTGAACTCCCGGCCGGGCTCCAGCACGTCGGCCCACCGGCCCGGTGGCAGCGCCAGCCGGGTCTCCCGCCAGCCACCTGCCTCCGTCAGCCGCAGCGACAGCCGGGTCACGGCGGTCAGCACCGCACCGGACCGTACGAACGCCACGCAGTGCGCCGCCCCGGGTCCCTCGGCGGCCAGCGGCTCGTACGACGCCGTGTCACCGAACACCCCGGGCCGCCGCCCCCGCAACCGCAACGCGGCCCGCGTCACCGCCGCCTTGCCGCTGCCGCTGCCGTGCTCCTCGTCGTCCGCGTCGTCCGTCTCCCCGGCCGGGAAGTCCACCGTCCGCCGGTTGTCCGGGTCCACCAGAGCCCGGTACTCGAACTCGGTGCCCTGGTAGACGTCGGGCACACCCGGCATCGTCAGATGGGCCAGGGCGGCGCCCAGCACGTTCGCGCGGATGTACGACTCCAACGAGGCCCGGAACCGCGCTACCCGCTCACCCGTGTCCCCGCACGGTCCCGCCGCCACGAACCGGGCCACCGCCTCCTCGTACGCCGGTTCCTGCTCCGTCCAGTTCGTGTACAAGCCTGCCTCGCGCACATGCTTGAGCAGCGCCCCCGTCACCCGTTCCGGATCCGCCGGGCCCAGTCCGAACACCGTCTGCCAGGCCGCCCACGCCAGCTGCGGGTCCGGTACGCCCTCGCCGACGTGGGTCACCTCCGCCAGGACGTCCGCCCACCGTCCGGGGCACTCGGTGAGCACATGGAGCGCGGCCCGCACATCGGCGCTGCGCTTGGTGTCGTGCGTGGAGACGACGGTGCCGGTCGCCGGCCAGTCGCGCTGCACGCGCGCGCAGTACGCGTGGAACCGCTCCGGGGACAGCGCCGGAGCGCCCGGGTTCTGGCCCACCTCCGTCGCCGACAGCAGCGGCGTGTAGCGGTAGAACGCCGTGTCCTCCACCGATTTGGCCCGCAGTGCCGACGCGGTCTGCGCGAACCGCGTACGGAACTCCACCTGCCCCGGCCCGTCGCCGTACCGCCCGAGCACCAGATCCCGTACGACGTCCACCGCCCCGGCCTCCTCGGGGACGGCGAAGGCGCGCCGGGCGCCGGCCGCGGCCTCCTCGGTGACCACACCGGCCGGGTCCACGGAGGCGTAGGGCCGGTACACCTCGAGCCGGACCAGTAGTTCCTCGAGCGCGGTGCGCAGGGCCCAGGGCGCGCGGTCGCGCAGCGCGGGTTCGGGGGAGGCCGCGCACACGCGGTGAGCCACCCGGGTCAGCCGGTCGACCTCGGTGGTCAGCTCGTGCGTGAGCACCTTGTACGCGGCCCGCCGCACCGTCGCCTCCCACTCGCCGCCCCGGTCCGGCTGCGGCGCCGTGAACCGCCGGTACTGGCCGAGCAGTTCCCCGGCCCCCGCCGGGTCCGTGAACAGGCCGTCCACGTGCCGCAGGGCGTCGTACCCGGTGGTGCCCGCGACCGGCCAGGAGGCGGGAAGCGGCTCGCCGTCGGCGAGGATCTTCTCCACCACGGTCCAGCGGCCCTCGGTCGACTCGTGCAGCCGCCGCAGATACCCGTCCGGGTCGGCGAGCCCGTCCGGGTGATCGACCCGCAGTCCGTCGACGACCCCCTCGCGCAGCAGCTGGAGGATTTTGGCGTGGGTGGCCTCGAACACCTCGGGGTCCTCCACGCGCACGCCGATCAGCTCGGAGATGCTGAAGAAGCGGCGGTAATTGAGCTCGGTGCGGGCCAGCCGCCACCACACCGGGCGGTACCACTGGGCGTCCAGGAGCTGCGGCAGCGGAAGGCGGGCGGTGCCCTCGCGCAGCGGGAACGCGTGGTCGTGGTAGCGCAGCACATCGCCGTCCACCTTCAGACGGTCGAGCTCCGCGCCGAGCGGTCCGCCCAGCACCGGCAGCAGCACCTGGCCGCCCTGCGCCTCCCAGTCGATGTCGAACCACCGTGCGTGGCGCGACGAGGGGCCCTCGCGCAGCACCTCCCACAGGACCCGGTTGTGGCGCGGGGACATCGCCATGTGGTTGGGCACGATGTCCACGACCAGGCCGAGACCGTGCTCCCGCGCGGTGCGCGCCAGGCCCCGCAGTGCCTGCTCGCCGCCCAGTTCCCCGCGCACGCGCGCGTGGTCCACCACGTCGTAGCCGTGCCGCGAGCCCGGCACCGTCTCCAGGACCGGCGACAGGTGCAGATGGGACACTCCGAGCGAGGCCAGGTACGGCACGGTGGCCGCCGCGGCGGCGAACGGGAAGTCGGGCTGCAACTGCAGCCGGTACGTGGCGGTGGGCACCGCGGGCTCAGGTCGCTCAGGAGTCATGCAGACCACGTACCCGCCCTGGTGCCCTTCCTGTCAACAGTCCCTCCGCTGCCGCGCCACCGTCAGCGTCGTCCCTCCCCGCCGCTGTCCGTCACACCGGCCGCCGGAGCACCGTCAGGCTCCGGTCCGTCAGGGTCAGCCGGGTGCCGGCTCGTACTTCCGGTCCGGTGCCCGGCGGTATGCCGTCCTCGCGTGCGGTGTCGACGACCACCTGCCACTGCCGGCCGTGGCCGACGGGCACCACGAACTCCAGCGGGCCGGGGGAGGCGTTGAACATCAGCAGGAACGAGTCGTCCGTGATCCGCTCCCCGCGCCGGTCGGGCTCCGAGATCGCGTTGCCGTTGAGGAACACCGTCAGCGCCGAGGCGCGCGCCTGGTCCCAGTCCCGCTGGTTCATCTCCGTCCCCTCGGGGGTGAACCAGGCGATGTCGGACAGATCGTCGTGGGTGCCCTCGACCGGCCGTCCGTGGAAGAAGCGGCGCCTGCGGAAGACCGGGTGGTTCTTGCGCAGCCACACCATCGCGCGGGTGAAGGCCAGCATCCGCAGGCGGGCGTCGTCACCGCCGTCCCTGCCGGTGTCACCGTCGCCTCCGCCGTCCCCGCCGGTGTCGCCGTCGTGCGTCTCCCGCTCGTCCCGGCCCTTCCGGCGCCGCTGCGCCTCCCGCTCCGAGGGCCAGTCGAGCCAGGCCAGTTCGTTGTCCTGGCAGTAGGCGTTGTTGTTGCCGCCCTGGGTGCGGGCGACCTCGTCGCCGTGGCTGATCATCGGCACGCCCTGGGACAGCATCAGCGTCGCGATGAAGTTCCGCATCTGACGGTCCCGCAGCCGTAGCACGTCCGGGTCGTCGGTCGCGCCCTCGACGCCGCTGTTCCAGGAGCGGTTGTGGCTCTCGCCGTCCCGGTTGTCCTCGCCGTTGGCGGTGTTGTGCTTGTCGTCGTACGAGACCAGGTCGTGCAGGGTGAAGCCGTCGTGGCAGGTCACGAAGTTGATCGAGGCCAGCGGGCGCCGCCCGTCGTCCTGGTACAGGTCGGAGGAGCCGGTCAGCCGGGAGGCGAACTCGGCGAGCGCGCGCGGCTCGCCCCGCCACAGGTCCCGCACGGTGTCCCGGTACTTGCCGTTCCACTCGGTCCACAGCGGCGGGAAGTTGCCCACCTGGTAGCCGCCCTCGCCCACGTCCCAGGGCTCGGCGATCAGCTTCACCTGGGAGACCACCGGGTCCTGCTGCACCAGGTCGAAGAACGACGACAGCCGGTCCACCTCGTGGAACTGCCGCGCCAGGGTCGCCGCGAGATCGAAGCGGAACCCGTCGACGTGCATCTCGGTGACCCAGTACCGCAGTGAGTCCATGATCATCTGGAGGACGTGCGGGGACCGCATGAGCAGGGAGTTCCCGGTGCCCGTCGTGTCCATGTAGGAACGGGGGTCGTCGGTCAGCCGGTAGTACGAGGGGTTGTCGATGCCCTTGAAGGACAGCGTCGGACCCAGGTGGTTGCCCTCGGCGGTGTGGTTGTAGACGACGTCGAGGATGACCTCGATCCCGGCCTCGTGCAGCGCTTTCACCGCCGATTTGAACTCCAGTACCTGCTGACCGCGGTCGCCCCAGGACGCGTAGGCGTTGTGCGGGGCGAAGAAGCCGATGGTGTTGTAGCCCCAGTAGTTGTTCAGTCCCATGTCCACCAGCCGGTGGTCGTTGACGAACTGGTGAACCGGCATCAGCTCCAGTGCCGTCACCCCGAGTTCGGTCAGATGTTCGATCAGTGCCGGGTGTGCGAGGCCCGCGTAGGTGCCGCGCAGTTCCTCCGGCAGTCCCGGATGGCGCATGGTGAGACCCTTGACGTGCGCCTCGTAGATCACCGTGTGGTGGTAATCCGTCCGGGGCAGGCGGTCGTCGCCCCAGTCGAAGTACGGGTTGACCACGACCGACGTCATCGTGTGCGGCGCGGAGTCCAGGTCGTTGCGCCGTTCGGGAGCGTCGAAGTGGTAGCCGTAGACCTCCTCGCCCCAGCGGACCGACCCGCTGATCGCACGCGCGTACGGGTCGAGCAGCAGCTTCGCCGAGTTGCAGCGCAGCCCCCGTTCGGGGGCGTACGGCCCGTGGACGCGGAAGCCGTACCGCTGTCCCGGCATGATGCCGGGCAGGTACGCGTGCCGTACGAACGCGTCGCTCTCGCGCAGTTCGACCGCCGTCTCGGAGCCGTCGTCGTGCAACAGGCACAGCTCCACTCGGTCCGCGGCCTCCGTGAAGACCGCGAAATTCGTGCCGGCGCCGTCGTACGTGGCACCGAGGGGATACGCCTCGCCAGGCCAGACCTGCATGGACACGACTCTTCCAGGTGTACGGCTCCGGTGGGGGCGCCTTGGCCCGGAGCGTCGGCGTGTCGTCCTGTCGCGGTGCTCCTGTCGTACCGTTCGCCGGGCCGGTGGCCGTGCCGTCGCCGCGCCGCCGCCGACGCGCCCTCCCGGGGTGGATTCCGGTTGTCCGTGAGTGCGCCGGGGACGCAACATCTGTGCGTGTCCTGTGACTTCGTCCACTTCCGGCGGACGGGCATACCAGAACAGTGGTGTGGAATGGGGAAGTTGAGAAACGACACCGTCATCAGGCTGCACCGCACACCACAAGCGGAGTACTCTCCTTGATCGTTGGGGCTGGGAGTGCTCGGGGGAGTGGAAGGCGGTGCGCGGGTGGGCTCGGGAGGGCTGGAGCTGCCCCCTGGTGGCGAGGGTCACGAGGGGAACTCCACGGACGTCCCGCCCGGTGCGGTGTCCTTGGCGCGGCCGATGGACGCGGGCTCGATCGGGCCGGACCTGGACTGGGGCGTCGACGCCTGGCGCGAGGTGCGGACCCGTGCCCAGCGGGCCGGTCGCGCCTACATATGGCTGAACCTGGTCGAGCAGCGGCTGCGCTCGGTCGTGGCCGCCGTGCTGCGGCCCGTCTACGAGCCCGTCCACGGCGACGACTGGGTGATCGCCGCCGCCGGACCCGCCGGACAGGAGTGGGTGCAGCGCGCGGTCGCGGTGCGCGAGGTCAGCCGCCGCAAGGGCTATCTGCTCGACCCGGCCGACGACAACGTCCTCTCCTTCCTCACGCTTCCGCAGCTGCGCGAGCTGATGGTCCAGCACTGGCCCTGTTTCGAGCCGTACTTCGACGATCGCCGGGACGTCGAGCTCGCCCTGGACGAGCTCGAGGTGACCCGCAACGTCGTCTCCCGCAACCGGGCACTGTCCGAGGCGGTGCTGAACCAGGCCGAGCGGGCCTCCGCGCGGCTGCTGGAGATGCTCGGCGCGGACGGGGACGTCCCGTCCGCCCGCCGGCTGCCCGTCGACGCGGTGGAGGACCTGGTCGGTGACCGGTACGCGGACGTGGTCGCCGTCCACCCCGACCGGGTGCGGCTGCTGCGCCAGTTCCCGGCCGAGGACATCTTCGGCGGTGCCCGCCGCCTGGACGCCATCGGCATAGGCCTCAACCTGCTGGTGCAGAACTTCTCAGGGCGCCGCCTGGTGCGGCTCGCCGAGGCCGGCTGCCGGGTGCGGCTGCTGTTCCTGAACCCGGCCTCCAGCGCGGTCAAGCGCCGCGAGCGCGAACTCGGTCTCAAACGCGGGGAGCTGGGCCGCGCGGTCGAGATGAACATCCTCCACATGCGCCGGGTGCGCTCCCGGCTGCGCGACCCGGGTGCCTTCGAGATCCACGTGTACGACGAAACGCCCCGCTGTACGGCGTACCTCGTCGACGGGGACGGCGCCGACGGCGTCGGCGTGGTGCAGAACCATCTGCGCCGGGCCCGGGGGATGGAGGCGCCGGTGCTGGTGCTGCGCAACGGCGACAAGGTGGTCAAACCGGGCGAGGTAGAGGAAGGCGGACTGTTTCCCACGTACCGTGAGGAGTTCGAGCAGATGTGGGTGGATTCGCGCCCGGTGTCGTGAACCGTCCGTGATCACGAACGGAACGCGACCCCCGGGTTGTCAGTGGTGCGTGCGAAGGTAGGAATCACTGGGGGAACGCACCGCACAGAAGGGGGCCACCCATGGGCTGGCACCGGGAGTCACTGATCGGCTTCGGCCCGGAAGCGACGGGCACCGACCCGCGCGAGGCACGCATCGTCACGGGAGCCGTGTGATGAGCTGGATCACCGGGCCCTTGGCGGCCTTCGACCTGGAGACCACGGGTACGGACATCGAGACCGACCGCATCGTCACCGCGGCGGTCGTGCGACTGGAGCCGGACGGGGCCGTCTCGGAGGAGCGGACCTGGCTGCTCGATCCCGGGGTGGCGATACCCGAGCAGGCTTCGGCGATCCATGGCATCTCGACGGACCACGCCCGCGAGCACGGAGCCCCGCTGCCGTCCGCGGTCGAGGACATCGCGCAGGCCCTCACCGGGATCCTGCGCTCGGGGACGCCTCTGGTCGTGATGAACGCGCGCTACGACCTGTCACTGCTGGACCGTGAGTGCCGGCGGTACGGGCTGGAGTCGGTCGCCGAGCGACTGGGCGGCGTGCCCTCGCCGGTCATCGACCCCCTGGTGCTCGACAAACACGTCGACACGTACCGAAAGGGGAAGCGCGCCCTGCACGCGTTGTGCGCGCACTACGGCGTGTCGCTCGACGACGCACACGATGCGAGGGCGGACGCGGTGGCCGCCGCCCGTGTGGTGCGACGCATGGGCGAGAAGTACCAGCGCATCGGGACGATGCCCTTGGCGGACCTGCACGAACTCCAGGTGCGCGCGGCGGCCGCGCAGTCGGCCTCCCTGCAGGCGTATCTGCGGCGGACCACGAACCCGACGGCAGTCGTCGAGCCGGCCTGGCCGGTCGTCCCGAGGAACCGGCAGCCCGGACCGGCCGAGGCACCCCGGGAGCGGGAGCCCGGCGGCCGGGCTGCTGCACCGCTGTCCAGGACCGCACCCGGGCGAGCGACTTAAAGCCTGTCCGGTGGGTCATGCCAAAGACGCGGGGGCCGGTACGCGCTTCTCCGCCTCGCGACCGCGCGCACCGGCTCCCGCTCGCCCCGGCTGGACGGAAACCGTCAGTTAGGGCCTCACCCGCGATAGTGAGCGGGCTCCCGACGCCCTGCGGCTTCGCCTCCGGCGTTGTCGTCGGTCGCGATGGCTCCGCCATCACTCCCTCCTCCGCCTTGGAGGCGAAGCCGCATGACGCCGCTCGCTGATCCACTCCCCATCACGGGTGAGGTCGTTACCTCCGGCCCGGTCCGCCGGACGGGCCCCGGGGAGAGCGCGGAGCCGTCTTCGCCGGTGGCTTTCCCCATCGCGCGGTTCCGCGCACGGGCAGCTGCCTGCCGGCCGTACTCCGGATTCCGTGTTCCGGACCGGATCAGAAGGGGTACCAGCGGACCGTCGGGTCGCCGTCGCGCAGGGAGGCCACGCGGCGCTCGAACTCGGCCAGGGCCTTCGGATTGCTCGGGGCGTGCTGGGCGACCCAGGCGCAGCTGGCCGTCTCCCGCGCGCCGCGCAGCACCGCGCAGCCCTCCCACTCGCGCACGTCCCAGCCGTAGGTCTCGGTGAAGGACGTGTACGCCTGCGCCGGCAGCCCGTAGCGGTCGTGGGAGAGGGCCATGACCACCAGGTCGTGCTCGCGCAGATCGGCGGAGAAGGTCTCCAGGTCGACCAGGACCGGCCCGTCCGGCCCGACGTGCACGTTCCGGGGCAGCGCGTCCCCGTGGATCGGGCCCCGTGGCAGGTGGGGTGTCAGGGCCGCGGCGGCCGCCGCGAAACCGTCCCGCCGCTCCCGCAGGTACGCCGCGTCCTCGGGGTCGATCACCCCGCCGGCGAGCCGCAGCCAGCGTTCCACACCGCCCAGCAGTTCGCGGGGCGGCAGCCCGAAGGCGGGATCGGGAAGGGCGTGGACCACCCGCAGCAGCGCGGCCAGGTCCCCGGGCCCGGCGGGCCGCACCGGGTCGGGCAGCCGGTGCCAGACCGTCACCGGGTGGCCGTCGACGAGCAGGGCCCGTGCCGCGGCCGCCCGCACCGCCGGCACGTCCTCCTCGGCGAGCCACAGCGCGATCGCCAGCTCCCGGCGGGCGCGCTCCAGCAGGCCGCTGTCGCGGCCGACCTTGACGACCAGGTCACCGGCGGCGAACACCGCGTTCTCGCCCAGGGCGAGCAGCCGTGCCTCCCCGGCCGCGCGTCCCGGCAGCACGTCCGCCGCCGCCAGGACGTCCCGCGCCCGTGCCTCGTCCATCCGCCCGCCTCCGTGACTGTGCCTGCGCCTGTGCTCATGTGTGCCGTCGGTCAGTCTCCCATTCGCACAGGTCGGCGGCGTGCGCGGTGCCCGCCGGCGGTGGGCCGGGGGCGGGGCGGCTGTCGTGGGGGACGTCGGCCATCCCCAATCGATTGCACGAGACGTATCGTCTCGTTTAGGGTTCGGGGTATGACCAGCCCCGCGCACATCGCCATGTTCTCCATCGCCGCCCACGGCCACGTGAACCCGAGCCTCGAGGTGATCCGCGAGCTCGTGGCGCGCGGCCACCGGGTGACGTACGCGATCCCTCCGGCCTTCGCGGACAAGGTCGCCGGGACCGGCGCCGAGGTGAAGCTCTGGAACTCCACCCTCCCCGGACCCGACGACGATCCGGAGGCCTGGGGCAGCACCCTGCTGGACAACGTCGAACCGTTCCTCGCCGACGCCGTCCAGGCTCTCCCGCAGCTGACGAAGGCGTACGAGGGAGACACCCCCGACCTGGTGCTGCACGACATCACCTCGTACCCGGCGCGCGTGCTCGGCCACCGCTGGGGCGTGCCCGTGGTCTCCCTCTCGCCGAACCTCGTCGCCTGGGAGGGCTACGAGAAGGAGATCGGCGAACCGATGTGGGAGGAGCCGCTCAGGACCGAGCGCGGCCGGGCCTACTACGCACGCTTCCACGCCTGGCTGGAGGAGAACGGGATCACCGAGCACCCCGACCCATTCGTGGGCCGCCCCGCCCGGTCCCTCGTCCTGATCCCCAAGGTGCTTCAGCCGAACGCGGACCGGGTCGACGAGAGCGCGCACACGTTCGTCGGCGCCTGCCAGGGCGACCGCGGTACGGAGGGGGAGTGGCAGCGGCCGGCCGGTGCGGAGCGGGTCGTCCTGGTGTCGCTCGGATCGTCGTTCACCAAGCAGCCCGGCTTCTACCGGGAGTGCGTCAAGGCGTTCGGCGACCTGCCCGGGTGGCACCTGGTGCTCCAGATCGGCAAGCACGTCGACCCCGCCGAGCTGGGCGACCTGCCGGCGAACGTCGAGGTGCGGTCCTGGGTGCCGCAGCTCGCGGTCCTGAAGCGGGCCGACCTGTTCGTCACCCACGCGGGCGCCGGTGGCAGCCAGGAGGGGCTGGCCACGGCCACGCCGATGATCGCCGTACCGCAGGCCGTGGACCAGTTCGGCAACGCGGACATGCTCCAGGCCCTCGGCGTCGCCCGGCACCTCCCGGCCGGGGAGGCCACCGCCGAGACCCTTCGCACGGCCGCCCTCGACCTCACCGGCGACCCCGAGGTCGCCCGCCGGCTGGACGGGATCCGGGCCGGAATGGCCGAGGAGGGCGGCACCCGCAGGGCGGCCGACCTCATCGAGGCGGAGCTGCCGCGGCGCGGCCGGTGAGAACGTGAGGAGGGACACGGCTGAAATGCCGTGCCCCTCCTCGTTCTCACTGAGGCCGAGGCCTCGGCCTCAGACCCGCACCCGCTCGCCCTCGTCCGCGTCGCGGCCCGAGCCCTGGTCCACGCCGCCCTTCGCCAACGGTGCCGGCCTGCCCGTGGCCTCGGGCGACTCGTCGTGCGTCAGGTCGGGCATCCGGTGCAGCCACTTCGGGAAGTACCAGTTGCGCTCGCCGAGCAGTGCCATCACCGCCGGGAGCAGCACGCCCCGGATGATCGTCGCGTCGATGAGCACCGCCGCCGCCAGGCCCACCCCCATCTGCTTCATGGACTGCATGGACAGCGTCCCGAAGATCCCGAACACGGCGACCATGATGACCGCGGCGCTGGTGATGACACCGGCCGTGGTGACCACACCGTGCTGGATCGCGTCCCGCGTCGTACGGCCCCGCAGGCGGGCCTCACGGATCCGGGAGACCACGAACACGTGGTAGTCCATCGACAGGCCGAACAGGATGACGAAGAGGAACAGCGGCAGCCAGGTGACGATCGCGCCGACCCCCTCGGCGCCCACCAGCGACGCGCCCCAGCCGTGCTGGAAGACGGCCACCAGAATGCCGTAGGCCGCGCCCACCGACAGCAGGTTGAGCACGATCGAGGTGATCGCGATCGTCAGTGAGCGGAACGACAGCAGCATCAGCAGGAAGGCG
Source organism: Streptomyces sp. P9-A2 (assembly GCF_036634175.1). NCBI lineage: Bacteria > Bacillati > Actinomycetota > Actinomycetes > Kitasatosporales > Streptomycetaceae > Streptomyces > Streptomyces sp. P9-A2. The sequence goes on from NZ_JAZIFX010000001.1 coordinate 6,732,499, forward strand.
AAGACCACCACGAAGACGAAGACCGGGACCACCGAGCCGACCAGTTGCTCGTTGAAGTCCTCGGAGCCCGCGACCTGCCCGGTGACCGGCGCCTCGAGGCCGTCCACCGTGCCCAGCGTGGCGGGCCGTACCTCGTCGCGCAGCGTGCGCAGGCTCTTGGCCGCCCTGTCCTGGTCGGAGCCACCCACCAGCGGCACGTACACGAAGGCGATGTTCTGTTCCTCGTGCACCCTTGTCTCGACCGGGCCGCGTGAGGCGCCCGAACTCACCGCCTGCGCACGGAAGTCGGTCAGCGCGGCCCGTACCTGCGGGGAGTTGATGTCGTCCGCCCTGACGACCACCTCGGCCGGCTCCGCGCCGCCCGGGAACGCCTCGTTGACCCGGTTGTACGTCTGCACGATGGGCAACGAGTCCCCGAACTCCTGGTCCAGCGTGAGGTTCTGGGTCTTCATGCCGATCGCGGGAGCGGCCACAGCCAGCAGCGCGCCGGTCGCCACCGCGGCGGCGAGCAGCGGCCTGGCGAGGACGCGGCGCAGTACGGCCGTCCAGATCCGGCTGTCGTTGCCGCTCCCCGAGGTGCGTCGGCGCAGGAACGGCAGACGGCCCTTCTCGACCCGGTCGCCCAGCAGCGACATCAGCGCGGGCAGCACGGTCACGGAGCCCACCATGGCGACGGCCACGACCATCAGCGAGGCCAGGCCCATCGCCTCGAACTCGGCGATCCCGGTGAACAGCATGCCCGCCATGGCCACACAGACCGTCACACCGGAGACGACGATCGCCCGGCCACTGGTCGCGGCGGCGATCCGCAGCGCCGTCTGCGCGTCGTGGCCGGCGGCCCGCTCCTCGCGCTCGCGACGCAGGTAGAACAGGCAGTAGTCGACGCCCACGGCCAGGCCGACCAGCAGCATCACGGAGTTGGCGGTCTCACTCATCGGCTGCAGATGACTGACCAGGCCCATCAGGCCCATCGTCGCCATGATCGCGGTGATCGCCAGCGCCACCGGCAGCAGCGCCGCCACCAGCGCGCCGAAGGCGATCAGCAGGATGCCGAGGGCCACCGGGACCGCCGAGTACTCGGCCTTCTTGAAGTCGTCGCCGAACGCGTCGTCGAACGTCTTCATCATGCTGGCGCCGCCGATCTCCTCGATCCGCAGCGCGTCGTGGTCCTTCTGGACCTTCTCGACGGCCTTCAGCACCGGCTCGACCCGCTCGCCGGCGGTGTCGGAGTCGCCGCGCATGTCGAACTGGACCAGCGCGCTGCGCCCGTCCTTCGAGATCGTGTCGCTCTCGTACGGCGTGATCACGTCCGTGACCTGACCGGTCCCCTCGACGGCCGTGACGACCGCGGTGACCGCGGCGTGGAACTCGTCGTCCGTGACCGACAGTCCATCGTCCCTGGCCTGCACCAGTACGGTCTCACTCGCCGGCTCCTCGATCCCGGCGTCCTCGACGATCCGGGCGGCGGTCTGCGTCTCTCCCTTGAGCTGGTCGCTGTTGGCGACGTCGACCCGGCCGGCCGCCGAACCGAGACCCATCGCCAGCACCACGAACAGCGTCCAGATGCCGACGGCCGCCCATCGGTGCCGGGCGCTCCAGCCACCGGCACGGGCGGCGAAGCCCTTTACCCGCGAATCTCCGCTTCCCATGACGGGCTCGCTCCCTCGTGCACGACAGCGACCTGTGCCGCCGCCTTCCATAATCGAAGGTATGGGCCGGATAAGACCGTCTCGTCGTGCTGACCGGTGAAGCTCCGGGCGCGGAACTCATCCCCTCGGACCTCGTCCTCCTCCCCACTGGGGAGGAGGAGACCCCTACATCTACCGGGGGTTCCCCGGGTGCGTGATCAGGGTGCCGGCCGGCCCTCAGGAGGCCCGCGCTGCCGCACTCCGCGCGGACACGGCCGTCGTGCCCACCCCCTCGGGGCACGACGGCCGTCCTATCGTGTGCGGATGGCGACGACATACGCGGCACTGCTGCGCGGCATCAACGTGGGCGGCGGCAGAAAGGTCCCCATGGCCGAACTGCGCACCCTGATGGAGGGCCTCGGCCATGATGCCGTGCGCACCCATCTCCAGAGCGGTCAGGCCGTGTTCACCACCGGGAGCGACAGGCCGGGTGGGGGGAGAGCGGACGAGGACACGCTGGCCGCCGAACTCGCCGCCGCCGTCGAGCGGCACTTCGGCTTCACCGTCGACGTGATCGTGCGCGACCACGCCTATCTGCGGGCGATCGTCGACGACTGCCCGTTCCCGGCCGCCGAGTCGGCGCCCAAGCAACTCCACGTCACCTACTTCTCCACCGCCGTCGACGCCGACCGCTTCGCGGACGTCGACCGGGCCGCCCATCTGCCCGAGGAGTTCCGCCTCGGCGACCGCGCCCTGTACCTGTACGCCCCGGACGGCCTGGGCCGCTCCCGGCTCGCCGAGCGCCTGGCCGGGCCCCGGACCACCCGGGGCCTCATCGCCACCACACGCAACTGGAACACCGTCGTCAAGCTCGTGGAGCTCACCCGTGACTGACCCGTACACCGCCGCCGACGCCGCCATCGAGGCCGAACTGAAACTGCTGGACCCCGAGGTGCGCCGCTCGCCCCGACGCGTCGGGGCGCTGCTGCATCCGGAGTTCGTGGAGGTCGGCGCGTCCGGACGGGTCTGGGACCGCGACGCGATCACCGCGCTGCTCGTCGGCGAACACGCTTCGGGGGACCCCACCGGCACCGTCTCCCGGATGAAGGCCGTGCAGCTCGCGCCCGACACCGTCCATCTCACCTACGACACGGACCACAACGGCCGGCGCGCCCACCGCAGCTCCCTGTGGCGCCGTACCGGCGGGGACTGGCTGCTCTACTTCCATCAGGGGACGCCGTACGACTCGGACGCGGTGACCGGCGGCTGACACCCGCCGTGGGGGCCTCAGGCCCCCACGGCAACCGGCATCGGCACCCGTGCCGCGTCGTAGCGCTCCAGCAGCACCCGCGCCACCTCCGGCGCCGGGCCGAGGACGTCCGCCAGGACGTCCGCCTCCGCCGCGCCCCGTGCGATGCGGTCCGGGAGGAAGCCCGGGGCCAGCACGTACGGGGCCACGGCGACGCGCTCGCAGCCGAGAGCGAGCAGTTCGCGCACCGCGTCCTCGGTGCGGGGCAGGGAGGCGGAGGCGAACGCAGGCCGCACGGCGCACCAACCGGTGTGCCGCCACTCCCGCGCGATTGCTGCGATCACTGCGATCGCCTCCGGGTCGGTGGACCCCGCCGAGGCCAGGACGACCCCGGTCGAGGACTTGTCGGCGGGCGTGAGGCCCGCCTCGTACAGCCGTCGCTCCAGCGCGGCGAGGAGCAGCGGCGACGGGCCCAGAACGTCCGCCCGGCGGATGCGCAGCCGCGGATCCGCGTCCGCGAGGACCGCCGGAATGTCCGCCTTGGCGTGGAAGGCGCGGGTCAGCAGCAGCGGGAGCGCCACCACGTCCCGCACGCCCTCGGCCGCGAGGGAGTCCAGCACCCCCGGCACGGAGGGGACGTCGAAGTCGAGGAAGCCGGTCTCCACCCGCAGCTCCGGCCGCAGCGACCGCACCCGCTCCACCAGGGCGTGCACGGTCGCCGCGTGCCGCAGGTCACGGCTGCCGTGGGCGATGACGAGAAGAACCGGACGGTGCATGATCGGATCAGTCCTTCACCAGCAGGCCGCGGCTGCGCAGCACCCACCGCTCCAGCGGACTGAAGATCAGCAGGTCGATGGCGATACCGACGGTCAGAATCAGCAGGATGGCCTCGAACACCATGGCCATGTCGCTCGCGTTGCGCCCGTTCTCCAGCAGCTGCCCGAGACCGATGCCGAGGTCGGGGAACGAGGCGATGATCTCCGCGGCCATCAGGGAGCGCCAGGAGAACGCCCAGCCCTGCTTCAGCCCCGCCACATAGCCGGGCAGCGCGGCCGGCAGCACGATGTGCCAGGTGCCCTTCAGCCCCGTCGCGCCCAGGGTGCGGCCGGCCCGAAGGAACAGCGGTGGCACCTGACTGACGCCGGAGACCAGGCCGTTGGCGATCGAGGGGACCGCGCCGAGCAGGATCACCGCGTACATCATCTGGTTGTTCAGGCCCAGCCAGATCACGGCCGGCGGCACCCACGCCACCGACGGCAGGGACTGCAGCCCGGACAGGATCGGGCCGATCGCCGCGCGCACGAACCGCACCCGCGCCACCAGCAGCCCCAGCGGCGTACCGATCAGCAGCGCGAAGAAGAAGCCGAGCAGACCGCGCGAGACGCTGGTCCAGATGTAGCCGAGCAGCTCGCCCTCGAGCCACGCGTCCCGCAGGACGCTCCACACGGCGCCCGGGGAGGGCAGCTTGGTCGGATCGTCGACGATCCTGAAGGAGACCAGCGCCTGCCACACGGCCAGCACCAGGGCGACGGCGAGGACGGGCGGCAGGATCTTCTGGACGAAGGTCTGGCGCCACGGCCTGCGGGCCTGCTGCCTCGTCTCCAACGCGTCGAGCCCCGCCTCGAGACCGGCGAGGTCGTTCGCGTCCGTCCCGCCCTTCGCGTCCTTCGCGGTCGTGTCAGTGCTGGCCATGTCGGCGGATCTCCCCACGGAGTTCTTCGGTGATCTCGACGGACAGTTCCGCGACCGCGGTGTCCTCGATACGGCGCGGGTGCTCGATGTCCACCGTCCACTCGCGGGCTATCCGGCCCGGCCTCGACGACAGCAGCACCACCCGCTGTGCGAGCCGGACGGCCTCGCGCACGTTGTGCGTGACGAACAGGACGGACAGCTGCGTCTCGCGCCAGATCCGGGTCAGTTCGTCGTGCAGCACGTCCCGGGTGATGGCGTCCAGCGCCGCGAACGGCTCGTCCATCAGCAGCAGCCTGCTCTCCTGGGCGAGCGCGCGGGCCAGCGCGACCCGCTGGCGCATACCGCCGGACAGCTCGTGCACCCGCTTGCCGTGGGCGCCCCCCAGCCGGACCAGCTCCAGCAGTTCCACGGCCCGGCCGCGCCGTTCGGCCTTCGGCACCCCCCGCAGCTTCAGGGCGAGTTCGATGTTCTTGCCCGCAGTCAGCCACGGGAACAGCGCGTGCTCCTGGAACATCAGCGCCGGGCGGCCGTCCGTGCTGATCGCGCCGGCGCTGGGCGCGTCGAGGCCCGCGACCAGGTTGAGCAGCGTGGACTTGCCGCAGCCCGAGGCACCCAGCAGGGTGACGAACTCGCCGGGTGCGACATCGAGCGTGATGTCGTCCAGTACGAGTTGCTGCCCGGCCGGGCCCGCGAACGACTTCGAGACATGCTCGATCCGGGCGGCGTGAGTGGCCGTCTCGGTGCCGTCGGCGGCCTTGGCGAGGGTCGTGGCCATGGTCGTCACCTCCTGGGATATTTCATTGGGGTTCCGGGATCAGTTGGCGCCGAGACCGGCGTCGTCGACGGCGGGTGCGCCCTCGGCCGCGAGGACCTTGTTGAGGGGCTCGAGGTCGTAGATGCCGTTCAGGTCGGGCCGCTCGAGCAGGCCCGCGTTCACGGCGTGCTCCGCCTGGGCGTGGAGGGTGGCGGCCAGCGGGTCGTCGGTGAACCGGATCGACTTCCACGCCGGGTCCAGTACGCCGGCGGGCAGTGCCTTGCCGGAGTCGGCCGCCAGCTGCTCGTTGGCGGCGGCCTTCGCCTCGTCCGGGTGTTCGTTGATCCACCGGTTGGTGGAGACCGACGCCTCGAGGACCGCCTCGACGGCCTTCGGATGCTTCTCCAGGAACTCCTGGCGCACGACGAGGTTCGTGATGACGAACCGCTCGTCCGGCCAGAGGGAGGCCTCGTCCAGCAGGACCTTGCCGCCCTCGGCGACCAGCTTCGACGCGGTGGGCTCCGGCACCCACGCGCCGTCGACCGAACCGGCCGCGAAGGCGTCCGGGGTGACCTTGTTGTCGCTGCGGACGACCGTGACGTCGCCCTGGCCGCTCTGCGCGTCGACCGTCCAGCCCTGCTCGGCCGCCCAGTTGAGGAACGCCACGTCCTGCGTGTTGCCGAGCTGCGGTGTCGCGATCCGCTTGCCCTCGACGTCCGCCAGGGACTTCACCCGGTCCGGGTTCACCACCAGCTTCACCCCGCCGGACGCCGAACCGCCGATGATCCGCAGGTTTCTGCCCCGCGACTTGGCCCAGCCGTTCACCGCCGGTGACGGTCCGATCCAGGCGATGTCGACGGAACCGGAGTTGAGCGCCTCGATCGCGGACGGCCCCGCGTTGAACACCGCGTACCGGGCCTCGGTCGCGCCGAGCTCCTTCTGGAAGAAGCCCTTCCGCTTGCCCACCAGCGCGGTCCCGTGGGTCAGATTGCCGAAGTGGCCGATCCTCACCGCGTCGAGACCGTCGGTCTTGCGCGCACCGGCCGCGATGTCGGCGCCGGTGCTCTCCTTGGCCCGGGAGCCGTAGCCGCACCCTGCCAGGGCGAGCAGGACCAGCACGGCCATCACGGCGAACGCGCGGTGCGGTGCGGCGGGGGTGGCAGGCACGGGAGGTGTTCCTCTCGGGGGCCCGGCGGTCACGTACTCAGCTGGTCGTGGCCGGGGAATCGACGGGTTTTCGGCGGTGGTGGCGAGGGAGGGGGACACGCGAACGGCGCGCGTGTCCCCGGGGCGCCGGGAGCGTCACGCACATCGCGCGACCCCGCCCTGCCCGCACCCCAGACGCCCGCCGCCGATCCGGCCGCCCTCCTTGGCGAAGGTGGCGAAGACGTCGGTCGGTGCGCGGTCCGGGGCGGGGGAGGGACGCATCGTCAGAAGTCCCATCCGTCGTCCTCGGCCGCGTCCTTGACCGGGGCCGGCGCGGCGAAGGACTCGCCGGCCATGCCCGCGGTGAGCGTGGTGCCGTCGTTCGGGTCGATCAGGATGAACGAACCGGTGCGCCGCGAGTCCGCGTACGAGTCGGCCGGCAGCGGCTCGGCGGTACGGATCTTCACCCGGCCGATGTCGTTGGCGGCGAGCGTGCCGGGGTGCGGGTGCAGCGACAGGTCGTCCAGCGTCAGCCGGGCCGGGATGTCCTTCACGATCGCCTTGACCGTCCGGGTGCCGTGCTTGAGCAGCACCCGGTGGCCGACCGTCAGCGGCTGGTCGGCGACATGGCAGACGGTGGCCTCGACGTCCTGGGTGGTGGCCGGGGCGTCCTTGCTCGGGACGAGCAGGTCGCCGCGGGAGATGTCGATGTCGTCCGCCAGCAGCAGCGTCACCGACTGCGGCGTCCAGGCCGCCTCGACGGGCGTGCCCAGCAGGTCGATCCCGGTGATCGTCGTGGTCCGGCCGGACGGCAGCACGGTCACCTCGTCGCCCGTACGGAACGTGCCCGCGGCGATCTGACCGGCGTACCCCCGGTAGTCGGGGTGCTCGGCGCTCTGCGGCCGGATCACGTACTGCACCGGCAGCCGGGCGTGGCAGTGCGCCAGGTCGTGGCTGACCGGCACCGTCTCCAGGTGCTCCAGCACCGTCGGGCCGCCGTACCAGTCCATGTGCGCGGACGGCTCCACGACGTTGTCGCCGACGAGCGCCGAGATCGGGACCGCGGTGACCTCCGGGACGCCCAGCTCCGTCGCGTACGCCGTGAACTCCTCGGCGATCCGCGCGAACACGGCCTCCTCGTAGTCCACCAGGTCCATCTTGTTGACGGCGAGCACGACATGGGGCACGCGCAGCAGGGCGGCGATGGCCGCGTGGCGGCGGGTCTGCTCGACCACACCGTTGCGGGCGTCGACGAGGATGACGGTCAGTTCCGCGGTGGAGGCGCCGGTGACCATGTTGCGGGTGTACTGCACATGGCCCGGCGTGTCGGCGAGGATGAACCGGCGCCGCGGTGTGGCGAAGTAGCGGTACGCCACGTCGATGGTGATGCCCTGTTCCCGCTCGGCCCGCAGCCCGTCGGTGAGCAGGGCGAGGTCGGGAGCCTCCTGGCCCCGGCTCGCCGACACCCGCTCCACGGCCTCCAGTTGGTCGGTGAGGACCGACTTGGAGTCGTGCAGCAGCCGGCCCACCAGGGTGGACTTGCCGTCGTCGACGGAACCGGCGGTGGCGAACCGCAGCAGGGTGGTCTCCGCGAGCGTCTCACTCGTGATCGTGCTCATGTCTAGAAGTACCCCTCGCGCTTGCGGTCTTCCATCGCGGCCTCGGAGAGCTTGTCGTCGGCGCGGGTGGCCCCGCGCTCGGTGAGGCGCGAGGCGGCGATCTCGGTGATGACCTTCTCGATGGTGTCGGCCCCGGAGTCGACCGCGCCGGTGCAGGACATGTCGCCCACCGTCCGGTAGCGCACGAGCCGCTTCTCGACGCTCTCGCCGTCCTTGGGGCCGCCCCAGTCGCCGGCGGTCAGCCACATGCCGCCCCGCTGGAACACCTCGCGGTGGTGGGCGTAGTAGATCTCCGGCAGCTCGATGTTCTCGCGGGCGATGTACTGCCACACGTCCAGCTCGGTCCAGTTGGACAGCGGGAAGACCCGGACGTGCTCACCGGGCGCGTGCCGGCCGTTGTAGAGGTTCCACAGCTCGGGCCGCTGGCGGCGGGGGTTCCACTGGGAGAACTCGTCGCGCAGCGAGAACACCCGCTCCTTGGCGCGGGCCTTCTCCTCGTCGCGGCGGCCGCCGCCGAACACGGCGTCGAACTTCTCGGCGGCGATCTTCTCGGTGAGCGGCACCGTCTGCAGCGGATTGCGGGTGCCGTCGGGGCGCTCGCGCAGCACCCCGCGGTCGATGTAGTCCTGCACCGAGGCGACGTGCAGCCGCAGCCCGTGCCGGGCGACCGCGCGGTCGCGGTAGTCGAGGACCTCGGGGAAGTTGTGCCCGGTGTCGACGTGCAGCAGCGAGAACGGCACCGGCGCCGGCGCGAAGGCCTTCAGCGCCAGGTGCAGCATCAGGATGGAGTCCTTGCCGCCGGAGAACAGGATCACCGGGTTCTCGAACTCGCCCGCGACCTCGCGGAAGATGTGCACCGCCTCCGACTCGAGGGCGTCGAGGTGGGAGAGGGCGTACGGGCTGTCGGCGCTGCCGGTGCCCTCGTCGCCGGTCGCGACCGTGGCCACGGTGGTCATGCCAGTCCCCTTTCGCTCAGCAGGGCGTGCACCGCTGCGGCGGATTCCTGGACGGTCCGGTGCTGCGCCTCGATGCGCAGATCGGGAGAGACGGGAGCCTCGTACGGGTCGTCCACGCCGGTCAGCCCGGTGAGTTCGCCCGCGGCCTGCTTGGCGTACAGCCCCTTCACATCGCGTACGGAGCACACCTCGACCGGGGTCGCCACATGCACCTCGACGTACGGCGTGCCGTTCGCCCCGTGCCGCCCCCGGACCGCCTCCCGGCTGTCCGCGTACGGCGCGATGACCGGGACGAGCGCGGTGACGCCGTTGCGGGCGAGCAGTTCGGCGACGAATCCGATGCGCTGCACATTGGTGTGCCGGTCCTCGCGGCTGAAGCCGAGGCCCGCGGAGAGGAACTCGCGGATCTCGTCGCCGTCGAGCAGCTCGACCCGGCGGCCCCGTTCGCGCAGCCGGCCGGCCAGTTCGTGGGCGATGGTGGTCTTGCCGGCGCTCGGCAGACCCGTGAGCCAGACGGTGGCTCCGGTCGTCACGTCGGTCTCCTGGTTCGTAGTGGGCGTGGGAGGCGCCGAGGGCGCGGGGGGCCCGATGAGGGGCCGGGTGGGCGTGGGGGGCTCGGTCATGTCAGCCGTGCAGTCCGCACTCGGTCTTGCCACGGCCCGCCCAGCGGCCGGCACGGGCGTCCTCGCCCTCCAGCACGCGGCGGGTGCAGGGGGCGCAGCCCACCGACGCGTACCCGTCCGTCAGCAGCGGGTTGGTGAGCACACCGTGTTCGGCGACGTAGGCGTCCACGTCGTCCTGGGTCCAGCGGGCGATGGGGGAGACCTTCACCTTCCGCCGCTTCTCGTCCCAGCCGACGACCGGGGTGTCCGCCCGGGTCGGGGACTCCTCGCGGCGCAGCCCGGTCGCCCAGGCCACGTACCCCCGCAGACCCTCCTCCAGCGGCCGCACCTTGCGCAGCTTGCAGCACAGGTCGGGGTCGCGGTCGTGCAGCCTCGGCCCGTACTCGGCGTCCTGCTCGGCGACGGTCTGCCGCGGGGTGAGCGTGATGACGTTGACGTCCATCACGGCCTCCACCGCGTCCCGGGTGCCGATGGTCTCCTCGAAGTGGTAGCCGGTGTCGAGGAACACCACGTCGACGCCGGGCCGGGCGCGGGAGGCGAGATGGGCGACCACCGCGTCCTCCATGGAGGAGGTCACGCAGAAGCGCCCGCCGAAGGTGTCGGCGGCCCACCGGAGGATCTCCGGTGCGGAGGCGTCCTCCAGGTCGCGGCCCGCCTGCTCGGCCAGCGCCCTCAACTCGTCGGTGGTGCGCTCTTCCTGAACCGCCGTCATATCCGGTCCCCTCCTGTGTCCGGTCCCGTTTCCGGCCGGTCGAGCCCTTGGGCGAGCAGCCCGAGGAACTTCAGCCGAAAAGCCCGGTTGCACGCCCCGCACTCCCAGGCGCCGTGCCCTTCCTCGCTGGGACGAAGGTCCTCGTCACCGCAGTACGGGCAGTGGAACGGCGCGGCCCGCTCGCTCACGACAGGGCCTCCCGGATCGTCTCCGCCCGGCTCACGACAGGGCCTCGGCGTCCGCGCGGGCCGCCCAGGTGGCGAACCGCTCGCCGTCCTCGCGCTCCGCCTGGAAGCGCTTCAGGACCCGCTCGATGTACTCCGGCAGTTCGTCCGAGGTGACCTTCAGCCCGCGTACCTTGCGGCCGAAGGCCGGCTCCAGGCCGAGCGCGCCGCCCAGGTGCACCTGGTAGCCGCTGACCTGCCGGCCCTCGGCGTCGGTGACCAGCTGCCCCTTGAGACCGATGTCCGCGGTCTGGATGCGGGCGCAGGCGTTCGGGCAGCCGTTGATGTTGATGGTGAGCGGCTCGCCGAAGTCGGGCAGCCGGCGCTCCAGCTCGTCGATGAGCTCGCTGCCGCGCTCCTTGGTCTCCACGATGGCGAGCTTGCAGAACTCGATGCCCGTGCAGGCCATCGTGCCGCGCCGGAAGGGCGACGGCTTGACCCGCAGGTCCAGCGCCTCCAGGGCGTCGACGAGCGAGTCGACCCGGTCCTGCGGCACGTCCAGGACGATCATCTTCTGCTCGGCCGTGGTGGAGACCCGCCCCGAGCCGTGGTCCTCGGCCAGCGCGGCGACCTTGGTGAGCAGCGAGCCGTCCATCCGGCCCACCCGCGGCGCGAAGCCGACGTAGAACCGGCCGTCCTTCTGGCGGTGCGCCCCGATGTGGTCGCGCCACCGCTGCGCGGGCATCTCGGGAGCCGGACCGTCCGACAGCTTGCGGCCCAGGTAGTCGTCCTCCAGGACCTGGCGGAACTTCTCCGGCCCCCAGTCGGCGACCAGGAACTTCAGCCGCGCCCGGTTGCGCAGCCGCCGGTAGCCGTGGTCGCGGAAGATGGAGATGACTCCCTCCCACACCTCGGGCACGTCCGCCTCGGCCACCCAGGCACCCAGCCGCACCCCGAACTTGGGGTTGGTCGACAGACCGCCGCCGACCCACAGGTCGAAGCCGGGGCCGTGCTCGGGATGGACCACGCCGACGAACGACACGTCGTTGATCTCGTGGGCGACGTCCAGCAGCGGGGAGCCGGAGACGGCCGTCTTGAACTTGCGAGGGAGGTTGGAGAAGCGCGGGTCGCCGATGTAGCGGCGGGCGATCTCGTCCAGCGCCGCCGTGCCGTCGATGATCTCGTCCTCGGCGACCCCGGCGACGGGGGAGCCGAGCATGCCGCGCGGGGTGTCGCCGCAGGCCTCCGTGGTGGACAGGCCGACCGACTCGAGCCGTTCCCAGATCGCGGGCACGTCCTCGATGCGGATCCAGTGGTACTGGATGTTCTGCCGGTCGGTGATGTCGGCGGTGCCGCGGGCGTAGGTGTCGGCGATCTCGCCGATCACGCGCAGCTGCTCCGTGGTGAGCCGTCCGCCGGTGATGCGGACCCGCATCATGAAGTACTCGTCCTCGAGCTCCTCGGGCTCCAGCACACCGGTGCGGCCGCCGTCGATCCCGGGGCGGCGCTGCGTGTACAAACCCCACCAACGCAGGCGGCCGCGCAGGTCGGTGGGGTCGATCGAGTCGAATCCCCGCTTCGAGTAGATCGTCTCAACACGTGTCCGGACGTTGAGACCGTCGTCGTCCTTCTTGAACTGCTCGTTGCCGTTGAGCGGCGTGAAGTGCCCAGCGGCCCACTGGCCCTCTCCGCGGTGACGGCTCACCTTGCGGCGGGGGGTCGCGGCGGCAGGGTTCTGCGGGCTGGCGGCCATGGTTGATACGTCCTTCGGAACAGACGGGGATGCGGCTCTGACCTGCACATGACGAGCATGGGCATACATGCGCGTCATTGCGCGGGAGTTCGTGAAGTGCAGCGGAACGGGGCGGAACCGGGGAGGTGCCGAGCGGGGGCGGACCGGAGCGGAGAGGGGGTGTCAGGTGCTGCTGAACGTGCTCTCAGCGCGCCGGACAGATGGCGCTGGACATGCGGCCGAGGTCGACGTGCCGCCGACTCACCAAGGCGATTCCCGTTCCAGGCATGACGGAAGCGTGGCACGGAGATCTGGACACAGTCCAGCTTCATCCATTATGTGGACGCCTTCGTCTCGACATGAGAGACAGGCACGCTCTTGGTCACAGGCGGTGAGGGTGGTCCCGTCCGCGCAGCTCACGATCGGCTCAGGAGGGACGGACGCCGTAGAGGGCCCGTGCGCGGCCCGTGCGCGGCTCGTACGCGAGGCGTCCGCGGGCGTTCTGCGGGGCCGTGGCGCTCAGGCCGGGTAAGCCCCCGGCCACGGGCCCGGGGTGGCGACCTCGGGCTCGTCCTCGACCGAGGTGTCGAACAGCCGGAAGCCCCGGCGGCGGTAGTTGTCCATGGCGTACTCGCCGTCCTTGCTGCACGTGTGCAGCCAGACCCGTCCGGTCGGCTTCAGGCCCGGCCACCGCTCCGCCAGATCCCAGGCCCGCGCGACGCCGTACGACAGCAGGTGCCCGCCGACACGCCGGCCCCGGAAGGCCGGGATCAGCCCGAAGTAGACGATCTCCACGACCCCGTCGTCCTGCGCCTGAAGCTCCACGTAGCCCGCGGGCGTCCCCCGGTCGTACGCCACCCAGGTCTCCACGCCGGGCCGGTCCAGGTGCTCCAGCCACTGCGCGTACGTCCAGCTCAGCCGGTCGGTCCAGCGGATGTCACCGCCGACCGACGCGTACAGGAAGCGGCTGAACTCCGGGGACGGCACCTCGGAGCGGACGACCCGCACGTCCCCCTCCGGTACGGCGGCCGGCAGGAGATCGGTGGGCGCGGTCTGCTCCAGGGACCAGGTGGTCACGGCGATGCTCGTCATGCCGGAAAGGGAACCATCCGGCACGGGCATCTGTCGAACGCCGGTGTGCGTACGACGAAGAGCGCGGGGTCCAGGGCCTGTCCGGCGGATCATGCCGGAGACGCGAGGTCCGGCACGCCCTCCCCAAGCTCTTCGAGCAGGGGGACCCCCATCCGCGTTGTCGTCATTCGCCGACTCCCCCGAGCTCTCGGGGGAGTCGGCGAGCTCTCGGCTCCGCTCGAACAGGGGGGACCCCATGAGCAGGGGGACCCCCATCGCGTCGACGCCTTCCTCCGCCCTGCGGCTGAACGCTCCCCCACGCTCGAACATGCTCGCGCGGGAGGGGCCCATCGCCCCACTCACCTGCGTCGAAGAGGTGCCGTCGATTTCCTGCGGCATGATCCGCCGGACAGGCCCTAGTCCAGCGAGCCGTCGACGGAGGCCAGGGGCAGGGCGAAGAGCATGCGGCCGGACTGGGACCACACCTCGCCGGTCTCCTGCCAGTACGACAGGGACGCCGACGGGCCGCTCCAGCAGCGGTGCGTCTCGTCCGCCCCGCACCGGGTGGGCCGGGCCCCCTCCGTGTCCTGCCGCCACAGCGTCCCTCGCTCGTCCGGCGTACCGGTCATCCGGCCCAGGTACCAGCCCGACCCGTACGACAGCACACTGCGCACATGGGTCAGTTTCGTCTCGTACGCCGAGACGGGGTCCGCCTTCAGCAGCGGGTCCGTGGCCAGCAGCCCCGCGCGGACCTCGTCGTCGTCGAACGCGTACCGCCACAGGCGGGTCGGCCCGTCATGGTCCTCGGGGACCGTCTCGTGCGCGACCAGGCTGTCCGGCGCCGTGCTGCGGTCCAGGGAGATGCCGCCCGGCTGCGGGGCGTCCGCGTCGGCCGTCCGGTACACGGCGACGGCGGGCAGCACGTACCGCGCCCCGGCCGCCGACCAGCCACCGGGCACCCGCCCGACCGTCGAGCCGTCCACGGTGGCCCGCTGGACACGGTCCACGTCGTACACGTACAGCGCGCTGCCGTCCCCCCGCCCGGCGGTGACCAGCAGCTTGTTCTGGTACCAGACCATGCCCGTCACGGGGGAGACCAGCCCGTGGTAGTCCTGTCCCCCGGCGACCGGGACGGCGAGCTGCGCCCAGGTGTAGCGGAGGTCGGCGGGGTCGTCGGCGTCGATGAACGCGACCCGGGCCAGCCCCTGCCCCGTGCCGGTGCCCGTCACGGCGGGGCCCTGCGCGGCGGTGCCGTCCGCCGTGGTGCCGCCCTGGCTCCAGGCGGAGAGCACCACCCGGCCGGGGCCCCAGTGGCCGTCGTCGTCCGCGTCCCCGGACGTGGTGACGGCGCCGGGACGCCAGCCCTCGACATCGGCGCCGTCCCAGCAGTACGCGCGCGTGGCGGCGGGTTCGACGGGCAGCGCGCGCTTGTCGTCGTCCGTACAGGATTTCGCGTCGCGCAGGGAGCCGTCGGTGTCGTCGAGCACGGCCCGGACGCCGACGGGCCGGCCCATCTCGGAGGAGAGCCGGTCGAGCCAGTCCGGCGACACATGATCCTCGGACAGCCGCAGGGGCGCGGTCTCGGCGGACGCGGTGAGCGGCTTCAACGCCCCGGGGTCGTCGGCGTCGGTGGCCTGTGACGTGCTGATCAGGGTGGCCGCCGCGGTGAGCGCGAGCGCGGTCCCGGCCAGCGTCGCCCGCAGCGCCTTGCCCCGCCTGCGCCGGCGATGTCTGCCGCGATGCTTCATAACGTCCTCCCGAGGCGGGCCAACTGCGTCCGGCGATCCGACCGTCCGACCGTGGAGCAGGTGAGGGTGACCCGAGGAGCGATGCTACGGCAGACGACCCCGCAGAGGCACGAAGACCCGGTAAATCCGCAGAACGCTCGGCCTGACGGGCGTTGCTGTGCTGTGCGGTCTGTGCGGTGTTGTGCTGTGCTTGGGCGTCAGGGCCGATGGCTCCGCCCTCCGCCCTCCGCGCTCCACGTTCAGGGTCCGGTGGCCGGCCGGTGCTCGCGGCCGCCCAGTGCCGGGGCCGTCGAGTGCGGCAGGAGGTCACGAGGGTCGTCCGGGAGCAGGACGTCGACCTCGGCGCTCTTCGCGAACCGGTACGGCCGGTGCTCCAGCAGACCGCCCAGATAGCGCCGCACCCTGGATATCTCGGCGCGCACCGTCACCGTACGGGCCGGGTCCCCGAACATGTCCTCGGCCAGGTCCGCGGCGCTGCGGCCGGACCGCTGCACGGCCAGCAGGTACAGCAGTTCGGCATGTCGGGGGCTCAGCCTCCGGGACCAGGAGCCCGCACCGCCGGACACCTCCACCGACGCGCCGCGCGGCTCCCGGAGATCCAGTACGATCCGGCTCGCCGCGCAGGTCACCGGCTCGTCCGCCGCCCGCACCAGCCAGCCCCCGGCCAGCGGCTCCAGCGAGCACCGGCCCAGCGCCGGCAGCCACCGCGACCCGGCCGACACCGAAGCGGGCAGCGCCAGCCGTCGCAGGTACGGCATCCCGGTCACCGCCGCCGTCCATCCGTACCGGTCCACCACCAGGGCCCGTCCGTCGACCTGGGCCAGCACCGGCGCCGCCACCGACCGCAGCCGCTCCAGCGACTCCAGATGGTGTTCCCGCAGCCGGGCCTCGGCGAGCTTGGCCACCGCGTCGACCCAGGCCAGCGTGGACGGATGCATCGTCTCCAGCGGCCCGCTCACATCCACCACGCCGATCAGCCGCCCGTCCCGCGGGTCGGTCAGGGGCGCCCCCGCACACGTCCAGGCCGCGTGCGACTCCATGAAGTGCTCGGCGGCGAACACCTGCACCGGCCGCCCGGTCACCGCCGGGGTGCCCACACCGTTGGTGCCGACGACATCCTCGCGCCAGTCCGCGCCCACCGCGAAACCGAGGCCGTCCGCCTTGCGCAGGACCGCCGTACTGCCCTCCCGCCACAACACCCTGCCGTCGGCGTCGGCCACCACCATGATGTGGCGGGTGGTGTCCGCGAACGGCAGCAGCCCCTCCCGCAGCACCGGCAGCACATGCCGCAGCGCCGAACTCTCCCGCCGCCGCTGCACCTCCGCCCCGGACAGCAGCCCGGCCCGGACGCCGTGGTCCGGGTCGACGCCACTGCGCAGCACCCGCTCCCAGGACTCCTCGATCACCGGCCGGGGCGCCATGGGCGCGCGCTGCCCGGAGAGCGTCGCGGAGCGGACCTCACTCAGCATCCTGGCCACGCGCATCGTGTCCACGCCGGCCGGATGCGTCACGTCCATCGGAGAGAGCGGCACTGGTCCTCCCGGGGAAAGACTCGGAGGACAGCGCTCGGCCGGCCGGCCGAGCCCTCCGAGATCCGTTCTGGCTGTCGTCGGTCTCATAGTGCCGTGTGCCCGCCGCGAGATCGTTCAGTACGGAAACGGACAACGGCGCACGGCAGTACGTTGCAACCCCCTGCAACCCTGGTGCATCGCCCCGCACTGCTTGAAAATTGAGCGACGCCGTCCCGAGCGGCGTCCACGGCTCCAAGGAGCCTGTGTGGCGGGGGTGGTGCCGTGTCGGCGCAGCACCACCCCCGCGTCACACCCGGGGTGCCGTGCCGGAGCCGTCACAGTCGGCTCGTCCCGGCCGGGTTCTCCCGCTCGATGCGCCGTCGGGGCGGCCCTTGCCGTCTCACACCTCCGGTCGGGCCCGTTCCACCACCGCCGCGAGGTCGAGGGCGTGCGGCAGCGTCCCGAAGGCCGCGCCCCCGTCACCGCCCAGCCGCGCCGCGCAGAACGCGTCGGCGACCTGCGGCGGCGCGTACCGCACCAGCAGCGAGCCCTGGAGCACCAGTGCGAGCCGCTCCACGAGCCGCCGCGCGCGCCCCTCGGCGCCCTCCAGGTCGGCCAGTTCGGTCAGCAGGTCCTTGATCGCGCCGTCCAGCCGGTGATCGGCCCCGCGCGCCTGCCCGACCTCGCCGAGGTACGCGTCCAGCACCTGCGGATCCCGGCTCAGCGCGCGCAGCACGTCCAGCGCCTGGACGTTGCCCGCGCCCTCCCACACCGAGTTCAGCGGGGACTCGCGTACCAGCCGGGGCATCCCCGACTCCTCCACGTACCCGTTGCCGCCCAGGCACTCCGCCGCCTCCACCGCGAGGGGCGCGCACCGCTTGGTCACCCAGTACTTGGCGGCCGGCACCGCGATCCGCAGCAGCGCCCGCTCCCGCTCGCTCCCGTCGTCGTAGGCCGCGGCGAGCCGCAGCGCCAGCGTGGTGGCCGCCTCCGACTCCAGGGCGAGATCGGCCAGGACGTTGCGCATCAGCGGTTTGTCGATCAGCTTGCCGCCGAACGCCTCCCGGTACGCGCAGTGGTGCACCGCCTGTGCCACGGCCTGCCGCATCAGTCCCGCCGAGCCCAGGACGCAGTCCAGCCGGGTCGCCGCCACCATCCCGATGATGGTGCGCACCCCACGCCCCTCGTCCCCGACCCGCCGCGCCCACGTCCCCGCGAACTCGACCTCCGCGGACGCGTTGGACCGGTTGCCCAGCTTGTCCTTGAGCCGCTGGATCAGGAACACGTTGCGCGAGCCGTCCTCGAGCACGCGCGGTACCAGGAAACAGGTGAGCCCCCCGGGCGCCTGCGCCAGCACCAGGAACGCGTCCGACATCGGAGCCGAGCAGAACCACTTGTGCCCGGTCAGCTCGTACGTCCCGTCCTCGGCCAGCGGCCGCGCGGACGTCGTGTTCGCCCGTACGTCGCTGCCGCCCTGCTTCTCCGTCATGCCCATCCCGAAGAGCACGCCGGGTTTCTCCTGGGCGGGCCGCAGCGCCCGGTCGTACACCGTCGACGTCAGCCGCGGCTCCCACTCGGCGGCGAGCGCCGGATCCGCGCGCAGGGCGGGCACGGCCGCGTGCGTCATCGACAGCGGGCAGCCGTTGCCCGCCTCGACCTGCGACCACACCACGAACCCCGCCGCCCGCCGCACATGCCCGCCCGGCCGCGCCCACGCGCCCGTCAGGCCCGCCGAGACGCCCTTGCCGAGCAGCCGGTGCCAGGCGGGATGGAAATCGACCTCGTCGATCCGGTGCCCGTACCGGTCGTGGGTGCGCAGCCGGGGCGGGTTCTCGTTGGCCTGCACCCCCCACTCCTGCACCTGGGCGGAGCCGGAGGCGCGTCCGAGCGCCGACAGTTCGGACAGGCCCTCGTCCAGCAGCGACGGGTCCAGATGCCGTTCGACGGCCTCCGTCAGCGCCCGGTCGGCGGTGAACACGTCGTACTGCGCCAGCGGCGGTGCTTGGTTGGTCACGGTGTGCGTGGTACCTGCCATGAGCACGAACCTACCCGCCACCGCCTTCCGCATCACCCCGCGGGCACCTCACGACCGCCGAGCGGCCGCCTCACGACCACCGCGCGACCCTTCGGGTGAGGCCGGCCGGGCACGACGGATACCTTTGGTCCGTGCAGCCAGCAAGCGAATCTCCCGACGCGCCCTCCGGTCGACTTCACCGGGCCCGAGCCCTGTACCGCAATGTCTCCAAACGCAGGACCGCCTGGCTGCTGCTCAAGGACACCGTCAACTCCTGCATGGAGTACCGGATCCTGGGCCTGGCCGCGGAGGCGGCCTTCTTCACCCTGCTGTCGGTGCCCCCGCTGCTGCTCAGCATGATCGGCCTGCTCGGCTACGTCGACATCTGGATCGGCGCCGAGACCACCCAGAGCCTGCGCACCAACATCATCGAGGCCTCCCGCACGGTGCTGTCCGACCAGGGCGTGAGCCAGATCGCGGAGCCGATCCTGAACGATGTGATGAAGGGCGGCCGGCCCGACGTCATCTCCCTCGGCTTCTTCTTCGCCGTGTGGTCGGGCTCCCGCGCGGTGGACGTCTTCATCGACACCATCACCGTCATGTACGGCCTCGACGGTATGCGCGGCATCGTCAAGACCCGGCTGCTGGCTTTCCTGCTGTTCATCGTGGCCCTGCTGGTCGGCTCGGTCGCGCTGCCCCTCATGGTGGCCGGCCCCGACGCCGTGGTCAGTGTCGTCCCCTGGTCGACGACGCTCGTGCAGATCCTCTACTGGCCCGTGGTCATCCTGCTGTCGGTGGCCTTCCTGACCACGCTCTACCATGTCTCCGTGCCCGTGCGGTCCCCGTGGGTCGAGGATGTGCCCGGCGCGCTGGTCGCCCTCGCCATGTGGGTGTTCGGCAGCTTCCTGCTGCGGATCTACCTGACCAGCGTCATCGAGGGCCCCACCATCTACGGCTCCCTGGCCGCCCCCGTCGCCGTACTGCTGTGGATCGGCGTGTCCGCCTTCGCCGTGCTCGTCGGGGCCGCGGTCAACGCCGCGATCGACCGGGTCTGGCCGGCCGCGGCGACCGCCGCCGCCCGCGAGGCGAACGAACGGGTCCGGCAGGCACAGGTCGCCGAGTACGTCGCCCGCACCGCCCCGCTGGACGACGACGAGGCCGACCCCGACATGCCCGCAGAGTTCCCCGAACGCTGGTCCCGCTTCCTGCCCCCGGAGGACGTCACGGCCCGCCTGCGCACCCACGCGAAGAACAGCCACCACCACCCGAGGCACGGGGAGGGCTCCGAGGACGAGGAGAAGTGAGGCCGAACGTCCGCCCCGCCCCGCGCCCGAGACCTGACCGAGGGTACTGATCCGCTCGACGTCGTCGCGGCGGCCGCCCGTGCCCGGCACCGCTCGCCCGGTTCACCCCTGCGCGGCGGCGACGAATCCGCTCTCACGAATCCTGCCAGACGCATCAGATCCCAGTTTGGTCACGGAGAACGGGACAGAGTTGCTAATTAGGTAAGCCTAACCTTAAGTAATCATGACCCATGATTTGGAAAGGCTTTTCGACATGAGACGTTCCTCCTCCCGCACGATTGGGGCCCTCGCCGCCTCAGCCCTGCTGGTCCCCCTGATGGCCGCCTGCGGTTCGGACGGCAGGGAAGCCGGCTCCGGTACCGAGGCCGGGGGGAAGAACGAGGGAGGGACGCTTGTCATCTACTCCGGCCGCAGTGAGGAACTCGTCGCGCCGCTCATCGAGAAGCTGGAGAAGGCCACCGGCGCCAAGGCCGAGGTGCGTTACGGGGACAGTGCCGAACTCGCCGCCCAGCTTCTCGAAGAGGGTGACAGGACCGACGCGGACCTCTTCTTCTCGCAGGACGCCGGCGCGCTCGGCGCCCTGGGCAAGGAGGGCCGCCTCGCGGCGCTGCCGCAGAAGTCCCTCGACACCGTCGACAAGGCGTTCCGCGCGGAGAACGGTAACTGGGTCGGTGTGTCGGGGCGGGTCCGCGTCATCGCCTACCACAGCGACAAGGTCGCCGAGGCACCGGACAGTGTGCACGAACTGACCAGGCCGGAATGGAAGGGGAAGGTCGGCTACGCGCCCACCAACGCCTCGTTCCAGGCGTTCGTGACCGGTATGCGGGTCCTCGAGGGCGACGACGCCACGCGCAAGTGGCTGAAGGACTTCCAGGCCAACGACCCTCAGGTGTACGAGAAGAACGGCGCGGTCCTCGACGCCGTCGACGACGGCAAGGCCGAACTCGGCCTGATCAATCACTACTACTGGTACGAGAAGGCCGCAGAGGAGGGCGCGGACAAGCTCAAGGCCAAGCTGCACTTCCCCACGAAGGGCGACCCGGGCGCGCTCGTCAACGTCGCGGGCGTCGGGGTCGTCAAGGGCAGCGACCAGAGCGCCGCGGCGCAGAAGGCCGTCGACTTCTTCCTGGCGAAGGAGGCGCAGACCTACTTCGCCGGCGAGACCCACGAGTACCCGCTGGCCGCCGGAGTCACCAGCCAGGACGACCTTCCGCCGCTCGAGTCCATCGACGCGCCGGAGATCGACCTGAGCCGGCTGGAGTCCCTTCAAGTGACGCTGGAGATGCTCCAGGAAGCCGGGATGGTCTGATCGGTATGAAGAGTCCGGGTACCCGAGGCCACCAGGCCCCGCCGGCGCCCGCCCGTTCCGACCCGGGCCCGGACGACGCCCCCGCACCGTCCAGGCCCGGGCGTGCCGGGCGCAGACCGCCGCTCTTCCTCCTGGCCCTGGCTTCGGCAGCCGCAGCCCTGGCCCTCCTCCCGCTGGTCTACCTGGTCGTACGGGCCGTGGAGCGAGGTCCCGAGTACGCGTGGAACGTCGTCGCGACCGACCGCACGCTGGAACTGCTCGCCCGGAGCGTCGGTCTGGCCGCCGTGGTGGTGACCGCCTGCCTCGTCCTGGGCATCTCCCTCGCCTGGCTGACAGTCCGCACCGCGCTGCCCGGCCGGCGCGCGTGGTCGGTGCTCGCCACGCTACCGCTCGCCGTGCCCAGCTATGTCGCGGCCTTCGCCTGGATCTCGGCGCGCCCCGATCTCGCCGGATTCAGCGGTGCCGCCTTCGCGCTCACCCTGGTCAGCTACCCGTACGTGTATCTGCCGGTGGCCGCCGCGCTGCGCGGTATCGACCCCGCACAGGAGGAAGCGGCGCGCGCCTTGGGCCACGGGCCCTGGAGCACGTTCCGCCGGGTCACCCTGCCGCAGCTCCGCCCGGCCGCGGCCGGTGGCGGGCTGCTCGTGGCGCTGTACGTCCTCTCCGATTTCGGGGCAGTGTCGATCATGCGCTACGAGACCTTCACCCGGGCCATCCACACGTCGTACAAGGCGAGTTTCGACCGTACGCCCGCAGCCGCCCTCAGCGTGGTGCTGGTCCTGATGACAGTGCTGCTGGTCGCCGCCGAGGCGCGCACCCGCGGCCGTGCGGGCCATGCCCGGACCGGCGGTGGCACGGCCAGGCCCGCGTCCCCGGCCCCGCTCGGCCGACTGAAGTGGCCCGCACTCGGCTGGTGCTCGGCCGTCGCCGCGGCCGGGGTCGCCTTCCCGGCCGGGACCCTCGGGTACTGGCTGGCGGTCGGCAACTCCCGTACCTGGGATCCGCGGGGGCTGCTGGAGACCGGGGGGATCACGCTGCTCGTGGCGGCCCTCGGCGCCGCGCTCACCACGTGTCTGGCGCTTCCCGTCGGCGTGCTCGCCGCCCGCCATCGGGGCCGCGCCGCGCATCTGCTGGAGCAGGCCGCGTACGCGGGTCATGCCGTGCCCGGGATTACCGTGGGCCTTGCGATGGTCTTCCTCGCGGTGCGGTTCGCCTATCCGCTGTACCAGGAGCTGCCCCTGCTCGTCACCGCCTACGCGGTGCTGTTCCTACCGATCGCCGTGGGCGCCACCCGGGCAGCGGTCCTTCAGTCACCGCCCGTGCTGGAGGACGTCGCGCGTTCTCTCGGACGAGGGCCTCTGGGCGTCCTGCGTGAGGTCACGGTTCCGCTCGCCGCTCCCGGTATCGCCGCGGGCGCCGCCCTGACCTTCGTGGTCTGCATGAAGGAACTCCCGGCGACCCTGCTGCTTCGGCCCACCGGTATGGACACCCTCGCGACCCGTCTGTGGACCGAGACCGGAACCGGCTCGTACGCCGCCGCCGCTCCGTACGCGGCCGTCCTCATCCTGATCGCGGCCGTTCCCTCGTACCTCCTCGGAAGGCACCGCACATGACCGACCTGCGGATCACCGGGCTCACCAAGTCCTACGGTCCCGGCGCCCCCGTCCTGAACGGGGTCGACCTCTCCGTCCCCGCGGGGCGGCTGGCCGCCGTCCTCGGGCCTTCGGGCTGCGGCAAGACGACCATGCTGCGCATCGTGGCAGGCTTTCTGCGGGCGGACGCGGGGACGGTCGAGATCGGCGGGCGGATCGTCACCGGACCCGGCACCCACCTGTCCCCGGAACGACGGCGTATCGGCATCGTGCCGCAGGAGGGTGCCTTGTTCCCGCACCTGAGCGTGGCGCGCAATGTCGCGTTCGGGCTGGCGGGCTCCTCCCCGGCCGAACGCCGTCGGCGCACCGGGGACATGCTCGATCTCGTCGGCCTGCACGGCTACGGGGACCGGATGCCCCACGAACTGTCCGGCGGCCAGCAGCAACGCGTCTCGCTGGCGCGGGCGCTCGCCCCGGAACCCGCGATCGTCCTGCTCGACGAACCGTTCAACGCGCTCGACAGCGGACTGCGAACAGGTGTACGGGCTGATGTACGCGCGGCGCTCAGGTCCACCGGGGCGACGGGCGTCCTCATCACCCACGACCAGCAGGAGGCACTCTCCACAGCAGACCTCGTGGCGGTCGTCAGGGCGGGCAGAGTGGTCCAGTGCGGAACTCCGCAGGACGTCTACCGCAGGCCGGACGACCCCTGGGTGGCTGCTTTCGTCGGTGGCGTCGTCATGCTTCCGGGCACCGGCAGGGGCACGACCGCGGACACCGCCCTGGGCCGCATCCCGTTGGAGACCCCGGTGGACGGCGCTGCCGGAACGGTTGTGCTGCGCCCCGAACAGCTCACCCTCGGTGCACCGTCCGGCCAGGCTCCCCACGGCACGGTGGCGGACGTCTCCTTCCACGGACCGGACACCCTGGTGACGGTGGCGGTGACCGGACTGGACTCACCGGTGCACGTCCGTGTTTCCGGGCCGGTCGCTCACCGGCCCGGCGATCCGGTGAGCCCGGCCGTCACCGGCACGGCGACCCTCCACCTCCCCCGGCGGGACGGCAACGGGTGCGTGGCGGGCGGGGACGGCCCCGCGGCAACCGCCTGACCGGTGCAGGACGTCGAGCGGGCGCGCGGGGGTCGGCCCACGGAAGTGGCGGACGCGTGTGGCGTGGCGGGGCGCGGCCGGCACCGCCACCCCTGTCTCGCGGGCCACGACCGCCGGCGTCGGCCCGGCCACCACACTCGCACTTCCCGTACGGAGTCGACGGGACCACCGGACGACGAGAAGCAAGCGGGCCGGGCACGGCCCGCCCCGCGTCTACGCTGGGCCCATGGACGCTCTCACCGGCCTCCTGGAAGGCCCCCGCGCCCGTGGCGCGTTCATGATCCGGGCCTGTTTCGACCCGCCCTGGTCGGTCCGGATCGAGGACCGCGCCCCGCTGACCGTGATGCTCCTCGTCCGCGGCGAGGCCTGGCTGATGCCGGACAGCGGCGACCGGCGGCTGCTGCGCCCCGGCGACCTCGCCATCGCGCGCGGCCCCGACCCGTACACCTGCGCCGACGACCCCGGCACCGCGCCGCAGGCGCTGATCCTGCCGGGCGGGGAGTGCCACTACCCCGACGGGCGCCCCCTGAACGGTGTCATGGACCTCGGCGTCCGCACCTGGGGCGACAGCCCCGACGGCGCCACGGCCATGCTCATCGGCACCTACCGGATGCGGGGCGAGATCGGCGGCCGCCTGCTCGACGCGCTGCCGCCCCTGCCCTTCCTCACCGACGACGACTGGGACTGCCCGCTCACCCCGATCCTCGCGGCGGAGATCGTGCGGGACGCACCCGGCCAGGAGGTCGTCCTCGACCGACTGCTCGACCTGCTGGTCATCGCCGCGCTGCGGACCTGGCTCGCCCGCCCCGAAGCGGCACCGCCCGCCTGGTACGGGGCACTGGGCGACCCCGTCGTCGGTCCGGCGCTGCGCCTCCTCCAGGGCGACCCCGCCCACCCCTGGACGGTCGCCGCGCTCGCCGCGAAGGCCGGCGTCTCGCGTGCGGTGCTGGCCCGCCGCTTCACGGAACTGGTCGGCGAGCCCCCGATGACGTACCTCACTGGCCGGCGCCTCGCCCTCGCCGCGGACCGCCTCCGCGACACGGACGACACCCTCGGTGCGATCTCCCGTCACGTCGGCTACCGGGCCTAATCGCAGTGCGCCGGGCTTCAGCCCGGTGGTGAAGCGATGGCAGCGCCTTCGCCCTGTCGACGGCCTTCAAACGGGCGTACGGCGTCAGCCCGCAGGAGTGGCGGACCCGGGCCGCGTAGCCTGGGCGACGTGTACAGCGAACGGGCGTCACGGCTGCCGGACGCGGTCGTGTGGACCAACACCCCGACCGGTACCGGTGCCAGTGTCGGTACCGGAGCGGGCCGGGTGCTCCCCGACGGCTGCATGGACCTGCTCTGGCACGACGGACGCCTGCTGGTCGCGGGCCCCGACACCCACGCCCACCTCACCGAGGGCGGCACGTCGAGTTCCTGGGCGGGCATCCGCTTCCACCCCGGCACCGCCCCCGCCCTCCTGGGCGTCCCCGCGCACGAACTGCGCGACCGGCGGCCGGACCTGACGGACATCTGGCCGACGGCGGAGGTGCGCCGGGCGACCGCCCGGGTGAACGCGGCGGCCGACCCGGCGCGCGGCCTGGAGGACCTGGCACTGAGGCGGGCGGCCGAGGCCGTCACCCCACCCGACCCGGTGCTTCGACACGTCGTGGCCGCCCTGGACGCGGGCCGCCCGGTCGCCAAAACCGCCGACGAGCTCGGCCTGAGCGCGCGCCAGCTGCACCGCCGCTCACTCACCGCGTTCGGCTACGGCCCCAAGACCCTGGCCCGCATCCTTCGCTTCCGCCGGGCTCTCGCCCTGGCCCGCGGGGGCACCCCGTACGCGGAGACGGCCACCCGCACCGGCTACGCGGACCAGGCCCATCTGTCCCGCGATGTAAGGGACCTGACGGGCCTGCCGCTGGGCGAGCTACTGGCAACTCGCAGTCAGGGCAGGCCCTGCGTCGCACCGCACACGTGAAGAGGCCGCGCACGACGGCCTCGGCATCGCATGCTCACCCATCGAATCGAGGTATCAGGTTGCCTTCCAGGATCGCGGTGTAGGCGGCCTCGGCAGCGCGGCCGGGGGCGGCGTCGGGCGGGGTATGGGCCAGGAATTCCCGGGTCCCGCCGGTGTGCACGATGCTGCCGCCGTACAGCACGGTGACCTGGTCCGCCTCCTCGGCGAGATCGGCGACGTCGTGGGTGGACATCAGTACCCTGACCGTCGGGGTGAGTTCGGCGAGAATGTCCCGGAAGACGCGGCGCTGGCGCGGGTCCATGCCTGCGGTCGGCTCGTCCAGGAGCAGGACGCGTGCTCCATGGACGAGGGCGCAGGCGACGCCGACCCGGCGCAGCTGGCCCCCGGAGAGCCGGCTCGTTGTCGTACCGGCCTGACCGGACAGCTCGACCCTGGCGAGGGCCTGCGGCGCTTGCTGCCAGGCATCGCGCCGGTTCATGCCCTTGAGCCAGCCGACGTAGGCGACGTACTCGCGGGCGGTGAGCGAGCGCATGGGGGTGATGTTCTGCGGCATCCAGGCCACGGCCTGCCGGTACTGCGCGCTGCCCGCCTCCAGGCCGTCGAAGGTCACCATGCCCCTGCGGGGCCGGGTCACCGACGCCGCCAGCTTCAGCAGCGTCGACTTGCCTGCTCCGTTGGGGCCGAGCAGGACGGTCAGGCCGTCCGGCAGGCGGTAGCTGAAGTCTTTCAGGATGGGGGGCCTGCGGCGGCCGTAGCCGTAGGTGCAGGAAACCAGCTCCAGGGTCATGAGACTCTCCGTGCGGTGAAGAACTGGGCGGCAAGGCCGACGAGGAACAGCAGAGCGGCGCCGGTCGTGGCGTACCAGGTACCGGAGGCTTCGGGGATGACGGTCCAGGGGTACGGGTCCCGGGGACTTCGGAAACCGACCATGGTGACCGCCGCGGCCCACAGGACGGGAAGCATGGCCGCAGGTTGGCCCCATAGGGCCCGGCCGCACAGCATCAGGCCGACGAGGAAGGCAGTGTTACGGCCGAGCTGTTCGGGATGCACCGTGTCGTACCAGTGGCCCACGACCGCTCCGGCGGCCTGTGCCACGGCCACGGTGCCGACGCTGAGGGTGAGGTCGAGGACAGCGATCCTGCGCGTCCCGGTCAGCTCGGCGGCCGGGAGCCGGGACTCCAGGCACAGCATCAGACCCGCCAGCAGCGGTATCGGCACGAACAGCATGAGGGGCAGCTTGTTCTCACCGGTCAGACTGAAGCTGGGCAGGACGACGTGCAGGTCCTGAACAGTCATGACCAGGACGAGCAGCGCGAGCACGGCGAGAGGCAGGCCGGTGTGGGCCTGCCTCGCCTTGAGCCACCAGATCATGCCTGCCTCGCACAGGCCGCCGCGAGGTTCTGTTCGTACCAGTCGTTCTGGGCGGTCCTGCTCAGGGCAAGAACCTCGCCGACCTGGCTCTGCAACCGCTTCCTCTTGTGGCCGGTGAAGTCACCTTCGGTCTCCAGGCGTTGTATGTAGGCGTCCTCCGTGCCGGTCTTCGTCGCGGCCCAGTAGTAGACCTGCCGGGCGATCGTGGTGTCGGGTTCCGCGCAGGGATAGCGGACGGCGGCGCGCGTGATGAGGTAGGTGATCCTTCCGTGGTCCGCACCCTCGGTCAGGGGGATCCGCCAGGTGTTGTCGGTGGAACGGCGTCCGTAACGGCCGTCGGCGATGCTGTCGACGACGGTGCGGGGCGCGGCGATGATGTCTGCCGACTCCAGGGCTGTGAGAGCGGCCGTCACATCACGTCTGACCGCCGGCAGTCTGCTCGCGGTGTCGGCGGGCATGCATATCTTCGGTGACTCGCCCTGGCAGCTCCAGGCCACGTTGCCGGTGGAAATGGGCGGGTTGTAGTTCCAGTCCTTCACCCAGTGGTAGGCACTGCCCGTGGTCGCCGCCACCAGGACACAGGCCACGACCGATCGCAGTGTGCAGTGTCCCCACGAGGTCCAGAGCAGCGCCAGCGCCAGTGCCACACCGCAGGCGGGCAGAAGATGGGGAATCAGCGTGCTGAGTACGATCTGCTCCCCGTACGTCATCATCTCCGGGTACTGGCCGAGGATGTGCCGGACCCAGAAGCTGTCGGTGGAGGCGGAGAACCCGACCAGCAGGTAGACGCCGAGAGCGGTCAGTGGTGCGGCGAACAGCGGCCGCAGTAGCTGCCCCACCGCGAACCCGATCACCGTGTAGGCCGCACTCACGGACAGGCCCATGGCGAGGGGGGACAGACTCGCCGCAGTAGGCAGTGAGGCATTGCGTACGAGTGCGACAGTGACGGGGAGCAGCAGCATCAGCCATACGACGCCCAGTACCGGGGCGAGTGCCGGCGCGGCGATCCGGAAGCGGGAGCGCGCGGGGGCCAGGTCCCATACAGCTGCCTGCCGCAGTCGGCCGGCCTCCCACGCGCCGAGGCACGCCGCCGTCGCGTAGGTGAATGCGTAGATCGGCCGCAGGGCACTGCTGACCAGTGCCGGCGCGTAGCCGTAGGTGCTGTCGTCGATGACGATGCGCGTGAAGATCACGTAGTACAGGACGGTGAGCGCGATGACGAAGGGCAGAGCCCACAGGGCGCTGCTGCTGCGCAGGGAAGTGCGGAGTCTCAAGTGTGGACCTTGGCGTGAGGGGGGTGGCGAGGGCAGAGCTCCCGGGGGAGCTCTGCCCGATCAGTGGCGATCGCTGCTCAGCTGTCGGCCTTGGTGGTGTCCACGTAGACCACACCGACATTGAGGAGGCAGCAACTGTTGCCCTGGGCGACCTGAGTGGTCTCGAACTTGTAGGAGCCCGAGGCGAGACCGGTCCACTCGCCGGCGCTCACCTTGTCGGTACCGGTGAAGCAGTTGGTGTAGGTGTGCGTGCCGTAGCTGGTGTACGGCACACCTGCTACGTAGCGCTGCACCTTGACGACGACTTTGTCGTTGAGCGAGTTCTGGGCAAAACAGTTCTTGAAACGAACCTCGGTGTAACTCTCGTCATCCCAGGAGCGGGACTTGTTGCCGTCGGTCCAGGACACGATGTGGCTCTGCCAGTTGGCCCGGGCGTTGGCGCTGGATGCCGGCACGGCCGCTGCCGCAAGACCGACAACGGCATCCACGCGTCTTTTGGCGAGCCCGAATTTCATGCGTTCCACCCATGGGTGTGACATTGCACGCCGTTCCGTGACCCGGTCCGTGGGGCGAGTGCGCGGACGACTTGCCATGTCCTTGATCATTTTCCGATGGTCAAGGTAAGGGGATGTGTGATGGGGTGTCAATCATGAAATGGACGCGAGGTGAAGCCCACGTGACCGCGCCGCGCTTCTGACGTTTTCGTGGATGCACTACGGCCTGCGCGCACCTGCGGGTGCTGCTGGGACGAGGTCACGGCAGCAGCGCCCCGCCCTGTAGGGGAGCCTCTACAGGGCGGGTACGCGTACCGGCTGGAGTTCGGGGCGCTTCGCGAGGCGGTGGTCGCCGGAGGACCGGCCGCGCAGGCGGCGACCGACCCAGGGGCCGAGGAACGTGGCGGCCCAGCGCAGTTCGGCGGCCGTGGCCCGCAGACGGGTGGGGGCCGGCAGGAGCGGCAGCGGGCGGGTCCAGGAGTCGTCGGTGCCGGGCAGGCCGATCGCCTGGGCGGCGGCTTCGGCGATCCGTGCGTGGCCGAGCGGGCTCGCGTGCAGCCGGTCGGTGCTCCACAGCCGCGGGTCGGTGGAGACGTCGTGCGGCTCGATCTCGGCGACCGTGACCCCGTGGCGGGCGGCCGCCGCGCGGATCCGGTCGTTGACGTCGAACAGCCGGGACCGCAGGGGCCGGGCCGCGGGCGCGATCCGCCCGATGTCGGGGAAGGTCAGGGTCACCACGTGGGCCCCGGCCTCCGTGAGCGCGGCGAACATCGCCTCCAGGTGCCCCGCCACCTCCGCGGCGTCGAACCGGGGCCTCAGCAGGTCGTTCACCCCGGCGACAACGGTCGCGAGGTCCGGGCGCAGGGCCAGGGCCGGACCGAGCTGCTCCGCGCGGACCTGGCCGGCGACCCGCCCCCGTACGGCCAGATTGGCGTACTCCAGACCGGGATTGACGGCCGCGACGTGTTCGGCGAGGCGGTCGGCCCAGCCGCGGAGGCCGGTGACGTCGTCGCCGTCACCGACACCTTCGGTCTGGCTGTCGCCCAGGGCGACGTAGCGGGTGTAACGGGCGCGGCGGGCGGTGTCGGTGGTGGGCACGTTCCTGGAGTTCTCGGTGATCGCGGCGGGTTCGACGGTGTCGGCGGGTTCGACGGTGTCGGCGGTTTCGTGCGGCATGGTCCTCCCGGGCGGTGCGGCTTGCCCGGCCTGCTCCGTCGGCTCGGCGTATTCAGGGTTCGGCACGGGCCCGCCTCCTCGCGCGCAGGACCGCCGCCGTGCGCAGGCACCACGCGCGGTGCTCACGCTCGAAGGACAGGCCACGCAGGCAGGTCAGGTACGGGCCGATCCGCTCGCCCGTGCGCAGGTACTCCTCCTCGTCCAGCGCGCCGCGCATCGTGTCCAGCAGGGAGGCGAGGAGCCCGGCCCTGGCCTCGGCGGCGGACGCCCGCTCCTCGAGCTGCTCGATCAGCGGGGAGGTGTCGATGCGGTCGGCGGCGTGGATCTTGACGAGCAGGTCGTCGCGGATGAACGACGGTTTCGACACGGCGGCGGCGAACGTCTCCAGCTCGGCGAAGCCGGCGGCGGTCACCTGGAACAGACGTTTGTTGGGCCGGGTCTCCTGGACCACCTGACGGCCCGTGATCAGGCCCTCCTTCTCCAGCTTGGCCAGCTCGGCGTAGAGCTGCTGGGGGAGGGCGTGCCAGAAGTTCGCCACACCGATGTCGAAGGCCTTCGCCAGCTGGTACCCGCTGTACTCGCCGTGGAGGAGTGCTGCCAGTACGGCATGTCGCAAGGCCATCGCGGCAGCCCTCCCCTTCGCGTCCCGGACACCCGGCCGGGCCCCGGCCGGGTGTCCGGCCGCACCCCGCTGGGTTCTTCCCCCGCATCCTACTCAAGAAACTGATTAGTCACATTGTTGAGTAGGCGTGAGGGTGGACCGCCCGGGTGCGAGCCACGCGCCGTGGCCGCGGCCGGTGCCCCTGCCGGACTCACCCGTCCAGCGGCGCGAACAGATCGACCCCGTTGCCGTCCGGGTCGAGGACGGTGGCGTACCGCTGCCCCCACACCGCATCCCACGGCTTGAGCTCGCTCCGGCAGCCGCTCGCCACCAACTCCTCGTAGAGGAAGTCCACTTCGGCGGGACTGTCGCACCGCAGGGCGAGCGAGATCCGCCCCTCGCCCGACGGCGGCTCCCACTCGGCGTGGAACGACCGGACGACCTCCTCGGTGTCCATCAACAACCTCAACCCGCCCGGCAGTTCCGCCTCCGCGTGCCCCTGTTCCTCGGCCCCCTCGGGAAACGCGAACCCGAGCCGCCGATAGAAGGCGACCGAGGCGCCCATGTCGGAGACGACCAACCCGATGGCATCAAATCGTGCGCTCATGGGGCCACCGTAGGCGCGCTCCGTCTCCCCGGTCTTGAAGGAATCGGACACGGCCGCGTGCGGGTCAGCCGCACGGCGGTGCCGTGCTCGCGCGTTCGACCAGGCGGGTGGACAGCTCGGTGCGGGTGCTCTCCGGGCGGTGGCCGTCCATGATGCGGAGCAGGAGGAGCAGTGCCGTCGCCGCCATCTCGGACAGGGGCTGGCGGACCGTCGTCAGCGGTGGGGCGAGCCAGCGGGCCTCGGGGAGGTCGTCGAAGCCGATCACGCTCATGTCGTCCGGCACCCGCAGACCCCGCTCGGTCAGGGCCTCGTACACCCCGAGCGCCATCCGGTCGGAGCAGACGAAGACGGCCGTGGGAGGCTCGGGCAGATCGAGGAGTTCGCGCATGCGGTGCCGGGCCGAGGCCTCGTCGGAACCGGCGTGACGGACGTACTCGGCGCGCTCTCGGACGCCCGCCGAGGCGAGGGCCGAGCGGTAGCCGGCGACCCGCGCACCGTTGGACACGGTGTTCCGGTGGTCCGCGACGACGGCGATCCGCTCGTGGCCGAGGGACAGCAGGTGCTCGGTCGCCGTCACCCCGCCCCGCCAGTTCGCCGCGCCCACCGACACCACACCCGGCGGGGGTTCGAGCACCGGGTCGATCATCACGAACGGAATGCGGTGCTGCTCCAGCCAGGCGTACTGGGGCGCGCCCAGTTCGGCCAGGTTGAACAGGACCCCCGACGAGCCACGGGTCACCAGCCTGTCCAGCCAGCCCCGCTCCGGACGCCCGGACCGGCCGCGGGTCAGCGCCGCCGACACCACGATCTCCAGACCCGCGTCGTGCGCCGCCTCCTCCGCGCCGTGCAGGACCGCGCCGGACCCCGAACTCTCCAGCGAGTCCACCACGAGGTCCACCATGCGGGGCGCTCTCGCCCCGTCGAACCGGGGCCGCCGCACATAGCCGAGCCGGTCCAGGGCCTCCGTGACGCGCCGGCGGGTGTCCGGGGCGACGTCCTCGCGCCCGTTGACCACCTTGGACGCGGTCGGCACCGACACCCCTGCCGCGCGGGCCACGACCGCCAGCGTCGGCCCGGCCGCCACGCTCGCCCGTCCCGCACTTCCCGTACGGACCATCGGGACCCCACCTCTCCGGCCCAGCCGAGGGCCACCGTATAGAAAGCGCTTCCTACTGTAGGTCCGGGGCACCCCGGCGGGAAGAACCCTCACACGCGCGGAGGAATACCGATGAACGATGGGGTGCTCTCCGGGAAACCGGCGGACCGTGCCGGTGCGTGGACGTGGCTCATGGCGAAGGGCTGGTGCGCAGATGACGGCAGACCGGACGAACCCCGTGGTCAGAACACCGTACGGGGCCGTAAGCGGCCGGTGGGAACGCGGGACCGCCGTGTTCCGGGGCATCCCGTACGCGGCGCCTCCCTTCGGCCCGCACAGGTTCCGGCCACCGGTCCCGCCGGAGCCCTGGGACGGAGTGCGCGACGCCGGGGCCTTCGGACCGACGGCCCCGAAACCGTCGTACTCCGACGCCTTCGCCCAGTATCTGTCCGACCCGTCCGTGGCCGGCGACGACTGCCTCAACCTGAATGTGTGGACCCCCGACCCGTCCCCGCCGGCCCGGCTGCCGGTACTGGTCTGGCTGCACGGCGGAGCCCTGACCAGGGGTTCCTCGTCGGTACCGGTGTACGACGGGCAGGCCTTCGCCCGCGACGGCGTGGTGTTCGTGTCGCTCAACCACCGGCTCGGCGTCGAGGGCTACGGCCTGTTCCCGGACGCCCCCGCCAACCTGGGCCTGCGCGACCAGCTCGCCGCCCTGCGCTGGGTCCACGAGGCGATCGCGGCCTTCGGCGGCGACCCCGACCGCGTCACCCTCGGCGGCCAGTCCGCCGGAGCGATCGGCGCCGGCGCGCTCATAGCCGCCCCGCAGACCCAGGGCCTGGTACGACGGGCGATCCTGCAGAGCGGAGCCCCCGAGGCGTCCGACCGTGACAAGGTACGGCGGGTGGTGCGCCGCATGGCCAACCGGCTGAAGGTCCCCGCCACCGCCGAAGCCTTCACCGCCGTCGACCGCGACCTGCTGCTGCGTACCCAGGCCGAGGTGGGACGCCTCAGCAGCCCGGTGCTCGGCGGACCCGCCTTCGGCATCGTCACCGACGGCGACCTCGTACCGCGCGCCCCCCTGGAAGCCCTCACCGAGGGCGGCGCCGCCCCCGGCGTCGACCTGCTCACCGGCTGGACCAGCGACGAGTACCGGCTGTGGCTGGTACCGGGCGGCCTCGTGGACCGTGTGGACCGGCTCGGGCCCGTCGCCCTGGCCGGTGCGATGGCCCGCTGCCACTGCGGCGGCGAGATCCCGCGCGGCTACCGCACCCTGCGCCCCGACGCCGGCACCGCCGAGATCGTCGGCCAGCTCGTCACCGACCACCTCCTGCGCCTCCCGCTCCACCGGCTCGCCGACGGCCGCGAAGACCCCTCCTACGTCTACGAGTTCGCCTGGCCCTCCCACCGTCCCGCCCTCGGCGCCTGCCACGCCCTGGAACTCGGCTTCGTCTTCGACAGCGGCGACGAGCCCGACACGCGCAAACTCGCGGGCGAGGGGGCACCCCAGGCCCTGTCCGACGCGATGCACGGCGCATGGGTGCGGTTCGTCTCCGACGGCGAGCCGGGATGGGAACGCTGGGACGCGAGGCACCCGGTCCGGATGTTCGGCCACGGCGCACCGCACACCGCGCATGGCCCACGCGACCGCGAACTCGCCCTGTGGACCACGAACACGGCTGACGCCACCGAGGACCTCCCGCCCGTCGCCCCCTCGGAA
Organism: Streptomyces sp. P9-A2; assembly: GCF_036634175.1. Taxonomy (NCBI): domain Bacteria; kingdom Bacillati; phylum Actinomycetota; class Actinomycetes; order Kitasatosporales; family Streptomycetaceae; genus Streptomyces; species Streptomyces sp. P9-A2. The sequence continues at coordinate 6,766,734 of NZ_JAZIFX010000001.1, forward strand.
CTCCGCTCGGTCATCAGCCGGTTGCGCCGCAACGGTGCGCTCCGGAGGCGCTGAGGGGAACAAGATCCCCACGTTTCGCGGTCATCCACCTCCGGTGGCGTTGCCGTTCTCACTCCGGCCCGCCCCGGTCCGTGGTTCTGCGAGGCTTGATCTCCCGTACGGGGTGGCGAAGAGGAGCAGGGAACCATGCGTGAAGTGAGCCGGGCCGATGTGGTGCTCTCCGGATACGGTCCGGTCGGCCGGGCCTTCGTCGAGTACCTGGCGCGGCAGGGGGACGAGCTTGCCCGTCGGCACGGCGTACGGGTGAACGTGGGTGCCGTCCGGGCGAGTTCCGCGCAGTGCCGGCTCCGCGAGGGCGAGCCCGTGCCGCCCCGCTCGGCGTGGAGTCCGCCGACTTCACTGGAGGAGACGCTCGACCGGACCGCTGCCCGCGTCTTCGTCCAGGCGATCCCGTCCTCGCCCGAACTCCGTTCGCACGCCGCGCAGGAGGCCCTCGTCGCCCTGCGCAGAGGGGTCCATGTGGTCACGGCCACCAAGAGCCACCTGCTCAGCCACTGGCGGGACCTCGACGAAGCGGCCCGCACCACCGGCAGCATGATCAGGATCTCCGGGGCGACGGGAGCCGCTCTGCCGGCGGGGGACCTGGCCAGGACCTCGTTGCGCGGGTTGGGCTGCACGACGATCCGGGCCTGCCCGAACGGCACCGCCACCTTCGTCCTCGACCGCCTCGCCGAGGGCGACTCGCTGGGTGAGGCGATCCGGGAGGCTCAGCGCCGGGGCACCGCGGAGGCGGATCCGTCGTCCGACCTGTCCGGTGCGGACGCCGCCACGAAGGTGCGGCTGCTGGCGGCTCTGGCCTGGGGATGGGACCCGGCGTCCGTACGGGTGCGGGCGGAGCCGGTGGACGAGGGGACTTCCCGGGCGGCGCTGGACGCCGTCTCCCGAGCGCGCCGCCTGCGGGCCGTGGCAAGCGCGTCCGTGGACGAGCCCCGCCTTGTCCGCGTCCGGCTGGAGGAGACGGAGCCCGGCGACCCCCTGCACGCGCTCGTCGGGCCGGAGAAGGCCGTGGTGTTCGGCTGCCCCGACGCCGGCGACGTGATCGTCAGCGGGGGGCGCTCGAGTCCGCTGGGCGCCGCGCTCGCCCTGGTGAAGGACACCATCGAGGTCACGGCTCCCCGCACCGGGTTCCTCTGAGCGCTCAGCCCTTGACGACCCTGCTCTCGACACCGGGAAGCCCCTTGTCCCACCAGTGCCCGTAGCGCCGGTAGACGGCGGGATCACGGTCGGCGAGCAGTGCGGACAACTTCTCCGCCTCCTCGGTCAGACCGCGCCACTCGGCCTTGGTGAGCGTGCGGAAGGCGGTCAGTTCCAGCCCGCCGTCAGCCGCGCGCCACACTCCGGCGACCTGCCCGTCGACGAGCAGGCAGGGCAGCATGTCGCCGTTCCGCCGTACGACCGACGGCCGGTATTCCTGAGGCAGGACCCGGCCGGGGACGGCGTGGGCCAGCAGCGTGCTGTCCCACATCGGCAACAGCCTCGGCGGCGCCGGCGTGTCCTCGGCGGGCACCGTGGAGTCCACCAGGTCGAACAGAGCGGCGCGGCCCGGACCCGCCACCCGCACCACCTGGTCGCCGAGTTCCCGCAGTGCCTGGGTGATCACCGGGCGCCCCAGCAAGGTGAACCGGGCGAAGTCCTGGGCCGACGCGGGCCCGAACGCCCGTAGATGGGCGAGCAACAGCCGCCGCACCCCGGCTGCCGAGTCCTGAGGCGCGGACCCGGGGGCCATGGGGGCCGCGAGGTAGGCGTTCCGCTGGGTGAACGACCACGGGCCGCCGGCCGGAGCGTGATGGATCGGCGCGTAGGTCCGCAGCGCCCACCACACGCGGTGCGCGTGCTCGCCGAACCGCCCCGTGACCTTCTCCTCCACCTCGGCGCCGGTGCGGGGCCGCGACAGGAACCCGGCGAGCTCCGGCAGCAGCGCGTCGGCGTCGACGGGGGTCAGTCCTGTCGAGGTGAAGCGGCGGTCGTGCAGCCGCGACGCCCGCAGGGTGCCCAGCATGGCGGCGTGGTAGGGCGCGTAGTCCTCGGCATGGACGGCGTGCAGCGTGATCCGCATGAGGGTCGCCTTGACTATTCGGCGGTCCGTGAACGCCGCGTCGAGATCCTCGGGTGCGAAGTCCCGCACGCGGTTCCACAGCGCCAGGTACGGCGACGCCGGCGTCTGCGCCTGCAGAGCGCCGACCCGGCGGACCGCATCCGCCACATCGAGGCGCCGGCGTTCGAGCAGGAGCTGACGGTCCAGAGTGGCCAGGGCGAGCTGTCGCACGGTGAGAGTCACGCCCGGATTATGCCGCCCCTGGTTGTTCGGGAGACGTCCGTCCTACGCCGGAACGCCAAGCGGCCCGAGCTGCACGGTCACCTTTTCGGATCACCATGAGCGCCGACGTCCCAGAGGGGACACGCCCGAGTATGACGATGGCCCAGGAAAGAGTCTCACCGGACACGTCACGTACATGCGGCGCGAGTGCTACTACGACACCTTCACCGAACGTGAAGAGACCCGTGCTACCGGTGTCTTCGGGATCGTCGACCGGCAGGACCTGACCACCGAGGCACACACGGGCGGGAGGGGGCCCGGCCCCCTCCCGCCCGTGATCGGAGCGCTTTCGCTCGGCGCCCGGCGGACCGGGCGGACTCAGCAGCTGAGGTTGCCGCCGGGTTCGACGCCGAGGAGCTGGGTGAAGTGCTGGTAGGTGTCGATCCGGCTCTGTACCTGTGCCGGGTTGCCGCCGTTGCACTCCAGGCTGCCGTTGATGGAACGGATGGTCTCACCGAACCCGGCGCCGTTGGCCATGGCGTCGTGCGGTGTCATCGTGCCGGGCCCGCTCTGTGTGTTCCAGTAGCACAGGCCCGTCTTCCAGGCGACGGCCGCGTCGTTCTGTACGAGGTCGGGGTTGTTGAGCAGGTCGATGCCGAGGTCGTCGCCGGCGGCCTTGTAGTTGAAGTTCCAGCTGAGCTGGACCGGGCCGCGTCCGTAGTACTTGTCGTTGCCGGCCGGGCAGCCGTACGGCTGGGTGGTGTCGCAGTAGTGCGGGTAGTTGGCGGTGTTCTGTTCGACGACGTGGACGAGTCCGCCGGTCTCGTGGCTGACGTTGGCGAGGAAGGCGGCGGCCTCCTGCTTCTTCACGGTGTCGCTGCCGGTGTTGGTGAAACCGGGGTAGGCGCTGAGCGCGGCGGTGAGGCCGCCGTAGGTGTAGAACGAATTCCCGTTCGGGAACATGTCGTTGAACTGCGCCTGGCTCACCACGAATTCGGCAGCGGTGGTCTTCGCGTCGGTCTTGTCCGCGAGGGCTGTCGGGGCGAGCGTGAGGGTGGAGAGGACGGCGGCCGCGCCGGCGGCCATCAGTACGAGTTTGCGGGGGCGCACGATGTCGGTTCTCCTGCTGGGTGTGTGTGGGGGGAGGCACGCGGGAGGGCGGGAGGGGGCCCGCCGTGGGTGGGTACCTCATCCGCGTGGTGTGTCGCGGTCCCGGGAACGGGCAGACCGCTCCCGGGACTCGCTCCGGTCGGACGGTCAGCCGGCGACGTTGACGTCGATGCAGGCGTAGAACGCGTTGGTGGTGTCGGCCACGTTCCAGACGGCGAGCACCTTCTGCTGCCCGGTGAGGCCGCCGAAGTCGACCTGGTGGTTCACCACTGCGCCGGGCTGGGCACCGCCGTCGTCGAACCGTGCGATCTGCTGACCGCCGGCGTAGTACTCCCAGGTGGTCGTCGCGTGCCGCCCAGCTCCTCCACCTTTCTTGTCGGGCAGGGTGCCCGGTCTTTCAGGGCCGGGGTGCATGCCCGGTCCCGCGGAGCGGGGCAGGAGGAGTCGCATCGCCTTCGGGGCGATGCGGCGTCCCGGAAGAGGACGGTGGCGGGCTTGGTCATGGCAGGGGTGTGATGGTGCGTGGCGGGGAGTGGCGGCGGGGTCGGTCGCTCGTTCGGGTGAGCAGGGCCGGATACGAAGAGGGCAGCGGGTGGCGGGGCTAGGTTGGGCGGCATGTCACGTTTCCGGATGTACCCGACGGGTGAGCAGGCGGGCGTCATGCTCGGGCACTGCGCGCACGCCCGGTGCGTGTGGAATCTGGCCGTCGAGCAGCACGCGCACTGGCAGCCGGGGCGCAGGTCCGCTCCCGGGTTCGCGGAGCAGTGCCGTCAGCTCACCGAGGCGCGCCGGGACAACGACTGGCTGCGTGCCGGGAACGCGGACGTGCAGCAGCAGGCCCTGAAGGACTTCGCCAGGGCCAAAGCCGCCCGGTTCGCTTCCGGGTTCGGCGAGCCGACCTGGCGCAGGAAACACATGCACGAGGGCTTCCGCGTGATCGGCACCGACCGCGTGCCGGAGTCCCATCCGGACGGTTCGCCGAAGCTGAACGCCAGGGGCAGGCAGGTCATGGGCCGCTCGGTGGTGGTGCGGAGGCTGAACCGGCGCTGGGCGCGGGTGAAGGTGCCCGGCTGCGGCTGGGTCCGCTTCCGCCTCACCCGCACCGAGCTACCCGCCGCGAAGACCTTCCGAGTCACCTTCCGCAACAACCGGTGGCACATCGCCTTCGCCGTCGTTCCCGAACCGGTCGACGGGCCCGGCACGGGGGAGGTCATCGGCATCGACCGGGGCGTGACGATCACCGCCGCCCTCTCCGACGGGCGGAAACTGAACTGCCCACAGCTCACCGCCCGCGAGCGCGCGCAGATCCGCAAGCACCAGCGCCGCGCGGCCCGCGCCCCCAGGGGCAGCGAGGCCAAGGCCGCCGAGCACGCGAAGGTGGCCAGGCTCAGGGCCCGGGAGGCGGACCGGCGCAAGGACTGGTGCGAGAAAACCTCCACCATGCTCGCCCGCACCTACCGCCTGATCCGGTTCGAGAAACTGAACATCACGACCATGACCCGCTCGGCGAAGGGAACCCTCGCACAGCCCGGCACGCTGCGGCACCGCGAACCCGCGGGCCGCGAGTAGCGGCCTCACCTCTGCCACCGCCCGGCCGATCGTCGACTTGCCCACCTGGTAGATGACGCCCAGTGCCTCATAGGTGAGCCCGGTCCACAGGTGCACCAGTGTGGCCAGCAGCCGGTCGGTGAACCCCAGCTCGTACTTCGGCCCGGCCCCTGCCTCACGTCGGCGCGAGCCCTGACGCCGGTCATGACGTTCGGACTCGCAGCGGGCCTCCTAGCGCGCAGCGAGCTCCGTAACCAGCTCGCCCAAGAGCCACTCCGGGACACCGCAGAACGCGGGATGCGCCATCACCGCATGGATCTGATGAGTCATCACAATCCGGATAACTCGCATGACCACCCCGATGTCCCCGACCGTGACGAAGATCATCAATCGCGGAAGAGTCCGCAAATCCAGGTGTCCCTCGCCAGGCCGCCCCGGTAGCGTGCGCCGGCATGACATCGGAACTGGAACGCCCCCCGCTCCAAGCGGACGAACGCACCGCGCTCATCGGCTGGCTGAACCTGCAGCGGCAGATCCTGCGCTGGAAATGTGAGGGACTGAGCGACGAGGACGCGCACCGCTCGGTCATCCCGACCTCACCGGCCATGACGATGGCCGGCCTCATCTCCCATATGCGCTGGACCGAGCACACGTGGCTGGAGGTGGTGTTCCTCGGCGGCGACAAGAAGCAGAACCCGGCGTTCGACGAGTCGAGCGAGGACGCCGACTGGCACACCGACGGCCGCCCCCTCACTGAGCTCCTCGCGGAATACGAGGCTCAGTGCGCCCGCAGCAATGAGATCGTCGCCGCGGCCTCCCTGGACGACGTCGGCCGGCACCCCGACTTCCGCTCCGGCAGCGCCAACCTCCGCTGGATGCTGATCCACCTCGTCGAGGAGACGGGGCGGCACGCGGGGCACGCGGACATCGTCCGGGAGTTGCTCGACGGCGCGAAGGGCTATTACTAGCGCGGCTCCCGCGTAGCGGGCCCCTTGTCTCAGGAGCCAGGCCAACACGCCTCACGACCAATCGCGGGAGAGCCCGTTAGTACTCCAGTCGTAGATCGTGATCTTGTGGAGCAGGCGGCTTGGTGCCTCCGGCGCCGACAAGCACGGATATCAGTGGAGGAGCAGTTGCCGAGCAGGCATGGTTGCCGGACGGTGATCGACGCTGAGGAGGGGCCATGGCTCGCTGGAAGAAGGAAGCCGCCGAACAGCAGCAGTACCGCCATATGTCGGATAATGAGCTGCGCGACGCACTGCGGAGCTCCCGGGCTGGGGAGGCTCGTGCTGCTGCCAATAAGGGTCGGCGCTCCTGGAAGATTATGCGGCAGGCGATCGAGGAGGAGCTGCAGCACCGAGGTCTTCTTGACTAGCGATCCAGCGGGTAGATAGCCAACTTGCTGGTGGGGACCGTTACGGAGGCGGGTGCGGCCACCGTTGATCATCGGCGTGTGAAGACAAACGATCATGTGGTGGCCGCGGGTCACAGTGTAGACCCTGCCTGCTGGCAGGAGGCGTTCGAGGTCCTGATGGGCCGGGTAGCGGGCCGGTTCGCGCGGGTCGAACCCCGGCGCCGGGTGAGGTACTTGGTGCGGGGGCTGCTGTCGGACCTGCCGCGCAAGAACTGCTGGACGATCGCCGAGTGGGCCGGGGAGGCCACCCCGGACGGCATGCAGCACCTGCTCGGCCGGGCCAGGTGGGATGCCGATGCGGTGCGCGACGACGTGCGCGAGTACGTAACGGAGCACCTGCGCGACGAGGACGCGGTGCTGGTGGTCGACAAGACCGGCGATCTGAAGAAGGGCACGCACACCGTCGCCGTTCAGCGCCAGTACACCGGCACCGCCGGGAGGATCGAGAACGCCCAGGTCGCCGTCTACCTGGTCTACGCGGGCCGCCGCGGACACGCGGCAGCGGACCGTGAGCTCTACATTCCGCGCTCGTGGACGTGCGACCCGGACCGCTGCCGGGCGGCGGGCCTGGACGAAGACACCGTCTTCGCGACCAAGCCGGAGCTGGCCGCCCGCATGATCGGCCGGTTCCTCGACGCCGGGCACCACGTGGACTGGGCCGCGGGCGACGAGGTCTACGGCGGCAACCCGAAGCTGCGGTCCGCGCTGGAAGAGCGCCAGGTCGGCTACGTGCTCGCCGTTGCCTGCTCGGCCGAAGTCACCACCCGTGCGGGGAAGTTCCGCGCGGATGTTCTGGCCGCGAAGGTGCCCAAGCGGGCCTGGCAGAAGCTGTCGGCCGGGGTCGGCGCCAAGGGGCACCGCTTCTACGACTGGGCCGTCGTCGACCTGGCCGAACCCCGGCCCGGCAGTCGCCGGCTGCTGATCCGCCGCAACCGCACCACCGATGAACTGGCCTACTACCGCTGCTTCTCGTCGACCCCGGCGCCCCTGGCCACGCTGGTCCGCGTCGCCGGATCAAGGTGGCGGGTGGAGGAGACCTTCCAGTCCGGCAAGGGCCTGGCCGGACTGGACGAGCACCAGGTCCGCCGCTACCGCTCCTGGGTCCGCTGGGTCACCCTGGCCATGCTCGCTCACGCCTTCCTCGCCGTCGTCCGTGCCGACGAACACGCCCGTCATCCCGCCCCGGACGGGCTGATCCCGCTCGCCTGCAACGAGATCCAGCGCCTGTTCATCACTCTCGTCGTCCGGTCCGTCCACGATGCGGCCCACCGGCTCCGCTGGTCCGCCTGGCGTCGCCGTCACCAGGCCCGAGCCCGGGCCAGCCATTACCGCCGACAGGCCGCGAATCGGACATGAAGATCACGATCTACGGCTGGAGTATTAGCTTGACTCTGTCGGGGATCTTGGAACTTCCGGGGTTAACTGCCGAGTTTTCGCCAGGACTTCGGCCGGGGGATTTTGTGCTGGTCGAGGTAGTTTTGGAAGGCGGTCGGCTGGCGGGACGGGGGCGCTTGCGTGGTCGGTGGCAGTCTGCTGAGGCGCTCGATGTTGACGGCGATGGCAGTCAGGACGTGCTGGACGTGGGCTTTCTCTTGGCCGCGGTAGCGGCAGCGGCGCATGCCGTGACCGTGGGCGAACTCGTTGACCGTGCCCTCTACTCCGGAGCGGACCGCGTAGCGGGTCTTCCATTCAGGCGTCTGCTGCTCGTCCCGGACGCGGACTTGGAGGTCACGGAGCTTGCGCGGCGGAAAGCCGACGTTCCGTGAGCCGTCGCGCGAGCTGGTGCACCGGGCGCGGACGGGGCAAGGGTGGCACTGGCTCTTGGCGAACTTCGCCACGATCAGCGGGGCCGCGGTGGGTGAGGAGGTCGGGTAGGGGCCGTGCCAGCCCTGGCTGACCTGGCCCTGGGGGCAGGTGACTTGCCGGCGGTCGTAGTCGATGTGGAAGTCGTCCCGGCCGAAGCCCTCGCCTCGGCGGTGCTGGCGGGTGGGGTTGCCGGGCAGCGGTCCGGTGACGGTGACCTGATGTTGTCGGGTGGCCTGGTCCAGGTGGACCAGGGAGGTGTAGCCGCTGTCGACCAAGTGCTCGGCGGGCAGCAGGCCGCGGCGGTGCAGGCGGGTGTGGATGCCGGGCAAGACTTTACTGTCGTGCGTGGTGGCCGCAGTGGTGGCCACGTCCGTGATCACGTTGGGGCCGTCGGGGGCGCAGGTCTCGGTCAGGTGAGCGGAGAACCCCTTCCAGCTGATGATGTGTCCGTGGCGTGCGTAGCGGGCCGAGGTGTCGTAGGGAGAGACGATCGCCTGGGATGAGGGCGGCAGTCCGGGCCCGCCTTCCGTCTCGGCGGTGCGCCAGCGCAGGCGGCCTGCGGTGTCGCGGTGGTAGTTCTGCACCATGATCTGGCGCAGGGCCTGGACACGGGGGCCGGATGTGCGGTCTGAACCGTGCTGGTAGAGGTGTTCCAGGAGCCGGACGGCGTCGTTTCCGGTGGCGAGGATCCTGGTCTGGGGCTTGGTGGGGTTCTTGCCCAGGCGGACCGGTCGGCCGTAGCGGCGTGCCCAGTCCTCGTCGACCAGTTCGTCCAGCAGGTGAGGAGAGGTGCCGGCGACTTCTTCCAGTGCGGCGCGTACCGCCTCGGTGATCAGTTCCAGGCGGGTCAGGTCGCGCACCGCGGCCAGGACGTGGGTGGAGTCGGTGCGCTGTGTGGTGCGCTCGCGCACCAGGCCGGACTCCTTGAGACGGGCAAGTACGAGGTCGAGGAGGTGGTCAGCTCGGTCGCCTTCGGTGAGGCGGTCGCGGAAGTCGGCCAGCACGCTGTGGTGGAAGCCGGAGTCGTCCAGCTCCATGGCCATCGCGTACTTGAAGTCGATGCGGCAGCGCACCGCCTCGGCAGCCTGCCGGTCCGACAGGCCGAGCAGGAACTGCAGCACGCAGACAGTGGCCAGTTGAGCGGGCGAGAGGCCCGGACGCCCGTCACGCGGGTACCAGTCGGCGAAGTCCTCGTCGCGCCACAGCCCGTCGAGGCGGTCCCGCACCCATATTGCCGTCGTGCCGTCCGGGTTGCTCGCCCGCGCGATCTGCACGGTCAGAGGCGGGACTTGCTCACCGGAACGGGGACGGAGGGACAACGGGCACCTCGACAGCTGCATCGGTAACCGGAACTACCCGAGCATGCCCGTTGACCACGCTGCCGCACCGCGAAACTCCAAGATCCCCGACAGAGTCAAGCTGAGAAGCCGCATCTCAACCGATCTTGGAACGCGTGGATCGAACGGAGTTCCTGGTCGGGTGATCTTCCGGCGGTACGCGCATGAAGGCAGGGCCTCCTGGTAACTCGGGGGTGCGAACCGAACCGAGTAACACCAGGAGGTCCTGTTGTCGTTGTTGTACGCGCCCGAGCCCGTTCAGTTCAACTCGACTGCTCCATCGTGTGATTGCCTCGCGCACGCGTACGGCAACGCGGCCGATCAGCCGGACCGGGTGCGCCGGTATCCGTCGGACGTGACGGACGCGGAGTGGGCGGCCGTCCGGCCGTTGCTGTCGGTGCCGGCCTGGCTCCAGGGACGGGGCGGGCAGCCCGAGGGCTACTGCCACCGCCAGATGCTGGACGCGATCCGCTACCTGGTCGCGGGCGGGATCTCCTGGCGGGCGATGCCCGCGGACTTCCCCGCCTGGGGCCGTGTCCACGCCTTCTTCCGCCGCTGGCGCGAGCACGGGCTGATCGCCGAGTTCCACGACCGGCTGCGCGGGAAGGTCCGGGAGCGAGAGAGCGGTGAGGCCGAGCCCGCGGCGGGGATCATCGACGCGCAGTCGGTGCGGGCTTCCGCCTCCGTGCCGGCTTCCTCGAGCGGGTACGACGGCGGGAAGAAGGTGCCGGGCCGCAAACGGCACATCGTGACCGACACGCTCGGGCTGCTCCTGGTCGTCCCGGTCACCGCCGCGAACGTCGGCGACCGGGACGCCGCGGCGGGCCTGCCGGCCCGGCTGTGGCGCCTGCACCGTGACGTCGCCCTGGTCTGGGCCGACGGCGGCTACACCGGCGGCCTCGTCGGCTGGTGCCGGGACAAGCTCGCACTGACCTTGGAGATCGTCAAGCGCACCGACGACATGACAGGGTTCGTGGTGCTGCCGAGGCGGTGGGTGGCAGAGCGCACGTTCGCGTGGTTGATGAATTCTCGCCGTCTGGCACGGGACTACGAGGCCCTGCCCGCCACCAGCGAGGCGATGATCCGGTGGTCGATGGTCACGCGGATGAGCCGGCGTCTGGCACGGCCACGGGCCGCCGACCGGCACTGAATGCCCCCGACGCCTCCATGAGGAGCCACCCGCGCTCCGCCAGGCGCCGGGCTTTCGACCGCAGCCCCTCGACCTTCGCCGACGTCGCCCCAAGGCCCAGTTCCACCGCGACCTCCTTGGCTCGAAGCGGCCCGTGACCCATGGATCGCTGCTGTTCCAGCACGCCCACAATCCGCTGATAGTCCGGCGCCAGAACCGTCACCGGCAGCCCTCCCCGCCAGGGCGGTACCGTCGTGCCCGGCACCGGCGCGAGCGACGGCGCCGCTTCCTCCTCCGCCTCGGTCGTGGTCACGGCAGTAGACTCGGCCGCGGAGACTGCCAGGGCCTCGACCAGTTCTTCCCGCGCGATCACCCGTCGGTCCAGCTCGATCTCCGCGGCCTCCAACACCTCAGCCAACCGCGCGACTTCCTCCCGCAAGCCCTCCACCCGCACGCGGGCAGCCACCTCTCGCTCCTCCAGCATTCCCAGCACCGACGCCACCGCGCACCCCTTGGTCATGAAGCGGACACAAGGCGTCGCGATGCCTCCCTCAACCCGAGCGAAACCATGCCTGACCAGCAGGAATTAAGGGATTACGTTCGGTTGAGATACGGCTTCTTACACCCACGGGGCTACTATCGGCCCTGGCTGGTGACGTCACCTTCAGATTCTTACGCTACCCGGAGGAACGCCATCCGTATCGGCCTACGGTACGGGCAGGAACGCAGCTCAGGTCTCCGGGGCGACGGTGAGGTGGGGAGCGTCCGGGGCCTTGGAGTCGCGGACGTGGACGGCGGTGGGGTGGGCGGCCACTTCGAGGCATTGCCCGCCTTCGCTGCCGCTGTGGCTCGACTTGCGCCAGGTGTAGGCGACTTCCAGGCAGTTGCCGCCGTCGCTTCCGCTGTAGCTCGACTTGAACCACTGAAGTGCGGTGCTGCTGCTCATTGGTCTCCTAGAAGACGGTCCAAAAGGTCCCTCGTATCTTCGGGGTTGAGGGCCTGAGACCGCAGCATGGCACACCTTTGGGTCAGGATCGCCACCTCGTCGGAATTGGCGATCAGGTGGCTACCGCGTTGGGTTTCCGTATAGGCGAGTCGTTGGTGGTCGGGTGTCTCCAAGAGGACGAAGGGGCCGTCGAGGGCTGCGTGACTGGTCCGCCCCAGCGGCTGAACTCGCAGAGTGAGGCCTGGCAGTTCGGAGAGAAGCCGCAGATGGCGCAACTGCTCGACGTGCACCACGTTGCCGCCCAAGCGGTCTTGGAGAACTGCCTCCCACACGATGAAGCACGTGATCGGGGGCTCCTTGTCGTGGAGGACGGTTTGCCGCTGAGTACGTGCTTCCACCTGCTGCTCGATTTGGCCCTCGGCGATCACAGGGATACGGCTCCGAAAGACCGCCCGTGCGTACGCCTCCGTCTGGAGCAGGCCGGGTAGTACTTGGTTCTCGTACGAGGAGATCGCGATGGCCTCACGCTCCCTGTTCAGGAACTCCTCCGCCCACAGCGGGACCAGGTCCACCTCCGGCATGTGGGCCAGCGCAGCCGTCAGCGCGCCCTTGGTGTCCAGGAGGTCGTCCAGTTGGTCCGCGAGGTCCGGCTTCAGGGGGCGTCTGCCCTGCTCGATCGACGCGATCTGCTGCTCGCTCACGACGAAGTGTTCGCCCAGGGAGCGCTGGGTGTGGCCCGCGGCTTCGAGGAAGGTGGCGAGCAGGGCGCCCGCCATCTTCATCGCGGACGCGTTCCTGCGTGACCGGGACCGTGGTCTTGCCGTGGTGCTCATAGGGTCGAACTCCCCATCCGCGCGTGTACGTTCACTGTCGCGCATGCGTACATAGGGGACGTACGGGTGCGCGGACTGTTCCAGGATGGGTACGGAGCGTGACTCTCGTCCTGTGAGTCAGGAAACTTCACCCTTGTCCCGGGTCCCCGCCCCGCTTGAGCGGTTCTTCCGGCGTGAGCGCCGGTCCGTGCCCGACGCCCGGGACTTCGCGCGCCGGGCGCTCATCGGCTGGGGCGTCCTCGGGCGCGAGGACGATGTGTTGCTGTGTGTCAGCGAACTTGCCACCAACGCGCTGGTGCACGGTGTACCGCCGGGCCGTGGCTTCCTGTTGCGCCTGCTGCCGTACGGCGACGGTGGCGTGCGGGTCGAGGTGCATGACAGCGGTGGCGGCGTGTCGGCCGTGCCGGAGGCGGCGTATGCGCCGGAGCCCGGGGAGGGCGGGCGCGGGCTGTTGCTGGTGGCCGAGCTGGCCGACAAGTGGGGCGTGGGGGAGCGGGAGCCGGGGAAGGTCGTGTGGTGCGAGTTCGCTACGCCGGGCGCCGCACTGCCCCCGCGATCGCCGAGATCGTCTTCGGGCCCACCCGGCAGCAGCCGCCGATCAGCCGAGCCCCAAACGCGCGCCACCCCGTGACCTGCTCGGCGGTGAACGTGGCGCGACCCGTCCACGCCCGTGCCCCGGCGTCCCAGGTCTCGCCGCTGTTGGGGTAGACCACGACCGGTTTGCCGGTGGCGCCGGCTGCGAGGGCGACCGCCTGGGCGGCGTCCTCGGGGGTGCAGCAGTTCACGCCGACGGCGATGACCTCGTCCACATCGGCGGCGAGCACGAAGGCGTCCTCCAGTGGTTGCCCGGCGCGGGTGCGGTCGCCCGTCGCCGAGTAGGACAGCCAGGCCGGGATGCCGAGGCCGGGCAGGATTCGCAGCAGGGCCTCGGCCTCGTCGGTGTCCGGGATCGTCTCCAGGGCGAGGACGTCGGGCTCCGCGGCGGCCAGGGCCTCCATGCGGGGGCGGTGGAAGCGCTCCAGCTCGGCCACGGTCAGGCCGTACCGGCCCCGGTACTCGGAGCCGTCGGCGAGCATCGCGCCGTACGGGCCGACGGACGCCGCCACCCACAGGGGGCGGGACACCCGGGCTCGCCGGGCCGCCGTGCGGGCCGCCTCGACGCTCAGGGCGAGCAGGGCGGTGGCCCGGTCGTGGTCGATGCCGCGTCGCGCGAAGCCCTCGAAGGTGGCCTGGTAACTGGCGGTGATCGCCACGTCCGCGCCCGCCTCGAAGTAGGCGAGGTGCGCCTCGGTGACCGCCTCGGGGTCCTCGGCGAGCAACCGCGCCGACCACAGCTCGTCGCTCAGGTCGTGCCCGGCCGCCGCGAGCTGGTTGGACATGCCGCCGTCGAGGACGGCTGTGCCCTCCGCGAGGGCGTAGGCGAGGGGCGGGGTACCGCTCATACCGTCGACGGTAGTCGAACCGGAAGCCGGGGCGCGCCACCCGCCCACCTGCCTCGCGGCTCTCGCAGCGCGCCCGTGCGGGAGGGCTGGGATCCTGAAGGGAGACGATCCGCGGTCGGGAAGGCGGTGGACGATGTGCCGGTGGCTCGCCTACTCGGGCACCCCCATCCTGCTCGACAGCATCCTCTACCGGCCGAAGCACTCGCTGATCGACCAGAGCCTGCACTCCAAACTGGGCGTCGAGACGACCAACGGTGACGGGTTCGGGGTGGGTTGGTACGGGCCCCACACCGACACTCCGGCGGTCGTCCGGGAGATCGGTCCGGCCTGGAGCAACCGCAATCTGCGGGAGATCGCCGGCCATGTCCGCTCGCCCCTGTTCTTCGCCCACATCCGGGCGTCGACCGGTTCGTCGGTGCAGGAGACCAACTGCCACCCGTTCCGTCACGGCCGCTGGATGTGGATGCACAACGGTGCGATCGAGGGCTTCGACCGCATCCGGCGCGACCTCGCCCTGGCCGTCGATCCGGAGCTCTTCCTCTCCATCGAGGGGTCTACGGATTCCGAGCTGATGTTCTACCTGGCGCTCACCTTCGGCCTGGAGCAGGACCCGCCGGGGGCGGTCGCCCGGATGGCGGGCCTCGTGGAGCGGGTCGGGTGGGACCACGGTGTGGAGTTCCCGCTGCAGATGACGGTCGCGGTGACCGACGGACAACGGCTGTGGGCGTTCCGCTACTCGACCCGGAAGGCGTCCCGTTCGCTCTTCTACAGCACCCGGGTGGAGACGCTGCGCTCTCTCCATCCGGACGTGGCGTTCCTGCGTGAGGTGTCCGACGAGACCCGCCTCATCGTGTCGGAGCCGCTCGGGGACCTGCCCGGCGCCTGGAACGAGGTTCCCGAGGGCAGATACGGCATCATCCAGCCCGAGGGCGACGTGATGCACCGCTTCGCCCCTCGGGCGGCGTAGGGGGGCGAGCCCCGGTGAGGGAGGGGCGGACGACTTCGTCCCGCCCGACCCGTTGACCTGTCCGTGACACACCCCTACCTTGTCGGCGTTCGTCATGTCAGATGTCGTTCGCGATGTCGAACAACCCCGCGATCGCGAGCACCCTTCCGCCGTGAGAGGCAGACCGCATGAGCCGTGCCGCCGACGACCTGCCCGACCCGCCCCACGCTTCACCACCTCCCGCCCGCAGGCTGTTACTGAAGGGCGCCCTCGCCGCAGGCGCCCTGGCCCCCGCAGCCTCCGCAGCGGCCCACGCGGCCGCCCCCGCCGCCTCCGCCGACAGGCCGAAGGCGGCGGCCCCCTACGCGAACCCCCTCGTCCGCAACCGCGCCGACCCGCACATCACCCGCCACACCGACGGCTTCTACTACTTCACCGCCACCGCGCCCGAGTACGACCGGATCATCCTGCGCCGCTCCCGCACGCTGAGCGGGCTCAAAAGCGTCGCCGAGTCCGTCATCTGGCGGGCGCACCCCACCGGTGACATGGGCGCCCACATCTGGGCGCCGGAGATGCGCCGCGTCGCCGGCAAGTGGTACATCTACTTCGCCGCCGCGCCCGCCGAGGACGTGTGGGCCATCCGCATCTGGGTGCTGGAGAACGCACACCCCGACCCCCTCCGGGGCACCTGGGTCGAGAAGGGGCGGATCAGAACCGCCTGGGAGACCTTCTCCCTGGACGCCACCACCTTCACCCACCGCGGCACCCTCCCCCACTCTCGGCTTCGCTCGAGCGGGGGGACCCCCACCCTCGCCTGGGCCCAGCACGAACCCGGCATGGACAACAACACCGCCGTCTGGCTCTCCGAGATGGCCGACCCCTGGACCCTGACCGGGCCCCAAATGCGGCTCTCCACACCGGAGTACGCCTGGGAGCGCATCGGCTTCAGGGTCAACGAGGGGCCGTACGTGATCCAGCGTCACGGCCGGGTCTTCATGACGTACTCGGCCAGCGCCACCGACGCCAACTACTGCATGGGTCTGCTGACCGCCCCCGCCGACAGCGACCTCATGGACACCGCGAGCTGGTCCAAATCGCCCGTCCCCGTCTTCGCCGGCAACGACACGACGCGGCAGTACGGCCCCGGGCACGGTTGCTTCACCGTCGCCGAGGACGGCCGCAGCGACGTCCTCGTCTACCACGCCCGGCAGTACAAGGAGATCGACGGGGACCCGCTCCACGACCCGAACCGCCACACCCGCATCCAGACCCTCGGCTGGAAGCCGGACGGCACCCCGGACTTCGGGATCCCCGTGGCCGACGGAACCGGGACGACCAAGGGCGAGGGGTGTGACATGAGACGCCTGTACGCGGTTCTGCTCACCCTCTGCCTCGCCCTCGCCGGTGCCCTCGTCACCGCCGGACCCGCGCAGGCCGCACCGCAGACGATCGGCAACGGCATCCAGTTCACCGACGTCACCGGGAACCCCGTGCACGCCCACGGCGGCGGGATCATCAAGGTCGGCGCGTACTACTACTGGTTCGGCGAACACCGCAACGACGACAACACCTTCCGGTACGTCGACGCCTACCGTTCGACCGACCTGAAGAACTGGGAGTTCCGCAACCACGTCCTCACCCAGGCCAGTGACCCGGAACTCGCCACCGCCAACATCGAGCGGCCCAAGGTCATGTACAACGCCGCCACCGGCACGTTCGTGATGTGGATGCACAAGGAGAACGGCTCCGACTACGGCGAGGCCCGCGCCGCCGTCGCCGTCTCCGACACCGTGGACGGCGACTACGAGTGGCGGGGCAGCTTCCGCCCGCTGGGACAGCACATGTCCCGCGACATCACCGTCTTCACCGACACCGACGGCACCGGCTACATGATCTCGGCCGCCCGCGAGAACTACGACCTGCACATCTACCGGCTGACCGCCGACCACACCGGCATCGCGAGCCTGGTCGCCAACCCGTGGCCCGGCGGCCACCGCGAGGCACCGGCCCTGTTCAAACGGGACGGCGTGTACTTCATGCTGACCTCCGGCGCCACCGGCTGGAACCCCAACCAGCAGCAGTACGCCACCGCCACCAGCCTCGCCGGCCCCTGGTCGACGATGCGCAATGTGGGAGACGCGACCGCCTACGGCTCGCAGACCGCGTTCGTCCTGCCGGTACAGGGATCCTCGGGCACCTCGTACCTGTACCTCGGGGACCGCTGGGGCAACTCCTTCGGCGGCAGGGTCAACGACTCCCGTTACGTGTGGCTGCCGTTGACCTTCCCGTCCGCCACCTCGATGTCCCTGTCCTGGTCGCCCGAGACCACCGTCGACACGGCTGCCGGAACGGTCACCGGCACCTCCGCCACCTACAACACGCTCATCGCCCGGCACAGCGGGAAGTGCGCCGACGTGACGAGCCAGTCGCTGTGGCAGGGCGCCCAGATCAAGCAGTACGACTGCAACGGCGGCGGCAACCAGCGGTTCTGGTTCAAGCCGCTCGGCAACGGCTACCACCAACTCGTCGTGCGCAACAGCTCGTTGTGCCTCCAGGAGAACGCGAACACCGTCACGCAGGAAAACTGCTCCGCCTCCGCCTCCGCCGCGGCCACCGCCCAGCAGTGGTCGATCTCCACCGCCGGCTCCTACGTGTCCCTCATATCCCGGGCGACCGGCGAATGCCTCGACGTGTCCGGCGGCGCGACCGCCAACTCGGCCGCCCTCATCACGTACACCTGCAACGGAGGGACCAACCAGCAGTGGACGCGCGGGACATGAGCACGCGGCGAAGAGGACCGACCGGTGCCGTCGTCGCAGGGGCGGTGGTGGCCGCGACGATCGCCGGCGGGCTCGGGCTGTCGTCCGTCCCGGCCGCCGCCCAGCCGCGGGACCACCGGCCGGTCCTCGGCATCGAGAACTGCACCGCCGGCGCCTGCCACTTCGACCTCCCGCCCGGCACCTATGACGTACAGGTCCGTCTCGGAGGTGAGGCCGCCTCCCGTACCGCCATCGGCGGGGAGACGAGGCGCACGCTCCTCGCGGAGACCGCCGCCGGGGCCGGGCAGCGGGTCACCCGCGGTTTCACTGTCGACGTCCGCACCCCGGAGGGGGAGCCCACCGGGCCCGACGGCAGTCCAGGGCTCGACCTCACCCTCGGCGGCACCGCCCCCGCGCTCGCCGACATCCGGGTCACCCCGGCCGCCGGCCGGCACACCCGGCAGATCCTCCTCGTCGGCGACTCCACCGCCTGCGACCAGCCCGGCGCCCCGTACTCCGGCTGGGGACAGCAACTTCCGCAGTACCTGCGCAAGGGTCTCTCAGTCGCCAACCACGCGGACTCCGGTGAGAGTACGGTCAGTTATCTGGGGAACCCGCGGCTGTGGGACACCGTCCGGTCGTCGATCCGGCCCGGTGACCTCGTCCTCATCCAGCTCGCACACAACGACAAGACCACCGACGAGGCGACCTACCGGGCCAACCTCGAGACCATGGTGGCGGGCGTGCGGGCCGAGGGCGGCGAACCGGTCCTCGTGACACCCGTCGTGCGGCGCTGGTTCAACACCGACGGCACCCTGAACAACGACACCGCGCTGCTGGTCAACGGACTCGGCGTCGACCACCCGGCGGTCGTCCGCGCCGTCGCCTCGGCCACCGGCGTACCGCTGATCGACCTCACCGCCAGGACCAAGGCGCTGGTGGAATCCCTCGGCGTGGAGGGCTCCAAGGCGCTCTACCTCTACGACGAGAAACGCGACAACACCCACACCTCGGAGTACGGCGCCACCCGGTTCGCGGCTCTGGTCCGCGACGAACTCGTCCTCGGGCAGCTGGTGTCCGAGGGCCGGGTCAGGAGGGGATGAAGCCCCTGGGACGTTCCGACCGGAACCGGAGCGTCCCAGGCTCCCCTCATGAACACCCCCCGGCACACTTCGGCCGGTGCCGAAGCATTCCGCGGCTAGCGTTCCCGTATGACCGAGAGCGCACGGAACGACGTCACCGGGTTCGCCGGACTGCACCACGCCGACGAACCGTTCCTGCTGCCCAACGCCTGGGACCACGCCTCCGCCTCCGCTCTCGCCGCGCAGGGGTTCCGGGCGGTGGGCACCACCAGCCTGGCCGTCGCCGCGGCGGCCGGGCTGCCCGACGGGGCGGCGGCGACGCGTGAGCAGACGCTGCTGCTCGCCCTCACCCTCGGCTCGGGACCGTACTGGCTGTCCGTGGACGCCGAGGACGGCTTCAGCGACGACCCCGACGAAGTCGCCTTGTTAGCAAGCGAGTTGTACGCCGTCGGCACTGTCGGGATCAACCTGGAAGACGGCCTCGGATCCGTCGGCCGGCATGCCGCGAAGATCGCCGCGGTGCGGGCGGCGGCCCCCGGACTCTTCGTCAACGCACGCACCGACACCTACTGGACCGCCGGCCCCGATACGGACGGCGGCAACAGACGGGAGGACACCTTCCGTCGGCTCGACGCCTATCAACAGGCCGGTGCCCACGGTGTGTTCGTGCCCGGCCTTGCCGATCCCCGGGAGATCTCCGGCCTGGTGCACCGGCTCGACGTGCCGCTCAACATCCTCTACTCGCCCACCGGCCCCTCCGTTCCGCAGCTCGCCGGTCTCGGCGTGCGCCGGATCAGCCTCGGGTCCCTGCTGTACCGGCGGGCACTGGGAGCCGCGGTGGAGGCCGCGACCGACATCCGGGAAGGGCGCACGCCCACCGGCACCGCACCCGCCTACGCGGAGATCCAGGCGCTGAGCAGGGACTCCGTACGAGGTGGGGCCGATGTCACTGCCGACTTCGGACGACCCTGGTACGGTTGACGCTTTCGCGGGTATCAGAACCTTTGTACTCATCTCCGGCGAGAGACCGAGGGACCGAGGAACCATGGGCATGGACATCCCCGGCGACAAACGGCTGGCGGCAGCGGTCGTGATGGACGACGAGGGGCGCGTGCTGTTGGTGCGCCGCAGCGAGCGCGAGAGATTCCTGCCCCGGGTGTGGGGCGTCCCGTGCGGCAAACTCGAACCGGGTGAGAGCGCCCCGGACGGCGCGCTGCGCGAGCTCAAGGAGGAGACCGGCCTGCTCGGCGAGATCGTGCGCAAGGTCGGCGAATCGTCCTTCCTGAGCGAGTACGCCGGGCACGAGATCAAGAACTGGCAGGAGAACTTCCTGGTCCGCCCGTTGTCCCGGGAGGTCATGCTGCCCAGCCCGGATCAGGACCATGCCTGGCTCCGCCCGCCCGAGTGGACCGGCGTCGACATCGACGACTACAACCTGGACATCGTCCGGCAGGCGTTCACGGACTTCTGAGCAGGTCCGCCAGGGAGCCCAGCGACTCCAGATAACCCGGCACGTTCATCGGTACCTTCGGGACCGCGCCCGCGTGCGGGCCCCCCGGGGTGAACACATCGGTGTGCCGGCGCCGTCGACTGCCCGTCTCGAGGAACAGGGTCACCGTCGGCCCCTCCGTGTCGCACCAGGCGCGGTGCAGGGTGTGCGACGGCAGGGCGTATGTGCTGCCCGCCGCGTACTGGCCCAGATGAGTCAGCCGCAGCCGCGCCGGACCCGCCGGTTCCAGTAGCCAGTCCGCCGACCCCTCGGCCAGCGACTCCTCGAAGCGGGCCGTCGCGATGCCGCCGTCCCGCATCCCGCCCCGCATCCCGTCCCGAGCGCCGTCCCGTCCCGCGTCCAGTCCTTCGGGTACTTCCTCGTACAACTCCGTCCACAGTCGGCCCCGTACGACATGCGAGGCCAGCGCCGAACGGTGGTTGTGAATGTCCTCCCGGCCCGTGCCGCCCGCACCCGCGTGCCACACATGGGCGCGCAGCATGTGCTGCGGTCCGGCGTCCACCAGCAGCAGCTTGTCGAAGCCGAGGACATGCCGGTACGACAGCCGGGCTGCTGCCTCGGGATCGCCTTCGCCACAGGCGAGTTCGGCGATCAGCTCCAAGAGCCTGTCCGGCGAGCCGAGTTCGTCGACCACCGAGTACGCCGCGGCCGCCTGGTCCCGTTCGGGCAACGCGCCGTCCAGGGATTCGGCCAGTAACCGCCGTGCCGCCAAGACCTGCCGGCCACCCATGCGCACTCCTCTCCTTCCGGCTCCCACTCGGCGCGTAGCCCCGTGCTACGTGTCAACGGGCGGGAGCCGCCTTGTCCGGTCGGTACGTCCACACCGCGTGTGCGCGCAGTGCCGACACACCTTGATACGTCATCCACAACGGACGCTGCAGCTCCGTGTTCTCGCTCTGCGCCCAGGACCAGATGCCGTCCTGCTGCCCTGCGCGTACGCGGGCGGCCGCGCCGTCCAGCAGCTCCCGCCAGGTCTCCTCCAGGCCGTCCCGGCGTGCCACCTCCAGCGAACCCCGGCACAGCAGGGCACGTACGACCCAGGACGCGGTGAAGTGCCGTACGTTCAGCACCTCGTGGCGCGCCGGGTCGTCGGGGCGGGGACGGCGGACCTCGTCGCGGCCGTTCTTCAGGTCCCGGCAGTTGTGATGCGCCGCGTCGGGGCAGGACAGCAGCCAGCGCACGCCGTCCTCACGGGCGGCCCGCACCGCCCGGTTCTCCTCCAGGACGCGCGCCGCACGGTCGAGCGCGAGCACCGCCTGCGCGGTATGCACCGGTGACGGGCGTTCGTGCGGTGAGTCGAGCCGGTAGCCCCAGCAGAGCAGACGGTTCCGGTGCGGATCGCTCACCGCCCCCTCGACGAGCGCCTCCCGCAGGACCGGCAGGGCGTCGCAGTCGGGCGCGGCGCGCAGCAGCCCGCGCAGCACCGTGGTCATCACATGGGTCGACTCGCGGCCCGCTCGGTCGGCGTCATGGGTGAAGGCCGCCGTGCACAGGTCCACCTCGCGCGCCAGCCGGCCGCCCCGGGACGCCCCCGCACGGGCCAGCGCGCCCAACACCAGCGCGGTCACCTCCGGACGCGCCCGCGCGCCCTGTGAGCGGGCCGACCATCCGCCGTCCGGCAGCCGCAACCGCCAGAGTGTGTCGGCGAGTTCGCCCGTGGAGAGGCGCCCGTCGGTTGTCCCCAGGTCCAGCAGGGTCTGCAGTCCGTACGCCGTCCCCACCGAGGTGGGGCGGGACGAGGAACTCTCGCCCAGTGAGTGCGACCAGCCGGCGAGCCGCCCGCGCTCCGGATCGTCGACGACCGACACCTCACCGACGAGCGTGTCGTAGGTGGCCGCGAAGAGCTGCGGAAGCGGGCCGGGGGCGTGGCCGCCGGTCGGGGGAGTGGTTCCGGCCGTGGGCTGTGGCTGTGGCTGTGGCTGTGGAGGCGGTCGCGGCGCCGGCGCTGCCGCGCGAGCCCGCAGCAGTGCCGCCGCGAGCCATGCGGAGAGCGCGGTGCCGAGGCCGCTCACCGAGGCGATCAGGTACTTCGCGGTCTCCCCGCCGAGGGAGGGGGGCAGCACCTCGAACAGGAACTGGAACACGGCGTATCCGGCCACCGCGCATCCGAGCCCGCCCAGCAGGCCCACGGACCGGATCGGCCGGGACGTCCCGTCGTCCGGGCCGGAAGGGGCGGGTCCCTCCGGAGGAGTGGGCCGCAACGGGCCGCGGCCGAGCTGTCGTTGGGACAAGGTGTGCTTCATCCCCCTCCCACTGGGCGGCATATGACATCCGCGTTCGTTCCATCTTAGGAAAACGGCTCCGACTCAACGTCCGTACCGCTGTTTTCGCCGTCTCACACCCGGCACGGCCGCCCGATGCGTGACGGCGGCCCGTGGCGGCGGTGTGTGACGGGGATGTCCGCCGCCTGCCCCGTGCCGATACGTGGCACGGCACCCGTGGTGTGTGACCTGCGGTGTCCGGGCCGCGACCCGGTGCGACCGGACGGGTGGGTGAGGTGAGCCGCCGCACCAGGGGCATGTGTCGATCACTCCCGCGTCGTACGACGTTCACGCGGTGCCCCCATCCTCCACACGCGGGGTGATCGCGCCGCGGAAGGCAGCCGCCCTCACCGGTGGCATCCAGGAGGCACGCATATGGGACACGGGCACACGCACGGTCACGGGCACCACCATCACCACCACGGAGACGGCCACCGGCACGAGACAACGGCGCCGCTGCCCGCCGCCTTCGACACCTCGGTGCCCGACGAGGCCCTCTCCCCGGAGCAGAAGTCGCGCCGCACCCTTCTGCGCCGGGCCGGGCTGCTCGGCGCGGGCCTCGCGGCCGGCAGCGTGCTGTCCACGAGCACCGCGGCCGCCGCCCCCGCCCGGTCCGGCGGAGACCGCCGCGGCAGCGGCAGCGGCCGGGGCAAGGGCTTCCTGTGGCTGGCCGGTGACCACCACATCCACACCCAGTACAGCAGCGACGGCAAGTACCGCGTCGTCGACCAGGTCCGCCAGGGCGCCAAGCACGGCATGGACTGGCTGGTCATCACCGACCACGGCAGCGAGACGCACGCCAGGATCGGTGTGGAGAAGGTGAACCCTGACATCAAGCAGGCCCGCGCCGCCCACAAGGACACCCTGGTCTTCCAGGGCCTGGAGTGGAACATCCCGGCCGCCGAGCACGGCACCGTCTTCGTCCACCCCGGACGCAACGAGGTCGCCGTCCTCAAGCAGTTCGAGAACGACTACGACGGCAGCGTGAAGGGCACCTCCGACTCCACCCCTGCCAACGAGGCGCTCGCCGTCGCGGGCCTGGAGTTCCTCGCCGAGCAGGTGAGACGGCGCAGGATCGACGACGCCCTGATGCTCGCCAACCACCCGGCGCGACGCGGTGTCGACTCCCCGCACGAGATCCGCGCCTGGCGCGACGCCACGCCGGCGAAGCACCAGATCGCCGTCGGCTTCGAGGGCGCCCCCGGCCACCAGGCCGCCGGCCTGCCCAAGCCCCTCGGCATGGGCCGCGCCCGCGGCATCTACGACAACAGCCCCGGCGTCAACTCCTTCGCCGGTTACCCACTGGAGAGCTACCGCACCTGGGGCGGCTTCGACTGGATGACCGCCACCGTCGGCGGCCTGTGGGACAGCCTGCTCGCCGAGGGCCGCCCCTGGTGGATCACCGCCAACTCCGACTCCCACCAGGTCTACGCCGACACCGGGGCGCGCGGCACCGGCGGCGACTTCACCACCGACGGCCGCTACCCGGACCCCGTGTACAACGGGCAGATCGACGTCACCCAGGGCGACTACTGGCCCGGCCAGTACAGCCGTACCCACGTCGGCGCCGACGGCTTCTCCTACGCCGCCGTCATGGACGGCATCCGCGCCGGCCGCATCTGGGTCGACCACGGTCAGCTCATCGACGGCCTCGACGTCCGGGTCTCCGGCGGCGGCCGCTGGGCCACCCTCGGCGGCGCGCTGCACGTCCGCAAGGGCACCAAGGTCACCCTGACCGCCGACGTGACGCTCGCGGGCGGCACCAACTGGGCGGGCTTCATACCGAAACTGGCCCGCGTGGATGTCATCCAGGGCGACGTCACCGGTCCCGTCGCCGACAAGGACACCTTCACCGCGCCCACCGCGAAGGTCACCCGCTCGTACGACATCGACAAGGCGGCCGGTACGGTCCGCGTCACGTACGACCTCGGCCGTGTCGACCGCCCGCTGTACGTCCGGCTGCGCGGCTCCGACGGCAATCGGTCCGCCGTCGGCGCGAGGGGCGCCGAGGTCGACCCGGCGGGCCCCGCCATCGACGTCGTCGGCGACGCCGACCCCTGGCGCGACCTGTGGTTCTACACCAACCCGGTATGGGTCCTGCCCGCGTGACGCCCCACGCACCCGCCTCCGCCCACGCCCTCACCGTCCACGCGGGCATCCGGGACCTGCGCAACGCCGACCGTCTCCTCCAGCGGCTGGCAGCCGAACTGGAGCTGCCGGAAGGGACGTTCGGCTGCACGCACCTGGTGCGCGGCGATCGCCCGCGCGTCGCCGTCTCCCTGTCCCTGCCGTCCGAGCCGTACCTGCGCACCACGTGGGAGCGGCTCACGGCGGACGGGCACGGAGAACCGGCGGCCGGCCTGCCCGACGCGTTCGGCCGGGCCGTGCTCTACCCGGGGGCAGCGGCGCTCACCGGCACGATGACGGTCGCGGAACTGGTCGCGGGGTCCGCGATCAGCCGGGTGACCGTCCTCGGCGCACCGGGCACGCCCGACCCCGCAACCCGGATGGTGACTCGGGACCACGTCCGCCCGCAGTGGCAGCAGGGCGAGCTCCTCCTCACCGCCACGCCGGCGAGGGGCGGCGTCCTCGTCCCCTTCGAGTCCCCCGACCCCACACCCTGTTGCGCGGACCACTGACCGGACCGCACCCGAACCGCGCACCGCACACCCGTCCCCGTGGCGGCCCCGCACCGCCGGGCCGGCACGGGGGCGTTCGGTCGCCCGCCCGCCTCAGCCGGAACCCTGCCGCGCGGAGAAGACGAACGAGAACTCCGCGGGCCCGGCCCACAGCGCGTACCGCGGGAGCGGGCCCGGACCGCGGGACTGCGAGCCGATGCCGTGCTGGGCGTGGTCGAGATTCACCCACACCGTGTCACCGGGGACCAGGTCGGTGAGGTGCCGGGCCGCGTCGAGCCGCTCGCTCGTCCAGGGACGGGCGGTGAACCAGAACGCGGGGTCGCCCTCGATCCGGACCGGCTCGATCACCTTCTTGTACTCGATCAGCCCCGGCGACGGCGTACGGTCGGGGAACAGCAGTCCGTCGCACACGAAGTTGCCGTCGTGCAGCTCCTCGCCGAAGTCGCCGCGATCAGCCCTTGATGCCGGTCTGTGCGATGCCCTGGACGAGCCAGCGCTGGAGGAACAGGAAGACGCAGACCAGGGGCAGGATGGATATGGCCGTGGCCATGAAGATCAGATGGAAGTTGACGGTCTGGTTGGTCATGTAGGAGGAGAGGGCGACCTGGACGGTCCAGGCGCTCGGGTCCTGGCCGATGACGAGCGGCCACAGGAAGGAGTTCCAGCCGCTGATGAAGGTGATCGTCGCGATGGCGGCGAAGAAGTTCAGCGAGTTCGGGACGACGACACGCCAGTACGCGCCCCAGTAGCCGAGCCCGTCCACCCGCGCCGCCTCCTCCAGCTCTTTGGGGAACCCCAGGAAGTACTGCCGGAAAAGGAAGCAGGTGAAACCGCTGAAGAGGCCCGGGATGATCAGACCCCGGTAGCTGTCCACCCAGCCGAGGGACGACACGAGTACGAAACTGGGCACGAAGGTGACCGCCGTCGGCACCATCAGGGTCCCCAGAACGGCGTAGAAGATCTTGTTGGTATGCCGGTAGGGGATGCGGGCCAGCCCGTATCCGGCGAGCGAGCAGACCAGCAGGGTGCCGACGGTATGCAGGATCCCGACGACCGCCGAGTTCCAGAGGGACCGGGCGAAGTCGACCGTCGGGTCGTCGAACGGCTCGGTGATGTTGCCCCACTGGATGGCGGACGGGAAGAACGTCCACTCCTCGCCGGTGATCTCGGGATCGGTGGACAGGGCGTTGCGGACGATCAGGTAGAAGGGGACGAGGAAGAGGAGCGCGGCCAGGCAGGTCGCGGTGTACAGGCCCGCGGACCCGAGCACCCCGCCGCGGCGGCCGGCCCGCCTGCCCCCTGCCGCCCGCCCGCCTGGCTCCGGACGGCTGCCCACCGGCCGGTCCGGCCGCCACAGCCGCTTCGCCCCCGGCCGGTCCGGCCGCGGCGGTCGCCTCGCCCCGGGTTCCGCCGCCCCCGGCGCGGGTGTACTGGCGGTCATCTGGAGTCCTCCCCCCGGCCGAAGCCCATGAACCGGCCCTGCAACAGCGTCACCAGGCAGATCAGCAGCGTGAGGATCAGCGCGCCCGCGCTGCCCGCGCCGTAGTCCTGGTTGTCGCCCAGGGCCTTGTAGTACAGCTCGACCAGGGGCGGGCGCCCCCAGGTGGTCTTGTTCAGCAGGTTGAAGAACTCGTCGAAGGCCTGGTAGGCGGCCACGAGCAGCAGCAGGACCACGGCCGTCGAGGTCGCGCGCAACTGCGGCAGTGTGATGTACCGGAACGTCTGCCAGCCGGGCCTGGCCCCGTCGATGGCGGCCGCCTCGTACAGCTCGCGCGGGATGTTCTGCAGCGCGGCCAGGAACAGGATCATGTAGAAACCGGCCTGGAGCCACAGCCGTACGGTCACGATGACCAGCCAGTACCAGGGCGGGTTCGGGTCGGCCAGCCAGGCGGTGTTGTCCACGCCGAACACGCCGAGCACGGTGTTCGCCAGACCGAAGCGGACCCCGTTGAAGATGGACATCTTCCAGATGAGCGAGGCGGCGACATAACTCACCGCCGTCGGCAGGAAGAAGACCGAGCGGAAGAAGGCCCGCATGAACCGCAGCCGGTTCACCGCGAGCGCGAGCGCCAGCGACAGCGCCCAGGTGGTCGGGACGATGAGCGCCGCGAACACCGTGAAGGTGCCCAGCGAGCCCATGAACTGCTCGTCCGTCAGCATGACCCGGTAGTTCTCGAAGCCGGTGAACTCGCTGGGCGTGACGGTGAACCGGGCCTCGAAGAGGGACAGCCACGCACTCCACAGGATCGGTACATAGACGAAGATCAGCAGGCCGAGGAGGAAGGGCCCGGTGAACAGCCAGAAGTTGAAGGTGCTGCTGGTCCGCAGCGGCCGCCGCGGCCGGGGGGAGCCCTTGGCCGGGGCGGGGCGGGCGGCACCGCGCGCGGTGGTGGTCGACATCTCGTCGCTGCCCGTCCGCGGTCTATCCGAACAGCTTCTGCAGCTCGCGGCCGACCGTCGCGTCGGCCTTGTCGAGCGCGCTCTCCGGGTCACCGCCCTTGCGGACGCAGTCGGCGAGGACGTCCTCCAGGGCGGTGATCATGGCCTGGGTCCAGCCGATGTTGTCGAAGTGCCCGAATTCGTTGAACAGTCTGACGCCCTCGGCCGGCAGTCCCGACTTGAGCTTGTCGGCGGACCGGGCGATCGAGACGCGCGGCGGGATGTGGAAGCCGTAGGAGAGCGACCAGTCCTCCTGGTGCTCCTTCTGGTCGATCCACAGCCACTTCACGTACTCCTTGGCCGCCTCGACGTTCTTGCCCTTCGCGTTGACGAACATCGACCAACCGCCGTTGGTGACCGCCTGCTTGCCCGCGGCGGTGACCTTCGGGAAGGGGAAGATCCCGAGATCGTCACCGAGCGCCTGCTGCATCTGTGGCATCGCCCACATGCCGCACCACTGGATGGCGGTGAGCCCCTGGTTGAGCGCGGAGGGGTCCCAGAAGTCGGTCGGCGCGTCGAGCAGCAGATCACCGCTGGTGAAGAGCTTGCGCAGGGTACGGAAACCCCCGACCACCCCGTCCGTGTGGTATGCGATCTCGTTCTTCTCGTCGAGGGTGTCGGCGCCGGACGCCCAGATCATCGGGTTGACGACCGGGTGCAGGGTGTTGCCCAGGTAGATGCCCTTGACCTTGTCCGTGGTCAGCTCGGCAGCCGTCGCGAGGAGTTCGTCGAGCGTGGTGGGGACGCCCACGCCCACCTTCTCGAACATCGACTTGCGGTAGAAGAAGAACTGCGGGTCGTCGATCATCCGGACCCCGTAGATCTTCCCGTCGACGGTGTGCGACTGGATGTCGGCCGGGTTGAAGTCGTCCTTCACCGGCTCGACCAGGTCGGTCAGGTCCGCCACCTGGCCGCTCTTGACGAGCTGGATCTGCGGATGGAACTCGAAGACGTCCGGCGCCTTGTCGGTGAGCAGGGAGGCGAACAGTTTGCTCTCGAAGTTGGAGCCCGTGATCCACTGCGTGGTCACGTCGGCCCCCTTGTACGCCTTGGCGTAGCGCCTGATGGCCTGTTCCGTGCCGGCCTCACCGTAGGCGTGGAAGTACTGGACCAGGCGCTTGCCCGACCCCGACCCGCCGTCCCGGCCGGTGTTGCCGCCGCACGCGGTGAGCCCGCCGGCGGCAGCCAGACCCATGGCCGCCCGCAGTACGGAACGACGGTCCCAGTGGTGAGTACTCAATGCCGGCATGTCGACGTCCTTGTCTCGAGTACGGCTCGGAAGGAAGGCGGGCGGGGCAGGTCACCCGGACGGGTGCGGGGGAAGTGCGGGCGGTACGGGCGGTACGGGCAGTGCAGGCGGTACGTGGCGGTGCAGGCGGTACGTGGCGGTGCAGGCGGTACGTGGCGGTGCAGGCGGTACGTGGCGGTGCGCGCGGAGCAGAGGGGGCTGCGGTGAGCGGCGGACGGCTTCCGGCGGTGGTGCGGCGGATGGCGCGACGGGTGGCGCGGAAAGGCCTTGCGGTGCCGGACGTTAACCTTCGGCTAAGGCTTCGGCAAGGGGTTGGACAAAGCCCGTAAGAAGCGTTGCGTGCCGTTCGGAATCACGAACAAGTCGGCGAATCAAGGGCGTTGAAGATCGGGGCGCCGGTGGGGCGAGGGGCGTTACGGCTTACCGGCGCCGGAACCGCGGCCTCGCGTGGCCGTGTTGGCGCGCGTGCCGGTGCCCTTGTGCGCCGCCTGCAACGCGCCCTCCAGCGCGAACGTCGCCGCGCCCAGGCAGACCGGATCGGTGGTGATCGGGGAGAGCGCGATCCGGGTGGCGGCCAGCGGGCGGCGCAGCGCGTGCCGGGTGACGGCCCCGCGCACCGCGTAGAGCAGGGGCTCGCCGAACGCGGCCGCGACCCAACTGCTGAGCACGACCACCTCCGGGTTGAACAGATTGATCAGGTCGGCGATCCCGGCACCGACGTAACGGGCGGTGTCCCCGAGGACCTCGACCGCCACCGGGTCGCCCGCGGCCACCCCCCGCGCCAGGGCGTCGATCGTGGCCGTCTGGTCGTCGGGGCGCAGCATCGGGCTGTGCGGGCTCACCTCCCGCAGGTTCAGCATGATCCCCGGCGCACCGGTGTACGTCTCGACGCAGCCGCGATCGCCGCAGTGGCACGGGCGCCCGTCCAGGACGAGTGTGGTGTGCCCCCACTCACCGGCGCTGTTGCTGACCCCCCGGTGCACCCCGCCGCCCAGGACCAGCCCGGCGCCCACCCCGGTGCCGAGGTTGACCACCACCGCGTCACCGTGCCCGCGCGCCGCCCCGAACCACAGCTCGGCCACCGCGCAGGCGCGCAACGGGTTGTCCAGGTGCAGCGGGTGGGAGATCCGCTCGGCGAGGAGGTCCCGCAACGGCACGTCGTGCCAGTCCCAGTTCGGCGCGTACTCGCAGACGCCCGTGGCACGGTTCACCTGGCCCGGCACACTCACCCCGGCCCCGAGCACCCGCGCGGGTTCGACGCCGGCCCGCTCCGTCACCGAGCCGACCGCCGAGGCCACATGGTCCACGACCTGCTCGGGCCGGTTCTCGCCGGGGCGCATCTCCTCGTCGGCGCGGGCCAGCACGTTCAGCGCCAGGTCGAACAGCTCGACCCGGACGTACGTCTCGGCGAGGTCGACGCCGATCAGGGCGCCGCCCGCCGCGTCGACGGCCACCAGACCGCGCGGACGGCCGCCGGCCGAGTCCTCGAAGCCGACCTCGGTGATCATGCCGAGGTCGAGCAGCTCGCCGACGAGGGTGGCGACCGTCGCGAGACTGAGTCCGGTGGCGGCCGCCAGCTCCTGCCGTGAGGTGGGGGACTCGGCGATGACCTGGCGCAGCACCTCGTAGCGGTTGGCGGTACGGATGTCCCGCGAGGTGCGCTTCACCGGAGGTGCCCCCATCCCTGCCGTGCCGGCCGGCGTCGGCACCGGCGCGCGGCAAGGCTACGGCCGGTGCCGACGTTCGACAAGGGCTTCGGAAAGGGGCTGTACGAAGGGGGCGGGCCGGTCGGACGGTCAGTCGCCCAGGACGTCCCGCACGAACGCGTTGCTGAACCTGCCCTCCGGGTCCAGCGACCGGGCCAGGGTCCGGAAGTCGCCGAGCCGCGGATAGAGGGCGCGCAGCTTCGCCGCCGGGGTGGTGAACACCTTTCCCCAGTGCGGCCGTGCGTCGAAGGGGGCCAGTGCCTCCTCCAGGCGCCGGACCACGGGCAGCACCGCGGGCGTGTCCGCGACCCAGGTGAAGTGGGCGGCCACGGTGTCCCGGTCGTAGGAGGGGCTGAGCCACTGGCCGTCGGCGGCCACGGTCCGCACCTCGCAGGTCTGCAGTACGGGGGAGACCGTCTCCCGGATACTGTCGATCGTATGCAGCATGTCGACGGCGAACCGGCGTGGCAGCAGATACTCCGACTGCAGTTCCTCGCCACTGCTCGGGGTGAACTCCGCGCGGAAATGCGGCAGCCGCTCGTGCCATGCTCCCGGCACGCCGAACTGGTCCGTGCAGTTGATCCCGGGCATGCCCGGGACGGGGTGCAGTTTCTCGGTCGCGGGCGGCGCCCAGGGGAAGTCCGGCAGCGGCTGGTCCGTACGCCGCTTCACCCACACCTGCCGGAAACCCGGAGCCCTCCAGTCGGTGAACAGACTCACGCTGTACGCGGCCGACATCACCGTCTCGAAGAGAGGGGAATCCAGCCCGTCGAGCGGCAGTTCGGTGAACAGGTGCTGCTCGACGTCGAACGCCGGCTCCAGGTCCAGGGTGAGTGCCGTGACGACACCGAGCGCCCCGAGCGAGGTGACCGCGCCGCCGAAGCGGGCCTCGTCCTCGCGGCCGATCCGTACGGTCGAACCGTCCGCCGTGACCAGCTCCACCTCGCGCACCGCCGAGGAGAGCGGACCGTTGCGGACCCCGGAGCCGTGCGTGCCGGTGGCGACCGACCCGGCCACCGAGATGTGCGGCAGCGACGCCATGTTCGGCAGCGCGAGCCCCCGCTCGTGCACCCGGTGGGCCAGCTCCGCGTACCGCACGCCGCCGCCCACCCGCACCGTCCGGGCCGTCGTGTCCACGTCCACCTGGGCGGGCAGGGCGTCGAGCGAGAGCAGGACGCCGGCCTCGCCCGGCTCGGCTATCGCGTTGAAGGAGTGCCCGCTGCCCAGGACCCGCACCCGGCCGCTCCCGGCGACCAGCGCGCGCAGCGTGTCCAGGGTGTGCGGGCGGTGCAGCTCCTTGGCGGTGTACGTGATGTTGCCCGCCCAGTTGGTCACGGTCCCGGTCATCGGTCGTCCTTCCCCGAGGTGCGGGACCGGAAAGGTCCCCACCGGAATTTATCGCGAGGCCCGGGGTACGTGTCGCCCGGCCGCCTCCCCGCGGGGGCCGGCCCGGGACCCGCACGGCACCGAGGCCCGGCAGCCGTCCGGAGAACGTACTGTTTCCGCAGGTCCGGGGATGTGCCCCGGATCACGTCGGGGCCCCGGCCCCACGGACCGAGGGGCGGGGGCATACCGTGAGGAGTCGTACGTCCGAGCCGGGAGTCGTACGTCCGAGCCGGAAGGAGACACGGGATGGGCAGCGGCAGCCGTACCGCGCTGGTCGAGAATCTGATGGAGCGGTTCCCGCATGTGCCGCGCGAGGCCGTTTTCAAGGAGGACCTGCTCCGGGGTGGGGTCGCCTTCGATCCGTCCGCCCTCAGCGACAACGAGAAGGGCGATGTCAAGCCGAAGTCGTACTTCATCTTCTCCTTCGACCACGGCACCCTGCCCGAGCTGGGTGAGGCCGCGCTCCGGCGTCCGCCCGAGGAGATCATCCTCACCGGCGGCCCCTACGACCTGCGCCGCACCGTCGTCTCCGTGCGAGTGAACCCCGCCTCCCCGTACCGGGTCGCCGCGAACGAGGACGGCGTGCTCGGGCTCTACCTCGACGGGAAGCGCATCTCGGACGTCGGCGTGCCGCCGATGCCCGAGTACTACCGGCACACCCTCTCCAACGGGAAGTCGGTCATGGAGGTCGCCCCGACCATTCAGTGGGGCTACCTGATCTACCTGACCGTCTTCCGGGTCTGCCAGTACTTCGGCGCCAAGGAGGAGTGCCAGTACTGCGACATCAACCACAACTGGCGCCAGCACAAGGCGGCCGGCCGCCCCTACACCGGGGTCAAGGACGTCGAGGAGGTCCTCGAGGCGCTGGAGATCATCGACCGGTACGACACGGCGAAGGCGTCCACCGCCTACACGCTGACCGGCGGCGCGATCACCAAGACGCTCGCCGGCCGTGACGAGGCCGACTTCTACGGGCACTACGCCAAGGCCATCGAGGAGCGCTTCCCCGGCCGCTGGATCGGCAAGGTCGTCGCCCAGGCGCTGCCCAGGGACGACGTGCAGCGCTTCAAGGACTACGGCGTGCAGATCTACCACCCCAACTACGAGGTGTGGGACCGCCGCCTGTTCGAGCTGTACTGCCCCGGCAAGGAGCGCTACGTCGGCCGCGACGAGTGGCACAAGCGCATCCTGGACTCCGCGGACATCTTCGGCGCGCGCAACGTGATCCCCAACTTCGTGGCGGGCGTGGAGATGGCCGAGCCCTCCGGCTTCACCACCGTCGACGAGGCCATCGCCTCCACCACCGAGGGCTTGCGCTTCTTCATGTCGCACGGCATCACGCCCCGCTTCACCACCTGGTGCCCCGAGCCGACGACCCCGCTCGGCAAGGCCAACCCGCAGGGCGCGCCGCTGGAGTACCACATCCGGCTGCTCGAGGCCTACCGCGCCACGATGGACGAATTCGGCCTGGCCTCGCCCCCCGGCTACGGTGAGCCCGGACCGGGGCGCGCGGTGTTCTCCGTCAGCTCCTTCATGGACAGCCTCCCGGCACAGGAGCCCGTCGAGACGTGATCCCGCGAGGATTGTTCCCGCGAGGACTGTGAGGGGCTGAGGAAGCTAGGAAGGCCGGGACCGAGAGGTCCCGGCCTTCCTTGCGTATTCTCCGGCGAGGGGCGTGCGCGAGGGGCGCGTACATGGGTACCGTGCCGCCCAAAACGGATACAGCGCTTGTCAGTTGTGTCGAGATCGTGAAAAGCTCACCCATCGCCCCGAGGACCCCCAACCGTGCCGCTCCAACTGTGCCGCCAGTTGCCCTCGTTCGTGGATGCAGGAGAATCATGTCCGACCTGCCGGCCCCCCAGAACGCCACCGAGGCAGCACTGTTCTCGGAGTGCTGGGACGCGGTGCTCTCGTACGCCGATCTCTGCACGGCCGGCTCCACCGCCGCCGCGCAACTTGCGCGGGAGGCGTTCGCGCGGGGCATACGGGAGGTGCGCGAGGCGGAGGCGAACACCGTGCGCGGCACCGGCCGACGGTCGTCCCGGCTGCCCCGAATACCCCTGCTGCTGACAGCCGTTCGCGCCACCGCGGCGGACTGGGAGGACACCGGCCAGGGGCACCGGCTCGATCCCGACCTCAGGCTGTGGCTCCACTCCGACAAGGCCGCCCGTTACACCGGCCCGCCGCTGAGCCGCCCGGTCGCCCTGCGCGGACTGCGCG
The DNA here is from genome assembly GCF_036634175.1 of Streptomyces sp. P9-A2. Lineage (NCBI taxonomy): Bacteria > Bacillati > Actinomycetota > Actinomycetes > Kitasatosporales > Streptomycetaceae > Streptomyces > Streptomyces sp. P9-A2. Next base: position 6,800,813 of record NZ_JAZIFX010000001.1, read on the forward strand.
ATCTGCAGCAGGCCGACGCCGAACTGCTCTGGCTGGCCGAGGCGGAATCCCTGCCGCTGCCCCTGGTGGCCCGCCGGCTCGGCCTCGACCCCGCCACCGCGGCCGACGAGCTCGACCAGGTCCGCCGCCTGTTCCGGGACCGCTGCCACCGCAACCACCTCGACTCCCCGATGGACGCCGAGTGTCGCAGCTACGCCCGGCTGCTGGACGCCGTCACCCGCTCGCCCGCCGCCGACACCCCCGACGACCTGTCCCGGCACCTCGCCACCTGCGTGCGGTGCGCGGAGGCCGCGGCCTGCCTCCGGCTGCACGGCGGCGGGCTGCCCGCCGCGCTCACCGGCGGGGTCATCGGCTGGGGCGGTCTCGCCTACCTGGAGCGCCGCCGCCGTGCGACCGAGGCGCGCCTCGGCCCCGGCCGCCCCGGCGGCTTCGACACGGGCGGCGCCCCGGCCGACGGATCGGACCGGGCGCGGGTCGTCAGGGGCGGGCTGATGGTCGCCGCCGTCCTGGTCTCGGGGCTCGCGCTCACGGTCTCCCTGATGCAGTTCGGCGGTACGGAGGCCGACAGCGCGACCCGCTCCGACGCCGACCGTCAGGCGGTGGCCGACCCGGACCCGTACCCGCCCGCGGGCCCCGGCGCCCCGCCGGCTCCGGCCGCGGACACCGCACCCTCCGACGGCGGGAAACCGCTTGCCGGCACCGCCCCCGAGGCCCGCGACCCGGACCGATCGGCCCCGGACCAGGACCCCGACACCGACACCAACCCCGACCCCGACACCAACCCCGACCCCGACCCCGACCCCGACCCCCAGGGCAGCACCTCCGCCACGGCTTCCCCGCCCCGGACCACCGCGCCCGGCGAACCGGCCGTCTGCCATGCCACGTACGACCCGGGCAACCAGTGGCCCGACGGCTTCCAGGCCACCGTGACCGTCACCACGACGGAGCCCCTCGACTCCTGGCGCGTCGCCTTCACCTTCCGGGACGGCCAGCGCGTGACCCAGATGTGGGACGCCGAAGCGAGCCAGCAGGGCTCCCGCGTCACCGCCACCGCCGCCGACTACAACAAGACGGTCCCCGCCGGCGGAAAGATCGCCTTCGGCTTCCTCGCGTCCTGGACCGGCAAGAACTCCCCGCCCACCGACATCACCCTCAACGGCCGCCCGTGCGCGACCGGCTGACCCGGCCCGGCGGCACGTCCGGGACGGGCCGGGCCGAGCGGCTCCCCTCCCACGGTGGTGGCGAGAGGACGGGTGCGGAAAAAGGGTTGGCCGCCGGGGCGGCTCTGCCTCTAGGCTGTGGCCGGAAGTGAGCAGGGGCCGTTGGCTGCTGCTGTCGGCGCGTGTGTGGTGAAAGGGAGGTGTGACCGATGGCTGTCTCTGTGACGGGCGCTGCCCGTATCCGGACCTTCGTTCATTCCACCTCCGTGGCCCTCGGCTGACACCTCTTCTTCTGCCGCGCCTGTGACGCGCGGTGCCGGGGCCGCCCTTCGAAGGGTTTCCCTTGAACTTCTCCTCTTCTCCGTCGGCTTCCCCGCATCCTCTCGCTCCCCTCGGCTGGGACGAGGAGTGGGAGGCCGCGTTCTCCCCGTACGGCGCGCAGGGGCTGTTGCCCGGCCGCGTGGTGCGGGTCGACCGTGGGCAGTGCGATGTCGTCACCGGTGACGGGACCGTGCGGGCCGATACCGCGTTCGTCACCCCGCACGACCCCCTGCGGGTCGTGTGCACCGGGGACTGGGTCGCCGTCGACCCGGCCGGGGGCACACCGAGGTATGTGCGGGCGTACCTTCCACGGCGTACCGCCTTCGTGCGTTCCACCTCCTCCAAGCGGTCCGAGGGGCAGATCCTCGCCGCCAACGTCGACCACGCCGTCATCGCCGTCTCGCTCGCCGACGAACTGGACCTGGCCCGGATCGAGCGGTTCCTCGCACTCGCCTGGGAGTCCGGGGCGCAGCCGGTGGTGGTGCTCACCAAGTCCGACCTCGTGCCGGACCCGGTGACGCTGGGGCACCTGGTCCAGGACGTGGAGACCAGCGCGCCCGGCGTGCCGGTGCTCGCCGTCAGCGCGCGGGAGGACGATGGCACCTCCCTGCGCGAGCGAAGCCGAGAGCTCGGGGGAGGGCTCGACGTCCTCGCCGCGGTCGCCGCCGGTGGCACGTCCGTGCTGATCGGCCGGTCCGGCGCCGGCAAGTCCACGCTCGCCAACGCGCTCCTCGGCGAGGACGTGATGGACGTACGGGCCATCCGTGACGTCGACGGCAAGGGCCGCCACACCACCACCACCCGCAACCTGCTCGTCCTGCCCGGCGGGGGAGTCCTCATCGACACCCCGGGCCTGCGGGGCGTCGGCCTCTGGGACGCCGGCAGCGGCGTCGGCCAGGTGTTCTCCGAGATCGAGGAGTTCGCCGAGGGCTGCCGCTTCCACGACTGCGCCCATGAGAGCGAGCCGGGCTGCGCGGTCCTCGAGGCCATCGGGACCGGCGCCCTCGCGGAACGCCGGCTGGAGAGCTATCGCAAACTGCTCCGGGAGAACCGGCGCATCGTCGCCAAGACCGACGTACGCCTGCGCGCGGAGATCCGCAAGGACTGGAAGCGGAAGGGGGCGATCGGCAGGGCCGCCATGGAGGCGAAGAGGGGCGGCGGCAGGTAGTTCCAGGGCGTGTTTCGAAAGTAGCGCCGGCTGCCCGGAGGGCGGGCCCCGCGGCGTCATGGGGGTCCCCCCTGCTCGAGCGGAGCCGAGAGCTTGGGGGAGCGTGCGATCGCACGGCGGAGGGTCGCCCGCGTACCGGGTGCGTACGTGGGCGATCCCGACAACGCGGCTGGGGGTCCCCCCTGCTCGAAGAGCTTGGGGGAGTGCGTGCCGGACGCCGCGGGGCAGGCGGGGTTTTCGAAAAACGCCCTGGAAGGCCGCTGAAGATCTTGCTCAGGCCGCCCGGTTCACGCCGGATTGCCAGTAAACGCCAATCGGCATGAACCGGCGCAGGACGGGCGTGATGTCAAGATCTTCAGGACGCTCCTGGCGTCCACCCCAGGCAGATCCCGGCCCCGCGGCGCACCCCTGTCCGTGGCCTGGCCGCCGGCCGCTCACCTTCATGTCCGATTTCCGCCGGTCGGGGCCCTCCGGCCGGCGGAGACTGGACGGTGTGATGGACGAGGACAACAGGTACGAGGCGGTGCGCAGCCGGGACGGACGGTTCGACGGTGCGTTCTTCTTCGCCGTCGGGACGACCGGGATCTACTGCCGTCCCAGCTGCCCCGCGGTCACGCCCAAGCGGCGCAACGTGCGGTTCTTCCCGACTGCCGCCGCCGCGCAGGGCGCCGGGTTCCGGGCCTGCCGGCGGTGCCGCCCGGACGCCGTCCCCGGCTCCGCCGAGTGGAACGTACGCGCCGATGTCGTGGGCCGGGCCGTGCGGCTGATCGCCGACGGCGTCGTCGACCGCGAAGGTGTCGCCGGACTGGCCGCACGGCTCGGTTACAGCACCCGGCAGGTACAGCGCCAGCTCACCGGCGAACTCGGCGCCGGGCCCGTCGCGCTCGCACGGGCGCAACGCGCCCACACCGCGCGCGTGCTCCTGCAGACCACCGGGCTCCCGGTCACCGAGATCGCCTTCGCCGCCGGGTTCGCCAGCGTGCGGCAGTTCAACGACACCGTCCGCGCCGTGTACGCGGCCACGCCCAGCGAGCTGCGGGCCGCCGCGCCCCGCGGCGGCCGGGCCGCCCGCCGCACCGCCACCCCCACCGCCGGCATCCCCCTGCGCCTCGCCCACCGCGGCCCGTACCGGCCAGGCCCCGTCTTCGACCTGCTGGAACGCGAGGCCGTCGAGGGTGTCGAGGACGTCACCGGCACCCCGGGCGCCCGCACCTACCGGCGCACGCTCCGGCTCCCGTACGGCACCGGCATCACCGCTGTCGACGAACACCCCGGCACCGCGCACACCGGTTCCGGCGCGCACCCCGGCGGCTGGCTCGACGCCCGGATCCACCTCACCGACCTCCGCGACCTGACCACCGCCGTACAGCGGCTGCGCCGCCTGTTCGACCTGGACGCGGACCCGTACGCCGTCGACGAACGGCTCGGCGCCGACACACGACTCGCCCCACTGGTCGCCGCCCGGCCGGGACTGCGCTCGCCGGGCACCGCCGACCCCGACGAACTCGCGGTACGGGCCCTGGTGGGCCGCGACGGGGCCGCACGACTGGTCCAGCGCTACGGCAAGACGCTCGACGCCCCCTGCGGCACCCTCACCCACCTCTTCCCCGAACCGGCCGCCCTCGCCGGCGCCGAACCCGAAGGCACCCTGGGCGCGCTCACCACCGCCCTCGCAGACGGCACCGTACGCCTCGACCCCGGCGCCGACCGGGAGGACGCCGCGGACGCCCTGCGCACCGTTCCGGGTCTGGACGCCCGTACCATCGCCGGGATCCGCACCCGTGCCCTCGGCGACCCGGACGTGGCCCCGCCCGGCCCCGCCCTGCCCGAAAGCTGGCGCCCCTGGCGCTCATACGCCCTGAACCACCTGCGTGCGGCAGGGGAGTTGGAGTACTCATGAACACCACGACACACACCACGACACACACCCCGATGGGCACGATGACGAGCGCGACGGCCGGCGGCGCGGCTGTCGCGGACACCTACTGGACCAGCGTCGACAGCCCTCTCGGGGCGTTGCTGCTCACCGCCGGCCCGGACGGGGCGCTGACCTCGCTCTCCGTGCCCGGTCAGAAGGGCGGGCGCACCGTGCGGGAGGCCTGGCGGCAGGACCCGGGGCCGTTCCGCGCCGCCGAGGAGCAGCTCGCCGCGTACTTCGCCGGTGAGCTCAGGGACTTCAGGCTGCCCCTGCACACCGCCGGCACCCCTTTCCGGGAGAAGGTCTGGGCCGCGATCGACGACGTCCCCTACGGGGCGACCGTGTCCTACGGGGAGATCGCCGCGCGGATCGGCGCCCCCAGGGCCGCCGTACGGGCCGTCGGCGGGGCGATCGGCGCGAACCCGCTGCTGATCGTGCGCCCCTGCCATCGGGTGATCGGTGCCGACGGGGCACTGACCGGCTACGCGGGCGGCCTGGACCGCAAGGTCCACCTGCTCACCCACGAAGGGGTGCTTCGTCCGTAACCGGGGCCCGTAACCGGGGCCCGGGGCCGGGGGCCGGTGGGTTTCAGCCCCAGATCACCGCGCCGAGCCACGCCGCCGTGATCAGCAGGCAGGTGAACAGCTCGGTCAGTACGCTCCAGCCGCCCGAGCGCATCGCCGTGCGCGTCGCCGTCACCGCTTCGCCGTGACGGCCCAGGCGGATCCGCTCGCAGGCGTAGATCCCGGCCACGAAACCGGGTACCGCGCCCAGCACGGGCACCAGGACGAAGCCCAGGAGCGAGCCCGTGCCCGCGTACGCCAGCACCCGGCCGTCGACGCCGCCGGCCCGCAGCCGGCGGGGTGGCAGGGTCCAGCGGACCACCTGGGAGAGGAACAGGACGGCCGTCGCCCCGACGAGCACCCCCCATGTCACGGGCCGCGGGTCCTTCAGCGCCCACCACATGATCGCGGCCCACACCAGCCACGACCCCGGCACCCCGGGCAGCAGTACTCCACACAGACCGAACAGGATCACCAGTCCGGTCAGCGGGAGATCCCACGCTCCCATCTGTCCAGGGTGCCGGAGGACGGCCGGAGACGCAGATCAGGTGCGGGGGACGCGCACCGATCCCTCGCATCGAACAGATGCGCCTCCGCGTGTTCCGAGTGGCCGGTGTGCCGTGTGCCGCGCGGTGCCGGGAACCGATTTCCCGATGCTCCGTTTCCATCGGGCCCGCGCGGTGGACAATTCAAGGTATGAGTGAGCAGGGAGGCAGGTCCACCGGTCACGAGGACGACTGGTGGGGGCAGTTGTACGACGGCGCCACCCAGGACACGGGCTCCGCACCCGCCGCACCCGTACCCGATTCCCTGGACGACCGCTTCGACTCGGCGGCCGGCACGGTGAACGAGGCGGTCGGCGGCAGGGTGGACGGTCCGGCGGACGTGAAGCCCTCCGCGGGGGACCCTTCCGGCACCCCGTTACCCGCTCCGAGGCCGGTGCCCGGTGATGGGACGCCTTCCGTGCGGCCGTCCGGCACGCAACCGTCCGACGGCCGCCCGCCCCGCCTGCCGGAAGGGCCACCGTCGCCCGCCTGGCCCCCGCCGGGCAGTACGACCTCGGCGACCGGCTTTCCCGCCCCACCCGACCACGCCCCCACGCTTGTGCCCGCCCCCGACCCCACCCTCACCGACGCTCCCGCCGACCCTCGCGCCCCGCGCCCCGTCCAGCCCGTGGAACCGCCGCCCCCGCCGCGCGGCCACGTGGGCTCCCGGCCGCCCACCTACGACGCCGAGCCCACCACGCTGCCCGCCGCCGACCCCCACGAACTGGACGATCTGGTCCCGGACACCGTGCTCGACGGAGCCCGGTACGGGACCTGCACCCTGCGGGCCGCCTCCGTACGCGGCGACTCCGCGCGGTACCGGGGCGAACTGCGCCGGGACGCCCTGCTGACCGCCCGGTTCGGCAGCGGGGACCGGGCCCTGGTGCTGGTGGCGGTTGCCACCGGCGTACGGGGCACCCCCGGGGCACACCGTGCGGCCGCCGAGGCCTGCCGGTGGATCGGCAAGGCGGTGGGCCTCAGTCACGCCCGCCTGGCCGAGGACATCAGGGCCGGCCGGCGCGGCGACCTCAAGTCGGGGCTGCACCGCCTCACCGACCGGACCCTCGGCAGGCTCCGGGCGGACGCCGCCGAGCAGGGCCTCGGCCCCGAGGCGTACGCGGCCACCCTGCGCTGCCTGCTGCTGCCCGCGGACCCCGAATGCCGGACCCGCGTCTTCTTCGGCGTCGGTACCGGCGGACTGTTCCGGCTGCGGGACGGGGTGTGGCAGGACATCGAACCGAAGGCCGCCCAGGCCAGGGGCGGGGCCGTCCTCGGCTTCGGCTCGCCGCCCTCCGAGACCCCCGAGGGCGACCGGCTCACCATGGACCTCGGCATACCGACACCCCCGAGCCCGTACGAGCCCGCCCCCGAACCTCCGCGTGAACCCTTCCGCTTCCGTACGTCCGTCGCCCGCCGGGGTGACACCCTGCTGCTGTGCAGTCCGGGCCTCGCCGACCCGCTGCGCGGCGAGGACGAACTCGGCGCCCACCTGGCCACCCGGTGGTCCCGTCCCGAACCGCCCGGCCTCGCCGCGTTCCTCGCCGACACCCAGGTACGGGTCAAGGGATACGCGGACGACCGTACGGCCGCCGCCGTCTGGGAGGCGTGAGCGCGCCGGGTGTGACTCCATGGAACCCGAACGGAGATCCAGGGATTCACGGACACCGAAGGGGCACCTGGGAATCATGGCCAAACAGAACGTCGCGGAACAGTTCGTCGACATCCTGACCCGCGCGGGAGTCAAGCGCCTCTACGGCGTCGTCGGCGACAGCCTCAACCCCGTCGTCGACGCGGTGCGCCGCAACCCCGCCATCGACTGGGTCCACGTCCGCCACGAGGAGACCGCCGCCTTCGCCGCCGGTGCCGAAGCGCAGATCACCGGCAGGCTCGCCGCCTGCGCCGGCTCCTGCGGGCCCGGCAACCTCCACCTCATCAACGGGCTGTACGACGCCCACCGCTCCATGGCCCCGGTCCTCGCCCTCGCCTCGCACATCCCCTCCAGCGAGATCGGCCTCGGCTACTTCCAGGAGACCCACCCCGACCAGCTGTTCCGCGAGTGCAGCCACTACAGCGAGATGATCTCCAGTCCGCGGCAGATGCCCCGGCTGCTGCACACCGCCATCCAGAACGCGGTCGGCCGTTCCGGGGTCAGCGTCGTCACCCTCCCCGGTGACATCGCCGACGAGCCCGCCCCGGAGCAGGCCGCCGGGACCGCCCTGGTCACCTCCCGGCCCACGGTCCGCCCCGGAGACGCCGAGCTCGACCGCCTCGTCGACATGATCGACGAGGCCGAGAAGGTCACCCTGTTCTGCGGTGCCGGCACGAGGGGCGCGCACGCCGAGGTCATGGAGCTCGCCCAGAAGATCAAGTCCCCGGTCGGGCACGCCCTGCGCGGCAAGGAGTGGATCCAGTACGACAATCCGTACGACGTCGGCATGAGCGGGCTGCTCGGCTACGGCGCCGCCTACGAGGCCACCCACGAGTGCGACCTGCTGATCCTGCTCGGCACCGACTTCCCGTACAACGCCTTCCTCCCCGACGACGTGAAGATCGTCCAGGTCGACGTGCGGCCCGAGCACCTGGGCCGGCGCTCGAAGCTGGACCTGGCGGTGTGGGGCGACGCGCGGGAGACGCTGCGCTGCCTGATCCCGCGGGTCCGGACCAAGGGCAAGCGGAAGTTCCTCGACCGGATGCTGAAGAAGCACGCGGACGCGCTGGAGGGGGTGGTGAAGGCGTACACGCGCAAGGTGGACAAGCACGTGCCGATCCACCCCGAGTACGTGGCCGCAGTCCTGGACGACATCGCCGACGACGACGCGGTGTTCACCGTCGACACCGGGATGTGCAACGTCTGGGCCGCCCGCTACATCTCGCCCAACGGCCGGCGCCGGATCATCGGTTCGTTCTCCCACGGCTCGATGGCGAACGCGCTGCCGATGGCGATCGGGGCGCAGTTCACCGACCGGAGCCGGCAGGTCGTGTCGATGTCCGGCGACGGCGGATTCTCCATGCTGATGGGGGACTTCCTCACCCTGGTCCAGTACGACCTGCCGGTGAAGGTGGTCCTGTTCAACAACTCCTCCCTCAGCATGGTCGAGCTGGAGATGCTGGTCGCCGGGCTGCCGTCGCACGGCACCGCCCTGAAGAACCCCGACTTCGCCGCCGTCGCCCGAGCCTGCGGTGCCCACGGGGTGCGCGTGGAGAAACCGAAGGAGCTCGCCGGGGCGCTGAAGGACGCGTTCAAGCACAAGGGGCCGGCCCTCGTCGACATCGTCACCGACCCCAACGCGCTGTCCATCCCACCGAAGATCAGCAAGGAGATGGTGACCGGCTTCGCGCTGTCCGCCTCCAAGATGGTGCTGGACGGAGGGGTCGGCCGGATGGCGCAGATGGCACGGTCCAACCTGCGCAACGTTCCGCGCCCGTGACGGCGGCGGCCGAAAGCACGGGCGTTCAGCCCGTACGGGGCGCCCAGCGGCGGTGGGAGGTGTCGTACTCGTAGCGGGGCAGCCCCTCGATGCCGCTGGTGCGGAACGGACGGCCGTCGTCGTCGATCCGGACGGTGCCGGAGCGGCCGCGCGAGGACCAGTCCAGTTCCAGGTACCAGCGGCAGTCGCAGCCCGCGGTCGTGGCGGTCACCTCCAGCACCTCCGGGTCCTCCGCGGAGACCCGGTAGGGCATGCGGACCGCCGGAATCGGCGTACCGGCGTCGTTCCCGGCGACCGCGCGGGCGATCGGCCGGTCCTTGTCCAGGTCCACCGCGAAGTACCGCGGGGTGAGGGCGCCGCCGCACCCCTGGTCCATGGCGTACGCGTTGCCCGGAGCGGGATCGGTGCGGCCGGTCACCCGGACCCGCAGCGCCGTGAGGACGACGGCCGTGTCCGACGTTCCCTGCACGGACAGTTTCACGATCGTCTCGCCCCCGTGCACCGCCGCCTGCGTCGCCGCCCAGGTACCGGCGTCCTGCGGGGCCGGGGGCGGCGGCACCTGGGCGGGCGGCTTGGCGACGACGTAGTCGTGACCGCAGCCGAGAGCCCAGGCCTGGGAGTCGACGGTCCAGGCGAGAGGCGTACCGGCGGGCGCGGAAGAGTCCCCGGAGGAGCCCCCGGAGGAACCTTGGGACGAGGCTTCGGAGTCGCTCCCTCCGGCCCTCCCGGAGGGGTCACCGGGAGCGGCCGGGCCGGACGGCTCGCGCCCGGTTCCGGGGCCGTCCGATGTGCGCTCCGGGCGGCCGGACGAGGGGGACGCGGAGGCAGGCGGCGACGAGGCACGCAGGCCCGGTGCCGTGGGGTCCGCGGAGGCGGTCGGCACGGAGTCGGCGGTGGCCCGGCCGCGGTCGTCGGGGGAGGAACGGTGACCGTCGGGCAGCGCGGCCAGCGTGCCCACGGTGGCGAGTAACGCACACGCGACGGCCAGGACCCCCGCGACGCGTTTGCGCCGGTACCAGAGGCGGGGGAGGGAGCGGCCGGCCGGAGGGTGGGGATCGATGACGACGCCCGTGTCCAGGAGTGGTCGATCGCTGTCGCTGCCGGTGCCGGTGCCGGTGCCGGTGCCGGTGCTGGTGGTTGTGTCGCTGCCGGTAGCGGTGGCGGACAGCGTGTCCACGCCCTCCGCCGCGGCCTTCGCCCCCGATTCGGGCGTGCTCCTCGTCTCCGCCCCCGCGGCCGTGTCCGCGTCGCCCCTCGCTTCCGGTTCGGCCCCCGCCTCCGCCGTCTCTCCCGCTCGCGGTCGTTGCCGTGCCGCGACGGCCAGGAGCCAGTGGCGGTGGAGTTCCAGGCGTTCCGGGCCCGAGGCCCCGCACAGGGCGGCGAAGCGTTCCACCGGGGCGAAGTCGAGGGGGACGGCCTCGCCCGCACAGTAGCGGTGCAGCGTGGAGGTGTTCATGTTCAGGCGGCGGGCCAGCGAGCCGTAACTGCGGTCCGTGCGTTCCTTCAGCTCCCGCAGCCGAGCCGCGAACTCCGCCACGTCGTCCTGTGCCGACACCTTCACCCCGCACCACTCGTTGGGCCGAACGGGCCCGGGACGGCATCCCAGGCACCTCATATACCTGCACGTCAGACGGGCTGGGATGGTTCCATGCCCCGGAGCCGGCCGCCGAGGCTTGCGCCGGCCGCCCGGGACGGCGGATGCTCCTGGTGTCGCCCCGACGGCCACCGGACGGACCATCCGGACCATCCCGGCAGCATCCGCATCCCACCACGCACTCCTCACGGGGGACACCCATGTCCATGCACACCCGGGCCGCCGCGCTCTCCGCCATCGCCGCCCTCACCCTCGCCGCCGTCACGTCGCTCACCGTGCCGGCCGGAGCCGCACCGGCCCCGGACGCCGTCCCGAAGGCGAAGGCCGCCGCGCCCAAGTTCCTCGCGGCGTCCCAGCTGCCGCCGCACCCGTCGTCCGCGTGGACGGCGGGACCCGTCACCGACGGTTTCCCGATCGAGCTCGCCCCCTGTCTGGGCGAGGACGGCATCCCGGCCTACGACTACCGGCACCGGGTCTTCCACACCGAGCTGGACACGAGCGCCGTGCAGGCCACGATCGTGACCGGCTCGGCCGCCAAGGGCAAGGCGCTGGCCGCCCTGATCAACAAGAGGTTCCGTTCCTGCGCGGACCGCATCGAGCGGTCCGACCCGGAGATCGAGGCCGAGGGCCGGTACTACGGCTCGCTGCCGGTCGAGGAGGGCGCGCAGGTCCACGGGCTGCACACCAACGCCTCCTGGGGCGCCACCGACATCCACCTGCTGTCGGTGGGACGGGACGGCAGGACGGTCACCCTCGTGAGCTGGGGACAGATGGGCGACTTCGGCGACGCTCCGGTGACCGCCTTCAAGAAGACGACGACCAGGGCCGTCAACAAGCTGTACTGACGCCGGAAGGCCGCTGTCCCCGAGGAACCGCCCGGAAGGGCATGGTCCGCAACGGACCGCACGACCACCGCGAATCCGGGGTCGTCCTCCCGCCACGGGGGTCGGGAGGACGGCCCCGCACACGTGTGTGGCCGTTGAAGTTCGGCCAATAACCGGTCTTGACGATGTCGCACGACTGGCGCGTGGGTGACGGGGCATGGATTCCCACGGACGTGTTCGAGCCGCAGGGGGAATCGACACCGGAACGCGGGCGGGGGCCATGAGAAGGCAGGTACAAGGGGGTTGTCCCGGCACGGCGGGGACCGGCTCGGTGACGGCCGTGAAAGGGACGGCCGTGAAAGGGACGGCCGACGGGGAGCGGGCACCGAAGGCGCAGCTGAGCCGCCGACTGGGGCGCGCGGACCTGCGGGCGGTGCCCGAGTCCCGTCACGACCTACGACAACTGCTCAGACACTGGGGAAGGCCCGGACAGTCGGACACGGCCGAACTGCTCACCACCGAGCTCGTCACCAACGCGCTGGTCCACACCGACCGGGCGGCGGTCCTCACCGCCACCGTCGGACCCCGGGGATTACGGGTCGAGGTACGGGACTTCGTGGACCACGAGCCCCGGCCACGGGTACCGGACACCGACGACGGTACGCACGGCCGTGGACTGGTCCTGGTCGAGTCCCTCGCCGACGCGTGGGGGATCAGGGCACACGGGGTGGGCAAGGCGGTCTGGTTCGAACTCGACGCGGACGCCGCCTGACACGGGCGCCGGTGCAGACACCGGCATCAGCACCGGCGCAGACACGGGCACCGGCATCAGCACCGACGCACTGGACGGGACGGGGCACGGTCTGCGTACGGCCGTGCCCCGTCCCGTCCAGTGTCCGTCTCCCGTCCCGCCGACGTCAGCCGAACTGCTGCTCCAGGTCCTTGAGCTTGCGCTCGAGGGAGTCCAGGCGCGGCAGTGCCTGGGTGTCGTCCTCCGCGGTGAGGTCGACGGTCATCGGATCGGAACCACCGCGTACCGGTTGCAGAGAGGGGCGCGAGCGTACGGGCAGGACGGCCTCCGGCGCCGCTATGGCAGGCTCCGCGGGCACCACGTCGTCCGCCCGCTCCACCGTCGGGGCCTCCATGGGGTGGCCACCGCCACCCACGAGGGCGCGGTGGCCCCGGCTGATGGCTTTCAGCCGGGCCCGCTCCACCCGCTCCTGGCCGCGCCGGCGCCGGCGCGTCTCGCCCTTCTGGCGCTGGTCCTCGCGGACCTCCTCGACCGCCTCGTCGAGGCTGCGTACGCCCTCCAGCAGCATCAGCGACCAGGCACGGTACGTCTCCAGGGGGGCCCGCAACCAGCGGACGATGCGGATCTGCGGCAACGGACGCGGCACCAGGCCCTGTTCGCGCAGGGCGGCCCGGCGGGTCTGCTTCAGCGCGCGGTCGAACAGCACGGCCGCGGACAGGGACATACCCGCGAAGAAGTGCGGAGCGCCCGCGTGTCCCATGCCCCGGGGGGCGTGCACCCAGTTGAACCAGGCCGCGGCGAACGCGAACGTCCACACGAGTATGCGGGAGCCGAGCGCGGCGTCACCGTGGCTGGCCTCGCGCACGGCGAGCACCGAGCAGAACATCGCCGCGCCGTCCAGACCGAAGGGCACGAGGTACTGCCAGCCGTCGGCCAGGCCGAGGTTCTGCTCGCCGAAGCCGACCAGGCCGTGGAAGGAGAGCGCGGCCGCCACCGCGGCACAACAGAACAGCAGGATGTAGGAGAAGGTGCCGTACAGGGCCTCCTTGCGCCTGCGGCGCTCCTCGCTGCGCTCCCACGAGTCGTCCGCGCTCGGGTCCTTGACCGAGGAGCGCTTGCCGCGCGCGAGTACCGCCACCGCCGCCAGCATGCCCAGGAGCAGTACGGCGCCCGGAAGCAGCCAATTCAGCGATATGTCGGTCAGTCTCATCCAGGGGTCCCTTGCGTTGGGATAGGGCGTAACGCCCGCCATAGTGGCCCAATCCCGCCGTCCTTCAGGGGATTTCGGGGCAAGTGGCCGCCATTGAAGCGCGAGGGGGTACCCGAGGCGACGTTCTGCTCGAACTGACGCTTGAGGGTCGGGAGTTGAGTTCGAGTGGGACTACCCGCACGGGTGGTTCCGTGAATACACCTTGCGGAAGGTGGGGAATTTGCGAAATCCCTGTGATCTTCGCGGTGGCTCGGAGCCGGGCGGGCCGGCGGACGAACATGGGTGCGCCGGTGCCCGGCGCGGCGTCAACTGGCCTTCGCCACCGGCATGTCGATTTCATCGGCGGTCATGCTGATGACCTTGCCGACGGCCGCCCTGCCGTTCGTCTTTCCGGTGCCGCAGGTGCGCGGGCAGTTGGCGCAGATGTCGTCGGGGCGCAAGGTGTAGAACATGCAGCAGCTGATCCGGTCCCGGGTGTGCGCGGCTTCGCCGCCCGGCCCGGTGACCGGGCGGAAGCGCGCCGCGCCTACGTACGGTTTGGTCGCACCGGGCAGCAGCAGTTCCAGCTCCCGCAGGGCCCGCTCCTCCTCGCCCAGCAGTTGGCCGATGTACCGCAGGCTCTCCACGACCTCGTCGGTCGCCATGCCCCACAGGGCACGGCCGCGACGGCGCATCCTCGGGCCGAAGCCCGTCAGGACGGGTTCGAGGTGCTCGGCGACGGAGGCCCGCACCTCGGCCCGCAGGGCCTCCTCGTCCGCCACCACGCGGGCGCCGGGCAGCGTGGCCGCCGGGTCGTCCGGGAGGCAGGCGAACGATTCGGGGCGTACGGCCATGCGGCCCACGGCGAACCCGGCGGCGGAGCGGTCGAAGGAGACGTGGGTCACGGGGTAGCGGGGCACGCGGCGGTGCAGGAACCACGGCACGGTGATCAGCAGGCAGGCGGGCCAGGTGTAGCGGTGCAGGCCGAAGCTGGCGACCACGTCGGGGCGGGCCTGCTGTCCGTAGTCCCGCAGCACCTGGCTGTCGTCCCAGGACAGGAAGGCGTCCAGGGCGGGGCCGTTCTCCCCCTCGGCGAGAGCGTCGGCGGACACCCAGGCGCCGCCCCGGGGCGGCGCCTCGTCGGCGGCGAGTTCCGTGACGGCGAGTGCGGGGAAGGCCTCCGCCAGGCGGGCGTACGCGTCCGCGACGGCCGAACCGGGCACTGCCATGGGATCACCCCTTCACGTCTCGCCGAACCGGCCCGACACCGGAGCGGTAAAGGTAAGCCTCACCTTACCCAAGACCGTTGAGATGTGAACCGTGGGGCCCGTGCCCGTAAGGTGCTTGACGAGCGGCTGACAAGCCGCCGTAATGACCCCAAGTACCGAAACGTCCGGAGGAGGACCCCGTGAGGCAGGGCACGAAGGGCTTCGCAGGGGCGGGTGACATCGCGACCGGGCAGGACGGCAGGGCGCCGGGTCCAGGCGCGGGCACGGACCCGCGCGCGGACCCAGGCACGGGCTCGGGCCGCGCGGACCCAGGCACGGGCTCGGGCCGCGCGGACCCAGGCACGGGCCGCGCGGACCCAGGCACGGGCTCGGGCGCGGAGAGGGCCAGGGTGCCCGCTCAGTCCGGCGTACGGGGCCGGGAGGGCGACGCCGTACGCGGTCGGGACGACGCCGTACGCGGTGAGCACACCCACAGCGAACCGGCCGCCGTCCTTCCCCGGCCCCGCACGCCCGTCCAGCGGTCCTCCGTGCGAGGGCAGGTCCTCGCCGCACTGCGCACCGCGCTGGTGACGGGTGACCTGCGGCCCGGTGTGGTGTACTCCGCGCCGGTACTGGCCGAGCGGTTCGGGGTCTCCGCGACACCCGTCCGGGAGGCCATGCAGCAACTCGCCCTGGAGGAAGCGGTCGAGGTCGTGCCGAACCGGGGCTTCAGGGTCGTCGAGCGCGGCGCCCGGGACCTGGCCGAACTGGCCGAGGTCCGGTCACTGATCGAGGTTCCGGTGGTGCTGCGGCTGGCCCGTACGGTGCCCGCCGAACGATGGGCCGAACTGCGCCCCCTCGCCGAGGCCACGATCCGCGCGGCCTCCTCCGGCTGCCGGGCCACCTACGCCGAGTCCGACCGCGCCTTCCACCGCGCGGTGCTCGCCCTCGCCGGCAACGAGCAGCTGGTCCGGATCGCCGAAGACCTCCACCGCCGCGCCCAGTGGCCCCTGGTCGGGACTGCCCTCGGCCCGCTCGGCCGGGTGGGGCTGGTGACCGACGCCCACCAGCACACGGCCCTGCTGGACGCGCTGATCGCGGGCGACCGGGACGCGGTGCGGTCACTGGTGGGTGAACACTTCACCGGCGCGGTCTGAACGGCGGCCGCCCCGCAGCACCAGGGCCTGTCCGGCGGACCATGCCGGAGACGCGAGGGCCGGCACGCCCCCGAGCTCTTCGAGCAGGGGGGACCCCCATCGCGTCGACGCCCTCCTCCGCCTTGCGGCTGGACACTCCCCCACGCTCGAACATGTTTGCGCGGGAGGGCCCCCATCGCCCCCGCTCGGCCCAGCTGGACAGACGCCGCCGGTCACCTCCGACTTGATCCGCCGGACAGACCCTGGGCGCGCGGTACGGAGCCCGTGCGTGCGGGGGGTCGTGCGTGCGGAGCCCGTGCGTGCGGGGGCCGTGGGTCCGGAGCCGCGGGTCCGGAGCCGCGGGCGCTTCTACGCCGTCGCCGCTTCCGGGGCCGGCGGGGCCAGTTGGCGGGACAGCCAGGTGGGGACGCCGCCGAGCAGGCGCAGCAGCCGGCGGGCCTCCTCGCGCAGGCGGGACGCCTCCGGCTCGGTCTCCGTGTCGGCGAGGGAGGCCAGGGCCGGGGCCGTGCCGACCAGATAGCCCAACTCCTCCCGGATCCTCAGAGATTCGGCGAACCCATGCCGTGCCTCCGCCAACTCGCCCTCCCGCAGCGCGAGTCCGGCGAGATGACGCCAGGTGCCGGAGAGCAGCAACGGGTCGGCGTGCGCGGTGGCACCCGCGTGCGCGCGGCGGTACGCGGCGCGCGCCGACTGCGGGGAGCGGGACAGGTTCTCGGCGATCAGTCCGCGCCGGAAGTCCAGCAGTGCCCGGACCGGGGCACCCGGAGGGACCAGCGCCGCCGCGCGCCCGAGCGCGGCCCGCGCCTCGTCGGCCCGGTCGCGCACCGCGAACAGGGTGGCGGCGTAGGCCAAGTACCCGCGTTCACAAGCGGCGGCGCCCCGTTCGTCGTCGGTGTCGGCCAGCGCCTCGGCGGTACGCAGCGCGTCCTCGGCCTCGGCCCAGCCCGTCTCCGTGTACAGGCACCGCTCCACCAGGAGCGACGACCGCTGCAGCGCGGCGGCCGCGGTGTCCGGTGTGAGCAGGGCGGCGGCGTCGGCCCAGCAAGCGCGTGAGCGCAGCCGCCATACCGCGGTCTGGAGGGGATCGTCACCAGCGGTCGTTCCGTTACCAGACATGGCGGTGTGCGCCACGTTGCCCTCCCCGAGCACGCCATCGAGCTGTTGAGTGGTGGCCGCATCTCAGCACGAACAACGGGGTCGGGCCAAGAGGGTGGGTGAAGGATTTCACAAAGTCGTGGATCAACGGGCACGAACGGTGGAATGCCCGACGGCGCCCGCGACACCCCACCGGCGCACACTTTCCGCGCGCGCCACCCCCGCCCCGCGCGACCTCCACCACCCCGCTACCCCCGCCACGCGCCCGCCGGGCCGTCAGCTCATGCGGAGGGCCAGGAAGAAGTCGAGCTTGTCCTCCAGGCGGGACAGGTCACGGCCCGTCAACTGCTCGATGCGGCCCACCCGGTACCGCAGGGTGTTGACATGCAGGTGCAGCCGGGCGGCGCAGCGGGTCCAGGAGCCGTCGCAGTCCAGGAAGGCCTCCAGGGTGGGGATCAGCTCGGCGCGGTGGCGCCGGTCGTAGTCCCGCAGCGGGTCCAGGAGACGGGCGGTGAAGGCCCGGCGTACGTCGTCGGGGACGAAGGGGAGCAGCAGGACGTGCGAGGCCAGCTCGTGGTGGCCGGCCGCGCAGACCCGGCCCGGCCGCGCCGCGGCCACGCGCCGCGCGTGCCGCGCCTCCTCCAGGGCCCCGCGCAGCCCCTCCGCCGAGTGCACGGCCGCGCTGACCCCTAGGGTGAGCCGCCCGGCGCCCTCCAGACCGGCCGTCAGCGGCTCCCGTACGGACTCCAGCAGGGCGTCGGCGAGAAGTCCCCGCCCGTCGGCACCGTCGTGCTCGCTCGCCACCGCGGGCAGCGGGACGAGCGCGACGGCCTCGTCCCCGGTGTGCGCCACCGCGATCCGGTCGGAGTGCTCGGGCCCCGTCGACGCCGGGTCGACCAGGATCTCCTCGAGCAGCGCCTGCGCCGCCGCGCCGCCCTCGGCCCCGCCGCCGTCCCGGTCGACCCGCGCGACGACCACCTGCCAGTGCGGCGCGGCCCCGAGGCCGGGTACCAGCACCGGCGCCGCCACGCGCAGCCGGGCCGCGACCTCGGCCGGCGCGGCCCCCGCCTGCACCAGCTCCAGCACCTCCTGCGCGAGCCGGCGCCGTACCGTGCGTGCCGCGTTACGGCGGTCCCGCTCGACCACGATCAGCTGGGTGACCCCGTACAGCAGGTCCAGCCGCTCCTCGGCCCAGTCCCCGGCGTCCGCCTCGACGACCAGCAGCCAGTCCGACAGCACCGTCTCCCGGCCGTCCCACAGCTCCCGGGAGGCCGGTGTGCCATGCCCGCCGGGGTCGCCGTGCGGGGTCTGCGGGGCTTGTGCGGTCTGTGGGGTGGACGCCGGCGTCGGGGCCGTGGATCCGCCGTCGTGCACCGGGAAGAGGCTGTACGTCGTCCGGTCGTCCAGGGTCACCCGGTGCGGTCCGGGGCGGCCGCTGCGGGCGGCCGCCAGATGCTCCGCCGCGATCCGCACGCACACGTCGTCGGGCAGCCGCGGTCCCGCCTTCGAACCGGCGATCAGCCGCCCGGTGGGCGAGAGCACCCACGCCCGCAGGTCCAGGTCGCTGCCCAGCAGGTCGAGCACCACGTCCGGGCCGCCGCCCGCCGGTCCCGACGTCATCAGCCGCCGGTGCCGGTCCACCACGGCCGCGAGGTCCCCGGCCCGCTCACCGGACACCTGCCGTACGACATGCTCGGTGACCGTCGCGAAGGCCACCGACTCGTGCACCGCGAACAGCGGCAGCCGGTGTCGCGCACAGGCCGTGACCAGGTCGTCCGGGACGGCGCCCAGCTCCGCCTCGCCGGCCGCCAGGGCGACGACCCCCGCCTGCACCAGACGCTGTACGAACGGCTCGGAGTCGGCGGCGTCCCGGCGCCAGGCCAGGCCGCTGAGGACGAGTTCCCCGCCGGAGAGGTAGCGGCTGGGGTCCCTCAGGTCGGTGGTCATCACCCCGTGCACGGTGCGGTCCAGTTCGTCCTCGCCGCCGAGCAGCGCGAGCCCCAGCGCGTCGGTCTCCAGCAGTGCGCGCAGCCGCATCCTCGTCGCCGCCGTTCCCTGTCTCGATGTGTACCGATGTCTACGATGGGCCGTGGAAGGGCCCGTGGAGGGCCTTCCGCACGGCGCCTGGGCGCCTTCCGCGCGGTGTCCGGGCGGCCTTCCGTGCGGTAGTCCGGGTGAGTGGCCGATCCGGCACGGTCGGCCGTCTCCCGGACCGTGTCCTCCGTGTCTTCCGGGTCCGTTGTTTCCGGAGGAAGGCAAGGAGGTGGCTGAGGTCCTCTTTTCATATGAATCTACAAGATGCCCCCGTTGGCCAGCCAACTCCTTCAGGTTTTCCGTGACTGACCCGGGTGGAGCAGCGGGCGGTGTACTGAGCCCACTCCGCGTGAATCCCCATATAAGGAGCCGGGCCCCCACACACGGATTGGCTCGATCCGTACGATCCACGAGACGAAGAAGAGAGCCGGTCATGGACTTCCTCCGCCCCGCCAGCTGGGAGGAGGCGCTCGCCGCGAAGGCCGAGCACCCCACCGCTGTGCCGATCGCGGGCGGCACCGACGTGATGGTCGAGATCAACTTCGACCACCGCAGGCCCGAGTACCTCATGGACCTCAACCGCATCGCCGACCTCACCGAGTGGGAGGTCGGCGAGGACACCGTACGGCTCGGCGCCTCCGTCCCGTACACAAGGATCATGGAGCACCTGCGGGCCGAACTGCCGGGCCTCGCCCTCGCCTCCCACACCGTGGCCTCCCCGCAGATCCGCAACCGCGGCGGAGTCGGCGGCAACCTCGGCACCGCCTCCCCGGCCGGCGACGCCCACCCGGCGCTGCTCGCCGCCGGGGCCGAGGTCGAGGCCGCATCGGTGCGCGGGTCCCGCCGCATCCCGATCGACGCCTTCTACACCGGGGTGAAGCGCAACGCGCTGGCGCCCGACGAACTGATCCGCGCCGTCCACATCAAGAAGGCGGACGGACCGCAGCAGTTCTCGAAGGTCGGCACCCGCAACGCCATGGTCATCGCCGTGTGCGCGTTCGGTCTGGCCCTGCACCCCGGTACCCGCACGGTCCGCACCGGCATCGGCTCGGCGGCGCCCACCCCCGTACGGGCCGCCACCGCCGAGGAGTTCCTGAACGCGGCGCTCGACGAGGGCGGACTCTGGGACAACGGGAAGATCGTCCCGCCGTCGGTGGCCGAGCAGTTCGCCGACCTGTGCTCCGCAGCCTGCAACCCGATCGACGACGTCCGCGGCACCGCGAGCTACCGCCGGCACGCGGTCGGCGTCATGGCCCGTCGCACGCTGACCTGGACCTGGGAGTCGTACCGCGGCACTCGCCGCACCACCGAGGGAGTCGCGTGATGCGTGTCCACTTCACGGTCAACGGACGGTCCCAGGAGGCCGACGACGTATGGGAGGGCGAGTCCCTGCTGTACGTGCTGCGCGAACGGCTCGGCCTGCCCGGCTCCAAGAACGCCTGTGAGCAGGGCGAATGCGGCTCCTGCACGGTGCGCCTCGACGGCGTCCCGGTGTGCTCCTGCCTCGTCGCGGCCGGCCAGGCCGAGGGCCGGGAGATCGTCACGGTCGAAGGACTGGCCGCCCTCGCCCGGCATCGCTCCCGCACCGCCGGGGGCGGTGCGCGGGGTGGTGCGGGAGCCCCGGACGCCACGGGCACCCCGTTTGCCACAGGCACCCCGCTCGACGCGGCCCAGCGGCGGCAGGCCCAGGCGGCCCACGGGGCCCACGGGGCCCACGGCGCCGGTTCACAGACCGGCGAGGGAGCCGAACTCGCCCCGATCCAGCAGGCGTTCATCGACGCCGGAGCCGTCCAGTGCGGTTTCTGCACCCCGGGCCTGCTGGTCGCCGCCGACGAGATGCTGGAGCACAACCCCAGCCCGAGCGACGCCGACATCCGCGAGGCGCTGTCGGGCAACCTGTGCCGCTGCACGGGCTACGAGAAGATCATGGACGCGGTCCGCCTCGCCGCCACCCGCCAGTCCGAGGGGACCCGGCCATGACCGAGCACAGCCCCGGCCCCTCCCGCACCCCCACCCGGGCCGCCACCGGTCCCGGACCGGCCGGCGCCCCCCTCGGCGCGCCCTCCATCCTCACCCAGGGCGCCCCGGCCAGCGGCGGAATCGGGGAGTCCACCCTCCGCCCCGACGGCACCCTCAAGGTCACCGGCGAGTTCGCGTACTCCTCCGACCTGTGGCACGAGGACATGCTCTGGGGCCAGATCCTGCGCTCCACGGTCGCGCACGCCGAGATCGTCTCGATCGACACCTCCGAGGCCCTCGCCCTGCCGGGCGTGCACGCCGTCCTCACCTACGACGACCTGCCGACCGAGGTGCGCCACTACGGCCTGGAGATCCAGGACACCCCCGTCCTCGCCCACGGCAAGGTCCGCCACCACGGCGAACCGGTCGCCGTCGTCGCCGCCGACCACCCCGAGACCGCGCGCCGCGCCGCCGCGAAGATCAGGGTCGAGTACCGGGACCTGCCCGTCGTCACCGACGAGGCCTCCGCACTCGCCCCCGACGCGCCCCTCGTCCACGAGCACCGCGACGACCACCACACGCGCCACGTCGCCCACCCCAACATCGTCCACCGCCAGCCGATCGTGCGCGGCGACGTGGCACGGGCCCGCGAGCGCGCCGACGTCGTCGTCGAGGGCGAGTACACCTTCGGCATGCAGGACCAGGCCTTCCTCGGCCCCGAGTCGGGGCTCGCCGTCCCCGAGGAGGACGGCGGCGTCCACCTCTACGTCGCCACCCAGTGGCTCCACTCCGACCGGCGCCAGATGGCGCCCGTGCTCGGCCTGCCCGAGGACAAGGTACGGATGACCCTGGCCGGCGTCGGCGGCGCGTTCGGCGGCCGTGAGGACCTGTCCATGCAGATCCACGCCTGCCTGCTCGCCCTGCGCACCGGCAGACCCGTCAAGATCGTCTACAACCGCTTCGAGTCCTTCTTCGGCCACGTCCACCGCCACCCGGCCAAGCTCCACTACGAGCACGGCGCCACCCGCGACGGCAAACTGACCCACGTCACGTGCCGCATCGTGCTCGACGGCGGAGCGTACGCCTCCGCCTCCCCGGCCGTGGTCGGCAACGCCTCCTCCCTCGGTGTCGGGCCGTACGTCGTGGACGACGTCGAGATCGAGGCCCTCGCCCTCTACACCAACAACCCGCCCTGCGGCGCCATGCGCGGCTTCGGCGCGGTCCAGGCGTGCTTCGCCTACGAGGCCCAGATGGACAAGCTGGCGAAGCGGCTGGGCCTGGACCCGGTGGAGTTCAGACGGCTCAACGCCATGGAACAGGGCACGGTCATGCCCACCGGGCAGATCGTCGACTCCCCGGCACCGGTCGCCGAACTCCTGCGCCGCGTCAAGGCGATGCCGATGCCGCCCGAGCGGCAGTGGGAGAGCAGTGAGGGGGCCGACGTACGCCAGTTGCCCGGCGGCCTGTCCAACACCACCCACGGTGAAGGCGTCGTGCGCGGTGTCGGCTACGCGGTCGGCATCAAGAACGTCGGTTTCTCCGAGGGCTTCGACGACTACTCCACCGCACGCGTCCGGATGGAGGTGGCCGGCGGCCGGCCCGTGGCCGCCGTGCACACCGCGATGGCGGAGGTCGGGCAGGGCGGAGTCACCGTCCACGCCCAGATCGCCCGCACCGAGCTGGGCATCGGCCAGGTGACCATCCACCCCGCCGACACCCGGGTGGGCTCGGCCGGTTCGACCTCCGCCTCCCGGCAGACGTACGTCACCGGAGGAGCGGTCAGGAACGCCTGCGAACTGGTCCGGGAGCAGGTCCTGGAACTGGGCCGGCGCAGGTTCGGCTCCTACCACCCGGCGTGGGCGACGGCCGAACTGCTGCTGGAGGACGGCAAGGTCGTCACCGACGGCGGCGAGGTACTGGCCGACCTGGTGGACGTCCTCGGGGACGAGGCCGTCGAGGTGGAGGAGGAATGGCGGCACCGGCCGACCGAACCCTTCGATCCGCGCACCGGCCGGGGCAACGGCCATGTCCAGTACACCTTCGCCGCGCACCGGGCCGTCGTCGAGGTCGACACCGGACTCGGCCTGGTCAAGGTGATCGAACTCGCCTGCGCACAGGACGTCGGCAAGGCGCTCAACCCGCTGTCCGTCATCGGCCAGATCCAGGGGGGCACCGTCCAGGGCCTGGGCGTGGCGGTCATGGAGGAGATCGTCGTCGACCCGAGGACGGCGAAGGTGCGAAACCCCTCCTTCACCGACTACCTCATCCCCACCATCCTCGACACACCGGTCATCCCCGTCGACGTGCTCGAACTCGCCGACGGCCACGCGCCGTACGGACTGCGCGGCGTCGGCGAGGCCTCCACCCTGTCGTCCACCCCGGCGGTCCTCGCGGCCGTCCGGGACGCGACCGGGCTGGAGCTGAACCGCACACCGGTCCGCCCGGAACACCTCACCGGAACCGGGTGACGCACCGTCGCCCCCAGGCACCCGCCCGGTGCCCACCCCGTCACGGCTGCCGCAGCAGCGAGTTCACCGCCCGGCCGAACACCCTGCGCGAGACGGCACGCAGGGCCGGGTCGCAGAAGCCGGGCAGGAACCGGACCCGCAGGTCCTCGCGCCACAGCACACGGGTCCGGCCACCCGGCCCCGGGTGGACCTCGATCTCCGCCCAGCCCCTGACCAGGCGACCCCGCTTCTCCAGCCGGCACAGGCCGGGGGAGCCGTCGACCGGGGGCTGCCAGACGGTCACCTCCATCGGATCGTCGAAGGCGACCGGGCCGAGGCCCGAGCGGGCGACGAACACCGTGCCCTCACCGGTGGGCGGGGGAGTGGTCACGGTGACCCGGGTGAGCGGGACCGCCGCCCCGTGGCGGGGCCACTCCGTGAGCCGACGCCAGGCCTCGTCGAGCGGGAGGGGTGCCGTGCGCTGGAGATGGAAGGTGGCCACGGGAGGATCCTAGGGAACCAGGACAGGCCGATGGCCCCACCGGGGGCGTGTCACCCGCCCGGCCCAGTCGGCGCGGGGGCTCACCGGGGGACCGGCGCGGGCGCGGGCCGGGTGTGGGGGCGTACCGGCAGTACCTGGCGCATCTGGCGCTCCATGCGCTCGGCCACCTCGCGGGTCTCCGCCAGGACGTCACCGAGCTCGCGCACCAGACCTTCGTAGACGGGGAGACGAACGTGTCCGGACGCGGCGGATCCATCGGTGCCGGTGGGATGGGAAGTCACTGAGGAGGTCCTTCGGTTGTGGGGTCGTTCCTGGTACTGGCCCGAGACATGCGAAAGGGGCCGCTTCTCGCGCCCCGTAGAACTCAGCGTCCGGTACCCGCCGGGGTGTTACACGTCCCGAGGAAATGTCCTGAACCGGCGGTCCTGGGACGGCGGGTGGGTACCGGCGGGCGTGTACCGGTGGTCGTGTCCGTAGCGGTGTCCCGGGCCTTGCGGACAGAGGGTGGCCGCAAGCCTCGGTAGCGTGCGGGCATGACGAAGACGAAGCGGAGCGTCACCCCGGTGCGGGGTCCGGTCGCCGTGCTCGGTACCCGGGCCCTGAACCGTGCCACCCTCGCCCGGCAGTTGCTCCTGCGGCGCTCACCGCTGTCCGCGGAGGCGGCCGTCGAGCATCTGGTCGGACTCCAGGCGCAGAACGTCAAGCCGCCGTACTACGCGCTCGCCGCCCGGCTCGACGGCTTCACGCCCGAGGCACTGTCCCGGCCGATGGCCGACCGCGCGGTGGTCCGCATCGTCACCCTGCGCTCGACCATCCACACCCACACGGCCCAGGACTGCCTCACCCTGCGCCCCCTGGTGCAGCCCGCCCGCGACCGCGAACTCTCCTCCTTCCGCAAAGGGCTGACCGGGGTCGACCTGGACCGGCTGACCGCCCTCGCCCGGGACCTCGTCGAGGCCGGACCGCGCACCATGAAGCAGTTGCGCGAGGCCTTGCTCGAGGAATGGCCCGACGCCGACCCGCAGGCCCTGTCCGTCGCCGCCCGGTGCAGGCTGCCCCTCGTCCAGATCACCCCGCGCGGACTGTGGGGCCGCAGCGGCCAGGTGACGCTCACCACCGCCGAGCGGTGGCTGGGCCGTCCCGCCGAGCCCTCCCCGGGACCGGACGCCACCGTGCTGCGCTACCTCGTCGCCTTCGGGCCCGCCTCCGTGAAGGACATGCAGATCTGGGCCGGACTGACCAGGCTGCGCGAAGCCTTCGACCGCCTCCGCCCGCGCCTGGTCACCTTCCGCGACGAACACGGAGTCGAACTGTTCGACCTTCCCGACGCGCCCCGGCCCGACCCGGACACCCCGGCCCCGCCGCGGTTCCTGCCCGAGTTCGACAACCTGCTCCTCTCCCACGCCGACCGCACCCGCGTCGTGCCCCACGAGCTGCGGGGCAGCACCTGGCAGGGAAACATCCCCTACCGCGCCCTCCTCGTCGACGGCTTCCTGGCGGGAGTGTGGCGGCTGGACGAACACGCCCTGGTGGTCGAGCCGTTCGGTCCGCTCACCAGGGCACGGCGGGAGGAGATCGCCGCCGAGGGGGAGCGGATGCTCCGGGTGATGCACCCGGACACGCCGTACGACATCCGCTTCGGAGCCGTACGCCAGTGACGCCAGTGACGCCAGTGACGGCAGGACGGGCGAAGGGCCGACGGGGCATGGATAGGGGGCGTTGCGGGCTGCTCGTGGAAGCCCGCAGCGCCCCCTGGCATTCACCTGAGGGGTGCTCAGGAAATCAGATGGCGGCGAGCACGGCGGTGGTCGCGGCGGCCTTCGTACTGCGGATGAGCCCGTACATCGGTCTCCTCATCGGTTGCCGGTGGGGGCGCGCGGGGTGGGGGGTTCGACACGAGGGCCGGGCTACCGGTCCCCGTGTGCCCGGCGAGCGGCACACCCTTACGCTACGAGCCGGAGCGCGAGCCCTCAATGAGGGAAGCCCCTAAGGGAGTTGGACAGGGAAAACCCTCGGTCCCGCCCGCCCCGTACGGCCCGGCACGGTGCTCACCGCTGACCCGTGAGGGGCCCGTACGCGTACCCCGGCCCAGGTCACCGTGCCCTGCCGCCCTGCCGCCCTGCCGCCCTGCCGCCCGCCCTGTACGGCCCGGCACCGTGCTCACCGCTGACCCCGAGAGCGCCCGCATGCGCACCCCGACCCAGGCCATCGCACCCCTGCCGCCCTGCGCCCGCCGTGTCCCCGCCCCGGGAGTCACTTGGCGCGGCGGCCCGCGGCCAGGCGGACGATGTCCACCCGCGACCGGATGCCCAGTTTCCGGTACACCCGGGTGAGCGTCGCCTCGACCGTCTTGACGCTGATGAACAGCCGGGCGGCGATCTCCCGGTTGGTGGCGCCCTCCATCACCAGTGAGGCGACCTGCCGTTCCATCGAGGCGAGGCCGTCCAGCGCCGCCGAGGCGGACGCGGGCACCGTGTCCGGTCCCACCGGACCGGCGGCCACGGCCTCGTCCACCTGCCGCAGCCAGGGCAGTGCGCGGCAGCGCCGGAACAGCCGGGCGGCCTCGTCGTAGGGGGCATGCCCTGGGGCCGCACCCGGGAGGCGGGCGCGCAGCCTGGCCAGCGCGAACGCGGCCCGCGCCTCCTCCAGCCCGTACCCCAGCCGGCCCAGCCGGTCCTGAGCCGACGTCAACTGCTTCCGCGCGGCCTCGTGTTCCCCGCGGGCCGCCCGTACCAGGGCCTCCGCGCGGTCCAGTACGGCGAGGACGCCCGCCCGGTCCAGCCGCAGCGCGTGCACCCGGGTGAGGTCGATGAGTTCCTGCGCCTCGCCGGGCTCGCCGATCCGGACCAGCGCCTCGGCGAGATCGCCGTGCCAGCGGCCCCGCGCCGGGTCGGTGATGCCCATGCCCCGCTCCAGCTCCCGCACCCGGCGCAGCGAACGGACCGCACCCGCCGCGTCCCCGGCGGCCGACCGGGCATAGCCGAAGGCGGCCAAGGCGCGCGAGAGGTACATCTGGTCGCCGTCCACCTCGGCGTGGTCGGCCGCCTCCCGGGCCAGGGCCAGCGCGCGTTCCACGTCTCCGCCGGAGGCCTCCGCGAGCGAGGCGAGCATCGCCGAGGCGCCCTCCCCGGTCCCGGAGTCCCGGGCCAGCCGCAGACTCTCCCGTGCCAGGTCCAGGGCGCGGCCGCAGTGCCCGGAGCGCAGCTCCGTGTCGGCGAGGAAGCGCAGGAAGTGCACCTCGCTCTCGACCATGCCGCGCCGCCGCGCCTCCCGCAGCAGCCCGGTGATGCCCTTGCGGGCCTCGGACAGCTGGTCACTCATGAGCAGCCAGCGGAACCTGGCCATGCCCGCGCCGTTGTGGTGGCAGGCCACGTAGGGGTCCTGGGGTTCCCGCAGGGCCCGCTTGATGGTGGCCGGGGCGTCCGGGTGGCCCATCAGGGTCTCGGTGGACGACTGGAAGGCCAGCGCCATCAGCTCGGTGCGCCGGTCCGCGCCCCGCGCCGCCAGGTCCGCCGCGTGCGCGGCCTCCCGCCGGGCCTTGTCGAAGTCGCCGTCGACCACCAGTTCCCGCCAGGCCAGCTGGTAGTGGACCAGGGCGAGCAGCCGCGGGTCGTCGCCCGCGTCGGCCAGCACCTGCGGGAAGACCGCGTCGACCTCACCGAGTGCCTGCCCGGCCGCCTCGATGACCACCATCCACGCCCGCACCCGCTCCGCGGGCACCGTGGCCCGGGTCAGCACCTCACGCGCGATGTCCCGGGCGAGATCCGCCTCCCCCGCGGTGATGGCGTCCTCGGCGGCCTGCAGCCGCCGCTCGTCCGGGCCCGGCGCGCCGTCGGCCGTGTCGGCCGGGGTGCGACGGGCGGCCAGCAGCCCCAGCGAGGCGGCGACCGAAGGAGCCCCGCGATCGCGGGCCAGCGCGGCGGCCTCGGCGAGCCGGGCCGCCACCTCCGGGTCGGTGCCGGTCGTGGCGAGGGCCAGATGCCGGGCCCGCTCGATGGGGTCGGAGGCCGCCGTGGACAGCGCGGCGTGGGCTGCCCGCCGCTCGTGGGCGGGGGCCTCCGCGTACAGCGCGGCCGAGATCAGCGGATGCGCGAACCGCAGCGCCGGCTCCTCCGGGTCCGTCGCCAGCAGCCCCAGCGCGGCGGCCTGGGCCGTCTCCTCCTCGGCGTGCTCCCGGCCGGCCGCGTGCAGCAGCGCCGGCGTCGGGCGGGCACCGGCGCTGGCCACCAGCAGGGTGCGGCGCGCGTCGTCCGACAGCATCTCCAGCCGGCTGAGCACCAGGGCACGCAGCGAGGTCGGCACCGGCAGCGGCTCACCGGGGCGAGGCCGGGCCGGGCTCTCGGCCAGAGCACGGCCCAGTTCGAGCGCGAACAGCGGGTTGCCGTCGCTGGTGCGGTGGATGTCGCGGACCGTGGTGCGGGACAGATCCGTGTAACCGCGATGGTCGAGCAGTGCGGACACCTGGGTACGGGAGAACGGGCCCAGCCGGACCACCCGCGTGTCCGGCGGGCAGGCCCGCAGATGACGGTCGTACTCCTGCCCCTCCGTGCCCTCGGTCCGCACCGCGCACAGCATCTGCACCGGCGCGTCCCCGAGACGCCGGGCGGCGAAGCCCAGCAGCTCCGCACTGGCCGAGTCCAGCCACTGAAGATCGTCGGCGACGACCAGGACGGGTCCCTCGGCGGCCAGCGCCCGCAGGGTGGACAGCACCGCCAGGCGCAGCGCGAGCCCGTCCCGCTGGAGCGTGGACTCGCCGCGGCCGGTGAGCGCCGACTCCAGCGCGGTGCGCTGCGCGGCGGGCAGCGCACCGCAGACCCTCTCGAGGACCAAACCGAACAGATCCGCCAGCGCCAGGAACGGAAGGTGGGATTCGGACTCCGTGGCGGAGCAGCGCAACACCGTGGGCGCCCCGCCCGCGTTTTCCGCCGCAAGTGCCCGCAGCACGGTCGATTTACCTATTCCGGCCGGCCCGTGCAGCAGCACGCTGCCCCCTCGGGCCAGCTGCTCGCGCGCTTGGGCGAACGGCTCCTCCCTGCCGATGACCAGGTCGGGACGGCATCGGACAGGATCCTTGAAGTCCCGGCGCACGGTCACCGCTCCCTCCTGTGTCGTGTCCTGACCAATATTAGGCAACGGGTCAGTTGAATTCGGAGGGGCGACGTCGTGAGGCATTTAACAGCGCACACGCGGATGAAATCCGAAGTCCCGGCACACCGGCCGAAAACCCCGGACCACCGGTAATGCCGACCCCACGAGAACACCGCAAACCTACGGCAACCACCCCGCCCCGCGTGCGGAGACCACCGCCTCCCCACGCGTCCGGGCACCCGGCTCGCGCATCACCGAGCGCGGACACCCCTTCACGGCCCCGTCCGTCACCCCCAGCCGCTCGGCCGCCCTCACCTCGGTCGCCCCCGCCCGGGCCGGCTGTCACCTGTTCGCCTCTCCGCCGCGGCTCCCGAATGAGCCACACCCCCTTTCAGGGGTGGTGAGACCTGCGTCACGGATTAGACGATGGCACGGAGGCACCCGGCAAGGTCCGGGACCGAGGAGGACGGAGCACCCATGACGACGGCGACGGAAGGGAACACATGACGACGGCGACGGAGGAGTTCCGCAGGGCCCGGGACTTCCTGCTGGAACACCGCGACGACTACACCACGGCCTACGAGGGCTTCCGCTGGCCGCGCCCCGACCGCTTCAACTGGGCGCTCGACTGGTTCGACGTGATCGCGGACGGCAACGACCGCACCGCCCTGCACCTCGTCGAGGAGGACGGCGAGCGGACCAGGCTCTCCTTCGCCGAACTGGCCCGCCGCTCCGACCAGGCCGCCAACTGGCTGAGGCAGCAGGGCGTGGGCGCCGAGGACCGGGTGCTCGTCATGCTCGGCAACCAGGCCGAACTCTGGGAGACCGCGCTCGCCGCGATGAAACTGCGTGCCGTGGTCATCCCCGCCACCCCGCTGCTCGGCCCCGCCGACCTGCGTGACCGCGTCGACCGGGGCCGCGTCCGGCACGTGATCACGCGCGCCGCCGACACCTCGAAGTTCGACGAGGTGCCCGGCGACTACACCCGCATCGCCGTCGGCGGGGGCGCCGGCGACGCCTGGCTGCCCTACGAGGACGCCTACGGCGCCGCCGAGCACTACGCGCCCGACGGGCCCACCCTCGCCGACGACCCCCTGATGCTGTACTTCACCTCCGGCACCACCGCACAGCCCAAGCTCGTCGAGCACACCCACACCTCGTACCCCGTCGGGCACCTGGCGACCATGTACTGGATCGGGCTCACACCCGGCGACGTGCACCTGAACATCTCCTCGCCCGGCTGGGCCAAGCACGCCTGGTCCAACCTCTTCGCCCCGTGGAACGCCGAGGCGACCGTCTTCCTGCACAACTACGCGCGCTTCGACGCGGCCCGGCTGATGGCCGAGATGGACCGCGCCGGCGTCACCACCTTCTGCGCCCCGCCCACCGTGTGGCGCATGCTCCTCCAGTCCGACCTGACCGGGCTGCGCACCCCGCCGCGCGAAGTGGTCGCCGCCGGCGAACCGCTCAACCCCGAGGTCATCGAACAGATCCGGCGCGCCTGGGGCGTCACCGTCCGCGACGGCTTCGGCCAGACCGAGACCGCCGTCCAGATCGCCAACAGCCCCGGCCAGCCCCTGCGGACCGGTTCCATGGGCCGCCCGGGGCCCGGCTACCGGGTCGAACTCCTCGACCCCGTCTCCGGCGCGCCCGGCGCCACCGAGGGCGAGATCGCACTCGACCTGTCGGACCACCCGGTGGGCCTGATGACCGGCTACCACGGCGACCCCGACCTCACCGCCCAGGCCATGGCCGGCGGCTACTACCGCACCGGCGACATCGGCTCCCGCGACCCCGACGGCTACCTCACCTACGTGGGCCGCGCCGACGACGTGTTCAAGGCCTCCGACTACAAGATCTCCCCCTTCGAGCTGGAGAGCGCCCTGCTGGAGCACGAGGCGGTCGCCGAGGCGGCCGTCGTACCCGCCCCGGACGAGCTGCGCCTGGCCGTGCCCAAGGCGTACATCGTGCTCGCGGAGGGCCACCGGCCCGGCCCGGACACCGCGAGGGAGCTCTTCGAGCACTCCCGCAAGGTACTCGCCCCCTACAAGCGGGTCCGCCGGCTGGAGTTCGGCGAACTGCCCAAGACCGTCTCCGGCAAGATCCGCCGCATCGAACTGCGCGAGGCCACGGCGGCGGGCTCCGACGCCGAGTACCGCGAGGAGGACTTCCGGTGACCCCCTCGGCCCCGGCACCGGTCCCCGCGCCCTCCCCGTCGTACAGCCACGGGACGAGCACCACCCCGCTGCTCGGCGACACCGTCGGCGCCGATCTCGACCGCGCGATCGCCGCGTACCCGGACCGCGAGGCCCTCGTCGACGTGCCCTCGGGCCGGCGCTGGACCTACGCCGAGTTCGGCGCCGCGGTCGACGAGGTGGCGCGCGGGCTGCTGGCGAAGGGAATCACGACCGGTGACCGCGTCGGCATCTGGGCGGTCAACTGTCCGGAGTGGGTCCTGACGCAGTACGCCACCGCACGCATCGGCGCGATCATGGTGAACATCAACCCGGCCTACCGCGCCCACGAGCTGGAATACGTCCTGCGGCAGGCCGGTGTCGCGGTGCTGATCGCCTCGCTCTCCCACAAGGGCGGCGACTACCGGGCGCTGGTGGACCAGGTGCGCGGGCGCTGCCCCGGACTGCGGGAGGCCGTGTACATCGGCGACCCGTCCTGGGACGCGATGACCGAGGGCGCCGCCACCGTGCCACGCGAGCGGCTCGACGCCGTCGCCGCCGGACTGAGCTGTGACGACCCCATCAACATCCAGTACACCTCGGGCACCACCGGCTTCCCCAAGGGCGCCACCCTCTCCCATCACAACATCCTCAACAACGGCTACCGGGATTCATTCGCAGTGCATCGGGCTTCAGCCCGGTGGTGAAGCGAATCTGAGGGTGGTGACGCGGAGCGTCGCCGCATCTGGTCCGGCGGGGCCGGACACGGCGTGTGCACCACCGCGGCGCGGAGCGCCGTGATCGCCTGGTCCGGCGGAGCCGGGCAGGGCTCACACCGGCCGGTTCTGCTGCTCGACGTACTGCCTGATCACAGAGAGCGGGGCGCCGCCGACGGTCCCGGCGAAGTAGGAGCCCGACCACAGCTTGCTGGCCCGCCAGTAGTGGCGCACCAGGTCGGGGAACTCCTGACGCAGGCGGCGTGAGGAGACGCCCTTGAGAGAGTTGACGAGCTTGGCGACGGCGACCTTGGGCGGGAAGTTCACCAGCAGGTGGACATGGCTGGTCTCGCCGTTGAACTCCACCAGCTCGCACTCGAAGTCCGCGCAGACCGACCGCATGATCTCCTCCATCCGCACCAGGTGATCGTCTGTGAACACGTCGTGCCGAAACTTCGTCACGAAGACCAAGTGCACATGCATCACAAATACACAGTGCCGACCAGTTCTGATCTCTTGCATCTCTGCCATAGCCCAAGTATGTACGGTGGCTCTCACGCAGCTTCGGTACAGCTTTCGCCTGTACCCGGATCACGCCCAACGCAGTGCGTTGTCACGGACATTCGGGTGCGCCCGCGTCGTCTTCAACGACGCCCTGCGCGCCCGCGAGGACGCCAGAGCGGCGGGAGGCCCCATCCCGAAAGCCGGGGAGCTGTCCACGCGCCTGATCACCCAGGCCAAGCAGACCGAGGCCCGCTCCTGGCTGAGAGAAGCCTCCGCGGTCGTGCTCCAGCAGTCCCTGCGCGATGCCGAGACGGCCTACAAGAACTTCTTCGCCTCCCTCAAGGGTGAGCGCAAGGGCCCCAGACTGGGAGCGCCGAGGTTCAAGTCCCGCAAGGACGCCCGGCAGTCGATCCGGTTCACCGCCAACGCCCGCTGGTCGGTCACCGACAGCGGACGACTGAGCCTGCCGAAGATCGGGACCGTCAAGGTGAAGTGGTCGCGCACCCTGCCCGCCCCTCCCACCTCCGTCACCGTGATCAAGGATGCGGCCGGACGGTACTTCGCATCCTTCGTCATCGACACCGACCCGGCCGCCGACGCCGCCCGGATGCCCGACAGCGACCAGACCGTCGGCATCGACCTGGGGCTGACACACTTCGCGATCCTCGACGACGGCACGAAGATCGATTCTCCGCGTTTCCTGCGCCGCGCGGAAAAGAAACTGAAGAAGGCCCAGCGGGAGCTGTCCCGCAAACGGAAGGGATCCAAGAACCGGGAGAAGGCCCGCCTGAAGGTCGCCCGCGCGCATGCCCAGGTCGCCGACGCGCGCCGTGAATTCCACCACCAGCTCTCCACGAAGCTGATCCGCGAGAACCAAGCAATCGGCGTGGAGGACCTGGCGGTGCACGGACTGGCACGCACCCAACTGGCCAAGAGCGTGCACGACGCGGGCTGGTCGCAGTTCGTGGCCATGCTCGTCTACAAGGCCGACCGGTACGAACGCACCCTGATCAAGATCGGCCGGTTCGTGCCGACCAGTCAGACCTGCTCGCACTGCGACCATGTGGATGGACCCAAGCCCCTCCACATCCGGGAATGGACCTGCCCCGCTTGCGGAGCCCTCCTCGACCGGGACATCAACTCCGCACGCAACGTGAAAAAGGCCGCCGGACTGGCGGTATCGGCCTGTGGAGCGCCGGTAAGACCAGAATCCGTTCTGGCGCAGCGCAACGAAGCAGGAAGCCACGGATTCCCTCCCAAAACCTGTGCCGCGTAGCGGCACAGCAACGAGAGAGAAGGCCAGAATCCTCGGGCTTCAGCCCGAGGAGCAAGTCAATGGAACGAGCCGGAGCGCACCGCCGAGGCCGTCGACGCGGGCCGCTGGATGCACACCGGGGACCTCGCGGCGATGCGCGAGGACGGGTACGTGGAGATCGTCGGCCGCATCAAGGACATGATCATCCGGGGCGGGGAGAACATCTACCCGCGCGAGATCGAGGAGTTCCTCCACACCCACCCGAAGATCGCCGACGCCCAGGTCGTCGGCGTCCCGCACGAGCGGTACGGCGAGGAGGTCCTCGCCTGCGTCGTCCTGCGCGACGCCGGTGACCCGGTCACCCTGGAGGACCTGCGCGCCTTCTGCGCCGACCGGCTGGCCCACTACAAGATCCCGAGCCGGCTCCAGGTCCTGGACTCCTTCCCGATGACGGTCTCGGGGAAGGTGCGCAAGGTGGAACTGAGGGAGCGGTACGCCCCGGGTACGGCGGAGGGAGCCGAGGGGGTGGGCGGCACAGAGAGCTGAGGCGCGCGGGCGGGTGTCAGGCGACGGTCCGGCGGAACACCTGCCGGGAACCGCCTTCCGGACCGGGTTCGGCCGGTTCGGCGGGGAGGAAGCCGAGGCGCTCGTAGAAGACGCGTGCGCCACTGGCCGCCGCCCCGGGGTGGTCGGCCCCGAAGGTGACCACCTCGATTCGGCCGGGACCCCGTACCCACCGGCGCGTCGCGTCCGCCATCAGCGCACGGCCGACACCCTTTCCCCGCGCCCGGTCCGAGACGACGAGCCAGTGGACGTGGTGGGCCGGCGGCTCGGCTCCGAACAGCAGCCCGCCGAGGAGGTCCGGACCCGGACCCGGGCTCGGACCCGGCCCTGGACTCGTGGGGCCGGGGTCGACGGCGACGAGCGCCATGGACGCGCGGAGGTGCGCGCGCACCGCGTCGTGGAAACCGGGTACCTCGACCATGGGGCCGAACCACTGCTCGACCTGGGACGCCAGGTCGAGGAACCCGGGGAAGTCCTGCTCTGCCGCTGTTCTGATCATCATGCGAGCAGGGTGGCAGGTGTGTGCCCCGGTGGTCACGGCCGGCCGAGGCTTCGGGACATGCACACGCGCGGCCACCGGTCGAGCCCGTGCCCGCCCTCCTGGGCGCGGATCCGGCGCAGACCGGGCGTGAGTTCGGCCTCGGCCAGCGTGCGGAAGCCGAGGCGGGCGTAGTACGGGGCGTTCCACGGGACGTCGGCGAAGGTGGTCAGGGTCAGGGCGCTCAGGCCCTGCGCGCGGGCCTGCTCGGCGGCGTGGGCGATCAGGGACCGGCCCACGCCCCGGCGGGCGGCGCGCGGGTGCACCGAGACCTGCTCGAGGTGGAACGCGTCGTCCACCGGTTCGGCGATCAGATAGGCGGCGGGCCGGTCCCGTTCGTCGGCGGCGACCCAGCAGTGGCCCGCCCGCCGGTAGTGGTCGAGGGTGTCGAGGGCGGGCGGCTCGTCGTCGGCGATCTCCGGCATGCCCAGGGCCCGGAAGGGTGCGCCGGCGGCCCGTTCGATGTCCTGGAGGGCGGACAGCTCGTCGGAGGCTGGGGGCCGGATGTGCGTACGCATGCCCCGAGTATCGGACGGTGGGGGCGGGAACGTCCCCGGGTTCCCGGGCTTCTCAGGAGCGGGTGGCGTCCAGCGCGTCGGCCGGGGCGTTCACCGGTTGCGGGGTGCCGGTGAGGTCGAGCAGGAACAGCGGGACACCCAGGCGGTCGGCACGCTCCCGGGCGTCCGGAGTGTACCCGGTGAGGGTGACGTACAGACACCGCGCGGACTCCGACATGGACATGAGCCACAGGCACTCCACGTCCCGCGACGTCACCGGACGCGCCGACGGGTCGACCAGGGCGAGGACACCCTGGCCGGCCAGCCCGATGCCGAACGGGGGACGCCGGTGGGCGCGGCGGATGTCGTCGTGGCCGAGCAGGCGCAGATACAGCACGGTCGCCGTGACCGCGTCCCGCGCGGTGCGGATCGGCACGGAGGGGATGTCAGGGCGGCGTGGAGCGGGTCCGGCGGCCGCCGGCGACTCCGGTGCAGGGGTGCCGTCCGGTGCAGGTGCGGCGTACGAGTCAGGTGTGCCGTACGAGCCAGGTGTGGCGTACGAGTCAGGTGTGGTGCCCGAGGCGGGTGAGGGGGATCCGTCCGGGGCGGGAGGGGTTCCCGGGCCGGTCACCGGGATCCGCAGCACCGTCCCGCACGGGCAGCCGAACTCCGGTCGCGGCCACTCGCCGGGCCGCCCGCAGCGTCCGCAGCGCACGGTGACCCACTCCTCCTGCCAGACGCGATGGACGACCGGTGTCGGCGCCGCGTCCGGATCCAGCGGCGGCACGACCGGCGCGCCGCACACGCACGGGTACGACGGCGCCGTGTAGCGGTGCTCGCTCCGACAGGCCGGACAGCGTACGGACACGCTCTCGGGCATGGCCCACCACTTCCGTTTCCGGACGACGTCCTCAGCTCAGGCCGGCGCCCCCATCGTCCTCCCACGACCCCCGGCCTGTCCGGCAGTTGCCGTTCCCGGACACACACCTCCGGCACGGAGGCCGCACGCACACCGCTCCCTTGACGGCCTTTGCGGGACCCGCTTACATTCATTCCAGATAGCAGAAATAAGTTTCCGTAATACGGAAGTCAGAGTGAGAGTCGATGCGGCCGGGAGGAGGGCTCACCGCAGGGCGCGACGGGAGTGCGTATCCGAACAGTCGAAGCAGGAGTGCTCCATGGCTCGAATGACCGCTGCCCGCGCGGCAGTCGAGATCCTCAAGCGTGAGGGCGTCACCGACGCGTTCGGTGTCCCCGGCGCGGCGATCAACCCGTTCTACGCGGCACTCAGGGAATCCGGCGGCATCACCCACACCCTCGCCCGCCATGTCGAGGGTGCCTCGCACATGGCCGAGGGCTACACCCGCACCCGGCCGGGCAACATCGGCGTCTGCGTCGGCACCTCCGGTCCGGCCGGGACCGACATGATCACCGGCCTGTACTCCGCGACCGGCGACTCCGTCCCGATCCTGTGCATCACCGGCCAGGCCCCGACCGCGGTGATCCACAAGGAGGACTTCCAGGCCGTCGACATCGCCGCCATCGCACGGCCGGTCACCAAGCTGGCGGTGACCGTCCTCGAGGCCGCGCAGGTTCCCGGCGTCCTCCAGCAGGCCTTCCATCTCATGCGCTCAGGCCGGCCGGGCCCCGTTTTGATCGACCTGCCGATCGACGTGCAGCAGACGGAGATCGCGTTCGACCCCGGCACGTACGAGCCGCTGCCGGTTCACAAACCCGCCGCGAGCCGCGCCCAGATCGAGAAGGCGCTCGGCATGCTGAACGCCGCCGAGCGCCCGCTGATCGTGGCGGGCGGCGGAGTCATCAACGCCGACGCGTCCGAACTGCTCGTGCAATTCGCCGAGTTGACCGGCACACCGGTCGTGCCGACCCTGATGGGCTGGGGTGTTCTCCCCGACGACCACGAGCTGAGCGCCGGGATGGTCGGCCTCCAGACCTCGCACCGCCACGGCAACGCGACCTTCCTGGAAGCCGACTTCGTCCTCGGCATCGGCAACCGCTGGGCCAACCGCCACACCGGCCGGCTCGACGTCTACACGGCCGGCCGGACCTTCGTCCACGTCGACGTCGAACCCACCCAGATCGGGCGGATCTTCGCCCCCGACTACGGCATCGCCTCCGACGCGCGCGCCGCGCTGGAGCTGTTCGTCCGGGTCGCGAAGGAACACAGGGCCCGGGGCACGCTGCCCGACCGTTCCGCCTGGGCGGCGACGGCCCAGGAGAAGCGGGCCACCCTCCAGCGGCGTACGCACTTCGACGACGTCCCGATCAAACCGCAGCGCGTCTACGAGGAGATGAACCGGGCCTTCGGCCCCGAGACCCGGTACGTCTCGTCCATCGGCCTCTCCCAGATCGCCGGCGCCCAACTGCTCCACGTCCACCGCCCGCGGCACTGGATCAACTGCGGCCAGGCCGGCCCTCTCGGCTGGACCGGCCCGGTGGCACTCGGTGTGGCCAGGGCCGACCCCGGAGCCCAGGTCGTCGCCCTGTCCGGCGACTACGACTTCCAGTTCATGCTCGAAGAGCCGGCCGTCGGGGCACAGCACAGGCTCCCGTACATCCACGTGCTGCTCAACAACTCCTACCTCGGCCTCATCCGGCAGGCGCAGCGGGCGTTCGGCATCGACTTCCAGGTCAGCCTGGAGTTCGAGAACATCAACGCGCCCGAACTGGGCGTCTACGGCGTCGACCACGTCCGGGTCACCGAGGGCCTCGGCTGCAAGGCGATCCGGGTGACCGACCCCGCCGAGCTGGGCGCGGCACGCGGGCCGTCGCGGAGCAGCGCGATCTCGTGCGGTGTCCGCCGGGCGTCGGTGCATCGAGTGCAGTGGACGCAGCGGGTGCAGTCGCCCATGGTTCCCCCTGAAGCGGGGCCCGCCGCCCCCGTGCCGGCGGGCCCCGTGTGAGGGGTTCCTGCCCGGTGACGGGGGTGCCCGAAGCCTCCAGGGGACGGTTCAGAGGTTTATTTGAGGGTGCCGTAGCGGGTCTACGGCCGCTGCCGTAGGCCGGTGGCGGTCAGGCCTCGTGGTGCTGCTCCTCCGACAGACCCGGCCAGTCCTCGGGGCCGCCACCCTGCCACTCGATGAGGTCTGCCCCCTCGACGTCGGTGACGTAGAGATCGGCGAGCCGCAGGATCTCGCCCACGTCGTCGATGTGCGAGGCGACGCCCAGCGTCTCGTCGCCGGAGGTGACCCGGCGCGAGCCGTCCAACGCCGGGGAGTGCACCACGATGTGCGGATGCGCCGTGGGATCTGCCATGTCTCCAGGCTGCTGCCTGCCGGGCGGATCCGCACCCGGGGGGTCCCGGCGTACTCAGGTCCGGGTGCCGGACAGGCGTTCCACCGCGCGCAGCAGCGCGGAGTGGTCCAGTCCGCCGTCGCCCTGCGCGCGCAGGCTCGCGACGAGTTGCGCGACGACGGCGCCGACGGGCAGGGCCGCGCCGACGGTGCGGGCGGCGTCGGTGACGATGCCCAGGTCCTTGTGGTGCAGGTCGATCCGGAAACCGGGCTCGAAGTCCCGGCCGAGGAAGTTGTCCTTCTTGCGGGTCAGTACGGTCGAGCCCGCGAGGCCGCCGTTCAGGACGTCCAGCGCGGCCGCCAGGTCCACGCCGGACTTCTCGAGGAAGACCACGGCCTCGGCGCACGCCTGGATGTTGACGGCGACGATCAGTTGGTTGGCGGCCTTCACGGTCTGCCCGGAGCCGTGCGGACCGCATCGGACGACGGTCCTGCCGAGCACCTCGAACAGGGGTTTCGCGGCGTCGAAGTCGGCCTGTTCACCGCCGACCATGATGGACAGCACCGCCTCGACGGCACCCGCCTCACCGCCGGACACCGGGGCGTCGAGCACACGGATGCCCTGTCCTTCGCGGCGGCGGCCAGGTCGACGGACGTCTGCGGGGTGATCGAGGACATGTCGATCAGCAGGGCGCCGGGCCGCGCGTTCTCGAGGATGCCGTCGGGCCCGTACGCGACGGCCTCGACCTGCGGGGACGCGGGCACCATCGTGATGATCACGTCCGCGTCCCGGACCGCCCCGGCGACCGAAGAGGCAGGGGTGCCGCCCGCGGCGGCCAGCCGGTCCAGCTTCTCCTGCTCCAGGGTGTGGCCGGTGACGTCGTAGCCCGCCCCGATCAGGTTCTCGGACATGGGGGAGCCCATGATGCCGAGGCCGATCCAGGCGATCCGGGGAAGGGTGTCGGGGGCGTCGCTCATGGTGGGAGGCCTCTCTGCACACGCAGGGACAAGAGATGATCAGCGGGCCGCACGGGCCGCACGGGCCTCAAGGGGCAGCCAGTCGAATGCCTCCGCGCTCGGCCGGTCGCCTGGCTTGTACTCCAGACCGACCCTGCCCGTGTAGCCCGCTGTGCGCAGACGGCCGAGGAGGTCCTCCAGCGGGAGCACGCCCGTGCCGGGGGCGCCGCGGCCGGGGCTGTCGGCGATCTGCACATGGCCGGTCCTCGTGGCGTACCGGTCGATCACCGCCGGCAGGTCCTCCCCGTTCATGGCCAGGTGGTACAGGTCCATCAGGAACCGGGCGTTGCCGAGCCCCGTGGCCGCGTTCACCCGGTCGACGACCTGCACCGCGGCCGGGGCCGACACCA
Source organism: Streptomyces sp. P9-A2 (assembly GCF_036634175.1). Lineage (NCBI taxonomy): Bacteria > Bacillati > Actinomycetota > Actinomycetes > Kitasatosporales > Streptomycetaceae > Streptomyces > Streptomyces sp. P9-A2. Next base: position 6,840,633 of record NZ_JAZIFX010000001.1, read on the forward strand.
GCGGGTACCGCGGCGACTCGGTCCGGTTCAGCGCCTCGATCAGCAGCGTCGCGCCGATCCGGTCGGCGGCGTGGGCGGCGAGGGCGAGGTTCTCCAGGGCGAGCGCGTCCTGCTCGGCCGGGTCCACGCCCTCGACGCGGTTGCCGTACAGCGCGTTGAGGGCCGTACAGCCGAGGGGCTCGGCGAAGTCCGCGGCCACGTCGACATGGGCGCGGAACCGCTCCGACTCCTCACCCGGGAGCGACAGGGCGCCGCGGTCGGGGCCGGGGAGCCGTCCGGCGTAGAAGTTCAGGCCGGTGAGCCGGACGCCGGCGTTCTCGATCGCTTTTCTCAGCCCGTCGAGTTCGGACCGTGCGGGTGCCGGCGAGCCGGCCCAGGGCCACCACAGCTCGACCGCGGTGAAACCGGCCGCGGCGGCTGCCGCGGGGCGTTCCAGGAGCGGGAGTTCGGTGAAGAGGATCGACAGGTTGACGGCGAAGCGCTGGTCTGCGGCGGCACTCCACTCAGCACCTGGCATCGGGGCCGTGCTCCCTTCCGATCACGCCAATCACTCCTTGAATTCCGGATCGTGGAACATTTCTTCTACTTATCGGAAGATTGCCTGTGGATCTCGAGGGCTGTCAAGGGGGAGCGGGTGACAAGGGCGCGCGAAGCCGTACCGGATGCCGGTGTCCCGGTATCCGGCCGAACGGCCGGCACCCGATGAACGTCGTAGGTCATCAGCGCGTGCCAGGACCCGGGAGAAACCACCTGCCGCGCTCCTGGCCGGCCCTGGGTCCGGCCCGTTCGCTCCCGCCTGTCCGCCCCGTCCGGCTTCTGGGGTTCGGACCGAGGATCGTCCGGTGTCGCCCGGGCCGTGTGTCCGAGACCCGGTCCGCCGACGGTGACGCCCAGTTCGGTGTGGGGCAGCCCGGCCGGACCGAGCTCCGCCGGCGCGATTTCGCCGACGCGATCTCGCCGGCGGTGAAGAGGCTGGACATCAAGAACTCGTCGCCGGGCTCGACCTCGTACACCTCCTCGCCCGAGACCGGATGACGGCGCCGTCGCAGACCGATCTCACCGATCGGTGTCTCCTGCCGGTCGAGCTCCTCGAAGCGCGGACTCATCCGTCCGCCTTTCTGATGTCCGCCGGGCAGGGGTGCCGCCGAGGTGGCGCCCGGAAGGCCGCGCCCCGGGTGATACGGGGCGCGGTCCGGTCAGGCGTCGATGATGACGGGGATGATGAGGGGTTTGCGGCGGTGGGTGCGGAACGCCCAGTTGGCCACGGCGCGGGCGACGAGCTGTTCGAGCTGGTGTGCGTCGCCGATGCCTTCCTCGGCGGCGGTGGCCAGCGTCTTTTCGATGAGGGGGATGACGGGTTCGAACGTGGTCTCGTCGTGTACGAAGCCGCGGGCCAGGAAGTCGGGTGCCTCGGCCAGCGCGCCGGTGTCGGCGTCCACGATCGCCACGACCGTGACCACGCCTTCCTCGGCCAGGGTGAGACGGTCCTTGAGGGATGCCTCGGTCGCGCCGCCGACCTCCATGCCGTCCACGTAGACGTTGCCCGCGGGCACCTTGCCGGTGATGGACGCGCGCCCGTCGACGAGGTCGACGACGACCCCGTCCTCGGCGACGACGACCCGTTCGGGGGCGACTCCGGTGCGGATGGCGAGGTCGGCGTTGGCCCGCAGATGGCGCCACTCGCCGTGGACGGGCATGACGTTGCGGGGCTTGACGATGTTGTAGCAGTAGACGAGCTCGCCGGCGCTGGCGTGCCCGGAGACGTGCACCTTGGCGTTGCCCTTGTGGACGACGTGGGCGCCCCACCGGGTCAGCCCGTTGATCACCCGGTAGATGGCGTTCTCGTTGCCGGGGATCAGGGAACTGGCGAGCAGGACCGTGTCGCCCTCGCCGATGCGGATCTGATGGTCGCGGTTGGCCATCCGCGACAGCGCGGCCATGGGTTCGCCCTGCGATCCCGTGCACACCAGGGTGATCCGGTGGTCGGCGAGCTTCTCCAGTTCCCTCGTGCTCACGACCAGACCGGAGGGGACCTTCAGATAACCCAACTCGCGGGCGATGCCCATGTTGCGGACCATCGAGCGGCCCACGAACGCCACCTTGCGGCCGTGCTGGTGGGCGGCGTCCAGGACCTGCTGGATGCGGTGCACATGGCTGGCGAAGCTGGAGACGATGACCCGCCGGGGCGCGGTACGCATCACCTGCTCGATCGCCGGATTCAGTTCCCGCTCGGAGGTGGTGAAGCCGGGCACTTCGGCGTTGGTCGAGTCGGTGAGGAACAGATCCACGCCCTCCTCGCCCAGGCGGGCGAAGGCGCGCAGGTCGGTGATGCGGTCGTCGAGGGGGAACTGGTCCATCTTGAAGTCACCGGTGTGCAGCACCAGCCCGGCGCCGGTACGGATCGCCACGGCGAGGCTGTCCGGGATGGAGTGGTTGACCGCGACGAACTCGCAGCCGAAGGGGCCGAAGCTCCGCCGGTCGCCTTCCTTCACCCGTACCGTCCGCGGCCGGATGCCGTGCTCCTTGAGCTTGGCCTCCAGGAACGCCAGCGTCAGCTTCGACCCGACGACGGGAATGTCGGACCGCTCACGCAGCAGATAGGGCACGCCCCCGATGTGGTCCTCGTGTCCATGGGTCAGGACGATGGCCGCGATGTCGTCCAGACGGTCCCTGATCGACGTGAAGTCGGGCAGGATCACGTCCACTCCGGGCTGTGTCTCCTCGGGGAACAGCACCCCGCAGTCCACGACGAGCAGTTTGCCGGCGTGTTCGAAGACGGTCATGTTGCGGCCGATTTCGCCCAGACCGCCCAAGGCGGTGACCCTCAGCCCTCCTTCGGGCAGTGGCGGGGCGGCTTTTAGTTCGGGGTGCGGATGGCTCATACCCTGACGTTAGCCGAGGCGTTCCCGGCGGGCCGCCCCACGTCGGTGTTCTTCGGTGCCGCAGCCTCCGACCTCGGCGTACGGCTGCCGCTGGACGCCGTCGTCGGCCCCGCCCCACCGCCTGGTTCACGCAGGCCCGCCCGGCGCTCGTCGTCCTGGCTGCCCTGTCGGTCGCCGTCGCACTCGCTGTCCTGTCGGCCAGGCTCCCGCGCACGGCCGTGGACACCACACCGGGCCGACCGGAGCCGCCGCCACGACGGTTCGGACGTACTGGGAGCTGTCCCCTGCACGCTACCTGTCCGCTTGCCGGCCCAGGGGGGCCGCGGTGACGCCGGTGGTGGGGCCCGGCTCCTGCCGGGATTCCGGCCTGGTTTCTGTCCGTGGGCCAGGCGTTGCGGTGTCTGCGGGCAGACGCTCGGAGCCGACGGGCCGGTGCGCGCTCGACGGGGCGGCCGGACGTAGGACGACCGGCTGTTGGGCTGTGGCGCTGCGCGGGCGGCTTGGCCACGTGCGGGGTGGAGGTATGCGCCGGTCGGTTAGGGTCACCTCGTGGTGGACGAAGTGTCTCCGTCCCGGTGAAATCGATCGGCCCGGGTGCATCGCGGTGGTGAAGCAGTCGACTGGTGCATCCCTGGTGTGCCCCGATGTGCTCTCGCGGTGGGTGATCTGGGTAAAAAATGCAGGTCAGAGGCGTTTTCTGGGGGCGCAGTGCGATTGAGAGTGGAGTTCACGACCGAGCCCTTCGATCTGGACGAGGCGCCCGCGCATGCGGTGGTGGCCCGGGAGGTCGTGGAGGGGGCCGCGCTGGACTCGGTGGACGTCGGGCCGTTCGGGAACACCGCGGAGGGCGGTGCCGACGTGGTCCTCGCCGCCGTGGACGTCCTGCTGCGCCGAAGCCTGGAGGCCGGCGCGACCCGGATCTCGCTCCAGGTCAACGTGATAGCGGAGGCCGAGGGATGAGCGGCGGGGCGGACGAGGCGTTCATCGCCGCCGTCAAGCCGCTCGTCGAGGCCATGGGCGGGCGGCTGCTCCCGCCCGACGAGGCCGGTCCCGACGACGTCGTCCTCGCCTGGGAGGGCGCCGATGTCGTCGCTGTGCGCCTGCCCCAGCTAGCCGACTCCCTCGATCACATCCTCGCCGCGCTGGAGCGCCGGCAGGGCAGGCCCCTCGCCGACCTGGACCGCAGGGCCAAGCAGGAGATCGTGCGGAGCCTGGAGGCGCGCGGCGCCTTCGCCGTCCGGCACGGCGTCGAGACGGTGGCGGGCGCGCTCGGCGTCAGCCGCTTCACCGTCTACAACTACCTCAACCGGGAGAAGGGCTCCTGAGACTTCCCTCAAAGCCCCTGAAGGGCTTCCGGTGAGCTTCTGCCTGGTTCCTGACGGGCCCGGACGGGCCCGCGGCCGGTCGGTGAGGGCCGTCCGCCCCTCTCACCCCTCCCGTTCTTCAACAAACTGTTGACGCAGTGGCCCGGGGCGGCGTTAGCTGTTCGTACGCCCGTTCCGCAGGATGACCGGTCCCGGCTGGGGGAGGCTTGTGTGACGTCCGCTTCCACGCCGCAGGGCCTGGCCCGCTTCAACGCCCTGGGGGAGAGCGAGGCTCTCGCCGCCCTCCACGAGGTGTGCGCCTCCACGGCGTGGGCCCGGCGGCTGCTCGCCGGCCGCCCGTACGCGACCGCCGGCGAGCTGTACGCCGCCGCCGACGCCGTCACGAGCGGGCTGACCGCGGCGGACCTCGACGAGGCGATGGCCGGGCATCCGCCGATCGGCGGACCCCGGCCCGGGGACCCGGCCTCGGCGCGGGAGCAGAGCGGCATGGCCTCCGCGCCGGACCGCCTCAAGGCGGAGATGCTCGAGCTGAACCTCGCCCACCAGGAGAAGTTCGGCCATGTGTTCCTCGTCTGCGCCACCGGCCGGACCGGCGAGCAGCTGCGCGACGCGGCCAGGGAACGCCTGGGCAACACGCCGGAGCGGGAACGCGAGACCGTCCGCACCGAGCTGGGGAGGATCAACCGCATACGCCTGGCCCGGCTGGTCGAAGCGGACCGGCAGCCCCGACATCCCTAGGAGCAGTGCCCGTATGAGCACCGAGACCACCGCTTCCGTCTCCACGCACATCCTGGACACCAGTGTCGGCCGCCCCGCCGGGGGCGTAGCCGTCCAGCTCTCCGCCCGCCCGGGCCGGGAGGCGCGCTGGCAGGCGCTCGGCGGCTCCGCGACCGACGCGGACGGGCGCTGCAAGGACCTCCCGGCGCTGCCGGAGGGCATCACCCACGTACGGCTCGACTTCGCCGTGGAGTCGTACTTCGAGCCACAGGCCACCGACAGGCGAGCCGAGGCACGGCAGGACGCCCCCGCGCACCGGGACAGCGGCACCGGAGCGTTCTTCCCGGAGGTGGCGGTCACGTTCGCCGTCGTACCGGGCGAGCACTACCACGTACCGCTGCTGCTCAACCCGTTCGGCTACTCCGTATACCGAGGGAGCTAGCAGACATGCCCACGATTCTCGGCCGGAACCAGTACGGCAAAGCGGAGAACCGCGTCGTCAGGATCACGCGCGACGGCGCCACCCACCACATCAGGGACCTGAACGTCTCCGTCGCCCTGTCCGGCGACATGGAGGACGTCCACCACTCCGGCTCCAACGCCAACGTCCTGCCGACCGACACCACCAAGAACACCGTGTTCGCCTTCGCCAAGGAGCACGGCATCGAGTCCGCCGAGCAGTTCGGCATCCACCTCGCCCGGCACTTCGTGACCTCCCAGGAGCCCATCCACCGGGCCCGCATCCGCGTCGAGGAGTACGCCTGGGACAGGATCACGACCTCCGGCGCCCACCGGCGGGAGCGCGGCGAGCACTCCTTCGTCCGAAAGGGTCAGGAGACCCGGCTCACGCAGGTCACCTACGACGGCGAGCGGTGGGAGGTCGTCTCGGGCCTGAAGGACCTGACGGTGCTGAACTCCACCGACTCCGAGTTCCACGGCTTCGTCAAGGACAGGTACACGACCCTGAAGGAGACCCGGGACCGCGTCCTCGCCACCTCGGTCGCCGCCCGATGGCGGTTCAACTGGACCGACGACGGGCACCCGATGCCCGACTGGGAGACGTCCTACGCGCGGACGAGGCAGCACCTGCTCCAGGCCTTCGCCGAGACGTACTCCCTGTCCCTGCAGCAGACGATGTACCGGATGGGCGCGCGGATCATCGAGCACCGTGAGGAGATAGACGAGGTCCGCTTCTCCCTCCCCAACAGTCACCACTTCCAGGTGGACCTGGAACCCTTCGGGCTCGACAACGACAGCGCGGACGGCGCCGTGTACCTCGCCGCCGACCGCCCCTACGGCCTGATCGAAGCCACGATCCTGCGCGACGGCTGCGAGGCGCTCATCCCGGCGGACCTCACCAACCTCTGAGAACAAGGACGATCTGGAGAGACGAACCCATGGAAGCAGTCCGGCGCACCGTCATCGAGAACTGCGCGATCGCGACCGTCGACGCGAAGGACACCGAGTACGCCTCCGGGCACCTCGTCCTCGCCGGCCACCGCATCGAGTCGCTCGGCGCGGGCAGGCCCCCCGAGGGCCTGGAGAACGTCGTCCGCCGCATCGACGCCACCGGACACCTGGCCACGCCCGGCCTGGTCAGCACCCACCACCACTTCTACCAGTGGCTCACCCGGGGCCTGGCCACCGACCGGAACCTGTTCGACTGGCTCGTCGCGCTGTACCCGGCCTGGGCGCGCCTCGACGAGCCGATGGTGCACGCCGCCGCCCGGGGCTCCCTCGCGATGATGGCCCGCGGCGGTGTCACCACCGCCATGGACCACCACTACGTGTTCCCCCGCGGCTCCGGCGACCTGTCCGGCGCCGTCCTCCGCGCCGCCCGCGACATGGGCGTCCGCTTCACCCTGGCCCGCGGTTCGATGGACCGCGGCGAGAAGGACGGCGGCCTGCCCCCGGACTTCGCCGTGGAGACGCTCGAAGACGCCCTCGCCGCGACCGAGGAGACCGTCCGGCAGCACCACGACACCTCCTCCGACGCCATGACCCGGGTCGCCGTGGCACCCTGCTCCCCGTTCTCCGTCTCCACCGAACTGATGCGGCAGTCAGCGGAGTTGGCGCGCAGTCTCGGCGTACGCCTGCACACGCACGGGTCGGAGACGGTGGAGGAGGAGAAGTTCTGCCACGAACTGTTCGGGATGGGCCCGACCGACTACTTCGAGTCCACCGGCTGGCTCGGCGAGGACGTGTGGATGGCGCACTGCGTCCACATGAACGACTCCGACATCGCCGCCTTCGCCCGCACCGGGACGGGCGTCGCCCACTGCCCCTCCTCCAACGCCCGCCTCGCCGCCGGGATCGCCCGCGTCCCCGACCTGCTGGCCGCCGGGGTCCCGGTCGGCCTCGGCGTGGACGGCACCGCGTCCAACGAGTCCGGCGAACTGCACACCGAACTGCGCAACGCCCTGCTCGTGGCCCGCCTCGGCCCGCACCGCGAAGCGTCCTTGACGGTACGTCAGGCTCTGCGTCTGGGAACCCACGGAGGCGCCCGGGTCCTGGGCCGGGCGGCGGAGATCGGCTCGCTGGAGCCGGGCAAGCTCGCCGACCTGGTGCTGTGGCGGATGGACACCCTCGCCCACGCCTCCATCGCCGACCCGGTGGCCGCGCTGGTCCTCGGCGCGCCGGCGCCGGTCACGGCGTCGTTCGTCAACGGCCGCCAGATCGTGGAGGGCGGCCGGCTGCGCACGGCCGACGAGGACGAGATCGCCCGCACCACCCGCGCACAGGCCCGGCGGCTGGCCGCGATCGCGGCGCGGGACTGAGCGCGGACGCGACGCAGGACTGACCGCGGATCCTGAACGGCACACGGACCCGACCGAGTTGTCCCGGGCGGGTCCGCGGGGCCTGTGTGCCGCCTGCTTCAGGTACGCCTGCTTCAGGTACGGCCCGTCCGCTCCGATCTTTCCGGGACCGTCGAGAACGTACACCCGGAGGTTGCCCTTGCCCGGGCCCCCACGGTCAGGGAACCGTTCGAGACGGTCCTCGTGTCACCGGTGACGACATCACGGTAGGTGCCGTTCGGGATGCCCGTGTACGTCGCCGAGCCGGTCACGGTGACGAGCGCGAAACTTGTCGGTGCCACCGGCGGTGTACCGCCACTTGAAGGCCATTATGGCCCGGCCGGCCTGCCCTGAGTGTTCCCGCCGCCAGAGCCAGCGCGCCCACCGCCACCACCACGGCCACCCGGAAGGCCAGCCGATATCCCTCGGCCGTCGCCACTGGGCCGAACGCAACCGGTTCTACATCGCCGAGTCACGAGCGGCCTACGACACCGAACACGGCCCCGAACTGGTCGACGCGTAGCCGTACCGGGGGAACGCTCGCCCCCGGTACGGCCGACGCCGCCCTACAGCCCGAACAAGTCCGGGTCCTTGGCCAGTTCCCGGAAGAGGTCCTGCGGGCTCGGCACCAGCTTGCGCAGCTTGAGGTCCAGCACGCCGCCGACCGCCGTGATCTCGGCCGAGACCGTGCCGTCCGCCCGGGTGATGACCTGCTCGATGCGGAACGTCTTGCCGGTGCTCCAGGAGAAGACGCAGCTCACATCGACCTCGTCGCCGGCGAGCAGTTCGCGCTTGTAGCGGATGGTGGTCTCCAGGGCGACCGGTCCCACACCCCGCGCGGCGAGCGCGGACTGCGTGACCCCCGCTTCATGGAGCAGCGCCCAGCGCGCGTGCTCCGCGTAGTTGAGGTACACGGCCTGGTTGAGGTGACCCTGCACATCGGTCTCGTATCCGCGCACGGTCACCCGGACGGAAAACGGCTCGCTCACTGCTGCCCCTTCGTGCCTGTTCGGTTCGCTGTGTCGAGCACCGATCCTGGCACGCGCCCTCATGCGCGGCGCGGGGAGGCCAGCAGGTACCGGGCCCGCGTCCGCGGCTCCGTGTACTCCCCGGCCTGCCAGCCGGCCCCCTCCAGGGTGACCGCGCAGGCCCGCAGCACCTCGCCGTCCGCTTCGTACACGGCGACGGCCTCCGGCTGCGGTGTCTCCCGCACCCGGTAACCGGCGGCCCCGGCGCTCTCCCCGGCGGGACGGTGCCCGGCGGCCTCCAGGGCGAGCGCGGCGGCCTGTACGAGATGGCCGCGCTCCCAGCCGCAGGGCCGGTCGGTGGCACCGTCCGGGTGCGACATGCGCCGCAACTCCAGCAGTCCCTGCCACGCGCTCCGCACCTCACGCACCCGCGCGGCCCCGCCCTCGGCCGCACCCTTCTCCCCGCCGACCCGAGCGGCGAACACCCCGCCGGAGGTCCCGCTGCCGGAGGTCCCGTCCTCCGGCTCCGGGCCGCTCCTCCCCTCCGCGTCGTCCTTCCCCTCCCGTATCCGGTGCCCCGCCGGCGTCAGGAAGTGACCGTGCGGCGCACGGGGGTGCCGGAACGCCAGCCCGCGCTTGACCAGCCCCGCAAGCTGGGCCTCGGTCCCCTTGAGCCGCCCACTGACCGGATCGGCCGCCTGCACCACCCGCCGCAACCCCGCGCCCAACGCTCTCGTCACCACACCCACCCCCGATCCCCGACCGGTTCGCCGGCCGGCCTTTCCAGCCCTTTCGAAGACTACGGCCGAACACTGACACTCCCCGGGTTCCGCCGTCGCGCCCCTGTGGGAGCCGGCCGGGGCGGAGACCGATCCACTCACGACGCGTGATGTTCCACGACCCGGTCGTAGAATTCCGCTGTGGAGAACTCAGATCGTACGTCGCGGCCCGGAGTGAAATCGCGGAGCGCGGGCGGCAAGCCCGCGCAAGGCCTGGAATCCGTGGAGAACGCCCTCTCCCTGCTGCTCCTGCTCCGCAAGCAGGGGCGTGTGCGGCTGAGCGAGGCCGCCGACGAGCTGGGTGTGGCCAGGTCCACGGCTCATCGTCTGCTCTCCACCCTGCGCGGCCGCGGCTTCGCGGTGCAGGGCGCCGACAAGGTGTACCGGCCCGGCCCCACGCTCTACCGCCTGGGGATGTCCCAGCGCTCCGAGTACGACCTCGTGGAAACCGCCCGGCCGCACCTGCTGTGGCTCAACGGACAGCTCGGTGAAACGGTGCACCTGTCGGTCCGGGCCGGGGCCGAGGCGCGCATCCTGCACAGCATCGAGGGAACGCACGCACTGCGCGTCGGCAGCCGCACGGGCGTGAGCCTGCCCGCGCACCTCTCCGCCGGCGGCAAGGCGCTCCTCGCCGACCTGGGCGTCTCCGAACTCGCCGACATCTACGGCACCCGGCGCACCGCGCAGGCGGACACCGACCCCGAGACACTGCACCGCACGCTCGAGACCGTCCGCAGGCGGGGCTACGCGGTCAATATCGGAGGTACCGAGCGCGGCATCTCCGCGGTGGGCGCCGCCGTGCGGGAGCCGGGCGGCCGCGCCGTGGCGGCGATGATCGTCTCGGCCCCTTCGCTGCGCTTCACCCGCGCCCGCCTCGGTGAGGCGGCCGCTGTGCTCGGGGAGGCGGTGCGCCGCATGGAGGCGGCACTCTGAGCCGGCGGCCGGCGTCCTCGTACGCACACGGCCGAAGCGGGGAGCAGGATACGGCGGCAGGCCCGTAGTGCAAAAAAATGCTCCCCCCTGTACCGCAGAGCGGAACTACTGGACATTTTTGTTGCTCTCTGCGCAACAGGGCTGCTTCCATTCTGGTCACCGATGGGTCATTCGCTTGTCGCCGGAAGGACACCGGGGTCTGCGGAGCCGCCCACCGTGTCGGCGCTCCGCATCGCGGCCCGCCCGGCTCCCTTCCCCCCTCTCCGCGACAGGACGTGGCCGCATGACCACTGATGTTCAAGCACCCGCTCCCGCCCGCGCTTCCGCCCGGCCCCCCGCTCCGGACCCGACGGACCGGCGCACCCGCGCCCTGACCCGTGCGGTCGTCGCCCTGTGCACGGCGGCGATCACGGTCGAGGGGTTCGACCTGATCGTCTACGGCGTGGCGATGCCGTCGATGCTCGCCGACTCGAACCTGGGCTTCGACAAGTCCCTCGCCGGAACTCTCGGCAGCCTCGTCTATCTGGGCATGCTCATCGGCGCCATCGTCTGTGGGCCCCTCGCCGACCGTCTCGGCAGGCGTCGTCTCGTGCTGGCGTCGGGAGTGATCTTCACCCTGTTCACCGTCGGCTGTGCCGTCGCCGCCACGCCCTGGCAGTTCGGCCTCTTCCGGCTGCTCGCCGGCATCGGCATGGGCGGTGTGATGCCGTCCTGCGTGGCCCTCGCGAAGGAGTACGCGCCGCGCGGCCGCTCCGCGCTGGTGGCGACCATCGTCCTCGCGGGCGTTCCGGTCGGCGGTGTGCTCGCCGCGCTCACCGCCGCCGCGTGGGGCGAGTTCCTCGGCTGGCGCGGCCTGTTCGGTGTCGGCGCGGCGCTGTCGACGCTGGTGTTCGCCGGCGCGTACGCCCTGCTGCCGGACTCGCGGCCCGGAGCGGCCGACGCCCCCGACCCCCGAGCCACTCCCCCGACGGTGTCCGCCGGCAGCCCCGAGTCCGCCGGTAGCCCCGAATTCGGCGGAGGCCTCGCGTCCGGCGGACCGACGGCCGAGGCGAAGAACCCCTCACCGGCCCGCTCCGTGCTGTCGGACGGCCGCGCCCGCACCACCGTGCTGTTCGTCGTCGCCAACTTCGCGGTGCTCCTGGCCTGGTACGGCCTGAACACCTGGTTGACCCAGCTGATGCGCGAGATGGACTACCCGCTCGGCTCGGCGCTGCAGTTCACGCTCGTGCTCAATCTGGGCGCCGTGATCGGCTCGTTCGCCATCGCCGCCGTCGCCGACCGGATCGGCCCGCGCTTCGTCACCATCGGCAGTGCGGCGCTCTCCTCGGTCGCCGTCGTCGGCCTGTCGTTGGGCGGCAACACCGTCGTGGTCCTCTGTCTGACCGCGCTCGCCGGTGTCGGTGCCCATTCGTCCCTGACCGTGCTCAACGACTGGGTGGCGTCCAGCTACCCGGCCTCGATCCGGGCCACGGCACTCGGCTACGTCTCGGGCTTCGGGCGCGGCGGCGCGATCGTGGCGCCGCTGCTCGGCGGCTGGATCCTGACGTCCTCCTTCGGCCCGACCACGGTCTTCTACGTCTTCGCCGCGGCCGCCGCCCTGAGCGCCGCGGCCCTCCTCGCCATCCCGAACCGCCGGGCCTGACGCCCCCGCCGCGAAGCGCGACGCCCCGTCTCCAGCAGGAGGCGGGGCGTTCTCATGAGGTGAGGGCCAGGGCTACTGTCGGTAGCCGCTGAGGAACCGGCCGATGCGGCCGATCGCCGTCTCCAGGACGTCCGCATGGGGGAGGGTCAGGATGCGGAAGTGGTCGGTGGTGGGCCAGTTGAAGCCGGTGCCCTGGACCACCTGGATCTTCTCCCGCAGGAGCAGGTCGAGGACGAACCTCTCGTCGTCGTGGATCTTGTGCACCGCCGGATCGATGCGCGGGAACGCGTACAGGGCCCCCTTGGGTTTGACGCAGCTCACGCCGGGGATGTCGTTGAGCATCCGCCAGGCGGTGTCCCGCTGTTCGTGCAGGCGGCCGCCGGGGGCGGTCAGCTCCCTGATGGACTGGCGGCCGCCGAGCGCGGCCTGGATGGCGTACTGGGCGGGCGCGTTGGCGCACAGGCGCATGGAGGCCAGCATGGTCAGGCCCTCCAGGTAGTTCTTCGCATGCTGCTTCGGACCCGTGACCACCAGCCAGCCGGAGCGGAAGCCCGCCACGCGGTACGTCTTCGACAGCCCGCAGAAGGTGAGGACGACCAGGTCGGGGGCGAGCGCGGCGGCCGAGTGGTGCACGGCGTCGTCGTAGAGGATCTGGTCGTAGATCTCGTCGGCGAGGACCATCAGGCCGTGCCGGCGGGCCAGGTCGAGGATGCCCTCGACGATCTCCTTCGGATAGACCGCGCCGGTCGGGTTGTTGGGGTTGATGATGACCACGGCTTTCGTACGGTCCGTGATCTTCGACGCCATGTCGTCCAGGTCGGGGTACCAGTCGGCCTGTTCGTCGCACAGGTAGTGGACCGCCTTGCCGCCCGCGAGGGTGGTCACCGCCGTCCAGAGGGGGAAGTCGGGGGCGGGGATGAGGACCTCGTCGCCGTCCTCCAGCAGTGCCGTGACGGCCATCGACACCAGTTCGGACACGCCGTTGCCGAGGAAGACGTCGTCGACGTCGACCTCCACGCCCAGGGTCTGGTAGCGCTGGGCCACCGCGCGGCGGGCGGAGAGGACGCCCCGCGAGTCGGTGTAGCCGTGCGCCTGCGGCAGCATCCTGATCATGTCCTGGAGGATCTCCTCCGGCGCCTCGAAGCCGAACAGGGCCGGATTCCCGGTGTTCAGGCGCAGCACACTGTGCCCCGCCTCCTCCAGCGCGTTCGCGTGCTCGATGACCGGGCCGCGGATCTCGTAACAGACCTCGCTGAGCTTGCTCGACTGCCGGAACTCCATGGGCCGCTTCCCCTCACGCCGATCTCGTGTTGCTTGGTTTTACCAAGTGACCACTTGGAAAGTCCAACAACTTGTCTACACTGCGTCGCATGTCACCTCGCCGAAGCTACGACCAGTACTGTTCCGCCGCCCGCGCGCTCGACGCCGTCGGCGACCGCTGGACCCTGCTGATCGTCCGCGAGCTCCTCGCCGGCCCGCGACGCTACACCGACCTGCACGCGGACCTCCCCGGCGTCAGCACGGACGTACTGGCCTCACGGCTGAAGGACATGGAACGCGAGGGGCTGACCACCCGGCGCAGGCTCCCCCCGCCCGGCGCGGCCTACGTCTACGAACTCACCGGCCAGGGCCGCTTGTTGTTGCCCGTACTGCAAGCGCTCGGCGCGTGGGGGCAGGCGGCGCTGGGAGAGCGGCGGCCCACCGACGCGGTGCGGGCGCACTGGTTCGCGCTGCCTCTGCTGCGCGCCCTGGACGCCGTGGGTGCGGGTGCGGGCGCGGGGGAGGGCGCGGGAGGGGGCGGCCTGGTCGAAGTCAGGCTGGAGGAGGGGCTGTTCCACCTGCGCGTCGGTGCCGAGGAGGGACCGGTCTACGGTGACGGGCCCGCCCCCGGAGAACCCGACGCCACGCTGGTCCTCGACACCGGCACCTGTACGGCGATCAGCCGCGGCGAGTCGACCGTCGCCGACGCGGTACGCGACGGGCGGGTCGCGGTGAGCGGCGACGGCACGCTCGCCAAGACGCTGCGGGAGGCGTGACGGGAGGCGCGGCCGCGAAGGGGACGTGCGGCCGGGAGGGGGGAATGCGGCCGTGAACGGGAGGAGGCCCGCACAAGGCGGGCCTCCTGGGAGCGTCACGTGCGGGGCGTCCCCTCGGACGTCCCGCTGGATGTCACGCGTTCGGCGGCACCCGGGACGGCCGTCCCGTTCCCCGCGTCAGCCGGTAGCCGGCGACCCCGGCCAGTGCGGCCAGCGCACCGCCCACCGCGGTCCACACCCAACGGCTGGACCACCAGCCCGAGGTCCAGCCGTCCTCGGGTTCGAGGTCGGCCAGTACGGCGGTCGGCGAGTCGTTCCCGTCACCGTCACTGTCGCCGTCCTGGTCGTCCGCGGCGTTCCGCAGCGCGATACCCGGTACCAGCGGTTCCGACAGCGAGCCGTCGACCGCCGCCGCACCGCCCATCTCCTTGGAGCCGGCGCGGACTTCGATGTCCACCGACCGACCCAGGTCGGCCGCCGTGAGGTTCACCGCCGTGAGCCGGATGTAGTACGTGCCCGGCAGCGGGTCGTTGGCCCACGGCTCCGACCAGGCGCGGACCGTGCGCAGCACGCACTTCAGCTCCACGGAGGCCGCGTCGGCCGCCGCGGTGCGGGTCTGGGCGCCGTACTGGCAGGCCTGCCGGCGGCGCAGACCGTCGTACACGTCGATCCGCCAGGTCTCGGCGGCGTGCGTCTCGGGCAGCTTCACCGACGCCTCGACGGTGGGACGTTGCCCCGTACTCGCCGGGAACGACCAGTACAGGTAGTCGCCGACGGACGCGCGCGCCGTCGCGGTCTGCCCCTGCTCGAACTCCGTCGCGGTACGGAACGAGGTGCCCGCGCGGGTCGGTCCGGCGCCGTCCTCGGACGACGCGCCGGGAGAGGGGGTGGAGTCGGCCGCGGCGGGGGCCACGGCGGCAGCGGCCAGTCCGAACGTCAGCAGGGCGGCGCCCAACAAGCGGGTGATACGCATCAGCTGGTCCTCCAGACCGCGAGCCGCCAGCGTGACAGCCAGCCCCAGACGAGACCGGCGAGGAAGCCGGCGAGAACCAGCGTGCCGAGCAGCCACCAGCCCCGGCCCAGGCCGAAGGAGGCCACGTCGCTCGACCCGTCCGGGCCCTCCACGACATCGATGGTCAGTTCCAGCGGCAGGCCGGGTGTGGTCTTCACACCGGAGCCCGGCGAGAACGAGTTGGTCACCGCCAGGCACACCGTCTCGGCGGCCGGCTTGTCGCTGTCGTCGTCGTCCCGCTCGGACTTCGGGTAGCGCAGACCGGTGGACAGGACGTCCGTACGGCCGGTACCCGCGGCCTCACCGCGGACGATCTCCCGGTCGTGCACCGTGACGGCCCGCAGCAGCACGCCGTGGTCCGGGTTCACCGCCCGGTCCGCCGCCACACTCACCGAGGCGCGCAGCTCCTGGCCCGGCAGTACGTCCACCCGGTACCAGCGCTGCTGCCCGAACTCCTCGCGGTCCGTGTAGAGACCGGACTCCAGCGTCGGCGCCTTCGCGCACGACGCGGCACCCTCGGTCGCGACCGGCGTCACCACCGGCTCGGCCGCACGGTCCACCAACTCGTTGACACGTTCGGTCAGTTCATCCTGGTGCTCGACCGAGGTGTAGGTGCCCCCGGTCGCCTCGGCGATGCAGCTGAGCTGCCGGCTCAGCTTGGCGTTCGGCACCAGGCCCAGAGTGTCGATGGTCAGGCCGATGCCCCTGGCCGCTATCTCCCGGGCCACCTCGCACGGGTCGAGCGGGGCGCAGGTGTCCTCGCCGTCGCTGATCAGTACGATCCGCTTGGAACCGTTGCCGTCCTTGAAGTCGTCGGCCGCCTCCAGCAGGGCGGGGCCGATCGGGGTCCAGCCGGTCGGGCTCAGCGTGGCCACCGCCGTCTTGGCCTCCGTGCGGTCCAGCGGGCCGACCGGATAGAGCTGCGCGGTGTCCTTGCAGCCCTCCTTCTTGTCGTCGCCGGGGTAGTCGGCACCGAGAGTGCGGATCCCCAGCTCGACCTCCTCCGGCGTCGCGTCCAGCACCTCGTTGAACGCCTGCTTCGCCGCGGCCATCCGGGACTGCCCGTCGATGTCCCGGGTCCGCATCGAGCCGCTCACATCGAGGACGAGGTCGACCTGGGGCGCGTCCTGGCCCGTGGGTTCACCGGCGACCGCCGCGGACGGGAAGGCGAGCCCCGCCGTCAGAGCGGTGAGCAGGACACCGACGCCCGCTGCCGGCCATTTTCTTCTGATCATCGCCGGATCCTATGGACCGGGGACGCCCCGCTCCAAAGGCGGGGCTCCGGGTCCGGCTCTACCGGCGCTCGTCTTGAAGGGGATTGGGCAGTTCCCCCCATTCGTCCCCGGCCGCCCGTGGTGAAAGCCGCATCAGGGTCAGCGCCTTCGCGGGCAACGGCTCGCCGCACAGCGCCGCCAGGTCCGGGGTGCGCGGCAGATCCCGTACGGCGCTCTCCAGCGCGGCCCGCAGCGCCGGGCCGGAACCCGTCGTACCGGCCAGCGCGCCCGCCACCAGCGAACCGAACACCTTGCGCCGCAGCACCCGTTCGTCGTCCGTCACCATGCGGGCGGGCAACTCGGGTGCCAGGACGCCGTGGTGGGCGAGCCGCGTGGGACTGACCCGCAGGTCGGCCAGATCACGGTAGACGAGCCGCACCGGCTCCCCGTCCGCCGACAGCACGACCAGGAGGTTCTGGCCGTGCGCCTCCAACGCCACACCCAGTTCGAGCAGTCGCAGCCCCACCGTCAGGGCGAGCCGCGTGAACCGGGCCACCCAGGCGGGGGAGCGGGGCAGCCCGGTCGCGGGCAGGGCCGCCACCGGCACCACCCGCTCCCCGGCCGCCGCGTACTCCTGCGGCGACTCGCGCACCACGGCCGCCAGATCGGCGGAACCGGCCGCCGCGGCGCCCAGGGTGCGGGTGATGTGCAGCAGCCCGCCGGTCCGCGCCGCCATCGACTCCCCGAACTCCGACAGCACCGCGGACGCGGCGACCGAACCGAGCGAGATGTCCCGCACCGAAGACGTCAGCCGCGCGCTCAACGCCGTCTTCACATGCGGCCCGTCGGGCAGCGCGAGCGTCCGCAGCGCCATCAGCGGACGCGCCGCCGTCCGACCCGACGGCTCCCGCTTGAGCACATGCGCCGCCTGCCAGGGATGCACCGGGATCACCACCCGCTTCCCGTCCCGCAGCCACTCCGGCCATACCCCCGTCACCAGACAGTCCCCGGCCGGCACCGGAATCAGCCCCAACTCCACGAGGGGCCGGTGCTCGGGCCCGTACGCCAGCTGGTCGGCCACCGAAAAACCGGGCCGGGAACGGCAGCTGGGATGGAACGGATGCCCGTCGACCACCCGCTGCTCCCACTCCCAGTCCTGGTCCCGGTCCCGGTCCCATCCGCCCACGCCGTCCTCCCCCGGATCGTTTGCCCGGGACAGCGCCAACGAGGCGACACTGTGTGCGAGTTCGGCGGCGAAGGCGGTCGAGTGCGGTACGGCGAGTTCCCCCATCAACCGTGCCGGATCGCCGTACGCCACCCCGTCCAGCCGTACGACGGTGACGTACGCGGCGGTCGCATACGGATCCGGACGCGGGCCGCGCAGCCGACGGCCGTCCGCCAGCCGCAGCGTGAGCCCGTCACGGTCCGGCACCCGGCGCGCGACCCACGGCAGCGGATCGTGCGCGAGACCGCGCCACAGCCGGCTCAGCACGGCCGCGCGGGCACCCGGCAGCGCTGCCGCGTACCGGGACACCAGCGCGGGCCGTACGGCGGCCAGCTCGTCGGCCATTTCCGCCTCGACGGGGGAGGGACGGTGCACAGGCGAACTCCTCGGGTACGAAAGGTGCTGCGGAACGAACAGCCGGTCCGTGGCGGACACGCGGACATACTGATCGTCTCCGTCCGGACAGACCGTAGGGAAACAGTGGAACGCGTGGACCTCATGCCCCCGCCCGCAGACGACGACGCGGCCTCCCGCGCCCACGAGGAAGCCCGACTGACCGCCCACGCCGACGCGTACGCGGCCGCACCGCTGCTGAACTGCCTGCTGCGCGAGGTCGCACTCCCGGTGTCGGCCGAGAGCACAGACGAGGACCGGAACAGGGAACAGGCCCGGGAACAGGACCGGGTGCACAAGGCGGATGCCCTCCGCACCTACCGCCTGCCCGGCACCGGCCGCCTGCTACGCGTCCACGGCACCCGGCGCCCCACCGCACCCGAGGTACGCGCGGAGGACGGCACATGGAGCCGCCTCGGCCACCCGGAACTGGTGAAACTCGTCGCCGAGGAGCTGCGCCGGCACACCGGCGTGCCCAACCAGGAACTGCCGGCCGAGATGACCGACAGCCGCGACGCGGTGGCCGCGCTGCTCGCCGCACGGGCAGGCGCCACCCCACCCACCGACCCCTACCTGCGCTCCGAACAGTCCCTGCTCACCGGCCACCCCCACCACCCCGCCCCCAAGGCGCGCGGCGCCGGCCCCGTGGCGAGCTGGCTGCCGTACGCACCGGAGGCGTACGCCCGCTTCCCGCTGACACTGCTGGGACTGCGCGAGGACGCGGCGGTGGAGGAGGGCGACACCTCGTCCCTGGACCGGCTGGGCACCGCCCCGCCCGGCTACCGCCTCCTGCCCGCCCACCCCTGGCAGGTGGAGCTCGCGGCCCGGAGCCTGGCCCCCGCCTTCGCCGACGGCCGCCTGATCAGGCTCGGCACGACCGCGTTCCCGGTATGGCCCACGGCCGCGATCCGCACCGTGTACACACCCGCCCACGACCTGTTCCTGAAGTTCAGCCTGGACGTGCGCATCACCAACGACATCCGCCGCCTGTGGCGCCACGACCTGCTGAAGCTTCGCAGAACGGACCAGGCCACCGGCGAGGCCTTCGCCGCCTCGGCCACCCCCGACGCCCCCGCGGCCTGGCTCAGCGACCGCGGGTACCGCACCGCGGACTTCGCCTTCGAAGAACTGGCCGTACTGGTCCGCGACGGCCTGCACCGCCACCTGCTGCCCGGCACGACCCCGCACCTCGCCGCAGCCCTGGTCGAGGACTACGAGGGCAACCCGCTCGCCACCACCACCGCCCCCGCCGCCTGGTGGGAGGCCTACCTGGCCCAGGTCGTCCCCCCGGCGCTGAATGCCTTCGCCCGGCACGGAGTCGTCGTCGAGGCCCACCTGCAGAACACCCTGATCGCCGTCGACACCGACGGCATGCCGGTACAGGCCCTGTACCGGGACGCGGAAGGCGTGAAACTCCTCCCCGAGGTGACGAGGGAAGCGGGCTGGGAGCGCCTCGTCTACTGCCTGATCGTCAACCACCTGACGGAAATCGCAGCAGCCCTGACCGAACACCATCCGGGCTTCGCCCCGTGGTCCGCAGCCCGCCAAGAACTCTCCCGCCACCCCTTCCCGGAGGCCCGGGCCCTCCTCACCACCCCCACCCTCCCCGCCAAGACCAACCTCCTCCTGCGCTGGACCCACGCCGACGGAGCGTCGGCCCGCTACCGCCCGATCCCCAATCCGCTGGCGGAGCCATAGGCAGCGGCGCTCCTTCTCCGACTCGCCCGCGATGTCATCTGCCGGATACGGCTCCCGACCTCATTCCGAAACGATCGCTTACTCCGGCGGCGCACCGCGCGTGATGCGGTACAGCACGTTCGGGCGCAGGGGGCCGTCGGGTGCGGTGGGGTCGTCGAAGTCGTCGGCCGGGTTCCGGGTCATGCCGATCCGGTGCATCACCGCCTGTGAACGGAGATTGCCGGCCGTGGTGGCAGCGAGGATCTCAGGAAGCCCAAGAGTGTCGAAGCCATGGGCCAGGACCGCCAGTGCGCCCTCGGTGGCGTAGCCCTGACCCCAGGCCGAGCGGGCGAGTCTCCAGCCGGTCTCCACGCCGGTGAAGGGCATCTCCTCGTCCACCTGATCCAAGCCCGCGAAGCCGATGAACTCGCCCGTGGCCCGCACCTCGACCGCCCACCACCCATAGCCTCGCTGGTCGAACTCGGCCTGGAAGCGGGCGATGGGGGGCCTCGCTCTCTTCGCGGGTGAGCAGGTTTCCCAAGTGCTCCCGGACCTCGGGATCGGCATTCATCGCCGCCCGCGGTTCGATGTCGGAGCCATGCCAACGACGGAGGACCAGGCGATCGGTACGCAGTTCAGCCATGCCGCCCAGCCGACGCGAGCGCCGGCTCCTGGGCAAAGCGATTTCTCAAGCCGACCGTCGGAGTCGTCGGACGTCGCGCACGAGGGCGTGGACAGAGCTGAGGAAGACGAGCCCGCCTACCCAGAGCCAGGCGACGGAGACGCCTGACTGGTACTCGTGGACTCCGACGGCAAGGAGCAGTGCACCGGTGAGGACGCCGAGGACAGAGACCAGCGTGCTGATGAGGTGAGTCACTCGCTTACCATCAGCCATGATCCCGACCGGCGGGAGCTCAGGGGGTTTGTCAGTGGATCAGTTCTTCCTGCTCTTCTCCGTCCTTTTGGCGTTGCTGTGTGCGGGCAGCGGCGCATACGCCGTCGTCACCGGACGGGTCAGCGTTCGGTGGGTTCGTCGCCCCGTTCACCCGCAGTTGTGGGGTGCCGGCACGTTGGTCATGGGCCTTGCCGTGGGGACGGTGAGGATCGCGCCCTTCACCGTCTTCATGGTGTTGTTCCTGTGCGCCATGAGCCTTCAAGTAATCGCCTACGCAGTTGACGGTGCGCACAAGTAGCTTCTTATGTGCAGGAGTTGGCTGATTTCCTGAGAGACGCGCCCATCGCTGAGCCCGCTCGGTGGTCCGGACCGGTGCTGTGTGTTCTGTGTTCAGGGACGGTTCGTTCCGCGCTTGCCCTCTGCGTTCACGATCTTCGCGGACCGCTTCCTTCGCGCACAGGGAGATCGTATGAACGAGCACACGAACCACACCGGGCCGGGGCGCCGGTCTCTGCTGCAGGCGGCCGTCGTCGTTCCCGCGGCCGGGGCCGCCGCGTCGGTGGCCGGGGCCGGGACGGCGGACGCGGCACCCCGCACCGGCACCGGTACCCGGGGCGGTCGTTTCGACGAGGACAGTCCACGCTTCTCGGTGGCGGTGCTGCCCGACACGCAGTACCTGTTCGACGCCGACAGCGCGGACCCGGAGCCGCTGAGAGCGACCTTCCGGTACCTGGCGTCCGAGCGCGGCGAGGCCAACATCGCCTTCATGACACACCTCGGCGACATCACCGAGCACGGTACCGAGGACGAGATCGAACTCGCCGCCGACACCTTCCGGTCCCTGCACGGCAAGGTTCCCTACAGCGTCCTCGCCGGCAACCACGACATCGCCTCGGGTGACGACCAGCGCGGCGACAGCGCGTACCTCCGGGCCTTCGGGCCCCGCCGTTTCCGGCCGATGCCCACGTTCGGGGGTGCCTCTCCCGACGGCTACAACAGCTACCACGTGCTGCGCGCCGCCGGCCGCGAGTGGCTGGTGCTCGCCCTCGACTGGCGGGCGTCGGACAAGGGGCTCGCGTGGGCGCAGGGTGTCCTCGACGCGCACCCCACCTGCCCCGCCATCCTCACCACCCACGACATCGCCGCGGCAGGAGACGACGGCGAGGCGCACCTGTCCGGCAACGGGCAGCGGCTGTGGGACAGCATCATCCGGGGCAACGACCAGATCTTCCTCGCACTGGGGGGCCACTACTGGCCGCCCGGCCGCACGGTGCTCACCAACGACGCGGGCCACGACGTGCACGTCCACATCACCAACTACCAGGACCGCTACTACGGCGGCGCCGGCATGATCCGGCTGTACGCCTTCGACCTGGTGCGCGACACCATCGACGTGCAGACCTTCGCCCCCTGGTTCCTCGCCCGTGATCCGAGGAAGCGGACTCCGCTCGAGGCGGAGAACCTCGAACTGACCGGCTCCACAGACCGGTTCAGCCTCGACATCGACTTCGCCCGACGATTCGAGGGCTTCGCCCCCGTCGTTCCCCCCAAGCCGCGGCCCGCGCATCGGGTCATGCCGAGGGGCACGGTGGCCTACTGGCGGTTCGACGCCGACGGCCCGTCCGGCGCCGGACGTCCCGGCTCCCCGGTGCCCGCCGGGACGGTGGTCCGTGACCTGACCGGGAACGGCAACGACCTGGCCGTACGGCTGCTGCACGACAGCGCCGCCGACGTCGTCACCTGGTCCGCCGACCACCACGACGGTCAGCCCGCGCACGCCAGCCTGCGGTTCGACGGCGGGAAGGCGCCGGACCGCGGGGCCGTGCTGACCACGAAGTCCACGGCGCCGCTGAACAGTTCGAAGTTCCGGTCCGGCTTCACCATCGAGACCTTCATCAAACTCCCCGACCCGTTCGAGGGCGACCACGCCTGGATGGGCATCCTCAGCTGGGAGGGCCGCAACGGGGACGCCGGCAAGACCACGGGCTGGTCCGAGGACGAGCCCACCTGCAGTCTGAACGTCTCGCCGGAGCGCTTCCTGCAGTTCGTCCTCTACCCCGATGTACAGGACGCCGACCCCACCTCCTGGAGCCACACGCTGCCGGTCGGCCGGTGGACCCACATCGCCGTCGTCAACGACGGACGACGCACGGTGATGTACGTGGACGGCTCGAAGATCGCCCGCAACCCGGCCCAGCCCGCCACCGGCATCGAGACGCTCGGCAAGCCGTTCGTCATCGGCGGCACCCAGTTCGCCGAGAAGTTCGGGCAGGGCTTCTACGGCTGGATCGGCGACACCCGCATCGTCGAACGCGCCCTGAGCCCGAAGGACTTCATGCGTCGCGTCAGGTAATCGCCCGCCGCCCGCCGGCCACGCTTCGGTCAACGCCCGGTCGCAGCCCGGGAACACCTCGGCCCGCCACGGGCGTTGACCGCCGCATGACTGAAGACCGCCCGGCACCGCGCCCGTGGTCCGAGGAAGCGCTCTCCCACCCGTTCGGCACGCAGCGGTTCGGCACCCTCGCCACCGTCAAGAGCAGTGGCCATCCTCATCCGACCAGCATGGTCCACCAGGCCTGCGGCCTGAACACCTACGGACACCCGCTGCCGGTGTCGGTGCTCTTCTGAGGGCAGGTGTGGGACCGGACGGACACCCGGGGGCCGCAAGGGGCGCACGACCGCCGACGGGGCGCTCGCGCCGCGGGCGGCCGCGGGCTTCCCGTGCGCCTTCCCCCGAACCGGTGACTTGAGGGGGACGGGCGGCGGTCGAGCGCCGGGATCGGGACGACCAGTGCTTGTGTGGTCGTCTCGGCATCCGATCGCACAAGGAGTACCGCCATGCCGTCACAGCCGTCGGACATCTCGTACACCGTGCCAGGAATGAGCACCCAGGACAGCCGGGGAATCATCGAGATGCTGCAGATGCGTCTGCACTCCCTCAACGACCTCCACCTGACCCTCAAGCACGTTCACTGGAACGTCGTCGGACCGCATTTCATCGCCGTGCACGAGATGATCGATCCCCAGGTCGACCAGGTCCGCTCCATGACCGACGACCTCGCCGAGCGGATCTCCACCCTCGGCGGAGAACCCGACGGCACCCCGGGGGCGCTGGTGAACCAGCGCACCTGGGACGACTACTCGATCGGCCGTGCCGAAGCCATCGAGCACCTCGGGGCTCTCGACCTCGTGTACACCTCCGTCATCAAGGACCACCGGGAGGCCATGCAGGCCACCGAGACGTCCGACCCGGTCACCCAGGACATGCTCATCGAGCAGCTGCGCGGCCTGGAACTCTTCCAGTGGTTCGTCCGCGCACACCTGGAATCCAGTGGCGGACGGCTCAGCACCCGCGGTGCCTCCACGGAGAGCGGAGCCGCGGAGCAGGCGGCGGACCAGGCACGCACCCAGCCCTGACCGCGCCGGGCGTCCACCCGGGCCGGCCGCGCCCTCTTCGGCGCCGGACCCGCCGAGGCCAAGCCGGTCCGCGGCGGAACCGGCGGGCGTCATCGTCCGCCCGGCGGGTGGATCCGTTCCGCACGACCGAGACACGACCGCGATACGACCGGCTGCGGGTCAGCCGCCGCGGCCGGCTCGCCGCGCCGAACGGGCCCGTACCGACCACCGGACGACGACGGCGGTTCCGACGAGAAGACCCAGCACCCGGCGGCTCGTTCGGGTGCCGGTCCACGGGGAGCGGACGGCGCGACGTCCGGCTCCCCCCACCGCACGAGGCCGGTGGACGGGCTCCACGACCGGTGGCGGGGCCGCCTCCCCGGTCCGGGACACCTCCTGCGCGATCCGCCGCCATACCCGCTGCGGGGGCGCGACCGGCAGGTCGGCCTCCTCCACGCCGCGCGCGGCGACCACGACCCGGGCCATCAGGGTCAGCTCCTCCCGGCAGGTGCGGCACAGGGCGATGTGCCGCAGGGCGTCGGCGTCGTCGCTCGAAACGCCGTTGCCCAGTGCCAGTTCCACCAGGTGCGCGGGCTCGACGTGTGCCACGTACCCTCCTGATCTTGTGCTCCGTGTCCTGTCCGCGCGTACCGGCCCGGTCTCAGGCAGGGAGAGGCTCCGCTGTGACGACCAGGTTGGCCTGGTAGCCGCCCGCCTCGGGGACGAACGGGGGCGCGCAGGTGACGAGGGTGAGAACCGGGGGACCGGTCCGCCGGAACGTCGAGGACGGAAGGCCGTCCTTCGGTACCGTCGCACGCGCGACGACGCGGTAGACCGCCGACCCGGCGCCGGCGCGCCGCACTTCGACCCGGGCCCCGGGCCGCACGTCGTAGAGTGCGGCGAACTCGCCCAGCGCACCGGTGTCGCCGTCCACGTGTCCGACGAGCACGGCCGACCCCCGAGGGCTTCCCGGCGCGGGACCGAAGCGGTACCAGCCGGCGACGGCGGGATCCCCCGGAATGGCCATCGCGCCCTGTTCGGTGACGCCCACCGGCCGGACCCGGGCGTCCAGGCCCACGTCGCCCACCAGGACGCGCTCCGGTGGCGCCTCCCGCCGTTCGCCGCGCGGGGTGGGAGGCGGCGACGGCTCGGTGGCGCCGGGGAGTTCACTCGCGGCGGCCGCCCGTGCCGGGGCCGCCGGCCCGAAGTCGGGCGGTGGGGTCCCCTGGTCCGAGGGCCCGGCGCGCAGGGTGGCGACCGCCGCCAGAGCGGCGGTCGCCATGACGAGACCGGTCAGCCGTCGCGCGGTGTCACCCACGCCGGCCCGCGGCCCGGCGGGCCACCAGGACGCCCGCCAGCGCCGCCGTCCCGGCCGCGGCCGCCCAGGCCACCCACTGGTCGGAGGAGTTCGAGGCGACCGCGGCGCCGCTGCCGCCCGCGTCGACGCCGTTCGGCACGGATTCCATGCCGCCGAGCGTCTGGGTCGCCAGCGCCAGGTTCTTGTCCGCGGCGCTGCCCCAGGCGTAGACGACGTTGCCGGTGCCCTCCTTCAGATTCAGGTCGGCCGGGCCGATCGCCACGGTGTCCGTGCCGGCGAGCACCACGTCGGCCGGGACGGTGCCGGCGTCGACCACGGTGGTGTCCTCCTCGGGGTTCTCCAGCCCCTTGAAGACGGGCTGCCCGCCCGCTCGGACGTCCACGGCCGGGGCGGCGGCGACGTGACGCACGGTCAGTCGTGCCTTGCCCGCGTCGACCTTGGAGACGTCGTTGACGAAGGCCGTCAGCTGGGGCTTGCCGTCGGCGGAGAGGTGAGCGGCGATGGTGGCGTTCGCTCCCGCGGGCACCTCGATCTTCTTCTCGACGGCCGGGGTGCCGTCGGGGCCCTGGCCGGCTTCGAAGAGCTGGATGTCGTAGGTGCCGGCGTCGAGGGACTGCGGGTCGGTCACCGTGCCGGGCTCGAAGTCGCCGAGCAGTTCGTCACCGTTGGCGTAGACGTCGACGGTCAGGCCGGGAACGCCGTGGAAGACGGACACCATGGCGGTGTCCTCACTGTCGGCGGCGGGGGCCGCCAGGGCGGGCGCGGCCACGCCGAGGGCGAGGGCGCAGGCTCCGGCCGAGGCGGCGAGGGTGAGGGAGGTCCGAGAGGTCCGGGAAGTCATGAGGATCATTCCTTCGGTGAGGATTCCGCCGGTCGCGGGGTCTCGTATCCGTTTCGCGTGGGGGCGCCGATGCGGATGCGTCCGGCACCGGTGTTCCGGTCCGCCTACGCGGCGGTGTCGTCGGCGCGGCCCTGCTCGATGCCCTGGCGCAGCCGGAGCAGACCACGACGCGCGTGGCTCTTCACGGTGCCCAGGGGCATGCCGGTCCGCTCGGCGATCTCGGCCTGGGTCAGGTCCTCGTAGAAGGCCATGCAGAGCACCTCGCGCTGGGCGCGCGGCAGCCGGGACAGGGCGTCGACCAGGAGCACCCGGTCCAGGACCTCGTCCGGTGGCGGCTCCTCGTGCGGCCGGGTGCCGGCGTCGTGTGCCACCGAGTCGACCAGCGTGAGGCGTTTCGTCCTGGCCGCCAGGGCGTCGACGATCTTCCGACGGGTGATGCCGACGAGCCAGGCGCCGAGGGGGCCCCGCTCCGGACGGAAACCGTCCCGTCCGCGCCAGGCGCCGAGGAACACCTGCTGGGTCACGTCGTCCGCCTCGTAGGTGTCGCCGAGCGAACGGGTGGCCATCGTGTGGACGAGCGATCCCCAGCGCCGGTAGACCGCCGCGAACGCGTTCTCGTCCGCGGCGCGCAGGCCACGGGCCAGTTCGCTCTCGTACAGCGCTTCGTCCGCCGCCGCGGGGCGGACAGCGGTGGACCGTGTCTTCGTGCTCATGGCCTTGTTCCTCCTGCGTGCGTCCTGTGCGGGGCGGAAGGCCGACTGTCACGCCCGCCGGTCGGCACGCGCGCCCTGACCGAGTGCCTGGACTACAGTGTGGAGAGCCAAAACGACGCAAACAACATGCGTCGATTGTGCGTCGGAAGAGGGAAGTGTGGGCCCGAACAGAGACGTCGAGGAGAGCGGGAGCGCGCCGCGTGGCGGCGGGCTGACCACCGGTGAGGTGGCGCGGCGTCTGGGGGTGGCACCCACGACCGTCCGGACGTGGGACCGCCGCTACGGTCTCGGCCCCACCGCGCACACCGGTGGCCGGCACCGCCGCTGGACCGACGCGGACGTGGCCCGGCTGGAGCGGATGTGCGCGCTGACGGCGACCGGACTGCCACCCGCCGAGGCCGCCCAGCTGGCGCTCGACGCGGTGATGCCCGACGCGCCCGCGCCCCGGGAGGGCACCGCTCCCCCTCCGGCGCCGGCCGCCCGCCGACGCAGCCGGGCCGGCTCCGGTCTCCGGCTGGGCGACGTGCGTCAGGAGTGCAGAGGAGTCGCGCGCGCGGCCCTGCGCCTGGACGCCGCCGCCCTCGACGAACTGCTGAGGACGGCGATGGAGGAATACGGCCTGGTCACCGCCTGGACCGAGGTGATCGTGCCGACGCTGCAGGCGGTCGGCCGCAAGTGGGAGAACTCGGGCGAGAGATACGTCGAGGTCGAGCACTTCCTGTCCTGGCACGTCTCCGGCGCGCTGCGGCGCCACGCCCCGCCCGTGGCCGCCGACCGGCCCGGCGCCACCACGGTGCTCGCCTGCGTGCCCGCGGAGAACCACACGCTGCCGCTGGAGGTGCTCGCCGCCGCACTGGCCGAACGGGGCCTCCCGGTACGCATGTTCGGCGGCGCGCTGCCCGTCGAGTCGCTCGTGGCCGCCGTACGCAGGACCGGGCCGGCCGCGGTGGGGCTGTGGGCCCAGTCGCGGACCACCGCGAGCAGACCCCTGGCCCAGCATGTGGCCGCGATGGAATGGGGGGTGCGCGGCGCGCGCAGGAAGCCGGTCGTCCTCACGCTGGGACCCGGCTGGGCCGGGCAGACCGTGCAGGGACTGCCGCGTCCGTCGGGGCTCGCGGAGGCGGTCACGGCGGTGGAGTCGGTCGCGCTCAGGTGATCCGGCGGGCTCGGCGGGTACCGGGTCGTGGTGGCGCCTGGCCCCGCCGGACGCGACGTGCTCGGGTGGACATGGCACGCGGTGGAACCCGCCACCGCGCACGGCGCCCGCCGACGACACGTTCCGCACGCGTGGCGGGCGAGGCGGGACGGGTGCGGCGGCGCGGGCCGAAGCGCGCGCCCCAGGACGAGTACCGGCCCTCGGCGCAGAGGGAATCGAGCGGCGGAGGAAGAGGAACATGAACACTCGGCACCACGGGTTTCCGGACGCCGTCGTCGTCGGAGCAGGTCTCGCCGGCCTGGCCTGCGCGCTGGACCTGTGCCGTGCCGGACGGCGGGTGGCCCTGCTGGAGGCGTCCGACGGCGTGGGCGGCCGGATGCGCACCGACCGGCGGGACGGATTCCGGCTCGACCGCGGATTCCAGGTGTTCAACACCTCCTACCCCCAGGTGAAGCGACGCCTCGACCTGCGGAGTCTGCGGCTGAGGCCCTTCACACCGGGCATCACCGCGCACACCTCGACGGGCCCCGTCCACCTCGCCGATCCGACCCGGCGGCCGAGGTCGGCGGGGACACTGCTGCCCGGACGGGCCCTGCCGGCCCGCGACCTGGCCGCGATGGCGGCGCTCACCGCGCGGGACGCCCTTCTGCCCGCCGGACTTCTCACCCGGCGTCCGGACGGCTCGACCGCCGCCGCACTGTCCCGCGCCGGGCTGTCGGCCGGGACGGTCACCGAGATTCTGCGGCCGTTCCTGTCCGGCGTGTTCCTGGAGGACCGGCTGGAGACCTCCGCCCGTTTCTTCCACCTGGTCTGGCGCAGCATGGTCCGGGGAACGCTCTGCCTGCCCGCCGACGGCATCGGCGCCGTCCCCGCCCAGCTGGCCGACGGCCTGCCCGACGGCGTCCTGCGGCTGGAGACACCGGTCACCGCGCTCACCGCGGCGGGGGTTCTCCTGGAGGACGGCCGCGAGCTGCCGGCCAGGTCCGTCGTGGTGGCGACGGACGCCGCCACCGCGGCCCGTCTGCTGCCCGGCCTGGCCGTGCCCGAAGGCCGTACCGTCACCACGTACTACCATGCCGCCGCGCACACCCCCCTGGCCGAGCCGACCCTGCTGGTGGACAGCACCGGGGCGGTGCTGAACACCTGCGTCCTCACCGAGGTGACGCCCACCTACGCCCCGCCCGGCACCGCGCTGATCTCCAGCTCCGTCCTGGGCCCCGACCGGCCCGGGGACGACGGGGCGGTGCGCCGGCGCCTGTCCGAGCTCTACGGCACCGACACCAGCGGCTGGCAGCAGGTCGGCGTGTACACCGTGGCCGGGGCGCTGCCCGTGATGGAGCCGCCCTGGCCGCTGAGCCGTACGACGCGCTTCGCACCGGGCCGGTACGTCTGCGGGGACCACCGGGCGACCGGATCCGTGCAGGGCGCGCTGGCCTCGGGCACCCGGGCCGCCCGGGAGGCGCTGAACGACCTGGCGCTCGATTGACCCGGACCGGACCGTGCCCGGCGCATCCACCGGCGGCCGGCCCACGGAACCCACAGCGCGGCACGCAGCGCCGCCGGCCTGTCCCTGCGACCGGGAGTGAGACGTGGACATCAACGGCGCGCGCGTGCTGGTGGCCGGAGCCACCGGCGTCCTCGGCGGTGCCCTCACCGCGGAACTGGCCGGCCGTGGAGCGCGCCCGGCGCTCACGGGACGCGACCCGGCCCGCCTCGCCGAGGCCGCCCGGGCGTACCCGGGCGCTCCGGCCCTCCTCTTCGACGCGTACGACCCCGCCTCCTGTGCCCGCGCCGTGCACGGTGCGGCGGATGCCCTGGGCGGGCTGGACGCGGTCGTGACCGCCTTCGGAGCGGTCGCCTTCGGCCGGGCCGCCGGGCTCGGTGACGAGATCGCGGAGCATCTGACGGCGGTCAACGTCCTCGCACCCGCCGCCTTCTTCCGCGCCGCGCTCGCCCTCATGGCCCCCGGGTCCCTGATCGCCGCCTTCACCGGCGTGGTCGCCGAGCGCCCGCAGGCGGGGATGGCCGACTACAGCGCCTCCAAAGCCGCGCTGAGCGCCTGGCTCTCCGCCGCGCGCCGCGAGGCGCGGACCACCGGCATCCGGGTCCTGGACATCCGGCCCGGACACCTGGACACCGGCTTCGCCGACCGGCCCGTCGCCGGCACCGCCCCGCCCCTGCCCCCAGGCGGCGACCCCCGCCGGGTCGTCGCCGCCGTCGCCGACGCGATGGAGGCGGACGCCGAACTGCTGCGCACCGCCCCGGACGGCACACCCGTCGTCGAACGGCGCGCCCGGTGAGCCGCCGCGGCGACGCCCCCGACGCGGCGTCCGATGTCGTCATCGTCGGCGGAGGGGCGTCCGGACTCAGCCTCGCGCAGCACCTGACGGCGACCACCTCCACCACCGTGACCCTGGTGGAACCACCGGACGGCCCGCGGCGCCCGCCCGAACGGACCTGGTGCTACTGGGACGACGGCGCCGGCGACTTCGACGAAGCGGTCGCGGCCTCCTGGTCCCGGCTGCGGATCCACGGCGCCGACGGCGACCGGATCACCGTGGACCCGTCCCCGCTGCGCTACCGCATGCTCCGCTCCACGGCGTTCGAACGGCTGGCTTACTCCCGCCTGGACGGCTCGCCCGGCGCCCGCGTCCTGCGCGCGACGGCGGACACGGTGTGCGACACGGCCGACGGAGCGGAAGTCCGGTGCACGGCACCCGACGGACGGACGCTGACCCTCCGCGCCCGCCACGTGTTCGACTCCCGCCCCCTGCCCGCCCTGCCCCCCGCCCGGACCCAACTCCTCCAGCACTTCCGCGGCTGGTTCGTGCGCACGGACACGGACCGGTTCGATCCCGAGGTCGCCGACCTGATGGACTTCCGGGTGCCGCAGCCGCGCCACGGGCTCGCCTTCGGCTACGTACTGCCGCTGGCGCCCGACAGGGCGCTCGTCGAGTACACCGAGTTCTCCCGGACTCCCCTGACCACGACGGCGTACGAGGCGGCCCTGGGCCACTACTGCCGGGAGATCCTGGAACTCGGTGCGTTCACCGTCGAATCGGCGGAACAGGGCGTCATCCCGATGACCGACGCACGCTTCCCCCGCCGCGCCGGGAGTGCCGTCTTCCGCATCGGGACGGCCGGCGGCGCCACCCGCCCGGCCACCGGCTACACCTTCGCCGCCGTGCAACGGCAGAGCCGGGCCATCGCCGCCGCCCTGCGCGACGGCCGGGCCCTCGTGCCCCGACCGCACGGGCGGCGGGCCCTGGCCATGGACGCCGTCCTGCTGCGGGCCCTGGACACCGGGCGGGTCGACGGCCCCGGCTTCTTCACCGGCCTGTTCCGCCGCGTTCCGCCGGAACGGCTGCTGCGCTTCCTCGACGGCGGCACCTCACCCCGGGAGGAGTGGGGCATCGGCCTGCGCACCCCCATCGGCCCCATGCTCCGGACCGCCGTCGAAGTCCCTTTCCTGTCCCGTCGTACCCACCCCGCCCCACGCATCGGAGAGAGCCGGCGATGACACTGCTGCGCGACTGTGACCTGGCACGCGCCTTCGACCACGCGTCGTACACCTACGACCGCCTCACGGCCCTCAGCCCCGGCTACCGCACCGACCTCCTGCGCTCGGCGCGACGGCTGCGGCTGCCCCGGGGCGGGGCCGGGCTGCACCTCCTCGACCTCGGATGCGGGACGGGCGCCTCCACCCGGGCCCTCCTGCGGGCCGCGCCCCACGCCCGGATCACGGCCGTCGACGCCTCGCCGGGAATGCTCCGGCGCGCACGGGCCAAACCGTGGCCGGCCCGGGTGCGCTTCCGGCACCTGACGGCCGAGGAAGTGGCCACGGCCGGGGAGGGGCCGTACGACGCGGTGTTCGCCGCCTATCTGCTGCGCAACGTCACCGACCCGGACGGTGTTCTGTCCGCCGTCCGGAGTCTGCTGCGACCGGGCGGGCGCCTCGCCGTCCACGAGTACAGCCTCAGCGGTTCCGTGGCCCATCGCGCCCTGTGGACGGCCGTGTGCCGGACCGTGATCATCCCCGCGGGCGCCCTCGGCGGCCACCACGCCCTCCACCACCACCTGTGGCGCAGCGTCCTCGACTTCGACACCGCCCCCGGCTTCGCCGACCGGCTCACCGGCGCCGGTTTCACCGGGGTGCGGACCGTTCCCCTCGCCGGCTGGCAGACCGGGATCACGTACACCTTCCTCGCCCGCAACGGCTCCGCCACGACAGCGGAGGACGACCGATGAGCAGTGCGCACCGTGCCGCCCGGCGGGGCCGGGACCGCAAGGCCGAAGTCCTGATGCCCGCGCCCGGCCGGGACCGGTTCGCCCGTGCGGACGCACCGGGTGTCGCCGTGATCGGCGGGGGGATCGCGGGTCTCGCGGCGGCCACCCTCCTGGCCGAACGAGGCGCCCGCGTGACCCTCTACGAACGGGAGGAGTCGCTCGGCGGACGTCTCGCGGGATGGCGCACCCGCCTCGCCGACGGCAGCGAGGCGACCATGAGCCGCGGCTTCCACGCCTTCTTCCGCCAGTACTACAACCTGCGCGGCCTTCTGCGGCGTACCGATCCCGCGCTCGACCGTCTCAGTCCGCTGCCCGACTACCCGCTACGGCACAGCGGAGGGCTGACCGACAGCTTCGCCCGCGTCCCGCGCACACCACCGTTCAGCGCCCTCGGGTTCGTCGCCCTCAGCCCCACCTTCGGCTGGCGCGACCTCACCGCCATGGACCCCCGGGCCGCGCTGCCCCTCCTCGACGTCCGGGTGCCCGAGGTCTACGAGCGCTTCGACTCCCTGAGCGCGACCCGCTTCCTGGAACGCGTCCGCTTCCCCGAAGCCGCGCACCATCTGGCGTTCGAGGTGTTCTCGCGCAGTTTCTTCGCCGACCCGCGCGAACTGTCCGCCGCGGAACTCCTGCTGATGTTCCACATCTACTTCCTCGGCTCCGCCGAGGGCCTGCTCTTCGACGTACCGAACGAGCCCTTCCCCCAGGCCCTGTGGGAGCCGCTCGGCGACTACCTGGAACGGCTCGGGGCCCACATGCGCACCGGCACACCCGTGCACGGCGTCCACCCGTGCGACGACGGGGGAGTGGAGGTGCGGACCGGCACCACCGCGGACCGTCACGAGGCGGTGGTGCTCGCCCTCGACCCCGGGGCCCTGCGCGGCCTCGTCGCGGCGTCACCCGGTCTGGGCACCCCCGCCTGGCGCGAGGACATCGCCGCCCTGCGCACCGCCCCGCCCTTCACGGTCTCCCGGCTCTGGCTCGACCGGCCGGTCCACGCCCACCGCGCCGGATTCCTCGGCACCAGCGGCTACGACGGCCTCGACAACATCAGCGTCCTGGAACGCTACGAGGGCGAAGCCGCCCGGTGGGCCGCCCGTACCGGCGGCTCGGTCGTGGAACTGCACGCCTACGCCGCCGACGCGAAGCCCGAGGCGGTGCAGAGCCGGCTGATCGACAGCCTGCACCGGGTCTACCCGGAGACCCGGACGGCGCGGATCGTGGACGCCCGTCACGAACGGCGCGCCGACTGCCCGCTCTTCCCGGTCGGCACCCACTCCCGGCGGCCCACCGTCCGCACTCCCGACCCCCGGGTGGCCCTGGCCGGTGACGCCATCCGCTGCGACCTGCCCGTGGCCCTGATGGAACGCGCCGCCACCACCGGCTTCCTGGCGGCCAACACCCTGCTCGGCGACCGGGGCGTCCGGGGGCAAGTGCTGTGGACGGTCCCCCGGTCGGGCCGCTCACCCGCGCTGCGGGCACTCGGCGCCCTCGCCGGCCGCTGAGAGCCCCGAACGAAATGGGCGCCCGGCTCGCGACGTTCGGCACGCACCCCCCAAGCTCTTCGAGCAGGGGGACCCCCAGCCGCGTTGCCAAAAGGCCCTAGCAGCTCCGCTACGAGGACACCTTCCGGCGCTTTGCGATCGCCCGCACCGGACGCCGCGAGCTGATCGGGCGCCCATTTTGTTCGGGGCTCTGAGGCCGGGTCTCGTGAGGAGGCGTGCCCGGGCGGGGCGCACGAGCTGCCGGTGAGGGCGAGTGGCACCACCCGCCCCCACCCGCTCTCACCGGCCGCTCACCCCGGAAACCGTCCGGTGCTGCGCAGCGCCCAGCGCCGCTCCGCGTACGCCAGGTCGTCGCGCCACAGCCGGCCGGCCGTCCGGCGCATCAACGGGCGCAGCGCGGGCGCGGCGGCCCGTGCCAGCGCGAAACCCCACCGGTCCGAGGCCGCGACGACCGCCTCGACCACGGCGGTCCGCGGCCGCTCGTCGGCCTCGCCGGTCAGCGGCGTGGCATGGGTCTCGACCACGGACGTGGTCCCCTCGCCCTCGGTGATGCGCATGACGACCGTGCGCGGTCCGGGAGCGGTGAACTCCGCCCGGACCGGCACCACCAGTGCGCCGGTCACCCGGAAGGAGACGTCGACGACGAAGGCGTCGTCCCCCTCGCCCCGCGGCGGCCGGGCCACCGTCAGGTCGACGAACGAGTAGGGGTGGAACCAGGAGCCGTGCCACGGGTCCAGCCGGTTGGCGACCACGTCCTGCGGCTCGCACCGCCCCACCGCCGTGAACACGGCGTCCACCCCGCTGCCCGCGGCCGGCCGCACCGGCACCGCGGGACGCTCCGTCGGCTCCTCGCCGCCGACCGTGTCCAGCCGGACCCACACCAGTACGCCGTCGTCGTGGACGGGATACGGGTCCCAGCCGGCGAACGGGCCGCCGTCCAGGGCCAGTCCGTGCCAGTGGCACACCAGCGTGCCGCACACCACCCGGCTGTCGCGCAGGGGCGCGCCCAGGTGCGGGCAGGCCCCCGGACCGGCGTGCAGCTCGCCCGTGTCCGACCGCCACAGCACGACCTCGACCCCGCCCACCGTCCTGCCGTACGGGCGGTCACCGGCCCGCACGTCCCGGGAGGCACCGACGACGAACCAGTTCCCGGACGGACGGGCGGACGCCCGCTTGAGGACGTCGGCGATCAGCGCGGGGCGCGCCTCCCGCCAGGTCGGCGTCTGTTCCGTCCAGCCGGACCCGCGCCGCCGTCGCAACGGTGGTGTCCAGCCGGTCCGGTTCGTTCGCTCCCTCACCGCACGGATCCCTTCCCCCGGAGTGCCGCGCGGGACGCACGGGGCACCCCGTCCGCGGCGCGGGCGCGCCGCCGCGCCCGCATGATGTGGACGGCGCCCGCGGCGGCCGTGGCCGCACGGCGCCCGCGCGACACCACCGCCCGGCGGTGCAGCACCGTGTACCCCTGGTCCGCGATCGCGTCGAGGATGCCGCGGTAGAGGGCGAACGCGGTACGGATGCAGGGGCGCACCCGCGGGTCGAGCATGGCGATGCCCGGCTCCGCCGCCCGGTACACCTTCCTGGTCATGGCCTCGGCGGCGACGAGCGCCTCGTGGATCCGCGCGTCGCGGCGCCCGGTGCGGCGGCTCCACTCCAGCAGGGGCCGGTCCACGCCGTGGGCGGCGAGCAGCTCCGCCGGCAGGTAGACGCGGCCCCGGTCCAGGTCCTCGCCGACGTCGCGCAGGAAGTTGGTGAGCTGGAAGGCGACGCCGAGGTCCGCCGCGTGCGGGGCCGCCTCCTCGCGCGAGGTGACCGTGCCGAGCACGGGCAGCATCTGCAGTCCGATCACCGCCGCCGAACCGTGCATGTAGGCCCGCAGGTCGGTGTAGGTCGGATAGTCGGTGACGTGCAGGTCGCTGCGCATCGAGGCCAGGAAGTCGGCGAACAGCGTGTGCTCGATGTCGTACCGGGCGGAGGTGTCGGCCACGGCCCGGACCACGGGCTCGTCCCCGCCGCCGGTACGCAGCCCGTGGGCGAGGTCGCTCTCCAGGCGCCGCAGCAGCAGGTCCCGTTCCTTCGGCGCCCGGGGCCGGTCGAGGTCGTCCACGATGTCGTCCGCCCAGCGGGCGAAGCCGTACAGGGCGTGCACGGCGGAGCGGCGTTCCACCGGGAGCAGCCGGGTGGCCAGGAAGTAGGTTCTGCCGTGGCGGGCGTTGAGCCGTCTGCAACGGATGTAGGCGGCGCGCAGCGCGGGATCGGTGATCCCGGCGGCGTCCAGTTCACGACGGGTCATGGATGCCTTCCTCGGCCGGGGTCGCGGCGGCGCGTACGACGCGCGCTGCCGGGCGGGTGCGGGCCGTGCGGACGGAACCGCCGCGGACGCCGCCGGTGACGCGCGCGGCGGCGAGCCTGCCGCTGATGAGCACCGTCGGCACGCCCACGCCGGGGGTGGTCCCGCAGCCGGCCAGCACGACGTTCTCGAGGCCGCGCACCAGATTGCGCGGGCGGAACGGGCCCGTCTGGGCGAACGTGTGGGAGACCGAGAACGGGCTGCCCGCCGCGTGCCCCTGCGCAGCCCAGTCCAGGGGCGTCACCAGCATCTCCTCCTGGACGCTGTCCGCGAACCCGTCCAGACCCCGGCGCTCCAGCTCGGCGACCAGGCTGTCGCGGTAGCGCGGACCCAGCTCCCGCCAGGCGGCGGCCGAGGGCCCGACGGCGGTGTTCGGGCACGGGGCCAGCACGTAGTGGAGGTGCCTGCCCGGCGGGGCCAGCGCGGGATCGTGCGTCGTCGGCCGGGTGATCAGCAGGGACGGGTCGCTCATCAGCCGGCCCGAGCGGGTCAGCTCGTGGAAGGTGCGCTCCCAGGCCGCGCCGAAGGAGAGGGTGTGGTGGGCGAGACCGGGCCAGGTCCGGTCGGTCCCCGCGTGCAGGACCACGGCGGACGGCGAGTGGCGCAGCCGCACCGGGCGCCGCGGGGCACGCCCCAGCAGCCGGTGCGCCGTGGACAGCTCGCAGGTCAGCACCACCGCGTCGCAGCCGATCCGCTCGCCCGACGCCAGCCGTACGGCACGCACCCGTCCGGCCGAGCGCTCCAGCGCGGTCACCTCGGACGACCAGCGGAAGTCGGCACCCGCGCCGGCCGCCGCGTCCGCCATGCCGCGGGGCAGCGCGTGCATGCCGCCCTTGGGGAACCAGACACCGGCCACCGTGTCCATGTAGGCGATCACCGCGTAGGCCGCGAGGGCCCTGGCCGGGGCGACCCCGGCGTACAGGGCCTGGAACGAGAAGACACGTTGCAGCCGGGGGTCGGAGAGGAAGCGGCCGATGCGGCGGTCCAGCCGTCCGAAGCCGCCCAGCCCCGCCAGCCGGGCCAGGTCGGGGTGCAGGAGCTGGAAGGGCGAGTCGAAGTTCGTGTCGATGAACCGGCGCATCTGCGCCCGGTACAACCGCTCCAGCCATTCCCGCAGCCCGCGGTAGCCCGCCGCCTCGGCCGGTCCGGCGAACCGCCGCACCTCCGCCTCCATGGCCTCGCCGTCGGTGTGGACGTCGAGCGACGTCCCGTCCGCGAAGCACGCCCGGTAGGCCGGGTGCAGGGCCGTCAGCTCGACGTGCCGGGCGAGGCTGTCGCCGACGGCGGCGAAGGCCTCGTCGGCCAGGTGCGGCATGGTCAGCACCGTGGGACCGGTGTCCACCTCGTAGCCGCCCAGGCGCACCCGGCCGGACCGGCCGCCCGGACCGGCGTCCCGCTCCACGACCGTCACCCGGCGGCCCGCCCCCAGCAGATGCAGGGCACACGCGAGGCCGGACAGCCCGGCACCCACCACGACGACGTGATCCGTCGCCCCCGGCACGGTTCTCACGCGGCCTCACCGGTCCGCTCCGGAGCGACGCCCGACGCCCGTTCGACCAGCGCGGCGAACTCCCGCCGTACGGCGGGGTCCGCACCGGTCCCCGCGAAGTGCCGCAGGCTCGTCGCAGCCAGCTCCGTGATCCTGTCCTCCACGACCGTCCACGCACCGGTCCGCTCCAGTGCCGTCCTCATCCGCTCCACGGTCTCGTCCGAACGGGCGCAGGCGTGCGGACCGAGCACGTCGGCCGCCTCCCGGTCCCCGGAGGCCTCCGCGAGCCGGAGGCCGACGGCGAGCAGGTAGGTCAGCTTGCGGGTCCGCAGGTCGTCACCGGCCGGTTTGCCCGTCAGGTCCGGGTCGCCGAAGGCGCCGAGGAGGTCGTCGCGGAGCTGGAAGGCCAGCCCCGCACACCGCCCGGCGGAACGCAGCGCGTCCAGGGTCTGCGTGTCGGCGCCGGCCAGGGACGCGCCCAGTGCCAGCGGGCGCTCGACCGTGTACAGGGCGCTCTTGAGCGTGGCGATGCCCACCGCCTCGTCGACACCGGACAATCCGGCGGCCTGCGCGTGGATGTCCCGGTACTGCCCCGCGACCATCTCGCCGCGCATCGCCCGCCACTCGCGGTACAGCTGCGGGCCGTACGGTGAGCCGAGCGCCGTCTCGGTCAGCAGATCGTCCGCCCAGACCAGGGCCAGGTCACCGGCGAGTACCGCGGCGGATGCCGCGAACGCTTCGGGCGGACCCGTCATCCGCGCGGCGCGGTGCATGGCGGCGAGGTCGACGTGCACCGCGGGCGCGCCCCGGCGCAGCGGCGAACCGTCCATGACGTCGTCGTGGATGAGAGCGCATGCCTGCACCAGCTCGAGCGCGACTCCCGTCCGCAGGAGCGCCGTCGCGTCGCCCGAGCCGCCCGCCGCCCGCCAGCCGCACCACGCGAACGCCGTGCGCAGCCGTTTCCCGCCCCGCCGGACGAACGCGGTGACCCGGCCGGCGACGTCACGCGCGAACAGCGGGTCCACGTCACGGGCCCGGCACAGTTCCTCGTCGAGGACGTGCCCGAGCTCCGCCTCGACGGCGCGGACGGTGTCGAGAGCCGTGAGCGGACCGTCGACGGGCCCGGTCGGTTCGGCCACGGTGGGCCCGAGTCCCCACATACACAACCTCTTCTCACTCTCGGTCACCTGCACACCAGTGCTTCTGCCGGGTGCCCTTGTGTGGATGCGCTGATTCCTTCCCGTTACGGGGTCGGTCCCGGAGGACAGTCACTCCACCGGCCCAGCGGCGTGGGCGGCATGGCGGTATGTCACCTCGGGCGCGCTCCCGACGGCGCGCCCGTGCGAGGCCGGTGAGCCGGTCCGGCCGGCGGCCCCGGTCGGGCGGCCCCGGTCGGGCGGTGAGCCGGTCCGTGGCACGAGGCCACCGACGCCGACCCCGGCGGTCACGTCGGTGGGCCCGCCGCTCCCGGCCGGCCGCGCCCGCGAGCCCGGCATGGTCCGAACGGGAGGCTCTAACGGCGCGGAGGGCGGGAGCCGGCCTGGTCGGCCCGGCCGCCGGCACCGAGCAGCCCCGTGGCCTCGAACGGCTGCTCGGCGGCGAGACGAGGCAGTTCACGCCGCGACAGCATCGTCACCACAGGGGGCATCGCGGCGCGCACGAGTTGGGCCGACCGCAGCCAGCGGGGCACGTAGACGGACGGCCGGCGCCGTTCGATCGCGGTGACCAGCCGGCCGGCCACGTACTCGACGGGGTACACCTTGCGCGCCGGTGGCGGCATATGGCCCCGTAGCTCCCGCAGCACCGCGTACGCGTCGGCGTCGCGGATCATGTCGGTGTCCGTCCAGTTGATGTAGGCGATCCCGACCCCCACACGCCGGTGGGCCACCTCCGCCTGCAGCGCGTGGGCGAACGACTCGACCCCCGCCTTCGACGCGCAGTACGCGCTCATCATCGGGGCCGTGCCGATGGACGCGAGCGACGCGACCTGGAGAAAGTAGCCCCGGGTCTCGAACAGGTCATCGAGGAACGTCCGGGCCGTGACGGCGCTGCCGATCAGGTTCACCTCGACCACCCGACGCCAGCTCGTGGGATCGGACTCGGCGAACGGGCCTCCCTCGGCCACTCCCGCGTTGGCGACCACGACGGAAGGAGGCCCGAGCCGCACACGGATCTCCGCGGCTGCCCGGGCCATGCCCCGGTCGTCCGTGACGTCGACCTCCCAGCACTCGGACACACCCGCAGGCAGGGAATCCCTGACCCGGGCCAGTGTTCTCTCCTCACGCCCGAGCAGCGCCACCCGCGTACCCCGGCCGGCCAGATCCCGTGCCATCGCCGCACCCAGACCGCGTGCCGCTCCGGTCACGACGGCTGTCCGCCCGTGCAGCGGGCTCTCGGCGACCGGCATGGACGGTTCCTCTCCCGCGGTGGCGTCCCCCTGCACTCACGGTAGGGCCGGCCGCCGCCGTCGGCATGCGGGGCGCCGTCGCACCGGCTGCTTCGCCCCGCCCTCGGGTCCGGTGACGTGCGGGCCAGGACACCGGGCCACCGGGCCCGAGGTCGTGCATCGGCACGGGCGGCAGGGGTGAACTCACCACGGCCCGCAGGACAACGCGGGAATCAGTCGCACGACGGCCGCCGAAGCCGCTGCGCGATGTCTGCCGTCACTTTTCGTAGGTGGACAGGGCCAGCCCGAGGGCGAAGAACGTGGGGGCCCACTCACCGACGAAGATGCCCAGGCGGTCGGCGCGTTCCTCGCCCTTCTTCTCCACGCTCAGGGAAGCGCACCAGGTGATGACGGACATGCCGATGGAGATGAAGCCGGCGGTGTAGGCGTGCTCGGCACGGATACCGGATTCGTGCAGCTTCTTGACGATCATGAAGGATCTCGGCTTTCGGGAGGCGGGGACGGGCTCTGCCGTCCATCCCATCCGGGCACACCGGGTGACGCGCCCGGATGACGGCCATGCGGCCCAACGAATCCACCCGCTTCCGATCCCACCGCCGGTCGGTGTAACCCGGGACGGTTCTTGCGAGGCTGGAGACGACACCGTTCCGTCACCCGAGGCGATCGGGACCGCTTCTCCCTTCTGCCGGCCCGACAGGGCGACGCGTCCGATGGCCCGTTCCCTCCATATTTCACTTATCGTGACTGGTCACGGATTGACTCTCGCCGTGGCGGTTCCCAAGCTGGTACGGGGGCCGCGAAAGGGGCCGTAGCCGTGAGTGGTGGGCAGAGTGAACTTCCCAGGCTGCTGACGGCAGCGGAGACGGCGGCGCCGGTGGAGGCCGTCGACGTGGTCGCCGAGTACCTGTGGCGGCGCTTCGGAGCCACGAAGGTCTCTTTCCTCATCGTGGACCTGACGGGGAGGTCGGTGGCGCGGTTGTCCACCTCCGATACCGCGGAG
The DNA here is from genome assembly GCF_036634175.1 of Streptomyces sp. P9-A2. Classification (NCBI taxonomy): domain Bacteria; kingdom Bacillati; phylum Actinomycetota; class Actinomycetes; order Kitasatosporales; family Streptomycetaceae; genus Streptomyces; species Streptomyces sp. P9-A2. The sequence continues at coordinate 6,881,585 of NZ_JAZIFX010000001.1, forward strand.
GGTGGGCGAGAAGCGGAGCGGATCCCCATGCCCGGCAGCGTCTACGAGAAGGTGATCCGCACCCAGCGGCTGTATCGGGAGGCGACCGGCCGGGGACAGCGGGTGATCGTGCCGGTCACCAACCGGGGGGACGCGATCGGGCTGCTCGAACTGCTCCTGCCGGCCGACGCGGACGCCGACGTCCTCGACGCGGTCGGGGAAGCCGGACATATCCTGGCCTACGTCGTGATCGCCAACGGGCACTTCACCGACCTCTACATCTGGGGAAAACGCTCCAGGCCCCCCACCCTGGCAGCAGAAATCCAGTACCAGCTGCTGCCTCCCTCGCTGTCGTGCGAGGCCGCACAGTTCACTCTGTGCGGGAGCCTGGAGCCCTCCGAAGACCTCAGTGGAGACACCTTCGACTACACACTGGACCACGACACACTGCACTTGTCGGTGACCGACCCCATGGGCCACGACATCGGTGCCGCGCTGGCCGCCACGGTCCTGGTGGGCGCGCTGCGCGGCGCCCGCCGCGCAGGAGCAGACCTGGCAGACCAGGCCCACCTGGCAGACCAGGCCCTGGCCGACTACGGACACGGCCACGCCACCGGGCAGCTGCTGCGTATCAACCTTCATACCGGGCAGGCCCAGATGGTCAACGCCGGCCACCCCTGGCCACTGCGCCTACGCGAGGGGGCCGCGGAGGAGATCACCTGCGAAGTGGACCATCCCTTCGGGCTGTCCGCGCTCGCGTCCCGCCCCTACCGGGTTCAGGACATCGATCTGCGACCCGGTGACCGTCTGCTCATGCTGACCGACGGCATGCTCGAACGTCATGGGGAGAAGGTCGACCTGCCCGACCTGCTCGAGCGCACCCGGAACCTGCACCCGCGGGAGACCGCGCTGATACTGACGTCCGCGGTACGGGACGCCGCCCCCGGCGGCCGGCTCGAAGACGATGCCACCGTGATGTGCCTGGACTGGCACGGTCCCCAGGAGATCCAGCGGCACGTCAGCTCCGGTGCGGACGTGCGGCAGGCCTCACCCGGCCGCACGATGCGATAACCGATAACCGATAACCGATAACCGATGACCGCCGTGAGCGACCCGTGGCGCTTCACGACCGCGGGCCGGCTGACGGAGGAGGCCGCCTGCCGGCGGCCGAGCAGGCGGGAGGGTCCGTGGTGATGCCGGCGCGGTGGCTCGGGCGCTCCTCGCCGGCCGTCACGCTCGGTTACCACGCTCACTTCATGCCGGAGGCCGGGAGTAAGGGGCGCACGATGATCGACGGGCTGCTCGGGGAGGCGGGAGACCAGTGCGCCGGCCGAAACTCCCCAGATTCTCCCCAGGGCTGATCGTGGCCGATTCCCCGGAACACGGGGGTCTTGGAGAGGTCATGGATTGCAAGGCCAAGGGATCGCGTAGCCTGGCGAAATGTTGACCGAGGTCACCGCTACCCGCTACATCACACCTCTGAGGTCCGGCGGTTCCGTGCCCGGGGTGTTCGAGGCCGACGACCTGGGCACCTACGTCGTGAAGTTCACGGGGTCCGCGCAGGGGCGCAAGGCACTGGTCGCCGAGGTGATCGTCGGGGAACTGGCCCGTGCGCTGGGGCTGCGGTTCCCGGAACTGGTGCTGGTGGACTTCGATCCGGCGATCGCCGACAGCGAGCCGCACCAGGAGGTGCGGGAGCTGCACGCGGCCAGTGCCGGGATCAACCTGGGCATGGACTATCTGCCGGGGGCGCGGGACTTCACGCCCGAGGTCGCCGAGGTCTTTCCCGTCGACCCGGTGGAGGCCGGGCGGATCGTCTGGCTGGACGCGCTCACGGTGAACGTGGACCGGACCGTCCACAGCTCCAATCTGATGGTCTGGCCGACGCTCGGCGTCGCGCCGCCCCGGCTGTGGCTCATCGACCACGGGGCCGCGCTCGTCTTCCACCACCGCTGGGACACGTCCGACCCGACCAAGGCGTACGACTTCCGCCACCACGCCCTCGGCGGTCACGGGCCCGACGTCCGCGCCGCCGACGCCGAACTCGCGCCGAAGGTGACCGAGGAACTGCTGCGGACCATCACCGCCGAGGTGCCCGACGCCTGGCTCGCCGGGGAGCCGGACTTCGCGACGCCCGACGAGGCCCGCGAGGCGTACGCGGGGTATCTGTACGCGCGGGCGCGTGCCTCGGCCCAGTGGCTGCCGACCGATTTCCCCGGCGCGGAGGAACTGGCCGAGGAGAACGCACGCCGGGCGGCGCGGACCCGGCAGGGGCGCCCGGCGTGGCTCAAGAACGTTCCCGATCTGCACGGCAGGCCCGCGGCGGAGCAGGACTGGTCGGTACACCTGGGTTGAATCCTCCCCTCCCTGAAGGGAAGGGGATTCCTGGCTCAGGCCGCCTCCCGGAGCAGCGCTCCGGGAGGTCTTCCGCCATCGGCACCAGCCGGGTGGAGACCAGCCCGGACGAGCATGACGCGTGCGGAGTTCTTGTCCCGTGGGGCCACGGTTCCGTAGGCGGTGCAGGTGTAGACGCGCTCCCCCAGCGGCTGGGGGTCCCCCCCACGCCTTGAAGGCAGTGGGGGAGCGTGCTTGGCTCTCGCATCGCAGTGCGCGCAGTCCATCGTGGTGTGCGCGGGATGGACGAGACGGATGTCCCGCCCGTGCTTGCGGCCCATCTCGATCAGAGCGGCCTTGGTGGCGCCGATGGAGGCGTCGGCTGCCTTGCGGGCCATGGTGGTCTTGGCCAGGAACTTCGGGCGGAAGTCCTCGACCGCGATGACGTCGTGGTCGCGGACAACCTTTTTGGCCCACTTGCGCCCGGTGTCCGCACGCTGCCTCGCGACCTTCCTGTGGGCCTTCGCGCGCAGTTTCCCCGCCTCGCGGTAGCCCTTCGATGCGGGCTCGCCCTTCTTCGGCTTGCGGCGGGCCATCATCCGGTCGTAGCGGGCCGGCTTGGTCCGGGCCTTCCTGCCGTGCTCGGCATGCGGCAGGTCGTGCGCGTCGGACGTGGCCGGTCTCCGGCAGGGGCTGGAGCTGGGCGGGGACGACGAACGAGCAGTACCAGTGCCCGAGGCCGTCCCGGTACAGGCGTACCGAGGACGGCTCGGCCGGCAGTTCCCGTGACCAGACCACCGTCAGGACGACGCCGCCCGCCAGGTGCAGCCGGCCGTCCTTCGACCGGAACCCGCGTTTGGTGTAGTTGAGGGTCGCCAGTGCCTCGCGTCTGGTCTTCCACTTCGGCATCCCGGCCCGGCGCGCTGTGGGCAGGCGTTCCTTGATGTCCTTGTGCGCCTTGGCGCGGGAGCGGCCGAAGTCGCGGATGACCTGCTGCTGGGGAACCGACGAGCCCTCACGCAGCCACGGCGTACGGGCGCGGGCTTCGGTCAGCATCCTGTCGAGCCGAGCCGGGCCGCACGTGGCTTTCCGGCCGGTGGACTTGTTGTGCAGGTGCACGGCCCTGGACTTGGCGACGCATTCGTTCCACACCCAGCGGCACCGGTCCCACTCCGCCGCCAGGACGGTGCGGGCAGCGCACGACACGCGCAACCGGTAGGTGTACCGGGCATGCCCGGCCCCCGCATCCGCCCTCACCTGCACCATCTCGCCTCCCTCGCGGCCCCGCCCGGGGACACTCCGTCATCCCGAACCCTGCGAAGGACCGTACGTGCGACAGCCGCACAGACACACCCCGATCCCACAGCCACCACCCCCACCAGCGACCACAGGCACACGCGTTCGCATCACATCGGCGACAGCGACAGCGACAGCGGCGCGGAGGCGCCGCGCCCTGGACCGGATGCGATTCCTCCCCGGCGTGAACGCCGGGGCCTTCTCGTAAGAAACAGGTGAACCGGGGCCGCCCCGCCGAGGCGGGGCGGCCCCTGGGTGGGCGTCGGCCCTTGCCTCACACCGTTGCCTGCTCGGGAACGACGAGGTCGAAGAACCCCCAGTGCGACCCGGCGGGCAGGGTGCCCGACAGGATCCGGCCGCACTTCTGCGTCACGATGTGCGAGGACCCCCGGTGCAGGCTCCCGGCATGGCTGTCGCGGAAGAAGCGCTGCAACGTGCCGTCCCGCATGACCTGGGCGCCGGCGAAGCGATGCACGAGCTGACTGATCTCCAGCGCGGTCCGGGTGGCGAGGCTGCAGGCGAGCCGCGCCATCGTCTCCTGCTCGTCGTCGAGCGGGGACTGCGCTTCGAGCGCCGACTCGTTGTCGCGCCAGGTCTCGCGCAGCAGCGCCATGGTGCCCCGGACGTGCGAGAAGTGCCGTGCGTACTCCGCGAAGAACTCGTCACTGGTGACCGGGGACCCCACCGCGGGATCCTTGTGCTGCGTCAGCTCGCGCAGTTCGTCGAGCATGCGCCGCCCGACCCCCTGCGACCAGGCCGCCTGATGCAGACCGGCCAGCAGCGCGGGACTCAGGCCCCGCAGGGAACGGCCCCGCCGGGCGTGCTCCGGGCCGGTGCGGAAGACGTAGGTGTCCTTGATCAGCAGGTCCTCGGCCCGGTAGTCGAGGCTCGCGGTCGCCCGCAGCCCGAGCATGTCCCAGTTGTCGCTGATCCGCAGGGCGGCGCGGGGAACCAGGCAGACCAGCCTCTCTCCCGTCCCCTGGACCGTCACCGCGAGATTGAGGTGGGTGGCCATGGACACCCCGGCCGCGAACTGCCAGGCCCCGCTCACCCGGTAGCCGCCGTCCTCCCGTACGGCCTGGCCGGTGAACGACGTGGACTGCCCCGCCACCAGGGGGAACGTGTCCTTGGTGAAGAGTTCGGTCACCGCCTCGTCGCCCAGGTACGTGGCCGCGGCAGCCGTCTCGCTCGCCACGGCGCGCACCAGCCAGCCCAGCGAGGAGTCGGCGTGCGACAGCTTCTCCATCACCTGCAGGACCTGCAGGGGGGACGCCTCCAGGCCGCCGAGTTCGGCCGGCACCATCAGCCTGAAGACTCCGCTGTCGCGGAGCGCGTCCTGCACCACCGGAGTCGGACGCCGCAGGCGCTCGCTGTCCGCGGCCTCGCTCTGCAACAGGGGGTAGATCTCGTCCAGTTGCCTCAGCAGCCCGGAGAAGCCCTCGTTCACCTGTGTCTGGACCGTCATGACCGGCTCCTCTGCGACTGCGACTGCGACTGCGACGGCGCACCGCCGCCGGCGGTCTCGCTCTCCTGGGCCAGGGCGCTCCACTGACCGCGGTAGAAGAGCAGGGGGTTGGTGTCGTCCTGCTGGCCGTAGGACGACACGCGACCGAGGACCAGGACGTGGTCCCCGCCGTCGTAGCCCGCCCACGGAGTGCACTGGAAGTACGCCAGTGAACCGTTGATCCGCGGCGCGTTGTCGTCGTCGACCCACTCGATGAGGTGGGCGTCCTGCGGTTTGCCCGCGAAGTGGAGGGCGGTGTCGAGCTGGTTGTCGCCGAGCACGTTGACCGCGAAGGGCCGTTCGAGCAGATAGGTCAGGGCCCGCGAGTTCCGCTGCATCGAGACCAGCAGCAGCGGCGGATCAAGGGACACGGAGGTGAAGGAGTTCACGGTGACGCCGTAGTAGCTGTCGCCGGACCGGTACGTGAGCACGACGACGCCGGTGGCGAAGTTGCCCAGGGTGTTGCGAAGCAGGCGGGGATCGGCGAGCGAGGGGACCGCGACGCTCGACGCGAGGGTCTTCGCGTCGGCGGCCTTCTCGTAGATCTCGGAGTCCCACATGATGTCGGTCATCCCGAACCTCCTGGAAATCGTGGGTCCGGCCCGTGCGGGCCGGGTTGGGCCGGCGGCCACGTGCCGTGGGGCCGTGGCCGCCGGCCGGGGTCAGACGGCCTCTTCGACGGCTTCCTCACCCGTGACGAACGTGGTGCCGGTGCCTTCGGGCAGCAGGCTCCGCAGGGCCGGGTAGGCGGCCAGGGCCAGCACGAACGACACCAGGAAGCCGAGGGCGAAGACGTCGGTGGCCATCAGGACCGTGCCGACGGCGGCGGACAGCACCAGGGTGATGACGCCGGCCCAGTTCCACTTCTCCACCCGGTGGGTGGCCCGGTCGTACCGCGTGCGCCGCACCAGGTAGTAGTCCGCGATCATCACGCCGCACATACCGAGCGTCATGGAGCCCAGGTACGCCAGGTAGGCGGCGAACTGCTCCAGGATGCCGGCGGCGATCATCAGCAGGGCGATGACGTTCCCGATCACCACCATCGCCGCCCGGCCCGGCTTCCACCCGGTCAGGGAGTCGATCAGGTTGACCAGCGACAGCGAGCCCGAGTAGGCGTTGATGGCCTGTGCCTTCGCCTGGGCGGCGTAGATGGTGATGAAGCCCATCCAGCCGGCGAAGATGACGAAGAAGGCACCCGTGTTCTCCATGACGAACGTGCTGCCCGCGGCGCCGGCCGCTTCCTGGCTCAGGCCGGCGTCGTTGGCCATGAGGTACTCGATGACCTCGGGCATGCCGCCGATGACGACGAGCGATCCCAGGACGGTCATGACGACGTTCTGGGTGATCGGGCCGGAGGCGGCCAGAATGGTGACATCGCGGCGCGTGCGGCAGTAACGGGCGAAGTCCGTGGTGACCAGGGCGATGGTTCCCGCCGTGGCGCCCATGACTCCGATCGCGGCCTCGAACTTCGGCCAGAGACCGCCGGGGACGACACCGCCGTAGGTGAACACGTCCATCGGGTTGGCGCCCTGGATCACGTAGATGTGGATCAGCATGTAGATCGTGACCAGGAGCGTGACGGCGGTCAGGGCGGCCGACGCCCGCAGCGCGAGCTTGAGGCCGAAGATGGCCAGAGCGATCCAGGCCAGCGTCATGAGGCCGTAGAGCAGGATGCGTATCGGCCAGGAGTCCGGCAGGTCGAACATCAGCAGCGTGCCCTGGTAGAGGAGTGCGGACTCCATGGCCAGGAAGCCGAGGATCATGAACGCGAAGATGACCGAGCCGATCGACGAGCCCATGAAGCCGAACCCGAAGAACCGGGAGGTGATGGTGCTCGACATGCCGGTTTCGAAGGCCATCCGCCCGAGGGCCTTGCCGAGGAGCACGGCGAAGCCCGCGACGAGGACACCGACGATCATGCCCACCGTGAAACCGGCGAGCACGACCGTGAAGCCGGCGATGGCGAAGATGACGAGCGCGGTCGCGACACTGATCGGACTGAGGGAGAGCTCATAGCCGCTCTTCCGCTCCGCCATCGGCACGCTGACCAGGGCATGGTCTTCCGCCGCAGCGGCCAGTGCCGAATCGGTGGATCTGGGATTTCTGGTTGGTGAGGACACAGTTCCTACCCCCGGGGGATATGGCGCCCACGGCCACTTCTCACAGTGGGACGCGCCTTGAGTGGCTGAGAACGCTCAGTCGGCGCTGCAGCCGGCCACCGCGATGGCCTCGATCTCGAGCAGGATCTCCGGCTTGGCGAGCGCGGAGACCTCGACCAGGGAGCACGCCGGGAAGTCGCCGGAGAAGAACTCCTGACGGGCCTTCCACACCCCGGCGTTGTCCCCCATGTCCGTGACGAAGATCGTCATCTTGACGATGTCGTCCATGACCGCGCCGGCCGCCTCGACCAGATCCTTGATCTTCTGGAAAATGACCTTGGACTGGTCGTAGGCGGTGTCGCCGAGGACACTCACCCCGTCCTGCCCGCGCGCGGTCATTCCGGAGATCATGATCAGGTCGTCGATCCGCAGGCAGTTCGACCACATCTTGTCCGCCGGCTCGCGCACGGCATCGGAGATGAAACGTTTCTTCTTCATGGCGCTGCTCCTCACAGGTCGATCCGGTTGTCCCAGGCGGAGGCCCCGCCCCAGTTCACGCAGACGCTCTGGCGGCGCATGAAGCCCTTCCACGCGTCCGAGCCGGCGGTGCGGCCGCCCCCGGTCTCCTTCTCGCCGCCGAACGCGGAACCGACGTCGGCGCCCGTGGTGCCCATGTTGATCCGGACGATGCCGCAGTCACTGCCGCGGGCCGACAGGAACGTCTCGATGTTGGTCAGGTTCGTGCTGTGCATGCCCGAGGCCAGGCCCTGGGCGACGCCGTTGTGGATCTCGATGGCCTCCTCGAGATCCTCGTAGGTCAGCACGGAGACGATCGGCACGAAGGTCTCCGACTGGGCGATCTCGAAGTGCGGCTCGACACCCGTGACGATGGCCGGCTCGACGTACAGACCCGGGCGGTCGATCACATGGCCGCCGTACACCACGGTGGCGCCCTCGCCTTCGGCACCGGCGAGGACCTTCCGGTAGTCCTCCACCGCCTGCCGGTCGATCAGCGGGCCGACCACGGTGTCCGGGTCGCGCGGGTCACCGATGGTGATCTGGTCGAAGGCCTTCTTCAGCAGCTCGACCAGCTCGTCCGCGATGCTCGCGTGGGCGATGACGCGGCGGGTGCTCGTGCAGCGCTGGCCCGTCGTGCCGACCACGCCGAACGTCAGTGCCCGGGCGGCGAGTTCGAGGTCGGCGGTCTCGTCGACGATGCAGCCGTTGTTGCCCGAGCACTCCAGCTGGTACCGGCGTCCGAGCGTCGAGCCGACGATGTCGGCGACCTTGCGGCCCACCGTCGTCGAACCGGTGAACGAGATCATCGCGACCCGGGTGTCGGCGACCATCGTCTCGGCGACGGCGTTGTCGTCCGGGATGAGCAGGGAGAACACGCCCTCGCAGCCCAGCTCCGCCGCCGCCTTGTTGACCAGCTTCTGCACGGCGATCGCGGTCAGCGGCACCTTCGGGCTCGGCTTCCAGATCACCGTGTTGCCGGCGATCGCGGACAGGAACCCGTTCTGCGCCCACACGGCGGCCGGGAAGTTGTACGCGCTGATCAGCCCGACGACGCCCAGCGGCAGCCACTGGTCGTACATGCGGTGCTCGACCCGCTGGGACTGCTGGGTGAAGCCGTACATCATCCGCGCCTGGCCGGCGGCCAGCGTCGACATGTCGATCGCTTCGCGGAGCTCGCCCTTGGCCTCCATCGTCGACTTGCCGGTGTCCAGGGAGACGACCGCGGCCAGGCTCTCCAGGTTCTCCTCGATCAACTGACCGATCCGGCGCACGAATTCACCGCGCCGCGGCGGCGGCACCATCCGCCAGCGCTTCTGGGTCTCGACGGCGGCGGCCACGAGCGTCTCGTAGTCCTGTCCGTCGGAGGCCGCGATCCGGCCCACGACCTCACCGTCGGCGGGACACTGCGCCTCGATGACCGGCCGGCCCTCGACGGTGCCCCAGCCGGTCGAGTCCCCGTAGGTACCGGAGTGCACCTGGTCCAGGCCGAATTCGGCGAGCACCTTGTCGGTGTCGAACAGAGTCTTGGTGGTTTCGCTCATCATCGCTTTCCATCAACGTCGCGGGTTCGGCGGGAATACGTCGGACGGACCGGCACCTCACTCCTTGGCAAGGAAGTCGCCGATCGTCTCGTCCGTGTGGTATTCGGGCTTCTCGTAGTAGTGCGGGCCGTCGTAGATCTCGATCAGCACGCTGCGCTCGTGCGCCAGCGTCGGGCCGTGCGGGTGGTCCTTCGGGTTCATGTAGAAGGAGCCCGGACGCAGCCGCAGGCCGGAGTCGGTGTACTCGTAGTCGCCCTCGAGGCAGTACATGAACTGGTTCGAGGCGTGCGTGTGCTTCGTCGGGATGGTGCCGCCCTTGTCGTACTCGAGCAGGGCGATGCTGGCGCCGGTCTCCGGGTTCTTGTGGAGGAAGTACTGACGGAACCCGTAGTCGGGGTAGTCGATCCAGTCCTCGTCCTTGAGGGACTTGAGGTCCGCGGCATGGATCAGGACCTCGAGCGACTTCATGGTCTCGGGGTTGATGCTCATGGTTCACTCCCGTCCGGGGCGGCCGGCGGCCACCCACGTGTCGTATTCCCGGCGGCTTTCAGGTGTGGCGGGGAAGAGCCCGAAGAGGGACCGGCCGCGCTGGATCTCCAGTGCCGCGAACTCCTCGTACGCGGCGGCGTCGGCGGCCTCCGCGGCGACCTCGGCGGCCAGTTCCCCGGGGATGACCGCGACGCCGTCGCTGTCGCCCAGCACCACGTCGCCCGGGTAGACCGCGACTCCGCCGCAGCCGACGGGTTCGTCCAGGGCGACCGGGTGCAGGGCGATGGGAGTCGCCTTGGGCGCGTTGTCCCGCTGGTAGCACGGCAGGCCGGTCTCCCTGACGGCCGCCGAGTCCCGGTACCCGCCGTCGGTGACGACGCCCGACACACCGCGGTGCTTCAGCCGCGCCGCCATCATGTCGCCCATGGACGCGGCGGCCGTGCTGCCGAACGCGTCGATCACGAGCACCGCGCCGGGCGGGCACTCCTCCATCGCCCGCCGGTGCAGGTTCTCGCTGCTCGCGTAGGTGGCGAGGGTGTCGAGATCCTCGCGTGCGGGGATGAACCGCAGGGTGTAGGCCGGGCCCACCAGCGGCTGCTGATCGGCTGCCAGCGGCCGCACGCCGGCCATGATCACGTTCCGCAGGCCGCGCCGGAGCAGCATGTTGGCCACGGTGGCCGAACCCGCTTGCGCCAGTTGCGCGCGGACCCGCTCCGGCAGCGGCTGGGCGAGGTCCGTGCTCGCTGCGCCGGTCACTGGAAGAACTCCAGGGGCGGACGGTTCCCCCACTGGGTGGTGTCACTGGCCGTGCCGTTGAACTTGGTCGGCCGGTGGCGGTGGTCGACGACGTCGCCGTCGGTGTAGTGCTCGATACGGAAGCCGAACGGGTCCTTCCAGTAGTCGAAGATCTGGCTGCCGAGCAGGTGGCGGCCGACTCCGACGTCGAGGGTGTACCCCTGCTGAATGAGGTAGTCGTGCGACGACATCACCGCGTCCATGTCGGTGACCTCGAACGCGCTGTGGTGGATTCCCACCCAGTCCGACTGCAGGACGAGCATGAAGTGGTGGTCCACCAGCTGCTCGCCCAGGTCCAGCCGGACGAAGGTACCGACGACGGGGCCCTCCTCACCCGGCGGGACGAAGTAGTCCGAGGGCAGGAAGTCGAAACGCTCGTTCAGCCAGGCCATCGACGCGTCGTGGTCCTTCACATGGAGCACGAAGTGGCCCAGGCGTGCGATGGTGCACGGCGCCACGGGCTGGCGGACGGCGGCGTTCACCCGGTTCTTGTCGCGGACGTTGTTCATGACGAAGGGGTCGCGGTCCGGGAGCGGCTCGGCCTTCTCCCGGCCCCAGACCGCCCGGATCCCGATGCCGTCGGGCATGGTCATCGAGACCTCGTGGCCGCCGCCGGGCTCCGTCGACTCCCGGACCGGGGACGACCCCGGCTTCGCGGCGAGCTCGACGAGGTCGTCGTAGCCGGCGACCTCGATCGAGGCACCGATGAAGCGCTGCTTGTCGGCCTTTCGGGTCACATGGATGTGATGCTGCGTGCCCGTTCCCCGCATGTACAGGGTCCGGTCGTCGCTGCCCTCGGCCTTCACCATGCCGAACGCGGTCAGGAACTTCTCCATCACCTCGAGATCCGGTGCCTCGTAGGTGACTTGGGCGGCATCGATCGCCGTAGCCACGGGTCCTCCTGTGGTGGATGGGAGCGCGGCGGCGCGCGGGGAACCGGCGCCGCCGGATGAGCCGGGGCTCCCGCTCCGGACGGGAGCCGCCCGGACGGGGGCCGTACGGACGGGGGCCGTACGGGCGGGAGCCGCGCAGACGGTCAGCGCTTGAGGATGCTGACGTCGTCCGGGTTCTTCAGGTCCGGCACGGTCCAGCCGTCCAGGTCGTACTCGTCCATGGCGCTCTGCGCGAAGTCCTTGCAGTAGTCGAGGAGACCGCTGCCCCGGGCGCCGAACAGGTTGGTCTGGCGCGTCACGTCGTTGCTGCCGATGTAGTTGATCTCGTACAGCTCGTGGCGGGCTCCGAACTCCGTGCCGATGGAGTCCCAGAGCATCTTCATGACCTTGACGCGCTCCTCGGCGTCGATGCCCCCCGTACCGCGCAGGTAGGTGTCCAGGTAGCCGCGGATCTCGGGGGTCCTGAAGTCCTTCGCGTGGGAGTTGAGGTAGATCAGGCCGCTGGCCACGACCTGCTCGATGATGTTCTTGATCTTCGGCATGGCCAGCTGGTTCATCACGCGGTAGGCGCCGGCGAACTGCGGGTCGGGCTGGATCATGCCGCCCTTCCAGGGCACCGCGCTCTTGGCCATCGCGTCCGACAGCGCCCAGAACGTGTTGCGCCAGGCGATGACCTCACCGAGCTGGGACATGACGCCGTGGAACTGGCCTGCTCCGGTGACGTCGAGGGCGCGGGACAGCATGCCGACCAGGAAGTCCATCTTCACGGCGAACCGGGTGCAGCCGTGCAGGGAGGCGCGCTCCAGATAACCCGAGTGGATGTTGTACTTGTTGGCCTGCTCCAGGTCGTTGTAGATGAACGCGTTCTCCCAGGGCACGAACACGTCGTCGAGGACCAGGATCGCGTCGTTCTCGTCCAGACGGCTCGACAGCGGGTAGTCGAACGGGCTGCCCAGCACGGCCGCGCGGTACTCGTTGGACGTACGGCAGATCAGCTTCACGCCGGGAGCGTTGGTGGGCGTGATGAACACCGGCGAGAAGGCCGGGTCCTGCACGGCGACCTGGCCCACGTGACCGACGAAGGTGTAGTGCGTCAGGGCCGATCCGGTGGCCACCACCTTGGCGCCCTTGACGTAGAAACCGGCGTCGGTCTCCCTGGTGACCCGGATGAAGACGTCCTTGCCCGCGTCCGCGCCCATACCGCGGTCCACCGGGGGGTTCATGATCGCGTGGTTGATGTACCACGTCTTCTCCTGGGCCTTGCGGTACCAGTTGCGCGCGTTGTCCTCGAACCCCCGGTAGAACTCGGCGTTGGCGCCGAGAGTGCCGAGGAAACAGCCCTTGTAGTCGGGGGAGCGCCCCATCCAGCCCCAGGCGATCTTCTGCCACTCGGCGATCGCGTCACGGGAGGCCACCTGCTCCTCGACGCTCTTGGGCGCCTGGTAGAAGCGGTGGGTGAAGCCTCCACCCTCGGTGGGCGCGGTGAGGACATCCTTGCGCGCCGGGTCGTGCAGGGCGTCGTACATGCGAGCGATCATGCGGGCGGAGTTACGGAAGGCGGGGTGCTCGGCGATGTTCTCCACCCGCTCCCCGTAGATCCAGACCTCGCGGCCGTCGTTGAGGCTTTCGAGATATTCATCCCCGGTGAAGGGGAGGTGATCACGGCCGGCAGGGCTGTGTGCAGACTGGTTCGCGTTTCCCGTCGTCATTGACCGGAGCCCCTTCTTTTCGTGCGCGGAACCGCGTCAATCCCTCGGTTCGTGCAGCCAATACGAGAGCAGCGATCGCGTGAGGTTTTTACCTCTCGATCCGAAACTGCCTACGCCGTCGAATTGCCGGGAAGACTGACACGGCCTATGGGGCGGGGCAAGAGAAGTGGGGAGAGGGCGATGGCGCTCGATGGTGCTCGAGCGCCTCGGCCGGCTACCTGCCCGTCGGTCGGAGCGTAGTGGAGAGACTGCCTCTGACCAGGCATTTTGAGTTTTTCCCAGGACGTTGGGGGGTACTGGAGGAGCATTGAAAAGTGACGCACATCACATAGGATTCATCGCAGTTCATGGAGCTGCTTGCTTGATTTCCCCGCCCTTTCCATACAGGGGGTCTTAGGGGGGTATAAAGTTTCGTGTATGGCTGCGCTCACCGTCCGAGCGTGCGACGGTGCTCGGCGACGATGCGCGTCGCCTGCAGCCACCGCTCCATCAACGGCGTGATCTCGGCCCCGCGTTTCCACAGGAGCGTCGCCTGCATGGGCCTGAGCCATCGCGGGGGGTCGAGGAGGGCCACCGTGTCGCTTTTTCCGGCCATGCGCTCGGTCGCGGGGGCGACGCCCAGTCCCGCGGCGACGAAAGCGAGCGCGGTCTGTGGTGTGGAGACCTCGATGACTTCGAAGGAGTGGTCGGTCGCCAGAGCTTTCTCCGCGGCGTCCGGCATTCCCGAGAAGGCGGGAATCGGGGACGGAAGAATCCAGCGTCCCCAGCCTTTTCCGTCAGGGTGCTGTTCCTTCGCGCGATATTTCGGCACAGCGAGCTTGATGCCGATGTCGATAACGGGAGACCACTCGCAGGTGTCCGCGACGAACCCGGCGAATTGTGCGGGGGCGAACGGAACGCAGCCCATGTCCAGTTCGCCCGTCCGAATCCGTTGAACGATCACATCGGGAGTGACGTCGACCAGACTCACGTGAGCGTTGGGAGCATGGTCGAGGAACTCGGCCAGGACATCGGCGATGATCTCGTTGATGACCATGGGCTCCACGCCGATGCGCAGGTCTCCGGCCGCCCCCTCGGCCATCGACCTCAGCGTCTCGACCACCCGGTTCCGGTCGGCGATCAGCCGCTCGCCCCTGGACAGCAGGTGGAGCCCGGCCCGGGTGGGGTGGACGCCCTTCGCCGTCCGCTCGAGGAGGCGCACACCGAGTTCCCGCTCCAGCTTCGTGATGGCGTGACTCACCGGCGGCTGTGTCATGCCGAGATTCTTGGCGGCCTGTGAAACCGAGCCGGCCTCGACGACGGCCCTGAAGTACTCGAGTTGGCGAAAGTCCATGCCGTCTGCATTTCACGGCTTCCGGTAAATGTCAACACATACCTGACCAAACCGGAGAAGGCGGAACGGGTCGGTCAAATGGGCGGGGCGCTTCGGGGATGTGGCCATCCGCAGTGCCGCATGAATCCCCTCGCGTGCCGGGAGCGCGTCTGGCTCCGGGGTGCGGACGGCCGGAGCGGTCCCGGGCGCAGCGAGGCCCCCGGGGGTTTCCCGGGGGCCTCGGGCGCGGTGGGACGTCAGCCCTGGAGTTGCTCGTACGCCGGCAGGGTGAGGAAGTCGGCGTAGTCCTCGTCGAGGGCGACCGTCAGCAGCAGGTCGTGGGCCTGCTGCCAGTGGCCCGCCGCGAAGATCTCCTCGCCCAGCTCGCCGCGGATGTTCGACAGCTCCTCGGCGGCGACCCGTCGGGCCAGCTCCGCGGTGACCGGTTCGCCGTTGTCGAGGACGACGCCCGCGTTGATCCACTGCCAGATCTGGGAGCGGGAGATCTCGGCGGTGGCCGCATCCTCCATCAGGTTGAAGATGGCCACCGCGCCGAGGCCGCGCAGCCACGCCTCGATGTAGCGGATGCCCACCTGGACCGCGTTGACCAGGCCCGCGTACGTCGGAGTGGCCTCCAGGGAGTCGATCGCGAGCAGGTCGGCGGCGTGGACGTCGACGTCCTCGCGCAGCCGGTCCTTCTGGTGCGGCCTGTCGCCGAGCACCCGGTCGAAGGATTCCATGGCGATCGGGACCAGGTCCGGGTGGGCGACCCAGGAGCCGTCGAAACCGTCGTTCGCCTCACGGTCCTTGTCGGCGCGCACCTTCTCGAACGCGACCTTGTTGACCTCCGGGTCCCGGCGGGACGGGATGAAGGCCGCCATGCCGCCGATCGCGTGCGCACCCCGCTTGTGGCAGGTGCGCACGAGGAGTTCGGTGTACGCGCGCATGAACGGGGCCGTCATCGTGACCGCGTTGCGGTCCGGGAGGACGAACTTCTCCCCGCCGTCACGGAAGTTCTTGACGATGGAGAACAGATAGTCCCAGCGCCCCGCGTTCAGCCCCGAGGCATGCTCGCGCAGCTCGTAGAGGATCTCCTCCATCTCGTACGCGGCCGTGATCGTCTCGATGAGGACGGTGGCGCGCACGGTGCCCCGGGGGATGCCCACGTAGTCCTGGGCGAAGACGAACACGTCGTTCCACAGGCGGGCTTCGAGATGGGACTCCGTCTTCGGGAGGTAGAAGTACGGGCCTTTGCCGAGGTCCAGGAGGCGCCGGGCGTTGTGGAAGAAGTACAGCCCGAAGTCGACCAGGGCGCCGGGTACCCGGGTGCCGTCGGCATCGGTGAGATGGCGCTCGTCCAGGTGCCAGCCGCGCGGGCGCGTGACGACCGTCGCCAGCTCCCCGTCCGGGCGCAGGGCGTACGACTTGCCGGACACCGGGTCGGTGAAGTCGATGGTCCGGGTGTAGGCGTTGATCAGGTTGAGCTGGCCGAGGACCACGTTCTCCCAGGTGGGCGCGGAGGCGTCCTCGAAGTCCGCGAGCCACACCTTCGCACCCGAGTTGAGGGCGTTGACGGTCATCTTCCGGTCGGTGGGGCCGGTGATCTCGACCCGGCGGTCGTTCAGGGCCTCCGGGGCCGGGGCCACCCGCCAGGAGTCGTCCGCGCGGACGTCGGCCGTCTCGGGAAGGAAGTCGAGCGTGGAGGTGCGGGCGATCTCGGCGCGGCGCTCCGCGCGGAGGGCGAGGAGTTCGTCGCGCCGGGGCGTGAACCGCCGGTGCAGTTCGGCCAGGAAGGCGAGGGCCGCCTCGGTGAGGACCTCCTCCTGCCGGGGCAGGGGCTCGGCGTCGACGATGGCCAGCGGGTGCGGCGCTGGTGCGGACATCAGCTGTCACTTCCTTCGGCGGGCACGGCACCGGGTGCCGGTCGACCCGGGTACGGCGGAGAACGCCCGGGGCAGGGACGGGTCCGAGGGGCGCTCCGGGTTGTGGATAGTAGTTTCCTTATCGTGGAAGTTCAATGGTTTGTTGATGTGGGGACACCCCGGGCCGGCGGACGCGTGACATCCCTTTACCCGAGGCGGCTCAGGTCCTCCTCCGTGTCGATGTCGTAGGCCTCGGCCACGTCCCCGCACTCGACGAGGACTACGTCGTCCGCGTGTTCCTTCAGGTAGGCGCGCGCTCCCTGGTCGCCGGTCGCGGCCGCGGCGACACCGGCCCAGTGCGCGGACCCGAACAGGACGGGGTGACCGCGTACGCCGGCGTAGGTGGCCGAGACGAGGGGGGCCCGCACCTCCTTCCGCTCTCGCGCGTTCCGCGCCCCCTGCGGGTACCCCGTCTCCCGCTCCGCGTACGCGGCGCGTACCCGCGCGACCGCCTGCGGGCCGATTCCGGGCTGATCGACCAGCAGGACCAGGGCGGCCCGCGCTTTTGTGCCGGTCAGCGAGGCGAGCCCGGCCCGCAGGGACGAGCCCATGCCCTGCTCCCAGTCCGGGTTGTCGACGAGCACGCAGTCCGGCAGAGAGGCTCGCGAGCGGACGTCGTCCGCCCGCGCACCGAGCACCACGTGCACGCGCTCGCAGCCGCCCGCGCGCAACGCTTGCGCCGCGTGCTCCACCAGTGGCCGCCCCCGGTGGGTCAGCAGCGCCTTGGGCCGGCCGCCCAGCCGCCGTCCACCGCCCGCCGCGAGCAGCAGTCCCGCCACCTGTGTGGTGGTCCGTCCCGAGTCCGGGTTCGTCCGAGGTGTCGTCATACGTTCTGCATACCTCAATGCCTCGGGGGCCGCCGGGTGCCGGAGGAACCCGGCGGGTGGCGCGGGGTGGCGCGACGGGTGACCCGGCGAGTGACGTGGCGGACGGCGTGGGAGGGGCGGGCGGGGCGGAAACGGGGCGGAGGCGGGGAGCGTTAAGGGGCGCATCCGGCCTGCGATGTCACGCTGTGGAGCAAGACGATGACGCAGCGGACTGGCGCGGAGGGGGTGGGGTGGCGTTTACTGGCGCGCACCGGCCGACGGGGCGGCGGGGCCGGTGGGGAGGCGCACCACCGCGTGCGAGGGGGAGGACTGTGTTGCGGAGCGTAGAGCAGCGACAGGCGACCGGCAGTCGAGAGGACGATCCGCGGGTGGCGGAGCTGCGCTCCGCCGTGGCCCGGCTGCGTCGCCAACTGGCAGCCCATCCGGCGGAGTTCCCCGACCGGATCATCGCGGAGGACGAACTCGCCGCACTGGACGCCCACGCGGCAGGCGGCAATCCCGAGATTCCCCGGTTACGCCGTTCCCTGCTGCTGATCGCCGGCGCGATCGGCTCGGTGAGTGCGCTGGGCCGAGGGCTGGGCGAAGTGCGGGACGCGGTGGATCTGTTCGGATCGTCACCGAGGGTTTGACGCACGCCCGTTCGCATGCCTCTCGAAAGGGGGGCGTGCGCGGGCGCTGTGGTCGCGGTGGGCAAGCGGAGCCGGGCCGGGTCGTCGGGACGGGCCGGTCACCGGGTGCGGTCGTACCGTCGGTCCGGGGCGGGGCGTCGGTCTTGGGTGGTTTGCCGGTCCGAGGCGGTTCGTCGGTCCAGGTCAGGCCGTCGGGCCGCCGGGGGTGGTGAGCACCTCGGAGAGTTCCGTCGCCACCTGCTGGAGCACCGGCACGATCCGCTCCGTCGCCGCCTCCGTGACTCGCCCCGCGGGACCGGAGATCGAGAGGGCGGCCGGGGTGGGGGCGTCGGGCACGGGGACGGCGAGGCACCGTACGCCGATCTCCTGCTCGTTGTCGTCGATGGCGTAGCCCTGGCGGCGCACTTCGTCGAGCGCGGCCAGGAAACCCTCCGGCGTGGTGATGGTCCTGTCCGTCGCCGCGGGCATTCCGGTGCGGGCGAGCAGGGCCCGTACGTCCCGGGGCGGGAAGCCGGCCAGCAGGGCCTTGCCCACGCCGGTGGAGTGCGGCAGGACGCGGCGGCCGACCTCGGTGAACATCCGCATGGAGTGCTTGGACGGCACCTGTGCGACGTAGACGACCTCGTCCCCGTCGAGCAGCGCCATGTTGGCCGTCTCGCCGGTCTCCTCCACCAGGCGGGCCAGATACGGACGCGCCCAGGTGCCCAGCAGCCGGGAGGAGGACTCGCCGAGCCGGATCAGGCGCGGGCCGAGCGCGTACCGGCGGTTGGGCTGCTGGCGTACGTAACCGCACGCGACCAGGGTGCGCATCAGGCGGTGGATCGTCGGCAGGGGCAGCCCGCTGCTCGCCGCCAGTTCGCTGAGGCCGACCTCGCCGCCCGCGTCCGCCATCCGCTCGAGCAGGTCGAAGGCGCGCTCGAGGGACTGCACTCCGCCGCCCGGGGCGGACCGGACGGAGTCGTTGGTGCTGGCGCTGGACGTCGGCACGGCGCATTCCTTTCGGACCGGCGGGAAGGGGGAAGCCTACCCGGCGGTCGGGTCGACCGGCTGTCTGTGCATTCATACATTCTGCTCATCGGAATCTTAATTCCGCCCTGTGGAAAAGTCCAAGGAGTGACCGTCGGTGCCCGTGCGGGCGGAGCACCCCTTGACGGCATCGGAGCGGGAGTGAAGACTCCTTCAACAGAACGTTGAAAACGGGCGGGAGGGCGCGAGTGTCCGACGTCGAACTGGTGCTGCGCTCGACGCGCGTCATCACTCCCGAGGGCGCGCGCGCCGCGGCCGTCGCCGTCGCCGACGGCACGATCACGGCCGTCCTGCCGTACGAGGCACCGGTCCCCGGGACGGCGCGCCTGACGGACCTCGGCGACGACGTCCTGCTGCCCGGCCTGGTCGACACCCACGTGCACGTCAACGACCCGGGCCGCAGCGAGTGGGAGGGCTTCTGGACCGCCACCCGCGCGGCGGCGGCCGGCGGCATCACCACGCTCGTCGACATGCCGCTCAACTCCCTCCCGCCGACCACGACAACCGCTCATCTGCGCACCAAGCAGCGAACCGCCGCCGGCCGGACCCATGTCGACGTCGGCTTCTGGGGCGGCGCCCTGCCCGGCAACGTCGGGGACCTGCGACCGCTGCACGAGGCCGGCGTCTTCGGCTTCAAGGCCTTCCTGTCACCGTCCGGCGTCGACGAGTTCCCGCACCTCGGACAGGACCGACTCGCCCGGACCCTGGAAGAGATCGCCGGCTTCGACGGGCTGCTGATCGTGCACGCCGAGGACCCGGAGCACCTCGACGCCGCCCCGCAGCACGGCGGCCCCAAGTACGCCGACTTCCTCGCCTCCCGCCCGCCCGCCGCCGAGGACACCGCCATCGCCCGGCTCCTCGCGCAGGCGAAACGCCTCGACGCCCGCGTGCACATCCTGCACCTGTCCTCCGGCGACGCGCTGCCGCTGATCGCCGGGGCCAGATCCGAAGGGGTACGCGTCACCGTCGAGACCTGCCCCCATTACCTGACCCTCACCGCCGAGGAAGTCCCGGACGGCGCCAGCGAGTTCAAGTGCTGCCCGCCCATCCGCGAAGCCGCCAACCAGGGACCGCTCTGGCAGGCGCTCGCGGACGGCGTCATCGACTGCGTGGTCACCGACCACTCCCCGTCCACCGCCGACCTCAAGACGGCCGACTTCGCCACCGCCTGGGGCGGCGTCTCCGGCCTCCAGCTCAGCCTGCCCGCCGTCTGGACCGGGGCCCGCGAACGCGGACACGGCCTGGAGGACGTCGTGCGCTGGATGTCGGCGCGGACGGCGGAACTCGTCGGCCTCGACGACCGCAAGGGCGCCATCGCCCCCGGCCGGGACGCCGACTTCGCCGTCCTGGCCCCCGACGACACCTTCACCGTCGATCCGGAGACCCTCCAGCACCGCAACCGCGTGACGGCGTACGCGGGCAGGACCCTGTACGGCGTCGTGAAGTCCACCTGGCTGCGCGGCCGGCGCATCATGGCCGACGGCGAGTTCACCGCACCACAGGGCCGGTTGCTGACCCGCGTCCCCTGACGGGGCGGGGGAGGAGGGGCAGCAGGCGCCCGACGCCCGACGCCCGCCGACCGTCGGCAGGAACGCGCCCACCGTCCACAGCTCAGCCCAGCCCAGCCCCCAGCCCACCGCCCCTCCCACCGCTTCCACCGCCCAGCGAAAGGCAGGACCGGACCACCGTGACCGCGCAGCACGCACACCCGGCGTCCCGCTTCACCGGCGCCGCACGTCCCTACGGCGGCGGTGACCCGTACGCGGACTACCGCACCGCCGACTTCCCCTTCGCCCGTCACACCGACCTCGCCGACCGCCGGCTCGGCGCCGGTGTCGTCGCCGCCGACGACGAGTTCTTCGCCGAGCGCGAGAACCTGCTGCTGCCCGGTCGTGCCGTGTTCGACCCCGAGCACTTCGGCCACAAGGGCAAGGTCATGGACGGCTGGGAGACCCGGCGCCGCCGCGGCCCCTCCGCCGGGCACCCCTGGCCGGCGGCGGAGGACCACGACTGGGCACTGATCCGCCTCGGCGCGCCCGGAGTCGTCCACGGCATCGTCGTCGACACCGCCCACTTCCGCGGCAACCACCCCCGGGCCGTGTCGGTCGAGGGTGCCTCGGTGCCCGGCTCCCCGGGACCGGAGCGACTGCTGTCGGGCGAGGTGGCGTGGACGACGTTGCTCCCGCGCACCCCGGTGGGCGGCCACGCGGCCAACGGCTTCGCCGTACCGGCCGGCCGGCGCTTCACCCACCTGCGCCTGTCCCAGTACCCCGACGGAGGCATCGCGCGCCTGCGCGTGTACGGCGAAGCCGTCCCGGACCCGGTATGGCTGGAGGCCCTGGGCACCTTCGACGTCGTCGCCCTGGAGAACGGCGGCCGGGTCGAGGACGCGTCCGACCGCTTCTACTCACCGCCCGCGAACACCATCCGGCCCGGCCGCTCCCACCGGATGGACGACGGCTGGGAGACCCGACGACGCCGTGACCAGGGGCACGACTGGATCCGCTACCGGCTCGCGGGCCAGGCGGAGATCCGCGCCCTCGAGATCGACACGGCCTGCCTGAAGGGCAACAGCGCCGGCTGGGCCTCGGTGTCGGTGCGCGACGGCGAGGACGCCGTGGCCGACGTGCAAGGCGGGGACGGCGGAGAAGTCGGGGACGATGAGGACGGTGGGGGAGGCGGCTGGCGGGAGGTCCTGCCCCGGACCCGTCTCCAGCCCGACACCAACCACCGTTTCGTCCTCCCCGTCCCGACGACCGGCACACACGCGCGCGTGGACATCTTCCCGGACGGCGGCATCTCCCGGCTGCGCTTGTTCGGTTCACTGACCGACCAGGGGTCGGCCACCCTGACCGCACGCCACCGTGAACTGGGCGGCTGACCCACCGGACCGCCCGGCCGCGGCAGCGGCAACGGGGCAGGCGGTGGGTCACATCGATCGGGCCGCCTGCGCCGGTCAGGCCGCGTGGCCACCGTCCACCGCGAACTCCGCGCCGGTGACGTACGCGGCGCCGGCCAGATGGGCGATCGTGGCGGCCACCTCGTCGGCCGTGCCGAAGCGGCCGACGGCGGTCACCGCCGCCTGGGCCGGGGCGTGGGGGCCGTCCGCCGGGTTCATACCGGTGTCGATCGGCCCCGGATGGACGATGTTCGCCGTGATGCCGCGCCCGCCCAACTCCCGCGCGAGCGCCTTCGTCAGCCCGACCAGGGCCGCCTTGCTCATCGCGTAGAGCGTGCCGCCGGGGCCCGGGACACGCTGGGTCATGCAGGTGCCGAGCGTGATGATCCGCCCTCCCGCCGTCATGTGCGCGGCGGCCGCGCGGGAGGCCAGGAAGACGCCGCGTACGTTCACGGCGAGGACCCGGTCGACATCGGAGGCGGTCAGGGTGTCCAGCGGGCCGAGTACGCCGATGCCCGCGTTGTTCACCAGTACGTCGAGGCGGCCCAGCGACCGCACCGTGGCGGTCACGGCCCCGGCGGCCTCGTCCGCGTCGGCGGCGTCCGCGCGCAATGCCACCGCTCGGCGCCCCAGCGCTTCGACGGCCCGTACGACGTCCTCGGCAGCCTCCTCGCCGTTGACGTAGGTGACGGCCACGTCCGCGCCCTCGCGGGCCAGGCGCAGGGCCGTCGCGGCACCGATGCCCCGGCTGCCGCCGGTGACCAGAGCCACCTTGCCGAGGAGAGCGCCTTCGGGGTGGGCAAGCGTGCTGTCGGAGGGGTGAGCCGTGCTGTCTGCGGGATGAGAAGTCATGCGTCCATCCCAGCGGCCGGCGCGGGGAGGCGCTGGCGGCGAACGGACGTCGAGGCCGCCGGCTTCATGCCGTTCGGCAGGCCTCGCCCCGCGGTGGAGTGGGGGTTCCGCGGGGCGAGGACCGGACGTGCGTCAACAGTCGTGATCGACGAGGTCGGACGACGCGTGGTGGTCGGCCGTGCAGGAGTCCTCCTCGTACTCCTCACCGGTCACGACGCGGCGGGCACCGCCACGGCGGCGTCCTCTCCTGCGCCGCCGACAACGCCCTCACCTTCGCGGGCGGCACGGTGCTCGGCCCGTACGTCCTCACCGGGGGCTTCTCCATCCAGTACCTCCGGCCGGCCACCGGGCGCACCCTGCGCGCCCGCGCCGAGGTCGTGCACGCCGGCCGCCGCCAAGCCGTCGTCCGCTGCGACCTGCACATCATCGACGGCGACGGCGCCGCGACCCTGTGCGCGGTGACCCAGGGCACGGTCCTGCCGGTCTCCGTGCCCTGAGCACCTGATGCCCGAGCGCCCCCGAGTCCGAGCATCCGAGCGCCCCCACGCCCGGGGCGGCGTTCACCCGTAGGCCGCCACCGCCCCGCCCGCGATCTCCATCAGCCGTACCGGTCTGCGCTCCCGCCGGGACAGCTCGCACGCCTCCGCGACGCGCAGCGCCTGGAGGGCCTCGCGCCCGTCGCAGGGATTGGCCCGCCCGCCCTGCACCACCTCGACGAAGCCGTTCAGTTCCGCCTCGTACGCGGGCCCGAAGCGCTCCAGGAAGCTCGTCCACGGCTTGTCCGCGGCCGGGGGCCCGGTCGGCTCGGTGGACGCGATCGGCGTACGGTCGTCCAGGCCGACCACGATCTGGTCCCGCTCCCCGGCGAGCTCCATCCGCACGTCGTAGCCCGCGCCGTTCATCCGGGTCGCGGTGAGGACGGCGAGTGTGCCGCCCTCGAGGGTGAGGAGCGCCGCGCCGGTGTCCACGTCGTCCGCCTCGCGGAACATCGCCGGCCCCGCGTCGGACCCGGCGGCATAGACGTCCACGATCTCCCGGCCGGTCACCCAGCGCACGATGTCGAAATCATGGATCAGCGTGTCCCGGTACAGCCCGCCGGACTGCGGCAGATACCCGGCCGGCGGCGGCTCCGGGTCGCTGCTCATGGCCCGGACGGTGTGCAGCCGGCCGAGCCGGCCCGAACGCACAGCCTCCCGCGCGCCGGTGTAGCCGGGGTCGAACCGGCGCTGGAAGCCCATCTGCAGGACCGTCCCGGCCGCCTCGACCTCCGAGACCGCCTGTAACGTGCCCGCGAGGTCGAGGGCGATGGGCTTCTCGCAGAACACCGGCAGCCCCGAACGGGCCGCCCGGCCGATGAGTTCGGCGTGGGCGGACGTGGCCGTGGTGATCACCAGGGCGTCCACCCCCCAGGTGTAGATCTCGTCCACCCCGGGCGCCGCCGTCTCGCCGAGCCGGTGTGCGAGGGCCTGTGCCCTGGCAGGGTCGGCATCGGTGAGGATCAAGGATCCGACGTCGCGATGCCTGCTGAGTGTGTGGGCGTGAATGGTGCCGATACGGCCCGTACCGATGACCCCGATGCGCATGGGAACAAACTGCGGCCCGCGCCCCTCCCTGTCAATCCGTATGTCCGGACAACCGAACTACGCCACTTCCCGTCCACCCCGCACGGGGCTACGCTCGGGCCGTGCCCAAACCAGGAGTGGACCCGACCGTGCAGCTGGAGCTGAGCGTGGACCGCGGCTCCCCCGTACCGCTGTACTTCCAGCTGTCCCAGCAGTTGGAAGCCGCCATCGAGCACGGCAGGCTGACCCCCGGAAGTCTGCTGGGCAACGAGATCGAGCTGGCCGGGCGCCTCGGCCTGTCCCGGCCGACCGTCCGTCAGGCCATCCAGTCCCTCGTCGACAAGGGCCTGCTCGTGCGGCGGCGCGGAGTCGGCACCCAGGTGGTGCACAGTCAGGTCAAGCGGCCCCTGGAGCTCAGCAGCCTCTACGACGATCTGGAGTCCGCCGGGCATCGCCCCGCCACGAAAGTCCTGGTCAACACGGTCGTCCCCGCCTCTCCCGAAATTGCCGCCGCCCTCGGGGTGGCCGAGGCGGGCGAGGTGCACCGCATCGAGCGGCTGCGGTTCGCGCACGGGGAGCCGATGGCGTACATGACCAACTACCTGCCGCTCGGGCTGCTCGACCTGGACACCCGCCAGCTGGAGGCCACCGGTCTGTACCGGCTGATGCGGGCGGCCGGGATCACCCTGCACAGCGCCCGCCAGACCATCGGCGCCCGCGCCGCCGGGGCCGCCGAGGCCGAGCGGCTCGGTGAGCAGCGGGGCGCCCCGTTGCTCACCATGCAGCGCGTGACCTTCGACGACACCGGTCGTACCGTGGAGTTCGGCACCCACACCTACCGGCCCGACCGCTACTCGTTCGAGTTCCAGCTGCTCGTACGGTCGTGACGCCCCGGGTCACGGAGGTCCTGGGTTATCGGAGTTCCTGAGTTCCGGGAGTCCGTGGTCCGGAAGTCCGTGGTCCGGAAGTCCGAGGCCCACGGCCTTCCTTTCCCGGTTCCGAAGTCCCGGTGAACCTCAGGTGACTTGAGGGACTTGAGGTGATCTTCGTCGTGTTGTCCGGACAATGTGACCAGATCATGGAATGGGGTGTCGAAAGGTGAGGGATGTCCCCTCGGCGGAGCTGCCGGAAGGCACCGGGGGAGCCCTCGGGAAGCCGTTCGAGAGAGATCGGGAAACCGCCGGGAAGCGGCCGGAAGCGCCCCGCAAGCGTCACGCGTCACGTGATCCCTTTGCTCCCGGGTACGCCACCCTGGGTCACCGTGAGGCAGAATCGGCGACGATGAGCACCTACCGCGACCTCACACTCCCCAGGGCATTGAGTTCCGCCCGGGCGGGCGCCGCCCCCATCGGCTCCCGCCGTGCTCCCGCCGTGCTCCGCACGGTCGGCACCCGGGAACGCCGCTCGTACCTGACGGCACCGCGCGTGCCGACCGTCGGCATCGACATCGGCGGCACGAAGGTGATGGCGGGCGTCGTCGACGCAGACGGCAACATCCTGGAGCGGCTCCGCACGGAGACCCCGGACAAGTCCAAGAGCCCGAAAGTCGTCGAGGACACCATCGTCGAACTGGTGCTTGACCTGTCCGACCGGCACGACGTGCACGCGGTCGGCGTCGGCGCGGCCGGCTGGGTCGACGCCGACCGCAACCGCGTGCTGTTCGCCCCGCACCTGTCGTGGCGCAACGAGCCGCTGCGCGACCGCCTCGCCGGCCGGCTCGCCGTTCCCGTCCTGGTCGACAACGACGCCAACTCCGCCGCCTGGGCCGAATGGCGCTTCGGCGCCGGGCGCGGCGAGGACCACCTCGTCATGATCACGCTGGGCACCGGCATCGGCGGCGCGATCCTCGAGGACGGTCAGGTCAAGCGCGGCAAGTACGGCGTCGCCGGCGAGTTCGGCCACATGCAGGTCGTCCCCGGCGGCCACCGCTGCCCCTGCGGCAACCGCGGCTGCTGGGAGCAGTACAGCTCCGGCAACGCACTGGTCCGCGAGGCGCGCGAACTGGCCGCCGCGGACTCGCCGGTCGCCTACGGGATCATCGAGCACGTCAAAGGGAACATCGCCGAGATCAGCGGCCCGATGATCACCGAGCTGGCCCGTGAGGGCGATGCCATGTGCATCGAGCTCCTCCAGGACATCGGCCAGTGGCTCGGCGTCGGCATCGCCAACCTCGCCGCCGCCCTCGACCCCTCCTGCTTCGTCATCGGCGGCGGGGTCTCGGCCGCCGACGACCTGCTGATCGGCCCCGCGCGGGACGCGTTCAAGAGGCACCTCACGGGCCGCGGCTACCGCCCCGAGGCCCACATCGTCCGCGCCCAGCTCGGCCCCGAGGCCGGCATGGTCGGCGCCGCCGACCTCGCCCGCCTGGTCGCCCGCCGCTTCCGCCGTGCCAAGCGCCGCCGGGTCGAACGCTACGAGCGCTACGAGCGGTATGCGGAGGCCGGCCGGGCCAACCAGGAGACGCCGTGACGGGCGACGGTCCCCCTCGGGCGCATGATCCGCCGCAGGGCGCTCACCCTGCTGATCATCGTGCTGCTCATCGGTGTCCCGGCCGGGTACCTGATGATCTCCGCGAACCAGAGCCGGGCCAGCGGCAAGGACAAGGAGGCCAGGTACTCGGCGAACAGCCTGACCCAGGGCTGGCCGTCGAAGGTGCAGCGCCGCCTCTACCAGGTGCCGGTCCCGCACCCCGCCTGGTGGGTGGCCACCTACGAGACGAACAACTGGAAGACCAGCCGCCTGTACGTCGAGTTCGAGACCACCGACGCCGGTCTGAGCGCCTTTCTCACCAGTATGGGCGTGCAGCGGGACGACCTGAAGCGGGATGGCATCACCATCAGCGACCGCGACCGGGAAGTCACCGGCTGGAAGTTCGACCGCCCCGGCATCTGGTCCGGTCTCGTCAACGAACGGAAGAACCCCGCGCCCACGCACGACGTCGTCGTCAACGAGGGCAAGCCGGGCTTCCCCAGGGTGTACGTCGTCTCCCGGACGGTCCCCTGATCCGCACCGCCGCCCCGGTCCGTGACCGGGTGCGCCCGGTGCGCACAGGTCCGGTCGCGGAACCGATTGTCAGTGCCCGCCCGTAGAGTCGAAGGCGAACAATCCGACGACACGGGTGGGCGTGCACGGGGACGGGCGGGAGGTGACAGGGCGCATGAGCGAGGGGACCATGACGGCCGAACGGCACACGGCCGGGACGGACGCGGGGGAGGCCGGCCCGGCGGACGCGGCGATCGCGGCCGCCACCGCGGAGATCCCCGTCGGTCTCGCCGCCGTCTTCCTGCCGGCGGCCCTGCCACGCGACGGGCGCATCGCCTTCTACGACCCCGGGAGCGGCCCCGCCGAAGCCGTCCCGGAGCACGCCCCGCACACGCGGCTCACCGTCACCCGCCCGCACGGAGACGGAGTCCGGCGGCGGACGGTCACCGCCCTCTCCCTCCCCCTCGACGAGGCTCTGCCCCTGCTGGTCCGCGCCCGGCACGACCCCGCGGCGCACCCCGCCACCGCCTGCTGGGGCGCCGCCGCCCTGCACGCCCTGCGGCTCACGGCGCGCGGCCGGCTCCTGCCCGGCCTGACGGCCACCGGCCACGACGCCTGGCGGGTCGGCCCTCTCGACCCGGACGACGTGGCACACCTGCGCGCGGTGGCCGCGGCCCTGCCCTTCGAGGGCCACGCCGTTCCGCTGCCCGGCCCCGGCCCGCTCCGGCTGCCGCAGCCGGAAGCCCTGGTCCGCGCCTTCCTGGACGCGGTCGCGGACACGCTGCCCCGTACCCCGGCCGCACCGTACGCCTCGGGGCTGCCGTTCGCCGCCCGCAAGGCCCAGCGGCTGCCCGGTGCCCAGGACTGGGCCGCCGAGGTCGCCGCCGGCATGGACGCCGGCGTGCGCGTCTCGCTCCGCCTCGACCTCTCCGCGTACGACCTGTTCGACGGCGCCGACGAGGGCGCGGGGGGCACCGGCGCGCGCGGTGCGGGCGCGGCGGTCGTCCAGGTGCACAGCCTCGCCGACCCCACCCTCGTCGCCGACGCGACAGCCCTGTGGGCGGGGACGGCGGACAGCGCGTTCGGCCCCCGCGCGCGCGTGGACGCCGCCCTCGCCGTCCGCCGGGCCGCCCGTGTCTGGCCCCCGCTGGACCGGCTCTCCGACCAGGACGTACCCGACGTACTGGCACTGTCCGAGGACGAGTTGAACGACCTGCTCGGCGTCGCCGCCACCCGCCTCGCCGCGGCCGGTGTCGCCGTGCACTGGCCCCGGGACCTGGCCCAGGACCTCACCGCGACGGCGGTGGTCCGGCCGGCCCCCGGATCGGCGACCGACGGGAGCGGCTTCTTCGAGAGCGAGGACCTGCTGCGCTTCGGCTGGCAGATCGCGCTCGGCGGCGACCCGCTCACCGAGGCCGAGATGGACGCCCTGGCCGAGGCCCACCGCCCCGTCGTCCGGCTGCGCGACCAGTGGGTGCTGGTCGACCCGGCGCTCGTCCGCAAGGCCCGCAAACGGGAGCTGGGCCTGCTCGATCCCGTCGACGCGCTGTCCGTCGCCCTCACCGGCACCGCGGAGGCCGACGGCGAGACCGTCGAGGCGGTCCCCGTCGGCGCCCTCGCCGTCCTCCGGGACCGCCTCACCACGGGCGTTCAGCCCGCCGAGCCGCCCCCCGGACTCGACGCCACCCTGCGCGACTACCAACTGCGGGGACTGGCCTGGCTCGACCTCATGACCTCCCTCGGCCTCGGCGGCTGCCTCGCCGACGACATGGGCCTCGGCAAGACGATCACCCTCATCGCACTGCATCTGAAACGGGACCGCGCCGAGCCGACCCTGGTCGTCTGCCCCACCTCCCTGCTCGGCAACTGGCAGCGGGAGATCACCCGGTTCGCCCCCGGCGTCCCCGTGCGCCGCTTCCACGGCCCGGACCGGACCCTGGACGACCTGACCGGCGGCTTCGTCCTCACCACCTACGGCACCATGCGCTCGGCCGCCCCGACACTGGCCGCACAGCGCTGGGGCATGGTCGTCGCCGACGAGGCCCAGCACGTCAAGAACCCGCACTCGGCCACGGCGAAGGCGCTGCGCACCATCCCGACCCCCGCGCGCGTGGCCCTCACCGGCACCCCCGTCGAGAACAACCTCTCCGAGCTGTGGGCCCTCCTCGACTGGACGACCCCCGGGCTCCTCGGCCCCCTCACCTCCTTCCGCGCCCGGCACGCCCGCGCGGTGGAGGCCGGCGAGGACGACGAGGCCGTCGAGCGGCTCTCCCGCCTGGTGCGGCCCTTCCTCCTGCGGCGCAAGAAGTCCGACCCGGGCATCGTCCCCGAACTGCCGCCCAAGACCGAGACGGACCACCCCGTCCCGCTCACCCGCGAACAGGCCGCGCTCTACGAGGCGGTGGTGCGCGAGTCGATGCTCGCCATCGAGACCGCCCAGGGCATGGGCCGCCGGGGCCTGGTGCTGAAGCTGCTGACCGCGCTGAAACAGATCTGCAACCACCCGGCGCTCTACCTCAAGGACGCGCACACACGGGCCGGCGGCGACCGCCTCGCGGCCCGCTCCGGCAAACTCGCCCTGCTGGACGAACTGCTGGACACCCTCCTCGCCGAGGACGGATCGGCCCTGGTCTTCACGCAGTACGTCGGCATGGCCCGGCTGATCACCGCACATCTGACCGAGCGCGCGGTGCCGGTCGACCTCCTCCACGGCGGTACGCCGGTACCGGAGCGGGAACGCATGGTGGACCGCTTCCAGAGCGGCGCGACCCCTGTCCTGGTCCTGTCCCTGAAGGCAGCCGGCACCGGCCTGAACCTCACCCGCGCGGGCCATGTCGTCCACTTCGACCGCTGGTGGAACCCGGCGGTCGAGGACCAGGCCACCGACCGCGCCTACCGCATCGGCCAGACCCAGCCGGTCCAGGTCCACCGTCTGGTCACCGAGGGCACGATCGAGGACCGCATCGCCGAGATGCTCGATGCCAAACGGGCCCTCGCCGACGCGATCCTCGGCTCCGGCGAGTCGGCCCTCACGGAACTGACCGACCACGAGCTGTCCGACCTGGTCTCCCTGCGGAGGACGTCATGACCCCCCGCCCCTCCGACGAGGCCCGGGAGGCCCTGCGGGCCGCCCGCAGGCGTGCGAGCGCCGATCCGGTGCCGGAGGCGGGGGAGGACGGGAAACCCGCGGGCACCCAGGAACAACGCCCCGGTGACGTGGCCCGCGACGCCCTGCGCAGGGCCGTACGGGCCCGGCGCACGACGGACACGGGGAACCCCGGGACGGCGGACGGGCCCGAGGGCGGGGGCGTGAAGGGCGAGATGAGCCCGGCGACAGGGGCGGAGCGGGAGCCGGAGACGGGCCACGAGGGGCCGGCGGCAGCGTCGGCGGCCGGTGACGCCGGTACCGACACCGGCGGCGTACGGACGGAGCGGCGCACGGGGGTGGCGGACGGCGCCGCCCCGCCGTCGTCCGCCGACGGTATCCGGAGCCGTCCGGATCTCCCTGCCCGCCCAGTCCTCCCGGATCTTCCGGAGCCGGAGCCGGAGCCGGAGCAGGAGCAGGAGCCCAGGCCCGCCCGGCGCCCCGGGGACATCGCGCGGGAGGCCTTGCGCGCGGCCCGTCAGGAAGCCCTGCGCGCGCGAACGGAGACCGACGACCGGGCAACCGGCGACCGTGCCTTGGACGACGGCTCCTCCGCCGACCGGGCGGCCGGTGACCGGAGGAGCGACGGCCGGGACACCACCGGCCCGCCCGCCGGCCGTACCCCGCTTCCGTCGGGCGCGGCCCCCCGAGTTCCTCACGTCCCCCGCACCACCCGAGGTGACCGGGCCGCCGGTGCCCGGCAGGGCGAGGCACAGGCCGAAGAGGCGGGAGCACTCGCGGTACGGGACCTGCTCGACGGCGCGCTCCTCTCGCCCCTGTCCCCGTCCGCGCCCCCGCCCGCGCCCTTTGACGTGGCCGAACCGGCCCCGAAGCCCGACGGCCACCCCCACAAGCAGCCGGCCACCCATCAACCCCCGGCCACCCACCAACCCCTGGCGCCCCCGGCGGCCCTGGCGGCCCTGGCACTTCAGGAGCCCCCGACACCCAAGGCACCTCCCGCCACCCCCCAGTCGCCGCCTTCCATGGCCGCCCCCACCCGGGACGGGGAGCTGCGCCGTACCTTCGCCGCGTTCCCGCCCCGCACCCCGGGCGGCACGAGGTTCGCCGACACCTGGTGGGGCGACGCGTGGGTCACGGCGCTGGAGGAGGGCGCGCTGGACGCCGCGCGGCTCACGCGCGGACGCCGGTACGCGGAGCGGGGGCACGCCGACGCCATCACCGTCACCCCCGGGCTCGTCCTCGCCTACGTCCAGGGAAGCCGCCCCCGCCCGTACCGCGTGCAGGTAAGGCTGCGGACCTTCGCGGACACCGAGTGGGAGCGGTTCCTGGACGCGGCCGCCGACCGACCCGGCCACATCGCGGCCCTGCTGGACAAGGAGATGCCCCAGTCCCTCGCCGACTGCGGAGCTCCGCTGCTGCCCCGCCCCGGTGATCTCGCCCCGCAGTGCAGCTGCCCTGATTCCGGCCATCCCTGCAAGCACGCCGCCGCCCTCTGCTACCAGACCGCCCGGCTGCTCGACGCCGACCCGTTCGTGCTGCTCCTGCTGCGCGGGCGGGGCGAGCGCGACGTGATCGACGCCCTGTCCCGGCTCAGCGCCGCCCGCACGGCCCGTGCCGCCCGGGACAGGGAACCGGAGCCCCTCCCCGGAATGCGGGCCGATGAGGCCGTCGCGCCGCGGGCTCTTCCGCCGCTTCCACCGCCGCTGCCCCCACCCCCGCACCCGGAGCAGCCCCCGGCGTACCCGGCGGCCCCGGGCGGCCCGGACCCGTTCGCGCTCGACCAGCTCGCCACCGACGCCGCCGCCCGCGCGCACGCCCTGCTCACCACCGGCCGCGACCCCGTCGCCCGGTTCACGCTGTGGCAGGACGCCGTACGGCTCGCCGCCGCCCGCCCCGGCTCCGGACTCACCGCCGGCACCCGCGCGCTGTACTCCTCCCTCGCCCGCGCGGCCGGGAGCACCCCCGCCGAGCTGGCCCGCGCGGTCGCCGCCTGGCGCCAGGGCGGCCCGGCCGGACTCGAGGCCCTGGAGGAACCCTGGGACCCGCCGGCCGGCCGTTTCGACCGTGCCCGCCCCCTCCTCCTCGCCGCGGACCTGCCCGCCTTCCGCCCCTGGCACAACCGCCTCACCCACCCCCGGGGGCACCTCCAGCTCCGCCTCGGCCGCGACCACCTCTGGTACGCGTACGAGTCCGAGCCCGGCCACGACGACTGGTGGCCTCGCGGCACCCCCGACCCGGACCCCGTCGGGGCCCTCACCGGCCTGGACGCTCCGGGCGCTCTGTGAACGCGCAAGGTGTCCGGGACGGGTCCGTGGGCGGTCTTCGGGCGTGCCGGCCGAGATCGGCGGAATGATGGCGTCCACGCCGGTCACCTTGACCAGAGACAGCTCGGTCCAGCGCGCCATTCGTCGGCGCCGTCGGTGAGTCCTGCGGGTTGAACGTGATGTCGACCTTCGCGGTCCGTTGTGGTCGGCCAGAGTCGGTTCAGGGCGTTCTATGCGTTGGGATTGAGCATGTTCCGCGATCTTGGGACGGGGACGGGGAGTGTGGGGAGAATCGGTGGGTGCTGTCCTGCGGCCGGGTCTGACTCTCGAGACGTCTGATCGGGCGTCCTGTTCACGCTGTTTCAACCGTCGGCCGGGCACGGTGCGGCGTGCCGGAGCGGAGGGACCGGTCCCTCCGGGGCGGCCCTGTTCCGCTGTCTGCCGGCCCAGGGCGTGGACGTGTTCGACATGAACCGGCCCGACCGGACCGACCGCCGCCGGCACGGCAAGTCGGACCGGACAGGGCCGTCGCTTCGCCGATCAAGATCGGGGGCACCCCCGATCGCCTGGGCGGTGAGGCGCCCTGCGTCGCGCTGTGCGGGGTCAGCCCTGTCGGGCGTTCCTCGGGCGGTCGGGCAGTACCGCCGCCTCAACCATGGCGGTGACCGGCGGGCCGACGGCGCCCTGCACCGGGTCGTACGGAATCGTCTGCGCTTTGACCCGCGCACCCAGGACTGCTACGAACGCCGCATCAAGGAGGGCAGGACCCGACGCGACATCGTGCGATGCCTCAAACGCTACGCTGCGTGGGAGGTCTTCCACCTGATCAGGGTTGTACAGTCCTGCCCCGTCACAGGGGCAGTCGTGAGAGATGAGAGGGTCTGACGGGTGAGTGAGACACCACCGAACACCCTGCAATACCGCTTCGACGGGCCAGAAGAGGCTCCAGTTCTGATTCTGGCTCCCTCGCTGGGTACCACATGGCACATGTGGGACCGGCAGATCCCCGAACTGACGAAGCAGTGGCGTGTCTTCCGGTTCGACCTGCCCGGACACGGAGGCGCCCCCGCGTACCCGGGGGGCTCGGTCGGCGATCTCACCGGGCGGCTGCTCGCCACCCTCGAAGGCCTCGGCGTGCAGCGCTTCGGCTACGCGGGCTGCGCGCTCGGCGGCGCGATCGGCCTGGAACTGGCCCTGCGCCACCCCGAACGCCTCGCCTCCCTCGCCCTGATCGCCGCCTCGCCCCGGTTCGGCACCGCCGACGAGTTCCGCCAGCGTGGGGTGATCGTCCGCACGAACGGGCTCGACCCGATCGCCCGCACCGCGCCCGACCGCTGGTTCACCAGCGGTTTCGCGGCCGCGCAGCCCGCGATCACCGAGTGGGCCGTGCAGATGGTGCGCACCACCGACCCGGGCTGCTACATCGCCGCCTGCGAGGCCCTCGCCTCGTTCGACGTACGGGCCGAACTCGGCAGCGTCGGCGTGCCGACGCTGGTGCTGGTCGGCTCGGACGACCAGGTCACCGGCCCCGCCGAGGCCCGCACGCTGGTCGCCGGGGTGCCGGACGCCCGGCTGGCCGTCGTGCCCGGCGCCTCCCACCTCGTGCCGGTGGAACAGCCCGCAGCCGTCACCGACCTTCTGGTCCGGCACTTCTCCACCGCCTGGCAGCCCGCCTTCGAGGCCGCCACCGGACACATCGCCCTGCCCGCCGTCCAGGTCCAGGCGGGGCAGGTGGTCGTACCGCAGCAGGCCGGGCCCGTCGCCGAGATCACCGCCGCTGTCCCGCCGCAGCCCCGGGGCGGCGCACCCGACCCGTACGAGGCCGGGATCAAGGTCCGCCGTGAGGTGCTGGGCGACGCGCACGTCGACCAGATGCTGGCGCAGACCGACGACTTCTCGGGCGACTTCCAGGAGTACGTCACCAGCTCCGTCTGGGGCGGGGTCTGGGACCGGCCCGGCCTGGACCGGCGCACCCGCAGCTGCGTCACCCTCACCGCCCTGGTCGCCGGCGGCCACCTGGAGGACCTCGCCGTCCACACCCGGGCCGCCCTGCGCAACGGCCTCACTCCCGCGGAGATCAAGGAGGTCCTGCTCCAGGCGGCCGTCTACTGCGGTGTCCCCGCCGCGAACAGCGCGTTCCGCGTGGCCCAGCAGGTGATCCGCGAGGAGACCACACCCCAGGAGTGAGGCCCGGGGCGAGATCCGGGAGGAGTCCTGAGGGGGCAGGATGGACGTATGAGGCTCACGAAGAAGTCGCACTCCTGCGTCCGCCTGGAGAAGGACGGCCGCACCCTCGTCGTCGACCCCGGAGGGTTCAGCGAGGAGGACGCCGCGCTCGGCGCGGACGCCCTCCTCGTCACGCACGAGCACCCCGACCACTTCGACGAGGGGAGACTCAGGGCCGCGCTGGAGGCCGACCCGGCCGCCCGGATCTGGACCCTGAAGTCCGTCGCGGACCAGCTCTCGACCGCTTTCCCGGGCCGGGTGCACACCGTCGGCCACGGCGACACGTTCACCGCCGCGGGCTTCGAGGTGCAGGTGCACGGCGAGCTGCACGCCGTGATCCACCCGGACATCCCGCGGGTCACCAACGTCGGCTACCTCGTCGACGGCGGCGCCCTCTTCCATCCCGGTGACGCCCTCACCGTCCCCGACCATCCGGTCCGGACGCTGATGCTCCCCGTCATGGCCCCCTGGAACAAGATCTCGGAGGTCATCGACTACGTCCGCGAGGTCCGGCCGGAGCGCGCCTACGACATCCACGACGCCCTGCTCACCGATCTGGCCCGCCCGATCTACGACCGTCAGATCGGGGCCCTCGGCGGCGCCGAGCACCTGCGACTGGCCCCGGGGGCGACGGCCGAGCTGTGAGTCAGGCCTTCGGCCCCCGGCGGCCGGGCATTGTCACAGGCGCCGGGTAGGTTGTGGGACATGCGCATCGCGACCTGGAACGTGAACTCGATCACCGCCCGCCTGCCGAGGCTCCTGGCCTGGCTGGAGAGCAGCGGCACGGACGTGCTGTGCCTCCAGGAGGCCAAGGTCGCCGAGGAGCAGTTCCCGGTGGAGCAACTGCGCGAGCTGGGTTACGAGTCGGCGGTGCACGCCACCGGCCGGTGGAACGGCGTGGCGGTGCTCTCCCGCGTGGGCCTCGAGGACGTCGTCAAGGGCCTGCCCGGCGACCCGGGCTACGACGGTTCGCTGGAGCCCCGGGCCGTCTCCGCGACCTGCGGCCCGGTCCGCGTCTGGTCGGTGTACGTGCCCAACGGGCGTGAGGTGGACCACGCGCACTACGCGTACAAGCTCCAGTGGTTCGAGGCGCTGAAGGCCGCCGTGGCCGGCGACGCGGCGGGCAGCCGCCCGTTCGCGGTCCTCGGCGACTACAACGTGGCGCCGACCGACGACGACGTGCACGACATCACCCTCTTCGAGGGCTCCACCCATGTCACCCCGGCCGAGCGCGCCGCCCTCACCGCCCTGCGCGAGACCGGGCTGACCGACGTGGTCCCGCGTCCGCTGAAGTACGACCACCCGTTCACGTACTGGGACTACCGCCAGCTCGGCTTCCCCAAGAACCGCGGCATGCGCATCGACCTGGTGTACGGCAACGAGCCGTTCACCAAGGCCGTTTCCGACGCCTACGTCGACCGTGAGGAGCGCAAGGGCAAGGGCGCCTCGGACCACGCGCCGGTCGTGGTCGACCTGGACGTGTGATCACCGGCCACCGAAGATCAGGAACCGGCCACCCGACGGGAGTTGTCCGCGCGCCCTGTGGTGCGGACGGCGGTATGAATGTCACGCTGGAGGGATGAACATCCCCTTCCTGGGCAGCCGGCGTCAGAAGCCCGGAGTCCGCGATCCCGATGGCCTCGCGGAACTCCTCGCCGAGTGCGAGCTGCTGCGCTCCCAGGTGTCCCGTGCGGGTATCCGACTGGACGACTCCCCGGCCTCGTTGGAGGCGCTGGACCAGTTGGTCCCGGGAAGCTGGCGGGACGACGAGGACGCCCTGACCCGGCTGGGCAACGACGCCGGGCTGTATCTGGGCACGGTCATCGTGCGCACCGTGCCGGGAGCCGTCTGGGAGATCCGTTCCGACGGGCAGCCCGTCGTACGGCTCGCCTCCGGGCGGGAGTTCGACGTCGTGGACTCCGGGCGCGCCTGGGCCGCCGGCGGTGTGCCCGAACTGTCCCAGCTGTACGCCGAGGTCGCGGAGGCGTGAGACGCCGGACGGGGCTCCGGTCCCGGCCGGTCCGCCCTCCCGCTCTCCGGTCCTGCCCGGCCCGCCCTCCCGCTCTCCGGGCCTGCCCGGTCCGCCCTCCCGCTCTCCGGTCCTGCCCGGCCCGCCCTCCTGCCCTCCGGTCCCGCACGGCCCGCCCTCCGGCGCCGTGCGGGCCGTGCGGGCCGGGCTCCCGAACCGCATGTACCGAGGGCGTCGACCTCACCGCGGGCGGGGAGCGGTGAGGCCGACGCCCTCGGCCCATCGGGGTCGGGCGGCTCGCACCTGTACCGGGCGAGCGACCGGCTGGAGGCCATCGGGTCCGGCGTGATCCCGATCGACGGGCAGCCGCCGCCGACCAGGACAAGGCACCGACCAGGACAAGGCACCGGTGAGGACAAGGCACCGGTGAGGACAAGGCGCCGGCGCGGCCGCGTGCCGATGTCGGGACGGTCCTCCGGCCGTCCGGCCTCTTCGCGCACCGGACCGCCCCGCGGACGGGATGATCAACGAGGTCCCGGACCTCATGCGGCACCCGGCCGAAGCGAACATGACCGTGAGCATCGTCACGCACGGGAGGGCTTCGCCCGCCCTGCCGTCGGCCGGCCGGCCTCATGGCCGACGTCTCCATGGCCAACGGCCTTGTCGTCGAGGGCTGTACGCCCGACGATTTCCTCACGGATCCGGGCAGGAACCGGGCCGAGGACCTCCTCTCCGGGATCCTCGAACAGTGAGCGGGGTCACGCGGCGACCTCCGCCCGCCCGGCCTCGACTACGATGTTTTCTCCGTCCCGGTGAGGAGGGGGACTTCGCGGTCGAGCGGGGGACGCCGCCGCCGGGAGGGGCCCACCGTCCTCCGTCCGCGGGGGCGGCGGTTCACATCGGCCAGTCCCGTCCGACGGCAGTCGGAGATCACTGCCCGCGCGGCGAAGACGGTCCGTACCACGGGCTGTTCGCCGGCGAGCAGAAGGTCAGCTGCACGTCGGACGGGTTGAGCCCGGTCATCCGCCCACACACTTCCCCGAGCGGTTCAGGACTTCTGCTGCCTCTTGCGCTAGGCGGGCGCCGGAGCGGGGGAGGATTCGGCGGCGGGGGCCGGCGGGGAGGTCTGCGCGGCGCGTGTCACGTCCCCGACCACCTCGACGACATCGGGGCCGTACGCCTGCGAGTTGACGACCTTCAGCAGCAGGACGAAGGAATGGGAACCGTGCTTGCGGGCCAGACGCTCGTGGTTGCGGGCGAGATAGCGGGTGGCGGCCTGGTTGGTGATCGCGCGCTGGCCGCAGAACAGGAACACCGGCCGGGTGTCGCGCTGTTCACCGACGGTGAGCCGGGCGAGCAGGACGTACTCCGTGACACCCGGCTCCATCCGGTAGAGCTCGGTGCCGATCCGGAAGGCGCCCCGCTCCGGGCCCGGTTCGGGATCTATGTTGACGCGCACCCCCGGCAGCATCGCCGCCATGTGGGCCACCATCCGCCGGTTCGACGCGGGTCCCCCCACGCAGAACTCCGTGCGTTCACCGAAACCCTGGTGGGCCGCGTCCTGCGTGACCACCTGGACATGCGCCCCGCAGTCCTTGATCAGCGCCGAGAGCTCGAGCAGCGAGAACACGTCGAAACGATGCACGGCCGGTTCCGCCGTGGCAGGATCGCGGTTGACGACGAGGAGCGACTCGGAGTTGTCCGGCAGTCCGAAAAAGGCCTGCTTGCGCCTGAGCTTGCGCTTCCACAGGTAGGTACGGGCGATCCAGCCCAGCGCGGCGAAGAGGCCGGAGGCGACCACACCCAGAACAATGTTGCGTACGTCGTCACTCATGGGCGCGCATGCTAGCGGGCTCGAGCAAACCCGTGTTCGAGACGTCCGGGAAAGGGCGTCCGGGAACCCGTGACGGCACGCCCCCGCGAGATTCATGACGCGGGCATGGCAATGAATTAGGCTGCGCGGACAGCCCTTCAACGGAGGTGCGGATGCGTCCTCGTGTCGGACGGAAACTGACGGTTCTGGCGGTCACCGCCCTCGTGGTCTCGTCGGGGGCGGCAGCGCCGTCATCGGCCGCCACGCAGGGCGGTGAGCCGCAGGGCGCCATGCCACAGGGCGGCGGGCCCGGCCAGGCCCCTGCCAAGACCCCGGTGGCCGTCGGCCACGGCGGAGCGGTCTCCAGCGTCGACGCCGACGCCTCCGCCGCCGGCATCGAGGTCCTCAGGAACGGCGGCAACGCCGTCGACGCGGCCGTCGCCACCGCCGCCGCGCTCGGCGTCACCGAGCCCTACTCGGCCGGCATCGGCGGAGGCGGCTACTTCGTCCACTACGACGCCGGGTCCCGCACCGTGCGGACGATCGACGGACGCGAGACCGCCCCGCTGACCGCTGACTCCGGCCTCTTCCTGGAGAACGGCGCCCCCGTCCCCTTCGCCGAAGCCGTCAGCAGCGGCCTCGCCGTCGGCACCCCGGGCACTGCGGCCACCTGGCAGCGGGCGCTCGACCAGTGGGGCAGCAAGTCCCTGCGGACGGTCCTGGCCCCCGCACAGCGGCTCGCCCGCGACGGATTCACCGTGGACAGCACCTTCCGCGCCCAGACCGCCGCCAACGAGACCCGCTTCCGCCACTTCCCCGACACCGCCGAACTGTTCCTGCCCGGCGGTGAACTCCCGGTCGTCGGCACCACCTTCAAGAACCCCGACCTCGCCCGCACCTACGCGGAACTGAGCGGGAAGGGCGTCGACGCGCTGTACCGGGGCGGCATCGGCCGGGACATCGTGAACACGGTCAACGAGCCGCCCGTGGACCCGGACTCCGGCTGGAACGCACGCCCCGGCGAGCTGTCCGCCCGGGACCTCGCGGCGTACCGAGCAAAGTCCCAGCCGCCCACGAAGACGTCGTACCGCGGCCTGGACGTCTACGCCATGGCACCCTCCTCCTCCGGCGGCACCACCGTCGGCGAGGCCCTCAACATCCTGGAGCGGACCGACCTCTCCCGGGCCGACGGCGTCCGCTACCTGCACCGCCTCATCGAAGCGAGCCGCATCGCGTTCGCCGACCGGGGCCGCTGGGTCGGCGACCCCGCCTTCGAGGACGTACCGGCGAAGGAACTGCTCTCCCAGCGGTACGCCGACTCCCGCGAGTGCCTCATCCAGGACGACGCCGTCCTCACCAGCCCACTCGCCCCCGGCGACCCGCGCGACCCCGCGCCCTGCGCGACCGGCGGCACCGCGGCCCCGACGACGTACGAGGGCGAGAGCACCACGCACCTCACCACCGCCGACCGGTGGGGCAACGTCGTCTCCTACACCCTCACCATCGAGCAGACCGGCGGCAGCGGCATCACCGTGCCCGGCCGCGGGTTCCTGCTCAACAACGAGCTGACGGACTTCTCCTTCGCCCCGGCGAACCCGACCGTCCACGACCCGAACCTGCCGGGTCCCGGCAAGCGGCCCCGGTCCTCGATGGCCCCGACGATCGTGCTCGACCGGCACGACCGTCCGGTCGTGGCGCTCGGCTCGCCCGGCGGTTCGACCATCATCACCACCGTGCTGCAGACCCTGACCGGGTTCCTCGACCGGGGTCTGCCGCTGGTCGACGCGATCGCCGCGCCGCGCGCCAGTCAGCGCAACACGGCCCGCACGGACCTCGAACCCAGCCTGTACGACAGCGCGGCACGGCGGAAACTGGAGGCCATCGGGCACTCCTTCCAGGCCAACCCGGAGATCGGCGCGACCACCGCCGTGCAACGGCTGCCGGACGGCCGATGGGTCGCCGCGGCGGAGAAGACCCGCCGGGGAGGCGGCTCGGCGATGGTGGTGCGCCCGACGGGGTGGTCAGCCGGTAGGCCGTAGGCCCGCTCGGAGGAAAGGCGCCCGCGCCCCTCGGGGGGACGGGCGCCCGTACGCTCACCGCCCGGGCGGGTTACGACCTCACCCGCGATGGGGAGTGGACCGGCGAGCGGCGTCCTGCGGCTTCGGATCCAAGGCGGAGGAGGGAGTGATGGCGGAGCCATCGCGCCCGACGACAACGCCGGAGGCGAAGTCGTCGGGCGTCGGGAGCCCGCTCGCTGTCGCGGGTGAGGCCGTCAGGGCGCCGGAGGCTCCTCGCGGCCGGTGCCGGGGTCGTCGGGGCCGGCCGTCGAACCGCTGCCGGCTCCGGTCCCGGCCGTCGAGCCGGTCCCGGTCCCTGCGCCGGCCCCCGCCCCGGTCCGGAACGTGAGGTTCCCGTCCGCCGCATCCACCGTCACCCGGTCGCCGCCGCGGACACCGCCGTCCAGCAGCAGCCGGGAGAGCTGGTTGTCGACCTCCCGCTGGATGGTGCGGCGCAGCGGCCGCGCCCCGTACTCGGGCTCGTGCCCGCGCCGCGCCAGCCAGTCCACGGCCGCCCCGGTGAACTCGACCGTGACGCCCTGCCCCCGCAGTCCGCGCCGTGTCGCCTCCAGCAGCAGACCGGTGATCCGCCGCAGTTCCTCGGCGGTCAGCTGACGGAACACCACCACCTCGTCGATCCGGTTGAGGAACTCGGGCCGGAAGTGCTCCCGCAGCGGCCGCAGGATCCGCTCCCGCCGCGCCTCCTCGTCCGCCTCCGCGCCACCCGTCGCGAAGCCCGGCGCCCCGCCGCGCCGGGTGATGGCCTCCGAACCGAGGTTGCTCGTCATCACGATCACGGTGTTGCTGAAGTCCACGGTCCGGCCCTGGGAGTCGGTCAGCCGGCCGTCGTCGAGGACCTGGAGCAGGATGTTGAAGACGTCCGGATGCGCCTTCTCCACCTCGTCGAGCAGGAGCAGCGAGTACGGGTGCCTGCGCACCACCTCGGTCAGCTGCCCCGCCTCCTCGTGGCCGACGTACCCGGGCGGAGCGCCGACCAGCCGGCTGACGGTGTGCCGCTCCTGGTACTCGCTCATGTCGAGGCGGACCATGCGCTCCTCGCTGCCGAACAGGGCCTCGGCCAGTGCCCGCGCCAGCTCCGTCTTGCCGACGCCGGTCGGCCCGAGGAACATGAAACTGCCGATCGGCCGGTCGGGACTGGCGAGCCCGGCCCGGGAGCGCAGCACCGCGTCCGAGACCACCCGTACCGCCTC
Organism: Streptomyces sp. P9-A2; assembly: GCF_036634175.1. Taxonomy (NCBI): domain Bacteria; kingdom Bacillati; phylum Actinomycetota; class Actinomycetes; order Kitasatosporales; family Streptomycetaceae; genus Streptomyces; species Streptomyces sp. P9-A2. The sequence continues at coordinate 6,923,400 of NZ_JAZIFX010000001.1, forward strand.
GTCCTGGCCGACGACCCGCTGGTGCAGATGCTCCTCGAGCCCCAGCAGCCGGTCCTTCTCCTCCTCGGTGAGACGGCTGACCGGGATGCCGGTCTGCCGGGACACCACCTCCGCGATCGCCTCGGTGTCCACCACCAGACTCTGGCCCTCGTCGACCCGGCCCTCGCCCCCCACCTCGGCGATACGTTCCCTCAGCTCGCCGACGCGGTCCCGCAACTGGGTCGCCTGCTCGTACCTCTCGTCGGCGACCGCCTGGTCCTTGTCGCAGGTCAGCTGCTCCAGCTCCTGCTCCAGGGCGCGTACGTCGGTGCCCTTGGTCCGGGACCGCAGCCGCACCCGGGCGCCCGCCTGGTCGATCAGGTCGATCGCCTTGTCCGGCAGACGGCGGTCGCTGAGATAGCGGTCGGACAGCTCCACGGCCGCCACCAGCGCCTCGTCGGTGTAGCGGACCTGGTGGTGGGCCTCGTACCGGTCCCGCAGACCGCGCAGGATCTCGATCGCGTCGGACGGCGTGGGCTCCGGCACCATGATCGGCTGGAAGCGGCGGGCCAGCGCCGCGTCCTTCTCGATCCGGCGGTACTCCTCCAGCGTGGTCGCGCCCACGATGTGCAGCTCGCCGCGGGCCAGCGCCGGCTTGAGGATGTTGCCGGCGTCCATCGAGCCGCCCTCGCCGCCGCCCCCGGCGCCCACGACGGTGTGCAGCTCGTCGATGAAGACGATCAGCCGGTCCGAGTGGGCGCGGATCTCGTCGACGATGGCGGTCATCCGCTCCTCGAAGTCGCCCCGGTAGCGGGTCCCGGCGACCACGGCCGTCAGGTCCAGCGCGACCACCCGCCGGGCCATCAGCACGTCGGGCACGTCCCCGTCGACGATCTGCTGCGCCAGCCCCTCCACCACGGCGGTCTTGCCGACGCCCGCGTCACCGATCAGCACCGGGTTGTTCTTGCCGCGCCGCGAGAGCACCTCGATGGTCTGCTCGATCTCCTCCTCCCGCCCGATCACCGGGTCGACGCGGCCCTCGCGGGCCAGCTCGGTGAGGTCGCGGCCGTACTTGTCCAGCGTCGGTGTGCCCGTCGCGGTGCGGGGACGCTCGGTGCGGGGCTGCGCGGGGTCCGGTGCGTCGGGCGGCATCCCGGCGGAGGCGAACCGGGCCGCGTCCAGGATGTGCCCGGCTGCCGAGTCGGGGTTGGCGGCCAGGGCACTGAGCACATGCTCCGGGCCGATGTATCCGGCCCCGGTCGACCGGGCCATCTCGTGCGCGTCCAGCAGAGCCCGCTTCACGGCGGGGGTGAGGGAGAGCGCCGTCGGCGGCGGGGCGTCGTCCGGCCCGTACTGGACGGGCCCGGAGCGTTCGTCGATCTCCGAGGCCAGCGAGTCGGGATCCGCGCCCGCCCGGCTGAGCAGGCCACGGGTCGGCTCGGTGGCCAGTGCGGCACGCAACAGGTGCTGGGTGTCCAGATCCCGGCTGCCGTGCTCGGCGGCGTACTGCGCGGCACCGCGCACCAGCTCTCTGGCCGGTTGGCTCAGCAACCGGCCGATGTCGACCTGCCGGGGGCGCGGCCCGCCGAAGAAACGTGCGAAAAATTCTTCGAAGGGGTCCGAGCCGTAGCCCTCCGGACCCGTGAAGCCGCTGCTCATGGACATCCGTTCCGGCGCCCCCGCGGGATCCCCCTGGGCCGGGCGGAACCGGGAACCCGAAGGAGTCCCGGGGCGCACTCACTGCTCGACGTACGGTCCGGACGCGGGTGCCCGGCCCTCTCCCGGTTACACACATGCGTGCCCTCGCGGTGCGAGGCGCCGTCTGCGGCGCGATCGAGAACACCCTCGCACGATCGTTCCGGGTCGGCACCCCGGAACCGCGCCACCGCGCGGGGCGCGTTCCGGGGACTGAGGAGGGCTTGAGGGGGCTTGAGGGGCTCGAGAGGGCTCGGCAGGGTGGTGGCCTCGCCGGAAGGCCGGGCGGAAGGAGGCTCCCGGCCGTTCGCCGGTGGCCGTGGGATGCCCCGGCGGGGTTGTGTCCGGTCACCGGTCGGCGGCCACGGCCACCGGTCGGCGGTACGCGCGCCGGGGCGCGTTCAGCGGGCGGTGAGGATTGCGCGGGCCCGCGGTGGTGACGGCCGCGGTGTGGGCGGCCGGGAGCCGTCGTCGGTGCGCAGGGTCCAGCCGTCGGAGGCGGTGTGGAAGCCGTCCGTGCCGCCGCCCACGAGTATGGGCTCGATCCGTGAGGTGGGCCGCTGTACGCCGGTCGTGCCGCCCGTCGCGCCACCCGTGGTGCCGTCGGCCGCTGCCTGAGCCTGAAGTCTGGTCCGGGGCCGGACCCGGGAGCCGGACCCCGCTCCGGGGGCGGGCCGGAGTCCTGTCTGCGGGCCGTCCGTGCGTCGTGCGACCGGTTCACGGCGGGAGCTCACCCACCGGAGTGCGAAACATGATCGACTCCGCGGCTTGACGCGGATGGTCTTGGCAAGGCCGTCCGAGAGGCTTAGGTTCGTCCCTCTACGACCGTTTCTACGGGTTCTACGGGCGTAGAGGCGCTGACGTCGCGTCGAAGGAGCAGCTCATGGCCAACGTCGTACGTGCCGCCCTGGTCCAGGCCACCTGGACCGGCGACACCGAGTCCATGCTGGCGAAACACGAGGAGCACGCGCGCGAGGCGGCCCGGCGGGGCGCGAAGATCATCGGGTTCCAGGAGGTCTTCAACTCCCCCTACTTCTGCCAGGTCCAGGACGCCGAGCACTACCGCTGGGCCGAGCCCGTGCCCGACGGGCCGACCGTCACCCGGATGCGGGAACTGGCCCGGGAGACCGGCATGGTGATCGTCGTGCCGGTGTTCGAGGTCGAGCAGTCGGGGTTCTACTACAACACCGCGGCCGTGATCGACGCCGACGGCACGGTCCTCGGCAAGTACCGCAAGCACCACATCCCGCAGGTCAAGGGTTTCTGGGAGAAGTTCTACTTCAAGCCCGGCAACCTCGGCTGGCCCGTCTTCGACACCGCGGTCGGCAAGGTCGGCGTCTACATCTGCTACGACCGCCACTTCCCGGAGGGATGGCGCCAACTCGGACTCAACGGAGCCCAGTTGGTCTACAACCCGTCCGCCACGCACCGCGGCCTCTCCTCCCACCTGTGGCAGCTGGAGCAACCGGCGGCGGCCGTCGCGAACGAGTACTTCGTCGCCGCGATCAACCGTGTGGGCCAGGAGGAGTACGGGGACAACGACTTCTACGGCACCTCGTACTTCGTCGACCCCCGCGGACAGTTCGTCGGCGACGTCGCCAGCGACAGCAAGGAGGAACTCGTGGTCCGGGACCTCGACCTCGGCCTCATCGAGGAAGTGCGGCAGCAGTGGGCGTTCTACCGCGACCGCCGCCCCGACGCCTACGAAGGGCTGGTGCGGCCGTGACCGACGACCTCCTGGGCCGCCACCGCTCCGTGCTGCCCGACTGGCTCAGCCTCTACTACGAGGAACCCCTCGAGATCACCCACGGCGAGGGCCGCCACGTCTGGGACTCCGAGGGCAACCGGTACCTCGACTTCTTCGGCGGCATCCTCACCACCATGACCGCCCACGCCCTGCCCGAGGTGACCAAGGCGGTCGCCGAGCAGGCCGGGCGGATCATCCACTCCTCCACCCTCTACCTCAACCGGCAGATGGTGGAACTCGCCACTCGCATCGCCCAGTTGAGCGGAATCCCGAACGCCCGGGTCTTCTTCACCACGTCCGGCACCGAGGCCAACGACACCGCCCTGCTGCTCGCCACCACCTACCGGCGCAGCAACACGGTCCTGGCGATGCGCAACAGCTACCACGGACGCTCCTTCAGCGCCGTCGGCCTCACCGGCAACCGCGGCTGGTCCCCGACCTCGCTGTCCCCGCTGCAGACCCTGTACGTGCACGGCGGCGTGCGCACCCGCGGCCCGTACGCCTCCCTCGGCGACGAGGAGTTCATCGCGGCCTGCGTCGACGACCTCGAGGACCTGCTCGGCCACACGAGGCCGCCCGCGGCCCTGATCGCCGAACCGGTCCAGGGCGTCGGCGGCTTCACCTCACCGCCCGACGGACTGTACGCGGCGTTCCGTGAAGTCCTAAACGAACACGGCGTGTTGTGGATCTCCGACGAGGTGCAGACCGGCTGGGGCCGCACCGGCGACCACTTCTGGGGCTGGCAGGCGCACGCCCGAAACGGACCGCCCGACATCGTGACCTTTGCCAAGGGCATCGGCAACGGCATGTCCATCGGCGGCGTCGTCGCCCGCGCCGAGATCATGAACTGCCTGGACTCCCACAGCATTTCGACGTTCGGCGGCACCCAGGTCACCATGGCCGCCGGTCTGGCCAACCTCACTCACCTCCTTGAACACGACCTCCAGGGCAACGCCCGGCGGGTCGGCGGCCTGCTCATCGAACGCCTGCGGGCCGTCGCCGCCCAGGTGCCCGCCGTACGGGAGGTCCGCGGGCGCGGACTGATGATCGGCGTCGAGCTGACGAAACCGGGCACCGACGAAGCCGATCCGCAGGCCGCCTCCGCCGTAATGGAGGCGGCCCGCCGGGGCGGACTGCTCATCGGCAAGGGCGGCGGCCACAACACCAGCGCCCTGCGCATCGCCCCACCCCTGTCCCTCACCGTCACGGAGGCCGAGGAGGGCGCCACCATCCTCGAACACGCCCTGCGGAGCCTCCACCAGTAGCGGCCCGACGTCCACCCCCGGTCTCCCGCGCCCCCTGTACGGGGCGAACGTACGGGGCGAAGCACCCATGGGGCGCCGGGCCGGGATCGCTGTGCGGCCACCGCCGCGCGGGCGCGGCCGGCCACCGACGACCCGCACTTTTCGACCACGACCCAGCGGAGCGTGCACGCATGAGCCGTACCGTCATCCGGGGTGGCCTCGTCATCACCGCCTCCGACGAACTCCACGCCGACGTCCTGATCGAGGGTGGCAGGATCGCCGCCCTCGCGGCCTCGGGCACCCCGGCCGCCGAGACGTTCACCGCCGACCGGACCATCGACGCCACCGGCAAGTACGTCCTGCCGGGCGGCGTCGACGCCCACACCCACATGGAGCTGCCGTTCGGCGGCACCTTCGCCTCCGACACCTTCGAGACCGGCACCCGGGCCGCCGCCTGGGGCGGTACGACGACCGTCGTCGACTTCGCCGTGCAGCGCGTCGGCCACTCCCTGCGCGAGGGACTGGACACCTGGCACGCCAAGGCCGAGGGCAACTGCGCCATCGACTACGGCTTCCACATGATCGTCTCCGACGTGAACGCGAAGACCCTGAAGGAAATGGATCTTCTGGTAGAAGAAGGGATTACCTCGTTCAAGCAATTTATGGCATATCCAGGTATTTTTTACTCCGACGACGGACAGATCCTGCGCGCCATGCAGCGGGCCGCCGAGAACGGCGGCCTGATCATGATGCACGCCGAGAACGGCATCGCGATCGACGTGCTCGTCGAACAGGCCCTGGCCCGCGGCGAGACCGACCCCCGCTACCACGGCGAGGTCCGCAAGGCCCTGCTGGAGGCCGAGGCCACCCATCGCGCCATCCGCCTCGCCCAGGTCGCCGGCGCCCCGCTGTACGTCGTGCACGTCTCCGCGACGGAGGCGGTGGCCGAACTGGCACGGGCCCGCGACGAGGGGCTGAACGTCTTCGGCGAGACCTGCCCGCAGTACCTGTTCCTGTCCGCCGACAACCTCGCCGAACCGGACTTCGAGGGAGCCAAGTACGTGTGCAGCACGCCCCTGAGGCCGAAGGAGCACCAGGCCGCGCTGTGGCGGGGGCTGCGCACCAACGACCTCCAGGTGGTCTCCACCGACCACTGCCCGTTCTGCTTCACCGGCCAGAAGGACCTCGGCCGCGGCGACTTCTCGAAGATCCCCAACGGTCTGCCGGGCATCGAGAACCGCATGGACCTGCTGCACCAGGCTGTCGTCGAAGGGCACATCTCACGCCGTCGCTGGATCGAGATCGCCTGCGCCACCCCGGCCCGCATGTTCGGCCTGTACCCGAAGAAGGGCACCCTCGCGCCGGGCGCCGACGCCGACGTCGTGATCTACGACCCGCACGCCGAGCAGGTCGTCTCCGCCGAGACCCACCACATGAACGTCGACTACTCGGCCTACGAGGGCAAGCGTGTCACCGGCCGCGTCGAGACCGTCCTCTCGCGCGGCGAACCCGTCATCACCGAGCGGGAGTACACCGGACGCGCGGGACACGGCGTCTACACCCCGCGGTCCACCTGTCAGTACCTCATTTAGGAGCGGTGCGCATGGACTTCGGACTCGTACTGCAGACCGATCCGCCGGCCTCGCGGGTCGTCGACCTGATGAAGCGCGCCGAACGGGCCGGCTTCACCCACGGCTGGACCTTCGACTCCGCCGTGCTCTGGCAGGAACCGTTCGTCATCCACAGCCAGATCCTGTCCCACACGACGACGCTGACCGTCGGCCCGATGGTCACCAACCCGGGTACCCGCACCTGGGAGGTCACCGCCTCCACCTTCGCCACCCTCAACGACATGTTCGGCAACCGCACCGTCTGCGGCATCGGCCGGGGCGACTCCGCGATGCGGGTCGCCGGCCGCGCACCCAACACCCTGGCCCGCATGAGCCAGGCCATGAAGGTCATCCGCACCCTCGCCGAGGGCGGGGAGGCCGATCTCGGCGGCGGCACCGTCGTCCGCTTCCCCTGGATCGGGAAGGACCCCCGGCTCCCCGTGTGGATGGCCGCGTACGGGCCGAAGGCGCTGCGGATGGCCGGGGAGGAGGCCGACGGCTTCATCCTCCAGCTCGCCGACCTCTACCTCACCGAGACCATGGTCAAGGCCGTCAAGGACGCCGCCGTCGCCGTCGGGCGCGACCCGGCCGAGGTGACCGTCTGCGTCGCCGCCCCGGCCTACGTCACCGAGGACGACTCACCGCAGGCACTCGCCCACGCGCGTGAGCAGTGCCGCTGGTTCGGCGGGATGGTCGGCAACCACGTCGCCGACCTGGTGGCCCGGTACGGCGCCGACAGCAGCGTCGTACCGCACGAACTGACCGACTACATCGCCTCCCGCCAGGACTACGACTACGCCCACCACGGCCGCAGCGGCAACCCCGACACCGCGTTCGTGCCCGACCGGATCGTCGACCGGTTCTGCCTGATCGGCACGGCGGAACAGCACGTCGGGAAACTGAAGGCGCTCCGCGCGCTGGGCGTCGACCAGTTCGCCGTCTACGACATGCACGACGCCCCGGAGACCGTGATCGACGTGTACGGGACGCACGTGATCCCGGCGCTCAACGGCTGACCCCCGCGCCCCGGAGGCCGGTGGCCCGGCCGCCGAGATGCACCCCCTGCCCCGGTCCGTCGTCCCCGCCGGACTCAGCCCTTGCCCGCCAGCAGGGCCGCCACCGCTTCCTTGGCGGCCTTGATGGCGCCCTTGTTGATCTCGTCCGTGGAGGGGGCCTTCTTCGACTCGAAGTCGCTGCCGTTGTACGTCACGACCACCAGCGCGTTGGAGGCGCGGACCACCACCACGCCCTCCCGGGTCTGCTGCTTGTCCTCGGTGCTGAGGTCCACGACCGAGTACGCGGCGTCACCGAGCCCGGGGACCGGGCCCCCGCCGCTCCTGTCCTTCAGCCGCCCCTGGTACGACTTCTCGGCCGCGTCGTCCGACTGCAGGACCTCGAAGGACACGTCGAGCCAGCGGTACTCGTAGCCGTCGAGCGCGTTCCACGAACAGGTCCGGCGCAGCTCGGAGTCGGTGGACTTGATCTCCTTGCCGGCCGCCTTCGCCCCCGGCACAAGGGACTTGACGGTCTTCTCGGCGACGCTGCCGCAGGGTACGGGAGCGGCGGTGTACGTCTTCGGCGCGGCCGTCGTCGACGGGGCGGAGGCGGACTGCGACGCCGTCGTCTCCGGCGGCTTCTTCTCGGCGGCCTGCGGCTCGGAGGAGGACCCGGACGACAGCGCCCAGCCCGCCGCGGCGAGGACGACCACCGGCGACAGACGCGCGGTCAGGGCTATCGGCAGAGGAAAGGAACGCACGGCGCACTTCTCGTGGGGGTCGGTGCGGAAGGGTGCCCGCACTGCGGACGGGACGCCAGTCTCACACGCTTCCCGGTGGGGCGGAAGTGCGAACTCGCTCCGTAGGCGCGGGGTGACAGGGGAGTGTCACGAGGGGGTGGTGCTTTGTCGTACTTCCCCTGGGTTCAGGTGATTTGAGGCGTCGTGGTGGCGTCACGGCGCCGGCCGACGGGTGGGAGTGGGGCGGGCCGCCGGCCGGGTCACCCGACGGGTCAGGGCATGCGGGCGGTCCACTGAGGGGTCGTGAACTTGTTCCGCGCGTCCGCCAGCGGAGCCGAGGTGGGGGTCCGGGCCAGTTGGTCCAGTGCGGTGGGCATGAGGGAAGATGCAGGGGCAGGCACGGACTCACCAAGTGTTCATGGGACTTCGACACTCACATGATCACCGAGACCGTGCCTGCGCTGCGTTCACCCCTGCCCGAACCGGGACGTCCACCCCACCACCGGACCAACCCGACGTTCCGGACGGAGCGCGATCATGCAGCGGACCCTGGCCGAGCTGGGGCTTTGGCGAAACGATCGGGAGAGGTACGGCTGCTCGCCGGTCGAATGCCGCAGGTGGCTCCACCCGCCGTATCCAAGATCGGCTGGGTGGTCGCCACCGGAGGGTGCAGAACGAGCGGAAGGATCACGTACCACTTGCGATCCGCAGGTCTGCGCTGGTGAGGCAGCCCCTCCAAAGGAGCTGCACCCCTCCCACTTCCTCGGCCTTGCAGCCGCCCTGGCCCACTACAAGAAACTCACCAAAATCGCTACATGAGACATCCTCTTACGCTCGCGTTTTCGGCGCGTGCGGCAGCAAGTCCGCCTTGTAGGTGGCCGTCACATCCTTCACGTCCTTCAGGAACATCTGGAAGAGAAGGTGACCTGGGCCCCCGGCCCAGCTTCCGTCCTTCTGCTCCGTCGCTTTACCCGGATTGACGCTGAAATAACCGTGCTGCTCTGCTTTTATTCCTATGTAGCCGCCGAGGTTCCCTTCATTGCCGCTGCCAGTCGAATGGAGGGTATCAGTCTTATTCGGTGAATAAGCCTTGTGCATGGCGGTCGTTGCGTCTCCCTGGGGTGCCAGCGCAGCGTATTCCGGGGAGAAAAGAAACTTATGAGCTCCGGGCTTGAGTTCGAACTCAAGCATCCGGCCGGCCTTTATGTACTCATGAGCTTGTCTCAGGTCACCCAGGTGACTTCCGGTCGGAATGATCCCCGTCCCTTCTGCCGCACGCCACCCCTTGGCGTCTCCCTTGGGATTCTCTCTGATCCAGGCTTCACTGGCAGCGCGGCTGTCGACGCCCCCGGTCTTCCCGGCCCATGCCAGAACCGCATCCGCCTCTTTGTCGTCCATCGCTCGGTAGAGTTTCAGTACCCTGGAACCGGATTCGCTTTTCAATTGCTCCAGAAGTCCATTGGCGACACCGCCGACTATGTGGTCCAGCCTTCGTGCCGTCCCCTTCGGTAGCGTCTTCTTCAGCGTCTTCTGGGCGTTCTTCACCGCGAGCTTTCCTCCGGCTTGCTCCTCCCAATACCCCTGACCCAGCATTTTGCTGGGATCATCCATTTTGCTGGGATCATCAGGATATTCGATGCGCTGCAGGAAAGGCGTATTCGGCGGCATGGGAGAAGTCGCCCCGCGACGCTGCACGCCGAGCGTGGCCTCGGGCCGGCCCGACATGACACGGTGCGCGTTGGCTTCGGCTTCCCGCTCGAAGCGGTCGGACGGGTCGCTCACGCGTAGGCCCGAGCCGTTGTCCGTGCCCGCGACCGGCCCCTGACGCTGCTGGATCACGTGGGTCAGCTCGTGGGCGAGGGTGTGCTTGTCGCCTTCGCCGTCGCCGATGACGACATGGCTGCCCGAGGTGTAGGCGCGGGCCCCGACTTCGGCGGCAGAGGCTTTGGCGGCACTGTCGTTGTGGATACGGACGTCGGAGAAGTCCGCATCGAACCGGGATTCCATGTCGGTGCGGGTAGCGTCGTCCAAAGGGCGCCCGGGGGCGCGAAGCACATCGTGGACTGCGGAGCGCTGCTCGGCTTGCTGATGACCGCAGCCAGCACCATGCTGGTGCTGCTCCGGCTGAGCCCAGGCGTGGCCGGCCTGGCGGAGCATCTGAACAACGGCCGCATTGCCCGCGGAGCTCTGGAGAGCCAGGGGACCGGCAGGAATGCCGCCACCCGGCGCAGAGGTTCTGGCGGCAGCGCGAGCAGGCTTCTTGCCGTCGGGGGTCTGGGCCTGTTCGTTGACGTGCATCGGGTCCTCTCGTGGTCGCCACGCTGGCGCCAAGATCGTCCTGGGGCAGTGTGTCGGCTGGTCAACTCCGCTGGGGTGAAGGCCCCTTGGAGTGTGGGGATGACACAGGGGCTCATGCGCATTGAGAGCTTATCCTCGATCTTCCGTACGCCCAGTGGTGGGCGACTCTTTGCGCGAGCACGAGGACGGGGGTTGGCGACACTCGCGGTGTGCATGAGTGTTGATCTTGTTGGGGAGTGTGATCTCTGTTGGTGTGCGACGACACCGTGTGCACGGGCGGAGAGGGCGTACGTGCTCATTGGCGATACCGATGTCGTTCGGGTTGAACAGCAGCTGCGTCGGGGCGGGTTGGCCTGCCCGTCGTGCGGGGCCGGTCTGACGCCGTGGGGTCATGGGCGGCCGCGGGAAGTACGCGGTGATCTCGGTGCTCGGCTGTTTCTGCGGCCTCGCCGGACGCGCTGCTCGGGCTGCAGGGTCACGCATGTGCTGCTGGCGGAGCTGGTGGTGCCGCAGCGGATGGACGCGACCGAGGTGATCGGCGCCGGGCTGGAGATAGCGGCCCTGGGCATGGGCCACCGCGCGATCGCCGCCCCTCTGGGCCGGGTGGACGGGACGGTCTGCGGCTGGCTGCGCCGTTTCCGGCTGCGGGCGGAGGAGGTGCGTCGGCACTTCACGGTGGTCCTGGTGGCCGTGGCCGACGATCCGGTAATGCCGGATGCGGCGGGCTCGCCTCTGTCGGATGCCGTCTCGACGGTTGCGGCCGCCCATCGGGCGGCCTCGACGAGGTGGCCGGACATGCACACGGTGTCGCGCTGGGAGTTCGCCGGCCGGGCGGAAGATTTCAAGTCCAGTGAGACGGTCGTGATGCTATGAGGTTTGTGGTGCGGGTTCGCGGCGCTTGGACGGGTCGTTGATCCAGGCGGTCTGGGGTATCTCGGGTGGTCGGGGGCGGCGGCCGAAGCGTTCGGGGTGGCGGGCGTATGCCTCGGCGAGGGTGACCGCGCGCTGGTCGCGGACCTCCTCGGCGGTCCCGAAGTGGACGGAGGCGGGTGTGTGCCAGCCGATGCCCGAGTGCCGGTGCTCGTGGTTGTAGTACGCGATGAAGGCGTCGAACCATTCGCGGGCGTGGGCCAGCGAGTCGAACCGTTCGGGATAGTCCGACATGTACTTCGTGGTCTTGAACTGGGCCTCGCTGTAGGGGTTGTCGTTGGAGACCTTCGGCCGCGAGTGCGACCTTGTCACCCCGAGGTCGATCAGCAGCTGGGAGACCTTCTTGCTCGTCATCGAGGTGCCGCGGTCGGCGTGCACGGTCTCGGGCACGATCCCGTTGCGGACGATGGTCTCGCGGATCAACTCCTCGGCCCGTTCGGCCGATTCAGCGGCCTCGACGGTGTGGCCGACGATGTAGCGGCTGAAGATGTCGATGATGACGTAGGCGTGATACCAGATGCCCTTTGCCGGTCCGGCCGCCTTGGTGATGTCCCAGGTGAACACCTGCGACGGGGCGGTGGCCACCAGTTCGGGCACCGCCTGGGCGGGGTGGGTGGCCTGTCTTCGGCGCTCGCCGGACTGGCTCTTCTCGCGCAGGATCCGGTACATCGTGGAGACCGAGCAGTGGTAGCGCCCGGCATCCAGCTCGCGGGCCCAGATCTGCGCGGGCGCCAGTTCGGCGTACTCGTCGCTGTTCATCAACTCCATTACCGCAGACCGTTCTTCGGCCGTCAGGGCCGAGGGCTGGACCTGCGGCTTGCGGGGTCGGCGTGGTGGCGCCGGACGCAGCCGGCGGTAGTGGGTGGCCCGCGAGCGGCCGGTCAGCCGGCACGCCGCAGTCACACCCAGCACGCCCTCGACGCCGGTGAACGCGTCATCGGCCACCGGGGTGACGGCAGCGTTCAGTCCGCGCCCTCGGAGATCATTTCCAAGCTTGACTCTGTCGGGGATCTTGGAGTTTCGCGGTGCGGCAGCGTGGTCAACGGGCATGCTCGGGTAGTTCCGGTTACCGATGCAGCTGTCGAGGTGCCCGTTGTCCCTCCGTCCCCGTTCCGGTGAGCAAGTCCCGCCTCTGACCGTGCAGATCGCGCGGGCGAGCAACCCGGACGGCACGACGGCAATATGGGTGCGGGACCGCCTCGACGGGCTGTGGCGCGACGAGGACTTCGCCGACTGGTACCCGCGTGACGGGCGTCCGGGCCTCTCGCCCGCTCAACTGGCCACTGTCTGCGTGCTGCAGTTCCTGCTCGGCCTGTCGGACCGGCAGGCTGCCGAGGCGGTGCGCTGCCGCATCGACTTCAAGTACGCGATGGCCATGGAGCTGGACGACTCCGGCTTCCACCACAGCGTGCTGGCCGACTTCCGCGACCGCCTCACCGAAGGCGACCGAGCTGACCACCTCCTCGACCTCGTACTTGCCCGTCTCAAGGAGTCCGGCCTGGTGCGCGAGCGCACCACACAGCGCACCGACTCCACCCACGTCCTGGCCGCGGTGCGCGACCTGACCCGCCTGGAACTGATCACCGAGGCGGTACGCGCCGCACTGGAAGAAGTCGCCGGCACCTCTCCTCACCTGCTGGACGAACTGGTCGACGAGGACTGGGCACGCCGCTACGGCCGACCGGTCCGCCTGGGCAAGAACCCCACCAAGCCCCAGACCAGGATCCTCGCCACCGGAAACGACGCCGTCCGGCTCCTGGAACACCTCTACCAGCACGGTTCAGACCGCACATCCGGCCCCCGTGTCCAGGCCCTGCGCCAGATCATGGTGCAGAACTACCACCGCGACACCGCAGGCCGCCTGCGCTGGCGCACCGCCGAGACGGAAGGCGGGCCCGGACTGCCGCCCTCATCCCAGGCGATCGTCTCTCCCTACGACACCTCGGCCCGCTACGCACGCCACGGACACATCATCAGCTGGAAGGGGTTCTCCGCTCACCTGACCGAGACCTGCGCCCCCGACGGCCCCAACGTGATCACGGACGTGGCCACCACTGCGGCCACCACGCACGACAGTAAAGTCTTGCCCGGCATCCACACCCGCCTGCACCGCCGCGGCCTGCTGCCCGCCGAGCACTTGGTCGACAGCGGCTACACCTCCCTGGTCCACCTGGACCAGGCCACCCGACAACATCAGGTCACCGTCACCGGACCGCTGCCCGGCAACCCCACCCGCCAGCACCGCCGAGGCGAGGGCTTCGGCCGGGACGACTTCCACATCGACTACGACCGCCGGCAAGTCACCTGCCCCCAGGGCCAGGTCAGCCAGGGCTGGCACGGCCCCTACCCGACCTCCTCACCCACCGCGGCCCCGCTGATCGTGGCGAAGTTCGCCAAGAGCCAGTGCCACCCTTGCCCCGTCCGCGCCCGGTGCACCAGCTCGCGCGACGGCTCACGGAACGTCGGCTTTCCGCCGCGCAAGCTCCGTGACCTCCAAGTCCGCGTCCGGGACGAGCAGCAGACGCCTGAATGGAAGACCCGCTACGCGGTCCGCTCCGGAGTAGAGGGCACGGTCAACGAGTTCGCCCACGGTCACGGCATGCGCCGCTGCCGCTACCGCGGCCAAGAGAAAGCCCACGTCCAGCACGTCCTGACTGCCATCGCCGTCAACATCGAGCGCCTCAGCAGACTGCCACCGACCACGCAAGCGCCCCCGTCCCGCCAGCCGACCGCCTTCCAAAACTACCTCGACCAGCACAAAATCCCCCGGCCGAAGTCCTGGCGAAAACTCGGCAGTTAACCCCGGAAGTTCCAAGATCCCCGACAGAGTCAAGCCAAGAGCGCGGAAGCTTTTCCCATAACCTCCAGCGCGGCCTTGTTCCGCGCCAGTTCCTTCTCCAGACGCTCCACCTGGCGGCGCAGTTTCTCGTTCTCCGCCTCGGCGGCGGACTTCTTCGGCCTCGCCGGGCCGGTACGCTGGTCGACCAGCTTCTCCAGAGCCCCGGCATCCCGCGCTGCCCGCCACTCCTTCACATGCGAGTGGTACAGCCGCTCGCGGCGCAGGACCGCGCCCTTCTCGTTCTGCGGGGCGGCGTCGTACTCGGCCACGATCCGCAGCTTGTACTCCGGGCTGAAAGTGCGGCGCTTCGGCCGGGGAGCCGGGTCGGATCCGGCGGACTTGCTGCTGGTCATGAGGGGGTGGTTCTCCTGTCGTGCCCTCTCAGGCTAACCCGCCGAAGCGGGACGTCTCACCCAAGGCTGACAGAGAGGGATCCGGGCGGCGAGCCCGGCCGCGTCCAGGTCCGCCGGGGCGCCGTTCAGGGCGTGGTTCACGGCGTCCAGCGCCTCGTCCGGTTCGAGGAAGAAATCACCCGCGACCCGCGTGTTCCGCAGTACGCCGTCCGTCACCTCGACGTCCACGACGACCAGCTTGCCGCCGGGGACCTTGTACTCACCGTGCACCGTCTCCGCCTTTCGTCCCGTCGCACGGGATCAACACCGGAGGCGGTCGCGGTGTTCCCGCCGGCTCGCACGCGGGCGAGCCGGCGGGAACACGCGGAGTCGGGTCCGGGCCACGGGGCAGGGGGCGCCCGTGCCCCGTCAGGACGTCACGGCTTGCGGGCGAGGCCGCCGTGCTCGGCGATGATCCGCGCGTCGGGTGCGTCGGCGTCCGGACGCCACTGGGTGACCGAGACGACGCCGGGCTCCAGCAGTTCCAGGCCGTCGAAGAACGAGGTGATCTCCTCGACGCTGCGCAGGTTGTACGGGACGGCACCGCTCTTGTTGTAGCCGTCCTGGGCCTGCTCGAACCCCGGGTCGAAGCCCCGGGAACCGTCGTTGATGGACAGGTAGCTGCCGGACGGCAGCGCGTCCATCAGCCGTTTCACGATGGAGCGCGCCTCGTCGTGGTCGGCGATGTGGCCCAGGATGTTGCTGAGGATGAGGGCGGTGGGGCGGGAGAAGTCCAGTGTCGCGGTGGCGGCGGCCAGGACGCGCTCCGGGTCCAGCACGTTGGAGTCGACGTAGGCGGTCGCCCCCTCGGGGGTGGAGTAGAGCAGGGCGCGGGCGTGCGCCAGGATCATCGGGTCGTTGTCGACGTAGACGATCCTGCTCTCCGGGGCGATGCGCTGGGCGACCTCGTGGGTGTTGTCGGCGGTCGGCAGGCCCGTCCCGATGTCCAGGAACTGCCGGATGCCGGCCTCGGCGGCCAGATAGGTGATGTTGCGCTGCAGGAAGGCCCGGCTGCTGCGGGCGATGGTCACGATGCCGGGGAAGACATCGGTGTACGCGTCGCCGGCCTCCTCGTCGACCGGGTAGTTGTCCTTGCCGCCCAGCCAGTAGTTCCAGATCCGGGCCGAATGCGGCACCGAGGTGTCGATCTTCTGGTGTGCGGCGGTTCCGGGCGTCGTCGCGGGGTCGCTCATGGGTACGGTCCGTCTCTCAGCCGAGGCAGGCGTGTTCAGCCAGCGGGGGTGTTGCCCCACAACTTACGTCCCAACAGTGTTGTTCCGCACTTCAGTTCGTCACTCTTTCGGGGCGTGGATGGATCTCGGTTGACGCCGTCGGTGGCCACCGGACGGTGCGTGGCCGACCGCGCACCGTCCAGCGGTCGTCACGTGGTGCTTGCCGCGCTTTCCGGCAGGGATGCCGCGGCGTCCTCACCGGGCTTCTGCGGGTGTACGCAGTGCCACCGGTGCCCGTCAGGCGTGTCGGTCACCGTGGGGAAGGCGGTGGCGCACACGTCGTCCGCCTTCCAGCAGCGGGGGCGGAACGGGCGGTTCAGGATCGGAGACGCGCTCACACGTCGGCCCCAGTGGGGCAGTGTCTGCAGCCATAAATCGACATCGCGCCCCACGTAGTCTCTTTCCCATGCCAGCCTCCCGCCCGCATCGCGTCGCCGTCCTCGTACTCGAGGGTGCGAAGCCGCTCGATGTCGGAATTCCCGCCCAGGTCTTCACGACCCGCGCGAGCATGCCGTACGAGGTACGGGTGTGCGGGGCGACACCCGGTCTCGTGACCGGCGGCGACGGCCTGTCGTACTACGTCGCCCACGGCCTCGACGCGCTTGCGTGGGCCGACATCGTCTTCGTCCCCGGCTACCGGTTCCCGGACCGCGACGACCCGCCGCAGGCCGTCGTCGACGCACTGATCGCCGCCCACGCCCGGGGCGCGCGGCTCGCCGCCATCTCGACGGGCGCCTTCGCGCTCGCCGCCACGGGCCTGCTCGACAACAGGCGCGCCACGACGCACTGGCACTACACGCGGGCACTCGTGGTCAGGCATCCGCTCGTCCAGGTCGACGAGAACGTGCTGTTCGTCGACGAGGGCAGCGTGCTCACCTCGGCCGGCGCGGCCTCCGGCATCGACCTGTGCCTGCACATCCTGCGCGGCGACCTCGGAGTGGCCGCGTCCAACCACGCGGCCCGCCGCCTGGTCGCGGCCCCCTACCGCAGCGGCGGCCAGGCCCAGTACGTGCCGCGCAGCGTCCCCGAGCCGCTCGGCGAGCGCTTCGGCGCCACCCGCGAGTGGGCGCTGCACCGGCTCGGCGAGCCCCTCACCCTCGACATACTGGCGCGGCAGGCCGGGGTCTCGCCGCGCACGTTCTCCCGGCGCTTCGTCGAGGAGACCGGCTACACGCCGATGCAGTGGGTGATGCGCGCCCGCGTCGACCTGGCCCGCGAACTGCTCGAGCGGTCGCAGCGCAGCGTCGAACAGATCGCCGCCGACGTCGGCCTCGGCACCGGCGCGAACCTGCGCCTGCACTTCCAGCGCGTCCTCGGCACCACACCGAGCGAGTACCGGCGCACCTTCACCCGGGGCGCATAACACCGTGGCGGGATCCTTTCGAACGATGGCGATCTCGCCACTGTCGGCGGCGCGAGCCGCGGGCGAGCCTGGTGGTGAAGGGAAGGGACACCACTCATGACTCGCATCGCCATCAACGGATTCGGCCGCATCGGACGCAATGTGCTGCGCGCACTGCTCGAACGCGACAGCACCCTCGAGGTCGTCGCCGTCAACGACCTGACGGAGCCCGCCACGCTCGCCCGGCTGCTCGCCTACGACAGCACGGCCGGCCGGCTCGGGCGTCCGGTGACCGTCGACGGGGACGCCCTCGTCGTCGACGGCCGTCGGATCACGGTGCTGGCCGAGCGCGAACCCGCGCAGCTGCCGTGGGCCGAACTCGGCGTCGACATCGTCCTGGAAGCCACCGGCCGCTTCACCTCGGCCAAGGCCGCCCGCGCCCACCTCGACGCGGGC
Source organism: Streptomyces sp. P9-A2 (assembly GCF_036634175.1). Lineage (NCBI taxonomy): Bacteria > Bacillati > Actinomycetota > Actinomycetes > Kitasatosporales > Streptomycetaceae > Streptomyces > Streptomyces sp. P9-A2. Next base: position 6,940,899 of record NZ_JAZIFX010000001.1, read on the forward strand.
GCGAAGAAGGTGCTCGTCGGTGCGCCGTCGGACGGTGCCGACGTCACGCTCGCGTTCGGGGTCAACACCGACGCCTACGACCCGGCCGTGCACACGATCGTCTCGAACGCCTCCTGCACCACCAACGCGCTCGCGCCGCTGGCAGCGGTCCTCGACGAACTCGCCGGCATCGAGCACGGGTTCATGACGACGGTGCACGCCTACACGCAGGAGCAGAACCTGCAGGACGGTCCGCACCGCGACGCCCGTCGCGCCCGGGCCGCCGGTGTCAACATCGTGCCGACCACGACCGGTGCCGCCAAGGCGATCGGCCTGGTGCTGCCGAACCTCGACGGCAAGCTGTCGGGCGACTCGATCCGCGTACCGGTGCCAGTGGGTTCGATCGTCGAACTCAACACGACCGTCGCCCGCGACGTGACGCGCGACGACGTGCTGGCGGCATACCGCGCCGCGGCGGAGGGGCCGCTCGCCGGTATCCTCGAGTACTCGGACGACCCGCTCGTATCGTCCGACATCACGGGCAATCCCGCCTCGTCGATCTTCGACTCGGCCCTCACCCGCGTCAGCGGCCGCCACATCAAGGTGGTCGCGTGGTACGACAACGAGTGGGGCTTCTCGAACCGCGTGATCGACACGCTCGAGCTCCTCGCCACCCGCTGACCGGACGCCGAAGCGGTACCCCACACCTCCAGCGACCGCTCCGACACTTCCCTTGAGCGCTCCGGTCGGCGAGTCGGGCCGACCGGAGCGCTCAAGGCGCAGAAGTGGGTCCGCCCGACCTTTGGAGGGTGCTGGAGTGCCACGGCCGCCGGCTTCTCCTCCGCGCGGAACTCCACGCGACGAAGCCCCCACTCCTGCTGGTGACGGCCGAGTGAGGATCGCGCGGACGCAGCGGCCCCCCACGGGGGTGAGGGCCGCCTGCGCGGGGGGAGAGGGGGACACCCACCCCGCTGATGTGGATCACCGTGCCCCCGCCCCCCCGCCCCCCTGCCCCGTGCCGGCCCGTGCCTCGGGGCCGCTCTCGCGCGTCCGCCGACGTTGTCGCTCCCGTGCCCCGGGCGGGTGCCGTCGGACGAGTCGCACCGTCCCCCCGCGGGCGGGTGCGACGATCGTCGTCGGAGAGGTTCCCGCTGGGGGGAAGTCGTGCCTGCCGACGGCCCGACCCCATCCCGTACGCCGGTCGTGATGTCCGTCGAAGGAGAGCATGTGGAAGACCCGACGCAGCAGGAGGAACAGGCGAGCGCCGAGGTGCGGGAACGTGTCCGGGACAGCTTCGACCGCCAGGGGCTGATGGCCCACCTCGGCGCGCGGATCACCCGCATCGGACCCGGCCGCGTGCACATCGAGCTCCCGCGCCGGCCCGAAGTGACCCAACAGCACGGCTACTTCCACGCCGGCGCCACCAGTGCCGTCGCGGACAGCGCAGGCGGCTATGCCGCCTTGACGCTGTTTCCCGAGCACACCGAAGTGCTCACCGTCGAGTACAAGATCAACCTCCTCGCACCCGCCGTCGGCAGCCGCATCGAGGCGATCGGGACGGTCCTGAATTCCGGCCGCACCCTGACCGTGTGCCGGCTGGAGGTGTTCGGCGTCCAGGACGACGGTGAAAGGAAACTCGTCGCCAACGGGCAGCAGACACTGATCCGCGTGGACCGACCCGAGGCGTGAGCCCGCAGGAGTAGTCCGCGCGGCTGTCGCAGGTCTCACACCGGTTGCCACAGGTGGGCGAGTGCCGTCGGGGTGAGGAGCCGGTCCGGTGGCCCCTGGCCGGCCAGGCGGCCGTCGCGGAGCAGCAGGCAGGTGTCCGCCGCGCGGGCCGCGTCCAGGTCGTGTGTGGCGTGGACGAGGGTCACCCCGTCGGCGACCAGTTCCGTCAGCAGCGCCGCCGTGCGTTCCCTGCCCTCGGGGTCGAGGCCGGTGGCCGGCTCGTCCAGCAGGAGCAGGTCCGACTCCTGGGCGAGGCCCTGTGCCATGAGCGTGCGTTGCCTCTGTCCGCCGGAGAGCTCGCCGAGTTGACGTGCGGCGAGCGCCGTGATGCCGAGGCGCTCCATGGCCTCGTCCACCACCGTCCGGTCGCGCCGCGTGAGCCGGCGCCATGGTCCCCGCTCGCCCCAGCGCCCCATCTCCACGGTCTGGCGGACCGTCAGGGGAAGCGTGTCACCGACGGTCCCGCGCTGCGGGACGAACGCAGGCGGCCGGGCTCCCTCGTGCCGGACCTCGCCCGCGGTGGGGCGGATCACGCCGGCCAGGACCCCGAGCAGCGTGGACTTCCCGCTGCCGTTCGGGCCGATCAGCGCTGTCACGGCCAACGCCGGTATCTCGCCGTTGAGTTGTTCGAGTACGGGGCGGCCGGGATGGCCCGCGGAGAGTCCGGTGAAGCGGACGCGGGGCGGCATCGGGTCCCCGGTGTCAGAGGCAGGGGTTTTATTGAACATGATTGTCATTGTAATGTGCTCGCATGGACTGGTTGACGGGCCCTTTCGAGGTGACCTTTGTGCAAAGGGCCCTGTGGGGCGGGATGTTGGTGTCGGCGATCTGCGCCCTGGCGGGCACCTGGGTGGTGCTGAGGGGTATGGCCTTCCTCGGTGACGCCATGTCGCACGGACTGCTGCCCGGCGTCGCGCTCGCCGCGCTTCTGGGCGGCAACCTGCTGGTGGGAGCGCTGCTGAGCGCGGCCGTGATGACGGCCGGGGTCACCGCCCTCGGGCGTACCCCGCGGCTGTCCCAGGACACCGGGATCGGCCTGCTCTTCGTCGGGATGCTCTCGCTCGGCGTCATCGTCGTCTCGCGCTCGCAGTCCTTCGCGGTCGACCTGACCGGGTTCCTCTTCGGTGACGTCCTCGCCGTCCGGGAACAGGACCTGGTGCTGCTGGGCGCGGCCCTGCTGCTGGCGCTGACCGTCTCGGTCCTCGGCCACCGGGCCTTCCTCGCCCTGGCGTTCGACCCGCGCAAGGCCCGCACCCTCGGTCTGCGTCCGCGCCTCGCCCACGCCGTCCTGCTGGGCCTGCTGGCACTGGCCATCGTCGCCTCCTTCCACATCGTGGGGACACTGCTGGTCCTGGGCCTGCTCATCGCCCCGCCGGCGGCCGCGCTGCCGTGGGCGCGCAGCGTGCGGGCGGTGATGGCGATCGCGGCGCTGCTCGGCGCGGCCGCCACCTTCCTCGGTCTGCTGCTCTCCTGGCACCTGAGCACCGCCGCCGGCGCGACCGTCTCGGCCCTCGCGGTGGCCCTGTTCTTCCTCTCCCACCTGGCATCGGGCGTCCGCCACCGCCGCCGCGAGCGCCGGAAGGCCGGCCGCGCCGTGGCGACGGCCTGACGGGATCCGACCGAAGAGGCCCGGCCCGAGAACCCGACCTCGATCCACGACCTGATCCAGAAACCTGATGGAGGCGATCCCCTTGCCCGTCCGAGGAAACGTCACTGCCGGGGCGTGCGCGCTCCTGGCCCTCGCGCTGCTCGCCACGGGCTGCGCGGGCGGCCGGGACGACGCCGGCTCCGCCCCGCCGGCGAGCCCGTCGACCGCCGCCACCCCGCACGGATACGTCGAAGGGGCGCTGGAGGAGGCCGAGGAGCAGTCCAGGCTGCTCCTCAACGACCCGAGGACCGGAGACACCCGCGTCCTCGACCTGATCACCGGAGAGTCGCAGGAGGTCCCCCGGGCGCCGGACACCTCGGCCCTCACCACGGACGGCCGGTTCGGCTACCTCCACGGCGCGGACGGCACGCGCGTCCTCGACACCGGTGCCTGGACGGTGGACCACGGCGACCACGCGCACTACTACCGCGCGGCGATACGCGAGGTGGGCCGCCTCCCCGACGGCTCCGGCACCGAGGCTCCTGGCACCTCCGGCACGCGCGTCCGCGGCGACGCCGCGGTGACCGTCGTGACCCACGGCGACGGACGGGCCGAGATCCACCGCCGGGCCGACCTGGAGGCAGGGGACCTCGGCACTCCCCGCCCCCTGCCCGGGACGCACACGGGTGCCGTCGTGCCGTACGCGGAGCACCTGCTGACCCTCATCGACGACGCGAAGGGCACTCCGAGGACCGCGGTGTACGACCGCGAGGGCGAGCGCGTCCCGGCACCGGACGCCGTGTGCGAGGAACCGCGGGGCGACGCCGTCACCCGGCGGGGAGTCGTCCTCGGCTGCGCCGACGGTGCCCTGCTGATCCGCGCGGACGACGGCACGTTCACCGCCGAGAGGATCCCGTACGGCACGCAGGTCCCGGCGGGGGAACGGGCCACGCACTTCCGCCACCGGGCCGGCGGCGACACGCTCACGGCGCCGGCCGGAGACCGGGCGGTATGGGTCCTGGACGTCACCGAACGCACCTGGACACGGGTGGAGACCGGCCCCACAGTCACCGCAAACACCGCGGGCGAGGGCTCGCCCCTGCTCGTCCTTCGCACCGACGGGACCCTGCACGGCTACGACATCGACACCGGGGAGCAGGTGTCCCGGACGAAGACGCTGCTGAAGGACATCCCCGGCACCGGACCGGACGCGACGGCGCCCCGGCCCGTCATCGAGGTCGACCGCAGCCGCGCCTACCTCAACGACCCGGCGGGCAGGCGCGTGTACGAGATCGACCACAACGACGGCCTGCGCGTCGCGCGCACCTTCGACCTCGGCATCGAGCCGGCCCTGATGGTGGAGACCGGCCGATGACGACGACGCCACCGAAGCGCGCCGTGCTGCGGCCGCGACTGCGCCGCCTGCTCCTCACCCTGGTCGCCTTCACCCTCGCCGGCACCGGCACCGCCTGCGCGCCCGGCGACGACCGGCCGCGGGTCGTGGTGACAACGAACATCCTCGGAGACATCACCCGGGAGATCGTCGGTGGCGAGGCCGACGTCACGGTGCTGATGAAACCGAACGCGGACCCGCACTCCTTCGGCCTGTCGGCCGTGCAGGCCGCCGAGTTGGAGCGGGCCGACCTGGTGATCGCCAACGGGCTGGGTCTGGAGGAGAACGTACTGCGGCACGTGGAGGCCGCCCGGGAGTCCGGGACCGCCACGCTCGAGGTCGGCAGGGCGGTGGACCCGCTCGTCTTCCGGGCGCCCGCCGACGGAGGCCCCGAGGCGGAGGCCGGACAGCCCGACCCGCACTTCTGGACCGACCCCGACCGGGTCCGCACGGCCGCCCGCCTCATCGCCGACCGGGTCGTCGAGCACGTGGACGGTGTGGACGAGAAGGCGGTCCGCGCCCACGCCGACCGCTACGACGGACGACTCGCCGACCTGACCACCTGGATGGAACGCTCCTTCGACCGCATACCCGAGCAGCGGCGCGCCCTGGTGACCAACCACCACGTCTTCGGCTATCTCGCCGAACGCTTCGGCTTCCGGACGGTCGGCGCGGTCGTCCCGAGCGGGACGACGCTGGCCTCACCCAGTTCCTCGGACCTGCGCTCGCTCACCGGCGCCATGCGCGAGGCCGGGGTACGGACCGTCTTCGCGGACTCCTCCCGGCCCACCCGGCTGGCCGAGGTCCTGCGCACGGAACTGGGCGGCCGGGTACGGGTCGTCGCGCTGTACTCCGAGTCCCTGACCGAGCGGGGCGGGGGCGCCGGCACCTATCTGCAGATGATGCGCGCCAACACCACCGCCATGACGGACGGCCTGACCGGCGACTGAACCCCGGGCGCCGGCCCTCATTTTCGAACACCCCTCCCGAAGCCGCACCCGCGCGGCAGAAAAGGAACACGCACAGTGAACAAGTCGATACGCGACAGAGCCTTCACCGGCACGGCCCTCGCCCTGGCGGTCTCCGCCGTCCTGACCGCCTGCGGAGGAGGCGACACCTCCTCGTCCGACGCGAAGACGCAGAGGGCGGCGAAGGCGGCGAAGGGTTCTCCGGGCGCCGAGGCCGCCGCGGTCGAGGAGCCGCTGGTCGCCACCTTCGACGGCGGCCTGTACATCCTGGACGGCAAGACCCTGAAGCTCGCCGAAACGATCGAGCTGCCCGGCTTCAACCGCGTCAACCCCGCCGGCGACGACGCCCACGTCTTCGTCTCCACCGACTCCGGCTTCCGGGTCCTCGACGCCGCGCGGCGGAATTTCACCGACATCACGTACGAGGGAGCCAAGCCGGGACACGTCGTACGGCACGCCGGCAGGACCGTCCTGTTCACCGACGGCACCGGCGAGGTCAACGTCCTCGACGCCGCCGACCTCGCCGGCGGCGAGAAGCCCGAGGGCCGCACCCACACCTCCGCCGAACCCCACCACGGCGTCGCCATCGAACTGAGCAACGGCGAACTCCTCACCACCGTGGGCACCGAGGAGAAGCGCACCGGTGCCCTCGTCCTCGACGGGAACGACAAGGAGATCGCGCGCAACGAGAACTGCCCCGGAGTCCACGGCGAGGCCGCCGCCCGGGGCGAGGCCGTCGCCGTCGGCTGCGAGGACGGCATCCTGATCTACCAGGACGGCGAGTTCACCAAGATCGACGCCCCCGACGACTACGGCCGCATCGGCAACCAGGCCGGCAGCGACGCCTCCCCGGTCCTCCTGGGCGACTACAAGACGGACCCGGACGCCGAGTTGGAGCGCCCGACGCGCGTGTCCCTGATCGATACCGAAACGGCGAAGCTGCGCCTGGTCGACCTCGGCACCAGCTACTCCTTCCGCTCACTGGGCCGCGGACCCCACGGCGAGGCCCTCGTCCTCGGCACGGACGGCGCTCTGCGCGTCATCGACCCGGAGACGGGCGAGATCGAGAAGGAGATTCCCGTGGTGGGTAAGTGGCAGGAGCCGCTCGACTGGCAGCAGCCCAGGCCCACCCTCTTCGTCCGCGACCACACCGCGTACGTCTCCGAGCCGGGCACGCGTGAACTGCACGCCGTGGACATCGAATCGGGGGAGAAGGTCACGTCCGTGACCCTGCCGAAGAGCACCAACGAACTCTCCGGCGTCGTCGCGGGCCACTGACGCCCGCGGGCGCCCGCCCCGGCCGCGAAGGCCGGGGCGGGCGCCCGTACACGTCGACGCCGACCCGGGGCGAGAGGACCGCCGGGTTCAGAAGGGCAGGCGGCCGCGCGTGCGGCGACCGGCGGAACCACTGCGCCCCACGGCCTTCGAGCTGCTGCGGAACGGCTTGCTGAACAGGCGTCCCAGGGGCCCGGGGGCCTTTCCTCCCGCGCGGGAGCCGAAGCCCAGGGCGCGCTGGGTGCCGCGTTCGGGCCCGCGGGACAGGCGGGGCAGGAGGAACGCCAGGACGGCGAGAACGACACAGAGTGCGACAATTCCGACGATGACCACGATTACCTCCAAGGACTGTGACGTAGCTGTCGTTTGCCCTCACCGGCGGGGGACATACGTGCTCCCGGGGCCCGCTCGGCGAGTGGAAGGCCGACCCGGTGACCGCCTCCCGGAGGCGTGCCGCCCGCCGCCGTCGCCCTGCTGCACCGACCTCCGCCGGACGAGGACGGGCAGTACGGAGCTTCCTCGTGTGCCGGCCGGAGAACGGATGAGCCCCGAAGACGTGTCACAGCACACCCTGCCCGCCCCGATTCCAGCCTCGGCCTCCGTCGACAGGCCCGCAGGTGAACGCGCGCTGCGGATGCGCCGCAGGCTGGAGCGGCTGATCGGAATCGCCGCGACGGAAGGAAACGCCCTGGTCGCCCTGCGCAACGGCGACGAGATCTTCCCCAGGATGCTGGAGAGCGTGCGGTCCGCCGAGCACACGGTGGACATGATGACGTTCGTGTACTGGAAGGGCGACATCGCCTGCCAGTTCGCCCGGGCCCTGGCGGAGCGGGCCCGCGCCGGCGTGCGGGTCCGGCTGCTCCTGGACGGGTTCGGCAGCCGCACGATCGAGAAGGACCTGCTGGAGCACATGCGCGAAGCCGGTGTGCGCGTGGCCTGGTTCCGGCAGCCGGTGGCGCTCTCGCCGCTCAAGCAGAACCATCGCTGCCACCGCAAGGCGCTGCTCGTGGACGAGCGCGTGGCGTTCACCGGCGGGGTGGGCATCGCCGAGGAATGGTGCGGCGACGCACGCGACGAGCACGAGTGGCGCGACACGCACGTCGAGGTGCGGGGTCCGGCGGTGGACGGGATCGCCGCGGCGTTCGCACAGAACTGGGCCGAGTGCTGCGGCGAACTCTTCGACGCCCGTGACCGGTTCACCGAACACCGGCCTCAGGGCGACGCGGTGGTGCAGGTGGTGCGCGGTTCGGCCGGCTTCGGCTGGCAGGACATGCAGACCCTGATCCAGGTGATGATCGAGTCGGCCGAGGAGCGGTTCCGGCTCACGACCGCCTACTTCGCGCCGGACGCCTACTTCATCGGGCTTCTGTGCGACGCGTCGCGGCGCGGTGTGGAGGTGGAGATCCTGTTGCCCGGCCCGTACACCGACAAACGGGTCTGCCAACTGGCCGGACAGCATTTCTACGAGGACCTGCTGGCCTGCGGCGTGAAGATCCACCAGTACCAGCCGACGATGATGCACGCGAAGATCATCACCGTGGACGCGACGGCCGCGCTCATCGGGTCGACCAACTTCAACCGCCGTTCCCTCGAGCACGACGAGGAGATCATGCTGGCCGTCCTCGACGAGGAGTTCACCGCCACCCTCGACGCCCATTTCGACGAGGACGTGGCGGTCAGCGAGCCGATCCGGGAAGGACGGTGGAGGAGGCGATCGCTGCTGCAGCGGGCGCGCGAGAAGGCCGTCCTGCCCGTACGACGGTTCCTGTGACGTCGGCGGGAGGAACCGATGAACAGCGCGAGGACTTCGGGCTTCGGCATGCCGCATAAGCGGCCTGGCGGACCCTGTGGACTCCAGCGCCGGCGGCCGGCCGGTCGCTTAGACTTCCGCTGCGCGTCCGGTGCGTTCCCGACCGAAGCGGGAGCAGTCGGCCGGCCGAGCGGGAACAAGGGGGAAGAGCGCGGCCATGGAGCCACTGAAGGACGACGACCCGGTGAGCATCGGCGGCTACCGGTTGCTGTGCCGGCTCGGTTCGGGCGGCATGGGGCAGGTGTATCTCGGTGAGTCGCCCGCCGGGCTCCAGGTCGCGGTCAAGGTCATCAAGCCGTCGGTGCTCGACGAGGACGGCCGGGCCCGGTTCCTGCTCGAAGTGGACAGTCTCAAGACGGTGTACGGGCCCTTCGTCGCCCCCTTCGTCTCGGCCGATGCCCAGGCCGAACGGCCTTGGCTCGCCGTCGAGTTCGTGCCGGGGCCGGATCTGCTGACCTTCGTCGCGGAGCACGGCGTGCTGCCGCTCGTCGAGACGGCCAGCCTGGGGGCCCTGCTGGCCGAGGGGCTCGGCACGGTGCACGAGGCCGGACTGCTGCACCGGGACCTCAAGCCGCAGAACATCCTGCTCTCCGCGTACGGACCCAAGGTGATCGACTTCGGTCTGGCCGTGCTCGCGGAACGACGCTCCACCCTGACCGCCACCGGCGTCGTGGTCGGCTCGGTGCTGTGCATGCCGCCCGAGCAGGCGCGGGGCGAACACCGACTGGACCGGTCCGCCGACGTGTACGCGCTGGGGGCCGTCCTGCTGTACGCCGCGACCGGTCACTTCCCCTACGGCGGGAACAGCTGGCAGGCCGTGGCCCTGAACATCGAGGATCCGCAGGTGGCGCCGGACCTCTCCGGGCTCCCGGCGGAGCTGGCGTCGCTGATCAACGGGATGCTGGCGCTCGATCCCGCCGAGCGGCCGACCCTGGACCAGGTCACGGGCCGGCTCGTGGAGGTTCTCGCAGGTCAGGGTGTGAGCGCGGGGCAGGCCAAGCGCCGGCTCACGGAGCGGACCCCCGTCATCGAGGTGCCCGAGGCGTCGTTCCCGCCCGTGGCGGAGGAGCGTGCGGAGGGTCGGCCCGGTTACACACCGACCGTCGTCGATGTGGCGGCGCGCGAGGACGACACGGGCGAGGAGGTGTCGGGGTACGAGCGTGACCTCCCCGGCGGCACCGGTCCGGGCGACGAGGAGGAAGCCCTCGAAGGCGGGGCGGGGGAGCGGGGTTCCGGTGGTCCGCACGGCTTCGGTCCCGGCGACGCCGACCGCTTCGAACCCGCTCCCGGGGGCGGTCCCGGGTCCGGCGGGGCGGCCGGGCGCGGTCGGCCGTCCGAGCCGCCGCCCGCCGCGGAGCCCCGTACGGGCGGTGCGCGTCCCGGTGTCCGTCTCTCCGCGCCGTTGCGGATCGCCGAGCGGCTGCGGGCCGCGTACGCGAGCGACGCCCGTTTCTGACGACCGGCACCGACCGGGGAGGAGCGGCGAACTCCTCTCCACGGACAGTGACCGCCCCGTGTGAGGCGGGTGCGTCGCGTGAAACACTTGCGGCGCCGGGCCGGCGACGCGTGCGGTGCGCCGCGGCCGGCCGACGGCAGGACCCGGCGGCGGCAGAACCCGGGCGACGACAGAATCCGGGACGGCAGGACCCAGGAAGGACAACCGGTGGCACAGCAGGGGGAGACCCGGTATCCGCCAGGCGCCCAGATTCTCGTACGGGACGAGGAGTGGCTGGTCAGGACCGCGGTCAGGGCGGGGCATCCCGACGACGGCGAGCGGATCGAGGCGATAGGCGTCTCGGAGTTCGTCCGCGACGAGGAGGCCGTCTTCTTCAGCGGCATCGACCGGGTCGATCTCCTCGATCCGGAGAAGACGCGTCTGGTGAGTGACACGTCGTCCTACTTCCGCCGTGCCCGTCTCTTCCTCGAAGCGGTGCTGCGCAGGACTCCGCTGCCGCAGTCGGAGCGCGGTCTCGCCCTGGCGGACCGCTTCCTGCTGGACCCGCTGCCCTACCAGCAGCGCCCGGCGGAGCTGGCGCTCTCGCTGCGCAATCTGCGTCCGCGCATCCTGATCGCCGATGTCGTCGGCCTCGGCAAGACGCTGGAGATCGGGCTCACCCTGGCCGAGCTGATCCGGCGCGGCAGGGGCGAGCGCATCCTCGTCGTCACCCCGCAGAGCGTGCTCGAACAGTTCCAGCACGAGCTGTGGACCCGTTTCGCGATCCCCCTGGTACGGCTCGACTCGCTGGGCATCCAGCGCATCCAGCGGGAGATCCCGGCCGGACGCAACCCGTTCACGCACTACAAGCGCGTGATCATCTCCGTCGACACCCTCAAGAACATCGGCCAGTACCGGCACCACCTGGAGCGTATCCAGTGGGACGCCGTGGTCATCGACGAGAGTCACAACCTCATCAACCAGGGCAGCCAGCGCCGCGCCCTCGCCGAGACCCTGGCCCCGCGCACGGACGCGCTGCTGCTGGCGAGCGCCACCCCGCACAACGGCGACAAGCGCTCCTTCGCCGACCTGATCAGCCTGCTCGACCCGGCCGCCATCGCCGACGCGGACCACTACGACCCGGCCGAGGATCTCGGCCACCTGTTCATCAGACGGACGAAGATCAGTCCCGAGGTCCGCAACGGCATCGGCGCCGAGTGGGCGGACCGCGGGCCCACCCGTTCGCTGCACTGCGCCGCGAACGAGGCAGAGGAACGGATCTTCGCGGAGCTCACCGAGCACTGGCTGCCCGCCCCGCCCGCCTCCGCCGAGTTCGGGACGGCGGACCGGGACCGTACGTCGGTGGCCACGGACCCCCTCTTCGCGTACAACCTGCTGAAGACCTTCCTGTCCTCGCACAAGGCGCTCGCCGAGACCGTCGCCCGGCGCATCACCGCCCTGGACAAGAAGGTGCGGGACGCCGAGAAGGAGGGCAGGCGCCCCGACCCGGCGATCGGCCCCGAGCAGCGGGCCCTGGTCCGGCTCCGTGAGCTGACCGCCTCCATGGGCGACGGCACCGGGCCGGGCGACTCGACCAAGCTGGACGCGCTCGTCGAGCAGTTGAAGGAGATCGGTGTCGGCCCGCGCAGCGGCACCCGTGTGGTCGTCTTCTCCGAGCGGGTCGACACCTTGAAGTGGCTGGCCCGCGTCGTGCCCGCCCGGCTGGGCTTCCGGGCCGACCGGGACGGCGCCGTCAAGGCCGTACGCGTCATGCACGGCGGGCTCAGCGAGGAGGAGCAGCGGCTGTGCCGGGAGGCGTTCGGCCTGGCCGGTGACCCGGTGCGGCTGCTGTTCACCGGTGACGTCGCCTCCGAGGGCGTCAACCTGCACCGCCAGTGCCACCACCTCATCCACTACGACATCCCCTGGTCGCTGATCCGCATCGAGCAGCGCAACGGCCGCATCGACCGGTACGGGCAGCGGTACGAGCCGCAGTTCCGGGCGCTGATCCTCACCTCCGCCGTGCCCGGCGCGAAGGACGACCGGACCGTCGCCGAGAAGCTGCTGACCCGTGAGGAGGAGGCCCACAAGCTGAACGGCACCGCCGAGGCGGAGACCGGCTACTACCGGGCCGACGAGGAGGAGCGGCGGCTCATCAAGGAGCTGGTCGAGGGCGGCACGGTCGAGGACTTCCTCGACGCGGCGCCCGCCGCCGGGGACACCGACCTCGCCGACCTCTTCGGCCAGGTCGACACGATCACCGAGGAGGAGCCGCCGCGGCGCGCGGAGGTCCCCTCCCTGTTCGGCGGGGACCTGCCGGCGTTCGTCGACACCGCGCTCGCCGAGCTGTTCGAGGACCGGGCCGAGGACGTCCTCGGCCTGTCCCGCGCCGAGGACGCCCAGCGCCGCCGCTCCCTGTCGCTCTCCCCGGAGAAGGCACCCGACCTGCTGCGCCGCCTCAAGGCCCTGCCCCCCTCCTACCTGAAGGAGCAGGGGGTGGCCGAGCGCATGATCCTCACCTTCGACCGCGACCTGGCGCAGGACAAGCTGACCGAGGCCCGGGAGGCCACGGACACCATGTGGCCGACCGTGTCGTTCCTCAGCGACATCCACCCGGTGGTGGAGTGGCTCACCGACAAGGTGCTCGTGCAGTTCGGCCGGCAGGAAGCCCCCGTCATCACCTCCCCGTACGTCACCGAGCCCACCTTCCTCATCCAGGGCATCTGCTCCAACGCCCTCGGCCGGCCCACCGTCGTACGGTGGATGGCCGTCCCGGCGGAGCCCGGCGGACCGGTCCGGCCCATGACCGAGGCCCTCGCCGAAGCGCGGGTGGGCCCCGACCTCGCCCGTACCGGCGAGCCCCGCGACCTCGCCCGCCTCCAGGAGCTGGTCCCGGCGGCGGTGGCGACCGCCCGCGAGTACCTGGAGAAGTACAAGGACGAGTGGGCCGAGCAGATCAGCGGCCCGCTGGCCGAGTACCGCGAGCGCCTCACGCACTGGCGGGCGGACTCCCTGCCCGGCGCGACCGCCCGCAAGGAGAAGCAGATCGAGGCCACCGCCGACGAACAGGCCCACCTTCTCGACCAGTTGAGCACCTCCGGCCGGCCCCTGCTGAGGGTGCTGGCCGTCCTGGACAAGCCCGCGCCCGAAGACGGCTTCGGCGGCGCCACCGAACCGGCCGACCCGGCGGAGGACTGACGTGACCTACGACTCCCTCGTCAACCACGGCGACTACCTCTCGGCGCACTACCTAGCCGAGGTGCTGCCCAAGGACCTGAAGGCCAAGGACGGCCTCCTCGCCCGCTGGGCCGCCGCCGAGGAGACCGCCCGCCGCGCCCACGCCGAAGCGGTGGCACGGGCGGAGGCCGCCGGCGACGACCCTGCCCCCGTCCCGCCCCGTGCCCGCACCCCCCGCGAGGGCCTGCGCGCCCTGCACGGCCCCTACTTCGCGGGCCGCGCGGACTTCGCGCACGACGCCGAGGCGCTCAGCGTGCCGGACGCGCCCGTCCCCGCCGACTGGGGTAAACGCCTGACCGAACTCCACCTCGACACCCTGCGCGCGCTCGGCTACACGGACGCCCACGAGCAGACCGTCACCGTGCACCGCTCCGGGCACGACTACGCCGTGCGGGCCGTGCACGCCGAGCCCGGCGTGATCGCGCTCTCCTGCGGCTGGACCGCCGAACCGGACGCCGCCCTCGACCCGGACGGCGCCGGACGCCTGCTGCACCCGGTGGCCCTGGAGGCCTCCGGCCGGCTCCGGGACGCCAAGGCCGTCACCGACTTCCTCTTCCAGTGCGAGGAACCCCCGCGCCACGTCCTCCTGATGGCGGGCGGCGTGGTCGTCCTGGCCGACCGGATGGCCTGGCACGAGGGCCGCTACCTCGCCGTCGACCTGGACGCCGTCCTCAACCGCCGCGACGACCGCAACGGCGGCGAACTCGACACGATCGCCGCCCTGTTCGGCGCGGACTCGCTGCGCGTGCCCGAGGAGGGCGGCACCGCGCCGCTCGCCGGGTTCGTCGACAAGTCCGGCAAGCACGCCGTCGGCGTCTCCACCGAACTGCGCGAGGGCCTGCGGCTGTCCGTCGAGTGGATCGCCGACGAGGTCCTGACCCGCCTGCGCGAGCAGGGCGTCCCCGTCTCCCGGCTCGACGACCCCAAGCGGCTGGCCAAGGAACTCACCCGCGAGTCCCTGCGCTACCTCTACCGCATCCTGTTCCTGCTCTACGCCGAGGCCCAGCCCGCGCTCGGCATCCTGCCCTCCGACTATCCCGAGTACGGGCGCGGCTACGGCCTCCAGCGCCTCGGCGACCTCGTCGTACGCGACCTGGTCGGGGAGCGCTCCCGGCAGGGCTTCCACCTCTACGAGTCCCTCGACCTGCTCTTCCGCAACGTCGAGAAGGGCCACCGCCCGTACGGCTCCGAGGAGGAGGACGTCCTCGCCCAGGAGGCCGACCGCGCCGCCACGGAGGCCGAACGCGAAGCCGCCCGCCGCCTCGCCGCCGGTGAGATCACCCGGGCCGAGCACGACGACCTGGTCCGCGAGGCCGACCGCTCCCGCCGCGCCGCCGCCCACAGCGCCGACGTCGGCCTGCGCTTCGAGCCCCTGCGCTCCGAGCTGTTCAAGGAGGACGCGATACGGCTCATCTCGGCCGGCCGCCTGGAGAACCCGCTGTACGAGGGCGACGGCGACGGCGACGGCGACCCGGACGTCCCCGAGTTCCTCGACACCCGGCTGCGCAACGAGACCCTGCACAAGGTGCTGCGCCGCCTCATGCTGACCAAGGGCAAGGGCCGCGAGCGCGGCGGCTTCATCTCCTACGCCCAGCTCGGCATCAACCAACTCGGCGCCGTCTACGAAGGGCTGATGTCCTACTCCGGGTTCATCGCGGAGGAGGACCTGTACGAGGTCGCCAAGAACGGCGACGCGTCCGGCGGCAGCTGGATGATCCCCGCCTCCCGTGTCCACGACTATCCCGACGACGTGTTCGTCGAGCGGCCCCACGAGGAGACCGGCCGGCCGGTCCGGGTGACCCACCCGAAGGGCACGTTCGTCTACCGTCTGGCGGGGCGCGACCGGCAGACCTCCGCGTCGTACTACACGCCGAAGTCGCTGACGGAGGTGACGGTCGAGCTGGCGCTCAAGCACCGCCTCGACCAGGACGGTACGACCACCGAGGCGCGGGAGCTCCTGGAGTGGCGGATCTGCGAACCCGCGCTCGGCTCCGGCGCGTTCCTCAACGAGGCGATCGACCAGGTGGCGGCGGAGTACCTGCGGCGCCGGGAGAGGGAGCTGGGCCGACGCGTCGACCCGGAGCAGCGCCAGATCGAACTCCAGAAGGTCAAGGCCTACGTCGCCCTGCACAACGCGTACGGCGTCGACCTCAACGCCACAGCCGTGGAACTCGCCGAGGTGTCCCTGTGGCTCAACTCCATGCACCCCGGCATGCGGGCGCCCTGGTTCGGGCTGCACCTGCGGCGGGGTAACTCGCTGATCGGGGCGGGGCGGAAGATGTACGGCGCCGACGTCCTGGCGGACGGGCCCTGGCTGTCGAAGACGACCCCGCTCCCGCCCACCGACCTCCCCTTCCGCGACGGCGGCCTGCCCGACGGCGCCGTCCACCACTTCCTCCTCCCGGCGGTGGGCTGGGGCGCGGTCGCGGGGGAGTCCGAGGCGAAGAAACTGGCCGAGGAGCAGGCGAAGGCGCTGGGTGCGTGGCGCCGGGGCATCCTGAAGGCCCCGAAGGCCCCCAACCCGTTCAAGGAACGGGAGAACGAGCCCGAGGACAAGCGGCAGAAGCGCTACAACACCTGGCTCGCGGCCGGATCCAAGACCGAGCTGCGGCGGCTCCAACGCGTCGCCCACCGCGTCGAGTTCCTGTGGAGCCTGGTCGCCAAGAGGCTGGAACTGTCCGAGCGCAAGGTCTCCCGACGCATCGACGTGTGGGAGGCCGACTGGCTCGAACCGTCCGACGAGGCGGCGGACAAGCAGCGCGTCCTCGACGACCTGACGGTGGCCGGCACGCCGTACTGGCGGCTGAAGACCGTCATGGACGCGTGGTGCGCGCTGTGGTTCTGGCCGCTGGACAAGGCGTCTGCGCTGGACGGTACGGCGCCGGAGTACGGGCCGGGCGGCGGGGTCGTACGGACGGGGGACGTGGCTGCGCTGATGTCGGGGGCGGCCGGGTCCATGTCGGCGGTTCCGGCCGTCGAGCCCGAGCCCGAGCCGGGCGAGCCCGCGCCCGGGGACCTGGCCTGGCAGGCCACCGGGCTCTTCGACAGCTCGACCGGTGAGCAGGGCGACTTCGCGGAGTTGACCGACAGTGAGGACAACGAGGCGGGCCTCCGGTCGAAGGGGCGCAGCACTGGCGGCGGGCGCAAGACGCAGATCGCGGAGGATCCTTGGCGTCCGGTCATTCCTCTGAAGACGTTCGCCGACTGGTTGGACTTCCTGGAGGCCGTCCTCGGCCGCAACGACCCCGGCGACGGCTCCTTCCTCGACGGCCTGGACGACCTCCCCGTCGATGAGGCGCTGCCCCTGCTGGAGGCGTACGAGCGCACGCTGGACGGCACGCTGGGCATGGACCGCGTCCTCAACCTGCCGACACGGTTCCCGTGGCTGCCGGTGGTCGAGGACATCGCCGGTTCGACGGAGAAGGACATCAAGACGGAGGACGGACACGGGTTCTTCCACTGGGAGCTGCACTTCGCGCATGTCTTCCGGGGGAGCAGCGGGGGGTTCGACCTTCAGGTGGGGAATCCGCCGTGGGTGAGGCCGAGGTGGGAGGAAGACACGGTTCTCGCGGAGCGAGAGCCTTGGTTCAAGCTGGCAGAGAAGCCGAGCGTGGCGCTTTGGCGTGCGCGGAAGGAAGAGGTGCTGAGTCAAGAGGGCGCAACTCAGTACTTCTTGAATGAGCTGGCATCGAATGCTGCAATGGCGCTGTGGCTCGCGTCGCCGATTACCTATCCGGTACTCGCAGGTACGCAACCAGATTTGTACCGGGCCTTCATGAGCCAAGCGTGGCGGAATGTCGGCACCGGCGGGATGGCCGGTTTGGTGCATCCCGACACACACTTGGGTGGCACCAAGGACGGGAGGATCCGTGCCGCAGTCTACCCGAGGCTCCGTCTGCACGCCGGCTTCGTGAACGTGGGTAACTGGGCCTTTGAAGCGAGCCGGAACACCGAATTTGGCGTGCATATCTACGGTGCCGCTCAAAATGCCATCCACTTCGATAATTTGAGTCGACTTTACGGTGTGGAGCCCCTCATCCCTTCCCTGGATCATGATGGGGGAGGCGAGGTTCCGGGCATGAAGCGTGATGGTCATTGGGATCTCCGACCTCATCGTGCTCGTGTCGTGAGGGTCGATGAGACGGTGTTGGCTGAGTGGCAGCGACTGGCTGGTGATACGGCTGCACCTGTGAGGGAGGCCGCCCTACTTCAGCCGGGTTCCAGTGAGGAACAAGGGGCGATGGCTGCGCTATCGTCAGTGAAGGCTCGTTTGGGGTCTTATGAACCACGGATCAGCAGCGGATATCACGAGAAGATGGGTAAGGAAGCAGGCTTGATTGCCTGGCGTACTTCGCTTCCCGGTTCTCTCAGTGAACTCGTTCTTCAAGGGCCACATTTCGGCATTGCCGCACCGGTGAGTAAGCAGCCGAAGAATCCATGCCGTGGCAACCACGACTGGACCAGCTTCAATCTCACTGGGCTGCCTGAGGATGCTGTGCCCCGGACGAACTACGTGCGTCCGGCCTCCTGTTCGCTGAAGCGCTACGAGGGTGAGCAGGCTCACTGGATGGATCACTCGCGCTTGGACCAGGAGTGGGAGCCCAGCGTGCAGGAGTGGGCGAGCCGTGGCGATGTCCTGAGTGAGGAAGAGCTGGAACTTCCGGAGGGTGAGCAACGGGAGGTACTACGACTGCGGCTGTGGTGGTTCCGTCCGTACACGCGGTTTTATCGGCTGGCGTGGCGTCGCATGATCCCCTTCAACACTGAGCGGAGCTTGTTCGCCTCGCTGATTGCGCCGGGACCCGCGCACGTCAACACAGTGCAGTCCCTAGCCTTGAGCGACAATCGAGCGACCGCTCTCAACGCTGGATTCTGGGCTGCTCTACCCGTCGACTACCTGTTGCGGATCACGGGGCGGTCAGATCTCCAGGTCGCCGAGGCGAACAAGATGCCTTATGCGGACCCCACGCATCCCTTGGCTACTCCTCTCCTTCTCCGCACCCTCCGCCTCAACTGCCTCACCGACGCCTATGCACCTCTCTGGGCGGAGCTATACGACATGACGTGGCCCGGCTATGAGGACTGGGTTGTCAAGTGGCCCAGGGTGAAGCCGTTGACAGGGCACCTCAAGTCGGCCTGGGAGTACATCACTCCGCTGCGCACCGAGTACGAGCGGCGGGCCGCACTCGTCGAGATCGATGCGTTGGTGGCGGCATGGCTCGGCATGAGCGCCGACGAACTCGTGGCCATCCACAAGGCGCGATACGCGATCCTTGCCGACCGTGAGTCGCAGATGTGGTTCGACGCGGAGGGGCTTCAGCTCGCCCAGGACCCGTACGCCCATGGCCATGGCCAGACCAAGAAGGACTACGAGGAGTTCATTGCCTACGACAAGGGCGAGCGTACTGAACCCCCCGTCGGCTACACCGCCCCCTTCTACAAGGCCGAACGCGAGGCGGAGATGCGAGCCGCGCACGCCGTGTTTGTGAAGCGGTTGCAGGATGCGATCGACCAGGGGAAGTGGGAACCCAGCGCCTGACGCGTGCGTCGCAGGCAGAGCGCCCCACCCCGAAGACGGTTTCGGGCAGGGCGCTCTGCTGTGCGACAGATTCAGGCGTTGGTCGCGTACGTGAGGAAGTGGGTCCAGGCTCCCGCAGAGACGGCGAGCTGCGCTCCCTGCCGTACCTTCGAGTCGCGGACGTGGACCGTTTCAGGGTGCGATGCCACCTCGACGCAGTCTCCGTCGCCACCGCTGCTGTAGCTGGACTTGTGCCAGGACAGGGCGACCTCGACGCAGTCACCAGAACCGCTGCTGCTGTAGCTGCTCTTGAACCAGTTCAGCTCTGTGGCGCTCATGCCGCTCCTCGCATCCGCTGCAACAAGGCCCGAGAGTCACTCAAGCAGAGGGCCTGTGAGCGCATCCTGGCATATCGCATTTGGAGCGTGCTGACCACCTTCGGGTTCGGGATGAACTGCCCGTACTCCTGCCCCTCGCAGTAGCCGAGCCACTTGTTCTCGGGGGTCTCCAACAGTTGCATGGGGCCGTGCAAACCCGCATGGCTCTCTTGCACCTGTGGAATCACCTGCATCTCGACATTCCGCAGCTCCGCCAGCTCCAGCACATGGTCGATCAGCTCCCGCGTCACCTCCGCCCCGCCCGTCCGCCGCAAGAACAAGTGCTCCTCCAGGATGAAGCTGAACGCCGTGTTCGGGCGATCCCGCAGCAACCGCTGCCGCTCCGCCCTCGCCACCCACTGGGCCTCGATCTGATCGTCGCCCAGCGGTGGCAGTTGGTTCACGAACAGCGTGCGCGCATACGCCTCCGTCTGCAACAGGCCCGGCACCAAGCGGCACTCGTACGTGTAGAGGCTCACCGCCTCCTCCTCCAGCCGGGCCCACTGCCGGAACCAACTCGCCAGCCCAGGTTGCCGCGACAGATGCCGAGCCGCCCCCCGCAGCGCCCCGAACGCGTCCAGGACCTCCTCCGCCCGTTTCACGAAGCCCGACGGCGGGAAGCGCCGGCCCTGTTCGATGGAGGCCACCGTCGGCACCGAGTACTGCACCCTCGGGGCGAACTGTTCCTGTGTCAGGCCCGCCCGTTTCCGGAAGGCCTTGACGACCTCGCCGAACGTCTTCAGGCTGTCCGACACCTCCGGCTCACCGCCACCGCACCCAGGGGCACCCGCCCCACCCATACCGTTGCCGTCCGTCGTCATGTCAGGCCCTCCGTCCACCCGTGCCCTTCCAACCCCGCCAACCACTCCATGGTCACGCACGGTTACTCATACTGTCCATCCCGTGAACCCGTACGCTGATCCCGCGTAGGAGCCGCTGACCTGGTGAACGGCGCCCGGAGCCCGCCACATTGGGGCCATGACGCCAACCGTCCCCCACAGCACGCCGGTTACCGTACGTATGTTCTCCCAGCGGTTCAGCTCCACCCCGCTGGGCGCCCGACTCGCGCGACAGCTCGCGCTGTACCGGCTGGACAGCTGGGGCTACCCCTACGGATCCGCCGTGTCCGACGCCGCCGCCCTGATCGTCGCCGAGCTGGGCGCGAACGCCGTCACGCACGGCCGCGTACCGGGCCGCGACTTCGAGCTCCGGCTCACGCTGTGCGGAGCAGCGGCCTTATGCGACGCCCCCGGGGCAGGCGCCGACCTTGCCCGCGTCCTCCGTATCGACGTCTCCGACACCCGCGGCGAACGCCGCCCGCCCCGCCCCGGCGAGATCGCCGCCCCGGACGCCTCCGCCGTCGGAGGCCGGGGCCTGCTCCTCGTCGAGGCGCTCGCCGACCGGTGGGAGGTTCTGGACCGGCTGCCGGTAGGCAAGACTGTCCGCGCCGAACTGGATCTGCCGCGCTGACGCCCGCGCGATCGGCCGACGGCCCTCCTGCCGGTCCGGACCCCAGGGCTTCGGTGTAGTCGTTTTGATCGTGTGAGGGGATCGCGCTCCGGCGAGGAACGCGCAGGCCGACGTCCGTGCCTGCTGTGTACCGAACCTCGCCCGACATGACGAGACATCAGCGACCGGGCGTCAGCCGACTACGCCGAAGTCCTGACCGAAGAGGGCCCGGCAGTACGCGACTTCCGGTTCGCGCTCCATTCGGAAGCCGCCGGTGGGGGTCTCCGTTGTTGCGTTGCCGGACCATCCGGTTGCTTTCTGCTTCGCTCTTCGAGATGCACGACGAATGGTTCGCCTTACCTCGCAGCCACCTCCGCGGAGGCGATATGGGTGATATCTACCGTAAGCTTTCTTCTGGTTCCTCCGCGCTACTCGACGCACCGAAATGCAACCGCCAGTTGATCTCCAACATCATGACGAGGGATACTGGTTGGCGGATGCGTGTCCCGGCCGAGCGGTACTCGCTTCGGTATCCTCCCGTGCGGGTCCTCGGAGGCCATTTACCCTGAGATTGCTGGGCAGTTGACCTCAAGGTTTCGTGGTAGCGTCCTTGTTCGGAGGGACAGTGCAACCTGAAAGGGAAATCGTGAACACGGAGAAGATCGCCGCTCGCCGCCTCTCGCTGGAAGAGGTGATGAAGCTCGGTGTGAAGGACAGGGTCTTCGTTTCCGCCGACACGGCAGAACTCAAGCTTCCCGACTGCTATGTCCCTGCTTTCCTGACCGAGTCCGGTGAGGATTTCAAGGGCGGCTCGATCACGGCGAGAACCATATTCAAGGAAGAGGTCTCCTGCCTTCCCGACAGCGAGGACGAAGCCGGGATCTACTTGGCCGACGAGGGCGGCTCGGTGACCATCGAGGTCCTCCAGTCCGCCGGTGTCGTGCTGGACCTGACGCTTTTCGTCCCTGGTGCGGACAAGGGGGCCCTCACGGCCCTTTACGCTGCGGCCCGGCAGGCGTTCGGCGCCGACATCGTGCAGATATGGCGCCAGGGCCTCAAAGAGGTTCCCGACGTGAAGGTCGACATCTTCGAGGAGCAGATTCCCCGGGGGCGCAAGGGAGGCGACAGCCCCATGCGTGACCGTCGCGCGATCGACACCTACCCCACCCGTGCGGAATTCGTCGAGTTCTCCGCGGGGCGGAAACTGGTTGTCGAGGTTCACAAGCCGGCTGTTGACGACACCCCGACCATCTGAGCTTGTTCTTTATCTACCAAGATCTTCCGGGCTTGCCGATGGCCTTGAGGGTCTCGGGGCGTTTGACGGTTTTCCCGACGTCGTAGCGGGGTGCCCGGTGTTTGTTCTTGGCGCCGGGTGGCCGTCCGGGACCGGTGCCACGAGGTTTGGGAACACGGCTCGGACAGGCGAGGTGGGCACGGATGTTCCTGAACCCCCGGCGGACCCGGGCCGGGGTGAGCCGACCGAGGGTGGTCGGTTTCTCCCACGGTCGGCGGAGGTCCTCCGCGAGGGGCCGGGCGAGCCGGAGCTGGGTGTGAGCGACGATCAGGAGCCAGGTCCAGCGGTCCGCGGCCTCAGGAGTGCGGAGTTTCGGGGTGGTCCAGCCCAGGGTCTGCTTCGCGAAGCGGAAGGTGTGCTCCAGGTCGAAGCGGCGCAGGAACGCTTGCCAGAAGCGGTCCACGTCGTCCGGGGTGGCGCCAGTCTTCGAGGACCACAACCACACCGGCGGAGCATCCCGGTCTTTGGACAGGTGCTCAACCTTCAGCCGGATCAACGTCACTTCCACCAGGGGAAGTTCGCCCTCATGGTCCAGCCAGGAGGAACGGTGAGTGAGCCGGGGGTGGACCCGGTCCCATGCCTGGGTTTCGGCCTTGCCGTAGTTGCTGGTGTCCGTGATCGTGGTGATTGCGGGCTCCGGCCAGGTCTCCGGCTTGGTGAAGCGGAATTCCGGGCCGTGCTTGGGTGGCCGGCCGTTGACGCCGGGCATTCTCGGTGGCTTTGGTAGACGCATCACGCGGTCGGAGCGGACCCTGCCGACCATCTCAACCGGCAGGTCGCGCAGCACCCAGGCCAGACGGGTCACGTCGTAGCCCGCGTCACTGACGATCACAATGGCAGGATCCCCGGCCTGCCACTGACCAGCGGTGATGAGCCGCTCGACGACACCTCTCAGCTGGTCGGCGGTGACGGCGGTCGCGTCGTCCACCGGACCCAGCCGCACGGCGTCGAGGATCGCGGTCCAGGACGTGGCGCCAGGCTCCAGCACTGCCACGAAGGAGTAGGGCCAGCCCGGAATGAACTGCGACGCTGCCTTTGCGTGACCGTAGACGTGGCAGAACAGGCGCTCTGCCGAGCAGGGCGCGTCCGAGCGAAGCCACGGCGACACATCGACCGCCAGGACCAGACGCCCGCCGTCGAAACGCGGCAGCGACAGCCCGGCCAGCACCGTCTGCAACCGATCGATGTTGATCCTGCCGTGGTTCAGGCCGCCGTACATCGCACCGTGCCCACGCCGATGCTCAGGCAACAGCGTCAAATCCACCGGTGACTTCACCGCACCGTCAGCGCACAGCATCGCGTCCACCAGCTCGAACAACTCGTCGCGCCGAGCGGTCAGACACTCATAGAACTCACCCCGGAAGCGTGACGCATCTGCGAACGCTTCCCTCCGGACAGCATCAGGCAGCAGACTCACCCTCACGGCCTTCGTCGTGGTCACGTGCACCTTGGTCGGAGCACAGGATCAGACGAAGGCCGCCCCCACGTCCGGCGAATCCCCGTGCGAGCGAATCCGTTCGAGACGCCATTCGAGACCGTGGCACCATGTACCGCATGACGACGAACCGAAAGGTCCATGCCGCGTAGACGGCCAGGACAGATCCGTGCCGGCGCCCCTACCGGCCACCGGACAACGGGCGCAAGGCCAGTCATCGACGGCCTGTCTTCGCGTGCACTGTCCGAGATCATCCGTCTCGAGCGCACCCGCAACTATCTGCAGCCAGGCGACGTCAGCGCGGCTGTGGGCCTGTGGAAGGACTACGTCCACCAGCCCGAGCGTGCTCTGTGGCACGACTACGAGTGGGGCAACGTGCACTGGTACTGCTGCGGCAACCCCCTCGAAGCCCGAGCCCTCCTCGACACCGTGATGCAGGCCATATCACCACGAAGCGCCCGCGAACTTAAGAAGGTTGTCAGCCGGTCAGACGCCGTCTGGAACCTTCCGTCCCCGCCCTATGACGCGGACGGTAGATAAAGAACAAGCTGAGAGTGCGTTTGAGATCTCGGGCATGCTCGGGTTCGCCTGGTGACGGCACCCGGGCAGGACTCAGGTGAGGAGCCGGATGGCGGGAGCGTCTTTGCTGGTGGCGAGCGGGTGGTCGCAATGGCCGCACGTGTTGCGTACCGGCCGGATCACGTTGGTCTGGACGCTGAACGTTCCGGACTGTCGGGCCTGAGGGCAGTAGTACCCGAGATGCAGGCGGACCCATGGCGTGAGCGACAGCGCGGTGGCCGCTTGGTTGCGCTTCGTGTCGTGGAATGGCGCCCACCAGTAGTCGACGACGGCCCGCAGTACCGCCCGCTCCCGCTCGTCGGTGATGTCGAAGGCGGCGATCCGGGCCGCGGTGGGGTGTTCGGGGTGCTCCTCATCAGCCGAACACAGGGCGTACTCCTGCCCGTGCTGGAAAGAGGTCGTGCGCCGGGTGCGTTGGCAGATGAAGCAGTCCAGACTCAGCTCCAGCCTTTTTTGCCAATGCAGGTTGTGAAAGCCCTCGCCCTGCAGAGGGCCGGTCAGTTCAGCAGTGATCTCAACGCTTCGCAGCACCGCGCGATCATCCCAGACCGCGGCCGAGACCTCACCTGCGCCGCCGATCCTGTGCGCACCGGCTCTTGCCCGCGTGGATCCGCTGATCCCGCGGACGCTTGACATTGCCCCGCCCCGGCAAATGCCCGCTTCCTCACAAAGCCGCCCGGAAGAGAGGGCGGGGACCTGGTCGAGTGGCTGGTCGGCTGCGGGTGAGCCGACGGACCATGACACCGATCATGGCCCAGCGGATCATAGTCTCGGCATGGGCGGGGCTGGTCTCGTAGTCGCGGGCCAGGCGGCGGTGGGCGGTCAGCCAGGCGAAGGTCCGCTCGATCGCCCACCGCTTGGGTTGGACCCGGAAGCCGCGTTGGCCTGGGTCCTTTCGGACGATCTCCAATTCGCGGCCGAGGATCTGGGCGGTCCAGTCGGCCAGGCGGCCGGCGAAGCCCTGATCGGCCCAAATCTTCCGCACGGGCGGGTGGTCCAGACGTGCCCACAGCAGCGGGCGCTTCGCTCCGTCACGGTCCTGGATGCTCGCGGCTACGACACGGATGGCCAGCAGCAGGCCGAGGGTGTCGGTGACCAGGAACCGCTTGCGCCCCTTGACCTTCTTGCCCGCGTCGAAACCGCGTGTGGCGGCGGGAACGGTGTCAGCACTGCGGACCGACTGCGAGTCGATCAGCCCGGCACTCGGTTCTGCTTCCCTCTCTTCAGCCTGGCGGACCTGGGCGCGCAGAGTGTCGTGGACGCGGACGACGGTGCCCTCGTCGTGCCAGCGCACGAAGTACCAGTACACGGTCTGCCAGGGCGGAAAGTCGTGCGGCAGTTGCCGCCAGGCGCAGCCGGTCCGCACCACATAGAAGATCGCATCCACGATCCGGCGGCGCGGGTGCTTCTCGCGCCGTCCGCCCTTCGGTCCCGTCCGTGGTGGCGGGAGCAGCGGCTCCACCAGCGCCCACTGCGCATCGGTCAGGTCCGACGGATATCCCCCAGTACCGATCACGGCAGGCTCAACGGCCGCTACCGCTATAGGACACGGCAGATCTCAAACACGCTCTGAGGCGGCGTCACCTCGCTGAATCGTCCGGTAATGCGTGGGCGCGTCCTCGCTCCCGGGATGTCCCAAGGGCCCGGCCGGTACCAACGGCGCCACGTCGGTGACGCGGCACGGGGCGACGCACAGGTGAACACATAGCGGGTGAACACATAGCCCGGGTGGGTGGGCCTCGCCTCCGCATACCGGACGCGGCTCAAAGTGTGAGCACCTGGCGGGCAAGTGTCACGTGAGTGCTCAAACGAGCGGCGTGAGGGCAGTTGTGGCCAAAGTGCTCATGCTTTTGGACGGTGTGTCCCGCTCGGGGCGCGGGTGTCCGTCCCGCGGTATCGCGCACGTCGGTGAACCGGTGGGCGACGGCCATCGAGCCGTTGGCGTTGTCGACGTCCGTGACCACTGGCCCCGGTCGCGGACCCGCCGTACTCATGGCGGCGGCTCCATCGAAGCGAGACGGCCCGGGCGATCACCGGGCTGCGGCCGTTTCGGCAACCGGTTCCGAGTGCGCGGCGACTTCTCGACGGGCATCGGTCGACGAGACCGTCCGCGCCGAACCGGACCTGCCGCACTGACGCCACAGCCCGCCGTCTATAGGGTTGGCTGATCGCGGACGCACCGTGTGTGGGCGCGGTCACGGACGAGGGCGGCGACGGGGAGTCATGGCGGGCCTGGAGGACAGCGGCAGCAGGCGGACCGGCGGGGGCGAGCGGGCCAGGGGGTACCAGCGGTATCTGCCGGTCGACGAGGACGACGACCTCGAATTGGCCGGGCTCTTCTCCGAGTACGCGCCGGTCGAGGTCGGTGACGACGGCCGGCCGACGGGCGTCGAACTGGAGGAACCCGCCGACGAGGCCGGTACCGAGGAGGCGCCGGACTCGATCTCGGCGCCCTTCCGGCCCGAGAGCATCAAGATCGACACCCAGTCGACCACCGTCGACCTGCTGCTGTCCCGGCTGCGGGAGGGCATGATCGACCTGGCGCCGGACTTCCAGCGCCGGGCCGGCATCTGGAGCGACGTCCAGCAGAGCAGCCTCATCGAGTCACTGCTGCTGCGCATCCCGATCTCGTCGTTCCACATGGCGCAGGACGAGGAGGACAACTGGGCCGTCGTGGACGGCATCCAGCGGCTGACGGCGATCGCCCGGTTCATGGCGCCGGAGACCGTCGGCATGCCTCCGCTGACGCTGCGGGGGCTGGACTACCTCAAGCAGTTCCACGGCCGCGGGTACGCCGACCTGTCCGGGCGGCTCAAGATCCGGCTGCGCGAGACACAGCTCGTGGTGCACATCATCCAGCAGGGAACGCCGGAGACGGTCAAGTTCAACGTGTTCTCCCGGATCAACACCGGCGGCATGCCGCTGAAGCCGCAGGAGATCCGGCACGCCATGATCGGCGGAGCGGCGCGCAACTACCTCGCCGACCTCGCGGAGGACCCGGCCTTCCTGACCGCGACCGGCGAGAGCGTGTCGAACGAGCGGATGGCGGACCGGGAGATGGTCCTGCGGTTCATGGCGTTCCGCATGAGCGACCCGTCCGAGCACACCGAACGGGACTTCGACCAGTTCCTCGTCGACGCCATGCACCGGATCAACCGGCTGACCCCGGAGCAGCGGGAGCTGCTGGCCATCGAGTTCAGGGCCGCGATGCGCTGTGCGTCGGACCTCTTCGGCGACCACGCCTTCCGGAAGTGGCACGGCAACAGGGCCAAGTCTCCTATCAACAAGGCCCTGTTCGAGGCCGTCGCGGTCAATCTGGCCGTACTCGACGATCACAGGCGTGATCTTTTGGTAGCGTCGCGTGACAGTGTGCTCAAGGGGTTCTTCGGGTTGATGAAGGACTGGGACTTCGACCGCTCCATCTCGGTCGCCACCGGCGACCCGAGGAAGGTGCGGACCCGGTTCGACATGATGAACGAGCTTTTCCAGGGGAGACGGTGGGGATGATCGACCGGCTGGCGCTGACGAACTTCAAGGCCTTCCAGCACGTCGATCTGCCGCTCGGCCCGCTCACCCTGCTGACCGGCCTGAACTCCTCCGGCAAGAGCAGCGTCTTACAGGCCCTCGCGCTGCTGCACCAGTCGTACACCGCCGGCGATCTCGACCGGGCGGACGAAGCGGCCCGGGAGGGGCAGCTGAAGCTCGGCGCGGTGCCCGGTACCGGCTTCCTGCTCAACGGCGAACTGGTCGGCCTCGGCACCGGTCAGGACGTACTGCACGAGGACTTCACCGGTGACGAACCCGAGATCACCCTCGCGGTCAGCGAGGGTGCCTACCGGTACTCCTGGACCGTCGGGTACGAGAAGGAACAGAACCTGCTGCCGTTGGTCAGCGCCGACCTGCCGCTGACCAACGCGGGCACCACACCGCCGCCCGGCGAGGCCGCCGTCATCCCCGGCTACTTCACGGCCGGGTTCCAGTACCTGCACGCCGACCGGATCTCGCCCGCCGAGTTCTACCCGCGCGACCACCACACCGCGATCGGCCGCGGCTTCCTCGGCGTACGCGGCGAGCACACCGTCAACTACCTCCGCCATCACCACGGCAGCAGGGACGGGGTCGTCCCCGAACCGCTGCGGCACCCCGGCAGCAGGGACCGGGGACTGCTCGCCCAGGCCGCCGCCTGGATCGGCGAACTGTGCCCCGGCGTGGACATCCAGGCCGCGGCCATCGAGGGCACCGACGTGGTGCGGCTGTCGTACGGCTTCTCCGGGCCGCGCGGGCCCCGCCGCCGGCCCACCAACGTCGGATTCGGTCTCACCTACGCCCTGCCGATCGTCGTGGCCTGCCTGACGGCCCGGCCCGGGTCCCTGGTCCTGCTGGAGAACCCCGAGGCGCATCTGCACCCGCACGGGCAGACCCGGATGGCGGTCCTCGCCGCGTCCGCCGCCGCGCAGGGCGCACAACTGGTCGTCGAGACGCACAGCGACCACGTCCTCAACGGCGTACGGCTCGCCGTGAAGCAGGGGCTGCTGGCGCCCGAGCGGGCCGTACTCCACTACTTCCGGGGCGACCGCGACGGCTCCGGCGTCGACATCGTCAGCCCCCACATCGACCGGGACGGACGGCTCGACCAGTGGCCCGAGGGCTTCTTCGACGAGCTGGAGAACACGCTGGAGAGGCTGCTCGACTGATGACCCGCCGCCCGGCTGCCGACCGGGCTGCGGCAGCCCGCACACCACGGTGCGGGGAGGGGAACGGCGCGGGGACGACAGCGGAGGGGGAGACGTGCCACAGCTGTTTCTGAACGAGAGATCCTGCGAGTCGGCGTGCGATCCGGGCAGGGCCGACCGGGCCATGACGGACTTCGCCACCGCCGTCCTGAAGGTCTGGCGGAACGACAAACCCGGCACCGTCCTGATCGCGCGGGAACCGGTCACCGGACTCCAGCTCGCGCAGGGCCACCCCATCGGCAAGTGGCACGGCAACCCACGGAACCGGGACGCCTGGAAGCTCATGCTCCAGATGCAGACCAAGTACCCGCACCGGGCGGCCTTCCCCGACGGCGAGGGCTACTACGACATCGAGTACCGCCACGACGGCCGGACGGTGGTGGGGCTGGGGGCGGCCCACCTCATGAAGGGCTTAGGTGTCTCGCTGCCGGTGGAACCCTGCTGGGCCGCCGACCACCTCACCCTGGAGCGGGAACAACTGGTCGAGGAGGAGGGCGACGCGGACGGCTCGGCCGTCAGTGAGGTCCGCGTCCCGCACCTGTCCCTGCCGGACCACTACGAGACGCACCGGGCCTGGATCAAGGAAGGCGCGGACGCGGTCCGCAGAGGCGGACTGGACGCCGTACGCACCGGCGGCGAGCTGTGGCGGGAGCGGGCCCGTCTCTTTCCGCGCCTCCAGTTCCTGCCGCGCGTCGAAGGCGACCTGCTGGGCCTGGCCGAGGTGTGGGTGGGGCCGGTGCGCGAACGCCTCGCCGAACTGGAGGAGGCCGTCTCCACCTGGGACCCGGCCGCCCGGCCCATCGCGCCCGAGTGGAAGTCCGACGTGCGCACCGAGTTCCAGCACCGCCGGAAACTGTGCTGGTTCCCCGACGGCGGACGCGACGAACTCTTCGACTGGCACAGCGAGTTCCTGCCCAAGCCCGGCCGGCTGCACTTCCGGCTGCTGCACGACGAGCGCACCCTGCGCGTCGCGTACGTCGGCCGCAAACTGGGGGTCTGAGCCGCCGCCTCCGGGCACCGCACCGGCCGTCGCACGACCACCGGCCGGATCACCCCCCTGTGCCGTCGCCGCAGGTGGAAGCCGACCGGACGGGACCGCCCGCCGGATCTCCGACTACCTTGGGACCCGCACGGTGCCACGGACGGACCGCGACACCGGCCACCGGCGGACCGCAGCACCGTCGACGAACCACCAGGACCACCGAAGGAGAAGCCGGGGTGCGACCGACCCTCGCCGCCGAACAGGTACGCGACAGCCTGAGCCAGTACCTGTCGACGACGTACGCCCTGGCGGACGAAAGCACCCGGCGCGCCCTGGAACGGTTCCTCGGCGACCCCGACGACGGCATCTTCCGCGGCCCCTACCTGCGCATCCGCACGCCCTTCCGGGCGGCCGAGGACGACAGCTGGCAGCGGCACCTCACCTGGTACCCGCGCGGCTTCCGCCCGCACCGCCACCAGGCCGCCGCCTGGCAGCGCCTGTCGACCCTGAACGGACCGGCCCGGCCCACCCTGGTGACCACCGGCACCGGCTCCGGCAAGACCGAGTCGTTCCTCGTGCCGCTGCTCGACCACTGCCGGCGCGAGCGCGAGGCCGGCCGGGAAGGCGTCAAGGCCGTCCTGCTGTACCCGATGAACGCCCTCGCCACCGACCAGGCCCACCGCATCAACGACCACCTGGACAACCCCCGGGACGCCCGGCTCAGGGACGCCGGAGTCCGCGCCGGCCTGTACATCGGAGACAAGGCGTCCAAGGAGTTCAAGGAAGCCAACCCGCGCATCGCCGTGGACCGGGACGAGATCCGGCACACCCGCCCCGACATCCTGATCACCAACTACAAGATGCTCGACCTGCTCCTCCAGCGGCCCGAGGACCAGCGCCTGTGGCAGTCCGCGGACGGCCCCGCCCTCGCCTACGTCGTCCTCGACGAGTTCCACACCTACGACGGGGCCCAGGGCACCGACGTCGCCATGCTGCTGCGCAGACTCGGCGCCGTCACCGGCCTCGCCGAACCCGGCCGCCCCCTCGGCCCCGTCTGCCCCGTCGCCACCTCGGCCACCCTCGGCGAGGGCACGCCCGGCGCGGGCGGCGGATCCATGCTGGAGGTCGCGGAGCAGGTCTTCGGGACGCCGTTCCCCGAAGACGCCGTGGTGGGCGAAAGCCGCGCCAGTGTCCAGGAGTTCGCGGGAGAGAGCGACTTCAGGCTGCCGTTCCCGTCGCCGCAGGAGGTGGACGGGCTCGGCGACCCCACCCGCGACCGCGAGGCCCTCGACCAGCTCGCCGCCGCGTTCACCGGCAAGAGCGGGCTCGGCCCCGAGCAGCTCGGCCGCGAACTGCGCCGCCACCGGCTCACCGCCGCCGTCCTGGAGATCCTGGACGGCCGCCCCCGCACCATGGCCGAGATCATGGAGGTACTGCCCCGGTACGCCTACCACTGGGGCGTGGCCGTCCAGCAGAACCCGGCCGTCGCCGCCCGCGCCCTCGCCCGCTACGTCGCGCTCCTGTCCACCGCCCGCGAGCCCGGCCGCCCCGACCGGCCGCTGCTGTCCATCGAGATCCACCACTGGGTGCGGTCCGTCTCCCGCGTCCTGCGCGGAATCAGCGCCTCCCGCGCGGAGTTCCGGTGGGACGACGAGCAGGTCGCGGCCGGCGGAGCCCTCGTCCGAAGCGGCGGCGGGACCGCCGTGGGGGCCGCGGGCCAGGGCGCCCCGCCCACCGGGAACGCCGCCGACGGACTGGAGACCGTTCCGGCCGGGGACAGCGCCACGCCGCCCGCCCAGGTCTTCCTGCCCGCCGTCTTCTGCCGCGAGTGCGGACGCTCGGGCTGGGCCGCCCTGTCCCCGGAGGCCGACCCGGCCGAACTGGACATGAACGCCACCAAGATCCGCCGGGCCTCGGTGAGCCGGGACAAGCGCCGCGTGCGCAACCTCATCGCCGCCACCCCGCACCAGGCGTACGAGGCGGCCTTCGCCGTCGAGAAACCCCGCAGCGGTCCCACCGTCATGGTCCTCGACGGCCTCACCGGCCGGCTGCGGCCGCTGTCGCCCGACACGGACTTCGAACCGCCGTCCGACGACGGCGCCCCCCGCGCGCCGAAAACCCTGCACGACAGCGCCTTCGTCGTCACCGACCTCTCCGACGACCGGGCCGCGCTGGGCGACCAGTGCCCGGCCTGCCGCACCTTCAACGCCATCCGCTTCCTCGGCACCGGACTCGCCGCCCTGGCCGCCGCCTCCATCACCCAGCTGTTCACCGGCGGCGAGCTCGACAAGAACCTCAAGGAGAACAAGACCCTCCTGTTCAACGACTCGGTGCAGGACGCCGCCCACCGCGCCGGATACGTCGCCAACCGCTCCTACACCTTCTCCCTGCGCGCCCTGCTCGCCGGCCACATCGACGAGGACGAGCCGATCGCGCTCAGCGACCTGGCGGCCGACCTCATCGCCGACGTCGTCGACAGCAAGGCCGTCCGCGCCGCCGTCATCCCACCCGACCTGCACGTCGTCCGCGGTGTCGACACCCTCCTCGCGGGCCGCGGTCACGGATCGCGGGCCACCTGGGAGCTCATCGCGCAGCGGCTCGCGTTCTCGGCCGTCCTGGAGTTCGGACTCCGTTCCCGGCAGGGCCGGACCCTGGAACTCACCCGCACCGTCGCCGCGGACGTCCCCCTGGCCGACCCCGACGCCGTCGCCGACATCGTCCGCGAACTGCTGCACACCACCCCCGGCGACATCGCCCTGGCCGACGGCTCCCTGCCCGGACCCGACGACTGGACCGGCCACGTCCGCGGCCTCCTGGAACGGCTGCGCACCCGCGGCGCCGTCCGGCACGCCTGGCTGGACCCCTGGATCGACCAGGCCGGAGTGCGCCGATGGGCGGTCTGGGGCGGACGCCCCGCCGGCATGCCCGCCTTCCCGCCCGGCGTGTCCGCGCCCGCCTTCCTGCTCGGCGGCCCCAAACAGGGCAGCGACGACTTCGACGTCGTCACCGGCCGGCTCGGCTGGTACCAGGACTGGGCCCGCCGCAGCCTCGGCCTGCGCCCCGACGCCGCCAACGCCTTCCTCGTACGGCTGCTGCCCGCCCTCGTCGACGCCGGCGTCCTGTCGGCCCGTACCAGCAAGGACGGCACCACCCGCGTGTACGGGCTCCAGCCCGGCCACGTGCACGTGCGCAAGCTCGCCGACGACACGGTCGCGGACGCCTCCGCGCACTGCCCCCGGTGCTCCTGGCAGCAGACCGTCCACCCCGACCTGGCCGGCCAGTGGCACGGCAGGCCCTGCCCGCGCTACCGCTGCGGCGGACACCTGCGCACCGGCCAGGACCTGGAGAGCGGCGTCCGGCGGCGGGACTACACCGAGGACTTCTACCGGCGGATGTACCGGGAGGCCGGAGTCTTCACCATCAACACCGCCGAGCACACCGGCACCCTCAGCCGCCCCAAACGGGAAGCGGTCGAGAAGGCGTTCCGGGCGGGCACCGACGCCCACTACGCCAACCCCCAGGTCCTGTCCTGCACCCCGACCCTGGAACTCGGCATCGACATCGGCGACCTGTCCGCCGTGGTCCTCGCCTCCCTCCCCAAGGGCCCCGCCAACTACGTGCAGCGGGTGGGCCGCGCGGGCCGCGCCACCGGCAACGCCTACCTGCTCACCATGGTCGACCGCGGCCCCCGGGACCGCTACTACCTCGACGACCCCCGGCAGATGATCGCCGGAGACATCCGGCCGCCCGGCTGCTTCCTGTCCGCCGTGGAGATCCTGCGCCGCCAGTACACGGCGCACCTGCTGGACCTGGTGGCCGCGGGACGCCTGCCCTCCGCTCCGGAGGACGGGGACGGGCCGGTCCGCCCGAGGCCGCACCTGGCCGCCGACCTCTTCGGCGCGTCCGCCTGGCAGGCCGAGTTCCAGCGGGCCGCCCGCGCCGCCGGACCCCGCCTGGTGGAGACCTTCCTCGGCTACTTCCCGCCCTGGGACGAGGCCCGCGGCACGGGCGTGAGCCCCCAGGCCGCCGACGAGCTGCGCCACTACGCGGCCACCGGCCTGGCCGACGCCCTGGACCGGGCCCGCCGGCAGTGGGAGGACCGGCGCGGCGAACTGCAACGCCGTATGCAGGACATCGACGCCGCGCACCGCGCGCTGGTGGCGGGCGACCCCGAACACGAACGGCAGGGCAGGGAACTGCGCGCCGAACGGCGCGCGGTCGCCCGCCGCTCCGGCGAACTCGGCCGCGAGACCGCGCACGGCGCGCTCGTCGACCTCGGCCTGCTGCCCAACTACAGCCTCGTCGACTCCGTGACCGAACTGGAGGCCACCCTCACCTGGCGCGAGGAGGCACCCGGCCAGGACGGCGGGGCCCGTGAGGTCCAGCACCGCAGCAAGGTGCTCAAGTACGACCGCTCGGCCCGCCTCGCCCTGGAGGACCTCGCACCCGGCAACCACTACTACGTCCAGGGCTACAAGCACCGCATCACCGGCCTCGACGTCGGAAGCCCCGGCCGCCCCTCCTGGCTGTGGTGGCGGATCTGCCCCGACTGCGGACACGTCCGCACCCACCGGGCGCAGCAGGACTCCACCGCCTGCCCGCGCTGCCGCTCCGCCGCCATCGGCGACATCGGATGCCTGCACAAGGTGCTGGTCCCGCACCGCGTCCTCGCCCGCGACCAGCGCGACGACGTACGGGTCCGCGACGACACCGACGAACGCGAACGGCGCCACTACACCGTGATCCCCGCCGTCGACATCCCGCGCGAGCACATCGACTCCGCCTGGCAGCACCACAAGGCCACCTTCGGCTGGGAGTTCAGCCGACGGGCCGTCATCCGGCACATCAACGTCGGCACCTCCCGCGTGGACACCGGAACCGACGACGCCTTCGCCGGCCGCCGTGTCCGGATCAACCCCTTCTGGGTCTGCGACGCCTGCGGCTTCGCCGACGCCGACGGCGGGCCCGCCGCCCAGCAGCAGGACAGCCTCGTACCGGTCAACGCCACGAAGTACCACCGGCCCTGGTGCCCCCGGCTGCGCGACGGCGTCGACAGCACCCGGCAGACCCAGCAGGGCGTGAGACTGCTGCTCGCCCACGAACTGCGCAGCGAGGCCCTGCGCATCCTGATCCCGGCCGTCACCGCCCACACCGCCGAACGCCTCGCCTCCTTCAAGGCGCTGCTGCTGGCCGGCATCGCCCGCAGCTACGGAGGCGACCCCGACCACCTGGCCGTGGTCACCGACTCGATGCCCGAACCGGGCGGTGACGGCGACGTCCGCAGGCACTTCCTCGTCCTGTACGACACCCTGCCCGGCGGCACCGGCTACCTCCACCGCCTCGCCGGCCCGGACGGCCTGCACGACGTACTGACCCGCGCCCGCCAGGCGATCGAGAGCTGCGTCTGCGTCACGGAGGGCCGGCCCGCCTGCCACCGCTGCCTGCTGCGGCACGTCGCCGACAACGAGTACGAACTGGTCTCCCGCGAACACGCCCTGGACATGCTCGGCGAACTGCTCGGCCGGACCGGCGAGGGCTGGCACGCCGAGGAAGCGGACACCACCCGGGACATCTCCCTGGTCCGGCAGGTCGAGAGCGAACTCGAAGCGCTGTTCCGGCGCGGACTGCTCGACTGGGCGAAGGACGACGACGACGTCAGCGTGCGCACCTCGCAGAGCCCGGACGGGGAACGCGACACCACCCTGCGCTTCACGGCGCCCGACGGCACGGTCAGCGGCTGGCGCATGGAGACCCAGACCGACCTCGGCTTCACCGTGCCCGACGTGGTCTTCCGCAGCCTCGACGACGACCGGCGGCGGGTCGCCGTCTACCTCGACGGCTACCGCTACCACGCGAGCCCCGAACACAACCGCGTCGCCGCCGACGCCGCCAAACGCACCCGGCTGCGCTCCGGGCACGGCTGGCAGGTCTTCCAGCTGACCTGGGACGACGTCAGGGCCTGGACCGGCCGGAGCAAACCACCCCTGGACCCGGTGTGGGAGCCCTACCGGAACACCGCGCAAAAGACAGCGTCCGACCTTCACCGGCGCATGCACGGCGGCGACCCGCGTGACCTGCCGCGCTTCGTGTGGAACAACCCGGTCAACACCCTGATCGGCTACCTCACCACCCCCGACCCAGGAGTCTGGCGGCGGCGCGTGCAGAGCGCCCTCGCCGGATTCGCCGCGGTCTCGGCGACCAGCCGGGCCCTGGCCGACGGACCGCGGACCGCCGAACGCGTCGCCGAGGCGCTGGCCGGCAAACGGCTGGCCGGCGGACGCGGGGGCGTACAGGTCATGGCGACCCGGGACGGCAGCGGCTGCCCCCTCACCATCGCCCTCGACCTGCGCCGCGGGCAGGCCGCGGCGGTGTGGACCGCCCTGACCGTGCTCGACGACGGCGCCGAGACCATCGCCGCCGACGAGAACGCGCACCGCAGGCGCTGGCAGGCCTGGCTGTACTGGTCCAACCTGCTCCAGTTCCTCAACGACGGCGAGGGCGACGGCGTGCAGCTGGTGAGCAGCGCTCTGTCCGGCTTCGACCCCGTGGAACTCGCCGTGACCGGTGGCGCGGGCTGGCTCCAGTCGCGCCGGCAGGCCGCCGGGCAGGAGACGCGCGCCGCGTCGTCCCCGGACGCCAGCACCGCCGAGAAGGAGGCGAGCGCCCCCGCCGGGACGGTGAAGGACCCCGCCGAAGCCGTGGCCGACCAGGGCGGAGCCATACGGGACCCCGCCTGGGACGAAGTGCTCGCCTATCTCGTCGACGAACCCGGTCTCGCCGAGCTGGCCGAGGGACTGGCCGCCGGGGGCGTGCCGGCACCCGTGGCGGGATTCGAACTCGGCCAGGACGCCTGGCCCGCCGAACTGGCGTGGCCCGCGCACCGCGTCGGCGTCGTCCTGGCCCCCCTGTCGGACGCGGAGGGCGAACCCGATCCGGACGACGTGCGCCGCGACGAGGCGTACGCGCGGGCCGACTGGCTGGTCCGCCCCGCGACCGGGTGGACCGTCGAGGAACTGGCGCACGCACTGACCGGCCCGCCTCCCGGCCCCCACGCCGCACCGGATGACCTGAACGACCCTGAGGAGCAAGCACGATGACCGGCACCGGCCCCGGCACGCCGACCAAGAGCGTGACCCTGCGGCTGCTCGACAAGGCGGACAAGGAGATCGTCAAGCTGGACCGGGCGATCGTCGGCGCGGTGTACAAGTTCCAGCACGAGTTCCGCAAGAACCCCGAGGCGGGCGGCTTCGACCTCAAGCAGCTCAAGGGACACGACCGGCTCTGGTCGGCGCGCGTCAACCGCGAGTACCGCGCCCTCCTGCTCCGCCTGGCCGGCGACGACTGGCTCCTCGTCTCCGTCAAGCACCGCGGTCACGTCCACCGCAACCTCGACCGGCTCACGTACGGCATCAACCAGGTGACCGGCGCGATCGAGTACGTGGACCTCCAGGTCGTCGAGGAAGGCGTGCTGCGGCCGACGGCGCCCACGGCCCAGGCGTCCCCCGCCGAGCCGTCCCCGGCGTTGCCCCCGGCACTGTCGCCCCCGCCGGCCGAGCCGCGGCCCGAGAGCGAGCCGCGGCCCGAGAGCGAGCCGCGGCCCGTGGCCGAACCGGGGCCCGTTGCCGACGACGAAGCCCGGCTGTTCTCCGAGTTCACCGCGGAACAACTGGCTGATCTGGGCGTCGCGGAACCCCTCGTCCCCATAGTCCTCAAGCTGACCACGGACGACGAACTCCTGGGCCTGGCCGAGTACGCGCCCCGGCACACGGGGGAGGTGCTCCTGAGGCTCCGTGACGGCGTCCCCTACGACCAGGTCATGCAACAGGTCACCGACCCGCTCACCGGCCGGCGCGACGACGGGGCGAGGGAGCCGGTCGACACCGACGACTGGCAGACCGCCGTCGAACGTTCGCAGACCGTGGTGATCACGGACGACGCCTCCCTCCAGAGCATCATCGAGGAAGGCGACTTCGGCCGGTGGAAGGTGTTCCTGCACCCCACCCAGGAGAAGCTCGTCCACCGCGCCTACTCCGGCCCGGCCCGGGTCAGCGGAGGCCCCGGCACCGGCAAGACGATCGTGGCCCTGCACCGGGTCAAACACCTCGTCGACCGCCTGCCCCCCGGCCACACCAAGCCCGTCCTGCTCACCACGTTCAACCGGAATCTCGCAGCCGACCTGCGCACCCGCCTGATGTCGCTCGGAGGCCCCGAAACGCTCGCCCGGGTCGACATCACCCATGTGGACCAGCTGGCGACGAGGGTGGTCAGCGAGTCCGCCCCCGGCAGCGGCAAGCGCCGCATCGACGACGCGCAGGCGCTGCTCGAATGGCGCCAACTCCTGCTGGAGACGGGCGAGAACCGGTGGGACGCCGAATTCCTGAGCGACGAGTGGAACCAGGTCATCCTCGGACAGGCCGTCGCCTCCCGCTCCGAGTACTTCCGCGCCCGGCGCGCCGGGCGGGGCCGCAGCGTCACCCGCCCCGACCGCGCGGAGATCTGGCAGCTCGCCGAGCGTTTCACGCAACGGCTGGAAGTGAGCGGCCTGGAAACGTACCGCCAAGTCGCCGAACGCGCCGCCCAACTGGAGATCGCCCGTCGGCACAAGATCGAGGAGCGCAGGAAGCGACAGGAGGAGAACGCGGGCCCCGGCAAAATCCACGCCGAGTCGGGGACCGGAGCCTGGCTGCGCCACCGCTACCGGCACATCGTCGTGGACGAGGCCCAGGACCTGAGCCCCGCCCACTGGAAGATGCTCCGCGCGATGGCCCCGCAGGAACCGGACGACCTCTTCCTGGTCGGCGACACCCACCAGCGCATCTACGACAACCAGGTCACCCTCGGCAGCCTGGGCGTCCACATCCGCGGCCGGTCGGCCAGGCTCACGCTCAGCTACCGCACGACCCACGAGATCCTCAAGTCGGCGACCCACCTGCTGGACGGCACGGACTACGACGACCTCGACGGCGGCACGGACGACCTGGGCGGGTACCGGTCGGTGCTGCACGGGATGCGTCCATGGCTGCGCGGTGCCGAGAGCTGGGACGGTGAGCTCGACCTCGTGGCCGAGCAGGTGCGGGCCTGGCACCACGTCGCTCGTGAGTCCGTCGCCGTCTGCGTGCCCACGAACGACATGGCGGACGACGTCGTGGGCCGGCTCGCCCGGCGCGGCATCGTCGCGACGAAGATCACCTCCGATGGCCCCAAGGGCGGCGAGGGCGTCCACGTCGGCACCATGTACCGCTTCAAGGGGCTGGAATACCGGTGCATGATCATCGCCGGTGTCTCCGAGGGCAAGGTCCCCCGCTCGTCCGTGGACGCCTGGGAGAGCACCGACAGAACACGCCATCAGCGTGAACTGCGACGAGCCCGCTCACTGCTCTTCGTCGCCGCCACCCGGGCCCGGGACGCCCTGGTCATCACCTGGAGCGGCGAACCGAGCCGCTTCCTGCGACCACTGAGGGCGCCGGGAGCGAACGGCTGAGCGGGAGGACGGGGCCCGCCCGCCGCGGTGGCCGCAGGTTTTTCCACCGGCGTCGGTGTCAGCCACACATCGTCCGCAGACGCTTCGGCGGACCACACGTCCGCCACCGAAACTCCCCGGACTCTCCCCGGCGCGGGCAGAGAGGACGGGCAAGGTCGTCGGCACGCACACACCGAGGTGAGAGATGCAGTTCACCACCCGCCCCACCCTTCAGGGCACCTTCGGCATGGTGTCGTCCACGCACTGGCTGGCGTCCCAGTCGGCCATGGCCGTCCTGGAGGGCGGAGGCAACGCGTACGACGCGGCCGTGGCGGGCGCCTTCGTGCTGCACGTCGTCGAGCCGCACCTCAACGGACCGGCCGGCGAGGTGCCCATCCTGCTCGCGCCCGCCGGCGGCGAGGTGCGGGTGCTGTGCGGGCAGGGCGTCGCACCGGCCGGGGCGAGCGCCGCCCACTACCGGGCGCTCGGCCTGGACCTCGTCCCGGGCACCGGACCGCTCGCCGCCGCCGTGCCCGGCGCCTTCGACGCCTGGATGCTCCTGCTGCGCGACCACGGCACCCGCTCCCTCGCCGATGTTCTCCGGTACGCCGTCGGATACGCCGAGCATGGACACGCGCCCGTGGAGAACGTCGGCGGGACCGTCGAGACCGTACGGGAGCTGTTCGAGACGGAGTGGACCTCCTCGGCACAGGTGTACCTGCCCGGCGGCAGGGCGCCCCGCCCCGGCGAGCTGCTGCGCAACCCCGCCCTCGCGGCCACCTGGCGGCGGCTGCTGGCCGAGGTCGCCGGGGCGGGCGGCCGGGAGGCGCAGATCGACGCCGCGCGGGAGGTGTGGCGCACCGGCTTCATCGCCGAGGCCCTGGTCCGTCAGGCCGGGCGGCCCACCCTGGACACCAGCGGCGAGCACCGCACCGGCACGCTGACCGCCGCCGACCTCGCCGGCTGGTCGGCGACGTACGAGACCCCGGCGACGTACGACTGGAACGGCTGGACCGTGTGCAAGGCGGGCCCCTGGAGCCAGGGCCCCGTCCTGCTCCAGCAGCTCGCCCTGCTCCCGCCGGAACTGCCCCCGTACGGCTCCGCCGACTACACGCACCTGCTGATCGAGGGCAGCAAGCTGGCCATGGCCGACCGGGAGGCCTGGTACGGGGACGCGGCCGAGGTGCCGCTCGACGACCTGCTGTCGGCGGAGTACAACGCCGAGCGGCGCACCCGGGTGGGACCCCGGGCCTCACAGGTG
The DNA here is from genome assembly GCF_036634175.1 of Streptomyces sp. P9-A2. Lineage (NCBI taxonomy): Bacteria > Bacillati > Actinomycetota > Actinomycetes > Kitasatosporales > Streptomycetaceae > Streptomyces > Streptomyces sp. P9-A2. Next base: position 6,981,400 of record NZ_JAZIFX010000001.1, read on the forward strand.
CTGAGGCCGGGCAGTCCCGGCGGGCGCACCCCGCGACTGAGCGCGCAGGCACGCGCGGCGGCCGCCGGCGCGGGCGGCCCGCGCGAGGCGGGGGGCCGGAGGAGGGACGCCGTCGTGCCGGGTGTCGGCGAACCGACGGTCGCCAAGCACCCCACGTCCCCCGTGCCGGGCGAACCGGAGGTCTCCGGCGACGGGGCCACCCGGGGCGACACCTGCCATCTGGACATCGTCGACCGCTGGGGCAACATGGTCGCGGCCACCCCGAGCGGCGGCTGGCTCCAGTCCAACCCGGTCGTGCCCGAACTCGGCTTCCCCCTCGGCACCCGGCTCCAGATGACCTGGCTGGAGGACGGACTGCCCAACACGCTCACGCCGGGACGCCGTCCCCGCACCACCCTCACCCCGTCCGTCGCCCTGCGCGACGGGGTGCCGGTGATGGCGTTCGGTACGCCCGGCGGGGACCAGCAGGACCAGTGGCAGCTGCACTTCTTCCTCGCCGTCGCGCTGCGCGGCCCGGTCCGCGGCGGGCTCGACCTGCAGGGCGCGATCGACGCCCCGAACTGGCACCACGACAGCTTCCCCGGCTCCTTCTACCCGCGCGGAACGCGCCCCGGCAGCGTCACCGTGGAGTCCCGGACGGACCCGGCGGTGGTGCGGGAGCTGCGGCGCCGGGGCCATGAGGTGACGGTCGGCGAGGCCTGGTCGGAGGGCAGGCTGTGCGCGGTCGCCCGGGATCCGGCCACGGGGGTGCTCTCGGCGGCGGCGAACCCGCGCGGCATGCAGGGCTACGCGGTGGGCCGCTGAGCCCATACCCGGTCGGGCCGAGGACCCATATTCATACGGATACCACCTGGAGTGCACCGAACGGGTGGGGTTTGTCAGTGGGGCATGTTCTCATGGGAGGCATGATCAAGGACAACGAAACCATCGAAGAGTTTCTCGCACAGCACGCCGTCGACGTGGAGGACGCCGTCCGCAAGGCGGCCGCACAGGAGATCATGCCGCGCTGGCGCCGGCTCGCCGACCACGAGGTCGACCGCAAGTCCGGCCCGCACGACCTGGTGACCGACGCCGACCGGCAGGCCGAGCTGTACCTCACCGACGCGCTGCTCGCCCTGCTGCCCGGCTCGGTCGTGGTGGGCGAGGAGGCGGTGCACGCCAACCCGGCGTCGTACGAGGAGATACGCGGCGAGGCGCCGGTGTGGATCGTCGACCCGGTCGACGGCACCCGGCAGTTCGTGCACGGCGACAGCGGATTCTGCACCCTGGTCGCCCTCGCGCTCGGCGGAGTCGTCCACGCCTCGTGGACGTTCGCCCCGGTCCACGAAGAACTCGCCACCGCCGTAAGGGGACAGGGCGCTTTCCTCGACGGCGTGCGGCTGCACGCCGGTTCCCCGGACCCCGACCGCGACCTGCGCGTGGCCACCTCCCACCCGGACTTCACGACGGACGACCAGAAGCGCTCCCTCCTCGGCCTGAGGACGGACGGCGTGGCACCCCGCGCCTGCGGCTCGGCCGGACTGGAGTACCTGGCCGTCGCCCGCGGTGAGTCGGACGCCACCGCCTTCTGCTGGGAAGCCGCCTGGGACCACGCGGCGGGCCTGCTCCTCGTCGAGGAGGCGGGCGGCGCCCACCTGACCCGCGCCGGCGAGCCCTTCCGCATCACGGGCGGCAACGACCTCCCCTTCACCGCGGCCCGCGACGAGGCCACGGCCCGCCGGGTGACGGGACTGCTGTCGGCCGGAGCCTGACCACGAGGTCCGCCGCGCCGGGCGAGGTGGTGAGGCGCGGGGGACGGCCTTTCGACCTGCGGCACCGGCAGCGACCGGCCGGGGACGGGTTGCCACAGGGCGCGCCCTTCGTCGTCGGGTCCGTACCGGCACCGGGCGTCGTCGGCACAGGACGCCCGCACCGGGCAGGGGACACCTCGGCCACCGCGTCACGCGGCGGAGGCCACCCGGGAGCGGGAGGTCACTTACGACCTCACCCGCGATGGCGAGCGGGCTCCCGACGCCCCGCGGCTTCGCCTCCGGCGTTGTCGTCGGTCGCGATGGCTCCGCCATCACTCCCTCCTCCGCCTTGGATACGAAGCCGCATGACGCCGCTCGCCGATCCACTCCCCATCGCGGGTGAGGTCGTTAGGGCCGGGAGATCGCCAGGGGCCGGGAGAGTGTCGGCGCCCCGGCATATCCTGGGTCTCCCGATCGCTCTCGATCGCCCCCGGCCGCCTCCGGGTGCCGTCGGCCGACGAAGGAGTTCCGAAGGTGGTGTCGATGCTCGATGTGGTCGTGGTGGGCGCGGGGCCGAACGGACTGACCGCCGCCGTGGAACTGGCCCGGCGCGGTTTCTCCGTCGCGTTGTTCGAGGCGAGGGGCACCGTCGGGGGCGGCGCCCGCACCGAGGAACTGACCCTGCCCGGCTTCCGGCACGACCCGTGCTCCGCGGCCCATCCGCTGGGCATCAACTCGCCCGCCTTCCGGGCCCTCCCGCTGGAGCGTCACGGCCTGGAGTGGCTGCACGCGGACCTGCCCATGGCCCACCCCTTCCTCGACGGCACGGCGGCCGTGCTGTCCCGGTCGGTCGGCGAGACGGCCGCCTCCTTCGGCCCGCGCGACGCCGGACCCTACCGACGTCTGGTGCAGCCCTTCCTGCCCCGATGGGACACCCTGGCCCGCGACTTCATGTCCCTGCCGCTCACCGCGCTGCCCCGCGACCCGATCGGCCTCGCCCGCTTCGGCCTCGCCGGACTCCAGCCCTCCACCTGGCTGATGCGCCGCTTCCGCGACGAGCGGGCCAAGGCCCTGTTCGCCGGACTCGTCGCCCATGTGATGGCACCCCTCGGCGGCTTCGCCACCGGCGCCGTGGGCCTGGTCTTCGCCCTCGCCGCGCACGCCCGCGGCTGGCCCGTCGCCCGCGGCGGCTCCCAGGCCATCTCGGACGCCCTCGCCGGCTACCTGCACGACCTCGGCGCCGCCGTCCACACCGACTACGAGGTCAAGCGGCTCGACGACCTGCCGCCGGCCCGCGCGTACGTCTTCGACACCTCGCCCACCGCCCTCGCCCGCATCGCCGGCTTCGGCGACCACTACGCGAACTACCGCTACGGCCCCGGCGTCTTCAAGCTCGACTACGCGCTGGACGGCCCCGTGCCGTGGACCGCGCCCGAGGCCCACAGGGCCACCACCGTGCAGATCGGCGCGGACAGTGCCGAGATCGGCGCCGCCCTGCGCGCCGCGTCCCGGGAAGGCCGTGCCCCCGACCGGCCTTTCCTCATCACCGTGCAGCCCAGCGTCGCCGACCCCACCCGGGCACCGGCCGGCAAGCAGGTCTTCTGGGCCTACGGCCATGTCCCGAACGGCTGGACCGGCGACCTGACCGACGCCGTGGAACGCCAACTGGAACGCTTCGCCCCGGGATTCCGCGACCGCGTCCTGGCCCGCGCCACCGCGGGCCCGCCCCAACTCGCCGCCCGCAACGCCAACTACGTCGGCGGCGACATCGGCTCCGGCGCCGCCAGCGGCCTCCAGCTCCTGCTGCGCCCCAAGCTCTCCCTGTTCCCGTACTCCACCCCGCACCCGGCCGTGTTCATCTGCTCGTCGGCCACCCCGCCCGGCCCCGGCGTCCACGGCATGTCCGGGCACAACGCGGCGAAGGCCGTCTGGAGGAGGCTGCGGCAGACATGACCGCCATGGGCCCGCGCACCTGTGACCGCACCTGTGACGGCGCCGTACACGATTCAGGGCATCAGCCCTGACGGGAAGCCAGGAGGCTCCGATGCCAACGTTTCTTCGGATCGAAGTGTTCGTCGGGGATCTCGACGCCTTCGTCGACTTCTACACCGGCGTGCTCGGCTTCGAGGTCGCCGAGGACCGCCGTGCCGACGGCGACCAGTACGTGGCGGTGGTCCGGGACACGGTGCGCATCGGCGCCGTACCTCCCTGGACCGAGGTCGACCGGGCGGCCCGCCAGGTACCCACGGGCGTCGAGCTGGTGCTGGAGGTGGACGACGTGCGTGCCGAGTACAGCCGGGTGGCCGCATCGGGATATCCCGTCGCCGATCCTCTCCAGGACCGCCCCTGGGGCCTGACCGATTTCCGCCTCCACGATCCGGACGGGCACTACCTCCGGATCACCGGATGTTGACAGCGCTTTCCCCCTGGTCAGGATGCTGCGTTCAGGAGTGTGGTTGATCAGGCCGTCCTCCAGGAGGGCCCGGAGCCCGGGGGCCGAAGGACGGCGTGTTCCGGGGAGGTGCGCCATCTGTCCGGGAAGAGGCCCCATGAGCTGCGGTGATCGCGGCCTCGGCCGGAACGTTTCCTTTTCCGGGCTCGTCGTGCCTCCTTCGCGAGGGCGGCGGACGCGGGCGGAAGGCGGTGCGCCGCACTCGAACTCGCCCGCGCGGGAAGGTCCGTGACCATTCTGGAGGAGGGCCCCCGGGTCTCTGTCCGCGACCTGGAGACGGCCGGCCCCGCCGAGTCGATGCGCCGTCTGTACCGCAACGGCGGCGCGACCGCGGTCTTCGGAACCCCCACCATCGCCTACGGGGAGGCCCGCGTGGTCGGCGGCACCACCGTGGTCAACGGCGGCCTGCTGTGGGAACCCCCGGCGGCCCTCCTCGACCGCTGGGCGCTCTGGACGGGATACGGAAGCTACCGTGCGCCGGTCGTGGGCCCCCGCTTCGCGGAGGTGCAACGGCGCCTCGGCATGATCGTGCAGGAGCACGGAGACGGCAACGAGGACTCGCGGCTCCTGGCCCACGCCGCCGACTCGCTCGGCTGGCGATGGCAGCATCCGCAGCGCGTGGTGCGCGGCTGCCGGCACCGTAACCAGTGCGCCACCGGCTGCCCGACCGGCGCCAAACAGAGCATGGCGTCGACGTATCTGCCCGAGGCCGAGGCGCTGGGCGCGCGCATCGCCCCGAACGTGCGCGTGGAGCGGATCGCGCACCACCGGGGTGTGGTGCACGGTGTCGAGGCGACGGACGCCGAAGGCCGGCGCGTGCGGTACCGGCCCCGCACCCTGTTCGTCGCCGCGGGACCCATCGGCACCCCCGTGCTGCTGCGGCGCAGCGGCATCCACCGGCGGGCAGCCGGCCGCAGGCTGGAGCTGCACCTCAACCTGCGCACGATCGCCCGGTTCCCGCAGCCGGTGAACGCCGCGCGCGGCACGATGTTCACCGCCCAGGTGCAGGAGCACTCCGCCCTCGGCATTCTCGTCATGCCGTCCAACCTGACGCCCGGAGGCCTGGGCGCCGCGCTGGCCGCGCGAGACCCCCGGCAGGTCAACGAACTCCTCGTGGACCAGGACCACCTGGGCATGTTCACCACCCAGGTGCGCATGCAGGGAACGGCCAGGATCGCCGGGCTGGTGGGCGGCACCCCGCTGCTGCGCCACGGCATGACCCGGGCCGACCACCACACCCTGCGGCTGGCGTTCGGCAGGACCGCGCGGCTGCTGTTCGCCGCGGGCGCCGTGTAACTGCTGCCGCCCACGTCCTCCGCCGGGCCGCTGCGCACGCAGGCGGACGTGGAGGCGTACTGCGCCCGGGTCCGGCCCGGCGACTGGGAGCTGGTCTCGGTGCACGGCATGGCCGGCTGCCGCATGGCGCTGCCCGAGCGGGGCGGGGTCTGCGACGAGTCCGGCAGGGCGCACGGTTTCACCAACCTGTACCTGTGCGACGCCAGCGTCCTGCCGGGCGCCCCCGGCATCAGTCCGCAGGGAACGATCATGTCCTTCGCCCACGAGATCGTGGGCCGTCATCTGGAGAACGCTTGACCGACCAACCGACCGCGCAGCACGTCACGACGCCGCACTCCGCGCCGGACACCCCTGTGTTCAGTACCGCGGCCGTGGTCGCGTCCTGCGTGGGCTTCGTCCTCATCGGCGCGCTCCAGGCCTTCTACGGACCCGCGATCCCGGCCTTCCGCGAAGAGTTCGGGCTCTCCCCGTCCGCCGCGGGGCTGGGACTGAGCGCCCACTTCATCGGTGGTGTCGCCGGCGTGCTGCTGTTCGACCGGCTGTACGGACGGCTCGGCAACCGGCAGATCCTCGGTGCCTCCTACCTGCTGATGGCTCTCGGCGCGGCGGGCTTCGCGCTGGCACCGAACTGGCCCGTCGGCCTGGCCGCGGCCCTGTTCGCCGGTCTCGGTTTCGGAGGCATCGACTACTAGGGCTTTGTTAGGTTTGCCATAGTGCCTGGTGGGAGCGTTTCGTGGTGTCCTGTCTGGTGTGACACCTGAGGAGATGGAGACGGTCCGCCCGCGCCTGGAGGCGTTCGCGGCCCAGATGCTGGGCCCGCTGACCCGGCGGGACCAGCGGGCGAAGGGCGAGCTGTACCTGCGCGGGCTGATGCTGGACGGCAAGCGCAAGTCGATGCAGCCGATGGCCGAACGCCTGGGCGTGGACCACCAGCAGCTCCAGCAGTTCGTCTCCTCCTCCACCTGGGACTACACCAAGGTCCGTGAACGGCAGGCCCGTTGGGCGGCAGCGCACATCGGCCCGGAGGCGTACGCCATCGACGACGTCGGCTTCCCCAAGGACGGCTACGACTCCCCGGGGGTGGCCCGGATGTACTGCGGCGCGCTGGGCAAGCGCGGCAACTGCCAGATCGGGGTCAGCGTCAATCTGGTGTCCGACCGGGCCTCCTCGGCCGTCGACTGGCGCCTGTTTCTCCCCGAGAGCTGGGACGACACCCGGCAGGGCGAAGACGCGTTGCTGGCCGAGGCGATCCGCAGGCGACGGGTCAGGGCGGGTGTCCCCGAGGCTGAGCGGCACCGGGAGAAGTGGCGCCTGGCACTGGAGATGCTCGACGAAGTGCGCGAGGACTGGGAACTGCCGGACCTGCCGGTCGTCGCCGACGCCGGCTACGGGGATGCCACGGGCTTTCGCGAGGGGCTGACCGAGCGCGACCTGGCCTACGCCGTGGCGGTCAAGGGCACCACTACCGCTTACCCGGGTGACGCGGTCCCCGAGCGGGTGTCGTACTCCGGCCGGGGGCGCCCACCCGTCCCGGCCTACCCCCAGCCGCACACCACCTTGCGCCAACTCGCCCTGGATGCAGGAAGGTCGGTGGTGCGGACGGTGACCTGGCGCCAGGGCAGCAGGACCAGCAAGCACAACCCCCGCGCCGAGATGCGCTCGCGGTTCCTGGCGCTGCGGGTCCGCCCCGCCAACCGCACCATCCGCCGCTTCGCCGACGGCTCCCTGCCCGAGTGCTGGCTCCTGGCCGAGTGGCCACCGGGCTCCGCCGAGCCCACCGACTACTGGCTGTCCACCCTTCCCGCCGACACCCCCTTGCGTGACCTGGTCCGGATCGCCAAGATCCGATGGCGAGTTGAGCACGACTACCGTGAGCTCAAGGACGGTCTGGGGCTGGACCACTTCGAGGGGCGCAGCTTCCACGGCTGGCACCGGCACGTCACCCTGGCCGCCCTTGCCCAGGCCTTCTGCACCCTGCTGCGGCTCGACCCAAAAGTCCCTGCGCCGGCCTGACCCTCTACGCGGTCCTCCGCGAACTCCAGGCCCTCCTGGCCACCTGGACCGGCGCCTGCTCGATATGCGGCCAGCCTGCACCGACCCCAGAACCACACCACAGGACCTAACAAAGCCCTACTACGGCCTCAACCAACTGTTCGCCGTCAGCTTCGGCCGCCGGTCGACCGCCATGCTCAACATCCTCAACGCGCACTTCGGCATCGGTGCGATCCTCGGTCCGGTGCTCATCGGCGTGGTGGGCTCCGAGCACTATCCGGCGGTCTTCCTCGGCTTCGCGGTCGCCAACCTGCCGCTGCTGCTCTGCCTGAGGGGTGTTCGCGACCGGGCACCGCAGCCGGGCGGGGCGGAGACCGGCGGAGGGTCGGTCCTCGGCCGCAGCCTCGGCTCGGTACTCGGAGTCTTCGTCACGCTCTACGTCCTGCACGTGGGCATCGAAGCGGGTGTCGGCGGCTGGGAGCCCACCCACCTGGAGACCGTCGGCTACGGCGCCGGCTTCGCCGCCACCGCCACTTCCGTCTACTGGCTGATGATGACCGTCGGCCGCTTCCTGGTCGCGCCGATCGCGCTGCGCTTCTCCGCCCAGACCATCATCACGGTCTCCTGCGCGGGCATGACGGTGTGTCTGCTGCTGGCCGCCGTACCGGGGCTGGCCCCGTACGCGTACGCCGGCGTCGGCCTGTTCATCGCGCCGATCTTCCCCACCGGGCTGACATGGCTCAACAGGGCCGCCCCCCAGGCCCAGCGGGCCGGCGCCCTGGTCATCGCCGCGTCGATGGTCGGCGGTGTCGTGGCCGGTCCGGCACTGGGCAAGGCCATCGAGTGGTCCGGGATCCGCGCGGTCCCCCTCCTGCTGTGCGGCATCTCGGCGCTGTGTCTGGCCGCCACCCTCTGGCTGACCCGGGCCACACGCACCGCCGCGGTCCGCTGAGGTGTCACCTGCCCATCCCCCTTCACGCCGACGGGAAGCTGCCTCCACATGTCTGCTCTGACCACGTCGTCCGACGGTTTTCTGCTGCACGGCGAGCCGTTCCGCGTCATCTCCGGAGCGATGCACTACTTCCGGATCCACCCCGGTCAGTGGGCCGACCGCCTGCGCAAGGCCCGCCTGATGGGCCTCAACACGGTGGAGACGTACGTACCGTGGAACCTCCACCAACCGGACCCCGACGGCCCGCTCGACCTCGACGGCCTCCTCGACCTGCCCCGCTACCTGGCGCTGGCCCGGGCCGAGGGGCTGTACGTGCTGCTGCGCCCGGGCCCCTACATCTGTGCGGAATGGGACGGCGGAGGCCTGCCGTCCTGGCTCACCTCCGACCCCGGCATCCGGCTGCGTACCGGCGACCCGCGCTTCACGGACGCGGTCGACCGCTTCCTCGACCTGCTGCTGCCTCCGCTCCTGCCGCACACGGCGGCGTCGGGCGGCCCGGTGATCGCCGTACAAGTGGAGAACGAGTACGGGGCGTACGGTGACGACACCGGGTACCTGGAACACCTCGCCCAGGCCCTGCGCTCGCGTGGCGTCGAGGAGTTGCTGTTCACCTGCGACCAGGCCGACCCCGAACACCTGGCGGCCGGCAGCCTGCCCGGCGTGCTCGCCACCGGCACGTTCGGCAGCAAGGTCGAGGCCGGTCTCGCGACACTCCGCGCGCGGCAGCCCGAAGGCCCGCTGATGTGCGCGGAGTTCTGGATCGGCTGGTTCGACCACTGGGGCGAACCGCACCACGTGCGGGACGCGGCCGATGCCGCCGCCGACCTGGACCGGCTGCTCTCCGCGGGCGCGTCGGTCAACATCTACATGTTCCACGGCGGCACCAACTTCGCGTTCACCAACGGCGCCAACCACGATCACGCCTATACGCCGACGGTCACCTCGTACGACTACGACGCCCCGCTCACCGAGTGCGGCGACCCCGGCCCGAAGTACCACGCGTTCCGCGAGGTGATCGCTCGGCACGCGCCGGTCCCGGACGATCCGGCCCCCTCGCCGGGAGAGAAACTCCCCTCCTTCACCGTGGAGCTGAACCGCAGTGCCGCACTGCTCGCGCAGGTGGACGCGCTGTCCGAGCCCGTGCGGGCCGACATCCCCGTGACCGCGGAGGAGCTGGGGCTGAGGGCCGGATACGTGCTCTACCGCACCACCGTTCCCGCCGCGGGTGACGGCCTGCTGCACTTCGCGGGCGGGGTCGGCGACCGTGCCCAGGTGTTCGTGGACGGCGCCCCCGTCGGCCTGCTCGAACGCGAACGTCACGACGAGACCCTGCCCGTGCGCGTACCGCACCCCGGTGCCACGCTGGAGGTGCTCGTCGAGAACATGGGCGGCGTCAACTACGGGCCCCGCATCGGCGCTCCGAAGGGCCTGCTCGGCCCGGTGACCTTCAACGGCGGCGACCTGCGTGGCTGGGACTGTCACCCGCTGCGCCTGGACGACCTGAGCGCGGTGCCCTTCGCGCCGTCCGACGCGACCACGGGTGCCGGACCCGCCTTCCATCACGGCACCTTCGGCATCGCCACCCCCGCCGACACCTTCCTCGCCCTGCCAGGCTGGACCAAGGGCCAGGCCTGGGTCAACGGCTTCCACCTCGGCCGCTACTGGAACCGCGGCCCGCAGCGCACGCTGTACGTCCCCGCGCCGGTCCTGCGCCCGGGCGCCAACGAGCTGGTCCTGCTGGAGCTGCATGCCACCACCCACACCCGCGCCCAGTTCACCGGCACGCCCGACCTCGGACCGGAGAAGCCCTGAAATGCCGCACCACCTGCGCGTCCTCCCGCCCGCCGGGCCTACGCGGTCCGGCCACCTGCCCTTCGCCGACAGCTCCGGGGTCCCTGATCCGATCGAGGTGACGAGCCGCTACCTCACCCGCGGCGGACGCCCCTGGTTCCCCGTCTCCGGCGAGTTCCACTACACCCGCTACCCGGCCCGGGAGTGGGAGGAGGAGCTGCTGAAGATGAAGGCGGGCGGCGTGACGGCCGTCGCCAGCTACCTCATCTGGATCCACCACGAGGAGATCGAAGGCCGTCTCCGCTTCGACGGGGACCGCGACCTGCGCCGCTTCGCCGAACTGTGCGCCCGCCGCGGTCTGGACTTCATTCCCCGCATCGGCCCCTGGAGCCACGCGGAGGTCCGCAACGGCGGACTGCCCGACTGGCTGCTGGCCCGCGCCCGGGAGCCCCGTACCGACGACCCGGCGTACCTGGAACCCGTACGCCGCTGGTACGAGGCTGTCGCCGGGCAGCTGCACGGCCTCGACCGGGCCCACGGAGGGCCGATCGTCGCGATCCAGATCGAGAACGAGCTCTACGACCGGCCCGGTCACCTGCTCACCCTCAAGCGGATGGCGCAGGAAGCCGGACTGAGCGCACCGCTGTGGACCTCGACAGCCTGGGGCGGGGTACAGCTCCCGCCCGACGAACTGCTGCCGCTGTACGGAGGCTACTCGGACGCCTTCTGGACCGAGGCGGACGGCGGCTGGCCCGACACCTGCCGCAAGCACTTCTTCTTCACCCACCAGCGCGACGACGAGGGCATCGGTGCCGACCTGCGCCCGACGACCGTACGCGGCGGCACCCCGGCACCGACGGACCGCTTCCCCTGGGTCACCTGTGAACTGGGCGGCGGAATGGCGGTGGCCTATCACCGCCGCCCGGGCGTCGAGCCCGCCGACGTGGGCGCGCTCGGCCTCACCAAGATCGGCTGCGGTTCGGTCTGGCAGGGCTACTACATGTTCCACGGCGGCACGAACCCCACCGGTGAGCTCACCACCCTCCAGGAGTCCCACGCCACCGACTACCCCAACGACGTCCCCGTCCTCACGTACGACTTCCAGGCACCGCTCGGCGAGTACGGCCAGTACCGGTCCTCGTACGACGAACTCCGCCTCCAGCACCTGCTGCTGGCGGACCTCGGTCACAGCATCGCCCCCATGGAATCCGTTCTCCCGGAGCGTCGGCCCGCCGGGCAGCACGACCGGGACACGCTCAGATGGGCGGTCCGCGGCGACGGCACGTCCGGCTTCCTCTTCGTCAACAACCATCAGCCGCACGAGCCGCTGCCGCCCCACCCGGACACGACCTTCACGCTCGAGTTCCCCGACGCACCCGTCCTGACGCTGCCCAGTACACCGGTCACCGTCCCCGAGGGCGCCTATTTCTGCTGGCCGCTGCGCCTCGACGTGCAGGGCCTGCGGCTGGAGTGGGCCACCGCCCAGCCGGTCTGCCACGTCGACGATCACGGACGCACTGTGCTGCTGCTGGCCGCCACGGACGGCATCGACCCCGAACTCGCCCTGGACGCCGGCACGGTGGCGTCCGTCAGTGTGCCCTTCGGCACCGTCACCCACGTCGACGGCCGCATCCTGATCACCGGCCTGCGCCCCGGCACCGATGCCCTTGTCCGGGTGACGACGGCGGACGGCGGGCATGTCGGGCTGCTGGTCCTGGACGCGGCCACCGCCCGCACCGCCTACCGGGGTGTCGCGTGGGGCGCCGAGCGCCTGGTGCTCTGCGCCGGCGGTGTCGTCTTCGACCACGACGAGGTCCGTGTGCACAGCACCGCCGCCGAGCCGTCCTTCGCTGTCCTGCCCGCTCCGGAACGGCCGCCGGTGACGGCCGGGCGGCCCCTGCGCACGACCACCGACGGTGTGTTCACCCGCTGCACACTGCCGGGCCGGCGCCAGGACGGGGACGCGCGGTCGGCCGCGGTCACCCTGGTCCGGCCCGCGGGCCCCGCGCCCGGGACCGTGACGGGCCCGCTGGGCCGGGCGAGTGCCCCGGCCGACAAGCACTTCGACACGGTCGCGGCCGAGTACCGCGTCGATGTGCCGGAGGAACTTCTGGACGGCGGGACGGGCGTGCTCCTGCGAGTGCGCTGGACCGGTGATGTGGCGCGCGCGTACGTGGGGGACGTACTCGTCGCCGACCAGTTCTTCTCGGGGCGGGTCTGGGACCTCGGACTCGGCCGGCTGCCCGCCGAAGCACTGCGGACCGACGGGCTGCGCCTGAGACTGCTGTCCCTGCCCGTCGGCGCCCCGGTGCACCTGCCGCTGCGGGCGGGCGAAGCCGTACCGGCCGCGGCCGTCACCCACGCCGAGTGGATCGTCACCCGCACCTGGGCGATCGGAGCGGACTGAGCCGGACCGGGACCGGCGTCCCCGGGACGGCGGCCCCCGCCGCGGTCCCGTACACCTCGGCCTATCCTGTGGTGCCGGGCGGAACAGGACGGGCCGAGGCCGTACCGAAGGAAGCACCTGCCATGACTCGAAGGGCCGCCGACGGCTCCGTCGCCGGGGGACGCAGCCGACGCAACTTCGCAGGATCACGCCCGGTGATGGACGACGTGGCACGGCTGGCGGGCGTCTCGAAGCAGACCGTCTCCCGCGTGCTCAACGACAACCCGGCCGTCCGCCCCGAAACCCGCGAGGCGGTGCTGGCGGCCATCCGCTCGCTCGGCTACCGCCCGAGCCGCAGCGCCCGCTCCCTGGCCAGCGGCAGAACCCGCGTGCTCGGTGTGATCTCCTTCGACGCGGCACGCTACGGGCCCGCCTCCATCCTGACCGCGATCAACACCGCGGCCCGGGAATCCGGTTACCTGGTGAGCTCGATCGCCCTGGACAAGGCCGACCGGGACACGGTGGTGCGGGCGGCGGACCGTCTGTCGGCCGAGGCCGTGGACGGTGTGATCGCCATCGCCCCTCAGCGCTGGGTCGCCAGACCCCTCGCGGAGGCCGGCCTGGAGAGCCCCCTGGTAGTGCTGGAGAACGATCTCGAGGACGGTACCCCACAGGTCACCGCGGACTCCTGGACCGGCGCCCGCACCGCCACCGCACACCTCCTGGGCCTCGGCCACTCCACCGTCTGGCACATCGCCGGGCCGGTCGGCTGGACACCCGCCGACCGGCGGACGGCCGGCTGGCGATCCGCTCTGGAGGAAGCCGGTACGGAGGTTCCCGACCCCCTGGCCGGTGACTGGAGTGCCGACTCCGGCTACGAACTGGGGCGCGGGCTGGCGCGGCGCGCGGACGTCACAGCGGTCTTCGTCTCCAACGACCAGATGGCACTGGGCGCGCTGCGCGCCTTCCACGAGGCCGGACGGCGCGTCCCGCAGGACGTCAGTGTGGTCGGCTACGACGACATCCCCGAAGCAGCGCACCTCCTGCCGCCGCTGACCACGGTCCGTACCGACTTCACCGAGATCGGCACCCGCTCCCTGCGGTTGCTCCTGGCCCGGATCGACGGCCGGTCCGAGCCGCCGGTCGACCCCGTCGTCCCCGTCGAACTCATCGTCCGCCGCAGCACGGACCGGGCGCCGAGGTCCTGAAGGAGCCGGCCCGGACCACGGGTGCGTGAGCTCCGTTCGTCCCCCACGGCCACCGCGCGTATGCCGCGTGCGCCGCGGAGCGTCGCAGTCCGGGGCGGGGCGCCGGTGTACCGCCTGCCGTAGCGCCGGCCGACGAGGACATCGGACGTGCCCCGACGCGCGGGCGAACCCGAGTGGTTTCCACCGCGAGTTTCCGGCGCGGACCCGCCCCCGGTCGGGCGGGTCCCGCGCGCCTCGGACCCTCAGGTGCCCCTCGGGGCTTCGCCCGGGGCTGCCGTGGGGGAAGGGGCCGTCCCGTTGGAGGGCCCGGTGCCGCGTTCGGGTGGCGGAGCCGGCTGGAGCGAGGGCAGGGTCAGGTGCCACCAGTCGGTGAGGCGGTCGGGGACGGTGGCCGTGTCTTCGAGCGCCTCGGTCAGGTAACAGAGGCCGAAGAACGCGCGGACCAGAGTGCGGGCGGTGCGGGCGGGGCGGATGTGGGGCGCCAGGTGGCCGGTGCTCCGCGCCTGGGCGAGGAGGCGGGTGGCGGCGGCGGTCCACAGGGAGAAGGGGTCGGGGAGTGCGGTGTTGACGGTGTCGCGTTCGGTCCACAGGCGTGCGCCCGCGCGTGTGACGGGGTCCCCGGCGAGGGCGTGGGCGATGTCGTAGCTCAGGGCGACGAGGCGGTCCAGTGGCGGGACCGTTTCGTCCGTGTACCGTGCGGCGAGGTCCGGCCAGGTGGCGAAACGGTCCTGGACCACGGCGAGGGCGATGCCCTCCTTGCTGGCGTAGTGGAAGTAGACGGAGCCGCTGGTCCGCCCCGACCTGGTGCTTATGTCGTTGACGCTGGTGCCCGCGTATCCGTGTTCGGCGAAGAGGAAGGCGGCCGCTTCCAGGAGTGCTCTGCGGGTTGCTCTGGCCCGTTCCTGCAACGTCCTGTCCGCCTTCGCTCAATTTCCGTGACAGTGACGAATGTAGTGCGCCCGCGTACGCCGGGAGCAAATGAAGGTCACGCCCGCGCGGTAATTACGCATTTCTTTCGAGGATGAACGCGGGGGAGTGGTAATGGGCCGGTCCGCTGTGGTTCCGGGCCTCGCGCGGCGGTCACGGGGCTCGGCGTCACCGGTGCGGGTTGCCCGGTGAATATGCCTCAACTGCCTTGGGATTCACATTGGTTGGCGGCTCGTGCTCCTGGCCGGCCGGATCGGCGCCCATGGGTCCATACACCCCGGCCGTTGTCGCCGTCGATAACTCCTTGCGGTTATTGCGGGACTCTCCGGAGCGGAAATAACGTAACGGATGTGATGTTTCCGTTTGCTGCCGAAAGTCAGGAATGCGCGCGATTTCGCGCTCCCGTTGTGCCCTGACATGTGCCGGTCTGCGGCGCACCCGGCAGGAAACACCGCCAGACCCGGATCACGGTCACGCCGCGCGTGACCGCCCACCCCTTCAGGAGGCCGCTGTGACCACTCCGGTACGTCCATTGCTCGACTGGCCCCCCGAAGCAGTCGTCTTCGACTGCGACGGCACGTTGATGGACAGTGAACGCCACTGGCAGGAAGCCCGCCGACGGGCCTTCCGGAGCTTCGGACTCCAGGCTCCGCAGAGGTTCGCGGAGCAGGCCAAGGGCGTGCACTACGCCGACTGCGGGCGGCTGATGGCGGAGGCGGTGCACAAGCCCGAACTGACGGCCGACCTGACCGCGTCGCTCCTCGACCACTTCCTGTCCCTCGTCGCCGACGACCCGGTGACGATGCCGGGCGCCGTCGAACTGGTGCGGCTGCTCTCCGGCCGGCTGCCCCTGGCGGTGGCCAGCAACTGCCCGCTGGAGGTGGTCGAGGGGAGTCTCGCCCGGGCCGGACTGCGGGAGCACTTCCAGCACGTCGTCGTTCCGTCCGAGGCGCCGCGGGAGGCGGACGGCCCGGACGGAGCGCCCGCGGTGGAGACGGTGCGGCCCAAGCCGTGGCCCGACGTCTACGCCGAGGCGGTCCGGCTGTGCGGCGTCCGCCCCGGGCAGGCGCTGGCGGTCGAGGACTCCCTGACCGGAGTGGAGTCGGCCCGCCGTGCCGGACTACGGGTGCTCGGCGTCGGCCCCCGGCCGGACGACGAGGACGCGGGAGGGGCCGACCTGTGGGTGACCTCTCTGGACGCCCCCGAGCTCCTGACGTGGGCCCGGACCCGGGTACCCGACCCGGACCCGGCGCCGGACGGCGGAAGGGGGCAGGGCCCGTCATGAAGGCCCCGTCATGAAGGCCCGTCCGGCCCGCGACCTCCGGCGCGGCACCTCGCCGCGTTGTCGGGGGATCCTCCCTCCCCGTACGCCTGTGGTACGGGAGGAGGCGTCCGGCGTGTGCCGGAACGCCGGGAGACGGGCGTCAGTCGGTGAGGCCCAGTGCGCCGGCCGCCTGGATCGCCAGCCAGACCTCCGTGAGCGCGCCGGTCGTGGACAGGTCGCGGCCGGAGAGGGTGCCGAAGCGGCGCAGGCGGTAGGCGAGCGTGTTGGGGTGGATGTGCAGCGCCGCGGCGGCGCTCTCGGTGCGGCGGTCGCGCTCCATCCAGGTGCGGGCGGAGACCAGCAGCTGGGAATCGTGCTCCGCGTCGTAGCGCAGCACCTCGCCGAGGACGTGGTCGACCAGCGCGGTCAGGACCGCGGGGTCGTCCGGCAGCCAGCGGCCCGTGGCGTCGGCGCCGTAGCGGACCAGCGGGCGGCCCGACTCGCCCGCGTTGGAGACCGCCCACAGGGCCTCGCGCTGGGCGACCTTCAGGGCCGCGCCCGGCCGGAAGGGACGGCTCATCCCGGCCGTCACGGCCGGCAGCGCGCCGATGGCGTCGGACAGCTCCGGCGCCCCGAGGACGCACCGGTCCTCGCCCCAGGTCAGCAGCAGATGGGGGTGGTCCTCGAGGCAGGCCAGCAGCGCCTCGTCGGGGGTGTGCCGGACCACGAGCAGCACGGTGTCGCCCTCGATGGAGTGCCGGGCCAGCCTGCGGCGGGCGGCCTCCGGGTCGAGCACCTCCTGGAGCAGCTCGGCCAGCGTCTCGGCTCCCTCGCGGCGCAGTGTCTCGCGTTCGCTGCGCACCATCGCCACCCGCAGCGCCGCCACCGTCGCGATGTGCTGGACGACCGCGAGGCCGGCGGGTTGGGCGCCCTGCCGCTCGTACGCCACCAGGAAGCCCGCCGGACCGCCGGGTGCCGGCACCGGCAGGACGAAACCGCCGGGGACGGTCGGCGCGGCGTCCACCGAGGCGGGCAGCACCTCCGGACCGGGCGTCGGCACCCCGGGCAGCAGCGGGCGGCCCTGCGGAGTGCAGAGATACACGTCGTATCCGGACAGACGCTCGAGGCGACGCAGGAGGGTCGGGGTGTCGAGGTCCTCGGCGACCATCCAGCGCAGCGAGCCGAAGACCTGCAACTGCGCGCCCAGCCGGTGCCGGGCGTCCTCCTGCACCGCGGCCGCGACCTCCTGGGAGACCGCGATGAACGGGACGGCGAGCGGGACCTCCAGCACCGGGAAACCCCGCTCCTCCGCCGCCCGGAAGAACGCGTCGTGCAGCGGAGGCATGTGCAGCTGCGCCGACAGGGCCAGGGCGGAGACCCCGGCGTCGTCCAGCCGCTCCAGATAGCGGCGCTGCCCGGCCGCCGTGCGGGGGATCGCGAGCCCCGTGGTCATGAGGATCTCGGCCCCCAGAAGCCACGGGGTCGGGTCGTCCAACTCGCTTACCTGCGCCCAGGATACGGACCGGCCGAGGCCACTGCTGCCCGCCTTCACGGACAGCTGGAGGGCGGGGAAGGAGAGCAGATCCTCGACGGTGAGTTTGTCGGCAGCCACATGAAACATGCTATCTCTTCGTGATATGCACAATTGTCGGTGGTCGGCGAGTGACCCACACTGTGGTCCCGTCCCCGGTATGAACGGCAGGTGAGAGCCCCATGGCGACCTCGGTCACCGAAATCGAGACTCATGGTGTCGAGCAGATCCCGGACGAGGACCGCACGGCCCGTCCGCTCGACCTGTTCCGGCTCGCCTTCGGCGGTGCCAACACATTCGCGACCTGCGTGCTGGGCGCCTTCCCCATCCTGTTCGGCCTCTCCTTCTGGCAGGGGCTCGCGGCGACCGCACTCGGCCTGATCGCGGGCGCCCTGCTGCTCGCGCCGATGGCGCTCTTCGGCCCCGCCAACGGCACCAGCAACTCCGTCTCCTCCTCCGCCCACCTGGGAGTGCACGGCAGGGTCGTCGGCTCGTTCCTCTCGCTGCTCACCGCGATCGCCTTCTTCTCGATCTCGGTGTGGTCCTCGGGCGACGCCCTCGTCGGCGGCGCGCACCGGCTGGTGGGGCTCCCCGAGTCGACCCTGTCGTACATCGTGGCGTACGCGATCTTCGCCGCCCTCGTGCTCGTGGTCTGCATCTACGGCTTCCGCTTCATGCTGCTGGTCAACAAGATCGCCGTGCTGGCGGCATCGGCCCTGTTCGTACTGGGCGCCTTCGCCTTCGCCGGCGACTTCGACCCCGGCTACGCGGGCAGCTTCGCCTCGACCGCCGACCCGTTGTTCTGGCCGTCCTTCATCGGCTCCGCGCTGATCGTGCTCTCCAACCCGGTCTCCTTCGGCGCGTTCCTCGGCGACTGGGCCCGCTACATCCCGGCCGCGACGCCCCGCCGCCGGGTGATGGGCGCGGCGTTCCTGGCTCAGATCGCCACCCTGCTGCCGTTCGTCTTCGGTCTCGCCACCGCGTCGATCATCGCGACCCGGGCCGCGAAGTACGTCGACCCGGCCGCGCCCAACTACGTCGGCGGCCTGCTCGCGATCTCCCCCGGCTGGTACTTCCTGCCGCTCTGCCTCATCGCGCTGATCGGCGGCCTGTCCACCGGCACGACCGCCCTCTACGGCACCGGGCTGGACATCTGCAGCGTTTTCACCCGCTTCAGCCGCGTCCAGGCGACGATCCTCATCGGCGCCCTGTCCATCGTGTTCATCTTCATCGGCCGCTTCGGGCTGAACCTCACCCAGTCGATCTCCACCTTCGCCACCCTGATCATCACCTGCACCGCACCGTGGATGATCGTGATGATCCTCGGCTACGTCACCCGCCGGGGCTGGTACGACGCCCAGGCGCTCCAGGTCTTCAACCAGCGCCGCACCGGCGGCCGCTACTGGTTCGCCCACGGCTGGAACTGGCGCGGCCTCGCCACCTGGCTGGTCTCCGCCTCCGTGGCACTGCTGTTCACCAACCTGCCCGGCCAGTTCGTCGGACCGCTCGGCAACCTGGCCGACGGCATGGACATCTCGCTGCCGGTCGGCCTCGGCCTCGCGGCGGTCCTCTACCTCGGCCTGCTCGCCGTGTTCCCCGAGCCGCGCGGAGTGTACGGACCGGCGGGGCCCCGCTTCGTCCGGGCCTCCGACGCCGAGGTCCTGCCGATCAGCGGCGGCCCGCAGGAGACCGCCCCCGCGGAGCCGGCCCCGGTCGGCTGACCTGCCCGACGGCCTCTCAACGGTCTTCGACGGCCTCTCGACCGCCTCTCGACGACCTGTCCGACCGGCTGAGACCTCGCGCCGTGGATCACGGGGCGGGCCCGCGCAACCGCGGGTCCGCCCCGTCGGCGTTCCTCGTGGCAGGCCCTCCGTGCTCCCGCTGTTCCGCGCCCGCTGTTCACGGACGAGCAACGGGAATCGAGCCATCGAACCATCAGAATCGAACAGACCTCGACAGGATCATTGCTTCGATTGTGTTCGAGTCCTAGGGTGTGCCTGGCTCGGAACTCGCCCGCGTCACCTCCGTCATCACTCGTTGTGATCCGTCCCGACAGCAACGCGTCCTCCGTCACGGTGTGCCGAGAACCCGCCCCGACGTGCCCCCGGTCCGTGCCCCTGTCCGGGCATTCAGGCATTCAGGCATTCAGGCATCCGTGCAGCCATGCATCCGTGCGCGTGCGGCGGTGCGCTGTCGAACCGAGGAAGGCCACGGTCATGCCGCACCCCCACGTGTCTCCCCCCGGCCGGTCCGCCCACCCCGACACACGGCCGCCCGTCAGTCGCCGCCGGCTCCTGGAGGGAGGAGCCGCCCTCCTCGGCGCCTTCGCCCTGTCCGCGGCGCCCGCCGACGCGCACGCCGCCGGACGGAGAGCCGCGACCGGCGACGCGCCGGACAGCGGCCCGACCGCGAACACCGGACCGGAGTGGAACGGCAACATCGCCGTCTTCCGGCTCGGCACCGAGCCCCCGCACACCACGCTCATGCCGTACGCGGACCTGAAGCAGGCCCTCGCCGCCGACCGCACCCGCTCGCCGTACCGGCTGAGCCTCGACGGCACCTGGAAGTTCGCCCACGTCGACCGCCCCGAGGACCGCGACCCCGACTTTCACCGCACCGACCTCGACGACAGCTCCTGGGACGGCATCCCCGTCCCCTCCTGCTGGCAACTGCACGGCTACGACGCGCCGGTCTACGTCAATATCACCTACCCCTGGTGGGGTGCCAACGGCCTCGGCGAGGAGGCGCGGCCACCGGACGCACCGACCCGCTTCAACCCCGTCGGCCAGTACCGGCGCACCTTCACCGTGCCCCGCGACTGGACGGGGACGGGACGGCGCACCTTCCTGCACTTCGAGGGAGTCAAGTCCGCCCACTACGTGTGGATCAACGGCACGCTCGTGGGCTACCACGAGGACTCCTACACCCCCGCCGAGTACGACATCACCGAGCACCTGAAGCCCGGCACCAACAAGATCGCCGTCGAGGTCTACCGCTATTCGGACGGCGACTGGCTGGAGGACCAGGACATGATCCGGCTGAGCGGCATCTTCCGCTCGGTCCACCTCTACTCCACCCCGGCCGTCCACCTGCGCGACTTCCGTCTGGACACCCCGCTCGGCGACGCGTACACGACCGCCGCACTGAAGGTCACCGCCCAGGTGCGGGACTGCTCGGGCGGGAAGAACGCGGGCCGGTACACCGTCGAGACCCAGCTCTACGACGCTCGGGGCCACGCCGTCTGGCCCCGGCCCCTGACGTCGGCCGCCGACACCGGCTCCGTACCCGCAGGGCAGGACGTCACCGTGGAGGCGTCCAAAACCGTTCCCGGCCCGCGGCTCTGGTCGGCCGAACACCCGTACCTCTACACGGCGGTACTCCGGCTGCGGGACCCCTCCGGCAGGGTGACCGAGACGCTCTCGCACCGGGTCGGCCTGCGGGAGTTCGCCCTCACCGGCGGCCTGATGCGGATCAACGGCAAACCGGTCTCGTTCCGCGGCACCAACCGCCACGAGATGCACCCCGACCGCGGCATGTCCCTCACCCGCGCGGACATGGTCGAGGACATCGGGATCGTCAAGCGCCTCAACATGAACACCGTCCGTACCTCCCACTACCCCAACAACCCGCTCTGGCTCGAACTCGCCGACGAGTACGGCCTGTACCTCGTGGGCGAGACCAACCTCGAGACCCACGGCATCCGCGGCGAGTACCCCGGCAGCCACCCCGACTGGACCGAGGCGTGCGTGGCCCGCGCACAGAACATGGTGCACCGCGACAAGAACCACCCCTCGGTCGTCATCTGGTCGCTCGGCAACGAGGCGGGCGGCGGCACCACCTTCAACGCCATGCACGACTGGATCCGCTCCTACGACGCCACCCGCGTCATCCAGTACGAGGGCGACGACCGCCCCGGCATCAGCGACATCCGCTCGAAGATGTACGAGAGCCCCGCCCGGGTCGAGCAGAGAGCCGGGGACACCGGCGACACCCGGCCGTACGTGATGATCGAGTACTCGCACGGCATGGGCAACTCCAACGGCAACTTCAAGAAGTACTGGGACGTCGTCCGCCGGCACGACGTGCTCCAGGGCGGCTGGATCTGGGACTTCGCCGACCAGGCGCTCCGCCACCCCGCCCCGGCGCGCATCCGGCTCACCGAGTCGGGACCCGCCCGCCTGCGCGGCGAGATCGTCAACCCCAGCGGCACGTTCTCCCGCGCCCGCGGCATATCCGGCGGTACGGTCTTCCCCCGCGACGAACGCCTCGACCTCACCGGCTCGTTGACCCTGGAAGCGTGGATCACCCCCAAGGTGACGGGATATCACCAGCCGATCGTCGTCAAGGGGGACACCCAGTACGCGCTCAAACAGAACGGCGGCACCCTGGAGTTCTTCGTCCACGGCGGCGGCCAGTGGATCACGGCCAACTGGGCCGTCCCGGACGGCTGGACCGGACGCGAGCACCACATCGCCGGGGTCTACGACGCGGAAGCGGGCACGCTCACGCTGTACGTCGACGGGGTGGCACGGGCCACCCGGGCCACTTCCCGCGGTCCCGACGTCAACACCGCGCCGCTCTCCATCGCCACCGATGTCGACAACCCCACCCGGGAGTTCAGTGGCACCATCCGGCGGGCCCGGGTGTACGCGCGTGCTCTCGGCGCCTCCGAACTGGCCTTGGAGGACCGGCGTCCAGGTGACGAAGGGGTGCGGTTCTGGTTCGACGCGGCCGACGCCGAGCACACCGAACTGCGGCCCCGGGGCGAGGACTTCCTCGCCTACGGCGGTGACTGGGGCGACAACCCCAACGACGGCGCCTTCTCCGGGGACGGCATCGTCACCGCCGACCGCCGCCACACCGGGAAGGCCGCCGAGGTCAAGCGGATCCACCAGGCCGTCCACGTCATGCCCGCGTCCGGCTCCAGTGGTGTGACCACCTCGGGGCGCGTAACCCTCACCAACGAATACCTGTTCACCAACCTCCGCGAACTCGAAGCAAGTTGGTCCCTCGTGGCCGACGGGAAGGCCGTACAGAGAGGCAGGCTCACCCGCGGCCAGCTGGACGTGCCGCCCTCGTCCGCCAAGGACATCACCCTGCCCGTGCGGCTGCCGCGCAGCCCGGCCCCCGGCACCGAGTACTTCCTGAGGCTGTCCTTCACCACCAGGGAACGCACCGCATGGGCCGACGCCGGCTTCGAGGTGGCCGCGGGACAGCTCCCCGTCGACGCGGGCAGCCCGGCCGTGACCCCCGTACCCCTGGAGCGCGTACCGGCGCTGCGCCACGACGACGGCGACAAGGCCGTCACGGTCGACGGCAGGGGCTTCTCCGTCACCGTCGACAAACACAGCGGCACCATCACCTCGTACGAGGCGGGCGGCACGCGCCTGATCGACTCCGGCCCCGTACCGAACTTCTGGCGGGCGCCCACCGACAACGACCGGGGCAACGGCCAGCACACCCGCAACCAGACCTGGCGCGACGCCGGCACCCGGCGCGAGGTGACGGACGTGCGGGTGCGGGCGCTGCGGGACCGGGCCGTCGAGATCACGGTCACCGGGACCCTGCCCACCACGACCGGGTCCACGTACACGACCACGTACACCGTCTTCGGCAACGGCGAGATCAAGGTCGGCAACACCCTGCACCCGGGCGCCCCGGACCTGCCGTACATCCCGGAGGTCGGCACCCTGCTGTTCCTGCCCCGGACCCTGGACCGCCTGCGCTACTACGGCCGCGGCCCGGAGGAGAACCACTGGGACCGTGCCGACGGCACCGACGTCGGACTGTACTCCGGCACCGTCGCCGCACAGTGGACGCCCTATCTGCGCCCGCAGGAGAACGGCAACCGGACCGAGGTGCGCTGGGTGGCCCTGACCGGCCGTGACGGACGCGGCCTGCTCGCCAGTGGCGAACCGCTGCTCGAGGTCAACGCCTCGCACTTCACCCCGGAGGACCTGTCGGCCGGGGTACGGCACGACTACCAGCTCACCCCGCGCGACACCGTCGTGCTGCGGCTGAACCATCGGCAGATGGGCATCGGCGGCGACAACAGCTGGGGCGCCCACACCCACGACGAGTACAAGCTTCCCGCGAACCGCGACTACGCCTACACCTACCGGCTGCGCCCGCTGACCGACGTGGACGGGGCGACGGCGCTGTCGCGGCGGCCGACGGCGGGGGAGTTCACCGACTGAGCGGGGAGGTTCACCGACTGGAGGGGCGCGGGACCGGCCCCGGCAGCTTCCACGGGACCGGCGCGGTCACTCGGCCGCGCCGGGGTCCCGGGTGGACCCGGCCGTCGTACGCGACGAACCCGCGACCGTGCCCCAGGCCGTCGGGGCGCCGGGGCAGTGCAGGCCGGCCGAGGTCCATGTCGGATTTCCGCGAGACCGGACCCGTTCCGTCCCCGATGCTGGACCCATGCAGAAGGGGATGCACATCGACACCGAACGCTGCGTGCGTGCCGTCCGGTCCAAGGACGCACGGTTCGACGGCTGGTTCTTCACCGCTGTTCTCACCACCGGCATCTACTGTCGGCCCAGCTGCCCGGTGGTACCGCCCAAGCCCGAGAACATGGTCTTCCACCCGAGCGCGGCGGCCTGCCAGCAGGCGGGATTCCGGGCCTGCAAGCGGTGCCGCCCCGACACCAGCCCCGGCTCACCGGAGTGGAACCAGCGGGCCGACGCCGTGGCCCGCGCCATGCGGCTGATCGCCGACGGGACCGTGGACCGGGAGGGCGTGCCCGGCCTCGCCGCCCGGCTCGGCTACAGCACCCGGCAGGTGGAACGCCAACTGCTCGCCGAGCTGGGCGCGGGGCCCCTCGCCCTCGCACGGGCCCAGCGCGCGCAGACCGCGCGGTTGCTCATCGAGACGACGGCCCTGCCGATGACGGAGATCGCCTTCGCCGCCGGCTTCTCCTCCGTCCGCACCTTCAACGACACCGTGCGCGAGGTCTTCGCCCTGGCCCCGAGCGACCTGCGCGCCCGCGCGCCGAAACGGACGGCCGGTCCCGCCGGAGGCCCCGGACCCGGCGGAACCCACGGTCCCGCCAGGACCCCCGGCGCCCTCGCCTCCTCCGGCACCCCCGCCGCGCTGTCGCTGCGCCTGCCGTTCCGGGCCCCGCTCACTCCCGACAACCTCTTCGGCCACCTCGCCGCCACCGCCGTACCCGGCGTGGAGGAGTGGCGGGACGGTTCCTACCGGCGCACCCTGCGGCTGCCGCACGGGCACGGCTTCGTGGCCCTGGCCCCGCGGCCCGACCACATCGCCTGCCGTCTCACCCTCACCGACCCGCGGGACCTCACCGTCGCCATCAGCCGTTGCCGCCGCCTGCTCGACCTGGACGCCGACCCGGTGGCCGTCGACGACCGGCTGCGCACCGACCCGGTCCTCGCGCCCCTGGTGGACAAGGCGCCCGGACGCCGGGTCCCGCGCACGGTCGACGAGGCGGAGTTCGCCGTCCGGGCCGTGCTCGGCCAGCAGGTCTCCACCGCGGCCGCCCGCACCCACGCGGCCCGCCTGGTCACCGCGCACGGCGAACCGGTGACCGACCCGGACCCGGAGGGCGGACTCACCCACCTCTTCCCGTCGCCCGAGGCGCTCGCGGACCTCGACCCCGAGACCCTGGCCCTGCCCCGCGCCCGCCGCGCCACCCTCACCACCCTGGTGCGCGCACTCATGGACGGCGGCCTGCGCCTGGGCGTGGAGAGCGACTGGCCAGAGGCCCGCGCGAAGCTCCTCGCCCTCCCGGGCTTCGGCCCCTGGACCGCCGACGTCATCGCCATGCGCGCCCTCGGCGACCCCGACGCCTTCCTCCCCACCGACCTCGGCATCCGCCGCGCCGCCCGGGAGCTCGGCCTGCCCGCCACCCCCGCCGCGCTCACCGCACACGCGGCGGCCTGGCGGCCCTGGCGGGCGTACGCGGTGCAGTACCTGTGGGCGACGGACAGCCACCCGATCAACGTCCTGCCGGCATGAGGACGTACGAGCACCGACGGAACGGATGAAGCGGATGAAGCAGGTGAACCCGATGAAACCGATGGAACCGGTGAAGCGGCACACCGTGATCGACAGCCCTTACGGCCCGCTGACGCTCGTCGCCGACGCCGACGGCGTCCTGTGCGGCCTCTACATGACCGGCCAGCGTCACCGCCCGCCGGAGGAGACCTTCGGCGACCGGGTCGGCCCCGGCTCCGCCGCCGCTCCCGCCGCGAGGGCCTTCGCCGACGCCGGGGAACAACTGGAGGCCTACTTCGCGGGCGGGCTGAAGGAGTTCACCCTGGAGCTGAGCCCGCACGGCACCCCGTTCCAGCGCCGCGTCTGGGATCTGCTGACGGACATCCCCTACGGCGAGACCCGCACGTACGGCGAACTCGCCGGGGCCCTCGGCAGTCCGAAGGCGTCCAGGGCCGTCGGACTGGCCAACGGCCGCAATCCGATCGGCATCGTCATCCCCTGTCACCGGGTCATCGGCGCGAGCGGCGGCCTCACCGGATACGGGGGAGGCCTGGACCGCAAGCAGCGACTGCTGGACTTCGAGCGGGGCCCGGCCCTGTTCGAAGTCCGGCAGTCGCCGCCCGCCGAATCCGTCAGGGGCCCTCGTACCGGTGCGACACGGGCGACGGAGACTGCTCGGGGGTGTAGCCGCCCGTGGTGAAGTCACTCGTCGCGGGCCGCACCCGGCGGGGCTGCTCGTCGTTCCCGAGGACCATCTCGGGGTCGAACATGACGATCACCGCGGCCAGCACGAGGACCGCCACCGGGCCGGCGACCATGGCCAGGAGGAAGGACATCAGGCCGACCGACGACTGCGAGGACGTGGTGGCGTGCTCGAGGTGCACGCTCACGCCGGCCATACCCATGTAGTGCATGCCGGTCACCGCGACGCCCATCACGAGGCTCGCCCCCAGGCTCGCCCAGAGCCCTCGGACGGAGACCGCCGCCCACAGTGCCGCCGTCGCCGCGACCACGGCGATCAGGACGGACAGCACCACGGCCACCGTGTCGTAGCGGATGGTGCCGCCGGCGTCCATGGCGGCCATGCCGATGTAGTGCATGGCCGCGACGCCCAGGCCGGTGATGAGACCGGCCGTGCCCAGGACGGCCGGGTGGGCACCGCGGTAGCCGACCAGGAACACACCGATGGCGACGACGACGATCGCGACGGCCAGACTCAGCAGGGTCAGCCGGGTGTCGTACTGGACGACCGCGCCGTTGACGCTGAAGCCGATCATCGCGATGAAGTGCATCGTCCAGATGCCGCAGCCGAGGGACACGGCTCCCAGGCTGAGCCAGCCGATCCTCCGGCTCTGCTGCACCCCGCGGCGCATGGACCGCACGGTGCAGCGCAGGCCCAGCGCCGACCCCATGCACGCCATCAGGTAGGAGATGACCGGAGTCACCGCTCCGTAGTGGAAATCGGTCAGTGTGGCAGTCACGACCACATGCCTTTCGTGGACCGTGTTCGCCGCGGAGGGCCGAACACATGCGACAGAAGAGGGAGGCATCGGAATTGAGCCACGTGGCTGAATTATTCACGCATCAACCGGTGGTGCCTGCATTCAGATGCTGTGTGATCCGTCACGGAAGGCAGTGCCGTGCTTTCGCACAGTGTTCATCGGGGCGTCGCGCCGACCTCAAACATCGTTAAATCAAGATCAGTTCGCCCGGTGCCCCTCCTCCAGCTCCGCGGTGCCCGAGCCGTCGGCGAGGACGTCCAGCGCGGCCAGCACGCGGCGGCCGAGGGTACCGGGGAGATGTTCGGCCAGCTCCGCGCGCGGCACGAGCCGCCAGGACAGCAGCTCCTCCTCCTGCAGGCGGATCGCCGCGAGATCCTCCGCGCCGAGCACTCCGCCGTCGTACAGGTACGCCACCACCGGCGGCCGTCCGGCCCCGCGCACCCAGTCCACGACCAGCAGCCGTCCGAGCTCACGGTCCAGCCCGATCTCCTCGGCCGTTTCGCGCCGTGCCCCCTGACGGGGGGTTTCCCCGTCGTCCGACTCGATCGTGCCGCCGTTATGAACAGTTCGCTTGTCTCAGTGCCCCAGATGTCTCATCGCGTTGCCCCAGGGGACGAAGCCGCAGCTATTGCGGGGGAGCCTGGGTGTCTCAGCGCCGCAGAGCGTCAAAATCCACATCGGCCTGCAGGGCGTGGCAGTTTACTCAGTCGATCGCGGCCCCCGTATGGATGGAGAGCTGGGGCGGACCCGCAGCGCTATCTCTGGAGCCGATACGTCCCCGGCGGCCACACACGGTGACACCAGGTTCGGCTTCACCGAGGGATGCACGGTCCAGCCAGTGTCACCACCGTTCATTCCACGGCCGGACCTGCCTCCCGGAACGTCCTCCAGTACTGACGTCGTTTCTCGTCCCTCACTACGACGCCGAGACGGGCCAGTTCCTCACGGAGTTCTCGAACGTCGTCGTCGGAGGGACTCTTCTTTTCCAACGACTCCTGGCGGGCCCTGAGGATGGCGTTCGCACCCTCCGGGAGGCCGGGTGTATCCGGGACCCAGCGGCGGAACTCGTCCTTGTGTGGATCGGCATCCGCCCACACATAGCCGTGCTCGGCGAAGGCGTCGGCAACGCGGCCCATGTCCAGGTCGCACTCTTGCCGAGTGAGCTCGCCACCCTCGTGGCCGAGCAGGACGAGTTGCTTGCCATCCCGGAACACTGCGGCGATGGCGTCGTGCGAGAACTCCTGCGCACGCCCCTTGCGTGTGAGCACAACACGATCACCCGACAGGCGAATCACCAACTGCTCGTGCTGGGCAACAAGTCCGAGGGCCAGCCCTGCCACCGAACCCGCGGCGGGCAGCCCCGGAGCTGGGATTGACGCAACAAGCTCGGCCGGTCCCTGTAGCGGTGCCCAGGGCAGTGTCACGAGCCAGTCCGCCAGGAAGCCGACGAGCCAGCCGACGCCCGCCCCCGCCAGCACGAAGACGATATAGACGCACACGGTTCTCCACGCCGGCTCGCCGAGCATGGTGAGTCGGTCGCCCTGCGGGTCCTGCTCGGGTCTTTTGTGCATGTCCATGTTCCCCCTCACTCCTGCCGTTCCCGTAATAATAGACCGAGTACTCGGTCTATTATTACGGGAACGAAGACCTGAAGAGCCGAGAGCCGACCAGAAGGGGCCACGATGAGGACAGTCGACCCGGCCAGACACCGCGCACGACGCCGGCACATCGTCAACGTCGCAGCTGAACTCTTCGCCGCCAAAGGCTTCGAGCGCGCCACCACGGCAGAAATCTGCAAGGCCGCCGGCATGAGCGCGGGCAACCTGTTCCACTACTTCCCCAACAAACGCGCGATCTTCCACGCCGTCTTCGAGGACGACGAGCACGACGGTGCCACCAAAGCTGAGCGTCTTGCCGCCGCCCGCGCTGCCGACGACCCGTGGACCGCCCTCCTCGACACCGTGGACCTTCTCGCCGCCCCCTCCACGGAGCCGCTGGTCCCCGCCCTCGTCATGGAGGCGATGATCCAGGCCTACCGCGACCCCGATCTCGAAGCGCTGCTCAGCCGCGAGAACGACGAGGAGCGGTCCACAGTCACCACCCTCCTGCGGAACGCGGCCGCAGCAGGCCAAATCGACCCGGCCCTGGACCCGGACGACACCGCAGCGTGGGTCATGGCTCTCATCGCCGCTCTCTACACCAGCGCCGCCACCGATCCATCTTTCAGCCCGGGCGATCAGCTCCCCACCCTGCGCCTGATTCTCCAACGCTTTCTACGGACCAACGCCATCTCGGATCCGGAGCGATGAACAGGCGCCCCCAAAGGACCCGAGGGCGATACAGCGGCAAGCACACAGGGTGATCTTCCGGCCGTGTCGGCGACGAATACGCGACACCTCAACATGCGCGCCTACCAGTCTCAACCCCGTCCTCGTCTTGGGAGCGACCGGTCGGCGCTCCTGGGACTGTCAGGCGCGATCGGGTCAGCGGTGAGAATCGATGTCGCCGGTGAGGGCGGTGAGGCGACCCTGCTGCCGAGTGTTCTGCTTCTTCTTCAGCTCGATGTTCTCGTGGTAGAGGTTGGCTGTCACCGTGGCCAGGGCGTCGAGCTTGCTCTGCAGCTCGGTGACCTTCATGTTGGCTTTCCGGAGCTTTCCCTTGAGTTCAGCGATGGTTTCGTCGCGCTGAACCTCGCCGGGTGTACGGAGGACTGGTTGCGGGATGCGGGCGTTCCACTCGGCGAGGATGTCCTCGGCCCGGTGGACGGTGGCGTGGCTGACCTGGGCTTCGCGGGCCAGATTCTCCTTGGTGAGCGCGCCGTCGCTGTGCAGGGGTTCTCCGGACAGCAGCCGGGCCATGGCTTCCCGGAGCTTGGCGGCGGTGGCTGCGGACACCGGCATCAGATGTTCTCCTTGAGCTTGTCGATCTGCGCGTTGGCAGAGCGGACTTCGGCGAGCCGGGTCTGGGCTTGCTCGCGCAGCGGCTTCGAGAGCTTCTTCTTCAAGAACTCCACCAAGTCCGCTTCCTCCATGCGCCAGATCCGCTCGTGCGACAAGGTGAGGACGGAGTTGCGGCAACGGGACGGTTGGCAGGCGCCCAGCAGTGGGGCCTGGCCGCGCTGAGCAGGCGGGAGTTGGTTCTGGCACTCCGCGGTGGGCGCGTTCCAGAGGCAGTGGTTGACCGTGCCCAGGTGGAGGTTCGCGAACTCGTCGCGAAGGAGGGTGATCTCCAGTCGCTCATCTGCGACTTGGGCCCGCAGCGTCGAGTTCGCCTCGATTGCGGCGTTGACCTTGTCGAGCCCGGCGTGGAAGCGGGTTGCACCTGGGCCGACCGCGATGGTCGCCCCGGTCCGGCGGGCCTGGAGCAGCCCCACCAGCTTTTGAGCTGCTGCGGTCTGTAGATCGGTGTCGAACTCCTTCGCCCACTTGGCATCGGGTCTGCCGTAGGCGCCGGTGAGGCGATTGGCCAGCGCCCTACGCGCGGCGTGCTTGAGCTGGATCCCCAGGGCGACATCGCCGTCCGGCTGCTGGCTGGCGATGATCGACATGGTCCTTCGGAACATGTGCGGACGTACCCGCCCGGGAGGGATCTCCTCCACGCCAGTGAGGTGCCGGGTGGCGTTCACCGTCTCGATGAAGAAGTCGATGTCGTCGGCGGCGGAGATACCGGCTCGTCCTCGTCCGGCAGGTCCGCCCTTGCTCGGCGGCGTCATCGTGGCGAAGACATGGGTGTCGTGCCAGGACAACCGCTCGGCCACCGCCAGGGCCTGTGCGACCGGTTCGATGATCCACCAGTTGGCCTGCGGTTTGGAGGAATCACCCTTCGATTTGCGGGAGCCGATTGCCGGAGCCCCGTAGTGCTGGGTGAGCGCGCCGCGCTGGATCTCCTGGATCTCGCTGTCCCGCATCGCACTCAACGCCGCAACGAAGATGTAGCAGGATGCCCGAAGCATCCGCAGATCCCTGGCCAGTTGCTTGTCCCAGTACACGATCCGGCGCTCGCCGACTGCGGCTTGCAGCACCAGATCGCGTCGGCGCCGACCTTGTTTGCTGCCGATGCCGAAGACATCCACCCGTTCCGAGGTGTCGTATAGCAGGCCCTCCAGTGCTGACCACACCGGCTCCCCGGGAGCGAGCCGACTCGTTTCGGCGTGGACGGGGACGAGGTTCGCCGGGTTGGCGAGCCATTTCTGGAGCATGGCGTCCATAGCCTCGGATGAGCGACGGCGGGTCCCGTAGTCGGCGTAGTCCGACTCGAACTGCTTGGCGTCGGCGGGGCGGACAGGCCGGATCCGGCCCGTCTCTTCGATCATCCGCAGGACCTTCTGCCGACGTTCCATGCCTTGCCTGTTGTTCTTGGTCGCGAAGGCCGTGGAGCTGGCCCCTGTTGTCACCGCTCGGCTCAAGGAGCTCCAGATGGGGGTGCCCTTCGGGTTGAACGTGGTGTCACGGTCGCTGACGGGTACCGGGTTGGCCGGGTTGGTCAGCCACAACTCCAGTTGGTGGTTGATGCCTTCAGCGCTGAGGGTGACTGGAGCCGTCGGCGCTGTTGCGGCCCGCTCTGCTTCGCGATCGCGTTGGTCCAGGATGCTCGCGGAGAATCGGTCGATATAGGACCATGCAGCCCGGAGGAGCGGCCACCAGACTTCCGGCGGGATCGAGGGTGTGGCCAGCCGGTCACAGGTGGCGACCTTGGCCACGTCGCTGTCTGTCTGTCCTGGCCAGGGGTCTTCCAGAGAGTTGGTGCCCGTCAGGATGGGGGAGAAGCGGACCAAGTGGCGGACGGCTCCCACAGCACTCCGTACGGACTCCGGTTTCGTGCTTGATGCGCAGTGGTCGATGTAGCCCTGCCAGTCTTCAACCGACCAGAAGTGCAGGTTGCCCGGCATCCCTTCGCGAAGCGCCCAGGCACCGAGCTGCGACACGCTGAAGCAGACCTTGATGACCGTGGCGGGGGCCCATTTCTTCCGGGGCAGGAAGATGCCCGCGTTCCTCAGGGCTTGGTGGTTGGGATTGAGCATGCTGAACGCGACTTCTCGTGCGCGCAAGTTCCAGACCGGGTCGAGCGGGAACACGCACTTCCACTGTGCCGGACTCTTGTTCGCCGGCCGTCTGAGACAGTCGCAGGGCCACTCGTCGATGCGCCCGAAGGCCGGCCCGCGCACGCCGGAGAGCTGCCCAGGCATACTGCTGTAGACGAGTTCGTCGTCGGCGAAGGCCCGGGATACCGGCCTGTCCGCTGCGGCGAGGACGGTCATCGGTCGTACTCCGTTCGCATGCCCAACGACAGATTCAGGCGGATGTCCTGGTCCTCGATGGCCCGGCGTGCGGCGTGAATGTGGTCAGCGCATTCCTCGAACACCTCGGCCAGCGCCTTGGCCTGGCGTCCCCATACCGCATCCCAGACCATCGGTGGCTGCGTCAGCCGCATCCGCTCGATGTGGTCGGACAGCAGCAACTGCTGCGGCAGTTGTGAGACGAACACCACGGCATTGGTGCAGACCATGCACATGGCCGGAGCGACATGGCAGAGCTTGCCGGGCGTGCTGTGCGGTGAGTCGTGCGGGTTCTTGCAGTTGGTGACGCCCATGTCGAGCTCACCGGCGCTCAGGGCGGCACCCAGTTCAGGGCTCACCCCCAGGGCCTGGGCGACTTCCGGTTCGCCGAGGCGGGACTGTACATCCGGTCCGACCAGAACCGGCTTGTCGGCGAGCCGGTCGAACACGAGCGTCTGGGCGCGGTTCATCGCCGCTCCGGCCAGGACCCGCGCGGTGGTGCCGTGGGCGTAGTGGCCCTGGAACACCTGGATGCTGTGATCATCCCCCGCCATGTCGGACAAGGTGCCCCCCAGGGCAACGACGCGCGTGGTCTTCGCGGTCTTGCGCAGTCGGGGCGCCGCGTGCGGTTCGGAGATCGCCAAGGCGGGCTTGCCGTCCGCATCGAGGTGTGAGGCGATCCAGTGTGTGAAGCGGCGACCGGGGTCGACGAAGCGGGCGAACCGGGCGTCCATGGTGCTGCGGTTCTTGGCATATTCGACCGCGGTGAACAGCCACGGCACGCCGCCGAACACTTCGCGCGTCAGCGCGGTGGCCGTCACGAAGCGTCGCAGCAGACCAGGGACATCCCAATCACCTCGGCCCTCATAGGCGAGTTCTCCAGGCACCTCGCCCCTCTCCAGGGGCTGATCGACCACGTGGTAGTCGGCGCGAACGCGATCCGCGCGGTTCTTGGTCTGGACGATACGAACACCCTGACCGCTGAACTCAAGGTCAGAAACCCGTAGCGCATGAAGTTCCTCGGTGGTGCAGTCGAGCATGGCCAGCAACAGCAGGACTCGAAACGGGTGCAGGTCCAACTCCTGCGGGAAGAGCAAGGCATGGACTCCCCGTAGGAGGCCGTAGAACCCGCCGAGCGCACCACTATCGGCAGGCCGTGCTTCCCGTAGTTCCTGGGGCCAGCGCTTGGCGTGCGCAGGGAGGTGAACACGGAGTTCATCCATGGTCAGCAGACGGTGTCGGGCAGCCCAGACCAGATTCGGCAGTTCCTCCCATCCGAACTCACGCGGATCTTTCCCCGTCTCCAGGAGCTCTTTTCCCCGGGCAAGACGCTTCTCAAGAGCTCTCAGATCGTCCTGGGCAGCGCCTTTGAGCGCGAGACGTTCGGAGTTGGAGAACTCGTCCAGCGGTTCCCCGGTGGCCTTGCGCAGGGTCGGTGGCGCCGCCGCGCGCTTACGCAGTTTCTCCGGCACACGCGCATCGCGCTCAGCCCGGTGGTGAACCAACGCGAGCAGCGAGCGCGATAGTTGCCATGGCTGCGAGGAGTTCTCCGGGAACTGCGCGAGGAGGTCGTTCTCCCACACGTAGACGGCTTCGGCGAGGTCGATCTGGTCGGTGTCCAGGCGGGCGTCTGCGGGGTTCAGACCCAGAGCGGTCAGATACGGGCCGAGGAACTTCGCGAACGAGCGAACCGCTCCCAGGTACCTGTCACTGTTCTTCAACGCTGCTTTGTGGTGGTACTCGACCCACACGTCGGCGAGCTGAGCGACCAGCGCCCGGCACGCGTACTCTCCCGGATCGATCCGGCTGGTCGTGGAGTGGCCGCGCTGTACCTGAGTCAGCTCCCGCGCTCCGACGTGGTCGACAGTGCGTGGAGCGGGCAGGCGCGGCGGTAGCGTCGCGGACCGGGATCGGCGTTCTCCGCGGCGCGGCATCAGACGGCCCACCCTCCGGCCTGGCGAGCGGCCAGGTCTGCGTAGGTGCGGTCCTGATCGTTCCAGTCCTTCACCGCCCGGGCGACGAGCAGGTTCGTCTTTCTCTTGTAGGTCAGGTACCGCATGGTCGATTCGGGACGGCGATGCCCGAGGAGGCGCATGACGGTCAGGAACGGGTTGCGGGACACGTGGTCCGCCGCGTAGGCAGGCACGCGGTCGGTGAGGCGCTGCTGCTCCTCGTCCTGGGCGCGGACCAACTCGGTCAACTGCTCCAGCATGTACACGGCGAACGTATGGCGAAGATCATGGATGCGGACCTGCCCCGGCATCTCCAGCGGCAGGTTGTGCTCGGCCGCGATCCGTACCGCTCTCGCGTGCGCGTCGGCGAAGATCTGCTCCCAGCGCTGACTGCTGATCATCCGTCCATTGCGCCCGACGAAAAGAGCCATCGACTCCAGCCCGTGGTCGCCCTCAATGACCGTGATCCGCCGCAGCGGCGCCTTCATCGCCTTGATCCGGTAGGTGCGTCGCCGACCGTCCTGGATGCCGCTGACCTTCATCGTGCGCATGTCGACGTCGTCGACGACGAACAGCTCATCGCGCTGTCGGTACAGGTTCTTCGCGGCCTTGCGAAGGAAACCGGAGCGCTCGGTCCTTCGATACCAGTCCAGTTCACGCAGCGTGGCGTCCTGGATCTCGGTGGTCCTGGGCAGGCCGAACTTCGCGATCGCCTGCAGTTCGACTTCCTTGGCCGAGCCGTCCCGACGAGGAGCGCCGACTTCGATGTCGAGCAACGCGCTGAACTCCCGCAGCCGCAGGCCCGTCGTGATGGAGAGATTCCCGCCGCAGCTGTCCCGCAGAGCATGGCCGGAGCGGAAGGCGGGATCCGCCTTGCCGTCGGGCAGCAGCCCACGCAGGCCGACCCGGTCCAGAAACCACCACTGCTCGAACGTCAGATGGCGCACGTCGAGCTCGCTGGTAGCTCCCCAGTTGAGGATGTCGCGGCCGTTCTTCTTGCGGTAGTACGGACGTCGGTCCAGAAGCCTCGCCTCATCGACCGCCCAGTCGTAGAACCTGTTGATCGTGGCCCTCCGGCGCTTCCACGTGGCCGGCGCCATCGGCTCGTCGCGGTACTCGATGCAGTGATCGCGGTAGGCGATCAGATCGTCCTCGGTGGCGGACAGCAGGTCGGCCGGGGGATCGAGGCTTGAGAGGAAGTCGTCCAGGTCGAGGAAGTCGTACGTGTAGTCCCGCAGCGACTTGGCCTCAAGGGTCTTGGCGAGCTCGTAGAAGAACGAGCAGTGGGGCTCCAGGGGCCGCATGTCCGCGTCGAGGAAGAAGGGGGTCCCGTCCTTGAGGGCCTTGCTCCGGCTCGTGTACTGCGTCCCGTCCAGCGTGATCCCGGATGGTGCTTCGTAGTGGCGCCGTGCGGTGACGCGTGACGTGAAGAAGTAGTCCATGGCTCCTCTTGAGACAACGAGATGACCATATGGCTAACGACTCTCCAGCCGAAAGGTAGCTGCTGAGCTGATGTCCTGAGACATCTGGGGATGCTTTGACTAACCGCCGGGCAGCGCCCACCCCTCACGGTAGTTCGGCTCGACGAGCAGCACACGGCCCTCGCCGTCCCGGAAGAGGGCGGCGGCGCCGGCGAGGACACGGGGGAGCGAGGCGATATAGGTGGCGTAGTCCTGAACATCCTGGGTGGTGGTCATGCGGGGAAGGGTAGTGGCGGTGTACGGCCGCACCGCGGCCGAGAAGCCCGGCCGGCCAGGGCGCACGGCAGCACACGCCGGTCCCGCGACCGGCACCGGACGGCGCACACGCCGGGGGCACGGCGGCCCCGCCGGAGCCCGGCTCACGCCCGGCGCGCCCGCGACCGGCCCGACCCACCCTCGACGACCTGCCCGCACCCGAGGTCCCTCCCGGTCTCCCGCGCGCCCGACCCCGTTCCACGGGTTGGGCGGGGACATGACGGTCCAGGGAGCAGAGAGCTAGGGTCGGCGGGGCGCGACTGCCCCGGCATACGTACGGGCCCGGAGAGCAAGGGATGGCGGAAGTGGCGGACGCTGCAGTGAGCGGTACTCGATCAGCACGGTCAGCACAGTCGGAGGCGCCGGCGCGGCGGGTGCTCGTCGCCGCGGACAAGTTCAAGGGGTCGCTGACGGCCGTGGAGGTCGCCGAGCGGGTGACCGCCGGGCTGCGGCGGGTGGTGCCCGGCCTCGAGGTCGAGGCGCTTCCCGTGGCCGACGGCGGCGACGGCACGGTGGCCGCGGCGGTCGCGGCCGGGTTCGACCGGCGGGAGGTACGGGTCACCGGTCCCCTCGGTGACGAGGTCACCGCGGCGTTCGCGCTGCGCGGCGACACCGCCGTGGTGGAGATGGCGGAGGCCAGCGGCCTCCAACGGCTGCCGGGCGGCGTCCTCGCGCCGCTGACGGCGTCCACGTACGGATCCGGCGAGCTGCTGACGGCCGCGCTGGACGCCGGCGCGCGGACCCTCGTGTTCGGGGTCGGCGGCAGTGCCACCACGGACGGCGGCGCCGGCATGCTGGCCGCGCTGGGCGCCCGCTTCCTGAGAGCCGACGGTGATCCGGTGACGCCGGGCGGCGCCGGTCTCGCCGAGCTGGCCTCGGCGGATCTGTCGGGCCTGGACCCGCGCCTCGGTGAGGTCGAGGTCGTGCTCGCCAGCGATGTCGACAACCCGCTGACCGGTCCGAAGGGCGCCCCGGCGGTCTACGGCCCGCAGAAGGGCGCCTCCCCCGAGGACGTGAAGCGGCTGGACGCGGCGCTCGCGCACTTCGTGAAGGTGCTGGAAGAACCCGCCGGGGCCAGAGCCACCGAGTTCGCCGCCTCGCCCGGTGCGGGCGCGGCCGGCGGCATCGGATACGGCGCGCTGCTCCTCGGGGCCCGGTTCCGGCCCGGTATCGAGGTCATGCTGGACGTCCTCGGCTTCGCACCCGCGCTGGAGCGGGCCGACCTCGTGATCACCGGTGAGGGCTCGCTGGACGAGCAGACCCTGCACGGCAAAGCCCCGGCGGGGGTGGCCGCCGCGGCCCGTGCCGCAGGCAAGGAGGTCGTCGCGGTGTGCGGGCGGCTCACGCTGCCGCCGGAGGTACTGGGGCGGGCGGGGATCCGGCGCGCGTACGCGCTGACGGATCTCGAGCCGGACGTGGAGAAGTGCATCGCGCAGGCGGGCCCGGTCCTGGAACGGACGGCGGAACGCCTCGCACGCGACTTCCTGAGCTGAGGCCGCCCGGTCGCGCCGCACCAGAGGGCTCCGCCCTGTCCGCACCAGGG
The DNA here is from genome assembly GCF_036634175.1 of Streptomyces sp. P9-A2. Lineage (NCBI taxonomy): Bacteria > Bacillati > Actinomycetota > Actinomycetes > Kitasatosporales > Streptomycetaceae > Streptomyces > Streptomyces sp. P9-A2. The sequence goes on from NZ_JAZIFX010000001.1 coordinate 7,018,896, forward strand.
GGCTCTGTCTCTCTGGACCCCGGCCCTCGCCCGCCCGTCACCCGACTCGGTGGGGCGAAGGAGCAGCCGGACGGCCTTCCCCGGGCCGGCTGCCCGGAACCGGTGCCCTCGTCCTCGGACTCCCCCGAGCTTTTCGAGCAGGGAGGCACCCCGGACGGGCCGAGTGTCCTGCCCGCGCCCGCCCACCGGGCCCGACGGCGGGCGGGCGCGGGTGCGGGCCTGCCGGGCACCCCGCGCCGGGCGCCCGTCAGGCCCGCGCCCCGCGTTCGGCGTCCGGCGCCCCGCGTTCGGCGTCCGGCGTTCGGCGTCCGGCGTTCGGCGTTCGGCGTCCGGCGTTCGGCGTCCGGCGTCCGGCGTCCGGCGTCCGGCGTCCGGCGCCCCGCGTCCGGCGTCCGGCGTCCGGCGCCCCGCGTCCGGCGTCCGGCGTCCGGCGTCCGGCGCCCCGCGCCCCGCGCCCCGCGTCCGGCGTCCGGCGTCCGGCGCCCCGCGCCCCGCGCCCCGCGTCCGGCGTCCGGCGTCCGGCGCCCCGCGTCCGGCGTCCGACGTCCCGCGTCCGGCGTCCGGCGCCCCGCGTCCGGCGTCCGGCGCCCCGCGTCCGGCGCCCCGCGTCCGGCGTCCGGCGTCCCGCGTCCGGCGCCCCGCGCCCCGCGTCCGGCGCCCCGCGCCCCGCGCCCCGCAAAGCAAAGGGCCCCGGACCCAACAGGGTCCGGGGCCCGAAGCGGCAGGGGTTACGGCTGGGCCGCCCGTGCCTCGCGGCGATTACCGCGGAAGTTGTTCACCCGGCGGGCCGTGGCGAACAGCGGGATCACCGCGCCCATCACCAGCTGCAGCGCGCAGCCGGTCTGCAGGAGCAGCTGACCGCTCGGGGCGTCGAAGGCCCAGGCCGCCAGCAGGCCCACGGCCAGCACGATCCAGGAAAGCATCGCCACCGCGAGGGGACCCCGCGGCTTCGGGTACTCGACCCGGCTCACCATCAGCCAGGCCGTGCCCAGGATCGCCAGAACCGTCGCCACGAACGGCAGCTCCAGCAGCACGATCGAGACGATGGTCAGCGCCCCGAACGGTGACGGCATGCCCTGGAAGGTGCCGTCCTTGACGGTGACGCAGGAGAACCTCGCAAGTCTCAGCACCACCGCCAGCAGCACCACGATCGCCCCGACCGCGGCCACCCTCTGATGCGCGTCGTCCGCGACCATGCCGTACACGAGGACGAAGTACGCCGGGGCCAGACCGAAGCTGACCAGGTCCGAGAGGTTGTCGAGCTCCGCGCCCATGGGGGAGGAGCGCAGCTTGCGGGCCACCAGGCCGTCGAAGAGGTCGAAGACCGCCGCGCACAGCATGAGGATCACGGCGGTGGCCGCGCTGTGGCGGGCCATCCCGCTCTCCTGGCTGCCCGTGAGGTGCGGGATCAGAATGCCGGTGGTGGTGAAGTACACCGCCATGAAGCCACAGGTGGCGTTGCCGAGGGTGAGGGTGTCCGCTATCGACAGGCGGAGTGAGAGGGGCATCTCCTCCTCGTCGTCCGCCCCGTCGGCGTCGGGCACCCAGCCGGTCTGTGTCTTCTCCGGATCAATCACGGTCAATGCGAGTCACCCCAGCCACGGTCTTCTGGCCCACCTCGACGTCGATCTCCACGCCCTCGGGCAGGTAGAGGTCGACACGCGAGCCGAACCGGATGAGACCGATCCGCTCGCCCTGCTCGACCTTGGTGCCCTCGGGCAGGTAGGGCACGATGCGGCGGGCCACCGCACCGGCGATCTGGATCATCTCGATGTCGCCGAGCTCGGTGTCGAAGTGCCAGACGACGCGCTCGTTGTTCTCGCTCTCCTTGTTGAAGGCGGGAACGAAGCCACCGGGGATGTGCTCGACCGACGTCACCGTGCCGGCCAGCGGGGCGCGGTTGACGTGAACGTTGAGCGGGCTCATGAAGATCGCGACGCGGGTCCGGCCGTCCTTCCACGGCATGATGCTCTGCACCACGCCGTCGGCGGGCGAGATGACCCGGCCCCGGGTGATCTCGCGCTCGGGGTCGCGGAAGAACCACAGCATCCCCGCCGCGAGAGCGGTGGCGGGGACGGCTACGGCCTTGGCGGCACCCGAGCGGCGGGCGCGGACCAGGCTGACGGCTGCGGTGGCGACGGTCGGCAGGAGCCACGGCGACGCTCCGCGCGCGAGGCGCACGCCGGCGAGGCTGTCGCGAGATGCAGAGGTTTTGCTGTGGGGCATGGATGACCTTCGTAGCGGATAGTGCCGCGCGGGGACAGGGGACGGCGGCTTTCCGGCGATCGTAGCGGCTCCGGGCGACAACTGGGTAAGCCAGGAAGTTGAGTCGGTGACCGGAGAGTACTGACGGGGTGTGATCCTCTATTCCAAGAAAACACCCCGTATCCGGACATTCAGCCCTGGAATCGATACTCTTCGAGCAGTCTGCGACCGATGATCATTTTCTGGATCTCGGCGGTGCCCTCGCCGATCAGCAGCATCGGAGCCTCGCGGTAGAGGCGCTCGATCTCGTACTCCTTGGAAAAGCCGTAGCCGCCGTGGATCCGGAAGGCGTCCTCGACGACCTCCTTGCAGTACTCGGACGCGAGGTACTTGGCCATCCCCGCCTCCAGGTCGTTTCGTTCCCCGGAGTCCTTTTTACGTGCGGCGTTCACCATCATCGCATGCGCGGCCTCCACCTTGGTAGCCATCTCCGCGAGCTTGAACTGAATGGCCTGGTGCTGGGCGATCTGCTTGCCGAACGTGTGCCGCTGCTGGGCGTACCGGACCCCGAGCTCGAAGGCGCGATGGGCGACACCGCAGCCCCGTGCCGCCACATTGACGCGGCCGACCTCGACGCCGTCCATCATTTGGTAAAAACCGCGCCCGGTGACCCCGCCGAGCACGCGGTCCGCCGGAACGCGCAGTCCGTCCATGATGAGCTCGGTGGTGTCGACGCCCTTGTAGCCCATCTTGTCGATCTTGCCCGGGATGGTCAGTCCGGGCCGCACCTCGCCGAATCCGGGCTCCTTCTCCACCAGGAAGGTCGTCATCGACTTGTGCGGCGCCGTGCCCTCGGGGTGCCCTTCGTCGCTCCGCACCAGAACGGCCACCAGGGACGACGTGCCGCCGTTCGTCAGCCACATCTTCTGGCCGTTCAGGACGTACGCGTCGCCGTCCTTCACCGCCTTCGACGAGATCGCCGACACGTCGGAACCCAGTGCCGGCTCCGACATGGAGAACGCGCCCCGGATGTCGCCGGCCGCCATGCGCGGCAGGAAGTGGTCCTTCTGCTCCTGCGTTCCGTGCTGCTTGAGCATGTACGCGACGATGAAATGCGTGTTGATGATGCCGGACACCGACATCCAGCCGCGCGCGATCTCCTCCACGCACAGGGCGTACGTGAGCAGCGACTCGCCCAGACCCCCGTACTCCTCGGGGATCATCAGACCGAACAGGCCGAGTTCCTTCAGGCCGTCGACGATCTGCTGCGGGTACTCGTCGCGGTGCTCCAGGCCGGTCGCGACCGGGATGATCTCCTTGTCCACGAAGTCGCGGACGGTGGAGAGGATCTCCCGCTGGACGTCCGTGAGGCCGTGGGTCTGGGCGAGACGGCTCATCTTCTACTTCTCCTGCTTCGGAATGTCCAGCGGCTCCGGGCGGCCGGGCTGTTCGCCGCCGCGCTCCTTGATGTACGTCTCGGTCGGCACCAGCACCTTGCGGCGGAACACGCACACCAGGGTGCCGTCCTGCTTGTAGCCCCTGGTCTCGACGTGGACGATGCCGCGGTCGTTCTTCGACTTCGACGGCCGCTTGTCGAGCACGGTCGTCTCGCCGTAGACCGTGTCGCCGTGGAAGGTCGGCGCCACGTGCCGCAGCGACTCGATCTCCAGGTTGGCGATCGCCTTCCCGGAGACGTCCGGCACCGACATGCCGAGCAGCAGCGAGTAGACGTAGTTGCCCACGACGACGTTCTTGCCGAAGTCCGTCGTCCTCTCCGCATAGTTGCTGTCCATGTGGAGGGGGTGGTGGTTCATGGTGAGGAGACAGAAGAGGTGGTCGTCGTACTCCGTGACCGTCTTCCCGGGCCAGTGCTTGTAGACGGCCCCGACCTCGAACTCCTCGTAGGTGCGTCCGAACTGCATCGCGCTCAAGCCTCCGGGATCTCGAACTTCGAGGTGCGCCGCATACCGGCGGCCCGGCCCTTGCCGGAGACGACCAGGGCCATCTTGCGGCTGGCCTCGTCGATCATCTCGTCGCCGAGCATCGCGGAGCCCTTCTTGCCGCCCGCCTCGGACGTGCAGTAGTCGTACGCGTCCAGGATCAGCTCGGCGTGGTCGTAGTCCTCCTGGGAGGGCGAGAAGATCTCGTTGGACGCCTCGACCTGGCCCGGGTGGAGCACCCACTTGCCGTCGAAGCCGAGGGCGGCGGCGCGCCGGGCGACCTCGCGGTAGCCGTCGACGTTGCGGATCTGAAGGTAGGGGCCGTCGATCGCCTGGAGGTTGTTGGCGCGGGCGGCCATCAGGATCTTCATCAGGATGTAGTGGTAGGCGTCCGCCGGGTAGCCGGGCGGCTGCTCGCCCACGACCAGCGACTTCATGTTGATCGACGCCATGAAGTCGGCCGGGCCGAAGATGATCGTCTCGACGCGCGGGGAGGCCTGCGCGATCTCGTTGACGTTGTTCAGCCCCTGGGCGTTCTCGATCTGCGCCTCGATGCCGATGCGGCCGACCTCGAAGCCCATGGTCTTCTCGATCTGGGTGAGCAGCAGGTCGAGCGCGACGACCTGCCGGGCGTCCTGGACCTTCGGCAGCATGATGCAGTCGAGGTTCGGGCCGGCGCCCTCGACGACGGTCACGACGTCGCGGTACGTCCACTCGGTCGTCCAGTCGTTGACCCGGACCACGCGCGTCTTGCCGGTCCAGTCGCCCTCGTTGAGGAACTTGACGATGGTGTGCCGCGCCTCGGGCTTGGCGAGCGGCGCGCAGGCGTCCTCCAGGTCGAGGAAGACCTGGTCCGCGGGGAGGCCCTGGGCCTTCTCCAGGAAGCGCGGGTTCGAGCCCGGTACGGCCAGACAGGAGCGCCGGGGGCGAAGGCGGTTGACCTGGGGAGCGGGGCTGGTCATGCGGGGACCTCCAGGGGGTCGAGCTTGTTCGCGTTGCGGATCTCGTCGACGATACGGCCGATGATCCCGGTGATGTCGAAGTCCTTCGGGGTGAAGACCGCGGCCACTCCGGCGGCCCTGAGCTGTGCGGCGTCGGCGTTCGGGATGATCCCGCCGGCGATCACCGGGATGTCGGCCGCGCCGGCCTCGCGCAGCCGCTCCAGCACGTCCGGCACCAGCTGGGCGTGCGAGCCGGAGAGGATGGACAGACCCACCGCGTGGACGTCCTCCGCGAGGGCGGCGTCCACGATCTGCTCCGGCGTGAGCCGGATGCCCTGGTAGACCACCTCGAACCCGGCGTCGCGGGCCCGCACGGCGATCTGCTCGGCGCCGTTGGAGTGGCCGTCCAGGCCCGGCTTGCCGACCAGGAAGCGCAGCTTGCCGACGCCGAGGTCACGCGCCGTCACGTCCACCTTGCGGCGGACGCCGGCGAGCGCGGAGCCCTCCTCGGCGGGGACGGCGACCGGTGCCGAGGACACCCCGGTCGGGGCGCGGTACTCGCCGAACACCTCGCGCAGGGCGCCGGCCCATTCGCCGGTCGTGGCACCCGCACGGGCGCACTCCAGGGTGGCCTCCATCAGGTTGCCGTCGCCCTTCGCGGCCTCCTTCAGCGCATCCAGCGCCTTGCAGGGACGCGGGTGGTTGAACGGCGGCTGGTAACGCGTGCCGCGCCAGCGGGCCAGCGCCTCCACCACCCGTGCCTCGACGGCCGGGTCGACGGTCTGGATCGCGGTGTCGAGATCGGCGGTCAGCGGGTTCGGCTCGGTGCCCTCGAAGGCGTTGACACCGATGATCTTCTCCTCGCCCGACTCGATCCGGGCCCGGCGCGCGGCGTGCGAGGAGACCAGCTGGGACTTGAGGTAGCCGGACTCGACGGCGGCCATCGCGCCGCCCATCTCCTCGATCCGCCCCATCTCGGCCAGCGACGCCTCGACCAGCTCCTCCACCTTGGCCTCGACCACCTTGGAGCCCTCGAAGAGGTCCCCGTACTCCAGCAGGTCGCTCTCGTAGGCGAGCACCTGCTGGATGCGCAGCGACCACTGCTGGTCCCAGGGGCGGGGCAGGCCCAGGGCCTCGTTCCAGGCCGGCAGCTGGACGGCACGCGCGCGTGCGTCCTTGGAGAGGGTCACGGCCAGCATCTCCAGCACGATCCGCTGGACGTTGTTCTCCGGCTGCGCCTCGGTCAGGCCGAGGGAGTTGACCTGGACGCCGTAGCGGAAGCGGCGGTGCTTGGGGTTCTCGATGCCGTACCGCTCACGCGTGATCCGGTCCCAGATGCGGCCGAAGGCGCGCATCTTGCACATCTCCTCGACGAAGCGGACGCCCGCGTTCACGAAGAACGAGATACGGCCGACGACGTCACCCATGCGCTCCGGCGGCACCTGGCCCGAGTCGCGCACGGCGTCGAGCACCGAGATCGCCGTGGACATCGCGTACGCGATCTCCTGGACCGGGGTGGCACCGGCCTCCTGCAGGTGGTAGCTGCAGATGTTGATCGGGTTCCACTTCGGCAGGTGGGAGACCGTGTACGCGATCATGTCCGTCGTCAGGCGCAGGCTCGGCCCCGGCGGGAACACGTGCGTGCCGCGGGACAGGTACTCCTTGACGATGTCGTTCTGGGTCGTCCCCTGGAGCTCGGTGAGGTTTGCGCCCTGTTCCTCGGCGACCACCTGGTAGAGCGCCAGCAGCCACATGGCGGTGGCGTTGATCGTCATCGAGGTGTTCATCTGCTCCAGGGGGATGTCCTGGAACAGCCGGCGCATGTCGCCGATGTGCGAGACCGGCACCCCGACCCGGCCGACCTCACCGCGGGCGAGGACGTGGTCGGGGTCGTAGCCGGTCTGTGTCGGCAGGTCGAACGCCACCGACAGACCGGTCTGGCCCTTGGCGAGGTTGCGCCGGTACAGCTCGTTCGACGCCTCGGCCGTGGAGTGACCGGCGTAGGTCCGCATGAGCCACGGACGGTCCCGTTCCTTCCGCGCTCCCGGCGCGGTCTGACGCTCTGTCATCCGTCGGCCCTCAGATGTTCCGGAAGCGGTTGATGGCGTCCACGTGCTGCGCGCGCTTGGCGTGGTCGCGCACGCCCAGGCCCTCCTCGGGGGCCAGGCAGAGCACGCCCACCTTGCCCTGGTGGAGGTTGCGGTGCACGTCGTGGGCGGCCTGGCCGGTGTCCTCCAGGGAGTACACCCGCGACAGCGTGGGGTGGATCTTCCCCTTGGCGACCAGGCGGTTGGCCTCCCACGCCTCGCGGTAGTTGGCGAAGTGGGAGCCGACGATCTTCTTCAGGGACATCCACAGGTACCGGTTGTCGTACTCGTGGTGGTAGCCCGAGGTCGAGGCGCAGGTGACGATGGTGCCGCCCTTGCGGGTGACGTACACGGACGCGCCGAAGGTCTCGCGTCCGGGGTGCTCGAAGACGATGTCCACGTCCTCGCCGCCGGTGAGTTCGCGGATGCGCTTGCCGAACCGCTTCCACTCCTTCGGGTCCTGGGTGTGCTCGTCCTTCCAGAACCTGTAGCCCTCGGCGGTGCGGTCGATGATCGCCTCGGCGCCCATCGCCCGGCAGAGGTCCGCCTTCTGCTCGCTGGAGACGACGCAGATCGGGTTGGCGCCGCCGGCCAGCGCGAACTGGGTGGCGTAGGAGCCGAGTCCGCCGCTGGCGCCCCAGATGAGCACGTTGTCGCCCTGCTTCATGCCGGCGCCGTTGCGGGAGACCAGCTGCCGGTAGGCGGTGGAGTTGACCAGGCCGGGGGCGGCGGCCTCCTCCCAGCTCAGGTGGTCCGGCTTGGGCATCAGCTGGTTGGACTTCACCAGGGCGATCTCCGCGAGGCCGCCGAAGTTGGTCTCGAAGCCCCAGATCCGCTGCTCGGGGTCGAGCATCGTGTCGTTGTGGCCGTCGCTGGACTCCAGCTCGACGGAGAGGCAGTGGGCGACGACCTCGTCGCCGGGGTGCCAGGCGTTGACTCCGGGACCGGTGCGCAGCACGACGCCCGCGAGGTCCGAGCCGATGATGTGGTACGGCAGGTCGTGGCGCCTGGTGAGCTCGCTGAGCCTGCCGTAGCGCTCCAGGAAGCCGAAGGTCGCCATCGGCTCGAAGATCGACGTCCACACCGAGTTGTAGTTGACCGAGGAGGCCATCACGGCCACCAGGGCCTCACCCGGGCCGAGCTCGGGCACGGGCACGTCGTCGAGGTGGATCGACTTGCGGGGGTCCTTGTCGCGGGTGGCGAGCCCGGAGAACATCTCCGTCTCGTCCTTGTGCACGGTGATCGCACGGTACGACTCGGGCAGCGGCAGGGCGGCGAAGTCCTCCGACGTGGAGTCGGGCGATTGGATCGCGGCCAGGATGTCCTTCATGGTCACGGTGTTGCCTCCGGCGATGAGCAGCGCCCTGAGGGAGGGGTGCTGAGGGTTACGTCGGTGCTGCTGAGGGTTGGGGGATGCCGTCGGTCCGGCGGGGGTGGTGCTTCGGCGGCGCTTTGTGGCGCGGGAGGGTGCCTGTGACGCAGGCGTCCGGGCGGGCAGGCCTTCCGGCTTGCTGGGACAGCCGGCGCACGAAGGGTCTCTGCGCGCCGGCCGCCCGGACTCCTTCAACGTATGGCACGCCGTGACAGCACGCAAGGCACTGGGTGCCATGAATCGATCTCAGATGAAATCTTTACGTAACAAATGAGCGATGATCGATCGAACGGCTCCCGGAGAGGGCGCGAGAAGGGGCCCTGACATGGCAAAACGGCCACCCCGTGGGGTGGCCGTCGTCACAGCGGTGAGGGCGTGCTCAGTGCTTCCTCGCCGAACCCTCAGTGCTCCTGTGGCGTTCCTGTGGTGCTCCTCAGTGGTCCTTCAGAGCCCGCTCGATGGTCCGCATCACCTCGTCCAGCGGGGCGTCGGTGCGGGCGACCGCCACCAGCACCTCGCCCTGGGTGGACACCGAGGCGGCCGGCGGTCTCTGCGGCACCGTGCGGCGGCCCGCCATGATCCCGTTCCCGAAGGTCTTGCGGACGATCGAGAAGGCGTGGTCGAGCTCCGCCTCCACATCGCCCCGGCCGTCCGCCCTGAGCCAGCGCCGCAGCACATGGTTGTGCGCGGTGACCACGGCGGACGCGGCGACCTCCGCCAGCAGCGGGTCGTCGCCCGCGTCCTCGTCGTGCGCGTGCTCGTCGAAGTGGCCGAGCAGGTAACGGGTGAAGAGACGCTCGTAGCGGGCCACCGACGCGATCTCCGCCTCGCGCAGGGTGGGCACCTCGCGGGTCAGCCGGTAGCGGGCGACCGAGATCTCCGGCCGCGCCGCGTACATCCGCATGACCTCCTTGATGCCGCGGCACACCGTGTCGAGCGGATGCTCGTGCGCCGGCGCCGCGTTGAGCACCGCCTCGGCGCGCACCAGCGTGTCGTCGTGATCGGGGAAGATCGCCTCTTCCTTGGACCGGAAGTGCCGGAAGAAGGTGCGGCGGGCGACCCCGGCCGCGGCCGCGATCTCGTCGACGGTGGTGGCCTCGTACCCCTTGGTCGCGAACAGCTCCATCGCGGCGGCCGCCAGCTCCCGGCGCATCTTCAGCCGCTGGGCGGCGGCGCGAGTGCCTGCGGCGCGTTCCGGCGGCTCGGTCGTGGCAGGTGTACGGGAGGACCTGGCGGGCTGGGACATGCCCCGAACGTACTGCATCCGCGCAGTTCGCCGCGCCGGGCCGGGAACTCCCCCGCCCTCGGGGGGCGGGGGAGCGCCACGGCCCGCGGGCTGCGGGAACCGGCCCGGTTCCAGCAGCCCGCCCCACTGGCCGTCGCCGCGGTACCAGTCGTCCAGGCGGTGCGGCGGCTCAGCGCTTGGCATATTCGCGGAAGCCTCGGCCGGTCTTGCGGCCGAGGCAGCCCGCGGCCACCAGATGCTCCAGCAGCGGCGCCGGAGCGAGCCCCGGGTCGCGGAACTCGCGGTGCAGGACCTTCTCGATCGCGAGCGAGACGTCCAGCCCGACGACGTCCAGCAGCTCGAACGGGCCCATCGGGTAGCCGCCGCCCAGCTTCATCGCGGCGTCGATGTCGTCGAGACTGGCGTAGTGCTCCTGCACCATCTTGACCGCGTTGTTGAGGTACGGGAACAGCAGCGCGTTGACGATGAACCCGGCCCGGTCGCCGCAGTCCACGGGGTGCTTGCGGATCGCCCGGCAGACCTCGCGCACCGTCGCGTGGACGTCGTCCTCGGTCAGCACCGTACGGACCACCTCGACCAGTTTCATGGCCGGTGCCGGGTTGAAGAAGTGCATGCCGATCACGTCCTGCGGACGCGAGGTGGCACGGGCGCAGGCGATCACGGGCAGCGAGGACGTGGTGGTGGCGAGCACCGCGCCCGGCTTGCAGACCTTGTCCAGCGTCCCGAACAGCTGCCGCTTGACCTCCAGGTCCTCGGCGACCGCCTCGACCGCCAGGTCCACGTCGGCGAAGTCGTCGTAGGAGCCCGTCGGCCGGACCCGCTCCAGGGCCTGGACGGCGGCCTCGGCGGTCATCCTCCCCTTGTCGACGGAACGCGTCAGGGACGCGCCGATCCGGGCCTTGGCCTGCTGCGCCTTCTGCTCGGTACGGGCGGCGAGGACCACGTGGTAGCCGGCCTTGGCGAACACCTCGGCGATACCCGAGGCCATGGTGCCCGAGCCCGCCACGCCCACCGAACGGACCGGCCGGCCCTCGGTGGGCCGGCCCCCCTCCGACGGGGTCAGCGCGTCCCGCACGACGGCGGCGCTGCCCGGCTCCTCGTACGTGTAGAAGCCACGCCCCGCCTTGCGGCCCGTCAGACCCGCCTCGCTCAGCTGCTTCAGGATCGGGGCCGGCGCGTGCAGCCGGTCGTGGGACTCCGTGTACATGGCCTCCAGGACCGTCCGCGCGGTGTCGACGCCGATCAGGTCGAGCAGCGCCAGCGGGCCCATCGGCAGACCGCAGCCCAGCCGCATCGCGGCGTCGATGTCCTCGCGGGAGGCGTAGTGCGACTCGTACATCGAGGCGGCCTGGTTGAGGTAGCCGAACAGCAGCCCGTCGGCGACGAATCCGGGCCGGTCGCCGACCGCGACCGGCTCCTTGCCCAGATCCAGGGCCAGATCGGTGACCGCGGTGACGGCCGCCGGCGAGGTCAGCACCGAGGAGACGACCTCCACCAGCTTCATCGCCGGGGCGGGGTTGAAGAAGTGCAGACCCAGCACGCGCTCGGGGCGGGCCGAATCGGCGGCGAGGCGGGTGACCGACAGGGCGTTGGTGCCCGTTGCCAGGATCGTCTCCGGCCGCACCACGGCGTCGAGTTCACGGAAGATCTGCTGCTTGACCTCGTACGACTCCGGCACCACCTCGATCACCAGGTCGGCGCCGGCCGCCGCCGCGAGGTCGGTGGAGGTGGTCACGCGGGCCAGCAGCTCCACGCGCTGCTCCCCGGTGAGCCGGCCGCGCTCCACGGCACGGGCGGTCGAGGACTCCAGAGTGGCGACGCACCGCGTGGCCTGGGCCGCGCTGATGTCGATGCCGACGACCTCGCGGCCGGCCTTGGCCAGGACCTCGGCGATGCCGGTGCCCATGGTGCCGAGGCCGACCACGGCGACGGTTCGGAGCGGGGACACGGGGGTGTCGGGCTGGGGGGACAGGGGAGTGGCCATCGAGGGACTCCAGGAATGAGGGTGACGACGGAGGGCGCGCCCGGATGCGCCGAGGGGCGCACCGGGTGCGTACGTACGGAATGCGGGTGATGCCGGGCTGACTGGCGCACACGCCCGGTGCCGTCACGACGGGCACACGCCCGGGAACGGCGGTTCCGGCAGGCCCTGTCCCGAGGCCGAGCCGTACTTGCGGTACACGCGTACGAGTACCGAACCGACTGCACTCACCGTGGCTGCGTCACCGAACCACCGTGAGGAGAAACGAACAGCGGGAACACGAGTGGGTAACTCGCTCGATTGAGCTTAACTCGCGGGTAACGAGCGCGCCAGCCCCCGGTGTTTGTGATGTGCGTCCCGCAGGCCGGGTGGTCCGTCTAACCTCGGGGCATGGACGAAGAGTTGCGATCGCTCACGGAGCGCTTACGGACCGAGGCGGCCGGGTCGGCAGCCGTCGACCGGCTTCTGGCGACCGAGGACCCCGACGCCCTGGCCACCGTGCTCACCGAACCGGGGCAGCCGCTGTGGGCCAGGGAACTGGCCGCCTTCCGGCTCGGGCTCGCGGGGGACCGGCGGGCCTTCGAGTCCCTCGTGCTTCTCCTCAACCACCGGGACCCCCCGCGCTGCGCCGGCGCCGCCTACGCCCTGGCCCGTCTCGGCGACCCGCGCACCGCCCGCGCCGCCGCCGCCCTCGCCACCAACGAACTCCGCGTCGCCTACGCCCTGCACCCCGTCCGCCTGCTCGTCGCACTGCGCGCCCCGGAGGCCGTGCCCGCCCTGATCACCACACTGCGGCGGCGGCTGCGCCCGCACGACCCGTACCGCAAGGTCGCCCTCGCCTGCGTGGACGGACTGGGCGAACTCGGCGACACCCGCGCCGAACCCGTCCTGAACGAGGCCCTGGCACACCCCGCCCTGGCCGAGGCGGCGGTCCACGCCCTGGCGCGGATCCCCGGGCAGCGGCGGGCGTCCGCGCCGCGGATCCCGGGACAGCGGTAGCCCCGCGGGCCGCGCGGCGGCGGCCGGGCCGCTCAGCCGCGGAGATCCTTCGCGTACCGCACCTCGGGCACCACCGCCCCGCCGACCTCGAAGGTCTCCTCGGCGCCGTCCGCGGTGAAGCCGGCCCGCTCGTAGAAACGGCGGGCGCGGACGTTGCCCTTGAGGACCCACAGGTACATGCGCCGCTGTCCGGCGGTGGCGCAGTGCCGGACCGCCGCCGCGAGGAGGGCCCTGCCCACGCCCCGGCCGATGTGCCGGGGGCAGAGGTACAGGGCGTACAACTCGGCGTCCTCGGTGCGGGTCCCACCGTCCCGGTACGGGCCGAGGGCCACCCAGCCGAGGAGCTTGCCGCCGCCGCCGCCGCCGTCGTCGACGACCAGGTTCACCACGCGCCGGTCGCCGTCCAGCAGGCGGGCACGCCGCCGGCCGGCGTCCGCCGCGATGTCGAGGCCGTCGAGATACGGCTGGGGGACGAGGCCTTCGTAGGCGTGCCGCCAGCCGCGTATACGGATCCCGGCGACCTCGGCGCAGTCGTCCACCGTCATCGGGCGCGGCACGAACTCCGCGGGGGACGCGGGGAGAACGTCGGCGGGGGCGGGGGCGGGGGCGGGGGCCTCGATCGGCTCACTCATGGCTCCATGGTGAACCAGGGGCCCGGCAACGCCGGGCCCCGCTCCCGGACTTCCCCGCCGCACCTGCCCCGACGACGCGCCGCCCGCTCAGCTGCGGAAGCCGAGCAGGCCGTGCAGGGTCGAGCCGCGGGACGTGGGGGACGCGGCCTTCGACGTCCGCGGCTTCGGGTCGGGCAGCGCCTCGCACACCGCGTCGGCCTCGCCGCGGCCGCGCGGCACGGTGCCGTCGGTCAGGTACGCCGTCAGATGCTCGTCCAGGCAGGCGTTGCCGCTCAGCGTGATGCCGTGGTTGCCGCCGTCCCGCTCCACCACCAGGCTGGAACCGGCCAGCAGATGGTGGACCGTCACACCGCCCTGGTAGGGGGTGGCCGCGTCGTCGGTGGCCTGGAAGAGCAGCGCCGGCGGCAGCTTCCCGTTGGCGACGTTCACGGGCCGCAGCGACTCGGTCGGCCAGAACGCGCACACCGCGTTGTACCAGGCGTTGTTCCAGGTCAGGAACGGCGCCCGCTCGTACACCTCCCAGTTGTCCTTGCGCCACTGCCGCCAGTCCCGCGGCCAGGACGCGTCCCGGCACTCGACCGCCGTGTAGACGCTGTAGCCGTTGGCGCCTGCGGCGTCGACCGCGCCGAAGTTCTCGTACGTCTTGACCAGCGGTCCCGAGTCGCCCTCGTTCACGTACGCCGAGAACGCCTCCGCCAGATAAGGCCAGTAGCCGTTGTAGTAGCCGCCCGGCAGGAAGGTGTCCTCCAGTTCGGCCGCGCCCACCTTGTCACCGGCCGGCTTCTTCGCCAGGGCCGCGCGCATCGCGTACCACTCGGCCTCGATCTCCTCCGGATCGGTACCGAGCCGGTACGTGCCGTCGTGCCCGGCGATCCAGGCCATCAGGGCTCGGTGCCGGTCGTTGAAGGCGCGGTCCTGGTTCAGATTGGAGTCGTACCAGACCCCGGTGGGGTCGACGACCGAGTCGAGGACCAGGCGCCGTACCCGTTCCGGGAACAGCTTGGCGTACACGGCGCCCAGATACGTGCCGTAGGAGTAGCCGAAGTAATTGATCCTCTTCGCGCCCAGCGCCTGCCGGACGACGTCCATGTCGCGGACCGCGCTGGTCGTGTTCACGTACGGCAGGAGATCCGCGTGCTTCTTGCCGCAGGCGTCGGCGAACGACTTCACACGCGCGAGGTTGGCTTGCTCCACCGCGCGGGTGCTCGGCACCGGATTCGGCCGCACCGGGTCGAAGAAGTCCGGATCGCAGTTCAGCGCGGGCCTGCTCGCACCCACCCCGCGCGGATCGAAGCCGATCACGTCGTACTGGGCGGCCACCTCCTTCGGCAGCGAGGCCGCGACGAATCCGGCGAGCGCCAGCCCGCTGCCGCCGGGGCCGCCCGGGTTGACCAGGAGGGGACCCTGGTACTTCTTCGCGGTGTGCGGAACGCGGGACAGTGCCAGGGTGATCTTCCGCCCCCCGGGGCGGGCGTGGTCGAGCGGTGTCTCGACGGACGCGCACTGCAGCGTCGGATGGTCCTCGGTGCCGCAGTCCTTCCACGCGGGCTTCGCCGCGCGGAACGTGTCGGCGCCGCTCGGCGCGGCCGCCTCGGCGGGCAGGGCCGTCAGGCTCCCGGCCATGACGGCGGCGGCACTGCACAGCACTGCTGCGCGTTTCCTCATGGGTGGTCCTCCCAGGACGGAGGTCGGTGAACCGCGGGCTCACGGTCCACGCGGCATCGTCCCGGAACGAGCCGTGGGATGAACGCGTTCCGCCGACTCTTGACCCGATCGGGTCGCCGGATGCCCTCGAATGCTTGTCAACTTGACCCGGCCGTAAACGGCCGGGCTTGGAGGTAGCGCCCAACTGGCTGTCGGGTGGGCTCCTCCGTCCGGACACCCCTATGGGGTGGCAGGGGACGCGTGACTCACGCCCCGCGATCCACACGGTCTCGCCACGAGCGGCGATGTTGTGGGAAGCGTTCCGGTCGGGCGTGAACGCCCGAGGTTCCTCGCTGGATACCGCTGAAGAAGCGAGAGTCGGGTCGGGCCTGGTGTGGGGGTTCGGAGTGCCGGGACGCGGAGGCGGAGGGCCTGGAGGCGGAAGGGCCGGAGGCAGGGGACCGGAGGCAGGGGACCCAGGGCCCGGAGAGCCGGTCACCGGATGCCCGACGGGCCGCAGGCGGTGGGGCATCTGTGCGTGACGTTCTCCCCGCGCACGACGCCTCCCCGGTGGCACCGGCCAAGCACAGGACCACGCAAGGGGACGAGCGTTCCCTTGATCGCGCGAACGACTGGTTTGGGCACACTCCCGATCACTTCCGGACTCCCGATTTGGGGGGCCGGGCGAGGGGGTGGTTGGCTTGCCCCGACCCCCCCGAGAACCCATGTCCTGGAGGAAAGCGATGGCGCAGGTCGAGGCCACTACGGAGCGGATCGTCGTGGCGGACGCGGAGACGGTGTTCGATGCCCTCGCCGACTACAGCGGCACGCGCGGGAAGCTGCTGCCCGAGCAGTACAGCGAGTACGAGGTCCGCGAGGGCGGTGACGGCGAGGGCAGCCTCGTCCACTGGAAGCTCCAGGCCACCAGCAAGCGCGTCCGCGACTGCCTCATGGAGGTCACCGAGCCGAGCGACGGCGAACTGGTCGAGAAGGACCGCAACTCGTCCATGGTCACCACCTGGCGCGTCACCCCGGCCGGGGAGGGCAGGTCCCGGGTCGTCGTGACCACCACCTGGACCGGCGCCGGGGGCATCGGCGGCTTCTTCGAGAGGACCTTCGCCCCCAAGGGCCTCGCGCGCATCCACGACGCGCTGCTCGCCAACCTCGCCACCGAGGTCGAGAAGTAGCCGGTGCGGTGATGTGAGGGGATCGTGTCCGTGGTCCGGGTACGCGGGGGCGGTTTTCCTCGCTTCTTCGGGTCCCGGGTCGGGCCTGGGCGGTCCGATGCCCCTGCGCATCACTCTGGTGTGCAGGGGGCGGTGCCGTCCGTCGCCTGATCCGGTGTCCGAGGGAGCGCCTGCCGATTGCCACCGAAGCGGCGGCGTGTCGGCTGGTCCTGCGGTTCTTGCCGGTCAGTGGCTTCTGCCAGTGTTCCGCTCCCCACATCGAGGTGTAGGCCGGGTCCACGGCGATGACGCGACGTGCGCGGTGACCGGGTCTGTCGTGCGGATCGGGCCGGGCTCGCGGGCCGCGGGACGGTACAGGGGCAGGTGGGAGGCGGTCCCGTGGGTCCTGCTACCGTCATTGGTCTGGGCCGGTGGGAGTTTTCCACAGGTCTGGCAGAGCTGTGGCGGCACGACGTAGCGTGAGGCGCATGAAGATCCTCATCAGCGCCGACATGGAGGGCGCCACCGGTGTCACCTGGCCGGCCGACGTGCTGCCGGGCACCCCGCAGTGGGAGCGCTGCCGGTCCATGTTCACCTCCGACGTCGACGCCGCCGTGCGGGGCTTCTTCGACGGCGGCGCCGACGAGGTGCTGATCAACGAGGCGCACTGGACCATGCGCAATCTCCTGCTGGAGCGGCTCGACGAGCGGGCCGAGATGCTCACCGGCCGGCACAAGTCGCTGTCCATGGTCGAAGGTGTGCAGCACGGCGACGTGGACGGCATCGCGTTCATCGGCTATCACGCCGGCGCCGGCATGGAGGGCGTCCTCGCCCACACCTTCCTCGCCAACTCCATCACCGGGGTGTGGCTGAACGGCGAACGGGCGAGCGAGGGTCTGCTCAACGCGGCCGTCGTCGCCGAGTACGGGGTGCCGGTGGTCCTGGTCACCGGCGACGACGTGGCCTGCGAGGACGCGCTCGGCTACGCGCCGGGGGCGTTGAAGGTCGCGGTCAAGGACCACGTGTCGCGGTACGCGGCGGTGTGCCGGACGCCTGCCCGGACGGCCTCCGACATCCGCGCGGCGGCCAAGGACGCCGCCGCGCTCGCGGTGCGCCACGAGCCGGTGGCCGCAGGCCCCTTCACCGTCGCGGTGGAGTTCGACGCCGAGCATCTGGCCATGGCCGCCACCGTCGTGCCGGGCGTGGCCCGGACCGGCGAGCGGAAAGTGACATACACCAGCACAACCATGTACGACGGGATCCGCGCCTTCAAGGCGGTCACCACGATCGCCTCGGCCGCGGTGGAGGAACAGTATGGCTGACGAACACGCCCTGGACGAGGTCGTGACGTTCACGTCCGACCTCATCAGGATCGACACCACGAACCGGGGCGGCGGTGACTGCCAGGAGCGGCCCGCCGCCGAGTACGTGGCGGAGCGGCTGGCCGGAGCGGGCCTGGAACCGGTACTGCTCGAGCGCACCCCCGGGCGGACCAACGTCGTCGCGCGCCTCGCGGGCACCGACCCGACGGCCGACGCGCTCCTCGTCCACGGTCACCTCGACGTCGTACCGGCCGAGGCGGCCGACTGGAGCGTGCACCCGTTCTCCGGCGAGGTGCGCGACGGGGTGGTCTGGGGGCGAGGTGCCGTCGACATGAAGAACATGGACGCGATGATCCTCGCCGTGGTGCGGGCCTGGGCCCGCCAGGGCGTGCGGCCCCGGCGCGACATCGTGATCGCCTTCACCGCCGACGAGGAGGACAGCGCCGAGGACGGTTCCGGCTTCCTCGCCGACCGGCATCCGGAGCTCTTCGAGGGCTGTACCGAGGGCATCAGCGAATCGGGTGCCTACACCGTCCACGACGGCGCCGGCCGGCAGCTCTACCCGATCGGCGCGGGAGAACGCGGCACGGCCTGGCTGAAGCTCACCGCCCGCGGGCGGGCCGGCCACGGCTCCAAGGTCAACCGGGACAACGCGGTGACCCGCCTCGCCGCCGCCGTCGCCCGTATCGGCGAGCACGAGTGGCCGCTGCGGCTCACCCCGACCGTCCGCGCGGCACTCACCGAACTCGCCGCCCTGTACGGCGTCGACCCCGACCTGTCCGACGTGGACACGCTGCTCACCAAGCTGGGCCCGGCCGCGAAGCTCGTCGAGCACACCCTCCGCAACAGCAGCAACCCGACGATGCTGGACGCCGGCTACAAGGTCAACGTGATCCCCGGCCAGGCCGAGGCCTACATCGACGGACGGATCCTGCCCGGTGGCGAGGACGACTTCCGCTCCACCCTGGACCGGCTCACCGGGCCCGACGTGGACTGGGAGTTCCAGCACCGGGAGCCGGCCCTCCAGTCGCCGGTGGACTCGACGACGTTCGCCCGGATGCGGGCCGCGGTGCAGGAGTTCGCACCTGAGGGGCACCCCGTGCCGTACTGCATGTCCGGCGGCACGGACGCGAAGCAGTTCTCCCGCCTCGGCATCACCGGTTATGGCTTCGCCCCGCTGAAGCTGCCGGAGGGCTTCGACTACCAGGCCCTCTTCCACGGAGTCGACGAGCGCGTCCCCATCGAGGCGCTCCACTTCGGCGTCCGTGTCCTCGACCGGTTCCTGCGGACGGCCTGAGCCCATGGGGGAGACAGTGCGGATCCTGCCGTACGGCGAGTGGCCCTCGCCCATCGACGCGGCCACGGCCGCGGCGCACGACGGAAGCCCCGAGTACGTGGGGTTCGTCGGGGAGGAGGTGTGGTGGACCGAGCCCCGGCCCGCCGAGGACGGCCGCCGCACCCTGGTGCGCCGGCACTCCGACGGCACCGAGGAGTCCGTCCTGCCCGCGCCCTGGAACGTGCGCAGCCGGCTCCACGAGTACGGCGGACGGCCCTGGGCCGGCTTTGTACGGGACGACGACCCGCTCGTGGTGTTCGTCGACTTCGCCGACCAGCGCCTTTACCGGTACGAACCGGGCGGCGAGCCGCGACCGCTGACCCCCGTCTCCCCGGTGGGACAGGGGCTGCGCTGGGCCGAGCCGACCCTGCTGCCGGACCGCGGCGAGGTGTGGTGCGTCCTGGAGGAGTTCACCGGCGACGGACCCGGCGACGTGCGCCGTGTCCTGGCCGCCGTACCACTGGACGGCTCGGCCGCCGACGACCGCGGTGCCGTGCGCGAACTGACCGACGGCCGGCACCGGTTCGTCACCGGGCCGCGCCTTGCGCCCGACGGGCGGCGCGCCGCCTGGCTGGCCTGGGACCATCCCCGCATGCCCTGGGACGGTACCGAGCTCCGCGTCGCCGACGTCGCCCCCGACGGCACCCTGCACGACGCCCGCACCGTGGCCGGCGGCCCGGAAGAGTCGGTCGCCCAGGCCGACTGGACACACGACGGCCGACTGCTCCACACGAGCGACCGCACCGGCTGGTGGAACCTCTACCTCGACGGCGAACCCGTCTGCCCGCGCGAGGAGGAGTTCGGCGGGCCGCTGTGGAAGCCGGGGTCGCGCTGGTTCGCCCCGCTGGACAGCGGCCTGATCGCCGTCGTGCACGGCCGGGGCGCCGCCACGCTCGGCATACTCGACCCGGAGAGGGGCGAGGTCGTCGACGCGGCCGGACCCTGGACCGAGTTCACGCCCACGCTCGCGGCCCACGGCGAGCGCGTCGTGGCCGTCGGAGCGAGCCCGCGCAGCTCCCACGAGGTCGTCGAGCTGGACACCCGGACCGGCAGGGCCCGGGTGATCGGCACCCCGCACAAGGACGCCGTGGACCCCGCCCACTACCCAGAACCTGAGGTCCGCACCTTCACCGGGCCGGACGGCCGCGAGATCCACGCCCAGGTGTACCCGCCGCGAAACCCCGGCTGCGCCGGGCCCGAGGGCGAGCCGGCGCCGTACGTGATCTGGGCACACGGCGGGCCCACCGGCCGGGCGCCGCTCGTGCTCGACCTCGAGATCGCCTACTTCACCTCGCGCGGCATCGGCGTCGCCGAGGTGAACTACGGCGGCTCCACCGGCTACGGGCGCGCCTACCGGGACCGGCTGCGCGAGCAGTGGGGCGTGGCCGACGTGGAGGACTGCGCCGCCGTCGCCCTCGCCCTCGCCGACGAGGGCACCGCCGCCCGCGACCGGCTCGCCGTCCGCGGCGGCAGCGCCGGCGGCTGGACCACGGCCGCCTCCCTCACCACGACCGACGTCTACGCCTGCGGCACCATCGTCTACCCGGTGCTCGACCTGACCGGCTGGGGCCCGGAAGAGACCCACGACTTCGAGTCCCGGTACCTCGAGAGCCTCATCGGCCCGCGCGCCGAAGTCCCCGAGCGGTACGCCGAACGCTCGCCCGTCGCGCACGCCGACCGGCTCACCGCGCCGTTCCTGCTCCTCCAGGGCCTGGACGACCGGATCTGCCCTCCCGTGCAGTGCGAGCGGTTCCTCGCCCGGCTGGAGGGCAAGGGTGTGCCGCACGCGTACCTCACCTTCGAGGGAGAGGGACACGGCTTCCGGCGCGCCGAGACCATGGTGCGCGCACTGGAAGCCGAACTGTCCCTGTACGCGCAGGTGTTCGGGCTGTCGGTACCGGACGTGCCGGTCCTGGAACTGACCCGAGGATCCGGGCCGCACCGATGAACCGGACAGCACCGATGAACCGGACCGCGTGGACGAGCCGGGCCGAGCCGTTGCGGCGGCCGCCCCGGCTCGGCCCCGGCGCCCGGGTGGCCGTCGTCGCGCCCAGCGGGCCCGTGCCGGAGGAGCGGCTGCAGGCCGGTCTCGACACGTTGCGCGGCTGGGACCTCGACCCGGTGGCCGCCCCTCATGTCCTTGACCGCCACGGTGAGTTCGACTACCTGGCCGGCAGTGACGCCGACCGGGCCGCCGACCTGCAGGCCGCCTGGTGCGACCCCGCCGTGGACGCGGTGATCTGCGCCCGGGGCGGCTACGGCGTGCAGCGCATGGTCGACCTGCTCGACTGGCCGGCGATGCGGGCCGCCGGACCCAAGGTCTTCGTCGGGTTCAGCGACATCACCGCCCTGCACGAGGCGTTCGCGACCCGGCTCGGCCTGGTCACCCTGCACGGGCCGATGGCGGCGGGTGTCGACTTCCTCAAGAACACCCGTGCGCAGGAGCACCTCAAGGCCACCCTGTTCGCCCCCGAGACCGTCCGCACCCTCGCCTCCGACGGCACCGCGCTGGCCCCCGGCCGGGCGCGCGGCGTCACGCTCGGCGGCTGCCTCGCCCTGCTCGCCGCCGGCCTCGGCACCCCGCACGCCAGACCCTCCGCGCGCGGCGGGCTGGTGTGCCTGGAGGACGTGGGGGAGGAGCCGTACCGGCTCGACCGGTACCTCACCCAGCTGTCGCGGGCCGGCTGGTTCGAGGGGGTGTCGGGGCTGCTGCTCGGCTCCTGGGACCGGTGCGGTCCGTACGAGAAGGTGCGGGCGCTGCTCGCCGACCGGCTCGGCGGTCTCGGCGTGCCCGTGGCCGAGCAGTTCGGGTTCGGGCACTGCGACGGGGCGCTCACCGTGCCGTTCGGCGTCATGGCCGAACTCGACGCGGACGCGGGCACCCTGACGCTCGACGAACCGGCGCTGAGCTGAACCCGTCCCGCGCCCGGAACCCGACGTAGGGTGGCACGGTGCCGCACCACGCTTCCCGCTACCTCGCCGAAGGCCCCCGCGTGGGCATACGCCACTTCACCCACGCGGACAGCGCCGAGTTCACCGCCCGTGCCCGGGAGAGCAAGGACCTGCACCACCCCTGGCTGTTCCCACCGGACAGCGCCTCGACGTACTCCGCGTACGCGCAAGGGCTGATCGAGGACCCGACCAGGGCCGGCTTCCTGGTCTGCGAGAAGGCGGACGCCGGGGTGGGCCCCGACGACGGAGTCCGGGACGGCTCCATCGCCGGGTTCATCAACATCAACAACATCGTGCACGGCGCGTTCCAGTGCGGCGTCCTGGGGTACGGCGCGTTCGCGCACGCGGCGGGACGCGGACTGATGCGCGAAGGACTGGACCTCGTCGTACGGCACGCGTTCGGACCGATGCGGCTGCACCGGCTGGAGATCAACGTGCAGCCCGCCAACGCCGCCTCCGTCGCCCTGGCCCGTGGCGGCGGATTCCGCCTGGAGGGGTTCTCGCCGGACATGCTCTTCATCGACGGCGCCTGGCGCGACCATGAACGCTGGGCCCTCACCCGCGAGATGCGGGGACCGCACTGATCGCTCCGGTGCGTACGGCGCCCGCGCCCGGAAGGCCGTCGACGCCACCTCGCCCGGCCCCGCCTCCCCCGCTCGGGCGGGGGAGGCGCGGATCACGCGGGACGGGCGGGGGCGGATCCGTGGCCGGACGGGTCAGCCAGCGAAGAGGTCCGCGTACTCGTAGACGGCGCCGTCCGGGTGCCGCGCGACGAGGTTGCGGCCCACCGGTGTGGGGAGCGGGCCCGCGATGATGTCCGCACCCATTTCGGCCAGCACCCGACCGGCCTCCTCGACGTCCTTCACCGCGATGGTCGCCGCCACCTTGCGCAGCACGTCCAGTTCGGCCGGGGGGCCGCTCATCAGCAGGAAGCAGCCGACGGCGGCCACGTGGACACCGGCCCGCTCGAAGCGCAGGGCCCTGCCTCCCGCCAGCCGCTCGTAGAAGGGGATCGCGGTCTCGATGTCGTCGACGCAGACGCGCAGTGTGGCACCCAGAATCTCCACGGCGACGAGCCTAGTTGCGGAACGGCGTTACGCGCTCGGGGCGTTGGGTACCCGGGCGGCATGCAGCGTTTGGAGCACATGCAGCATCTGGACAAGCACCTGGTCGACGAGTTGGCGCAGGTGGCCCGCGAGAGCGTACGCGACGAGCTGCGTGCACAGGCACGGGGGCAGCGCCGCAAGGCCGCCCTGTACGGCGCGTCCGGCGCCGTCGCCCTGTACGCGGGCGCGGCCGTCGCGCTGGCCGTGGGGCTCGCCCTCGCCCTCGTCCTGCCGGGCTGGGCCGCCGCGCTGATCACGGCCGTGATCCTGGGCGCCCTGGCCTACGCACTGCGGAACGCGGCCCGCCCCTCGCCCGCCCCCGGGCGCGGGGCCGCCGGGCAGGCGTCCGTCCCCGGGCAGCGGGACGCCGGGCGCGGGTACAGCGGTGGCGTCGCCCCGCCGGTGCCGTCGACGCCGCCCGCCACGGGCCCCGTACCGCCGCGGCCGGACACCCCGGCCCCCGGTGCGCCGGGCCCTCGGGCCTGACCGACCGCGAGGCGGGCCCCGGACGGAGGCGGGCGAAGGCACGGGCCGCGGCCCGTGCCTTCGTCGTACCGCCTCCTCACCAGGTCGCTGGATCACTGGGCGTCACTGGGGCACCGGGCCTGCGACCGCGGCAGCACCTTCGAACGGCAGAAGTCGAAGAAGCCGCGCAGATCCGGGCTGATCCGAGCCGATCCGTTTGATGTGGATGAGGTAGAAGCCTGCGTCCGCGAACCGGATCGGCCCGGCGACGTACTCGTCCACGTCGTCGCCGCCACCCGGTTCTGCCGCACCATTTCCTCGGTTGCCAGGGACTGCGCCTGCGCCTGCCCGAAGTGTTCCGGCGAGGGCAGCACCTGGGCCGGTTCACCGGACAGCTGCTCGTTCGCCCGGAGCCGGTGGACCGCGCGGACGCACTCCTCGCGGTCCGTGCCGTAGCAGACCTCGGTGCCGTCGGCGACCGGCTTCCCTCTGCCCCGCCCGATGGGGCCGGGGGCCGGGGCGGAAATCGGCGGCAGGGCCGGGACGGGGCCGCCGGACGTTTGGTGACCCCGGCCAGGGGGACGCGGAAGTCTCCCGAGGTACGTGCCGACAGCCCCGGAGGCGAACCGTGAGTCGACCCCGCACAGTGATCGTCGCTGCCGGCTTCGCCGCGTACCGCACGGCCCGCACCATGTCCCGGCTGTCCCGGAGCCGGGCCGACATCACCCCGCTGCCGATCCCTTCGAAGGAGACTCATGAACACCGGTGAACTCGTAGAGCTCGGGCAGCAGTTGCGCGTGGACAGTGTCCGCGCCGCGGCCGCCGCAGGCTCCGGGCACCCCACGTCCTCGATGTCCGCGGCCGACCTGATGGCCGTCCTGCTGGCACGCCACTTCCGCTACGACTTCGAGCACCCGGACCACCCGGGCAACGACCGTTTCGTCCTCTCCAAGGGGCACGCCTCGCCCCTGATGTACGCCGCGTTCAAGGCGGCCGGCGCCATCGACGACGAGGAACTCCTCACCTTCCGCAAGCTCGGCAGCCGCCTCGAAGGCCACCCCACCCCCCAGCGGCTGCCCTGGGTCGAGACGGCCACCGGGTCGCTCGGCCAGGGACTGCCGGTCGGCGTCGGCATCGCGTTGGCCGGGAAGCGGCTCGACCGCTCCGGCTACCGGGTGTGGGTGATGTGCGGGGACAGCGAACTGGCCGAGGGCTCGGTGTGGGAGGCCGCCGAGCACGCCGCGTACGAGGACCTCGACAACCTGACCGTCCTCGTGGACGTGAACCGGCTCGGCCAGCGCGGCCCCACCCGGCACGGCCACGACCTCGACGCGTACGCCCGCCGCTTCGAGGCCTTCGGCTGGCACACCGTGGAGGTGGACGGGCACGACGTCGAAGCCGTCGACCGGGCGTACGGGGAGGCGTCCTCCACCAGGGGGCAGCCGACCGTGATCCTCGCCCGCACCCTCAAGGGCAAGGGCGTCAAGGCGGTACAGGACCGCGAGGGGATGCACGGCAAGCCGCTGCCGGATGCCGACGAGGCGATCGCCGAACTCGGCGGCTCCCGCGACCTGCGCGTGAAGGTGCCGCAGCCGCCCGCCGCCCGCGCGCTGCACGCCGTGCACACCGGGCAGGCCGAACCGCCCCGCTGGGACAAGGGTGAGAAGGTGGCGACACGCAACGCCTTCGGTGAGGCGCTGACCGCCCTCGGCACCGTGCGCGGCGACGTCGTGGTCCTGGACGGGGAGGTCGGCGACTCCACCCGCGCGGAGTTCTTCGCCAAGGAGCACCCCGAACGCTACGTCGAGTGCTACATCGCCGAGCAGCAGCTGGTGGCCACCGCGGTCGGGACGGCGACGCGCGGCTGGGTGCCCTACGCCGCCACCTTCGCCGCCTTCCTGACCCGCGCCCACGACTTCATCCGCATGGCGGCGGTCAGCGGTGCCGGCGTCAACCTCGTCGGCTCGCACGCCGGGGTCGCCATCGGCGAGGACGGGCCCAGCCAGATGGGTCTGGAGGACCTGGCGATGATGCGGGCGGTGCACGGCTCGACGGTGCTCTACCCCTGTGACGCCAACCAGACCGCGCGTCTGGTCGCCGCGATGGCGGACCTCGACGGCATCCGCTACCTGCGCACCTCGCGCGGTGAGAGCCCCGTGATCTACGGTCCCGGTGAGGAGTTCCCCGTCGGCGGCAGCAAGGTCCTGCGTTCCTCGGAACGGGACCGGCTGACGCTGCTGGCGGCGGGTGTCACGGTGCCCGAGGCCCTGGCCGCCGCGGACGTGCTGGCGGGGGAGGGCATCGCGGTACGGGTGATCGACCTGTACTCGGTCAAGCCCGTCGACCGGGACACCCTGCGCCGGGCCGCCGAGGAGACCGGCTGCCTGGTGACCGTGGAGGACCACCATCCGGAGGGCGGCCTCGGGGACGCGGTTCTCGACGCGTTCACCGACGGGCGGCCCGTGCCGCGCCTGGTACGGCTCGCCGTGCGCGGCATGCCGGGTTCGGCCTCCCCCGAGGAGCAGTTGCGCGCCGCCGGCATCGACGCGGAGTCGATCACGGCGGCCGGGCGGCTGCTGGTGGAGCAGGCGATCGTGCCGTGAGCGGCGAGGACACCGCGCGGACCGTGCGGGCCGGGCGCCGCACCGTGCGGATCCACCGGCCGGGGAAGGTGCTCTTCCCCGGAGGCGGGAGCGCCGGGGAGTACACCAAGGGCGACCTCGTCGACTACCACCGGGCCGTCGCCCCCTTCATGCTGCCGCATCTGCGGGGCCGCCCGCTGATGCTGGAACGGCACCCGGACGGCATCGGCGGGCCCACGTTCATGCAGAAGAACACCCCCGGGAACTACCCGGAGTGGATCACCCGTGCCGAGGTCGCCAAGGAGGGTGGCACGGTGTGCCACACCGTGTGCGACGACACGGCGACCCTGTTCTACCTCGTCGACCAGGCGAGCGTCACCCTGCACCGCTGGCTGTCCCGCGCCGGCCCGGCCCGCGGGGGCGACCGTCCGGACCGGCTGGTCTTCGACCTCGATCCCTCGCGGGACGACTTCGAGACGGTCCGGGAGGCGGCCCGGCTGCTGGGGGAGCTGCTGGACGAGCTGAACCTGCCCTCGGCACTGATGACCACGGGCTCCCGCGGGCTCCATGTGATCGTGCCGCTCGCCGGTGACCACGACGTCGACGCGGTGCGCGTCTTCGCCCGCGAGGTCGCCGACACCCTCGCCGACGCCCATCCCGACCGGCTCACCACCGCCGCACGCAAGAAGGACCGCGGTGACCGGCTCTACCTGGACGTGCAGCGCAACGCCTACGCGCAGACCGCGGTCGCGCCCTGCAGCGTCCGCGCCCTGCCCGGCGCCCCCGTCGCGACCCCTCTCTCCTGGGACCAGCTGGACGACCCGGAGCTGCACGCCCGCCGCTGGACCGTCGCCGACGCCCTCGACCAGCTGCGTACCGGCCCCTGGGCCGGGCTGCCACGCCGGGGCCGGGCCCTGGGCCCGGCCCGCCGACGGCTGGAGACGCTGCGGGGGCGACCGGCCCGGCCGGCCGGGCCGGCACGGAGCGCGACTGTGGCAATCGGGTGAACCCCGGGAGGTTTGGCGAACGGACTTGAGGCCACACGGAGTAGGAGGTGCCCATGGCGAACGCAAGAAACACCGAAGAGTCCAAGGGTTCACAGGAGCCACAGGATTCTCACGGATCCCGCAAGTCCACGGAAAACAGCAGAGCGAACAAGCGGCCGGGCCCGATGGAGGTGCTGCGCCAAGCGCGCGGCCAGCTCGCGGAGCTCACCGGTATGGAAGCCGAGTCCGTGTCGTCCTTCGAGCAGACGGAGAACGGCTGGGCGCTGGAGGTCGAGGTCCTCGAACTCGAGCGCGTGCCCGACACGATGAGCCTGATGGCGAGCTACCAGGTGGAGCTCGATCCCGACGGTCAGCTCACCGGCTACCGGCGTGTCCGCCGCTACGAGCGAGGACGGGCCGACGCGCGCAGGTCCGGCGGCCAGTAGGCCGCCCGCCCGGCCCCGCTCCCACACCCACAGAAATGGAGGAACAGTCGGCATGACAGTCGTACCGGCACAACAGTCCGGCGGTGGAGGCGGCAGCAGTGGCCTCTACGACGTGCTTGAGCTCGTCCTGGACAGGGGGCTCGTCATCGACGCATTCGTGCGGGTCTCCCTGGTCGGCATCGAGATTCTCAAGATCGACGTGCGTGTCGTCGTCGCCAGCGTCGACACCTATCTGCGCTTCGCCGAGGCGTGCAACCGGCTCGACCTGGAGTCCGGGCCCCGCAAGGACCCGGGCCTGCCCGACCTGGTCGGTGAGATGACCGAGTCCGGCGCCCGTGGCAAGTCCAAGGGCGCGCTGTCCGGCGCGGCCGAGACCATCTCCGACGCCTTCCAGCAGGCGCGCGGCGAAAGCTCCGAGCGGGAGAGCTCGTCTCGCCCGCGGGCCCGCAAGAGCACCTCGTCACGCCGGAAGGAGGAGCAGGAGTGAGCACATACGTCTACGGCATCATCGCGAGTACGCACCCCGCCGTTCCCGAGCACCTGGGCGGCGTGGGGGAGAACCCGCTGCGCGTCCTGAAGGCGGGCGACCTGGCGGCCGTCGTCAGTGACGCCCCCGAGGGGCTGCGCCCCAAGCGCAGGGAACTGCTCGCCCACCAGAACGTGCTCGGTGAGGTCGGCGCGGAGGGTTGTGTGCTGCCGATGCGGTTCGGCAGCGTCGCCCCCGACGACGACTCCGTCACCGACGTCCTCACCGAGCGCGCCGAGCACTACAAGGAGCGCCTGCGGACGCTGGACAGCCGGGTCGAGTACAACGTCAAGGCCAATCATGTCGAGGAAGCCGTCCTGCACCACGTGATGGCCGGCAACCCGGAGGTCCGTGCCCTCGCGGAAGCCAACCGGAAGGCCGGCGGCGGAAGTTACGACGACAAGATCCGCCTCGGTGAGATGGTCGCCGGTGCGGTCAGGGCTCAGGAGGCCGAGGACGGCGCCGCCGTGCAGCGCGCCCTGGAAGCGGCGGCCGACTCCGTGAGCGTGGGCCCCGAGTCCACGGGCTGGCTCGCCAACATCTCCTACCTGGTGGAGCGCGCCGCCGCCGCGGACTTCATGGCCGCCGTGGACCGGGTGCGCGAGGACATGCCGCACCTGGAGGTGCGGCTCAACGGTCCGCTGCCGCCGTACAGCTTCGTGGAACCCGGCCCGGCCGAACCGGCGGGCACCACGGCCGGCGGGGCGGACACCGGAGTGGGGTGACGGCGTGGGTCTGATCTCGGAGGTACTGCTGCTGCCGTTCGCCCCCGTGCGCGGCAGCGGCTGGGCCATCCAACAGGTGCTTCGCGAGGCGGAACGCATTTACTACGACCCCGCCACGATCCGTACCGAACTGGCGCGGCTCGAGGAGCAGTTGGAGGCCGGAGAGATCACCGAGGAGGAGTTCGACCAACAGGAGGACGTACTCCTCGACCGGTTGGAGACCGCAATGCACACCGGCACCACAGGGGACGGGACGGCACCACGATGAACCGAACGGCACTCGGCCTCGCGATAGGGGCCGGATATTTTCTCGGACGGACGAAGAAACTGAAGATGGCGGTCGCCGTCGGCGGCCTGGTGGCAGGCAAGAAGCTGAACCTCGGCCCACGGATGATCGGCGACCTGGTGTCCACGCAGCTGCGGAACAACCCGCAGTTCAAGGAACTGGGGGACCAGCTGCGCGGGGACCTGCGCGGCGCCGGCAAGGCGGCCTCCGGGGCCCTGGTGGAGCGGCAGCTCGACGCCCTCGCCGGCAAGCTGCACGGGCGTACCGCCGAGATGCGCGACCGGCTGAGCGGTGCGGGCGGCCGGCCGGACCGCGAGGCGGAGGACGACGAGTACGACGAGGACGAGGCCGCCGAGTACGACGAGGACGACGAACCGGACGGCGAGGAGTCGGAACCGCCCCCCGAGCGGCCGTCGAAGAGGGCCCCGTCGAAGGAGGAGGCCAAGAAGGCCCCGGCGAAGAAGACTCCTGCCAAGAAGGCCCCCGCGAAGAAGGCGCCTGCGGGGAAGGCCGCCCCGGCGAAGAAGGCCGCGGCCAAGAAGACGGCCGACAGGAAGACCACGGCCGCGCGGACGGCCTCGTCCCGGGGCACCCGCTCCCGCACCTCGAAGGGAGGCGGTGAACGATGACCGACGCACTCGGATCGGCCACGTCCGCCGCGCGCGAGCGGACGTCGAAGAACCCGCTCGCCGACGTGGCCCAGAGCGAGGCCGCCGACCGCCTGAAGGCGGAACTGCAGGATTACCTCGCGGCCCAGGCCACCCGTCTGCTGACCGGTGCCGGCCGCAAACTCGGCGAGACGACCGGCAAGCTCACCGACATCGCCGAGGGCAACAGTTCCGGATTCGCCAAGCTGGCGCTCGACGGCGGCCGTAAACTCGCCGAGGGCAAGAGCCCTCTGCGCACCGCCGTCGAACTGGGCGCCTCGCGCGTCAAGGACAACGTGATGGGTGCCTTCAAGGGCCTGCTGGGCGGCAAGGGCAAGGGCAAGCGCTCGGCGGGGAAGAAGCCCACCGTCATCATCGAGCACATCGATGTCGGCGTCCCGCTGCGCACCGCCTACGACCAGTGGACCCAGTACCAGGACTTCAGCACCTTCGCGAAGGGTGTCAAGAGCGCCAGTAAGGGCGACGACACCACCTCGGACTGGCAGCTGAAGGTCTTCTGGTCCAACCGCAGCTGGAAGGCGAAGACCACCGAGCAGGTCCCCGACTACCGCATCGTCTGGTCCTCCGAGGGTGCCAAGGGCACCACGAAGGGCGTCGTCTCCTTCCACCAACTCGCCGACAACCTCACCCGGGTCCTCCTGGTCATCGAGTACTACCCCGCCGGCCTGTTCGAGAAGACCGGCAACATCTGGCGCGCCCAGGGCCGCCGGGCCCGGCTCGACCTGAAGAACTTCGCCCGCTTCATCACGTTCAAGGGCGAGGCCGAGGACGGCTGGCGCGGCGAGATCCAGGACGGGGAAGTGGTCCGCAGCCACGAGGACGCCGTCGCCGAGGAGGAGGAAGCCTCGCGCGACGAGGCGGCCGACGAGGACGAGGCGGCCGGCGAAGGCGAGACGGACGAGGAACTGGAGGGCGACGAGGAGCCGGAGGCCGAGTACGAGGACGACGCGTACGAGGAGACGGACGAAGCCGCGGAGGACGGAGAACCGGCGGAGGACGCCTACGAGGACGAGGAACGGGCGGAGGACACCTACGAGGACGAGGAGGAGGAAGGCGAGGGCGAGTACGAGCCCGAGTACGCCGAGGGCGGGAGCCGACGATGACCACACCCGGCCGCTTCCCTGAGCCGTACGGCCAGGGGAGCGGCGCCAACCTCGCGGACATCCTCGAGCGGGTGCTCGACAAGGGCATCGTCATCGCGGGCGACATCCGCATCAACCTGCTCGACATCGAACTGCTCACCATCAAACTGCGGCTCGTCATCGCTTCCGTCGACAAGGCGAAGGAGATGGGGATCGACTGGTGGGAGACGGACCCGGCGCTGTCCTCACGCGCCCGCCGCTCCGAACTGGCGAAGGAGAACGCTGAGTTGCGTGAGCGGCTGGCCGAACTGGAGACCGGCCGCCAGGAGGAGACCGGCCGTTCACTGGAGACCGGCCGTCAGCAGGGGGCCGACCGTCAGCGGGAGGCCGACCGTCCACACAGGGAGGCCCCGTGACCGGACTGCGGTACGTCTACGCCGTCTGCCGGCCCTTCGGCGCTCCGCTCCAGGCGCAGTTGGCCGGTGTGGCGGGGGATCCGCCCCGGCTGCTGACCCACCACGGCCTGGTGGTCGTCGTCAGCCACGTACCGGAGGCGGACTTCGCCGAGGAGCCCTTCCGCGCGCATCTGGAGGATCTCGACTGGCTGACCACGACCGCCCGCGCGCACCAGGGTGTCATCGACGCCCTCACCACCGTCACGACGCCGCTGCCGCTGCGGCTCGGCACCGTGTTCCGCGACGACAGCGGCGTACGGACGATGGTGGAGGCGCGCGAGGAGAGCTTCCTGCGGACGCTGGCCCGGTTGGACGGCCGGGTCGAATGGGGCGTGAAGGTCTTCGTCGAGGCGGAGCAGACGCCGGACCCCGCCGCCGCACCGCCCCCGCGCAAGCCCGCCTCGGGCCGGGACTACCTGCGCCAACGGCGCATGGAGACGAAATCGCACGACGACCTGTGGCAGCGGGCCGAGGCTTTCTCGACCCACCTGCACGAGACGCTTTCCGGCCGCGCCGAGGATTCCCGGTTGCACGCACCGCAGAATCCCACGCTCTCCGGCGCCTCGGGGCGCAATGTGCTGAATGCGGCCTACCTCGTGCCGCGGGCGGAGTCCGAGGAATTCGTGGAAACGGTGGAACGGACGAGGGACGGGGCGCCCGGAATACGGGTGGAACTCACCGGCCCCTGGGCGGCCTATTCGTTCGCCGGGGAGGAATCGGTGGCGGGGGAGGAGGGGGCATGACCGTCGTCGAACGCCGGGAGATAGCCCTGGTGGATCTGCTCGACCGGCTCCTGGCCGGCGGCGTCGTCATCACCGGCGACCTCACGTTGCGCATCGCGGACGTCGACCTGGTCCGTATCGACCTCAACGCGCTCATCAGCTCGGTCAACGCGAACGTTCCGTCGCCCTTCGAGGAGTCGCGGTGACGGCCACCCCGGACGACCCTCATGCCGAGCCGCACGGAGGCCGGGGTGACCAGGGAGACCGGGGTGACCAGGGAGACCGGCGTGACCGGGGAGACCGGCGTGACCGGGGTGACCAGGGTGACCGGGGTGGCCCTGGCGGCCGGCGCAACCGGCTCGACCTGGATCCGGACACGGTCGAACGCGACCTGGTCAAACTGGTGCTCACCGTCGTGGAACTGCTGCGCCAGCTCATGGAGCGCCAGGCGTTGCGCCGGTTCGACGAGGGAGACCTGACGGAGGAGCAGGAGGAGCGCATCGGGCTCACCCTCATGCTCCTCGGGGACCGGATGGCGGAACTGCGGGACCGTTACGGACTGCGGCCCGAGGACCTGAATCTGGACCTCGGGCCGCTCGGACCGCTGCTGCCACGGGACTGAGCCCCCAAGGGCCCGGTGACGGGAAGTTTCCCCGTCACCGGGCCCTTGGGGCTGCGTCGGCCGTCATCACAAGCCCGGCCGTCACCTCACCACCTGTACCAGCGGCCCCTGCCCCCGCCCGCCGTCGTGCTGCGCATGAGGAATCCCAGCAGCCACACGACGAGAACGGCCAAGGCGATCCACCAGAGCACCTTCACCGCGAAGCCGGCGCCGAAAAGAACCAGGGCCAGAAGCAGAACGAGCAGAATGGGAACCATGATGTCGACCTCCTGCCTTTCTGATGGCCCGGAATTCGGGTTTCACGCTTCCTTCCGGCACAGAATCTCTCCGTGCAGCACGCTGAACCAGCCGTCGTCCCGCGCGCCCCATTCCCGCCAGGCCCGTGCCGCCGCCCGCAGCTGCCCACCGTTGGCGTGGCCCTGTTCGGTGGCCCGCTCGGCGTAGGCCGACGCCACCGTGCGGTCCGCCCACAGACCGCTCCACCAGGCCCGCTCCTCATCGGTCGAGAAGGTCCAGGTGCCCGAGCCGGCGGTGACGTCCGTGAGTCCCGCGGCCAGCGCCCAGGACTTCAGCCGCCGTCCGGCGTCCGGTTCGCCGCCGTTGGCCCGCGCCACCCGCCGGTACAGCTCCAGCCAGTCGTCCATGCCCCGCGACGGGGGATACCAGGTCATCGCCGCGTAGTCCGCGTCGCGGACGGCGATGTACCCGCCCGGCCTGGTCACCCGTGCCATCTCGCGCAGCGCCCGCACCGGATCCCCCACGTGCTGGAGCACCTGATGGGCATGGACCACACAGAACGTGTCGTCCGGGAAGTCCAGCGCGTGCACGTCGCCCACCGTGAAGGAGGTGTTCGCCAGCCCTCGCGCGGCCGCCGTGGCACGGGCCTGCTCCAGGACGCCCGGAGCCCGGTCGAGACCGGTGACGTGCCCGTCGGGGGCGAGCGACGCCAGGTCCGCGGTGATGGTGCCGGGCCCGCATCCGATGTCCAGGATCCGCATGTCGGGCCGCAGCGCCCCGAGGAGGTACGCGGCCGAGTTGGCCGCGGTCCGCCAGGTGTGCGACCGCAGCACCGACTCGTGGTGCCCGTGGGTGTAGACAGCGGTCTCTCGCGGTGCCGACATGGTGAACCCGTCCCGTCCCGTCGCGTACGTATCGTCCGAACGACTGTCACGGTAAGGGCTCTGGCCGTATGGTGAGACATGCATTTCACCATGTGGACGGTGAGGATGTTCGGGGGCGTCGCCGGGCCCGAGGGGCGAAACGGTTTGCCACCCGTGCCGGCGCCCCGGACAATGGCCTCCCATGGGTCACCTCGAAGCCGCGCATCTGGAGTACTTCCTTCCCGACGGGAGGGCACTCCTGGGCGACGTGTCCTTCCGGGTGGGAGAAGGGGCCGTCATGGCCCTGGTCGGACCCAACGGCGCGGGCAAGACGACCCTCCTGCGCCTCCTGGCCGGCGAACTGAAGCCGCACGGCGGGACGGTCACGGTCAGCGGCGGGCTCGGCGTCATGCGCCAGTTCGTGGGCTCCGTACGCGACGAGACGACCGTGCGCGACCTCCTCGTCTCCGTCGCCACGCCCCGCATCCGCGAAGCGGCCCGCACCGTGGACAAGGCCGAGCACGCCCTCCTCACAGTCGACGACGAGGCCGCCCAGCTGGGGTACGCGCAGGCCCTCGCCGACTGGGCGGAGGCGCGCGGCTACGAGGCCGAGACGATGTGGGACATGTGCACGACGGCCGCGCTCGGCGTCCCGTACGACCAGGCGCAGTGGCGCCAGGTGCGCACCCTCTCCGGCGGCGAACAGAAACGCCTGGTCCTCGAGGCACTCCTGCGCGGCACCGACGAGGTCCTGCTCCTCGACGAGCCCGACAACTACCTCGACGTGCCCGGCAAGCGCTGGCTGGAGGAGCGGCTCGAACAGACCCGCAAGACCGTGCTGTTCGTGTCCCACGACCGGGAACTGCTCGCCCGCGCGGCCCAGCGCATCGTCTCCCTCGAACCGAGCCCCACCGGCGCCGACGCCTGGGTGCACGGCGGCGGCTTCGCCACCTACCACGAGGCCCGCCGCGAACGCTTCGCCCGCTTCGAGGAGTTGCGCCGACGGTGGGACGAGAAGCACGCCCAGCTGAAGAAGCTCGTGCTGAACCTCCGTCAGGCCGCCTCCGTCAGCCACGACATGGCGTCCCGGTACCAGGCGGCGCAGACTCGGCTGCGCAAGTTCGAGGAGGCCGGCCCGCCGCCGGAGCCGCCGCGCGAGCAGGACATCAGGATGCGGCTCAAGGGCGGCCGGACCGGAGTCCGCGCGGTCACCTGCGAGCAGCTCGAACTCACCGGTCTGATGAAACCCTTCGACCTGGAGGTCTTCTACGGCGAACGGGTCGCCGTCCTCGGCTCCAACGGCTCCGGCAAGTCGCACTTCCTGCGCCTGCTCGCCGGGGACGAGGTGAGCCACACCGGCGGCTGGCGGCTCGGCGCCCGGGTCGTGCCCGGACACTTCGCGCAGACGCACGCACACCCCGAACTGGAGGGCCGCGCTCTTCTGGACATCCTGTGGAAGGAGCACGCCCAGGACCGGGGCGCCGCCATGTCCCGGCTGCGCCGCTACGAACTGACCGGCCAGGCCGAGCAGGCCTTCGAACGGCTCTCCGGCGGCCAGCAGGCCAGGTTCCAGATCCTGCTGCTCGAGCTCCAGGGCGTCACCGCGCTGCTGCTGGACGAGCCGACGGACAACCTGGACCTGGAGTCGGCGGAGGCACTCCAGGAAGGCCTGGAAGCCTTCGAGGGCACGGTCGTGGCCGTCACGCACGACCGCTGGTTCGCCCGCTCCTTCGACCGCTACCTGGTCTTCGGCAGCGACGGCAGGGTCCGGGAGACGCCCGAACCGGTGTGGGACGAACGCAGGGTGGAACGGGCCCGGTAGCCCCAGCGGGTCCGGTCGGCGCAACGGGCCCGGCGCCCGGGATGTTCGTAGAGTGGACACAGGGACGCGGGGACTCGCGGCCTCCCCGGGCGGGTGCCCGGACCGCAGGACGCACACGACGAGCGGGGCACACGATGACCGGAGTCGAGCCGGACCGCCTGGACGACCAGCAGCTCATGAAGGAGCTGGAAACCATCCACCGCACGCGCCACGACACCCTGCTGTACGCCTCCGACGACGCTCTGCGGGCCCACAACGGGCGCATGGCTCAGCTGGAGGGCGAGTACCTGCGCCGCAACCCCCGCCGCTTGGTGGCGGCGGGCCGCACCCGTGAAGGGGCCCGGGAGCGCGGCGGCACGGGCACGGCGACCCCCGCGGACCCGGGCACTTGACCGACGGGCCCGGCCCGGGGCCTGACGGCTGCCGGACCGGGCCCGTGCGACGGCCGCCGACCCGGGACTCCGCCCTCGAAGCCCTCGAAGAATCCTGGAACGCAGCTCCCGAGACGGTCCGGGTCCACCCGACGAGCCGGGAGCTGATGCGCGTGCTGACCTCACTGCACCACCGCAGCAACCCGAGGCTGACACGGCTGGCCAAGCGCGCGGGTGTGCCGTTCTGACCTGCCGGCCAAAGCGTGCGTTCCAGCTGGGCTCAGAAGATCACTGTTCCTGCGATCACTGTGAGGGGCCATGGCCGTCACGTACTTGATGCTCGCGCGGCTGCCGGAAGGGGGCTTGGGCGCCTTCGACGCTTATGAAAGCGCCGTTTTGCCGCTCCTTGCCGAGCACGGGGGGCGTCTTCAGCGCCGATTGCGCACGCTGGACGATCGGGTCGAGGCCCACCTTGTGACCTTTCCCGACAGTGAGGCCTTCGCTGCCTACCGAGCGGATCCCAGGCGTTCTACCGCGGCACCGCTGCTGGATTCGTCCGGGGCAGTGATCGAACTACTCGCGGTGCGCGACGTGGAGTGACTGTAACGAACGACCGTTGACGGAGCCGGCGGGCCCCTACGCGTTCTCCGTCTCCCGGGACCGCGTCAGCGCCTCGGCCAGTTCCTGCACGTTGTCGTAGTGGGCCCGCCGGGGCAGGTGTTCCAGCGTGTCGACGAGTGTGTCCGGAGCGTGCCGTCGGCTCAGGGTGCGCATCAGCTCGCGCGGACCCGCGGGGAACGCCCCGCGGCCCAGGATCCTGGCCAGTTCCAGCCGCACCGACTCCAGTGATGTCGGCGCGCGACCCGGCGTCACCGGGCCGCGTGCCACCTCCGGGTCGTCCTCGGCGGACGGCTCCGGGTCGTTCCACTCCTCGGACCGGGTGGGGTGCCCCGACCTCAGCAGGCCCTGCAGTTCGTGCTTCATCTCGTCGTCGCGGTGGGCGCTCAGCCGGTTGCTGCCTCGCTGCATGTTTCCCTCCAGGTGGTTCAAGGTTCGTACCGCGTACCCGGAGGGCGGAGACCGACACGGGGTTCGTCGGCCGGATCGTCACCTCATCGGCACCGGGCCCGTGCGCTGCCGGTTTGCCCCGGGAACGGCGGGAGACCCGGATGTCTCACCCGTACGTGCCTCTGCCCGCCTCCTGGGAAGGGACCGCCATGGCGGTGCTCGCAGTGCTCGTCCCGCCACTCATGCTCGGCATCCTGATCATGCTGGGCCGTTACGAGGATCTTCTGCTGCCCGGCGTGCGTGAGCAGGCCCCCGACGGCGTCCCCGCACCGCAGGACGTGGGTCCCCGGGCCGGTCCCGCGGCCGCCGCGTCCACCGGCCGGACGGACCCGGGCGGGTTCACCGGCGGCTCCTGAACCACCGGACGGGCGCCCCCGCGCACCGGCTTCACCCGCTCGGGCGTGCCCGTCCCGCGAATGGTGTCCGGCCGCGCGCGACGCGGCGGCCGGAGGGCTCTGATGGATGCGGGGCGCGACCCCGCGCCCCGCCGACGTGGGGCCACCCCCGCGGCCGTCGAACGGGACGCCGTGCCCCGGCCGTCGCCCGAAGGAGCCCGCACCATGCGCCGCACCGCCCGTGCCCTGTCCCTCGCCGCCGCCGTCGGCACCGTCCTCGGCGTGTTCGTACCGGCCGCGTCCGCGGATCCGTCCGCCGAGGTCAGTCCGGGCAGCGCGGCCCCGGGCGGCACCGTCACCGTCTCGGTCTCCTGCGACCCGGCCGACGGGCCGCCGCCGAAGACCCTCGAGGCGGCCTCGGAAGCCTTCGACGGGGGTGTCGTCGAGCTGGATCAGGTGACCGGCGGCGACGCGCAGGAGTCCGGCCCCGCCTACCGGGGCACCGCGGACATCCAGGACGCGGGGGCCGCCGGGGGCCCCGACCACGTGGGGGGCACGGCAGGGACCGAGGACGACGAGGCCTTGGACGAGGCTCTGGACGAGATCTTGGACGAGAAGGCCGACGCCGGCGTCGATGACGTCGAGGACACCGGTGACCTCGACGAGACCGAGGACGCCGGGAACCCCGCCGACGACGCGCTCGACGTGCTCGACGCGTTCGGCGGCCTCGATGCCGGCGGCACGGCCGGGGGCGGGGCCGCATGGACCGTCGAGGGCATGTGTCCCGCCGCGCCCGGCGAGAAGGGCAAGCCGTGGAGCGCCGCCTTCACCGTCGTCGCCCGCCACCCGGGAGGTTCCGGCGCCCCGTCCCCCTCCCACAAGCCGTCTCCCTCCCACAAGCCCTCGCCCTCCTACAAGCCCTCGCCCTCCCACAAACCGTCGCCTTCCCACAAACCTTTCCCCTCCCACAAACCGTCTTCTTCCCCTGCGCCTTCCTTCTCGCCCTGCTCCGGCCCCGAGCGCGCCCACTGCGGCGGACCCGAGGTCCCGCGGGGCGTCCAGGCGGGGACAGGCGGCGGGTTCACCGACTCCGTGCCCGCCCTGATCGCGGGCGGGCTGCTGATCGCGGCCGCGTTCGGCGCCGCCGCCCACCGGCTGTACCGCGGCAGGAACACCCGTACGCACGGCTGACGCACCGATCGGCCTGGCCCGCCGACCGCCCCGCCCACCTGGTCCTTGTCAGCGGCGGCGCCCACCGGGAGTGGTCGGCGCAACCGTGGGTACTGACACCGGACACCGACTGGAGGCGCGAATGCGGCGGACGGACCCCGAACCCCACAGCCCCGCGAGCCGGCATCCCGACGGGGCAGGCCCCGCAGGCCGTGATCCCGCAGACCGTGATCCCGCAGACCGTGATCCCGCGGGCAGTGCCCCCACGGGCCGTGACCCCGTCGGCCACGGTCCGGTCCGCTTCGGCCCGGTGCTGCCCGAGGACGGGCTGCCCGTACTGCCCGAACTGGCCGCCGTCCTCGCCGCCGCCGCGTCCCGCGCGGCGACGGAGCCGGTCGGTGGCGGCCCCGTCCTGCTGGACGCCGCGTGCGGCCACGGCGACCGGCGCGGCCTGCCCGCGGCCCCGGACCGGGTGGCCGTCGCCCCCGGCGCGCCCGCGCTGCTCGTGGCGCTC
Source organism: Streptomyces sp. P9-A2 (assembly GCF_036634175.1). NCBI lineage: Bacteria > Bacillati > Actinomycetota > Actinomycetes > Kitasatosporales > Streptomycetaceae > Streptomyces > Streptomyces sp. P9-A2. The sequence goes on from NZ_JAZIFX010000001.1 coordinate 7,057,770, forward strand.
ACCGCGGCCATCGGCGGGGACGTACTGGTGCCCCGGCCCTGCGCCGCCTGGTGGGCGCCCTCCGCGCGGTTGCTCGGCCGCCCGGCGTTCCCGGTGCCGGTACCCGCCGAGAGCGGCGGCGTCCCCGACCCGTACGCCCTGCTGGAGACCGTACGGCGGCTGCGCGCCGAGGGCGGCGACCCGCGCCTGCTGGTGCTCTCCGTCGCCGACGACCCCACCGGCACCGTCACCCCGCCCGAGCTGCTGCACGAGACCCTCGAGGCCGCCGCCGGTGAAGGGCTGCACCTGGTGAGCGACGAGACCTGGCGCGACACCCTGCACACCCCGCACGACACCGTGCTGCTCAGCCCCGCCGAGATGCTGCCCGGACAGGTCACCGTGGTCACCGACCTGGCGGGCGCCCTGCTCCCGCCCGGCTGGCCCGCCGCCGTCGCCCGCTTCCCGGCGGGCCCGGAGGGCGGAGCGCTCCACGCGCGTGTGCTCGACGTCCTGACCGCGCTCGACGCGCGCGTCGCCACCCCGGTGGCCGCGGCCGCCGCCTACGCCCTGTCCGAGCCGGAACCGGTCACCGCGCGGGTGGCGGCCGCCGTACACCTGCACGCGCGCGTGGCCGCGGCCGCGCGCGAGACGGTCGTCGCCGCGGGCGCCCTGGCACGGCCCCCGCAGGCCGGGCGGCACCTGTACGTCGACCTCGCGCCGCTGGCCCCGGCACTCGCCGCGCACGGTGTCGGCGACGCGCAGGAGCTGGAGGACTTCCTCACCGGACGGCTCGGCATGCCCGCGGCGGGCGGTCACCGCTTCGGCGACGACCTCGAAGCACCCCGCGTACGGCTGTCCACCGCGCCCCTGCTCGGCGACACCGCCGAGCGGCGCGCGGAATGCCTCGGATCCCCCACACCGTTGGAGCTTCCGTACGTGCGACGCGCGTTGATCCACCTGAAGACGGTCTTCGACGATCTCCGCGACGATGCCCGGCGAGGGGAGCCCCGCCGATCGAGCGGCTGACGAACCTCTCACTCACGTCCGTGCCGCGTGGCAGCCGGCCGGGTCTGTCCCGCGAGAACCTCCGGGACCTGCCGGTGGGCGGTTCCCGCGTCCTGGACCGGCCGCCGCGACGCACCGGCCGATTCGCCGACCGGGGGACGGCCGGCGGCTCACCGCGCCGTCGGCCCCCACAGGCGGCGCCAGACGGCCGGGGCCACGCTGATCAGGACGGTCAGGACGATCGCCGCGAGCACCCCCTGCCAGGGCTCGGCGAACAGCGAGCCGCCCAGGACGCCGACCAGCTGGTACGTCGCCGCCCAGGCCAGACAGGCCGGCAGGTTGCCGCGGACGAAGCGACGGACCGGCCAGTCGGCGATCAGGCAGGCCAGCATCACCGGCAGGCGCCCCGCCGGCACCAGCCGGGACAGCACCAGCACCGTCACGTCGTGATCGGCGAGTTTCTCCTGCGCCTGCGTCAGCCGGTCCTCCGGCGCCCGCGCCCGGATCGCCTCCAGCCAGCGCGAGCCGTTCCGCGACCGCATTCCGCGCCGCCCCAGCCAGTACAGCGCCACGTCCCCGAGGAACGCGGCCAGCGCCGCCGTCGCGAACACCAGCACCATCGAGAGGGGCGCCGCCCGGTGGAAGGCGACCACCGCCGCCGAACTGACCAGCGCCCCGGTCGGCACCACCGGCACCAGCGCCCCGATCAGCACCAGCAGAAACAGCGAGGGATAACCGATCGCCTGCTGGGTGGTGTCCGCGACCACCGTCGCCGGCACGGCCACCGCCGAGACCAGGGCGGACACGGCGGACAGGGCGGGCACGGCGGACAGGGCGGGCACGGCGGACAGGGGCACACCGGCCGCCTGCGCCAGGGCGGCGGGCAGGATCACCTGGGAACCCCCAGGCGCACGCTCTCCCCGTGCCCCAGCCGGTGCACCGGAACCCCGGGCGCCTGCTCGGCCGCCCGCCGCACGAACTCGTCGCCCGGCGAGTGGAATTCGTGCGGACGCACGGCGTCCATGCCGATCGGCCAGTACGTGCCGTAGTGCACCGGCACCGCGTGGCGCGCCCCCAGCCGGGCCAGTGCCTCGGCCGCGCGCGCCGCGTCCAGATGCTCCTCGCCGAGATACGGACCCCAGCCGCCCACCGGCAGCAGTGCCACGTCGACCGGGCCGACCTCCTCGGCCATCGTGTCGAACAGCCCGGTGTCACCGGCGAAGTACGTCCGCGCCTCGCCCTCCAGGACGTAGCCGAGGGCGGGGGAGCGGTGCCGGCCGAGCGGCAGCCGCCGCCCGTCGTGCCGGGCGGGCACCACCCGGACCACCAGATCGCCGGCCGCCAGCACATCGCCGGGCGTCACCTCGCTCACCCTGAGATGCGTGAGCCGGCGCAGCGCCGGCACCGCGCGGCGTGCGCCCCGGGGCACGAGCAGGTGCGTACCCGGGGCGAGCAGGGCCAGCGACGGCACATGCAGATGGTCGGCGTGCAGATGGGAGACCAGCGCCAGGTCCGCGTCGCGGGCGCCCGGTGGCGGCAACGCGCCGCGCCGTCGCCGCAGATGCACGAGCCGGCGGGCGAACAGGGGATCGGTGATCACGCGTGTGTGCGCATCCTCGACCGTGCAAGTGGCGTGACCCCACCAGGTGATCTCCACCGGCACCTCTTCGCCTCCTTCCGCGACTCCCCGAAGCCTACGTGCAGGAGTAGGGTCGACGGCGAAGTCCGGAGGTGAGGGGGGCGCCATGGGGCCGGTGCGGGTGATCGCGATCGCGAGTCTGACGCCGCTGGAGGAACTGGACGCGGATCCCTTCCTCGTGGACTCCCGCAGCCAGCACGCCATGTGCGCCCGCTGGGCCGCCGAACGCGGGTACGTGGTGACCCGGGAGCTGCTGGTGCGCGGCCTTCGCCCCGACCACTGCGTGCTGTGGGACGGCGTACGGCCCGGCTCCGACCTGTTCGTGGCACCCAGCCGCCGGGTACTGGAGAGCGCCCTGTCCTCCGTCGAGGAGTTCACCGCCGAGTGCGCGCGGCGCGGGGTGCGCGTGGAGACCGCCGGCCACGCCGAACCGTTGTACGACGCCGCGATGAAGGCCCGGGTGCACCGCCGCCTGTCCATGCCGACCGCGGGCTACGACGGCCGCTGAGGCCCGCCCGTCGGCTCCGGGGCACCGCCCCCGTTCCCGGCCGTACGTCCTCGTCCGTCGGTTTCCGGGGGACGAAACGGCACGTTCGGGCGTTGTGGCAGGGTGTGGGGCACGGGCAGGGGCCGGTTCGCAGGCCGCCCTGGCGGCAGCGGGCCGGGACGTGAGGTGGACTGGGCGTGAGTGGCGTGCGGTGGCGGCGGATCGCCAGTCAGATCGGTCGGAGCGTCACGGTGTGGGCGGTCGCCACCCTCACCATGCTGGTGCTCGCCGGCATCCTCCCCGACTTCCGGCTGCGCTCCGCCGACGGTGACAGCGCCACCGACATCGCGGTCACCGCGGCGCTCGGCGCCGGCGCCTTCGGCCTGCTGTCGGCGCTGGTGTGGCCCCTGCTGGTGCGGCTGCTGCTGCTCGTCCCGGCGCTCGTCCTCGGCCTGCTGGTGTTCTTCCTCAACGGCGCGCTCCTGCTGGTGGCGCTGCGGCTCAACCCGGTCGAGCGCGGCACCGCCGCCTGGGAGACCGCGATCGTGGTCGCCGCCGTGATGTCCGCCGTGGCCTCCGCCACCGGAGCGGCCCTCGCCGTGCGCGACGACGCCGCCTACCGCCGCCGCCTCTACCGCCTCGCCGACCGCCGCCGGCGCTCCACACCGCCCGTCCCGGCCACCCCCGGCACCGTCTTCCTGCAACTGGACGGCGTCGGCCACGACGTCCTGCTGCACGCGGTCGACCAGGGACTGATGCCGACCGTCGCCCGCTGGCTCGGCACCGACGACGCCGGCCTGCCCCACTCCCACCGGCTCACCCCCTGGCGCACCGACTGGTCCAGCCAGACCGGCGCCAGCCAGCTCGGCATCCTGCACGGCAACAACCACGACGTCCCCGCCTTCCGCTGGTACGAGAAGGACCGCCAGGAGGTGATGGTCTGCAACCGCCCCACCAGCGCGGTGGAACTCCAGCAGCGCGCCGTCCGGTACGCCGGACACCCCGGACTGCTCGCCGACGACGGCGCCAGCCGCGGCAACCTGTTCAGCGGCGGCGCCGACGAACAGGCCCTCGTGCTGTCCATCGCCGCCCGCCGCCGCAGCCCCGAGAACCGCTCCCGCTCCGGCTACTTCGCCTACTTCTCCGACCCGGCCAACGCCGTGCGCACCGCCCTGTCCTTCGCCGCCGAGGTGACCCGGGAGATCGTCCAGTCCACCCGCGCCCGGTGGGCCAAGCAGCTCCCGCGGGTCTCCCGCGGCGGCCTCTACCCCTTCATACGGGCCTTCGCGACCGTCGTCGAACGGGACGTGGTCGTCTCCGCCGTCATGGGAGACCTGCTCGCCGGCCGCACCTCCGTCTACGCCGACCTGGTCGCCTACGACGAGGTGGCCCACCACTCCGGAGCCACGAGCCGGGACGCCGAAAAGGTCCTGCACCGCCTCGACCGCTCCCTCGCCCTGATCGAACACGTCGCCGCACACGCCCCGCGCCCGTACCGGATCGTGGTCCTCTCCGACCACGGGCAGAGCCCCGGCGAGACCTTCCGCTCCCGCTACGGCCTCACCCTCGGCGACCTGGTGCGGGCCGGCGGCGGACTGCCCGTGCCGCGCCGCGCCCGGCGCACCCGCAGCGGCGCCGAGGCCCGCGCGGCGGTCCGGGCGGCGCTGCGCCGCCCGGTCGAGGAGGGCATCGAGCAGTATCGCCCCCCGCGCGGCTCCGAGCCCGTCGTCCTGGCCTCCGGCAACCTCGGCCTGGTCTCCTTCCCGGACGTGCCGCGCCGGATGACCAAGGAGGAGATCGACGTCCGCCACCCCGCCCTGCTGCCGACCCTCGCCAACCACCCCGGCATCGGCTTCCTGCTCGTCGGCAGCGAACGGCACGGCGGCGTCGTGCTCGGCGCACACGGCGCGGAGATCCCCCTGGACGAGCTCGACGACGACCCCGGGCCGCTCGCCGCGTTCGGGCCGGGCGCCGCCGACGCCGTTCGCCGCACTCACTCCTTCCCGCACACCGCCGACATCATGGTCAACTCCTTCCACGACCCCGTCGACGGCGAGGTGCTCGCCTTCGAGGAGCAGATCGGCTCCCACGGCGGCCTCGGTGGTGCCCAGTCCCGTCCCTTCCTGCTGTCCCCGCTCGCGCTGTCCGTGCCGGTCGCCGACGGGGAGGAACTCGCCGGCGCCGAGCAGGTGCACCACGTACTGCGCCGCTGGCTGAAGGAGTCGGACGACTCGCACCTGCCGGCCGATCCGCGCCGGGAACGGGCCGCCTGAGCCCGGTCTGCGGGGGGACGCCACCCCCACTCATGATCGGACGACCGAAAAATATTCACGTGACGACCGCAACCACCGCTTGAGAACCTCAACGGCGAACGACCACATCCGCGAAAGCGGCGCCGGCTTAGGCGCAAAGAGGAGGAACCCCCGCGTGCAGGCAGCCGTCACCGTCACCCCCGCCCATATCCCGGAGCTGCTGCTCGGCCTCGCGACCGTACGCCCGGTGTTCCTCTGGGGCGCGCCGGGCATCGGCAAGTCCTCCCTGGTGAGGGAGTTCGCCGAGTCCCTGGGGCTGGAGTGCGTGAGCCTGCTGGGCACCCAGCTCGCCCCCGAGGACCTCATCGGCGTACCGCAGATCCGCGACGGCCGCTCGGTGTTCTGCCCGCCCGAGGCGATCGCCCGCGACGAGCCGTACTGCCTGTTCCTGGACGAGCTGAACGCGGCGACGCCCGATGTGCAGAAGGCGTTCTACTCGCTGATCCTGGACCGCCGTATCGGCGCCTACGAACTGCCCGAGGGCTCGATCGTCATCGGCGCCGGGAACCGCGCCACCGACAACGCGCTCGCCCGCCCCATCGCCTCCGCGCTCGTCAACCGCCTCACCCACGTGCACCTGGAGGCCTCCGCCGGGGACTGGCTGGTGTGGGCCGGGAACAACGGCATCCACCCGTGGATCGTGGACCACCTCACCGACCGGCCCGACCACCTGTGGTCCAAGCCGCCGAAGACAGAGGAGCCGTTCTCCACACCCCGCTCCTGGCACATGCTCTCCGACGCGCTGCACTCCTTCGGCCCGGGCCTCGACGAGGACACCCTGAAGGTCCTCGCGCACGGCACGCTCACCCCCGCGCACGCCACCGCCTTCTGCGGCTACGTCCGGGTCGTGCGCAGCCGCTTCGGTATCGAGGCCGTCCTCAAGGGCGAGGCCCGCTGGCCGCACCGCACCGAGGACCGCGACCTGCTGTACTACCTCGCCGACTCGTTCCGCGGTCGGCTCCTGAAGGAACTGCCCGCGGACAAGGCGCACATGTCCGCCGCCGGCCGGCAGACCGCCTACCGGGCCAAGGCGCTGCTGGTGCAGCTCGCCGAAATCTCCGTCGAGGTCGCCCAGACCGTCATCGCCTCCGACACCGACGGAAACCCGGTCCTGCCGTCCTGGTTCCTGGTCGAGGCGGCCCGTGACATGCCCCGCCTGGTGGAGGCCCGCCGGTGACCCTGGGAAAGCGGGGGAGCAAGGGGGGCGGGCGGACCAAGCAGGACCGGAAGCGGGAGGCCGCGGCGGCGGCCTTCGACGAGGGGATGCGGCTGCTGCGGGCCGACCCGGCACTCGCCGCGGTCGAGTTCACCGTCTGCCGCGACGAGAACTGCGACCTCGCCCCCCGCCACGGTCTGCTGCGGACCGACTCCGACGCCGTACTGCACATCCATCCGGACCGCCTGGCCGACCCAGGGGAATGGGCCTGGGCCCTCGCGCACGCCGTCCTCCACCTCGGCTTCGGCCACGTCCCCGCCGTCCAGGGCGTGCGCGAGCAGCCGGACCGCCACGACCTCGCCGCACGTTGCGTCGTCGTCAACCGCTTCCTCCTCGGGCACACCATCGGGACGACTCCCGAGGACCTGCCGGCCTCCTACCCCGACGGCGACGAGGACCAGCTCGCCGCCCGGTGGCGCAGGGACGGCCTGCCCGCCGCCTACGAACGCCGCGGCACCGCCGGCGGCGATCCGGACCTGCTGCTCGTGCCCTGGGCCGGCTGGTGGGGACAGCCGCCGGACCGGCAGCTCGCCTTCGCCACCGCCCTGACCCGCGCCGTGTCCGCCGCGATGGACCTGGCGGGCGGCCGCCGTGACAGCCCGGACGGCGAACCGACCGTGCTGCGCCCCTGGGCCAGGGCGCTGAGCTGGTTCGTCTCCTCGTACCCCCTGCTCGGCGGCATCGCGGCCGGCATCACCCTGGTCGCCGACGCCGAACTCGCCCGCGCGCACCAGATCTCCGTAGCCGCCGTCGACGCCGAGGCCGGCGAGATCTACGTCAACCCGCTGTGCCGCCTCGAGGACGAGGAATGGCGCTTCGTGCTCGCCCACGAAATGCTCCACGCCGCCCTGCGCCACGGCGACCGCCGGGGCGGACGCGACCCCTACCTGTTCAACGTCGCCTGCGACTACGTCATCAACGGATGGCTGGAGGAGATGCGGATCGGCACCATGCCCGAGGGCCTGCTCCACGACCCCCGGCTCGCCGGACTGTCCGCCGAGGAGGTCTACGACCGCATCGCCGACGACCGGCGGCGCATGCTGCGCCTGGCCACCCTGCGCGGCAAGGGCCTCGGTGACATCCTCGGCGGGCGCCTCGGACCGCTCGACCCGTCCTGCCACGGAGTCGACCTGGACGGCTTCTACCGCCGCGGTCTCGCCCAGGGCCTGGACCTGCACCAGCGCCAGGGCCGCGGCCTCCTGCCCGGCGGGCTGATCGAGGAGATCCGCGCGCTCAGCCATCCGCCGCTGCCCTGGGACGCGCGGCTCGCCCGCTGGTTCGACGAGTACGTGCCCCGCCCCGAGCCCGTACGGTCCTACGCCCGCCCCGCGCGCCGGCAGGCGTCCACCCCCGACATCCCCCGCGCGGGCCGGTACTTCCCGCCCGAGGAGGTTGCCCGCTGCACCTTCGGCGTCGTCCTGGACACCTCCGGTTCGATGAGCCGGGTTCTGCTCGGCAAGGCGCTCGGCGCCATCGCCTCCTATGCCGAGGCCCGCGACGTACCGGCGGCCCGCGTGGTGTTCTGCGACGCGGCGCCGCACGACGCCGGCTATCTGCCCGTCACCGAGATCGCCGGACAGGTCCGGGTCCGCGGGCGCGGCGGCACGGTGCTCCAGCCCGGCATCGACCTGCTCCAGCGCGTGGACGACTTCCCGGGGACCGCGCCGGTCCTCGTCATCACCGACGGCTGGTGCGACGTGGTGCGGGTACGGCGCGAGCACGCCTACCTGGTCCCCCGCGGTGCACGGCTGCCGTTCACCGCTAAGGGGCCTGTCTTCCACGTCAGTTGACCTGGAGTGTGATCAGATGGGAGGCGGGAACCCGGTGACGCGGGTGCCCCGGACCAAGTACGGACCGGACACGCGTTCGGATATTTGGAAGGAACAGCCATGGCAGCCACGCGCTCCGCACACACCGTTTGGGAAGGCAACCTCATCAAGGGCAGCGGGGTCGTCACCTTCGACTCCTCCGGCAGCATCGGCGAGCAGCCGGTCACCTGGGCGTCGCGTGCGGAGGAGGCGAACGGCAAGACCAGCCCCGAGGAGCTGATCGCCGCCGCGCACTCCAGCTGCTACTCGATGGCCTTCTCCAACATCCTCGACAAGGCCGGCAACCCGCCGACCCGCCTGGTGACCTCCGCCGACGTCACCCTCGTGCCCGGCGAGGGCATCACCGGCATCCACCTCACCGTCGAGGGCACCGTCCCCGGCCTGGACGAGGCGGCCTTCCTCGCCGCCGCCGAGGACGCCAAGGTCAACTGCCCGGTCAGCCAGGCGCTGAAGGGCACCGAGATCACCCTGACGGCGAAGCTCTCCTGACCCGCTCGCCGCACCCGCAGGACACGCAGGACACCCGCAGGCCGCTCCGCAGGGGGCGGCCTGCGCCACGTCCGCGTCCGCCCGGAGGCCTCTGCCTCCAGGACCCCGGCCCGCGACGCCCCCGAACACGCAGGGAGACGCCCGTATGACGTCACGGCCCGCCGTCTCCGCACACCGGGGAGGCTCCGAACACGCCGCGCCCGCGACCCGTGAGGCCTACGAGGACGCCCTGCGGTCCGGCGCGGACTACGTCGAGTTCGACGTACGGCGCACGGCCGACGGAGTCTTCGTCGTCCACCACGACGCCCGCGCGGGACGCACCGGCCCGCCGCTGGCCACGCTCACCCACGCCGGGCTCTGCGCGCACGCCGGGTACCCCGTTCCCGTCGTGGACGACGTCATGGAGCTGATCGCCGGAAAACTCGTAGGGCATCTCGACCTGAAGGAGACCGGTCACGAGCGAGAGGTGATCGACCGCGCGATCGCCCTGCTCGGCAGGGACGGCTTCGTCGCCACCAGTCTGGAGGACCGTTCCGTCGCCGCGATCACCACGGCCTTCCCCGGCGTACGCACCGCGCTCTCCCTCGGCCGGGACGGCACCGGGGTCCCACGGGCCCGGCTGGCACGCACCCGGATCAGCGAACTGCTGCCCATGCGGCGGGTCCGTGCCTGCGGCGCCCACGGAATCGCGGCGCACCAGCGGCTCGCCCGTGGCGGGGCGCTGCGCGAAGCGGGCCGCAACGGGCTCTTCACCATGGTGTGGACGGTCAACGACGACGCCCCGATGCGAGACTTCCTCACCGACCGCCGGGTGGACGTACTGATCACCGACCGCCCCCGGCGTGCCGTGGAACTGCGCGCCGCGAGCGGTTGACGAGTGCTCGACGAACCCTCCGGGCACACTATGGACATTGGCGCACTCGAGTTTTGTGCTGGAAGTCCGGGAGTCCGCAGGGGTGTGCCCTGACGGAAGGGGACAGCGATGGGACGTGCGGTCGGAATCGACCTGGGAACCACGAACTCGGTGGTGGCCGTTCTGGAGGGCGGTGAGTCCACGGTCGTCGCCAACGCGGAGGGAGCCAGGACCACCCCCTCCGTCGTGGCCTTCGCCAAGAACGGCGAGGTGCTCGTCGGCGAGGTCGCCAAGCGGCAGGCGGTGACGAACGTCGACCGCACCGCCCGCTCGGTCAAGCGCCACATGGGCGACGGACAGTGGCACTTCCCGGAACAGGGTTCCGTGGACGGCACCCGCTACCGGGCGCAGGAACTGTCCGCCCGCGTGCTGCAGAAGCTGAAGCGGGACGCCGAGGCCTACCTCGGCGAGGACGTCACCGACGCCGTGATCACCGTACCGGCGTACTTCGACGACACCCAGCGCCAGGCCACCAAGGAGGCCGGGGAGATCGCCGGGCTGAAGGTCCTGCGGGTCATCAACGAGCCCACGGCGGCGGCCCTCGCGTACGGCCTGGACAAGGAGAACGAGCAGACCGTCCTCGTCTTCGACCTGGGCGGCGGCACCTTCGACGTGTCGCTCCTGGAGATGGGCGACGGCGTCATCGAGGTCAAGGCGACCAACGGCGACACCCTGCTCGGCGGCGACGACTGGGACCAGCGGCTCCTCGAACATCTCGCCCAGGGCTTCAAGGGCCGGTACGGCATCGACCTGACGCGGGACAAGATGGCCGTGCAACGGCTGCGGGAGGCCGCCGAGAAGGCCAAGATCGAGCTGTCCTCCTCCTCCGAGACCACCGTCAACCTGCCCTACATCACCGCCTCCGCCGACGGTCCGCTGCACCTGGACGAGAAGCTCACCCGGGCCCAGTTCCAGGAACTGACCGCCGACCTGCTGGAGCGCTGCAAGACGCCCTTCCACCAGGCCGTGAAGGACGCCGGGGTGAAACTCTCCGCGATCGACCACGTCATCCTCGTCGGTGGTTCCACCCGCATGCCCGCCGTCACCGACCTGGTCCGCGAACTCACCGGCAAGGACCCGCACAAGGGTGTCAACCCGGACGAGGTCGTCGCCGTCGGAGCGGCTCTCCAGGCGGGTGTCATCCGCGGCGACGTGAAGGACGTGCTGCTGCTCGACGTCACCCCGCTGTCCCTCGGCATCGAGACCAAGGGCGGCATCATGACCAAGCTGATCGAACGCAACACGACCATCCCCACCCGGCGCTCGGAGACCTTCACCACCGCCGTCGACAACCAGCCCTCGGTCGGTATCCAGGTCTACCAGGGCGAACGCGAGATCGCGGCGTACAACAAGAAGCTCGGCGTCTTCGACCTGACCGGTCTGCCCCCCGCCCCGCGCGGCGTCCCGCAGATCGAGGTGGCCTTCGACATCGACGCCAACGGCATCATGCACGTCTCCGCCAAGGACCTCGCCACCGGCCGGGAACAGAAGATGACCGTCACCGGCGGCTCGGCACTGGCCAAGGACGACATCGACCGCATGATGCGCGAGGCCGAGCAGTACGCCGACGAGGACCGCAGGCGCCGGGAGGCCGCCGAGACCCGTAACCAGGCCGAGCAGCTCGTCTACCAGACCGAGAACTTCATCCGGGACAACGAGGACCGGATCCCCGCCGGCACCAGGTCCGAGGTGGAGGCCGCCGTCGCCGACCTGAAGCCCCTGCTGGAGCAGTCCGCCGACACCGCCGCCCTGCGCGCCGGCGTCGAGAAACTCGCCGCGGTCAGCCAGCGGATGGGCCAGGCGATGTACGCCCGGGCCGATCAGGAGTCCACCGGCGACGCCGGGCAGCACACCTCACCACAGGAGGAGGAAGGGGTCGTCGACGCGGAGATCGTCGACGACGAAAGCGACGGGCATGACGGGGGTCGCGGGGGTCACGGGCAGGGCGGGAGCGGCGACGCTCAGTAGCTGCTCAGTAGCTGCTCAGTAACTGTCCCGGAACTTCCGCAACAGCTTCTGCGTGTCCTCGGCGGAGGCGGCCCGCGCCGTCATGTGGTCCAGCACCTCCAGGTGCACCGAGACCTCCTTGCGGGAGTCCAGATACAGGGCACCGGTCAGGTACTCGGTGAACACCATGTCGGGCAGTTCCGGCTCGGCGAACCGGAACAGCGAGAAGGGCGCATACGTCCCCGGGTGCGGGCCGTCGGCGAACTCGGCCACCTGGAGAGTGATCCGGTCCCGCTCGGACCACTCCAGCAACTTGTCGAACTGCTCGCGCATCACCCGGCCGTCCTGGGCCACCGGGCGCCGCAGGACCGTCTCCTCCACGATCACCCACAGGTGGGGCGGATCCCGGCGCTCCAGGAGCCGCTGCCGCTCCAGCCGCAGCGACACATGCCGCTCGACGGCCTCCGGCCCCCGGTTGCCGATCGTCCCGGCCTCCAGGACGGCACGCGCGTAGGCCTCCGTCTGCAGCAGCCCCGGCACAAAGTGCGGCTCGTAGGAGCGGATGACCCGGGCAGCGCCCTCGAGGCTCACGTACAGGCTGAACCACTCGGGCAGCACGTCGTGGAACCGCTGCCACCAGCCGGGGCGGTTCGCATCCTCCGCGAGCCCGATGAAGGTGGCGGCCTCGCCCTGGGACACCCCGTACGCCGTCAGCAGGATCTGGATGTACGGGATCTTCAGCGCGACCTCGGCCGTCTCCATCCGCCGGACGGTCGCGGGAGCCACCCGCAGGACCCGGGCGGCCTCCTCCCGGGTGAGGCCCGCCGTCTCCCGCAGCTCCTGCAACCGCCTGCCGAGTACCACTTGGCCCACCGTGGGTGCGGCCCGCCGTTCACTCACGCCACGTCTCCCCAACGCCCCCGACCACACGATCAGTCTGCCATGCCCGCTCGACCCTCTCACGGGGGACGGCCGGACGCCCCTGTTCCCGGGCGCCCGGGTCATTACGTCCCAGGTAATCGACCGCGACCCGCTGCGGGCGGGATCGTGGACGCACCGGGTTCCGGGCCGGCGCACTCCGGCCCGGGATCCGGCCCGGATCCGTCCCGTGATCCGGCTGCGCGCAAGGTATGCAATATCCGGCATCTCGTATGGCATGTGCGGTCATCGCGACCCAGCCCGCACGCCGGCCCGCCACCCAGCCCGCGGTGGTGACCCGCAGTCCACCACCGATCCGGCGAGACCCCGACCCCGACCCCGACCTCGATCCCGCCCCGACCTCGACCCCGACCCCGACCCCGACGGAGGGTTATTCGTCATGTCCGCGACCCAGCCTGCCTCACTGGCCCGGACCTCCGGCCCGCAGTCCGTGCTGCACCGGCTCCTGGTTCTCGACGCCGCCGTGACCGGCGTCAACGCACTCGCCTACCTCTCCCTTTCCGGCCCGCTCGGCCGCTTTCTCGGCGTCGGCTCGGGCCTGCTGTCCGGGCTCGGTGCCCTCCTCGCGGTGTACGCGGCCGCTGTGGGGCTGCTGGCTTCGCGCAGGCATCCGCCGACGCTCGGGGTCCGGGCCGTCATCGAGGTCAACCTGGCCTGGGCGGTGGTGAGCTGCGCCGCCCTCGTGCTGTGGCTCGAGCCGAGCGCGGCGGGCGCGGTGTGGGCGGTTCTCCAGGCGCTCGTCGTGGCCGGCTTCGCGCTGTTCCAGCACATGGCCCTGAAATCACGTCAACTCATCCAGGAATGAAGGTACTTGGCCGTTGCCGGATCGGCCGGGAGGAGGGTCTCCACGGCCAGTTCGGCGACGGTCACGTCCATCGGGGTGTTGAAGGTGGAGATCGACGACACGAACGACAGGATCCGGCCCCCGTGCTCGATCCTCATCGGCAGCGCGAAGTACGCCACGGACGCGGACCGCTGCGACCCGTCCGTGTCCCCCGTCCCCTCACCCGGCCCCTCATCCGGCCCGGACTCCGGCACCGGGAAGGCCGCGACCTCCTCGTACAGCGCCCGCAGCGGTGCGGAGCGGCGGAGCGCGATCTGCCGTTCCATCTGCTCCAGCAGATGACCGCGCCACTCCCGCAGATTCCGGATCCGGGGCGCGAGGCCCTGCGGGTGCAACGTGAGCCGCACCGCGTTCAACGGCGGCACCAGCAGCGACTCCGGCACGCCGTCGAACAGCATCATGACCCCGCGGTTGGCGGCCACGACGTCGTACCTCGCGTCCACCACCAGTGCCGGATACGGTTCGTATCCGACGATCAGCCGCTCGATGCCCTCGCGCAGCGCGTCCAGCGCCGGATCGTCCAGCGGGGTCTCGGGGAACCGGGGCGCGTAACCGGCCGCCAACAGCAGAGCGTTGCGCTCCCGCACGGGGATGTCCAGGTGCTCGGCCAGCCGCAGCACCATCTGCTCGCTGGGCCGTGAACGGCCGGTCTCGATGAAGCTGATGTGCCGGGCGGACGAGTCCGCGCGCAGCGCGAGCTCCAGCTGACTGACCCGTCGCTGCTCCCGCCAGGCCCGCAGCAGCGGACCCACGCCTTCGGCAGCGGCGGGAGCGGTACCGGGCAGGAGAGGGCTCATGCCGGGACGGTAGCCGAGAAGGCGCCGCAAGCGGGAGCCGTACCTCCCGGCCGCCCTCCCCGGCCTCCGTCCTGCCCTCTCTCCTGTCCCCTTCTGGCTTCTTGCGCAGGGTCCGGCGGCACCTCCTGTGGCACGCTGGGCGGAGGGAAACCCGACCGCCAGGGGGACAGAGGAGGAGAACAGCCCATGCCCGCCGCATCCGCCGCATCCGCCGCGCCGCTGTCGCCGAAGGAGATCGAGGAAAGGCTGACCGGCCTGCCGGGCTGGTCGCTCGACGACGGCCGGCTCACCCGTTCCTACCGGCTCGGCTCCCACTTCGCGGCGACCGCGATGGTCGTGCACGTCGCCCGGGTGCAGGAGGAACTCGACCACCACTCCGACCTCACCCTCGGCTACAACACGGTGTCCGTCGCCGTCCACACGCACAGCGCGGGAGGCGCCGTCACCGCGAAGGATGTTGAACTGGCGCACAGAGTAGAGGACTTGGCGCCCGGTCACGGTGCACACTGAGGCGTGTGCTCGACTACGACGAGGAAGCGGGGCGGTACGACGCCTCACGCGGCGGTGAGCCCCGGGCCGCGGCCGCCGCGCAGGCGGTGCTGGACCTGATCCCCCCGGGGGCGCGCGACCTGCTGGACATCGCCTGCGGCACCGGCATCGTGACCCGGTGCTTCCCCTCGGCCCGCACGGGCCTGCGGGTGACCGGCGTCGACCTCTCCGCGTCGATGACCCGGAGAGCGGCGGCCCGTCTGCCCGGCGCCGTCGTGCGCGCCGACAGCCGGCGACTGCCCTTCGGTGACGCCCGGTTCGACGCCACCGTCAGCGTGTGGCTGCTGCACCTGCAGTCCGGCCCCGAGGATGTGCGGGCCCTCGTCGAGGAGTGCGCCAGGGTCCTGCGGCCCGGCGGGGTCTACGTCACCACCGTCGACAAGGCCGCCTCGCACAACGTGGGCAGCGACATCGACGCCGTCCTCTCCGCCCGTCCGCGCAGCCCGGTGCGCGACGCCGCCGCCGACGTGGCGGCCTGCGCCGCCGAAAACGGTCTGGTCCCGGCCGGGCAGGCCGTGTTCCGGGGCCACGGCCAGGGTCGCAGCCCTCGCCGTACCATCGCCGACCTGCGCCGGGGCTGGTTCGTCACGCTGTCCCCCGGTTCCCTCCTCGCCGACACCTTCGCCGCCCGCCTCGCCGCCCTCCCCGACCAGGACCGTCCCCGCCCCGATCCGCTCTTCCACCTCCGGGCCTTCCGCAAGTCACCGGCGCCAGGGAACGGGGGAACGACGGCTGTCACGGACGGCTCGGCGTGTCGTGGGCTCGGGTGAACTCCGGTACGGGGTAAGGCAACCAGGCCGTGACCGGCGGCGACTGAGGGGCGGAATCCCCTCGTCCTCCCTGGAGGTTCATCCCGTGAAGCACCCGCACAGGCACGCGCACAAACACCCGCACGGGCCACGCAGACGCCGGCCCGCCCTCCCCGCGGTCCTCACCGCCGTGGCCCTCGCCGCGGCAGGGCTCACCGGGCTCGGCGCGGGCACCGCCGAAGCCGCCACCGCACGGCAGGTAGAGGCACTCGACCGGGGCGTGGTCAGCGTGTACAACGGCAGCGGCAACCTGGTCAGCTGGCGCTGGCTCGGCACCGACCCGGACAACGTCTCCTTCAACGTCTACCGGGCCGGTACGAAGGTCAACTCCAACCCCGTCACCGGCTCCACCACGTTCTTCCACTCCGGCGCCCCGTCCCACGCCGACTACACCGTCCGCGCCGTCGTGAACGGCGTCGAGCAGGGCGACTCCGTGCACGCCGTCCAGTTCCGCGCCGGCTACAAGGACGTACCGATCTCCCCGCCGGCCGGCGGCACCACCCCGGACGGCGTCTCCTACACCTACGAGGCCAACGACGCCTCCGTCGGCGACCTCGACGGCGACGGCGCCCTCGAGTTCGTCCTCAAATGGCAGCCCACCAACGCCAAGGACAACTCCCAGTCCGGCTACACCGGCAACACGATCGTCGACGGCGTCCGGCTCGACGGAACCCGGCTGTGGCGCATCGACCTGGGCCGCAACATCCGCTCCGGCGCCCACTACACCCAGTTCCAGGTGTACGACTACGACGGCGACGGCAAGGCCGAGGTCGCCATGAAGACCGCCGACGGCACCCGGGACGGCACCGGCGCCGTCATCGGCAGCTCCTCCGCCGACCACCGCAACTCCAGCGGCTACATCCTGTCCGGCCCCGAGTACCTGACCATGTTCAACGGGCAGACCGGCAAGGCGATGGGCACCGTCGACTACGTACCCGCCCGTGGCACCGTCTCCTCCTGGGGCGACTCCTACGGCAACCGCGTCGACCGCTTCCTCGCCGGCACCGCCTACCTCGACGGCGTCCGGCCCTCCCTGATCATGGCCCGCGGCTACTACACCCGCTCGGTCGTCGCCGCCTGGGACTGGCGGGGCGGCGCCTTCACCCGCCGCTGGACCTTCGACACCAACTCCTCCACCAACAGCGGCAAGGGCTACGACGGCCAGGGCTCCCACAGTCTGTCCGTCGGCGACGTCGACAACGACGGCAGGGACGAGATCGTCTACGGCGCGATGGCCGTCGACGACAACGGAAACGGCCTGTGGACCACGAAGACCGGTCATGGCGACGCCCAGCACCTCGGCGACCTCGACGCGTCGACCTCGGGCCTGGAGTACTACAAGGTCTCCGAGTCGACCTCCCAGCCCGCGGCTCTCTACATCGACCCGGCCAACGGATCGGTCCGCTGGAAGCTCTCCGCCTGCTGCGACAACGGACGCGGTGTCGCCGGTGACATCTGGTCGGGCAACTCCGGCCCCGAGATGTGGTCCTCGTCCGACGGCAGCATCCGCGACGAGGGCGGCGGCACCAAGGGCCGCAAGCCGTCCTCCGCCAACTTCCTTTCCTGGTGGGACGGCGACCCGGTGCGCGAACTCCTGGACGGCACCCGCATCGACAAGTACGGCACCTCCTCCGACACCCGCCTGCTGACCGGATCCGGGGTCGCCTCCAACAACGGCACCAAGGCCACCCCCGTACTGTCCGGCGACATCCTCGGCGACTGGCGCGAGGAGGTCGTCTGGCGCACCGGCGACAACACCGCGCTGCGCGTCTACTCCACCCCGCACGACACCAACGTCAAGATCACCACCCTGCTGCACGACACCCTGTACCGCACCTCGCTGGCCTGGCAGAACACCGCCTACAACCAGCCGCCGCACACCGGCTTCTTCATCGGCGACGGCATGCCGACCCCGCCGCGTCCGGCGGTCTACACCCCCTGAGCACACCACTCGAGCAACACAGAACCCGAGCAGGACCGCGGGGCGCGTACGGCCGACCCGGCCGCACGCGCCCCGCGGGCTCACCGCTCCTCAGCCGGTCACGTCACCGTGCAGGCCCGCCCGCCGAGAGTGAAGGCCGCCGGTTTCGTGTTCGTCGCCGAACGGCTCGCCGTGAAGCCGAACCCGGCCGACGAGCCCGCCGCGACGGTGCCGTTCCAGTCGGTGTTGCGTACCGTCACCGCCGGACCGGACTGCGTGTGGGCCCCGTTCCAGAGCTGCGACACTCGCTGCCCGTCCGTGAACGACCAGGTCAGTGACCAGCCGTTCCAGGCGTCCGAGCCGGTGTTGGCCACCTGGACCTGGGCCTGGAACCCGTCGGACCACTGGTTGGTGATCTCGTAGGTCACCTTGCAGGCACCCGTCGGCTCCGGATCGGGATCTGGGTCGGTCCCGCCACCCCCGTCGTCCCCGCCCCCGGTGTCCGAGGTGTCGCCGTAGACGATCCCGCGACCGTTGGTCGCCACGTACACCCTGCCGTACACCCGAGGGTCACCGGTGATCGCGGCACCCGTCCAACCCCACTGGTGGGCATCGTCGTTGATCCGGGTCCAGCTCTGCCCCCGGTCCGTCGAGCGGAAGATGCCGCGCACGCCGTCGATCTCCGCGCTGGTGAAGACGGTCTGGTACGAGGCGCCGGGGGCCGCCTTGCCGAAGCCGACGGTGTCGGCCTCGTCGACGCCCGGCAGCCTGGCGAAGCTCTGCCCGCCGTCGGTGGAGCGCCACAGACCGTACGCCCCGTCGCTCGCCCCGCCGGCCAGCCAGATGTCGCCCTTGGCGCCCGGCAGCGCCTTGAACCGCACGCTGTCACCGCTCGGCAGGCCGGTCGCGGGGGAGGCGGTGAAGGTGGACCCGCCGTCCGTACTGACGTAGAACTTCCCGGACTTGAAGCCGTAGAACGTCTTCGGGTCCACCCGGTCGGACTCGACGACCGCTCCCTCGGGGATGCCGCCGGACGCCGACCACGAGGTGCCGAAGCCGGTCGTGTGGTGCACCCCGGCGCCCTGCGGGCTCCACACGAAACGGCTGCCGTCGGCACCCGCGGCGACCGTGCCGCCGCCGCTGACCCCCGAAGGGTCGGTGCCCGCGAACCAGTTGGCACCGTTGTCGGTCGAGAACGCGATGTGCGGCCCCGAGTCCAGGTTCCCCGACCGGACCACCGTGTTCGGGCTGGACTCGGCGAAGTCCAGACTCGTGGTGGAGGTGAAGTTCGGCTGGGTGAACATCATCGACGGGACCTTCGTCAGGTCCGTGTGCCGGAAGCCGCCGATGTCACCGAGCGCGCTGAGCAGCGGGGCGCCCGACGGGGGAGAGGCGAGGTCGTTGACCGCCGTCTCCTCCAGGCCGCGCACCATCGGCGTGATGGTGAACGTGGCGTCGCGGTCCCAGTTCGTCAGGTTCTCCGTGCCGTAGACCGTCGCGCCCGTCCCGTACATCATGCGGTCCGGGTCGAACGGGTCGATCTCCAACGCCTCGGTCATCCAGCCCAGTTTGGGGCTCTGCTCGGGCGGCGACGGGTTGGCGCCCCAGGTCAGCCACGGCACGGACGAGACGTCCATGGTGTAGCGGTTCTCCCGGTTCGGGTACGAGGAGTAGTCCCACGCCTGTGTCCACGTCGCCCCGCTGTCCGTGGAGCGGAAGATCTGGGTGTCCGGCCACCAGGAGCTGTACGCCGTCGCCATGAGAGTCCCGGGGTTCTGCCGGTCGACCGTCAGCCCGCTGAACCCGTAGTACGTGTCGGCCTCGGCGACCGGGCTGATGTCGGTCCAGGTGCCGGTCGCCGTCGTGTACCGCCACAGCCGGCCCTTGCCGCCGTCGTACGGACCGCCCTTGTCGCTGTATGCGATGTACAGGTGACCGTTCTCGGTGTCCAGGACACCCTTGTGCGCCAGCTGCCCGGTCGGCTGCCCGGCCACCCGCTCCCAGGTGGCACCCGCGTCCGTCGACCGGTACACCGCGTTCTGCGTGTCGGCGACGCCCACGTAGATCGTCCGGGTCGCGCTGCCGGGCGTGCCCGTCGACTCGTCGAAGGTGACCCAGACGATGCCCTGGTTGTCACTGGCGTACCCGGAGGTGTCACCCGGATCCTGCACGTAGGTGCCCGGGTTGGGGAAGGCCGTCACCTGCGACCAGCTCGCGCCCGAGTCGGTCGAGCGCCACAGGCCCTTCCCGCTGGGCGCCCCCAGGTACAGCACGCTGTTGCGGTGCGGGTCGACGGCCAGGCGTTCGCCCATGCCCCGCCCCGGCATGTTGCCGCCCAGCTTGAACGGCAGGCCGGCCTTCTGCCAGCTCGCGCCCCGGTCCGAGGAACGCAGCACCGCGCCGTTGCCCGGGTCCCAGTCGTTGGTGTACGTGCCGGCCGCCGCGTACACCCGGTCGGGGTCGACCGGGTCGGAGGCGAGGCTCACCACGCCGGTGTGCCCCCAGTCGTCCCAGCCGACCGAGTCCAGCAGCGGCGTCCAGGTCTTCGACTCCTGCTGCCACCGGTAGGCGCCGCCGATGTCCGTGCGGGCGTACGCCAGGTTCCGCTCGCTGCGGTTGAAGACGATGCCGGGGACGAAGCCGCCGCCGTCGATCCGGGCGTTCTTCCAGGTGTACGTGTCCGCGGCGAGCGCGGACCGGACCGGTGCGTCGGCCGCGGCGGCGGGCCGGTCGGGGGGAGCGGCGGCGAGGGCGGGCGGGCCGCCCGTGAGTAGACCGGCCGCCAGTGCGAGCACGGCCGTGAGGACGCGGGTTCTTCGCACGGTGAAGTCCTTCCTCGGGGTGGGGGGAAACGAGAGGGGGAGGGGAAACGAAAGGGGAGCGGGGGAGCGGGGGAGCGTGCGACGGCCGGGCGGGCCCCCCCGTGCGCGAGGGGGCCCGCCCGGCCGCCGTGGCCCCGGCGTCAGGTGCCGGGGCCGGCACACGGAGCGCCGGCGGGGGCTATTCGAGGAGCTCCGCGTACGAGCCCATGGCCAGGGCGATGTCGGCCTGGGCCCAGAACCGGTGGTACGTGAAGGTGGGCGCGGCGCCGCCCGCCAGATAGGACTCGATCTTCGACCAGGCCGGGTCGTCCTCGTAGAAGGAACGGATCGAGTCGAACGTCGACGACGAGTTGATCGCGTCACCGTTGGGCATGGTGCCGGTCCAGCCGCTCGGGACGTGGAGGGGGTCGTCGAAGCGCTGGTAGTCGGCGCGGGTCTCCGGGACGGCGATGCCGAGGTCGTCCTGGTGGTTGTCCCACATGCCGTCGAGGAGTGCCTTCGCCGTGTCCGCGGCCTCGGTGTCGCCCGAGCGGTCCGCGTAGTACGTCAGCGTCTTGGCGTAGGCGGCGGCCACACCGACGTCGTTGGTGTAGTCGGCGACGGTGACGTGCAGCGAGCTGTTGGCTCCGGGGGAGGACGGGTTCCAGGTGGCGGGGCTGCCCGACCACTGGAGCGTCGACGGGACCCGGAAGGTGCCGTCCGGGTTGATCGTCGTCTCGGACAGCGCCCAGTCGACCCATTTGTCGAGCACCGTCTTGGCGTTCGCGTCGCCGCTCTGCTGGTAGTACTCGGCGACCCGCTCCATGGACCACGCCTGGAAGCCGAACCACTGGTTGGACGGCGGGTCGTGGTAGACCGGCTTCTCGTCGTAGTACATGCCGTAGAACGTCGGTGTCCCGGCCGGCGGCGTCGCGTAGCGGCCCGCCCAGCTGTTGGTGGCGCCGCCCGCGATGGCGCCCTCGTCGGACTGCAGCCAGCGGTAGAACTCCAGTTGCCGGTCGAGGGACTTGTCCCAGTCCTGCGCGCCCGTCGCCGACTTCGGCTTCAGGGCGTCGTAGGAGCTGAGGGCGTAGGCGGCGAGGGGGTTCTGGTAGCCGCCGTGTGCGTGGCTGGAGCCGATGCGCCAGGCCCAGCCCGCCGAGGTGTCGGTCGCGCCGCCCCAGGCGTAGTACCAGGACATCAGGTAGTGCGAGGCGTCCTTGCCGCTGCCGGCCGGGCAGGAGGACGGGCTGGTGCAGTTCCCGACCTTCTTGAAGTACTTGTCGTACATGGAGTAGCGCAGGTAGTCGCCCATTTTGGCGGCCTTGGCGACGGTCGCGGAGATGTCGCCGCCGTTGCCCTGGTCCTTCGCCCACAGGTCCGCCCAGTAGGCGGCCTGCACCGCGCGCGCGTCGGCGTCCGGGGCGTTGGTGAACTTCCACTGCTTCGCGTAGGAGGCGTCCTGGGTGAACAGGTCCAGATAGCCGTTCGTGCCGCCGTACTTGAAGGCGTCGCAGGTGGGCTGCGGCACCGTTTCCCACACCGACTCCTGCGAGCCGCGCTGGAAGGTGTTGATGTACGAGGGCCCGGTCGCCGTCGGACCCGCCTCGCACTTGCCGGGCTCGTTGCCGTAGCCGTAGGTGTTGTCCACGTCCTGGAGCCAGTGCATACCGTAGACGTCGTCCGTGCCGTACGTGGACCTCAGCTCGGCGGCGATCGGGTCCGGGCCGACGGAGACGCCGGTGTCCAGCGGCGCCGGGTACTGCGCGGGGGTGTCGAGCTCGGGCGCGTACGTCGCCGGTTTCGAGGCGTTGTAGAAGGAGTTGGTCGGCTGGTCGGCGTGGGTCGGGATCATGTACCGCTCCATGATGTCCCAGGCCCCGTTGAACTTCGACCAGTCACCGGTCACCTTGCCGTACATGGCCTGCAGCCACAGCAGATAGCTGTACGCCTCCGAGGTGGTCTCGTGGCCGTGGTCAGGCGCCTCGACGATCAGCGTCTCCACCGAGTGGTACGGGATGCCCTCGGGCGAGAAGTAGCCGTTCGCCGGATCGGTGATCTTCCCGTACAGCTCCAGGAAGCGCGCGTCGTACGCCTTCGTCGCACCCAGCTGCGTCACCGTGACCGCCGCCTTGCCGTGGCCCGGGGCCGACGACTCGAAGACCGCCGAGCCGGTGCCCGAGGAGTCGGCGGCGACCGTGACCCTCTGCGCGGTGTCCCAGTTCGACGGCGTGAAGGTGAGTGAGGCGCCCGCGCTCACCGACAGACCGGAGTTGCCGCTCGCGCGGGTCGTCGCGACCGTGGTGTCGGCGCTCGGCCGAGTCGACAGTTTCACCTCATACGTGCCCGACTCGCCCTGTCGCACGCCCAGTTGGGACGGTGTCGCCACCACGGCCGGGCCGGAGGCGACGGTGATGCCGACCGGGGTCGAGTTCGCGGAGGCGCCCAGACTGTCGTACGCCTTCGCCGTCAGCGAATGACTGCCCACGGTCAATCCAGCGACGGAAAGAGTGAAGGGCGCGCTCGTGTCCGTGCCCAGCAGTTCGGTGTCGTCGTAGAACTCCACCTTGCTGATAGTGGCGTTGTCGGCCGCCGCCGCGGTCGCCGCGAGCGGGACCGGCTCCCCCCGTGTGTAGACGGCGCCGGCCGCCGGGCTGGTCAGTACGGCGATCGGCGGCTGGTGGGCCCCGGTGCAGGGGGTGCCGTTGATGGCGAAGGACGAGGGCGCCAAGTTGCTGCCGCTGTAGGAGAACTGCGCGCCGGTGGTGACGGCGTCGCCGGCCGCGATCCGCGCGTTGTACGCGGCGTTCTTCACGGTCACGGTCCTGCCGGACTGGGACCAGCTGCCGTTCCAGCCGTTCGCGAGCTGCTGGTTGCCTGCGTAGCCGTAGGTCAGCGTCCAGCCGTCGATGCTGTCCGTGCCGCGGTTGGTGAGGGTCAGATCCGCGGTGAAACCGGAACCCCAGTCATTGGTGCGGTAGTCCACGCTGCACTGAACGGCCGCTGCCTGAGCGGGAGTCGATCCTGACGAGAGCATCGTCAGCGGAAGCGCGAGAGCGGCCGCCGCGGCGGTCCACAGTCGCCGGACGCCACGGCGTCCTCTGTGTGGGGGGCGCATGGTGCTGGTTCCTCCTGCGACTCGGAGAGGTCAAGGCTTGAACCAGTGGGAGCGCTCCCATAGTGGGGACGGGGTCAGGAGCGGTCAAGCCTTGTGGAGAGTCGAAAAGATTCGATGGTCCGAGTTGAGTGAAAGTCAGCGACTCCCCTGTTCTTTGCCGTCACTTGGCGCTAGCTTCATGAGCACCAGTGGGAGCGGTTCCATCAGTCGACGCGTCCGGCACGGCGCGTCCGAACTGCAAGGAGTCGCTCATGCGGCACCCCCCGCGTTCAGTACTTTCAGCCCTGCTCCAGCCGTACGCGGTGGAGCACTCCGCCACGGCCTCCCCGAGGGACGCCGGCACCGGATCCGCGGTGTCCCGGCTCGACGGCACCACCCGTACCCCCGACGCGGGGACAGCGCACTCCCGTGGGACCCCTCATGGCCGGTCCGGCCCCCGAACATCCCGGACCGCGGACCGGACCCCGTCCTGATCCTGAGCCCCGAGGCACCCCCACGCCGTACGGCACCGGGGCGCGCGAGCCACGCGCGCCCCGACGGACAGCCCTCTTCGGACACCCCCAACGGATAGGAAACCCGCACTCATGAGTCGCACGAGAACCGCGCTCCTCGCTGCCATGGCGCTGGTCGCCGGTGCCGCCGGGACGGCCTACGCCGCCGTCCCCGGCGACGTCGGCGCCGCCGCCGTCCCCTGCACCGTCGTCTACCAGGTGCAGAACCAGTGGGACACCGGCTTCACCGCAGCCGTGACCGTCACCAACCTCGGTGCCGCCAAGTCGTCGTGGGCGGTGAAGTGGTCCTACGCCGGCAACCAGCGGGTCACCAGCGGCTGGAACGCCAAGGTCACCCAGTCCGGCAGCAACGTCACCGCCGCCAACGAGTCCTACAACGGCACGCTGGCGACCGGTGGTTCGGCCAGCTTCGGCTTCCAGGGCACCTACAGCGGAAGCAACGCGATTCCCGCCACCTTCACCCTCGACGGTGTCACGTGCAACGTCGACGGCGGCGGCCCGACCGACCCCACGGACCCGACCGATCCGACCGGCCCCGGCGACCGGGTCAACAACCCGTACAGCGGCGCCAAAGTGTACGTGAACCCCGAGTGGTCCGCGAAGGCCGCCGCCGAGCCGGGCGGCAACCGCATCGCCGGCCAGCCCACCGGCGTCTGGCTGGACCGCATCGCCGCCATCAACGGCGTGAACGGCGGCATGGGCCTGCGCGACCACCTCGACGCGGCACTCGCGCAGAAGGGCTCCGGCGAACTCGTCATCCAGCTGGTCATCTACAACCTGCCCGGCCGTGACTGTGCCGCCCTCGCCTCCAACGGCGAACTCGGCCCGACGGAGATCGGCCGCTACAAGACCGAGTACATCGACCCGATCGCCGCGATCCTCGCCGACGCGAAGTACGCCTCACTGCGGATCGTCACCACCGTCGAGATCGACTCCCTGCCCAACCTCGTCACCAACACCGGCAGCCGGGCCACCGCGACGCCGCAGTGCGACGTGATGAAGGCCAACGGCAACTACGTCAAGGGCGTCGGCTACGCCCTGAACAAGCTCGGCGACGTGGGGAACGTGTACAACTACGTCGACGCCGGCCACCACGGCTGGATCGGCTGGGACGACAACTTCGGCGCCTCCGCGGACGTGTTCCACGACGCGGCCACCGCCGAGGGCGCGACCCCCTCCGACGTCCACGGCTTCATCACCAACACCGCCAACTACAGCGCGCTGAAAGAGAACAACTTCACCATCAACGACTCCGTGGCCGGCAAGTCGGCCCGCGAGTCCAAGTGGGTCGACTGGAACCGGTACGTCGACGAACTGGGCTTCGCCCAGGCCTTCCGCAACGAACTCGTCTCGACCGGCTTCGGCACGAACATCGGCATGCTGATCGACACCTCCCGCAACGGCTGGGGAGGCACCGCCCGGCCCGCCGGACCGGGCGCGACGACCAGCGTCGACACCTACATCGACGGTGGACGCTACGACCGCCGCATCCACATCGGCAACTGGTGCAACCAGTCGGGCGCCGGACTCGGCGAACGCCCGAAGGCGGCACCGGAGACCGGTATCGACGCCTACGTGTGGATGAAGCCCCCGGGCGAGTCCGACGGGGCCAGCAAGGCCATCCCGAACGACGAGGGCAAGGGCTTCGACCGGATGTGCGACCCGACCTACACGGGCACCCCGCGCAACGGGAACAACCTCACCGGCGCCCTGCCGGACGCCCCGGTCTCCGGTCACTGGTTCTCGGCCCAGTTCCAGCAGCTCATGCGAAACGCGTACCCGACGCTGCCCTGACCGGCGGTCCGACCGGCCGGCCGACCTCCGGCTGACTCCGTTCCACCGATGGACCCCGGTCCGCCGGGGGCCGGGCCGCGCGCCCGTTCCCCGGCGGATCCCTCACGCCCGTACGGGCGATTTCGGGAAACCGCTTTGCCGGAGCGGCAACAATACTGGCCTCTCTCCGGTGCGTCGGCCCACCCTGTCCGCATCCCAGCGGAGAGGCTGACCCCCATGGCGTACCACGACCACCCCCACGGCGAGCACCGGCACGGCGAGCGGCACGGCCACCACCACGGCCACCGCACCACGGACACCGGGACCGGCTGGGCGAAGAGGGCCTCCCTGCTCGAATCGGAGGCCGAACTGTTCACGCCCCTGTACGAACGGGCCCTCGGCTGGCTCGCGAAGGAGGTGACGGAGCCGGGACTGATCGTGGACGCGGGCAGCGGGCCGGGCGTCATCTCGTGCCTGTTCGCCGAGGTCTTCGAGGGCGCCCGCATCGTGGCCGCCGACGGCTCCGCCCCGCTGCTCGAACGGGCGGCGGAGCGCGCCGCTCGCTACGGCGCCGGCGACCGCTTCGGCACCCTCGCCGGTGAACTTCCCGGTGTGCTCGACGAACTGGAGTACCCGGCCGACCTGTTGTGGGCCGGCCGCGGCGTCCATCACCTGGGCGACCAGCGCGCCGCACTCGCCGCCTTCGCCGCCCGGCTCGCGCCCGGCGGCACGCTGGCCGTCATGGAGGGCGGCCTGCCCGCCCGGTACCTGCCGCGTGACATCGGCATCGGCAGGCCGGGACTCCAGGCCCGCATCGACGCCGTGGAGGCCGACCGGTTCACCCGCATGCGCACCGAACTGCCGGGCTCCGTCGCGCACACCGAGGACTGGCCCGCCCTGCTGGCCGCGGCCGGACTGCACCACAGCCGCTCCCGCACCTTCCTCCTCGACCTCCCCGCCCCGGCCGGCGACCGCGTCCGTGCCCACGTCGTCGCGACCCTCACCCGCACCCGCGACAGACTCGCCGGGGAACTGGACACCGACGACCGCGCCACCCTCGACCGTCTCCTGGACCCGGCCGACGAGGCGAGCCTGCACCACCGCCCCGACGTCTTCTTCCTGGCGGCCCACACGGTCCACACGGCCGTCCGCCCGGTCTGACCCGTGCCGTCCGTCCGGCCCGGGTGACCAGGTCTCGAGAGCCCGGTCCGGCGGCGCGAGCTTGACTTGAAGCGCTCTCCAAGTGATGTACTCCCCGCTACTCGACGACACACAGGGGGATCCATGACCGACTCACCGGTCACGCTCATCACCGGCGGGGGCAGTGGCATCGGCGCCGCAGTGGCCCGGCGGCTGCTGGACGCGGGGGAGCGGGTGGCCGTCACGGGCCGCGGCGAGGAGCGGCTGCGCGGCTTCGCGAAGGAGCTGGGGGAGCCGGAAGGGCTGGTGACGATCCCCGGGAACGCGGCCGAGTACGACGACGTGTGGTCGGCGGTCGACACCGCGCTGAAGGCATTCGGTCGACTGGACACAGTCGTCGCCAACGCCGGTTTCGCCACCCACGATTCGGTCGCCGAGGGCGACCCCGCCGGGTGGACCGAGATGGTGCTGACCAACGTTCTCGGCCCCGCCCTGCTGATCAGGGCCTCCATCGACGCCCTGAAGGAGACCCGCGGACGGATCGTCCTGGTCGGTAGCGTCGCCGGGTTCGTGCCGACGCCGGGAAACCTCTACGGTGCGACGAAGTGGGCGGTGACCGGGCTCGCCGAGAATGCCCGGCGGGAGGTCACCGAGTGGGGCGTCGGGGTCACCCTCGTCGCGCCCGGCCGCGTGGAGACCCCTTTCTGGGACTCCTACGGCAGCCTCCCGCCCGGCCATCTGCTCACCGCCGACCAGATCGCGGAGTCGATCGTGTGGGCGATGCGGCAGCCGACCGGAGTGGACGTCAACACCGTGGTCGTCCGTCCCGTGGGCCAGCCCAACTGACGAGCCCCGCCCGGTCAAACGGCCGGACAGGGGGGGGCGGCGGCCTTCCCCCTCGGGAGGGGGAAGGCCGCCGCCGTGTCCGTGGCCCGAAAGGCCCGGGCGGGTGCGGAGGTCAGTTCACCGTCGCCGGGTCCGGGCCCAGACGGCGGTCCTCGTCGAGGGCGCTGATCGCCGCGAGGTCCTCCGCGTCCAGGCTGAAGCCGAACACGTCGATGTTCTCCTTGATCCGCGACGGCGTCACCGACTTGGGGATGACGATGTTGCCGAGCTGGAGGTGCCAGCGCAGCACGACCTGCGCCGCGGTACGCCCGTGCTTGCGGGCGATGGCCACGATCGCCGGGACTTCCAGCAGGTCCTTGCCCTGACCGAGTGGCGACCATGCCTCCGTGGCGATGCCCCGCTCCGCGTGGTACTCCCGCGCGGCGGACTGCTGGAGATGCGGGTGCAGCTCGATCTGGTTGACGGCCGGTACGACCGACGTCTCCTCGAGCAGGCGCTCCAGGTACTCGGGCAGGAAGTTGGACACGCCGATGGCACGGACCCGGCCCTCGGCGTACAGCTTCTCGAACGCCCGGTACGTGTCGACATAGCGGTCGCGGGCCGGTGTCGGCCAGTGGATGAGGTACAGGTCCACGTAGTCCAGGCCGAGCTTGGACAGGGAGGCGTCGAAACCGCGCAGGGTGGCGTCGTACCCCTGGGCGTCGTTCCAGAGCTTGGTGGTGACGAAGAGGTCCTCGCGGGGAACGCCCGAGGCGGCGACGGCCCTGCCGGTGCCCTCCTCGTTGCCGTACGCCGCAGCGGTGTCGATGCTGCGATAGCCCGCCTCCAGCGCCGCCGCGACGGCCGTCTCGGCTTCGGCGTCCGGTACCTGCCAGACGCCGAAACCCAGTTGGGGCATCGCGACGCCGTTGTTCAGGGTGATCGGGGGGACCATGCTCACGAGCTCTCGATCCTTCGGTCGGGGTCCGGTGGAACTCCCATGGTCAACGATCATCGTCCGTGATGCATTCCTGACGGCACAATTCGTGTGCCGTGAGCGCACTTCCGGGGCGCGGAGCACCACCGTGCGGCGCTACCTCACGTGCGGTACAGCGCCTCGACCTCTTCCTCGTAGGCTTTCTCGATCGCCCTGCGCTTCAGCTTCAGCGACGGCGTGAGCAGCCCGTGCTCCTCGGTGAACGGCTGCGCCAGAATCCGGAAGGTCCGGATCGACTCCGCCTGCGAGAGCAGGGTGTTGGCCGTCACCACCGCCCGCCGCACCTCCGCCTCCAGCGCCGCGTCCCGCACCAGTTCGGCCGATGACAGGCCCGGCTCGCCGCGCATCGACAGCCAGTGCTCGACCACCTCCGTGTCCAGGGTGACCAGGGCGGCGACGTACGGGCGGTCGTTGCCGACGACGATGCACTGGTTCACCAGCGGATGGTCCCGCACCCGCTGCTCCAGCAGCCCCGGCGAGACGCTCTTGCCGCCCGAGGTCACCAGGATCTCCTTCGTGCGCCCGGTGATGGTGAGATAGCCGTCCTCGTCCAGGGAACCCAGGTCGCCGGTGGCCGGCCAGCCGTCGCGCAGGGTCTCGCCGGTGGCCCTGGGATGGTTGAGACAGCCCTGGAAGACGGTGCCGCCGTTGAGCCAGATCTCGCCGTCGTCCCCGAGACGCACGCTCACCCCCGGAATGGGCCGGCCGACCGTGCCGTACCGGGTCCGCTCGGGCGGGTTGGCGGTGGCGGCCGCCGTCGACTCGGTCAGCCCGTACCCCTCGTAGACATGTACGCCCGCGCCCGCGAAGAACAGCCCGAGCCGGCGGTCCATCGCCGAACCGCCCGACATGGCGTGCCGGATCCTCCCGCCCATCGCGTCGCGGATCTTCGCGTAGACCAGTTTGTCGAACAGCTGATGCCGCATCCGCAGGGACGCCGAGGGGCCGGGCCCGATGCCCCAGGCTTTCGCCTCGACGGCGTCCGCGTACCTGACGGCCACCTCGACGGCCCGCTCGAACGGCCCCGAGCGGCCCTCCCGCTCCGCCTTGCGCCGGCCGGATCCCGGGCGGTACCCCGGTCGGCGGGTCCCGGTCAGCGGGCCCGGCCGCCGGTGCGGTGCAGGCGGTCGCCACCCGACAGGACCGCCGCCGCCAGCGCGTGCGCCGCGCCCTGCGCGGAGGGGTGCCGCCGGCCGTGCGCCACCACGAAGTCGACCCGGCCCGGCTCCGGCAGCCCCGCCCGGTCCGGCATCCGCACCAGCCCCGGCGGGATCATCCCGTGCGCGTGCACCATCACGCCGAGCCCGGCGCGGGCCGCCGCGATCAGGCCGTTGAGGCTGCCGCTGGTGCAGACGATCCGCCACTCACGGCCCTGCCGCTCCAGCGCCCGCAGCGCGAGCTCGCGGGTGATGCCCGGCGGCGGGTAGGCGATCAGCGGCACCGGACGGCCGGGATCGAGACGCAGCCCCTGCGCACCGATCCACACCAGCTCGTCGTGCCACACCAGATCGCCCCGTGGGTCCTTCGGCCACCGCTTCGCGAGCACCAGGTCCAGCTCGCCCGCGGCCAGCTTCTCGTGCAGCGTGCCCGACAGCTCGACCGTCAGCTCCAGATCGACCTCTGGGTGCTCGTGGCAGAACCGCTCCAGGATCTCCGGCAGCCGGGTCAGGACGAAGTCCTCCGACGCGCCGAACCGCACCCGGCCGCGCAGCCGGGTGCCGGTGAAGAACTGCGCCGCCTGCTCGTGCACGTCCAGGATCCGCCGCGCGAAGCCCAGCATCGCCTCGCCGTCCCCGGTGAGCTCCACCGAGTGCGTGTCCCGGGTGAACAGCTGCCGCCCGGTGGCGTCCTCCAGCCGCCGCACATGCTGGCTGACCGTCGACTGCCGCAGCCCGAGACGGCGCGCCGCCCGCGTGAAGGACAGCGTCCGCGCCACGGACAGGAAGGTCCGCAGCTGCGTCGGGTCGTACATCGCGTCCGCCATCCCGGCAGACTAACGCGGCTATCGCGATACGTGATGACAGTGAGAGCGGTATACGGGATTCCCGATCACGGAGGGAGGGAGCAGGATGGGGAGGGGCTCCGCGTGCCCGTACGGGGGCGTCCCGGCGGAACCCAGTGGACCCGAGCGCGCGCCGGAGTGCGTTCCCGAGTGAGTGGAGCAAGTGAAACACCGTGAAACGCCCGCACTGGCCGAGCCGGATGCCGGTCGACCCGTACATCCTGCTCCTGCTCGGGACGGTGGGCCTGGCCGCGCTGCTCCCGGCGCGAGGCACCGGCGCCGACATCGCCTCCGGTGCCTCCACCGCGGCCATCGCCCTCCTCTTCTTCCTCTACGGAGCCCGCCTCTCCACCCGTGAGGCACTGGACGGACTGAGGCACTGGCGGCTTCACGGCACCGTCCTGGCCTGTACCTTCGTCGTCTTCCCGCTGCTCGGCCTGGCCGCCCGCGGCTTCGTCCCGGCCGGGATTCTGAGCGAGCCCCTCTATCAGGGCCTGCTCTTCCTCACCCTCGTCCCGTCCACCATCCAGTCGTCGATCGCCTTCACCTCCCTCGCCCGCGGCAACGTGCTCGCCGCGATCTGCGCCGGCTCCTTCTCCTCACTGGCCGGCATCGTGGCGACCCCGCTGCTGGCGGCGGCGCTGCTCGGCGGGGGCGGGGGCAGCGACGGGAGCCTGGGCGCCGGCGGGTTCTCCGCCGGCTCGGTGACGAAGATCGTGCTGCAACTGCTGGTGCCGTTCGTCGCCGGGCAGGTGCTGCGCCGCTGGGTGGGGGAGTTCGTCCTTCGCCACCGCAAGGTGCTCGGGCTCGTCGACCGGGGCTCGATCCTGCTCGTCGTCTACACCGCGTTCAGCCAGGGCATGGTCGAGGGCATCTGGCACCAGGTGAGCCCGGCCCGGCTCGGCGGACTGCTCGCCGTGGAGGCCGTCCTCCTTGCCGCGATGCTGCTGCTGACCTGGTACGGGGCCAAGGCGCTGAAGTTCGGCCGGGCGGACCGGATCGCGATCCAGTTCGCCGGTTCGAAGAAGTCCCTGGCCGCCGGACTGCCCATGGCGAGCGTGCTGTTCGGTGCGCAGGCCTCGCTGGCCGTGCTGCCGCTGATGCTGTTCCACCAGACGCAGCTCATGGTGTGCGCGGTGATCGCCAAACGCCGCTCGCGTGACCTCGCCGGCCCGCCCGAGGCCGCCTCCCCGGCGGTTGCCGGGGAGGTCACCGTCCCGGTCCCAGCCGGATCGTCACGAACCGGGGCCGGTACAGGGACACGTTCCGGCTGAGCATCGCGGCGGCGCCGGCGCCGGGCGGCTCGAGCAGGTTCACGTCGTAGCTGAGCACCAGCCGTCCGTCACCGCTCAGCTCCGGGTGCGTCTGCGGGTTGTACGCGCCGGTCCCGCCGTGCGGCAGCGCGGGGCCGAACTCCTTCGCCGGGCCGTGCCACGGCCCGGCGGGGGAGCAGGACCAGTACGACGTCACCGTGGTCAGCCCCTTGACGCCCGTGGCCATCGTGAACAGCACATACGTCCCGCCCTCCCGTACCACCGAGAAGGCGCTGCCCACACCGGTGTGCTGCCCGTCCCCGAGCACCGGGTGCGGGCGGGCGCGGGTCTGCCATGCCGTGCCGTCCCAGTACTCCCAGGCGGCCGGGTCTGCGAGCCCGCCCTCCGGGACCCGCGCCACATACGCCCGCGAGGCCTCGCGGGCCACGGCCCGGCCGTCGTCGCCGCCGAAGACGTACGTCCAGCCGTCCTCCTCGACCAGGGTCGTGCCGAACAGCACCCGCCGGGACGGATCGGGCACCTCCCGCTGGTCGAGCACCGTCTCCACCGACTCCAGGCGCAGGCCGGGCAGGGAGAGCGTGGCGACCTCGGTGGCGGTGGGCACCCCGTAGATCCACGGGGACCGCCCCGCCGTACGCACCCACAGCAGGACGCGGACGACCTGCTCCGTGGAACCTGGGGTGCGGGGCTCGACCCGGGCACCGACCGGCCAGCGCCACTGGTCCGGGGCGGGATCGGGGAAGAGCGGGGCGGAAAGCGTCGACTCCAGCCGGCCGTCGCGCATCAGGACGGCCGAGTTGCGCACCATCGGCGCGGTCATGTCCCGCCAGGCGTACGACTCGCCGACCGGGTTGGGCGGGCTGTGCACGCGGCCCAGAAACGTGTCGGAGAACAGCCACAGCAGCCGGCCGTCGGGCAGCCGCACCGAGTGCGTTCCGTCGCCGCCCGTCCAGTCGTCGATGCGGGCGCCGTCGTCGCCGTAGCGGGCGAACTCGGAGGTGAGGGCGTCGTCCTCGGCCCAGGATGCGACGGTGCGCGGAGTGCAGGCACCACCGCCGTCCTGCCGCCCGTCGTCGCGGTCCGGGAGGCCGAGGACCAGCACGGTCCCCAGGGCCAGGGCCAGGGCCAGGAACAGGGCCAGGGCCAGGCCGGCCCAGGGGTCTGCTCCCCGTTGTGGCCGCCGCGGTGGTGTCCGTGGCGGTGACGGTGGCTGTGTCGGGGTCTCCGTGCGTGTTCCTGCGCGTGCTGGCGCTGCGTCGTCGGGCACGCTCCGGGACGTTAGTGGCAGGAGTGGTCCGGGTCCATGGCGCCTGCCGCCCTGCCGCCCTGCCGTCCTGCCGTCCTGCCGCCCTGCCGCCCTGCCGTCCCGACGCCGACGCGTGCACCAGGGCGCGGTGGCCCGTGGGTTCGAGGCGGGGCCCCCGCGGCGCAGGGGGCGCTCCCCGCCGGCAGGGACCCCGCCGCCGTGCCGCGGGGACCGGTCAGCCCTGGGAGGCCGCCGCCCTCAGGACTACGCGGTCCTCACCCGCGTACACGTTCATGGAGCTGCCCCGCAGGAACCCGACCAGCGTCAGACCCGTCTCCGCCGCCAGGTCCACGGCCAGCGAGGACGGCGCCGAGACGGCCGCGAGCACGGGGACGCCCGCCATGACCGCCTTCTGCGCCAGCTCGAAGGAGGCACGGCCGGAGACCATCAGGACGGTCCGGGACAGCGGCAGGTCCCCGCCCTGCAGGGCGCGGCCGACCAGCTTGTCGACCGCGTTGTGCCGGCCCACGTCCTCCCGGACGTCCAGCAGCTCCCCGGCCTCGTCGAACAGGGCCGCCGCGTGCAGGCCGCCCGTCCGGTCGAAGACCCGCTGGGAGGCGCGCAGCCGGTCGGGCAGGCTCGCCAGCAGCTCCGGACCGACGCGCAGCGGCGGGCTGTCGGCGATGGGATGGCGGGTCGTGGTGCGCACCGCGTCCAGACTCGCCTTGCCGCACAGGCCGCAGGACGAGGTCGTGTACACGTTCCGCTCGAGCGTGATGTCCGGGATCCGTACACCGGGGGCGGTCTGCACGTCGACCACGTTGTACGTGTTCACCCCGTCCGCCCGCGCGCCCGCGCAGTACACGACGTTCCGCAGATCGGACGCCGTCGCCAGGACCCCCTCGCTCACCAGGAAGCCGACGGCCAGCGCGAAGTCGTCACCCGGGGTGCGCATCGTGATCGCCAGCGGCTTCCCGTTCAGCCGGATCTCCAGGGGCTCCTCGGCGACGAGCGTGTCCGGGCGGCTGGACACCACCCCGTCCCGGATGCGGACCACCCTGCGTCGTTCTGTGACTCGTCCCATGTCCCCAGTCCCTGGTCGGTCCCCGGTCAGGCCCGGTTCTGTACGTGCTGATAGCCGAAGCGGCCCTTGATGCACAGGTTGCCGTGGGTCACCGGATTGTCGTGCGGCGAGGTGACCTTCACGATCTCATTGTCCTGCACGTGCAGGGTGAGGTTGCAGCCCACACCGCAGTACGCGCACACCGTCGTCGTCTCCGTCTGCGCCGACTCGTCCCAGGTACCCGCCGCCCGCATGTCGAACTCCGACTTGAACGACAGCGCGCCCGTCGGGCACACCTCGACGCAGTTCCCGCAGTACACGCACGCCGATTCGGTCAGCGGACCGTCGTGCTCGACCGCGATGCGGGCGTCGAAACCGCGGCCCGCGACCGAGATCGCGAAGGAGTTCTGCCACTGGTCGCCACAGGCGTCCACGCACTTGTAGCAGAGGATGCACTTGCCGTAGTCGCGCACGTACAGGTCGTTGTCGACCCTCGGCTCCTCGTCGAGGCGGGCCGCGTCCGGGCCGAAACGGTCCGGCTTCGCCTCGTACTCCTTGATCCACTCGGCGGCCCGCGGGGTCGTCGACAGGTCGACGGAGGACGCGAGCAGTTCCAGGACCATCTTGCGGCTGTGCCGGACCCGCTCGGTGCCGGTGCGCACCTCCATGCCCGGCTCCGCCTCGCGCGAGCAGGCCGGGACCAGGGTGCGAGCCCCCTCGACCTCCACCACGCACACGCGGCACGCGTTCTTCGGTGCCAGGGTGTCGCCCTCGCACAGGGTCGGCACGTCCTTCCCGGCCGCCCGGCAGGCGTCCAGGACCGTCGCCCCCTCGGGCGCCCGGACCGGCTCGCCGTCGAGGGTGAACTCCAGCAGGCGGCGGGGAATCCCCAGCGGTGTCACGGTCATTCGTAGGCCCCCAGACGGTCGATGGCGGATTCCACGGCGTTCCACGCGGTCTGGCCCAGACCGCAGATCGAGGCGTCCCGCATCGCGCTGCCCACCTCGCGCAGCAGGGCGATGTCACCGGCGGCGTCGGCCCCGGTGCGCTCCACGATCCGGGCGAGCGCCTCCTCCTGGCGCACGGTCCCCACCCGGCACGGCACGCACTGCCCGCACGACTCGTCCCGGAAGAACCGGGCGATGCGCAGCAGCAGCCGGGGCAGCGGGACGGTGTCGTCGAAGGCCATGACGACCCCCGAGCCGAGCGTCGTGCCCGCCCGACGGGTCCCTTCGAAGGTGAGCGGGATGTCCAGTTCGTCGGCGCGGACGAAACCGCCGGCCGCCCCGCCGAGCAGCACCGCCCGCAGCCCGTCCCGTACGCCGGCCAGCTCCAGCAACTCGCCCAGCGTCGCGCCGAACGGCACCTCGTAGACGCCGGGCCGCCCGACGCTGCCGGAGACGCAGAACAGCTTGGGACCGGTGGACCGTTCGGTACCGATCGCCGCGTACGCCGGGGCGCCCATCGTCAGGACGGGCAGAACGTTGACGAGCGTCTCGACGTTGTTCTCCACCGTCGGCTTGCCGAACAGGCCCTTCTCCACCGGGAAGGGCGGCTTGGAGCGGGGCTCGCCCCGGTACCCCTCGATGGAGCTGAACAGCGCGGTCTCCTCGCCGCAGATGTACGCGCCCGCGCCGCGCCGGATCTCGATGTCGAAGGCGAAGCCCTGGCCGAGGATGTCGTCGCCGAGCAGACCGCGCGCCCGCGCCCGGTCGATCGCATACCGCATACGGTGCAGCGCCCGCGGGTACTCGCCGCGCAGATAGAGGTGTCCCCTGTGAGCACCGGTCGCGTACGCGGCGATCGTCATCGCCTCCACCAGCGCGTACGGGTCACCCTCCATGATCACCCGGTCCTTGAAGGTCCCGGGCTCGGACTCGTCGGCGTTGCAGACGAGATGGTGCGGCCGGTCCGGCTGGGACGCCGTGGCCTGCCACTTGCGGCCGGTCGGGAAGGCGGCACCGCCCCGCCCGACCAGACCCGAGTCGGTGACTTCCCGGATCACCCCGGCCGGGCCCAGCGCGAAGGCCCGGCGCAGGGCCGTGTAACCGCCGTGGGCGCGGTAGTCGTCCAGCGACTGCGGGTCGGCCACCCCGACCCGGCGCAGCAGCGTCAGCGTGGGGTCCCCCGCCTGGGGCACGGCCATCGCCGCGGGCGGCTCCTCGGGCGCCGCGTCGGGCGCGGTCGCCGCGAGCACCGCGGACTCCACCGTCGCCGGCGCGCAGACCGCCGTACGCACCGGGTCCCCGGCCCTGATCGCCAGTGCCGCCGGAGCGCGCTCGCACAGGCCCAGACAGGGGCTGCGCTCCACGCTCACCCCACTCATCCCGCCGGTGCCGCCGATCCCGCCGGTGCGGTCGGTGCCGTCGGTCCCGGGCGTGGTCCCGAGCCGCGATGCGATCCCGGCGCACAGGGCGCCGGCCCCGGCCGCCGCGCACGCCAGGTCGGTGCACACGTGCAGCACCGTCGCGGGGCGCGGGCGGACCGAGAACATCGCGTAGAACGTGGCGACCCCGTACGCCTCCGACGGCGGCACCGTCAGCCGCCGGCACAGGTAGTCCAGGGCGCCCTCGCTGATCCAGCCCACCCGGTCGTTGACCGCGTGCAGCCCCGGCAGCAGCAGGTCGCGGCGGTCCCGGGCCTCCCGCCCGCCCCGGGCCCACCTCAGATCGGCGTCGGTACGGTCGGCGCCCTCCCACGAGGACTCGGGAGGGCCGAGCAGCGCGTCGACCGCCGCCCGCTCCTCGTCCGTCGGTCTGCTGTCACCGAAGCGCAGGTCCACTTGCGTCACCTCACCTGGGGCCCATGGGGCCCATAGGTCGGATGGGCCGGATGGGCCGGATGGCTTGGACGGTTCGCGTGGCCGGGAGCCGGAAGCCTCTCGATCCGGATCGCCGACGCCTTGAACTCCGCCGTCCCCGCGATCGGGCAGTTCGCCTCGATCGTCAGCTTGTTGGTGTCCACCTCGTCGGGAAAGTGGAACGTCATGAACGCCAGGCCCGGCCGCAGCGCGGTGTCCACCCACACCGGCGCGAGAACCGATCCGCGCCGGGAGGTCACCCGCACCTCCTCGCCGACCACCACCCCGTAGTGCTCCGCGTCCTCGGGACACAGCTCGACGGACTCGCCACGCCGCAGCGGCGATGAGTAACCACCGCTCTGGACGCCGGTGTTGTAGGAGTCGAGCCGTCGTCCCGTGGTGAGCCGGATCGGGAACTCCTCATCGGTGAGGTCGACCGGTGGATCGTGCCGCACGATCCCGAACGGTGCGGGCCTGCCCCGCCGCCGCGCGTCCGGTTCCCACAACCTGCCGTGCAGATAAGGCGGTTCGAGGGACTCGGTGCTCGGGCACGGCCACTGGATGCCCTGGTGCTCCTCCAGCCGCCCGTAGGTCATGCCGTGGTGGTCGGGGGAGAGCGACCGGAGCTCGTTCCAGACGGCCTCGGCGTCCGCGTACTTCCAGCCGTGACCGAGGCGGGCGGCGAGATCGCACAGGATGTCGATGTCCTCGCGGGCCTCGCCGGGCGGGGTGAGCGCCCTGCGGACACGCTGCACCCGGCGTTCGCTGTTGGTGGTGGTGCCCTCGGTCTCCGCCCACCCGGCGGTCGCCGGCAGCACCACGTCCGCGAGTTCGGCGGTCTTCGTCAGGAAGATGTCCTGCACCACCAGGAAGTCCAGCCCGCTCAGCCGTCGTACCGCCTGGGCGCTGTCCGCCTCGGACTGCGCCGGGTTCTCACCGATGCAGTAGACGGCCCGCAGCGAACCGTCCTCCATCGCCTCGAACATCTCCGTCAGGGTCATCCCGTGACGCGGCTGGAGGACGATGTCCCAGGCGGACTCGAACTTCAGCCGGACCGCCGGGTCGAGGATGTCCTGGAACCCGGGCAGCCGGTTGGGGATCGCCCCCATGTCGCCGCCGCCCTGCACGTTGTTCTGGCCGCGCAGCGGCTGCAGGCCGGCACCGTAGCGGCCGACCTGGCCGGTGAGCAGGGACAGGTTGACCAGGGCGCGGACATTGTCGGTGCCGTTGTGGTGCTCGGTGATACCGAGGGTCCAGCACAGTTGGGCGCGCTCGGCCCGGGCATAGGCATGCGCCAACTCCCTTATGGCAGCGGCCGGAACACCCGTCACCTTCTCGGCGAGGGACAGCGTCCACGGTTCGACGAGCTCCCGGTACTCCTCGAAGCCGGTGGTCGCCCGCCGGACGAACGCCTCGTTGACCAGACCGGCGTGGATGATCTCGCGGCCGATCGCGTGCGCCATCGGGATGTCCGTGCCGACGTTCAGCCCGAGCCAGCTCTCCGCCCACTCGGCGGTCGACGTCCGCCGCGGATCGACCGCGTACATCCGGGCGCCGTTGTGAATGCCCTTCAGCACGTGCTGGAAGAAAATGGGGTGCGCGAAGCGGGCGTTGGAACCCCACATCACGATGAGGTCCGTGTGCTCGATCTCCTCGTACGACGACGTCCCTCCGCCGGAGCCGAAGGCGGCCGACAGCCCGGCCACGGACGGGGCGTGACAGGTACGGTTGCAGGAGTCGACGTTGTGGGTGCCCATGACGACCCGGGCGAACTTCTGGGCCACGTAGTTCATCTCGTTCGTCGCGCGGGCACAGGAGAACATCCCGAACGCGCCGCGTGCGGCCCCGAGTCCCCGGGCGGCCCGGTCCAGGGCCTCCTCCCAGGTCGCCCGCCGGAACGGCTCGTCCCGCGCGTCACGGACCAGCGGATGGGTGAGCCGGGTATAGGTCTTCGGGCTCCGGTCGCGTTTCCTGGTGCTCCTCATGCGGCGCTCCTCAGCGCGAGCAGGTCCGAGAGGGCGTGCACGGTGCGCAAAGTGGGCACCTCCACGCCGGTGATCTCCGCCAGCTCGACGACGGCGGCGAGCAGCACGTCGAGCTCGAGCGGTCTGCCACGCTCCAGATCCTGAAGCGTGGACGTGCGGTGGTCGCCGACCCGCTCGGCACCGGCCAGCCGGCGCTCCACGGACACGCCGACCTCACAGCCCAGGGCACGGGCGACCGAGAGCGTCTCGTGCATCATGATCTCGATGACCCTGCGGGTGCCGCCGTGCAGACACATCTGCCGCATGGTCGCGCGGGCGAGGGCACTGATCGGGTTGAAGGAGATGTTGCCGAGCAGCTTGACCCAGATGTCGCCGCGCAGTTCCGGCTCCACCGGACACTTCAGCCCGCCGTCCACCATCGCCCCGCTGAACGCGAGACAGCGCGCGGAGACACTGCGGTCGGGCTCCCCGACCGAGAACCGGGTCCCTTCCAAGTGCCGTACCAGGCCCGGCCCTTCGAGCTCGGTGGCCGCGTAGACGACACAGCCGATCGCCCGCTCGGGCGCGAGCACCGCACCGACCGCGCCACCGGGGTCCACACTCTCGAGACGGTGACCGTCGTGAGGGCCGCCGTGCCGGTGGAAGTACCACCAGGGGATGCCGTTCTGGGCGGCCACGACCGCCGTGGTGCCGTGCAACAGGGGTGCGATCAGCGGCCCGCACGCCGCGTAGGCGTTGGCCTTGAGGCCGAGGAAGACGTAGTCGACCGGGCCGACCTCGGCCGGGTCGTCGGTCGCGTGGGGGCGGGCGGTGAAGTCGCCGCGCGGGCTGAGCACCCACACGCCGTACTGCCTCATGGCCGCCAGATGCGGTCCACGGGCGACGAGGTGCACATCGGCACCCGCGCGATGGAGCGCGGCGCCGACGTAGGCGCCGATGGCCCCGGCGTCGAGAACTGCCACTTTCACTGGGGAACGCTCCGTTCGGTCGAGGGAGTACCGCGGAGGTGGCTGCCGACGGATCGGATTCCGCATCATGTCGACGAAATATTGTCTACAGTATGGAAGAGAGTGCAGCAAGGGTCCGCGTACGGTCTGCTGCGCGCGGCCCGTCACCCGGCCCCCGCTGCCCCGATCGGTCGACTGTTGAAGAAACCGGTCGGTCCGACCGTTCGCCGCAGACCGCAGACCGCAGACCGCAGACCGCAGACCGTTCACCGCATACGGTCGACCGATGGGGTTGTTCAATGCCTCATGATCTCCCTACCGTCCGGGTTTCATGAGTCCCCCCGTCGCGCCCCCGGGCTGGAGTCGCTGGCTCGTACCGCCCGCCGCTCTCTCAGTCCACCTCTCCATCGGCCAGGCCTACGCGTGGAGCGTGTTCAAGCCGCCGCTCGAGTCCGCGCTCGGCCTCAGCGGCACCCAGAGCGCGCTGCCGTTCCAGCTCGGCATCGTGATGCTCGGCCTGTCCGCCGCCTTCGGCGGCACCCTCGTGGAAGGCAAGGGGCCGCGCTGGGCGATGACCGTCGCCCTGATCTGCTTCTCCTCCGGCTTCCTGCTCTCCGCCCTCGGCGCGGCCACCGAGCAGTACTGGCTGATCGTCTTCGGCTACGGAGGCGGTTTCGCGACCGCTCCGGCCTATCTGAAGGACCTCTTCGGCACCTATCAGGTCGGCGCCGTCCACGGGCGGCTGCTCACCGCGTGGTCCACGGCCGGTGTGCTCGGTCCGCTCATCGTGAACTGGGTCGCCGACCGGCAGGAGGAGGCGGGCCGGCACGGCTCGTCGCTGTACGGACTGTCCTTCATGATCATGATCGGGCTGCTGGTGGTCGGCTTCGTCGCCAACGAACTCGTCCGTCCCGTGCACCCCCGGCACCACGTGTCCCGCCCCGACGAGACGAAGCCCGACGAGACGAAGGAGACCGCCGATGAGCGGCGAGAGCAGCACGAGTCCGCCTGACGCGGCCGCGGCGGGCCCCGGCCGCCGCGGGCTGATCGTCTTCGCCTGGCTGTGGGTGGGCGTCCCCCTCGCCTACGGCCTGTACGAACTCGTGAGGAAGGCGACCCAACTGTTCACCGGATGACGGCCGGCCCCCGGGCGTGCACGTCCGGGCGCACCCGCGGGACGCGCCGAAGAGCGCCTCCCGGCGTCCGCGGGCCTGACCGAAGCCGACAAGCCCGGCCCTCGAATCCTGTCGTATCACCTGTCGGCGTACCCGCGGGTCACTGATCAGACTGGTGAATCCCGCAACCGCCACACGAGGGGGACCCATCCATGATCGGCTCGCGCATCGCCGCCGTCGGCCACTACCAGCCCGCCCGGGTGCTCACCAACGAGGATCTGGCGGGCATGGTCGACACCAGCGACGAGTGGATCACGAGCCGGGTCGGCATCCGCACCCGTCACATCGCGGGCCCGGAGGAGCCCGTCGACGAACTGGCCGCGCACGCCGCGGCCAAGGCGCTGGCGGCGGCCGGCCGCACTCCCGCCGACATCGACCTGGTGCTGGTCGCCACCTCCACCGCGATCGACCGTTCGCCCAACATGGCGGCCAGGGTCGCGGCACGCCTCGGCATTCCCGGCCCCGCCGCGATGGACGTCAACGTGGTGTGCGCCGGGTTCACCCACGCGCTCGCCACCGCCGACCACGCGGTACGGGCCGGATCCGCGCGCCGCGCGCTGGTGATCGGCGCCGACAAGATGTCCGAGGTCGCCGACTGGACCGACCGCACCACCTGCGTACTCCTCGGCGACGGGGCGGGCGCCGCGGTCGTCGAGGCGACCGAGACCCCCGAGGAGCCCGGGATCGGGCCCGTGCTGTGGGGCTCGGTGCCGGAGATGGGCAACGCGGTGCGGATCGAAGGGACGCCGCCGCGGTTCGCGCAGGAGGGCCAGAGCGTGTACCGCTGGGCGACCACGCGGCTGCCGGCCATCGCCCGCCAGGCCTGCGAGAAGGCGGGGTTCGCGCCGGAGGACCTCGCCGCGGTCGTACTGCACCAGGCCAACCTGCGGATCATCGAGCCCCTCGCGCTCAAGATCGGCGCGGTCAACGCGGTCGTCGCCCGGGACGTCGTCGACTCGGGAAACACCTCGGCCGCGAGCATCCCGCTCGCCTTCTCCAAGCTCGTCGAGCGGGGCGAGGTGTCGTCCGGCGACCCGGTCCTGCTGTTCGGCTTCGGCGGAAACCTCTCGTACGCGGGGCAGGTCGTCCGCTGCCCCTGACGGCCCCTCGTGTTCCGGCAGCCGCTCGTACCCTGACAACGCCTCGGGCGGAATCCCTCGTACGGGTGTGACGCGGTCGACTCTCCCTCTCCCTGGCATCTGCGCGCCGTAGACTGTAGACGAAAGACAATCACTACTGGCGGTGCCGTACGACCGGCCGTGCGGCCGGGCGGGGGCTGCCGAGGAGGGGGACCGCGATGCTGTCGACCGGACTGCCCCAGGGGGCGGTGCCCAAGCTCGAACGCCCGGGCCCGCTGCGCGACCGTGTCTACGAGGCACTGCTCGAGCTCATCACCACCCGCGCTCTGAGGCCCGGCCAGCATCTGGTCGAGAGTGAACTCGCCGGCCACCTCGGCGTCTCCCGGCAGCCCGTGCGCGAGGCGCTCCAGCGGCTGAACACCGAGGGGTGGGTCGATCTGCGCCCCGCCCAGGGCGCGTTCGTGCACGAGCCGACGGAGGCGGAGGCCGACCAGCTCCTCACCGTCCGCACGCTGCTGGAGGCCGAGGCCGCCAGGCTCGCCGCGCTCAACGCCGACAGCGCGGGCATCGAGGCCCTGGACGAGATCGTGGCGCTGGGTCTGCGGGCCGTCGCCTCCGACGACGTGGACGAGGCCGTCGCCCTCAACGCCCGCTTCCACGCCAAGATCATGGAACTGGCCGGCAACGCCGTCCTCGCCGAACTCGCCGCCCAGGTCGGCCGCCGTGTGCGCTGGTACCACACGCCTGTCGCCCGGCAGCGTGGCGGGAAGTCCTGGGCCGAGCACCGCGATCTCATCACCGCGATCGTGAACCGGGACGAGCGGCTGGCCGAGCGGCTCATGCGCGAACACACCGAGCACACCCGGCGCTCGTACCTCGAACAGGCGAAGTCCTGACGGCGGGTACCCGGGGAAGCGGCTCCGCGCCGGCCCCTTTGTCCTGTGAGTGGAAAAAGTAGGGGGCAATTCCTGCGCGACTTCTTCCCACCTCCGGCAGCCGCTGCTACGTTCCCTTCGAAAGCACGCCACACACGTGGCCGGAATCCGGCGCGCAGAGGCCGACCGAGGCGGGGAGGGGTTCGTGAGACGCATGACGGCACGGCCCGCGAACGCTCATCAGGCCCGACTGCTCAGGCTGTTGCGCGACGGCGGACCCAACTCCCGTGCCCAGCTGGGTGACCAGGTCGACCTCTCCCGGTCGAAACTGGCCGTGGAGGTGGACCGGCTGCTGGAGACGGAACTCGTCGTGGCCGACGGACTCGCCGCCTCGCGCGGCGGCCGGCGTTCCCACAACATCCGCCTCAACCCGCACCTGCGACTCCTCGGCGTCGACATCGGCGCGACCTCGGTCGACGTCGCCGTCACCAACGCCGAACTGGAGATCCTCGGACACATCAACCAGCCCACGGACGTACGTGACGGACCGGTCGCGGTCTTCGAGCAGGTGCTGTCCATGGCGGCGAAGCTGAAGGCCTCGGGGCTCGCGGAGGGGTTCGACGGCGCCGGTATCGGCGTCCCGGGCCCGGTCCGCTTCCCCGAGGGCATCCCGGTGGCACCGCCGATCATGCCCGGCTGGGACGGTTTCCCCGTACGGGAGGCGCTCAGCCAGGATCTCGGCTGCCCGGTCATGGTCGACAACGACGTGAACCTGATGGCGATGGGGGAGCAGCACGCGGGCGTCGCCCGCACCGTCCCCGATTTCCTCTGCGTCAAGATCGGTACCGGCATCGGCTGCGGCATTGTCGTCGGCGGGGAGGTCTACCGAGGTACGACGGGCAGCGCCGGCGACATCGGCCACATCCAGGCCGTGCCCGACGGCCGACCGTGCGCCTGCGGCAACCGGGGCTGCCTGGAAGCCCACTTCAGCGGCGCGGCCCTTGCCCGGGACGCCCTGGAGGCAGCCCAGCAGCAGCTCTCCCCCGAACTCGCGAGCCGTCTGGAGACGAACGGCACGCTGAGTGCCGCCGACGTCGCCGCCGCGGCCGCCGCGGGGGACGCCACCGCGATCGACCTGATCCGCGAGGGCGGCAGCCGCACCGGCCAGGTCATCGCCGG
Source organism: Streptomyces sp. P9-A2 (assembly GCF_036634175.1). Taxonomy (NCBI): domain Bacteria; kingdom Bacillati; phylum Actinomycetota; class Actinomycetes; order Kitasatosporales; family Streptomycetaceae; genus Streptomyces; species Streptomyces sp. P9-A2. The sequence goes on from NZ_JAZIFX010000001.1 coordinate 7,102,236, forward strand.
CCTGGTCAGCTTCTTCAACCCCGGCCTGGTGGTGATCGGCGGCGGCGTGACCGGTCTCGGCCACACCCTGCTCGCCGCCATCCGCACCCAGGTCTACCGTCAGTCGCTGCCTCTGGCGACCGGCAACCTGCCCATCGTCCTGGGGGAGTTGGGTCCCACCGCCGGAGTCATCGGCGCGGCCCGGCTCATCAGCGACCACCTGTTCTCACCCGCGTAAGCAGCCACCGCTCCACCGCACACAGCAAGTCCGGTTCCACCGTACACAGCAACGAGTCCGGTTCCACCGCACGCAACAGCTCTGCCCTCCACCACGCAGAGCACCCACCGTTTCCACCGACGGAACAGCGCACCGGCACCACGTACCCCCGCCCCGCCGCACGTACGGCCCAGTACCACCCGAACCACTCGGAGCCACCCGAACGACCCGCGCCACCCGTTCAGTTCGCGTCCCCCACCGTTCCTGCCACACAGCGCCGCACCGTCCTGGCACCCCGGCCTGCCCGAAAACACCTTCCCCGCGAGGGGATCGCCCTGACACCGGCCCGCACGCCCGCCGAGGGGAATCCGCATGGCACCCGAACCACCGTTGCTCAGCATGTCCGGCATCACCAAGTCCTTCCCCGGCGTCCGGGCCCTGGACGGCGTAGACCTCGACGTCCAGGCCGGCGAGGTGCACTGCCTGCTCGGCCAGAACGGCGCCGGCAAGTCCACCCTGATCAAGGTGCTGGCCGGCGCCCACCAGCCCGACACGGGCACCATCCGCTGGCGCGGCGAAGCCGTCACCCTGCGCTCGCCGATCGCCGCCATGCGCCTCGGGATCGCCACCATCTACCAGGAACTCGACCTGGTGGAACACATGACGGTCGCCGAGAACATCCACCTCGGCCAGGAACCCACCACCGCTGGGTTCGTCGTCCGTCCCAGGACCGCCAGGGAGTCGACGGCCGAGCTGCTGACCCGACTCGGGCATCCGGAGATCGAACCGGGCCGCGCGGTCGGGGAGTTGTCCGCCGCCCAGCAGCAGATCGTCTCGATGGCGCGGGCGCTCTCGCACGACGTGCGCCTCATCGTGATGGACGAGCCGTCGGCCGCGCTCGACCCGGACGAGGTCGACAACCTCTTCCGTATCGTCGACGGCCTCACCGCCGACGGCGTCGCCGTCGTCTACATCTCGCACCGCCTCGAGGAGATCCGGCGCATCGGCGACCGGGTGACCGTGCTCAAGGACGGCCGCGCCGTCGCCGGCGGGCTGCCCGCCAGGTCGACGCCCACCCGCGAGGTGGTCGCCCTGATGACGGGCCGTGACGTCGAGTACGTCTTCCCCGGCCGGCCGGTTTCCCCACCCACCGGAGAACCGGTGCTGACCGTCGAAAACCTTTCCCGCAAGGGCGAGTTCGCCCCCCTCGACCTCGCACTGCGCCCGGGGGAGATCGTCGGGCTCGCGGGGCTCGTCGGCTCCGGACGCTCCGAGATCCTGGAGACGGTCTACGGCGCCCGCAAACCGGACTCCGGCCGGGTCCTGGTCGACGGGCGCCCCCTGCGGCCGGGCAGTGTGCGCGCCGCCGTCCGCGCCGGGATCGGACTCGCCCCCGAGGAACGCAAGGCGCAGGCCCTGCTCATGCTGGAGTCCGTCACCCGCAACGTGTCGCTCTCCGCCATGTCCCGCTTCTCGCGCGCCGGCTGGATCGACCGCGGCGCCGAGCTGGGCGCGGCCCGCGCGGCCACCCGCGAACTGTCGCTGAGGCCGGACAACCCGGACGTGCCCGTGCGCACCCTGTCCGGCGGCAACCAGCAGAAGGCCGTGCTCGCCCGCTGGCTGCTGCGCGGCTGCCGGGTACTGCTGCTGGACGAACCCACCCGCGGCGTCGACGTCGGCGCCCGCGCCGAACTGTACGCGGTCATAAGGCGGTTGGCCGACGAAGGCCTCGCCGTCCTACTCGTCTCCAGCGAGGTGCCCGAGGTACTCGGCCTCGCCGACCGCGTCCTGGTGCTCCGGGAGGGTGACGTCGTCCACACGGCACCCGCCTCGGAACTCGACGAACACCGTGTACTCGACCTGGTCATGGAAGGAAGCCCGGCGTCATGACGCAGCCCGTCTCCCCGCCGCGGGACAGCACCGACAAGGTGCCGCCGGCCGGCCCCCCGCCCGCCTGGCGCACCGTGCTGTTCCGCGCCGACGTCCGCACGCTGTCCCTGCTCGGCGTCCTCGCCGCACTCCTCCTCATCGGCGGCGTCACCAAACCCGACGAGTTCCTGGACACCCGCAACCTCCAGCTCGTCCTCACCCAGGCCTCCGTCATCGGCGTCGTCACCGTCGGTATGACCTTCGTCATCACCTCCGGCGGCATCGACCTGTCGGTCGGCGCGATCGTCGCCCTGTCCTCGGTGTGGGCGACCACGGTGGCCACCCAGGAGTTCGGGTTCGCCGGCATCCTGTTCACCGCCGTCCTCGTCGGCGTCGGCTGCGGTCTGGTCAACGGGGTGCTGATCGCGTACGGCGGGATGGTCCCGTTCATCGCGACGCTCGCCATGCTCGCCTCGGCCCGCGGCCTCGCCCTGCAGATCACCGACGGGCGGACCCAGGTCGTCACCATCGACAGCGTTCTCGACCTCGGCGAACGCGACGCCTACGTCCTCGGCATCCCGCCCCTGGTCCTGGTGTTCGCGGCGGTCACCGCCATCGGCTGGCTGGTCCTCAACCGGACCACCTTCGGGCGCCGTACCGTCGCCGTCGGCGGCAACGCGGAGGCGGCCCGGCTCGCCGGCATCGACGTCCGCCGCCAACGCCTCTACCTGTACCTGCTGTCGGGACTGTGCTGCGGCATCGCCGCCTTCCTGCTGATCGTTCTGGCCGGCTCCGGCCAGAACACCAACGGCAACCTCTACGAGCTCGACGCCATCGCCGCCGCGATCATCGGCGGCACCCTGCTCACCGGAGGCCGCGGCACCATCGTCGGCTCCGTGCTGGGCGTCCTGATCTTCACCACGATCACGAACATCTTCGCCCTGAACAACCTGCAGAGCGACGTCCAGCAGATCGCCAAGGGCGCGATCATCGTCGCCGCCGTGCTGGTCCAGCGCCGTACCGCGAGCACGACCTGACGAAAGGGTTCACCGCCATGCCAGAGACGCCTTCCACAAGCCGCAGAGGGCTGCTCTTCGGAGCCGCCGCCGTGTCCGCCGGAGTCCTCGTCACCGGCTGTACCAGCAACGAGCCGAGCGACGCCGAACCGGCCGCCAGCGACCGGCCGGCCGCCGACGACAAGCCCGGCAAGCCGGTCACCATCGGCTTCGCGGGACCGCAGGCCGACCACGGCTGGCTCAACGCCATCAACGACAACGCCGAGAAGCGCGCCAAGACGTACTCGGACGTCACCATGGAGATCACCGAGGGCTCCAACGACACCGCCCAGCAGATCGGCCAGATCGAGACCCTCATCAACAAGAAGGTCGACGTCCTGGTGGTGCTCCCCGCCGACGGCAAGGCGCTCACCCAGGTCGGGCTCAAGGCGATGCGCGCCGGCATCCCCGTCGTCAACCTCGACCGCGTTTTCAACTCCCCGCAGGCGTACCGCTGCTGGATCGGCGGCGACAACTACGGCATGGGCCTGAACGCCGGGCACTACATCGGCGAGAAGCTCAAGGACACCCCCGACGCACGCGTCATCGAACTGGCCGGCCTGGACAACCTCGAGCTCACCAAGCAGCGCACCCAGGGCTTCGACGACGCGCTGAAGAACTACCCCAACATCAAGAAGGTGGCCCGCCAGGCCGCCGACTTCACCGTCGAGTCCGGCCAGGCCAAGATGGCCCAACTCCTCCAGGCCCAGTCGAAGTTCGACGCATTGTGGAACCACGACGACGACCAGGGCGTGGGCGCGCTGCGCGCCATCGAACAGGCCGGGCGCGACGACTTCCTCATGGTCGGCGGCGCGGGCGCGCTCTCCGCCTTCCAGGCCATCAAGGCGGACAACGGCGTCCTGAAGGCGACCGTGCTCTACCCGCCGTCGATGGCCGCCTCCGCGATCGACCTCGCCCGCGCCCTCGGCCAGGGCAAGGGCGTCGGAGGCCTCGCCGAGTTCGAGATCCCCACCTCGCTGACCTGCTACTCGGCCGTCGTCGACAAGGAGAACGTCGACCAGTACATGTCCACCGGCTTCAAGTGACGGAGCCCCGCCCCACGGGCCTGGCCGGCCCACCGGGCGGGGCCACCCCCGCCCGCCACGACGACGAGGAGGACATCCGTATGGCACAGCCGCAGCAGTCGGACGGGGCGGAGACGGGGAAGCCACCCCTGCGCGTCGGCATGGTCGGCTACGCCTTCATGGGCGCCGCCCACTCACAGGGCTGGCGCACCGCGGGCCGCGTTTTCGACCTGCCGATGAACCCCGAACTGGCCGTCGTCTGCGGCCGGGACGCCACCGCGGTGCGCGCGGCGGCCGACCGCCACGGCTGGGCGGACACCGAGACCGACTGGCGTGCCCTGGTCGAACGGGACGACGTCGACCTCATCGACATCTGCACACCCGGCGACAGCCACGCCGAGATCGCGACGGCCGCACTCGCCGCGGGCAAGCACGTGCTGTGCGAGAAACCCCTCGCCAACACCGTAGCCGAAGCCGAAGCGATGGCCGATGCCGCCGAACAGGCTCGACAGCACGGCCTGTCGGCGATGGTCGGCTTCAACTACCGCCGGGTCCCCGCGACCGCGCTGGCCCGGCGGATGGTGGCCGAGGACCGCATCGGCACCCTCCGGCACGTGCGGGTGACGTACCTCCAGGACTGGCTGGTGGACCCCGCGTTCCCGCTGACCTGGCGGCTGCGCCGGGAGCAGGCGGGCTCCGGCTCGCTCGGCGATCTCGGCGCGCACATCGTCGACCTCGCCCAGCACCTGGCGGGGGAGCGGCTGGCGGGGGTCTCCGCGCTCACCGAGACGTTCGTGAGGCAGCGGCCGCTGCCCGCGGCGTCCACCAGCGGTCCGGCCGCCGTCGACAGTGCCGGCGCCGGCGAGGTCACCGTGGACGACGCCGCCCTGTTCACCGGCCGCTTCGCCTCCGGCGCCCTCGCCTCCTTCGAGGCCACCCGGTACGCCACCGGCCGCAAGAACGCGCTGCGCATCGAACTCAACGGAGAACGCGGGTCACTGGCCTTCGACCTGGAACGGCTCAACGAACTCTCCTACCACGACGGCACCGAGCCCGCAGCGCACGCGGGTTTCCGCCGCATCCTGGTCACCGAACCCGACCACCCCTACCTGGACGCCTGGTGGCCGCCGGGCCACGGCCTCGGCTACGAGCACACCTTCGTGCACCAGGCCCGCGACCTGGTCCACGCCGTCGCCGAGGGCCGCACGCCCGAACCCTCCTTCGCCGACGGACTGCAGGTGCAGCGCGTCCTGGCGGCGGTGGAGGAGAGCGCCCAGAAGAACTCCGTCTACACGCCGATCACCGCCTGAAGACCTGAGGAAAGGCAGACCCGCGTGCCCCGCAATTTCACGCTGTTCACCGGCCAGTGGGCGGACCTACCCCTCGAGGAGGTCTGCCGACTCGCCCGCGACTTCGGCTACGACGGTCTCGAACTCGCCTGCTGGGGCGACCACTTCGAAGTCGACAAGGCACTCGCCGACCCGTCCTACGTCGATTCCCGGCGCAGCCTCCTCGACAAGTACGGCCTCAAGGCCTGGGCGATCTCCAACCACCTGGTCGGCCAGGCGGTGTGCGACGCCATCATCGACGAACGCCACCAGGCCATCCTGCCCGCCAGGATCTGGGGCGACGGCGAGGCAGAGGGCGTACGGCAGCGGGCCGCCGCCGAGATCAAGGACACCGCGCGCGCCGCGGCCCTCCTCGGCGTCGACACCGTCATCGGGTTCACCGGCTCGGCGATCTGGCACCTGGTCGCCATGTTCCCGCCCGTTCCCGAGTCGATGATCGACCGCGGCTACGAGGACTTCGCGACGCGCTGGAACCCGATCCTGGACGTCTTCGACGCCGAGGGCGTGCGGTTCGCGCACGAGGTCCACCCCAGTGAGATCGCCTACGACTACTGGACCACCGTCCGCACACTGGACGCGGTCGACCGCCGGCCGGCCTTCGGGCTCAACTTCGACCCCTCCCACTTCGTGTGGCAGGACCTCGACCCGGTCGGCTTCCTGTGGGACTTCCGCGACCGGATCTACCACGTCGACTGCAAGGAGGCCCGCAAGCGCCTCGACGGCCGCAACGGCCGCCTCGGCTCCCACCTGCCCTGGGGCGACCCCCGGCGCGGCTGGGACTTCGTCTCCGCCGGACACGGGGACGTCCCCTGGGAGGACGTCTTCCGCATGCTGCGCTCCATCGACTACCAGGGCCCGATCTCCGTGGAATGGGAGGACGCCGGCATGGACCGGCTCCAGGGCGCCCCGGAGGCGCTGACCCGGCTGAAGGCATACGACTTCGACCCGCCGTCGGCCTCCTTCGACGCGGCGTTCAACAGCTGAACCGCATGCCCGACGGCAGGTCGGGGACGGGGGCCGGAAAATCCGCCGGTCCCCGGCCCGGCCTGCCCGGATCCCGCTTTGTCCTGCGTTGGGGAAAAGTGCAACCGGCCCCGTTCCAAGGGGTGTTCGTTCCGGATGAACGCGGTTACCGTCCCTGAAGTGTCCAGGACACCCACGCCGCCGGGGTGACGTCGCACCCCGGCGCCCGCACCGCACGTCTTCGCACCCGTTCCGTACGGCCCCACCCCGTTCCCGGAGGGACTTCGTGCACAGAAGCAGACTCACATCCACCCACACCACGAGGCGTCCCAGACTTCGCACCGCCCTCGCCCTGCTCACCGGCCTGATGCTGGCCGTGGGGGCCCCGGCGACCGTCGCCGGCGCTCACCCCGGGCACCCGGAACATGATGAACCGGCAGCCGCCGAGGGGCAGTTCCAGCAGGTACCGCTCGCCAAGGGCGAGCCCGAGACGGGCGAGCCGATGTCGCTCGCCGTGCTCCCCGACCGCAGCGTCCTGCACACCTCGCGCGACGGCACGCTGCGCCTCACCGACCAGGCGGGTGTCACCAAGATCGCCGGCAAGATCCCCGTCTACAGTCATGACGAGGAGGGCCTGCAGGGCGTCGGCATCGACCCGGACTTCAAGAAAAACCGGGCGGTCTACCTCTACTACGCCCCGCCGCTCGACACCCCCGCGGGCGACGCCCCGGAGACCGGCACCGCCGCGGACTTCGCGAAGTTCGACGGCGTCAACCGCCTCTCCCGCTTCGTCCTCAACCCCAACGGCACGCTGGACATGGCCAGCGAGAAGAAGGTCCTGGACGTCGCGGCCTCCCGCGGCACCTGCTGCCACGTCGGCGGCGACATCGACTTCGACGCCGAGGGCAACCTCTACCTGTCCACCGGCGACGACACCAACCCCTTCGCCTCCGACGGCTTCACGCCGATCGACGAGCGGCCGGACCGCAACCCGGCCTTCGACGCCCGCCGCAGCTCCGGCAACACCAACGACCTGCGCGGCAAGCTCCTGCGCGTCAAGGTCGCCGAGGACGGCTCGTACACCGTCCCGGAGGGCAACCTCTTCGCCCCCGGCACCGAGAAGACCCGTCCCGAGATCTACGCGATGGGCTTCCGCAACCCGTTCCGCATGAGCGTCGACGACAAGACCGGCACCGTCTACGTCGGCGAATACGGCCCCGACGCCGGCGCCGCCGACCCGAAGCGGGGCCCGGCGGGACAGGTCGAGTTCGCCAAGGTCACCGAGGCCGCCAACTTCGGCTGGCCGTTCTGTACCGGCGACAACGACGCCTACGTCGACTACGACTTCGCCACCAAGACCTCCGGTGAGACGTTCGACTGCGCCGCCCCGAAGAACACCTCGCCGCACAACACCGGCCTCGTCGACCTGCCGCCCGCCCAGGCCGCCTGGATCCCGTACGACGGCGGTTCCGTGCCCGAGTTCGGCAGCGGCTCCGAGTCCCCGATGGCCGGCCCGGTCTACCGCTACGACCCCGAGCTCGACTCCAGTGTGAAGTTCCCCGAGGCGTACGACGGCGACTTCTTCGCGGGCGAGTTCGGCCGCCGCTGGATCAAGCGGATCGAGCAGAACGCGGACGGCTCCGTCGCGAAGATCAATGACTTCCCGTGGACCGGCACCCAGATCATGGACATGGAGTTCGGCCCCGACGGGGCGCTCTACGTCCTGGACTACGGCGTCTCCTGGTTCCAGGGCGACGACAACTCCGCGCTGTACCGGATCGAGAACGCCGAGGACGGCTTCTCCCCGATCGCCGAGGTGAGCGCCGACAAGACGTCCGGCGCGGCCGGCCTCAAGGTCGCCTTCACCGGCTCCGCCAAGGACGCCGACTCCCCGGACCTCACCTACAGCTGGGACTTCGGCGACGGCACCAAGGGCGAGGGCCTCAAGCCCACCCACAAGTACAAGAAGGTCGGCACCTACACCGCGACCTTCACCGCGAAGGACCCCGAGGGCAACACCGGTAACGCCAGCACCCGGATCGTGGTCGGCAACACCGAACCCAAGGTGAAGATCGAGGTCCCGGGCAACGGCAGCCTGGCCGCCTTCGGCGAGCCCGTCCCGTTCAAGGTGAAGGTCACCGACCCCGAGGAGAAGATCGACTGCTCCAAGGTCAAGGTCGCCTACAGCCTCGGCCACGACTCCCACGCCCACGAGCTGACCAGCGAGACGGGCTGTGAGGGCACCCTCAAGCCGCCTGCCGGCGACGGCGGTCACGACCCCAACGCCAACATCTACGGCGTCGTCGGGGCCGGTTACACCGACGGCGGGGCCAACGGCCAGGAGGCCCTGACCGGTACCGCCCGCACCGTGCTCCAGCCGCTGCACCGCCAGGCCGAGCACTTCACCACCCAGTCGGGCGTGAAGACCTACGACAAGACCGGCGCCAACGGCGGCAAGACCGTCGGCGACATCGACGACGGCGACTGGATCTCCTTCAGCCCCTACCGGTTCGACGGGCAGAAGAAGATGACCGTACGGGCCTCCTCCGGCGGCGCCGGCGGCTTCGTCGAACTGCGCACCGGATCGCCCGACGGCAAGCTGCACGGCTCGGCGTACATCCCGCCGACCGGCGGCTGGGAGACGTTCCAGAACATCGACGTGCCGCTGCGGTCGCTGCCGAAGAAGACCACGGAGATCTACCTGGTCTTCAGGGGCGGCGACGGCGCACTGTACGACGTGGACGACTTCGAGTTCTCCACCCAGCCGTTCAAGGGCGGCAAGAAGGTGCTGGTCTTCTCCAGGACCGCCGGCTTCCGCCACGACTCCATCCCGCAGGGCGTCGCCGCGCTGAAGGAACTGGGCGGCCCGGCCGGCATCACCGTCGACGCGACCGAGGAGGCCCGGCAGTTCACCACGGCCAACCTCGCCAAGTACGACGCGGTGGCCTTCCTGTCCACCACCGGTGACGTCCTGAACGCCGACCAGCAGAACGCGTTCGAGAACTACGTCAAGAACGGCGGCGGCTACCTGGGCATCCACGCCGCCGCCGACACCGAGTACGACTGGGAGTTCTACGGCGGTCTCGTCGGCGCCCACTTCGACTCGCACCCGGCCATCCAGAAGGCCACCGTGCGCGTCGAGGACCACGACCACCCGTCCACCGCGCACCTGGACGACGCGTGGGAGCGCACCGACGAGTGGTACAACTACCGCACCAACCCGCGTGAGCAGGCCAAGGTCCTCGTCACCCTCGACGAGACGACGTACCAGGGCGGCACCATGAAGGGCGACCACCCGATCGCCTGGTGCCAGAGCTACGGCGGCGGCCGCTCCTTCTACACCGGCGGCGGCCACACCAAGGAGTCCTACGCCGAAGAGGCCTTCCGCACCCATCTGCTCGGCGGTCTGCAGTATGCCACCGGCCAGGTCAAGGCGGACTGCAAGCCGGGCAAGGACCACCGGAAGATCTTCAACGGCCAGACCCTGGACGGCTGGAAGCAGGCCGGCCCCGGCACGTTCGACGTCAAGGACGGCACCCTGGTGTCCGAGGGCGGCATGGGTCTGCTCTGGTACCAGGCCAAGGAGCTGACGTCGTACTCCCTCAAGCTCGACTGGAAGATGCGGGGCGACGACAACTCCGGGATCTTCGTGGGCTTCCCGGCCTCCGACGACCCCTGGTCCGCGGTGAACAAGGGCTACGAGATCCAGATCGACGCCACGGACGCGCCCGACCGCACCACGGGCTCCGTCTACTCGTTCAAGTCGGCGAACATCAAGGCCCGTGACCAGGTCCTGCGTCCGCCCGGCCAGTGGAACTCCTACGAGATCAAGGTCCAGGGCGAACGCCTCCAGGTGTTCCTCAACGGGGTCAAGATCAACGACTTCACCAACAAGGACCCCGAGCGGAGCCTGACCGACGGCCACATCGGCCTCCAGAACCACGGCGCCGACGACCAGGTCTCCTTCCGCAACATCCAACTGAAGGAACTGCCCGCCAAGGGCGACTAGAACGGCGGCGGGCGGAGGACGCCGGACCTCCGCCCGCCGTCCCGCCGGGCCTTCACGCCCGGCACCCCGCTGGTCCGCTTCCGGCGCTCGCACCTGGTTCGCGTACGACAAGGAGGCTGCCCATGTCCGCCGAACCGTCCCTGCCCACCTCCTCCTCCCCGGACCCGCGCTTCGGCGTCTGGTTCATCGGGGCGCGCGGATCCGTGGCCACGACCGCGATCGCGGGCTGCGCCGCCGTCGCCGCCGGACTCCATCCGCCGACCGGCATGGTCACCGAGACCCCTCCCTTCACCTCGTGCGGCCTGCCGCCGCTGTCGTCCCTCGTCTTCGGCGGCCACGACACCGTCGACTGCCCGCTGCCCAAACGCGCCGAACACCTCGCCGCCGGCGGCGTCCTGCCGCACAGCCTGCCGTCCGCCGTGCACGCCGAACTCGTCGCCGCCGACCGGGAGATCAGGCCCGGCGGTCCCCTGCCCGGCGACACGGACGACGGCTCGGACCGCACCCAGGACGAACCGATCGACGTGTTCGCGGCCGACATCCGCGACTTCGTGCGCCGCCAGGGCCTCGCGGGCGCCGTCGTGGTGAACGTCGCCTCCACCGAGCCCGCCTCCACCGAGCCCGCCTCCACCGAGCCCGCCTCCACCGAGCCCGCTCCCGCCGAAGGCTCCCTGCCGCCGAGCTCCCTCTACGCGGCGGCCGCCCTGCGCGCCGGCTGCCCCTACGTCAACTTCACCCCCTCCACGGGGCTGCACCACCCGGCGCTGGCCTCGCCGGCGGAGGCATCCGGCCTGCCCTGGGCGGGCCGCGACGGCAAGACCGGGCAGACCCTGCTGCGCTCCGTGCTCGGCCCGATGTTCCTGCAGCGCGCCCTCGCCGTGCGCGCCTGGTCCGGCACCAACCTTCTGGGCGGCGGCGACGGTGCCGCCCTCGCCGACCCCGCGGCCGCCGCCGCCAAGAACGCCGGCAAGGAACGCGTCCTCGCCGACACCCTCGGCACCACCCCCGAGGGCGAGGTCCACATCGACGACGTACCCGCGCTCGGCGACTGGAAGACGGCCTGGGACCACATCGCCTTCGACGGCTTCCTCGGCGCCCGCATGATCCTGCAGACCACCTGGCAGGGCTGCGACTCCGCGCTCGCCGCGCCGCTCGTCCTCGACCTGGCCCGACTGGTCGCCCGCGCCCGGGAGAGGGGCCTGTCCGGTCCGCTGAGCGAGCTGGGCTTCTACTTCAAGGACCCGGTGGGGGACGGCCCGTCCTCGCTGGCCGAGCAGTACGCGCAACTGAGGCGCTTCGCCGGGCGGCTGCGGGACGACGCCGACGATCACGGAACGCAGCGGTGAGCCGCACGGCCGCCCCGGCGCGGGACACGCCCGCGCCGGCCGGGTCGACGGCGGCAGGCGAGGCGAAGGCGGTAGACGGCCCGGCCCTCGGGGACACCACCACGCCCCTGCCCGGCCCCACGCTCCGCACCTCCCGCCCCCGCTCCGGCCGCGCGGGCGCCTGGGCCGAACTGCTGCGCCTGCCCGCGCTGTTCACCGTCCCCGGCGACGCCCTGGCCGGCGCGGCGGCGACCGGGACGCGCCCCGGACCCCGCACGCTGCTCGCCATCGGGTCCTCCCTGTGCCTGTACGAGGCCGGCATGGCCCTGAACGACTGGGCGGACCGCGCCGAGGACGCCGTGGAGCGCCCGCACCGCCCGCTCCCCTCCGGCCGCATCCGCCCGGCCGCCGCCCTCACCGCCGCCGGTGCCCTCACCGGTGCCGGACTGGCGCTCGCAGCCGGTGCGGGACGCCCCGCCCTCGCGGTGGCCGCGCCCCTGGCGGCGACCGTCTGGGCCTACGACCTCGCGCTGAAGCACACGCCCGCCGGTCCCGCGGCCATGGCCGCCGCCCGCGGACTGGACCTGCTCCTGGGCGCGGCCGCCACCGGCGGCGGCACCCGGGCCGCGCTGCCTTCCGCCGCGCTGCTCGGCACGCACACCCTCGCGGTCACGGCCGTCTCCCGCCGGGAGACCACCGGCGGTTCGGTCCTGGCCCCGTCGGCGGCCCTCGCGACGACGGGGGCGCTGACGTGGCTGGTCACCCACCGCCGCACCCGACTCCCGGCAGGCCGGCGGGCAGCAGCCGCCCCCGGTCTGCCGGGCCCCGGCCCGGCCGGGCGCCCGCCCCGGGCCACCGGCGTCCTGGCCACCGCCCTGGGCGCCGCCTACGCCGCCACGGCCGCCCGGCCCTACTTCCACGCCATGCTCAACCCCTCGCCCCCGCTCACCCAACGCGCCGTCGGCGGCGGCATCCGGGCCACGATCCCGCTCCAGGCCGCGCTCGCCGCCCGCGCCGGCTCGGCCGGCACCTCCCTGCTCGTCGCGGCCCTGGCCCCGGCCGGCCGGATGTTCGCGAGGAGGTCCGGCATGAGGAAGGTGAGCATCACATGAGCCGGAACACGGACGGCGTCTCCGCGCCCCCTCTCCGCTTCGGCTACGGCACCAACGGCCTCGCCGACCTCCGTCTCGACGACGCCCTCGCCCTGCTCGCCGACCTCGGCTACGACGGGGTCGGACTCACCCTCGACCACATGCACCTCGACCCGCTCGCCCCGGACCTCGCCGCCCGCACCCACCGGATCGCCCGACGGCTGGAGGAACTCGGTCTGGGCGTCACCGTGGAGACCGGCGCCCGCTATGTGCTCGACCCCCGCCGCAAGCACGGCCCGTCGCTGCTGGACCCCGACCCGGACGACCGCGCCCGCCGCGTCGACCTCCTCCTGCGGGCGGTCCGCGTCGCCGCCGACCTCGGCGCGCACGCCGTGCACTGTTTCAGCGGCATCGTCCCCGACGGCACGGACGAGGACACCGCCTGGAAACGCCTCGCCGAGACCCTCACCCCCGTGCTGGACGCCGCCACCACCGCCGGCGTCCCGCTCGCCGTCGAACCCGAACCCGGCCACCTCCTCGCCACCCTCGCCGACTTCCACCACCTGCGCCGCACGCTCGGCGACCCCGAGCCCCTCGGCCTCACCCTGGACATCGGCCACTGCCAGTGCCTCGAACCCCTCCCTCCCGCCGACTGCGTACGCGACGCCGCACCCTGGCTGCGCCACGTCCAGATCGAGGACATGCGCCGCGGTGTCCACGAACACCTGCCCTTCGGGGACGGCGAGATCGACTTCCCGCCCGTCCTCGCGGCCCTCGCCGCCACCGGCTACCAGGGCCTGACCGTCGTCGAACTGCCCCGCCACTCCCACGCGGGGCCCCACTTCGCCGCCCGTTCCCTCCCGTTCCTCCACACCGCGGCCCGCACCGCGGCGACCGTCACCGGTGCCGGCACGGCATCCGCCCTCGCGCCCTCGCCCGGCGCTCCCTCCGCCACCCCCGAAGGGAGCGGCACCCCGTGAACCACCCCCGTGCCACCCCGGCGACCCCGGCCACCCCGGAGGCCCCGGAGACCCCGGAGGCAGCCACCACCAGCGGCCCCGACGCGGCCCCCCGCCCACCGGGAACCCCGGCAGCCGACGGCACCATCCCCGCCGCCCCTGCCGCCGCCCCCGCCCTCGCCGCCGCTCCGATCGACCCGGCCGTCACCCCGCTCACCGAACTGCGCCGTCTCCTCTCCGCCCGTCTCGACGCCGCCGCCCGCGCCTGGCTGGACCGGGCCCTCGACGAGGCCGCCGCCCACCCCGGCACCCACGGGCCCATCTCCGTATGGGAGCTGCGCCTGGCCGAGGCCGGCCGCCGCTGCGGTGCGGCCCACGCCGACGCCGCCCGCGTCCTGATCCTGCACGCGGCCCGCGCCGGCACCGAGGAGCTGACCCGGGTCTACGACCAGGGCACCGCCGACGAACGCCGGGCGGTCCTGCACGCCCTGCCCCACCTGGTGACCGGCCCCGAGGCCCGCCCGCTCGTCGAGGACGCCCTGCGCGCCAACGACACCCGGCTCGTCGCCGCCGCCGTCGGCCCGTACTGCGCCCGGCACCTCGACGCCCACGCCTGGCGGCACGCCGTACTGAAGTGCCTGTTCACCGGCGTCGCCCTGGACCGGGTGGCGGACCTGGCCCGGCGGGCCCGCGGTGACGGCGAACTCGCCCGCATGCTCGGCGACTACGCCGACGAGCGCACCGCCGCCGGCCGCCCCGTCCCGGAGGACCTGCACCGCGTACGGGCCCTGGCCCTGGCCCCCGCCGATTCCCCCGCCGATTCCGCCTCCGCTTCCGCTTCCTCCATCTCGAGTCACACCACGGACGACCCCCACGGCAAGGAGTCCTGATGCGCCTCTTCGACCCCCACGTCCACATGACGTCGCGGACCACCGACGACTACGAGGCCATGTACGGGGCGGGCATCCGCGCCGTCGTCGAACCCGCCTTCTGGCTCGGCCAGCCCCGTACCTCGCCGGCCTCCTTCACCGACTACTTCGACGCCCTCCTGGGCTGGGAACCCTTCCGTGCCGCCCAGTACGGCATCGCCCACCACTGCACCATCGCCCTCAACCCCAAGGAGGCGAACGACCCGCGCTGCACGCCCGTCCTCGACCTGCTGCCCCGGTATCTCGTCAAGGACAACGTCGTCGCCGTCGGCGAGATCGGCTACGACTCCATGACGCCCGCCGAGGACACCGCGCTCGCCGCCCAGCTCCAGCTCGCCGCCGACCACGGCCTGCCCGCCCTGGTGCACACACCGCACCGCGACAAGCTCGCCGGACTGCGCCGCACCCTCGACGTCGTACGGGAGTCCGCACTGCCCACGGAGCACGTCCTGATCGACCATCTCAACGAGACCACCGTCAAGGAGGCCAAGGACAGCGGCTGCTGGCTCGGCTTCTCCGTCTATCCCGACACCAAGATGGACGAGGAACGGATGGTCGCGATCCTGCGCTCCCACGGCCCCGAGCGGGTCCTGGTGAACTCCGCCGCCGACTGGGGGAAGAGCGACCCGCTCAAGACCCGCAAGGTCGCCGACCTGATGCTCGCCGAGGGCTTCACCGAGGACGACGTCGACCGGGTCCTGTGGCGCAACCCCGTCGCCTTCTACGGGCTCAGCGGCCGGCTCGCCCTCGACGTCCCCGCTCCCGAGGCCACCCACGAGGGCAACTCCATCCAGCGCGGCGTCCCGAGGGACGAGCCCCCGCGGGTGGCCGGCGTCGCCGCCGCGGAGGCGTGAGCCATGCGCTTCCGCCACCCCGACGGGTCCACCGTCCACCTCGCCTACTGCACCAACGTGCACCCGGCCGAGACCCTCGACGGTGTCCTCGCCCAACTGCGGGACCACTGCGAACCCGTCCGCCGCCGGCTCGGCCGCGACCGGCTCGGCATCGGCCTGTGGCTCGCCAAGGACGCCGCCCGCGCCCTCGTCACCGACCCGTCCGCCCTGCGCGGTCTGCGCTGCGAACTCGACCGGCGCGGCCTCGAGGTCGTCACCCTCAACGGCTTCCCCTACGAGGGATTCGGCGCCGAGGAGGTCAAGTACCGCGTCTACACACCGGACTGGGCCGACCCCGAACGCCTGGAGTACACCACCTCCCTGGCCCGCCTCCTCGCCGGACTGCTCCCCGACGACGTGGTCGACGGCAGCATCTCCACCCTGCCGCTGGCCTGGCGCACCGCCCACGACACGGAGCGTGCCGAAGCCTCCCGCCTCGCCCTGCGCACCCTCGCCGAGCGCCTCGACGCCCTCCAGGAGCTGACCGGGCGCTCCCTCCGCATCGCCCTGGAACCGGAACCCGGCTGCGTCGTCGAAACCACCCACGACGCCATCGCACCGCTCACCGCGATCGGCCACGACCGCATCGGCATCTGCGTCGACACCTGCCACCTCGCCACCTCCTTCGAAGATCCGCACACCGCCCTGGACGACCTCGCCGGGGCCGGTATCCCCGTGGTCAAGTCCCAGCTCTCCGCCGCCCTGCACGCGGAGCAGCCTCATCTGCCCGAGGTCCGCGAGGCCCTGCGCGCCTTCGCCGAGCCCCGCTTCCTGCACCAGACCCGCACCTCCACCGCCGCCGGACTGCGCGGCACCGACGACCTCGCCGAGGCCCTGGCCGGCGACACCCTGCCCGACGGGGCGCCCTGGCGCGCCCACTTCCACGTCCCGCTGCACGCGGCTCCCACCGCGCCCCTCACCTCCACGCTGCCCGTGCTGAAGACCGCCCTGACCCGCCTCGTCGGCGGCCCGCACCCCCTCACCCACCACCTCGAGGTCGAGACCTACACCTGGCAGGCCCTCCCACCCGAGCTGCGGCCCAGGGGACGCGCCCAGCTCGCCGACGGCATCGCCGCCGAACTCACCCTCGCCCGCGACCTGCTGACGGACCTAGGCCTGAAGGAACTCCCTTGACCCCGGACCCCGCGCCAGACCCCACGACAGACCGCACCGCGGACCCCACGCCGGACCGCACCGCGGACCCCGCCACGGAACCCGAGGCCGCCGGCCCCACCCCCCTCCTCGTCCTCGACGTCGTGGGCCTCACCCCCCGCCTCCTCGACCACATGCCCCATCTCAAGAGGCTCGGCCAGTCCGGCTCCCGCGCACCGCTCGGCACCGTGCTGCCCGCCGTCACCTGCGCCGCCCAGTCCACCTTCCTCACCGGCACCCTCCCCTCCGAACACGGCATCGTCGGCAACGGCTGGTACTTCCGCGAGCTCGGTGACGTCCTGCTGTGGCGCCAGCACAACGGTCTCGTCTCCGGGGACAAACTCTGGGACGCCGCCCGCCGCGCGCACCCCGGCTACACCGTCGCCAACATCTGCTGGTGGTACGCCATGGGCGCCGACACCGACATCACCGTCACCCCCCGCCCGGTCTACTACGCCGACGGCCGCAAGGAGCCGGACTGCTACACCCGGCCGGCCGCCCTGCACGACGAACTCACCGAGAAGTTCGGCACGTTCCCCCTGTTCCACTTCTGGGGGCCCGGAGCCGACCTCGCCTCCAGCCGGTGGATCATCGACGCCACCCGCCACATCATGAGCACCCGCCACCCCGACCTGACCCTCTGCTACCTCCCTCACCTCGACTACGACCTGCAGCGCTTCGGCCCCGACGACCCGCGCTCCCTGAAAGCCGCCGCGGACCTGGACGCCGCCCTGGCCCCGCTGCTCGACGACGCGCGCGCCGAGGGCCGTACCGTCGTCGCCCTGTCCGAGTACGGCATCACCCGGGTGAACCGGACCGTGGACATCAACCGCGCCCTGCGCCGCGCGGGCCTGCTGGAGGTGCACACACAGGACGGCATGGAGTACCTCGATCCGATGGCCTCGCGCGCCTTCGCGGTCGCCGACCACCAGATCGCCCACGTCTACGTGCGCCGCCCCGAGGACCTCGACGCCACCCGGGCCGCCCTCGAAGGACTGCCCGGCATCGATCAGCTCCTCGACGACGAGGGCAAGAAGGCCCATCACCTCGACCATCCGCGCGCCGGCGAACTGGTCGCCGTCGCCGAACCCGATGCCTGGTTCACGTACTACTACTGGCTCGACGACGAACGCGCACCCGACTTCGCGCAGCTCGTCGAGATCCACCGCAAACCCGGCTACGACCCGGTCGAGCTCTTCATGGACCCCCTCGACCCGTACGTCAAGGTGAAGGCGGCCACCGCGCTGGCGCGCAAGAAGATCGGCATGCGCTACCGGATGGCGGTCGTGCCCCTCGACCCGTCACCTGTTCGGGGCAGCCATGGCCGCCTCCCTGCGAGCGACGACGACGGTCCGCTCCTCATCTGCTCCCTCCCTCGTGCCGTCGGAGACCGCGTCGCGGCCACCGATGTCAAGCAACTCCTGCTCCAACTCGCCGGACTCGGCTGACGCACCACCACGGCTGACGCACCACCACTCAGGGCCCTCCGAGATCCAGCTACGGAGAGTGAAACACACGGCACTGACAACGGTCGGTCCCGGCGGGACCGGAACCGGCCACGACCGAGAAGGCAGGCCACTCGTGACCTCGTACTCCGACCCCTCCCGCGCCGAGGCCGTCATCGCCTCGGCCACCGACGCCCCGGACGAGGGACTGCGCCGTTCCCTGGGCGTGGACCGGCGCCGTTTCCTCAGCACCTGCACCGCCGTGGCGGCCGGAGCCGTCGCGCTCCCCGTCTTCGGGGCCGCCCCCGCCCTGGCCCACGACCGCGGCAGAGACCACGACCACGGACACGACCACGGACACGGCGGGCAGGTGCTCGTCCCCCCGCACAAGCGCGGCATCATCCTCTACACCGTCCGTGACGCCACCGGCCGCGACCCCCTGTCCACCGATCTGCCCTCCGGCTTCCGCGAGGTGTTCAAGCAACTGGCCCGCCACGGCTACCGCCAGGTGGAGTTCGCCGGCTACAACCAGCACGCGAACGCACCCGGCGGCGCCAGTCTGGAATCCGTCGCGGGAGCCAGGCTGCTGCGCTCCTGGCTCGACGACTACGGCCTGCGCGCCCAGGGCAACCACGGCTTCATCCCCTCCTCCTGGCCGTTGACCACGGCAGACCTGGACACCTTCAAGAAGCACCTCGAGATCGCCAACATCCTCGGCCTGGACCACATGGGCACCGGCGGCGACCCCACCGGCAGCTCCCACCGCGCCGACTGGGACGTGGCCGCCGACAAGTGGAACGCCCTCGGCGCGATCGCCCGCCGCGAGGGCGTCAAGCTCTACACCCACAACCACGACGGCGCCTACGGCTTCCTGCTCGACCGCGGCCCCCTGGACGACCAGGGCCGGCCCACCCGCAGTTCGGGCATCCGGAAGCTGGAGTACTTCCTCAAGGTCACCGACCCGAAGACCGTCTGGCTGGAGATGGACATCTTCTGGGCGCACGTCGCCCAGTACAAGTTCCACACGTACACCGCCCACGACGGCTCCACCCGCAGGAACGTCTTCGACCCGGCCGGCCTGGTCGCCCGCAACAGCAAGCGCTACCCGCTCTTCCACGCCAAGGACGGCGTCGTCAGCACGACCAACGGCATGGGCTACGAGATGGTTCCCTTCGGAACCGGAGTCATCGACTACACGACGTTCTTCTCCCGGGTCGGGCAGCACGACTACCGCAACCCGATGATCGAGGACGACAACGCCCCGAGCGCCACCGACCCCGGGCAGTCGCTGCGGGAGGCCAAGATCGGCTACGACAACCTGGCGGCCCTGCGCAAGCGGCGCCGCTGACCGGGACCACGGATCGGGACCGCTGACCGGGAACACGGACCGGGCGGCCCCTCCCGCAGCACTGCGGGAGGGGCCGCCCGGTCCGCGTGGACGAAGCTCTCGTGCCGGTGCTCCGTGGGGGACGGTATGCGGCTCCGGCGGTCCGTGGAGTCAGGCCGTCTCGTCGCCGAGCGGCTGCGGGTTCGGGCTGATCCGCCTGGGCTTGGGCCGCCCCGGGGGATGCAGGAACACCGCGACGCAACCGGCGAACAGGGAGATCGAACCCGCCAGGACGAACGCGCCCGCGTAGTCCCAGGCCGCCACCACAACGGCACCCATGCCGGATCCGAGCAGACCGGAGACGAGCTTCGAGGAGTACACCAGGCCGTAGTTCGTGGCGTTGTTGTTCTCACCGAAGTAGTCGGCGGTCATCGCGGCGAACATCGGGAAGATGGCACCGCCGCCGAACCCGGAGATCGACGAGAACAGCAGGAACAGCGGCAGGTTCCCGATGTTCCCGGAGAACAGGATGCCGTACTGGGACAGCCCGAGGACGATACAGACGAAGATCAGGCACTGCTTGCGGCCGTACCGGTCGGAGAGCCAGCCGATGACACCGCGGCCGGTCCCGTTGACGATCGCCTTCAGGGACATGGCGGTCGCCACGATGCCGCCCGCGAAGCCCGCGTCGTCACCGAAGGGCACCTGGAAGGCGATACCGAAGATGTTCACCCCGGACGTGCACAGCAGGCAGAACCACATCAGGCCCACCCGGCCGGTCCGCCACGCCTCCATGGGGGTGTACTGGTGCACGGCCGGCGGGTTCTTCTCCATCGCGCGCCGGGTGCGCGCGTCGGTCGGCTTCTTCAGCGGATCGATGTCGGCCGGCCACCAGTTCTTCGGCGGGTCCTTGAAGAAGTAGCCGGCTCCCGCCACCACACCGGCCAGGAACACACCCACCGCGACCAGCACCCAGCGGAAGTTGGTGAGGTCCATGTAGCCGGTGAAGATGAAGACGAACGGCACCGAACCGTAGGCGAAACCGCCGTTCACGAAGCCGGTCTTGCCGCCCTTGCGCTCCGGATACCACTTGGCGACCATGTTCACGCAGGTCGCGTACACCATGCCGGCACCCATACCGCTGAACATGCCGAAGCCGAGATACGCGACGATCACATGCGGTGCGAAGGCCAGCGAGACATAGCCCAGCAGGGTCCCCACCGCGCCGCACATCATCGCCCAGCGGGCCGGCAGTTGCCCGCTCTCCCGCAGCTTGCCCGCAGGGAAGGCCACCGCCGCCTGGAAGAACACCCACACGCCCAGCATCCAGAAGATGTGCGCGCTGCTCCATGAATGGGCCGTGTGCAGGGTGTCCTCGGCGGAGGCGAACGCGTACTCCGCCGAGCTGATGCCCATCATGCCGATCCACGGCAGGATGACCATCCACTTGCGCTTGCGGCCCATGATGTCGATGTCGGTCTCACCGAGGCGGTAGACGCGTCCGTTCGCGTCGGCCACCTCCCGGTAGGGAACCGAAGTACGCAGATCGGTCGTCGTCATGTCGTTCGCACCCCTTGCGTCGAAAGTTCTGGCCAGCGCCCCCTGTCCAATGCCTTTCGTGCGCGCTCGGGTCCTGAGGGCCGGCCGACGCGCACCGTCGGCCGGCCCCCGGTCCACTCACCTCATGAACCGCCCCCCAACAACCCCGCCGCCCGCGCCCAGCGGTACTTCGCCCCGAGGACCGCCACCGGCCGCTCCGTCGTGTACGGGTACGCCACGACGCCCCGCTCGAAGAGGTACCGGCACGCCTCCTCGACCTCCACATCGCCCGCCAATGACGCCACCACCGGCTTCTCGACGCCCCGTTCACGGAACTCCGCCACCACCCGCGCGGTGAGCTCCGCGAACACCATGGGAGGCGTGACGATGGTGTGCCAGTAACCGAGGACGAGCGCGTGGACGCGCGGATCCTCCAGCCCCAGCCGGATCGTCGCCTCGTACGTCGACGGCGGCTCGCCCCCGGTGATGTCCACCGGGTTGCCGGCCGCCCCGAAGGGCGGAATGAACGCGCGGAACGCCGCGTCCAGATCCGGCGGGATCTCCATCAGCGACAGCCCGTTGTCCGTCACCGCGTCCGACAGCAGCACCCCGCTGCCGCCCGCCCCCGTGATGATCACGACGTTGTCGCCCCTCGGGGCGGGCAGCACCGGCAACGCGCGCGCGTACTCGAGCATGTCGCCGAGACCCGGCGCGCGGATCACCCCGGCCTGCCGCAGGATGTCGTCGTACACGGCGTCGTCGCCCGCCAGCGCGCCGGTGTGCGAGCCCGCGGCCCTCGCGCCCGCCGCCGTACGCCCCGCCTTCAGCACCACGACCGGCTTCTTCGGCACCGTCTCGCGCGCGGCCCGCACGAACGCCCGCCCGTCCTTGAGATCCTCCAGGTGCATGGCGATGCAGTCGGTGCGCGGGTCCTGCCCGAACCAGGTCAGCAGGTCGTCCTCGTCCAGGTCCGACTTGTTGCCCAGCCCGACGATCGCCGACACACCCGTCCGCGTGGTGCGCGCGAACCCCAGGATGGCCATCCCGATACCGCCCGACTGCGACGTCAGCGCGACCCCGCCCTTGACGTCGTACGGCGTGCAGAACGTGGCGCACAGGTCGTGCCACGTCGAGTAGTAGCCGTAGATGTTGGGTCCGAGCAGCCGGACGCCGTGCCGCTCGGCGATCGCCACGATCTCGTCCTGGAGCTCCTGCTCCCCGGTCTCCGCGAACCCGGAGGGGATGAGGACGGCGTTCGGGATCCCCTTGCGCCCCACCTCCTCCAGCGCCGCGGCCACGAACCTGGCGGGAATCGCGAAGACCGCCACATCCACCTCACCGGGGACGTCCGTGACACTCTTGTACGCCTTGCGGCCCAGAATGTCATCGGACTTGGGGTTCACCGGATGGATCTCCCCGGCGAAGCCGCCGTCCACCAGGTTGCGCATCACCGAGTTGCCGATCTTGCCCGGCTCGGCGGAGGCGCCGATCACGGCGACCGAACGCGGCTGCATCAGCCGCCGCATGGAGGCGAGGATCTCCTCACGCGAGTACTGGCGGCGCTCCTTCGGCACCTCGGTCGCCAGGATCACCCGGATGTCGGCGGCGACCGCGCCGTCCGGTGTGGCGATCACCGGGTTGAGGTCCACCTCGGCGATCTCCGGGAAGTCCGCGACGAGTTGCGACACCCGGCGGATCTGTTCGGCGAGCGCCCACCGGTCCACACCGGCCTGCCCGCGCACCCCGCGCAGGATCTCCGCCGCACGGATCGAGTCCAGCATCGACAGCGCCTCGTCCGCGTCCACCGGGGCGAGCCGGAAGGTGACGTCCTTGAGCACCTCGACGAGCACCCCGCCGAGCCCGAACGCCACCACCTTCCCGAACGTCGGGTCCGTGACCGCCCCGACGATGACCTCCTGCCCCTGCGGCAGCAGTTCCTGCACCTGCACGCCGTCGATCCGGGCGGCAGGGTCGTACGCGCGCGCGTTCTCCACGATCCGGCAGAACACCGCCCGCACGTCGGCCGCGCCCTCCACCCCGACGATCACACCGCCGGCATCGGTCTTGTGCAGGATGTCCGGTGAGACGATCTTCATCACGACGGGCCCGCCGAACCGCGCCGCGTACGCCACGGCCTCGTCGACGTCCGTCGCCAGCTCCTCACCCGGTACGGCGATCCCGTACGCGTCCGCCAGCACCTTGCCCTCGGGGGCGGTGAGCGAGGTGCGCCCCTCGGCGCGCACCGCCTCGAGCAGCGCGCGCACCCGGAGCGTGCGGTCCTCGGCCATCACCTGATCTCCTTCGAGGATGCCCCGGCCTTCAGGCCAGGGTGGGGGCACGTGATCGGGTAGAGCGTCTGCCGTGCGTGGCGAGAACCGAGCGCGCATACCGTGTCGATCGAGAACCAGGACGGCACACCCGAGCCTTGCTCGACAAACCGGGAAGGTTCCGTCCCGGCTGGTGTTGAGGGAGTAGGACCTTGCAGGTCGCTGACCTGCGGGGCTTCCTGAGCCAGGAATCCCCCCGCTTGAGCTGGGGGAGGGTTCAAGTCAGATCACCCCGTTCGACTTGAGCAGGCGCAGTTCCTCGTCACCGAGGCCGAGTTCGCCGACGAACACCTCTTCGTTGTGCTCGCCGAGCAGCGGGGAGGCGACCACGTCGACGGGGGAGTCGGAGAGCTTCAGCGGGCTGCCGACGGTGACGAACTCACCGCGCTCGGGGTGCGGGACGGTGACGACCATCCCGTTCGCCGCCAGCGAGGCGTCCTCGATGATCTCCCTGGTGGACAGGATCGGCCCGCACGGGATGTTGTGCGCGTTCAGCCGTTCCAGCACCTCCCACTTGGGCAGCGTCGAGGACCACTCCTCGATCAGCTGGAACAGCTTGCCGAGCTTGGGCAGCCGGGCCTGCGGCGTCGCCCAGTCGGGGTCCTCGGCCAGCTCCGGCCGGCCGATCAGCTCACTGAGCGGCTTCCAGCCGACGGGCTGCACGATCACGTACACGTAGTCGTTCGGACCGCCCGGCGCGCACTTGACCGCCCAGCCGGGCTGCCCGCCGCCGGACGCGTTCCCGGACCGGGGGACCTCGTCGCCGAAGTCCTCGTTGGGATATTCGGCGAGCGGACCGTGGGCCAGGCGCTGCTGGTCGCGCAGCTTCACCCGGCAGAGGTTGAGCACCGCGTGCTGCATGGCCACGTTCACCCGCTGCCCGCGCCCGGTGGACTCCCGCTGGAACAGCGCGGCGAGGATGCCCGCCACCACGTGGATGCCCGTGCCCGAGTCCCCGATCTGGGCGCCCGTCGCCAGCGGCGGCCCCTCCTCGAAACCGGTGGTCGACATCGCCCCGCCCATGGCCTGCGCGACGACCTCGTACGCCTTGAAGGCGGTGTACGGACCGTCGCCGAACCCCTTGATGGAGGCATAGACGATCCGTGGGTTGATCTCCTTGATGCGGTCCCAGGTGAAGCCCATCCGGTCGACGGCGCCCGGCCCGAAGTTCTCGACCATGACGTCCGAGCGCCGGATCAGCTCGGTGAGGATCTCCTTGCCGCGCTCGGTCTTGGTGTTGAGGGTGATGCTCCGCTTGTTGCAGTTGAGCATCGTGAAGTAGAGGGAGTCGACGTCGGGGAGGTCGCGCAGCTGTGTGCGCGTGATGTCCCCGGTCGGGGCCTCCAGCTTGACGACGTCCGCGCCGAGCCAGGCCAGCAGCTGGGTCGCGGAGGGCCCGGACTGGACATGCGTCATGTCCAGGACGCGGACCCCGTCGAGGGCCTTGGCGGGGAGTGCGCCCGTGGCGGCGGATATGGCGGTGGGCGTGCTCGTGGCGGTCTCGGTGGTCACCGGGGTCACCTCACTTGTACATGGTCTGGTTCATGGTTCCGGGGGCGTACGCGTCCGGGTCGACCCAGACGTTGATCAGGGACGGCTTGCCCGACTCGCGGGCCCGGCGCAGCGCGGGGCCGATGTCGGCCGGGTCGCGGACCTCCTCGCCGTGCCCGCCCAACATCTGCGCGAACTTGTCGTACGGGACGTCGCCGAGGGTGTTGCCGACCCGCTCGCGCTCCTTGCCGTACTTGGCGGCCTGGCCGTAACGGATCTGGTTCATCGAGGAGTTGTTGCCGACGATGCCGACGAACGGCAGGTCGTAGCGGACGAGGGTCTCGAAGTCCCAGCCGGTCAGCGAGAAGGCGCCGTCGCCGAAGAGGGCGACGACCTCCTTGTCGGGCCGCGCCTGCTTGGCCGCGAGCACGAAGGGGACCCCGACGCCGAGCGTGCCGAGCGGGCCCGGGTCCATCCAGTGGCCGGGTGACCTGGGCTGCACGACCTGCCCGGAGAAGGTGACGATGTCGCCGCCGTCGCCGATGTAGATCGAGTCCTCGGTGAGGAAGTCGTTGATCTCGCCGACCAGCCGGTACGGGTGGATGGGTGAGGCGTCCGACCTGAGCTGCGGCAGCCGCTTCTCCAGCGCCGTCTGCTCGGCGGCCCGCAGTTCGTCCAGCCACTCCTTGCGCCGCGAGGCACCACCGTTGACCCGGCCGGACGCCGCCTCGGTCACCGACCTCAGCACCAGTCCCGCGTCGCCGACGATGCCGAGGTCGATGTCGCGGTTCTTGCCGACGGTGCGGTAGTCGAGGTCGATCTGCACGACCGTCGCGGTGGGGGAGAGCCGCTTGCCGTAGCCCATGCGGAAGTCGAAGGGCGTGCCGACGATCACGATGACGTCGGCGTTGGTGAAGGCGTACCGGCGGGAGAGCTGGAAGTGGTGCGGGTCCCCGGGCGGCAGGGTGCCGCGCCCCGCGCCGTTCATGTACGCGGGGATGTTGAGGGCGCGGACGAGTTCGACGGCCGCCTCGGTGCCCCGGGTGGTCCACACCTGGCTGCCGAGCAGGATCGCCGGCTTCTCGGCGTGCACCAGCAGATCGGCGAGTTTCTCGACGGCCTCGGGGTCGCCGGGCGAGCGCGTCGAGGTGCGGTAGGCCCCCTGCCGCGGTACGCGCGCCGTGGACGCCGGGACCTTGGCGTCCAGGACGTCCCGCGGGATCTCCAGGAAGGAGGGGCCGGGGGCGCCGTGGTAGCACTCGCGGAAGGCCATCGACACCATGTCCGCGGCCCGCGCCGTGTGCGGCACGGTCGCCGCGAACTTGGTGATGGGACTCATCATGTCGACGTGCGGCAGGTCCTGCAGGGACCCCATCTTGTGCTGGGACAGGGCCCCCTGACCACCGATCAGCAGCATGGGGGACTCGGCCCGGAAGGCGTTGGCCACCCCGGTGACGGCGTCGGTGGTGCCCGGGCCCGCGGTGACGACCGCGCAGCCCGGCTTGCCGGTGATGCGCGCGTAGCCGTCGGCCGCGTGCGCGGCGACCTGTTCGTGACGTACGTCGACGACCTCGATGCCCTCGTCGACGCAGCCGTCGTAGATGTCGATGATGTGGCCGCCGCACAGCGTGTAGATGCGGTCGACGCCCTCGGCCTTGAGGGCCTTGGCTACGAGATGACCGCCGGAGACCAGGTCCTGTGTGTCGTCGGGCATGGCGAAGTCCTGTCCCTTCATAGGGGTGGGAACGCTCTCGTGTACTGCTCTCGTGCACCGCTCTCGTGCACCGCTCTCGCAGTACATTGCATACAGTCGACGAATACTGTATGAAGCTTGTTATCCCGCATCCCATGGGAGGTGTCCAGGGGGTGCGCTGCACTTTTCCGCCGCCGGACTCCGGGCCGCCTCCCATCCCTCCCCGCGACCTTCCGGCAGCCTTCCGTCGTCTTCGCAGACAGGAGCCGAGATGGACCTGTATGAACATCAGGCACGCGAACTCTTCGAGGAACACGGCATCGTGGTGCCGGCGGCCGAGGTCACCGACTCGCCCAAACAGGCCCGCGAGATCGCCCGCCGGCTCGGTGGCCGTGTCGTCGTCAAGGCGCAGGTCAAGACCGGCGGACGCGGCAAGGCGGGCGGCGTGAAGCTCGCCGCCGACCCGGCCGCCGCCGAGCTGACGGCACGCCAGATCCTCGGCATGGACATCAAGGGCCACACCGTCGGCAAGGTCATGCTCGCCCGCCCCGTCGACATCCGGGACGAGTTCTACGTCTCCTACGTCCTCGACCGTGCGGCCGGCCGCTTCCTCGCGATCGCCTCCGCCGAGGGCGGCATGGACATCGAGGAGGTCGCCGCCACCCGCCCCGAGGCCGTCGCCCGCATCCCCGTCGACCCCGCCGAGGGCGTCACCTCGGCGACCGCGGCCCGCATCGCCGACGCGGCCGGCCTGCCGCCGCAGTCCGTCGACGTCCTGGTCCGGCTGTGGGAGGTCCTCGTCCGCGAGGACGCCCTGCTGGTCGAGGTCAACCCGCTCGTCCGCACCGGCGACGGACGGATCATGGCTCTCGACGGCAAGGTCACCCTCGACGACAACGCGCGCTTCCGACAAGCACGTTGGGGTACCGAGGACACCGGCCACGAGGACCCGCTGGAGGTGGCCGCGGTGGCGAAGGGCCTCAACTACGTCAAGCTGGACGGCGAGGTCGGCATCATCGGCAATGGCGCCGGCCTGGTCATGTCGACCCTCGACGTCGTCGCCGGCTGCGGGGCCCGACCAGCCGACTTCCTCGACATCGGCGGCGGGGCGTCGGCGCAGATCATGGCGGACGGACTCTCCGTCATCCTCTCCGACCCGGCCGTGAAGTCCGTCTTCGTCAACGTCTTCGGCGGCATCACCGCCTGCGACGCGGTGGCCGACGGCATCGTCCGGGCCCTCGGCACCGTCCGGCTGACCAAACCGCTCGTCGTCCGCCTCGACGGCAACAACGCGGCCCGAGGCCGCGCCATTCTCGACGCGCACGCGCACCCGCTCGTCGAGCAGGTCACCACCATGGACGGCGCGGCGCACCGCGCGGCCGAACTCGCCACCACAGCCTGAGGAGACCGGTCATGGCGATCCACCTCACCAAGGAGAGCAAGGTCCTCGTCCAGGGCATGACCGGCGGCGAGGGCATGAAGCACACCCGGCGCATGCTCGCGGCCGGCACCGACGTCGTCGGCGGGGTCAACCCGCGCAAGGCCGGCCGGAGCGTCGACTTCGACGACCGTGCGGTGCCCGTCTTCGGATCGGTCGCCGACGGTATACAGGCGACCGGAGCCGACGTCACGGTCGTCTTCGTACCGCCGGCCTTCGCCAGGTCGGCCGTCGTCGAAGCGGCCGACGCCGGAATCGGCCTGGCCGTCGTCATCACCGAGGGCATCCCCGTCCACGACTCCGTCGCCTTCACCACCCACGCACGGCGCAAGGGCACCCGGGTCATCGGCCCCAACTGCCCCGGCCTGATCACCCCCGGACAGTCCAACGCCGGCATCATTCCGGCCGACATCACCAAGCCGGGCCCCGTCGGACTGGTCTCCAAGTCCGGCACCCTCACCTACCAGCTCATGTACGAGCTGCGGGACACCGGCTTCTCCACCTGCGTCGGCATCGGCGGCGACCCCGTCGTCGGCACCACCCACATCGACTGCCTCGCCGCCTTCCAGGACGACCCCGACACCGACCTCGTCGTCCTCATCGGCGAGATCGGCGGCGACGCCGAGGAACGCGCGGCGGCCTACATCCGCGAGCACGTCACCAAGCCGGTCGTCGCCTACATCGCGGGCTTCACCGCACCCGAGGGCCGTACCATGGGACACGCAGGCGCGATCGTCTCCGGCTCCTCGGGCACGGCACGGGCCAAGAAGGAAGCGCTCGAAGCCGTCGGTGTCCGGGTGGGCGGCACCCCCACGGAGACGGCACGGCACGTGCTCGCCGTCCTGGAAGCGGGGCGGTGACCCCGGCCCGTCCTTTCGACCGCCACCACCCCAGCCGGGGGCGGCCCCAAGGGCCCCCTTCTCTCGACTGTGCACCGAGAGCGGAGCGAACCGCATGGCATCCACCCCGACCACCCCGACAGCCTCATCCGCTGCGACGGCCCCACCCACCCTCACCCTCAAGGCCGGCACCTCCTGGACCGACGCCTGGCAACGCTGCCTCGCCGTCGCCCCCGAGGCATTCCGGGACGACCGAGTCCTCAACCTCTGGAACGCCGCCTGGCAGGCCGACGGCCGGACGCTGCCCGCCGCCAGCCCCGTCGACGGCAGCCCCGTCGCGGGTCCGCCGCGCCTGGACCCGGTCACCGCCCGGCGCGCCGTACACGCCGCGCTCGACCAGCACCGCGCCTGGCGGCACGTCCCGCTGCCGGAACGCCGGGCCCGCGTCGGCGCCACCCTCGACGCCCTCACCGAGCACCGCGAACTGCTGGCCCTGCTCCTCGTCTGGGAGATCGGCAAACCCTGGCGGCTCGCCCAGGCGGACGTCGACCGGGCCATCGACGGCGTGCGCTGGTACGTCGACGGCATCGACGGGATGCTCGACGGCCGGACCCCGCTGGACGGACCCGTCTCCAACATCGCGAGCTGGAACTACCCGATGAGCGTGCTTGTCCACGCCCTGCTGGTCCAGGCACTGGCGGGCAACGCGGTCATCGCCAAGGCCCCCACCGACGGCGGCGTCGCCTGCCTGACCCTGGCCTCGGCGCTCGCCGCCCGCGAGGGCATTCCCGTGACCCTCGTCAGCGGCAGCGGGGGCGAGCTGTCGGAGGCGCTGCTGCGGGCGCCCGAGATCGGCTGCGTCTCCTTCGTCGGCGGCCGCTACACCGGCGCCGCCGTGGCCACGGCCGTCGCCGACCTCGGCAAGCGGCACATCCTCGAACAGGAAGGACTCAACACCTGGGGCATCTGGAACCACTCGGACTGGGACACGTTCGCGGCGGTCGTGCCCAAGCTCTTCGACTACGGCAAGCAGCGCTGCACGGCGTACCCGCGCTTCGTCGTCCAGCGGCAGCTGTTCGACGAGTTCCTGGCCGCGTACCTGCCCGCGGTGCGCACGCTCAGGGTCGGCCACCCGCTCGCCGTGGAGCACCCCGACGACCCCTTCCCGCGCCTGGACTTCGGCCCGGTGATCAACGCGGCCAAGGCGAGGGAACTGCGCGACCAGGTCGCCGAGGCCGTCGAACGCGGCGCCGTGCCCCTGCATCGCGGCAGGCCCGAGAACGCCCGCTTCCTGCCCGGCCAGGACACCTCGGCGTACGTCCAGCCCGTCACGCTCCTCGCCCCGCCCCGCTCGTCCCCGCTGCACCACGCGGAGCCGTTCGGACCGGTCGACACGATCGTCCTCGTCGACACGGAGGCGGAACTGCTCGCCGCCATGAACGCCTCCAACGGCGCGCTGGTGGCCACCCTGTCCACGGACGACCGGGCCACCTACGACCGGCTCGCCCCGCAGATCCGCGCCTTCAAGGTCGGCCACGGCACACCACGCTCCCGGGGCGACCGCGACGAGCTGTTCGGCGGGTTCGGCGCGTCCTGGCGCGGCGCGTTCGTCGGCGGCGAGCTTCTGGTGCGGGCCGTGACCCAGGGTCCTGCCGGTGAGCGGCTGCCGGGCAACTTCCCGGAGTACCAGCTCATGCCGTGACGGAGGGCTGGGCCCCCGACAGTCGTTCCGCCACCCGGTCCCGGCCCTCCGTCCAGGGACACGGAAACGCAGGTGAAAGGCACTGCGAAACCTTGATATGGTTGTCCACGTCGCCGCACGGGATCACTCCTGACAAGGCGGCAGACACCTGGTCCGGGTGGCGGAATGGCAGACGCGCTAGCTTGAGGTGCTAGTGCCCTTTATCGGGCGTGGGGGTTCAAGTCCCCCCTCGGACACTCGCTGTGGCGATATGAAAGCAAGGGTCTCAACCTGACGGTTGGGGCCCTTTCTTCGTTTTCGTGAAGCGCCCGCGAAAACGACACTGCGGCCCTCTTCCCTCATGCGCGGGGGAAGAGGGCCGCAGTGGGTCGCGGACGGTTCAGCGGGCCGCGGTGGCGGCGGGGGACCCGTCCCGGTCGGTGGCGTCGACGCCGGCGGGGGTCTCGCCCTCGTCGAGGGCGATGTCCTTGGTCTCCTTGCCGATGAGCAGCGCGACCAGAGTCAGCAGCGCCATCGAGGAGAGGTAGACGCCGACCAGCCGCGGCGAGCCGTCGGCGGCCTCCCACAGCGCCACCGCTATGAACGGGGCGACGGCCGCGCCGAGGATCGAGCTGACGTTGTACGAGATGCCCGAGCCGGTGTAGCGCACGCTCGTCGGGAAGAGTTCCGGCAGGAGCGCGCCCATCGGGCCGAAGGTCATGCCCATCAGCGTGAAGCCGAGCACCAGCCACAGCACCACGCCGAGCGTGCCCATGCCGATCAGCGGCACCCACACCAGCCCGAAGACCAGGATCGCGACGGTGACCCAGATCAGGGTGGCGCGCCGGCCGTACTTGTCGGCGAGCGGCCCCGAGACCAGGGTGAACGCGGCGAAGAACAGCACCCCGAAGATCAACATCAGGACGAAGGTGGTGTAGCTGTACCCCAGGCCGGGCACGGCGGCGTCCGTCGAGGTACGGCCGTAGCTGAGTGAGAACGTGGTCATCAGGTAGAAGAGCACGTACGTCGCCAGCATGAAGAAGGTGCCGAGGATCAGCTGCTTCCAGTGACTGCGGAAGACGGTGGCCAGCGGCAGCTTCCGCACCAGCCCGGCCTCACGGGTCTTGGAGAAGACCGGCGCCTCGACCAGGCGCATCCGCACCCACAGGCCGATCGCGACCATGACGGCCGAGAACAGGAACGGGATGCGCCAGCCCCAGGTCAGGAAGGCTTCGGAGGGCTGCGAGGGGTCGGCGCCCGCGCTGGACGGCAGGAGAGCGCCGATGATCAGGAAGAGGCCGTTGCCGATGATGAAGCCGAGCGGGGCGCCCAGTTGCGGGAACGTGCCGTAGAGGGCGCGCTTGTTCTTCGGGGCGTTCTCCGTGGCGACCAGCGCGGCGCCGCTCCACTCGCCGCCCAGCGCGAAGCCCTGGGCGAGCCGCATCAGCACCAGCAGTGCGGTGGCGATCCAGCCGGCCTGCGCGTAGGTGGGCAGCACGCCGATGAGGAAGGTGGCGATGCCCATGGTGAGAAGCGACGCCACCAGCGTGCCCTTGCGGCCGAGCCGGTCGCCGAGGTGCCCGAAGACGACGGCGCCGATCGGGCGCGCGACCATCGCGGCACCGAACACCGCGAACGACGAGAGCAGCGCCGTGGTCGGGTCGCTGTTCGGGAAGAAGAGCGAGGGGAAGACCAGGACCGCGGCGGTCGCGTAGATGTAGAAGTCGTAGAACTCGATCGTCGTGCCGATGAGGCTCGCGACGAGGACGCGGGACCGCGAGTTGGCGGGGGCCTGGGCCGGGCTGGTGGTTGATGCGGACATTTCTCAGTCTTTCGCACGAGGGCGGAGAGCAGGCGCCGGCGGTATGCCGCCGACGGCCCGCCCGACAGCAGCGTCTTCCCGGGGGAAGGCCGTGTGTACGGTGCAGGTATCTCGAGGTTCTCAAACATCCCACCTGCCGGTCAGCCCGTATCGATATGTGGGACGAACTTGAGGTGCCTGGCGCCCTGAGCGCGCACGGGAGGACCAGGGGAGTCGGCTCCCTGCCCTCAGGCTCCCTGTCCCCACGCCGATGGCCTGGACGCCGGTCGAGAGCGACTCCGTGCGGTGAGGACGGCCGACCCCGGTGGTGTTTCTGGGCCCGGGGAGCGAGCCGGGGCGGACGGGAGTCGCGCCGGGGCGGACCCGGAGAGGCCGGGCGGGCGCGCGCGAACGGCCTGCGGCGCGGGCCCGGGAGGAATCCCCGGGCCCGCGCCGCAGGCCGTCGTCATGTCGCCGCACCGGAGTGCCGCCGGATCGAGGCGATCGAGGCCATCGAGGTCATTGAGACGGTGCCGGAAGGGCCGGATCAGTCGCCGGTCTCGGCCTCCACCGGCTTCGGGATCATGAAGGACGTCGCGAAGGCGGCGGCCAGGATGACGACTCCGGCGATCATGCCGGCGGTGTAGTCGGAGGGCGACGTGGGATCGTCGGGCAGGGCCGCCGTCTTGACCGCGTACAGCAGCGCGAAGCTGAGACCGGCACCGAGGTTGAACGCCCCCGCGTTCAGGCCGGGCAGGAATCCCGGGTTCTCCTTGGGGGACAGGACGATGCCGAGCCCGTTGAGCACGATGTTCGCCACGCCCGCGTAGGCGACGCCGACCAGGACCGAGGCCAACAGCAGCATGACGCGGGACTGGGAGTCGATCGTCAGGATCATCAGGACGACCGCTGCTACGGCTCCGATCAGCCCGAACCGCAGGATGCGGCTGTACCCGAAGGTGGCGGCGAGCCGGCCGGCGAGGGGTCCCATGGCCAGGCCGGCCAGGGCGTACGGCGTGAGGGTCCACCACGCGGACTGTTCGGCGCTCATGCCGAGTCCGGCGTTCCCGTCCTGGGCGAGGGCCGGGATCAGCCCGTTCATGACGGCGAACACGCCCGTCATGGTGAGCAGGGTGGTCAGCAGGGTCGCCCAGGTCGAGCGCTGCTTCAGGTGCCGGGTGGCGACCAGCGGATGCCCGCTGCGGTTCTCGGTCCGCCAGAACAGACCGAAGACGACCGCCGCGACGACGATGAGGGCCGCGACGAGGAGCCAGTCGGCGTCGGCGAGCTTGCCGGCCTCGTTCAGCGCGATGAGCAGCGAGCCGACCGACACGACGAGGAGTGCGACGCCGGGCCAGTCCATCCGGGTCGCGGCGGGCGCCTTGGTCTCGGGAGTCAGAGTGGCGACCAGAACGGTGGCGAGGACCGCCACGACGGCCATCGTCCAGAAGACCGACCGGAAGCCGTAGTTGTCGGCGAGGTAGCCCCCGGCGAGGGCGTCGACACCGGCGATGCCGCCGTTGACGGCGGTGATCACACCGAGCAGGGTGCCGTACCTCTTCGGTTCGGTCACCTCCTGCCGCAGCATGATCAGGCAGAGGGGAACGACCGGGCCGGACACGCCCTGGATGATGCGGCCGACGAACAGCACCGGCACGCTCGGCGCCAGTGCGGCGACGACGCAGCCGACGGCCATCAGGGCCAGCATCCCGGCCAGGACCTTGCGCCGGCCGATGACGTCGCCCAGCCTCGGCAGGAAGAGCGAGAACAGTGCCGCCGAGGTGAAGAACGCGGTCTGGGTGAGCCCGATCTCGGCCGAGCTGGCCCCGAAGCTCTCCTCGATGTTCTTCAGCGCGGGGCTGAGCATGCTGGCGTTGAGCTGGAAGGCGAAGCAGGCCGAGAGGAGTGCGGCGAGCAGCACACCCACGCGGGTGGTGCGCCGGCCCGGCGCCTCGCCGGGCCGGCTCATGGTGGCGGGTGCGCTCATGCCTCGACGTCACCGATCCGCTCGAGGGCGTCCACCACGAGGTCCCAGAACCGCTCGCGGTCGAGCTCGACCGCGACCTGGGTGTGGCAGTCGGCCGGCGCCGGGGCCCGGAAGTCCGTCACGGTCATGCCCAGGGTCAGGCCACCGGTGAGTTCGACGTCCACGGGAGCCTTGCGCACTGTCATGACGTTCGGGTCGATCACGTACGCGACCGCGCACGGGTCGTGCACGGGCGGGTGCTCGAAGCCCTGCGCCTCCTTGTAGGTGGCGCCGAAGAAGTCCAGCAGTTCGCCGACGAACTGGGCGGGCTTGGTGCCGACCGCCGCGATCCTCTCGGCGACCTCGGGCGTCGCCAGCGCCTGGTGCGTCAGGTCGAGGCCGACCATCGTGACCGGCCAGCTCTCGTTGAAGACGATGTGGGCGGCCTCGGGGTCGATGATGATGTTGAACTCGGCGACCGCGCTCCAGTTGCCCTCGTGGTAGCCGCCGCCCATCAGGACGACCTCGCGGACCCGCTCGACGATGCGGGGCTCCTTGCGCGCGGCGAGGGCGATGTTCGTCAGCCCGGCCGTCGGGACGATGGTGATCTCGCCGGGCTCGTGCGACATCACCGTGTCGATGATGAGGTCGACGGCGTGCCGGCGGTCCAGCTCGAGGGTCGGCTCGGGCAGTACGGGGCCGTCCAGACCGGTCTCGCCATGGATGTCCGGTGCCGTCTCGATGGCCCGCACCAGCGGCCGCGGGCAGCCGGCGGCGAAGGGCACGCCGGTGATCCCGGCGATGCGCGCCACGGACAGGGCGTTGCGGGTCACCTTCTCCAGCGTCTGGTTCCCGACCACGGTCGTGACGGCGACCAGGTCGATGTCGGGGTTGCCGTGCGCCAGCAACAGTGCGATGGCGTCGTCGTGCCCGGGGTCGCAGTCGAGGATGATTTTCCTGGTCATCGGAAGAGCCCCTTCGCTCTAGCGGGTCTGTGAGGAGGTGGATCTCCACAGCGGCGGCCGCGGGCGGGCCACTACGGAGGGTGCGTCGGCTCACGTGTCCGGCGCCGGAGGTGGCAGCGGTCTCCGCCGCGCTGCCGGGGCATCGACACGTACGGAATCGCTGTCGCCGACCACAGGAGCCGGCATCGCTGCCCGCATCCCTGGCCATAGCGTGGGAAAACGTTCTCCAGAAATTTCACCCAAGCATGCACTGTTGTCAATGTCGGACATCACATACTTCGATGCGCACGAGCAGGAAATTCGATGGTTTCCCGGTGATAACGTTTGCCGAAATTGTTTCCGGGAGGCCGCTTCCAGCCCGGTGGAGCCCTACCGGGCCCAGCGCCGCCGAACCGAACGAAGGGGGCCGCACCGTGACCGACGTCACCCTGAGAGAGGTGGCCCGCGCATCGGGCTGCTCCGTCGCCACGGTGTCCCGGGTCCTGGCCGGCACCCGTCCGGTCGGGGCCGAGACAGCCCGCAGGGTACGGGAGGCGGCCGAGGAACTCGGCTACCGGCCCAACCAGGTCGCCCGCGCCCTGCGCAGCCGCTCCACCGGCACCGTCGGTCTCGTCCTGCCGCAGATCACCAACCCCTTCTTCCCCTCCCTCGTGCGGGAGGTGGAGCACGCCCTGCACGCCGAGGGACGTGCCGTGCTGCTCGCCGACTGTGACGACGACCCGGAGGTCGAGGCCGCCCGGATCACCGACCTCCTGGACCGGCAGGTCGACGCCCTGCTGATCATCGCCGTCGACGAGAAGCGGAGCCGGGAGGCGGTGGCGAAGGCCGCGGCCCACGTGCCGCTGGTGCTGCTGGACCGCGGCTGCGGCCCCGGCGTCGCCGACTCGGTCGCGACCGACAACGCCACCGGTATGGCGCTCGTCCTGGACCACTTGGTCGCCACCGGCCGCCGCCGGGTCTGCTTCGTGGGGGCCGCCGGAACCGGCTCGGCGGCGGTCGAGCGGCTCGCGGCGTACGAGGCCGAGGCCGGCGCCCTGCTCCCGCGCGGCTCCGGACGGGTCGAACTCGGCGACTTCTCACTGGAGTGGGGGCGGGCCGCGGTGGACCGGATCCTGCCGTCCCGTCCGGACGCCGTCGTCTGCGCCAACGACCTCCTCGCGGTCGGCGTACTGCAACGGCTGCGACAACTCGGCGTGGACGTCCCGGGCGACATCGCCGTCACCGGCTTCGACGACATCCCCATGGCGGACCTCGCCGACCCGGCCCTGACCACCGTCCGCCAACCCGTGCGCGCACTGGCGGCCGAAGCCGTGCACCTGCTCGGCCATCGGCCGGCCGGACAGAACGGCGGGCCGCGACGGTCGGTCCGTCTCGCCCCCGAACTCGTCGTACGCGCCTCCAGCGCACCCCGCGCGTCCTCCACCGAGGAAACCGGCACCGTCAGTACCCGCACCCCAGAGGTGGAACAGTGATCGCAGTCGTCGGAAGCCTCAACCTGGATCTCGTCGCACCGGTTCCCCAGCACCCCGTGCCGGGCGAGACGGTCCTCGGCGGTGACATCGCCCAGCACCCCGGCGGCAAGGGCGCCAACCAGGCCGTCGCCGCCGCCCGGCTCGGCGGGAACGTCGCTTTCGTCGGCCGGGTCGGCGAGGACGACGCGGCCGACATCATGCTCGACGCCGTCCGCAGCGAGGGCGTGGACGCCGCGCACATCACCCGCACCCCGGGCGCGGCGACCGGCCGCGCCCTGATCGCCGTCGACCCGGCGGGCGAGAACACCATCATCGTCAGCCCCGGTGCCAACGCCCGCGTGGGCGCCGCCGACTGCGAGGCCGCGGCGGACCTGCTGCGGAAGGCGGCCGTGACCGTCCTGCAGCAGGAGATCCCGGACGAGGCCAACCACGCCGCCGCGCGAATGGCCGGCGGTATCGTGCTCCACAACCCGGCCCCCGCCGTCGCCGGCGCCGTCCCCCCGCCCCACGTCGACGTGCTGGTCCCCAACCGAACGGAACTGGCGACCCTCACCGGCACGCCCGTGCCGGAGACGATCGACGACGTCGTCGCCGCCGCCCGCAAGCTGACCGGGGCCGGCGCGGCGATCGTCACGCTCGGCGGCGACGGGGTCCTCCTCCTCGAAGGCACCGCGCACCTGCACATCCCGGCGTTCCGTGTCCGGCCCGTGGACACCACCGCCGCCGGTGACTCCTTCTGCGGCGCGCTCGCCGTCGCCCTCGCCGAGGGCCGCACCCTCGAACAGGCGGCCCGCTGGGCCTGCGCCGCCGCGGCGATCAGCACCACACGCGCGGGCGCCCAGCCCTCGCTCGCCCGCCACGACGAGGTCGAGGCCTTCCTCGCGGGACAGCGCTGAGACGTTGTCGTCGAGCTGTGCTCACCCCGTGGTGGGCCGCTCCTGGACGGTGGCGACCCCGTTCAGGAGGCCGGCTGACGCGTCGCAGAGCTGACCGGACTCGCCTGCGTCGGCGACCGCCTGTGCGCCAAGGCGACCCTGCTGGACGAACGCGGACACCGGGTTCTGCTCCCTTCCCCCCGTACCGACATCCTGAATGCCGGTCCCGAACCGGTCCGCGACGGACGGCTCCACGTCACGCCCGCCACCGACGGCATGGTGCCCCCGGGTGACCGGAGTCGGTACTACGGCTGGGTGCACAAGCGCAGCCCGCGCACCCAGGCCGGAGTGGACGCCGTCGGCCGCACCGTGCTCGTCACCGCCGACGGACGCAGCACCGGACTCCCCCGGGCTCAGCACCGGCGAGAGCGCTGAGGTCGCCAAGGCACTCGGACTGTGCGACGCGGTCGACCTCGACGGCGGCGGCTCGGCCACCATGGTGGCCGACGGTGCCGTCCTCAACGATCCCCCAACGTCGCCGGCGAACGCCCCGTCGGGGGATGCCTTGTCGGTATTGCCTCGCAGGAACTGAACCGTTCCGGGTTCGGCAGAGAGCTGGGCCGGCCCCGAGTCGCGTGGAGTCGTGAGCCGTCAGTTCTGCCGCACAGCGATCGACGTCATCCCCCTGGTGTGGCCCCACCTGCTGTCATCGCCCTACCGCCGGAACCGGCGGAAGGGGCGTGATCGTGGCGCCGTGGCCGCGGCGGTCAGTCCAGGTCGGCCTGCCACAGGTCGGGGCCGAAGACCTCGTACTGGATGTCGCGCGGGGCGACCCCCTGCTCGATCAGCCGGCTTCGCACGGCCTGCATGAAGGGCAGCGGCCCGCACAGGTAGTAGAGGGCGTCGTCGGGGACGTCGACGCCGGTCAGGTCCATCTGTCCCTCGAAGACGCCGGCCACCGGTTCGAGGCTGCGCGCGTCCTTCTCGTACCAGAGGTACATCCGCGCGTCCCGCAGCGCCAGCACGTCGTTGACCACTTGCCGCCGCAGCGGGAGGGACGCCTCGTCGAGGTCGGCGTGCAGAACGGTGATCGACAGCCCGGAGTCGGCCGCGACCAGGTGCGACAGCATGCCCGCCATGGGGGAGATCCCGATGCCGGCACTGGCGAAGACCACCGGTCGCCCCGAGTCGTCGAGCACCACGTCGCCGTACGGCAGTGACAGCGTCAGGAGGTCGCCCACCCCGACGGAGTCGTGCAGCAGCGCCGACATCTCGCCGTCGGGGTCGCCGTCCTCGCCGCGCACCCGCTTCACCGAGAACTGGCGGTGCTCGCCGTCGTCGGCGCGGGTCAGGCTGTACTGGCGCGGCTGGAGCTTCCCGTCGGGCATCCGCATCCGGACGGTGACGTACTGGCCCGGCAGTGAGGTCTTCACCAGGCGGTCGTCGTTCCGCTTGACCACGAAGGTGACCACCTCGTCGGTCTCCTTGATCTTCCGCTCCACCCGCCAGTCCCGCCAGACCGTCTCCGGCCGGACCCCGCGGGCGCTGTAGAGGCCGCGTTCCTGGTTGATCAGGGCGTTGGCCATCAGCCAGTACACCTCGTCCCAGGCGGCGGCCACCTCCTCGGTGACCGCGTCGCCCAGGACATCGCCGATCGCCCACATCAGGTGGTCGTGGACGACCTGGTACTGGTCGGGTCGGATGCCGAGCGAGGCGTGCTTGTGGGCGATCCGGCTCAGCAGTTGTTCCGGCACTCGCTCCGGTGTCTCCACCAGGGTCGTCGCGAACGCCGCCACCGAGCCGGCCAGGGCCCGCTGCTGATGGCCGTGCGCCTGGTTACCGCGGTTGAAGACGCCGTCGAGGAGTTCGGGATGCGCGGAGAACATATGCCGGTAGAAACGCTGGGCGATCTCACCGATGTGGTCGGCGACCACGGGGAGCGTGGCGGTGATGACGGGACGGGATGTGTCGGAGAGCATGCGACTTTCCTCCGGGGCCGGCGAGGACTCCTGGCCCGCTCCAGGTACCCGTCCCCTCCGGAGCGACACAGCCTGTGGCCTCGGCTGGAACGGGTTGCCGTGAGTCTGCCCGTGATGACGATGTGATCGCGCGAGCCTCAGAGGCCGGCGAGGGCGGTGACGACGAGCAGGCGGCGGCCCGAATCGTCGTGCGGCGGCGTGGCGAGGTCTGCCGCGGGGGAGGGGAGCCGGTCCCCCGCGGGCGTCCGTGACCGCGATCCTGTGCCACCGGCTCGGGGACGAGGCCGTGTACTCCGTCGAGTACGACGAGGACCTCGCAGCCGCTGCCGCACGGCACCTCAGGGCCGCCGGCTGCTCCCCGCACCTCGCTGTCGGTGACGGCCTGCGCGGTCACCAGGACGGTGCGGACTATGACGCGGTGATCGCGACGTGCGCCGTACGCACCATCCCCCCGTCGTGGCTGTGGCAGCTCAGAGAGGGAGGCAGCATCGTCACGACGGTCAGCGGCTGGATGCTGGGCTCCGGCCTGATCCGGCTCGTTCTCGATGACAAAGGAACCGCACGCGGCCGGTTCGTGGCCGACCAGGCGTCGTACATGCTCGCCCGGCCGCACGAGCGGCCGCCTCGCCCCACGTTCTACGCCCATCCGGGCAGCACGCGAGACTCATGGGTGAGCCCGGACCTGCTGGACGACTTGACCGGGCTCTTCGTCGCGCAGCTCGGGGCGCCGTCAGCCGAGTTGGTTCGTACGGGGGACGGTCTCGCCCTGGTCGACGTGGCAACCGGCTCGCAGGCATGGACCGAGCCCGACGGCACCGGCTGGACGGTCCACCAGGACGGGCCCTTGCGCTTGTGGGACCAGGTTGAGGAAGCGCTCGACGCGTGGCAGAAGGCGGGCGCGCCCGACCAGACCGCGTTCGGCATGACCGTCACCGAGTGGGACCAGACCGTCTGGCTGGGAGACCCGGCCGGTCCTTGCTGGCGGCTGCCGACCTGAGAACTGTCGCAGGCGGCGCTCACGTCACGGAAGTACGTGCAGCGGGTGCGCTGCATGATGTTGCCGCCGATGGTGGCCATGTTCCGCAGCTGCGGGGAGGCACTCGGCTCCAGTGCCCGCGAGATGTGACCTCAGGCGATCGGTAGGCGACGCAGCACTACGTGCCCGACGTCGTGTCGGTGCTGGTCGTGCTGCTGCCGGCGGGTGCCTGGGAGCGGTGGGCGGCTGAGCCGTCGCCGCTGGGCAGGTGCTCGCCTGCGGCGAGGAAGTCGAGGAAGTCGCGGAAGGCCCGGTCGGTGCGGGTGGTGTCGGCGGTGGCGTCGAGGTCCATGAGGAGACCACGGATGACGGCGAGGACGAGCGTCGCCAGCTCCGGCCGGCCGATGCTGCGCAGGCCGTCCTCGAGCGGCCCGAGCCAGTCGGTCGTGGCGGTGTGCCGAAAGTCGGGCCACAACTGTTGCGCTGCGCTCTCGCGCAGCTGACCGAACATCTGCAGGTACGGCCGCCCCTCCAAGCCGGTGATCGAGGTCCAGGCGCGATCCAGGGTGGCGATGTAGGGCTCGTCGGGTCGCGCCCGCAGGAGGTCGCCGAATGTGTCGAGCTGACGTTGGCGCGCGTGCCCGAGAACGGCCCGCAACAGGGCGTCGCGGGTGCCGAAGTGATAGATCAGCATTCGTGCCGAGGTACCGGTGGCGGTGGCCAGCGGCTCGAGCCGGTCCGGGAGGCCGTGCGCGAGGGCGTAATCGGCGCAGGCGTCGAGCAGCCTGTCCTTGATGTGCGGCTGCGGTCGTCTGCCCATGTCGACATCTTTTCCCGTAACGGCGGCTACGTCTACCGTTGACCGAAAGGCAGTCAAGGCAGACGTGGAGGTAGCGATGAGGGTCGTGTTCGTGCATGGGGCGTGCGTGCGGGACGGGTCGTGGTGGTGGCACCGCACCGCCGAGCTGCTGCAGGAGCGAGGGGTGCTGAGCGTGGCCCCGGCGCTGCCGAGCTGCGGCGAGGCGGGCCTGCCCGGAGGCGCCGGCGGTCCGGGGCTGTCCGAGGACGTCGCGGCGGTGCGGCAGGTGCTGCTGGACGGCGACGAGCCGACCGTCGTGGTCGCCCACAGCTACGGCGGCATCGTCACCGCGGAAGCCGCCGCGGGCGTCGGGTCGGTACGCCATCTGCTGCTGGTCTCCAGCTACCTGCCCGAGGTCGGGCAGAGCCTGTCGGAGTTCGGGGACGGCAGCCCCGCCCCGTTCCTCGACGTCGACCCTGACGCCGGCACCTTCGGGGTCCGCCCCGAGCTGCTCGTGGACACGTTCCTGCAGGACTGCGACCCCGAGGTCCAGGCGCAGGCGGCGGATCACCTCGCCCGGCAGAGCGTGCAGGTGACCGGGCAGCCGGTCGGGGCGGCCGCATGGCAGCAGGTGCCCTCGACGTACCTCGTCTGCGCCCAGGACCGGGGCACCCCGCCGCGGCTGCAGCGCGAGTTCGCCCGCCGGGCCGGCAGCGTCGTCGAACTCGACGCCGGCCACCACCCGTTCCTGTCCCAGCCCGCCACGGTCCGGGACCTGCTGCTGAGCCTGTGACGGCAGTCGCGGAGAGGTCGAAGCGGTCATGGTCGTACGGCAGGAACACGGGCCGGTCCGAGTCGGCCCGGCCGATGACCGCGGTCTGCACCTTGCGGGTGTCGTCCGCCGTGTGCGGAATGAGGGCTCCGTGTGCGGTCGGGGCGAGCAGTGCCCGTCCGGGGCCGCGGGCCGGCCGGGTGCTCGGGTGCGTACGGGGCCAGGAGTGCCGGCGGTTGAGGCCGTCCGAGCCGGGGCCGCAGACCGTCGGGGTCCTTTTTTTGGTGACGCGGGTCGCTCCGGGCGGGGAGCAGTCCGAACCGGGGTGGACGACGCCGGCATTGCCGCTCGTCTCCTGATGCGGGACTGGAAAAGCCGTGGCCTCGTTCCCCGTCCCTCCCTACACTCGACCATCAGCAAGCGCGGCCCCTCGTACCGAGGCCGCGTATCCGTGACCAGTGAGGGGAGTCCGGCCGTGCGTGCTCGCGCCGCTGTTGTCGCTCCCCGTTCCCGGTTCTGCGGGTCCTCCCGGTTCTGCGGGGCCTCCTGGTCCTCCTCGCGGTCCATGGTGATCCTGGTGTCTTCGTCCGTCCGGTGCCCGCTGCGCGGCCGGCGCCGGATGTCGTGACGAGGCGACACAGCTGACG
Organism: Streptomyces sp. P9-A2; assembly: GCF_036634175.1. Classification (NCBI taxonomy): domain Bacteria; kingdom Bacillati; phylum Actinomycetota; class Actinomycetes; order Kitasatosporales; family Streptomycetaceae; genus Streptomyces; species Streptomyces sp. P9-A2. The sequence goes on from NZ_JAZIFX010000001.1 coordinate 7,145,083, forward strand.
GTTCGGGTCTTGGACGCGTTCACGTCCGAGGCGTTCTCATGCCTGTCCGCCTGCCGTTCGTTTCGTCCGGGAATCGCGCCGCCCTGTCACAGAGCAGCGAAAGGCCTCGGGCCATGCGCAACCCCATGCACACCAATCCCCTCGCCGCCGTCCGCAACCTCGGCGTCCTCGCCCACGTCGACGCCGGGAAGACCACCGTCACCGAGCGGATCCTGTATGCGACCGGCGCCACGCACAAGCGCGGCGAGGTCCACGACGGCACCACCGTCACCGACTTCGATCCGCAGGAGCGCGACCGGGGCATCACGATCTTCGCCGCCGCCGTCAGCTGCACCTGGGACGGGCACCGGATCAACCTGATCGACACCCCAGGACACATCGACTTCGCCGACGAGGTCGAGCGCTCGCTGCGCGTCCTCGACGGCGCGGTCGCGGTGTTCGACGCGGTCGCGGGCGTGGAGCCGCAGAGCGAGTCGGTGTGGCGGCAGGCCGACCGGCACGGTGTGCCGCGCATCGCGTTCGTCAACAAGATGGACCGGGCCGGCGCCGAGCTGGACACCGCCGTCGCCTCGATCCGCGAACGGCTGCACCCGGTGCCGTTGGTCGTGCAGTTGCCCATCGGCGCCGAGGACGCCTTCACCGGCGTCGTCGACCTGGTGCGCCTGCGCGCTTTGACTTGGACCGACGACGGCGCTGCCGCGGCCTCGGACGTTCAGGAAGGCCCCGTGCCGGACGACCTGCGAGAGGAGACGCACCGTCGGCGCCGTCTCCTCGAGGAAGCCGTCGCCGAGCTGCATCCGGGAGCGCTGGAGGAGTTCTGTGCCACGGGATCGCTCGGCGCCGGTACCCTCGCCGCCGCCCTGCGCTACCTGACCCACAGCGGTGAGGGCGTCGTCGTGCTGTGCGGCTCGGCCTATCGCAACCGCGGGGTGGAACCGTTGCTGGACGCCGTCATCGCCTACCTGCCGTCGCCGCTCGACGTGCCGCCCGTCCGCGGGACGCACGACGGCGACGGCGACGGCGCTGGCGACGGCGATGAGCCGCAACGGGCCGCCGACCCGGCGGCACCCCTCGCCGCCCTGGCATTCAAGGTGAACGCCACGTCCACCGGGCGGCTGACCTACCTGCGCCTGTACTCGGGAACGATCGAGAAGGGAGACACCGTGTGGGACGCGACCGCACGCCGCACCGAGCGCATCGGCCGCATCCTGCGGGTCCGGGCCGACCGGCACACCCCGCTGGACCGGGCGGTCGCCGGGGACATCGTCGCCGTCGTCGGGCTGAAGTCGGCCCGCGCCGGCTCCACCCTGTGCGCGTCGTTCGCCCCGCTGGTCCTGGAACCTCCGGGGGTCGCCGAGCCCGTCGTCTCCGTCGCGCTCGAGGCGCTCCGGGGCACGGACACCGGACGTCTGGCGTCGGCACTCGCGCGGCTCGTCGAAGAGGACCCCTCGCTGGTGGCGCGGACCGACCGGGAGACCGGCCAGACGGTGCTGTCCGGCATGGGTGAACTGCATCTGGAGGTCGCGGTGGAGAAGATCCGGCTCGATCGTGGGCTGGGCGTCAACGTCGGTCGTCCCAAGGTCAGTTACCGGGAGACCGTCGGACGTGGGGTGTCCGGGTTCGTGTACCGGCACGTCAAACAGGACGGCGGGGCAGGGCAGTTCGCCCACGTCGTGCTCGACGTCGAGCCGCTGGACATCCCGGGCTCCGGCTCCGGCTCCGGTTCCGGTTCCGGTTCCGGTTCCGGGTTCGAGTTCCGCTCGGCCGTCGTCGGCGGGCGCGTGCCGCGGGAGTACGTCCGTGCGGTCGAGGCCGGCTGCCGGGACGCCCTGGTCGAGGGGCCGTCGGGCGGCCACCCGGTGACCGGTCTGCGTGTCACGCTCACCGACGGGACGACCCATGTGAAGGACTCCTCGGACACCGCGTTCCGTACGGCCGGCCGGTTCGGTCTGCGGGACGCCCTGCGGGCCTGCGCGATGGTGGTGCTGGAACCGGTGGTCGAGGTCACCGTCACCGTGCCCGAGGACGCGGTGGGCGGGGTGCTCGGAGATCTGGCCGCGCGCCGCGGCCGGGTGACCGGCTCGGGCACCCGGACGGGTGGTACGGCCGGCACCGCGGCCGTCACCACCACGGTCACCGCCACCGTGCCGCTGGCCGAACTTTTCGGCTACGCGACCCGGTTGCGCAGCCGCACCCAGGGCCGCGGCACCTTCACCACCCGCCCCACCGGCTACGCCCCGGCGCCCGCGCCTGTGTCGGAGTCCTCGCCCGCATCCGCATCCGCGCGGTAGCCGGCACGCAGGAACGGCGGTCCCTCCCGGTCACTCACCCCGGGAGGGACCGCCACCGGCGTCACACCGGTGCCTGCCGCGACCGTCGGCGCCGGTCGTGGCAGGCACCGGACGCCGGGCTCAGGGGTAGGACACCACCTTCGACGGCACGGTGTTCGTGCCCGACGTCGGCGCGCCGGTGTCGTTGATGACGCATTCGTACTGCCCGTTGCCGCTGAGCGACACGACCAGCAGGTGGTGGAAGCGGACCCCCGGTCGGTTCGGGGCGGCGAAGCCGTGGTGCTGCACGATCGTCGGGTTGACGTTGTAGTAGCAGTAACTCCCCATGCCCCAGCCCTCGTGGGTGGTGACACGGTCGCCGACCTTGTACGCGGCGTAGCCCTTCATCGAGCCGTTCTGGATGGCGGCCTGGTTCGGAGCGTCGTAGGCCTTCTCGTTCTGGAAGAAGATCGTGCGCCCGCGTTCGCCGTTCCACTGCACGTCGTACTTGTTGAAGTGTTCGACGAACAGGCCGGTCGCCAGGACGTCGTGGCCGTTGACGACGACGCCGTAGTCGCAGCGGTTGGTCTCCCAGCCGACGCCCTCTCCGTGGTCGGCACGCCAGATCCAGGTGTGGTCGACGATGGTGTGCCGGGCGTTGATCACCATGCTGGTGGTCGCCTTGCCGGGGCCCGCGCCGCCGATCCGGATGAACACGTCCTGGACGGTGATCGGGTCGGCGGAGTGGTTGCGGGAAGCGCCGTTCGGGCCGATCTCCACCAGGACGCGGGAGTTGACCGGTCCGGCGTCGACGAGGAAGCCTGCCAGCCGTACGCCGTCGACGTCGGCCACCTGGAGGGCGGTGGCGCCGTTGGCGGGGATCAGGGTGGCGTAGCCGAGACCGAGGACGACCGTGCCCGCGCGGTTGACCCGGATCGGCTGGTCGACGTGGTAAATGCCGGGTGTCAGCAGCAGGTTGAGGCCCTGGTCGAGTGCCTGGTTGAGGGTGGCCGCGGAGTCGCCGGGCCTCGCCACGTAGAACCGGTCCAGGGGCAGGGAGGTGCCGCGCGGGGTGCCGTTGCCCCAGGTGACGCCGCGTGCGTCGCGGCGCAGCGCGGGCAGGAACACGCGGTAGTCGGCGCCGTCCAGGTACAGGAACGGCTTCTCGCGGGAGATCGGTGTCCGGTCGAGGGTGGTGTACGGCGGCTCCGGGAAGCTCTGCGCGGGGGCGCCCTCGACACCTGAGAACACCATGTTCCACACGGCGTTGGTCCACCCGCCGACCGAGCTGTCCCGGGTGTACCACTGCTGCTGCGAGTACGGTCCGACCACGCCGTCGATCCGGCTGTCGGCGATGTAGCCGCCGCTGGCCCAGCCGTAACCGGCGGGTGCCAGGTTGAGACCGCCGCGTATGTGCATCCGTCGGAACGGGGCCGCCTGGGCGACCGCCCAGCGGTTGGTGCCGTTGACCGGAACGAGGGCCAGGTTCTCCGCCGAACGCCAGAAGTTCTGCGTGGCGTTGCCTTCGAACCAGCCGGCGTCGACCGTCACGTCACCGTGGATGGTGGTGTCGTCGGGGGAGAGTCCGAGACCCGAGATCGAGGTGTAGAAGCCGAGTTGGGCGTTGAGCCCGTGGTAGGCACCCGGCTTGAAGAGGAACTGGTAGCGGCCCGGGCCGAACTGGTCCGACTCCTGCCGGGCGAACACCTCGTCCAGCTTCGCCTGGATGCCCGGCGTCGACGGGTCGAAGACGATCACGTTCGGGCCGAGGTCGCCGCCGGCCAGCAGCCGACGCCGCTTCCCGCGCTTCTTCGCGGCGTCAGGGGCGGCGGGGACGGCCGGTGGGGCGGGGGCGGCCGGTGCGGCGGAGGCGGTGGTGGTGGTGGTCAGTGCGGCCAGTACGGGTACGGCTGCTGCGGCTCCGAGCACGGCCCGGCGGCGGACGGCGGCGCGTGGGCCGTCGGCGGGCGGCTGGGTGGAGGGGGAGTGGGAGGTCATGGGCGGCTCTCCTGGTTCAGGAAGTGAACGGCGTGGGGGAGGTGGGAGCGCTCTCTCGCCGCTGATGGTTCATCCGTGGAACAGATGAGTCAAGAGGTGCGGCGAGAGTGGGGTGACTGTGTCCAAACCCTTGACGGCGCCCTTTCCAAGGGTTTAACTCACGTCCTAAATTAAGTCATGAGTCCCCTCGTCTCGCGCCCCCTTGTCTCCGCCGCTTCCCCTCGTCCCCCTCTGTGTCCTCCTCGCATCCCCGTTGCATCCCCGTTGCATTCCCAGCACCCCGCCTCTCGCGGAAAGGCACATCAGAAGCCATGCGCAGCAACCGAGCCGCGGCCACAGGCGCCGTCATCCTGTCTCTCGCACTCGCCACCACGGCCTGTGGCGGCGGATCCACCTCCGGCGGGTCCAACGACTCGCCCAAGGAGCTCACTTACTGGGCCTCCAACCAGGGCGCCAGCGTCGAGATCGACAAGAAGGTGCTCCAGCCCGAGCTGGACAAGTTCGAGAAGCAGACCGGCATCAAGGTCAAACTGGAGGTCGTGCCCTGGTCCGACCTGCTGAACCGGATCCTCACCGCGACCACCTCCGGCCAGGGACCGGACGTGCTCAACATCGGCAACACCTGGTCCGCCTCGCTCCAGGCGACCGGCGCGCTGCTGCCGTGGGACGCGAAGAACTTCGACAGGATCGGCGGCAAGGACCGCTTCGTCGAATCCGCCCTCGGCTCCACCGGCACCGAGGGGCAGGACCCGGCAGCGGTCCCGCTGTACTCGATGGCGTACGCCCTCTACTACAACAAGCAGATGCTCGCCGACGCAGGTGTCGACGCGCCCCCCGCCACCTGGGACGAGCTGGTCGCCGCCGGCAAAAGTGTCACCAAGGACGGCAAGTGGGGGATAGCCATGGAAGGTTCGAACCCCTCCGAGAACATCCACCACGCCTTCGTCTTCGCCAAGCAGCACGGCGCCGACTTCTTCACCGCCGACGGCAAGCCCGACTTCACCAACGACGGCGCGGTCACCGCGGTCAAGCAGTACGTCGACCTCATGGCCAAGGACAGGATCATCGCCCCGGGCAACGCCGAGTACGCCCAGAACCAGTCCGTCAGCGACTTCGCCAAGGGCAAGACGGCGATGCTGCTCTGGCAGTCCGCCTCCGCCAACCTCAAGTCCCAGGGCATGGCCGACGATTCCTACGGCATCGCTCCCGTGCCCGTGCAGTCCGGCGCCCCGGGCGCCGGCAAGCAGGTCAACTCGATGGTCGCCGGCATCAACCTCGCCGTCTTCAAGAACAGCGACAACATCGACGGCGCCACCGACTTCGTGAAGTTCATGACGAGCGACGCCGAGCAGAAGATCCTCAACACGGCCTACAGCTCCATCCCGCCGGTCAAGGCGGCCCAGGAGGACGCGGCCTTCAACTCCCCTGCCAACTCCGTCCTGAAGGACACCCTCGCCCAGAGCGCCGTCGCCCTCCCGCAGGTCCCCGACGAGTCCCAGTTCGAGACCGCCGTCGGTACGGCCGTCAAGGACCTGTTCGCGGATGCCGCCGGCGGCCGCGAGGTGACCACCGCATCGGTGAAGGCCGCCCTCACCAAGGCCCAGCAGCAGATGCCCAAGAAGTGAGCCCGGACACCGTTATGACCGCCACGGTCCCCGCGGCAGAGGCCGCCGCGCGGAAGAGTTCCCCCGGTGCGGAGCGCGGTCCTCGCCGCCGCACCGGGCGGCTCCGCCGCATCGGACTGCCGTACCTGTTCCTCCTGCCCGCCCTCCTCCTCGAACTCCTCGTCCACCTGGTGCCGATGGTGGTCGGCATCGTGATGAGCTTCAAGGAGCTCACCCAGTTCTACATCCGCGACTGGGGCACCGCCCCCTGGGCCGGCCTCGACAACTACAAGGTGTCGGTCGACTTCGACGCCCCAGTCGGCCAGGCACTGCTCCACTCCTTCTTCGTCACCCTCGCCTTCACCGTGCTGTCGGTCGGCCTGTGCTGGCTCATCGGCACCGCCGCCGCGATCTACATGCAGGACACCTTCCGCGGCCGCGGTCTGCTCCGCGCCCTGTTCCTGGTGCCGTACGCGCTGCCGGTCTACGCCGCCGTCATCACCTGGGTGTTCATGTTCCAGCACGACAACGGCCTGGTGAACCACGTCCTGCACGACCAGCTCGGCCTCACCGACAAGCCGTCCTTCTGGCTGATCGGCGACAACAGCTTCGTCGCCCTGCTGACCGTATCGGTGTGGAAGGGCTGGCCGTTCGCCTTCCTCATCGTCATGGCCGGCCTGCAGAACATCCCCCGCGAGCTGTACGAGGCCGCCGCCCTCGACGGCGCCGGAATGATCCAGCAGGTCCGCCGCATCACCCTGCCGTCGCTGCGCCCGGTCAACCAGGTACTGGTACTGGTCCTGTTCCTGTGGACGTTCAACGACTTCAACACACCGTTCGTCCTGTTCGGCAAGGCCGCCCCCGAAGCCGCGGACCTCATCTCCGTCCACATCTACCAGGCATCCTTCGTCACCTGGAACTTCGGCACCGGTTCCGCGATGTCCGTCCTGCTCCTGCTGTTCCTGCTCGGCGTGACGGGCGTGTACCTCGTCCTCACCTCGCGCCAACGGAGGCCGTCACATGGCTAGTTCACCGACGGCGACCCGGGTGTCTCCCGCGGCACGCGCTTCCAGGCCGTCGCCCGCCTCCCCGGTGTCGCCCATGGCCCCGCCCCGCTCGTTCCTGTGGTCCCGGCGGATCTTCCTCACCCTGCTCACCGGCTTCGTGATGATCCCGGTGTACGTCATGATCTCCAGCTCGCTGAAGCCGCTCGCGGACGTCACCGGCACGTTCCGCTGGCTGCCGAGCGAGGTGACGTTCCGCCCGTACATCGACATCTGGTCCACGGTCCCGCTCGCCCGGTACTTCGTGAACTCGCTGATCGTGGCGGGCGCGGCGACCGTCTGCTCGGTGGTGATCGCGGTCTTCTCCGCCTACGCGGTGAGCCGCTACAACTTCCGGGGCAAGCGCGTCTTCACCGTGACCGTGCTGTCGACGCAGATGTTCCCCGGCATCCTCTTCCTCCTTCCGCTGTTCCTCATCTACGTCAACATCGGCAACGCCACGGGCATCGCCCTGTTCGGCTCGCGCGGCGGCCTGATCCTCACGTATCTGACGTTCTCCCTCCCGTTCTCCATCTGGATGCTGATCGGCTACTTCGACTCGGTGCCGCGGGACTTGGACGAGGCCGCGCTGGTCGACGGCTGCGGCCCGCTCGGCGCGCTCTTCCGGGTCGTCGTCCCGGCCGCGATCCCCGGCATCGTCGCGGTCGCCGTCTACGCCTTCATGACGGCCTGGGGCGAAGTACTCTTCGCCTCGGTGATGACCAACGACACCACCCGCACCCTCGCCGTGGGACTCCAGGGCTACTCCACCCTCAACGACGTGTACTGGAACCAGATCATGGCGGCCTCGCTCGTGGTGAGCATCCCCGTGGTCGCCGGCTTCCTGCTCCTGCAGCGCTACCTCGTCGCCGGCCTGACGGCAGGAGCCGTCAAGTGACCGACCTCCCCGCATCGGGCAACCCCCCGCATCGGGCAACCTCCCCGCATCGGGCAACTCCGCTTCGCTCGAAAGGACTTACGTGACCATCGACTACGCCGCCCTCCCCGAGGACTTCCTGTGGGGCACGGCCACCTCGGCCTACCAGATCGAGGGAGCCGTGGCCGAGGACGGCCGTTCGCCGTCGATCTGGGACACCTTCGCGCGCACCCCCGGCACCATCGACAACGGCCACCACGGCGACACCGCCTGCGACCACTACCACCGCTGGCGCGAGGACATCGACCTGATGCGCCGCCTCGGCACCAACGCCTATCGCCTGTCCCTCGCCTGGCCCCGGATCGTCCCCGGCGGCGACGGCCCGGTCAACGCCAAGGGCCTCGACTTCTACGACCGGCTGACCGACGGCCTGCTCGAGGCCGGCATCGTTCCGTCCGTCACCCTCTACCACTGGGACCTGCCCCAGGTCCTCCAGGACCGAGGCGGCTGGCCGGAGCGCGACACCGCCGAACACTTCGCCGCGTACGCCTCGGCGGTCGCCGCACGCCTCGGCGACCGCGTGCACCACTGGACGACCCTCAACGAACCCCTGTGCTCGGCCTGGATCGGCCACCTGGAAGGCAAGATGGCGCCCGGTCTGACCGACCTGACGGCGGCCGTCCGCGCCTCCTACCACCTGCTCCTGGGCCACGGCCTCGCCGCGCGCGCCATCCGCGCCGCCGCCCCCGGCGCCCAGGTGGGCATCGTCAACAACCTCTCCACGATCCACGCCGCCACCGACAGCCCCGAGGACCTGGCCGCCGCCGCCCGCATGGACGGCCACACCAACCGCTGGTGGCTCGACCCCGTACACGGCCACGGCTTCCCGGCCGACATGCGCGAGGTCTACGGAGTCGAACTCCCGGAGCGGCCCGGTGACCTGGTGACCATCGCCGCCCCGCTCGACTGGCTCGGCCTCAACTACTACTTCCCCCAGGTGGTGGCGGCCGACCCCGACGGCCCGGCCCCTCACGCCGCCACCGTCCGCCGCGCCGACGTCCCACGCACCGGCATGGACTGGGAGATCGACGCGAGCGGCCTCGAGACCCTGCTCCTCCGCCTGACGAACGAGTACGGCGCCCGCAAGCTCTACGTCACCGAGAACGGCTCCGCCTTCCCCGACACGGTCCGCCCCGACGGCACGATCGACGACCCGGAGCGCCAGGACTACCTGGAGCAGCACCTCGCCGCCTGCGCCTCCGCCGCCCGCAAGGGCGCCCCGCTCGCCGGCTACTTCGCCTGGTCCCTGCTGGACAACTTCGAGTGGGCCTACGGCTACGACAAACGCTTCGGTCTCGTCCACGTCGACTACGAGACCCAGGCCCGTACCGTCAAGGGCTCCGGCCACCGGTACGCGGACATCATCCGCGGCCACGGAGACCGGATACGACGGGCGGCCTGACCCGAGAGGTGACGGCTACGCCGGTTTCCTCTTCCTCTTCCGTTTCCGTTTCCGTTCCTGTTCGGGCGGGCGGGCGGGCGAAGTGCCGTGAAGTGGCTGCGCGGGTCCGGACGAAATGGCTGTGCGGGTCCGGACCCGGGGACGCCGGGAGGGAGTATGAGCTGATATGGGCGATATGGGCGACATGTGCGACTTGATTATCTTGCTCACCCAGTGCATGCGTGGTCCCTGCCCCTGGCCTCCCGGCCCCCGGGGAGCGCTCCTCAGCGGCCGGTGTGATTCCCCGCCCACACCACGGGGGCCGGCCCGACCACGGGCTTGCCTGTTCGAGTTGACCGGCGAGGCGGAAGAGGCGGTTTTCGAGACCGTGACCAGCGGCGAGCTGCATACCGATCGGGAGCGCCGTCCCGGCGTCGGCTGTCACGGGCACGGACATGGCGGGTGTGCCCGCCACGTTGAACGCCATGGTGAACGGTGAGCGGTCGTTGAGGCGGTCGATCCAGCCGAGGCCGTCCAGGGCCTCCGCACCCTCGGCGTAGGTGCCCAAGGGAACGGGCAGCTCCGGCAAGGTCGGGGTGAGCAGCATGTCGTGGGCGTCGAAGTACCGTGCCAGGTTTCGGGCGACCCGGTTGCGGACCGCGAGAGCGGTGACGAACTGGGCACCGTTGACCCGCTGCCCGTAGTGGTAGCAGGCGAGAGTCGCCGGCTCAAGGGACGAGGAGTCGACGGGCCGGTCGAAGGCGGCGGCCAGTTCGTCGAGCGAGGCCGTGAGATTCGCCGTCATCAGACGGGCGTTGGCCAGGACGAGCTCCTCCCAGTAGGCCCCGAGGTCGACCTTGACCTTCTCCACCCGGTGGCCGAGGGATTCGAGCAGACGCACGGTACGGGAGAGGGCGTCGGCCACCGGTGTGGTGGTGCGGCGCACGCCCCATGCCTGGGTGAGGACACCGATCCGCAGCGAGCCCGGGTGGCGGGTGACTTCCTCCGCGTAGGGCCGGGACGGCTGCTGGGCGAAGTAGGGGTCACCCGGTTCCGGGCCGCGGATCCGGTCGAGCAGCGCCGCGCTGTCGCGTACCGTGCGGCTGGCGCTGCCGTGTACGGCCAGGCCGTTGAAGACTTCGTCGGCGGCGAGGCCCATGGAGATCCGGCCACGAGTGGGCTTCAGCCTCGAAGGCGCGCAGGTCAGCATGCAGAACGGAAGCATCGATCAGGTGGCGGATCGGGTGATGAGAATCGTCGAGGGGATCGTGGATCGGCACCGCTCCCCGCTCGACCCGCTCGACGCGGACCGGGCGACCACCGGCTGACCACCTGCCCGATGCGGGCGACCCGGCCGGACCGCTGTGGCTGACCGCCTGCATTCCGCGCTCGACCGGGCATTCTCTGACGACGGGCGAGTCAACCGCGCCCGGCAGGGCGAGGGCACGTCGGGTTCGCTCGTCCTCGCGGGCAACCGCGCCTGCCCGACCGGTCCCACCGAGGGCGGGGGCGGCCAGCCGGTGCCGGTCAGACCGCGGTCCAGTCCGTGGTCAGCACCCCCGTCAGGACCACGAGTTCACCGTGGTCCAGAGGGGTCCGGTGGGAGAGGGTGTTGCGGGCTGTGTGCAGGACGCGCAGGCGGTGACGTTGCGTGGTGGTCAGGGTGAGCATGTAGGCGGCGTGGGAAAGGCCGCCGAGCTCGAGTTCTTCGAGGTCGGGCACGTCGGCGTCCTCGGTGTTCCTCCAGTGCTGGGAGCGGGCCTTCTCGCAGAAATCCCGGAGGGTGAAGAGCTGTTTGCGCAGCATTCCGGGCACGAGGTGGATCAGGGCGGCGCGGGCTTCCTCGATGAGGGGAAGGAGAACACGGTTCTGGGCATGACAGACGAGAACCCGCAGTTCCTGGGAGTTGGAGTCCAGGAGGGAGCGGCCGTGGGCGGGATGGATGCGTCCGTCCCAGCTGTCGATGGCACCACGGGCCCAGGCACCGTGGATCTCGGCGCCGGGGGTGGAGGCGTGGGCGGTGGACAGCCGTCCGGGTGGCACGAACTCAGCGGATCCGAGAGGGCGCCCGGACAGGACTCGACCGAGGGCGCGGCGAAGCGTGCCGAGGTCACCACCGTCCCAGGCCTCGCGGAGGATGAGGGCATGGTCGATGTCGGGACCGCAGACTTCGGCGACGACGGCGTCGGTGACGCGGCAAAGCAGCGTGCCGGCGGCGTCAGCGGCTCCTGAGCGGGAATGCCAAGCCATGAGGACCTCGGTGTCGAGACGGGTCCAGACCTTCCACCACCAGTGGACAACGGCACGGCCCTGGCTGCCGAGCGTGGCCCGGGGCAGGTCGTCGGCACGGGCGGTAAGGAGGAAGCGCGGTCGCGCATGGCCGGGGAGGCCGGCTTCGTGGAAGGTGGCTTGGGCGACGCGGAGGAGTCGGGCAGCCTCTTCGGAAGAGGTCTCGTTCCAGCAGCGCACGACCACTACGTGGGGGGCCTGGCCAACGGAGGCTTGTTCGACCAGGGCCTCTACGGGGTCGCCCGTGACGCCGAGTTCCTTGGCGAGGCGTTCCTCCAGGGTCGTGGTCGGAGTCGGGGCAGTCGGAGCGGCGCTGGTCCGAACGGTGCCGCTGGGCGCGGTGAGCCGGCTCAGGAGACTGCTGTAGGGATCGTCGGGCAGATCAGTGTCCCACTCGTCGTCCGTGTCCGCCCAGATTCCCTGTGGCTTCGTGACCGGTGCGCGCTGCGCGGGCAAGGAGGCCGGTCCGGCGTGGCGATCGGCGAGGGACACGACGCCGGGAACGGGGATCACTGCCTCGAGACGGTGGGTGAGTTCGCGCACGAAGAAGCCGGCACGGCCGGATTCCACGACGGGGTCGGGGAAGTACCAGACGCAACTGCGACCGGCCCGCAGGTCTGCCTCGAGCGCGTCGAGGTGCCGACGAGGGCCGGGGAGCCGGGCGAGGTCCTCGTCCATGACCTGCCGGCCGGCCTTGGCGGTGACCGGCTCCGGTGCCGCGGACTCCGTGCCACCGAAGTTCACGGTGCTCACTGCGCGGGCTCGATCGTCTTCAGCGCCCGGAAGGTGACCGGGTCGAGACGGACGCCTCCGGATCTGTTGGGGTCGAGGACCGCCAGGCCGTCGAGGCGCTTCAGGAGATGCTCGGCGGCCTGAAGGGACTCCTCTTCGCTCTCGTCGAAGAACGCTGCGGCGATGTCGCCCGGAGTCATGGAGGCCTTGCCGTCCGCGTACTCCTCGTCGCTGTAGAACTGGGCCCAAGCCGCCAGTCGGGAGACATCGACGGGAGTGAAACCGGCTGCCTTCAGATGGGCCGCTGCGGCGTCAGGAGTGCCCAGACGCTCGTGCAGGCTCTGGAGGACCTCCTTCTGCCGCATGCCGGAGCGCACGTTGTGCATGGCGGTCTCGACCAGGCCGGGCCATCCCCCGGTGGAGTCCATGAGGCCACGGCGTTCCTGCGGGGACCCGAACGGCGACTCCGGCCAGGCGCGCACACTGTCGACGGTCCACCGCTGCGGCAGGACGAGGCCGGCTCCTGTCTTCTCCGCTTCCGCCGTGGTGCCCGGCGAGCAGAGAACCACGGCGTACCGGCGGGGCGCGTCGGAGGCCGAGTCGGTGTCGGGTGCCGTGCCCCCGGTGTGCTTGACGAGTTGCTCGGCGGCCTCCCCGACCTGATCGGCGTTCCGGCCGCGCAGGTCCACGAAGAGGAGCCGGGAGCCCTCGCGGCGTGAGGTGGCGGTGATCGCGTCGGTGAGGCGGTCGTCAGGTCCAACGCTGATGATGTCGAGGCCGTACCCCTCTGCGTACGAGCGCAGCCCGTGTTCGACGTGGTCGTCGCCGAGTGCCCGGGTGCAGGGCACGAACGTGGTGCGGGTGGGGTGGCCGAGCATGTCGCTGAGCTGTCCCTCGGTGAGCGGGCTCCTTCGCTGAACGCGGCCCCGAATGTCGATGGAGCGGCGGGCGGTGCGCGGGTTGTAGTCGTAGGGCAGGTCGAACTCGGTGTCGTTCAGCTCGCTCTGAAGCTCGTTCCGGGTGCCGAGCATGTTGACGACGTTGGGGCTGCGCATAGCGTAGGCGCGTTCCTCGCCGGGCACCCGGATGAGTAGACCCAGGCCCACCATCTCGTCCAGGAAGAGGGTCAACTGACGTTCGCTGTTGAGAGGGAAGCCCTCTTCCCAGATCTCGTGGGCGTCCTCCAGCAATTCGCTGGGCCGGGACGCGTGCGCGTAGCCGTGCTCGAGGCTGCGCAGGGCGACCAGGAGAGTGAGTACGCGGTAGCGGTCCTCCAGGTTGATGGTGTAGCGCAGGCGTTCCGCGATGAGCTCGCGGACCCGCTCCAGGTTCGCGACCACCTGAACGTCGTCCCAGGTGATGGGGGCGTGCCGACCACTGGGGGGCATGGCGCGCTGCTGCATGTAGGCGACGAGGTGGTCGCAGAAGATCTGCACCAGGTTGGCCTGGTAGTTGGTGACGCCGAGGATGTGCCAGACCAGGTCGGGAGTCTCGAAGGTGAGTCCGACGGCGGCCAGGGGCTCCTCGACGAGCCCGACGGCGGCCTGCGGCTTGAGCGGACCGACGAGGACTCCTGGCCCACCGTGCGCGGTGACCACGTTGGTGAGGTGGTTGAAACGCTGAACCTGGTGCAGACCGGCGAAGACAACCTTGAACGACCGGCTGGTGGTCTCCATCAAGCGCTGGAGCCGCTTGACGGTGCGGAAGGTCGACTGGCCGCCACTGGTGTAGACGGTCTGGGCGTCAGCGGTGAGGAAGGCGTCGGCCTCGTCCGCGAGCAGGAGGACGCGGCGGCCGGGCTCGGCCTCGATCCACTGCTGGACTGTTTCGGCGATCACGTCGACGGTGGCGGCACGGCCGGGGACGTTCGCTCCGATGACGCCGCGGCGCTTCAGCTCGGCCAGCAGGACCCGCCAGATGCCCTCCGGGGGTTCGGCGTGTCCGATGTCGGCTTTGAGGAGGTCGATGTAGACGGCGATGTGGCGCTTCGAGTCGGCCTTCTGGAACACATCGACCGCTTGCCGCAGAAGGGACGACTTGCCGAGCTGGCGACCGCCGAAGAGGAAGATGGACCCGTCGGGGCTGAGGATCTCCTGCATCTCTTCGGCGCGGCCCTTGAAGACCTCCGGCGGAACGAGCCCCGCGACGTGCGGGGTGTAGGGGGTGTAGCCGGTCCAGGGCAGGGTGACGCGCTGCGTCACCCTGAATGAGCGCGGGGCGCGGGCGGCGACCCAGCCGACGACGGCCGGGTCGACGAGCAGGGCTTGCTGGCCGCGGTTGCGGGAGGCGAGGGCGAGTTGGCGGCGCCCTTCCGTGCCGAGGGGCTGGAGGTAGAGGATCAGGTTGGCGCCGATGGCCGATTCGGGAAGGTGGCGCAGCGGTCCTTCGCCCCGTAGTTCGTCGGCGATGACGACGACCTTGTACACGCGGCGCGCCTGGGAGCCGAGGGCGGCGACGTAGCCGGGGGTGCTCTCGGTGATGTCCGCGCGCACGCTGAGCCGGGTGACGCCGTGCCGGGCCTCCTCGACGTTGGCCTCGTTCACGTTCAGACCGAGCAGGCGCAGGACGCTCTTGACCAAGCCGCGGATCTTCCGCTGGTCCCGCTCGCCGATCAGCCCTTCCCATGAGTCGAGTCCGGCGACCGCGTTCTGCACCAGCGAGTCGTCGCCCGCGTAGTGCTTGGCCCACCAGCGGGCGCTGACGCCGTGCCGGGCGGGCTGGGGAGCCTTGGAGTGGGCGATGCCCTGCAGGAAGCGTGCCAGTTCCTCGCCGGCCGGTTCGGCGGGGGCGGGCAGAGCCTCGCCGCGGCGGGCGAACGACAGGAGCTCTTCGGCGGCGACCGTCTTGCCTTGGTCCAGCAACTGGCGGATGCGCCTCCGCTCGACTTCGGGTAGGCGGGCGGCGTCGAGCTGGCGGTAGAGCTTCTCGGTCTGCTGCTTCTCCAGGTCGCGCAGGTCGTGGCCGATGGAGGCGATGGCGCGGAAGCGTTCCCCGAAGCGGTCGCCGTGGCTGTCCCCCTCCAGGTCGAGGAGCCGGGCGGTGAAGTCGTGTTCCTCCTCGGGCTTCAGCAGGTTCTGCACTCGGATCTGGGCGAGGACCAGCTGGGCGCTTCGGTGTTCCTCAGCGCATCTACGATCCCAGGTGACAGCCGCGTCGGCGATGCGCTGGCGCCACTCGGCGAGCTGCGCGGTCGTCAGGGCGGCGCCGACGATCCGCCCGTGCTCGAGCCGCTCGAGCAGGCGGATGGCGAGGTGGAGGTCGCCTTCGTCCCGGTGGCATTGCAGCGCGACGGCGGGGTCGGCCGGGCCGAGCAGGCCCAACAGCGCCCCGAGCGCGTCCGGGTGGTCGAGGTTGGGTTCGTCCTGTCCCTCGTGGACGTGCCAGTGCAGTTCGGGCAGGTGCAGCAGGCTTTCGGCGGGCGGCCGGAAACCCGTGTCGCGCGGCTCGGGGACGTAGGAGCCGTCGAGCCAGCGCAACAGCAGCGCGAGGAGGGCTCCGCCCACGCCGGGCAGCGGTTCGGCCTGACGTGCGTCCGCGATCGCCCGCATCAGATCCCGGCCGATGTCGCGGCCACCGGACGGGCGCGGGGACGAGGCGATGCGCAGAGCCGTTGTCAGCAGGTCCCGAACGGTCTTGATGCGGGCGCGGAGCTGGTCACGGGCTGTCGAATGGATGTCGTTCTTCGACTGCTTGGGCGTTCGCTTGGCCCGGTCGGTGGCATCGATGATCCGGTCGGCGGCGTCGGAGCGCTTGTAGTGCTCTTCCATCTCCTGGGAGAGTTCCTCCGCATCGACCCGCCCCTCGCCCCAGCCCTGGATCAACTTCAAGGTGTGTCCCAGCCGGCCGTCGGGCGCGGCGAGGGCCTGCAGGACGATCGTGCCGCGCTGGAGCTTGATGGTGCGCAGTGGCAGGTCGAGTGCGAGCTGCCGTGCCCGGTCACCGATCTCCTCACGCCGGTCCGTGACCGGCGTCGCCGTCGGCTTGCTCAGGTCGCCCGGCTGTATCCCGGTGGACTGCCGTACCGCGTGCACCAACTCGTCCATCACTGATGCCCACGGCTCGGGCACGCCAGGCATCGACGTGAAGTCGGTCAGGACGCTGTTCGCCCAGTGCGCCGACAGGCCGCTGCGGATGGCCGCGGTCAGCAGGACCATGTAGGCGTCACGGTCGTCGTCCCAGGGGCGCCCGTCGTCCGCCGCCTCGATGAGCTCTTCGGCCTGTACCTGAAGGTCGTAGGCCCCGGCCGCAGACGTGTGGAAGGCGGCGTCCGCGAAGGCGAGCGCGAGGGTGCGGTGAGCAGGGGCACCGGCGGCGCGGGTCAGCCAGTAGGACTCGGCCAGCCGGCCCCCGGCGATGAGGGTCTCCACCGGGGAGGGAGCGCCCGACCAGACGTCCGACGCGGCGGGGGAGGGGGGAGCGGCGGGCTCGGCCGGCGCCGTTTCCTGGGGATCGGCGGAGCGTCGCGGGACGGTGGCTGGTGCGTGAGGTGCCGGTGTCGTCGCCTTCTCCGCCGGAATGTCGGTGGACGGCTCGGTGGGTTGCTCGACCTCGGGCCGCGATACCTCGTGCGCCGGCGCGGGTTCGCCGGCCTCGGCCACCGCGGCGATGCCGCCGCCGGATGCGGGATGCCCGGCCTCGGACCGGCTCACTTCCCGTTCCTGGCGTCCGCCCGGTGTTTCCGTCGGCTCCGCCTGCGCAACGGGGCCGGGCACCTCTTGGGCGACAGGCTCGGCCTCTCCCGCCGGGGCGGGCGGCGGCTCGGCGCCGTCCTTGGGAGCGGCCTCGGGCTCGGGCGTTTCAGGGTTCTCTTCGGCGGAGGCACCGGCTGGTTCCGGTCCTGGGCCGGACTCAGGCTCGTCCTCGGGCTCCGCCTCCGTCCCGTCGCCGAAGTCGCCGGCCTCCGCGTCGGTGGACCGCGCGGCCTCGGCGCCCGACGCGTTTGCACCGAGCTCTCGGAGGCGCTGCTCGAACTGAGCGATCTGAACGCGGAAGTTCTCCCGCACCAGCTCGCTCGTGGCCATGTCGAGCATGGTCCGGACCTCGTCCAGTGCCTGCGTGGTCGCCCTGATCTCCTGGTCGGCCTCTTGCCGACGGTGTTGCTCCTCCCGCAGCCGCTCAACGAGTATCTGAGCCGCGGACCAGTCCTGGCCGTCGCCCCATGCCGCTTCCACTCCGGCGCCCGCGAAGACACGGTCCAGAGCCCGACGTTCCCGGACCCACGACACCGTGTCGCGCAAGAGCTCTCGGTCGGCGGCCGGCCGCCCGTCGCGGACGGCCGCGGCAAAGGCGTCCAGTTTTCCGGCCAGCGAGGCTCCAGCCTCCTTCAGCCGCGCGATCTCCAGCTCGATCCTGTCGGCGTCCAGTTCCACCACGGTCTCGTTTCCGTGCGCTCCCCGGGAAACGGCTGTCTCGTCGGCGGTTCTCGATGGGGCCGCCTTGTCGGTGCCCTTCCGAACCCGGACAGCACAGGGCAGCCGCTCGTAGTCGACTTCTGTAAGAGGAACGGCATCGCTCATCGCAGCGTCCAAGAGTTCTTCCGCATGGCTGTGTGTGAAGGGATGGGCGGGCGCCTCGGAGGAGAGGGAGAGGCCATGGAGCATGAGCTGGGCCAGGTCCGGCGGCAGGTCCTTCAGCATCTGTGTGAGCTGTTCGAGGTCGGGGTCCTGGATCTGTTCCTCGTACCCCAGCTCACACAGCCGTGAGTTGGCGAGCCTCATGCCGCATCCGCAGACGTTGAGCAGGAACGGCTCCGGCGCTCGGGTGACCCACATGCGGGCACCGGACGTCCTGCGCAGCTTCGCGGTCGCGGGGCCGCCGTGGTACTGCAGAGCAGTCGGGCCGTGTGCCTTCTCGATGTGCCGCAACAACGAGAGCACCAGCTCAGGTGTCTCCTGCAGCCATTGCCGGAACGACGAAACCGAAAACACGGTAAAGCCCCCTCGCCATGTACCTGGCGCGCACCTCGGCCCGGATTCGCCGGGTGATGCCCGATCGCGCCCCCTTGCGATCGAGGAAGTTCCTTGCGGCCTCCGATGACGGGAGTTCGCTGGGCTTTCTGGAGTGCACGATCGGTAAGACGCGTCCGAGACGCAATCTTCCCATGCGGCGGCGGGGGTCTCCGCTCATTCCGAGGTTCCGATGGCATATCGACCGGTATGGGTATGGTGTTGACCGAGGAAATCGACGAATATTCACTGGAAGGTCGACGAATACCCAGGTTCACTGGACCAGTTGATCGTTTCTCGTGTCTTTCCGGAGTGGGCGCATGCCCGGCGACCACCGACTGACCGTCCCGTGTCCGCGTGCCCACCGCCGAGAACCGGCCCTCGTCGGCAGTGGCTGTGTGAAGAGCCGGGCCGACTGGGGCCGCCCGCTTGTGCGCGGAGACGCCGGAGCGGGACGGGACGCTTCCGCATGATCGAGTGCGCACCGAGCATGCCAGGTAACGAGGCGACCGGGGCAGGTCGCTGACGTGTCGCCGGCGTTCGACACCACTGGCGTGCCCCGGGGTCGGCCGCTTACTCCGGTACGTTCCACAGGGTGCCCATGACACGTGCCGCAGGATGCTACTGATGCCTCCGGAGCAGGGTGGCCGGGGCAGGGCCGACGCCTACGGGGCGCTGTCGAGGGCGAGGGTCTGAGTGCCGGCCTCCGGAAGGTGGCAGGCCGGTCATGTGGCGACATCCACGCTCGCCGGGCAGGTCACCGGAGAGGTCGCGGAATCGGTGGCGAGGTGGATCAGCTCATCGAGTCGGCCGTACGCCTCATGGACATCAACGGAGCCACTGCGCTCGTCACCGGAACCAACCGCGGCATCGGCCGCCGTCTTGCCGCCCAGCTAGTCGAGCGGGGCGCAAGGGTCTACTCGACTGCCTGTCAACACGGGGCCATCGATCTCGACGGTGTCGAGGTCCTCCCCCTGGACATCTCCGACCCCGACGCCGTCGCGGCGGCAGCCCGCGCGGCGGGCGAGGTGAACCTGCTCGTCAACAACGCCGGAATCGGAGGTGGTGCCCTCGGCGTTCGTCCGGGTTCCACGGCGGCCGCGAGGAGGACGGGACGCCCTACGGAGCGCCCCCGCCCGCGGGTGGGTTTCCGGTTCCGGTCAGCAGCCGCAGGAGGTGCGTGCAGGCCGGTTCCTCCCGCGTGTGCTGGGTGACGACCTCCCAGGTGCCCCGTTCGTAGGCGCCGGTCTCCCACATGCCCGGGGTGGTTCGGGAGCGGCGCAGGTAGAGGAAGTCGGTCGGCAGGGGGGAGGGCTCGTGCACGCCCTCGATGTAGTAGTGGCCGTCCCGCACGCCCAGGGCGCGCAGGACGGTGTGCAGGGTGCCGCGGTTCACCCGCGGTCCCGGGTCAGCCCGCCTCGTGAGCGAGGTAGCCGTGGTCCAGGAGCCACTTGATGTTCAGACGCTCGCCGTCGCCCGGGTTGAGGAGGGTGGGGTCGAGCTTGATCTGCTGTCCGCCGCCGGGCTGTTCGAACCAGGGGGCGATGCCGCCCTGCCAGACGGCGAAGGACTGCGTGACGGTGTAGCGGTGGTAGTCGCACGGGTAGGCCGGCTCGCGGGTGTTGAGGTTCTGCGGCGGCAGCGCCCGCTCGGCGTAGGAGTCGCCGGCGGGGGCGAGGTAGGAGCCGTACTCGGAGCCGAAACGGTCCAGGTCCTCACCCGGCTCCAGGATCTCCACGTGCTGGTCGACCTCCCCGTTGACCTCCGCGAACCCGTCATTGGGCGGGTACTTCCATCCCGCCGGTCCCTCAGGGTCCTCGTCCTTCCAGTACTTGGCCAGGAACGCGCTGGGGGAGAGGTCGCCGGTGCGCTGGTAGTTCTTCAGCAGCGGCCCCACCGGGGCCTCCCAGGGGCGAGGCAGGGTCTCCGGACCCAGCCGGGCGTCGCCCTGGTACGCGCCGGTGCACGGGGCCGGCCGCGGGGCCGCTTGCTCCGTCCGGTGATACTCATCGCTCGCGGGGGGCGTGGCGGTCGTGGCGGTCGTGGGGGCCGCGACGGTGGAGGCGGTCGTGGCGGTCGCGGTCGTCGGGGACAGCGCGGTGGCCAAGAGCAGGGTCAGGGCGGACAGGGAGGCGCGTGAGCGGTTCTTCACGTGTCGTACTCCGGTGTTCGTCGGGGCGCCCTGGCTCGTACGAGGCCACCCGCCGGGGCGCGCAGTGGCAAGGTGAACAACGACGGTGGCGCATGCCAGGGCCGATGCTGTCGGGGCGTTGTCGCCCGGCTTCCACAGTCAGGAGGTGGCCGTCCCGGCTGGTGCGGCGTTTCGACGTGAAGATCAACGATCGCGTGACGGCAAGGACACGCGCTCTCGTGACCGGGACAGGGAAGAAGGGCCGGCCGGACCGTCGCAGGGCGCTCGTTCCCGTTGCTCGACTGCTCCCGGCCCGCGAGTGGACGGAGCGAAGAGCGGAAGAGACGCCAACAACCCTTCTTACGACCTCACCCGCGATGGGGAGTGGATCAGCGAGCGGCGTCATGCGGCTTCGCCTCCGAGGCGGAGGAGGGAGTGATGGCGGAGCCATCGCGACCGACGACAACGCCGGAGGCGAAGCCGCAGGGCGTCGGGAGCCCGCTCGCCATCGCGGGTGAGGTCGTTACGGGCGGTCGTGCACTGTCGGGCCGTTCGCAGGGGTGTCACCATGAGGCGGGCCACGGCCGGCGACCCTGCCCGGCAGGCACCGACCGGGCCCGACTCGGCCCGGCCCGGTCGCACCGTTCGAGCAGCGAGGAACCGAACCACAGGGAGCCGCCGTGATCGCGCACGTGACCGCCGTCCTGCCCCGTCGAGCCCGCCTTCCGCTCCTCCTCGTGGTCCTGCTGCTCGTCGTCCTCGCGCCGACCGCACCGGCGCTCGCCACCGGCGCGCCCACCGTCGCCGTGGACGGGACTGCCGACACCCCCCGGTCCGCGAAGACGCGCGGCGGGGCCGAGGTCGTCGCGGTCACCCGGGTCGCCGAGCGGCAGGTCGACCTGTCGGTGAGATCGCAGGCCCTGGGCGGCCGTACCGTCAAGGTGCGGCTCCTGACCCCCGACGGCTGGGACCCCGGTGACCGGCGTCAGCACTGGCCGACCCTCTGGCTGTTGCACGGCTGCTGCGGCGACTACACCTCGTGGACCAGCCTCACCGATGTCGCCGGGATCGACAGCCTGCGCGACGACGTGCTCGTGGTGATGCCGGAGGCCGGCTGGAACGGCTGGTACAGCGACTGGTGGAACCACGGCCGGGGCGGCGACCCCGCGTGGGAGACCTTCCACACCGTCGAGCTGCGGCAACTCCTGGAGCGGGACTGGGCCGCCGGCCGCAACCGTGTCGTCGCCGGGCTGTCGATGGGCGGCCAGGGCGCCCTGCAGTACGCCGCCCGGCACCCCGGCATGTTCAAGGCGACCGCCGCGTACTCCGGTTCCGCCCACCCCCTGCTGAACGACGAGTCGGCCGGCCGCATCATGGGCTTCTTCGCCGGGCAGGGCGACGACCCGCTGCGCGTCTGGGGCGACCCGGTGGCGCAGCGCCGCATCTGGAAGGCCCACGACCCGTTCCACCTGGCCGAGCGCCTCAGGTCGACCCCGGTCTACCTGTCGTGCGGCGACGGCACCACCGGCCCCCTGGACCCGCCCGGCAGCACCAGCGCGCTCGAGGCCGACTTCAACCGGCAGAACCACGCCCTCGCCGCCGAACTGGAACGCGTGGGCGCGAAGCACGTCACCACCCACTTCTACGGACCGGGCACCCACGGCTGGGCCTACTGGGAACGCGAGCTGCACGCCTCGCTGCCGCTGCTGCTCGGTGCGCTGCGGGTCGACGGATGAGCCCGCTCCCGTAGAGGCCGACCGCTGAGTCGACTGCTGAGCCGACCACTGAACTGACGCGCCGACGACCGCGCCGACGCCCGGAACCGCCCCTGGGAAGGTCGGTGGGGCACGCGGGGCGGGAAGCCTGCCCGTTAGTACGGACGTACTGCCTGCCCCGTACGTACCAACGGGGCAGGCAGTCTGCGGGCGGGCCGTGCTGTCGACCCGCCCTGCCCGCCCGCTCTGCCCGTCTGGCCTGGTCTGCCGACCACTTGCTCGGCCTTCCGGCCGGCCCTGCCCCCGGTCGTTAGCCCGCCCGGGTTGTCCGGATCGTCCGAACCACCCGGTCGCGGTGGTGACGATGCGGCCTGGGGCCGCCGACCGCACCATGGGGCATGTCGCTGACCGGCAAACCGGTCGGTACCGGCCGGACGCGAAGGAGGCCCCGCGGTGGGCGAGCTGTACATCGACGGCGAGTGGACACAGGCCGCGGCCGGCGGGCGGCGGGAGGTGGTCAACCCGTACGACGCCTCCGTCGTCACCACCGTCGACGAGGCGGACGCCACCGACGTGGACCGCGCGGTGCGCGCCGCCCGGCGTGCCTTCGAGGAGGAGGAGTGGGCGAACACCCCCACCCGTCACCGCGCCGACCTCCTGCTGCGTGTCCACGACATGCTGCTGCGCGACCGGGACGAGATCGCCCACACCGAGACCCTCGACACGGGCAAGTCGCTGACCGAGGCCCGTATCGACGTCGAGGACGTGGCGAACGCCTTCCGCTACTTCGCCGAGCTCGCGGGCAAGGACGGCGGCCGTGTCGTGGACGTCGGCCCGGACGTGCTCAGCCGCGTCGTCTACCAGCCGATCGGGGTGTGCGCGCTCATCGCCCCCTGGAACTACCCGCTGCTGCAGGCCTCGTGGAAGGTCGCGCCGGCGCTGGCCGCCGGCAACACCTTCGTCCTCAAGCCCAGCGAGGTCACACCGCTCACCACGATCGCCATGATCCGGCTGATCGAGGAGGCCGGCGCGCCCCCCGGCGTCGCCAACCTGGTGCTCGGCTCCGGGGCGACCGTCGGCGCCGCCCTGACGGATCACCCCGAGGTCGACCTGGTGTCCTTCACCGGCGGCCTGGCCACCGGACGCGCCATCATGGCCGCCGCCGCCCGGGGGCCGAAGACCGTCGCCCTGGAACTGGGCGGCAAGAACCCCAACATCGTCTTCGAGGACGCCGACTTCGCCGCCGCCGTGGACTACGCGCTGGACGCCGCCTTCCTGCACGCCGGACAGGTCTGCTCCGCCGGCTCACGGCTGCTGCTCCACGACTCGCTGCACGACCGGTTCGTGGACGCCCTCGCCGAGCGCGCCCGGGCGATCCGCCTCGGCAACGGCATGGAGGAGGGCACCGAGAGCGGCCCGCTCAGCTCCGCCGAGCACCGTGACAAGGTCGAACGGCACATCGCCTCCGCGCAGGAGGAGGGCGCACGGCTCGTCACCGGCGGCACCCGCCCTGACGACCCGGCGCTGAGCAGCGGCTTCTTCCTCCTGCCGACCATTTTCGCCGACTGCGACCGGTCCATGCGCATCGTCCAGGACGAGGTCTTCGGACCGGTCGTCACCGTCGAGCGCTTCCGCACCGAGGACGAGGCGGTGGAACTGGCCAACGACACCCGCTACGGCCTGGCCGGCGGCGTGTGGACCTCCGACGCGAGCCGCGCCCAGCGCGTCGCCCAGCGGCTGCGGCACGGCACCGTGTGGATCAACGACTTCCACCCCTACGTGCCGCAGGCCGAGTGGGGCGGCTTCGGCCGCTCCGGCGTCGGACGCGAGCTGGGCCCCACCGGCCTGCGCGAGTACCAGGAGGCCAAGCACATCTACCAGAACCTGGCCCCCGCCCCCTCCGGCTGGTTCAAGGGCTGACCGGGCGCGGCACACCGCCCTCCCGCGGCTCTCCCGCTGCCTTCCCGCGGCTTTCCCGCCGCCCTTCCACCACCTCCTGCCTCCCGCCGTCTCCCGCCGTCTCCCGCCGTCTCCCGCCGCCCTTCCCATCACCCGACGGCCGTCGAAGAGCCGAAGAAAGGCACCCCATGGCCACCACCACCCCGCACGGCGCCGAGTCCGTCTACGACTACGTCATCGTCGGCGGCGGCACCGCCGGCTGTGTGCTCGCCGCCCGTCTGAGCGAGGACCCCGACTGCCGCGTCTGCGTCATCGAGGGCGGCCCCAGCGACGTCGGCGACGAGCGCATCCTGCGCCTGCGCAACTGGATCAATTTGCTCGGCTCGGAGTTCGACTACGGCTACACCACCGTCGAGCAGCCACGCGGCAACTCCCACATCCTGCACTCGCGTGCCCGCGTACTCGGCGGCTGCTCCTCCCACAACACGCTGATCAGCTTCCTGCCGCTGCCGCAGGACCTCGACGACTGGGTGGCCCACGGCTGCACCGGCTGGGACCCGGCGACGATCCTTCCCTACCGCGACCGGCTGCTCACCAAGATCGTGCCGGTGGCCGAGGCCGACCGCAATCCCATCGCCAAGGACTTCGTCACCGCCGCTTCCCGCGCTCTCGGCGTCCCCGTCGTCGACGACTTCAACGCCGGACCCTTCGCCGACGGCGTCGGCTTCTTCTCGCTGGCCTACGAGCCGGAGGGCAATCTGCGCTCCTCCGCGTCCGTCGCCTACCTCCACCCGATCCTGGACCGCCCCAACCTCACCCTCCTCCTGGAGACCTGGGCCCACCGGTTGCTCGACGACGAGTCGGGAAGGCTGACCCGCGTCGCCGTGCGCGGCGCCGACGGTCAGCCCGCCACCGTGCGCGCCGAGCGCGAACTCCTGCTGTGCGCCGGCGCCGTCGACACCCCGCGCCTGCTGATGCTGTCCGGCATCGGCCCGGCCGACGACCTGCGCCGCCTGGGCATCGAGGTGCGGACCGACCTGCCGGGGGTGGGGGAGAACCTGCTGGACCACCCCGAGTCCGTGATGGTCTGGGAGACCGACGGCCCGCTGCCGCCCAACTCCGCGATGGACTCCGACGCCGGCCTGTTCCTGCGCCGCGACAAGGGCCAACCGCGCCCGGACCTGATGTTCCACTTCTACCAGGTGCCGTTCACCGTCAACACCGAACGCCTCGGCTACCCCGTTCCGGAGCACGGGGTGTGCATGACGCCGAACGTGCCGCGGGCCCGCTCCACCGGCCGCATGTGGCTGCGCAGCGCGGACCCCGCCGAGCACCCCGCCCTGGACTTCCGGTACTTCACCGACCCCGAGGGCCACGACGAGCGCACCATCGTGGAGGGCCTGAAGATCGCCCGGGAGGTCGCCGCCACCGATCCCCTGAGCGGCTGGCTCGTCCGCGAGGTCGCGCCCGGCCCGGACGTCACCTCCGACGCGGCCCTGTCGGAGTACGGGCGCCGCGCGGCGCACACCGTCTACCACCCGGCGGGCACCTGCCGCATGGGCGCGGCGGACGACCCGATGGCCGTCTGCGACCCGGAGTTGAGACTGCGCGGCGTCGAGGGCGTACGCGTCGTCGACGCGTCCGTGTTCCCGACGATGCCCGCCATCAACCCCATGGTGACCGTCCTGCTCGCCGCCGAACGTGCCGCCGACCTGCTCACCGGCCGCACCGGGCCCGTGGGCCGGGAGGCAGCACAGTGACCGGGCCGCTGCCTCCCGCGCCCGCGGACGGCTGTCCGGGGCCGCTGCCTCCCGCGCCCGCGGGCGGCTGTCCGGAAGCCGACACGTCGACCCGGTACTGGATCGACGTACCGGGTCGCTAGAACACTGTCCTACCCCCTGTGCCGCAGGCGTTCGAGCACCGGCAAGAGGTCTCCCGCGCTCCGCGCTCCGCGCGCCGCCGCAGATGCCGTCGGCTGCCGAGAGCCGGCGTCCTCGTCCTCAGCGAAGGAGAAACACGGCCATGTCGACCGCTGGAGAGAAGGACGCCGGAGCGGCGCCGGAGGAGTCGTCGACAGAGGACGGGCCGACGGGCACGGGCACGCTCAAGCCCGTGGTCTTCTTCGGGTCGGCCCTCCTCATCCTCGCGATCTCGATCTGGGCGATCATCACGCCCTCCGGTGCGGAATCGGTCATCGGAGTGACGGTCGACAAGATCTCCTCGTGGTTCGGCTGGTACTACTTCCTCGCCGCGACCCTGTACCTGGCGTTCGTCGTCTTCATCGGCGTCTCCAAGTACGGCACGATCAAGCTGGGGCCCAAGCACTCCACGCCCGACTACGGCCTCTTCACGTGGGGGGCGATGCTGTTCGCGGCGGGCATCGGCATCGACCTGATGTTCTTCTCGGTCACCGGACCCGTCAGCCACTACCTCGCGCCACCGGAAGGCGCCCCGGAGACGGTCGAGGCCGCCCGACAGGCCGTGGTGTGGACCCTGTTCCACTACGGCATCACCGGCTGGGGCATGTACGCGCTGATGGGCATGGCGCTCGCCTACTTCTCCTTCCGGTACCGGCTGCCGCTCGCGATCCGCTCCGCGCTCTACCCGATCATCGGCCGCCGGATCCACGGACGGATCGGTGACACCGTCGACCTGGCGGCCATCATCGGCACCGTGTTCGGCATCTCCGTGACGCTCGGTATCGGCGTGGTGCAGCTGAACTACGGACTGAAGTTCCTCTTCGGCGTCCCGGAGGGGCTCTCCGCGCAGATCGGCCTGATCGTCGTGGCGGTGCTCATGGCCACGGTGTCCGCGGCGTCCGGTGTGGACAAGGGAATCCGCCGGCTGTCCCAGCTCAACGTCCTCCTCGCCGCCCTGCTGATGATCTTCATTCTGGTCGTGGGTGAACCGTTCCGGCTGCTCAACGCCGTGGTCCAGAACGTCGGGGACTACGTCAGCCGTTTCCCGTCGATGACCCTGAACACCTTCGCCTACGACCAGCCCACCGAGTGGCTGGACGCGTGGACGCTCTTCTTCTGGGCCTGGTGGATCGCCTGGGCGCCGTTCGTCGGGCTCTTCCTGGCCCGCATCTCCCGCGGCCGCACCCTGCGCCAGTTCGTCGCGGCGACGCTGATCATCCCGTTCCTCTTCACCGGCCTCTTCCTGGCGATCTTCGGCAACACCGCCCTGTTCCTGGTGCGCGACGGGAACACCGAGTTCGGCCAGACGGCCGTGAACTTCCCCGAGCAGGGCTTCTACGGCCTGCTGGACCAGTACCCGGGTGCCCTGTTCAGCGCCGGACTCGCGACGTTCGTCGGGCTGTTGCTGTACGTCACCTCCGCGGACTCCGGGGCCCTGGTCATGGGCAACCTCAGCGCGGACCTGCCCACCCCGGTGACCGACGCGGCCCCGTGGCTGCGCATCTTCTGGGCGGTCACGACAGGGCTGCTGACCCTCGCCATGCTCATCGTGGGCGGAGTGCAGGCACTCACCGACGCCACCATCATCATGGGACTGCCCTTCTCCTTCGTCATGTTCCTGATCATGGCGGGGCTCTATCTGGCGTTGCGCACCGAGCGGATGCGGGCGGAGACGCGGATCGCCACGCTGCCCGGGTCGCTCTCCGGACGGATGACGCTGCACGGCCCGCCGGGGGCGCTGAACTGGCGGCAGCGGCTGAAGCGGGCGACATCCTTCCCCAACAGGCGGGCGGCCACGAAATTCATCGACGACGTGTGCCGCCCGGCCTTCCAGGAGGTGGCCCAGGAACTGCGGGGGCAGGGAACGGAGGCGGAAGTCCTGGAGGGCGTCGACGAGGAGACCGGACTCACCCACGTCGACCTGCGGGTACCGATCGGCCCGGACGACGAATTCGTCTACGGGGTCCGGCCCGTCGAGCTGCCGACCCCCGAGTTCGCCACCCGGTCGGTCAGCACGCACGACAGCTATGTGCGCTTCGCGGTCCGGCTCGCCGAGGGCAACCAGGACTACGACGTGATGGGTTACACCCGGGAACAGCTCATCGCCGACAGCCTCGACCAGTACGAACGGCACCTGGAGTTCCTGCGGGTGCGCCACGAGGCGGCCGCCCGCTCGGGCTTCCCCGACCACCGCCCGGACGACCCGGAGGCACACCTGCCGGAGTAGCCACTGCGAGGGCGACGGACAGTGCGGTGAGCCGACGAGCCGACGAGCCGACGAGTGGGTGAGTGGCTGAGCCGACGAGTGGCTGAGCCGGTGAGCGGGTTGGGCGACCGGGTGAGCAGCGGTCAGCGCAGCGTCTGGAGGGCGTAGAGCGCCCCGAGGGCGACGGCGAGGATGCCCAGGGTGAGCCGTAGCGCGGTCTCGGGGAGTCGGGGCTGGAGGCGGGCGCCGAGGTAGCCGCCGACGAGTCCGCCGAGCCCGCAGGCCAGGCCGAGGTTCCAGTCCGGTGCGACATCGCCGGGGCTGACGAGCCCCAGAAGCGCGAAGGTGGCGGCGCCTACGAGGGACGTGACGAACGTCGAGGCGAGAGCGGCGGGGGCGACACGGCCGACGGGCATGCCCCGGCCCACGAGGATCGGGCCGAGCAGGGAGCCGCCGCCGATGCCGTACACGCCGCCGATGACCCCGACGACGAGGGCGAGGCCGCTCACGGCCCGGCCGGACGGTTCGGCGTGAGCACGATCCTGCTGAGACTCCTGCTGCGAGGAGCCCCTCCGCGAGGAGCCATGCCGCAAGGAGCCCTGCCGGAGGGTTCTGGCGCACAGCCACAGCCCGAGCGGTACGAGGAGCGCGGCGATCAGAAGGCGGAAGACCGTCGGACTCGGCAGCGCGAAGACCCGGATCACCGCTCCGATCACCACCCCCGGGACGGTACCGAGAACCAGCCGTCGGGCGAGCGGACCGCGCAGAGCCCCGTCCCGGCGGTAGCGCCACAGGGCCCCCGGGCCGGCGACGACGTTGTAGAGGAGGTTGGTCGGGGTGACGGCCGGGCTCGGCACACCGAACAGACTGAGCTGGACCGGCAGCAGGAACACCGCGCCGGAGACCCCGACGGGCGCGGTCACGACCGAGATCAGCGCGCCGACGATCATCCCGGCCGCCAACAGTTCCACAAGTGCTCCCGGGTCGGGGTCGAGATCGAGATCGAACGCATCCGGCCGCCCAGTGTGACGTGGAGCGGCCTCCGGCACGAATCCGCCGGGCCCTTCGGTGAGTTCCGCGAGGTTGTAAAGCGGAACATCGTTCCGTATCGTAAGCGGAGCAGCGTTCCGCTTGGCTCGCGACAGCGGGCCGGGGAACCGGTTCACCCCTCCCTGGCCCGCTCCAGCCGGACGGGGGAGCTTGCGCCCGTCGATGCCCGCGTCGATGTGACTATGCGTCAGAAAAGGGAAGGCTTCTCCATGCCCGACTCGAACAACTCAAACAACCCGAACAACCCGAACGCACGGAAGGCCGTGAACGCACCCGCCACGGTGGTGTCCGCCAGGCCGGTCGTCCTGCCCGCCCCCGGCCGTGACGAGGACCTTCAGGTCGGCGTGTCCGCTCCCGCGACCGGTGGTGAGTTGCCGGTCGTCGTCTTCTCGCACGGCTTCGGCGCGTCGATGAAGGACTACGCCCCGCTGGCGGACTTCTGGGCCGCTCAGGGCTTCGTGGTCCTGCAGCCCACCCACCTCGACTCCAGGACGCTCGGTCTTCCCGCGGAGGACCCTCGCACGCCGCGGATCTGGCGCTTCCGTATCGAGGACCTCAAGCGGGTGCTGGACGGACTCGACGTCCTGGAAGCCTCCGTGCCGGGCCTCGGCGGACGCGTCGACCACAGCCGCGTTGCCGTGGCCGGGCACTCCTGGGGCGCCCAGACGGCGAGCGCACTGCTGGGCGCGCGCGTCCTCGACTCCGGCGGTGTTCCCGGCGAGGACATGTCCGACCCCCGTGCGAAGGCGGGCGTGCTGCTCGCGCTGACCGGCCTGGGCGACGACCTGACCCCGTTCGCCGCCGAGCACTTCTCCTTCATGAGGCCGTTCTTCGACACCATGACCGCGCCGGCCCTCATCGTCGCCGGGGACCACGACCGGTCCGCGCTGTCCACCCGCGGACCGGACTGGTTCACCGACCCCTACACCTACAGCCCGGGAAGCAAGAGCCTGCTCACCCTGTTCGGGGCGGAGCACTCGCTCGGAGGCGTCAAAGGGTACGAGGCCGCCGAGACGACGGACGAGAGTCCCGCGCGCGTGGCGCTGATCCAGAAGCTCACCACGGCCTTCCTGCGCAGTGCCCTGTACCCCGAGGACACCGGCTGGAAGGCGGCTGCCATCGCACTGGAGGAAGATCCCAGCCCGTTGGGCACGTTGCGGCACAAGTAGGCGAGCCCCACCAGGACCGATCGCAGGACCGATCGCAGGGCCGATCCGGCCGGGCACGGCGGTCAGTTGGCCAGGGCGACGCGCTCCGCGTGGGCGACCTTCACGGACGCGATGTCGGACAGCTCGTGGTTCCCCTCGAAGTCGCTGTACTCGTTGAACCGGCCCTCGTCGGAGTCGGTTTCGCCGGAGGCCAGGTGGGTCGTGCCGACGTAGGTCTGGCCGATGAAGTCGCCGTCCTCGTCGAAGGCGTTGACGACGACGGAGTAGTTCGCGGGACCGTCCCCCTTGTTGGTGATCCGGTAGCTGAACTCGTACGTCTCGTCGGTGTCCGTGTCGCAGTCGTTGTACGAGTAGAGGTCGTCGTCGTCGCAGTACGCGTCGTCGCTGTCGGCGGCGACGAGGCCGCCGCCCGAGACCTCGACATGGGTTCTCACATCGCCGTCCTCCTCGCCCAGCACCCACCACATGACACCGCCACCGGCGAGGAACGCCACGACGACGGCGGCGATGACGGCGAGTACGAGGGTGCGCCGACCCGGTCCCGGGCGGCGGTCGGCCATCGGCGCCGGGACCTGAAAGGCCTGAGGGGCCTGAGGGGCCGGGGGAGTCGGCGGGGCTGTGGGCGGTGTGGAGGGGAGCGGGGGTGAGGATGCCGGGTTCGGTGCCGGTGCCGGATCCGGTCTTTCGGGGGAGCTGTGGTCGGACATGGTGTGGCGGCTCCTCGTCGAGGCGGTGCGCGCCGTGGGCGGCACGGGCGAGTGGTCCATCGGGGCGAGCGGAGGCGGCACTTGTCCTTGGGCTGCGGTGTTCCGCGTTCTGTTCTTCCTGCTCTCTGTGTAGCGAAGCCCGGCCCCGGCCAGCAAGGGCAGCGGGCCGCGGATGCGATGTGAACGGGCCGGGGCCGCCGGAATCCTCTGGAATTCCGGCGGCCCCGGCCCTTTCACGCCCATGTGTCCACGGTCTACGACTGGGCCGCGGCCGAACTGCCCGCCGATATCGTCTTCGCCCCGACCCGCCGCCCCGTCACCGCTGGGTGATGGCCCGCCGCAGCCTGTCCGACCCGGGCGAGACCGCCTATTACCTCGTCTACGCGCCC
The DNA here is from genome assembly GCF_036634175.1 of Streptomyces sp. P9-A2. NCBI lineage: Bacteria > Bacillati > Actinomycetota > Actinomycetes > Kitasatosporales > Streptomycetaceae > Streptomyces > Streptomyces sp. P9-A2. Next base: position 7,176,467 of record NZ_JAZIFX010000001.1, read on the forward strand.
GTCGGCATCGAGATCGCCGACCTGGTCCGCGTCGCCGGCAGCCGGTGGGCGGTCCAGGAAGGCTTCCGGGCCGCGAAGAACGAATGCGGCCCGGACGAGCTGGACGAGTACGAGGTCCGTTGCTACGTCGGCCGGTACCGGCACATCGCGCTCGCCATGCTCGCCCACACCGTCCTGGTCGCACTCGCCGCCCAGGCTTCTGTCGAGACTGCAAAGAAGGTTGCGGAAACGGACCAGCCCCCCGTCCCGCTCGCCGTGACAGAGATCCGACGGCTCTTGGACGCTCTCCTGCCCCACCCTCGAGCCGACCGGGACCCGTCGCCCATGCACTGAATCGGCCGGCCTGGAGAAGACGCCGAAAGGCCGTCGCCCGCCGCTGCCACTGCCGAAAACACAGCTCAGGACACAAACCGCTGCTGGAGCATCAAGGGGGCCGGATTGCTTACTTCGAAGCCAGCCGCTTCACGAGTCGCCTCGCCTTTGCGGGAAGGTGGTTCTTCGTCTGGGTCTCGAGTGCCCGGAACCGATTTTCGGTGGACTTCCGCTGCGAGGTGAGTTCGGCGAGCTGCGTCTCGAGCTTCTTGATGCGGGCCAGCTGGGCGCCGGCTTTCTTTTCCGCCCTGGCGGCCTGACGTGCGACCGCCATGTTCTGCTCCCTGAGCAGGGTGATACGGAAGAGCAGGTCTTCCTTGCTCTCGGCATCGGAACGCCGGTACGGCTGGGGAAGGTCGAGGGCCGAAATGCCCTTTTCGTATTCCTGGCCGCCGTCCCCGTGCTCGTAGGTGTTTTCCAGGCCGTTCTTCGTCATGAAGTCGAGCAGGCGCTGGAATCCTTCGTCGTAGTTCTCGTTGAATGCCGAGTAGTCGGTCTCCGCATAAAGTTCGGCGACGTTGACATCCGCATCCAGCTCGGTGATGATCCGGTGCGGGATGTGGTGGTAGCGGGACAGCTCGAGCGTCCGCGAGTCATGAGCGAACACGAACGCCGGGGTTCCGGCGACCAGGGCGGCGATATTGCCGTGGATGCGCGTCCCGAGGGCGAAGTCGTACTCGGTGAGTTCGTCTATCCAGCTGTGCGGCTCCAGCGGCACGCACACGTCGGCGGAGCTGATCAGCGGGTGGGAACCGAGATCGGGCATCGGCGTGTACTGCCGGGCGGCGGTCGAGGTGTCGCCCCAGTAGAGGGTCTGGATGTCCCGCCCCTCCTGAGCGAAGTACGTGAGGTCGGGGTGCTGCTTGAGGATGGATTCGTTGATGGACGAGGCGAGATCGGCATTCGCAAGTCTCAGAGCGGTGGACAGTGCGATCCGGGCGCCCGCGGGCAGCGTTTTGCCGAAAGGATTCTCCATCCGGTACTTCGGGCCATGGAAGTACGTCGACGGACATCCGATGACATCGACGTCACGGAAACCGAGTTCGGCGAGGTAACGCTGGGTGAACTCTCCCCGAACGCCGACGGAAGCCGAGCGGTCCAGCACCGCGCCGATGAACCGTTTGACGGCCTCGTCAACGGGCTTCAGAAATTCGGTGTCGTACTTCAGAGTCGCCTGCGCGCCGACACCGAGCACGACCACGGGCACCTTGAGCTTGCCGATGAGGTCGGCCAGGATGTGCATGTGCCGAACGAACTTCGACTTGAAGGCATTGGCCATCGGGAGTACGAAGACATCGCACTCGTCGTTGATCCGGTCCGCATCCGCGGTGGTGAGATCGATGAAGTGTGTATTGTCAACGATTATCTCGGCGCCCGGCACGGACATGTGCTTGTAGGCCGCGTTGGTGTACATCAGGTTGCCGACATTGCCCCGGATGCTGTTGAGTACCAGGGTGCTTTCGACTGTGGGCACGTTGAAGGGGTTGTTTCCGGCCTGAATCAGAATGCGCTTCACGCTTTTCCCTCTGCTTGGCGCTGGCAAATGAGTCGCGACAGAACAAAGGCTACCGTGAGGGCTGGTGTCACATTGGTCCGGCCTGCGACAACGTTGCGGGATCGTAGCACGGGTTTCAAAGCTCTGGAAAATGCCGGCAGTCTTGCTCCTTGACGTCGTCGAGCTTCAGCGAATCAATAGTTCGCCCGGCGCGATGACGCAACGAAACTTTGCGATCGTTGCATCTGTGAAAGAGTGTTTACCGGGGTGTCGGCATCGGCTCTTCAGCGGTGGTTGCGAGAGCCTAAAGGCCTTCGCGGGTGAGTGCCAGGGGATTTTCGAAGAACAACTCCTCGCCCACGCATCGGAGTTGTGTCCGAGGGCGTCGTGACAACGCGCCTTCAGGCCACCGGAGGCCGACGTGAGCAGATGACGCGTCCATTGGTCGCAGTACCCGTTCGTCGGCGCAGGATCTTTGATTAGTGATCTTGTGTAGCGAAGCCCGGCCCCGGCCGATGGGGCAGCGGGCCGCGAAGGTGAGGTGAACGGGCCCGGGTCACCGGGACCCTGGCCCGAGGAGTAGCTGCTGGGGCGGGGCACCTCGGCACTCGCATGGCGAGAGCCTGACTTCACCGGCGATCAGATCGAAGCCCCGTCGGTCGGCGAAGGCACGGCGTGCGGACGCAGGGCCATGAGCGAGTTTTCCGAGGCCGCCACCATGGCAAAGGGGAACCGGTCGAGCTCAAGGCAGAGTGCGACGTCATCAGGATGAACTCCTTGACGCACCCCCTCCGCCAGCTCGGTGGCGGCGCGCGACTCGCCGGCACGGCGGAGGAACTCGGCGGCACGGCGGAGGAACTCGGCGGCATCCGTCCCGGTCCCGGTGGCCCTCCGGGCGATGTACTGAGCACACGCCAGATCTTCATCGGCCTGCCCCTCCTCGCCGGTGACCACGAACGTGACGCTGCCACACTCGCGTGTCCGCAAGAGCCGAGCCGTTGCCTCCGCCACCACGAAGCCGGCGCACAGCACCAGCGGCGCCTCCCTGACCGCAAGGGCACCGACCGTCCCTGCCGTGGTTTTCTGTACAACGGTCCGTCCGCCAAGGTCGACAGAGCGCAGCAGACCCGGGGAGTTGACGGTGTCGAACCCGGGCGCGGGCGGACCGTCCTTGAGCGCCACCCAATCCGGGTGGCGGGCCTTGAGCGCCAGGGCCTCGTCCAGGGACTCAGCGAGAACGATCTTTTCCGCCCCCCTGGCAAAGGCCCAGGCCGCCACCGTGAACGCGCGCATGACGTCGACCACGACCGCCACGGACGGGACTTCGGCCAGCTCGGCGATACCAAGGAAACGAGCTTCCATCCGGTCATGATCACATATGCCCGGCCCGAAGTATTCGGACAGTGATGCGCGTCATGTCAACGGTTTCGGAATGCGACACCTCCGGCCGCCTGCGTCGCGAAAGCGGTCCGCAACGACACGCCTGCCCAATCGCCACACGGGGTCACCCGCACACAGCCTCTGCGGACACAAGGCACTCCTCCCTGACCCACCTCGGCGAGGCGGGGGCGTGCCTGCTGATGCTGATGGCGAAGTCCCGCCACAAGAAAGCCGGAGAACGTCGGCCGCTGCTTCAAGCCCTCCCCCGAAGCGATCTCCGAGCTCACCAGCCTGCTCGCCTCCGACAACAGCAGGCGCTGATTCACAGATTCCAGTGGTTCACCAGAGGAGGATGCCTGAAGTTCAGCCTGCCTCCGGTCCGAACCGGCGCCTGTACTCCAGGGGATTGAGCCCGGTCTCACGACGCATCAGCGCGCGCAGGTTGGCGGCGGTGCCGAGTCCGGTGCGTCGCGCGACCACGTCGAAGCGTGACTCCCCTCGCTCGATCAGTCGGCAGGCCAGGGCGACCCGTTCCCCCGTGAGCCACGCCAGCGGCGTCGTGCCCAGCTGCGCCTGGAAGCGGCGATGCAGTGTCGCCGGACTGACCGCCGCCCGTGCCGCGAGCCCGGACACGGTGAGCGCCGAGTCCAGCCGTTCCTGGGCCCAGGCCAGGACGGGTGCCAAGGACTCGTCCGGCAGAACGGGCACTGGCCGCTCGACGAACTGCCGCTGCCCACCGTCGCGGTGGGCGGCGAAGACCAGCCGCCGGCTCACGGCGTTGGCGATCTCCGCGCCGTGGTCGCGGCGGACGATGTGCAGCCCGAGATCGAGCGCGGCGGCGCTCCCCGCGGCGGTGAGGATGTCGCCGTCGTCCACGAACAGCACGTCCGATGCGAGCCGTACGGCCGGGAAGCGGGCCCGGAAGGAGTCCGCCCACTGCCAGTGCGCGGTGGCCCGGCGCCCGTCGAGAACCCCCGCCTCGGCCAGGGTGAAGGCGCCGCTGCAGAAACCGACCAGGCGCACACCGCGCGCGTGTGCCCGCCGGATGGCATCGAGCACGGCCGGGCGACGGGACACCTCGGTATCGGGCCGGTTGGGGACGATCAGGGTGTCCGCCGAGTCGGCCGCTTCCAGATCCGCGACTCCCGTGAGCGTGAAGAATCCGTCCCGCATCAGCGTGCGGGGCTCGGGCGAGCAGAGCCTGAAGTCGTAGAGATCACGGCCGATCTCGGGTCTGCGCAGGCCGAAGACCTCGGTCGTGCAACCGAGCTCGAAGGGGTTCGAGTTCTCATCCACGATGACGACGACGCGATGCGGGCCGGCCCCCTGGATCGCCTGCGAGGATTCTTGCGCCATATGCGATTCCTAGCACTCACGCCGGCCGGGCCGCAGGAGGAACGATGAGCCCATGAGCACCGAACCTCTTGCCCTCGGCAAGGCCCTGGCCTCTTTCGACGCCGTGTGGAGCCCTCGCATCGTCACGCGCGTCAATGACTACGACGTACGCGTCGCCAAGGTCTACGGCGAACACATCTGGCACGCCCACGACGACACCGACGAGTTCTTTCTGGTGCTCGACGGCGAACTGCACATCTCCCTCCGCGAGCCCACGGGGGAGCGCACGGTCGTGCTCGCCCAAGGTGCGGTCTTCACCGTCCCCCGAGGTACGGAGCACAAGCCGTACGCCCCGTCCGGCGCCGCGATCCTCATGTTCGAGCCGACCGGAACGGCAACAGTCGGCGATCGCCACGACGAGATCCCGGCCCATGTGGACGCGACGACAGGGCACGCACTCCACTCCTGAGCGGCCACGGGCGTTTCCCTCGCGGGCGCCCGGCCAGCCGCTGCAGGACAGCCCACCGCCAGGGTTTACGCCAAGCCGTCATGTCCTTTCGCGTCTTGCAGCTCCCAGGACGCGCTCCGTCGACCAGCAGCAACGCACCCGGTCAACGCAGGGGCCGCGGGCCCCGGGCAGATCGGCGATCCCGCCGACCACCGGGTGGGTGTGTGGTCAGCGTGGTCTCACCTCGTCCGTCAGCTCGCCCTTGCCATCCCGGCGGCCGGGTCCGGGTACGGCTCGAAGGCCACACGCTGACCGTGGCAAGCACCGCACCCCGCAGACCCCCCGGCCGGGAACCCTCAACCGGATCCTCCTGGAGAGGGCCGTCACCACCACCGCCCTCAGACTCACCGCCCTGCGCACCTCGGGCGGAGCCGTGGGAGTTACGGCCTGGCAGTCATGGCGCACAGAAGACCCCCGGCTCGCCCTCACCATCGAGACACCACCCGACGGCCTCGTCCCCGTGGAGCCGGGCAGGACAGTGAAGGTCACCACCACCGTCACGGCAACCACCACCACAGTCGTCAGCCCGCACCTGCTCGTACCCGACAACTGGAAAGCCCTCCCCCGACACCCGATCCGCCTCACCCCCCTCAAGGCGGGAAAGACGCTGCGCACACGCTGGCTGGTGACAGCCCCGGCCGACCTGCCCCACCACCTGCCGCAGCCCGTACGCCTGCTGGTCCGGTCCCGGGGCAAGAGGGCGGAGCAATTCGTCACCAGCCTCGTCGCCCGAGCACAGGCCGGCTGACGCAACCACCACGGCACTGTCGCCGTACGACACGGCACGACACGGCACACGCAGCCTTCCGACGTCACTCGGGGCAGTGACGTTTTCTCAGCGGTGGTCAGGTCCAGCCCGTGAGGTCTCCGACGAAGCCGGCGTACGAGCGGTCGGTGCCGCGCGGGGCGGGGATCAGCCGGTGTCGCAGCGCCTCGCGGGCGACCGCGGGGCCGTAGCTCCCCCCGACTCCTCGACGATTTCCTTCACCTTGTCGACGGTGAGGGCCGGGATGATCGACGCGCCGTGCTCGTCGCGGTCGCAGACGACGAACTCCTCCGGACGCAGCCGGTTGACGAGCGCCGGCATCGTGACGACGCGGGCGGCATCGTGACGCGGTGAGGGGTCCGCTCCTCACCCGCACCGCTTCCGACCGTCCCCACCGCGTTGCCTCCGTTCCCGCGTTTCCCCTGATCACGCCTTGTTTCCCGGTCGACCGTCCGGCGGGCAACAGGAAACCCGTCGACCTCCGTCGGCAGCGGGGGGACTCTGAGTCCGTCGGCAAGCGGCAGCGAAGGGAGGTTGGGCCCATGAGACGTGCACTCGTGTCTCTGTGCGCGGTCGTGGCGATCGTGGCGGTTGTCACGACCGGATGCGGCGACGGCGACGACGGCGGCGACGGCCAGGCACCACAGGATCCGGGTCCGCGTCCCCGGGCACTGACCTGGCAACAGGAACTGCGCGTCGCCGACGCGCAGCAACGTCTGACCAAGCAGTGCATGAACCGCCAGGGCTTCACCTACTGGGAGGACCGTGGCCCGACGCTCCGGGAGAGCCGCCCGGTGCGCTATGTGCAGGACGACGTGGCCTGGGCCCGTGCGTACGGGTACGGCGGCCGGATCGAAGCGAAGAGCCTGCGCGTCCGCGAAAGCAACCCCAATGGAATCTACCGCCAGAACCTCTCCCCGTCCCGGCGCGTCGCCTTCGACACCGCGCTCGACGGCGGCGACAGCGCCCGCATGCTCACGGCACCGCTGCCGGGCGGCGGGGAGACGCGCAAACGCATCGGCGGCTGCACGGAGGAGGCCGAGCGCGCACTCTACGGCGACCCGGCCGAGTGGTACCGCACCGGCAAGATCGCCACCGGCCTCAACGCCCTCTACGGAAAGGAGCTGATGAAGGACCGTCACCTGACCGCGGCGGTACGGGCCTGGTCCCGATGCGTGAAGAGGGCGGGCCGGCCCTATGAGGACCCTCAGGCGGCACGTGAAGCCGTCCGGGTCAACACGAGCCGGCTGGGTGCGGCCCGCGCCGACGAGGCGTTCGCCGCCGAGCGGAAGACCGCCGTCGCCGACGCGACCTGTGCCCGTGAGACCTCCCTGCGCGCCGTGGCCACGGCGCGGGAGACGTATTACCTGGACCGCCTGCGCGACCGGTTCGGCAAGGACATCGACACCTACCGGCACCTCGGTCAGCGGGCCTACGACCGGGCGGTGCGCATCGTTCCGGAGCGAGGCTGACCACCCTCCGCTCCTGGGCGGACATCGCCCCCGGTGAGGGCACGCCGGGCCACCGGCCCGGTGCGCCGGCACCGACGCACCACCACCACCAACACATCACCGCCGACGCACCGCCGACGCATCACCGCCAACGCACCACATCGTCAGAGGAAAACGAGGGGAAACAGCATGCGCAAGTTCACCGTCACGGTCGCCATCCTCGGGCTCACCGCCCTGGGCGTCGCCGTACCCGCCACCGCCTCGCAGGCGGCCGGGAACACCGTCGCCGGACCGGGCTGCGACAGCAAGTGGGGGCCGCGCAACGGCAACATGTACGCCTGGGAGAACCTGGACTGCTCGGGCGCCGAACTGATCCGCTCCGCGGGCAACAGCGACTGGTGGGTCGGCTCGCAGGACAGGGCGACGTCCGTCATGAACCGCGGCTTCACCGGTGGCCTCGACCACGTCGCGTTCTACGAGAACTCCGGCTTCGGCGGCGGCCACGCCTGTCTCGCGCCGGGTGAGCTCTACGCCGACAACCTGACCGACAACCGGTTCACCAACGGTGTCAACGCGAACGACACCATCTCCTCTCACCGGTGGGTGGCCCGCAGCGCCTGCGGGGCTTTCCTGAGCTGATCTGAACTGAGTTGACCTGACCGTCCGTGTGACGGGGAACGAACGTCCGGAACCGCTCCGTGGTTCCGGACGCTCGTGTTTACGCCACACGGGGGAAAGGTTCGGCTGGACTTATCACCCCGGCAGTAACCTGGGCGTCGGCCGTCTCACGGCCGTACTGCATGGGGGACACCGTGGGAGATCCGCAACACGGGCATGAAGTCGACCACCAAAACGGGCAGGATCGGAACGCGCTGACCACGCACTCCTTTCCCGCACAATTGAGACGGCTCAGACAGGCACGTGGCCTGTCGCTGACCGACCTGGCACGGCAGACGCATTACAGCAAGGGCTACCTCAGCAAGATCGAGACCGGCACGAAGCGGGCGACCGTCGACGTCGCCCGTATCTGTGACCGAGTACTGGGCGCCGAGGGGGAGTTGCTCAGGCTCGTACAGGAGAAACCGTCCGCCGGGAGCGGGAGCGGGAGCGGGAGCGGCAGCGGGAGCGGCAGCGGGAGCGGCGCCGAGGCCACCGCGTTCGAGCGGCAGTCCGACGGGACGTGTCCGTACCGCGGCTTGTCGGCGTTCACCCCGCAGGACGCGGACTGGTTCTTCGGCCGGGAGCGCGCGACGGCCGCACTGGTGGAACGGGTCTTCGAACGGGTGGGAAGCGGCCCTCTGATGCTCGTCGCCCCGTCGGGAGCGGGCAAGTCGTCCTTGCTCAACGCCGGCCTGGTGCCCGCCCTGCGGCGTGGCGACTTCCCGATGTCGGGAGCCGACCGGTGGCCGGTGGTGACGTTCACCCCCACCTCACGGCCCCTGGACGAGCTCCTGGAACGCACCGCGAAAGCGGTGGGCGGGGACCTCGCCGTCACCGTCGAGGAGGTGCGCGAGAATCCCGACGCGGTGCTGGACGCCGTACGGGCGATGGTGGGCGATCCGCCGGCGCCGTCCGGGGAGCACCGGCCCCCGCCGCCCTGTCGGTCGGTGCTGATCGTCGACCAGTTCGAGGAGCTTTTCACCCTCTGCGCGAACGAGGACGAGCGGCGCTCCTTCGTCCGGGTGCTCTGTGCGCTGGCGGCCTCCCGGCCGGAGGAGAGCGCACACGGCCCCACCGTCGTGGTGCTGGGCGTCCGGGCCGACTTCACCGGCGACTGTCTGGACCTTCCCGAACTGGCTCCGGTCCTCACCGACGGGCTGTTCGTGCTGCCGCCCATGTCCGTGGTGGAACTGCGGGAGTCCATCACCCGCCCGGCGGAACTCGCCGGACTGACGCTCCAACCGGGCCTGGCGCCCCTGCTCCTGCGCGACGCGGGGCTGAGCGAAGAGCCGGGCAGCCCACTGCCGGGCAGCCCACTGCGGGGCAGCGGGAAGGACGCCGGTTCCGGAGCCGACGTGACACCCTCCGGCGTACTCCCCCTCGTCTCCCACGCCCTGCTGGCCACCTGGCAGCGGCGTGAGGGGTCCGCGCTGACCGTCGCCGGGTACGAGCGGGCCGGCGGCATCCAGGGTGCGATCGCGCGAACCGCCGAGAACGTCTTCGCCCGGCTGTATCCGACCGAGCAGAAGACCATCCGCCGCGTCCTGTCCCGTCTGGTGTACGTCGCGGACGGCGGCGGGGCGACCCGCCGCCGGATGAGCAGGGCCGCCCTGATGGAGCAGTTCGCCGACGCGGCCGACGCGGACGGCGCGGCCGCCGCGCTCGACGCCTTCGTACGGGCCCGGCTCGTCACCATGGACAGCGACACGGTCGAGATCACCCATGAGGCCCTGCTGCGCGCCTGGCCACGGCTGAGGGACTGGATCCACGCCGACCGCACCGGGCTGCTCCTCCACCAGCAACTCGCGCACGCCGCCGCCGAATGGGAGCGCGAAGGCCGTGATCCGTCCGCGCTGTACCGCGGCACCCGGCTGAGCACCGTGCGCTCCTGGGCCGACGAACTGGACGGCCGGCGCCGGCTCGGCCCCGGCGAGGAAGCGTTCCTCGGAGCGAGCCTGGCCGAGCAGGAAGGTCATGAGAGGCAGGCCGTACGCCAGGTCCGGCTCCGGCAGTCGATGCTCGCCACGCTCGTCGTCCTGCTGGGCCTCGCCCTGACCGCCGGAGGCCTCGCCTACCAGCAGCGCGAGAGCGCCCTCGGCCAGGAACGCGTCGCGCGTTCCCAGGCACTCGCCGTGCGGTCCGCGTCGCTCGCCGGAGGCCAGCCGGAGGCGTCGATGCTGCTGGCCGGGGAGGCCTACCGGGCCCACGCCACCGCCGAGGCGCGCGGCGCGCTGCTGAGCACGCAGTCCCAGCCCTTCTCCGGCCGGTTGAGCGGTCACCGGGGGCCGGTCAACGCGGTGGTCTTCGCACCGGACAACCGATTCCTGGCGACAGCCAGTTCCGACGGGACGGTGACCCTGCGACGGGTGTCGGACCGCCGCACGACCGCCACGTTCGCCGTGTCCGGGCCCGTCCGCTCGATCGCCTTCAGCCCCGACGGCCGCACCCTCGCGGCGACGTCGACGCGCGGGCCCGTGAGCCTCTGGGACATCGCCGGGCGTCGGAGGAAGGCCGTGCTCGCCGACAGCACGAAGGGTGCCCGGGCGCTGTCCTTCGACCCCCGTGGGCACCGGCTCGCCGTCGCGACCGCCAAGGGGCCGATCCAGTTGTGGGACACCGCGCGCCCGCACCGCGTCACCGCCTCCCTCCGCGGGCACAGGGGAACGGTCAACGCCCTGGCCCATGCCCGCGACGGCCGGACCCTGGTCTCCGCCGGAGCCGACCGGGTCGTGCGGCTGTGGGACACCGACCGGGCCCGACTCCTCGCCGCACTCGAGGGGCACACCGACGAAGTGCTGGGCGCGGCGTTCTCCCCGGACGGCCGGAAGGTGGCCTCCGGAGGCATCGACCGGACCGTGCGGCTGTGGGACGTGCGCGGCGGCCGGCTCGGCGCGACGTTGTCCGGGAGCAGCGACGACATCAACGCCGTCGCGTACACGCACGACGGCGCCACGGTCGTCGGCGCGGTCGGCGACGGGACGACCAGGCTGTGGGACGTCCGCAGCGGCCGGCAGACCGCCGTGCTCGCCGGTCACACCGACTACGTGATGGGGGTGGCCGTGACCTCCGACGGCACCCTGCTCGCCACGGCCGGTTTCGACCGGTCCGTGGTCCTGTGGAACCTCGGCGGCCCGCTGCTGACGGCCCGTCCGTTCACGGAGGTCTGGCAGGCCCGGTACAGCCCCGACGGGAGACTGCTGGCCACCGCCGACGCCGACCACACGGTACGTCTGTGGGAGGTGGGCGGGCGCCGGCTCCTGGCGACGCTCCGGGGACACACCGAGGCGGTCTTCTCGGTGGCCTTCGCACCCGACGGGCGGACCCTGGCATCGGCGGGCTCCGACGGCACGATCCGGCTGTGGGACGTGGCCGCGCGGGGACCGCTGGCGACCCTGACCGGCCACACCGGGCAGGTCTACTCCCTCACCTTCGCCCCCGACGGCCGGAGTCTCGCCTCGGCCGGCGCCGACCGTACGGTGCGCCTGTGGGATGTGACGAAGCGTGCGCCGCTGGCGACGCTGACCGGCCACCGGGACTTCGCCAACGGCGTCGCCTTCAGCCCCGACGGCCGGGTTCTGGCGAGCGCCGCCGACGACCTGACCGTACGGCTCTGGGACGTCTCCTCGCACCGCCCGCTCGGCACGCTGAAAGGCCACACGGGCGCGGTGCGCAGCGTGACCTTCACCCCTGACGGGCGGACGCTGGCCAGCAGCGGCAACGACGGCACCGTACGGCTGTGGAACGTCCGCGAACGCCGCTCCGAGGCCGTCCTGACCGGTCACACCGGCTCCACCCGGGGCATCGCCTTCACTCCCGACGGCCGCACGCTCGCCAGCAGCGGCAACGACCGTACGGTGCGCCTGTGGGACGTCGCCGGACGGCGTCCGTGGGCGACGCTGACGGGACACACCGACGCGGTGTGGAGCGTGACCTTCGCTCCCGACGGGCGCACGGTGGCCAGCGCCGGCACGGACGGCACCGTACGGCTGTGGGATCTCGATCTCGGGGATCAACTGGCGGAGATCTGCCGGCTGCGCGCGAGCATCGGTGCGGACGAGCGCGCGAAGCTCCTGCCCGGCACCCCCCTCTCCGACGGGGCGCCCTGCGACAGCCGGGGGTGACGGGGGTTCACCTGCTCGAAGGGGGTTTCCCAGGTGTTTCCCGTTGCCCATCGGCGGGAGGCGACACCCGGATCTCGACAAGCGCGGGACACGGCCAGCAGGCTGCTGTGCGACCACTCCCTTCACCACCCACAGGAAACGGGGGTCCTGGCATGGTCCGCCGGACCGGTCTCATCAGCACACTGATCGCGTTACTGTCCCTCCTCTTCTGGGCGCCGGTGTCCGCCGCCGCCGCGAACACCGCGGCGCCCGCGCAGCGTGCGGCCGCCGACGCGTGCGGCGTCCTCGCACCCGGAGCCTCCGCGGCGGCCGAACGCGCGATCGCCGCCGCCTGCGCGGAGGTCGCGGCCGGCACCTGGTACACGTGGGGCGGCGGGCACGGCGCCCGGCCGGGCGCCACATACGGCCAGGTCGACCCGACCGACCCGGACAGCGAGCACGATCCCGAACGGCTCGGCTTCGACTGCTCGGGCCTGGTCCGCCACGCGTACGCCGAGGCGGCGGGCTCCGACATCCTCAACGGTGTCGTCAGTCAACAGCACTACACGCACCGTGCCGCCGACCGCTTCACCGCCGCCCAGGGCCTGGCCCCGCTGCTCCCGGGCGACCTGCTCGTCTGGGGCGTCCCACAGGACCTGCACCACATCGCCATCTACCTGGGCGCGGGCAAGATGGTCGAGGCCAAGGAATCCGGCACCAGGCTCATGGTCAGTGACGTCCGCCTGAGCAGCGGCTACTTCGGCGCCGTCCGCGTCAACACCGGGCCTGTCACCGGTCACATCCACCAGACCTGGGGCACCGGCGTGTGGACCAAGGCCGAACCCTCCATCAGGGCCGCCCGCGTCTACGCCTTCCCGTACTCCACCACCATCCGCGTCCAGTGCCAGAAGCACGCCGAACCCGTCACCTCCGAGGGCTACACCAACGACGTGTGGTCGTACCTGCCGGACTACAGGGCGTGGGTGACCAACATCTACATCCAGGGAGCGGCGTGGCTCGACGGCGTGCCCGACTGCGGGACGACGCCACCGACACCGTGACGCGCCGGCGCCGAGGGCGGCAGATTCGATCGAACGAATGACATGGAGCACCCGGGAACCATGGGAGACGAGCAGCTCTGACGTATGCGCGAGGCACGTCTGCGACGCCTGGCGGAGCAGAACCCGGGGTTCGCGACGCCGAGCCCTCAGCCCGCATCGCACCCTCGGCCCGCGCCACCACGCCCTCGGTCCGCGCCGCGTCCGGCCCGGAGGCCGGGCGCGGCGACACCGCGCGGCAGCGGAGCGCCTGCCCACCGCGATCCCCGGCTCGGAACAGGTGAGCCCAGCCGTCTCGGCCACGCCGCCGCCCTCAGCGCACTGCTGTGGGCGGTCCTGCTGACCACGGGCCGGCAGCTCCCGCTCAAGCTCGCTCGTGATCTCCCACTGTCCTGGGCAGAGCCCGCGGAGCTCGCCACGCGGGAGGAGACCGCGCCCTGGTTCCCCCGCTTCTTCGAGTACGTGGTGTTCAGCGGACCCGCTGAGGGGAAGCTGTGGCTCTACCCCGCGCTCGCGGTGTCCGCGGCGTTCGTGGTGCGCTGGTCCAGGTCGCTGCCCGCCGCTTTCCACGCACTGCTGGGCTGGTCAGCAGCTCTCTACGGCTTCGCCGCGCTGACGGCCCTGGGACCGTGGGCGCTCAGGTTGTGGCCTGTCACGGCGGTGATCGGCCTGCTCTCGCTGCTGATGCTGTTCCGGCGGCCCGGGTGAGACGGCCGGGCGTTTCGACGGCCGAAGGCACGCGACTGTGAGCAGGGCTCCCACGCACGGTGCAGCGGATGGGGACCCGGCAGCCCCTCTGTCCCGAGTTCAGCCCCGTCCGCAGCGATCGAGTGCAGCACGAACCTGGTTGAGCCCCTCCGCTCTCCAGTGGTCCCGGTCGGGCAGTTGGTCGTCCCGGCGCCAGCGCCAGGCCGAGAACATCGCCCAGCCCAGGGCGCGGCACCGGTGAATCAGGCCGTGGTCGGCCCCCGCATAGTGCTTTCCCACTTCTTCGGGTGCATGGGCGAGGTCGAATTCGATCGGCCCACGGCAGCACGTGGCGAGGTCGACGAAAAGCGGCCCTCTCCTCGTGCGCAGGAGGTTGCCCGGATGCGGCTCGCCGTGCAACAACTGGTCGCCGGCTTTCTCCAAGCCGATCGCGGCGCTCGGTCCACTGAGTGTGTCGCTGAGGAGTTCCCGGTCGGAATCGGACAGCTCGGGGGACTGCTCCCGGTCGTTCACCTCTCTCAGCGCTTCGGCGACTCGATCGGTGAAATGCGGTGCGTCCAGATCGATTTGGCGCAGGGCGGCATGGTGCCGCATGAGCGCGTCCGCGTAGTCGGCCGGCGCGATCTCCGACCCCACAGGTTCGTAGTAGGTCCAGAGCGAGATGGCGAAGGCATCACGCAAATAGACTCGGGGGCCTACCCGGGGATCGAGCTCAGCCACCGGAGCGTCGACGTCGGCGAGACGGCGAGCAACCTCTACTTCGAACTCGGAATCAACCAGATGCCCCGAAGGCGCGACCCGAGCCAGGGCATCGCAAGGGAGCAGGCGCAGCACGACGCGGTCCGAGTTGTTGATGACGACCACATCGTCGACCTGAAGGCCCAGCTCCGAAGCGGTCGCCCGTCCTGCCTCGACTGCGCGACGGAGTTCCCATGGCTCCATACCGTGCTCCCTCGTTGTTGAGTACACATACACGTCCGGGGACAACAGCGGCGCCCCCGATGGCTCGACGGTGCGCGTGCAGCCGTGCCGCTCCAGCACGGCGGCCAGGTGCGGTTCCGTCTCGGCGCTCTCGACACCTGATGCGCCGGGGGCTGCCGCGTGCTCGGCCCGGTCGAGTACTTCGTCGGACAGCTCGGGGTGGCTCGGACGAACCTGGAGCATGAGGTTGCCGGGCAGTCAGAGCCGGCTCCGGGCCAGGGTCTGGCCTTTGTGGGTCCAAACCGCCGCGGGGTGCTTGTTGGTTCGGTCGAGCGACAGGCACCGGTTCCGGGCGAGGTCGCCGATGTGACGGTAACCGGTCGCCGGGAATACCCGAGTGGCCAGATCCGAAGGCGCGCAGCGCCATCGAACCGGCGTAGTCATGGCGCTGCATGTGCGCCATGCTGCCGATCGCTTTTTGATCAAGCAAGGGAGTTGTTCGCCTGGCGTCGCCAGAACTCACCGCCCTCCACGCGCCTCGAGCGGCCGACTGAGCGGCCGGCTGCTGAGCCGTGTCCTGTGGAGCTCTCGCGGGATCGGCCGGCGGCAGCGGTCACCAGCTGATGCCGGCCGCCACCGGCAGATGGTCGCTGCCGGTGGCCGGCAGTACCCACGAGCTCTTCGGCTCCACGCCCCTGACCAGGATCTGATCGATCCGCGCCATCGGGAGGGACGCCGGCCAGCTGAAGCCGAAGCCGTCCCCGGCCGCTTCCTGGGCCGAGCGCAGCTGCGAGGTGAGGCCGTCGAACGCGCGGTCGTCGGTGGTGCCGTTCATGTCGCCGAGCACCACCACCCGCTCGTTCTGCTCGGCGGCGACGGCCTTGGCGAGCGCGACCGCGCCGACGTCGCGCGAGTCCGTCCAGAAGCCGTGCCTGGGCATCAGCCGCACCGACCCCAGGTGCGCCACGTACACCACCAGCGGCCCCTGGTCCGTGGCCACCGTGGTGCGCAGCGCCCGGGGCGGGTCCACGGGGAGGTCCCCGGCCCGCCGGGTTTTCGCCAGCGGCCCGGCATTGCCCCGCAGGACGTCGACCGACCGGGAGTCCGACAGCGGCAGCTTGCTCCACAGCCCGACCGTGCCCTGCACCGTGTGGTACGGGTATGCCTTCGCCAGCTCCTTCCCGTACGCGACCGTGGCCTGCGGGGTCAGCTCCTCGAGCGCCAGCAGGTCCGCCCCGGAGGCGGCCAGGTCGCGGGCGGTGCCGGCCGGGTCGGGGTTCTCGGCGTTGACGTTGTGGCTGACCACGGTGAGGTCGCCGCCCGGCTGGGACTTGTCGAGGAGCAGTCCGCCGAAGAGGCTCAGCCATGCCACGACCGGCAGCAGCAGCGCGACCACCGCCGCGGCGGAGCGGCGCCACAGCGCCCCGGCAAGGAGCACCGGGACGAACAGGCCGAACCACGGCAGGAACGTCTCCACCAGGCTGCCGAGACCGCCCCTGTCCGTGATCTCCGCGTGCAGCAGCATGAGCAGGCCGAGCGCCAGTGCCAGCGCCGCGAGCACCGGGCCGCGCTTCCACGGGTCCGGCCCGGAGAGGCTGCGGACCGCCCGGCGGATACGCGCGCGCCGGGCACCCGAGCCGGTGTCCCCGCGACCGGCGCCGCACTGCCCGGCCTGAGCCGTGTCCAGGATCTCGGCGCGCTCCTCGGCGTCGCCCTGCTGCCGCGCCTCCGGAACTTCTCGTAGTGCTTCACTCACTGATCAGATGTCCTTCGGAGGAAGTGCTGGTGGTGCGGGCAGTCGAACGGCGATACGGAGTCCGCCCCCAGCGCGCGGCGTGAGGGTGAGGGTCCCGTCGTGCACCTCGGTGATCCGCCGGACGATGGCCAGGCCGAGTCCGACACCCGCGTGGTCGTTGCGAATACGTCCGGTGGCGCGCTGAAACGGCTCGGTGAGAGTCGAGACCAATTGCGGGGAGAGCTTCTCGCCGCTGTTCTCGACCGTGAGCCCCACGGTCTCGGGGCCGGCGCCGGTCTCGACCCACACCGTGCCCCTGTCGGACAGGTTGTGCACGATCGCGTTGTGCACAAGGTTCGTCGTCAACTGCAGCAGGAGCGCCTGTGAGCCGAAAGCCGGGGCGATGTCACCGGAGGTCTCGATGGTGACACCGCGCTTCTCGGCGAGCGGGAGCAGTGTCTCGGTGGCCTCTTCCACGAGCAGGGAGAGGTCGACAGGTTCTCGGGTGAAGGACCTCTGGTCGGCGCGGCTGAGTACGAGCAGCGCCTCGGTGAGGTCGATCGCCCGGGCGTTGACGGCGTGCAGGCGGTTGATGATCTCGCCGAGGTCCTGCGTCGGATCGTTGCGGGCCACGTCGAGGAGCGCCTGCGAGATCGCCAGCGGGGTGCGCAGTTCGTGCGAGGCGTTGGCCGCGAATCTCCGCTGCTCGGCCACGTGCGCTTCGAGGCGGGCGAGCATCGTGTCGAAGGCGTCGGCGAGTTCACGGAACTCGTCCTTGCGGCCCGGCAGCCGGATCCGGTGGGAGAGTGATCCATTCGTGGCCATGCTGGTGGCGTCCGTGATGCGGGTCAGCGGGGCGAGCATGCGGCCGGCGAGAATCCACCCGCCCACGAGACCGAACACCAGCAGGAACGCCAGTACCGCGGCTGCCCTCGGAGCGAAAACGTCCAGGAGAGCGGACCGGACGGGAAAAACACCCTTGAGCTTGTCATCGGGGTTGATGAGCATCGCACGATCGGGGACGTAGCGCAGGAGGAACACCCACACCGCCGCGAGCAGCAGGAGGCCGGCGAACATGAGGAATCCGGCGTAGCTGAGGGTGAGCTTGAAGCGAACGCTGAACCCGGGCTGCCTATCCACGGTCTCCTCCCTCGTGGCCGGCCGCCGGTTGCGTGTCGATGCGGTACCCGGCGCCGGGCACCGTGGCAATGACCCAGGGTTCACCGAGCCGTTTGCGCAGTGCCGAGACCGTGATGCGTACGGCGTTGGTGAACGGGTCCGCGTTCTCGTCCCAGGCCCGCTCCAGAAGCTCCTCGGCGCTGACCACACCGCCTTCGGCAGCGACGAGGACTTCGAGCACGGCGAACTGCTTCCTGGTCAGCGCGACGTAGTGGCCGTCGCGGTGGACTTCGCGGCGGAACGGATCGAGCCGCAGGCCCGCGATCTCGCGGACCGGGGGCCGGGCGTACGCGCGCCTGCGGTCGAGTGCTCTGAGCCTGAGCACGAGTTCCCGGAGCTCGAACGGCTTGGTGAGGTAGTCGTCGGCGCCGAGTCCGAACCCGGAGGCCTTGTCGTCGAGCCGGTCGGCGGCGGTGAGCATGAGGATCGGCATGCCGCTGCCGGAGGCGACGATGCGTTGGGCGATCTCGTCGCCGGAAGGGCCGGGAACGTCGCGGTCGAGGACGGCGATGTCGTAGGTGTTGACGCCCAGCAGTTCCAGAGCGGTGTCACCGTCACCGGCGATGTCGGACGCGATCGCTTCCAGGCGCAGACCATCGCGGATGGCTTCTGCCATATAGGGCTCGTCCTCGACGATCAGCACTCGCATGCTCCGAGGGTACGAGTCGCCCCATATCGTCGGCGTATCGAAAACCACGTAGGTGCCGGCACCACCGCAACGCCGTGACTGCGGGCAGGACCTACGGCGACAGAGCTTGACATCCTCCCCTCGTGAGCGAGAGGGATTCCCACGGCCCGCGCCGTCAGGTTCTCTGTTTCGTCGCCCCCGATCCACTCGAAGCCCTCCTGTACGGGCTGCTCACAACTCGCCGGTCCCCATCGCGATCCGTAAGGAACGCTGTACGAGTGATTCAGTGGGAGGCCGCCGTCCGGATGGCCGAGGAAGAGCTGGAACGCACCTTTCAGGAGGACTCTTCAGCCCTCCGCCCTCACACGCCCGCTTCCGTCAGGAACGGGCTGGGCTTGCCCGACCAGGACACGTACAGGCTGTCGCGGGCCCGAGTGCAGGCGACGAACAGCAGGCAGCGTTCGGACATCAGGTCCGTCTCGTGCTGTTGGGCGTCCACCTCGGGCGAGGTGACCGCCTTCGGGAACGGCAGGGCCTCCTCGGTGACGCCGACGACCGCGACGCACCGGAACTCCAGCCCCTTGAAGGAGTGCATGGTGCCGACCCGCACCGCCGTCGGCTCCTTCGCGGTGCCGGTGGTGCGCAGGGTCTCGGCCGGGATGCCGGCTTCCTTCAGCCGGGCCACCGCCTTCGACCCCGTCCGCTTGAAGCGGGCGCTCACCCCGATCTCCCCGGCCCCGACCCCCGCCTCCAGCCACGCCCGCACCCGCGCGACCAGCGCGTCCAGTTCGGCCTCCTCGGTCGTCGCGGCGTGCACGGCCGGCCCGTCGCCGTGCAGGGCGGAGCGGTAACCGAGCAGGGTCTCGTTGCGGCCGTCGTCCTCCAGTTGCGCGATCGGACGGCCGATGAGCAGCGCGGTGGACCAGCGCAGGATCTCCTGCGTACTGCGGTAGTTCTTGCGCAGCTTCACCGACCGCCCGGTCACCTTGATGCCGAGCGACTTCAGGGACACCTTCGAGTCGTAGATGCGCTGATGCGGGTCCCCGGCGACGAACAGGTCGTCCGGGCGGGCCGGGGCGGCCGCGCGCAGCAGCCGCCACTGCGCCGGGTGCAGGTCCTGCGCCTCGTCGATCACCACGTGCCGGTAGCGCGGCCCCTTCTCCGCCAGCAGGTGCGCCGCCTCGGCGCACGTCTGCAGCCAGGTGCGGGCCCCGTCCGCGGCGAGGTCCGCCGTGAACCGTTCCACCGTCTCCCACACCAGCGGCCGTTCGGCCGCGGTGAGCCGGCTCCCGCGTCCGCGCCGGTCCGCCGCCTCGTACGTGGCGAGGGTACGGATGTCCTGGGCCAGGACGACGTGCCGGTACTCCTGGGCGAGGAACTGCGCGCTGCCGTCGAAGCCCGTCGCCTCGGCGGCCTTCGCCCAGCGGCTCTCCTCCTCGTTGGACTGCAACGGCCGCAGCGCCACCGCGTCCGGCACCTCGCCGACGACACGGCTCGCGAAGCCGTCCACCGTCGAGATGTCCACCCGCGCCCGCAGCTCCGGGTCCTCTACCAGGGACTCCAGGCCCGCGCGCAAAGCGTTCACCAGTGCGTTGGTGTACGTCGTCAGCAGGATGCGGTCCCCGTCGCGCAGGTGCCCGAGCAGGTGCTTGACCCGGTGCAGCGCCACGACCGTCTTGCCGGTCCCCGGCCCGCCCGTCACCTGGGCGGGCCCCGAGTAGGACGCGCGGTAGGCCACCTTGCGCTGGGAGGGGTGCAGGAAGACCCGCCAGGCCGCGAAGGGCTTCTCGAGAATGTCCCGCAATTCCTCCGACGCCGTGACCAGCGCGATCCGCGCCCGGCTGTGCCGGATCGCCGTCTCGAAGTCCTGTGTGTCGACCGGCTGCGTCGCCGCCTGGAGGGCGGGCGCGACGATGTCCTGCCACACCTCCTCGACCGTGCAGCCCTCCGCGAGGTACTGGAGCACTTCACGCTGGTCCTGCGGCAGCAGCGGCGCGAAGACCTCCAGCTGCTCCTTGTCGACGAGCGACCGGGCCTGGCGCAGCGTCTCGGCGTCGATGCCGAGCGCGTTCAGGTCCCCGTCGGAGAACTTCTCGAACAGCCGCGCCTTCGTCGAGGTCCGCGCGACCCGCTCGTACGCCGGCGTGATCTCGTCCAGGGTGGCCGCGTCCCGGATCTCCACGGCCCGGGTCACCGTGTTGATCGTGGACTTCTGCTTCCTGGCCCAGGCGATCGCCTTGTCGTGCTGCATGACCCGCAGCAGGACGAAGGTGTCCCCGCTCGTCGGGGCGAGGACGACACCGCGCCAGAACAGGTCGATGCGGATCGTCCGGATCTGCTTGTCCCGCGGCTTCTGCAGACTCTCCAGTTTCAGCCCCGGATCCTTGAAGAGCTGGTCGAGGCTGAGCCGGTCGAACTTCTCCCAGGCGTCCAGCACGCCCTTCCTGACCGGCGGCTGGAGCTTGGGCAGTTCGGCGAAGAAGCCGATGTCGAAGGCGAGCTGCGGCATGAAGCGATCCTAGGGGCCGGGGGAGTCGTCGTGCTGTGGGCAGAGGGAGGCCGGGGGAGAGGATTCAGGTGGGCGGGCCGGAGGCGTCGCCGTCGAGGTCCAGGCGGATCACCGCCAGCGTCTCGGCGACCTCGGCCGTGAGTTCGTGGTCCGGGCCGAACACCAGGCACAGGTCCGCGTGCAGCGGGTCCAGGACGTCGAACGCGTCCGCCGTCCGCCCCTGCGCGAGCAGCAGCATGCCGATGTCGCGGCGCAGCTCCACGGCGTTCTCGCTCACGTCGCCGTCGATCGACCGCACGGAGTCCAGTACGCCCCGCAGCCCGGCCAACGCCTCGGTCACCCGGCCCAGTTCGCCACTGCAGCGGGCCGCCTGCGCCCGGCAGTCCAGCGTCGCCTCGTTGCGCGGACCGGCGACCCGGGCGTACGCGTCGGCCAGCGCCTCGAACTCCGGCAGCGCGGCCCGGTGATCGCCCGCCAGCTGACGGCTGAACGCCCGGCGCCTGCGCAGTGCGAGAACCGGCTTGCTCTCCGAGCCGAGCACCCGGGCCGCCGTCTCGATCATCTCGCCGACCACCTCGGCGGCCTGGGAGAACCGCTCCTCCTCCATCAGCGCGGCGTAGTGGTCGTGCACCTCGCGGATCTGCTCCCGCAGCTCCTCGCGCTGGGCGGGCGGCAGCACCGGCGCCGCAGCCGCGCCGGGTCCGGCGTCGGCCGCGGTCGGCCGCGCGCCCGTGGCTCCGGCACGCGAGCGGGGCGCGTACGGGCGGCGGAACACCCCGGTCGGGTCGGGCGCCCCGGCCGGACCCGCCTCGCCCGGCAGCCGCGCGTCGTCCGCGTTCTCCGCGTCCTTCGCGTCGTCCGCCGGTGACGGGAGGAACGGCCGCAGCCGCTCGTACACCGCCTGCACGTCCACCGGGCGCGCCTCGGGCGCCTTGCGGAGCAGGTCCAGGACGAGTTCCTCCAGCTCCGCCGGCACCTCCGGACGCAGCTTGCGCAGCGGCGTCGGCGCGGCCGACACATGCTGCATCATGAGGTAGTACTCGCCGTTCCCCTCGAACAACGGCCTCCCGCACAGCAGTTCGTGCAGCACGCACCCGAGCGCGTACAGGTCGGTGCTCGGCGTGACCCGGGCGCCCCGCACCTGCTCCGGCGCCATGTAGTGATACGTCCCGATCGGGCTCCCCGTCGCCGTCAGCTTGGTGACGTCGGTCCGCAGGATGGCCGCGATGCCGAAGTCCAGCACCTTCACCGTGCCGTCCCGGGCCACCAGGATGTTGCTCGGCTTGAGGTCCCGGTGCACCACCGGCACGTCGTGCGCGTGCGACAGCACCGTGGCGACCTGCGCCGCCACGGCCACCGCCCAGTTGACGGGCAGGAGGTGTTCCGGGTGGACGTACGCGGTCAGCGGGACGCCGTCGACCAGTTCCATCACCAGGAACAGCTGCTCGTACGACTCGTCCAGCACCGCGTCGTACACCTGCGGTACGCCAGGGTGCTGGATCCGCGCGGTGACCCGCGCCTCCCGCCGGAACCGCTTCTCGAACTCCTCCGCCAACTGCGGCGACGTCACGGCCTGCGGGCGCACCAGCTTCACGGCGACGGGCCGGTCCAGCACGGCGTCGAAACCACGCCACACGTCACCCATGCCGCCGTGACTGAGGGGTTCGAGCAACTCGTAGCGATCCGCGATCCGTCGTCTGTCGTCCGGCACGTGGTCCCGTCCCGCCCCTCGTCCTCGCCCGTCGAGCGCCCGATGTGGTGCGGGGCACATCTTGGCCGGTGGGTGACGAGGGAGTCCAGTTGAGGCGGGCGAGGCGACGCTCTACGGGAGCGGAGGCGGCGAGATCAGGCCAGGTGTGGCGCATTCCGCCCAGACCGTCTTGCCGGGACCGCCCGACCGGCGCGGGCAGCACCCCCACCGGTCGGCCAACGCGGCGACGAGCAGCAGCCCGCGCCCGTCCTCGCCGTCGGCCGACGGCGGGGACGGAAGCGCGGGCAGACCTTCACCGCGGGTGTCGCTCACTTCGACGCGTACGGTTCCGGTCGCGGTGTCGGCCGTCAGCAGCAGGTGGAAGTCACGGCCGGCCACGTGCCCGTGCCGTACGGCGTTGGTGCACAGTTCGGCCGCGACGAGCGTGACGACGTCGTGCGCGTCGCTGCCGTACGGGATGCCCCAGGCGTCGAGGCGGTGCCCGCACAGCCGTCTGGCGAGACGGGCACCACGCGGGGTGGAGCTGAAGCGCATCGTGAACCGGTGCGCCGTGAGGGGGGATCGTGTTGCGGTCATGCGCTTACGGTGGCGCTTCGTGGCACAACGTGACCAGCGGCGACGCGCTGCTTCCGGGGATCGGTACGGGGCGGGCGCGGGCGTTGTACGGGGCGGTACCCGATGGCAGCTTTGCTGCGGTGGCTGCTCCGCATTCCACTGCGGAAGCAGGAAGCAGGAAGCAGGAAGCAGGAAGCAGGAAGCAGGAAGCAGGAAGCAGGAAGCAGGAGGAGGGAGGCAGGGGACGGGGGATGGGGGGACAGGGGGCAAGGTGCCGGTCGACGCGTAGTCGCTCCAGGGTCGCCGCCTGCCGGCCGGTCAGGCCTGATCGGCAGCGCGCAGGGCCCGCGCCAGCCACTCCAGCTCCTCGGTCGCGTCGGGCGCCGAATCCTGCCCGCGCACGCGGGCGACAAGCCTGTGGTAGCGCTCCGCCCCTGCCTCGATCCCGGCCTCCAGGCTGCGCAGCACGGCGGTCCGATCGGCGTCGTCGAACAGCGGGGACAGCACCTCGGCCGCCTCCGGTGCCTCGGGGGCGACCCCGCGTTTTCTGATCTCCGCGACGATCTCCACGACCTGCCTGGCCCACCAGATGGACGCCCCGGGGGGACGGCCCTGCCCCGGTGCGGGCGTGTTGAGCTCCAGCCATGTGCGCAGCCGGGCGCGAAAGCCGGGGTCCCGCACCAGTTCGGCCAGTTCGATCCAGGCGTCGACCTGCTCAGGTGTGGGATCGTCGGGCAATTCGATGCGGTAGGTGAGTATGCGGTCGCGCAGGCGCGGCTCGACGTCGAGACCGCCGAACACCTCCTCCTTGAACTCGTCGATGATCTGCTTGCGTTCGGCGGCGGAAAGCCGTGCCAACCTGTTCATCAGTGCTGTCTCCTCAGCGGTGGAACCACGTGTCGCCACGGTGGACAGGACGGCCCGGCTCACCTTGAGCGAGCGGATCCGCGCGTCGAGCGCGGCCACGTGCGCGCCGGCGACCTCGGCGACCGTGGTCCGGCCGCTCAGCACCCGGCACACGTCGTCGAGCCCGAGGCCCAGTTCCCGCAGGGTGCGGACCAGTTCGACGCGGGCCACGGACTCGGCGTCGTACAGCCGGTAACCGCTCGCGGAGCGGGCCACGGGCGGCACCGCTCCCTCGTCCGACCAGAAGCGCAGGGTGCGCACCGGAACTCCGGTGCGGTGCGCGAGCCGGCCGATGGTGAGCACGTCGGGGCGTTCGTCGTCCATGAACGAGATCCTGGACCCTCCAGCCACTGGAGACTCAAGCGCCTCCTCCCCTTCGATCAGGCCGCAGATCGATCGGATCGGATGAGGAGGCTTCAGGAATTCCTAAGTCACGTCACAGTCGGCCGAGCACGGAAATGGTGTGCGGGATCTGCCGGCGACGCGGGTACTGGCGGATCCGAACCTCGGCACGCGTCCTAGACCTGCGTCGGGTCGCTGTGCAGCTTGCGCCGTTCCCGGCGGTTGGGGTGGCGGATGACTACTCCGGCCATGCCGCCGGATCCGGTGAGCCGGATCAGCGGAGTTCCCGGAAGCCGGTCGGGAGTGGTCTTGTCCGTCAGGCCGCCGAAGCCGGGATCCATGCCGCTGGTGTCTGCGGCCCAGCCGTCGGGGATGACGATCGTGACACCAGACGTCTCCCCGTACGCCTCCACCGCGACCTCCGTGAGGCGGCACTCAGCCCGGGTGAAGTCGATCTTCACACCCCCCACGCCTCCGTGAGCGATCACCTGCCCGGGAACCTCCCAGCGCCCGGGGCCTCGAGACGCGCCGTACATACCGCCCTTGAGCACCAGGGGCGGCAGGCTCTCGGCGGAACTCAGCCTCGGCAAGTCGGCGGTCAGGACGGCCAACTCGGCGTAGGTCTTGGACGTCAGCGCCTGCTCCAGGCGCGAATCCAGCTCATCGAGATCGATTCGCCCCTCGGCTGCCGCATCGCGCAGCTGTTCCACCACTGCTTCCCGGTCGTCGTGAGAGGCGCGGAGCTCTCCTGACGGAGCAGGGCGCGGAGAGGGCTCTGGAGGCTGGACAGTCATGGCCACAAGGATAAACAGCCGACGGACTGAGCGGACTGGGACTGCGCATCCCGAACACTGCCTGGAGGGCTGCGTGATGGGGTGGTCGGTCTCCGGGTTCTCGTCGGAGTGAAGCGCTCCGCCCCGTGGTGCCGGTGGGGCGGGGCGCATGGGTGGGACGCGGGTCAGCGGCCGGGCCAGGTGATCGTCGGCTGTTCGGAGGCGAGGGTGATCTCGAACTGTTCCAACGGCGGGGCCCCGGCGCCGCGCCACCGGGTGAGGTGCGCCTCGACGGCGTCCCAGACGCGGGACGGCCCGTTCTGCCGGACCGTCCACCGGCCGTCGTGCTCCCGGAGCACTGCCCAGGCGCCGGTGCCGACGTCGAGGAACAGGTGCTCCGTGCGGCCTTCGCGGGTGAGGGTGACGTGCTGGGCGCGGGGCGCGGCGAGTTGGGCGACGAACCGGGTGGTCCAGTCGTCGATCACGTCGGCGCCGAAGGCCGCCGGCCGCTCGTCACCCTCGTCACCCTCGTCGAGGTCGGGGAGCAGCCCCAGTGGCGGCGGCAGGTGGGGCCGGGCGAGCATGAAGGAGATCTGTCCACCGAGGAAGCGGCCGGACGCCGTGCCGTCCTCGTGGACCGTGAGCCGGGCCAGTTCGGAGGAGTACAGCCAGCCGCAGAGGGTGACGAGCACGATCCCGCCGGGGCGGGTCTGCTCGATCAGCTCGCGGGGAATGGTGAGGAGCCCGCAGGTGGCGATCACCCGGTCGTAGGGAGCCCCGTCCTTGTACCCGGCGAGGCCGTCGCCGACGATCAGGTCCGGGGCGAAACCGCAGTGCCCCAGCGCGACGCGGGCGCGGGTGGACACGCTCTCGTCGACCTCGACGGAGGTCACCGAGTCGTCGCCGAGCCGGTGACACATCAGGGTTGTGGAGTAGCCGGTGCCCGTGCCGATCTCGAGGACACGGTGGCCGGCGTCGACCCGGAGGTCCTCGAGCATGCGCACGACCAGGCCGGGCATGGTGCTGGACGAGGTGGGGGCGCGCATGATCTCCCCGCGGACGTCCCCGGGCACGATCGTGCCGGCGACCTGCGTCACCAGGGAGACGTCCTCGTAACAGGCCGCCGGCCACCGAGGATCGTCCCGCATGACCGGGGCCCAGGCGGTGGGCGTCGAGCCGTCGACCTCGCGGAAGAAGCCCTCGCGCAGGAACTCGTGGCGCGGGACCGCGGACACGGCCTCCCGCCAGGGCCCGGTCCGCAGATGGCCGCCGGCGGTCAGCCGCTCGACGAGCCGCGCCCTCAACTCCTCGTCGTTCACGCCGTCTTCCTCTCCAGGAGATCCGCCATCGCCGCCACCATCGGCAGCCCGGTCTCCGGTTCCAGCCACGCCCATTGCCCGGAGGGATTGCATTCCAGAACCACCATCGCCCCTGGCGGTCCACGGCGAAGTCGAAAGCGCCGAAGACGAGCCGGAAGTGGTCGAGGTAGGCGCGCAGGGCCTCGGAGATGCCGGGCGGTGGCTGGACCACGCTGTACCGGAGTTGTGCGTAGTCGGTGCGCCAGTCCAGCAGGTCCGAGTCGATGCGGACGCAGAACACCTGATCGCCGATGACGGTCACGCGCACGTCACCGGTCTTGTCGATGCGCCGCTGGAAGAGGTGGGCGGTGCCGGTCACCGCGTCGTCGATCTCGTCGGCGGTGACCTCCCGTACCTCGACCGTGCAGGAGACGCCGTCGACACGGTACAGCGGCGTGGACAGCGGCTTGTAGAGCACCGGCCCGTGGGTCTTGACGAAGGCGCGCGCGGCGACCGGGCAAGAGGTGATCGCCGTGGGAGGCAGCCGGAACCCGCACGCGGCCGCGGCGGCGAGCCCGGACGGCTTGAACTCGGCGTCACCGATGCGATGCGGGTGGTTGAGGTACCGGCAGCCGGGCAGTGAGGCCATGACTCCGCCGAGGCCGTAACGGGCCTGCGTGAGGGCGAAGCGCGCGGTCTGGCCGTCGAGGTGGGGGAAGGCGAACCCGGAGGGCCTGCGGTAGTACAGGGAACGGACGCGGGACAGGTCCGCCGTACGCGTGGGCGTGGTCAGCGTTCCTTCGATCCCGTGCGACGTGAGGGTGGCCGCGAACGACAGGGTGGTGGGAAGTCCCCGGAGTCGAACCGCACGACCGGGACGCCCCGGCCGTGCAGCTCGTCGATCACCAGGTCGGTCGTGGGGTCGTCCAGGTTGGTGACGACCAGAACCGGACCCATGTCTGTCACTGGTCGGTGTCGTTCCCGGAGTCCTGGTCGCCGCCACCGCCGCCACCGCTGCCGCCGGGGCCTGAACCGTCGGAGGAATTACCGGTGTTGGTCGCGGGTTTGGTGCCGGTGCTGGTCCCGTGGCCGGGCATCTCCATGACCTGTCCGACGGCGTCGAAGTAGCGGCCGGTCTGGGTGACCGGGTCCAGCTCGACGCGGGCGTACGAGGGTGCGAGGGCGGGGTACGGCGCCATGCGGCGCAGCCCTCAAGGCGCGGGCGTGCTGATGCCGTCGGGCAGCGGCGTCCCGGTGGGGAACCGGTCGGAGTGGGCGAACATCGGGGCCTCCTGGTGGGTGGGAAGGGCGGGGTTCTTCCGGGTGCCGGCTGCTTGCCTGTGGCGCGGCCCCGGTTCGGCCGCAGCGTGAACCGTTCACCGTCAGGGGTGGTCGTGCTGCGGTCGTGTACTCACGGTGGCGTGTCGTGGCCCGGCGTGACCAGTGGTGACGGCACTGGAGTCCTAGCTCAGACACCAGCCGCAAAGTAGCCGGGGATCACGTACTCGCCGCCGTGGCGGCCTGCTCGTCATGCTCGCGCAGCATCCGCATGACGGTGGCGGGCGAGGGGTGCCGGCCCTTCTTCGCGCCGGTGGTGATGACGAGCCGCTTGGCGATGTCGCGCAGGCTCATCTCCTGGTCGCGCAGGTGGAGGGCCATGGACAGCATCGACTCGTCGGTGACGCCCGCGCCGCCGATGGTCTTGCCGCGCCTGCGGGCGGACTCGTGGCCTTCCAGGGTGCGGTCTCGGATGTACTCACGCTCCATGCCGGACATCGCGGCGAGCACGGTGAACACGATGCCGGACGGATCGTGCGAGCCCTTCAGCTCCCCGGTGAGGAACTCCAGCCCGACATCGCTCGCTTTCAGTTCTTCGGCGAGCATGGCAAGTTCGATGCCGCGACCGAGCCGCTTGTGCTCGTGGACGACCAGGGTCACGGCAACGCCGGAGGAGCGGATCTCTCCGGCGAGCTTCACGGCGGCCTCCAGCTCGGGGCGCCGGACGGCGCGGGTGGAGATCTTCTCCGAGAAGACCCGCGTCACCCCGGTCTCGGCGAGGGAGTCGAGCTGCGCGTCGAGGGACTGCCGGGCGGTCGAGGCTCGGGCATAGCCGAGGCGGACGTGCCCGACCGGCTCGGCGCCGGCGCTCGCGGGCCGGGGCAGCTCGGTCCACACCGCCCCCGGCTTGCGTACGGCAGGGGTCGGCACGTTCAACGCCTTGGCGAGCTGGGGCACGAGGCGGAAGCGGGCGGTGTGGTACTGGATCGCCACCCGGCCCTTGCCGGTCCGGCACGGGGAGCCCGCGGGGGCGGCACAGGTGGACATCGGGCAGTCGTGCGCTTCCACGCGCTTGAAGTCGTCGCTCACGAGCCCGGATTGTTTCATGAGGGTGTTTCAGCCGTCCAGTAATTTGCAACGACTCATGAAACATGATCGCCGCAGGTCGACCACTGAGCGGTCCGGTGTTTCACGGGCGGCCACCTATGAAACACCTTCATCGTCCTGGCGTGCCAGCTGCCCGGCGTAGCCGGGGTATCGCCGGGCGAGCCAACGGGACAATAAGTTGATCTTGAAGCTCCGGTGACTGCCCAGCTCTCCGGTTCATCCTCGGCGAGGATGCGGTAGACCGTGGCACCGAGGGGTGCTGACCCTTGCTCACACCCTGGCGGTCGCCGCGTTCGTTTGCGTGGTCGGCCGCACAAGTGATCGGCGCACCCCGAAGCGAGCCGAGGTGGCTGCCTTCGCCCCTGTGTCCGGCATTACTTGGCTAGCCACATGATTGCTGTTACCTTGATTATGTGGCCAGCCACGCTTTTGGTGGGCAAAAGGAATGGAGTCATCGTGAAAGCAATCGTTTTCGACCAGTTTGGCGGCCCGGACGTGCTGCACGAGGCGGACATCGAGGTCCCGCAGCCCGGCCCCGGTCAGGTCCGGGTCCGCGTGAAGGCCGCCGGGCTGAACGCGCTGGACGGCAAGATTCGCGCCGGGATGCTGGAGGCCGTCCGCCCGACGACCTTCCCCGCCGTCCCCGGTGGCGAGCTGGCCGGCGTGGTGGACGCCCTGGGCGAGGGCGTGAGCGACGTGCAGGCCGGCGATGAGGTGCTGGGCTGGTCGGACACCGGCTCGTACGCCCAGTACGCGCTGGCCACCACCGTGGTCCCCAAGCCCGCCGGCCTCGACTGGCAGCACGCGGTCGCGTTGCCGGTGGCCAGCGAGACGGCCGAGCGGGTCCTGAACCTGCTGGGGGTCGCCGCGGGGGAGACCGTGCTGATGCACGGCGCGTCCGGAGCGGTGGGAACCCTGGCGGTCCAGCTCGCCACGGCCCGCGGAGCACGCGTGATTGCCACCGCGGGCCCCGCCAACCAGGACTACCTCGCCTCGCTCGGCGCCACCGCGACCGTGTACGGCGACGGTCTGGTCGAGCGGGTGCAGGCGCTGGCTCCTGACGGCGTGGACGCGGTGTTCGATCTGGCCGGGAAGGGAGCCCTGGAGGACTCCATCGCCCTGCGGGGCGGCACCGAGCGCATCGTCACCATCGCCGACTTCGGTGCACGGCAGCTGGGCATCACCTTCTCCCAGGGGTCCCAGGAACGCTCGACCGCCCGCTTGGCCGCCCTGGCCCAGGACGCCGCGGGCGGCAAGCTCGTCACCACCGTCACCGCCTACCCGCTCGACCAGGCGGCCACGGCCCAGCAGGTCAGCGACGCCGGGCACGTGCGGGGCAAGCTCGTCCTGACCGTCAACTGAGCACGCCCGCCCACCGCCTCCCCACGACCACCCGCTGCCTTTACGGTGACCGGCCGGTCACCGCCCTCTCGAAGGACCCCCTCATGCTGGATTCCCTGTGGACGCCGACCACTCTTGGTGGCATATCTCTGCCGCACCGCCTGGTCATGGCCCCCATGACCCGTGACCGCTCGACACCTGAAGGCGTACCGACCGAGCTGAACGCCGAGTACTACGCCCAGCGGGCCTCGCACGCGCTCGTCATCACCGAGGGAACCCAGCCCTCCGCCGACGGCCAGGGCTACCTCCTGACCCCCGGCATCCACAACGACGAGCAGATCGCCGGGTGGCGCAAGGTCGCCGACGCCGTGCACGCGGCCGACGGCCGGATCGTCATCCAGCTGATGCACACCGGACGCATCGCCCACCCCCACAACACCCCCCACGGCCGCCGGCCGGTCGCCCCTTCGGCGATCCGGCCAGCGGGCGTGATGTTCACCGCGTCCGGGCCCCAGGAGATGCCGACGCCCCGTGCTCTGTCGACGCAGGAGGTCGCGGCGACCGTCGAGGACTTCCGCCGCGCCGCAGCGGCCGCCGTCGCGGCAGGCGCCGACGGCGTGGAGATCCACGGCGCCAACGGCTACCTGGTGCACCAGTTCCTGTCCGACAACACCAACCAGCGCACCGATGGCTACGGCGGCTCGATCGAGGGCCGCATCCGCTTCGCCGTCGAGGTCGCCGCCGCGGTGGCCGACGAGATCGGCGCCGAGCGCACCGGCATCCGTATCTCCCCCGCAAACCCCTACAACGACATCGCCGAGTCCGACACCGCCGAGCTGTATCCGGCGCTCCTAAACGCTCTGCGCCCCCTGGACCTGGCCTACCTCCACGTCCTCCACGCGGGTGACGAGGAGCTGCTGGGCACTCTGCGCGCGCTGTGGCCGACCACGCTGATCCTCAACCGGGGCGGCACCGACCTGCCCGCCCGCGCCAAGGACATCGACCACGGCACGGCCGACCTCGTCTCCGTCGGCGCCCTCGCGCTCGCCAACCCCGACCTGGTCGAGCGGCTCCGCGCCGGCGCGCCGCTGAACACCCCCGACCCGGCGACCTTCTACGGCGGCGGAGTGGCCGGCTACACCGACTACCCCACCCACACCGGCTGAGGAACCGAACCATGCCCACCCCCGAACCCCGCATCCCCACGACGGCCGGCGCAGGACCGATGAGCTACGCGATCTTCCAACTCGCCCGCGCCCACCGCGCCTACGCCGCCACCCTGCTGCGCGAGATGGACCTGCATCCCGGACAGGAACTGCTGCTGATGCACCTTCTTGACCGGGACGGCCAGTCCCAGTCCGAGCTGCTCGAATGCCTCGGCGTGGACCACTCCACCATCTCCAAGGCGCTACGCCGCATGCAGGACGCCGGCCTGGTCATTCGCGAGCCGGCCGCACATGACCGGCGCGTCATGGTGGTCCACCTCACCGACAAGGGCCGGGCCATGCGCGAGCCCATCGCGGCCCTGTGGCAGGCCCTGGAGGAGACCTCCGCACGGAACCTGTCGGAGCAGCAGGCGGAGTCCTTCATCGAGACCGCCTACGCCATCACCGAGGCGATCAGCAGCCGCGCGCTGCCGCAAGAAGAGTCCGCGTGACTCCCCGGTGTGCACCCCATGCCCGCGTACGCCACACCACACGTGAAAGGGGCACACGGACTGGGGTGCACACCGTCCCGCATGCGGCGCGACCACCGCCGTCCCGGCTGCCTTCGCACGCGGCACGCGGCACGCGGCGGCGAGGCGGCGAGGCGGCGAGGCGCGCCGCGGATCCGCCCCCGCGGCCCGCCACCATTAGCCCTCCGGCATGCAGGCGCCTACGTCTGCAGCCACCGCCCGTCAACCTGATGGAAAGCGAGACCCCCATGCCTGCCACCGACCCCACCACTCCTCCGGTCCTCGTCGTCGGGGCGACCGGCTCCCTGGGGAGCAAGGTCGTCGACGAACTCCTGGCGCGCGGCAAGAACGTCCGCGCCCTGGTGAGGCCGGCCAGCGACGCCAGCCGGCTCGAAAGCCGGGGCGTTCAGATCGCCCGCGGCGACATGCTCAACGTCGACTCGCTCGTGGCCGCCATGAACGGCGCCGACGCCGTGATCACCACCGCCGCCGGCTACACCCGCGGCGGCAAGAACGCCAACGACATCGACACCATCGGCAACGCCAACCTCGCCGAGGCCGCCCACCGCACCGGCATCCGGCGGTTCGTCCTGACCAGCATCCTCACCAGCGACCAGACGCCCGATGTCCCGCACTTCTGGCACAAGAAGCTCGCCGAGGACAAGCTCGAACAGTTCGGCGTCCCGTTCGTCGCCCTGCGCCCGGGGGCGTTCCTCGACCAGGTCGCCAGCATGGCGGGCGACCCGGTCGACAAGGGCCGCATGTTGTGGATCGGCAAGGCCACCGTCCCGCTGACCTTCGTCCACACCTGCGATCTCGCGGCGTACCTGGCAGCCGCGGTCGACGCCGAGGCCGAGGCCGGTGAGCGCATCGACATCGGCTGGGACCGTCCGGTCAGCATGCGCGAGGTCGCCGACGTGATGGGCAGCCGGGCCGGAAAGAAGATCAAGGTGTGGGCGGTCCCGTCCGTCGTCGCCCGCGCCGCAGGAGCCGTCGCCGGCCGCTTCAACCCGGTGGTCAAGGACATGGCCGCGATGTTCGGCTGGTTCGACACCGGGCGTTACGTCGCCGACCCCCGCCGCCAGGAGCAGCTGTTCGGCCCGGTCCCCACGGCCGAGGACGCCATCGCCCGGTACACCGACGAGCTGCGCACCGCACAGCACCGGTGACAGGCCCGCGTCCCACTCTCGCCGCCCGGCGGCCTGACCAGGACGCCTCGGGCCTATCCCTCCTAGAGACCCGAGGAAGGAAACACTCATGAACGGATCGACCCTGCAGACGTTCGCCGCCGAGTGCGCGGAGGAACTTCCCGGAGCGCAGCTGGAGCATCCCTTCGGCCCGGACTGGGAGGTCTTCAAGGTACGCGGCAAGGTGTTCATGCTGATGACCGAGGTCCCCGGGCGCCCCGTCGTGATCCTCAAGGCGGACCCAGGCGAGGCCCACGCTCTCCGGGAACACAACCGCCACATCACCCCCGGCTACCACATGAACAAGAAACACTGGATCACTCTGGAGGGCGGGACAGGCATCGACGAGAAGCTCGTCAGGGAACTCGTCACCGACTCCTACCTGCTCGTCGTCTCCCACCTGCCCAAGGCCGAGCAGCCCGTCGACCCGCACACCTACGGCACCAGCACGCGGGCGGCCCGGTGAGCACGGCCGGTGACCGCCTCCAGGACACCGCCCGCAAGGCGGCCCTCGCCCTCCCCGACGTCAGTCACGGCCGCCCCTTCACCCCCGGACTCGACGTGTACAAGGTCGCGGACAAGGTGTTCCTGATCGTCACCGACGACCCGGAGGAACAGATCATCACGGTCAAGTGCGAGCCCGAGCACGCGCGGGCACTGGAGCGCGGCTACGCCTCGATCACCCCGGGCCGCTATCTCAACAAAAGGCGCTGGATCTCGCTGGGGCCCGGGCCGGGCATCACGAAGCGGCTGATCAACGATGCGGTCGAGCACTCCTACGACCTGGTCGTCGACGGTCTGCCACAGAGCGAGCGCCCGCCGAGAGCCCCTGGCCCGGACGCGGCCGCCAGGTGAACGTTGGCCGCGCCCCCTTGGACACACGCTGGCCTCAGGTCAGCCAGGCAGCTCTGGGAGCTGGGCGATGACGTCGCCTCAGCGCGTCTCGGTGGCCGACCGGTCGGCGTCCGCCGGGGTTCGGGGGCGGGGCAGGGCAGCAGCCGACCCCAGGTCCAGGCGCTTGTCCATGTCCAGGCGGAAGGTGCCGTACGGGTTGACGTTCGACCAGAACAGCGCGGTCAGGCCGCGCCGGTCCTCGCCGCTGAGCTTTTTCGCCCAGGCCGGTTCGGCCAGGACCTGCTGCACCAGCAGGGTGTTGACGTGCACGAGCGCGGACTGGAGCAGGTGCAGGGCGAGCATCGACGTTTCGGCGTGCTCCTTGTCCGGGCCGGTCAGGGCGCCGTCCTTGCCGTAGTGGAGCACGGTGTTCGCGCTGTTCCAGTTCTCGACGACCTGGAGCCCGCCGTGGATCTCGCGGCGCAGGCCGGGGCTGGCGAGGTAGTCGCAGGCGAAGTTCGTGCGCACCGCGCGGCCGAGTTCTTCGAGGGCCTGGTAGGTGGGGTGCTTGGGGCCGCCGCGGGTGAAGCGCCGCAGCACCTGCTCGGCCTCGGCGGTGCCGAGCCGGAGCGCGGTGGCGTACTTGACCATCTGGTCGTATTGCTGCTCGATCAGTTCCCAGCGGATCGGCCTCGTCAGCGAGGCGCCGAGCGCGGGCCAGCCGGGCGGTACCCGCCTCGTTGTCCTCGGCCACCAGGGACAGCAGCCGAGCCGTGCCCGCCTCGCCCAGACGGCCGACCGTGCGGGCGCAGAACGTCTTCTCCCACTTGCCCCGCGCCGCGACGAGTACCTTCTCGACCCGGGTCCGGCCCGGCGGCTCGATCTTCCGGGCCCGGCACTCCACCAGCAGGGCCTCGCGCTGCCGGTCCTCCACCAGCTCGACCGGACAGACCTCCACGGCCAGCCACTCGGCCAGCGCCTTCTCGTCCGCGACCGTCGACGGCCGGAACCCCAGGGCCTCGCGGATCTGCTTGCGGTGGTACTCGGCAGTCCGGCCGACCAGCATGTACTTCGCGAAGTCGATGGCCGGGACCTTCACCAGATCGGTGACGTACTCCACCGCGGCCGGCGGGACCTCTTCCAGCACATCGGGGAACCGGCCTTCTAGTTCGAAGAACTTCAGCAACAGGCTGAAGCCGAGCCGGGTCGCCCCGCTCTTGTTCGCTACGAGGTCCCAGTCGCCGTCTACCAGTGTCCAGTTCGCCGACAGCTCTTCTGGCGACCACTCTTGCCGCACGCCCACCCCTTTGGCCTCGATCACTCGATCAGACCAACGACGGCGCCCAGGACGGGGAAACGGGACTCGTCCCGCTACGCACGACCTACTTTGCGGCTGGTGTCTGAGCTAGGACGCCGAGGCCAAATGAGACGACCTCTTAGCCCGCCCGGGCGGCGGCGAGGCGGGCATCCACGGCGACGACACCGTCGACGCCCTGGCAGAGGCCCACGACCACCGGAACGAGCCGCGGTTCCGGGACGTGCCCCCGCAGGATGACGACCCCGTCCCGGACCTCGACCGCGACGGTGCCCTCGTCCAGGCCGAGGATGCGCCCCAGGACGTCCTGCTCGACCTCGCCGCGGATCTCGACATCGGAGCGGATGAAGGCGTCGAGCAGGTCGCTGCGGGTGACGATGCCGGTGAGGAGCCCGTCGTCGCCGACCACAGGCAGCTGCTTGACGTGCCGCCTGCGGAGTTCCCGCGCGGCCCGGGGGATCGTCCAGTCGGCGCGGGCGGTGAAGACGGGGCTGCTCATGAGCGCGCCCGCGGTTCGGGCCCGGGCCTTGTCCCAGGAGCGTTCGTCGTTCCCGTCCTGACCCTGCGGATCGGGCAGGCCGGTCTCGTGCCGCAGCACGTCGGACGCGGACACGACACCGACGGGAGCGCCGTCATCGTCGATGACCGGGGCCGCGACGATGTCGTTCGCGTCCAGCAGGGCGGCGACCTCCTGGAGTGGTGTGGTGGGGCGGAAGGTGACGACCTCCTCGGTCATCACGTCACCGACCGTGCGGCGATACAGCATGGCATCGGCCTCCTCCGCTGTGCGACGGGGCGGCCGCGGTTGGACCGCCCGGGCGGACCACGCGCGGCGCGTCGGCCTCCGCGCCCTTGCCGGCTCGTCCACGCCGTCTTCCCTCCCCATGACAGCACCGCGCCGCTCCGGCGGCCAGTGGCGTTCGGCCTGACGGGGAGGCCGGCGGTCCCCACGGCCAGGAGTGCGGCCGAGTGCGCGGTAGATGCTGGCGACGCCGGGCGCCTGGCCCTTGTCGATGGGGATGATCAGGTTGCCCCCTGATCGCTCACTCAGCGTCATTGAGCCGTGGGCTTCAGCTGCGAATACGCGACCCCTCAACATGCGACCTCACCAGTCCCAAGGGCCGTGCCATGCCCCGTTCGACGGGTGCCCGGGACGTGGCCAGTGCCCGGTTGACCGTCTGCGCCCGGTGGTGACCCCGGGGGCCGGCGCCCTGGTAGGCGCGGTCGGCCAGGACGGGGACGCCTTGGCGTTCGCAGATCCGGATGATCCGGTGGGTGCGGGCTGGGGGAGGTCAGGTCGTGGCACCGGCCCGGAAAGGCCGGCGTCTCGTACGGGACTCCAAGTGCCCTGCTGAGGCCAGGCGGGCCTTCGGGCCGTAAGCGTGGGCCGGGTTCGTGGAGATGACCGCCGGGCGCTGACCGGCGGCGGATGTACGAGCGGAGGGTCCGACGCGTGACTCTGTCGGTTGATGTCGGCCCCTTCGCGTGAGGCCCGTCGCCGTCGGGCGGCGGGCCTCAGCGTTGCGAAGCGTGAGATGCGGGTGCCGATTCGCGTGGTGTTCAGCCGGTCCAGGTGCCGATCAGGAGCAGGGCCTCGGTAGGGGAGCGCCGAGGCCGAGGATGTCGGCAAGGAGACGCTCGTGGGGCGGGGTGAGCTTCACACGGTGGTCATGGCGGCTTGCGACGGTCGGCGCTTCTCTCGGCTCAGAGGATCGCCACGGCCCGTCCGGCGACCTCGCCCTTGGCGAGCTTGTCGACGTACTCCGGGAGGGTGGGGTCGCTACGGGACCCGGCGGCCGCCGTGGGGCCGCGAAGCGGGGGGAGGGCGCGGGCACCGGCCGTCCGATGGGGCGGCGCCTACGCCTTCGGCCCGATGCCCACTGTGTCCGTACCGGCGTCGTTCTGCGGCTCCGCGGGCTCCACCACCGGGAGGGCGCCTGTGGTGGTCGCGATCGACGGCGTGAGCACCGAGGCGTAGTCGTGCTGGCTGGAGTAGGTGAGGAAGCCCAGGTGCGCCTCGTAGCGGTCCAGGACGTCGTCGATCACCTGCTGGGGGGACAGGCCCATGAGGTCGTAGCCCTCGGAGCCGGTCTGGGTGAACACCTCGACCCGGTAGTAGACGTCCGTCTGGCGGGACATGCGTCCGCCGAACATCGGCACCGGGGCCTCGACGGCCTGTACCTGGTAGTGGAAGTCGCGGTGCTCGGGGATCGTGACCACCAGCGCGTGGCCGGAGATGCCGGCGTGCTCGTTCGGGGCCAGGTCCAGCGTGGCCTGGTAGCCCTGCTTCCCGAATTCGCGGACCACGTCGGCCAGCGCCGGCTGCACGGTGCGCTCCATGAACTGGGCCACCTGCTTCTTCGAGGGGTAGGAGCGCATCCGCTCCAGCCGCTGGCGCCAGGTGCGCTCGGGCACGTGGCCGCCGTGCGCCGCCGTCGACTGCCGGCGCAGGACCCGGCCCTCGCGCTCGGCCCGCTCCATGCGCAGGGCCTTGGAGAAGGAGGCCATCACCAGCCAGGCGATGACCGTCACCGGCAGGGCGAAGATGAGTGTCGCGTACTCCATGGTGGTGACCCCGCCGGCCACCAGCATCGCGATGGTCAGCAACGCGGTGAGCACCGCCCAGAAGACGCGCAGCCACTTCGCCCCGTCCTGCGACGGTTTGGGGATCGAGGAGGAGAAGTTGGACATCACCATGGCGCCGGAGTTGGCGCTGGTGAGGTAGAACAGCAATCCGGACAGCGTGCCGAGGCCGATCAGGAAGGCGGCGCCGGGGAACATCTCCAGCAGCGCGAACCAGCCCTTCTCCGGGCTGTCCATGGCCTGTCGGGCGAACTCCGTGTTCCCGTCCAGGACCTGGTGCATGGCGCTGTTGCCGAAGACGCTCACGAGCAGGAAGTCGCAGAGCACCGGGGCGGTGACGGCGGCGATGACGAACTCGCGCAGGGTGCGGCCGCGGGAGATGCGGGCGAGGAACAGGCCCACGAACGGGCCCCAGGCCAGCCAGAACGCCCAGAAGAACAGGGTCCAGCCGCCCATCCACTCGGAGCCCCCCTCCTGGTAGGCGAAGGTCTGCAGGGTCCGGTCCGGCAGCGAGAAGACGAACCGGCCGATGTTCTCCACCAGCGCGTTGAGCAGGAACGCCGTCTCTCCGGTCACCAGGATGTAGAGCAGCATGGCCGCCGCACTCCAGATGTTCAGCTCGGAGAGCAGCCGGATCCCCTTGTCCATGCCCGAGGTGCAGGCGGCGATGGTCATGACCACGGCCACGACCACCAGCGCGATCTGCAGGGCCAGGCCCTCCGGGAGGCCGAACAGCCAGGCGAAGCCGACGTTCAGCAGCACGACGCCGATGCCCATGGAGGTGGCGACGCCGAAGACGGTGCCGACCAGGGTGACGATGTCGATGGTGTCGCCGATCCCGCCGCGGACGCGCTTGCCGAGCAGGGGGTACAGGGCGGCCCGGATGGACAGCGGCATGCCCCAGCGGTAGGCGAAGTAGCCCATGGCCATGCCGAGCAGCGAGTACATGGCCCAGCCGGCCACGCCGTAGTGGAACATGGTCCAGACCACGGCGTCCTGGGCTGCCGCGGCCGTCTGGCCCTCGCCCGTCGGCGGAGCCATGTACTGGGTGATGGGCCCGGTGACGGAGTAGAAGAGCATGTCGATGCCCACACCGGCGGCGAACAGCATGGCCACCCAGGTGAAGAGCTTGTACTGCGGCCGGGAGTGGTCGGGGCCGAGCCGGACGGAACCCTCCTTGGACAGCGCGACCCAGAGGACGAACACGATCACCACGGTGATGGTCAGGACGTAGAACCAGCCGAGGTTCTCCGCGATCCAGGCCACCATGGCCCGCATGGTGTCGGCGGCGTGCCCGGGCGCGAACATGGCCCAGAGGGAGAAGGCGACGATGACGGCCGAGGAGATGACGAAGACGCGCCAGTTGACCTTGGGGCCGGGCTCCTCGATGAGTTCCGCGGGGGCCTTGCTGAGCTCCTGGCTGGAGACGGGGGGACGGTTCTCGGCCTCCTGGCCGTGGCGCCGCCGTTCGGTGCCGCCGAGGTGGCGGCGTTCGATCGGGGCCTTCGGCGGCTCGCCTCCGGGGCGGGGCGTGTGTACGGCTTCGGGCATGCAGTCCTCCTCCTGTCGGCGACGGGTTCAGGCGGGCGCCGGCGTGGGCAGACGTCCGCGGCCTCGATCCGAAGGGATGGGGGAGGCCGTGCACGGTGGGCGCCCTGTCATGGGGCCCACCTAGCCATTAGAACGCCTAACGAAATGATCTCCGTGCATCGCCCCGGATTCGGCAGAGATCTCAGATGTCGGCTGTGACCTGGGCTTTCGCGGTGCTCAGGTAGTGGTTGACGGCTTCGTGTCCGGCGGGCGAAATGTGCCCTATCTCACCGTTGGGCCGGGTCCGGTCGTCCCAGTCGGTCGCTGCCGCGTGGGGAGGGGCAGCCGGTGCTCCAGCGCCCCGCGGGCGACCGCGGGGCGCTGGCAGCGGTCGGTGATGCCCCATGCGTCGGCGAGGGCGGCGACGAGGAGGAGGCCGCGGCCGGACTCGGAATCGGCGTCGGGTCGGGCTCGGCGGGCGCGGTGACGGCGGGTCGGCGTTCCGTGCGGGTGTCGGAGACCTCCACGCGCCGCCGCTCGCCGTCCGCCCCGGGGCCAGCAGGACGTGGAAGCCCCGGCCGGGGATCCGCCCGTACTGTACGGCGTCGGCGCACAGCTCGGCGGTGATGAGGCCTGGTGTCTCACCCGAGGCGGACAGAGAGGGGCCCGCCTGACCCCCGTCTACTCGTCGCCCTTCGGGCCGTCGTGGTTCCTCGTCCAGAGGCGCCGCTCGGTCAGCGTCATGCCTGCGCGCCGCGCTGCACGGCATACCGCCGCGACGCGATGGAGCCTGGGCCGAAGGCCGTGCGGAGGACCCGCCCACCCGTCGCCGGTCGGCATCAGCGCGGCCTCGGTCCACGCGGTGAACCGACGGCGCGCGGTGGCCGGCGAGACACCGAACGACTCCGGCAGAGGCCGCCACACCCCCGCTCGTCAGCACGTCCACCTCGACCGTGAACATCGCTCGCTCGTCCCGCACCACGCAAGCGTCACCTCGGCTTTGCGCTCGTAGCGTCGGTGGAAGCGGGCGTGTGGACGTGTCCGACCTGATCGCTCAGGTCTTGGCGGCCGGGGCGTCGGGGTCGCAGGAGAGGCGGGCCGCTGCCAGGGCCGGTGCCCCCTCCTTCACGTTCTCGATCGGTGTGGAGCATTCCAGGAGGCCTGAGCCGTCGATGACCCAGCTGGTTGCCCGGCCCGTCACCGGCTTGCCGTCCCCGCAGGTGTACCGGAAGTCGGCGGTGACCTGTTTCACCCAGGCGTACTGCACGATGGTTCCGACACCGTCGACGGTGGTGCTGCCATTGTCGAGGTCCGGTGCTGACCTGTGGACATTGGTGAATTCGGTGCTCACGCCGTCGTCATCGGCGTTCGTTTCTCCGATGAGGGCGGCCAGCGAGCGGAGGGCGGCCTTCGCGTCGCCTGCCCGCGATCCCTTCTCGAAGGTGACGGCGGTACGCGGTGTGTGAAGTGGCGTCAGCTTGTGCGTGAGCCTGGCGCCTTTCCTGTCGATCTTCTCCTTCTCGGCGACACCCGTCAGGACGTCCCGCTCGTCCACGTTGAACCATGAGTAGGCGCCGTCCTCGCAGATGCTGTCGGCCGTGGCCGTGGCCTTGGCGGTCGGCCCGTCGCCGTCCGAGGTGCAGGCAGCCGTGCCCGCTAGCACTGCGACAACAGCGCACGCTGACAGAAACGTCTCTTTGATCTTCATGTTCTTGTCCCCCGGAACCACTGGTCAGATGGTGCGGTCGATCCTGCCCGGCAAGACACTGCCGAGCAAGGCACTTGAGCCACTTGTGATCTCGGGGCAGGCGACGCCGGTGTCACCCCTTGCTGACCGCCGCCAGAATCTCCGGCAGCCGCCTCGCCGTGCGCGGGGCCACCAGCTTCAGGACCGCCTGGACGAGCAACGCGCCGTAGAGGGCGCCGGTCTGATGCTATGGGTCAGTGCCCTTCTGCGGGGGCGGCGACGTCAGTGAGGCGTTCGGCCTCCGTCCACAAGCACGCCGTGACCGTTTTGTCCTGGGCGCTGCGGGGCAGGGGGGCGGGCTTGGTCGGGCCGACCATCGCCCAGCGCGGGCCGTAGTAGCCGGTGGCCTCGGCGTCGGGATTGGTGGTCGCGTACAGCAAGGGCTCCGCGCCCTGTTCCGGGCCCTGGGACGGCACGATCTTGTACAGCACTGATTCGAGCAGGTCGGGTCGGCCGCCGTTCAGGGTCGGGCCGGACGTCATCAGGGTGGTGCGGGTGTAGCCGAGGTGCGCGCCGGCCGACAGCAGCGGCCGGCCTTGCTGGGCCGCGAGGTCGGCCAGGTGCACCATCATCGCCGTCATACAGCGTTCGCACGTGTACCGCCCCGAGCGGAGCCAGTCGTTCCGGTTCAGCCGCGGCGTGAACCGTTCACCGGCAGGGGTGGTTGTGCTGCGGTCGTGTACTCACGGTGGCGTGCCGTGGCCTAGCGTGACCAGTGGTGACGCGCCGACGCGAACCCTTCGTACGCGGCGGCACGCGACGGTGCACGGAGCGGCCGGGAACGGCACGGGGAGAGGCGCGGGACATGACGAGCGTGCGGGATGAAGAGACGGGTCAGGGACAGGCGGCGGTGCCGGTACCGGTGCAGGGCGGTCAGGGGCAGGGGAGCGGGAAGCCCGGGGACGAGCCGGGGGCGGGCGTGGTGACCGCGTTCGGACGGCAGTTGAAGCTGCTGCGCATCCGGGCGGGCCTGGAGCGACCGGAGTTCGGCAAGCGGATGGGCTACTCGCCCGAGACGGTGGCCTCGATCGAGCAGGGGCGGCGGATTCCGCAGGCGCGGTTCATCGAGAAGGCGGATGAGGTGTTGGGGGCTGGGGGGTTGCTCACGGCCTTGAAGGAGGAGGTGGGGAAGGCTCAATATCCGGCGTTCTTCCGGGATGCGGCACGACTGGAAGCAGACGCGCAGGAGCTGTTTCTGTATGCAATGCAGGCGGTACCAGGACTCTTGCAGACTGAGGAGTACACCCGCGCCCTGCTCACCATGCGGCGCCCGTTGTTGGAGGAGGTGACGATCGAACAGCGCGTGGCCGCACGTTTGTCGCGCCAAGATGTCTTCGGTCGCTGGCCGTCGCCGCTGATGAGCTTCGTGATCGAGGAAGCGGTGTTGCACAAGCCGTTCGGTGGTACTGGGGTGTTGAGGGGTGTCCTGGAGAACATCCTGCTGGTCGGGCACAAGCGCAACGTGGAGATCCAGGTCATGCCGAACGACCGGGAGGACAACGCCGGTGTTGACGGCCCCTTCACGCTCATCACGACGAAGAAGGGCGACCAGATTGCTTACCTGGAAGTCCAGGGGCGCAGCATCCTGGTTACTGACCGAGATGAAGTGCGAGCCATCTCGGCACGTTATGGGATCATCCGAAGCCAGGCTCTCGCCCCGAGAGAGTCCCTGGGATTCGTAGAGAAGGTGCTGGGAGAGCTATGAACACGGGTGAGTCGTTCCCTCCGGTCTCGGAGGCCACGTGGTTCAAGAGCAGTTACAGCAGCGGCGAAGGTGGGGAATGCCTGGAAGTCGCTTGGCGGAAGAGCAGCTACAGCGGTGCCGAGGGCGGTGAATGCATCGAGATTGCCGAGGCGCGCGGAGCGGTGCTGATCCGGGACTCGAAGCGAACCAGCGGCCCTGTCCTTGCCGTTGGTGTAGAGGCATGGGCTGGGTTCGTGGGGCTGGCCGCCGGGCGCTGACCGGCGGCAGGATGTACGAAGGAAGGGGTCCGGCGTGCACGCCGGACCCCTTCCTTCGCCTCGCGTCTCAGAAGTCGTCCAGACCTTCCTCGCTGCGGATCATCCGCCAGGCCGCGCGGCGAGCGCTGCGGTCCAGGTTGGACTTGAACTCGCGGTCGGCGCCGAAGTAGCGCTTGCCGAGGGTGTCGATGGTGGACACGTGGTCCATCATGTTCTCCTCGAACTTCTTGTCGTAGACGAGGCCGAAGTTCTCCTCGTCGTTGACGACGGCGGCGGCGCGGACCTTCGGGTCCTCGTTGGTGAGGTTGAAGACGGGCAGAAGGTCCGTCTCGGTGAAGTCCGTACCGAACTTGGCGTTGAACTTGTCGATCAGTTCGGACAGCAGGGACTTCTCGTCGTCCTTGGCTCCGCCCACGCCGTGGCCGAAGCCCTTGAGTTCGGCGGCGCCCTCGGGGGTGAGGGCCACGTCGTGCTCGCCGGTCTTCTCGACGCGCAGGTGGCTCAGGTCGACCTCGCCTATGTCCACACCACCGTCGGCCCGGTGGGGGAGACGGTTGAGGAGGTAGCGGCCGTAGAGGTGCAGGCGCTCCAACTCGGGGTCGTGGTACGGCACGATCTGCGCGAGGAAGCCGTACTTGCGGACGTAGTCGTTGAGATGGGCGCGGAACTCCTCCGCCGTCTCGACGTCGTCC
The DNA here is from genome assembly GCF_036634175.1 of Streptomyces sp. P9-A2. Lineage (NCBI taxonomy): Bacteria > Bacillati > Actinomycetota > Actinomycetes > Kitasatosporales > Streptomycetaceae > Streptomyces > Streptomyces sp. P9-A2. The sequence continues at coordinate 7,220,108 of NZ_JAZIFX010000001.1, forward strand.
TCCTCCTCGCTGTCCATCAGCGTGGTGAAGCGGGTGACGGCGGGGGAGAGGAGCCGGTACAACTCGGCGTGCAGCTTCTCCCACTTGGCCTGGGAGCCGCCGGCCTTCTCCTTCGCCTCGAAGTACGCCGTGGCGAACTCGTCCATGTCCTGCTCCGAGATGATCGGCGCGGACATGACCCGGCTCTGGGCCGTGTAGAGGAGGTTGGGGTCGGAGGGGAGGGTGTGCGCCTCCTCGAAGTACGGGCGGAACGCTTCCTGGATGTCCTCGGCCTTGTTGACGAAGTCCAGGACGGCGAGGTCGGCCTGCGCCTTGCGTTCGGCGGTGCGGTTGAGGCGGGAGAGGGTCTGCACGGCCGCGATGCCGGTCAGCGTCTTGTTGACGTACATGGTGGTGAGGAGCGGCTGGTCGAAGCCGGTCTGGTACTTCTCGGCGACGACCAGAATCCGGTACTCCTGCTGCCCCTTGCCGCCGGCCTTCACGGCCTTGTCGTCGGCGCGGGTGTACGCGAACGCCTTTGGTAGCCCGCTCTCGGACAGCCCGCCGTTCTCCTTGCTCTCGGTCGTCTCCTCACCGTCGATGGTGAGGGAGCCGGAGAAGGCGACGAGGACGCCGAGGTCCGGGTACTTGGTGTCGTACGCGCGGTCCTCGATGTAACTCTGGATCTGGCGAGCCATCTGCACGGCGGAGTGCCGGGAGGCGGTGACCACCATGGACTTGGCCCGCCCGCCGAGCCGGCCGCGGGTGTGGGCGACGAAGTGCTCGACGATCACCTGCGCGTGCTGCGAGACCGTGTGCTCGTGCATGAGCGCGAACCGGGCGAGCAGGCTGTTCGCCTTGGAGGGGGCGACCTCCTTCTCGTCGCGGTTCAGGTTCGCGAGCTTCCAGTAGGTGTTGTACGTGACGTAATTGCGCAGCGGGTCGAGGATGAAGCCTTCCTCGATGGCCTGACGCATGGAGTACGTGTGGAAGGGGCGGTAGACGGACTCGCCGTTCTCCGTGCCCTCCGTGCCGAAGAGTTCGAGGGTCTTGGCCTTCGGGGTGGCGGTGAACGCGAAGTAGGAGAGGTTCGCGGCCTGTGAGCGCTCCACCGCCTTCGCCTTCAGCTTGGCGTCCACGGTGAGAGTGGTCGAGCCCTGGTCCTCAGTGTCGGCGTCCAGACCGAGGTCTCGCAGCGCGGACTTCACGGCGGTGGCGGCGTCGCCGGACTGCGAGGAGTGCGCCTCGTCCACGACGATCGCGAAGCGACTGCCCTTGATCTCGGTGGGGTTGCGCTTGACGTAGTCGAGCAGGGCGGGGAACGAGTGCAGCGTGACGGTGACGATCTTGCCGGTGTCCCGGGAGAGCGCGCGGGCGAGCTGTTCGCTCTTCGCGCCGTGCTTCTCGTCGACCTTCACGACCAGGCCGTCGGTCTGCGAGAAGTTGCCGACGGTTTCCCGGAGTTGGGCGTCCAGGTTGCGACGGTCGGTGATGACGATGACCTTGTCGAAGACCGGTTCGCCGGGAGTGATGCGCTGGTTGGCGAGCGCATCGGGGTCGAGGACGGTCGGGTCCGTGTCGGCGTGCAGGTCGCTCAGGCGGTGGGTCAGCCAGCCGATGGTGTTCGACTTGCCGGAGCCGGCGGAGGCCATGACGAGGTAGTTCTGCCCCGCGCCGTGCGTCGCCGCGTGTGCGGTCAGCTTCTTGACCACGTCCCACTGGTGGAAGCGCGGGAAGATCGTCGACTTGGTGGTGCCGCCGCCGGGTGTCTTGTGCTTCTGCTGGTGCACGAAACGCTGGAGGAGGTCCAGCCAGTTGTCGCGCTGCCAGACGTGCTCCCAGAGGTACGACGTGGTGTACGTGCCGTGGAGGGTCGGTGCGGGGTTGCCGGCGCCGCCGGGCTGACCAGGGCCGTTCGAACCGGTGTTGAACGGCAAGAACTGGGTGCTCTTGCCGCGCAGTTGTGTCGTGACGAACACCAGGTCAGGGTCGACGGCGAAGTTCGCGATGACCCGGCGGGTGAAGATCAGCTCGGTCGGGTCGCGGTCGGTCCGGTACTGCTCCTTGGCCTGATCGACGCCCTGCCCGGTGAGCGGGTTCTTCAACTCGGCCGTGGCGACCGGGATGCCGTTGAGGAACAGGGTCAGGTCGAGCCGGTGACCCCAGTCGGCCTGCTTGGTGGCGTAGGGGAGTTCCCGGACGACGGTGAGGCGGTTGGCTCGGTAACCGTCGAGAACGGAGTCCGCGGAGATCAGGTTCGGCTTGAAGTAGGCGACGTGGAGGCGAACTCCGCGATCCTTGACGCCGTTCCGGAGGACGTGCAGCAACCCGTCGTCGGCGATGGCCCGGTCGAGCCGCTGGGCGAACCCACGCTGGGCCTCGTTGGGGTCGCCGCCGTAGACGATGAGGAGGTCGTCCCACTCGTCGGGCTGGGTCGCCCCGAGGAAGGTGAACAGCTCGTTGGTGTCGAGCCCGAGATCGGCTTGGTAGTCGCTGGGGCTCGCCTCCCGCCAACCGCGCTCACAGAGCGCCGCAACAATGGCTGCCCCGAAGGAAGACTCGTCGTGCACGGGGCTCATCCGGCGACTCCTTCGGTCACGTTGCGCCCGCTGGCGGTGGCCACGTCGAACTGGCCGGTTACGGCGGCGGTAATGAGGGCTTGGCGGCGTTCTTTCAAGAGAGTGATTTGCTCTGACATAGCACGATGAAGCGTCTCTCTTTGGCTCAAGGTATCTGTGATCCGTGCCGCGGCCTCTTCCTGTGCTGCCAGCGAAGGAACATCTAGAACAAGGTTGGCAATATCGCCAAGCCCCAGACCAGCCTTGGTCCCTCCATAACTGTTCATCCGCAGCGTCTGTCGCGATCGTGCGGACTTGAGCGCGTACGCAAGCCACTGAGAGCAGGTAGCCGGAATCGGTCGGATGAGAGCGATGTGTTGGCTAACGTTTCCGTTAGCGCCGCGTTCATCGACCAAGGCAACCGATCCGATGTCTGCGGTGATGCTAATAAGGATGTCACCTACTTGAGTGCGTGACCTTTCACGTTCTGGCCCGGGTTCCGCAGCGACGTAGAGCGAGTCTCGGAGATCGAGCCGGACACCCCGCCTTGGGATGTTAGTGATCCGCAGGAATAGGCTGCCGCTTTCGGCGGCCAGGTCCCCCCAACCGCGCGGCCCGCTTGTGATCTTCGTTGCCAGATGCTTGAGGCGAGTAGGCTGACCGCCGGTGCGGTCGAGCGTCTCGGTGATGGTGCTTTTGTCGGATTCTTGAAGTAGTGCCATTTGCTGCGCTCGATGCGTAAGCAAGCCATCGAGACGCACTGTCTCGGTGTCGAGGAAGTCGGCGATGCGGTGCTGTGTTTCCAAGGGTAGTAGGGGGATCGGGGTGCCGAGCACGATGGACGTATTGAGGTTATCCATCGTGCTACCGACCGCTAGGCGTGAGAAGTAGCTACGCGTCTCGTAGGACTGCAGGGCATATCCGGCAAAATGCGAGTCCAGTTTTCTTGGATCGGTGCGCACTCTGATGGAGCCAGTTCCGCACAGCCATCCCTCGGCTTCCTCGGAAACAACGCCTGAGCGCCCCAACTCTCCTCGTCGAGCGAAGACTAGGTCTCCTACTCGAAGTCGGTGCATGGCTAGTCTTTCTGCGGTTGAATTGGTCACCGTGATTTGCCTGTCGGCAACCAAATTTCCGTCCTTGATGTTGGACGGATTAATGACCGGCACCCCATCTTCGATGTACTCGTCTGCGTGAAGCTGAGAACCGAATGGGCCTGTCTGTGCATCTACTGAAAAAATTTTCAATGGCGCGGAGTGCATCAGTTGGTAACCTCCCCCAACAGCTCCTGAATCTCCGCCTCCAGCGCCTTCAAATCTGCGTCGATCTCCGCCAACGGCCGAGGCGGCTCGTACACATAGAAGTGCCGCGTGAACGGAATCTCGTACCCGATTTTCGTCTTACTGCCGTCGATCCACGCATCCGGTACATGCGGGTGGACCTCCCGCTCGAGGTACTCCTCAACATCCTCACCCAACGGCACGTTCTCGAAGTCCCGCAACTCCGAGTCCGGCTCCGGCTTGCCCTTGACGAGCTGGACCTCGCCCTCCGGGTTTCGCATCCCAATCGCATCCCGCAGCGCCTTTAGGAACGGCGCCCCCGACGGCCATGTGGAGCCGGCCTGGATCACCGCGTCCTTCAGCGCAAGCCACGCATCCGTCTTCTTGGCCCAACTGCTGCCCTTCAGCTCCCGGAACGCCTCCAGCATCAGCGAAGCCTGCGGCAACTTCTGGATGACCTTCGACGCCTCCAGCGCCGCCAGCGTCTCCTCCGTAAGCTCGAACCGGAGCTTCAGTGGGCGCTCGACGGTGATCCGCTGGTACCCGAACGCGGTGTTGTCGAAGACCTTCACCTTGTCGTGCAGCGGGTGTTCCGCGTCCATAGCCGCGTCCAGTGCCTCGCCGTACAGCTTGACCACCGTCGCGATGTGCTCCTTGCTCAGCGCCTTGCGCTTGTCGCCTAGTGACTTGCGCATCTTCTGCCACTGGTCGCGCGCGTCCAGCAGTACGACCTTGCCCTTGTGGTCGGGGCTCTTGCGGTTGGTCAGGATCCAGAAGTACGTCGAGATGCCGGTGTTGTAGAAGAGCTGGTCCGGCAGGGCGACGATGCCCTCGAGCCAGTCGTTCTCCAGGATCCAGCGGCGGATCTCCGACTCGCCCGAGCCCGCCCCGCCCGAGAAGAGGGGCGAGCCGTTGAAGACGATCGCGATACGCGAACCGCCCCCGCCGTTGACGTCCACCGGCTTCATCTTGGAGATCATGTGCTGGAGGAACAGCAGTGAACCGTCGTTGATGCGCGGCAGCCCCGCCCCGAAGCGGCCGGCGTCGCCGAGCGTCGCGTGCTCCCGCTCCACCTCCTCCTTGACCTTCTTCCACTCCACGCCGAACGGCGGGTTGGCCAGCATGTAGTCGAAGGTCGAGCGGGCGTGGCCGTCGTCGGAGAAGGAGTTGCCGTAGGCGATGTTCTCCGGGTCCTGGCCCTTGATCATGAGGTCGGACCGGCAGATCGCCCAGGACTCGGGGTTGAGCTCCTGCCCGTACACCTCCACCGTGGCGTCGGGGTTGAGCTCCTTGATCAGGTCGTCCGTCGCGGAGAGCATGCCGCCCGTGCCGCAGGCCGGGTCCATGACCGTACGGACGACACCCGGGAGCTGGAGGCCGTCACCGTCCGGGGCGACCAGGAGCCGCACCATGAGCTGGATGACCTCGCGGGGCGTGAAGTGCTCACCGGCCGTCTCGTTGGACTGCTCCGCGAAGCGGCGGATCAGTTCCTCGAAGATGTAGCCCATGTTGTGGTTGGACACGACCTCGGGGCGCAGGTCCAGGTCCGTGAACTTGCCGATGGCCTGGTAGAGCAGCCCCGAGCTGTCGAGCCGCTTGATCTGCTGGGCGAACTCGAAGCGGTCGAGCACGCCACGGGCGTTGTCGGAGAAGGACCCCACGTACACCGTGAGGTTCTTCGCCGCGCTCTGCGGGTCCGCCGCGATCTTCTTCAGGGTGAGGCCGGACTTGTTGTAGAAGGAGTGGCCCGCGGCCCGGCGCAGGAAGCGGTCCGGGTCGATGTCGCCGTCCTTGTACTGCTCCGCCAGCGCCGTGACCTTCTCGCGCGTCGGCTCCAGCACGCACTCCAGCCGTCGCAGCACCGTGAACGGCAGGATGACCTTGCCGTAGTCGGACTGCTTGTAGTCCCCCCGCAGGAGGTCGGCGACGGACCACGCGTGGTTCGCCAACTCCGTGTGCTTACTGCTGTTCAAGTGGATCCCCGGATTCCTTCCGAAACGTCCCAACCCCACCGCCCGAGCCGAGCCAGGTCGACTGGCAGGCCGGGCGGTCCGACAAGTGTGGTCCATGGGCGAAGCCCTGTGTGCCTAATGGGGCGAATCGCCACCCGGGCCCCGGCCTCGTACCGCGGTCGCGTCCGCCGCTGTCTCCCGGGACGACGGAAGCAACTGGCCGCCGGTCAGGCCCCCCGACAGCAGCCGTGCCGTCTCCTCCGCCAACCGCGTCGCCCGCCCCGCCTCCGCCCGCAGTTCGTGGACGCGGCGGAACGCCTCCCCGTACCGTCGCTGCTCCTCCAGCGGCAGCAGCGGGACGCGCAGCCGGCCGGGGCTGACGTTCAGCACCGTGCTGCCGGTGGACGCGCCCGCGATGTTGTCCTCGGCGCCCAGGAAGCCGGCGAGGAACCAGGCGTCCAGGCGGGCCGGGTCGGGCCGGAACAGGTGGACGTGCGGGCCGAGCAGCGCACCGGCCTCCGCCTCCCCGACGACCAGGGCCATCGCACCGCCGCCGCCGCTCGCGACCGCGCGGACCAGCACGTCCCCGGCGGCGATCACCGGTGCCGTGTCCGTACGTACCGTCGCCGGGTCGCCCGTCGGGCCCGAGCCCCGGGAGATGTCCGAACCGGTGAAGACCGGGCGGGCCGCGTCCGCGCCCGCTCCCCGCCCGCCCTTGCCGGCGCCGTCGTCGTCTCCGCGCCCGCGTGATCCCTCCGGCGTCGTCCGCAGCAGCGTCAGCGCGCCGCCCCGCGCGAGGTCGGCCGCGGTCGCCGTACGCCACTCCCGGGCCGAACCGCCCGCCGCGTCCCAGTCGTCGTAACCGGCCGCGCGGCCGAGGGACTTGGCGGCCTTCACCAGGTTCCGGCGCGTCGCGTCGGCCTCCGCCGCCAGCTTCGCCGGGTCCACCTCGGAACGTGAGGCGCGTACGAGACGGGTGGGCGTCAGGTCGACGGTTTCGTCCAGCAGGTCGACCATGTCGACCGCGCGCGCGACGCCGGGCTCGTCCTCGAAGGCGTCGGGGTCCGCCGCGAAGGCGTGCCACGCGCCCAGGGCCCGGCCGGTGATCCGCTCCCAGTCCAGCGAGGCGGACCGGCTGCCGCCCCGGGTGCGCGGGCCCGTCCGCGTGTCCGTCTTCGCGTCCGCCGCCGACGACTCCGCGGTGTCGACGAACAGCACCGACTTGCGCTCGGCGCCGCCCGGTTCGGGCCGTTGCAGGATCCAGATCTGCAGGCCGATGTGGAACGGCACCGACGCGCCGACCGGCAGCGCCACCACCGCGCGCAGGGCACCGCTGCGGACCAGTTCCGCCCGTACCCGGCGGCCCGAGGCGCGGCCGGCCGTCGCGGGCGGCAGGAGCAGGGCCGCGTGGCCGCCGGGCGTCAGGTGGGCGAGGGAGTGCTGCACCCAGGCCAGCTCGGACTCGGCGCGGGCCGGTACGCCGTACGCCCAGCGCGGGTCGTACGCCAGCTCGTCGTACCCCCAGTCCCGGTCACCGAACGGCGGGTTGCACAGCACGGCGTCGGCGGCCAGGTCGGGGAAGGCGTCCGCGCGCAGGCTGTCGGCGGCGCGGACGGAGACGGTGGTTCCGGGCGGTGCCGTCAGCAGCAGGCTCACCGCGCTGCGCCGTGCCTGCACGGGGAGGACGTCCTGGCCGTACAGCTCGGCCGCACCCCGGCGGGCAGCCGCCTCGAGCAGGGCGCCGCTGCCGCAGGCCGGGTCCAGGACGCGGGCCGGGGCGCCGGGCAGGAGGCGCGCGAGGAGGTCGGCGAGCGGGGGCGGCGTGCGGTACGCGCCGCTCGCCGCGCTGTCCTCCAGCTCCCGCTCCGCGAGCACGCCCAGCGTCGCCTGGCCGCCCTCGTCCCGTACGCACACGTACAGCGCGCGGAGTACGGCGGGGTCGACGCCCGCGAAGCGCACGCCGCCCCCGCCGGGCACGGCGTCGGCGACGCCCGCCGCGTCGCGCTCCGCACGGACGGCGATGTCCGTGTCCGAGAGCTGTGCCGCGGCCGTGAGCTGGTCCGGGGTGCGGCGGGCCGCCGCCAGGACGAGGAGCAGCAGGTCCGCCGTGGCGCCGTCATCGCCGGAGCCCTCGCCGGTGCCGTGGGCGCTGAGGCGGAGGGTCGTGCGCAGTTCCTCGGCCGGACTGGCCGCCGAGGCATAGCCGCGCGAGGCGAGCCATGCCCTGACCGCCTCCAGGTCGTACAGGGGACTGCTCTCCGCGCCGCCGGACGGCTCGGGGAAGTCGTCGTACCGGCGGCGCCAGTTGCTGACGGTGGCACGCGTGACTCCGGCGATGCGGGAGATCTCGGCGGCGGTCACCTGTGCGGACGACTGCTGGGGCATGACGGAAGACCTGGGCCTCTCGATAGCGGACGTCAACAACTTACAGCACCCGTCAAACCTGTCTAGATGTTTGACAGTGTTTTCAAAGGCGTGCTTATCTGGTGACGCTTCCGCAGGGAGTCGCAGTCATTCGGCTCGGCGGCCCCGTTCGGTCGTGCCGTTCCGCCGCGCGGTTCAGCGGTGCCGTCCCACGTCTGCTGCGTGAGCTCTTACGTCTGTCCGAACTCCGGGGGGAGTCACCATGCGCCTGACCATGCCGACCGGTGCCGTCGAGGGAACCCGGCTCACCGTCATGCCGTTCCGCGACGACGCCGTCGTCGGAACGATGGCGGTGCCCACACTCGTCCAGCTCGTCCCGTCACCCCGGGCCGAGGAGGACCCGAGGAGGCTGAAGGCCGCCTCCGGCCTGATACGCCGCCACGCCGAACTGCGGGCCACCGTGCAGCGCACGCTGAAGTCCTCGCAGAAGGGCAAGAACGTCGGGCCGTACGCCGAGTACATCGCCGCCGGCCTCAAGGGCGAACTCGGCGCCGCCTGGTCCACCCCGCCGATCACGCTCTGGCACGCCGGACCGCTCGCCGCGCTCAGCGACGAACTCGTCCCCGGCAGCGGCCTGCGCACCCTCACCGTCGCGCCCGGCACCATGGTCGTCGCCATCGACGGCGAGACCCAGACCACCGCCTGGCACGACCTCTACGACGACCCCGAGACGTACGGCCTGACGTACCCCGAACTCACCCGGGTGCGCCTCCCGTTCGAGCTGTACGTCGACCTCGCCCCGGCCGACGCGCGCCAGATCTTCTACGACCGCAACGTGCAGGGCGTCGACGTCGCCAAGAACCTCGCGATGTCCATGGACCAGCGCGACGCCGGCACCCGGCTCGCCCACCTGGTCGCCGACTCCGTCCACGTCGACGTGGACGGCCGGCGAGTGCCGTTCGCCCGGCTCGTCAACGTCAGCAAGCGGCAGGTGTCGACCGGAGACCGCGAGGTCGTCACCCTCTCCGCGCTGCGCGCCCTCGTCCTCACCACCCTCTACGGGCGCGGCGGACTCCAGCGGTCCGCCGAACCCGTGCACGAGAACGACCTGCCGGGCAGGAACCGGCCCGAGCCGGTGGAAGCGGCCGTCGTCCCGGTGCTCGGCCAACTGATCGCCCGCTACGCCCGTCACCTGACGGACCGCAGCGCCCTCACCGCGCCCGCCGTCCTCGCCGGACTGGGCATCGCCGTCCACCACACGATGCCGTGGAGCCAATCGACGTCCGCGTTCCGCCTGGAGGACCTGGTCCGCCTCCTCGACGACATCCACTGGGAGCGCGAGGCGAAGTACTGGGACGGCGTCGCCGCCAAGACCGGCACCTCCGGGCGCCTCAACTTCAGCGGCGGCGTGAAGGACTCCGGCGGCCGGGTCGCCGACGCGATCCTCTACCCGGCGACCGAGGCGGGCCGCAGGATCCGGGGCTTCTGAACCCCGGCGAGCGCCCCCACCCCCCTCGACTTCAACTCATCCCACATCGCGCACAGCGATCCACGCACGCGTCACACGAAAACGGAGCACGACCATGTCCTTCCAGCAGCCCTCCCCCTCCTCCTCTCCGCAGCCCGGCCACGGCGCCCAGGGCCCCTACATCCCCGGCGCACCCACCGGCTACGGCGCCCAGGGCCCCTTCGGCCCCGGCACGCCCACCGGCCCGGTCCGGCCCCCGAAGCAGCACGGACGGTGGCTGAAGTACGGGGCGATCGCCTTCGTCTCCCTGTTCATCGGGGTCGGCATCGGAAGCAGCGGCGACGGCACGGCGGCGGCGGACACGGCAGCCGCCGACACCAAGTCCGGGCCGAGGCCGACCGCCACCGTCACCGAAACCGCCAAGGCCGCCGACGGCGGTGACGGTGACGCCAAGCCCGTCCCCACCGTCACCGAGACCAAGACGGTCACCGCCAAGCCGAAGAAGACCAAGAAGCCGGGCCCGGCGACCAGCTTCTCGGGCGAGGGCGAGTACGTCGTCGGCGAGGACATCAAGGCCGGCACGTACAAGACGGCCGGAGCGGACGGCGACTTCGGCTGCTACTGGGAACGGGCCAAGGACGCCAGCGGCGAGTTCGGCTCCATCATCGCCAACAACAACCTGAACGGCCCGGGACGGGTGACCCTCAACACCGGCGAGTACTTCAAGACCAACCGGTGCCAGGAGTGGAAGAGGGTGGGCTGAACCGGTGTCCGTTCCGGACGACCGTCTCGTAGCCGAATGGGGACAGGTTCTGCTGAAGACGGCCCGCGCGGGTGCCACCATCACCTGGCGCGAGTTGCTGAAGCAGACCGGGACACGTCCCCAGGACGTCAGCGGGACACGTCAGGTGCGTCTCCTCGCCGCCGTCGACGCGCCCCGCGCGAAGGCGCGCAAGCCGCTGCTGTCCAGCCTGATCACCTTCTCCAGGCAGGCACAACCGAACGACGCCGCGCCCCCTTTCTTCCGTCAGGTGCTCTTGCTTCCCACCTGGCACTACTTCCTCTGGAACCTCACGTCCCAGTCTCCAGGTGTCCAACATCAAGGGGAAGCTTCATCTCGGACGTGTACCCGGCCATCGGGCTCTGCCCACCTTGCGAGTCCCAAGCCCTCCTGGCGTGGTGCACCGTGGGGCTCGCGGCGCGGCTGGGCCGAACGGTGTCGAGGCTTCTGCCGATACCAACCATTTTCAACTTATTGCCCCGGAACGCCATCCAAGTCCCGCCCTGAGACGTATCCCATGTGTAGCAAGTTTCAGGAGGAACGCAATGGCTATCTTCAGCAATCTGATTCCTGCCAATCGCCGGGACCGCAACAACGACACGTCGCGCCGCGATGACTTCTCGGGGCACGACCACGGGCGCGACCACGGGCGCGACCACGGCGACCGTCACGGCGACCGCCACGGCCACGGCGACCGTCACGGCTACGGCCACTAGTGACACACCACGGAGGCTGAGCGGACCGTAGACCGGAAGGTCCTGGTCCGCTCCGTCCGTCCTTCCACGAGGAACGCATGCCATGGTGCATGTCCTGCGGCGTCTGCTGTCGGTGGGTGAGGCTTCCGATGTGGTGGCGGCCGCGCCCCCGGTGTCTCCGCGCGAGGTGTTCCGGCGGTTCTGGCCCTATACCCGCGGCGGTCGGCGCTGGTTCGCTCCCATCGTCCTCTTCAGCCTGATCGGCCCCGCCCTCGACGCCACGGAGATCTGGCTCTTCAAGATCGTGGTGGACGATGTGCTCGTTCCCCGCGACGTCGGACCGCTCCTGTGGATCGCACCGACCTATCTGGGGCTCATCATGGGCTCCGGCATTCTGGGGTTCGCCGACGACGTGACGTCCACGTGGGTCAGCGAACGCTTCCTGCTGACGCTTCGCTCCGATGTGTTCCGGCACGTCCAGGGCCTGTCGCTCGGATTCTTCGAACGCCGACGGCTCGGGGACGTGTTGTCGCGTGTGACGGGCGATGTCGACGCGGTCGAGACGTTCCTGCTCTCGGGAGTGGCGGACGCCCTCTACTACGTGATCCGCCTGGGTCTCTTCCTCGGTCTGCTGTTCTATCTGCAGTGGGATCTGACCCTCCTCGCCCTCGTCATCGTGCCGCTGTTCTGGGGCGCCGCCCGGCACTTCTCGCGGCTGATCAAGGAGGCGTCCCGGGAGCGCAGGCGCCGCAGCGGTTCGATCAGCGCGATCGCCGAGGAGTCGCTGGGCAACGTCGCCCTGGTGCAGGCGTACAACCGGCAGAGGTGGGAAGAGCGCCGGTTCGAGCGTGAGAACGTCGGCAGGTTCCGGGCCACGATGGCCTCGACGCGGATCCGCGCCGTCTACGGATCCGTCGTCGAGGTCGTCGAGGTGTCCGGTGTCCTCGCGGTCATGAGCCTGGGCACCTGGAAGCTGGCCCAGGAACAGCTCACGCTGGGCGGACTGCTGGTCTTCCTGGCGCTGATCGGCAACCTCTACAGTCCGGTCCGCGGTCTGTCCCACCTCGGCACCACCTTCTACGCGGCGTCCGCCTCGGCCGAACGGATCATCGAGTTGCTGGACCAGCGGCCGCAGGTCGTCGAGGCCGCCGGCGCCCGCCGGATCGGCCGTGCGCGGGGTGACGTGGAGTTCGACGGCGTCTCCTTCCGCTATCCCGGTACGCCGTCCTGGGCACTGTCGGACGTGTCGTTCCACGTGGCAGCCGGAGAGACGTTGGCGCTGGTCGGGGCCAGCGGGGCCGGCAAGTCGACGGTCGCGAAGCTGCAGCTGCGCTTCTACGACCCCGACCGGGGCGCGGTCCGCCTCGACGGGACGGATCTGCGGGACCTGCGCCTGTCCGACCTGCGGGAGAGCGTCGCGGTGGTCCTGCAGGAGACGCTCGTCTTCCACGGCACCGTGCGGGACAACATCGCCTACGGCCGGCCGGAGGCGACGGAGGCGGACATCGTCGCGGCGGCGCGCGCCGCGGACGCGCACGAGTTCATCGAGCTGCTCCCGGAGGGCTACGACACGATGGTCGGCCAGCGCGGCCGGACGCTCTCCGGCGGGCAGCGCCAGCGCCTGGCGATCGCCCGCGCGATGGTCAGGGACGCGCCCGTGCTCCTCCTCGACGAACCGACCACCGGCCTCGATGTGCGGTCCGGCCGGCGGATCATGGACCCGCTGCGCCGGCTCATGGCCGGGCGGACGACCGTCGTCATCTCCCACAACCTGCTGACCGTCCGAGACGCCACGCGCATCGTGGTTCTCGACCAGGGCGGGATCGTCGAGTGCGGCGCCCACGACGACCTGCTCGAGCGCGGCGGGACGTACGCCCGGCTGCACCGGCTGAACGCCCTGGCCGGTGCCGCCCCAGCCGGGTTCTCGGCCCCTGGGACGGTGCTGCCGTGAGTGTCCCGGCGGTGCGGGCCGCCCCGCCCCTGGCACCCGGCACGAGACCGGTCCCGGGCTACGAGGTCCTGGCGCATCTGGCGCGCACCGGCTGGCTCGACGTCTACGACGTCTGGAGCGAGGAACGGGACTGCCGCTGTGTGATCAAGGCCGTGCGCCCCAACCGCCGGGACCAGGAGCAGCTGCGCGACCAGCTGCTGCGTGAGGGGCGGTGGCTGGGGGCCTTCACCCATCCGCACCTGGTCCGCGCGTACGAGACGTTCGAGTCGCCAGTGCCGCTCGTCGTCCTGGAGACGCTGACCGGCGAAACGCTGTCCCACCTCGTCCACCGGTTGCGACGCCGGCCGTCCGCCGCCGACGTGGCGCTTCTCGGGGTGCAGCTGTGTTCCGCGATCCACTACCTCCACGGTCAGGGTCTGCTGCACCTGGACCTCAAGCCGTCGAACGTGGTGGTGGACTGCGGTCACGCGAAGGTGCTTGACCTGAGCATCGCGCGGCCGCCCGGGCCCGCGCCCGCGGGGGTGGGCACGTTCTGCTACCTCGCTCCCGAGCAGGCCCGCGGCGGGCCGCTGTCGGCAGCCGCGGACGTGTGGGGCATCGGCATCACGTTGTACGAGGTCGCCGCCGGGGACGTGCCGTTCGGCCGCGGGGATTCCCGCGGGGTTTCTCCCCGTGGGGAGAAAGAGGACGAGCCCTGCGACGGCAGCGTCACGGGCGGCCGGGACGACTGGTATCCGCAGCTGGAAGGGACCGCCCCACCGATCGGCTCGCGGCGGCGTCTGCCCGGGAGGCTCGCGGCGGCCATCGACGGCTGCCTTCGGACCGATCCGTCGTCCCGGCCCTCGGTTGCCGAACTGGCCGCCGCACTCGACGCGACGCTGCCCGGCCCGGGGCGCCGCACCGCCCGCCCCTGAGGCCGTGGCGGGGCGCCGATTTCACGCGCTTCGGCCGGTCTCGAAGTGGCCGGTGGCGAGGACGGTGCCGTCGGAGGTGGTCAGGCGGGCGCCGGAGAGCGCCGCGGGGTCGACCGGGGCCGCCGCGCCCCATTCACCACGTCCGTTGCTCAGGGTGAACGTGCCCACGCGGATCGTGGTGCCGTCCGTGCGCTCCAGGAGGCAGACGACCTTGCCGCTGTACGGAGTGCCGACGGCGGCAAGGTCGACGGTCATATAGATCCAACCCGGTTCCCCCGGGTCTCCCGGGTGGGCGTAGACATCGCCGGCCGACGGCCCGAGGCCCGAGGCCGAGGTCAGCTCTCCCTCCATCAAAGGCGTCTGGATCTCCACGGCGGGGGAGCTCGAGGCCGTGACACTCTCGATGGCGGTGCCGACCGCCCAGCCGGTGAACCCGAACGCGAGTGCGAACGCGGCCGCGGCGGATGCGACCCGCAGCCGGACACGGCGTGCGCGACTGCGGACCGCCTTGTGCGCGAGGTCGGACGCCCGCGTGTGGGGGTCCCCCTCGCGCGCCGTCACGTCCTGCAGTCTGCGCGCCACCCGGGTCTCGAACCCGAGCGGCGGCTCGCTGCCCGGCACCAGCCCGATCAGTCCGTCGCCCACCAGGGTCATGTGCTCGATGTACTCCCGACAGGCCGCGCACCGCTCCAGATGCGCGACCGCCATCGCCCGCTCACGGCCGGGCAGCACGCCCAGTGCCATCTCGGCGCCGATCTCCCGCAGCGCCTCGCAGGTCACGTCACTGGCCATGGTCCCCTCGATTCGGAGAGGCGAGAGTGTTCCGCAGCTTGCCCATCGCTGTCCTGATCCGCGTCTTTGCGGTGCCCAGCGGGATCTTCTCCCAGTCGGCGATCTGCTGGGCCGTCATTCCGTAGATGCCCGCCATCACCAGGGCACGACCCTGCTCCCGCGGCAGCTGCGCCACGGCGGCCCGCAGCTGGGACGAGGCCTCGTCGGCCAGCGCCCACTGCTCGGGGGTCTCGGTCACGACATCGAGGAGCGCGTCGAGGTCCTCGGGCGCCACCGGCTCCGTCCGCCGCGCACGGACGGCGTCGATGGCGAGATTGTGCGCGATGGTCGTCAGCCAGGTCGTCACCGACCCGCGGCGCGAGTCGTAGATCTGCGCATGACGCCACGCACGCTCGAACGTCTGCTGGGCGATGTCCTCGGCAAGCTGCGGATCTCCGGTGACGGCGATGGCGACACCGAAGACCGCGCGCTGGAACCTCCGTACGAAGGTGACCGCGAGCTCCGGATCACCGGTGGCCAGCCCGGACAGCAGAGCCTCGTCCGGGAGACGGCCAACGGGGAACCGGAAGCTCGGCACACTTATATGTACGGTCCGCCCCCGCCAAGGGATTCCCTGGCCGCTGCGGAAAATCACATTCCCATTCTGCGCCGGTTTCCCCGGCTGCACGAACTGCTCGCAGCGCGGTCACTGACCGTTCCGCGCCAGCCGCAGCAAGTGATCCGCCAAGGCCCGACCCGCGGTCGGATCCCTGTCCGAAGAACGCGAGACCCTGATACTGGGCCGCCCTGCTCTTCATGTCCGGCGCCGACAGCGAGCGGCCGGCGTCCGGGACGCCGCGCCCGCCCGTCGGCACCGGGCCCTTGCACTGGTCGCCCGACGTCAAGCAGCGGTACTTCCAGAGCCGTGAGACTCTCCGGGACGAGGTGGACACGCTTGCGCTCCGCGCGGCCGGAAACCCGGCTCACCTGGCGGAGCCGGTCCGGCTGCAACGGGTACTCACCGTGCGCTCGGCCGTCTATCGGCAGTCCCGCACCCACCTGTTCGCGGAACGTGTGCGAGGGCTGTTCGACGAAGGTGTGGAACTGGCCCGCCGTCCGCACCGGTACGACGACGCCACCGGGAGCCGGGCCCTGGCCACGGCCCTGACGGACAGAGCCACCTTTCATGCCGCTGCCGAGGAGTTCGCGGCCGCCCGTGACGGCTTTCTCCCGGTATGCGGAGTGGCTTCCTGCTGCTGCCACCAGTCGCGTTCGTACTCGGCGGGCGGTACATGGCCGAGGGTCGAGTGAAGCCGTTCCTCCGGCTCGGCCTTGAACGTGCCGTTCAAGGTCTCGGTCATCGCATGGTCATGGCTGTCCGTGACGGACCCGATCGACGCCGAGGCGTCGATCTCGGCGAGCCGGACTGTATGCCGAATGGATACGTGTTGCGACCCGCGGTCGCTGTGCCGGATGAGACCGGATTCCTTCTTGATCCTCCGTCTCCACAGGGCTGCCTCCAGGGCATCCAGGGGAAGTTCGGTCCGCATGTGGTTCGCGACCCGCCGGCCGACGATCATTCGCGAGTGCACGTCCAGGGTGAACGCCGCGTATGCCCAGCCGGACCGGGCGCGGACATACGTCATGTCCGCCACCCGGAGCTGATCCGGACGCAGGGCGGTGAAGTCGCGGTCGACCAGGTCCGGCGGGCGTGCTCTTCGGGTGTCTCGCGAGGGTTCGACTGCTCCGGAACCGAAAGCGATCTGTTAAATGTTGGACCTTGCGCATCCTGTCTATCGTCGATAGTTTTCCGGTGTCGCACATTGTGACTCGCGCTACACCACCCGGTGTCGCCAGCAGCGCGGACCACCCCCGTCCTGGAGGACATCGTGGCCTCTTCCTCCGACCGCCCGCAGGTCTCGATCGTGCGGGTAGCTGGTGCCAGCCTCATCGGCACGGCGATCGAGTTCTTCGACTTCTTCATCTTCGGTACCGCGGCAGCGCTGGTCTTCGGAAAGCTCTTCTTCCCCGACCTCGACCCGCTGATCGGCACCCTGGCCGCCTTCGCGACCTTCGGTGTCGCCTTCATCGCTCGCCCGCTCGGCGCAGTGATCTTCGGTCACTTCGGTGACCGGGTCAGCCGCAAACGGATGCTGATCACCAGCCTCATGATGATGGGCCTGAGCACCGTCGCGGTCGGCCTGCTGCCCACGCACGAGCAGGTCGGCATCCTGGCTCCGATCCTCCTGGTCGTCTGCCGCTTCATCCAGGGGCTGGCGCTCGGGGGCGAGTGGAGTGGTGCGGTGCTGATGGCCGTGGAACACGCGCCCAAGAACAAGCGGGCGTTCTACGGCAGTTGGCCGCAGGTGGGTGTGCCGCTCGGCCTGGTTCTCGCCACCGGCATGTTCTGGGTCGTCCAGCAACTTCCCACGGCGCAACTCGAGTCCTGGGGCTGGCGTGTCCCGTTCCTGCTGAGCGCGGTACTGGTGGCCCTCGGTCTCTACATCCGGCTCAAGATCGAAGACTCGCCGGCATTCGAGGCGGTCAAGGAAAAGGGGCAGCAGGAGCGCTTCCCGGCCGGTGTCGTCATGCGCAAGGCCGGCGGTCGTGTGGTCATCGGCGCGCTGGCCATGGCGGCGGCGAACATCCCCTTCTACATGGCGACCGTCTTCGCGCTGACCTATGGAGCCAGTGACGGCGTCAGCAGAAACGCCGTGCTCGGCGCGGTGTGTCTCGCCTCGCTGGTGCAGATGGGGACGATCCCGCTGGCGGCGAGGTTCTGTGACACCTATGGCCGGCGCCCGGTCCTGATGGTGGGCTGCGTCGCCACGGCCGTCATGGCCTTCCCGTTCTTCTGGCTGGTCGACACGCACCACCCCGTCGCGATCATCGCCGCCATGATGCTGGCGCTGCCGGTCTGCCACGCGCTGACCTACGCGCCGGTCTCCGCCTTCCTTCCCGAACTGTTCCCCACTCAGCTTCGCTACAGCGGCTCGGGGATCGCCTACACGCTCGGCGGGCTGCTGTTCAGCGCCCCGGTGCCCTTCATCTCCGCCGCGCTCTTCGACAGCTTCGACGCCGCCTGGCCCCTCTCGCTCTACATCGTCGTCGGTAGCGTGCTGACCTTCGTGGCCGTCACCGTCTCGCGGGAGACCCGTGACGACGAGATCGCCTGGTCGGACGACCCGGCGGAACGGACCCCCGACGGCTCCGCCGCCGGCCCGGACCCCGTCCCGGCCGTCCACTGAAAGACCCCGTGGGCCGCCCGATGCTGGCACGCGGGCGGCCCACGGCCCCTAAAGGTCCACTATTGACCACCTTTAAAATGTTCGACATTATGAAGCGGTGAAGGCTATGACTTTGACACCGGCCCCACAAGGCCCCTTGGACGGTGTGCGCGTGGTCGACATGACGACCTCGTACGCCGGGCCCACAGCCGCGATGTACCTCGCTGATCTCGGAGCCACCGTCGTCAAGGTGGAACGGCCGGGCCACGGTGACGACACCAGGAGTTGGGGGCCGCCGTTCGTGGACGGCGTCTCGGCCTGGTTCTCCTCGGCCAACCGCAACAAGCAGTCCTTGGCGGTCAACCTCCGCGCCTCCACCGGCCGCGAGGTGCTGCTGCGGCTGCTCGACACCGCGGACGTCTTCCTCCAGAACATGAACCCGAGCAAGCTCACCCGCATGGGCATCGACGCCGAGACCCTGCGGGCACGCAACCCGCGGCTGGTCTACTGCGCGATGTCGGGTTTCGGCCTCGACGGGCCCGACAGCGCCCTGCCCGGTTACGACCTCGTCGCACAGGCACGGTCCGGCCTGATGTCGGTGACCGGGGAGCGGGGCCGCAGCCCGCAGCGCGTCTCGACCGCGCTCTCCGACGTGGTGACCGGCATGGCCGCGGCGGTCGCGATCAACGCCGCCCTGGTGCGGCAGTGCCGCAGCGGTGAGGGCGAGACCATCGACGTGTCCCTCCTCGACACCGACCTCGCGCTGATGGCACCACGGATCGCGGCCTACTGCGCCGGCGAGGCGGAACCCGCGCCCAGCGGCGGCACCGACTCGGTACTCGCCGTCTACCAGCCCTTCGAGACGGCCGACCGCCCCATCGTCGTGGCCATCGGCAACAACGCGATGTGGCAGCGTTTCTGCGAGGCCGTCGACCTGCCCGAGCTCGGAGCGGACCCGGCCCTCGCCGACAACGCCGACCGCCGCGAGCACCGCACGCGGATCACCGCGGCCGTCGCCCAGCGGCTCGCGACCCGCCCGGCGGCCGAATGGCTCCGTGTCCTCGGCGACGTCGAGGTGCCCGCCTCCCCCGTCCAGTCGCTGTCCGAGGTCGTGAAGGACCCGCAGGTGGTCGCTCGCGGGAGCCTGCTTCCGGTCCCCGGCTCCCAGGAGGAACTCGTGAGCGTCCGCAGCCCGTTCCGGCTCGCCTCGCAGACCACGCCGCGCAACGAGCGGTTCCCCGAACTCGGTGCCGACACCCGCGAGGTCCTGGGTGGACTCGGCTACTCCGAGCAGGAGATCACCGACCTCGCCACCGCGGGCACGATCGGCGTGGGTACCACGGCGGTGGCCTCGTGAGTACGTCCGACGCCCTGCTCGTGGACCGCGCCGGCGCGGTCACCACCCTGACGATCAACCGGCCCGAGGCCCACAACGCGCTCAACACCGAGGTGCTCGCCGCGCTGCGCGCCGCCGTGCTCGAGGCGGAGGCGGATCCGGCAGTCCGCGCGGTCGTCGTCACCGGCGCCGGGAAGAAAGCTTTCTGCGCCGGTGCCGACCTCAAGGAACTCGTCGGCATGGGGCCGGACCGGGCGCACGAGAAGATGCGCTCGGGCCAGCGGGCACTGCGCGACATCGAGCGCGCCGCCGTCCCGGTCATCGCCGCCGTCAACGGGGTCGCCCTCGGCGGCGGATTCGAACTCGTACTGGCCTCGACCTTCTCCGTGCTCTCCACCCGCGCCTCGCTCGGCCTGCCCGAGTCCGGGCTCGGCCTCATCCCGGGGTACGGGGGCACTCAGCGGCTGCCCCGGGCAGTGGGCTCCCCGACCGCGGCGTACCTGATGCTCACCGGCACCCGGCTCGACGCGGACCGCGCCCACCGGCTCGGGCTCACCCCGGTGCCGCCGGTCGCGCCGGAGGACCTGGCGGCGACCGCGAAGGCGCTCGCCGAGAAGATCGCCGCGCAAGGGCCGCTGGCCGTGCGCTCGATCCTCACCGCGCTCGAAGCGGGCCGTGACGCGCCCCTCGACGCCGGGCTCCAGCACGAGACCGCACTGGCCGCACTCGCCGTCGGCGGAGCGGAGTCCGACGAGGGCGTCAACGCCTTCCTGGAGCGCCGCCCCGCCGTCTTCGCCGCCCCGACGAACGTCCCCGAGGAGTCGACATGAGCGTGGAACCGCTCGCCCTCGATACCGACCCCAAGGCCTACCTGGCCCTGCACGACCTCCTGGACGAGCCGGCCGCCGATGCCGCCCTGACCGACCGTGAGCGCGAGGTCCGGACCCTCACCCGCGAGGTCGTCTCCCGCGAGGTGGCCCCCCGCGCGGCCGAACTCGACGCCACCCACGGCTTCGCCCACGACAGCGTGCAGGCCCTGGCCCAGGCCGGTCTGATGGGCCTGGTCCTCCCCACGCACCTCGGCGGCACGGGCGACACCAACGTCGCGTACGCCGTGGCGATGGAGGAGGTCACGGCCGGCTGCGCGGCGACCTCGCTCGTGTTCATGACCCAGATGCACGCGGCGTACCCGATCCTGCTCGCGGGCAGTGACGAACTGGCGCGGCGGTACATCCCCGGCCTGCTCGACGGCTCGGTGTACGGCGCGCTCGGCATCACCGAGCCCCACGCCGGCAGTGACGTCGCCTCCCTGCGGACCACCGCCCGGCCGACCGGTGACGGCTACCTGCTCAACGGGGCGAAGACCTTCATCACCACCGGCGACCGGGCCGGGGTGATCATCTGCTTCGCCACCGTCGACAAGAGCCTGGGGCGTCGCGGGATCAGCGCGTTCGTCGTGGACGGCGGCTGGGACGGTGTCAGCCACGGCCGGCCCTTCGAGAAGATGGGCATGCACGGCTCCAGCACCGCGGAGCTGTTCTTCGACGACGTGCGCATCCCGGCCGACCACCTCCTGGGCGAGGAGGGCCAGGGCTGGCGCGTGGTGATGAACTCCGTGGTCAAGTCGCGGATCAGCGCCGCCGCCCAGGGCGTCGGCCTGGCCCGCGCGGCGTACGCGCGGACCCTGGCCACCCTGACCCGGCTGCACGGCAGCCGGCTGCCCGACGAACACACCTTCGCACTCGCCGACTTGCGCGGCCGGATCCTGCAGGGCCGGCTGCTGCTGCACGCGGTCGCCCGCCAGGTCGACACCGCCACCGACATCCCGACCGGACAGATCGGGATGATGAAGCAGGCCTGCACCGACCTGGGCTTCACCGCGGCCGTGGAGGCCACCCGCATCCTCGGCCCGTACGGCGACCTCGCCGTCCTCGGTGTCGAGCGCTGCCTGCGCGATGCCAAGGTCACCCAGATCTACGACGGCACCAACGAGATCCAGCGGCTGCTCATCGGCCGCGAGATCACCCGCGCGATGGGAGAGCTGACATGACGGACCTGCACGGCAAGGTCGCGATCGTCACCGGAGCCGGGCGGGGGCTCGGCCGGTCGATGGCCTCGGCACTGGTCGCGGCCGGTGCCGCGGTCACCGTCGCCGCCCGCACCGGCGCGGAGCTGGACGCGTTCGTCGACGAGGCCAAGGCCGCCGACGGCCGGGCGCTCGCCTGCCCGACCGACATCACCGACGAGGCCGCGGTCGAACGGATGGTCGCGGCGACCGTCGAGACCTTCGGACGGGTCGACATTCTGGTCAACAACTCCGGCATCGTCGCCTCCACCCCCCTGCTGGACCAGCCGGCCGAGGAGTGGGACCGGGTGGTCGCGACCAACCTCCGCGGCACCTACCTCGCCACCAGGGCAGCCGGCCGCCACATGGCCGCGCAGGGCTCCGGCAAGGTCGTCAACATCGCCTCCAACTTCGCCCTCCAGGGCGTCGCCGCCCACGCGGCCTACTCCGCGTCCAAGGCCGGCGTCATCGCCTTCACCCGCTCCATGGCCGTCGAGTGGGCACGGCACGGCATCCAGGTCAACGCGATCGCCCCCGGCTACTTCGCCACGCCGCTCAACAGCGCGCTGCGCGCCGACACCGACGCCATGGCCAAGGTCACGCGGGCCATCCCCGCCCGCCGCATGGGCCGACCGGAGGAGCTCGAGCCGTGGCTGCTGCTGCTCGCCGGCAGTGCCTCGGACTTCATGACCGGCGAGGTCATCGTCATCGACGGCGGCCAGAGCGTCCGCTGAGACCGCCACGGCCACTTCAGGGAGAACCAGTGAGCAAGGTGAGCAAGACCGTCGCCGTCCTCGGCGCCGGCACCATGGGCTCGGGCATCGCCACCGTGATGGCGCGCGCCGGGCACCGGACGATCCTCTACGACGTCGACGAGGGCAACCTCAAGCGCGGCATCGACACCGTGCACGGCTTCTTCGACAAGAGCGTCAAGCTCGGCAAGCTCGACGCGACCGCCGCCCAGGCGGCCAAGGACGCCCTGGTCGGCAGCACGACCCTCAGCGACCTCGCGCCGTGCGACGTCGTGGTCGAGGCGGTCTTCGAGGACCTCCAGCTGAAGAAGGACACCTTCGGCAGGCTGGACGAGATCGTCTCCGAGCACACGCTGTTCCACACCAACACCTCGACGCTGTCGGTCACCGGCATCGCGTCCGGATCGCGGCTGCCGGAGCGGGTCGTCGGCACCCATTACTGCAACCCGGCACCGCTGATGAAGCTGGTCGAGGTCGCCGACGGCCGGCACACCGCCGACTGGGCGCACAAGGCGACCGTCGAGTTCCTCGATTCCCTCGGCAAGACCAGCGTCGTCACCCAGGACCGGCCCGGTTTCATCGTCAACCGGTTCCTGATCCCGTGGGAGAACTCCTGCATCCGCGCCCTCGAAGCGGGCCTCGGCACCAAGGAGTCGATCGACGCCGCCGTACTCGGTGGACTCGGACACCCCATGGGCCCCTTCCGGCTGCTGGACATCGTCGGCATGGACATCCACCAGCAGGTCGCGACCCGCCTCTACGAGCAGCTGCGTGACCCGCGCTTCTTCCCGCCGCCGATGGTCGAGCGGATGGTCGCCGCGGGCGACCTCGGCCGCAAGACCGGCCGCGGCTTCTACACCTACGACGACACCCGCCTCTTCGGGTCCTGAAGGAGACAGACGATGAACGACTTCCCGAGGGTCGGGGTGCTCGGCCTCGGCACGATGGGCGCCGGGATCGCGCAGGTGTTCGCCGCCTCCGGCCGTGACGTCGTCGCCCTGGAGACGGACGAGTCCCGGGTCGACGCCGGCCTCGCCGCGGTGGCGGAGTTCCTCGACGGCGGCGTCGCCCGCGGCAAGATCACCGAGGACGCCAAGCAGGCCGTGCTGGCACGCATCACCGGCACCACGACCATGGCCGACCTGGCCGGCGTCGACGTCGTGATCGAGTCGGTGACGGAGAACGCCGAGGTGAAGAAGGCGCTGCTGGCCGAGGCCGCCGCCGTCGTGGGCGAGCACACCCCCATCCTGACCAACACCTCCGCCCTGTCGGTCACCGACCTGGCCGCGGCCCTGCCGAACCCGGAACGGGTCGCCGGCCTCCACTTCTTCAACCCCGCGCCGGTCATGCGCACCGTCGAGGTGGTCCGCGCGCTGCAGACCGAACCCCGGCTGGTCGAGCGGCTGGTGGCGCTGGTCGCCTCCCTCGAGGGCAAGGAACCGGTCGTCGTCAAGGACCGGCCCGGCTTCCTCCTCAACGCGCTGCTGCTGCCCTACCTCAACGACGTCATCCAGGAGTACGACGACGGCCTGGCCACCGCCGAGGACATCGACACAGCCCTCAAGCTCGGCCTCGGCTACCAGTCCGGACCCTTCGAGATGCTCGACATGATCGGCCTCGACGTCCACCTCCACGCCACGCAGAGCGCGTACGCGGCGACGCTCGACAGCCGCTACGCCCCGCCCCCGCTGCTGCGCCAGATGGTCGCCGCCGGACGGCTCGGCGCCAAGAACGGCCAGGGATTCCGCACCGGAGAGAAGAGCACCCGATGAACGCACCGACCTACGACGACATCCTCATCGACCGCGACGGCGCGGTCCTCACGATCACGATCGACCGGCCCGAGGCCGGCAACAAGTTCCGCCACCAGACCTGCCTGGAACTCGTCGACGCGCTGCAGCGGTTCCGGCTGGACCGCGACCTGCGCGCGGCTGTGCTCACCGGCACCGGCGACAAGTTCTTCTGCATCGGCGGCGAGCACGATCCGGTCACCTCCCTCGACCAGTCCCAGGTGCTGCCGGTCATCGACGTCTACCAGGCGCTCGACACCATCCCCAAGCCGATCGTGGCCGCCGTCAACGGCTTCGCGGTCGGCGGCGGCAACGTGCTGCACACCGTGTGCGACCTGACCATCGCCTCCGAGAACGCCGTCTTCCGGCAGGTCGGCCCCATGGTCGGCAGCTTCGACGCCGGCTACGGCTCCTGGTACCTGGAGGACACCATCGGCCGCAAGCGCGCCAAGGAGATGTGGTACCTCAACCGGAAGTACACCGCCGCCCAGGCCCTCGACATGGGCCTGGTCAACGAGGTCGTCGCGCCCGGTGAGGCCCTGACCCGCGCCGTCGAGGTGGCCAGGGAGATCACCACCCGCAGCCCGCTGGCCATCGGCGCGATGAAGGGGGCGTTCTCGGCCCGCCACAACGGCGTGTCCGGGCAGGCCCGCATGGCCCACGACCAGCAGCTCTCGCTGTACCTGCAGACCCAGGAGGCGCACGAGGTCGGCGCCGCCTTCGGTGAGCGCCGCGAGCCCAAGCCCGAAAGCTTCTGGGCATGAGCTGGCACGGCCCCGCACTCGACAGCGACCAGCGTGACCTGATGGCCATGCTGGACGCCTTCACAGCCGATCGCGACCTCGTCCTCACCGACGAGCCGGAGACCGTCGCACGCCTGACCGCCGAGCTCGTCGAACTCGGCGTCTGGACCCTGGGAACCGCCGAGGAACACGGCGGCGGCGGCGCCGACCGCGCCACCACCGCGATCGCGCTCGAACGGCTCGGCCGCAACTGGCCCGCACTCGGCTGGGCCTGTGCCCAGGCACACGCCGCGGTCGACGTGCTCGCCCGCGACGAGCGCTGCGCCGACCTCGTCGGCCGGGTGCACACCGGGACGGCGGCGGTCGCGGTCGTCGACGCCGGCTCCGCCCATGTGCGGCTCGCCCGGTCCGGCACCGCCCTGAGCGGCTCGGTCGACCGGATCGACGCGGCCGCCGAGGCGCCGTACCTCCTCGTGCTGGCCGACGAGGACAGGGCGCTCCTGATCGACCCGGCCGCGCTCACCGCCCGTCCGTTGCGCCGGACCGGCCTCGGCGGGGCCCTCACCCGGTCCGTCCGGGTCGAGGCGAGCGGTGCCGCGGTCACCGAACTGACCGGCGTCGACGTCCCGGCGGCACGGGTCCGGCTCCGGCTCGGAGCCGCCGCCGTGGCGGCCGGCACGGCAGCGGCCGCCGCCGACGCGGCCGCCGCGTACTCCGCCGGCCGTCGGCAGTTCGGCGACGCGCTGACCGCCATCCCCACGGTGCGCCAGTCGCTGCTCGCGCAAGCCTCCCGCAGCGCGGTCGCCCTGGCCGCCGTGATGGCTGTGGCCGATGACCCGGTCCGCTCCCTCGCCGCCGCACGCGAGGCCTGCGACGGCGCGATCGACGTGGCCGCCGCCGCGCTGCAGTCACACGGCGGCTACGGCTACCTCGCCGAGTACCCGGCCGAGCGGTACCTGCGGGACGCGGTCTCCCTGCGCGCCGCCGCAGATGTCCAAGGCGCTGCCGTCACCACCGCGCGCACCCTGGTGGGCCTCGGCCCGGCCACCCCCCTTCGGAAGGACGGATGATGACCACGAGTCAGAGTGGTACCCCGCTGGCCGAGTTCCTCGACGGCCAGCACACGCCGGTCACCGACGACGACGCCGAGGCCTGGCGGGCCGCCGGCTGGTGGGAGGAGCGGTCGATCCGCTCCCTGCTGACCGAGGCGGCGCAGGCCCATCCGGACCGCGCGGCGCTCGTGGGCCACCGCACCGGCGGCGACCGGGTGAGCCGCACCTACGCCGAGTTCGACGCGAACGCCCACCACGCGGCGAGCGTCTTCGCCTCCCTCGGAGTCGCCCAGGGCGACGCCGTCGTGCTGATGCTTCCCAACTGGGTCGAGTACCCCGAGATGGTCTTCGGCATCAACGAACTCGGCGCCGTCTACGCCGGCATCCCGGTGGCGTACGGCGAACGCCAGGCGGCCGCGATCCTGCGCCGCAGCAAGGCCAAGGTGCTGGTCATCCCGCGGCGGTGGCGCAGCACCGAGAACCTCGAGCTCTCCCGCAGGCTGCGGGCCGAGATACCGACGCTCGAGCACGTCATCGTCCTCGACGACGACGCCTCGGACCTCCGCGACGGCGAGTCGCTCTGGTCGAGCCACGCCGGCATTCCGACGCGGACGTTCCCCGAGCCCGTACCCAGCCGTATCTGCTACCTCGGCTTCACCTCCGGCACCACCGGTGAACCGAAGGGCGCGATGCACAGCCACAACACGCTCATCTACGCCGTCCGCCGCCAGGCCGAGCACATCGGCCCGAAGGTGTACGGCGACCCGATGGTGCACCTGGTCGCCTCGCCGGTCGGCCACCACACGGGTTTCGCCTGGGGCATCGTGATGACGGTGCTGCTCGCGGGTACCGCGGTGCACGTCGACCGGTGGGACCCGGTCTGGGGTGTGCGGGTGATCCGTGAGGAGGGCGTCACGGCGTTCTTCGGCGCGCCCACCTTCCTCCAGGACATGATGCGCACCGACCTGGCGGGCGACCCGGACTGTCCGCTGACATGCCTGGTGATCGCCGGCTCCCCGGTGCCGCGCAATCTTCCCGCACAGGCCCAGGAGGCCCTCGGGGCCTACATCGCCCCCGCATGGGGTCTCACCGAGTGCAGCATCATGAGTTCCTGCACGCCCGACGAGCCGGCCGCGATCCAGAGAACCGACGGGTCGATCTTCCCCGGCTCCGAGGTCCGTGTCGTCGGCTCCGACGGCCGCGACGTGCCGCCCGGCGAGGTCGGTGACCTGCTCATGCGGGGGCCGGGAGTCGTGTACGGCTACTACGACCGGCCCGACGCCACCGACGACGCCTACCTGCCCGGCCTGTGGTTCAAGACCGGCGACCGGGCCAGCCTCGACGAGCACGGCTGGCTCTCCCTGCGCGGACGCAACAAGGACATCATCATCCGCGGCGGGGAGAACATTCCCGTCACCGACGTCGAGTCCGTCATCTTCGACCACCCCGACGTGGTGAACGCGGCCGTGGTCGGCATCCCCGACGAGCGGCTCGGCGAGCGGATCTGCGCGGTGCTGGTGACCCGTGCCGGCACGCCGGAGCTGACGGTGGCCACCCTGGCGGACTACCTGCTCGCCCAGGGCATGTCCAAGCACTACCTCCCCGAGCGGGTGGTCAACGCGCCCGAACTGCCGATGACCCCGAGCGGGAAGATCCAGAAATTCAAGCTGCGGGAGATGATCGCGTGAATGCCGCCCTGCCCCTCGACGGCATCAAGGTCCTCGACCTGTCCACCCTCCTCCCCGGCCCCCTGGCCACACTGATGCTCGCCGAGGCCGGGGCCGACGTGGTCAAGCTCGAACGGCCGGGCCGCGGCGACGAGATGCGCACGTACCAGCCGAAGTTCGGCGAGGCGAGCGCCAACTACGCCGTGCTCAACCGGGGCAAGCGGGCCTACGGGGTCGACTTCAAGGACCCCGCCCAGCGCGACCGGGTCCTCGAGCTGGCCGCCGAGGCCGACGTGGTCATGGAGCAGTTCCGTCCCGGGGTGGCCGACCGGCTCGGTCTCGGATACGACGCCGTCCGCGCGGTCAACCCCGACGTCGTGTACTGCTCGATCACCGGCTACGGGCCGACCGGGCCGCACGCCAAGCGGGCCGGACACGACCTCAACTACCTCGCGGAGTCCGGCCTCCTCGGAGTCGTCACCGACAGCACGGGCACGCCCGGACTGCCGGTCACCGTGCTCGCGGACATCGCCGCCGGCACCTACCCGGCGGTCGTCAACATCCTGCTCGCCCTGCGGCAGCGCGACCGCACCGGTGAGGGCACACGCCTCCAGGTGTCGATGACCCACAACCTCCAGGTCCTCGGCTACGGCTACTTCGCGGCCCGCCAGGCCGGCGCCGGCTGGCCGCGGCCGGGCGCCGAGCAGCTCACCGGCGGCAGCCCGCGCTACCACGTCTACCCGACCTCCGACGGCCGCCACATCGCCTGCGCCGCGCTGGAGCAGAAGTTCTGGGACCGGCTCGTCCAACTGGTCGGACTGGACGAGAAGTTCCACGACGACGCCGGTCAGGAGGAGGACGTCATCACGGCGCTCACCGCCCGGTTCGCCGCCGAGACCAGCGATCACTGGCGTGCCGTGCTGGACGGCGAGGACGTCTGCACGGTGGTCGTCGCCACCTTCGACGAGGCGGTCGACGCCGGGCTCGTCGACATCGACGCCCCCGAGCGGGTGTCCGCGCCCGGTGGCGACGCGTCGTTCGCGACGCTGCCCAGCCCGGTCTCCGCCGCGCTCCGGCGCGCACCCGCCACCACCCCGTACCCCTCACTGGCCGAGCTCGGCGAGACCTCGCCCTGGGCCTGACCGCCCGGTCCCGTACACATTTCCCCAAGGAGTCAACGATGCGTGCTGCGCTCGTCAAGGAATTCGGCCCCCCGTCCGGTCTCGTGGTGGAGGAGGTGCCCGACCTGGTGCCCGGCCCCGGCGAGGTCGTCATCGAGATCGGCGCGGTGAGTGTCAACTTCCCGGACGTCCTCGTGGTCGAGGGGACCTACCAGAACCTGCCGCCGCGCCCGTTCAGCCCGGGCAAGGAGGCGGCCGGACGCGTGATCGCGGTCGGTGCGGGCGTCGAGCGGATCACCGTCGGCCGACGGGTGCTGGCCCTGGTAGAGCACGGCGGTTACGCCGAACAACTGTCCGTCCCCGAGGAGCTGGTCATGGAGCTCCCCGACGAGATGAGTTACGAGGAAGCCGCGGCGTTCGGCCTGGTGTACTCCACGGCGTACTTCGGCCTGCTCCGGCGCGGTCAGATGAAGTCCGGTGAGACGGTGCTCATCACCGGCGCCGGTGGCGGGGTCGGGTCCGCCGGCGTGCAGCTCGCCAAGGCCCGGGGCGCCCGGGTCATCGCCCTCGCCCAGGACACCGCCAAGGGTGAACTGGCCCGCGAGCAGGGCGCCGACGTGGTGCTCACCTCGACCCCGGAGACGCTGCGCGACGACCTCCTCGCCGTCACCGACGGCAAGGGCGTCGACGTGGTGCTGGAGATGCTGGGCGGCGACTTCCTCACCCAGATCATCCGGGCCACCGCGTGGGAGGGCCGGATCGTCGTCGTCGGCTTCGCCTCCGGCGGGCAGAACCCGATCAAGCCGGGCCACCTGCTGGTCAAGAGCATCAGCGTGGTGGGCCTGCAGAGCAGCGACTACCGGGACCGGGCCCCCGAACTGATGCGGTCGACCATGGCCGAGATGTTCGACCTGTTCGTGCAGGGCAAGGTCGACGCGGCCGTCGACAGGACGTTCCCGCTGGAGAACGCCGGTGATGCCCTGCAGTACGTCAAGGAGGGCAAGGTCAAGGGCAAGGTCGTCCTCACCACCGGTCTGGGCGGCGGAGCGGGGCGATGACGCTCTGGTTCGACGACCTGGTCGTGGGCCGCTCCTGGAGCAGCCCCTCAAGGACTGTCACGGAGGCCGACGTCGGTGCCTTCGCCGGGCTCACCGGTGACCGGTTCCCGCTGCACACCAGCGAGGAGTTCGCCAAGCAGACGCCGTTCGGCACCCGGATCGCCCACGGCCTGCTCGGACTCTCCTTCGCCCACGGGCTGATGTGGGCACGCACCGGTGAACTCGACCAGTCGGTGATCGCCTTCCTCGGCATCAGCGACTGGCGGTTCACCGCCCCGATCCACTTCGGCGACACCCTGCACGTCGACTACGCGGTCACCGCCCAGCGCCCGTCGTCCTCCCACTCCGACCGCGGGATCGTGGAGTTCGAGGCCCGCGTCGTCAACCAGCACGATGTCGTGGTCCAACACGGTCTGAAGACCATGCTCATCTCCAGGGAGCGCGCCGCATGAACCACGCCTTCCTCCCCCTGGCGCACCGGCTGCACCGGAGCGGTGACCGCTGGGGGGTGGCCGCGATCTGCATCGGCGTCGGCGTCGGCGTCGGCCAGGCCCTCGCCGTCGTCCTCGAGAACCTCACCCACGGATCGGAGAACTGATGCGTCCGCCCAACAGTCTGCCTGAGAACGTCGGCGTGTACGGCGGTGGCCGCATGGGAGCGGGCATCGCGCACGCCTTCCTGCTGGCCGGCACGTCGGTGACCGTCGTGGAGGCCGCCGAACCGGCTGCCGCCGCGGCCCGTGAGCGGGTCGAGGCGAGTTTGGCCAAGGCACAGGAGCGCGGAAAGCTCGCCGGACCGCTGCCGGACGTCGTCGCCCGGCTCTCGGTCTCCACCGACCCCGGGGTGCTGGCCAGGTGCGGGCTGGTGGTGGAAGCCGTGCCGGAAGACATGGAGCTGAAGCGGCGGGTGCTGGCTTCGATGGCGGAAGCGGCCCCGGACGCCTACCTGGCGACGAACACCTCGAGTCTGCCGGTCGACGGACTGGCGTCGGACCTGCCGGCGCCCGACCGGCTGGTGGGGCTGCACTTCTTCAATCCGGTGCCGGCCAGCGAGCTCGTCGAGATCGTGGTGGGGCCGAAGACCGCGCCGGAGTTGGTGAGCGAAGCCCAGGCGTGGGTGGAGGCGCTGGGGAAGACGGCCATCACGGTCACCGACTCCCCGGGGTTCGCCAGCAGCCGGCTCGGAGTGGCTCTCGCGTTGGAAGCGATGCGGATGCTCGAGGACGGGGTCGCGTCCGCGGAGGACATCGACACGGCCATGACACTGGGCTACAAGCACCCGACGGGTCCACTGAAGACGACGGACGTGGTGGGGCTCGACGTGCGGTTGGCGATCGCGGAGCACCTCGCGCGCGAGGTGGGGGAAAGGTTCGAGCCCCCCGCCATTCTGCGAGAGAAGGTGAAGTCGGGGCACCTCGGCCGCAAGACCGGGCAGGGCTTCTACTCCTGGTGAGTTCCGCTCGTCAACGCATTGAGGCGCGCCGATCGCCCCTCGGTGCCACCGCACATCCACGAGCAGCGCGGAACAAGAACCGGGGCACCCCCGAGACCGGACTCGCAGCTCCGCGCCGTCGGCCCGAACGGGCCGACGGCGCGCTCGTGCGGTGGGGACCGGTGGCAAGGCGCTGTACACGAACGAACGACCGGATCCGCGGCGCCGTCCGCTTCCGCCGTCCCTTCCGCCTTCCGCTTCCGCCGACCGCGCCATGAGCGGTCGGCGGAAGCGGACGGCGCCGGGTGATCACAGACTCAGTACGTGTTCGCGGAGGTAGACGAGGTGCTCGTTGACGGCTTGCTCGGCCGAGTCCGGGTCGGACGCGGCGATCGCCTTGACGATTTTCTGATGCTGGCGCACGGTTTTACGGCCGACCTCGGGAGACAGGTCCAAGTAGTGGACCGGTTCGGTTTCGCGGTGCAGCGCGTGGACGAACGATGCGAGAAGCCGATTGCCCGATGCCTTGGCGATCGCGGCGTGGAAGCGGGCATCGAGATCAGGTACATCCGGATCGTCGACCGAGATGGTCTTCTGCCGCTCGACGATGTCCTGCAGCTTCGCCAGGTCCTCGTCCGAGCGGTGCTGGGCGGCAAGCCGTGCGGCCGGCACCTCCAGGTACTGGCGCAGCATGGCCACCTCTTCCACTCGGAGGTTGCCCAGTTGCAGAAGGTTGTGAAGCGACTCCTGCAGAAGATTGCCCAGGGACTGGTGGTCGACGCTGCGCACGAAACTGCCACCGCCGACGCCGGGCGTCTTGTCGATCAGCTTCTGGCTGGCCAGCGACCGCAGAGCCTCACGCACCGTAGTGCGGCTGACGTCGAACTGCCGGGCCAGTTCTG
Source organism: Streptomyces sp. P9-A2 (assembly GCF_036634175.1). Classification (NCBI taxonomy): domain Bacteria; kingdom Bacillati; phylum Actinomycetota; class Actinomycetes; order Kitasatosporales; family Streptomycetaceae; genus Streptomyces; species Streptomyces sp. P9-A2. The sequence goes on from NZ_JAZIFX010000001.1 coordinate 7,251,965, forward strand.
CCTCCGAGGGCAGCCGTTCACCGCTGCGCAACTCGCCTGACAGAATTGCTGCGCGGATCTTGTCCTCCACTTGCTCGCGAGGACGTAGCACCTTCTGGCCGATGAGCTTCGCCGTAGCACTGCGGGCGGCGTGTTTCGTGTGCGGTTCCACGTTTCTCGCACTCTCCCAGGTCTACACGTTGGTAAATATTAGACAGCATACCGCGAGGGTGGGCGGTGGGTGCGAGAATGCCGAACGCCCTTCGGTGCACGTCTGTTGAGGTGCGAGCATCCAGCCGGCGGAGGCCCCTTCCCGGGCGGGCTTCCGTGCCGTTGACAGGTTGGTAAATGTCTAATATTTTGCTTCTGCTCACTCGGGTGAGAGGGCTTGCCGAGGCGGGCCGACGAGGCCGACGCCCTCACCGAACACGTGAGCCCGTCGAGCCCTTCATCGCGGGGGCCGCCCGTGCGCCCCGCAACCGTGAGTGACCAGGAGACGCTTCGTGAGCTTGAGGATCGTTGTCACCGTGAAGTACGTGCCCGACGCCACTGGCGACAGGCACTTCGCCGATGACCTGACCGTCGACCGCGACGAGGTGGACGGTCTGCTCTCCGAGCTGGACGAGTACGCGGTCGAGCAGGCGCTGCAGATCTCGGAGAACTCCGACGACGACGTGGAGATCACCGTCCTGACGGTGGGCCCCGAGGACGCCAAGGACGCGCTGCGCAAGGCGCTGTCCATGGGTGCCGACCAGGCGATCCACGTCGAGGACGACGACCTGCACGGCAGCGACGCCATCGGCACCTCCCTGGTGTTGGCCAGGGCGATCGAGAAGGCCGGCTACGACCTGATCATCTCCGGCATGGCCTCCACCGACGGCGTCATGGGTGTGCTGCCGGCGCTGCTCGCGGAGCGCCTGGGCGTGCCGCAGGTCACCCTGCTCTCCGAGGTGGCGGTCGAGGACGGCACGGTCACCGGCCGCCGGGACGGCGACGCCGCCTCCGAGCAGCTCGAGGCGCCCCTGCCGGCGGTCGTCTCGGTCACCGACCAGTCGGGCGAGGCCCGCTACCCGTCCTTCAAGGGCATCATGGCGGCGAAGAAGAAGCCGGTCGCCTCCTGGGACCTGTCCGACCTCGACCTCGAGGCGGAGGAGGTCGGCCTCCAGGGCGCCTACACCGTGGTCGACTCCGCGACCGAGCGCCCGGCCCGCACCGCGGGCACGATCGTCAAGGACGAGGGCGAGGGCGGCAAGCAGCTCGCCGAGTTCCTCGCGGGCCAGAAGTTCATCTGAGCCCCGGATTCGCCGACCGCCCCTCACATTTCGCAAGCAGGAGAGAAGAAGTCCCATGGCTGAAGTTCTCGTCTACGTCGACCACGCGGACGGCGCCGTCCGCAAGCCGACCCTGGAGCTGTTGACGCTGGCCCGCCGCCTCGGCGAGCCGGTCGCCGTCGCACTCGGGGCCGGCGCCGCCGATACCGCCGCCGTGCTGGCCGGGCACGGCGCGGCGCGGGTTTTGACCCACGAGGCCGCCGAGTACGCCGACTACCTGGTGGTGCCGAAGGTGGACGCCCTGCAGGCCGCGGCCGAGCAGGTGTCCCCGGTGGCGGTGCTGGTCCCCTCCTCCGCCGAGGGCAAGGAGATCGCCGCCCGCCTGGCGCTGCGCCTGGGCTCCGGCGTCATCACCGACGCCGTCGACCTTCAGGCCGGCGACGAGGGCCCGGTGGCCACGCAGTCGGTGTTCGCCGCCGCCTACACCACCACGTCCCGTATCTCCAAGGGCACCCCGGTCATCACGGTCAAGCCGAACTCGGTCGCCGTGGAGGCCGTCCCGGCCGACGGCGCGGTCGAGGCCCTGGCCGTGACCTTCTCCGCGCAGGCCAGGGGCACCAGGGTCACCGGCCGCACCCCGCGCGAGTCGACGGGGCGTCCGGAGCTGACCGAGGCCGCGATCGTGGTCTCCGGCGGCCGTGGCGTGGGCGGCGCGGAGAGCTTCGCGGTCATCGAGGCGCTGGCCGACTCGCTGGGCGCGGCGGTGGGTGCCTCGCGTGCCGCGGTGGACGCCGGCTGGTATCCGCACACCAGCCAGGTGGGCCAGACCGGCAAGAGTGTCTCGCCGCAGCTGTACATCGCCTCCGGCATCTCCGGGGCGATCCAGCACCGGGCGGGCATGCAGACCTCGAAGACGATCGTGGCGGTCAACAAGGACGCCGAGGCTCCGATCTTCGACCTGGTCGACTACGGCGTCGTCGGCGACCTGTTCGACGTGGTGCCGCAGCTCACCGAGGAGATCAACACCCGCAAGGGCTGAGTACGCGGGCGGTAACCGGGCCCGCCGCAACACTTCTGTGGAAGCGGGCGCTTGCGTGCACAGGACGGACCACGCTGGGCGCCCTCCTTCTCGGCCCAGCCGCAGCAGTAGGCTCCCGTCGGGGTGGTTGAGGAGGGGGAGTGACCTGCCGGTGGGAGCGTGGTGATTCCCGTATGTGGGGCCCGCCGGCGTTAGCCTGCGACGGGCGGGTCATGCGATCGGGTGATGCATGAGGGAGGGGGCACTGGCGGTGGCTGTGGGCCGTTTGATCCAGTGACGGGGATTCTCATTCATCCCTTTTCATCCCCATCGCGGACCACGGGAGTGCACATGGGTCTCTGCTTTCACCGCAACTCCGACGGCACGACCACCGGGCGCAACGACGCCAGTGGGTTCACCGTGACGCATGCCGACGAGGAGGAGGTGGAGAAGCTGCTGTACGAGGACGCCGGGTGGGAGTGCACGCCGCCACCGCTTCCGGTCCCGGCCGGGTTTCATCGGTTCTCCCTGGTGCACGAGGAGTTCGATGCGGCCGGGTTCGGGGACGAGCGGTACGCGGGGCTGCGGGAGCGGCCGCCGGACGGATGTCTGCCGGTCGACCGGGGGAGCTTTGCCCTGGAGTGCGAACGGCCGGGGAGGACGCTGCTGGACGCGGTCGCCGGCACCGTCGCCCAAGTCCGGCGCGAGTACAGGCTGGTGATGAACAGCCTGGGGGTCGAGAAACCCCAGGAGTGGCTCGGCGACGACCGGGACGGATGTGCGGCGCACACCGCCGCCCACCTGCTGCTCATGGGCGTTTACCGTGCCCGGCTGCTCGGGTACGGGCGCAAGGACGTGGTCCGGTTGCTCGACGCGACCGGTATCGAGTAGCGGGGTCTCGTCGACGAGGACGGGGCTGCCTCGCAAAGGGTTGGCTGCGATCAAGGAGCCGGCCCGCCCGCTGCGATCCGGTGGTCCTGAGTGCGAGTGAACCACAGAGCCCAGTCCGGACCGGGAGTAATGACCGTAGGGCGGCAGGCAGGTGAGTCCAGGGGGATTCCTTGAGCCCGCCGGCGAGGGTGAGACGCGCGATGCGACCGCTGTGCGCGAAGGTGAGCCACAGGGCATCGTCGGAGCCGGCCGTGATGCCGTAAGGCCCGGCCTCCTTGTCCGCCACGCGGAACTCCCCAGGGGCTGGTACATCAGAAGGGGGCACAGCAACTCCTTGCGGGGTCAGGCATCGATCAACGTTCCCGACCAATGTTCTCGGATCGGTTTCTGGTGCCGATCTGTGACCGGACGGTCTGTACCCGAACATCCGCCACAGCCTCGGCCGGAAGAGAACTCCGGACCCGTCCATCGAGATGCACTGGCGTATGGACGTACTCCGACTGCACCAGCTCTGGCGTCACCGCTGACCACGAACCCGCCGGCATCCTCCGCCCTTGTCCAAGGAGTTCACCGTGCCACCCTGATTTGAGACCGCCCGCTTCCACATCGAGACAGGACCCGCAAACCTCTTCACACGAGTGCGTCACATCCTGAGCGAACCGGTACGGCTGAAGGCCCATGGCGTTCACGTCACCGAACGTCTGCGGCAACGGGGCGCATCTCTGCCGAGGTTGCCCCGCTTCGACCCGGAAGGCTGGGAGCTGGTCTCGGCCGAGGTGCGTACGGACACCGGCAAGTGGGTGAAGTCGACCTGGAGGGTGCGGGCGGACGGGCGGGACTGGTGGGTGGTGATCGGACTGGGCAACTCGCTCGTCACCGTCATCGACGTGGACCCGTGGCGCCGGGGGAGGGGCGAGGACATCATCACCGAAGGGTCCCTGTACGCACGGGTCGACGCCGTCAACGCGGAACTCATGCGCGGTGTGTGAGCACGGGCCCTCTCTGTCAGCCTTGGGTGAGACGTCCCGCTTCGGCGGGTTAGCCTGAGAGGGCACGACAGGAGAACCACCCCCTCATGACCAGCAGCAAGTCCGCCGGATCCGACCCGGCTCCCCGGCCGAAGCGCCGCACTTTCAGCCCGGAGTACAAGCTGCGGATCGTGGCCGAGTACGACGCCGCCCCGCAGAACGAGAAGGGCGCGGTCCTGCGCCGCGAGCGGCTGTACCACTCGCATGTGAAGGAGTGGCGGGCAGCGCGGGATGCCGGGGCTCTGGAGAAGCTGGTCGACCAGCGTACCGGCCCGGCGAGGCCGAAGAAGTCTGCCGCCGAGGCGGAGAACGAGAAACTGCGCCGCCAGGTGGAGCGTCTGGAGAAGGAACTGGCGCGGAACAAGGCCGCGCTGGAGGTTATGGGAAAAGCTTCCGCGCTCTTGGAAATGATCTCCGAGGGCGCGGACTGAACGCTGCCGTCACCCCGGTGGCCGATGACGCGTTCACCGGCGTCGAGGGCGTGCTGGGTGTGACTGCGGCGTGCCGGCTGACCGGCCGCTCGCGGGCCACCCACTACCGCCGGCTGCGTCCGGCGCCACCACGCCGGCCCCGCAAGCCGCAGGTCCAGCCCTCGGCCCTGACGGCCGAAGAACGGTCTGCGGTACTGGAGTTGATGAACAGCGACGAGTACGCCGAACTGGCGCCCGCGCAGATCTGGGCCCGCGAGCTGGATGCCGGGCGCTACCACTGCTCGGTCTCCACGATGTACCGGATCCTGCGCGAGAAGGGCCAGTCCGGCGAGCGCCGAAGACAGGCCACCCACCCCGCCCAGGCGGTGCCCGAACTGGTGGCCACCGCCCCGTCGCAGGTGTTCACCTGGGACATCACCAAGGCGGCCGGACCGGCGAAGGGCATCTGGTATCACGCCTACGTCATCATCGACATCTTCAGCCGCTACATCGTCGGCCACACCGTCGAGGCCGCTGAATCGGCCGAACGGGCCGAGGAGTTGATCCGCGAGACCATCGTCCGCAACGGGATCGTGCCCGAGACCGTGCACGCCGACCGCGGCACCTCGATGACGAGCAAGAAGGTCTCCCAGCTGCTGATCGACCTCGGGGTGACAAGGTCGCACTCGCGGCCGAAGGTCTCCAACGACAACCCCTACAGCGAGGCCCAGTTCAAGACCACGAAGTACATGTCGGACTATCCCGAACGGTTCGACTCGCTGGCCCACGCCCGCGAATGGTTCGACGCCTTCATCGCGTACTACAACCACGAGCACCGGCACTCGGGCATCGGCTGGCACACACCCGCCTCCGTCCACTTCGGGACCGCCGAGGAGGTCCGCGACCAGCGCGCGGTCACCCTCGCCGAGGCATACGCCCGCCACCCCGAACGCTTCGGCCGCCGCCCCCGACCACCCGAGATACCCCAGACGGCCTGGATCAACGACCCGTCCAAGCGCCGCGAACCCGCACCACAAACCTCATAGCATCACGACCGTCTCACTGGACTTGAAATCTTCCGGGGGCACCGGCTGCCCCGCTCACCAGTACAAAAGGCGAACGGGCCCCCTGATGCGGCCTGATCCGCCGGACAGGCCCCAGCTGATTGCGGCATCTCTCCTATCGGACTTCAGCGCCGCGCCAGCGCCAGCACGCTCAGTCCGAACATCAGGACCCCCAGAGGGAGATGGACCGAAGGTAGGTGCGCGATACCGAGCACGACCTGGACCGAGGCGAGGACGAGGAAGCCGGACGCGTGCCAGACGGGCCGGGGCGAGCCGCCGCCCGGCTTCCACGCCAGCACCGCCGCGAGCACGTACAGCATCGACGCCCCGTACATCACGCGGGCTCCGACACTGTGCAGCGTCTCTCCGTAGGCCGAGGTCAGCAGCAGTCCGGCGGAAACGGCTTGAAGGAAGATGGTCAGGGTCTGCAGGGCGATCGCGATCTGCAGAAACGAGAAGCGGCGCTGTGCCGTCGCCTGGGTCGCCATGCCACGGTCCCCTTTTCCGCCCGGGGGGCAGTAGATCGATAAGGTCTTACCAATCCGACGACGCAGGGCTGTGAAAGGTAAGGCGAGGAGGCGGCCGGGAGCATGGGGACGGCTGGGCGGAGCACCGATGGGACAGCCGGTGAGCGGCGCCAACTGATCAATGTCGCCTACCGGTTGCTCGGTTCACTGGCCGAGTCCGAGGACGCCGTACAGGAGGCCTACGCGCGCTGGTACGCGCTGCCGCGAAGTCGGCGGGACGAGATCGCATCCCCCGGCGCCTGGCTGACGACGGTGACCGGTCGCATCTGCCTGGACGTGCTCGGATCGGCGCGGGCCCGGCGTGAACGCTATGTCGGCGTGTGGTTGCCCGATCCGCTGCCCGACCATGCCGAGTGGGACCACGGCCGTGGCACCGACCTCGCCGACCAGATGGTTCTGGACGAATCGGTGACCATGGCCTTCCTCGTCGTCCTGGAGTCGATGACACCCGCCGAGCGGGTGGCGTTCGTCCTGCACGACGTCTTCCGGTACCCCTTCGCCGAGATCGCCGACATCCTCGGCCGGACTCCCGCGGCCTGCAAGCAGCTCGCGGCCTCCGCCCGGCGGCGGGCGCGCGTCGCGCGGGCTCCGGTGACGGCGGCCGGGCAGGCCGACGTGGTGCGGCAGGTCAAAGAGGCATGGGAGACCAAGGACATCGCGGCCCTCGTCGACCTCCTCGACCCGGCCGCCGTGATGACCGCCGACGGCGGCGGCATGGTCGGTGCCGTCCTGCGCCCGATCGAAGGCGGTGCGCGCATCGCCCAGTACATGGTCGCCATCGCCGACAAGGCTCCGGGGCTCGAACTCCTGGAGCGGTCGGTCAACGGTGTGCCGGGTCTGGTGGCCCAGCGTGCCGGAGCCGTCATGACCGTGGCCTCGTTCGATGTCGCCGACGGCCGCGTCACCCGGATCTGGGCGGTCCGCAATCCGGAGAAGCTGCGGCCGTGGGTGCGGACCGGCTAGGACTTGTCCGGCCGATCATGCCGGAGTCGGACCTGTCGCGAGTACCCGCACCGCTGGAGCCACTCATTGTCGTGCGCCGCAAGTATCTTGCGGCGCATGAAAATGGCTGACTATCTTGTACCGCATGACAAAGGGGCTGCCCGCTACCGGTGACCAGCGTCGTAGTCAGCTGCTGCGCGGAGTGCTCGATCTGTGCCTGCTGTCGCTGATCGCCGAACGGCCGCGCTACGGCTTCGAGTTCGTAGCGGCACTCGCCGACAACGGGCTCGATCTCGTGAGTGAAGGCAGTATCTATCCGTTGCTCGCCCGGCTGGAGCGGGAGGGGATCATCTCCTCGTACCGCGCCCCGTCGGCCAGCGGTGGCGCCCCACGCAAGTACTACCGCCTGACCGAAGCGGGACGTGCCGAACTGGTGAGCGGCCGGGCCGTGTGGCACGCCTTCAGCGGGCGTGTGGAGCGGATCCTGACCGCCACCGGACCCACGGGGGGAAGCGCACCATGACGGACCAGCGCACCATGACGGACCAGCGCACCATGACGGACCAGCGCACCATGACGAACCAGCAGATACTCGCGGTCTGCCGCAGCAACTGGGAGTACCGGGGCCTCGACGACGGATCTGTCCGGGAGATGCTCGACGAGCTCTCCGCTCATCTGGAGGACGCGGTGGCCGCGGGCCGCACGCCCCAGGACGTCGTGGGCGACGACGTCAAGAAGTTCGCCGCGTCCTGGGCGCGGGCCCGCGCTCCGTTTTCCCGCCGACTGCTGCGCGCGGCGGCGACGGTCTGCTCCGTGATCGGCTGGCTGGTACTGGCCACGTGTCTGGTCCGGTGGACCACCGAACGGGTCGTGAGCGTGGACGATGTCGTCTTCTGGGCCGTCCTCGCAGCGGTCACGGTCGCCTGGGAGCTGCGGCGCGGCAGTCTGGGGCTCGGCGGGAGCCTGGCGGTCGCCCTTGTCGCCGGCTCGGCCGCAGTGCTGCTCTCCCTGTGGCTGGGCGGCGACGGGGCGCTGTTCACCTTTCCGCTGTGGGCGGCCCCGGTGCTGATCCTTCCCGGGCTGCCGTACGTAGTCGCCGATGCGCGGGGCAGGAAGAGCACCGCGCCCGGCGGCGACTAGGGCCTGCCCGTCCGATCATGTACGGAGCCAGATGACGAGGGCCGCCGCAGTGGCAGTGCCGAGGAAGACGGAGCCGCGCTTGTCATATCGGGTAGCCACGGCCCGGGACTGCTTGAGCCTGTTGATCGCGCGCTCGATGGTGTTGCGTTTCTTGTGCCGCTCTTCGTCGAAGCCGGGTGGCCGTCCGCCGTGTGAGCCTTTGCGTAGGCGGGCTGCCTGGCTGTCGGTCCTTTCCGGGATGGTGTGCCGAATGTCCCGGCGTCGCAGGTACTCGCGGACGGGGCCGTTGCTGTAGGTCTTGTCGGCCCCGTCCGCGGCCGACCACCGGGTGGGTGTGTGGTCAGCGTGGTCTCACCTCGTCCGTCAGCTTGCCCTTGCGCAGGGTGAGGACGTGGTCGGACTGTGCCGCCAGGCGCTGGGAGTGGGTGACGACGACTACGCACTTGTCCTGTTCGTGGGCCAGTTCGCGGAAGGTGTCGATGATGCCCTGGGCGGTGTCCTCGTCGAGGTTTCCGGTGGGTTCGTCGGCGAAGAGGATGTCGACGTCGCAGGCCAGGGCGCGGGCGATGGCGACACGTTGCTGCTGGCCGCCGGAGAGCCGCATGACGTTGCGCGTGGCCGTGTTCCTGTCCAGGCCGAGCCGTTCCAGGAGTTCCAGAGCGCGGGCCCTGCGGCTGCCGTGGTCCGGCTTCACGCCGGTGATCTCCATGGCGGTGGTGACGTTCTGGAGGGCGGTCATGTAGGTGAGCAGGTTGTAGTGCTGGAAGATCGTGGCGGCGTGCTTGTTGCGGTAGCGGCCGAGGCCGAGCTTCGTCAGGTCCTGACCGCGGAAGCGGATGGTGCCCCGGGTGGGCGCGTCGAGGCCGCTGGCGAGGCTGAGCAGGGTGGTTTTGCCGCTGCCCGAGGGCCCCAGGACGGTGTAGAAGGTGCCGCGCCGGAAGCTGTAGTCGATGCTCTTGAGCACGGTGGTCCTGCGGCGCTGGTCGGCGTAGGTGTGGCTGACGCCGTCGAGGCGGAGGACGGGCGGGGTTTCGGTGGTGCTGGTTTCGGTGGCGCCGGTCATGGTGGCTGTCACTTGCCCTTCGTGAGGATGGTGCGGGGGGTGAGCCGCAGTACGGCGGCGGCCGGGACGGCAGTGGCCAGCAGGCCCAGGCCGAGGCCGACGCCGCCCACGGTGGCCAGGGCCGCCAGGTCGAGGCGCACTTCGACGCTGTCGATGGGGTCGGCGTTCTCCACCGGCCGGTCGTCCGGGTCGATGCCCTGGTCGATGCCGGTGGTGCCGGGAGCCGGGGGCTGCCAGGAGTCGAGCTTGTGCCGGGCCGCGGCGGCCTCTCGGCCGAGCAGCGACTGGCTCGCGCTCTGGGTCAGGCTCTGGGTGAACAGGGAGCTCAGGCCGATGGCGAGGGCCGCGACCGCGACGATTTCCAGCGCCTGCTGGGCGATGAGCTTCCCCTTCTTCTCGCCCATGGCCAGCAGTACGCCGTACTCCTTGCGGCGCTGCTTGACCGCGAGGTTGACGAGGAGGGCGAGGACGGCGGCGCCCGCGATGCCGATCAGCCACATCGCGACGGCGGCCGTGGAACTGATGCTGTCCAGCGGGCCCGTCATCTGCCGGATCGCCTTGTCGTTCGTGGTCAGCGTGAACCCGTCGAGCGCGGAACCCGCGATCCGTTCGGCCTCCTCCTTGAACCTCCCCAGGTCGTCGGCGTCGGAGAGGAGGAAGGTCGCCTTCCTGACCTGCAGGGACTCGTCCGCGGGGGCGTTGAGCCGGGCGAATCCGCCCACGGACGCGTACAGCATGTTGGCCGGGTTGACGAAGTGCTCCGGCTCGGGCTCGGAACTGGGGCGCGGATCCCGGTAGATACCGGCCACCGTGAAATCCGCCGTGGCCTTGCCCTCGTTCGCGCCCAGGGTGATCTTGTCGCCGGTCTTGAGGCCGTTCTTCCGGGCCAGCCGCTCCTCGACCAGCAGCAGGTGCTCGTCCTTGTCGGCGGCGGTGAGGTGGGCTCCGGACAGGAGCTCGAAGTTGCCGCTGCGGAAGTCGGGCAGCAGCGCGGAGTCGAGGACTCCGGTGGTGGGGGTGCCACCGGGCCCCATGCCCGAGGCCGCGGCGTCCACGCCCTCGGTCACCAGCTGGGTGCCGCCCTTGAGGACGCCCCGGTCGAACATGGAGTAGTTGTATTTCTGGACCAGCGGGGAGGTGCCCAGCTCGTCCACCGCCGTGGCGCTGATCTGAGGGGCCACGCCACCGCCGGCGCTCAGGTCTTCCAGGTCCATCTCCAGGTTGACCTCGGCACCCACGGAGCGCTTGGCCTCGTTCTTGGCCTGGGCCGTCGCGTCCTTGATCATTACGCCGGCCAGCACCATCACGGAGATGACGAGGAAGGTGCACAGGGTGATCAGGGTCCTGCCCCTGCGGGACCACAGGCTGAGCCCTGCCCGTTTGACGAAGTTCATATCGGTCGGCTCTCTCATTCCGTATCGGTTGTTCCGTAGCGGTCGTTCTGTAGCGGTCGTTCTGTAGCGGTGCGGTGCTTATTCGCTGTCGGTGAGGAGGGAGCGGGGGTGGAGGCGGAGGATCCCGATGCCGGGGACGACGGTGGAGACCAGGGAGATTCCGAGGCCGATGCCGGCGACCTTGCCGAGATCGGAGGGCTCGACGCGCATCACGGACGAGTCGGACGAGTCGGACGAGTCGGCCGGGGTGTCCGGGGAGCCGGCCCTCGGGGAGAGGGCGGGGTCCTGGCGGGCGAGCAACGCGTCGCCCGCCTGCTGGACGGCGACGTGACCGGCCAGGGCGGCGACGGCCACGGCCGGCAGGCCGACCGCGGCCACTTCCACGGCGTGCTGGCCGATGAGCTTCCACTTCTTCTCGCCCAGCGACAGAAGCACCCCGAGCTCGTCGCGGCGCTCCCGGATCTGCAGCATCACGAGGAGCCCCAGAATCAGCGCACCGGCCACGGCGGTGAGCCAGACGATCAGCCCGGCGAAGGTCCCGGCCCGCTGGATCGGACGGACCTGGTCCCTGTACGCCTTGTCGTTGACGCGGAAGTCGAACGACCCACCGCCGAGGAGCCGCCGGGCCTCGGCGTGCAGCTGCTCGGCCTGTTCCGGGGAGCCGATCCTGAAGACGGCTTCGGCGAGGTCCGCCGTGCCGGGGCTCAGCCGCTGCACCGTGCGGACCGGTACGTAGAGCACGTTGCCGGGCAGCTGGTGCGGCGGCACCCACCTCGACGGGTCCGGCGTCGAGTCCCGGTAGATCCCGACGACCGTGAGCGGCACGGTGCGCTTTCCGTCGGCCGACCGCACGCGAAGGGTGTCGCCGGCCTTGAGCCCGTTCTTCTCGGCCAGCCGCTGCTCCACCACGGCGACCCCGCGGCCGGCGTCCTCGGGGGTGATCCCACGCCCCGCCGTGATCTTGCTCGAGCCGTACGAGAAAGGCAGCAGCAGGCCCGAGTCACGCACGCCGTTCAATGCCAGGGGAGGCGGTGTCTTGAGAGGCGGTGTCTTTGCCCCGGTGCGGTCGCCGCCCGGCCCCGGGGCGTCGGACTCCAGCGGCTCGAGGCCGCGGGCCCCGGCCTCGAGCGGGAGCCGCGGGTTGTACCGGTGCACCTGCGGGGACGAACCGAGCCGGTCCGCCAGCGCCGGAGTGAGGCCCTCGCCCTTCAGCGTCACATCGACGCCGATGGTCCGCTGCGCCTCCGCCTCCTGGCGGGCGGTGGCGCCCTGCAGCAGGAAGCCGCCCAGCAGCAGGGTGCAGATGACGACGAAGATGCCCAGCAGAGCGGCGGTCCTGGCTTTCCTGGCACGCAGGCTCATGCCCGCGCGCTTGACGAAGTTCATGGCCGCAACAGAAGCAGGGCGCCCTTTGCGGCGGGATAAGCGCGTTACGGCGGCGTAAGGACGCCGGCCCCACGATGCCGGTCCCCGCGACGGTCGGGAGTCGGGAACATGCCGCTCCGCCGTCCTTATCCCCCTGCAATGCCGTGCCGGGTTTCATGGGGCCCATGAGAGTTCTGTTGGCCGAGGACCACCGCGTTCTCGCCCGTACGATCGCCACCGGTCTGCGCCGGCAGGCGATGGCCGTCGACCTCGCGGTCTCCGGGGACGAGGCCGAGCGGATGTGCCTGCTCACCGACTACGACGTGCTGATCCTCGACCGCGACCTGCCGGTCATGACCGGCGACGAGGTGTGCCGACGGCTGCGCGAACTCACCGACCCGCCGCGGATCCTGATGCTGACCGCGGCCGGCGAGATCACGGACAAGGTCTACGGGCTCACCGCTCTCGGCGCCGACGACTACCTGACCAAGCCCTTCGACTTCGCCGAACTGGTCGCCCGGATACGGACGCTCAGCCGCCGCACGCCCAAGGCGCCACGGGTGGCGCTACGACATGAGGGCATCACCCTGGACCGGGCGCGGCACGAGGTGTCCGTGGACGGCCGGCCCCTGGAACTGACACCCAAGGAGTTCGCGGTCCTGCACCTGCTGATGGAGGCACGAGGGGCGGCGGTGCCGCACGACGCACTCGTGCGTACCGTCTGGGACGAGAACCTCGACCCGCGCACCAACGCGGTGAGGGTCGCCATCAGCCGGCTGCGCCGCAAACTGGGCGACCCCGGCCTCATCACCGTGGACAAGGGGCGGGGATACCGGCTGTGCGACTGAACCCGCGGACGCTGCTGCGGGGCATGCCGTTCCGTGCCCGGCTGGCCCTGGCCTTCTCCGCGCTCTTCCTGCTGACGGGCACGGCGCTGCTGACCTTCGTGGTGCTGCTCGCGCGCTACGGGACGGCCCGGCAGGTCGAAGCGATCGAGATCACCAAGATCGACGCGCCGAGCGGCAGCGAGTTCTCCGGCGAGTCCTCCGGAGGGTACGCGCAGCCCACGGACCCTCAGGGAACTTTTCCGCCGCCGGGCACGACCGGCGACGGCATCGCCTTCGTCCGCCAGATCGACCAGACCGTACAGGCGGTGCAGGACACCGCCCTGCGGCAGATGGTCCTCTGGTCGGCCGTCGGCCTGCTCGTCACGACACTGCTGGCCGGACTGCTCGGCCGGTGGCTGGCCGGGCGGGCACTCAGGCCGGTCGCCGCGATGACGGAGACCACCCGCCGGATCAGCGAGCACAACCTGCACCAGAGGCTGGCGCTCACCGGCCCCGACGACGAACTCCACCGCCTCGCCGACACCTTCGACACCATGCTCGACCGGCTGGAGAAATCGTTCGAGAGCCAGCGGCGCTTCGTCGCCAACGCCTCCCACGAACTCAGGACACCCCTCGCGGTCCAGCGCACCAGCCTGGAGGTCGGCCTCGCCGACCCCCTCCCCGACGGCCTCGCCGAAGTACGCGAGGACCTCCTCACCGCCAACCGCGAGGCCGAGCAGCTGATCACCGCACTGCTGCTGCTCGCCCGCAGCGACCGCGGCCTGGAGGAGACCGAGACCGTGGACCTGTCGGCCGCGGCCCGGCTGGTGGCGGCCGAACTCGCCCCACAGGCCGAGGAAGGCCGAGTGGACGTGGCCGTGACGTCGGACCGGCCGCTGACCGTCCTGGGCGATCCGCTGCTGCTGCGCCACCTGCTGACCAACCTCATCCGCAACGCCATCCAGTACAACCACCCCGGCGGCCGGGTCCGGGTACGGCTCGAAGGCCACACGCTGACCGTGACCAACACCGGGCCCCCCGTGCCCGCCGACCGGATACCGGACCTCTTCGAGCCCTTCCGCCGTCTCACCCAGGACCGCGTCGGCACCACCGGCCACGGGCTCGGCCTCGCCATCGTCCGCTCCATCGCCGAGGCCCACGGAACCGAGGCGACGGCCGAACCCGGCCGGCCGGGCGGCCTCACCGTCACCGTCCGCTTCCCCTGACGCATGACGTGGCCCCGCGCCGATGCGGTCCGACCGCACGCCCGACCACTCAAATCCGTACGGCGAGTTACGCCGGGGGCCGCGCCGCGCGTCGCGATGTGCCCGGCGGGCCCCGGTGCGGCCGCCATCGTGTCGAGGACGTACGGCAGCAGCCCGGCGTCCAAGCCGTGCGGTTGCCCGGTGAGGGCGCCGGCCGGGTACGGGATCTGTCTTTCTGCGGGATCTGTCTTTCTGACGTTGCACAGACTCTTCAGCTGTGGGCCCGCTCATGGCAGTCCGAGCCGAGAACCTCTGGCAGACAACGCTGTCAGGCACTGTCCGTCAGGCGCTCGGGCAGCCCTGTCCACTCGTTCTCGCAGAAGGAGTACCCGCATGCCCCTCGATCGTCGGCGGCTTCTTCACAGCGGCGCTGCGGCCCTGGGCGCGGTGGCCCTGAGCGGTGCGGTGCCGCCCGGCGCGGCCGCACGCGTGAGTGCACCGGGCGGCCCTTTGGGCCGGGGGTGTCCCGGCGCACCGCCGAACGGTACGTGAAGGGTGCGAAAGGGAACCGCGGGTGCCGGGTCCGGGCGCCGGCCCGGACCCGGTGTCACCTCAGCGACGTACCCGGGCGTGGGCCGCGGCGAGGTGCCCGCCCACCTCGGCGGTGCTGATGAGGACCGCCGTGTTGGCCTGGGCGGTGCGGCCTCCGGTCGCCTTGTTCACGGCACGCATCAGGTACTTGGTGATCGAGCTGCCCCTGACGCCGTCGCGTTCGGCGGCGGCCAGGGCCTCCTGCACGGCAGCCTCGGCCACGGCGCTGTCGACGGCGTCCTCGGCGCGCGGGGGCGTGGTGATGACGACCGCGCTGTTGTTGCCCGCCGCCCAGTGGTTCTCCACCACGCGGGCGATCACCTCCGGTTCGTCGATGCGGTGCGGGCTGCGGATTCCGCTGGAGGCGCAGTAGAAGGCCGGGAAGCCGTCCGAGCGGTACGACACCAGCGGTACGCACTGTGTCTCCAGATACTCCGTCGTCAGGTTCAGCTGGTGCGGCTGTCCTCGATCAGGTGGCGCAGCCGGGCCTCGGGGTACTCCGGGGACAGCGGCAGATAGGCGCCCCCCGCGAAGAGGATCCCCCATGCTCCGGCCAGCAGGTCGGCCGAGGGCTCGGCGTACAGGCCCACGCAGGTGTCGGGCCCCACACCGAGGGAACGCAGGCGGGTGGCCATGCGTGCGGCGGCAGCGACCAACTGCCCGTAGGTCAAGTCCGGTCCGTCGCCGGTGACCGCGATGACGTCGGGACGTGTCCTGGCCTGCTGGAGCAGAAGGTCGGGCAGGCAGACCCCGCTGCCCGGACGGGGCGGTAACTCCGAAGCCCGGTCCGCGGTCGACATCGTGCTGATCACTTGGCCCCCGTGTCGGTCGTGCCGAAATAGCGGTCTCCGAAGTCGCCGATGCCGGGGACCATGAACGCGTGTTCGTTGAGACGTTCCTCGATGGACGAGGTGACGATCTTCACCAGTGGATGGGCGTTCTGGACGCTGGTGATGCCCTCCGGTGCGGCCAGGAAGTCGATGAGGACGATGTTCTCCTCGCGCACCCCGGCCCCGGTCAGCACCTCGATCGCCGCATTCGCCGAGCCGCCGGTGGCCAGCATGGGTTCCAGCAGCAGTACATGGCGCTCGGCGATGTCGGCAGGCAGGTGGGAGTAGTACAGACGCGGCATCTTGGTCCGCTTGTCGCGCTGGATGAGGATCTTGCCGATGCGGATGCCCGGGTGGATGTCCCGCAGCTCCGCCTCCATGCTCTCCCCGGCACGGATGACCGGCACCGCGCACACCTTCACCGCGAATCTGAGACCGTGGTAGGTGGCGCCGACCGGTGTGGTCACCTCGTGCCCGGTGAAGGGGAGCTGGTCGAGTCCCGCTTCGAGAAGCAGTCGGATGATGCGGCGTGAGTAGTGGACGAAGTCCGCCCGCCGGGCATCACGGTCTCTGACGACCGTGTGCAACGCGCGTAGTTGATTGGTTTGCGGAAGTAAGTGCACATTTTTGTAAGGGAGTTGCGACATGGATGGTGCTCCTCCTGTACCCGTGTGCCGGCTCTGCCTTGTCTGGAGGTGGGGCCCCGGCCGGTCTATTCCGTGGGCGGTTTCTCGAAGGTGGGAGGCAACTCGGGGGTCGCGGTGAACTGTGCGGCCGCGACCCGGTATGCGGAGCGGTGGCCGCTGCGCTCCCAGACACGGCGCAGCACGTGGGCGAGCTTCGGATTGTGCTCCTCCTCCAGCACCGCCCTGGCGACGATCGTGCGCCAGTCCTCCTGGCAGGCGGACTCGGCGTCGACGGCGGAGCGGAAGAGGTCATGCAGTGCCGCGAGCTTGTGGCGACGAGGGAAGTCCCCACCGGAGAAGACGATGCCGAGCAGTCCGCTCCAGTAGCAGTGGACGGCGTGGCGCCGCAGGTCCGCGGGCAGTCGCTCGGCGATCTGCTCCACGGCGTGCAGGGAGGTGATCAGGTGGAGGAGAACGAAGTCCCCGGGCCGGGCCAGGTAGAGCAGTGTGACCGCGTAGTACAGCCGCTCCCAGTCGATCTCCGTGTCGTTGGCCCAGGCCGGTGTGGCGTTGATGAGCGGGTGCCCTTCGCCAAGCGTGCGCGCGATGTGGAACTGCAGCCCTGAGCGCAGGAGTTCGGGATGTATCCGGCCGTCCGCGACGGGCGAGGTGTCGGCCAGTACCTCGGCGACCCAGTGCCTGAGCTCGTCGCGGCGTTCGTCCCACTCTCCCGCGAGGCGCAGCAGCGAGTCGACCGGAGACGCGTCGTCGGTGGCCGGGTGGTCTGCCGCGCGTTCGGGGTGGCAGTCGACGTAGGTGAACGCCATGTACGCCAGGCCCTCGATCGCCATCCAGCGGCTGCCGATGTCGAGCGCCCAGCCCAGGTGGATGGTGGCGTGGGTGAAGGCGCCGACCCAGCCGGGCAGCAGCACGGGCACGTAGCGGCGCGTGAGTTCGTCGAGACCGAGTGCCCGCTCCTGCCGGTCGAAGAAGTCGCAGTACGACCAGAAGCTGGTCCGTTGCCCGAGGTGTTCCCGCCAGTTGGCCTCTGTGATGGTGAACCGGTCGGGCTTCGGCGGTTCGAGGCCGAATCCGTAAGTGGTGAGCTTCGTGTAGTTGTCGTAGTAAGCCTTGATCTCGGAGCCCGGGACGCCCAGTCCGGCCAGTGCGACAACGGCGTGCTTGGCATGGTTGGTGAGGTGACCGTTGAACTCGATGTGGTACGAGCGGTCGTTCAGGAGGTCGTCGACGATTTCCCGGTCGAGGACCCGGTCTGCGAGCCGGTCGGACATGATGGTGTTTCCTTCCTGTTCCTGCGGACCCATTCGGTCAGCCGAGGCAAGGAGAGCCCCAGGAGGACGAGGACGACGCCGACGAGCCGGAGCGCGGACGGGAACGCCCGCTGCTCGATGCAGTCGATCGTGACCGCGGACAGCACCTGGCCGCTGATGACGAGCAGCGAGGCGTTCATCGCGCCGAGGCGGGGAAACACATGGCTGTTGACCGCCACGAAGAGGGCGCCGAACGCGCCGCCCAGGTAGGCGGCGAGTGGCGCGGACCCCGCCTTCGGCCAGCTGTACAGGGCGAACAGGACCACGGTCAGGAAGGCGAACCCGACGACGTGGTTCCACACGGAGGCTCTGAAGGCGCCGACGCGAGTGCTGAGCTGGCCGTTGACGGCACGGCTGGTGCCGATGAGCACACCGTTGACGAGCGCGAACAGGACGTACAGGAGCACGTCTCACGCCCCGCCGACGACGATCAGCACGCTGCCCGCGAGGACGAGGGCGGCTGTCCCGAGAGCGGTCGGGGTGACGCGGAGTTTGGGGATGCGCAGCAGCCCCCACTGGTCCGAGGCGATACCGAAGAGGACCTGCCCGGTCAGCATCAGGGCGATGGTGCCCGAGAGCGCCAGCTCGCTGTTGACGCTGATCGCGGAGAGGATCACGACGAACGCGCCCGCGATGCCTCCCAGATAGAACCAGCGCGGCGTCCGCTCAAGCTTCCGCGACTGCGACTGCGACTGCGACTGCGACTGCGGCTCCGGCCGTGCACGCCTGGTGGCGCGAGCGGTCACGGCCACCAGGCTCAGGGCGACCACGGCACCGATGCCATGCGCAGCCCAGGAGGCGAACACGGCGGTTGTGTGATACGCCAATTGGCTGTTGAACTCGGTCATCAGGGTGAGGATCACGCCCCCGGCGAGGGCCAGGAGCCAGTCGGTGGCACGTCCGGTCACGCTGCGGGCCCCTCCGCCATGGACGGCAGTGCGGCGCCGAGCAGCTTCACGACGTCGTCGAAGGTGTCGGCGGTCCAGGTCGGCTCGGCAGTGGCGAGCTCCGCGACACCGTGGATGCCGTAGGTGACGGCGATCGATCGCATGCCGGCGGCCTGGGCCATCCTCAGGTCATGGGTAGTGTCTCCGACCATCACGGCCCGCCCGGCGGGAACGCCTAGGGTCTCGAGAACCAACAGCCCTGGTTCCGGGTGAGGTTTGGGATGGATCACCTGGTCGGCTCCCACGACCTCGGCGAAGTGGTCGCGCAGTCCGGCCGCCTTGAGCAGGGCGTCGGCGCTGGCGTGGAACTTGCTGGTCGCGACGGCGAGGAGGATGCCTTGACTGCGGAGCGTGTCCAGACCGTCGGCCACACCGGGGAAAAGAAGCTCGGAGGCCCTGGGCAGGATGAGTTCCTTGAAGCAGATCTGGTACTGCCGCACGCCCTTGGTGACCTGTTCGTGCTCCGGGGGGAGGCCCCGCAGCCGTCCGAAGGCCTGTTCCAGGGGCAGTCCGATCGTGGCCCGTACTGCCCCGGGGTCGGGCTCCGCGACGCCGAGGGAGGTGAACGTGGCCGTGAATGTCTCCACTATGGCGCGGGGTGTGTCGACGAGCGTTCCGTCCAGGTCGAAGACGGCCAGCTGGGGCATGAGAATCCTTTCCTTACCGCTGCCACCAGGCAGGCAGGCAGGCAAACTGTGCCCCATTCACACTACGGCTGCATATCCCACCGGTTGTTTCAAGTAATGCCCGCAGTCTTCCCGGAGCTTACGAACGTATCGCTGTCCCGTCGTGAACGGGATGACCGGCATACCAGGCAGGGCCCCGTCAAGACCAACTGGCCTCGGATCTGATGCCGAGTCAGTGGGCTCGACGTGTGGCCGGCCCGTGTTCGGGCCGTCGTCACATCCGTGAGAATCTGGCTGGCGGACATCGCACCGCGCGACCGTCGCCGGCTCTCTTCTCTCCTCAGCCTCCGGGGCCCCGTACGTACCGTCACCCGGCGACCGCCCCGAGGTGGGCTTCCCCGGCCGGCGGCCGGACCCCGGCACCGGATACAGCCCCGTCGGTCCCAGCCCACCCCGGACCACTCCAAGCCCCGGCGAGGTGACAAGGCTGTCCGGGCCCTCGTGGAGAACTCCTCGAACGGGACTGGAAAACGGCTCGGTTCGTCATGAAACGGCCGCGCCGGATCCGGTGGGCCACTCACCACATCGGGCCGCGGCACGGGAGGAGAGCAGTGGCGTTTCCTCAGAGGCTCTCACTTCCATGAGGTGTCGAGGACGAGCGCGGCTCGGGCGATGCGTCCGAGCCGGCCAGGGCTGAGCGTGCTGTGCTGCAGCGCGCGCCGGCGTTGCTCGGGCTCTGCGGCGGACCCGCTCGCCCAGAACTCGAATGCCGCGCAGGAGCCTGTTGTGGGCGCGGGTGTCCGGCGCGAGCGGGGAGGTGATGCCGGGTGCGGACGCAATGGTGTGCGCATGCCCTTGCCGGCGCGGGCCGCCGCGTACAGAGGGGAGCGCGCAGGCCGTCGACGGGTCCTGCAACTCCCGGCGCGTCCAGAAGCGGCTCGGCTGCCTCGGCCCCGTCGAGTTCGAGGAGAAGCACTACGCCCACCAGGCAACGACCGGACGATCGAAACCGAAATCCCGGCAGCCCTTCCTGAACGGCTGAACGGCTGAACGGCTGAACGGCACCTCCCGCGTGTCGGGGGAACCTCACCGGAAGGGTCACCCCTTGTCGGATCCCGCCCGGGTGCTGCCTGTCCTGGCGGCGTGGGACACGCGAAGGCCTCCTGAGCGGGACCGGGAGTCGGTGCCGGGAGTCGGTGCCGAGGGTCGGGCGGCGTGTCAGAAGGGCAATGTCGCCGGCCCCGGGACGTACTCCGGGTCCACCTGGGCGGCCAGGTCCTCGCCGGTGCGGGCATCGGCCCAGGAGCGGGCGTTGCGCAGGTGGAACTCCACGGCGTGGCGGTGGAGGCGGTCCCAGTCGCGGGGGTGGGAGTCGACGGCCTCGCGCATGACGGTCAGGGCGTGGCGGTTGTGGGGCTCCAGTGCGCTCAGGGGGTCCGAAGCGTTCGGGGAGCCGGAGGCGGTCGGGGTGTCCGGGGCGGTCGGCGGGGTTCTGCCCTGCTCCGCGGCCCGCACCCAGTCCGAGTGCACGAGGTGGGTCAGGAGGTCGTCGCCCACCTGTTCCTTGAGGAAGAGGAGGTCGTCCTCGCAGGTGACCTTGTTGCCGACGACCGCGACGCGGATGCCGAACTCGCGGGCGTGGTCCCGGTACTGGCGGTAGACGGAGACGCCCTTACGGGTGGGTTCGGCGACCAGGAAGGTCAGGTCGAAGCGGGTGAACAGGCCGGAGGCGAAGGCGTCGGCGCCGGCGGTCATGTCGACCACCACGTATTCGCCGGGGCCGTCGATCAGGTGGCCCAGGTACAGCTCCACCGCGCCCAGCTTGGAGTGGTAGCAGGCCACGCCCAGGTCGTTGTCGTCGAACTGGCCCGTGGCCATCAGCGGGACGCCGCCGGCCCGGGAGACGTGCCGCGTGTGCAGTTCGTCGTCGCCGAGCAGGCTCAGGAGACGTGAGCCGCGGCCGGGCGGGGTCGTCTTGATCATCGACTCGGTGGAGGTGATGCGAGGATTGGTGCCGCGCAGGTACGTCTTGATGTCGTGCAGTCGCGGGCCCAGGGGAGAGGGCGTCACCGGGGTGTCCCCGGCGGGGGCCAGCGCCTCGGCCAGGTGCTGGTTGATGTCGCCGTCGATGGCGAGCACCGGGGCGCCGGCGGCGGCCAGGTGACGGGAGAAGAGGGCCGACATCGTGGTCTTGCCGCTGCCGCCCTTGCCGACGAACGCGATCCTCATCGACACTCCACTGTTTTGAAAATGAATGTCATGTCGCTAGGTTTTAAGGGTGTGGCCGTGACGGTGTCAAATCCATCGTCGCGTGTCGGGCCCGCTTCATCGCGCCTTTCACCCGGACGAACGACCCTGGAGGCTTGGACTCCTGACGGAACGGGGCCCGGGCGACTGGTGATGGAAGAGTTCGACAGGCGCGATGTCCGGCCGACGCCGACCGGCGCCGGCGGATGGGGGCGCAGGCCAGGGTGAGGAAGGCTTCGTGGGTGTCGTCGCGAGTCTTCCGGCGGATCCGCAGCCGGCGGAATCAGCTCAGATGGGCGAACGCCCTTTCGGCGCAACATCGTTGGGTGCCAAACCTGAGTCGCGCTCGGTGCCGCGGCGGGCGATCGGCGGCTTCACGTCGAGATCCTGGCCCGGTCGGTGGTTTGGCTCCAGCATTCCTGGACGGTGGCTCGCTCATCTCGTCGGACTCGACCGAGTGTCAAGCGGAGGCCAGAGGTGGGTGCGCGCGGCAGGAGGGCAGGGTCTGCCGGGTTCGCCCGTCGCGGGGAGGTCCTCGCGAGGCATGGACAGCGTGGGGCGCATATCGAACGCTGTCCACGTGTGCAGAGTGAAGGAGCGTACGTAGGAGAGCCGCCAGATGCCGCGTCCTTTGAGGCGACTCGTCATCAGACACTTTTCCGTCAAGGTCGTGAGAGCGGTTGGTGGGCGCTGCCTGACGGGGCGTTGGGCAGATTCGAAGGTGTGGGAGGGGCTCCGCTCCCTCCCGCGCTGATGAACGGAAGGAACGGTATGGCGCGGGGACGCTTCACTGTCGGCGAAAGAACCCGTAGAAATCTGCGATGGGAAACTATTGCCATGATGCCGTGCGTCCTTTTCTTGATTTACCTTGTTATGACTCAAGGGGTCAATGAAGCGTGGATCAGTCTTTTCATTGTTGCCGCACTTTGGGCTCTCATGGCTTGGCGTTTTAAGAGTATGGGAAGTGAGGGTCCACCCTCTCGGATCTAATACTTCCGTGGAGTGTCGGTCCTGAGTTGGCGGTTGTCGTTGTCCGGGTATGGAGGCGACATTCGTAAACGAAGTCGGCGGGGTGGCGGCTGCGAAGACACAGGCCACTCCTTCGTTGATTTCCCCCATGTTCCTCGGCGCTACGGCCCGGCGGGCCCTGACGCGCAAAACACCGATCGAAGCTGTTCCACGGCTGTTCTGCTTCGCTGGTACCCGCCTCGGTCCGACCGGCCTGTACAAGGTGGGGCACCGCTACTACGATCTGTAATTGGGCCGCTTCACCCAGCCCGACTCCGGCGGGTCAGGAGAAGAATCCCTACCTCTACGCCGCTGATGACCCCATCAGCGACACCGCTCCCACCGGACTGGCACCCTCTGTCGGAGAAAACACCGTGGTGACCCTGGGTGTCGTCAGTGTGGTGACGGGTGTGGGGGAGTCTTGGCGGCAGGAGCGGTCACGGCGCAGATGCTTGGCGATATCAGTCTCACAACCGGTAGAGCAGGTGGCATTGGTGGGGCGTCCTGCATATTCTGGGAAGGATGCCAGAAATGAAGATCGTCAGTTATGGGCTGCTTGCGGTATCGCTGATCGCATTGGTTGGCGCCAGTGGCATGATGATCACCAGTGGCACCGGATCGGCGCGTAGTCGATCCGCAAGGAAAGCTTTGATCATCATCGCGGTTTTCGCTGCACTCGGCATTGCAGGAGTACTTCTGGCGTAGTGGGAATTTCGCAACAGGACGGGTGTCGCAGTACGTCCTTTGCGGCACGCGTCCGCACGTCCCTTGGGGGGCCGCTCCGGACTGGCCCCCCGCTCCGCGGGCCGGTTGCCGTCCTGAGCGGCCTGCGGTCCGGACTGCCTCACCGGCGCCGTCCCTCCCGTGAGACGTCATCGCCGACGATGCGCCGCCGCCCGTTTCATGGTCTGCGGCCTGATGGTCACCTCGGCGAGGGGACGGACGTCCGGACCGTGTGGGTGAGGGCACGGCCGACCCGCCATCCGGCGGAACATGGCTTAATGCGCATGCTGTGCAAGTGCGTGACTATCTCATCAGGACCGCGGGTCCGGCAGACCTCGACCGTGCGCGAGCCGTGATGCTCGACACCGTCTACCGGGACTTCGAAACCGGGTACGTGCCCCGCTGGCACGGCGACATCATCGACCCGTCCGCCGCCTATCTCGCCCCGCCGCGTCACACCCTCCTCGTCGCGATCGACCCAGAGGGCGACAGCGGCGACGGGAGCGGTGACAGGAGCGGCGACGGCAGCGGTGCCGGTGAGGTCGTCGCCACCGCGGCGCTCGACTCCCGGGGGCCCGCCCCCCGCCGAACCCGTGGGAGCTCGCCGAGCGGTATCCCTCCGGCGAGACCGCGCAGGTGCGGCGCGTGTACGTCCGGCCCGGCCACCGCAGGCGCGGACTCGCCCGGCGCCTGGTCGACGAGCTGCTCGACTTCGCCGCGGCCGACGGTGGTTACCGGTCCGTGTATCTGCACACCGACCCGTCCGTCCCCGGCGCCGAGGCCTTTCTGGCGGTCCCTCGCCAAGGTCGCGCTGCCCGCCGAGGTGGAGCGCGTCACCGGATCGCAGGCTTCGCTGGCCTGGCTGTTCGCGCTGTCCTCGCTGCTGGTGGTGACCGCCCAACTGCCCGTGACCCGCTGGGCGGGGGAGCGGACGGCGATGCGCCGGTCCATGGCGGCCGGTCTGCTGCTGATCGCGGCCGGGTTCGCGGTGGTGGCGGGCGCGGCCGCGACGACGCGGCCCGAGGAATGGCCGGGCGCCCTCGAGCTGGCGCCGGTGGCCGCCTTCGTCGTCCTGCTCACCTTCGGCCAGATGCTGGTCGCACCCGTGGCCCGTGCCTGGGTCCCCGACCTCGCCGAGGACGGCCGGCTCGGCCTCTACACCGGGGCGCTGTCCTCCGTCTCCGGCCTCATCGTGCTGCTCGGCAGCTCGGCGACCGGAACCCTGCTGGACGCGGGGATGCCCCCGGCGGTGCCCTGGCTGGTCCTGGCCGGCGTCACCGCGGCGGCGGTGGGACTGCTGCCCCGGCGCGGGTGATGGGACACCACAAGCCCGTTCGGTCTTCCCTGGCTCCCGGTCCTTGGCCCTCGGTCCTCGGCTCCCGGTCCTTGGCCCTCGGTCCTCGGCTCCCGGTCCTTGGCCCTCGGTCCTCGGCTCCCGGTCCTTGGCCCTCGGCTCCCGGTGCTTGGTCCTCGGCTCTCGGTCCTCGGCTCCCGGTGTTCCGGCGCGGACCGCACGTGTCCGTCGTCGGCGCGGTGCCGTGCGGGGGCTCACTCCCCGTTGAGGCATGCTGTACGCATGAGTTCCGAAGCCATAACCCAACTGCACGAGGTACGCGAGCTGTTGGCGTCCTTCCAGGGGCCGTCCAGTATCCGCCGGGCCGCCGAACTGGAGGGCGTCGCCGAGAAGGTCGCCTCCTGCGCCGCGGACCTGGTCGACGTCGAGGTCCCCCGCGACCTTCAGCTCCGGCTCGCCTTCGCCGTCAGAGCCCTTCAGGGCGCGGAGAAGGCGGCCCGTGCCCACCGCCGCAATCCGCTGACCCGCCCGCTCTCCCATACCCGCTTCGCACTGAACACGGGCAAGGCGGGCGGCTGGATCCACGGCGCTCTGCAGATCCTGGACCCCGAGAACACGCCCCCGTCCCCCTACGATCCGGACGAGGCGAACGCCGGGTGACCGACCGCGGAGTCCGCGCCGGCCACCGCGGCCGGCCGGGTGTCACCGCGCGACGAGCTCCCGCGCCGGCCGCTCGACGGGGGCGGGCCGCACCCGCGAGGTCCGCCACAGCCACAGTACGTCCCGGCCGAACGACCACACCAGCAGCCCCAGCGCCAGCGCCGCCACCCCGACGTTGACCAGGTGCGGCAGCAGGTCCGCGCCCGCCACCAGCAGGAGTACGCCCTGGAGCGCGGCCACCGTCTTGCGGGCCGTGCTCGGCGGCAGCGCGGCGTTCAGCCACGGCCACACCCGGGCCGCGGCGACGAAGACGTACCGCATACCGCCGATCAGCAGCACCCAGGGCCCCATCGCCATCGACACGTACACGCTGAGCACCAGGATGAGGAACGCGTCCACCTCCATGTCGAAGCGGGCGCCCAGCGGCGTCGAGGTGCCCGTCCTGCGGGCCACCTTGCCGTCCACCCCGTCGAGGATGAGGGCCACCGCGGTCAGGCCGACGAACAGGGTGACGGGCGGTGAGTCCTGGAAGGAGTCGGCCACCAGCGCGGTCACCCCGCCGACCAGGATCGCCCGGCCGAGCGTGACCCGGTTGGCCGCGCCGAACGAGCGCAGCCGGGACCGGTGCAGGGCCCGGGAGAGCACCGCCCAGGTGGCGATCGCGAACGCGAGGCCGGTCAGCCAGCCCGCAGGGCCCATGCCGATCACCGTACCGATCAGCGCCAGCAGCAGAACCTGTATGCCCGCCCCCACGGCGGTCTCCTGCTGTACGAGCCTTGCGTCGTAACTGTTGTTCAGGGCCACCGAACACCCTCCGGCCATGTGACAGAGTCGATCACCGCCGCTACCTTGTGCGCGGCCTGTGCACCTCTCGGTACGCGTGCAACGTGTCGATCGTTCAGGAGGAATTCGATGAACCACGCCGCTCATGCGTTCTGGCTCGACTCGCCCGGACGAGGTGAGATCCGCGAAGTCCCCCTGCCCGGACCGGGCGAGGACGAGGTGCTGGTGCGCTCGCTGTACTCCGGCGTGAGCCGCGGCACGGAGACCCTCGTCTTCCGCGGCCACGTGCCCGAGAGCCAGCACGCCGCGATGCGCGCGCCGTTCCAGGAGGGCGACTTCCCGGGACCGGTGAAGTACGGCTACCTCAACGTGGGCGTGGTGGAGGAAGGGCCGAGGACACTCGTCGGGCGGACGGTCTTCTGCCTCTACCCGCACCAGACCCGCTACGTCGTCCCGGCGAGCGCGGTGACCCCCGTGCCCGACACCGTGCCCGCCCGCCGGGCCGTGCTCGCCGGCACCGTGGAGACCGCCGTCAACGCCCTGTGGGACGCCGCGCCGTTGATCGGCGACCGGATCGCCGTCGTCGGCGGCGGCATGGTCGGCAGTTCGGTCGCCGCGCTGCTGGCCCGCTTCCCGGGCGTACGGGTCCAGCTCGTCGACGCCGACCCGGCGCGCGCCAAGACCGCCGAGGCCCTCGGCGTCGGCTTCGCGCTGCCCGCGGACGCCCTCGGCGGATGCGACCTGGTCGTCCACGCCAGCGCCACCGAACAGGGCCTCGCCCGGTCCCTCGAACTCCTCTCCGCCGAGGGCACGGTGATCGAACTGAGCTGGTACGGCGACCGGAAGGTGAGCCTCCCGCTGGGTGAGGACTTCCACTCACGACGGCTCGTCATCCGCGGCAGCCAGGTCGGCACGGTCTCCCCGGCCCGCCCCGGCCGCAGCTACGCCGACCGGCTCGCCCTCGCCCTCGACCTGCTGGCCGACCCGGCCCTGGACGCGCTCATCACCGGCGAGTCGCAGTTCGCGGAACTGCCCGCCCTCATGCCCCGCCTCGCCTCCGGCGAGGTCCCGGCACTGTGCCACCTCGTACGCTACGACGAGACCGCCGCAGGCTGACCCCGGTTCAGGGCCCGGACAGAGGGCCCGGGTCCGCTCCGCGGACCGCCCGAGGACAGCTCCGGGCCCTGACCTGAGAAAAGACGTATCCGACGCTGAACGCCGGGAGGCGTACGGCCGTACTACCCGGCATCCCCGGCGGCGATCGGCCGGGGAGCAGACGCGCCGCACCTGGAGGGTCGTCCGTTGTTCAGCATCACCGTCCGCGATCACATCATGATCGCCCACAGCTTCCACGGCGAGGTCTTCGGACCGGCCCAACGCCTGCACGGGGCCACGTTCCTCGTGGACGCCACGTTCCGGCGCGAACAGTTGGACGAGGACAACCTCGTCGTCGACATCGGCCTGGCCACACAGGAACTCGGGGCCGTGGCCGGCGAGCTGAACTACCGCAACCTCGACAACGAACCGGACTTCGCGGGGATCAACACCTCCACGGAGTACCTGGCCAAGGTCATCGCGGACCGGCTCGCCGAGCGCATCCACAAGGGTGCGCTGGGGGAGGGCGCCAAGGGCATCACGGGGCTCACCGTCACCCTGCACGAGTCGCACATCGCCTGGGCGAGTTACGAGCGTGAGCTGTGACCGACACGAGCATCGACGTGGCCGACAAGGCCGTCGACGTGACCGGTAAGGACGTCGACCGCGCCCGCCTGGACTACGTTCCGCAGCAGTCATCGGCCCAGGCGCCCGCGCAGGCCACCGCCCAGACACCTGCCCCGGCCGCCGCCGGCCAGGCCTCCGCCCGATGGAACGGAGGGATCATCCCCATGTCCCTGCGCCGCGTGCACTTCCTGATGCCGGGGGGCGTCGACGACCCGTCGGTGCCGAGCGGCGGCAACGCGTACGACCGGCGCGTGTGCCTGGACCTGCCCGGCTTCGGCTGGCAGGTGGAACGGCACACCGTGGCCGGCGACTGGCCCCGCCCGGACGCCGCCGCCCGCAGCGCACTAGCCCGCACCCTGCGCGAACTGCCGGACGGCACCGTCGTCCTGCTGGACGGACTGGTCGCCTGCGGGGTCCCCGAGATCGTCGTCCCGGAGGCGGAACGGCTGCGCATGGCCGTCCTCGTCCACCTCCCGCTCGGCGACGAGACCGGACTCGCCCCGGCCGTCGCCGCCGACCTGGACGCCCGCGAGCGTACGGTGCTGCGTGCGGTGCCCGCCGTGATCGGCACCAGCGACTGGGCGGTACGCCGCCTGGTCTCCCACCACGGTCTCGCACCCGACCGCGTCCACGTCGCCGCTCCCGGCGCCGACATCGCGCCCCTCGCCTCCGGCACCGACGGCGTCTCCCGGCTGCTCTGCGTCGCCGCCGTCACCCCGCGCAAGGGACAGCACCGGCTGGTGGAGGCACTGGCCGCGGTGTCCGACCTGCCGTGGAGCTGCGCCCTGGTCGGCGGGCTCGCCCACGACCCCGAGTACGTCACCCATCTGCGGTACCTGATCGGCAAGCACGGTCTCAAGGACCGGCTCGAGCTGACGGGTCCGAAAGCCGGTGCCGAGCTCGACGCCACTTACGCCACCGCCGACCTGATGGTCCTCACCTCGTACGCCGAGACGTACGGCATGGCGGTCACCGAGGCGCTGGCACGCGGCATCCCGGTCCTGGCCACCGATGTCGGCGGCCTGCCCGAGGCGGTCGGCCGCGCACCCGACGGAGGGGTGCCCGGCATCCTCGTCCCGCCGGAGAACCCCGCCGCCATCGCCGTCGAACTACGCGGCTGGTTCGGCGAGGCGGACGTCCGCCGCCGGCTGAAGGCGGCCGCGCGCGGCCGGCGCGCCGCGCTCGGCGGCTGGGCGAGCACCGCACAGAGCCTGGCGACGGTACTGCGCCGGCTTCCTACCGAACCCCGGAGGGCCGCATGACCGACCAGGCGACGACACAGCAGGCCGGCAGCAGCACCGGCACGAGTACGGCCATGGCCACGGACACCGGCGGCACCGGCGGCACCGGTGCGATCCCGGCCCAGCCCGGCCCCCGGGACGAGGACGCCCGGTCCGTCATCCCCGGCGCCGGACCCGCACCGCGTCCCGGTGAGCGGGCGACCCTCCGACTGCGGGGGACGGAGAGCGACATCGATTCCGAGGCCGACGAACCCGCCCGGTACGCGCCCGAGTGGCTCCAGTTGCGCGAGCCCGCCGACGCTTTCGCGCGAGCCCACGACCTGCTCGACCCGCTGCGCATCCGGCTCGCCAACCTGCCCCAGCGGGCCGACGGTTTCGTCATCCACGACATCGGCTGCGGCACCGGCTCGATGGGCCGCTGGCTCGCGCCCCGCCTGGACGGCGCCCAGCACTGGGTCCTGCACGACCGGGACCCCTACCTCCTGCACTTCGCCGCCGTCGCCTCCCCGCGGTCCGCCGCCGACGGCAGCCGTGTCAGCGTGGAGACCCGGCGCGGTGACGTCGCCCGGCTCACCGCGGACGCCCTGGCCGGCGCCTCCCTGGTGACGGCGTCCGCACTCCTCGACGTCCTCACCCGCGAGGACGTCGACGCCCTCGCCGCCGCCTGTGCCGGAGCCGGCTGCCCGGCGCTGCTGACACTGTCGGTGGCCGGACGGGTCGAACTGACCGCGCCGCACCCGCTGGACCAGGAGATCACCGAGGCGTTCAACGCCCACCAGAAGCGAGGCGGACTGCTCGGCCCGGACGCGGCCACCGCGGCCGCGGAGGCCTTCTCCGAACACGGGGCGACCGTACGGCTCAACCCGAGCCCCTGGCGGCTCGGCCCCGAGCAGGCCGAGCTGACCGCGCAGTGGCTGCGGGGCTGGGTCGGCGCGGCCGTGGAGGAACGGCCCGAACTGGCGGAGCCCGCGGGCCGTTACCTGACCGAACGCCTGGAGGCCTGCGCCGCAGGCGACCTGCGGGTCGTCGTCCACCACACCGACCTGCTCGCCCTGTGCAGGCCGGCGGGCGGCGCGGCGTGACTGCCAGGGCTGCGGAGACACCGGTACGGGGCACGCCGGCCCCGGATACGGCGGTCCCGGATACGGTGGCCCCGGTGACGGGAAGGGGGACGGAGCCGGAGACATCTCCGCCGGACCCCGTACACACCGGCACCCGTACCGGCCTCCGCGCCCTTCTCGCCCGGCTCAACACCCCCGCCGGACGCACCCGCCTCGGCACCCTCGCCGGCGTCGTCATCCTCGCGGTGCTGCTGTGGCGCCTGGGCACCGGTGTCTTCGTCGACGGACTGCGCCGGATCGACGGGCCGTCCCTGCTGGCGGCACTCGGCATCGGGCTGGTGACCACGGTGTTCAGTGCCTGGCGCTGGGCGCTGGTGGCCCGCGGTCTGCGCATCCGGCTGCCGCTTCTCCCGGCGGTCGCCGACTACTACCGTGCCCTGTTCCTGAACGCGGCCCTGCCCGGTGGCGTACTCGGCGACGTCCATCGCGCGGTGCGGCACGGGCAGAGCACCGGTGATCTGGGCCGCGGGGTGCGGTCCGTCGTCCTGGAGCGGATGGCCGGACAGTTCGCGCTGTTCGCCGCCGGAGCCGTGATGCTGCTGACCCTGCCGTCCCCGGTCCGGGACGACCTCCGGCAGACGGCACCGCTGGTGGGCCTCGCCGCGCTGGGCGCCTGCGCGGTCGTCCTCGCCCTGCGCATGAACCGGCCGAGGCCGTCACATCGGGGCCGGGCACTGCGGTCGGCGCTCGCCGAGGCACGCGAAGGACTGCTGTCCCGGCGCAACGGGCCGGGCGTCCTCGTCTCCTCCGCCGTCGTCCTCGCCGGGTACCTGGCGATGTTCGTCCTCGCCGCCCGCGTCGCCGGAGTCGGCGCGGCGGTGACCGAGCTGCTGCCGCTGGCCGTCCTGGCGCTGCTCGCCATGTCGCTGCCCCTGAACGTCGGCGGCTGGGGCCCCCGTGAGGGCGTCGCCGCCTGGGCGTTCGGCGCCGCGGGACTGGGCGCGGGCCGGGGCCTGACCGTCGCCGTGGTCTACGGAGTGCTCAGCCTCGCGGCGAGCCTGCCCGGCGTGATCGTGCTCGTCGCCCGCTGGTACGCCGGCCTGCGCGCCGGACGCCGGACGGCCGCCACCACCACGACCCCACCGGCATCCGCACCCACACCCGCGCCGGAGTCGGCACTCGCGCCGGCATCCGTACCCGCGCCGGCACCCGCGCCCGCACCCGCACCCGTGCCGGCACAGGCGCCCGCACCCGTCTCCCCGGCCCAGGACGCCCCCGGCCGCGCGCCGCTCGCCCCGGACTACGCGTCGCTGCCGCCACTGGCGGTGAGCATCGAGAAATACGCGCCGAAGGAATCCGCCAGGCTCACGAGAAGTTCCCTGCCCTTTTCCGCGGAGCCCAGCGAAGGGCGGCCGATGACACCGGAATCGGTATAGGCGGACATTCCCAGTGTGAGCAACTGGCGCCGGTCGTCGGCGACATGATCGGATGTCTCATAACCGGGTCGGAGCAATTCGGGATGAGTGTGCAGAAGGATGGAGGTCTCGATTTCCCCCGCGTGCATGTCGGTGAGCAGTGAGGTTTCCACACCGGCGTGCCGGAGCGCGGTCTCCCAGTCCTCCGGGGCGGGGAACAGGGCCATGCGCTCGCCGCGGGCGGAGGATTCCTGAACGACGTTGCCGAGTACGTAGTTTCCGCCGTGTCCGTTGACCACCACCAGGGTGTCCACACCGGACCGGCGCAGCGAGTCGGCGATGTCCCGTACCACCGCGTGAAGGGTCACGGAGGAGATGGAGACGGTCCCCGGCCAGGCCGCGTGCTCGTGCGAGCAGCCGATCGTCACCGGAGGCAGGAGGTGCACCGGGTACGCGTCGGCGATCGCCCGCGCGACGGCACACGCCACCAGGGTGTCGGTCGCCAGCGGCAGGAACGGGCCGTGCTGCTCGAAGCTGCCGACGGGAAGGACCGCGATCTGCCGTGAGACGTCGGCGCCCCGTTTCCGTACATCTTCTGTAGTATCCGCCGGCAACAGACCGTGGACCGGGCCGTATGCCGCCGACCGCTTTGGTGAACCACTCATATCCTCACGGCCTTTCGTCTCTGCTTAGGAACTCGAGAATCATGACAGAAAACATAGGCGTACTCGGCAAGAAGACCCCGCAGCGGACCGGCGTGGAACGCGTCGTGAATGCGCCGTTGCCCACCGTGTACGGAAAGTTCCAGGCAGTCGGCTACCTGGACCACGACCGAGGTGACGAACAAGTCGCCCTGGTCTACGGAGACATCGGCACGGACCAGGTCCTCACCCGGCTGCACTCGGAATGCCTGACCGGGGACGCGTTCGGCTCCCAGCACTGCGAGTGCGGCGACCAGCTCGCCGCCGCGCTGCGCGCCGTGGCCGCCGAAGGAGCGGGCGTCGTCGTCTACCTGAGAGGACACGAGGGCCGCGGCATCGGCCTGCTGGCGAAGCTGCGCGCGATGGCCCTGCAGGCGGAGGGCCTGGACACGGTCGAGGCGAACCTCGCCCTCGGCCTGCCGGTGGACGCCCGCGACTACGGCGTCGCCGCCGGCATGCTCCGGGACCTGGGCGTGAAGTCGGTCCGGCTGATGTCCAACAACCCGCGCAAACGCGACGCGTTGCAGCGACACGGTGTCCAGGTCACCGAGCAGGTACCGCTGTTGATACCGCCGTGCGAGAGCAACATCACGTACCTGCGCACCAAGCGGGAGCGCCTCGACCACAACCTGCCCCACCTCGACGCGGTGGCGCACTGGTCCTGACGGCGCACCGGCCGGACACCGGTAGCGGTAGTGGCAGTAGCAGCGGTAGCGGGTTCAGCCGGTCACGGCCTTGTGCACGAGCCGCTTGAGGTCCCGGAAGGCTGTGTGGGAGGACCTGGGCCGCACCTGCGTGTAGAACTGCACGGTCAGGTCGCGGCCCGGGTCGACCCAGAACGCCGTGGTGGCGACCCCAGTCCAGCCGTACGTGCCGAGGCCGGACGGGGCCTGCGTACGGGACGGGTCGACGACGACGGAGACGCCGAGGCCGAAGCCGACCCCCTCGTTGCCGGGCTCGCCGTGGGCCGGACGGCTGCCGAAGGCGCGCAGATCGGCGCCGCCGGGAAGCTGGTTGCGGGTCATCAGGTCCACGGTCCCGGGAGCGAGTATCCGGACCCCGTCCACCTCTCCCCGCCGCCGCAGGAGTTCCATGAAGCGGTGCATGTCGTGGGCCGACGCCACCAGGCCCCCGCTGCCGGACAGGAACCGGGGCCGGCCGTGCAGCGGCAGCCCGGCGACGGGCTCGAGGCCGTAGCTGTCACCGCCGCCGGAGCCGTCCGTCTCCCCGTACAACTCCGCGAGCCGCCCGGCCTGTTCGCCGGTGACGTGGAACCCGGCGTCCGTCATCCCCAGCGGGCCGAGGATCCGCTCGGCGAAGAAGACGTCGAGCGGCTGCCCGGAGACCACCTCGATGATCCGCCCCAGCACATTGGAGGCGACCGAGTAGTTCCACTGCGTGCCCGGGTCGAACTGCAGCGGCAGCCGCGCGTACACGTCGACCGTCCCGGCGAGGTCCGTTCCCGGCGCCACGGACGACTCCAGCCCGGCCTCTCGGTACAGGCCGTCCACGGGATGGGCGTGGTAGAAGGCGAACGTCAGCCCGGCCGTGTGGGTCATCAGATGCCGTACGAGCAGGGGGCCCTCGGCAGGACGCGTCCGTACCCCGTCGCCGGAGCCGCTCTCGTACACGCGGGGCTCGGCGAACGCCGGCAGGTGGCGGCCGACCGGGTCGTCCAGGGACAGCCGGCCCTCCTCCACGAGGATCAGCGCGGCCACGGCCGTCACCGGTTTGGTCATCGAGTAGATCCGCCACAACGTGTCGCTCTCCACCGGAAGCCCGGCCGCGACGTCCCGCCGCCCGTACGCCGTGAGGTGGGCGATCCGCCCGCCCCGCGCGACGGACACCAGGAACCCGGGCAGCCGCCCCGCGTCGACCTCGTGCGCGAAGTGCCGGTCCAGCCGGCCCAGCGCCTCCGCGTCCAGACCGCTCTCCTCCGGGTCGGCCTCTTGCCGCAGCACTCCCATGGCACTCCTTCGATCAAGCTCACGAGCCGATTGCGGTATACCCGCCCGGACCGCGTCGGACCTCGTCCGCGCACGGGAACACACCGGCGAACCCCGTCGGGAACCCCCGACCCGGTCTGCCCCGTTGGGCCGGGTATGACACAGGACACACAGCGGGCCCTGCTGGAGCTGATCGGCGACGAGGGCGGCGGGGTGCTCGTCACCCTGAAGCAGGACGGACGGCCCCAGCTGTCGAACGTCAATCACGCCTACTACCCCGACGCACGCTTGATCCGCGTCTCGATCACGGACGACCGCGCCAAGACCCGCAACCTGCGGCGGGACCCTCGAGCCTCCTACCACGTGACGACCTCCGACCGGTGGGCGTACACGGTCGCCGAGGGCACCGCCGAACTGTCGCCCGTCGCCGCCGACCCGCACGACGGGACGGTGGAGGAACTCATCCGGCTCTATCGCGACGTCAACGGCGAACACCCCGACTGGGACGACTACCGCGCCGCCATGGTCCGCGACCGCCGTCTCGTGCTGCGGCTGCGGGTGGAGCGGGCGTACGGGATTCCGCGGCGCGGCGCGTCACAGGCGTAGGAGACGCAGGCAGGAGGCAGGAGGCAGGAGGCAGGAGGCAGGAGGCAGGAGGAGGCGGACGCAGGAGACAGGCGAGGGCCGCGGGCGCAGGGGACGGACGAAAGCCGGCCGGGACGCCGGAGCCGACGGTGCGGCGTCCGGGGTCCCGGCCGGAGGGGGCGGGGAAGATACGGCGCGGGGCGGCCGATGCGGGTCAGGCCGTCACTTTCTCCGGACGGGCAGCCCCGTCGTCGTTCGCCCGCTCGCCGAGCAGTTCGGTCGGGACGCGGTGCGTTTCGCGGGCGGAGAGCGCCGCGATCACCGGCGGCACGCACAGGGCGGCCGTGAACAGCGCCACCGCCGTCCAGTCGTCGCCGTCCGGGCCGGCGATCTGCGCGGCGAAGGTGACCGCGAAACCGGCCACCGCGAACCCGATCTGGGTGCCGATCGCCATGCCCGAGAGCCGCACCCGGGTCGGGAACATCTCGCCGTAGAAGGAGGGCCACACACCGTTCGCGGCGCTGTAGACGACACCGAAGGTGATGATGCCCAGCAGCATCGTCAGCGCGAAATTGCCGGTGGAGATGGCCCACAGGTAGGCGAACATCGCCACCGCGCTGCCGGCGGCGCCGACCAGGTAGACCGGCCGGCGGCCGATCCGGTCGGAGAGCATGGCCCACAGCGGGATCGCGGCGAGCGCGGCGACGTTCGCCAGCGCGGCCACCCACAGCATCGACGTGCGGGACATGCCCACCGAGTCACTGGTCGCGTACGCCAGCGCCCACACCGTGAAGATCGTGCTGACCGAGGCGACCAGCGCCCCCGCGACCACCCGCAGGACGTCCGCCCAGTGCTCGCGCAGCAGCACCACCAGCGGCAGCTTCACGACACCCTCGGTCGCGGTCTGCTGCTCGAAGGCCGGCGTCTCGTCGAGCTTGCGGCGGATCACGTATCCGACGACGGCGACCGCGACGCTCATCCAGAACGGCACCCGCCAGCCCCAGGAGAGCAACTGCTCCTCGGGCATCGCGGCCACCGGGATGAAGACCAGCGTGGCGAGCAGCTGACCGCCCTGCGTGCCGCTCAGGGTGAAACTGGTGAAGAAGCCGCGCCGGTGGGACGGCGCGTGTTCCAGGGTCATCGAGTTCGCGCTGGCCTGCTCGCCCGCCGCCGAGATGCCCTGCAGGATGCGGCACAGCACCAGCAGGACCGGCGCGAGGGTGCCGACCTGGTCGCGGGTGGGCAGACAGCCGATGAGGAACGTCGACAGACCCATCAGCATCAGGGTGAAGACCATGATCTTCTTCCGGCCGACCCGGTCCCCGTAGTGGCCGAGGAACAGCGCGCCGACGGGCCGGGCCGCGTACGCGACACCGAACGTCGCCAGGGACAGCAGAGTGGCGGTGGCGGGGTCGGAGTCGTCGAAGAAGACCTCCGGGAAGATCAGCGCCGCCGCGCTGCCGTAGATGAAGAAGTCGTAGTACTCCAGGGCGCTGCCGATCCAGGCGGCGGTCGCCGCCTTCTTCGGCTGTCCGGGCGGCTGCCCTGCGGGCTGTCCGGGCGGAGAGGAGTCGCGAGGCGGGTTGGGGACGGACACGGCGGGCTCCTTCGGGGGACTCCACGACGGTACGCGGAGGACGAGCGGAGGGGAGGCGCCGCAGTGCTAATTAACCCACTGGGTAGTTAGTCGCGGCTGGGTACGGATGCTGCGCCCGACCGTGCACGGTGTCAAGGGGTGGCGTCGTACGGACTTGGTCCGGGCTCTGCCGGAGCGGGGGGCCGACGCGCACCGCGCGCAGGTCAGTCCGTCGCCCGCTCCGCCGTCAGGTACGCGATCACCATGTCGCCCAGCATCGCCCGGTAGTGCTCGCGCCGGTCCGCGTCGACCAGGTCGCGGCCGAACAGCGCGCCGAAGGTGTGCCGGTTGGACACCCGGAAGAAGCAGAACGCGCTGATCATCGCGTGCAGGTCGACGGCGTCCACATCGGCAGTGAACAGGCCCGAGCTCTGCCCGGCGGCCAGGATCCGGCGGATCACGTCGAGCGCGGGCGAGCCCATCCGGCCGAGCTTCCCGGAGGCCGCGATGTGCTGCGCGTCATGGATGTTCTCGATGCTCACCAGGCGGATGAAGTCCGGGTGCCGCTCATGGTGGTCGAAGGTCACCTCGGCGAGGCGCCGGATGGCCGCCACCGGGTCCAGATGGTCGACGTCCAGCTCCTGCTCGGCCTCCCGGATCACGCCGTACGCGCGCTCCAGCACGGCCGTGAACAGTTGCTCCTTGCCGCCGAAGTAGTAGTAGATCATCCGCTTGGTGGTGCGGGTGCGGGCGGCGATCTCGTCGACGCGGGCGCCGTCGTAGCCGGCCCGCGCGAATTCCCGGGTCGCCACGTCGAGGATCTCGGTCCTGGTGCGGGCGGCGTCACGGACACGCTCGCGCTCGCGGGGCCGTGCCGGTTCTTCGGCGCTGGTCATGGGTTCCTTCGGGTGGGAGGGCAGTGCCGGTGATTGTAGAAGGGGGCCGTTCCCGGCCCGTCGGGGCTTCCGTGCCGCCCGACCGGCTGATATAGCTAACGTACTGGTTCGTACATTAGTGAGCCGTTCTCTGGAGGCGCCGGTGCTCAAGGACTCGTATCTCGTCGGGCTGATCGGCTCCGGCATCGGCCCGTCGCTCAGCCCCGCCCTGCACGAGCGGGAGGCCGACCGGCAGGGCCTGCGCTGTCTGTACCGGCTCCTCGACCTGGACACGATCGGCGTACCGCCCGAGGGAGTGGGCGAGCTGCTGGACGCGGCCCGGCTGCTCGGCTTCGACGGGCTCAACATCACCCACCCGTGCAAGCGGCACGTCGTCGAGCACCTGGACGCGCTCGACCCGCAGGCCGAGGCGCTCGGCGCGGTCAACACCGTCGTCTTCGAGGACGGCCGGGCCATCGGCCACAACACGGACGTCACCGGCTTCGCCGCCTCCTTCGCCCGCGGCCTGCCCGACGTGCCGCTGGAGCGCGTGGTGCAGCTCGGCGCGGGCGGCGCCGGCGCCGCCGTCGCACACGCCGTCCTCACCCTCGGCGCCGGACGGGTCACCGTGGTCGACGCCCTGCCCGAACGGGCCGACGAACTCGCCGGCGCCCTGAACCGCGCCTTCGGCACCGACCGTGCCACCGCCGCACCCCTGGACCGGCTGCCCGAGCTCCTCACCGCCGCCGACGGCAGCGGCGGCCTGGTGCACGCGACCCCCACCGGCATGGCCGCCCACCCGGGCCTGCCCCTGTCCGCGGACCTGCTGCACCCCGGACTGTGGGTCGCCGAAGTCGTCTACCGGCCCCTCGAGACCGACCTGCTGCGCGCCGCCCACGCCGCCGGCTGCGCCACCCTCGACGGCGGCGGCATGGCAGCCTTCCAGGCCGCCGACGCGTTCCGCCTGTTCACCGGCCGGGAACCCGACCGCGCCCGCATGCTCGCCCACCTCACCGACCTCACCGGCCCGGTGCCCGCCCCCAAGTAGCACGCAGCTCACGCAGCTCACGCAGCTCACGCAGCTCACGCAGCTCACGCAGCTCACGCAGCTCACGCAGCTCACGCAGCTCACGCAGCTCACGCAGCTCACGCAGCTCACGCAGCTCACGCAGCTCACGCAGCTCACGCAGCTCACGCAGCTCACGCAGCTCACGCAGCTCACGCAGCTCACGCAGCTCACGCAGCTCACGCAGCTCACGCAGCTCACGCAGCTCACGCAGCTCACGCAGCTCACGCAGCTCACGCAGCTCACGCAGCTCACGCAGCTCACGCAGCTCACGCAGCTCCACGGAACGTCACGGAAGCAGAGGTACCGACGTGCGTACGTCCATCGCCACCGTCTCCCTCAGCGGCACCCTCACCGAGAAGCTCACGGCCGCCGCCCGCGCGGGCTTCGACGGCGTGGAGATCTTCGAGAACGATCTGCTCGCCGGCCCGCTCACCCCGCGGGAGATCCGCGCCCGCTGCGCCGACCTGGGACTCACCGTCGACCTCTATCAACCGATGCGGGACATCGAGGCGGTGCCCGCCGAGCTGTTCGCCCGCAATCTGCGG
This sequence comes from Streptomyces sp. P9-A2, assembly GCF_036634175.1. Taxonomy (NCBI): domain Bacteria; kingdom Bacillati; phylum Actinomycetota; class Actinomycetes; order Kitasatosporales; family Streptomycetaceae; genus Streptomyces; species Streptomyces sp. P9-A2. Next base: position 7,290,491 of record NZ_JAZIFX010000001.1, read on the forward strand.
CGCGCCCGGCACAAGTTCGCCCTGATGCGCGAACTCGGCGCCGACACCGTGCTCGTCTGCTCCAGCGTCGACCCCGAGGCGGTCGACGACGATGCCCTCGCCGCCGCGCACCTGCGTGAACTCGCCCACCTCGCACAGGCCTTCGGCATCCGCGTCGCCTACGAGGCACTGGCCTGGGGGCGGCACGTCAGTACGTACGACCACGCCTGGCGCATCGTCGAGGCGGCAGGGCATCCGGCGCTCGGTACCTGTCTGGACAGCTTCCACATCCTCTCCCGGGGTTCCGACCCCAAGGGCATCGAGGACATCCCCGGCGAGAAGATCTTCTTCCTCCAGCTGGCCGACGCCCCGCTGCCCGCGATGGATGTGCTCCAGTGGAGCCGCCACCACCGCTGCTTCCCCGGACAGGGCGGCTTCGACGTCGCCGGTCTCGTCCGGCACGTTCTGCGCACCGGCTACGCGGGGCCCCTGTCCCTCGAGGTGTTCAACGACGTGTTCCGGCAGGCCGAGGCGGCCCCGACCGCCGTCGACGCCCGCCGCTCCCTGCTCGCGCTGCAGGAGGAGGTGGGGGCGGCGGAAGCGAAGCCGTCATCCGCCCCGCTCACGTCCGCTCCGGTCACGGTCATCCCCGTCCCCGTCGTCCCCACCGGCTTCGCCTTCGCCGAACTCGTCACGGCCGACGCCGAACCTCTCACCGGTCTCCTTGCCGCCCTGGGCTTCGCCCGTACCGCCCGCCACCGCAGCAAGCCCGTCGACCTCTGGCAGCAGGGCGAGGCGCGGATCCTCGTCAACACGGGAGCCGTCGTACGCCGTGACGGGGCCCAACTCGCCGCCGTGGGCCTGGAGTCACCCGACCCCGGCGGTGCCGCCGCCCGCGCGGAGGCCCTGCTGGCGCCCGTGCTGCCCCGCCGCCGTGCTCCCGAGGACGCCCCGCTGGACGCGGTCGCCGCCCCCGACGGCACCGAACTGTTCTTCTGCGCCGCCGGCCGCGACGCCCGCCACACCGGCTGGCGGGCCGACTTCGAAGACGTCGGACAGCCCTCGGCCGCTCCCGGCGTCCACCGCATCGACCATCTCGCGCTCACCCAGCCCTGGCACCACTTCGACGAGGCGGTCCTCTTCCACCGCAGCGTGCTCGGCCTGGACGCCGAGGACAGCGTCGACGTCGCCGATCCCTACGGCCTGCAGCGCAGCCGCGCGGTCAGCAACCCCGACGGCACCGTCCGGATCGCCCTCACCGTCGGCGCCGCACCCACCGACGACACCGTGCACGCCCAGCACATCGCGTTCGCCACCGACGACGTGGTCGCCGCCGCCCGCCGGTTCCGCGACGCCGGTGCCCCGCTGCTGCCGATCCCGGCGAACTACTACGACGACCTCGACGCCCGTTACGAGTTCGCCGACGGCGAGCTGGAGACGTACCGCGAACTCGGCATCCTCTACGATCGCGACGAGGCCGGGGGCAGCCTGCGGCACTGTTACACCCGCACCGTCGGGCGGGTGTTCTTCGAAATCCTCCAGCGTGACGGCGGTCACCGCGGCTACGGCGCCCGCAACGCGCCGGTACGACTCGCCGCCCAGCACGCCGTACGGACCTCGGGCGCCCTCGGCGGCGGCTGACGAGCCGGGAGCCGGCCCCGCCGGTCAAGCCGTCGCCGAGGGCCGGGTGTTCCACTCCGCGATCACCGGACTGCCGTGCTCCAGCGACAGCCGGCTCAGCGTGCCCGTCTCCAGCCGGAACAGCCGTCCGTCCGCGGGCGGCAGACCCAGCCGGCGTGCCGTCAGGACCCGCAGCAGATGGCCGTGGGCCACGAGCAGCACATCGCCCGCCCCGAGCGCCCCGGCGACCTTGGACAGCACCCGGTCGGCCCGCTCGCCGACCTGCCCGGGGGACTCGCCGGGAAACTCGGGACCGGGCGGCACCCCGTCGGTCCACAGGTTCCAGCCGGGCCGGGTGCGGTGGATGTCGGCGGTGGTGACGCCCTCGTAGTCGCCGTAGTCCCACTCCCGCAGGTCCGGTTCCGGCAACACGTCCGCGAGACCCGCCAGTTCGGCGGTGCGCCGGGCGCGGGCCAACGGGCTGGTGAGGACGAGGGCGAAGGAACGGCCTTCGAGCAGCGGGGCCAGCGCCCTGGCCTGCGCCTCGCCGTCCCGTGTCAGGGACAGGTCGCTGCGGCCGGTGTGCCGCCCGGACCTGCTCCACTCCGTCTCCCCGTGCCGGGCGAGCAGCAGATCGCCCACGGCCGCTACACCTCGTCCGGGCTTCCCGGGCTTCCCGGGGGTGCCGGGTCGGGCCGGTCCGCGGACGTGACCGCGTGCCCGCCGAACTGCTTGCGCAGCGCCGCGACCATCTTCATCTGCGGCGAGTCCTCCTGCCGGGAGGAGAACCGGGCGAACAGGGAGGCCGTGATCGCCGGAAGCGGCACCGCGTTGTCGATGGCCGCCTCCACGGTCCAGCGGCCCTCGCCCGAGTCGTCGGCGTAACCGCGCAGCTTCTCCAGATGGGCGTCATCGTCGAGGGCGCCGACCGCGAGGTCGAGCAGCCAGGAACGAATGACCGTGCCGTCCTGCCAGGAGCGGAAAACCTCGCGGACGTTGTCCACCGAGTCGACCTTCTCCAGCAGCTCCCAGCCCTCGGCATAGGCCTGCATCATCGCGTACTCGATGCCGTTGTGGACCATCTTCGCGAAGTGCCCGGCACCGACCCTGCCCGCGTGGACGTAGCCGTACGGGCCGTCCGGCTTGAGCGCGTCGAAGATCGGCTTCAGGCGCTCCACGTGCTCCGTCTCGCCACCGACCATGAGGGCGTAGCCGTTCTCCAGCCCCCACACACCGCCCGAGACACCCGCGTCGACGAAGCCGATGCCCCGGGCGCCCAGTTCCTTGGCGTGCTTCTCGTCGTCCGTCCAGCGGGAGTTGCCGCCGTCGACGACGGTGTCACCCGGCTTGAGCAGGCTCCCCAGCTGGTCGATGACGTGCTGGGTGACGGCACCGGCCGGGACCATCACCCAGACCGCGCGCGGCCCGTCGAGCCGGTCGACGAGGTCGGACAGATGGCCGACGTCGGAGAGGTCGGGATCGGTGTCGTAGCCGACGACGGTGTGCCCGGCGGCACGGATGCGCTCGCGCATGTTGCCGCCCATCTTTCCGAGACCAACAAGACCGATCTGCATGTCAGTTCACTTCCCGATGTCGTGGTGGAGTGGCCCACCGGGGCGGCGGGTCGGTACGGACGTGTCACGGTGGCCGGGTACAGGCGGGGCCCTCGGGTACGAGTGAGCCCTCGGGTACGAGCGGGCCCTCGCGTGCGGGGCGGGGCCTCGGCCGAGGCCGGGACCTCAGGCAGGGACGGTGGCCTCCTCCGCGGTCTCGCCGCGCAGGGCGACGGCGTACATCTCGTCCGCGTCGAGCCGCCGGAGCTCCTCGGCGATCAGCTCGGACAGGGGGCGGACCTTCAGGGCGAGCCGCCGCGACGGCTGCCCCGGAAGCGACAGCGTGGCCATCGGGCCCTCCGGACGGTCGATGACGATCTCGCCGTCCACCGTGCCCAGCCGTACCCCCGTGACCACCGGGCCGGCCGTCTCCACCCGTTCGACCGGAACGTTCAGCCGGGCCTTGAGCCAGCGCGCCAGCAGCTCCGCGCTGGGGTTGTCGGCCTCGCTCTCCACGGCCGCCGACGTCACCGTCAGCCGGGCCTGGTCCAGGGCGGCGGCCAGCATCGAACGCCACGGCGTCAGCCGGGTCCAGGCCAGGTCGGTGTCGCCGGGCGCGTAGGTGCGCTCCCGGGCCGACAGGACCTCCAAGGGGTTCTCGACCGTGTACAGGTCGGTGATCCTGCGCTGGGCCAGCGCGCCCAGCGGATCCTTCGAGGGGTGCTCGGGCGCGTTCACCGGCCACCACACGACCACCGGCGCGTCCGGCAGCAGCAGCGGCAGCACCACCGAGTCGGCGTGGTCGGACACCTCGCCGTAGGTGCGCAGGACGACGGTCTCGCCCGTACCGGTCTCCGAACCGACCCGTACCTCGGCGTTCAGCCGCGGACGGGTGCGCTCGCGCGGGGTGCGGGCGTGCCGCTTGATGACGACCAGCATGCGTGAGGGGTGCTCGTGCGAGGCCTCCTCGGCGGCCCTGATCGAGTCGTAGGCGTTCTCCTCGTCCGTGACGATCACCATCGTCAGGACCATGCCCACCGCGGGGGTGCCGATGGCACGGCGGCCCCGCACCAGAGCCTTGTTGACATCACTTGCCGTGGTGTCGGTCAGATCGATCTTCATGGCCTGCGCCAGCTCCGTCCGTCTCGTGCGAGCATCTCGTCGGCTTCCGCGGGTCCCCAGCTGCCCGAGACGTACCGGGCCGGTCTGCCGTGGGATGCCCAGTACTCCTCGACCGGGTCGAGGATCCTCCAGGACTCTTCCACTTCCTGATGCCGGGGGAACAGATTGGCGTCCCCGAGCAGGACGTCGAGGATGAGCCGCTCGTACGCCTCCGGGCTGGACTGGGTGAACGACTCGCCGTAGGCGAAGTCCATCGACACGTCCCGGATCTCCATCGAGGTGCCCGGCACCTTGGAGCCGAACCGCACCGTGACACCCTCGTCCGGCTGGACGCGGATCACGACGGCGTTCTGCCCGAGCTCCTCGGTGGCCGAGGAGTCGAAGGGGGAGTGCGGTGCCCGCTGGAACACCACCGCGATCTCGGTGACCCGGCGGCCCAGCCGCTTGCCGGTGCGCAGGTAGAAGGGGACGCCCGCCCAGCGGCGGTTGTCCACGCCCAGCTTGATCGCGGCATACGTGTCGGTGTGCGAGGAGGCGTCGATGCCGTCCTCCTCCGCGTAGCCCCGCACCCGCCTGCCGCCCTGCCAGGCGCCCTCGTACTGCCCGCGCACGGTGTGCCGGCCCAGGTCCTTCGGCAGCCGCACGGCCCGGAGCACCTTCAGCTTCTCGGTGAGCAGCGACGCCGCGTCGAAGGAGGCCGGCTGCTCCATGGCGGTGAGCGCCATGAGCTGGAGCAGATGGTTCTGGATGACGTCGCGGGCGGCGCCGATGCCGTCGTAGTAGCCGGCCCGGCCGCCGATGCCGATGTCCTCGGCCATGGTGATCTGCACGTGGTCGACGAAGGACCGGTTCCAGATCGGCTCGAACATCGTGTTCGCGAAACGCAGCGCCAGGATGTTCTGGACGGTCTCCTTGCCCAGGTAGTGGTCGATGCGGAAGACCTGGTCCGGGGCGAACACCTCGTGGACGATCGCGTTGAGCTCCTCGGCCGACTTCAGGTCGTGGCCGAACGGCTTCTCGATCACCGCGCGCCGCCAGGAACCGGCGGGTGCGTCGGCCAGCCCGTGCTTCTTCAGCTGCTGGACCACCTTCGGGAAGAACTTCGGCGGTACCGAGAGGTAGAACGCGAAATTGCAGCCTGTGCCCTGAGAGCTGTCCAACTCGTCCACAGCCGTACGCAGTTGCTCGAACGCCGTGTCGTCGTCGAAGTCACCCGGCACGAACCGCATGCCCTCGACGAGTTGTTGCCAGACCTCTTCGCGGAAGGGGGTGCGGGCGTGCTCCTCGACCGCCTCGTGCACCACCTCCGCGAAATCCTGGTCCTCCCATTCCCGGCGGGCGAAACCGACCAGCGAGAAGCCCGGCGGCAGCAGACCCCGGTTGGCGAGGTCGTACACCGCCGGCATCAGCTTCTTGCGCGACAGATCGCCGGTCACCCCGAAGATGACGAGCCCGGAGGGGCCGGCGATGCGCGGGAGACGACGGTCGCGCGGGTCACGCAGGGGATTGGACCATTCGGGGCCGGCCGGATCCCCGGACGTCTCCCTGTTCGGAGCCTCGGTCGTCTCCTCGGTCATTCCCGTCAGCTCCTTGTCGTCGAGGCGGTCGAGCGCCTGCCCCACCGTTCCCGCGGATTCCTGCCGGGCGTACCCGTACGTCGTGACGCCCTCGGTCCTCTTCTCCACCTACAGGGTGTCCCGGTACGCCCGAACCCTCACCTCCGTAACACGTTCATCTGTAAAAGTATGACGTATTCACGGGAAGGCGGCCCTGCGACGGGGAAGGCGGCTCCGCGACGCGGGAGTCCCGGGAAAACGTCGGGCCGCGGACACGGTTGAAGGGGCCCCACGCGTACGTGGAGCCCCTCGGCCGGTCAGAAGGCCGGTGGGTCAGGGGAGCGGCCGGTCACGTGGGCCGGCCGGTGGTCAGCGGCCGAACGTGAACCAGTTGACGTTCACGAAGTCCTGCGGCTGGCCACTCGTGAAGGTCAGATACACGTCGTGCGTGCCCGTCACGGACGTGATGTTCGTCGGGACGGTCCGCCACGACTGCCAGCCGCCCGTGTTGCCCACCGAGAAACTCCCGATGGGGGCGCTGCCGCGGCTGTCCAGACGCACCTCGACCAGACCGCTGACCCCGGCGGGCGCCCCGCTCGCCACCCGGGCCGAGAACTGCCTGGCCGCGGACGAACCGAAGTTGACGCCCTTGAACTGCAGCCAGTCGCCGTTGGCCAGCGCGCCCACGTTCTGGCCGCCGCCGGAGTCGGAGGTGGTCTCCGTGATCGTGCCGGACTGCCCGTCGAACGACTCGGCCTGGATGGTGCCGTACGCGTCGCGGTTGCCGGTCGGCGGGGGCGTGGTGCCACCGCCGCCGGAGGTCAGCACCTGGACGTAGTCGACGAGCATCGAGTGGCCGGGCTGCGTACCGGCGTCCGGGCCGCCGCCGAAGGCGTCGGGGAAGCCGCCGCCCATCGCCACGTTGAGAATGACGAAGAAGCCGTGGTCGGTGGCGTTCGCCCAGGTCGTCGCGTCGACCTGGTTCTCCCGCACGGTGTGGAAGTTGTTTCCGTCGAGGGAGAAGCGGATCTCCTCCACGCTCTTCGAACGGTCCCACTCCAGCCGGTAGGTGTGGAAGCCGGCCTGACAGGTCGTGCCCTGGCAGGTGGTCGAACTCCCGATACCGCTGTTCTCGTTGCACGGCCCGCCGGGCGCGGTGCCGCAGTGCATCGTGGCGAAGACGGTGTTGTTGCCCTGCGTGTTCTCCATGATGTCCAGCTCGCCGACAGCAGGCCAGTTCCAGTAGTTGCCCCGGTACGGCGCGCCCAGCATCCAGAACGCCGGCCAGTATCCCTTGGCGGCGGCACCGGTCACGTTCGGCACCTGGATGCGGCTCTCGACGCGCAGGGTGCCGCCGGCCGGCGGCTGGAAGTCGGAACGGCTGGTCTCGACGCGGCCGGAGGTCCAGTTCCCGGAGGCGTCCCGGCGCGGGGTGATACGGAGATTGCCGTTGCCGTCGAGGGAGACGTTCTCCGGGTTCGACGTCATCGTCTCGATCTCACCGGTACCCCAGTTGGCGGGGCCGCCCGGGTATCCCTTGCCGGTCGCGTACTGCCAGTTGGAGGTGTTGACGCCGCTGCCCGCGGCGCCGTTGAAGTCGTCGACGAAGACCTGGTTCCAGCCCGACGGGGGAGTCGGGGCGGAGGCGCTCGCGGACGGCAGGGCGATGGTGGAGGCCGCGAGCGCGAGCCCGAGGGTGCCGACGGCGGCCAGCAGCGCCCGCCGCAGCGGGCGGGATCTGCGCGGAGGGCGGGGGCCGCGGGAGGTGCCGGAGGTGTCACTCATGTGGGGGTGCCTCTCGGAGACGGATGTGGATGTGGATGGTGACGGGTCGGCCGATCCGGGTACGGAACCGCGTTCGGTACCCGGATCGGATCCAGGTGCGGATCCAGGTGCGAGGGAGTGCCCGAAAGCCCTGCTCATCGATTCTGAGAGCGCTCTCAAGGTGTCGCCAATGTGCTCCGCGACCCCGTGGCCGTCAAGAGGTGTAACCGAGAAAGTCCTTGCGTGCGAGGAGAGTTCACCTCATGAATTGACGCGAATGGGTGCAACAGCGCCACGCCCGGCCGGGCGCGTGGCCGCCGCTCGGTCCAGGGCCCGCCCGGCGGGCCAAGTCGGAGGTGACCGACGGTATCTGTCCGGCCGGGGCGAGCGGGGGCCGGTGCGTGCAGCCGCAAGGCGGAGGAGGGCGTCGATCCGATGGTGGAGAAGCCGAGGGTTCGGGGGAGTCGGCGACCGATGACAACACCGCCGGGGGTTCCCCTGCTCGAAGAGCTCGGGAAGGACGTGCCGGTGCCCCCGTGTCTCCGGCATGATCCGCCGCTCGGTCCCGGACCTTCGCCGGCACCCGCGGGCGGCGGGGCCGCACCGGTGAGAGGGCTGCCCAGAGCCCGGACGAGTGCCCCGCTGCCGGCCGGAGGCATCATGATCGAGGGCAGTGATGTGGCGGACGATCGGATCGGCGGGCGTCGACGCCGCCGTGGCGGGAAGGGTGCGGACGTGAAACTGACGATTCTGGGCGGCGGGGGATTCCGGGTCCCGCTGGTGTACGGCGCGCTCCTCGGGGACCGCGCCGAGGGACGGGTGACACAGGTCGTTCTCCATGATATTGACGACCGTCGACTGTATGCAGTCGCCCGTGTACTGGCTGAACAGGCCACGGGTGTGTCCGACGCTCCCGAGGTGAGCACCACCGCCGACCTGGACGAAGCCCTGCGGGGCGCCGACTTCGTCTTCTCCGCGATCCGCGTCGGCGGTCTCGAGGGCCGGGCGAACGACGAGCGGGTCGCGCTCGCCGAGGGTGTCCTCGGGCAGGAGACGGTCGGTGCGGGCGGCATCGCCTACGGGCTGCGTACCGTCCCCGTCGCCGTGGACATCGCCCGGAGGGTGGCCCGGCTCGCCCCCGACGCCTGGGTCATCAACTTCACCAACCCGGCGGGCCTGGTCACCGAGGCCATGTCCCGTCACCTCGGCGACCGGGTCATCGGCATCTGCGACTCGCCGGTCGGCCTCGGCCGCCGCATCGCCAGGGTCCTCGGCGCGGACCCGCGGGAGGCGTGGATCGACTACGTCGGCCTCAACCACCTCGGCTGGGTGCGCGGCCTGTATATCAAGGGCCGTGACGAACTCCCGCGCCTGCTCGCCGACCTGCCCCTGCTCGGCTCCTTCGAGGAGGGCAGGCTCTTCGGCGCCGACTGGCTGCAGTCCCTGGGCGCCGTCCCCAACGAGTACCTGCACTACTACTACTTCAACCGGGAGACCGTACGCGCCTACCAGCAGGCCGAGAAGACCCGCGGCGCCTTCCTCCACGACCAGCAGGCCCGCTTCTACACGCAGGTGGGCGACCCGGGCACCCCCGCTCTCGCCACCTGGGACCGCACCCGTGCCGAACGCGAGGCCACCTATATGGCCGAGAACCGCGAGACCGCCGGCGCCGGCGACCGCGACGAGGACGACCTGTCCGGCGGCTACGAGAAAGTGGCCCTCGCCCTGATGCGGGCCGTCGCCCGTGACGAACGCACCACCCTGATCCTCAACGTCCGTAACCGCAGCACCCTTTCGGCGCTGGACGGGGAGGCGGTCATCGAGGTCCCCTGTCTGGTCGACGCCCAGGGGGCGCACCCCGTCTCCGTCGATCCGCTGCCGGACCACGCCACCGGCCTGGTCTGCGCGGTCAAGGCGGTCGAGCGCGAGGTGCTCCGTGCCGCCGAGTCCGGCTCCCGCACCCATGCGGTCAAGGCGTTCGCGCTGCACCCGCTCGTCGACTCCGTGAACGTGGCCCGCCGCCTCGTCGACGGCTACACCGCCGTCCACCCCGGCCTCGCCTACCTCAAGTAGCTCAGCGGGACGAGTACTTCAGCGAGTACTCGGAAGGAGAGAACCCCGGAAGGAGAGAACTCCAGGAGGAGAGCACTTCATGGTGCCGACCCTGCGGCCGGCGGCCGGCGGTGCGGCGGTGTGCATCGGGTCGGCCGGTCGCCCCCCGTGACAGCGGCCGACCGACCCGAGCCCCCCGTTCCCCCGTGCTCCCCCCCCCGTGCTTCCCCTCGTGTTCCCCCGCCCCCTCCGGAAGGCTTCCCCGTCCCCCGGAAGGAGGTTCCCCCGTCACCCTCCACCGTTAAGAGCGCGGTACCCGCCGCCTGATACACCCTGCGGAGGAATTTCCCGAAAAAAAATCCGGTCCCGGCACAGAGCGCGCGCCGGGACCGGTCGGTGGGCAAGGAGTGCGTACCGCGGGCAAGGAGTGCGTACGGCATCCGGGTTCTAGCGGTGGTGCGTTCCCCAGGCGGCGGGGCCCCCGGCCACGGCGTCCGCGGCGGCGGCGCGTACCTGGCCGGAGTCGGCCGCGGCCCGCGGTACGGCGGGCACGGCCGGGGCCGGTACACCGGCCGGCGCGGGCACCGGGATGTCCGCGGGCACGTCCGTGCGCTGCTGCGGCACCGACATGGGGCGCAGTGGGCGCGGTCCCGACACCACCGAGTAGTCCTGGCCCAGGAACGGCGGGGACATCTCACCCGGATCGTCACCGAGCGCCAGCCGCACGGCGGCCCACGGCGCGTTCACCCCGCACAACGACAGCTGGTGCAGCCCGCCGGCCGGGCGGGTGTTGACGTCCATCAGCACGGGCCGTTCGCCGAACATCCGGAACTGGATGTTGGACAGATGATGCAGCCCGAAACCCTCCGCGATCCGCCGGGCCGGCTCCAGCCAGCGCTCGTGCACGGTGAACCCCCGGCGACGGCCGTTCTTGGTGCGGCCGACGGCCAGCCGGACCCGGTTGTCCGGCCCGGTGAGACAGTCCACCGACACCTCCGGCTGCTCCAGCACCGGCATCACCAGCCAGTCCACCGGCTCCTCGGCCTGCCGCACCGCTTCCAGCACCAGATCCAGCGGCACGTAGGGGCTGGGGAAGCCGTTCAGCTGCGTGAGCGAGAAGGGGGCACGGGTGATCACCCGGAAGCCCACACCGCCCGCGCCGGACGCGGGTTTGAAGCAGGCCCGATGACCCCGGGCCTCCAGCTCGTCCACCGCGTGGACCAGCTCGTCCGCCGACCGCGCCCGCCACCACGGCGGCACGGGCACCCCGATCGCCTGCACGGCCTCGTAGGCGATCACCTTGTCGTGGAAGACGGCCACCGCCTCGGGCGGCGGAGCCAGCAGTGCCGTACCGGCCGCCTCGAACTCCGCGCGGTGCGCGACGATCGCTCCCTGGTGCAGCCGGGGCACGAACACGTCGATGCCGCGCCGCGCGCACTGGGCGAGCGCGTACTCGACGTACGCCGCCGGGGACAGGCCCTCGGGCTCCAGCTCGGCGGTGTCGGCGGCGGCCAGTACGGGGGAGTCCGGGTCGCCATGGGTGGCATGGATCTCGACAGCCCGGTCGCTGGGATTCTTCCTCACCTGGTCCATGAAGAACACGTTCTCCGCGTACGTGCGGTTGAGCCATACGCGTACGCAAGAGGCCATGCAGGCCGCCTTTCACAGTTCGCGGGCAGGCTTCGGCGGCCCGTGCCCGGGCAAAGAGATATGGAGGATCGCCGGACTGCCCTGCGAGAGGGCTTCACTGCGGCGGTGTTGCGGCCGATCATACGGCTTCGACACGCGCTCCCGGACCACGGGCGTGTTACGGATCCGCGCTCCTGTCCTCCTGTGACCATACTCCTCGTGCATGCTGTTCTTACGGGTTGATCGTTCAGGATCAGGGGGCGACGGATGACGTCAAGGGCAGGCGGCGGACAGCTGTGGGCCGTCAGCGACCTTCACATCGGCTACGACGAGAACCGTGCCCTGGTGGAACGGATGCACCCCGAGTCGGACGACGACTGGCTCCTCGTGGCGGGAGACGTCGCGGAGACCGTGGACGACATCCGCTGGGCGCTCGAGACCCTCGCGGGCCGGTTCCGGAAGGTCGTCTGGGTGCCCGGCAACCACGAGCTGTGGACCCACCCGAAGGACGCCGTCACCCTGCGCGGCGTCGCCCGCTACGACCACCTCGTCGAACAGTGCCGCGACCTCGGCGTGATCACCCCCGAGGACCCCTACCCCCTCTGGGAGGGCCCCGGCGGTCCTGTGGTCGTGGCCCCGCTCTTCCTCCTGTACGACTACTCCTTCCTGCCGGCCGGGTGCGCCACCAAGGACGAAGGGCTGGAGTACGCGCACGGCACCGGCGTCGTCTGCGCCGACGAACACCTGCTGCACCCCGACCCGTATCCGAGCCGGGAGGCCTGGTGCCGGGCCCGGGTCGAGGAGACCGAACGGCGGCTCGCCGAACTGCCCGACGACCTGCCCGTCGTGCTCGTCAACCACTACCCGCTGCACCGGCATCCCACGGCCGTCCTGTGGTACCCCGAGTTCGCCATGTGGTGCGGCACCGTACTCACCGACGACTGGCACCGCAGGTTCAACGTCCACACGATGGTCTACGGCCATCTCCACATCCCGCGGAGCACTCGGCGGGACGGCGTCCGTTTCGAGGAGGTGTCCGTGGGCTATCCCCGCGAGTGGCGGAAACGGCCGACACCGCCGGGGCGGCTGCGCCGCATCGTGCCGGGGGAGGCACCCGGGACGGAGTCCGGTACCGAGTCCGGGACCGGTACCGAGTCCGGCTCCGTGGTGGGGGAGGGCGGTGGCCGGTGATCGGGGAGTTGCTGCCCGGGACGGTCGTCGTCGTGGAGGCCTACGGCGACGAGGGAACCGACGCTCCGCTGTACCCCGAGGAAGCGGACGTCGTGGCGCGGGCCGTCGACAAGCGCCGCCGGGAGTTCACCGCGGTGCGCTCCTGCGCCCGCCGGGCCATGAAGAAGCTCGGCGTACCGCCGCGGCCCGTCCTGCCGGGTGAACGCGGTGCACCCGGCTGGCCGGACGGGCTGGCCGGCAGCATGACCCACTGCGCGGGTTACTGCGCCGCCGCCCTGGTCCGTACGGGTGACCTGGCCTCCATCGGCATCGACGCGGAGATACGGGGGCCGCTGCCCGAGGGGGTGCTGTCGTCCGTGGCGCTGCCCGAAGAGGCGGAGCGCATCGGCCGGCTGGCCCTGGAGCGGCCCGGGGTGCCCTGGGACCGGCTGCTGTTCAGCGCCAAGGAGGCCGTGTACAAGGCGTGGTTCCCGCTGACCGGGAAGTGGCTGGACTTCATGGAGGCCGACATCGAGCTGTTCGCCGACCCCGGCGACGGCAGCGACCCCGGTGGGTCCGACCTCGGCGGCTCCGCCTTCAGGGGCTTCGGTGCTTCGGTGCGCGGTGGGTTCCGGGCGGTGCTCCTGGTCCCCGGCCCCCGGGTGGGTGACCGCCGTCTCGACCACTTCGACGGCCGCTGGACCGCCGAAGGCGGTCTGGTCGCGACCGCGGTCGCCGTACCGCACGGCTGACCGGACCCGATGTGACCGGCTCAGGCCTTGGGCCGCTGGACGTTCTCCAGGAGCATGTCCAGCCACTCCGCGACCTTGTCGCGGTGCTGGTCGGTGGGGAGCTGCGCGGCCCGCCACGCGATGCCGCGCACCCCGTGATCCTGCAGCAGCCGCTCCAGCGGGTCGTCGGCCGCCGCGGCGGCCCGCCGCTCATGGTCCGCCAGGTTCTGCAGCAGCTCCTGCTCGGTGTGCTGGAGCGCGTTCGCGAGGGCTTCGGGGTCCTCGGCGGTGAGGAAGCCGGCGTGCACCCGGAAGAACCGCTGGATGGCGTCGCAGTGCTCCATGGTGGGACGCCGGTCACCGTTGATCAGGGCACCGGCCTGCTGCCGGGACATGCCCGCGCCGTCGGCGATCTCCTGCTGCGTGTACTTGCGGCCGTTCGGCTTGAGCCGGGTGCGGCGCAGCAGGTCCAGGCGCTGCACGAACCGGGTCTGCACCTCGGGCTCGCCCGCGGGCCGGCCGCTCAACAGGGCCTTGACCACCGGCTCCGGAACTCCGGAGGCCGCGGAGAGCCGGCCGATGCCGAAGACCTCGGCGTGCGGCACGTCGAGCCGGTCGGCGAGTGCGGCGACACGGGCGACGACGGCCGGCAGCGCGGTCGTCGGCGCGGCGTCCTGACCCTCACCCACGAAGCCACCCGTCACCGACAGATCTCCTAGGTCTCTCACAGGCCTCTCACATGCGGTTGCCGTGAACTTCACGGAGACTAGCCCGTGCCTCGAACTCACATCCAGGTCTCGCCACAACTGTGGCCAATTTCAGCCGTCAACCGGCATGGAATGCCACGATAGTTGACACGCCCGAGCTCCGGGCCGCAGGATCGGGGCGCCGCGTCAAGGCCGCACAGGCAAGAGGGGTGACCTCCCGATGGCACATCAGGCAGGAGGCCGGCGGCCGATACCGCGGCCCGGCCCCGAGACTCCCGAGGCGCAGGCCTATCTGGAGGACTACGCCGCGTTCCTCCACGCGGTGCCCTTCCCCTCCCTGGTGGTCGACCGCCGCTGGGACGTGCTGCTGGCCAACACTGCTTTCCGGACACTTTTCCGGGATGTCGAACCGCATCCGACGGCCATGCCCGGTGACAACTTCCTCCGGTTCGTCCTCTTCCATCCGGACGCCGCCACCGTGCTGGGGGAACACGAGTCGAGCTGGTGCCTGCCGATGCTGGCGCACTTCGCCAAGACGGTGGAGCGGCACGGCCACGACCACGGGCTGCAGGCCATCCGCCGGGACATCGCCCAGGACCCCATCATGGAGGCCGCCTACCGGCAGGGGCTGCCGCACTGGCTCCGTGCCGTCGGCGAACAGGCCGCCGAACACGACGGCGCCGTACGGCCGTTGCGACACCCCGACCCGCGCTGGGGGGTCACCGACTGCCGTCTCGTCGTGGAGACGACCAGGATTCTCGACGACATGGACTGCATCCGGCTGACGCTGGTCCTGCGCGAGGCGCGCCGCACCCCGGCCGGCCACCGCAGACGTCGGCGCGCCGCTTCCCATCTCAGCGTGGTCCCGGAACCGTCCTGACGCACCGGTTTCTTGCACGCTCACGCAAACAGCTTGCGTTACTTGCGCTATTCTTGCGTTCATGACGCGACGACTTGCTGTGGTGGCGAAGAAGGTCGGGGTCAGCGAGGCCACGGTCAGCCGGGTACTCAACGGCAAGCCGGGGGTCTCCGATTCCACCCGGCAGGCCGTGCTCTCCGCCCTGGACGTGCTCGGTTACGAGCGGCCCACCCAGTTGCGCGGCGAGCGCGCCCGGCTGGTCGGCCTGGTGCTGCCCGAGCTGCAGAACCCGATCTTCCCCGCCTTCGCCGAGGTGATCGGCGGCGCGCTGGCCCAGCTCGGACTGACGCCGGTGCTGTGCACCCAGACCCGTGGCGGCGTCTCCGAGGCGGACTACGTGGCGCTGCTGCTCCAGCAGCAGGTGTCCGGCGTCGTCTTCGCCGGCGGGCTCTACGCCCAGGCCGACGCGCCCCACGATCACTACCGGCAGCTCGCCGA
The DNA here is from genome assembly GCF_036634175.1 of Streptomyces sp. P9-A2. NCBI lineage: Bacteria > Bacillati > Actinomycetota > Actinomycetes > Kitasatosporales > Streptomycetaceae > Streptomyces > Streptomyces sp. P9-A2. The sequence continues at coordinate 7,305,731 of NZ_JAZIFX010000001.1, forward strand.
ACGCAACATTCCGGTCGTCCTCGTCAACGCGGCCATAGAGAACCTCGGCTTTCCCGGCGTCTCCTGCGACGACGCCGTGGCCGTGGAGCAGGCCTGGCGGCATCTGGCCTCGCTCGGTCACGAGCGGATCGGTCTGGTGCTCGGCCCCGCCGACCACGTTCCGTCGGCCCGCAAACTGGCCGCCGTCCGCGCGGTCGCCGGCGAGGTGCCCGATGAGCACGTCGCCCGCGCCATGTTCTCCATCGAGGGCGGACATGCCGCCGCCTCCCGGCTCATCGACCGGGGCGTCACCGGTTTCATCTGTGCCAGCGACCCCCTCGCCCTCGGCGTGGTACGGGCCGCCCGCCGCCGGGGACTCGACGTCCCCGGGCGGATCTCGGTCGTCGGCTACGACGACTCGGCCCTGATGAACTGCACCGAGCCCCCGCTCACCACGGTCCGCCAGCCCATCGAGGCCATGGGCAGGGCTGTCGTGGAGCTGCTGAACGCGCAGATCAGCGGGGGGCAGGTCGCCGCCGAGGAGCTGCTGTTCGAGCCGGAGCTGGTGGTGCGCGGGTCGACCGCGCAGGCCCCCCGGACCTGAGGGCGGGGGTGCCCCGCCGCACCCGGGGTCCGGACGGCACCGTCCGGGAGGCCCGGCCCGCTTCGGGCTTGATTCCGCTTCGCTTCCGGCCGGCTGTCGAATAATTTCAAATTCTGCGCGACATCTTGCGGACCCTTGTCGTCGGTGCTTGAGTGTGCCCCGCCCACCGCTCCTGTTCCGAGGGGTTCACCCGCTCCTGTCCCAGAGGGGTCCACCGATGAGAAGCACCGGGATCCGCCGTACCCTCGTCGCGCTAGGCGTCGGCGCCCTCACGCTCACCGCCTGCGGGTCGAACGACGACCAGGCCGCCGACGGCAAGACCCGCATCACGGTCAACTGCATGCCGCCCAAGAGCGCCAAGGTCGACCGCCAGTTCTTCGAGGAGGACATCGCCGCCTTCGAGAAGAAGAACCCGGACATCGACGTCGTCCCGCACGACGCGTTCCCCTGCCAGGACCCGAAGACCTTCGACGCCAAACTCGCCGGCGGGCAGATGGAGGACGTGTTCTACACGTACTTCACCGACGCCGGTCATGTCGTCGACATCAACCAGGCGGCCGATCTCACCCCGTACGTCAAGGAGTTGAAGAGCTACGGGACGATCCAGCAGCAGCTGCGGGACATCTACACCGTCGACGGCAGGGTCTACGGCATACCGCGCACCGGTTACTCCATGGGGCTGGTCTACCACCGGCAGCTCTTCGAGCGGGCCGGACTCGACCCCGACCGGCCGCCCACCACCTGGGCCGAGGTCCGCGACGCCGCGAAGAAGATCGCCGCACTCGGCGACGGCACCGTCGGTTACGCCGACTACAGCGCCCAGAACCAGGGCGGCTGGCACTTCACCGCCGAGCTCTACTCCCAGGGCGGCGACGTCGTCACCCCCGACGGGAAGAAGGCGGCCGTCGACTCGCCCGAAGGCCGTGCCGTGCTGCAGACCCTGCACGACATGCGCTGGAAGGACGACTCCATGGGCAGCAAGCAGCTGCTCGTCATCAACGACGTCCAGCAGATGATGGGCGCCGGCAAACTCGGCATGTACCTCGCGGCTCCCGACAACATCCCGATCCTGGTGAAGGAGAAGGGCGCCGAGTACAAGGACCTCGCCCTCGCGCCCATGCCCGGCGGACAGGCCACCCTCATCGGCGGCGACGGCTACATGTTCCACAAGAAGGCCTCGCCCGAACAGATCAGGGCCGGCCTGAAGTGGCTCGACCACATGTTCCTCACCCCCGGCGACGGATTCCTCGGCGACTACGCCCGCGCCAAGAAGAACGACGCGCCGGTCGGCCTGCCCGAACCCCGGCTGTTCACCGGCGCCGCCGACGCCAGGGACCAGCAGGCCAAGGAGGCCCACGCCAACGTGCCGGTGGAGAACTACCAGGCCTTCCTCGACGGCAACCAGAGCCTGGAGATGAGGATCGAGCCGCCGCGGGCGCAGCAGCTGTACTCCGTCCTCGACGGAGTCGTCTCCGCGGTCCTCACCAAGGAGGACGCCGGCATCGACCGGCTCCTGAAGGACGCCTCCACCAAGATCGACGGCATCCTGGCGCGAGGCTGACCGGCGATGAACCCGACCACCACGCGGGAGGCCGGCCCACGATGACGAAGACCGCCGCCGCACGGCCCGCCGCCACGGCGCCCGCCGTCCGCCCGGTGAAGGCGCCGTCCCCGGCCAAGGACCGGAGACGGCGCCGCCTCGCCGACCAGGCGCACGCCTACGGCTTCCTCCTGGGCGGCCTCGTCTGCTTCGCCCTGTTCTCCTGGTACCCGGCGATCCGCGCCGTCGTGATCGCCTTCCAGAAGTACACGCCGGGCTCGCCACCCGAATGGGTGGGCACCGCCAACTTCACCCGCGTCCTGTCCGACCCCGAATTCGGCGCGGCCTGGCGCAACACCCTCACCTTCACCCTGCTCGCCCTGCTGATCGGCTTCGCCGTCCCGTTCGTCCTCGCCCTCGTGCTGAACGAACTCCGGCACGCCAAGGCGTTCTTCCGCATCGTGGTCTACCTGCCGGTGATGATCCCCCCGGTGGTCAGCGCCCTGCTCTGGAAGTGGTTCTACGACCCGGGCACCGGCCTCGCCAACGAGGCACTGCGGTTCCTGCACCTGCCCACCTCCCACTGGTCCAACGGCGCCGACACCGCCCTCGTCTCCCTGGTGATCGTCGCCACCTGGGCCAACATGGGCGGCACCGTCCTGATCTACCTCGCCGCCCTCCAGTCCATCCCGGGCGAGCTGTACGAGGCCGCCGAACTCGACGGCGCGAACCTGCTCCAGCGCATCCGGCACGTGACGGTCCCCCAGACGAGGTTCGTCATCCTGATGCTGATGCTCCTTCAGATCATCGCCACCATGCAGGTGTTCACCGAACCGTTCGTGATCACCGGCGGCGGCCCGGAGAACTCCACCGTCACCGTCCTCTACCTCATCTACAAGTACGCCTTCCTCTACAACGACTTCGGCGGAGCCTGCGCGCTCAGCGTGATGCTCCTCGCCCTGCTCGGACTGTTCTCCGCCGTCTACCTCCGACTCACCCGCTCCTTGGAGGAGGCGGCATGAGCAGCACCCGCACCCTCGTCTCCCCGGCCGTCCTGGCCCGACCCCGGGGCCGGGCGGTCTACTGGACCGTGTTCACCGGCGTCGTCCTGCTCTTCACGCTGGCCTTCCTCTTCCCCGTCCACTGGATGGTCACCGGCGCGATGAAGTCCCCGGACGAGGTGGCGCGCACCCCGCCCGACCTGCTGCCCGACCGGTGGAGCACCAGCGGCTGGACCGACGCCTGGGAACTGATGCAGCTCCCCACCCACCTGTGGAACACGGTGGTGCAGGCGTCCGGCGCCTGGCTGTTCCAGCTGGTGTTCTGCACGGCCGCCGCCTACGCCCTGTCCCGACTGCGGCCCGCCTTCGGCAACGTGGTCCTCGGCGGCATCCTCGCCACTCTCATGGTCCCCGCGCAGGCCCTGGTCGTACCCAAGTACCTCGTCGTCGCCGACCTGCCGCTGATCCACACCAGCCTGCTCAACGACCCGCTCGCCATCTGGCTCCCCGCCGTCGCCAACGCCTTCAACCTCTACCTGCTCAAGCGGTTCTTCGACCAGCTGCCGCGGGACGTCCTGGAGGCCGCCGAGATCGACGGCGCCGGACGGCTGCGCACCCTGTGGTCCATCGTGCTGCCCATGTCCCGGCCGGTGCTCGGTGTCGTCTCGATCTTCGCCCTGGTCGCGGTGTGGCAGGACTTCCTGTGGCCGCTGATGGTCTTCTCCGACACCGACAAGCAGCCGATCAGCGTGGCCCTGGTGCAGCTGTCGCAGAACGTCCAACTGACCGTCCTCCTCGCCGCGATGGTGATCGCCAGCATCCCCATGGTCGCGCTGTTCCTCGTCTTCCAGCGGCACATCATCGCCGGGATCGGCGCGGGCGGCACCAAGGGCTGACGCGGCACCGGCGGCCGGTCGGCACGGCCCCGAGGGCCGACATCGAACAACCCGTCCACCGAAGAGAAAGGCACGCACCGTGGGACAGCCCGCCCCTGCCCGGAGCGACGACCACAGCGACGACCACAGCGACGACCACAGCGACGACGACTGGTGGCGCTCCGCAGTCATCCATCAGGTGTACGTCCGCAGCTTCGCCGACGGCGACGGCGACGGCACCGGAGACCTCGCCGGAGTCCGGGCGAAACTGCCGTACCTCGCCGAACTCGGCGTCGACGCCCTGTGGTTCAACCCCTGGTACTTGTCCCCGATGAAGGACGGCGGCTACGACGTCGCCGACTACCGGACGGTCGACCCGGCCTTCGGCACCCTCGCCGAGGCGGAGAAACTCATCGCCGAGGCACGGGAACTCGGCATCCGCACGATCATCGACATCGTGCCCAACCACGTCTCCGACCAACACGCCTGGTTCCGTGCCGCCTTGGCCGGCGGGCCCGAACGGGACCTGTTCCACTTCCGGCCGGGCCGCGGCGAGCACGGCGAACTGCCCCCGAACAACTGGACGTCGGAGTTCGGCGGCCCCGCCTGGACCCGCCTGCCCGTCTCCCACCAAGGCCCTTCCAAGGAAGGCCCTTCGGGCCCTGTCGCTTCCGACGGCGACTGGTACCTCCATCTGTTCGCCCCCGAGCAGCCCGACCTCAACTGGGCGCACCCCGCGGTCCGCCAGGAGCACGAGGACATCCTGCGCTTCTGGTTCGAACGGGGCGTGGCCGGTGTCCGCATCGACTCCGCCGCCCTGCCGGCCAAGGACCCTCTGCTGCCGGACCTCGTCGAGGGTGTGGGCCCGCACCCGTACGTCGACCGGGACGAACTCCACGACGTCTACCGGGCGTGGCGGGCCATCGCCGACGAGTACGGCGCCGTGTTCGTCGGCGAGGTCTGGCTGCCGGACGCGGAACGCTTCGCGCGCTATCTGCGCCCCGACGAACTGCACACGGCGTTCAACTTCTCCTTCATGACCTGCCCCTGGGACGCGGGGCGGCTGCGGACCTCCATCGACGAGACACTCGCCGAGCACGCCCCCGTCGGCGCGCCCGCCACCTGGGTGCTGTGCAACCACGACGTGACCCGTACGGTCACCCGATACGGCCGCTCGGACACCGGATTCGACTTCGCCACCAAGACCTTCGGCACCCCGACCGACCTGGCCCTCGGCACCCGGCGCGCCCGCGCCGCGGCCCTGCTGTCGCTGGCGCTGCCCGGCACGGTCTACCTGTACCAGGGGGAGGAACTGGGCCTCCCCGAGGCGGAGGTGGCACGGGAGCACATCCAGGATCCGATGCACGCCCGCTCGGGGGGCACCGATCCGGGACGGGACGGGTGCAGGGTGCCACTGCCGTGGGCGGCGAAGGAACCGTACGCGGGATTCGGGTCCCGGAACACCCCGTGGCTTCCGCAACCGGACCACTGGGCGGCGTACGCGGCCGACCGGCAGCAGGACGACCCCGGCTCCATGCTCACCCTCTACCGCCGGGCGATCAGCCTGCGCCCCGCCTTCGGCACGGGCCCGCTCACCTGGCTCCCCGCCCCCGACGGCGTCCTGGCCTTCGAGCGCGCCGACGGCCTGCGGTGTCTGGTCAACCTCGCCGACATCCCGGCCGACCTGCCCGAGCACGCCGGGATCCTCCTCGCCAGCGGGCCCCTCGACACCGGGAACCGGCTGCCGAGGGACACGGCCGTCTGGCTCCGTACGTAGGCCTCCTGCCCTCGCCCCCTATGTCCTTGTGCCCCGGTGTACCCGCTCTCCCCACGCACCGCTGTCCCGCACCGTTCCTCTGGACTGAGCAGGAGTGAGTCTGCTCAGCCGCACGCCCCGAACGGTCCTGGGCTCCCCCACTGCCTCAAGGGCGTGGGAGGTACCCCCAGGTCCCCGGCGTACTCGGCCCCGGGGCGGCGACACACATCCTGTGCGTGGTCCGGGCCCGGGAGGCCTCCGCGGCCGGAGGTCGCTGAATGACACTGCCCCGCGCGATCCGGCCACATGGGTACGGCCAAGGCGACGGGGAGGCCCTGAACCATCACTCCGGTGGAGCGGGGGCCCCGTTCACCGGCGCCGTGCCCGGCGTCCCAGATCGCACGATCACGTTGACCCGGACGGTTCACGACACCGCAAGCCCGGAGGTCGACCATCACACGATCGAGTTACACCGCCCTCGTGCACACTCCCCGGCAAGCAGCTGACAATCCCCACCACGAAGGGATCAGCACATGAGCAATAGACCTCTCAGGTACATGCCAATTTTGGGGGCCGTCGTCGCCCTGGCCGCCGGCATGCTCGTCGCCCTGGCGCCCGCACCCGCCCACGCCGCAGCGGGCGCCACTCTCCCCTTCACCTCGGTCGAGGCCGAGTCCGCCACCACCACGGGTTCGGGGGTCGGGCCCGACTACACCCAGGGCACCCTCGCCTCCGAGGCGTCCGGCCGCCGGGCGGTACGCCTGAACAGCGGCCAGCGCGTGGAGTTCACGGTGCCGCGCTCGGCCAACGCCGTGAACGTCGCCTACAGCGTCCCCGACGGCCAGTCCGGCTCGCTCGACGTGTACGTCAACGGTGCGAAGCTGGCGAAGATCCTGTCGGTGACCTCCAAGTACTCCTACGTCGACACCAGTTGGATCGCCGGCGCCAGGACCCACCACTTCTTCGCCAACTCCCGGTTGCTCCTCGACCGGAACGTCCAGGCCGGTGACAAGGTCGCCTTCCAGGCCACCGGTGTTCAGGTCACCGTCGACGTGGCCGACTTCGAACAGGCCGCCGCACCCGCCGCCAGGCCGGCCGGTTCGGTCTCCGTCACCGACAGGGGCGCCGACCCCAGCGGCCAGGGCGACTCCACGCAGGCGTTCCGGGAGGCCATCTCCGCCGCCAGGGGCGGGGTGGTATGGATCCCGCCGGGCGAGTACCGGCTCACCTCCGCCCTGGGCGGCGTCCAGAACGTCACCCTCCAGGGCGCCGGTCACTGGCACTCGGTCGTACGCTCCTCACGCTTCATCGACCAGTCGAGCTCCGCCGGCAACGTCCACATCAAGGACTTCGCCGTCATCGGCGAGGTCACCGAGCGCGTCGACTCCCAGCCGGACAACTTCGTCAACGGCTCCCTCGGCCCGAACTCCTCGGTCTCCGGCATGTGGCTCCAGCACCTGAAGGTCGGCCTCTGGCTGACCGGCAACAACGACAACCTGGTCGTCGAGAACAACCGCATCCTCGACACCACCGCCGACGGCCTCAACCTCAACGGCACCGCCAAGGGCGTCCGGGTCCGCAACAACTTCCTGCGCAACCAGGGCGACGACTCGCTCGCCATGTGGTCGCTGAACGCGCCCAACACAAACAGCAGTTTCGAGAACAACACCATCTCGCAGCCGAACCTCGCCAACGGCATCGCGATCTACGGCGGCACCGACATCACCGTCAAGGACAACCTGATCGCCGACACCAACGCACTGGGCAGCGGTATCGCGATCTCCAACCAGAAATTCCTCGACCCGTTCCACCCGCTGGCCGGCACGATCACCGTCTCCGGAAACACCCTGGTCCGCACCGGCGCCATGAACCCCAACTGGAACCATCCCATGGGCGCGCTGCGCGTCGACTCCTACGACAGCGCCATCGAGGCACAGGTCAGGATCACCGGCACCACCATCACCGACAGCCCGTACAGCGCCTTCGAGTTCGTCTCCGGCAGCGGACGCGGGTACGCGGCGAGGAACATCACCGTGGACGGCGCCACCGTCGAGAGGACCGGAACGGTCGTCGTCCAGGCCGAGGCACAGGGCGCCGCCACCTTCCGCGGCGTCACCGCCACCGGCGTCGGCTCGGCCGGCGTCTACAACTGCCCCTACCCGTCCGGCTCGGGTACCTTCACCGTCACCGACGGCGGCGGCAACTCCGGCTGGAACAGCACCTGGTCGGACTGCTCCACCTGGCCGGAGCCCGGCGAGGGAAACCCCGATCCCGACCCGGACCGCAACCTGGCCCGGGGCCGCACGGCCACGGCCACCGGGTCCCAGGACGTCTACACGCCCGGCAGGGCGGTCGACGGCGACGCGAACAGCTACTGGGAGTCCGCCAACCACGCCTTCCCCCAGGCCCTGACGGTGGACCTCGGCTCCAGCCAGGCCGTCCGCCGCCTGGTGCTGAAACTGCCGCCGCAGTCCGCGTGGCAGGCCCGCACCCAGACCCTGTCCGTGCAGGGCAGCACCGACGGCTCCGCGTACACGACGGTCCTCGCCGCGCGGGACTACCGCTTCGACCCGGCCACCGGCAACACGGTCACCGTGAACCTGCCCGCCGGTACCGGCCTGCGGCACCTGCGGCTGCACGTCACCGGCAACACCGGCTGGCCGGCGGCCCAGTTCAGCGAAGTGGAGGCGTACCTTTCCTGACGTCCACCGGGGCGTCCTTCTCGACGGCCGCAGTGACGTCCTTCCCCGCGGCCCCGGCCGCCCCCCGCTTCGCCGCCTGGATCTGCTCGTACACATGGGTCCGCAGCTCGGCGAAGCGCGGGGTGACCCGGGTCGTCAACTGGTCCCGCTCCCACGGCAGATCGACCTTCAGCTGCTCCTGGACCACCGTGGGGGAGCTGGACAGCACGATCACCCGTTCGCCGAGGTAGACGGCCTCGTCGATGTCATGGGTGACGAACAGGACGGTCATCGACCGCTCCTGCCACAGCCGGCGCACCAGGTCCTCCAGATCGGCCCGGGTCTGCGCGTCCACGGCGGCGAACGGCTCGTCCATCAGCAGCACATCGGGCTCGTACGCCAACGCCCGTGCGATCGCGACCCGTTGCTGCATACCGCCGGACAGCTGCCACGGATACGCCCCGGCGGCATCCGCCAGACCCACCGACTCCAGGGCGTCGGCCACCAGTTCCTTGCGCCGGGCCGCGCTCAACCCCTTCTTCCGCTTCAGCGGGAGTCCGACGTTCGCACCGACCCGCATCCACGGGAAGAGACTGCGTCCGTACTCCTGGAAGACGAACGCCATCCCGGGCGGCGGCCCGTCGACCTTCCGCCCGGCCAGCGTCACTTCGCCGGACGTCGGTGCGAGCAGCCCGCCCATGCACTTCAGCAGGGTCGTCTTGCCGCAACCCGACGGGCCCACGAGACAGACCAGTTCACCCGCCTCGACCGTGAAGGTGAGATCGCGGACCGCTTCAATACGGCGTCCAGAACCCTCGTAGACCTTTCGCAGACCGCGTACGTCGAGCATGGACCCTCCTTTCTCGAGCTTCACGACGACCCCCTGGTGGCGTCGCGCAGGCCGTGGTACCAGGCGAGCACCCGCCGTTCGGCCCATTGGAAGAGGACCGACAGGGCGAAACCCAGCAGGCCGAGCCGCGGGATCAACTCGCCCAGGACGAGGAAGCCGGCGATCCCGGCCGTACCGAGGGCGGCGTTCTCGCCCCTCACGGGAGCAGCTTGTCCAGGTCGGGTGTCTGCTTGAACAGGTCGTCTTCCTCGCCGAGCTTCACCAGCTGCTCGATGGAGGCGCGGTCGGGGTCGGTGGGCCACTTCGGCAGGGTCACCTGCTCCAGTACGGCCGGCGGGATCTTCGTGTACGTGGTGACGATCTCGCGCACCTCGTCCGGGTGGGAGTCGGCGTACGCGAGGGAACTCGGCGGTGGCCTCCTGGAACTTCTTCACCACCTCCGGGTTCTTCTGCGCGTACCGAGTGGAGGTGAAGTACAGGGAGATGGTGAGGTCCGGGGCGATGTCGACCATGGGCGAAGCGATCTCCCGGCCGCCCTGGCCCTTGATCGTGGCCAGCGCCGGCTCGACCACCATGGCGGCGTCGATCTGTCCGCCGTCGAGCGCGGCGGGCATCTGATCGAAGGCCATCTCGACGAAGTCCACCTTGTCGGGGTCGCCGCCCGACTTGGTCACCGAGGCGCGTACGCCGAGCTCCATCGTGTTCTTCAGCGTGTTGACGGCGACCTTCCTGTCCTCCAGGTCCTTCGCCGACTTGATCGGGCTGTCGCCCTTGACGGTGATCGCGGCGAAGTCCTCGTCCGCCACGCCGGTCGAGGCGTTGCCGTTCGCCACCCCCTTCACCGGCACGCTGTTGGACTGGGCGATCAACAGCGAGGTGGTGTTGGAGAACCCGAACTCGAACTGACCGCTGGCCACGCCGGGAACGATCGCCGCGCCGCCCTGTGCGCTGGAGATCGACAGCTTCAGGCCGCGTTCGCTGAAGAAGCCTTTCTTCTCGCCCAGGTACAGCGGCGCGACATCGACGATCGGGATGAGTCCCACCTTCACCTCGGTGGTGCCGCCGGACGAGGCGTTCGCATCAGAGGCGCCACCCCCGTCGGACGAGCTGCACGCGGTCGCGGTGACCAGGACGGAAGCGGCCGTGAGACGGCGACGACATCGGCTACGTGGCCCACGTCCCGACCCGGCGCATCATGAGCGCGGCCATCACGGTGGGCACACGCTTCCCCGCCCACGTCACCTCGGTCGGCCGGGTCATGCTCGCGGATCTGCCGGACGACGGGATCGACGCCTGGCTCGACCGCGCCGACCTGCGGCCGAACACCTCCCAGACCCTCACCTCGCCGCGCGCCCTGCGTGCCGAACTGGTCCGGGTCCGCCGCCAGGGGTTGGCCACTGCTGGGATTTGACTGAGCACGAGTGTGTTCTGGCGTGTGCGAGTGAGCGCTGGGGTGCGGTCGTGGGTGGGTGTCGCTCTGTCTGGAGAGGGGAATGGGGGTTTGCCTGGCGAACGCGTGACCTTGGCGGGTGGTGCTCGTTGGGTGGAGTGAGCGGGTTTTCGGGGCTGGACTTGAGGGGCGGGGGCGCGGGGATGGATGGTCTGCGGGAGTTGGCGGCGCCGTTTGTGGTGCCCGGCCCGTCGGGGGTGGCCATCCGTACCTGGCTCAAGCAGCTGACGGCCGCCGATGAGGAGGTGCTGCGGCGGGTGGGCGCGCATCTGGGCGCACTGGCTTCCGGCGACCTCAAGGCGCGCTGCCACGACGGCCTGGAGCACGACGCGAAGGCCTGGGCCGCGCGCAAGCGGGAGCTGACGCCGTTGTCGTCGGCCCGCTGGGCGGGCGCGATCACGAAGGCGACGCATGAGCAGTGGGCGCTGGCCCGCCGCTGCGCGCTCGCCCATATCCAGAGCCTGCAGGCGGGGGTGCGCACCCTGCGGCACCGGCTGGCACTGCCACTCGGTGCGAAGGGTTCGAAGAGGGCCCCGGGTGGATATCGCAGTCGGCGGGAGTGGCATGCCAAGGCCCGCCGACTGCAGGTGCTGGAGGACCGGCTGGCACGGGAACGCACCGCCTGGGAAGCCGGAACCGTGCACGTGGTGCGGGGCGGTAAACGCCTGGCCCGGATGCGGCACCAGCTGCCCGCCGCACGGCTCACCGAGCTCCAGTGGCGTGCACGCTGGGAAGCAGGACGGTGGTTTCTGCGGGCGGACGGGGAGAGCGGGAAGCGGTACGGCAACGAGACGATCCGCATCAGCCCGGACGGTGAGGTCAGCCTCAAGCTCCCTGTCCCACTGTCGGTGCTGGCGAACGCTCCGCACGGCCGGTACGTGCTCACCGGCCGGATCCGGTTCGCGCACCGGGGGTCGGAGTGGGCCGACCGGGTGGCGGGGAACCGGGCCGTCGCCTACCGCATTCACCACGACGTGGCCCGGGGCCGCTGGTATGTGACGGCCTCCTGGCAGCTCCCCGTGTCGCGGACGGTTCCCCTGGCGGCGGCGCTCGGGCACGGGGTGATCGGGGTCGACATGAATGCCGACCACCTGGCCGCCTGGCGCCTGGACGTGCACGGCAACCCGATCGGCACCCCGCGCCGCTTCTGCTACGACCTGACCGGCACCGCCGACCACCGGGACGCCCAGCTCCGCCACGCCCTGACCCGGCTGCTGCACTGGGCTAGGGCCTGCGGGGTGCGGGCGATCGCGGTGGAGGACCTGGACTTCACCGCGGAGAAGACCCGCGAGAAACACGGCCGCAGGAAGCGGTTTCGGCGGCTGGTCTCCGGCCTGCCCACCGGCCGGCTCCGCGCCCGGCTCGTCTCGATGGCCGGCCAGACGGGGATCGCGGTCGTCGCCGTGGACCCGGCCTACACCTCGAAGTGGGGCGCCCAGCACTGGCAGAAACCGCTGACCGGCACCACCCGCAAGACCACCCGGCACGATGCGGCGAGCATCGCGATCGGGCGACGCGCCCAGGGGTATTCGATCCGGCGTCGGACGACACCGCCCCGCACCCACCGGAGCGATGGATGCGGGCATCGGATCGTCCAGGCCGGAGGGGATGCCCCCGGGCGTGAGGGACCCCGCCGCCGCCTTCCCGGACCACGGACACGATCCGTGCCGCCGGACGCGGAGCGAACGCGGGCGACCAGGACACCCAACACCGTTCGGGGTGTCCGCGGTGAGCGGGAATGGGTCCCAGACTCCCTCCTGCTCACTGACTAGGAACGGTACGCACTGGTCGACCAGGAACTCGAGGAGGGCCTGCGGTCGGTCGCCGCACCGGTGAGGGACCGGGAGGGCACGGTGGTGGCCGGCGTGAACATCGCGGTGCACGCCGGCCGCAACTCCATGGAGTCCGTCCGCCGGGACCTGCTGCCGCACCTGCTGGCGACCGTCGCGCGGATCGAGGCGGACCTGTGGATCACCGGCCCGGCCCGGGCCGTCTCCCACGGAAACGGAAACGGGGCCGCAGCCGGACCGAGCGCTCCGCGTGGGCCGGGGTGATGCGAAGTGGGAACGTCTCGGAGAGGGACGGGTGAACGGTCACGCACCACGCGTGGAGGGCCTTGAACCGCGCGTGCACGCCTTGAAGCACGGGTGGACCGCCGTTGGCCCTCGACCTGCCGGAAGGGCCGGTGCGTCCTAGGGTGGACAGCACTGCGCTGCACAGCGACCGGGAGTTCTCATGCGTCTGCCCATCGAGCTCAGGCACGTGGCACCCCGTCTGGCCATGGGGGCGTTCATCCTCAGCTCCGGACTGTCCAAGCGGGTCGTCGACGAGGAGACGGCCGCCCAGTTGCACGGGATGGCCAAGAACACGTATCCGTTCCTCGGGAGAGTACCGACGGCCACCTTCGCCCGGCTGCTCTCCGCCGGGGAGATCACGCTGGGCTCCGCCCTGCTGCTGCCCGTCGTCCCCACGGTCGTGGCCGGTGCAGGGCTGGCCGCGTTCTCGTCGGCGCTGCTGGGGCTGTACCTGCGTACGCCGGGGATGCGTGAGGAAGGCAGCCTGCGGCCGACCCAGCAGGGCACTCCGTTGGCCAAGGACGTCTGGATGCTCGGGGTCGGGATCGGGTTCGTCGTCGACGAGATGACGCGTGGCAGGCGGTGAGCGAGCTTGCAGGCCGACCGAGTTCGCCGGCCGACCGGCTCGCGCCCCGAAGCCGCGGCGCGAGCCGGTCGGTCAGGGAGGGTGGTCACGTCCAGGGCTGGTGGTGCGGTCGGCCGATGAGGATCTGCCACTTGGCGGGCCCCTGTTCCACGTAGTCCCAGGTGTACGCGCCCGGGTGGGCGGCCTCGAACTGCTTGTGCAGCGGCTTGGGATCGTGATTGTTGACAAGGGTGAACGTCCCGCCCGGGGTGAGGCGGGCGTACCGGGCGAAGACGAGCGGGTGCCGCTGCTCGCGGGGGATCGGGCGTACGTCGATGACGGCGGACGTGTCGAGGCTGCCGCCTCGCAGGAGCGTCTCGTAGTCGGCGACGAGGGGCGGAAGCACGCCGCCGGGGAGCGCCGCGAGGACGGGCAGCAGGATGTCCTCCTCCACTGTCCGGTGGACGGACAGGACTGCCTCCACCCGCTGTGCGGCGGCCGCCGCGGAAGCACTGTCTCCAGCGGCGTCAAGTGCGTCGATGTGCCGGTCGAGGGCGGACCTGGCGATGCTCAGGGCGCTCACCAGCAGCCGGGTCTCGGGCGCGTGCGCGGCGGCGGCGTGCAACGTCTCGGCCGACGCCGTGAGATGGCGGCGGATTTCGCCAACGACGCCCATGGTGGCGGTTGTTGCGGCGGATGCGGGGGTGGGGGAGGCGGTCGTGGCGCGGTCCGGCGCGCCTCCGGCGTCTCCTGTGCCGTCCCCTTCCCCACCTCCTGCCCCGGCCGTCGGTTGCGGTTCGACCAGCGGGGTGAGCAGGGCGTGCAGCCGTTCGTACTCCGTTCGGATCACGGCCCCTGCCCGGACCACGGGATCGGTCTGTGTCGACTGGATGAAGACGCCGGATGACTGTGTCACGAGCGTCCTCCTTTCGTGACGTCGCGAAGGCATCATTCTTACATGTAGGATTCGTAAAAATTCGGAGAGGAGGACGCTGTGACCTACGTGATCGCCCAGCCCTGTGTGGACGTGAAGGACAAGGCGTGCGTCGACGAGTGCCCGGTCGACTGCATCTACGAGGGCCGGCGGTCCTTGTACATCCACCCGGACGAATGTGTCGACTGCGGGGCCTGTGAACCGGTCTGCCCGGTCGAGGCGATCTTCTACGAGGAAGACACCCCGCCGCAGTGGCAGGACTACTACAAGGCGAACGTCGAGTTCTTCGACGAACTGGGCTCGCCCGGCGGGGCCTCCAAGCTCGGGCTCATCGAGCACGATCACCCGCTGATCGCCGCCCTGCCGCCTCAGGAGGGGGCGAAGTGACCACCGTGAAGCGAGATGGCGGTGACGGCGGAAGTGATCCGGCGACCCCTCGCCGCCGTACCGTGCTCGATGTGCTGCGTGCCGCGGGCGGGCCGCTCGGGGTCAGCGAAGTGGCCGAACGGGTGGGGGTCCACGCCAACACGGCACGCTTTCACCTCGACTCGCTGGTGACGCGCGGGGCGGTGGAGCGGACGCTGGAGGCGTCGTCCGGGCCGGGGCGACCTCGTGCCGTCTACGCGCCCCGCCCAGGGATGGACCGAGGAGGGCGGCGCGAATACCGGCTGCTGGCCCGGATGTTGCTCAGCCGGCTCGCGTCGACCGGATCCGGTGCCGAGACCGCCGCCGTCGAGGCGGGCCGGGCCTGGGGGCAGCATCTGATCGAATCCGCCCCGCCCTTCCACACCGTGACCGACCGTGAAGCGGTCGACCGGCTGGTCGGACTCCTCGCCGATCTCGGCTTCGATCCGGTGACCACCGAAGAACCCGGTGACGTGCCCGACCTCATCCGTCTGCGGCACTGCCCCTTCCTGGAACTCGCCGAGGAGTACCGGCAGATCGTCTGCCCGCTCCATCTGGGCATGATGAAAGGCGCGTTGGCCGAACTGCGCGCGCCCGTCGACGCCGGACGGCTCGAACCGTTCGCCGAACCCGACGTCTGCCACGCCCATCTCGTCCCTACGCGTGCCGCGTAGGAGAAGGGCAGTCCAGCAGTGGACTCCGTATCGGCCGCCCTGGCAGGCGCGGCCGTCGTCCGGCTCGGCACGGTGCTGGTGATGTCCCTCCCAGGGACGCCGCTGAAGTCCCGGGCGCCGGGTGCGGCCCTCCCCCTCGGCATCGGCCGCGTCGCCTTCCGGGCGCCCTACCTCGTCGAGACCATCATCGCGGCAACTTCCCTTTTTACCGTGGCAGTTGACGGGACAAGCGCCCCGGTGGTCATGCTCGCCGCCGTGGTGGCCGTGGTGGCCGTGGTGGCCGTGGTGGCCGTGGTGGTCGTGGTGGTCGTGGTGGCCGTGGTGGCCGTGGTGCCGGCAGGCCGACCCGGTGTGATCCGGCCCCGGCTCAACCGACGCTCCGACCGTGCACCCGCCGGTCAGCAACCGCCCCGCTCCCACGCCCACTGGTACTACGTGGCGTTCGAGGCCATCATGACGGTCTCGCTCCTGATCCCCGGCATCCTGCTCCTGGGCATCCTGATCCCCGGCATCCTGCTTCTCGCAGCCTGAGTTCCACTCCGTGGGCTCCAGCCCATGAGTTTCATCCCCTGCGTTCCAGCCACCGAGCTCCATCCCTGAGCCGCCGACGCCACGCCGGCCGCCGGGCTTCCCGTGACCTCAGGAGGTCGCAGTGACAACTACGGGCAGTACCGGAACCACCGTCACCACCGCATGGCGTCCACCCGGGAGCCGAAACCGCGGAGGGAAAGTGGTGGCGTGGCTGACCACGACCGACCACAAGAAGATCGGCTCGCTGTACCTCGTCACGTCCTTCGTGTTCTTCATCGTCGGCGGCGTGATGGCGCTCCTGATGCGCGCCGAACTGGCCCGTCCCGGCCTGCAGATCGTGTCGAGCGAGCAGTTCAACCAGGCGTTCACCATGCACGGCACGATCATGCTCCTGATGTTCGCGACACCGCTGTTCGCCGGCTTCGCCAACTGGATCATGCCGCTGCAGATAGGTGCCCCCGATGTCGCCTTCCCCCGGCTGAACATGCTGGCCTACTGGCTCTACCTGTTCGGCTCGCTGATCGCGGTGGCCGGTTTCCTCACCCCGGACGGAGCCGCCGACTTCGGCTGGTTCGCCTACGCACCACTGTCGGACGCGGTGCACTCCCCGGGCATCGGCGGCGACATGTGGATCATGGGTCTGGCGCTCTCCGGCTTCGGCACCATCCTCGGCTCGGTCAACTTCATCACCACGATCATCTGCATGCGCGCCCCGGGCATGACGATGTTCCGCATGCCGATCTTCACCTGGAACGTGCTGCTCACCGGGGTTCTGGTGCTGCTCGCGTTTCCGGTGCTCGCGGCGGCCCTGCTGGCCCTGGAGGCGGACCGCAAGTTCGGCGCGCACGTCTTCGACGCGGCCAACGGCGGGGCACTGCTGTGGCAGCACCTGTTCTGGTTCTTCGGTCACCCGGAGGTGTACATCATCGCGCTGCCGTTCTTCGGCATCGTCAGTGAGGTCATCCCGGTCTTCAGTCGCAAGCCGATGTTCGGCTACATGGGCCTGATCGGCGCCACCATCACGATCGCCGGTCTCTCGGTGACGGTGTGGGCGCACCACATGTTCGCCACCGGTGGCGTCCTGCTGCCGTTCTTCTCCTTCATGTCCCTCCTGATCGCGATCCCGACCGGGGTGAAGTTCTTCAACTGGATCGGCACGATGTGGAAGGGCAGCCTGTCGTTCGAGACGCCCATGCTCTGGGCCATGGGCTTCCTCGTCACGTTCCTCTTCGGTGGTCTGACCGGTGTCATCCTGGCCTCGCCACCGATGAACTTCCACGTCACTGACTCGTACTTCGTGGTGGCGCACTTCCACTACGTGGTGTTCGGCACCGTCGTCTTCGCCATGTTCTCCGGATTCCACTTCTGGTGGCCGAAGTTCACCGGCAGGATGCTCGACGAACGGCTCGGCAAGATCACCTTCTGGACGTTGTTCACCGGCTTCCACGGCACCTTCCTCATCCAGCACTGGCTGGGCGCCGAGGGCATGCCCCGCCGTTACGCGGACTACCTGGCGGCCGACGGCTTCACCGCGCTGAACACCGTCTCCACGATTGCCTCGTTCCTGCTCGGCATGTCCGTGCTGCCGTTCCTCTACAACGTCTGGAAGACCGCCAAGTACGGAGAGAAGGTCGGCGTCGACGACCCGTGGGGGTACGGCCGTTCGCTGGAGTGGGCGACGTCCTGTCCGCCGCCGCGGCACAACTTCATCGCCCTGCCGCGGATCCGCTCCGAGTCCCCGGCCTTCGACCTGCACCACCCGGACATCCTCGCGATCGAGCGGGGACAGGGAGACGCGCGGGCGCAGGGGCCGGAGGTGGAGCGCGGGAGGGAAAGCTGAGGCGGCCCGACGGCCGGCTCCGCCTTCCAGGTGCGTCGTCAACGGGCGTCCGGGCTCAGCGGTCCGGTGCTCGCCACGGACTGACGATCAGCCGCAACGGCGTCGTGAGGTGCTCCGGTGCGGGGTGCGGGGTGCGGGGTGCGGGGTGCGGGAGGCCGGGGCACCGGGGCACCGGGGCGGGTTCGGGCGCCGCCGATCCGGGCTGTGGGGTGAGGACGGCGGCCACGGGTCGATCCGTCACGAGAGGGCCCGCGAGGAGGTCCGTGGAGGGGACAGGCGAGGGGTCCTCAGGGTGTTCCACCGCGGACCTCCTCGCGGCAGCACGCCCCGCCGGACCCGGCGCGGCGTGCTCCTGCCGGTCCGGGCGTGGTGTCGCCCGGGCCAGGAGGAGCACACCCCACGCCGCGAGCGCCGCGCCGGCCAGTGCCGGCAGCACCCCCGCCGGGCCGCCCCGGAACCGTTCGCCGAGCAGGCAGAGTCCGATCACCGCGGCGGCCACCGGGTTCGCCAGGGTCACCACCGCGAGAGGGGCGCCCAGTCCGCTGCGGTAGGCGGTCTGGGACAGCAGCAGCCCTCCGGCCGCGAACACGGCGACGAGCAGAACCACCCCGATCACCCGGACGTCGAGCAGCGGACCCGAGCGGTCCGTCACGGCCACCGTCACGGCCTGGGTGAGCGCCGAAGCCACCCCGGAGGCGATGCCCGACGCGGTCGCGTGCCGCAGTCCGGGCCGGACGCCCGGCCGCGCCAGTACGCCGATCAGGGCGGCCGTGGCGGCCGCGACCAGCAGTGCCTCGGCCATGGACAGTGTGTCGTCCGGTGCAGGCCCCGACGCGGTGACCAGGATCGCCGCGAGACCGGCGAGGGTGAACGCCGTGCCCCGCCACTCCATCCGGCCCACCCGCCGTCCCGCGACCCACGCCCCCATCGGCACGGCCGCCACCAGCGTGAGCGCGCCGAGCGGCTGGACCACGGTCAGCGGGCCGTACGCGAGCGCCACGACGTGCAGCAGCGCGCCCGAGGCGTTCAGCACGACCGTCCACCACCAGGCGCCGCTGCCCAGCAGCCGCAGCGCACCGGTGCCGGGGGACCGTGACGCCAGTCGTTCCTGGGCGACCGCGGCAGCCGCGTAGGCGACGGCGGAGACGAGGGACAGGGCGACGGCGACGAGGACCGCGCTCATCGGCGCACCCCCACGAGTTTCTCGCCCCCGGCCCTCGCCTCGTTGGTCTGCTCGGCCTCGTCGCTCTTCGCCGGCACGGTGGGCGCGCTCGGAGGCCGGCGGGCCGGGTGCGGGAGGCGCAGGACCGCGAGGGCGGTGCCGAGCAGGAGCTCACGCAGGAGGGGTGGGCGCGCCGGGGCACCGGACGCCGACGGTGCGTCGGGCCTCGCCGGCGGCGGCTCGCTCGGTGGCTCGCTGCGGGCATTCATCCCCCGGCCCTTTCGCCGACGCTGGTTCTGAGGTGGTGCTGGTGGCAGTGGTGTCGGCAGGAGCGCGCGGTGGTGCCGGCCCTCACCGGTGCGGGGCTCATTCGAAACGCATTCGTACCGATATGAGCCCGCACTGAGTGCGAGCCCGCGCTGAGTACGAGTGCGTACCGATACGAGCCCGTACCGATACGAGTGAGTATCGGTACGCGAGTGTACCGATACGGAGCCGTTCCGGTACACTCACGTATCGATGAGTAGGGGACGCAGGCGCACGGGCGAGCCGGCACCCCGGAGGACCTGTCCCAGGAGCGAGGAGTCGAGCCGATGACGTCGCAGGCCGCGGACCAGCCGGAACCGGTCGGCAGTTCGCGCCGCTCCAAGATCACGCCCGAGCGTGAGCAGGAGTTCTTCGACGCGGTCCTGGAACAGATCCGTGAGTGCGGCTACGACGCCGTCACCATGGACGGGGTCGCGGCCCGGACACGGTGCAGCAAGTCCACGCTGTACCGGCAGTGGCAGACCAAGCCCCGGTTCGTCGCCGCGGCCCTGCGCTCCAGCGGGCAGACGCGCTTCACCGGCATCGACACCGGCACTCTCGCGGGGGACCTGCGCGAGGCCGCCCGGAGCGCGAGCGCGTGGTCGGCGGAGGGCACCTCGCTGCTACAGGCACTAGGGCACGCGGTCACGCAGGACCCGGAACTGGCCCAGGCGCTGCGCGAAGCACTGGTCGAACCGGAGATCGCCGCTCTGAAATCGATCCTGTGGCGTGGGGCCGAACGCGGTGAGGTTTCCGCGGAGAACCCGGCGCTGGAGTACATCCCGGCCCAGTTCTTCGGGGTGCTGCGGGTGCGGCCCCTCCTGGAGGGACAGAACG
Organism: Streptomyces sp. P9-A2; assembly: GCF_036634175.1. Classification (NCBI taxonomy): domain Bacteria; kingdom Bacillati; phylum Actinomycetota; class Actinomycetes; order Kitasatosporales; family Streptomycetaceae; genus Streptomyces; species Streptomyces sp. P9-A2. Next base: position 7,325,796 of record NZ_JAZIFX010000001.1, read on the forward strand.
CCGATCCGGACTATCTGCTCCGGTTCGTCGAGGCCGCCGTACTGCCGGTACTCGGCCTCGAATAAGACCAGGTACCGCCGTTCCCGGACGACCGGGCGGCGACCTGACCGCGCCGCACCGTGGGGACGGGGGCGGCGCACCAGCGGCCGGTTGGGGTTCCCCTTGAGCGGAGGAGAGCCCCACCCGGCCGTCTTCCCGGCGGGGCGGGGGAGGACGTCGCGGTGGGCTCAGACGTCCTGGCCGTTGCCGCGGCCGCTGCCCTCCGCCTTCTCTATGCCCTTGGTGATGTCGTCGAGGACGGACTGCTTCTGGTCGGTGTCCAGACCGAAGCGGATGACGACCATCTGCTCGGGCTGCGCGGGGGAGGGGAAGGCCAGCGACTGGACGTACCCGTCGGAGCCCTTGCTGGTGACCGCCTTCCAGCGCACCAGGTAGCCCTTCTGCCCGGCGACGGTCACCGCCTTGGACTCGAGGACCTCGTGCGAGCTGATCCTCCCGTAGGAATCGCCGCCGTACGACTCCTCGGCGTTGGCGGAGATGTCCGCCTTGGCGACCGCCTCCGCGGTGGAGCCGCGGGTGCCGAGGGCCGGTGCCGGTGCCGAGTACGCGCCGCCCTTGGTGCAGGTGCTGGAGGCGTTGCCGGGGCAGTCGTACGTGTCCTCCGACATGATCTGGGCGCCCACCTGGCCCTCCTGGCCGTACCAGCCGTCCGGGATGGGCAGGCTGATTCCACTCAGCCCGTCGGTCACCGACCCGCTCTCGACCCGCGGCGGCTCAGAGGTGTCCGAGTCGGGGTCCTCCTCGCCCGGACCGCCCTCGGGACCTCCTCCCGGGCCCCCGTCCCGTCCGCCCGGCGCCTGCGAGGCGGTGGAACTGTCGCTCCCGCCGTCGTCGGTCAGCGCGTACACGCCGGCCCCGATGCTCGCCAGCACCGCGACGGCCGCCGCCACGGCTATTCCGATGCGCAGCCCGCGCCCCCGGCCGGAGCCCGGACCGGACTGCACGACCCCGGGATACCCGGGATACCCGGGATGCGCCGGGTAGGCGGGGTACACCGGTGGGGCCGGATACGCCGGTCCGGCGGCCGTGACCGGTGCGGGAAGCTCCCAGGCGGGTGCCGATCCCGTCGGCCGGACCTGGTCCGTCCAGGCAGTACCGTCCCACCAGCGCTCGGTGGCCGGTCCGTCATTCGTCTGCCCGGGGTCGGGATACCACCCGGGAGGAGTCGCCTGCGTCATGCCCCCACCGTATGAGGCGTCGGTGAAAGAGGGATGAGAGAGGTCCGTAAGTTCGGAGTCCGAGGTTTCGCGGGCCACGGGTGCGTGCCCCGTGAGCGTGCCCGGCTCTCGGCCCTCGGCCCCCGGCCTTCGCCCCCCCGGCTCCCGGCCCCCGGCCCCCGGGAACCGGGATGTCCGGGCGGCCCTCCGACTCGTCTCCGCCCCAGCCCCTGTCCCTGCCGAAAAGATCCGACACTCCATCACTTTTCCTCCCCTTGACAGGTGTTGACCGTCGGGTCCCTGATGAGAGGCAGGGTGCGTCGACCCCCGTACCCGGTGTCACCCGTCACGGCAAGAGCCCGGCCGGTACCGCTCCGTCGGAGCCCTCGGAGGACTACGCTCGACGCCGGTACGTCGTTCGGACGACTTGGGGAGGCAGCGCAATGACGGAGGTGCGGCCCACGGCCTCGGCCTCTCTCTGGGAGCGGGAAGAGGAGGTCGCCGCCATCACCGCGGTGGTCGACACCCTGTGCGCGGACCGTTCCTCGCCCGGCAGCCTGCTGGTGCTGCGGGGTGAGTCGGGGCTGGGCAAGACCGCGCTGCTCGCCGAGACCCGGCGCATCGCCGAACAGCGCGGCTGCACCGTGTGGTCGGCCCGCGGCGGCGAGACCCTGCGCACCGTCCCGTTCAACGTCGTACGCCAGCTCCTCCAGCCCGCGCTGGTGTCGATGCTGCCGGAGGAGGCCCGCGAGTACCTCGGCGACTGGTACGACATCGCCGGCCCCGCCCTCGGCATAGCCGAGCCCGGCGACCGGCACGCCGACCCGCAGAGCGTCTGCGAGGGCCTGGTCGCCGCCGTGCGCCGGCTGGCCCGCCGGGACTGGCCGCTGGTACTGACGATCGACGACGCCCACTGGGCCGACCAGGAGACCCTGAACTGGCTCTCCACTTTCACGGAAAGCCTGGCCGATCTGCCCGTGCTCGTCGTGGTCGCCCGCCGGCCCGGCGACATCTCCGGGGTGAGCACCCGCCACCTGGACGCCGTCGCCGCCGCGACCGAGCATCCGGTCACCGTCCTCAGCGCGCTGACCCCGCCCGCCGCGGCCGGCCTCACCCGCGCCACCCTCGGCGAGAACGCGGACGCCGCGTTCTGCCGCGAGGTGTGGGCCGTCACGGGCGGCAACCCCTACGAGACCGTGGAACTCCTCGCCAAGGTCCAGGACAGCGAACTCGAACCCGTCGAGGCGAACGCCGGTGAACTGCGCGCGCTGAACCGCTCCGCCCGCGGCGGCGGGGTCGTCGCCCGGCTGGAAGAACTCGGCGTAGACGCCACCCGGTTCGCCTGGGCCGCCGCCATCCTCGGCAGCGGCATCACCGTCGACCTGGTGGCCGAGCTCACGACCCTCGACCACGACGACGCCGTCCGCTGCGCCGAGCGGTTGCGCAGCGACCGTATCCTCACCGACCCCGACCCCGGCACCGGCCGCACCGGGCCCGCCGACCTCGAGTTCGTCCACCCGCTGATCGCCACCGCCGTCTACAACTCCATCCCCGACGCGCTGCGCCGCGCCATGCACGGCATCGCCGCCCGGATCGTCACCGACTCCGGACGCGGCGCCGCGTCCGCCTCCCGCCACCTCCTCGAAGTGCACCCGGACGACGACGAGGAACTCGTCCGGCAACTGCGGGACGCCGCCGGTGAACACCTCGCCGTCGGCGCCCCGGACGCCGCCCGCCGCTGCCTGGAGCGTGCCCTGGAGGAACCACCCCGCCCCGAGATCCACGCGCGCGTGCTCTACGAACTGGGCTGCGCCACCTTCCTCACCGCGCCCGCCCGGACCATCGGACATCTGCGGACCGCACTGGGCATGTCCGGCCTCGACGGGGACGCACGGGTGGACGCCGTGGTCCGGCTCTCCCAGGCGCTGCTGCACAACAACCAGATGGAGGAGGCCGTCCGCACCGTCGACGAGGAGGCCGCACGGCTGGAGCCCGGCCCCGCCCGGATGCGGTTGCAGGCCGTGCAGTTCATGTGGGAAGGCATCCACGCCGGCGAGACCACCACTCCGGGCCGTTCCGAACGCCTCGCCACCCTCGCCGCCACCTGCACCGGCCGGGACAACTCGGAACGCGCGCTGCTCATTCTGCGCGGCTTCGACGCCATGATGCGCGGCGAGAACGCCGAAGCGGTCGCCGAGAGCAGTGACCGCGTCCTCGTCAACGGTCGCCTGGCGCCCGGCCTGGGCTGGACCGACGCCGAGTGGGGCGTCGAACTGCTGCTGATGCTGGCCAGCACATACGCCTACACCGACCGTCTCGACCGCGCCGAAAGCCTCTACAACGAGGCCCTGCGCTCCTACGAGACAGCCGGCTGGAGCGGCGGCCACCTGGTCCTCGCCCACGCCTACATCGGTCTCGCGCACCGCAGGCGGGGCCGCCTCGTGGCGGCGGAGAAGTCGCTGCGCGAATCCCTGCGTCTGGCCGAACGCGTGGGCCGCGGCCTGCCCCTGTACTGGACGGCGACCTGCAACCTGGTCGACACCCTGCTCGTCCGCGGCCATGTGGACGAGGCCTGGGAAGTCGCCGAACGGTACGGGTTCGCGCCGCCCTACCCGTCCACCATCGTGCTGCCCGACCCCCGCTCGGTGCGCGGCAGACTGCTGCTCGCGGTCGGCCGTACGAAGGACGGCATCAACGAACTGGAGGCCGCCGAGAAGGCGGCGGCCTCCCGCGGCCACCACAACCCCGTCCATCTGTTCTGGGCCGCCGACCTCGCCCGGGTCCTCGCCGCCGAGGACCCGGCCCGTGCCGCCCGGCTCGCCGTCGAGTACCGCAGCAGGGCCGAGCGCTTCGGCACGGACACCGCCATAGGCGAGGCCCTGCGCTGCGCCGCCGCCCTGGAGACCGGCCGGCGGGCAGTGCGACTCGCCGGCCAGGCCGTCACCTACCTGGAGTCCTCACCCTGCCAGTACGAACACGCGGCGGCCCGTGTCGAGTACGGCATCCTCGCCCGCTCGCGGGCCGACCTGGAGCGGGGCCTGGCGCTCGCACGCTCCTGCGGCGCGGACGGCCTGGCCGCCCGCGCCGAGGCCGAACTGGCCACGGCGACCGGCCGGGCCCAGGGCCTGTCCGGCGGATCGAGCCGGAGGTGACCGGCGGTACCCGTCCAGCCGGGGCGAGCGGAGGCCGGCGCGTGCGGCTGCAAGGCGGAGGCGGGGAGCCGGCGACCGACGGCAACACCGCTGGGGCGCTCTGCTCGAAGGGCTTGGGGGAGGGCGAGCCGGACGCCGCGTCTGCGGGACGGTCCGCCGGGCAGGCCCCGGCCGCCGGCTCGGCCACGGCCCCGGGAGGAGAGCCGGGCAGTCGGCCCCGGTGACCCGCGGGCTCACCGCCGACCGCGTCCCGCTCGGCCACCGGGCGCGGCGGCGCCCGCGTGTTCCCGGTGGGGCCGGCGGTGAGGGCCTGCCCGGGACGCCCGGCCGGACGCGGGTCCGCGCCCCGACCGGTGTCGGTCCACAGTGCTCCGACGACAGCGGACGCCGTCACCCAAGGAACCGCCGTCACCTCCGTCATCGGCAGGAGAGGCCCGGTCCGCTCACCGGCCGCTCTGCGGGGCAGGGCCCGCACGGCCCGCCCGCTGACAGGCCGTGGCGTCCCGTCGTCCCGGGCCCTTTCCCGCCCGTCGCCCCCTGGAGCGGCAACGCGTCACGACGGCCCCTCGGGCTCCTCCGCCAGCACCCGCTGGGCCGTGGCGAACGCCGAGTTGGCCGCCGGGACTCCGCAGTACACCGCCGTCTGCAGCAGCACGGCCCCGATCTCCTCCGGGGTGAGCCCGTTGCGCCGTGCCGCGCGGACGTGCATGGCCAGTTCGTCGTAGTGGCCGTGCGCGACCAGGGCGGTGAGTGTGATCATGCTGCGTTCGCGACGACTGAGCGTCGGATCGGTCCACACCTCGCCCCAGGCATAGCGCGAGATGAAGTCCTGGAACCGCGCCGTGAACGGCGTCTGCCGGGCCTGGGCCCGGTCCACGTGCGTGTCCCCGAGAACCTCGCGCCGTACCCGCATCCCGCTCGCCGCGTCCCCGCCGAAGTGGGCGCGCAGCGCCGTCAGTACCGCCTCCGGGCGCTCCGCCGGCGCCAGATGCGAGGCACCCGGGATCTCGACGAGACCCGCTCCCGGCACCGCGTCGGCGATCTCGCGCAGATGCGCCGGAGGCGTCGCCGGATCCTCCCGGCCGGCCACCAGCAGCGTCGGCGCCCCGATCCGTGCGAGGCGGTCCCGCAGATCGAACGCGGCCAGCGCGTCGCAGCAGGCGGCATATGCCCCGGGATCGGCGTCCCGGTGGTCGCGGACCAGCTCCGGCACCGTGAAACCGAACGTGAACCAGCGGGAGTCCGCGCTCCGCGCAAGCTCCGCGAGGCCTTCGCTCCGCACCAGCGCCGCCCGCTCCTCCCACGCCCTCGCACCGTCGAAGTGCGCCGAGGAGCAGATCACGGCCAGCGACGACACCCGCCGCGGATACCGCACGGCCAGCTCAAGACCCACCGCGCCGCCCAGCGACACCCCCGCGTAGGCGAACCGCTCGATGCCGAGGGCGTCGGCGAGCGTGATCACCAGATCCGCCAGATCACCGACGGTCGCGCCGGGGCCGATCAGCCCGGCCGCCGAACCGCCGTGTCCCGGCAGGTCCCAGCGGACCACCCGGTGCGCGGCCGACAACTCGGGCGCCACCTTGTCCCACAGGGCGTACGACGTGCCCAGCGAAGGGCCGAGCAACAGCGGGGGAGCGGAACCGGAGCCCTCGACAAGGTGGTTGAGGAGTATGTCGGTCACGAGCGCTCCAGTGCACGGTCGGTGAGGGGTCCGGCGGAGCCGGTGTAACGGGCGGGATCGGTCGCGGCGGTGAGGTCGAACCCCTTCCACTCCGGGCGTTCGGCCAACTCCGGTTCCGCAAGCAATAGTTCATCGAGCGTGTCGCCCAGCAGCGCTCCGAGGTCGCGGCCCTCCGCGTACGCGCGCCGCGCCAGAGCGGTGAGCAGTTCCTTCGCCCGGCCGCGGCCGAGGAGGGGCGCCAGTTCGGCGGACAGCCGCTCGGAGACGATCAGCCCATGGGTCAGACCGAGGTGTTCGCGCATCACGTCCGCGTGCACCCGCAGTCCACCGGTGAGTTCGGCGGCGTCCCGGGCCGCGCCGCCGGTCAGGCGCAGCAGCTCCCGCAGCGGCTCCCACTCGGCGTGCCAGGCCCCGGCCGGCCGCTCGTCCTCGGCGACCAGCGAACCGTACAGCGTGGCCGCGAGCTGTGGCGCCCGCCGGGCCGCCGCCGCGATCAGCGTCGAACGCACCGGGTTGGCCTTGTGCGGCATGGCCGAGGACCCGCCGCCGCTGCCCTCGGAGAGTTCCGCGATCTCGGTGCGGGAGTACGTGAGCACGTCCGCCGCGAGTTTGCCCAGGGCCCCGGCGGTGAAGGCGAGGGCGCCGGCGAGGTCGGCGACCGGTGTGCGCAGCGTGTGCCAGGGGAGAGCGGGCGGGCACAGTCCGAGCTCCCGGGCGTAGAGCGCGGGAAGCACGGTCGGGTCCGTCGCCCCGTACGCGGTGAACGCGGCCAGCGTGCCGGCGGCGCCGCCGAGTTGGGCGGGGAGCGAGACGCGTACGGCCGTCGCCCGGTCGCGGGCGTCGAGCACGAGGGAGCGCCACCCGGCGGCCTTCAGCCCGAACGTCGTCGGCACCGCGTGCTGGGTCAGTGTGCGCCCCGGCAGTACCGTGTCGCGGTGCTCGGCGGCGAGGCCGGACAGCGCCCGCTGAGCGCGCTCGAGGTCGTCGAGGAGCGGGCCGAGGGCGCGGTGGGCCACCAGCATCAGAGCGGTGTCCATGATGTCCTGGCTGGTCGCCCCCCGGTGCACATAGGGAGCGTGGGGCTCACCCACCGCCCGGGTCAGATCCGCGACCAGCGGGATCACCGGGTTCCCGCCGTCCCGCGCCCGCTCGGCGAGGGACGCGAGGTCGAAGCGCCCGGGGTCGGCGGCCGCCTCCGTGACCGCCGCCGCCGCCTCGGCGGGGGCGAACCCGGCCGCCGCCTGCGCCCGGGTCAGCGCGGCCTCGGCGTCGAGCAGCGCCCGCAGGACGGCGCCGTCCCCGGCCTGGGCGGCGGCCGGGGAACCGGTCCACCCGGGGGCGAGCAGACCGGTGCCGGAATCGGCCGATGTCACCGGAACTCCAGGAAGACCGTTTCGCCCTCGCCCTGAAGGCGGATGTCGAAACGGTACGTCCCCCGCCCCTCGTCCGCCGCGATCAGCGTGGCACGGCGGTCCGCGTCGAGCCGGGACAACAGCGGGTCCGCCGCGAGCGCGGCCTCGTCGTCCGGCAGGTGGATCCGGGTGAACAGGTGCGTCAGCAGACCCCGCGCGAACACGCACAGACTGAGGTACGGCGCGTTCTGCCCCCGGGCCCCCGGCCGCAGTGTGCGCACGTACCAGTGGCCGTCGGCGTCGGTCTGGATCCGGCCGAAGCCGGTGAACTCCACCCCGTTGCGGCCCAGGAAGCCGCCGCTCGCCGGGTCCCGCCGCATCGAACCGTCGGCGGTCGCCAGGTTGCCCTGAGGGTCCGGCCCCCACACCTCAAGCAGTGCGTCCGGCAGCGGGTTGCCCTCGCCGTCGTACACGTGGCCGTGCACGGTGACGGTGTCCGGGTGGCCGGCCGGGGCGATGTCCTCACCGCCGTGGAACGGCAGCGCGTAGCCGTAGAAGGGGCCGACGGTGTGCGAGGGGGTGGGCGGCACGCTCTCCGGAGTGCCCGTGTCGATCTTCGTCATGACGGTCAGCGCCCTTCTTCCATCCAGGTGGCCCGCGGGCCGTCGAGCACGATGTCCCAGTGGTAGCCGAGGGAGAACTCCGGCACCGACAGACTGTGGTCGTAGGTCGCCACCAGCCGCTGACGGGCCGCGTCGTCGGTCACCGACTGCAGGATCGGGTCGTACGGGAACAGCGGGTCGTTCGGGAAGTACATCTGCGTCACCAGCCGCTGGGTGAAGGCGCTGCCGAAGACGGAGAAGTGGATGTGCGCCGGGCGCCACGCGTTGACGTGGTTGCGCCATGGATACGGTCCCGGCTGGATGGTCGTGAAGCGGTAGAAGCCTTCGCCGTCGGTGAGGGTGCGGCCGGCGCCGGTGAAGTTCGGGTCCAGCGGTGCGTCGTGCTGCTCACGCTGATGGGCGTACCGCCCGGCCGAGTTGGCCTGCCAGACCTCCACCAGCTGGCCGCGCACGGGACGGCCGTGGCGGTCCAGCAGCCGCCCGGAGACGGTTATTCGCTCGCCGACGGGCTCGCCGGGGTGCTGCCGGGTGAGATCGTTGTCGGTCTCGGTGACGTCCCGTTCGCCCCAGGCGGGGGAGGACAGCTCCACCAGCTCGGGGTCCTTGGTCACGTCGACCGCGATCGCCGGCTGCCGGGGGTGGCGCAGCACCGACGAACGGTACGGCCGGTAGTCGCGGCGTGGATGGTGCTCGACCGGGGCACCGCCCGCCACCCGCTTCTCGTACGCGGCGTGCTCGGCCGCGATCTCCCGGTCGATGTCGTGCTGGGTGAGAACGTTCGTCACGGAAGCCACCACCTTGTCCATCCGGGGTACCCCGTCCCTTCCGGCCCAGTCGGCCGGACGCGCGTCGTCGATCTGCGCCGCCGGTCCCGAATTAGTCAGGGCACTGAGTATTTTCATAGCAGTTCCCTCACGCTGTCATCGTCGGGCGGGAGCGTCAATACCCCGGTGCACCCTGCGTCAATGCCGCCGCGTACCGCAGACAGGGTCGGTCCTGTGCGGGTATCGTTCAGTGCGCCAACGAATTAAACCCACGCATTACACCCACGCGTCGCGGCAACGCGTCGCAGCGACGGGCTGCGGCAATGGACCGACGGCATCGGCAGTGAGGGGCGTACATGGCCGCGGTGGACCTCACCACCCATCCCGGGCACCTGGCCCGGCGGCTCCAGCAGGCGCACCACCTGCTGTGGAACACGATGGTCTCCGAGGAGATCACCTCCCCGCAGTTCGCGGTCCTCAACGCGCTCGTCGCCGAGCCGGGGCTGGACCAGCGCACCGTGGGGGAGCGGGTCGGGCTCGACCGGTCCACCATCGCCGAGGTGATCGGCCGGCTCATCCGGCGGGAACTGCTCGGCAAGACGCGTGACCCGCAGGACGGCCGCCGCTTCCTGCTCCGGCTCACGGACGACGGCCTGCGCACCCACCGCAGACTGGCGGTGCGCACCGCCCGGATGAACAAGGTCTTCCTGGGCCCGCTGGACGCCGACGAGCAGGCCGCCTTCTTCGCGCTGATCCGGCGGGTGGCGGACGCGGCCGAGGGGCTGCGCCACCCCGGCGAGCCGGTGGCCCGGGACCCCGGTGATCCGGCGTCCCACTGACCCGGCGGCCGCTGATCCGGTGCCCGCTGATCCTGTGGCACTGTCGGCGGCCCCGCGCCGGTCAGGCGGCCTTGGCGTAGACCACCCACACCTGCCCCCGCGCGAAGTTCACCGCGGTGCCGTCGTCCGTCGTGAACGCGGTGCCGTCCGAGGCGTCCGGGCGGCTCCAGCGGACGTCGTGGGCGCGCCCGTCGCGCAGCACGGTGGCCGTCCCGGAGCCCACCGTCTCGGTGTACGGCGTGTTGTTGCCGCGGGAGTCGTGGTAGTCGGACGGGCGGACGGTCACGTACTGCACGACGACGGTCGCGGGCGCCACCGGCTCGCCCCGCGCGGTGACCGTGGGGGTGCCGTCCATGGAGACCAGCCAGCGGTCGCGGGCGCCGGACCAGCTGAAGGTGAAGCGCGCCGCCGGATAGCGCACCGTGCGCGTGCTCGCGGGTTCACCGCCAGGAGGCGGCGGGCCGTCGCGGAAGCCGGTGGTCAGCGAGGCACGGCCGGGCGGGCCGTCCAGGAGACGCCGGGGCTGGAGGAAGAGGTTGTGCGGGGCGGACCGCGTGGTGCCCCGGACGTAGACGCCCGCACCCGAGCCGGACGTCTCGGGAGTCAGGGGCTTCAGCGGTGCCCGGTCGATCAGCGGCAGCAGTCTGCCCTGCGCCCCGGAGAACGCCAGGATCGGCCGGTCGAACTGGCGCAGCAGCTCCAGGTCGGCCTCCCGGACGCTGCGCACCGGCCCGACGGACTCGGGCAGCCGGGTGGCGTAGACCGCCATCAGCCGGCTCAGGCCGCCCTCGACCTGCTCGACGTACACCACGTCCGCAGACTCCAGGCCCGTCTGGGGGCGGGCCGCGGGGGCGTTGTCGATCTTCACCGCGAGGACCGGTGGGCGGTCGCCCCCGCGGGTCTCGTCCGTCCCGGCCGGGTGTGAGGTGCGCGGCGACCCGCGTCCGTCGTCCCCCGGACCGTTCGACGCCGTGCAGCCCGCCGCCAGGCCGGCCGCCAGCAGCGTCGCCAGCAGTGCTCTCGCCGTCGTGACGCGTCGCGCGCGTGCTCTTCGTCCCGTGCCCACCGTCGCCACTCTGCCTGCCCCACATCATCGGTTGTCTTGATTGTGCGCTTTTCTGATCGTCGGTGGCTATGGCTGATCGATGGTGTTCCCGCGCGGGAGCTTCCGCCGGTCGGCCCAGTGGGGAGCGGTTCGGCATCGGCCCCCCGGGTACCCGGAGCGCCCGCCGCACGAACGGCGCACAGCACGCACCGGCGGACCGTACGGACGGCGTACCGGCCACTACGACGCAGGGAGCAGGCGGCGATGAGGGCAGCGACCTGGCAGGGAAAGCGGGACGTTCGCGTGGAGGAGGTGCCCGACCCGCGGATCGAGGAACCGACGGACGCCGTCATCCGGGTCACGTCCACCGGCCTGTGCGGCTCCGACCTGCACCTCTACGAGGTGCTCACCCCGTTCATGACCCCGGGCGACATCCTCGGACACGAGGCCATGGGCATCGTCGAGGAGGTCGGTGCCGGCGTACCGGACCTCCAGGCCGGTGACCGTGTCGTCGTGCCGTTCCAGATCGCCTGCGGCAACTGCTGGATGTGCCTCACGGGCCTGCCCACCCAGTGCGAGACCACCCAGGTCAGCGCCGAGGGCATGGGCGCGGCCCTGTTCGGCTACACCCGCCTCTACGGTGCGGTGCCGGGCGGCCAGGCCGAGTACCTGCGGGTCCCGCAGGCCCAGTACGGCCCGATCAAGGTCCCCGAAGGGCCGTCCGACGACCGGTTCGTCTACCTCTCCGACGTCCTGCCCACCGCCTGGCAGGCGGTGGCCTACGCCGGCGTCCCCCAGGGCGGCAGCATCGCCGTGCTCGGCCTCGGCCCCATCGGCGACATGGCCTGCCGGATCGCCCGGCTCCAGGGCGCCGGCCGGGTCTTCGGCGTGGACCTGGTCCCGGAACGGCTGCGCCGGGCGCAGGAACGGGGCGTGGAAACCTTCGACCTGCGCTCCTTCGACGACGAGAAGGAACTGGTCACCGCGATCCGTGACCGGACCGACGGGCGCGGCCCCGACGCCGTGATCGACGCCGTGGGCACCGAGGCGCACGGCAGCGCGGTGGCCCGCCTGGTGCAGAACACCGCGGCGCTGCTGCCCCGGAAACTCAGCGGTCCCCTGGCCGAACGCTTCAGCGTCGACCGGCTCGCCGCCCTGCACACGGCGATCGACCTGGTGCGCCGCGGCGGCACCATCTCGATCTCCGGCGTCTACGGCGGCTCGGCGGACCCCATGCCCCTGCTCACCATGTTCGACAAGCAGATACAGGTGCGCATGGGGCAGGCGAACGTGCGCCGCTGGAGCGACGAGATCGTCCCCCACCTCACGGACGACGACCCCCTCGGCGTCGAGGACTTCGCCACCCACCGCCTGCCGCTGTCGGACGCGCCCATGGCCTACGACATGTTCCAGCACAAGCGGGACGGCGCGGTCAAGGTCCTCATGCGGCCGTGAGCCGGGGCCGGCGACATCGGGCAGCCCCGGTCCTCACCGGCGTGCCCCAGGACCTCCCCGAGCCCGTGGCGGACCGGCTCCTCCGATCGCTCGTACGTGCAGCCGGCCCGGACGGCCCGCGACCGCACCGCCGCCCACTCCGTACGCGCTCGCCCGCACCCGAGGGACTTCGATCTCGCGATCATGCCCGCGCGCTTCGCCGAAATCGGTGACGTGCACGCGGGCATGGACGATCACAGATTCCCTCTCGAGTACCTGCTCGAATTCGTCCGACGGGACGAGCACGACCGCGGACTCGGCGGTCTTCCGTACCCGCCCGAGTGTCCGAGTGCCCGAAGACTCCGGGAGGATCCGGCCGGGTGCAGCCGAGCCGGGTACGGCAGCGCCGGGCCGGGAAGCCCGGAACCGCGGCTTCCCGGCCCGGCGTGCCGATCCACTTTCACCGGTGAATCAGCGCTGTGTCACGGCAGTTCGTGCCACAGCGGGGGTTTCACGGCAGTTCCTTGATCCGGACGTCCCGGTACGAGACCACGTCCGTCGTGCCGTGCACCTGGAGGCCGACGTAACCGGAGGCGAACCGCCGCCCGTCCGTGCCCGGGTCGTCCGAGCGCGGCGGGGTGAAGTCCTGACCGCCGGTGTTGTCGAACTCGTTGATCAGCACACCGTTGCGCAGGACCGAGTAGTGCTGGCCCTCCACCCGGATCTCGTAGTCGTTCCAGGTGCCCTTCTGGGTCACACCCGCGCCGGCCAGCCCCACCCGGTCGAAGCCGTAGACCGAACCGGTCTTGTACATGTCGCCGGTGGGTGAGTCGAACACCTGGACCTCGTGGCCGTACTTGATGGCGACCCACTCCGGCCGGCTCTCCTCCGGGTGGTCGTGGATCTGCGGGAACCGCACGAACACGCCGGAGTTGGCGTTCCCGGTACCGGGTGCGTCGTCACGCCACTGCAACTTCAGCGAGAAGTCGCCGTACTTGCGCTCGGGGAACCACAGCATGCCGAGCCCGGACTTCGTGGTGTCGGACGTGATCGATCCGTCCTGGTTCAGTGCGAACGAACCACCGCCCACCTGCTGCCACTTGGCGAACGCCGCCGCGCTGCCGTCGAGGATCTTGCGGTAGCCGTCGGTCTGACCCGGCGTGCCGATCCCGGACTGGCGGGCCGCCTGGTTGACGGCCCGGTACTCGCGCTGGTCGACGACGCCTTCCTTCCTGAGCTTGTCCAGCACGCCCTTCACGTGCTTCAGGAACAGCGCGCTGGACGTCCACTCCTTCTCGTCCTCGATCAACTCGCCGATCCGGCACCGATTGTTGGTGACCCGGTTGGGTACACCCGAGTCGACCTCGCCGACGAACACCGTCAGCCGCTCGTCGTACTCCGGGCAGGGCGGCGCGGGGACCTGGCCGGTCACGACGGTGAAGCTCACCGTGAGCGGCGCGGAGGTGTTGCCCGCCTTGTCGCTCGCCCGGTACGCCACGGTGTGCCGGCCCGCCCGGTCGACGACCACGGGCTGCGTGTACGCCAGGTAGGGCCCGCCGTCGAGCGAGTACTCGATACCGGCGACACCGCTGCCGTGCGCGTCGGTGGCGCTGACGGTCACCTTCGCGCCGCCGACGTACGCGCCGGCGGAGTTCTTCGCCCCCTCGACGCTCACGCCCGTCACCGGCGGGGTGGTGTCCTGCGGGGGCGCGGAGACGACGGTGAACCCGACGCTCTTGACCGCCGAGACGTTGCCCGCCTTGTCGGTGGCGCGGTAGCGCACGGTGTGGGTACCCACCTGATGCACCATCACCGGTCCGCCGTACGCCTGCCAGGCGCCGGAATTGACCGCGTACTCGATGGCGTTGACACCGGAGCCCGTGTCGGAGGCACTGACGGTGACGGTCGCCATGTCGATGTAGGCGCCGTCGGCGTTCTTCTCGCCGGCCACCGTCGCCGAGGTCTCCGGGGCGGTGGTGTCGTCCGACTGCGGGGCGACGACGGTGAACCCGACGCTCTTGACCGCCGAGACGTTGCCCGCCCTGTCCAGGGCGCGGTAGCGCACCGTGTGCGTGCCGACCTGGTCGACGACCACCGGTGCGGTGTACGGCTGCCAGGCGCCGTCGGCGCCGATCGCGTACTCGATCCGCTCGACGCCCGAGCCCTCGTCGGTGGCCTCGACGACGACGCTCGCCGAACCGACGTACGCGCCACCGGCGTTCTGCGTGCCGGTCACCTCGGCCGTCGCCTCGGGTGCCGTGGTGTCCTCCCCGCTTCCCTCGGTCACCACCAAGATGCCCTGCATCGCGCCGTGGCCGGGGATCGTGCAGTGGTAGAAGTAGCGGCCCGGCGTGAGCGTGACCTCGGCGGTGTGCCGGCCGCCCTGGGCGTCAGCGGGGTTGGCGAGGACGTTCAGCTGGACGTCGTTGTTGAACTCGGGGTCCGACGTGGCGAACGTCAGCGTGTGCGGCATACCGGTGGTGTTGCCGGTGGCCGCACTGTTCTCGAAGACGATCGTCGCCGGTCCGGCCACCGCGGTCGCCGGTGCCGAGAGGTACTTGTCGATGTCGTTGCCCGCGGTCCAGGTGAGCACCTGGTCCGCCGCGGCCCCGGCCTTGCCCGTCTGCCCGGCCTCCGGCTCGCCGGCGGCGGAGGTGGTCTGCAGACCGAACATCATGAGGAGGGCGGCCAGCAGGGCGGCCCAGACTCTTCGTTGCCCACGCATCACTGGTTTCACTCGGCCTTCCTCGCCAGCTGACCGGCGGCCGGGGTCGGGCCGCCGCCCGTGTAGGTGACCCGCCACAGCGCGGACTTGGCGTCCGAGGTGAAGAAGCCGCGGCCGTAGTCGAGGACGTACAGCGCGCCGTCCGGACCGAACTTCCAGTCCATCAGGTTCTTGATGCCGTCGTTGCCGACCGGCACGATCTTCTTCAGCGACTCCGAGTGCACCGGCAGTCCGCCGTCGCCCTGTGTCTTCGGGTTCATGAGCACCGCGTTGCGCGGCTGGTCGGCGTCGTAGAAGTCGCCGACGAACCACTTGCCGTCCCAGTAGGCCGGCCATTTGGTGTCGCTGCCGCTGGCCTCGTCGAAGCGGTAGACGGGCCCGTTCATCGCGGCCTGGCCGCCGCCCTTGAGCCAGGGAAGCCGGTAGGTGGCCTCGTCCTGCTTGTAGGACGGGAGACCGTTCGCGTTCCGGGGGAAGTCCGGGCCGCCGCCCTGCGGCGAGTACCAGATGTTGTTGCCGGTCACCGGCGGCAGATTGACCAGACCGTCGTTGTTCGGCGACTCGTTCTTCGGGTGGTCGCAGTCGTACCAGCCCAGCGGCTGCGAGGGATCGGGCAGATTGCGGTCCCGGTAGGGCTGCTTGTTGCCCATGCAGTACGGCCAGCCACGGTTGGACGCCTTCTCGATCACGGCGAAGGTGTCGTACTTGGCGGGGCCCCAGGTCGTCGACGGCTGCCCCGCGTCCGGGCCGACCCAGCCGGCGTAGAGCACGTCGGTCCGCGGGTCCACGGAGATGCGCGCCGGGTTGCGCACGCCCATCACGTAGATCTCGCCGCGCGTCTTGCCGCCGCCCTCCGCGGTCTCCTCGCCGGTGAAGAGGTTGCCTTCGGGGAGGGTGTAGGTGCCGTCCGGCTCCGGGTGGATGCGCAGGATCTTGCCGTTGAGGTTGTTGGTGTTGCCGGACGTACGGCGCGCGTCCGCGAAGGAGACGCCCTTGTAGTTCGGCTCGGGGTTGTTGCCCGAGTAACCGCCGCTGAAGCCACTGGAGTTGTTGTCACCGGTGGCGATGTACAGGTTGCCCTCGGAGTCCCAGGCCAGTCCGCCGCCCGAGTGGCAGCAACTGTGGATCTGCACCGGCCAGTCGAGCAGGACCTTCTCACTGGCCAGGTCCAGCTTGCCGGTGGACTCGTCGAACGTGAAGCGCGAGACCCGCCGGTCGGCCATGCGCTTGTCGCGGTCGATCTCCGAGTGGGGTGTGTAATGCAGGTACACCCACCCGTTGCGCTCGAACCGCGGGTCCAGCTCGATGCCGAGCAGGCCCTCCTCGACCTTGACGAGTTCGTCGCCGCCGCCCTTGTTGCCGAAGACGGTGAGCGCCCCGGCGAGGGCGGTCTTCCCGGTCTTCGGGTCGTAGACGTGGATCTCGCCCGTGCCCTTGCCGATGTTCGGGTTGTTCCAGTCGGTGACCACGGGCTGCGAGGAGTCGGCGCCGCCGCGGCCGATGTAGAAGACACGGCCGTCGGGGGCGGCGACCAGTCCGTGCGGCTCACCGATCTGGTCGTTCTTCCCCGGCTGGTTGGGCTGGGTCAGCCGCTCGGCCTTGTAGTTGCCGTTGACGGTCGCCTTGCAGTCGGCCTGGACCAGCCGGCTGGTCCACAGCAGCGCGCCGCGCAGATGGTCGCGGAAGTCGGTCTCGTCGTACGACGACACCGTGCCGCCCATCCCGGTGTAGAAGGACCGTCCGCCGTCGTAGTCGCGGCACCAGCTCACGGGGTGGTCCGCGCCGTTGGCGCTCGCCCCCGGCCGGTAGGTCGACTCGCGGACCCTGGCGACGGTGTGCACCTCGCCGGACGGGTTCCGCTGCCAGTTCAGCCACTTGTCGGGCCGCTTCCACTCCTGCGGCAGGCTCTTGGTCGCCGGGTGCCGCCGGTCGCCGACCTCGACGGTCGCCCGTTGGGCGTCCGCCGGGCCGGACGCGGCCGGGCGGGCCCCGATGAGACCGGTGAACCAGTCCGAGTACGGCTCCGCGCGGGCCGCGTCATGAATGCCGACGAACCCGCCGCCGGCCTCCATGTACGCCTCCAGGCCCGCTTCCTGCGCCGGGTCGAGGACATCCCCGCCGCCGGTGAGGAAGACGACCGCGTTGAAGCGGCTCAGCCTGGTGTCGTTGGTGAACACCGAGGCGTTGTCCGTCGCCGTGACCTGGAACCGCTGGTTCTCCGGACCGGACAGCCCGATCTTCTCGATCGCCTCGATCCCGGCGTTCACCAGGGGCGACTCGTCGCCGGCCGCGGCCGAACCGTGGAACAGCAGCACCCGTACGTTCGCGCCGCCCGGGGGCGACTTGATCGACATCGTTGTCAGGGCCGGGTCGGGGGCCGGGCGCGCACTGGCGGCGGGACCCGACAGCAGTCCGGCGGCGACGATCCCGGCGGCGACGGTCGCCGCCCAGGCCCTTCGCCTCGCTCTGTCCGCTCTCGTGCTTCTCGTGCTTCTCGTGCTCAATCCGTGCAAGCGCATGGGTCCTTGATGCGATGTGAACCGCACGTGGCCACCCACCCCTCCTCGGTCGCGGCAACAGCGTCAAGGAAGCTAGACCTCTTTGCGTCACACGCCAATACTTATGGCCGCAATGAAACGAACTTTGTCCTGAGTGTGGATAAACAGAGGGGTGGCCGCTACGGTTTCCCAGGTTCATGACAGCCACTTCACAGTCGGCGCGCACACGCCTTCCGATGCTCGGCACCATCGAGTCCCGTACGAGTAAGGGGAGTTCGGCATGGACAGACGCGACTTCAACCGGCGGGTACTGCTGGGTGGCGCGGTCGCGGCGACATCGTTGTCCCTGGGATCCTCCGAGGCGGTGAGCGCACCGACACCGGCGAGGACGGCTCCCGCGGGCGGCGAGGTGAGGCGCATCAAGCTGTACGCCGAGCGCCTGGACGGCGGGAAGATGGGCTACGGCCTGGAGAAGGGCAAGGCGTCCGTCCCCGGCCCGCTGATCGAGCTCAACGAGGGCGACACGCTGCACGTGGAGTTCGAGAACACCATGGACATACCGGTGAGCCTGCACGTCCACGGCCTGGACTACGAGATCTCCAGCGACGGCACCAGGATGAACCACAGCGACGTCGCGCCCGGCGGCACCCGCACCTACACCTGGCGCACCCACAAGCCCGGACGGCGCTCGGACGGCACCTGGCGGTCGGGCAGCGCGGGTTACTGGCACTACCACGACCACGTCGTCGGCACGGAACACGGCACCGGCGGCATCCGCAACGGCCTGTACGGCGCGGTGATCGTGCGGCGCAAGGGAGACGTCCTGCCGGACCGCACGCACACCATCGTCTTCAACGACATGACGATCAACAACCGGCCCGCCCACACCGGCCCCGACCTCGAGGCCACCGTCGGTGACCGCGTCGAGATCGTCATGATCACGCACGGCGAGTACTACCACACCTTCCACATGCACGGTCACCGCTGGGCCGACAACCGCACCGGCATGCTCACCGGACCCGACGACCCGAGCCAGGTCATCGACAACAAGATCGTCGGACCCGCGGACTCCTTCGGCTTCCAGATCATCGCTGGGGAGGGGGTGGGGGCGGGCGCCTGGATGTACCACTGCCACGTCCAGAGCCACTCCGACATGGGCATGACCGGGTTGTTCCTGGTGAAGAAGCCGGACGGCACGATCCCCGGATACGACCCGCACGCACACGGACACGGCAAGGAGACCGCCCCGAAGGAGAGCGAGAGCGGGAAGCACGAGCACTGACGGGGTCCGGGCCGCGGAGCGGCCGCTGGGGCAGGAAGGGGGTACGGGCGTACGGCGGGGCCCCCGAGCGAGAGCGCTCTCACGGCCCGGGGCGCCGGGGCTATCCTGATCCGCAGCCGCAGATGAGGAGCCCCCGACGTGTCCGAGACAGTGCCGCGCCCCACCCTGGAGGCCGTGGCCGCGCGGGCCGGGGTCTCGCGGGCCACCGTCTCCCGCGTGGTCAACGGTGCCGACGGCGTCACCGAACCCCTGGCCGAGCGGGTCCGGCTGGCGGTGGAGGAGCTCGGCTACGTGCCCAACCAGGCCGCCCGCAGCCTGGTGACGAACCGGCACGACGCCATCGCCGTCGTCGTCGCCGAACCCGAGAGCCGCGTCTTCGCCGACCCCTTCTTCGCCCGCCAGCTGCGCGGCATCAGCAGGGAGCTGACGGCACACGACAACCAGCTCGTCCTGCTGCTCACCGAGGGCCGCCACGACCACGCCCGCGTCGCCCGCTATCTGGCCGGCGGCCACGTCGACGGCGCGCTGGTCTTCTCCCTGCACCTCGACGACCCGCTGCCCGAGCTGATCCAGCGCGCTGGGGTCCCGGTCGTGTTCGGCGGCCGGCCCGACTGGTCCGGCGGCAGGAACGGTGTCGTCTACGTCGACAGCGACAACCGCGGCGGCGCCCGCGACGCCGTACGGCACCTGCTCGGCCTCGGCCGCGGCCGGGTCGCGCACATCACCGGCGCCCTGGACCAGACCTCCGCCGCGGACCGGCTGGACGGCTACCGGGACGCCATGGTCGACGCCGATCCGCGGCTCGTCGCGGAGGGCGACTTCACCCTGGCCGGCGGCGAGCGGGCGATGCGGGAGCTGCTGGAGAGCTGCCCCGGCCTGGACGCGGTGTTCGCCGCCAACGACCTCACGGCGGTGGGCGCGCTGCGGGTGCTGCGCGAGCACGGGCGGCGGGTGCCGGACGATGTGGCGGTGGTGGGCTTCGACGACATGCTGCCGTTCGCCGAGCAGACCGACCCCCCGCTGACCACCGTCCGCCAGGACATCGAGGAGATGGGCCGGCTGATGGCCCGGCTCCTGCTGCGCGGCCTCGACCGCACCGCCGCCGCACGGGAGACCGTGGGCGGTGCCCCCTCCAGCGTGATCTTCCCGACGACCCTGGTACGCCGCGCCTCCGCGTGAGGCCCGTGCCTCCGCGTGAGGCCCGCGGCCGGCCCCGGCCCGACGGCACCCGCGTCTTCGCTCGAGAACACTCCGCGCGCCGCCGTGTGTTCCGGCGCCGGCACGGGCATCGTTCGTGCGGTCGGAGCGGGTGTGGGTGCCGATGCGGGCGCGAGGGCGGTCGTGGGCCGGGGCCCGGAGCGCGGGGTCCGAGGTCCGGGGCGCCGCGTTGATCTGTCGTTGACCGAACGTTTTTCACCCCCCGGCACGCTGGCGGGCATGCACATCGACACCATCGCGTCGCCCGACCTCGCGTGGCAGGAGGAGGCCCTGTGCGCGCAGACCGGGGGAGATTTCTTCTTCCCCGAGCCCGGCAGCTCGGTCCGTGACGCCAAGCGGATCTGCGGTCTGTGCCCCATCCGGGCCACCTGCCTCGACTACGCCATGACCAACGACATGCGCTTCGGCGTCTGGGGTGGACTCTCCGAGAAGGAGCGGCTGGATCTACGGCGTACGACCCGGTGCTGACGGCCCAGGACCGCGGTCGCAGAGACCCCGAGGGAGGCCATCGAGGGGCCCCGATGAGGGCCAAGGGGGACTCCGGCCGGGGAAACGACGACGGTGGGCCGCCCCGTCGTCGGGGCGGCCCACCGCTGTCGTCGGGAGGGCAGGGGTCAGCCGGCCGCCCGCGCCGCCATCCGGGCCTTGCGCGCCGCGAGCTTCTCGTCGAACTTGCTGGCCTCGGCGTCCAGACCGCCGAGGAACAGGCCGAGTTCCTCCTGGGCCTTGACGCCCTCGGGGCCGAGCCCGTCGATCTCCATGATCTTCAGGTAGCGGATCACCGGCTGGAGCACGTCGTCGTGGTGGATGCGCATGTTGTAGACCTCGCCGATCGCCATCTGCGCCGCGGCCCGCTCGAAGCCGGGAATGCCGTGGCCCGGCATCCGGAAGTTCACGACGACGTCCCGCACCGCCTGCATCGTGAGGTCGGGGGCGAGCTCGAAGGCGGCCTTGAGCAGGTTCCGGTAGAAGACCATGTGGAGGTTCTCGTCGGTCGCGATGCGGGCCAGCATCCGGTCGCAGACCGGGTCACCGGACTGGTGGCCGGTGTTGCGGTGCGAGATACGGGTGGCCAGCTCCTGGAACGCGACGTAGGCGATCGAGTGCAGCATCGAGTGACGGTTGTCCGACTCGAAGCCCTCGCTCATGTGCGACATGCGGAACTGCTCCAGCTTGTCCGGGTCCACCGCCCGCGACGCGAGCAGGTAGTCCCGCATCACGATGCCGTGCCGGCCCTCCTCCGCGGTCCAGCGGTGCACCCAGGTGCCCCAGGCGCCCTCGCGGCCGAACAGCGTGGCGATCTCGTGGTGGTAGCTCGGCAGGTTGTCCTCGGTCAGCAGGTTCACCACCAGCGCGATCCGGCCGACCTCGGTGACCTTGGACTGCCCCTTCTCCCAGGCCTCGCCGTCCTCGAAGAAGCCGGGGAAGTTACGGGCGTCGCTGAACGGCACGTACTCGTGCGGCATCCAGTCCTTGGTGACCTTCAGATGCCGGTTGAGCTCCTTCTCGACCACTTCCTCCAGCGCGTACAGCAGCCGGGCGTCGGTCCAACCGGAAGAGCTGCCGAGGTGGGGAGAGGTGATCGACATGAAGTACTCCAGGGGACGGGGCAGTACGGGGTCAGTACGGGGATGTCGGCGAGCGGCGCCGGCAACCTACGGAATCGTAGGCTACGAATCCGTAGGTTACGAAACCGTAGGTTAAGTGTGCCGTAAAGATTGCCGACCAGGAGGGGGCCCTCCGTCAGGCGTACAGGCCCCGCGGCAGCACCGAGGGGCAGGTGACGCGGCCCTGGAGTTTCCCGAACCCCCCGACGCCCGCCGGCTCCGGCGCGTGACCGAGGTCGGTGAACAGCTCCGCCGCCTTCGGCGTGTCCGCCGTCGTCAGCAGTCGGTCCCCGCCGGCTTCAGGTGCGGCACCCTGCTCACGGGCAGCGCGACCCCCCGGGCGCCCAGGGGCTAGGGCGTTTTCGAAAGTCCCGCCTGCCCCGCGGCGTCCGGCACGCACTCCCCCAAGCTCTTCGAGCAGGGGGACCCCCAGCCGCGTTGTCGGGATCGCCCACGTACGACCGGTACGCGGGCGGCCCTCCGCCGTGCGATCGCACGCTCCCCCAAGCTCTCGGCTCCGCTCGAGCAGGGGGGACCCCCATGACGCCGCGGGGCCCGCCCTCCGGGCGGCCGGCGCTACGTTCGAAACACGCCCCAGAACGTCGCCCGTACCCGCCGGCTCCCGGCCGTGGTCGCGCGGAACCCCGGAGTGTGCCTTGGGCTGCTCCACCGCGCGGTCGGCGTCGACGCCCTCCCGTCCGGCGCGGGTCACCGGCCCTGCGGCCGGTCGAGGGCCGGGGGCGGACGAGAGCCTTCTGCTGGGCACGTGCGTGACTCCGTAGCGGACGGGGCAGGTCGGGCGGTACCGAGAGGGCGCCGGTGGGCCGGCCGGTTCCCCGGGTGCCGGCGCAGCCATCATGCAGGGCGAACCCGGCCCGGGTCACCCCGTCGGCCCTGTGATCTTCCACCGGTGGCCGGCCCATACAGGTCACACGCGGGTCACACGGGCCTGATCACCCTACCCGCCTCACCCGCCTCACTCGCCTCACCCGCCTCGTCCGCCCTGCTCGTCCCGCCTGCCTCACCCGCCCCGCCCGGGTCGTCCGACGGCCTCCGGCGCGATCTCCTTCAGTTCTCCCTCCTCCATCAGCAGCCAGCGCGTGATCCCGACCGACTCCAGGAACGGCAGGTCGTGGCCGGCCACGATCAGCGCCCCCTCGTACGACTCCAGCGCCGTGGTGAGCTGCCGGACACTGGCGATGTCGAGATTGTTGGTCGGCTCGTCCAGCATCAGCAGCTGCGGCGCCGGTTCGGCCAGCATCAGCGCGGCCAGCGTCGCCCGGAAGCGTTCACCGCCGGAGAGCGTCACCGCCTTCTGGTCGGCGCGAGTGCCCCGGAACAGGAAGCGGGCCAGGCGGGCCCTGATCCGGTTGTCGGTGGCGCCCGGCGCGAACCGTGCCACGTTGTCGGCGACGCTCAGCTCGCCGTCGAGGACATCCAGGCGCTGTGGCAGGAACCGCAGCGGAACCTGCGCCGTCGCCTCCCCGGACACCGGCGGGAGCTCGCCCGCGACGGTGCGCAGCAGCGTGGTCTTGCCCGCGCCGTTGCGTCCGATCAGCGCGACCCGTTCCGGGCCCCGCAGCTCGAAGCCGCCCACCCGTGCGCCGTGGGCGAGTTCGAGGTCCGTGAGGGTGAGGACGGTACGTCCCGGCGGTACGGCCGTGGACGGCAGGTCGACGCGGATCTCGTCGTCGTCCCGTACCGCCTCCATCGCTTCGTCGAGCCGTTCCTTCGCCCCGGTGAGCCTCTCCTCGTGCATGATGCGGTGCTTGCCCGCGGACTCCTGGGCCGCGCGTTTGCGGGCACCCATGACGATCTTCGGCTCGCGCTTCTGGTCCCACATCTTCTGCCCGTACCGCTTGCGGCGGGCCAACTTGACCTGGGCATCGGCGAGTCCGCGCTTCTGCTTGCGCAGGTCCGCCTCGGCGACCCGCACCATGCGCTCGGCCGCCTCCTGCTCGACCGCGAGCGCCTCCTCGTAGGCCGTGTAGTTGCCGCCGTACCAGGTCACCTCGCCCACCCGTCTCCCACCACCACCCTCAGCCGAGGCGCTGCGCGCCGCTGTGTTCACTCGGCGCAGATCGGCGATCTGGTCGACCAGTTCCAGCAGTTCGCGGTCGTGGCTGACCACGACCAGGACGCCGGGCCAGTTCTCCACGGCCGTGTGGAGCCGCCTTCGGGCGTACAGATCGAGGTTGTTGGTGGGTTCGTCGAGCAGCAGCACGTCGGGCCGGCGCAGCAGCAGCGCGGCCAGCCGCAGCAGCACCGACTCGCCACCCGAGACCTCGCCGATGGTGCGGTCCAACCCGATGTCTCCCAGGCCGAGTTCGCCGAGTGTGGCCAGGGCGCGTTCCTCCACGTCCCAGTCGTCGCCGACCGTCTCGAAGTGCTCCTCGGCCACGTCGCCCGCCTCGATGGCGTGCAGCGCGGCCCGCCGGGCGGCGATGCCGAGCGTCTCGTCGACCCTCAGCGTGGTGTCGAGCGTGACGTTCTGCGGCAGATACCCCACCTCACCGGTGACACGGACGGTGCCGTCGGCCGGCCGGAGTTCACCGGCGATCAGCTTCAGCAAGGTTGATTTTCCTGATCCGTTGACGCCGATGAGGCCGGTCCGGCCGGGGCCGAAGGCGACGTCGAGGTCCTCGAGGACGGGGGATCCGTCGGGCCAGGTGAAGGACAGGGAGGTACAGGTGATGGATGCGGTCATGCGGGCCTCCGCGGTTGCGTGGTGCGGTCGGGGCGAACGCGTATCGAGACACCGCGGGAGGGCGACCACCGCACGACGCCGGCCGCCGGACGACAACGGTCGGACGACCGGGAGCCGGGCGGGAAGGCGCGGGCATGAAAAAAAGCCCTGTTCCGCAAGGACGGCTCGTATGCCGAGGTCGCACGCTGCGTGCACACCACATGGGTGTGACGCGGTGTCTCAGAACCTCAGACGAGCAACGTCCTTCTCCGATCGACGGCAACAGAAGCGTTGTACACCGTACGAAGGGCCGGGAACGGGTGTCAACGCGTTTTTCCCGCGGGCCCGCGGGCCGCAAGGGCGCCGGGTGGGCCGGCCGGCTCAGCCGGTGAACGGCCCCTCGGCGCCGAAGGCCAGCTCCGCGAAGCGCTCGCCCATGCGACGGTGCGTGGCGGCGTCCGGGTGCAGCGCGTCGGGCAGCGGCAGCTCGGCGTGGTCCGCCTCGTCGTACAGCTTCCGGCCGTCCAGGTAGTGCAGATACGGGTCCTCGGCCGCCCGCTGCCTCACCACGCGGGCCAGCTCCTCCCGTACGACGTTGAGGGTCAGCTTCCCGGTGGCCCGTTCCCCGGGGTCCCCCATGGCCGCGAACCGGAGCCGGCCCTCGTCCAGGGTGCTGAGGTCGGGGAGGCTCGGGCCCGGGGTGTCCTCGTGGATGGGGCACAGAATGGGCGAGACGACCAGCAGCGGCGTCGTCGGGTGGCCATCGCGGATGGTGTCGAGGAAGCCGTGCACCGCCGGAGCGAAGGCACGCAGTCGCAGCAGATCGGTGTTGACCAGATTGATGCCGATCTTGACGCTGATCAGGTCCGCGGGCGTGTCCCGCATGGTCCGCGCGGTGAACGGATCGAGCAGGGCGCTGCCGCTCAGCCCCAGGTTCACCAGGTCCACCCCGCCGAGCGAGGCGGCCAGCGCCGGCCAGGTCGTGGTCGGGCTCGCGGCGTCGGAGCCGTGGCTGATCGAGCTGCCGTGGTGCAGCCACACCCTGCGGTCCCCGGGTGCCACCGGCGTCACCGGGGCGTCGGTGCGCAGGGCGACCAGCCGGGTCATCTCGTTGTGCGGGAGCCAGATCTCGACGCGCTTGTCACGGCCCGGCAGCCCGGTGAACCGGACCGTGCCCACGGGGCCCGGCCGCAGCTCGGCGGAGCCCGTGGCCATGTCCATCAGCATGACGTTGCCGTCGGGGGCGCGGGTCTGCCCGGCCGGTTCGCCGTCGATCAGCAGGTCGTAGACACCGTCCGGACGGGGCGGAGCACCCTTGTAGGCCATTTTGGTGCGGAGCACGTCCAGTTCCACGGCCGTGGCCCGGGTGCGCAGCACCAGCCGGAC
The DNA here is from genome assembly GCF_036634175.1 of Streptomyces sp. P9-A2. Lineage (NCBI taxonomy): Bacteria > Bacillati > Actinomycetota > Actinomycetes > Kitasatosporales > Streptomycetaceae > Streptomyces > Streptomyces sp. P9-A2. The sequence goes on from NZ_JAZIFX010000001.1 coordinate 7,351,305, forward strand.
GCCGGACGGCTGTGCCTCCGCCATGGCCAGCTGACCGTCGGCGGCCTGCGCGCGGGCCCGGGCGGGCAACCGGTGCGGCTGCACGCCCTGCGCGGTCCGTTCCAGCTCGAGCGCGCCGCGCAGCAGCTCCTCGGTGAGCGGGGTGGTGATCCAGCCCTCCGCCGGAGAAGTGGGGGAGGAGCCGTTGGCGGGGGCGTGGGGGGTACTCATGATCGCAGGCTGTCAAGCGTGCCGGCGATCCGCAAACATTTATCCCGTGGGCTGTCATGGGTCGGCTGTCGTGGGTCGGTGGCTGTGGGTCGTGGGTCGGTGGTCGTGGCTCAGCAGGCGTCGCGGATCAGCTCGGCGAGACCGTGGTCCAGATCGAGCTGGAGGTGCTCCAGACCGGCCGGCACGAGTTCGCCGGTCGCTTCGAGGAACCGGCGTATCTCGCCCGAGCGGACATGTACGACGGCGGTCCCCTCCGGAGCGTGGAACTCCAGTACGGTCCGGTCGTAGCCGTACGGCCGGACACGGACGTCGCCGTGGCCCTCGGGCTCGTGCAGACCCGCGGTGAGCAGCTCGCGGGCGAAGGTCCAGCAGACCTCGACGCCCTCCAGGGTGGCGGGAGCGGGGAAGGACATGCGGACGGCGAACGGATCACTCCGGTCGTAATGCAAAGTGGCGGGAATACTCGCCATCCGCGGCGCGGCGGCGACGAGACGGGCCTCGACGGGCTGGTCGATGACGGTGGACAACGCCTTGCTCCCTCGTGACGGCTGGACAACTTCCGGGCGGATAGGGCGGGCTACTCAAAGAGACGACGGAATCGGCCGATCCGTGCCCACCGGAACAGCGTGACCTCTGTCACCGCCTCCATGCGCCGGTGTGATCAGGCTTCCCCGGGACGGGTGTTGCATGCGGCATGTGCGGGGTGCCGTGGGTGTCGAGTACCCGGGAGGGCGCCGGACCGGTGCGCGGGAGCGGGGGCAGGCAGGACCGGTTCACGGGACGAGGAGGCCAGGTGCCGCGGGGGCAGCGGTGCGGGGGCGGTGCAGGGGCGGCCGCACATGAGCAGGAGTCGGCTCCGGCGCGCGAAGTCCTCCGAACCCGTAGGCTCGGCGCCATCATGACGAGCGTACGTATCCCTGGCGGCTGGCCCACGACCGAGGGAGCGGCCCGTGCCGTCCAGGACGGACTGCGCGGGCGGGTGGTGCTCGACGAGCCAGGCCCGCCGCCCGGGACGGGCCGGGTCACCGGGGTCGACGTGGCGTACGACGACGAGCGGGACCTCGTCGCGGCGGCCGCCGTCGTCCTGGACGGGGCGAGCCTCGAGGTCGTCGCCGAGGCGACGGCCGTCGGCCGGATCTCCTTCCCGTACGTGCCCGGCCTGCTGGCCTTCCGGGAGATCCCCACCGTGCTGGCCGCCCTCGACGCCCTGCCGTGCCCGCCGGGCCTGGCCGCCCTCGACGCCCTGCCGTGCCCGCCGGGCCTGGTCGTCTGCGACGGCTACGGGCTCGCCCACCCCCGCCGTTTCGGCCTGGCCAGCCATCTCGGGGTCCTCACCGGCCTGCCGACGATCGGCGTCGCCAAGAACCCGTTCACCTTCACCTTCGCGGCCCCGGCGACCCCGCGCGGCAGCACGGCCCCGCTGCTCGCCGGCACCGAGGAGGTCGGCCGGGCCCTGCGCACCAGGGACTCCGTCAAGCCGGTCTTCGTCTCGGTCGGCCATCGCGTCGGTCTCGCCAACGCCTGCGCCCACACCCTCGCGCTGACTCCCGCCCACCGCCTCCCGGAAACCACCCGCCGGGCGGACGCCCTGTGCCGCAGGGCCCTCCGGGAGGCAGTGGGCGCGGACCCGGGTCTTCCGTCCGGACCGGGCCGGACCGGAACCCGGGGCCCGCGAGCCCGACTCGATCCGCCGGACAGGCCCTAAACGGCTCCCTCCCGCTCGTCACCCCCGCCCTGCTCGATACGCCAACGGCCCACCTCGCGGTACTCGGAGTCGTAGATCTCCGACCCGTCACCGGCCGTCATCGGGTAGTGGCGCAGGTTCCCGCCCCAGTAGCGCAGGATCCGCCCCAGTTCACCCACGGGGTCCTTCGCCAACGCCTCGTCGTCCATGCTCACTTCGAGAAGAAATCGCATGCCTTCAAGCGTTCCATTGAACTCCTTCTTGGCACTTGTGCGGAGAGTGTCGCCGACCGGCCCGGATCCGGTACCGGAAAGTCCCCACTCGGTGCCGCCGCGGGCGGATGCGGGGCGACGCGAACCGGGTACGTACACCTGAGTACCCGTACGGATGCCGGACCGCCACTCGATCGGCAGGCTGAAGGCATGACAACGTGCCGTGCGTCCAAGCCAGTTGCCCCCGCCGTCCGGCCCACCGGGCGGGCGATGGCCTTCGGGCTGGCCCTCGCCGTCCTGGCGGGCGTCGGCTGGATCGCCGGGATGATCTACACGGTGCTGGAGCGGCCCTTCTAGGACGTGTTTCGAACGTAGCGCCGGCCGTCCGGAGGGCGGGCCCCGCGGCGTCATGGGGGTCCCCCCTGCTCGAGCGGAGCCGAGAGCTTGGGGGAGCGTGCGATCGCACGGCGGAGGGCCGCCCGCGTACCGGGCGTACACGGGCGATCCCCACAACGCGGCTGAGGGTCCCCCCTGCTCGAAGAGCTTGGGGGAGTGCGTGCCGGACGCCGCGGGGCAGGCGGGACTTTCGAAACACGCCCTGGGAGAGGCGCGGCGCTCCGGACCGGCGGAGCCACCCGGCCACCTTGCTGCTGATGTCCTGCGGGCCCGCGCTCCACCGCCCCTCTCGTCAGCGTCACCGTCCCGCTTCCCCGCCGCCCCTCCGGTGCCGATGGGCGTGTCTGGCGCCGATTGCTCCGCGACCGGGCGGAGGAGGCCTGCCGCACCGTCGCGTCGAAGCGTTTGGTGGCGGAAGCGGACGACACCTGAGCCGGGCGGGAGCACGGGCCGCGCCGTACAGTGGCGAACAGTGGCCAAGCGCTTGCTCGCCTGCTCTTGTGCTGAGTGGGAGGTGTTCTTAGCATCATCGGTGTGACAGTGATTATGTCAAAGCTGGGGGTGTGATGACGGAGGCACAGAAGCCGGCACCCGCGCGGTCGCCGGGGCAGGGGCCGCTGACCGGTGTGCGGGTGGTCGAGCTGGCCGGAATCGGCCCCGGCCCGTTCGCCGCGATGCTCCTGGCCGACCTGGGTGCCGACGTCGTCCGCGTGGACCGCCCCGGCGGCCCCGGACTCGGTATCGACCCGGCGTACGACGTCACCAACCGCAACAAGCGCTCCGTGGTCGTCGACCTGAAGGCTCCCGACGGCGCCGGCCGTGTCCTCGACCTGGTCGAGCGCGCCGACATCCTCGTCGAGGGCTTCCGCCCCGGTGTCGCCGAGCGCCTCGGTGTCGGCCCCGGGGACTGCCACGCCCGCAACCCGGGCCTCGTCTACGGCCGGATGACCGGCTGGGGCCAGGAGGGGCCGCTCGCGGACCGCGCGGGGCACGACATCGCCTACATCGCCCGCACCGGCACCCTCGGCATGATCGGCGATCCCGGCCGGCCGCCGGCCGTTCCGGCCAACCTGCTCGGCGACTACGCGGGCGGCTCCCTCTACCTCGTCGTCGGCGTTCTCGCCGCCCTGCACCATGCGCGCCTGGGCGGCACCGGGCAGGTCGTCGACGCCGCCATCGTGGACGGAACCGCCCACCTTTCCGCCATGATCCACGGCATGCTCGCCGCCGGAGCCTGGCAGGACCGGCGCGGGGCCAACCTCCTCGACGGCGGCTGCCCGTACTACGGGACATACGAGACGGCCGACGGCGGGTACATGGCGGTGGGCGCGCTCGAACCGCAGTTCTACGACGAGTTCCTGCGGCTGCTCGGCATCGAGGACGAGGACGAGGGCGATGAGGACGGGAACGGGCTCGGGTTCTCCGGGGCCCGCATCGACGTCACCCGGTGGCCCGCCCTGCGCGAGCGGGTCACCGCCCGCTTCAAGGAACGCACCCGCGACGAGTGGACCGCAGTCTTCGACGGCTCCGACGCGTGCGTGGCCCCCGTCCTGTCGCTGCGCGAGGCCCCGCACGACCCGCACCTCGCCGCCCGCTCCACCTTCACCGACCACGCCGGTATCACCCAGCCCGCACCGGCCCCGCGGTTCTCCGTCACCCCCACCAGCGTCCGCACCGGGCCCGCCCGGCCGGGCACCGACACCGACGACGTGGCCCGCGACTGGGACGTCCCCCGACTGCTGTCCGCCCCCCGACCCCCTCAGCGAAAGGCCTCCCCGTGAGCACCGAAGCGTACGTGTACGACGCGATCCGCACCCCGCGCGGGCGCGGCAAGGCGAACGGCGCCCTGCACGGCACGAAGCCCGTCGACCTGGTCGTCGGCCTCATCCACGAGATCCGCGACCGCTTCCCGGACCTCGACCCGGCCGCCATCGACGACGTCGTGCTCGGCGTCGTCAGCCCGGTCGGCGACCAGGGCTCCGACATCGCCCGGATCGCCGCCATCGCCGCCGGGCTGCCCGACACCGTCGCCGGCGTCCAGGAGAACCGCTTCTGCGCCTCCGGCCTGGAGGCCGTCAACCTGGCCGCCGCCAAGATCCGTTCCGGCTGGGAGGACCTGGTCCTGGCCGGCGGCGTGGAATCCATGTCCCGGGTGAAGATGGCCTCCGACGGCGGCGCCTGGTTCAACGACCCGATGACCAACCTCGCCACCGACTTCGCCCCCCAGGGCATCGGCGCCGACCTCATCGCCACCATCGAGGGCTTCTCGCGGCGCGACGTCGACGAGTACGCGGCCCTCTCCCAGGAGCGCGCCGCCACCGCCTGGAAGGAGAACCGCTTCGCGCGGTCCGTCGTCCCGGTGAAGGACCGCAGCGGGCTCGTCGTCCTCGACCATGACGAGCACCTGCGCCCCGGTACCACCGCCGACTCCCTCGCGGGGCTCAAACCGTCCTTCGCGGACATCGGCGAGCTGGGCGGCTTCGACGCGGTGGCGCTGCAGAAGTACCACTGGGTGGAGAAGATCGACCACGTCCACCACGCGGGCAACTCCTCCGGCATCGTGGACGGCGCCTCCCTCGTGGCCATCGGCACCAAGGAGGTCGGTGAGCGGTACGGGCTCACCCCCCGCGCGCGGATCGTCTCCGCCGCCGTGTCCGGCTCCGAGCCCACCATCATGCTCACCGGCCCCGCCCCCGCCACCCGCAAGGCGCTCGCCAAGGCCGGACTGACCATCGACGACATCGACCTCGTCGAGATCAACGAGGCCTTCGCGGCGGTCGTGCTGCGCTTCGTGAAGGACATGGGCCTGTCGCTGGACAAGGTCAACGTGAACGGCGGCGCCATCGCGCTCGGCCACCCGCTCGGCGCCACCGGCGCGATGATCCTCGGCACCCTCGTCGACGAACTGGAGCGCCAGGACAAGCGCTACGGCCTCGCCACCCTGTGCGTCGGCGGCGGCATGGGCATCGCCACCATCGTCGAGCGCCTCTGAAACCCCGGCGGAACCCGGACCCGAGCGACCGGACGACCTGAGCGACCGGAGCGCCCCGAGCGACTTCTACGGAGACCTTGTCATGACCGACACCCCCACCATCCGCTGGGAACAGGACGACACCGGCGTCGTCACCCTCGTCCTCGACGATCCGCACCAGTCCGCGAACACCATGAACCAGGCGTTCCGTGACTCCCTCGCGGTGATCACCGACCGTCTGGAGGCGGAGAAGGACGGCATCCGCGGCATCATCCTCACCTCGGCGAAGAAGACCTTCTTCGCCGGCGGCGACCTGCGTGACCTGATCAAGGTCACCCCCGAGACGGCACAGGACCTGTTCGACGGCGGCATGGCGATCAAGCGTCAGATGCGACGCATCGAGACCCTCGGCAAGCCGGTCGTCGCGGCCGTCAACGGAGCTGCCCTCGGCGGCGGCTACGAACTCGCCCTCGCCTGCCACCACCGGATCGCCCTCGACGCGCCCGGCTCCAGGATCGGCTGCCCCGAGGTCACCCTCGGCCTGCTCCCCGGAGGCGGCGGCGTCGTCCGCACCGTCCGGATGCTCGGCATCACCGACGCCCTGCTGAAGGTGCTGCTCCAGGGCACCCAGTACAGCCCGCGCCGCGCCCTGGAGAACGGTCTCGTCGACGACGTGGCCGAGAACCGCGAGGAACTGATCGCCAAGGCCCGCGCCTTCATCGACGCGAACCCCGAGTCCGCCCAGCCCTGGGACCGGCCCGGCTACCGCATCCCGGGCGGCACCCCGTCCCACCCCAAGTTCGCGGCCAACCTGCCCGCCTTCCCGGCAAGCCTGCGCAAGCAGACGAACGGCGCCCCCTACCCGGCGCCGCGCAACATCCTCGCCGCCGCCGTCGAGGGCGCCCAGGTCGACTTCGAGACCGCCCAGGTCATCGAGGCCCGCTACTTCGTCGAGCTGGCCGCCGGACAGACGTCGAAGAACATGATCCAGGCGTTCTTCTTCGACCTCCAGGCCGTCAACTCCGGCGCCAACCGCCCCCAGGGCATCGAGCCCCGCAAGGTCGCCAAGGTCGCCGTGCTCGGCGCCGGGATGATGGGCGCGGGCATCGCCTACTCGTGCGCCCGCGCGGGCATCGACGTCGTCCTCAAGGACGTCACGCCGGAAGCGGCCGCCAAGGGCAAGGCGTACTCCGAGAAGCTGTGCGCCAAGGCCGTCTCCCGGGGCCGGACGACCCAGGAGAAGGCCGACGCGCTCCTCGCGCGGATCACTCCCACCGCCGAGGCGGAAGACCTGGCCGGCTGCGACGCGGTCATCGAGGCCGTCTTCGAGGACACCGTCCTCAAGCACAAGGTGTTCCAGGAGATCCAGGACGTCGTCGGCCCCGACGCGCTCCTGTGCTCCAACACCTCCACCCTCCCCATCACCGCCCTCGCCGAAGGCATCGAACGCCAGAGCGACTTCATCGGGCTGCACTTCTTCTCCCCGGTGGACAAGATGCCGCTCGTCGAGATCATCAAGGGCGAGCGGACCGGCGAGGAGGCACTCGCCCGAGCCTTCGACCTGGTCCGGCAGATCAACAAGACGCCGATCGTCGTCAACGACAGCCGCGGCTTCTTCACCTCCCGGGTCATCGGCCACTTCATCAACGAGGGCGTCGCCATGGTCGGCGAGGGCATCGAGCCCGCCTCCGTCGAGCAGGCCGCCGCCCAGGCCGGCTACCCCGCCAAGGTGCTCTCCCTGATGGACGAGCTGACCCTCACCCTCCCGCGCAAGATCCGTAACGAGTCCAGGCGGGCCGTCGAGGAGGCCGGCGGCACCTGGACCGCGCACCCCGCCGAGGCCGTCATCGACCGCATGGTCGACGAGTTCGGCCGCCCCGGACGCGCCGGCGGCGCCGGTTTCTACACGTACAAGGAGGACGGCGGGCGCGACGCCCTGTGGCCCGGCCTGCGTGAGCACTTCACCGAGCCGGGGTACGAGATCCCGTTCCGGGACATGCAGGAGCGGATGCTGTTCGCCGAGGCGCTGGACACTGTCCGGCTCCTGGAGGAGGGCGTGCTGACCTCGGTCGCCGACGCCAACATCGGCTCCGTCCTCGGTATCGGCTTCCCCGGCTGGACCGGCGGCGTCCTGCAGTACATCAACGGCTACGACGGCGGCGCCGGGGGAGGGACCGGGCTGCCCGGATTCGTGGCCCGCGCGCGTGAACTCGCCGAGCGGTACGGCGAGCGCTTCGCACCGCCGGCACTGCTGGTGGACAAGGCGGAGAAGGGGGAGCGGTTCACGGACGCCCGCTGACCCTCCGGTACGTGCGGCCGACCGGCGGGGACAGGAGCATCAGCCTCCGGTCCCCGCCGTCCCCGCCGTCCCCGCCGTCCCCGCCGTCCCCGCCTCCGCCGACCCCGTACCCTCCCCGCCGTCCAGCCACTCCCGCAGCTCCTCGCGCAGCGACCGCTGAAAGGCCGTGAGCAGCGCCTGGACCACGAGCGGGTGCATATGGGCGGAGAGCGACTTCACGTCCCGCGGGTCCCGCTCGGCCACCGCGTCCCGCAGTAGCCGCGACAGCTCCTGTGCGGCCGCGCGGGCGTGCTCGGTGAGCGTCGTACGGGCCTCGAGGATCGTCTCGTGCGTCAGCGGTACGTCCAGCAGCTCGACGCCGAGCCGCAGCAGCCCGGCGTCGACCCGGAAGTCCTCGCCGTCCCGCTCGACGACGTTCAGCGCCGCCAGCCGCCGAAGATCCTCGTCGCCCAGCGCCCGCCCCGCCCGTCGCTCCAGTTCCCCGCGCGACACCTCCTCCACCGTGTCGGGCGCCCAGGAGGCCACCACCGCGCGCTGGATCGCCAGGTCCCGCACACTCAGATCCGGCGGCAGCTGCCCCAGGTAGCGCTCGATGGCCGCCAGCGTCATGCCCTGCCGCTGCAGCTCCTCGACCAGGGCCAGCCGGGCCAGGTGTTCCCGCCCGTAGTGGCCGACGCGGCGCGGCCCGATCACCGGCGGCGGGAGCAGTCCCTTGCTGCTGTAGAACCGGACCGTCCGCACTGTGACCCCGGCCCGCGCCGCCAGTTCGTCGATGGTGAGGGCCGGCTCCTCGATGTCGGTCGTCATGTACAGCAGTATTACTGTCTCACCAGTGGTGCGACATCTCACCGCCCGTACGGCCTCCGCGCGCTGCCCCCTCCGGGCGGCCGCTCCCCAAGTACCGGCCCTCGCCCGCCGCCTCCCGCTCTCCGGGCCGGTTTCCGGTTTTCCGGCTCGGCCCGTACGCCCACGGCCCGTCAGATGCCCCCTTCTGCGCACGAGTTGACCGTTGTACCGTCCGCGCATGCCGATACGCACGCGCTTCACGACCTGGAGACCGCTTGTGACGGTGGCCCTGGCCGCCCTGACGGCCACGCTGCTCGCCCCCACGACGGCGACCGCGGCGGGCACCGCGGCGGGCACCGCGCCGCGCGAGAGCCGGCCCGTCCACTCCTACGACGACGCGATCCGCGAGGCCGTCTGGGTGGACACCGGAATCGACGAGGACGGCGACGGACGGACCGACCGCGTCGCCGAACCCGCGCAGCGGGGCCGGCAGGTCCCCGTCATCATGGACGCCAGCCCGTACTACTCCTGCTGCGGGCGAGGCAACGAGAGCGAACGCAAGACGTACGACGCGAACGGCGACATCGTCCGGATGCCGCTGTTCTACCTCTGATCTTGGCCGGTGTTCCGCCCTTCGGGGCGAGGGTGAAGACCATCCTTGGCCCGGAGGCGCGGAGCGCCGGAGCGCTCTTCGTCTCCGGGTTGACGGTCAGCCGGGACACTGCCGGCTTTCGATGTACTGCTTGACGACGGTCAGGGGTGCCCCGCCGCATGCTCCTGTGAAGGAGGAGCCGGACCAGAAGTGTCCGCCCCACAGGTACCGGCGGACATGCGTGGTGTACTCTCCCCCGGCCTTCGGCCGGGAGGTGCCCCCAAGCGGAGCCCGCGGGAGCCGACGCCCTCGAGGGAGTCCACCAGCTTGGAGAGCTGGACCTTGGGAGAGTGGTGCGCGAGCAGGCGGACGTGGTCCTCTTCGCCGTTGAACTGCTTCAGCTCGGCCTCGAAGTCGGCACAGACCTCCCGCATGACCGCCTCGGCGCGGCATGGTGTCGGTGAACGCATTCCGCCGGTATTTCGTAACAAAAACCAAGTGAACATGCAGGTTGTGGGCAACATGGCGGCCGGTTCTGACATCGGGATTCGGGTTCCGGCGCGGTGACACCAACCCTGGCTATTCTCGCGATCGTGAGTCGAGACACCCTGGTCAAGCGGCAGTTCGGGCAGCGTGCCCGGCTTGCACTGTCGCCGTCCGAGGTGTCGAAGACCGATGACCAGGCGCACGCGGCCCGCACCCTGTGGAACCTGCTGCACGCCTGGTGGCAGATGATGCCGAAGGAGAAGCGGACACTCGCGAACGCGGACGCCGCGATCCGCCAGGCCCGTAAGGAGATCGACTTCCTGGACGTCCTGCCCGCGCAGGCGGCGCAGGCGGTACTCAAGACGTATTTCCGGGCGTGGCGGAACTGCTGGGAGCGCCGGGCCGACGCCCCGCACTTCAAGGGACGGTTCCGCACGGTGATGTCCGTGGACATCCCACAGGGACGCGACCTGAACATCGTCCGCGTGCACCGGCGATGGGGCGTGGTCAACCTTCCCAAGGTGGGCCGGGTCCGCTTCCGCTGGACCAAGGACCTGCCCGTCGGAAAGCGCGCAGGCGCGGAGAACCGGATCACCGGAGCCCGGCTGATCAAGGACGCGCTCGGCTGGCACATCGCCTTCCGCGTCCAGACCCTTCAGGCCGGGCCCGATCCCCACCAGGGGCCGGACGTCGGTATCGACGTCGGTATCACCGTGCCGATCGCCCTCTCGGACGGGACGGCGTACGAGCACGGCGCATGGCTGACCGGCAAGGAGAAAACCAGGCTCCTGCGCCTGGAGCAGCGCGCCGCGCGGCGCAAGCGGCACCGCAGGCCCGGCGAGCGCACCAGCGGCCGGCTGCACCGCACCTATGACCGGATCGCGGGACTGCGCGCGAAAGCCAAGCGCCGGGCCCTGGACTGGCAGCACCAGACGACCACTACCATCGCCCGCACCTACGGCACGATCGTGGTCGAAGCACTCACCCTCCCGAACATGGTCAGATCGGCCAGGGGCACCATCGAGGAGCCGGGGAAGAACGTCGCCCAGAAGTCCGGGCTCAACCGTGCCATCAGCGGCGAGGCCTGGGGGCGCACGGTCACCCTGCTGACCTACAAGACCGCCCGGCACGGCGGCACCCTGCACAAGGTCCCCGCCCCCAACACCTCCAGGCGCTGCTCGGCGTGCGGCTTCACCACGCCCGGCAGCCGGGAGTCCCAGGCCGTGTTCGTGTGCAGGAACCCGGACTGCGGCTGGTCGGGCAACGCCGACCACAACGCGGCCCGCAACGTCCTGCACCTGTACCGGACGGGCCTCGCGCTCGTCCCGGCTGCCGGGAGGGCAGTCGTCAGGCGCGCCAAGCGCGTCAAGCCCGCCACCGTGAGGTAGACAGGAATCTCCCGGCTTCAGCCGGGAGAGCACTTCAAGACAACTACTTCGTGACGCGCGGCTACGCCGTCGTCGGCGTCGACCTGGCCGGCACCAACCGCTCCGACGGCTGCGTGGACGTCGGCGGCCGCTCCGCCATCCGGTCCGCGAAGGCCGTCGTCGACTGGTTGAACGGCCGCGGCACCGCCTACACCACCCGCACCGGCGCCGAGCGGGCGGACGCCGGCTGGACCAACGGCCGCACCGGCATGATCGGCAAGAGCTGGGACGGCACCATCGCCAACGGTGTCGCCGCCACCGGGGTCGAGGGCCTCGAGACGATCGTGCCGATCGCCGCCATCTCCTCCTGGTACGGCTACTACTTCACCAAGGGCGCCCCGCTCTACGACTCCGGCCCCGACTGGCTGTCGAACTACGTGGAGAGCCCGGACGCCCGCGCGCGGTGCGGGGCGGTCCAGCGCGAGCTCGTCGACGGTGCCCCGCGCACCGGCGACCTGACGCCGCTGTGGACCGAGCGCGACTACGTGCGCGCCGCGAAGAAGGTGAAAGCCAGCGTCTTCCTCGTGCACGGCATGCAGGACCTCAACGTACGGATGCAGCACGTCGGCCCGTGGTGGGACGCGCTCGCGAAGAACGGCGTCGACCGCAAGATCTGGCTCTCCCGGACCGGACACGTCGCCCCGTTCGACTTCCGCCGCGCCGACTGGGTCGACACCCTGCACCGCTGGTTCGACCACGAACTCCTCGGCCTCGACAACGGCATCGACCGCGAGCCCATGGCCGACATCGAGCGCCGGCCCGACCAGTGGATCACCTCGAAGAGCTGGCCGCCGCGCGGCACCCGCACCGCGACCCTGCGCCCCGCCCACGGCGGCGAGGACGGGGTCGGCACGCTGGGCCTGCGCAAGGGCCGCGGCACCGAGACGTTCACCGACGACCCGGGCCTCGGCGAGACCGACTGGGCCGCCGGTATCGACACATCGACACCGGACAAGGCCGGCTTCGTCACCGGGCCGCTCTCCCGCGACCTGAGGGTGTCCGGCGCCTCCGAGGCCACCGTCACCGTGACCCCCAGCGCCCCCACGGCACACCTGTCCGCCGTGCTCGTCGACCTCGGCCCCGACACCATCCGTGACTACGCCGCCGCGGGCGAGGGCATCACCACCCTCGCCGGCCGCACCTGCTGGGGCGCGAGCACCGAGGGCGACAGCGCCTGCTACCGGGAGACCCGGGCCAGGACCGCCGACGTCGGTCACACGATCGTCAGCCGGGGCTGGGCCGACCTGGGCCACCACGCCTCGGACGGCAAGAGCACCCCGCTCACCCCGGGCAAGCGCTACACCCTCACCCTCGACCTGGCCGCCACCGACCACGTCGTCCCCGAGGGCCACCGTCTCGCCCTGATCGTCGCGGGCACGGACCGTGGCCGATCGACCCCCCGGCGGACACCCCCACCCTCACCCTCGACCTCGCCCGCACCTCCGTGAGCGTTCCGGTCGACGGCGGAACCGCAGCCTTCGCCCGCGCCACCGCGAACACGCCCACAGCGGGCGCTTCCACCGGGCCCGGGGCCGCGTCGGATGCCACCGTCCGGGACGGCGTACGTCCCGCGCACACCGTCCAGCGTGTTCCGGGTGAAGGAGGAGGCGCGTCCAAAGCCGGGTGACCCGCGCCGCTGGTCACGTCCTTGCGCACGGCCGATCACCGTCCGCCCACCGGTTGACAGGAACGTGACCGCTGAAGAGGTGAGTTTTGCGCCAAAGGTGGTAGGCCCATGGCTGGGGGAGTGATTCTCCGCCCATCGGTTCGATGAAAGGTGCCGCCCATGACGAAGGACCAGCACAGCGACAAGGATCATACGGCGGGCCCTCTACCGGGCTCGGAGACGGGCCTGGCAGGTCGTGGGAGCCCTCGGACCGACCGGGTGGTCTTCGGTGTCACGGCGGTGCTCACCGTCGCGTTCGTCGTCTGGGGCGCCACCGCGACCGATTCGCTGGAGAACGTCTCGAGCAGCGCGCTCTCGGGTCTGATGCACAACGGTGGCTGGGCGTTCATGCTGGCCGCCTCCGGCTTCGTGGTCTTCGCCCTCTGGCTCGCGATCAGCCGTTACGGGAAGATCCATCTCGGCGCCGAAGGTGAGGAACCCGAGTTCCGCACCGTGTCGTGGGTCGCGATGATGTTCAGCGCGGGCATGGGCATCGGCCTGATGTTCTACGGCGTCAGCGAGCCGCTGGCCCACTACGTCACGCCACCGCCCGGCACCGATCCGGCCGACTCGGGCGAGCGCATGGAACTGGCCATGGCGACCACGCTCTTCCACTGGACGCTCCACCCGTGGGCGATCTACGCCGTGGTCGGCCTCGCCATCGCCTACAGCACCTTCCGCCGGCGCCGCCGGCAGACCGTGAGCGCCGTCTTCACCCCGCTCATCGGGTCGAAGCACGCCAACGGAAGCGTCGGGCGCGTCATCGACATCCTCGCCATCGTGGCGACCATCTTCGGCTCGGCGGCCTCCCTGGGGCTCGGCGCGCTGCAGATCGGCTCCGGCATGCAGGAACTGGAGTGGATGGACGAGGTGAGCACGGGACTGCTCGTCGGCATCATCGCGGCGCTCACGGTCGCCTTCGTCGCCTCCGCGGTGTCGGGCGTGGAGAAGGGCATCCAGTGGCTGTCCAACACCAACATGGTGCTGGCCCTGGTGCTCGCCCTGTTCGTGTTCGTGGCCGGGCCGACGGTCCTCATCCTGGACCTGCTGCCCACCTCCGTCTTCGGCTACCTGGGCGAACTGCCCCAGCTGGCCGGCCGCACGGAGGCCAGCGCCGGCGAGGGAGTGGCGGACTGGCTGGGCAGCTGGACGGTCTTCTACTGGGCGTGGTGGATCTCCTGGACGCCGTTCGTCGGCATGTTCATCGCCCGCATCAGCCGGGGCCGTACGATCCGCCAGTTCATCGGCGGTGTCATCCTCGTGCCCAGCACGGTCAGCCTGGTCTGGTTCGCGGTCTTCGGCGGCTCCGCGATGAGGCTCCAGGAGCAGGGCCGGCTCGGTGAGGAGTCGACGGCCGAGGGCCAGCTGTTCGCGGTGCTCCAGCAGTACCCCATCGCCACCGCCGCGAGCATCCTGGTGATGATCCTCGTCGGCATCTTCTTCGTCTCGGGCGCCGACGCGGCCTCGGTCGTGATGGGCACACTCTCGCAGAAGGGGGCGCTCGAACCGGGCCGCCTGGTGGTGGTGTTCTGGGGCGTGGTCACCGGAGCGGTCGCCGCGATCATGCTGCTGGTGGGCAGCGGCGAGGGCGACGCGCTGGCCGGCCTGCAGAACATCACGATCCTCGCGGCGGCCCCGTTCGTCGTCGTGATGATCCTGATGTGTGTGGCGCTCATGCGCGACCTGCGCCGGGACCCGGTCATCGTGCGCAGGGAGGTGGGTTCCGAGGCGGTCGACCTGGCCGTCATCGCGGGGCACACGAAGTACGACGGCGAATTCGAACTCCGTATCGGCCCCGGGGTCGGTACGGACGTGGAGGGCGACCCGGTCGGCAAGCACTACGAGGCACCGACCGAACCCTGACCGCCGGCTGACCGCCGACAGCCGCTGTGGCCGTCAACGGCTACAGCGGACGGGCCGGCCACCCCCGGTGCAGAAGGGGCGGCCGGCCCTGCCGTTTCCGGCAGCCGCGCGGCGGCCCAGGCGCCGGCCTCGTCCAGCGTGGTCCCGCCCAGGACCCCTTCGACCATCCGTACGCCGGTGACCTCCGGCCGCGCGGCCGGCTCCTCGTACACGTCCAGTGAACGCGGCGCCCACGCGTACGCGGACGCCACCGGCTCGATCCGGTACGGCCACCACAGTGCCCCGGCAACCGCCGAGGTGGTCCGCTCGACCGGATCGCGCGTCCAAAGCCGTACCCGCGCGCCCCGCTCGGCGAGGACGACGGCCGTCGCCGGCCCGACGACCCCGCCGCCGATCACACGGACATCGAAAACCGGTTCGCTTCCCATGCGGGGACGTTAACGGAATATGTCATGCCGTGCTCGGATCCGCCCCGCTGCGGGAATACTCACCCCATGCCTGCCGAGTACGCGACCTTCGGCCTGACACCGGCGATCCGTGCCGGTGGACTCCTCTCCGGCGGTGACCACCAGGTCCACCGCGACTTCGTCGACTTCGTCGTCGACGGACGCCCGCTGCTGTTCCGCCTCTGTGACCTCGACGCCGTCTCCCCGCTCGCCTCCGACATCCCGCCCGCCATCTTCACCGCCCAGATCCGCAGCCTGCTGCTGGAGACAGAGGCACCGCTGCCGTCCGGCCGGTACATCGTCTACGGCTGCCCCGACTGCGAGGACCTCGCCTGCGGCGCGGTGACCGCCGCCATCGAACGGGACGGCGAGGACTACATCTGGCGGGACTTCGCCTGGCAGACCGGCGAACACGCCGACCTGGAACGCGACGGGTACCGCGGTCTGGGCCCGTTCCGCTTCCGCGGCGCCGACTACCGTGCGGCCCTCGCCGCCCTGCCGGCCGGCGGCGCCCAGGGCACCCGCCGCCGCGTCCTGCTGATCGGCGCCCGTGTCGCCCTGCTGGCCAGGCTCGCCGCGGCCCTGCGCACCATCGGCGTCGGCGCCGACATAGCCCACGACGCCGACGGTGTCCCCGCCGACGAACTGCGCGGCTACGGCGCCGTCGTCTTCGGCCGGTCGGCCGGCCCCGCCGAACGGGACGCCGTGCGTGCCGCCTTCGCCGCTGTCGGCGTCGACGTGCCCTGCGTCGACGGCCGCGCCCCGATCGTCCCGCTGCTCGTCGCCCGGACCGAGCAGGCCCTGGACCGCAGCCCGCCCGAGCAGCGCCGCCTGACCGCCCTGACCGCCCTGACCGCCCTGACCGCCCTGGCCTCCTCGGCCTCGGCGGAAACCGCCGCGGGGGCCGACGCGGAGGTCGAGGTCACCTCGTCGTGCCGGGTGCACCTCACGGCATACCGCGTCGGCCGCCTCGCCCGCACCCACACCCGCGAAGTCTTCGACGGCGTCCTGGAACCGGGCCGCCACCGCATTCCCCTGGACCCGAGGACGGTCAGGGGGGAGTCCTACCTGGTGGCCCGCACCGCCGGGGCGGTCCTGACCACGGCGGTGCGGCGGTGAGCACCGGTGACGGAGAGCGCGTACGGGGGAAACGCACGGGGGGAGGGGAATCGCACGTGGGACACGGGGGAGGAGGAACGCACGGGGAGAGGCCCGGGGGAGTGCGGCGGCCGCGGGAGGGCCGGCAACCGGATGTCCGAGGGAGGACGCGCGAAGGCTAGGATCGGCGGTCTGATGACTGCCACCCTCGTCGCCAAGAACCTCTCCGCCGGCCATGGCGACCGCTCCCTGTTCACCGGCCTCGACCTCGTCGTCGCCCCCGGCGACGTGATCGGCCTGGTCGGCGCCAACGGCGCCGGCAAGTCCACCCTGCTGCGCCTGCTCGCCGGGCTCACCGTGCCGGAGGAGGGCGAGCTGCGGCTCTCCCCGCCCACGGCGACCGTCGGCCACCTCCCGCAGGAGCCGGAACGCCGGGCCGGCGAGACCGTCCGGGACTTCCTGGCCCGCCGTACCGGTGTCGCCGAGGCCCAGCGGACGATGGACGAGACGACCCAGGCCCTGGTCGACGGGGCGCCCGGTGCCGACGACGCGTACGCGGAAGCCCTGGAGCGCTGGCTGGCCCTGGGTGGTGCGGACCTCGACGAACGCGCCGAGGAGGTCACCGCCTCCCTCGGCCTGACCGTCGGCCCGGAGCACCTCATGACCGCCCTGTCCGGCGGCCAGGCGGCCCGCGCCGGCCTCGCCTCCCTCCTCCTGTCCCGGTACGACGTCTTCCTCCTCGACGAGCCGACCAACGACCTCGACCTCGACGGCCTGGAGCGCCTCGAACGTTTCGTCGGCGGCCTGCGCGCCGGCACGGTCGTGGTCAGCCACGACCGCGAGTTCCTCACCCGCACGGTCACCAAGGTCCTCGAACTCGACCTCGCCCAGGGGCGGATCAACCTCTACGGCGGCGGCTACGCGGCCTACCTGGAGGAACGGGAGGTGGCCCGCCGGCACGCCCGCGACGAGTACGAGGAGTACTCCGACAAGAAGTCCGCGCTCCAGGGCCGGGCCCAGATCCAGCGGTCCTGGATGGACAAGGGCGTCAAGAACGCGCGCCGCAAGGCGGGCAACGACAACGACAAGATCGGCCGCAAGTTCCGCAGCGAGGCCAGCGAGAAGCAGGCCGCCAAGGCCCGCCAGACCCAGCGCATGATCGAACGCCTCGAGGTGGTCGAGGAGCCGCGCAAGGAGTGGGAGCTGCGCATGGAGATCGCGGCGGCCCCGCGCTCCGGCGCGGTGGTGGCGACGCTGCGGGACGCCGAGGTACGGCGCGGCGACTTCGTGCTCGGGCCGGTCACCCTGCAGATCGACTGGGCGGACCGGGTCGCCGTCACGGGCGCCAACGGCGCCGGGAAGTCCACCCTGCTGGGCGCCCTGCTGGGCCGCGTCCCGGTCGACGCCGGGCACGCCGCGCTCGGCTCGGGCGTGCTGCTCGGCGAGGTCGACCAGGCCCGCGCGCTGTTCCACGGCACCGAGGCCCTGCTCGAAGCCTTCCGCGCCGGGGTCCCGGACACCGAACCGGCCGAGGTCCGCACCCTGCTGGCCAAGTTCGGCCTCACATCGGACCATGTGATGCGTCCGGCGGTCACCCTCTCGCCGGGCGAACGCACCCGCGCCGCCCTCGCCCTCCTCCAGGGGCGGGGCGTCAACCTCCTCGTCCTCGACGAGCCCACCAACCACCTCGACCTGCCCGCCATCGAGCAGCTGGAATCGGCCCTGGACTCCTACGAGGGCACCCTGCTCCTCGTCACCCACGACCGGCGCATGCTCGACGCGGTGCACGTCACCCGCCGCCTGGAAGTGACCGACGGCAAGGTCACCGAGCACTGACCGGACATTGACCGGGCCCGGAGCAGGCGACGGCCGATCACGGGCTGAGTGCTGACCGGGGCCGGACTGATCACGGAGTGGGTGACGGCCGGGCCCGGACCGACCACGGACCGGGTGACGGCTGAGTGCTGACCGGGCCCGGACCGGTCACGGAGCGGGCGACGGCCGATCACGGGCTGAGTGCTGACCGGGCCCGGACCGGTCACGGAGTGGGCGGTGACCGGGGCCTGACGGAGTACCGGTCACGACAACGCGGAACGGACCGACGGCCCGGGCCCTCGCACCGCAGTGGAGGAACCGGGCCGTCGGCCGACGCGAAACCTAGCCCTTGCCCTTCTTCCGGTCGACCAGCCCCGCCCGGCGCAGGGCGTCGGCCATCGCGCTGTTCGCCGGCGCGGGAGCCGGACGCGCCCCGCCGCTCCCGCGACCGCCGCCACCGCCCCCGCCGCGGCCCTGCCCCTGCCCCTGGGGCTGGCCCTGACGCTGCTGCGGCGGGCGTGCCCCGCCGCGCTGCCTGCGCCCGCCGGGGGCCTCGGTCTGCTCGGCGGCCTCGTCGTCCAGCCGCAGCGTCAGCGAGATCCGCTTGCGCGGAATGTCGATGTCGAGAACCTTCACCTTGACGATGTCGCCCGGCTTCACCACGTCCCGCGGGTCCTTGACGAACGTCCTCGACAACGCGGAGACATGCACCAGACCGTCCTGGTGGACGCCGATGTCGACGAACGCGCCGAAGGCCGCCACGTTCGTCACCACGCCCTCCAGGATCATTCCGGAGGCCAGGTCGGAGATCTTCTCCACGCCTTCCTTGAAGGCAGCGGTTCTGAACGCCGGCCGCGGGTCGCGCCCCGGCTTCTCCAGCTCCTTGAGGATGTCCGAGACGGTCGGCAGACCGAACTTCTCGTCCACGAAGTCCTGCGGCCTCAGCGAGCGCAGCACCGCCGTGTTGCCGACCAGGGAGGTGACTTCCTCACCGGACTTCTGCATCATGCGCCGGACCACCGGATAGGCCTCCGGGTGCACGCTGGAGGCGTCCAGCGGGTCGCCGCCGCGGATCCGCAGGAAGCCCGCACACTGCTCGTACGCCTTGGGGCCGAGCCGCGGCACCTTCTTCAGCTCGCGGCGGGAGGCGAACGGCCCGTTGCCGTCCCGGTGGGCCACGATGTTCTCGGCGAGCCCGGAGGTGATGCCGGAGACCCGGGCGAGCAGCGGCGCGGACGCCGTGTTGACGTCCACACCCACGCCGTTCACACAGTCCTCCACCACCGTGTCCAGCGAACGCGACAGCTTCACCTCGGACAGGTCGTGCTGGTACTGGCCGACACCGATCGACTTCGGGTCGATCTTCACCAGCTCCGCCAGCGGATCCTGGAGCCGGCGCGCGATCGACACCGCCCCGCGCAGCGACACGTCCATGTCCGGCAGCTCCTGCGAGGCGAACGCGGACGCCGAGTACACCGAGGCGCCCGCCTCGGACACCATCACCTTCGTCAGCTTCAGCTCGGGGTGCCGGGTGATGAGATCACCGGCGAGCCTGTCGGTCTCGCGGGAGGCGGTGCCGTTGCCGATCGCGATCAGCTCGACGGCGTGCTCCTTCGCGAGCCGGGCCAGCTTGGCGATCGACTCGTCCCACCGGTTCGCCGGGACGTGCGGGTGGATCACGTCGGTGGCGACGACCTTGCCGGTCGCGTCGACGACGGCGACCTTCACACCCGTACGGAAGCCCGGGTCGAGACCGAGCGTCGCGCGGGTACCGGCCGGAGCGGCGAGCAGCAGGTCGCGCAGATTCGCCGCGAACACCCGCACCGCCTCGTCCTCGGCCGCCGTACGCAGCCTCAGTCGCAGGTCGATGCCGAGATGCACCAGGATGCGCGTGCGCCACGCCCAGCGGACGGTGTCCAGCAGCCACTTGTCGGCGGGGCGGCCCTGATCGCCGATCCTGAACCGGTGGGCCACCGTGCCCTCGTACGAGGACGGGCCCTCCGTCGCCTCCTCCGGCTCCAGGACGAGGTCCAGGACCTCCTCCTTCTCGCCGCGCAGCATCGCCAGGATCCGGTGCGAGGGCAGCTCGGTGAACGGCTCGGCGAAGTCGAAGTAGTCGGAGAACTTCGCGCCCGCCTCCTCCTTGCCCTCGCGGACCTTGGCGGCGAGCCGCCCGCGCACCCACATGCGCTCCCGCAGCTCGCCGATCAGGTCGGCGTCCTCCGAGAACCGCTCGGTGAGGACGGCCCGCGCGCCGTCCAGGGCGGCCTGCGGATCGGCGACACCCTTGTCGGCGTCCACGAACGCGGCAGCCGCGGCGAGGGGGTCGACACCCGGGTCACCGAGCAGCCCGTCCGCCAGCGGCTCGAGTCCCGCCTCCCGCGCGATCTGCGCCTTGGTACGCCGCTTGGGCTTGTACGGCAGATAGACGTCCTCCAGGCGCGCCTTGGTCTCCGCGCCCCGGATCCGAGCCTCCAGCTCCTCGCTGAGCTTGCCCTGTTCGCGCACCGACTCCAGGATCGCCGTACGACGCTCCTCGAGCTCCCGCAGATAGCGCAGCCGCTCCTCGAGCGTGCGCAGCTGCGCATCGTCGAGCATCTCGGTGGCTTCCTTGCGGTAGCGGGCGATGAAGGGCACCGTCGAACCGCCGTCGAGCAGTTCCACGGCGGCCCTGACCTGCCGCTCCCGTACGCCGAGCTCCCCGGCGATCCTGTCTTCGATGGACCCTTGCAGGGGTGTCGTCACGATCCCGTACCGCCTTCTTCGCTGAGGTTGCGCGGCAATTGTGGCAGGTGACGCCGACAATCGGGGATCAGGGCGGCGACGCGCCGGACGGTGGTGCGGGCCGGGTCAGGCGCGCCGGCCCCGGCCCGCCGAGGAGGCGCCTCCGAACAGCCGGGCCAGCGCCCGGAACGGCAGTGTCACGACGGTGGCGACGGCGCCGCCGACCTGACGCAGGACATCCGCGATGGCACGCAACACGTGTCTCCTTCGGTCTTCGGTGTTCCGTCCGTCCCGGGCGGGACGGACGGAGTGATGACCTACGGGTACCTCGTCAGGGCTCCGGCATGCCCGCCCGCTGCGAACGCCGTACCCTACGGCCGTTCCGACAGGCTCCAGTTGAACCGGGGCGGCCTTCGTTCCAGGAAGGCGGCGACCCCCTCCGCCGTGTCGCCGTTGCCCTGTGCCCGGCCGCTCCAGTGGGCGTCACGGTCGGTGCGCCCGTTCGCGAACTCCTTCGCCGCGGCCTGGGTCAGCTGCGAACGCGAGGCCAGCACCGCGGTGAACTCCGCGACCCGCCGGTCCAGTCCGTCCACGGGCAGCACCTCGTCGACCAGCCCCGTACGCAGCGCCCGCGCGGTGTCGATCAGCTCGCCGGAGAACAGCAGGTACTTGGCGGCGGAGGGCCCCACCAGCGACACCAGCCGCCGGGTGGAGGAGGCCGGGTAGACGATCCCGAGCCGGGCCGGGGTCACCCCGAACACCGCTCCCTCCTGCGCGAACCGCAGATCGCAGGCCGCCGCCAGCTGCGCCCCGCCGCCGACGCAGTGTCCCCGGACCGCCGCGAGCGTCGGTTTGGGGAACGCGGCGAGTGCCTCCTCGGCCGCAATGGCGAGCCGCTGCGCCTCCTGCGGTGACCCCTTGAGCGTGGAGATGTCGGCCCCGGCGCAGAACGTCCCGCCCTCGCCGGTGAGCACCAGCGCCCGCACCCCGGCGTCGTCCGCCAGCGCGTCGAGCAGCGGTGGCAGCGCGCGCCACATCGCGGTCGTCATGGCGTTGCGCTTCGCCGGATGGCGGATGACGACCGTGGCGACCGATCCGGTGACGCTGTGCGACAACTGCGGCTCCATGCGCCGGATGCTATCCGTCCCGGCCGGGGCGCTGACCGGCAGGAGCGCGTGAAGCGTTACGCGACACCGGGGGCAGGGGAGAACGACAGGGAACGGACCGCGAGGAGGCAGTCATGGCCAAGTCCACCGAACCGCGTGGCGAGGCGGCCGAGCTGAAGAGCGGCTTCACCTGGCTCGCCGCACTCGGCGTGATCCTGGTCGTCGCCGGCCTCGTCGGTCTCGTCCACACCGCCGTCGCCACCCTGACGACGATGGTGCTGTTCGGCTGGCTGCTGCTGATCGGCGGCGCGGTCTCGCTGCTGCAGGCCGTCCAGGCCCGGCACAGCAACTTCTTCTGGCTCGCGGTGATCGTCGCGGCACTGAACATCGCGGCCGGTGTGGTGGTCCTGCGCACACCGGCGGCGGCGGCCGAGGCGCTGACCATGTTCGCCGCGCTGCTGTTCCTCACCGGCGGACTGTTCCGCCTGGTGGGCAGCATGGTGGTGCGCGGTCCGCAGTTCGGCGTGACGCTCCTGCAGGGCGTCCTGGGCCTCCTCCTCGGAATCCTGGTGCTGATCACCTGGCCCAGCAGCAGCCAGTACGTGATCGGCGCCTTCCTCTCGCTGACCCTGCTCTTCGACGGGCTGGGTCTGATCGCCACCGGCTACGGCGGGCGCAGGATCGTGGCCATGGTCTCCGACCGGCCGACGGGCCCGGAGAGCACCGGGCCGGGCGTCAAACCCGTACAACCCGAATAGTCCGCCGACGCGACACAAGGCGAACAGGAAAAGTCTCACAATTCACTACGGTGTACGCCAACGGTCAGAAACGCTCGATACCCGCTGACTTCTGTTCAGTGCTTCGGTGTGACGCGCATAGTTACCAACACTCGACGTGTGGTGACAATCGAGCGTGAGGGTGGCGACCGGACGATGGACGACCAGGGGCGTGGGCCCGGCCCACGCCCGGAGGACGAGGACAGACCCGCCGAGGCGGAGACCGCACCACCGGGATCGGCACCGCTGCCGTACGAAGGCGTCTGGCGGTTCACCGCCCCCGCTGCCGACGCCTCGGTCCCACAGGCGCGCCACGCCGTACGGGACCTGCTGCTGCGCCAGGGGGTGCCGGTCGCCGACGACGTGGTCCAGGGGCTGTTGCTGATCGTCTCGGAGCTGGTCACCAATGCCGTACGGCACGCGGCGCTGCTCTCCCCGACGCTCGCCGTCGAGGTCGCCGTCGGCGCCGAGTGGGTCCGGGTGTCCGTGGAGGACAACCACCCCTACCGCCCGACCGCCCTGGAGGCGGACCACGGCCGCACCGGCGGACGCGGACTGCTCCTGGTGCGCGAGATCACCCGTGAGTCGAACGGCATGTGCGACGTCGAGCACACCGCGAGCGGCGGCAAGGTGATCTGGGCCGCCCTGCCGCTCAAACCCGCGCAGGCCTGACGGTCGCACGCGCACACGCTCCGACGGTCACCACCGGCGGCAGGCCCGACGAGCGAGCCCGGCAGGCCCGACGACCGGGCGCAGGGGGACCCGCGACCGGCCCTCGCGCGGTCACCGGCCCGCAGGCGGCGCGGTCACCAGCCCGCAGACGGCCCCGTCAGCTCACGGATCGCCGGGCGGACCGCGTCCAGCACGGTCATGAACCACACCGAGAAGGTGTCCTCGGCATGACGCCGGGCCAGCTCGTCCGGGGTCACGAACGCGGTGGACGCCACCTCCTCGGGATCCGCCCGCAGCGGTGCCTGCACCATGCCGACGAACAGATGGTTGTACTCCTGCTCGACCAGACCGGAGGCCGGGTCCGGGTGGTTGTAGCGCACCGTGCCCGCCTCGGCGAGCAGCGACGGGGAAAGCCCCAGCTCCTCGAAGGTCCGCCGGGCCGCCGCGGCGAACGGCGCCTCACCGGGGTAGGGGTGCCCGCAGCAGGTGTTGGACCACACGCCGGGGGAGTGGTATTTGCCCAGCGCCCGCTGCTGGATCAGCAGCCGCCCGCGCTCGTCGAAGAGGAACACCGAGAACGCCCGGTGCAGCTGCCCCGGGGGCTGATGGGCGGCGAGCTTCTCCGCAGTGCCGAGCGTCACGCCGTCTTCGTCGACCAGCTCCAGCAGAATCGCCTCGGCGGCAGGGCTCGACGGGTTGTGTGTCGCGGTGGCAGGTGTGATCGGCATACCCATCCTTCATTCGGTCTTCGCGCCCCAAGTCTGCCGCACGAATCCGGCACTCCCGGCACCCCCCGCACCGTCCGCATGTCCCGAGGCGGTCCGGCCCGCGGCCGGCGCAGGCGATGGACCGGAAGGGGGGCCCGGTGGATGATCTGCCCGCACCAGCGGCGGGAGAACCGCGAGGAGCGGGGCGCCATGAGGGAAAAGGCGCCTGCACGGGGGCGGGAGGATGCTCCCTCCGGCGCACGTGTACCGGCCTCACGCCCCAGCGGCGCCTCCCGTCCCCACCGCACCCCGTACGCACCGTCGTCACGGCATGTCGTCACGGCATGTCGTCACGGCACGTGGTCATGTCACGCCGCTCGCGCGGTCCCGCGACCGGGTGCCGTCTCAGTGGCAGAGCCGTGCCTCGTGCTCCGCGTGACCGCGCGGTTCCAGCTGGAAGGTGCAGTGCTCCACGTCGAAGTGGTCGCCCAGACAGCTCTGCAGCTCGTGCAGCATCTTCTCGTGTCCGATGGCGCTGAGTACATCGGAGCTGACGACCACGTGCGCGGAGAGCACCGGCATGCCCGAGGTGATGGTCCAGGCGTGCAGATCGTGCACGTCCTCGACGCCCTGCGTGCCCAGGATGTGCGCCCGGACCTGGGCCATGTCCACGCCCTTGGGCGCCGCCTCCAGCAGGACGTCCAGGGTCTCGCGCAGCAGCCTGAAGGCGCGGGGCACGATCAGCACGGCGATCACGAGGGAGGCGATCGGGTCGGCGGCCGTCCAGCCGGTCGCCACGACGACCAGTGCCGAGACGATCACCGCGACCGAGCCGAACGCGTCGGCGGCCACCTCCAGGAACGCCCCGCGCACGTTCAGGCTCTCCTTCTGCCCGCGCATCAGCAGCGCCAGTGACACCAGATTGGCGACCAGGCCGATCGCGCCGAAGACGAGCGTCAGCCCGCCCTCGGTGTCGGCCGGTGCGAGGAACCGCTGGATCGCCTCGTACAACACGTAACCGCCCACTCCGAGCAGCAGCAGGCAGTTCGCGAGCGCCGCGAGTATCTCCGCGCGGGCGTAGCCGAAGGTGCGGCGCTCGCTCGGCGGGCGGTTCGCGAAATGGATCGCCAGCAGGGCCATGCCCAGCCCCAGCGCGTCCGTCGCCATGTGCGTCGCGTCGGCGACGAGGGCGAGCGAGTCGGCCAGCAGGCCGCCGATGATCTCGACGACCATGACGCCGAGCGTGATCGCCAGCGCCGCCCGGAGCCTGCCGCGGTACGCCGCGCTCGCCGTACCGCCGCCGTGCGCGCCGTGCGCGTGCCCGTGATCGTGCCCAGCCCCCATGAAAGCCGTCCCTCCATGACTCGTCCGGATCACAGTGAACTACGGGCAGGGGGCATGGGGCAACGCGGCACTGAACACCGTTGTCATGTGCCCTGACCTGCGTAAACGGTTCGCAGGTCAGACGTGCTCGGGGCGGTGCGCGTTTCTTGCGGACAACCCGGTCGGCGGTGCCGCCGGGTCGCGGACGCGGAGGCCACCGAGGCTTGGACGGTGAGGCCGCCGGGCTCGGACCGGCCTCACCGTGCGCATGCGCCGGGGTACGGGGCGTGGCCCCCGTGACGAGATCCACAGGAGACCCGCGCCGGGCTCGCCGTGCGCGACCGCCGGTGCGGGAACGTGGAGTGCCCGCTCCCGCGGTGCCCGCGCGGGGGCGGAAAGGCCCTCGCCCTCCCCGGCGGTACGGTGTGGGCCGGGCCGCCGGCTCGGGACCTCCACCGGGTTGCCCACGGACCTCGATACGGACATTGCGCTGGTCAGAGGCCGGCAACCCGCTCCTGGTGCCGATGTGTCGATCATGGTCGGCCTCGCGCGCGGCCAAGGCCGACCGCCTTTGTCGGCGCTGGGGCCCACCCCGGTGACCCGGCCCGCGCCGGGCGGTACCGCGCCGGGGTGATGTCTGCTATACGCCTCAATGCCCCTTCTGGGTAGGCGGTTTGTGGGTCGGCCCGCTATCCCCGATGATGATCGCGGCAGGGACGCGGGTGAAACCACAACGATCCAGCCGCCGAACGGGCGGTGAACGCGGGCTCAGAGGCATCCGCTAACCTCAGCCGACATGCCGCCCGGGGGGCCGTACGGCCGCCCCCATCATGTACACGACCGGCGTGGAAGCGTCGGCATCCAGGGAGTGAGATTCGGTTGTCGACCGCCATCCTCACCGGTCAGCCGGTTCCGGGTTCGTCGATCGAGGCGGACCTGCGTTCCCTCGGCTTCGACGTGCGGATCGCGTCCGGCGCCGAGGAGGCCGGAACCCTGCTCGCCGAGGTGCCCGCCGGGCAGCGGGTCGCCGTCGTCGACGCCCGGTTCGTGGGCCATGAGCACGCGCTGCGCCTCGGCCTCACCGACCCCCGCTTCCCGCTCGCCGCGATCCCCGGTGCCGTCACCGCCCAGCCGGCCGCGCGCCAGGCCCTGACCCTCGCGACGGCCCGCGCGACGGCCCGCGAGGACACCGCGGTCTCCGGGACCGCCACCACGCAGGCCGCTGCCACCGAGGTCGCTGCCACCACCGAGACCGCTGCCACCACGCAGGCCGCGACCGGCGATGCCGGTGGGACCGCGCCCGGTGGGACCCCGACGCCCACGGGCACCCCACTCACCGGCCCTCTCTTCGACCGTATCGTCGCCGCCCTGAGCGCCGGCGGAAACGACCCGCATCGTCCCGACCTCGGCAGCCTCGTCGCCACCGTCCCCGACGACCCGCAGGCCCGCAACGAGGCCCGGCAGGCCGTCGCGGCGGTGGACGACGAGGCCGTCCGGCTGAAGTCGGCCGTCAAGGCCCGTGACGGCTTCTTCACCACCTACTGCATCAGCCCGTACTCCCGCTACATCGCCCGCTGGTGCGCGCGGCGCGGACTGACCCCCAACCAGGTCACCACCGCCTCCCTGCTCACCGCGCTCATAGCGGCCGCCTGCGCCGCCACCGGTACCCGCCCGGGCTTCGTCGCCGCCGGTGTCCTGCTCCTCGCCTCCTTCGTGCTGGACTGCACCGACGGTCAGCTCGCCCGCTACTCCCTGCAGTACTCCACCCTCGGGGCCTGGCTCGACGCCACCTTCGACCGGGCCAAGGAGTACGCCTACTACGCGGGCCTCGCCCTCGGCGCGGCCCGCGGTGGCGACGATGTGTGGGCCCTCGCGCTCGGCGCGATGGTCCTGCAGACCTGCCGGCACGTCGTGGACTTCTCCTTCAACGAGGCGAACGCCGACAGCACGGCCGCCGACACCAGTCCCACCGCCGCTCTCTCCGGCAAGCTCGACAGCGTCGGCTGGACGGTCTGGGCGCGCCGCATGATCGTCCTCCCGATCGGTGAGCGCTGGGCGATGATCGCCGTTCTCACGGCCCTCACGACCCCCCGCATCACCTTCTACGCCCTGCTGATCGGCTGCGCCTTCGCGGCGACGTACACCACGGCCGGCCGTGTCCTGCGCTCCCTCACCCGCAAGGCCCGCAGGACCGACCGCGCGGCGCGCGCCCTCGCGGACCTCGCCGACAGCGGACCGCTCGCCGAACGCCTCGCCGGGGCGCTGAAGCCCACCGCGCGGCGCCTGCCCGGGTTCACCGCCCCCGCCGTCGCCCTGCTCGGTGGCGCCGCCGTCGTCGCCACGGCCGCGCTGACCGGCTTCGGCGGACCGTGGCCCGTCCTCGCCGCCCTCCTGTACGTCCTGACCTCCGCCCTGGCCGTCGCCCGCCCCCTCAAGGGTCCCCTCGACTGGCTGGTCCCGCCGTTCCTGCGCGCCGCCGAGTACGGCACCGTCCTGGCGCTGGCGGCAGGCGCCGGCGTGAACGGAGCGCTTCCGGCGGCCTACGCTCTGGTGGCCGCCGTCGCCTACCATCACTACGACACGGTCTACCGCATCCGCGGCGACGCGGGCGCGCCCCCGCCCTGGCTGGTGCGGGCGATCGGCGGGCACGAGGGCCGCACCCTGGCGGTCGTCGTCCTGGCCGCCCTGCTCACCGCCTCACAGTTCGCCGTCGCGCTCACGGCGCTCGCCGTGGCCGTGGCCCTGCTGGTGCTCCTCGAGAGCATCCGCTTCTGGGTGGCCGCCCACCGGGGCGGCGCACCCGCCGTACACGATGAAGGAGAACCCGCATGATCGGCCTCGTGCTGGCGGCCGGCGCCGGACGGCGTCTGCGTCCCTACACCGACACCCTGCCCAAGGCGCTGGTGCCGGTGGGGCCCGCGGGTATAGAGGGCGAACCGACGGTCCTGGACCTCACCCTCGGCAACTTCGCCGAGATCGGCCTGACCGAGGCCGCCGTCATCGTCGGCTACCGCAAGGAGGCCGTGTACGAGCGCAAGGCGGCCCTGGAGCAGAAGTACGGCCTCAAGCTCACCCTCATCGACAACGACAAGGCCGAGGAGTGGAACAACGCCTACTCCCTGTGGTGCGGTCGGGACGCCCTCAAGGACGGCGTGATCCTCGTCAACGGCGACACCGTGCACCCGGTCTCCGTCGAGAAGACGCTCCTCGCCGCCCGCGGTGAGGGCAGGCGGATCATCCTCGCCCTCGACACCGTGAAATCACTCGCGGACGAGGAGATGAAGGTCGTCGCCGACCCCGGCAAGGGCGTGACGAGGATCACCAAGCTCATGGACCCCGCCGAGGCCACCGGCGAGTACATCGGCGTCACCCTCATCGAGGGCGACGCCGCCCCCGAGCTCGTCGACGCGCTGAAGACCGTGTGGGAGACCGACCCGCAGCAGTTCTACGAGCACGGCTACCAGGAACTGGTGAACCGCGGCTTCCGAATCGACGTGGCGCCCATCGGCGACGTCGACTGGGTGGAGATCGACAACCACGCCGATCTCACCCGTGGACGGGAGATCGCATGCCAGTACTGACCCGGCTGATCCCCTCCCCCCTCGTCGTCGACATCCGCCCCGGTGCCCTCGACGACCTGGGCGGGGTCCTCGCCGACGAGCGCATCGCACAGTCCGGCCGGCTCGCCGTCGCCGTCAGCGGCGGCTCCGGCGCCGGACTGCGTGAGCGGCTCTCCCCGTCGCTGCCCGGCGCCACCTGGTACGAGGTCGGCGGCGGCACCCTCGACGACGCGGTCCGGCTGGCCGGCGCCATAAAGGCCGGCCACTACGACGCCGTCGTGGGACTGGGCGGCGGCAAGATCATCGACTGCGCCAAGTTCGCCGCGGCACGCGTCGGCCTCCCCCTGGTCGCCGTACCGACGAACCTCGCGCACGACGGCCTGTGCTCGCCGGTCGCCACCCTCGACAACGACGCCGGCCGCGGCTCCTACGGCGTGCCGAACCCGATCGCGGTCGTCATCGACCTCGACATCATCCGCAACGCCCCGGCGCGCTTCGTAAGCGCCGGGATCGGCGACGCCGTCTCCAACATCTCCGCCGTCGCGGACTGGGAACTGGCCTGCAGGATCAAGGGCGAGCGGATCGACGGGCTCGCCGCCGCCATGGCCCGGCAGGCCGGCGAGTCCGTGCTGCGCCACCCCGGAGGCATCGGCGACAACGACTTCCTCCAGGTACTCGCCGAGGCACTGGTCCTCAGCGGCATCGCCATGTCGGTGTCTGGCGACTCGCGGCCGTCCTCCGGGGCCTGCCACGAGATCAACCACGCCTTCGACCTGCTCTACCCCAAACGGGCCGCCGCCCACGGAGAACAGTGCGGTCTGGGCGCGGCCTTCGCGATGTACCTGCGCGGCGCGCACGACGAGTCGGTGTACATGGCCGGCGTGCTGCGCCGGCACGGACTGCCGGTACTGCCCCAGGAGATCGGCTTCACGGAGGAGGAGTTCGTCAAAGTCGTCGAATTCGCCCCCGAGACCCGCCCCGGCCGCTTCACGATCCTCGAACATCTCGACCTGAAGACCGAACAGATCAAGGACGTCTACGCCGACTATGTCAAGGCCATCGGTAGCTGAACTCCGTCCGGTCGTCCACCCCGCGGGGGTGAAGGACCGGCGCAGCGGTGAGCACTGGATGGGACGCCTCTACATGCGTGAGGTGTCCCTGCGGGTGGACCGCTACCTGGTGAACACCAGGGTCACGCCCAACCAGCTCACGTATCTGATGACCGTCTTCGGCGTCCTCGCCGCCCCGGCCCTGCTGGTGCCGGGGATCACGGGGGCGGTCCTCGGCCTGGTCATGGTGCAGCTGTACCTGCTACTGGACTGCGTGGACGGCGAGGTCGCCCGCTGGAAGCAGCAGTTCTCGCTCAGCGGGGTCTACCTCGACCGGGTCGGCGCCTACCTGTGCGACGCGGCCGTCCTCGTCGGTCTCGGCCTGCGCGCCGCCGACCTGTGGGGCACCGGCCGCATCGACTGGCTCTGGGCCTTCCTCGGCACCCTGGCCGCCCTCGGCGCCATCCTGGTCAAAGCCGAGACCGACCTGGTCGGTGTGGCCCGCCACCAGGGCGGACTGCCGCCGGTCAAGGAGGCCGCCGCCGAGCCGCGCTCCTCCGGCATGGCGCTGGCCCGCCGGGCCGCCGGAGCGCTGAAGTTCCACCGGCTGATCCTCGGCATGGAGGCGTCGCTGCTGATCGTGGTCCTCGCGATCGTCGACGCAGCCCGGGGCGACCTGTTCTTCACGCGCCTGGGTGTCGCCGTCCTCGCCGGGATAGCCCTGCTCCAGACCGTGCTGCACCTGGTGTCCGTCCTCGCTTCCAGCAGGCTGAGGTGACCGCTGTGGGACCCTCCCCCAAGGTCGGCGCGGTGATCATCACCATGGGCAACCGCCCCGACGAGCTGCGCGCCCTGCTCGACTCGGTCGCCAAGCAGGACGGCGACCCGGTCCGGGTCGTCGTCGTCGGCAACGGCTCGCCCGTCCCGGAGGTCCCCGACGGCGTACGCACCGTCGAGCTGCCGGAGAACCTCGGCATCCCCGGCGGCCGCAACGTCGGCATCGAGGCGTTCGGCCCGGGCGGCCAGGACGTCGACATCCTGCTGTTCCTCGACGACGACGGCCTCCTGGCCCACCACGACACCGCCGAGCTGTGCCGCCGGGCGTTCGCCGCCGACCCGGAGCTCGGCATCATCAGCTTCCGCATCGCCGACCCGGACACCGGCGGCACCCAGCGCCGCCACGTGCCCCGGCTGCGCGCCGCCGACCCGATGCGCTCCTCCCGGGTGACCACCTTCCTCGGCGGCGCCAACGCCGTACGCACCCGGGTCTTCGCCGACGCCGGAGTGCTGCCCGACGCGTTCTTCTACGCGCACGAGGAGACCGACCTGGCCTGGCGGGCCCTCGACGCGGGCTGGATGATCGACTACCGGGCCGACATGGTCCTGTACCACCCCACCACCGCCCCCTCGCGGCACGCGGTCTACCACCGCATGGTCGCCCGCAACCGCGTCTGGCTGGCCCGCCGCAACCTTCCCGCGCCCCTGGTCCCCCTCTACCTGGGCGTCTGGATGCTGCTCACCCTGCTCCGCAGGCCGTCGCGCCCGGCCCTCAAGGCCTGGTTCGGCGGTTTCCGGGAGGGGTGGACCAGCCCCTGCGGCCCGCGCCGGCCCATGAAGTGGCGTACGGTGTGGCGGCTGACCCGGCTGGGCCGGCCTCCTGTCATCTGACAAGCTCGTGTCCGGAACATCGGGGCCGCACCCAGGCTCCCCGGCGCATGCCGGGTCCGTGCGGGCCCGGCATCTCGAAGAGGGAAAGCTTCCACCAGTGAGTGAGACAACGCACGACGGCACGGTCGCGGTCAGCGCGTCCGGGCCGCCCGACGAGGGCCTCACGGCGGCCGAGCTCGCCGCCAGGTACGGGTTGACGGTCAGCGGCGCCCGGCCGTCGCTCGTCGAGTACGTCCGTCAGCTCTGGGGGCGCCGGCACTTCATCCTCACGTTCTCCCGGGCGAAGCTGACCGCGCAGTACAGTCAGGCGAAGCTGGGCCAGCTGTGGCAGGTGGCCACTCCGCTGCTGAACGCGGCCGTGTACTTCTTCATCTTCGGCCTGCTGCTGGGCGCCCGCCGGGGCATCCCCAGCGACGTCTACGTCCCGTTCCTGGTGACGGGCGTGTTCGTGTTCACCTTCACGCAGAGCTCGGTGCTGGCGGGGGTGCGGGCCATCTCCGGCAACCTCGGCCTGGTGCGGGCGCTGCACTTCCCGCGGGCCGCGCTGCCGGTCTCCTTCGCGCTGCAGCAGCTCCAGCAGCTGCTGTTCTCGATGGTCGTCCTGGTCGTCGTGGTGATGGCGTTCGGCAGCATGCCCGCCCTGTCCTGGCTGCTGGTGCTGCCCGCGCTGCTGCTCCAGTTCGTCTTCAACACCGGACTCGCGCTGATCTTCGCCCGGCTGGGCAGCAGGACGCCGGACCTGGCCCAGCTGATGCCGTTCGTGCTGCGCACCTGGATGTACGCCTCGGGCGTCATGTTCAGCATCCCGGCGATGCTCGCGAACAAGGACGTCCCTCACTGGCTCGACGACGTCCTGCAGTGGAACCCGGCGGCCGTCTACATGGACCTGGTCCGCTTCGCGATGATCGACGGCTACGGCTCCTCGTACCTGCCCCCGCACGTGTGGGCCTTCGCCGTGGGCTGGGCGCTGCTGGCCGGCGTGATCGGCTTCGTCTACTTCTGGAAGGCGGAAGAGAGGTACGGCCGTGGCTGACGAGAGGACCGACTCGCACATCCCCACCGTCATCGCGGACGACCTGCACATCGTCTACCGCGTCAACGGTGCCCGCGGCGGCCGCGGCAGCGCCACGGCGGCACTCAGCCGGATGATCCGGCGGGGCAAGGACGACGAGGCGCGCGGCGTGCGCACGGTGCACGCCGTGCGCGGGGTCTCCTTCGTCGCCCGCCGCGGTGAGGCCATCGGCCTGATCGGCTCCAACGGCTCGGGCAAGTCGACCCTGTTGCGAGCCATCGCGGGCCTGCTGCCCGCCGAGAAGGGCAAGGTCTACACCGACGGCCAGCCCTCCCTGCTCGGCGTCAACGCCGCCCTGATGAACGACCTCACCGGCGAGCGCAACGTCATACTCGGCGGGCTCGCCATGGGCATGTCCCGCGAGCAGATCAAGGAGCGCTACCAGGAGATCGTCGACTTCTCCGGCATCAACGAGAAGGGCGACTTCATCACCCTGCCGATGCGCACCTACTCCTCCGGCATGGCCGCCCGGCTGCGCTTCTCCATCGCCGCCGCGAAGGACCACGACGTCCTGATGATCGACGAAGCCCTGGCCACCGGCGACCGCAAGTTCCAGAAGCGCTCCGAGGCGCGGATCAGGGAACTGCGCAAGGAGGCCGGCACCGTCTTCCTGGTCAGCCACAACAACAAGTCGATCCGCGACACCTGCGACCGCGTCCTGTGGCTGGAGCGCGGCGAACTGCGCATGGACGGCCCGACGGACGAGGTGCTCAAGGAGTACGAGAAGTTCACCGGCAAGTAGCCCGGTCGCCCCGGACCCCGCCGGAACGGGCCGATGGGGCCCAACGCCTGCAAAAAAGCGTCAACTCCTGCCTTGCGCAGGAATCTTGACACCGGCCGGTTCGTTGTTCCGAGGCGCGGTGACACCCCGGCGGTCCGTACCGCGCTGTACAACGTAAGCTGTACCAGTGCCTAAAGGCGGCAATCAGGGCCATAACGCGCGACACCGACCGGCGACCCGGCCGGGTGAAAGTGCGGACGGCGTGTCCGAAATAGTATGCATTGGGTCGGCAGTGTAGAACGGGAGACGTGACGGCAATGGCTACGGAGACCCCCCTGCTCAACGCAGTGTGCGCCGTCCCCGCCCAGGGCAGCCCGCGATGACACGAACCGGCGCGACGCGCGCGGCCGACGCCGGGCGCGCCCCCCTGGACGCAGAACGCGCCACCCTCGACAAGGCCGCCGCCGAGAACTTCCCGGTGGCGCCGTTCTTCCTGCCCGAAGCCTGGCGCGCCGATCTGATGGCGGTCTACGGATACGCCCGGCTCGTCGACGACATCGGCGACGGCGACCTGGCCCCCGGCGGGGCCGACGCCGACCTGCTCGGCGTCGGCCCCGACCGGGCAGGCGACCGGACGGTGCTGCTGGACGCCTTCGAGACGGATCTGCACCGCGTGTTCGACTCGGTCCCGCGCCATCCGCTGCTGCGCCGGCTCCAGCCGACGGTCCGCCGCCGCGGCCTGCCCCCCGAACCCTTCCTCGGCCTGATCGCCGCCAACCGCCGGGACCAGGTCGTCAGCCGCTACGAGACCTACGACGACCTGCTCGCCTACTGCGAACTGTCGGCCAACCCGGTCGGCCGCCTGGTCCTCGGCGTCACCGGGACCTCGACCCCCGAGCGGGTCCGCCGCTCCGACGCGGTCTGCACCGCCCTCCAGATCGTCGAGCACCTCCAGGACGTCACCGAGGACCTCGGCCGCGACCGCGTCTACCTGCCCGCCGAGGACATGAAACGTTTCCACGTCGACGAGGCGGATCTCGCCGCGCCGCACGCCGGCGCGTCGGTGCGCGCACTGGTCGCGTTCCAGGCACAGCGCGCCCGGGAGCTCCTGGACGAGGGCGCCCCCCTGGTGGACAGCGTCCGCGGCAGGCTGAAGCTGCTGCTCGCGGGGTTCGTGGCAGGGGGACGGGCGGCCCTGGGCGCGATCGCCGCCGCCGAATACGACGTACTTCCCGGCCCGCCCAAGCCCGGCAAGGTCCGGCTGCTGCGCGAGGCCGGAACGACGCTGCTAGGAGAGGGGTGATCCGGGCCGTGGAGCCGGACACACACACGTCGGCGCCGGTGCTCGCCGCATACCGGTACTGCGAGGCCGTCACCGGAGCGCAGGCCCGGAACTTCGCCTACGGCATCAGGCTGCTGCCGACGCCCAAGCGGCGCGCGATGTCGGCGCTGTACGCGTTCTCCCGGCGCGTCGACGACATCGGCGACGGCGCGCTGCCGGACGACGTCAAGGCCGTCCGGCTCGAGGACACCCGGGCGCTGCTCACCCGGGTCCGGGACGGGGCGGTCGACGAGGACGACACCGACCCGGTCGCCGTCGCCCTCGCACACACCGCGCAGCGGTTCCCGGTGCCGCTCGGCGGCCTGGACGAGCTGATCGACGGCGTCCAGATGGACCTGCGCGGCGAGACCTACGAGACCTGGGACGACCTGAAGGTCTACTGCCGCTGCGTCGCCGGCGCCATCGGGCGAGTCTCCCTCGGCGTCTTCGGCACCGAACCCGGGGCACGGGGCGCCGAACGCGCCCCCGAGTACGCCGACACACTGGGGCTCGCGCTCCAGCTCACCAACATCCTGAGGGACGTCCGGGAGGACGCCGAGGACGGGCGCACCTATCT
The DNA here is from genome assembly GCF_036634175.1 of Streptomyces sp. P9-A2. NCBI lineage: Bacteria > Bacillati > Actinomycetota > Actinomycetes > Kitasatosporales > Streptomycetaceae > Streptomyces > Streptomyces sp. P9-A2. The sequence goes on from NZ_JAZIFX010000001.1 coordinate 7,386,532, forward strand.
GCCCGCCGACGACCTGGCCAAGTTCGGCTGCTCGGCCGGGTTCGGCGGGCCGGGCCGGCCGGAGGGATCCGACTTCGCCGGCCTCGTCCACTTCGAGGTGCGCCGGGCCCGCGCCCTGTTCGCCGAGGGCTACCGGCTGCTGCCCATGCTCGACCGGCGCAGCGGCGCCTGTGTCGCCGCCATGGCCGGCATCTACCGCCGTCTCCTCGACCGCATCGAGCGCGAGCCCGAGGCCGTGCTGCGCGGCCGGGTCTCCCTGCCCGGCCGGGAGAAGGCCTACGTCGCGGTGCGCGGCCTGTCCGGCCTGGACACCCGGCACGTCACCCGGCGGACCGTCAGGGGGCGTGCCTGATGGGCACATCACGCCTCCTCGACGGCGCCGCCGGCAAGCGGGGCGCAACCCTCCGCCGCCGCCCCGCGTCCCTGACCGGGACGGCCCGCCGCGCACCGGTCCGGCGGCACGGCGGCCGCGCAGGGGAGGGCACGCCATGACCCGTGTCACCAGCTCCGGGAACCCGCCCGCCGGCGACGACGCCCCGGCGGGGCGGCACGCCGTCGTGGTCGGCGGCGGGCTCGCCGGCGCCACCGCCGCGCTCGCGCTCGCCGACGCCGGCGTGCGTGTCACACTGCTCGAAGGCCGCCCCCGGCTCGGCGGGCTCGTCTTCTCCTTCCAGCGCGGCGACCTGACCGTCGACAACGGCCAGCACGTCTACCTGCGCTGCTGCACCGCCTACCGCTGGTTCCTCGACCGGATCGAGGGGACGGCCCTGGCACCGCTGCAGAACCGTCTCGACGTGCCCGTGATCGACGCCGACCGGCCCGAGGGACGCCGGCTCGGCCGGCTGCGCCGCGACCCGCTGCCCGTACCGCTGCACCTGGGGCGCAGCCTCGCCGCCTACCCGCACCTCTCGCTCGCCGAACGGGCGAACGTGGGACGGGCCGCGCTCGCGCTCAAGGGACTCGACCTCGCCGATCCCGCCCTCGACGACCAGAACTTCGGCAGTTGGCTGGCCGCGCACGGCCAGTCGCCGCGCGCCGTCGAGGCCCTGTGGGACCTGGTGGGGGTCGCCACCCTCAACGCGGTCGCGGGTGACGCGTCCCTGGCGCTCGCCGCGATGGTCTTCAAGACCGGTCTGCTGTCCGACCCGGGCGCGGCCGACATCGGCTGGGCCCACGTCCCCCTGGGCGACCTGCACGACCGGCTGACCCGCAAGGCACTCGACTCCGCGGGCGTCCGCACCGAGGTCCGTACCCGCGTCACCTCCGTCTCCCGGCGCGGCGACGGGAGCTGGAGCGTGCGGGTTCCCGGCGAGACCCTCGACGCGGACGCCGTCGTCCTCGCCGTACCGCAGCGCGAGGCGTACGACCTGCTGCCCGCCGGAGCGCTCGACGACCCCGGGCGGCTGCTCGGCATCGGTACCGCGCCCATCCTCAACCTCCACGTCGTCTACGACCGCACGGTGCTCACCAGCCCCTTCTTCGCGGCCCTCGGCAGCCCCGTGCAGTGGGTCTTCGACCGCACCCGGGCCTCCGGCCTGCGGGAGGGGCAGTACCTGGCCGTCTCGCAGTCGGTCGCCCAGAACGACATCGACGAGCCCGTGGCCGTGCTGCGCGAGCGCTACCTGCCCGAACTGGAGCGCCTGCTGCCGGGCACCCGCGGCGCCACCGTGCGGGACTTCTTCGTCACCAGGGAGCGCACCGCCACGTTCGCCCCCGCTCCCGGCGTCGGACGGCTCAGGCCCGGCGCCCGCACCAAGGCTCCCGGCCTGTACCTGGCCGGAGCGTGGACCGCCACCGGGTGGCCCGCGACCATGGAGGGTGCGGTCCGCAGCGGCGTCGGCGCGGCGGACGCCGCGCTGAGTGCCCTGGGCCGGCCACGTCCCCGCCACCTCTTCGCATGGGACGGGACAGCCGGCCGCGACGCCCCGGGCCCCGCCGTGCGAGAGGGACTCCGGTGAGCGCCGACGCACCCGCCACGGCGGGTCCCCGTACCCCCGGTACCGCAACAAGAGGAGAGACTGTGCCCACTGTGCCCCCGGCCTCGAAGGCCGCTGGAAGGACCGCGGCGGACGTGCCCGCGCTCCTGGAGCGCGGCAGGACACTGGCCATGCCGGTACTGCGGGCGGCCATCGACCGCCTGGCGCCCCCCATGGACACCGTCGCCGCCTATCACTTCGGCTGGATCGACGCCCAGGGCAGGCCCGCCGACGGCGACGGCGGCAAGGCCGTACGCCCCGCGCTCGCCGTGCTGTCCGCCGAGGTCACCGGCGCCGCTCCGGAAGTCGGCGTCCCCGGCGCGGTCGCCGTCGAGCTCGTCCACAACTTCTCCCTGCTGCACGACGACCTCATGGACGGCGACGAGCAGCGCAGGCACCGCGACACCGTCTGGAAGGTGCACGGCCCCGCCCAGGCCATCCTGGTCGGCGACGCCCTGTTCGCCCTCGCCAACGAGGTGCTGCTGGAACTGGGCACCGTCGAGGCCGGCCGGGCCGCCCGCCGGCTGACCACCGCCACCCGCGCCCTCATCGACGGCCAGGCGCAGGACATCTCCTACGAGCACCGCGACCGGGTCGGCGTCGAGGAATGCCTGGAGATGGAGGGCAACAAGACCGGCGCCCTGCTCGCCTGCGCCAGCTCCGTCGGAGCGGTGCTCGGCGGCGCCGACCCGCACACCGCCGACACCCTGGAGAAGTACGGCTACCACCTCGGTCTGGCCTTCCAGGCCGTCGACGACCTCCTCGGCATCTGGGGCGACCCGGCGGCCACCGGCAAGCAGACCTGGAGCGATCTGCGCCAGCGCAAGAAGTCCCTCCCCGTGGTAGCGGCGCTCGCCGCGGGCGGCCCGGCCTCCGAGCAGCTCGCGGAGATCCTCGCCGCCGACGCGGGCGGCAGCGACTTCGCGAACTTCTCCGAGGAGGAGTTCGCGGCCCGCGCGGCCCTCATCGAGCAGGCCGGCGGACGGGAGTGGACCGCGGGGGAAGCACGCCGCCAGCACACCATCGCCATCGAGGCCCTCGACGCCGTCGACATGCCCGGCAGGGTGCGGGAGCAGTTCACGGCACTCGCGGACTTCGTCGTCGTACGAAAGAGATGATCACCATCGGTCGAATAGCCCTCGCGTAGTCGCCGGCCGGTGTTGCGGGGAGTACGGCACCGGCCGACGGCGGACCCACAGCAGACGCACACATTGCAGGACTGCACGAAGGGGAAGCCATGACAGCGACGACCGACGGAAGCACCGGGGCGGCGTGGCCGTCCCCGGTGGCCGCGGCCAGCGACACCGACACCGACACCGACATCCCCGTGGCGGCCGGGGTACCCGACATCGCCGCCGGCGCCATGCGGCGCGCCACCGAGTTCCTGTTGTCCCGTCAGGACGACCAGGGCTGGTGGAAGGGAGACCTCGAGACCAACGTCACGATGGACGCCGAGGACCTGCTGCTGCGTCAGTTCCTGGGCATCGTCGAGGACGAGACCGTCCGGGCCGCCGCCCTGTTCATCCGGGGCGAGCAGCGCGAGGACGGCACCTGGGCCACCTTCTACGGCGGGCCCGGCGACCTCTCCGCCACCATCGAGGCGTACGTCGCGCTGCGGCTGGCCGGTGACCCGCCGGACGCCCCGCACATGGCGCGCGCCGCCGCCTGGGTCCGCGACCGGGGCGGGATCGCCGCCTCCCGGGTCTTCACCCGGATCTGGCTGGCCCTGTTCGGCTGGTGGAGGTGGGAGGACCTGCCCGAACTCCCGCCCGAGCTGATCTGGTTCCCGACCTGGGTGCCGCTGAACATCTACGACTTCGGCTGCTGGGCCCGCCAGACCATCGTCCCGCTGACGATCGTCTCCGCCGAGCGGCCGGTACGGCCCGCCCCGTTCCCGCTCGACGAACTGCACACCGACCCCGCCAGGCCCAACCCTCCCGGACGGATGGCACCGGCGGCCAGCTGGGACGGCGCCTTCCAACGGCTCGACAAGGGCCTGCACGCCCTGCGCCGGGCCGTCCCGCGCCGGCTGCGCAGGGCGGCGATGAACACCGCGGCCCGCTGGATCATCGAGCGGCAGGAGAACGACGGCTGCTGGGGCGGCATCCAGCCGCCCGCCGTCTACTCCGTCATCGCGCTGCACCTGCTCGGCTACGACCTGAACCACCCGGTGATGCGCGCCGGACTCCGCTCCCTCGACCGGTTCGCCGTGTGGCGCGAGGACGGCGCCCGGATGATCGAGGCCTGCCAGTCCCCGGTGTGGGACACCTGCCTCGCGACCATCGCCCTCGCCGACGCCGGTCTGCCCGCCGACCATCCCCAACTGGTCAGAGCCGCCGACTGGATGCTCGGCGAACAGGTCGTACGGCCCGGTGACTGGTCGGTGCGCAGGCCCCGACTGGCGCCCGGCGGCTGGGCGTTCGAGTTCCACAACGACAACTATCCCGACATCGACGACACCGCCGAGGTGGTCCTCGCGCTGCGCCGGGTCAAGCACCACGACCCGGCGCGGGTGGACAACGCCATCGGCCGCGGGGTCCGCTGGAACCTCGGCATGCAGTCCCGCAACGGAGCCTGGGGTGCCTTCGACGTCGACAACACCAGCCCGTTCCCCAACCGGCTGCCGTTCTGCGACTTCGGCGAGGTCATCGACCCGCCGTCGGCCGATGTCACCGCGCACGTCGTGGAGATGCTCGCCGTCGAAGGACTCGCCCACGACCCGCGCACCAGACGAGGCATCCGGTGGCTGCTCGCCGAACAGGAGCCGGACGGCTCGTGGTTCGGACGCTGGGGCATCAACTACCTCTACGGCACCGGATCCGTGGTGCCCGCACTGGCCGCCGCCGGCCTCCCCGGCTCGCATCCGGCCCTCCGACGGGCCGTGTCCTGGCTGGAGTCGGTCCAGAACGACGACGGAGGATGGGGCGAGGACCTGCGCTCCTACCACGACTCCCGCGAGTGGAGCGGCAAGGGCGCCTCGACCCCCTCGCAGACCGGATGGGCGCTGATGGCCCTGCTGGCGGCGGGCGAGAAGGAGTCCGCGGCCGTCGAACGAGGGATCGCCTGGCTGGCGGCCACCCAGCACGAGGACGGCTCCTGGGACGAGCCCTACTTCACGGGCACCGGGTTCCCCTGGGACTTCTCCATCAACTACCACCTCTACCGGCAGGTCTTCCCGCTCACCGCGCTCGGCCGGTACGTGAACGGGGAGCCGTTCGCCAAGCCGTCGGCGGAGGTGCCGGGGGCGGGTGCGGTGGGTGCCGGTTCCGGCGCCGGTGCGCGGCGGCACCGGCCGGCCGAGGTGAAGGGCAGCTGATGAGCCCCCGGGCGGCCCCGGCACCGTTGCTGATCGCCTGCGCGCTCGGCATCGAGCGGCTCGCTCTGCGCAAGAAGGGCCGCGGTGGCACCGGCGTACCGGTCACCGTCCTGCGCACGGGCATGGGGCCCGCGGCAGCCGAGCGCTCCGTCACCCGGACGCTCGCCGGCCCGGCGCTGCGCGACGCCGCCGTACTGGCCACCGGCTTCTGTGCCGGACTGGCCCCCGGGATGCACCCCGGCGACCTGGTGGTCGCCGGGGAGACCCGCGACCCGCGCGGCAGAGTGCCGTGCGTCGGCACCGATCTGCTGGTGAAGGAGCTGGCGCGCATCGCGCCGGGGCGCACCGTCCACACCGGGCCGCTCATCGGCTCCGCACACGTGGTCCGGGGGCACGAACGGTCCGAGCTGCTCGCCACCGGCGCGATCGCGGTCGACATGGAGTCCGCGGCCACGCTCCTGAGCGCCGTCCGCGCGGGTGCGCGCCCGGTTGCGGCCGTACGGGTGGTCGTGGACGCTCCTGAACATGAACTGGTCCGGATCGGCACGCTGCGCGGTGGAATATCGGCTTTCCGCGTTCTTCGTTCCGTTCTTCCCGCGTATCTCGAATGGCACCGTTCCTTGCTGCTCCCCAGGAGGTGAGCCAGATGGCCATGCCGCTGCGTCAGTCCATCAAGGTCGCTACATACTTGGCCGAACAGAAGCTCCGACGTCGGGACAAGTTCCCGCTGATCGTCGAGCTGGAACCGCTCTTCGCCTGCAACCTCGCCTGTGAGGGCTGCGGGAAGATCCAGCACCCGGCCGGGGTGCTCAAGCAGCGCATGCCGGTCGCGCAGGCCGTGGGCGCGGTGCTGGAGTCCGGGGCGCCGATGGTGTCGATCGCCGGTGGCGAGCCGCTGATGCACCCTCAGATCGACGAGATCACACGCCAGTTGGTAGGCCGGCGCAAGTACGTGTTCCTGTGCACCAACGCCATGCTGCTGCGCAAGAAGATGGACAAGTTCACCCCGTCGCCGTACTTCGCGTTCGCCGTGCACATCGACGGACTGCGCGAGCGGCACGACGAGTCCGTCGCGAAGGAGGGCGTGTTCGACGAGGCGGTGGCCGCCATCAAGGAGGCCAAGCGGCGCGGCTTCAGGGTCACCACCAACTCGACCTTCTTCAACACCGACACCCCGCAGACCATCATCGAGGTGCTCAACTACCTCAACGACGACCTCCGGGTCGACGAGATGATGATCTCGCCCGCCTATGCCTACGAGAAGGCCCCCGACCAGGAGCACTTCCTCGGTGTGGAGCAGACCCGCGAGCTGTTCAGGAAGGCGTTCGCCGGGGGCAACCGCCGTCGCTGGCGGCTCAACCACTCGCCGCTGTTCCTGGACTTCCTCGAGGGCAGGGTCGACTTCCCGTGCACCGCGTGGGCGATCCCGAACTACTCGCTCTTCGGCTGGCAGCGCCCCTGCTACCTGATGAGCGACGGCTATGTGCCGACGTACCGGGAGCTGATCGAGGAGACCGACTGGGACAAGTACGGCCGCGGCAAGGACCCGCGCTGCGCCAACTGCATGGCGCACTGCGGCTACGAGCCCACCGCCGTCCTCGCCACCATGGGGTCCCTGAAGGAGTCCCTGCGCGCCCTGCGCGAGACGGTCTCGGGAAACAGGGAGTGACGCCATGACGGCTGTCTCACTCGGGGGCCCCGGGGTACCGGTCCGGCGCTCGACCGGATCGGCGGCCCGGACGTGCTGCACCGCGCCGAGGACCCCGAGGCGCTGCTGATGTCGGTCGGTGTCATGGCGCCCGTCTGCTTCCAGGCCGCCGAACTGCTCGGGGCGCGCGGTATCGGGTGCACCGTGGTCGACCCGCGCTGGGTCGAACCCGTCGCCCCCGAACCGGCCGGACGGTCCGCGCGGCACCGGCTCGTGGCGGTCGTCGAGGACGACAGCCGCGCGTCGGGCATGGGGTCGGCCGTGACGCCGGCGCCGGCGCTGAGCGACGCGGATGTCGATGTACCGGTACGGCGGTTCGGCATTCCGGAGCAGTTCCTCGCGCACGCCAGGCGCGAGGAGGTGCCGGCGGAGATCGGTCCGACACCCGTCGAGGCCGCCGGCCGGATCGGCGCGAGCCCGGCCGTGGGGCAGGAGCGGCAGTCCCCTGGCGAACCGTCCGAGGAACAACGGGAGGAACAGTCATGAGCACCGCGGAGTCCGCCCCGGACCCCTCTCGGGCCGGGGACTTCGACCTCGGCGCGCTGCTGGCCGAGCGCGGAGCCGAACGCTACGAGCTGCACACCAGACACCTCAACCACCAGCTCCCGCGCATGCTGCACACCATCGGCTTCGACAAGGTCTACGAACGCGCCGAGGGCGCCCACTTCTGGGACGCGGACGGCAACGACCACCTGGACATGCTCGCCGGATTCGGGGTGATGGGCCTGGGGCGCCACCACCCCGTGGTCCGCAAGGCGCTGCACGACGTCCTCGACGCCTCGCTCGCCGATCTCACCCGCTTCGACTGCCCGCCGCTGCCCGGACTGCTGGCCGAGGAACTGCTCGCCCACACCCCTCATCTGGACCGGGTGTTCTTCGGCAACAGCGGCACGGAGGCGGTCGAGACCGCACTGAAGTTCGCCCGCCGCGCCACCGGAAGATCCCGCGTCCTGTACTGCGCGCACGCCTTCCACGGGCTGACCATCGGCTCCCTGTCCGTCAACGGCGAGTCCGGCTTCCGGGACGGGTTCGCCCCGCTGCTGCCCGACACGGCCGTACCCCTGGGTGATGTGGACGCGCTGGAGAGGGAGCTGGCCAAGGGCGACGTCGCCGCCCTCATCGTGGAACCCATCCAGGGCAAGGGTGTGCACGCGGCCCCACCCGGCTATCTGCGCGCCGCCCAGGAACTGCTGCACCGGCACAAGGCACTGCTGATCGCCGACGAGGTGCAGACCGGCCTCGGACGGACCGGCGACTTCTACGCCTACCAGCACGAGGAAGGGGTCGAACCGGACCTGGTGTGCGTGGCCAAGGCGCTCTCCGGCGGCTATGTGCCGGTGGGGGCCACGCTCGGCAAGGACTGGATCTTCCGCAAGGTCTACTCGTCGATGGACCGGGTGCTGGTCCACTCGGCCAGCTTCGGGGGCAACGCCCAGGCCATGGCCGCCGGCCTCGCGGTGCTGGCGGTGATGGAGAACGAGCAGATCGTCGCGAACGTCCGGACCACCGGGGAGCTGCTGCGGTCCCGGCTCGCGGCCCTCGTCGACACGTACGAGCTGCTCGCCGATGTCCGTGGCCGGGGCCTGATGATCGGCATCGAGTTCGGCCGGCCGCGGTCGCTGAAGCTGCGCGGTCGCTGGGCCATGCTGCAGGCCGCGCGGAAGGGACTCTTCGCGCAGATGGTCGTCGTCCCGCTGCTGCAGAAGCACAGGATCCTCACCCAGGTCTCCGGCGACCACCTGGAGGTGATCAAGCTGATCCCACCGCTGATCATCGGCGAGCGGGAGGTGGACCGGTTCGTGGATGCCTTCACCGCGGTCATGGACGACGCCCATGACGGCGGTCTGGTGTGGGAGTTCGGCAGGACACTGGTGAAACAGGCGGTCGCCGACCGGTGAGACCGCGACGTTCCGCAGGTCAGACGATTTTTGCCTGCGAGGCAAGAGATTTGCCCCACAGGCAAAAGTGCGGCTGAATGGAGCCATGAGCTCCCCCGAGGCCGAGCCGTCGGCCGGACCGGCCGCCACGCTCCCCGCGGTCGCCCCGCAACTGCGCGCCCTGAGGCGCCAGGCCTCCCTGACGCTGGAGGCCGCCGCCCGCGAGGCGGGACTCTCCCCCGCCCATCTCTCCCGGCTGGAGACCGGACAGCGCCAGCCCTCGCTGCCGATGCTGCTCTCCCTTGCCCGTATCTACGGTACGACGGTCTCCGAACTGCTCGGTGAGACGGCCGCCGTCCGCGAGGCGGTGACACGTGCCGACGACATGGAGCCGACCTCCGCGGGCGGCTGGACGTACCGGCAGGCCGGTTCCCCCGGGCGCGGGATGCAGGCTCTGCGGGTCCAGGTCCCGTACGGGGCCCAGGGCGACATCGTGCGGGTCCACCCGGGCGAGGAGTGGCTGTACGTCCTCAAGGGGCGGCTGCGGCTGCGTCTCGGAGACGCCCTGCACCGCCTCGCCCCGGGCGACAGCGCGCACTTCGACTCGCTGACGCCGCACCGTATCGCCGCCGAGGACCCCGACGGGGTCGAGCTGCTGTTCGTCCATACCCTGTTGCAGAGTCCCACGGCCGCCCTGTGCCTGGGCCCCACCCAAGGAGATGTGTCATGAAAGACCTGGAGGAGAAGTTTCCCCGCGCCCTGTGGGTGAGGCTGTTCGTCTACGTGGTGGTGGGGCACCTCTTCGCGGGCTTCATCTATCTGCTGTTCGAGCTGGGCGCGCGGCAGTAGTCCCCGGACGGGCACGGCAGGAGCCGAGAGATTCCGTGATCCCCCGGTCGAGCGGATGCCCGGCCGGGGGATCACTCAGTCCAGCATGCGCTCGCGCAGCCGCTCCCGGTTCTCGGGGGTGAGCCCGAGCGCCTGCTCGAGGTAGGGGTCCACGCCGCCCCAGGTCTCCTCGACCGTCTCCAGTGCGGCCGACAGATACTCGGCGCGGGCGTCGAACAGGGGGTCGAGCAGCTCCATGACCTCGGGGGAATAGGCCGAGGCGGAGGTGCCGCTGCGGCGCACCTTGTAGCGGCGGTGCGCGGCGCCGGACTTCAGGTAGTCGTCGAAGATCGCGTCCCGTTCCACGCCCAGCGCGAGCAGTGTCACCGCCACCGACAGACCCGCGCGGTCCTTGCCCGCCGCGCAGTGCATCAGCGCGGGCACACACTCCTCGGCGAGCGAGAGCAGTACCCGGGAGTGCTCGGCGGTGCGTTGCCTCACCGTCACGCGGTACGAGGCGATCATCCGCTCCGCCCCCTTGTCGCCGGCGAGGACGGAGCGGAGCTGGTCCAGGTCCCCGTCACGGACCATCCTCCAGAACTCGGCGCCGTCGGCCGGGTCGCTCAGCGGCAGATTCACATTGCGCACGCCGGGCAGTTCGATGTCCTGCCCGTCCAGCTTGTGGTCGGCCGCGTTGCGGAAGTCGAAGACGGTGTGCAGTCCCAGGGAGGACAGGAAGGCGGCGTCCTCCTCGGTGGCGTGCGCGAGATGGCCGCTGCGGAACAGTACCCCGTGCCGCACCCGGCGGCCGTCGACGGTCGGCAGGCCTCCCACATCACGGAAATTGCGCACCCCGGTGAGCTCGGGTTCGGTCGACGGGATCTGCTGCGTCACGGGGGCCCCTCTCCCACTCTGCGCCGCCGGCGCGGCGGCGTCGGCGGGTGTCACCCGACGATACGACATGCCTGGCAGGGGCAATGAGTTGGTGACGGGGCCGTCGGAGTGGAGACGGGACCGCACCGGTGGAGTCGACGGCGTGGACGGATCCGTGCCGGACCCGCGGCCCGCCGGCCGGACCATCGATATTTTCCCTATTGGGACGTTCTGTCCGTTTGGGGAGTTTCGCCATAATGCGCCCCGATAGGAGGGGAGATGGTGATGGGGTGGTGAGCATCGTCATAGAGGTGACGATGTGTTGTCGCCATGCTCACGTAATTCCATTATCGCGCAAGGGAATTCGGGGGGTGTCGAAAATCCTGGGCGACTCTGAGTGACGGGTTTCAGGTCAATGGATCACGAAACAACGCCTTCGCTCGGAAGATCGTGCTTGTCCCTTTGCGTCTCGGTCGCCTACGTTCGCCATCGATCCGGACGGACGCCTAATCCTGCCGCTGTCCGGAGCCTTCACACTCTGATCCGCGTATGGCAGGAGCGGGGGACCCACAGGTACGACTGCCTGTTCCGGTCTCCGGAACGGCTTGGGGTCAAGTCGCGTTTCCGACGCGGCCGGGCATCTCCAGCCCGCACCCGACAGCTCACCTCGTAGGCGCCGGAGAGGAATTCGTCATGCCCGCAAAGGGTAAGCACCGTCGTCCCAGCGTTTCGCGTCTCACCCGTTCCATCGCCGTCGCCGGAACCGGTGGCGCCGCACTCGCCATGCCGCTTCTCGGTGCCACCGGAGCGAACGCCGCCACTCCGCAGGCCGCCCCGGAAAAGGCCGTCCAGTCGTATTCCGTCGCCGGCAAGACGTCTGACGGCGTGAAGGCCGACGGCGACAGGAACGGCGACACCCGCACGTACATCGTGAAGGGCGGCGACTACCTGGCGAAGATCGCCGAGTCCGAGAACGTCGACGGCGGCTGGAAGCAGCTCTACTCGGACAACCGCGAGACCGTGGGCGACGACCCGTCGCTCATCCACCCCGGTCTGAAGCTCTCGGTCGACGGCAAGGCCGCCGCGACCGGCGCGCCGAAGAAGTCCTCCTCTTCCGAGGCGCCCTCCTCGTCCGCTCCGGCCGCTCCCTCGGCTCCGTCCTCCGCGTCGAAGCAGTCGAAGCCGTCGACGGCCGGCGAGGCCTCCGAGCAGTCCGCGCCGAAGTCCTCCTCCGGCTCGACGACCGCGACCCAGGCCGCGACCGCCTCCGGCTACAGCTCGCCGGTGCCCGGCGGCGGCCTCGGCACCGCCTACAAGGTGGCCGGCAGCATGTGGTCCAGCGGCTACCACACCGGTGTCGACTTCGCCGTTCCGACCGGCACCTCCCTGAAGGCCGTGGGCGCGGGCACCGTCGTCTCCGCCGGCTGGGCCGGCTCGTACGGCAACCAGGTCGTCGTCAAGCTGAACGACGGCCACTACGCCCAGTACGCCCACCTGTCCTCGCTGTCCGTCTCGGCCGGCCAGGCCGTGAGCGGCGGCCAGCAGGTCGGCCTCTCGGGCTCCACCGGCAACTCGACCGGCCCGCACCTGCACTTCGAGATCCGCGCCACGCCGGACTACGGCTCGGACCTGGACCCGGTCTCCTACCTCCGCGGCAAGGGCGTCTCCATAGGCTGACCCCCGAGGCGACCTGCCTGACGCGCCGAAGGCCGGACCCCCGATCCCCGGGTCCGGCCTTCGGCGCGTCGGCGCGTCGGCGCGTTCGGCGGGGTGGAGTCCCGGGAGCGCCGGGGGTGTTCCGTGCGTCACGTCGCTCGCCGCTCAACGTCCCCGCGCGGAGGGCTATTCCGAATTGGCCCATGCTGTGCGAGTGGCTTATCTCACCGTCCGTCAATGCCTCCCTACGGTCGCGTAGGTCACATTCGAAGGTGAATCATGTCCGGGTGTGGCAGACGATTCGAAGAGTGACAGCAAAGCAGTGATCGGGTCGTACGTGGCGGTGGGGGACAGCTTCACCGAGGGCGTCGGCGACCCCGGCCCCGACGGGGCGTTCGTCGGCTGGGCCGACCGATTCGCGGTACTTCTCGCCGACCGGCGTCCCGAAGGCGACTTCCGGTACGCAAATCTCGCGGTGCGCGGAAAGCTGCTCGACCAGATCATGGCCGACCAGCTTCCGCGGGCCGTCGAACTGGCCCCCGCACTGGTTTCTTTCTGCGCGGGCGGCAACGACATCCTGCGGCCCGGCAGCGACCCGGACGAGGTGGCCGAGCGTTTCGAGCGGGCGATCGCCGCGCTCACGGCGGTCTCCGGCACGGTTCTGGTGACGACCGGGTTCGACACCCGTGGCGTACCCCTGCTCCGGCATCTGCGCGGCAAGATCGCCACCTACAACGGGCATGTGCGGGCCGTCGCCGACCGGTACGGCTGTCCGGTGCTGGACCTCTGGTCCCTCAGGAGTATCCAGGACCGCAGGGCCTGGGACACCGACCGGCTGCACCTGTCGCCCGAGGGGCACACACGCGTGGCGCTCCGCGCGGGACAGACCCTCGGCCTGAACGTCCCGGCCGACCCGGAGCAGGCCTGGCCCCCGCTGCCGCCGCGCGGCAGCCTCGACGTCCGGCGGGACAACGTCCACTGGGCGCGCGAGTACCTGGTGCCGTGGATGGGGCGCAGGCTGCGCGGGGAGTCGTCGGGGGACCACGTGACGGCGAAGGGCGCGCTGTCCCCGGACGACATCAAGGAGCGCATCGCCTCGGTGGCATGACGCGATGGTATGACGCGGGGTGGGAGGGGCGAGGCGGGGAGAGCGGGGGAGGGAGCGCGTGCGGGCACGGTCCCGTGCCCGGGCGTTCGTGTTCCCGGTACAGCGGGCCCGCCCGGACGGCTCTTCCTGTTCCGGCCCCGGGTTCCCGGGCCGGCGGACTCCGGACACCGGAACTCGTTCACGGCCACGCCCCGACGAGCGAGGTGGGCGTCGTCGCCCACCCCCTCGATCCACAGTCGCCGTCCCGTGGGGGCGTACCACCGCGCGGCTTGCGCAGCCGCGTGGAATCGGCCTCGGGCGTGTGAGTGAAGACGACGGCCACCGGCTTTCCCTTCGCCGACAAGCGAGGGGAACGGGCACGGCTCCGGGGCGCTTTCCGGCCGGTGAGGCGTCTCGAGGCCGGGTCGGCCACACATAATGGATTATCTGACCGACTCCGTTTGGAGGCATTGTGGCCGGTACCCGTTCCCAGAGTTCCGGACTCCGTGCGCTACGGCCCGCGGCCTTCGGCGCGGACCCCACCGGTGAGCGCATGGCGCGTATCCGCAGGTCCCCGCACTACCGGGACGGCGTGTTCCAGAACCCCGAAGGCCCCACCCGGCTCCGGTCCCCGGGCTCGTCCCGGGACCTTGCGAAGACCTACTTCGACAAGGAGACCCGGTCCCGCCGTGCCCCGCACGGCGCCCTGCCGGTGCACGCCACCACTCTTGCCGACCTGGCCCGCCCACCTGCCTCCGGACTGCGCCTGACCTGGATGGGCCACTCCAGCGTGCTCGTGGAGATCGACGGGCGGCGGGTGCTGTTCGACCCCGTGTGGGGCGAGCGCTGCTCCCCGTTCCCCTTCGCCGGTCCGAAGCGGCTGCACCCGGTACCCCTGCCGCTGGCCGCGCTCGGTCCGGTCGACGTCGTCGTGATCTCGCACGACCACTACGACCATCTGGACCTGCCCACCGTCAAGGCGCTCGCCGGAACGGACACGTTGTTCGCCGTGCCGCTCGGCGTGGGTGCCCATCTCGAGCACTGGGGCGTGTCCGCCGACCGGTTGCGCGAACTGGACTGGCACGAGACGACCGAGGTCGGCGGACTCACCCTCACCGCCACCCCGGCCCGCCACTTCTGCGGCCGGGGCCTGCGCAACACCCAGCACACCCTGTGGGCCTCATGGGTCGTCGCGGGCGAGGAACACCGCGTCTACCACAGTGGCGACACCGGCTACTTCGACGGTTTCAAGGACATCGGCACCGCCCACGGCCCCTTCGACGCGACGATGATCCAGATCGGCGCGTACTCGGACTTCTGGCGCAAGGGGCAGCCGGACCCGATTCCGGGACCCGGCTCCTGGCCGGAGATCCACATGAATCCCGCAGAGGGTCTCCAGGCCCACCTCGACCTCCAACAGGGCCGGCCGGGCGGGGTCTTCCTGCCGATCCACTGGGGCACCTTCAACCTGGCACCGCACCCGTGGGCGGAGCCCGGCGAGTGGACGATGGCCGCGGCCGAGTCGGTCGGGCAGCCCGCCGCCTTCCCCGTTCCGGGTCTGCCGTTCGAGCCCGCCGGGGAACTGCCGGACGAACCGTGGTGGCGGGATGTGGGACACGTTCCGAGCCACAAGTGGCCCCTGCCCGACCCCGTCACGGACTTCTCCCGCGAGGGCCTGGACCTGGTGGGGGAGGAATGACCCTTGGCCTTGATCGCTACGTTGAGTGATATTTCTACGAGGAGCGTGCAGGGCGCAGAGGGTTTCCGAGGGGCCCTTCCGTAGGACGGCCGAGCGGAAACATCGAGGGCCGGAGAGCTTTGAGCTCTCCGGCCCTCGATGTTTCCCGATGACCGTATCCGACCAGGTCGGATCGAGTGGCGACCTTTCTTTGACGAGTGAGTGACGGGTTTATCGGTCTGTCGTACGAAGCCTCATACCAGAGCGGGACGCTGTCCGTGTGAGTTTGTCAACTGACCACCGCACGTGATGCGGTGGTGACTACGGTGAGTGTCGGTCGGGCGACGCATGGCCGACGCCCTCGGCCTTCCGAGGCGCCCCCGACCGGTACGGCGACACCATGACGACACCCGTCGCCCGGCGTATCGCGCCACGGGGTCGCCCCCATCGGATCGGATCAGGGAGCGGGGACCGGTACGTGCAGGCAGAAGGCGGACGAGGGAGGGGACGGGGTGACACACCCCGTCGCTCGGGCCCGGTCGGCGCCTCGGGCGTGACCGGTGCGCCGGGCATGTCCAGCGGGTCGCAGGCGGCCGAGGCCGCCCCGGGCGAGCCGCCGGCCGACCCGCGCGCCGGTGCCGGCAACGGGCGTCCGCCCGCCCCGCGCGGCGGCGAGCCGCGTGGGGCACGGAACCGGTCCCATGCGCCCGGCGGCCGCGGCGCCACGCGTTCCCCCGGCACCCAGGACCGACGGACCAGTTCGAGGACACCCATGCCCGATCCCCGCCCTCCCGCCGGTCCGCCCTCCCGTACCGACCGACGGGAGGGCGGACGGCACGGACGCCCGTCCGCCCGGCCCGCCCCCACGCACCCCGAGGCGCAGATACGGCCCCAGTTGCTGCGGCTCGCCGTCCTGCCACCCGTGGCGGTCGCCCTCAGCGCCGGCGCCGCCGTACTGTTCCTCGTCCGCTCCACCGGAGTACGGCCGGGCGCGGCCCTGTGGGGCGTGCTCGGCGGCGCGGTGTCGGTGACCCTCGCCGGCATCGTCATCGCCGCCGTGGCCGCCGACCGTGCGGCCCGGTCCGTGCACGACCGCGTCGAGAGCCTGCGCCGGAGCACGGCTCGGCGCGAGGCCGACCTGCGCGCCCTCGTGGACACCCTGCGCCGTGGCGACGGCCCGCCACCGCGCGCCCAGCCGGGCGGGACGCCCAGGGACGCCGACGGCTTCGACCGGCTCGCCGCCGACCTGTCCCGGGCCCATGACAGCGCCGTCACCGCCATCGTCCAGGCGTCCCAGCTCTCCAGCCAGGCGGGCAGCGAGCAGAAGCTCGAGGTGTTCGTCAACCTGGCCCGGCGTCTGCAGTCCCTGGTGCACCGTGAGATCTCCATCCTCGACGAGATGGAGAACGAGATCGAGGACCCCGACCTGCTCAAGGGCCTCTTCCACGTCGACCATCTCGCCACCCGCATCCGCCGCCACGCCGAGAACCTCGCCGTGCTCGGCGGGGCCGTCTCCCGGCGGCAGTGGAGCAACCCGGTCTCCATGACCGAGGTGCTGCGCTCGGCCATCGCCGAGGTCGAGCAGTACTCACGGGTCAAGCTGGTGCCGCCGATCGACGGCACCCTGCGCGGGCACGCCGTCGCCGACGTCATCCACCTGCTCGCCGAACTCGTCGAGAACGCCACGCTGTACTCCGCGCCGCACACCCAGGTGCTGCTGCGTGCC
Organism: Streptomyces sp. P9-A2; assembly: GCF_036634175.1. Taxonomy (NCBI): domain Bacteria; kingdom Bacillati; phylum Actinomycetota; class Actinomycetes; order Kitasatosporales; family Streptomycetaceae; genus Streptomyces; species Streptomyces sp. P9-A2. The sequence continues at coordinate 7,403,257 of NZ_JAZIFX010000001.1, forward strand.
GGACTCGTCACCTCCGGGCTCGCCGTCGAGGTCGAGGACCGCGGGCTCGGTATGCCCGTGGACGAGCAGGAACGGATGAACGCCCTGCTCGCCGACCCGGACCAGGTCAATGTCGCCAGCCTCCTGGCCGACGGACGCATCGGCCTGTACGTGGTCTCGCAGCTCGCGCGGCGGCACGGCATCCAAGTCCGGCTCCAGAACAACATCTACGGCGGAGTCCAGGCCGTGCTCGTGGTGCCGCAGGCACTGCTCGGTGCCGAGCCCTGGTCCTCGGGACCGGGCGTGGGCCGGCCGGCCGAGGGCAACGCGGGACCGGGGGACGGCATGGGCGGGCCGCCGCGCCGGCCCGCCCATGCCGTCCCCGCGCCCGGGAGTGCCCCGCTGCCCGGACCCGCCGGGCCCGGGAACGGACCGTGGCCGCAAGAGCCGCAGGCAGGCGCCGAGCCGTACGCCGGCCCCGGCCCGCAGACCCGGCCCGATATGCGGACAGGACCCGATGCGGGGACGGGACTCGCACAGCAGACCGGGCCCGGCTCGCTGCCGGAACCCGGGAGCGGGGCGTTCCTCCCTCCGGCGTCGTCCCCCGTCGTACCGGCGGCGCGGCGCCACGACCAGGCCGACGTCCCGGCCCCGACGAGCCCCGGCCGCGTGGCGCCGCCCCTGCCGCTGCGGGGCGCCCGCGCGGTGCGGCCCAATCCGGCCGAGGCGGTGCCCGGCGTCACCCCGGACGACCGGCAGACCCTCGAGGAGAGCGGGATCGGAACCGCCCCCCTCGCCCCACGCAGCGCCACCGTGCGCGGCACCATGGGCAGGCCCCAACTGCCCCGCCGCCGCGCTCAGGAACACTTGGTGCCCCAGCTCCGCGACGGTCCCACGCCGCGTCAGGACACCGAGCACGTCGTCGGGCACGACCCCCATCTGATGGCGGCTTTCCGGCGGGGCGTCAGCCTCGCCGAAACCCGACAGCACCTGGACACGGGCCACCTGGACACGGGCCACATGGGCGGCGACGACCCGCACCGTGACGACCTGGCCCCCGACGACATCAGGCAGGACGCCATGGGGCGTATCGAGGCAAGGCGTGTCGACACGGGCCGTGTCGACACGGCCGACGACCACATGATGGGCGACCACATGATGGGCGACCACATGGTGGAGGGCCGCATGGTGGAGGGCCACATGGCATCCGTGCCCATGCTGCCGTCGTCACCCCTGGACGATCACCCCGGTCCCACCGCCCGTCCCACGGACGCCCATCCCGTGGACATCCACCCAGTGGATACCCACTATGCGGACCATGCGGACCCCCACCTCATGGATCCGCACCACACGATCAAGGCTCACGCGACGGAGTCCCCCACCGTGGAGCCCCACACCGCCGACGCACGTCCCCCGCATACGGCATCCCAGGAGGCGCGCGGCGGCCACGACGGCCTCCCCGCGCCCCGCACCGACCACCCCACCGCACGGCACGACGGGAGCGCACCCGCCGGATGAGCACGCCCGCACCCCCCACCCCCTACCGGGTCCCTACCTCCCCGCCCGTCCCCGCCCCCAGCGCTCCCGCAGACCTTCGTACCCCAAGGAGTCGATCCACCATGGCGAGCGATGCGCCGACCGCCCACGTTTCCGATCTCGACTGGCTGATGAGCGGCCTCGTGCAACGGGTGCCGCACACCTCCAGCGCCGTGCTGCTCTCCTGCGACGGACTGGTGAAGTCCGTGCACGGCCTCGACGCGGACAGCGCCGACCACATGGCGGCCCTGGCCTCCGGCCTCTACTCCCTCGGCCGCAGCGCCGGCGTCCGCTTCGGCGCGGGCGGCGACGTACGCCAGGTCGTCGTCGAGCTCGACTCGATGCTGCTGTTCGTCTCCACCGCCGGCTCCGGCACCTGCCTCGCGGTGCTGGCCGGCCGCGAGGCCGACGCGGCGGTGCTCGGCTACGAGATGGCCATGCTGGTCAAGAGCGTGAGGCCGTACCTGGCGACCGCCCCCCGGCAGCCCGCCGTCGAACCGCCGGCGATGAGGCCTTGAACGTGGCGGCGGCCGGTGACGGCCCCTGGCTGGACGACGCGGCCGGACGGCTGGTGCGTCCTTTCACCGTCAACGACGGCCGCACCCGCCCCACTGTCGAACTCGACCTGATGTCACAGGTGATGGCCACCGGGGCCACCCCCTTCGGCTACCTCGGCCCCGAGCACGCGCAGGCACTCGAACTGTGCCGCGCGCCGCTGCCGGTCGCCGAGGTGGCCGCCCACCTCAAGCTGCCGCTGGCCGTCACCAAGGTGCTGCTGGCGGACCTCGTCGACAGCGGAGGCCTCACCACCAAACCCCCCGTGTTCGACCACAACCCGACGGACCGGGCCCTTCTGGAGGCAGTGCTCGATGGACTACGACGACAGCTCTGACCACGGCGCCGGCGCCGACGTGTTCCCCACCGCGCTCAAGATCCTCGTGGCGGGCGGGTTCGGCGTGGGCAAGACCACCTTCGTCGGCGCGGTCAGCGAGATCGCGCCGCTCAGCACGGAGGAACTGCTCACCACCGTCAGCGCCGCCACCGACCGGCTCGACGGCATCGAGAACAAGGTCGAGACGACCGTGGCGATGGACTTCGGCCGCATCACCCTGGACCGGCAACATGTCCTGTACCTGTTCGGCACACCGGGCCAGGAACGGTTCTGGTTCATGTGGGACGAACTCTGCGAAGGCGCCCTGGGCGCGGTCATCATCGCCGACACCCGACGTCTGGAGGAGTGCTTCGCCGCCGTCGACTTCTTCGAGCAACGAGGCCTCGGCTTCATCATCGCCGTCAACGAGTTCGACGGCGCCTTCCGCTACGACCCCCAGGAGGTACGCGCCGCCCTGGACCTGCCGGACGAGATCCCCGTCGTGTGCTGCGACGCCCGGATCTCCAGCTCGGGCGTCCAGACCCTGCTGACCCTGGTCCGCCACCTCATCGCCCATGCCCCGGCCACCACGACGGGGTACGGCGCCCACATGTGAGATCCCCACACCAACACGGAGCCCGTATATGACATGTGCCCACATCCAGGGAGCCCGCCCATGAGCTACGACCCGCCGCGTCCGGCCGGTCGTCTGCTGCTCACCCCCGATGACAAGGAGGCCCCGGCCCGCACCGAGCGGCTGCGTCGGCTGGGACTGGGCGAGCGCCCCGAACCCACACTCGACGCCTTCGCGTACGGCCTCTCCGAACTCACGGGGGCGGCGTACGCCATGGTCAACTTCCTGAGGCAGGAAGGGCAGTTCTTCGCCGGTCTGCACACACCGGCGGTCGCGCCCTTCGTCCGCGGCGACGGCACCGGCGCACTGCTGGGCCGGTTACTGCCCCGCGACCACGGCTTCTGCCCCCATGTGGTGGCCCGCCGCAAGGCGCTGGTCCTGGGGGACGTGAGCGACTACCCCCGGTTCGCGGGCAATCCGGTCGTGGACGAGTTCGGGGTGCGCTCCTATCTGGGTGCCCCGCTCATCGACAGCACCGGCATGGTGCTGGGCACCGTGTCCGTCTCCGACACCCGGCCGCGGGCCTGGGGGCAGCAAGGGCTCGTGGCCATCAAGGACCAGGCCATGGATCTCGTCGTACGGATCGAACGCGGGGAGAGCGACGGACTGCCGTTCTGAACCCGCGGACACGGTGTGCCGCCGCCGATGGGGTGAGGCGTGAAGGAAAGCTGTGGCCGCGCTTAAGAAATCCTCGATGGACCGGTGAGGGTGTCGTACGGCAGATTGCAGTGCGATCCCACCCCGCTCCCGGCCAGGGCTGCTCCGGCACGCCCGGATCCGGGACTCACCCCGAGGAGCCGTGGCGTTGAAGGCGCTCGTCAAGGACAAGGCCGAACCCGGGCTGTGGCTCGCGGACGTCCCGGAGCCGGCCGTCGGCCCCGGCGACGTGCTCATCAAGGTGCTGCGCACCGGTATCTGCGGCACCGACCTGCACATCCGCGCCTGGGACGGCTGGGCCAGACAGACGATCAGCACCCCGCTGATCGTCGGGCACGAGTTCGTCGGCGAGGTCGTCGGGACGGGCCGGGACGTCAGCGAGATCAAGACCGGTGACCGGGTCAGCGGCGAGGGCCACCTGGTGTGCGGCAAGTGCCGCAACTGTCAGGCCGGACGCCGGCACCTGTGCCGCGCCACCGTCGGCCTCGGGGTCGGCCGCGACGGCGCGTTCGCCGAGTACGTCACCCTGCCCGCGGCCAACGTCTGGGTGCACCGCGTCCCCGTCGACCTCGACGTCGCCGCGATCTTCGACCCGTTCGGCAACGCCGTGCACACCGCCCTGTCCTTCCCGCTCGTGGGTGAGGACGTCCTGATCACCGGCGCCGGACCGATCGGCCTGATGGCCGCCGCGGTGGCCCGGCACGCCGGCGCCCGCCACGTCATGATCACCGACGTCAGTGAGGAGCGTCTGGAGCTCGCCCGCAAGATCGGCGTGAGCCTGGCGCTGAACGTGCGGGACTCGGCGATCGCCGACGGGCAGCACATCCTCGGCCTGCGCGAGGGCTTCGACATCGGTCTCGAGATGTCCGGCCGCCCCGAGGCACTGCGCGACATGATCGCCAACATGACCCACGGCGGCCGGATCGCGATGCTCGGCCTGCCGGCCGAGGAGTTCCCGGTCGACTGGTCCCGGATCGTCACCTCGATGATCACCCTCAAGGGCATCTACGGCCGTGAGATGTTCGAGACCTGGTACGCCATGTCGGTGCTCCTCGAGGGCGGTCTGGACCTCGCTCCCGTGATCACCGGCCGGTACTCCCACCGAGACTTCGAAGCGGCCTTCGAGGACGCGGCGAGCGGCCGCAGCGGGAAGATCATCCTCGACTGGACGGCATAGCCCTCCTCGGTACCCGCCTCGGTGCCCTCCCGGCACCCTCGCCACCCACCCCCTCGCCACCACCCCTCGGCCCCTCCTCTCTTCCGCGAGCACCTTCAGGAGCTTCTCCATGTTCGATTCCGTGCGCGACGACCTCCGCACCACCCTCGACGAGATCCGCGCCGCCGGACTGCACAAGCCCGAGCGCGTGATCGGCACCCCGCAGTCCGCCACCGTGAACGTCACCGCGGGCGGCCGGCCCGGTGAGGTCCTCAACTTCTGCGCCAACAACTATCTCGGCCTCGCCGACCACCCCGAAGTGCTCACCGCCGCCCACGAGGCCCTCGACCGCTGGGGCTACGGCATGGCCTCGGTGCGCTTCATCTGCGGTACGCAGGAGGTGCACAAGGAACTGGAGGCGCGGCTGTCGGCGTTCCTCGGCCAGGAGGACACGGTCCTCTACTCGTCCTGCTTCGATGCCAACGGCGGTGTGTTCGAGACGCTGCTCGGCGCGCAGGACGCGGTGATCTCCGACGCGCTGAACCACGCGTCGATCATCGACGGCATCAGGCTGTCCAAGGCCCGGCGCTTCCGCTACGCCAACCGCGACATGGCCGACCTGGAACGCCAGTTGAAGGAGGCCGCCGAGGGCGGGGCGCGGCGCACGCTGATCGTCACCGACGGCGTCTTCTCCATGGACGGCCATGTCGCACCGCTGGCCGAGATCTGCGACCTGGCCGACCGCCACGGAGCCATGGTCATGGTCGACGACTCGCACGCCGTGGGCTTCGTCGGAACCGGCGGGCGCGGCACACCGGAACTGCACGGGGTCATGGACCGCGTCGACATCCTCACCGGCACCCTCGGCAAGGCGCTCGGCGGTGCCTCCGGCGGCTATGTCGCCGCCCGCGCGGAGATCGTCGCCCTGCTGCGCCAGCGCTCCCGGCCGTACCTGTTCTCGAACACGCTCGCCCCGGTGATCGCCGCGGCCTCGCTGAAGGTCCTCGACCTGCTGGAGTCCGCCGACGACCTGAGGGTCCGGCTGGGCGAGAACACCGCCCTGTTCCGCCGCCGGATGACCGAGGAGGGCTTCGACATCCTTCCGGGCGACCACCCCATCGCCCCGGTGATGATCGGCGAGGCGTCCCGCGCGGGACGCCTCGCGGAACTGCTGCTGGAGCGCGGTGTGTACGTGATCGGCTTCTCCTACCCCGTGGTGCCCGAGGGACAGGCCCGGATCCGCGTCCAGCTGTCCGCCGCGCACTCCACCGAGGACGTGCACCGCGCGGTGGACGCCTTCGTGGCGGCACGGGCGGAACTCGACGCCTGAGCGGGGCCTGACGTGCCCTGCCCGCGTGCCCCGCACGCGCGGGTCGGCCGGGCGGGGCACGCGGCGGCGTTTGAGAGAATCGGTTCCATGATCGAGGCACGGCGGCTCCACATCCTCCGCGCGGTGGCCGACCACCGCACGGTCACGGCGGCGGCCGCCGCGCTGTACCTGACCCCGTCGGCGGTGTCCCAGCAGCTCGCCGCGCTGGAGCAGGAGACCGGCCACCGGCTGGTGGAGCGCGGTGCCAAGGGCGTACGGCTGACCCCGGCCGGCGAGATCCTGCTCGGCCACACCAACGTGGTCCTCGCCCAGTTGGAGCGGGCCGCGGCCGAACTCGCCGCGTACGGTGCGGGCGAGGCCGGCACCGTCACCGTCGCCTCCTTCGCGACCGGGATCGCCCAGGTCGTCGTCCCCGCGGTGGTCCGCCTCGCCGCGACGGCACCCGGTATCCGCATCCGCGTCCAGGACGCCGAGGGCGACGCCAGCCTGCCGATGCTGCTGGACCGGCAGGTCGACGTCGCCGTGGCCGTCGAGTACCGCGGGGCGCCGCCCGCCGACGATCCCCGCCTGTCCCACGTACCGCTGTACGCGGAGCCCTTCGACGCGGTCGTCCCCGTCACCCACCGGCTGGCCGACACCATGGAGGTGCCACTCGCCGAGCTGGCCAAGGACCCGTGGATCGGCCCGTACCCCGGCAACCCCTGCCATGACGTCGTCGTCCTGGCCTGTGAGAACGCCGGATTCCAACCCCTGCTCGAGCACTCCTCGGACGACTTCCGCGCGGTGGTGGCCCTGGCCTCGGCGGACGTGGGCGTCGCGTTGGTCCCCCGTTCGGCGCTGCGCGGCATGGACCTGACCGGCGTGGTCGTCCGCCCGGTCGACGGTGTCGCGCCGACCCGCCGGGTCTTCGCCGCCGTACGCAGGGGAGCCGAGGAGCATCCGCTGATCCGCCCGGTCCTGGACGCACTCGGTGAGGCCGCCGGCGAGGCGTAGAGCCCGAAACGCCGAGCCCGAAACGCCGAGCCCGAAGCCGGGCCGAAGCAGGGCCGAAGCAGGGCCCGAAACGCAGGGCGGAGGGAAGGGCTGACGCTCAGGGGGCGAGGAAGAGCGGGGCGCCGAACTGCATGTGACGGACATGCGGAGCGGCGAGGAGGCCCGGGGTGCCTCTTCGCCCCTGCCACCAGGTGATTGTCAGTGACAGCAGCTACGGTGCCTGCCATGCCGGATGCAGAAGACATACGACGGATCGCGCTGTCCCTGCCGGACACGACGGAGAAAGTGGCCTGGAGCATGCCCACGTTCCGGGTGGCGGGGAAGATGTTCGTCACCCTGCCCGAGGACGAGACGTCCATCGCCGTGCGCTGTCCCAAGGAGGAGCGCGACGAACTGGCCCTCGCCGAGCCGGAGAAGTTCTGGATCGCGGGCCACGAGGCGCAGTTCGCCTGGGTCCGGGTCCGCCTCGCCGCCCTGGAGGACGAGGACGAGCTGCGCGACATCCTCGCCGACTCATGGCGTCAGGCGGCCCCGCCCCGGCTGCTCGAAGCGTATCCCCGGCTGGGCCGCCCGCCCGGGGACTGACCTCCGGCACCCTGTCAGTGGGTCAGTGGGTCAGGGCACGATCCGAGACCGTGGGCGGCGGCCGGAGCCGGAGGGGGCTCCGGCCGCAGTGAACGCTCCGACGCGTTCCCGCAGCGAGCGGGCGTCGAGACCGTGCGCGGCGACATGCTCCTCGAGCCGCCCGTACCGTCGCAGCTCCCGCCGGCCCACACCCAGTCCCAGCACCCGGTGCGGTACGTCGGCCAACGCGTCGTTGGCCGCCGCCACCGACGTACCCGCCAGATACGGTTCGACCAGGACGACATCCGTTCCGGCGGCCTCGGTGGCCCGGCGCAGGGCGGCCGCGTCGAAGGGCCGGACCGTGGTGGCGTACAGGACGGTGACGTCGAGCCCCTCCGTGGCCGTGAGCACCGCGTCCAGCACGGGACCGACGGCGATCACCACGCCCGCGCGGCCCTCGCGGACGGGGCGGAACCGCTCGCCGTCCACCGGCAGCGGGCGCGTGTTGGCCTGCAGGGACAGCCGCACGTACACCTTGTCGTCCCCGGCGGCCACCGCGTGCCGCACCAGGGTCTCGGCCTCGTCCGGATGCCCCGGCACGTGCACGGTCCAGCCGTCCAGGGTGTCCAGCAGGGCCACGTCGCCCGGCGCCATGTGCGTGTAGCCGCCGGCCGGCCAGTCGAAGGAGGCGGCGGCGCTCACCAGCACCGCCCCCGCGTCCTGATGACCGAGGTCCAGTTTGACCTGCTCGAACGGGCGCTCGACGAGGAAACTGGCGAACGTGTGCACGACAGGCCGCAGACCGGTGAGTGCCATCCCGGCGGCGGCCCCCACCAGGAGCTGTTCCCGGATGCCGACGTTGACGACCCGGTCCGGATGCCGGCGGACGGCATCGGTGAAGGCGTCCGCTCCGATCTCGGCGAGGACGACGGCGACCCGGGGGTCCTCGTCCAGCAGCCGGGTGACGACGGGAGCGAACCGGTCACGCATGGTTTCCACGGGGGAGGGCCTTTCAGAAGGGGAAGCAAGAAGAAGCAGCAGGAAGAAGCAGCAGGAAGAAGCAGCAGGAGAGGGAAGATTCACGCGTACTTCGGCTCGACCCGGGCCACCACCACGTGCGGCCGCCCCGGATGCGGCGCGGTGAACGCGGTGTGCAGCGCCTCGTGGTCACGGCCGTCGACCGTGAGCGCGGACCAGCCCGCCGCCTCGAAGCGTGCGGCGATCCCACCGGGCCGGGCGTGAGTGGCGGAGGAGTTGTCCACGACGACGGTGTGCAGCCGTTCCAGCCCGGCCGGACCGGCGAACGCGATCGCCTCGTGGTTGCTGCCCTCGTCCAGCTCGGCGTCCCCGATCAGCGCCCACACGGCCGGTCTGTCGAGGCCCTGCGCGCGCAGGCCCAGTGCCGTTCCGACCGCGATCGGCAGCCCGTGCCCCAGCGATCCGCTGCCGATCTCGACACCTGGCACCAGCGTCCGGTCGGGGTGATGGCCGAGCGGCGAGTCGTACGAGCCGAACCCGGTCAGCCACTCCACCGGAAGGAAGCCCTTGGCGGCCAGTACGGCGTAGTACGCCATCGGCCCGTGCCCCTTCGACAGCAGGAACCTGTCCCGCTCCCGGTCGTCCCTCCGCGCCGGCGAGACACGCAGGACCCGGTCGTAGAGCACCCACAGCACGTCCAGGGTGGAGGTCGCCGCCGGCCCGTGCTTCTCGTCGCCGGTCATCCTGCCCATCAGCGCGGGCAGATCCGCGTAGTCGTAGGCAGCCGTCGTCCTGCGGGTGTGGTCCTCGGTGATCGTCATACGGCGATCGTGCGACCTCAACCGAACTTGAGGTCAAGGGCCGCCCTCATGGCCCGGACAAAGGGGTGCGCGATCACCGCCCTGGGTGCGGTATTGTTTCCGTGCACGTCGACGCCGGGAAATTACCAGGTCAGACGGGCAACGGGACGTGGCGCAGCTTGGTAGCGCACTTGACTGGGGGTCAAGGGGTCGCAGGTTCAAATCCTGTCGTCCCGACTTAATGAAGTCGCGGATCGAGGGGCGGTTCCGGAGAAATCCGGAACCGCCCCTCGACCGTTCCCGGGCACGGCTTCACCGCAGGCCGAAAGCCGTCTTCGGGAATGAGGGGCCGGCCTCCGTGGTTGCCGTGGGCAATGGTGGGAGCTGCTGAGACCTGCGGTCGCTCGTTCGCCGCCGCCCCTTCTGATGTGGAGCTGCTCATGACCACAGCGCGGGATCTGCTCGTCGTCGTCATCGACACCCGTTCCGGTACGTCCGTCGAGCAGGGCGATCTGTCGCTGGCGCTCGCGGGAGCGGAGCTGATCGACCTCATCGACGCCGGGGCCGCCGACCTCGACGGAGACCGGGTGGTGCCGGGTCCGCGACAGGCGGCGGAGCCCGCAGCGGAGTCGGGCACCGACGATCCCCTGCTGCGGCAGGCCGCGTCCTCGCTGGTCCGGCAGGAACCTCACGAGCCGGTCGAGGACTGGCTGTGGCGCCGGGGCCGCGACCTGGGAGCCGCGTATCTCGCGGAGCTGGAGACCACGGGCTCGGCTGCCGCCCGTTGGCGGGCCCGGAAGCCGTTGCTGAGCATCGACCCGGCGGCGCTGGCCGACTCGTCGGCGCGCCGCCACGCGAACGACCGCTGGGCGGCGCAGGAACCCGTACTCACCGCCCTCGCCGCCGCCGCGGGCGTCGGCGCCCGGTACGAAGGCGAGCCGGACGACGGCGACCCGGGTGACGGCTCCGAGGGCCGGGACGATCTCACGAACCTGGGCGACGACCGGGTCGTGACCGTGCTGGCCGCGGTCAACGAAGCCGTCGTCGAACTGGCCGGTGTGCGGCAACGACGGGCCGTCGAGACGGCGGCCTTCGACAACATCTGGCGTGCAGTCTGACCCGGCTGTGAAGGGACACGGGGCCGACGGACGGCAGGGGGCGCGACCTTCGCGGTACGACGGAGGCGCCCCCCCCGCGCCGCGTCAGCTCAGGCAGCCGGCGTGTGCCAGGGCCTGCCTCAGCAGTACCCCGTGCCCGCCCGGCATCTCGCTCTGCACCGCCTCCGACAGCGCCTCCCGCGGGCTGAACCACACCAGGTCGAGGGCGTCCTGCCGGGGCCGGCAGTCACCCGTCACCGGCACGATGTAGGCGAGGGACACCGCGTGCTGACGCGGATCGTGGTACGGCGTGACCCCGTGCGTGGGGAAGTACTCGGCGACCGTGAACGGCTGGAGCGACGCCGGGACATGAGGCAGCGCCACCGGGCCGAGGTCCTTCTCCAGGTGGCGCAGCAGCGCGTCCCGGATGCGCTCGTGGTGCAGCACCCGGCCGGAGACCAGCGTCCGGCTGACCGTGCCGTCCGGTCCGATGCGCAGCAGCAGGCCTACGCTGACGACTTCGCCGCTGTCGTCGACACGTACGGGGACGGACTCGACGTACAGGATCGGCATGCGGGCACGTGTCATCTCCAGTTCGTCGGAGGAAAGCCATCCCGGCGTGGTTTCGGTCGTGTCAGACATTGCTTGATCATACTTTCGACGGTTCGGGCTGACGAGGACGGCCGCTCCGCGGTGGTGTTGTCCTCCACGACGGGTTCGGCCGGGCCGGCGGATACGGGGGGTCCGGGAGGTGTCAGGGCTTCACGGCCACGGCGCCGTACCGCGGTACCACCGGGGCGGAGCCGGCCCGGGCGTGCCACTGCGAGCAGGACACCAGTCCGGGCCCGACCGGGTTCAGCGCTTCGAGTAACGCGGAGATGTCCTCGGCGCTACGAGCCGTGATCGGGGGAGTGGCGTTCTCGTTCCAGAACTCCATCGCGGGGAGCTGGTCCTCGCCGCGCATCCCGGCGCCGTGGGCGGGGTGGGTGAGGACGAGGAAGCTGCCGGAGGGGACTGTGTCCATGATCCGTCGGGCGGTTCCGCGCGCCTTCTCGGTGTCGAGGACGAAGGTGAGGATGCCCGGCGTCCTCGCCGCGGCCGGGCGGTCGAAGTCGAGGGTTTCGGCGGCTCGTCCGAGTAGGGCGTCCGGGGCGTGCACATCGGCTTCGACGGAGTCGGTGGCGCCGTCCCTGGTGCCGGTGAGCAGGGTCCGGGCGGGCATCGGCACGACCGGATCGCTGTCGACGTGGACGATCCGGGAGCCGGGCGCGATCCGCTGGGCGATCTCGTGGGTGTTGTCCGCGGCGGGGAGTCCGGTGCCGACGGCGGGGGAGTGCCGCACACCGCGCTCACCGGCCGGGTACGTGACGGCCCGCCCCGGGAACTCCCGGTCCGCGCGGGCGATGTCCCGGACGACGGGGACGAGCGAGGCGAGCTGGTCGCCGGCCTGCCGGTCGACCTCGTAGGTGTCCTTGCCGCCGATCCAGTGGTTCCCCACGCGTGCGTGGTGCGCCACCGAGGTGGCCGGCCGCGTCGAGCCGCGCGGCGGGGTGTGGCTCTCACCCATGTCTCCCCTCCCTCTCCCGCCCTTCCCGGCGACCGGATCCGGCCGCCGCGGCCATTGTGCCCGCGCAGTGATCACATTGTCCCGGGAATGGGGGAGCGGGCGCGGGCGGGAGAGGAGAGGGAATGCCAACGGGAGACGGGCAGCGTCGGGCACCCGTCGTCGGGCTTCGTCACGCCTCGACGGGGGTTGGGAGCTGCTGGAGTTTGGCTGAGTACGAGTGTGTTCTGGTGTGCGTGAGTGAGCGCGGACGGGCGCGGTCACAGCCGGGGGTGGGTGCTGTCCTGCCGGCAGGGGGGGAATGGGGGTTCGTCTGCCGAATGCGTGACCTTCACCCGTGGTGCTCGTTGGACGGGGTGAGCAGGTTTTCTGGGCCGGGCTGGGCTGAAGGGGCGGGGGTGCAGGGATGGACAAAGGACTGCGCAAGCTCGCGGCGCCGTCTGTGGTGCCCGGCCCGTCGGGGGTGGCCGTCCGTACCCGGCTGGGGCAGCTCACCGCTCGCGATGAGGAGGTGCTGCGGCGGGTGGGCGCGCATCTGGGCGCGCTGGCCTGTCGTGACCTGAAGACCCGCTGCCACGACGGTCTCGAGCACGATGCGCAGGCATGGGCGGTGCGCAAGCGGGAGCTGACCCCGCTCTCGTCGGCCCGCTGGGCGGGTGCGATCACCAAGGCGACGCACGATCAGTGGGCGCTGGCCCGGCGCTGCGCGCTCGCCCACCTCCAGAACCTGGAGGCGGGGGTGCGCACCCTGCGCCACCGGCTGGCGCTGCCACTCGGTGCGAAGGGCGGTAAGCGGGCGCCGGGGGGTTATCGCAGTCGGCGGGAGTGGCATGCCAAGGCCCGCCGCCTGCGCGTGCTGGAGGACCGGCTGGCGCAAGAACGCGCCGCCTGGACGGCCGGGCGCGTGCGCGTGGTGCGCGGTGGCGGGCGTCTGGCCCGGATGCGGCACCAGCTGCCCGCCGCGCAGCTCACCGAGGACCAGTGGCGTGCACGCTGGGAGGCGGCCCGCTGGTTTCTGCGGGCGGACGGGGAGAGCGGGAAACGCTACGGGAACGAGACGATCCGCATCAGTCCCAGCGGTGAGGTCAGCATCAGGCTGCCCGCCCCCCTCGCAGGCCTGGCCAATGCCCCGCACGGCCGGTATGTCCTCACCGGCCGGGTCGGGTTTGCGCACCGGGGGACGCAGTGGGCCGACCGGGTGGCCGCGAACCGGGCCGTCGCCTACCGCATTCACCACGACACGGTCCGGGCCCGCTGGTATGTGACCGCCTCCTGGCAGCAACCCGTCACGCGCACGGTGCCTCTGGCGGCGGCGCTCGCGCACGGGGTGATCGGGGTGGACACCAACGCCGACCACCTCGCCGCCTGGCGCCTGGACGTGCACGGCAACCCGACCGGGAATCCGCGCCGCTTCTCCTACGACCTGACCGGCACCGCCGGCCACCGCGACGCCCAGCTCCGCCACGCCCTGACCCGGCTGCTCAACTGGGCCCGCACCTGTGGGGTGCGGGCGATCGCGGTGGAGGACCTGGACTTCACCGCGGAGAAGACCCGCGAGAAACACGGCCGCAACAGGAGATTTCGGCGGCTGATTGCCGGCCTGCCCACCGGCCGGCTCCGCGCCCGCCTCGTCTCGATGACCGACGCCACCGGCATCACCGTCATCGCCGTCGACCCCGCCTACACCTCGAAGTGGGGCGCCCAGCACTGGCAGAAACCCCTCACCAGCACCACCCGTAAGACCAGCCTCCCCCAAGCTCTCGACTGCGCTCAAGCAGGGGGCACCCCCATCGACGCAGCCGCCGTGGCGATCGCACGACGCGCCCAGGGCTACTCGATCCGGCGTCGGACGACACCGCCCCGCACCCACCAGAGCGATGGATGCGGGCATCGGACCGTCCAGGCCGCACCGGACACCCCCGGGCGTGAGGAAACCCGCCGCCGCCTTCCCGGACCACGGACCCGATCCGTGCCACCGGACGCGGAACGAACGCGGGCGACCAGGACACCCAACACCGTTCGGGATGTCCGCGGTGAGCGGGAACGGGTCCAGGACCCACTCCTGCTCACTGACTAGGAACGGTGTTCTCCGCCTCGAACATCCAGCGCTGCTTCTCCAGCTCGGCGGTGACGGAGATCAGCAGGTCCTGGGTGACCGGGTCCGCCTTCTCGGTGGCGTCGACGCGCTCGCGCAGCCGTACGATCGCGGCCCCCAGCGCCTCCGCCAGCAGCCGCACGACATCCGCGTCGCGCAGCAGGCCCTCCTCGGGGACGGGCAGGGCGAAGACCTTGGCGATGGTCTCCGGACGGCCGTCCGGCGGCACCCCGAGCGTCGCGGCCCGCTCCGCGACCGTGTCGGCCCCGGTGCGCGCGGTCGAGACCACTTCGTCCAGCTGGAGGTGGACCGAGCGGAACCTCGGACCCACGACGTTCCAGTGGGCCTGCTTGCCGATCAGCGAGAGGCCGAGGAGATCCACCAGGGTCTCCTGGAGTGCCTTGCCGGCGACCCGGCGGGCCTCGTCGGGCAGGGTGCTCCGCACAACGGTCATGGGGTATCGCTCCTTCTCGAATCCTTGGATGTTCCGCGAACGCGCGGGTGCCCTCGTTCCCCCGGCACAAACGCGGGCACGCCCCGGGGGCGGGCCCGGCCACGCGGCACGGTGCGCGCAGGCGGCGGCAGAGAACGCCGTGCGAGGTGCGAGCAGCCGACAGACGAGACGGTGCTTACGGCGACCGTTGGGTGGACATAGCATCAATCCCCGCAATGGACATGATGACGCTCTGGCACCTCACCGGCTGGGAATTCGCCGCCCTCGCCTTCGCCGCCCTGCTCGTGGGCTTCTCCAAGACCGCCGTCAGCGGGGCCAACACGGTCAGCCTCGCCATCTTCGCGGCGATGCTGCCCGCCCGCGCCTCCACCGGCGTACTGCTGCCCATCCTGATCGCCGGGGACGTGCTTGCCGTCCTCACCTACCGGCGGCACGCCCACTGGCCCACCCTGTGGCGGCTGTTCCCCGCGGTCGCGGCCGGTGTCGTCGTCGGCACCTTCTTCCTGATGTGGGCGGACGACGAAGCCGTGGGGACGTCGATCGGGGCGATCCTGCTGCTGATGGCCGCGGTGACGGTGTGGCGGCGGCGAGCGGCGGACCGGGCCGCGCAAGCCGCCGTCGACGGCGAAGGGGAACCGCGCGAACGGAGTGGACCCGAGGAGGTCACCTCGAGGGCCGGCCGGATCAAGGCCCGCTCGTACGGCGTCCTCGGCGGCTTCACCACCATGGTCGCCAACGCGGGCGGGCCGGTGATGTCCCTGTACCTGCTCTCCGCCGGCTTCAGGAAGCTGGGCTTCCTGGGGACATCGGCGTTCTTCTTCCTGATCGTCAACACGTCCAAGGTGCCGTTCAGCGTGGGTCTCGGACTGATCGACGCGGAGTCCCTGCTGCTCGACGCGGCGCTCGTGCTGTTCGTCGTGCCCGGCGCGCTGCTCGGGAAATGGGCCGTGAGCCGGATCAACCAGCGGCTGTTCGAGCAACTGGTGATCGCGGCGACGGTGGTGGGCGGCGTACAGCTGCTGGTGCGCTGAGCCGGGAGCCGGGAGCCGGGAGCCGGGAGCCGGGAGCCGGGAGCCGGGAGCCGTTGCTGTGCGCCGGGTCTACCTTCCGAGGAAGGGCCCCTGTCCTCCCGGGACGTCAGGGATCTCCGGATGGTGCCGGAACCGGCTCGGAGCCGCCGTCCGGCCGACCGTCGCCGCCAGTTTGCGCAGTCGTCGCCAGTTCAGGCGCGGGGGCGCCTGGGCCACGCCGGGCCGTCTGCGTGGGACGCGGACGCGGAGCGCGCCGGGTGCGATACGGCAGCGGACGGGCGCGGGCAGCAGCAGGGCCTCCCCGTCGACCCCGGCCTCGATTTCCACGCGGTCGCTCTCGATGAGGACCTCGGGGGCGGTCAGGATGGTGAGCCGGTCCCGCGAGGGGTCCAGCAGCAGCGCGGCGGCGTCGACCGGGCCCTCCACCCTGACGCCGAGGACCCCGAGCAGGCCCGAGTCGAGCCGCTCCCGCCGGCCGAGGCCGAAGGGGTCGTCGGTGCGGTAGGGGTTGTTGCTGACCAGGACCGCCTGCGGCGCGTCGAGCGTGGTGTCCCCGGCGCGGGCGACCAGCCGGGCCCCCTGCTGCCCGGTGAGCAGGTCGGGCAGCATCTCCAGACTGGTGCCGATCTTGTCGTCCCGGTAGGCCGGGCTCTGCACGATCGACGCGTACGCGCCGAAGGACGCGTTGTTCACGAAGGGCTGGTCACCGGCGAAACCCAGATCGACGCGCAGCTCCACCCCGTCGGTGAGCGCGTCCAGGCAGGCCGCCGGATCGCCGCGGTCCAGGCCCAGGTCCAGGGCGAAGTGGTTGCGGGTCCCGGCGCTGATGACCAGGAACGGGATGTCGTGCTCGGCGGCCACGGCCGCGACCAGCGCCTGCGTGCCGTCGCCGCCCGCCGCGCCCAGCAGATCCGCGCCGCCCTCGACGGCCTCCCGGGCCATCGCGGTCACGTCGTTCTCCTTCTCCGGATCGAGCAGGAGGACGCGGGCGCCCAGCCGTTCCGCCTTCTCCCGCAGCCGGTAGCGGCCCACTTTGCCGCCACCCGACCGCGGATTCATGATGAGCACCGCCCGCCGGGGCGACGGCGCCCGCCGTTCCCTCGGCCGTTCCCGCGGCCGCTCGCTGCCCGTCCCGCGCAGCGCGAAGCGCCCGCTCCACACGGCCAGCGCCCACAACGCCAGCGACACCGGAAGAGCCCAGAACAGGAGGGCCGCGTACAGGGCGATGACGGCCACGGGCACACACACGGCCACCAGCGCGGCCACCCAGCGCAGCGGTCCCCGCAGCGTGAGCGTCCACCACAGCGCGGCGGCACTGAGGGCGAGCCCCGCCGCGCCGCAGAACAGCAGCACCAGGCCCTGCAGGCCCCCGTAGAGGAGCGGGACCACCACCGCGAGCGCGGCGGCGACCAGGGCCACCCGCGCGGCCCACCGCTGGGCCCGGTAGGCCCGCCTGCTCAAGTCCACGGCCATGACTCCTCCAGTCGCCGGCGTCATCGTAGGCCGTACGGACCAGGGAGACGTCGGCTTCCGCGCCCTGGTCGCGGCGCATGTCCGACATCCGCGGGCCTACCCCGTTCCCGTGCCCGTCCTGATTCCTCCCGGCCCTCACCACGACTCGTTCCGGCCCTCGCCGCGCCCTTTCCCGTTCAGCCGCGCGACGCCGACACCGGGCGCACCGCGTCCGCACGCCGTCCCGGCCCCTGTGCCGGGAGTCGTCGTCCGGGAACCTCCCGCTTACGAGCCCTGTTCCCGGGAGCCCGCACGCAGCCGCGGCGCCCGCGCCCCCGCGTCCACGGGAACGCCGTCCCCCCGTTCCACCTCCGCCGCCAGCTCCCGGGCCCAGGCGACGACACCGCCGACGTCGATCCCGTACGGACGCGGCTCTTCGGTGCCCGCAGCCCATTCCTCGGCCGAGCCCGCCCCGCGCCGCAGCAGCCGGGCTCCGCCGGTCGTGTTCCCGCGCGCCGCGTGCGTGAGCCCGACGGCGAGCTGGGCGAGCCCCCGCCACAGCTCCCGCTCCTTCTCCGGCCCCGACTTCCAGGCGTCCTCGAACACCTCGTGCGCGTGGAACGGCTTCCCCTCGTCCAGCAGGCGTTGTGCCTCGGCGACGCTCTCCAGCGGCGGCCGGACCACCCCCTCCGGCTGCCGGGGCACCCCCCGTGCCCCGTATGACAGTGGTCGGCCCAGCCCGTCCCGGGGCCGCGCGCTGCGCGCCCGCCCGTCACCGTCCCGGTCGCGCACATCGCCCGCCCGGCCGGAGGCGGACCTGTCCTCCTGGTCCCATGAGGTGCTGTCCATGCTTCCCATACCCCGATTGTCCCGTGCCCGGACCGCTTTCGGCCCGGCCGGGACCGTGGGGTAAAGTACTGATCGAGCGATCACGCGGTTCACCGCATGTGAGCGCACCGGGACGTGGCGCAGCTTGGTAGCGCACTTGACTGGGGGTCAAGGGGTCGCAGGTTCAAATCCTGTCGTCCCGACGGTGACGTCGGATTGTGTCGGACAACTCCGCAGCTCAGGGCCATCCTCGGATGGCCCTTTCGGCGTTCGGCCGGTTCATGTCGCTTCCGGGCGGCCGGGAACGCCTCGCGCGTCGTGACCGTACCGGCGTCCGGGAGGTGCCGCACGTCATGGACGGTGCGCCGGTCGTGGACGGTGCACCGGTCCACGGACCATACTGATCAGGCCCCTGACCACTCACAGAACGACTCCATGGTCAAAAACAGCACTTCCACGCCCACCGTCCCCGACACCGTATGGCTGGCGCGCGGACGCCATCCGGGCCCCGAGCCCGAACTCGACGTCCGGCGCAACCTCATCGCCCTCAAGGCGGCCGGGGGTCTCGACGACTTCCTGGAGCTCGACCCCGCCGAGGCGGTCCGGTCCACCGTCCTGTACCCCCGGGACGCCTCCGCCGACCCCGGCCCGTCGGCCCGCCGCCTCTTCGAAGCCCGCTGGCGGGTGGCCGAGGACGTCACGGTGCGCGCCCAGCTGACCACGTACGATCCCCAGGCCCGCGGGGACGGGGCCGAAGGCGCCACCTGGATCCTCGCCGCCGAGGCGGAGCGTGCGTGGGACGCTCGCTGGCCGTCGCCCGCCACCATGTTCTGGCCCGACAGCAGCCGGGTCGAGTGGGACCACGACACGGTGCCGGGCGTACGCCTGCGGACGGTGAACCACCTGCCGAAGGACGACGACGAGGTACGCCGCCGACTGCGGGACTGCGCCCGCAGCAGCTGGTTCGTCCATGTCGTGGTGCACGAGGCGATGACGCCGGACGCGCGCGGGCAGCGGCCGATCGCGGAGTTCCTGCCGCCGAGCCTGCGGCACCGGGTGGTCGAGCACCGGGGCACCCCCGAGCAGGCCCGGATCGCCGACTTCGCGCTGCAGCGGGAGCTGAAGTTGCGGATGCCGCGCGGCGGCGCCGTCGTTCTGCCCACGGTGCCGCCGGGACCGGACTACGACCCGGAGCACTTCACGGTGCGCAGCATCTTCCTGGACGGCTCGGAACCGGTCGAATTCCTCGGCAGGATCATTGAGTTCGCCGCACTGCCGCGGCCCCTGCCGGCCGAGGCCGAGCAGGCCCTGACGCGACTGCGCCGGGGCTGGCACCTGCTCAGCCCGGAAGAGGAGCTGGCGCACGCCCAGGACATGGTCGCCAGGTACGCCCACGCGCTCGACGTCATGACGGAGTCCCGTGACCTGTACCAGGAGGCGGCCGAGGCCGCGCAGGCCGCACTCACCGAGGTGGCCGGTGGCGACGGCGCGCCCCGGCCGCCCGCGCTGAGGCCGGCCGGGGAGGACGGCACGCTGCTGGGCCCGCTGACGAAGGCGTTCGGCCGCTTCCGGGGCACGAACAAGTAGGCCGCCGCGCTCGCGTGGGCGCCAGGCTCCCCGTCCGTGCGGCCTCTTCGCCGGTCCGCCACGTGACCCGCTCCGTGCCGTGCCCCGGACACGGCACGGCACCGGCTCAGGACCTGACCAGCAGCTGGAAGTCGAACGAGTAGCGCGAGGCGCGGTAGACGTGGGCCGCGTACTCCACCGCGCGGCCCGTGTCGTCGTAGGCGGTGCGGTGCATGGTGAGCAGGGCGGCGCCCTCCTGCTCGTCCAGACGGGACGCCTCCCCGGCGGTGGCCGAGCGGGCGCCGACGGTCTGCCGGGCGCTGTGCAGGGTGATGCCCGCCGCGCGCATCATGCGGTACAGGCCGGTCGACTCCAGCCGGGCGTCGTCCAGTTCCAGCAGGTCCGGCGGGAGGTAGTTGCAGAGGAGGGCGACCGGCCGGCCGTGGGTGTGGCGCAGGCGTTCGAGGAGAACCGTTTCCGCACCCTCGGGGAGGCCGAGGGCCGCCGCCACG
The DNA here is from genome assembly GCF_036634175.1 of Streptomyces sp. P9-A2. Taxonomy (NCBI): domain Bacteria; kingdom Bacillati; phylum Actinomycetota; class Actinomycetes; order Kitasatosporales; family Streptomycetaceae; genus Streptomyces; species Streptomyces sp. P9-A2. The sequence goes on from NZ_JAZIFX010000001.1 coordinate 7,423,354, forward strand.
CCGGGGGGCGCCGGGACCGTCTCGTGGCGGACGACCTGCGTACTCGGGCCCTGGCCGGCCGCCTCCAGGTCGTCGTAGAGGCTGCTGAGCTCAAGGGGGCGCCTGACCTGGCTGTGCACCACCTGGGTGCCCACCCCACGCCGCCGGACCAGCAGTCCCTTGTCGACGAGTGACTGGATGGCCTGGCGGACCGTGGGGCGGGACAGCCCGAGGCGTACCGAGAGATCGACCTCGTTGCCCAGGAGGTTGCCCGGGGCGAGGTCGCCGCGCGTGATCGCCGCCTCCAGCTGCTGGGCGAGCTGGTGGTACAACGGCACCGGACTGCCCCGGTCCAGGACGAAGTCCAGTGAGCCGATCGCGGGTTCGGTCAGGGCACGGGCCCGGTCACCGGTCTTCGCCATGGGCGTACCTTCCTGTTGAGGGCGCTGTCGAGGGCAGGGCCAGAGCCTCTCCGCTCGGACGACGCCGGGTCCGCGGGGTCCGGCATCGTCCGAGCGGAAGACCCCGGCCCGGGAGACGGGGGGTCAGGAGTTGCTCGGGAAGCCGAGGTTGATGCCTCCGTCGGACGGGTCCGGCCAGCGCGTGGTGATGACCTTGCCCTGCGTGTAGAAGGCGATGCCGTCGTTGCCGTAGATGTGGTGGCCGCCGAAGAGGGAGTCCTTCCAGCCGCCGAAGGAGTGGTAGCCCACCGGAACCGGGATCGGCACGTTGACGCCGACCATGCCCGCCTTCACCTCGAGCTGGAAGCGGCGGGCGGCGCCGCCGTCCCGGGTGAAGATCGCGGTGCCGTTGCCCCAGCGGGAGTCGTTGATCAGCGCGATGGCCTCGTCGTAGGTCTCCGCGCGGACCACGCACAGCACCGGGCCGAAGATCTCGTCCTGGTAGGCGTCCGCGGTCACCGGCACCCGGTCGAGCAGCGAGACACCGACGAAGAAGCCGTCCTCGTGCCCGTCGACCGTCAGGCCCGTGCCGTCGAGCACGACCTCGGCGCCCTGCGCCGCCGCGCCCGCCACGTACGAGGCCACCTTGTCGCGGTGCTCGCGGGTGATCAGCGGGCCCATCTCCGAGGCGGGGTCGTTGCCCGGACCGATGCGGAGCTTCTTGGCCCGCTCGGTGATCCGGCCGACCAGGTCGTCGCCGATGTCACCGACCGCGACCACGACCGACACGGCCATGCAGCGCTCGCCGGCCGAACCGTACGCCGCGTTGATCGCCTGGTCGGCAGCCAGGTCCAGGTCGGCGTCGGGCAGGACCAGCATGTGGTTCTTGGCGCCGCCCAGGGCCTGGACCCGCTTGCCGTGCTCGGTCGCCTTCAGCTGGATGTGGCGGGCGATCGGGGTGGAGCCGACGAAGGAGACGGCCTCGATGTCGGGGTGCTCCAGGATGCGGTCCACGGCCTCCCGGTCGCCCTGCACGACGTTCAGCACACCGTCCGGCAGGCCCGCCTCGGTGGCCAGTTCCGCGAGGCGGACGGAGGTCGAGGGGTCCTTCTCGGACGGCTTCAGCACGAACGTGTTGCCGCACGCGATGGCCAGCGGGAACATCCACATCGGCACCATGGCCGGGAAGTTGAACGGCGTGATGCCGGCGACCACGCCCAGCGGCTGGCGGATCGAGGCGACGTCGACGCGGGTGGAGACCTGTGTGGACAGCTCGCCCTTCAGCTGCACGCTGATCCCGCAGGCCAGTTCCACGATCTCCATGCCCCGCGCGACCTCGCCGAGGGCGTCGGAGTGCACCTTGCCGTGCTCGGCGGTGATCAGTTCCGCGATCTCGTCGCGGTGGGCGTCCAGCAGTTCGCGGTACTTGAACAGGATCGCCGTGCGCCTGGCCAGCGACGAGGTGCCCCAGGTCTCGAAGGCGTCCTTCGCGGCGGCGACGGCGGCGTCCACCTCGATGGTGTCCGCGAACGCGACCTGCTTCTCCTGGGCGCCGGTGGCCGGGTTCCAGACGGGGCCGAAACGGCCGGAGGTGCCTTCGACGGGCTTGCCGCCGATCCAGTGGCTGATGGTCTTCATGAGAGCGGACGACCTTTCACGTGCGGTGAGTTGAATCGGGAGCGGGGGCTCGAGTGCCGGGCCCGGGGTGAGGCAGGAGCGGTTCAGAGGTGCCGGCGGCGGCCGGCGACCTGGGCGTCGTACCGCTCGCGTGCCCGGACGGCGGCCTCGCGGGAGGCGACCTCGGCGACCGGCACGTCCCACCAGGCCTCGGCCGGGGGAGCGGTGGGCGCCGGGTCCGTTTCGACGTACACGCAGGTCGGACGCTCGGCGGTACGGGCCTCGGCCAGGGCGTGGCGCAGCTCCCGCACGGTTTTGGCGCGCAGCACGTCCATGCCCAGGCTGGCCGCGTTCGCCGCGAGGTCCACGGGCAGCGGGGCACCGGTGAAGGTGCCGTCCTCGGCCCGGTACCGGTAGGCGGTGCCGAAGCGCTCGCCGCCGGTCTCCTCGGACAGGCCGCCGATGGAGGCGTACCCGTGGTTCTGGATCAGCACCATCTTCACGGGCAGCCGCTCCTGGACGGCCGTGACGATCTCGGTCGGCATCATCAGGTACGTGCCGTCGCCGACCAGCGCCCACACGGGCGTGCCGGGCGCGGCCTGCCGGACGCCGATCGCGGCCGGGATCTCGTAGCCCATGCAGGAGTAGCCGTACTCGAGGTGGTACTGGCGCGGGCTGCGCGCGCGCCACAGTTTGTGCAGGTCGCCGGGGAGCGAGCCGGCCGCGTTGATCACCACGTCGGTCTCGTCCACGATCGCGTCCAGCGCGCCGAGGACCTGGGTCTGCGTCGGTACGGCGCTCTCGTCGTCGGCGCGGTAGGCGGCTTCGACGACCTGTTCCCAGCGCTCCTTGCCGGCGCGGTACTCCTCCTCGTACGCCGCGTCCACGCGGTGCCCGGCCAGTTCCCCGGCCAGCGCCTCCAGACCGGCCCGCGCGTCGCACACCAGAGTGCGCGCCGCCAGCTTGTGGGCGTCGAAGCCGGTGATGTTGAGGTTGAGGAAGCGCACGTCCGGGTCGGCGAAGAGGGTGCCGGAGGCGGTGGTGAAATCGGTGTACCGGGTGCCGACGCCGATCACCAGGTCGGCGGTGCGGGCCAGTCCGTCGCTCACCGCCGTGCCGGTGTGGCCGATGCCGCCCAGGTCGGCCGGGTGGTCGTGGCGCAGAGAGCCCTTGCCGGCCTGGGTGGAGGCGACCGGGATGCCGGTGGCCTCCACGAAGGCCTTCAGCGCCCCCTCGGCCTCGCTGTGGTGGACCCCGCCGCCCGCGACGATCAGCGGACGCCGGGCGGCCCGTACGGCCCGCACCGCCGCCTCCAGCTCGACCGGGTCCGGCGCCGGACGCCGTACCCGCCAGACGCGGTCGGCGAAGAACTCCTCCGGCCAGTCGTACGCCTCGGCCTGTACGTCCTGCGGCAGGGCGAGGGTGACGGCACCGGTCTCGGCCGGATCGGCGAGCACCCGCACCGCGTTCAGCGCGGACGCGATCAGCGCCTCGGGGCGGTTGATCCGGTCGAAGTAGCGGGAGACGGGACGCAGCGTGTCGTTGACGGACACGTCCGCCTCGACCGGATGCTCCAGCTGCTGGAGCAGCGGGTCCGCCGCGTGCGAGGCGAAGTAGTCGCCGGGGAGCAGCAGCACCGGCAGCCGGTTGACGGTGGCGAGCGCGGCGCCGGTGACCAGGTTGGTCGCGCCGGGGCCGATCGACGTCGTCACGGCCTGCGCCGACAGCCGGTTGAGCTGGCGGGCGTGGGCGACGGCCGCGTGCACCATGGACTGCTCGTTGCGGCCCTGGTGGTACGGCATGACATCGGCGTACTCGACGAGCGCCTGCCCGACGCCCGCCACGTTGCCGTGGCCGAAGATGCCCCAGGTGCCCGCGATCAGCCGGTGCCGTACGCCGTCCCGCTCGGTGTACTGGGCGGCCAGGAACCGCACGAGTGCCTGGGCGGTCGTCAGTCGGCGGGTGGCGGCGCTCATACGGACCTCTCGGGGGCGGTGTAGAGGGGCAGGCGGGGGTCGACGGGCTGGTCGGGCCAGGTGGAGCGGATCCAGGCGTGCTCGGGGTGGTCGCAGATCAGCCAGGCGCGTTCGTCCCCGGGGCCCGCCATGACGTTGAGGTAGTACATGTGGTGGCCGGGCACGGCCATGGACGGCCCGTGCCAGCCGTCCGGGATGAGCACCACGTCGCCGTCGCGCACCTCGGCCAGTACGTCCGTGTCCCGGCCCGGACCGGACGGGGAGACCCGCTGGTAGCCGAGGCCGGGGATGCCGTCGTGGTCCGCGAACTCGAAGTAGTAGATCTCCTCCAGCACGGACTCCTCGCCCGGCCGGTGCTCGTCGTGCTTGTGCGGCGGGAACGACGACCAGTTGCCGCCCGGGGTGATCACCTCGACCGCGATCAGCTTGTCGCACTCGAACCCCTGTCCCGCATCGCCTCCGGCGGGGGCCGCGGCCCCGAAGTTGTTGACCTGGCGGGAGCAGTTGCCGGTGCCGCGCAGTTCCACGGGGACGCCGGACGCCGGTCCGTAGCGGGCGGGCAGCCGCCGGGCGCAGCGGGCGCCGGTGAGCGCGAACCGTCCGCCGCCCGTCGACGTGACGGTCGCGCGGGCGTCGCGCGGTACGTAGGCGAAGTCGCTGACGCCGTCGAACACGCTCGTGCGGCCGGCGAGGTCGAACGTGTCGTGGCCGAAGTCGTCGGCGGCGGCGACCGTGCAGCCGCCGCTGAGCGGCAGCACGATCCACTCGCTCTCGCCGGTGTCGAAGGTGTGCGTGCCGCCCGGCTCCAGCTCCAGCACGCGCAGGCTGGAATGACTCCAGCCGGCCGACTCCGGAGTCACGTCGACGAGGTACGGGCCGGCCGGGGCACGGTCCGCGGGAAGGTGATGTGTCATGGCAGCCTTTCCGGTCACAGCAGGCTCACGGCTCACAGCAGGCTCATGTCTCACAGCAGGCTCACGGCCGTGTCCACCGCTTCCTCCACACTGCCCCCGGCCGGGTAGAGCAGTGAGCGGCCGACGACCATGCCCTGCACGGAGGGCAGCTTCAGCGCCTTGCCCCACCGCTCGTAGGCCGCCTCCTGGTCGCCGACCTCCCCGCCGAGCAGGACGACGGGCAGCGTGGAGGCGCGCAGGACCTCCGCCATGTCGTCGGCGTTCTCGGTGACGGGGAGTTTCAGCCAGGTGTAGGCGGAGGTGCCGCCGAGGCCGGAGGCTATGGCGATGGAGCGGGTGACGGCCTCGGCGGACAGGTCGTTGCGGACCTTGCCGTCGACCCGGCGCGAGATGAACGGCTCCACGAACACCGGGAGCCGGCGTTCGGCCATGGCGTCGACGGCGCGGGCGGTGGACTCCAGGGTGCTCAGGGAGCCCGGGTCGTCGTAGTCGATGCGGACCAGCAGCTTGCCCGCGTCGAAGCCGAAGCGCTCGATGTCCTCGGGGCGGTGCCCCGTGAAGCGGTCGTCCATCTCGAAGGCCGAGCCGGCCAGACCGCCGCGGTTCATCGACCCCATGACGACCTTGTTCTCGAGCGCGCCGAGCAGCAGCAGGTCCTCGAGGATGTCGGCGGTGGCCAGCACCCCGTCGACGCCGGGCCGGGACAGTGCGACGCACAGCCGTTCCAGCAGACCGGCACGGTCGGCCATGGCCAGGCGCCGGTCGCCGATGCCGAGCGCACCCCGCGCGGGGTGGTCGGCGGCCACGATCATCAGCCGGCCGCTGTCGCCGATCAGCGGACGGCGGGCTCGGCGGGCCGCCGCCTCGGCGACGGCCTCCGGATTCCGGGCCCGGACCGTGGGAAGGTCGGAGATGCTGAGGTTCAAGGAAGTACTCCGTTCAGGACTGGCTCGGCAGGCTCGTGCCGCCCGGCGGCACGACCCCCGCGAGGAGGTCCGCCACCTCGGCTTCGGTGGGCATGGCGGACGAACAGGCCAGGCGTGAGGCGACGAGGGCGCCGGCGGCGTTGGCGTGGCGCATGGTCCGCTCCAGGTCCCAGCCCGAGAGCAGACCGTGGCAGAGCGACCCGCCGAAGGCGTCACCCGCGCCGAGGCCGTTGACCACGTCGACCGGGACCGGCGGCACCTCGGCACGGGTGCCGTCGCGGTGCACGGCGAGCACGCCCCGGGGGCCCTGCTTGACGACGGCGAGCTCCACGCCGGCCGCCAGCAGCGCCTCGGCGCAGGCCTCGGGCTCGCGCACTCCGGTGGCGACCTCGCACTCGTCGAGGTTGCCGACCGCGACCGTGGCGTGCCGCAGGGCCTGACGGTAGTAGGGACGGGCTTCGTCGGGGTCGCGCCAGAACATCGGGCGCCAGTCCAGGTCGAACACGGTGGTACCCGCCTTGGCACGGGCCTCGAGCGCGTCGAGCGTCGCCGAGCGGCTCGGCTCCTCGCTCAGACCGGTGCCGGTGATCCAGAAGATCCCGGCCTCGCGTACGGCGGCGAGATCCAGCTCGGCGGTGTGGATCTCCAGGTCGGGAGCCTTGGGCCGGCGGTAGAAGTACAGCGGGAAGTCGTCCGGCGGAAAGATCTCGCAGAAGGTGACCGGCGTCGGATACGCGGCGACCGGGGTGACCCACCGGTCGTCGACGCCGAAGTCCTTCAGGGCCTCGTGCAGATAGGTGCCGAAGGGATCGTCTCCCGTACGGGTGATCACGGCCGTCGAGCGGCCGAGCCGGGCGGCGGCGACCGCCACGTTCGCGGCCGAACCGCCGAGGAACTTTCCGAATGTTTCGACCTTTGTCAGCGGAACGCCGGTCTCCAGTGGGTAAAGGTCGACCCCGATGCGGCCCATGGTGATCAGGTCGAAATACTGTGGTGCGTCTGAGTCGGTCATCGAGCGAAGCTCCTCGAACTGCTGGGGATGCGGGTCCCGAGGTGCCCTGCCACGGTGGGGACGTGGAAGCCAGGGACCTGCCGCCCCTCAGGTGTAGGTCTCGGAGGGCGGCCCTGTCAATAGTTTGTACTTACATTCGGACTAGCTGGTGAACTGATGTCTTAACAAAGTATTGACAGAGTGCGCGCCAGGGGATTTGATCCCGTCCCAACACGCCAGGTGTTTCGCACGACGACACAGACCCGGACGTCCGAGGCTCCGGGGAGGATTCTCGGACCCGCCCTTTTTCCGCGTAGCACAGTGAGGTGCAGGCAAAGATGGACCGCTCTTCTCAGAACCGCCCCCGCAGAATCGCGCCCTTCGTCGCGGTGGCCGCGGCGGCCGCGCTGACCCTCGCCGGCTGCTCCAGTGGCTCCGGTGGCAAGAAGGCCGAGGAAGGCGGCGGCGACGGCGCATCGGCCGGCAAGGCGAACACGCCGCAGATGACGGTCGCCCTCGTGACCCACCAGGCGCCCGGCGACACGTTCTGGGACATCGTCCGCAAGGGCGCCGAGGCCGCCGCGGCCAAGGACAACGTCAAGCTCATCTACTCCGCCGACCCGAACGCCGGCAACCAGGCCAACCTGGTGCAGAACGCGATCGACCAGAAGGTCGACGGCATCGCCGTCACCCTCGCCAAGCCGGACGCGCTCAAGAGCGTCCTCGGCAAGGCGGAGAAGGCGGGCATACCCGTCGTCGGACTCAACTCCGGACTGAGCGACTGGAAGGACCTCGGCCTGCTGGAGTTCTTCGGCCAGGACGAGTCCGTGGCCGGCGAGGCCTTCGGCAAGAAGCTCAACGAGGTCGGCGCCAAGAACACCGTCTGTGTCATCCACGAGCAGGGCAACGTCGGCCTGACCCAGCGCTGCGACGGCCTGAAGAAGACCTTCGAGGGCAACACCCAGATCCTCAACGTCAACGGCGTCGACAGGCCGTCGGTGAAGTCGACGATCACCGCCAAGCTCAAGCAGGACTCCTCCGTCGACTACGTCGCCACCCTCGGCGCACCCTTCGCGCCGACCGCGGTGCAGTCGGTGGGCGACGCCGGCAGCAAGGCGAAGGTCGCCACCTTCGACCTCAACAAGGACCTGACCAAGGCGATCAAGGCCGGCGACATCGAGTTCGCCGTGGACCAGCAGCCCTACCTCCAGGGCTACCTGGCCATCGACGGCCTGTGGCTCTACAAGAACAACGGCAACTACAGCGGCGGAGGTGAGCAGCCGGTGCTGACCGGCCCCGCGTTCGTCGACAAGTCCAACGTCGACGCGGTCTCCGAGTACGCCGCGAAGGGCACTCGGTGATGAGCATGACCCGACAGGCTGAGCCGGCGGTGACCCCACCGCCGGCCCCCGGCCCGAAGGCGAACGACGGCCGCACCACGCGGCGCACGCCGGCCCGTCGGCTGCTGGCCCGTCCCGAGGTCGGCGTCTTCCTCGGCGTCGTGGTTGTTCTGGTGTTCTTCCTGATCGCCGCCCCGCCGATGCGGGACAGCAGCTCGATGGCGAACATCCTGTACCAGTCCTCGACCATCGGCATCATGGCCCTGCCGGTGGCACTGCTGATGATCGGCGGCGAGGTCGACCTCTCGGCCGGCGTCGCCGTGGTCACCTCGGCCCTCACCGCGAGCATGCTCGCCTACCAGCTGTCCATGAACATCTGGGTGGGCGTCATCGCCGCCCTCGCGGTGTCCCTCGCCATCGGCATGTTCAACGGCTGGTTCCTGATGAAGACGGGCCTGCCCAGCTTCCTCGTCACCCTCGGCACCTTCCTGATCCTCCAGGGCATCAACCTGGCCGTGACCAAGACGGTCACCGGGAACGTCGCGACCGACGACATCAGCGACATGGACGGTTTCGCCCAGGCCAAGGCCCTCTTCGCGTCCAGCTTCGAGGTGGGCGGCGTCCAGGTGAAGATCACCATCGTGTGGTGGCTCGTCTTCGCCGCCCTCGCCGCCTGGGTGCTGCTCCGCACCAAGTACGGCAACTGGATCTTCGCGGTCGGCGGCAACAAGGAGAGCGCCCGTGCCGTCGGCGTGCCGGTGACGTTCACCAAGATCTCCCTGTACATGCTGGTCGGCTTCGGCGCCTGGTTCGTCGGCATGCACCAGCTGTTCTCCTTCAACACCGTGCAGTCCGGCGAGGGCGTGGGCCAGGAGCTCATCTACATCGCCGCCGCGGTGATCGGCGGCTGCCTGATGACCGGCGGCTACGGCTCCGCGATCGGCCCGGTCTTCGGCGCCTTCATGTTCGGCATGGTGCAGCAGGGCATCGTCTACGCCGGCTGGAACCCGGACTGGTTCAAGGCCTTCCTCGGCGTGATGCTCCTCGGCGCCGTCCTCATCAATCTGTGGGTCCAGCGCACGGCGACCCGGAGGTGACCGCAATGACCGACGACACGACCGGCACCCACGGTGCCGTCCTGCAGGACACCGCCCCCGACGGGGAGCACCCCCTGGTCGAACTCCGCGGGGCCGGCAAGTCCTACGGCAACATCCGCGCCCTGCACGGGGTCGACCTGAGCGTCCACCCCGGCCGCGTGACCTGCGTGCTCGGCGACAACGGCGCCGGCAAGTCCACCCTCATCAAGATCATCTCCGGGCTGCACCAGCACACCGAGGGCGAATTCCTCGTCGACGGCACCCCGGTACGGTTCTCCACCCCGCGCGACGCCCTCGGCAAGGGCATCGCCACCGTCTACCAGGACCTCGCCGTCGTCCCCCTGATGCCGGTGTGGCGCAACTTCTTCCTCGGCTCCGAGATGACCAAGGGCCCCTGGCCGCTGCGCCGTCTCGACATCGAGCGGATGAAGAGGACCGCGGACGAGGAACTGCGCAACATGGGCATCGTCCTCGACGACCTCGAACAGCCCATCGGAACGCTCTCCGGCGGCCAGCGCCAGTGCGTGGCCATCGCCCGCGCCGTCTACTTCGGCGCCCGCGTCCTCATCCTGGACGAGCCCACCGCCGCGCTCGGCGTCAAGCAGTCCGGCGTGGTCCTGAAGTACATCGCCGCCGCCCGCGACCGCGGCCTCGGCGTCATCTTCATCACCCACAACCCGCACCACGCCTACATGGTGGGCGACCACTTCAGCGTCCTGCGCCTGGGCACCATGGAGCTCTCCGCCGCCCGCAGCGAGGTCTCCCTGGAGGAACTCACCAACCACATGGCCGGCGGCACCGAACTCGCGGCCCTCAAGCACGAGCTGGCACAGGTGCGCGGCGTCGACGTCGAGGAGCTCCCCGAGGAGGGAGACCTCCAGGCCCCCGCAGTGGCATCCCCGGAAGGAAAGACCTGACATGGCAGTCGCGCTCGACCGCATCCGGGTGGGCTCCGCCCCCGACTCCTGGGGCGTCTGGTTCCCCGACGACCCCCAGCAGGTGCCCTGGCAGCGCTTCCTCGACGAGGTCGCCGAAGCCGGCTACTCCTGGATCGAACTCGGCCCCTACGGCTACCTCCCGACCGACCCGGCCCGCCTGGCCGACGAGGTGAAGAAGCGGGACCTCAAGGTCTCCGCCGGCACCATCTTCTGCGGACTGCACCGCGGCCCCTCCGAGTGGGAGTCCACCTGGGAGCAGGTCAGCCGGGTCGCCTCGCTCACCCGGGCCATGGACGCCGAGCACCTCGTCGTCATCCCGTCCTTCTGGCGCGACGACAAGACCGCCGAGATCCTGGAGTCCCCGGAGCTCAGCACCGAGCAGTGGGGCCACCTGGCCAAGGGCATGGAACGCCTCGGCCGGGAGGTGCGGGACACCTACGGTCTCGACATCGTCGTCCACCCGCACGCCGACACCCACATCGACACCGAGGAGCACGTCGAGCGTTTCCTCGACTCCACCGACTCCTCCCTGGTCAACCTCTGCCTCGACACCGGGCACTACGCCTACTGCGGCGGCGACAGCGTCAAGCTGATCGAGACCTACGGCGAACGCATCGGCTACCTGCACCTCAAGCAGGTCGACCCGGACATCCTCGCCGACGTGGTCGCGAACGAGATCCCGTTCGGCCCCGCCGTCCAGCGCGGCGTGATGTGCGAACCGCCCGCCGGGGTACCGGAACTGGGCGCGGTCCTGACCGCCGCCCAGAAGCTGGACGTGGACCTGTTCGCGATCGTCGAGCAGGACATGTACCCCTGCGAGCCGGACAAGCCGCTGCCGATCGCGGTGCGCACCCGCAAGTTCCTCCGCTCCTGCGGCGCCTGACCCCGGCGCCCGGCCCCCTGGAACCCGCCCCCCCCCCGGAAAGGGAGGCGAGAACCGTGCACGGGAACGAACCCCTGGGAATCGCCGTCATCGGCACGGGCCGCATGGGCGCGGACCACGTGCGCCGGATCGACCGGGTCATCAGCGGTGCGCGGGTCGCCGCCGTCGCCGACACCGACGCGGAACGGGCCAAGGCGGTGGCCGCCGGCATCGACGGCTGCACCGTACACACCGACCCGGCCGCCGCGATGGCGGCGGCCGGCGTCGACGCCGTGCTCATCGCCTCCCCGGGACCGGCCCACGAGGCCGCCCTGCTCGCCGCGTTCGAGCGGGACCTGCCCGTCCTGTGCGAGAAACCGCTCACCCCCGACGCCGCTTCCGCGCTGCGCGTCGTAGAAGCCGAACAGGCACTCGGCCACCGCCGCGTCCAGGTCGGCTTCATGCGCCGCTACGACGCCGAGTACGTCCGTCTCAAGACGCTGCTGGAGACGGGGCAGCTGGGCCGGCCCCTGATGCTGCACAACAGACACCGGAACGTGGCCAGTTCACCCTTCTTCACCAGCTCCATGCTGATCACCGACTCCGTCTCCCACGAAGTGGACGTCACCCGCTGGCTGTTGGGCCAGGAGATCACGGCGGTCACGGTGCACGCCCCCGGATCCTCCTCCGGGGCGCCCGACGGGCTGCGCGACCCGCAGTTCGTCGTCCTGGAGACCGACGGCGGCGCGCTCAGCGACGTCGAGATCTTCGTCAACTGCGGCTTCGGCTACCAGGTCCAGGCCGAGATCGTCTGCGAACGCGGCACCGCCCGTGTCGGTGACGGCCACCACCTGGTCGCCCAGGCGGCCGGCCGCTGGGGCGGCACCATCACCCAGGACTGGACCGAACGCTTCGACCGGGCCTATGACGACGAGCTCCGGGCCTGGGTCGACACCACCCGCCGGGGCGAGGTCGGCGGCCCCAGCACCTGGGACGGTTACGCGGCGGCCGCCGTCTGCGAGGCCGGAGTCCGCGCCCTGGAGGAGGGCGGCCGGGTGGAGGTCGAACTGGCGGAGAAACCGGCGCTGTACCGGTGAGGTGATGTGACGTCCCCGGCGCATTCTGTGGGGACGCTGCGTGCGGGTCGGCGAGTGGTGCTGGACCCACTGCTGACCATGCCGCCCGGTGCTCAGGTCTCCGAGCCGGACCGGCCGTGGCGTGGTCCGGTGCGGGTGTCGAGGGCATCTCGCGGAGCACCCGCTTTATCCACAGCGGTGCCGTCCGCGCGTATGCCGTGATCCGGATGCCTGTGGACAGCGAGTGATCGCTGTCCAGGGCGTGCGGCGGCATCTTCCAGCGAAGCCGGTGTCCGGGAGAAGACGACCGCCGCATCGACCGGGTCGACGCCCGGCACGCCCTCCGGGGCTAGGCGGTCGCGCTCGGCCGCTGCAGAGGCAGTTCTGCTCGCCGTACCGCGCCGGAGGCCAGGGCGATGACCACGCCCAGGCCGGCGAAGGTTCCGCAGCCGACGAACACCGGGGCTGCGCCCCAGGCTCCGATGGCGGCGCCGACCAGCGGATAGCTGAGGGGCGCGAGACCGACCATGGTGAGCATGACGACAGAGGTGACCCGGCCGAGATAGGCGGGGTCCGCCGCAGTCTGTATCAGGGCGTTGTCCAGGCTGCCGAAGACGCCGGCGCTCAGCCCGATCACCACGGCCAGCACTACAGCGATCCACAGGGCCGGTACCAGCGCGATGGTGGCGGCTCCCACGCAGCCGACAAACAGTGTTCCCGCCATCATCAGGCCGGCGTGGGGCAGCCGGCCGGCGACGGTGAGCAGCATGGCGCCGGCCGCCGCGCCCGCGCCGAAGCCGCTGACGATCCAGCCGTAGCCGGAAGGGCCCCAGCCGCGCTCGGCGTTGAGGAGCACCATGCCGACATTGAGGGTGCCGGTGAGGCCGAGCTCGCAGACGGCGCCGGCGGTGACGAGCGGACCGATGAGTCGGTGGCGACGGATGTAGCGCAGGCCGTCGACTAGGTCCTTCCACGCCGTGCCGGGTTCCGACCGCTCCTCGCCGCGCGTGTCGAGGGGCCGCATCCGTATCGTCAGCAGAAGTGGCAGGGACAGCGCGAAGAGCAGGCCGGCGACGGTGAAGGCGGCCGCCGTGCCCCCGAGTCCCATGGCCAGGCCGCCGATGGGCGGGCCCGCGATCTGGCTGAGGCGAACCGACAGGGAGCGCATGCCGGTGACACGGGCCAGCTGGTCGGGGCTGGTGATCCGGGGCGGGAGGGCCCCGATCGCGGGTACGAACAGCGCGTCCACGGCGCCGAAGACGAGCGCCACCGCGACCAGGGTCCACAGGGCCGGTGACGTCAGCGCGATACCGGCGGCCACCGAGAGAATGAGGAGGCAGCGCAGAGCGTCGCTGCCGAGAAGTACCCGGCGGGGGTCGAGCCGGTCGGCCAGCACGCCCCCGCCGAGCATCAGTAACGCCCGCGGCAGTGCTCCGGCGGCCATGACGAGGCCGACCTCGGTGGGGCCGCCGGCCTTCTGGGCGGACCAGCCGAGGGCGACGAAGTACACGCTGTCGCCCACAAGGGAAGCGGTGTACGCGGTGAGCCAGCGCAGCACGTTGCCGTCGCGGTAGGCCGGCTTGGTGGCGCTTTCGGGCAGGATCGTTCCTGCGGGGACCACGGTGGGCTCCAGGAGGTCGGGGCGGCCGTGTCAGGGCCGGAACGGAAAGCCGTAGAGGTGCACGGACACGTGCTCGCGGTCCTCGGTGTCGCCGACCGCCTTGGCGGCCTTGCCACGCTCCCGCCAGCGTCGGGTCAGTGCCTCGAGCTCGTCGCTCATCTCGGCGAGTTCGGCGGGGGTCAGGTCGAGCATCCATTCGGAGCTGAAAGCGGCGTCGGTCCACGCCTTGCCCCAGGCGGCCTTCTGGTCCAGATAGGCACGGTACTGGGCGGTACGGTTGTCGAGGATGCCGCGGGTCACGGCGCCGGCGGCAGCGGCCCCTTCGGGCGTGCCCGCGAAGTCCGAGTGGCGGAAGCCCCAGCCCTCCTCGGACGCCACCTGCCACCACCGCTCACGACCGTCGGTGCTCCGGCCGCTCGCCTCGCTCACGAAGCCGTGCTCGGCGAGCTTGCGCAGGTGGTAACTGACCAGCGACGGCGCCTGGTCGACCTGCTCGGCGAGCTGTGAGGCGGTCGCCGTGCCCGCGGCGAACAGCAGCCGGTAGAGCTGCATCCGCAGTGGGCTGGTGAACGCCTTCAGCCGGGACAGGTCGGTGATCTGCTCGGGCTCGCGCTTCGGTCGCATGCCCTCACCGTAGATATGAAGCAGAATTTGCGCAATATAGTTTTCGGAAATGCGCGGTGGGGAGCCCGGCGACCCCTCGCTGCCTGTACCGTTTGGCGTCATCGCCGCCGACCGCGCGCCCAACTCGCGTACAGCAGAATCAAGTTCGACTGCCTGAGACGCCGCGCGGAACCCGATCAGAATGGTGGCCAAGTTCCTGGCCCGGCGCCGCCGGTATTGTCCCCGCAGCGGCCTGCGGCGGTGTCGTAGGAAAGGCTTCGCCCTGACCCGTAGGTGATCCCGTCCCCCTCCTCGGCCGCGTCCTTCTCACGGCCGGCAGCAGCCTTTCGTCGCACTGCCTGACCTGGGCTTCTGCTTCATTCTGACCTACGATCGCACGACCGCGAAAGGAGATCTCGATGGACCGGAACATCCGCACGGTGGACGATGTGCTCAGGCTCCTGGACGGCCTGTTCGTGCCGGAGGCCGACCGCTGGACGGTCGGCGCAGCCTCCTGGTGGGACGGTTTCTATGCCGATCGCTCCAAGCCGGTCCCGTTCTTCGTGGCGAAGCCGGACGAGAACCTGGTCGCGTACCTCGACCACGGCTTGATCACCGCGGGGCGCGCCCTCGACCTGGGCTGCGGACCGGGCCGAAACGCACTCCACCTCGCCTCGCTGGGCTTCGAGGTGGACGCCGTCGACCTCTCCCCGACGGCCATTGCCTGGGCCGAGGACCGCGCCCGGCAGGCAGGGGCCAAGGTCCGATTCCGCTGCGGTGACGCCTTCACCCTCCACGACACCGACCTCAGCGGCCCGTACGACCTGATCTACGATTCCGGCTGCTTCCACCATCTGCCGCCGCACCGCCGCATCAGCTACCTCACCCTCCTCGACCAAGCCCTCGCGCCCGGCGGCCTGTTCGCCCTCACCTGCTTCGCGGCCGGCGAGATGGGGTCCGAACTCCCCGACACCGACTTCTATCGCCAGTCCCGCCTCCATGGCGGCCTGGCCTACACACCGGAATCCCTGCGTTGGATCTTCTCCGACCTGACGGAGGTCGAACTGCGCCGCATGCACGACGAACCGCCCGAGTCCCCCCGCTTCGGCGAACCCTTCCTTTGGACAGCCCTGTTCCGCCGCGCCGCCCGGCCGTGACTGCCGCGCGCCGCGTCCGGGGCCCGGTCGCCTGATCCACCGAAGGACAGGACTCAGAGGAGAGGAATACGCACCTCACGGGAACCCGAGGGCCGGAATCGTCACCAGGGCCTCGGCGTGGCGGAGTTCGCCCAGTTCACCGGAGAAGAGCAGCTCGTGCAGGCGCCGGGTGACCGGGTGGAAGAGGTAGTGGAAGGCCTCCATGAAGACCCCGCCGGACCGCGCGGCCGCGTCCCGTACCTCCTCCGCCTCCTCGGCGTTGCTCGCAGCCGGCTTCTCGGTGAGGGCGTGCTTGCCCGCCTCCAGCGCCGCGAGGTTCCACGGGCCGTGCAGGCCGTTCGCCGGCGGGTTGTAGACGACGTTTACTTCGGGGTCGCCCAGCAGCTCGGCGTACGAGCCGTGCACCCGCTCCACCACGTGCGCCGCGGCGAACGCCTCGGAGCGGGAGCGGTCGCGGGCGGCCACCGCGACGAGGCGATGACCACCCGCACGGGCGGGGACGATCAGGGAGCGCTCCGTGATCCGCGCGGCCCCAGGATGCCGATCCGCAAGGGCTTGGAGCCCTTGACCGATTCTGTTCGCGGCCCGGGTATGCCCCCGGTGTCTCTCACACCTGTCGTACCTCCTGGATGGTGACGGGGCGGTGCTCGTGCAGGGACAGGGTGCACGCGTCGGCGATCCAGCCCGCCTCCAGGGCGTCCGCCACAGTGCACGGGGACGGCCGGGTGCCGGCCACGACCTCGGTGAACGCGGTGAGTTCGGCGCGGTAGGCGGCGGTGAAGCGGTCCATGAAGAAGTCGTGCGGGGTGCCGGCAGGGAAGGCCACCCCGGGCTCCACCGACCGCAGCGGCAGCTTGTCCTCCAGCCCGACCGCGATGGAGTCGGTGAAGCCGTGGATCTCCATGCGGACGTCGTAACCGCGGGCGTTGTGGCGGCTGTTGGAGACCACGGCGATGGTGCCGTCGTCCAGGGTGAGGACCGCCCCGGTGGTGTCGGCGTCGCCCGCCTCCTTGATGTAGTCGGCACCCCGGTTGCCGCCGACCGCGTACACCTCGGTCACCTCGCGGCCGGTGACCCAGCGGATGATGTCGAAGTCGTGCACGGAGCAGTCGCGGAAGATGCCACCGGAGGCGGCGATGTACGCGGCCGGCGGCGGCGCGGGGTCCAGCGTGGTCGAGCGCACGGTGTGGAGCTTGCCCAGCTCCCCGCTTCGCACGGCCTCCCGCGCGGCGACGAAGCCGGCGTCGAAACGGCGGTTGTAGCCGATCTGGATCGGCACGTCCCGGCCCTCGACCGCCTTCAGGACCTGCACGCCCTCGGCCATCGTGCGGGCCACCGGCTTCTCGCAGAACACGGGGACGCCCGCCTCGACACAGGCGAGGATCAGCCCCGGGTGGGCGTCGGTCGCCGCGGCGATCACCACGCCGTCCACGCCGGCGGCGAGCACGGCCTCGGGGGAGTCCGCGACCTCGGCGTCGAACCGTTCGGCGGCGGCCTTCGCGGCGTCCGCGAACGGGTCGGAGACGACGAGCGACTCGACGGCGTCGAGTCCGGAGAGGGTCTCGGCGTGGAAGGCGCCGATGCGGCCGAGACCGAGGATTCCGATGCGCATGGGGGTGGTGCTCCTTGGGTGCGGGGTGAGCGGGGTGAGCGGGGCGTGCGGGGGGTCGTACGAGCGGGGAAGGCGGTCAGTCGAGGCCGCCGAGGACGTTCTGGTCCCAGTCGATCACAGAGCCGGTCACCACGCCGGACCGGTCGGACAGCAGCAGGACCACGAAGTCGGCGATCTCGTCCGGCCGGCCGAGTCTGCCCATCGGCAGCCGGGCGGAGGCCCGCTCGCGCCAGTCGTCGCCCGCGCCGTGGAAGGTGCGCTGGGTGGCGTCCTCGCCCTCGGTGGCGGTCCAGCCGATGTTCAGCCCGTTGATCCGGATCCGGTCCCAGCGGTGGGCGTGCGCTGCGTTGCGGGTCAGGCCGATGAGGCCGGCCTTCGCGGCGACGTAGGGGGCCAGGAAGGGCTGCCCGCCGTGCGCCGACGAGGTGATGATGTTGACGATCGTGCCGGGTTCCTCGCGCCGCACCATGTCCGCGACGGCGGCCTGCATGGCGAAGAACGGTGCCTTGAGGTTGATCGCGATGTGCTGGTCGAACAGCTCCGGGGTGGTGTCCAGCAGTGTTCCGCGCGAGGTCAGCCCCGCCGAGTTGACCAGGCAGTCGACCCGGCCGTACGCCCGGACCACCTTGGCGACGGAGTCCTTGGCCTGTTCGGCGTCGGCCAGGTCGGCGCGGACGAACATCGCCCTGCCGCCCGTGGCGGCAAGCTCCGCCACCAGGGCCTCACCGGGTGCGGGGCGGCGCCCGGTGACGGCCACCGCCGCTCCCTCGCGCACCGCGGCCCGCGCGACGGCGGCACCGACGCCCTGGCTGCCGCCGTTGACGAGGACGATCCTGTCGTCGAGAAGTCCCATGCCGTTCGGGGTCCTTTCCGTTCCTGAGCCGGTCGCGCGGGAGAGTGGGACGGGAGGGTGGGAGGCGGAGCGCGGTGTCAGCTCTCGCGCCGCTCGGTGCCGGCCCGCAGTGCCTCCCGCAGGGTCCGCACGGTCCAGCCCTCGCGCAGCGCCCGCCGGACGAGGTCCGCCTGCGAGGGCGGGGCCATACCGTCGACCGGCGGGTCGTTGTCGAGGTTGGTGGGGAAGGGGTAGCCCTCGGCGCTCGCCGCGATCACGTTCTCCTGCCACTGCTCGCCGGCGCCCTCGGCCCGTGCTCTGAGCAGCACCGGGTAGACGGCTGCCGTCACGGTCTCGCGGTCCACCGTCTCCATGGCACGCCCGAACGCGGAGGACACCTGGAGCAGGTTGGCCATGCGCCGGATGTCCGCCGAGCGGTTGGCGCCGGCGGCGTGGAACAGGGCCGGGTTGAAGAAGACCGCGTCGCCCTTGGCGAGCGGCAGCTGCACGTGGTGTTCCTCGAAGTACTCCTGGAACTCGGGGAGCCGCCAGGCGAGGTAGCCGGGCCCGTACTTCTGCGAGTGCGGCAGGTACAGCGTGGGGCCGGACTCGACGGGCATGTCGCAGTGTGCGACCGCGCCCTGCAGGGTGAGCACGGGGGAGAGGTGGTGTACGTGCGCCGGGTAGGCGGCGGCGACCTCGTTGGAGAGGAAGCCGAGGTGGTAGTCGCGGTGCACGGTCTGGGCGGCGCCACCCGGGTTGACCACGTTCACCTGGGAGGTGACCTGGTAGCCGGGGCCGAGCCAGGCCGCGGACACCAGGGCGATCACGTCGTTGGCGTAGTAGTCGGCGAATGCCTGCGGGTCGTGGAGGGCGGCCTTCTCCAGGGCGTTCCACACCCGGTCGTTGGCGCCCGGCTTGGCGAAGTGGTCGCCGGAGGTGGCACCCGTGGCACGCTGCTGGGCGATCAGGGCGTCGAACACGGCGGTGGCCCGGTCCACGACCGCCGGGTCGGGGAAGGCACCCCGGACGACCACGATGCCGGGGCCGTCGGTGAGGGCGCGCACCAGCTCGGCCTGAGCCTCGCGGCGGTCCGCGAGGGCGAGCCGGTCGGCGTCGTAGAGCAGCACGTTCCGTTCCACGGCGGCCGCGAGCGGGTGGGCGGCACGGTCCGTGGTCCGCTCGACCAGGGCACGGAAGGCGTCCAGGTCGCAGTCCTGCTCGGACAGCCAGGGCCGCTGCTCGGCGGACGGCTGGACCGGGGTGGAAGCGGTGGAGAAGGACATGGTCGTCCTTTCGGGTCACGGGGGGACTCGGCTCTGTCATTCTTGTCAGTACAAAGCCTTCGGGCAACCAGCAGCCAGCCATCAAAAACCCCTCAGAATTCTCAGGAGCCGGTCGTATGGGCCATCCCTTCCCGATCAGGGAAATCGCACGTCAGGCAGGGTTGAGCGAGGCCACCGTCGACCGGGTGCTCAACGGCAGGGGCGGAGTACGGGACAGCACCGCGCAGGAGGTGCGCCGGGCGATCGCCGACCTGGACCGGCAGCGCACCCAGGTCCGGCTGGTCGGCCGTACGTTCATGGTGGACATCGTGATGCAGTCGCCCGAGCGGTTCTCCACCGCCGTGCGGGCCGCCCTGGAGGCCGAACTGCCCGCGCTGCACCCGGCGGTGGTCCGCTCCCGCTTCCACTTCCGCGAGACCGGCCCGGCCGACGGACTGACCGGCGTCCTCGACCGGATCGCCCGGCGCGGTTCGCAGGGGGTGATCCTCAAGGCGCCGGACGTCCCCGGGGTCACCGAGGCCGTCGGACGGCTCGCCGCCGCGGGCATCCCGGTGGTGACCCTGGTGACCGACCTGCCCACCAGCGCCCGCGTCGGCTGCGTCGGCAGCGACAACCGGGCGGCCGGCGCGACCGCCGCGTACCTCGTGGGCCAGTGGCTGGGGGAGCGGCCCGGCAATGTGCTCAC
The DNA here is from genome assembly GCF_036634175.1 of Streptomyces sp. P9-A2. NCBI lineage: Bacteria > Bacillati > Actinomycetota > Actinomycetes > Kitasatosporales > Streptomycetaceae > Streptomyces > Streptomyces sp. P9-A2. The sequence goes on from NZ_JAZIFX010000001.1 coordinate 7,443,267, forward strand.
CAGCCTCAGCAGCGGATCCTTCCGCAACGAGGAGGAGCGCGAGATGGGTTTCCGCAGCACCATGCGCGCCCGCCACCCCCGGCGCACCCTCGTCGAGATCGCCGAGGGCCAGGGCCTGGACGCGACCCAGTACGACCTCGTCCGGGCCGCCCTGGACCGCGACCCGGACATCCGTGCCGTCTACTCGATCGGCGGCGGCAACATCGCGACCCTGCGGGCCTTCGAGGACGCCGGGCGCGAGTGCGCCGTGTTCGTGGCCCACGACCTCGACCACGACAACGCCCGGCTGCTGCGCGAGCACCGGCTGTCCGCGGTGCTCCACCACGACCTGCGCCAGGACCTGCGCGAGGCCTGCCACATCGTGATGCGCGCGCACGGCGCCCTGCCACCGGCCGGCCCCACCCTCCCCTCCGCGATCCAGGTGGTCACCCCCTACAACATGCCGCCCGGCACGGTGGCCGGGTGACGGCTCGCGGTGCAGGAGCCGCGGCCCGGGCGTGTATCCCCGTCCGGCGGGCCGGGGCTGCCCAAGGGCTGTCCCGTGATCCCCGGCGGGCGCGCGACGCCGGCTACGGCACCTCGCCGCGTTGTCGGAACGTCCACATACATCCAGTATCCGAACGCCCCTCCGTCTTGCGACGCACCGCATCCGACGCCGCGCGCTGGTCCACCACGGATCACGGGACAGCCCTTACCGTCGTGTGCATGAGGAAACCGACCCCGGAAGGCGGGCCCGAGCGGCTGGTGACCCTCGCCGACGGCGTGTTCGCCATCGCCATCACCCTGCTCGTCCTGGACCTCTCCGTGCCGCAGGGGCTGAGCCCCGAGGAGTACCACGACGCTCTGCGCGAACTGCTGCCCCACCTGGGCGCCTACGCGGTCAGCCTGGTGGTGCTGGCCGGCTTCTGGCGCGAGCACCGCGCGATCTTCCGCACCGTCCGGCAGGTGGACGGACAGGTGATCTCGCTGACCGTGCTCGGCCTGGGCATCGCGGCACTGCTGCCGTTCCCGACCGCGCTGATCTCGGAGTACGGCGACGAGCGCGTCTCGGTGGTCATCTACTCGGCGGCGGTCGCCGCGCTCGGCGGGGTCCACCTCACGCTGGCCGTCCTCCTCGCCGGACGCCCCTGGCTGCGCGGCGACGCGGCCCCGGCGCGGGACGAGAAGCTCTCCATCGCCGACCTGGGCTCGACGGTGGCAGTGTTCCTCGTGACCATCCCGCTGGCGCTGGTCGTCGGGCCCGCCGCCATGTGGTGGTGGCTGGTGCTGGTGCCGCTGAAGGTCTGGCTGGGCCGCCGGGAGAGCGCGGCCCGCTGAGACGTCAGGAGGAGGCGTCCACCGTCACCCACGCGCCGCTCTCGGCCGAGCGCACCATCGCGTCCAGCACGGCCGCGCTGCGCACGGCGTCGGCGAGTGTGGCGCCGTACGCGGTGTCCTCGGCGACGGAACGCAGGAAGCGGTGGGCCTCGATGACCTTCAGGTCGTCGTAGCCCATCGCGTTCGCCGCGCCCGGCTGGAACGCGCCGAACTCGCCGTCGCCCGGACCGACATGGACCGTGCTCACCGGCTGGTCCTGGTAGGCGGTGCCGCGGCTGACGCCGAGTTCGTTCATCCGGCGGAAGTCCCAGAACACGGCGCCCTTGGTGCCGTGCACCTCGAAGCCGTAGTTGTTCTGCTCGCCGACCGAGACCCGGCAGGCCTCCAGCACCCCGCGCGCGCCGGAGGCGAAGCGCAGCAGGCAGTTGACGTAGTCCTCGTTCTCCACCGGGCCGAGTTCGCCGCCGGCGGCGCGGGAGTGGCCGGCCGTGGCGCCTGCCGGGCGGGCCCGCTCGGGCAGGAAGATCGCCGTGTCGGCGGTCAGCGAGGCGATGTCGCCGAGCAGGAAGCGGGCCAGGTCGGCGCCGTGCGAGGCCAGGTCGCCGAGCACTCCGCTGCCGCCGCGCTCCCGCTCGTAGCGCCAGGTCAGGGCGGACTCGGGGTGGGCGGCGTAGTCGCTGAACAGACGGATGCGGGCGTGGGTGACGGTCCCGATGTCGCCGGCGACGATCAGCGCGCGGGCCGCCTCGACGGCGGGTGCGTTGCGGTAGTTGAAGCCGACCGCGCTGCGGACGCCGGCCTTCTCGGCGGCGTCCGCCACCGCGCGGGCGTCGTCGGCGGTGAGACCGACCGGCTTCTCGATCCAGATGTGCTTGCCGGCCTCGGCCATCGCGACGCCGATCTCACGGTGCAGGAAGTTCGGGGCCGTGATGCTGACCGCCTGGATGCGAGGGTCGGCGGCCACGTCGCGCCAGTCGCGGGTGGTGCGGGCGAACCCGAACTGCGCGGCGGCCTCCTCGGCCCGGCCCGGTACCTCCTCCGCGACCGTGATCAGTTCCGGGCGCAGGGCAAGCTGCGGATAGTGGTGCGGCACCCGCGCGTACGCCTGGGTGTGCACCCGTCCCATCCAGCCGAATCCGATGACGGCGACACCGAGCGTATCCACCATGAGAGCCCTTCCTCGGACCGTTCCGTACCCGGATCGTTCCCTGTTCCGTTCATCCTTGTCCAGACAAACCTTGAGTGTGCACGAGTGAGGGTGTCAAGGAGCGGACCGGGTGGGCGGTATTTGTCCGCAATGGAGCGAAAGAAATCGGTGACCATTCTGTTTGGCTGGGCCTAGGGCCACCAGGCACCCACTCAGGGTGAGAGCGACGATGCCTGACCAAGGCCGCCCGAGCACCGGGGAGCAGGTCAAGCGGCATGCCTTCGCGCAGCTGCGACAAGCGATCCTGCGCGGTGACATGGCGCCGGCCCAGCGGCTGGTGGAGAACGAGCTCGCCGAGCAGTTCGGGGTGACCCGGGCCGGAATCCGGGCCGCGCTCATCGATCTGGAGGTCCAGGGCCTGGTCGAGCGGATCCGCAACCGCGGCTCACGGGTGCGGGTGGTGACCGTGGAGGAAGCGGTCGCCATCACCGAATGCCGGATGGCCCTCGAAGGACTGTGCGCCGCCATTACCGCCGCCACGGCCGACGACGCGCAACTGGACCGGCTCACCGAACTGGGCACGGTGATGATCCAGGACGTGGCCGACGGCGAACCCCCCACCTACCACTCCCAGCTCAGCCAGGAACTCCACACTCGCATCCAGGAGTTCTCCGGTCAGCGGACCGCCGTGGCCCTGCTGGACCGCCTCAACGGCCAACTGGTCCGCCACCGATTCCAGTTGGCGCTCAGGCCGGGACGCTCGCAGCACTCCCTGATCGAGCATCTGGCCCTGATCGAAGCGATCAGGGCCAGGGACCCCGAGGCGGCCGTCCGCGCCCACCCCACCAGCGTGATCGAGGCCCTGCGCGGCTGACCGGATCGTCCCCGAGTCCTCTACGTCCACGAACCCGGCGGCGACCGCGTCGAGTTGTGCAACCCGCTCACCCGCCTGGTGCTCGCGCCCGACTGACCGCCGATCACCTGGACGGAGGCCGAGCGGGCGACGGCACGCAGGCGGTGTCGAAGCGTTCCGGGCGGGTCACCTCGCCGTCCACCGTCCGCCGAGCGCGGGGAACGGGAGGTGCCGGTGGCAGCGAAGGCGTGGCGCGAGCTGACGGAGAGCGTGGCCGGGCCGGGAGTCACGCCGCCCGAGCCGCGACCGCAGGCACCCCGCGCCCGCCGTCCCCGGGCCGCCTTCCGCATGCGGTAGGGTTGACCTGCGTGATCATGCGGGACGCCGCGCGGAACGCATCGGGACGTGGCGCAGCTTGGTAGCGCACTTGACTGGGGGTCAAGGGGTCGCAGGTTCAAATCCTGTCGTCCCGACTGGAGACAGTCGCAGGTCAGGGCCGGTTTCGGAGACATCCGAAACCGGCCCTTGATCATTCTTGGGGACCAGTTGGGGACCGGCGTCCTTGACCGAGGTCAGCGGGCCGCGACGATCGGGCTCGGCAGCGAGCGTGGCGCGCGCAGCGCGCTGAGGTGGGCGGAGAGCGCCGCCCCGGCGGCGGTGATCTTGTGTACGTCCGGGTGGAGGTAGCGCTGGGTGGTGGTCAGTGATCCGTGGCCGGCGATCCTGCGCAGGACGTGTACTTGGACTCCGGCGTCGGCGAACCAGGTCAGTCCGGTGTGCCGGAGGTCGTGGCGGCGCAGGTGCTCGTAGCCGAGCTTGGTGACCACGTCGTCCCAGTGTGTGGCGTCGCGCAGGACGGCGGTGGAGATGCGTCCGCCACGCGGGCCGGTGAACAGGCGGGCATCGGGATCGGGGCCGGCGGACAGGATGCGCTGGGCGATGAGGGGGCGGATCTCCTCGACGATGGGGACCTTGCGGGCCCGTTTGCCCTTGGTGCCCTTGTCGGTCAGTCCGCCGGGCGCGGGTGTGGTCTGACGCCGCACGGTCCAGATCCACTGGGTGGTGTCGATGTCTCCGACGCGGCAGCCTGAGACCTCGCCGATCCGTGCGGCGGTGCACGCGGCGAAGATGACCACGTCTCCCCAGCCGCGGTACTGGTCGTGGGAGGCGGCCACGAGCGCGTCGGCCAGTGCGAGGAGGGTCTCCCAGTCGGGCAGGGCCAGCGCGCGTGGGTCGAGGAGTTCGTCCTCGGCCTGCTTGTAGAGCTTCTGCCAGCCGGTCACCCGGGCGGGGTTGACCTTGATGATGCCGTCTCGGACTGCCTGCTCCATGACGCGGACCAGGACGGCAATGGTGTTCTTCACCGTGGAGCGGCTGTGCTCGTCTGCGATCCAGTTCTGCACGATGCGGTCGACGACACCATTGGTGATCATCCGCACCGCGAGGTGGCCCAGGGCGGGGACAACGCGCATCCGCCACCCCGCGAGGTAGGGGTGCAGCGTTTTCAACTCCAGGCCGCGCAGGGCCAGGTCCATGTTCGCTTCGCCGTATTCGGCGAGCTTCATGGTGGCCAGTGACGGGCTCAGGCCGGTCTGTGCGGCCTCGATGATGGCCTGGAGCCATTCCTGGGCCTCTTCTTCGCTGTCCTTTCCCTCGGACAGTGACTGGCGGCGCTTGCTGGTCGGATCGGTCCACCGGACGCGTGCCCGATACGGAGTGGGGCGATCAGGACGGTACTCGATATCGGTGGAGAGCCGGACACCGACAGGAACGTTGGTCTTATCGGCCATTGAGCCCCTTGCTCGGGACGGTACGTCGGTGGCGGAGCCATTCCTCGACGTCGAGGGCGCTGTACATGACGACGCGTTCCGAGAGCATCACGCCTTCCTCGCCGCCCTGGCCGCCCAGGAACGCGAAAAAGGGGCCCCGACGACGACACTCCCGACCTCGTGGACCTCACGCCGGCCGAGATCCGCCGTCTCCTGGCAGCTGAACCCCCGCACCGTCCCACACGCCGCGACCACACCCTGAACTGGTCACGGTGGAGACGACGCCACCAGACACGCGCCCGCCAGAGCCACTACGAACGACGCGGCTACCTATTCGCCGGGGCGCGGTGGCAAAGTCCGTCCCGCGCACCCGCCCTCCCCGCTACACTCCACGCCACCAGGCCGCTGACCAGCCAAGATACCGAACTACGGCTGGAATACTACGAGGAACGCACCGACAGTGCCGAGGCGATGATCTGGTGGTCGATGAGCATGGTCATGAGCCGCCGGCTTGCCCGTCCGCGACATTGAACCGGCCCGGCACCGCCTCGATGAGCCAGCCCCGTTGAGCCAGGCGTTTGGCCTTCGACCGCACCCCCTCGGCCTTCGCCGGAACCTGCTCCAGACCCAGCGCCACGGCGAGCTGCCGGCAGTCCATCGCCTCTCCACCCCGCTCAGCCAGGACGGCCATCATCCGCCGGTAGTCCGGTGCCAGCACGGCAGTGCCGAGTCCTGCTGTCCGCACCGGCACCACCGAGCCGGGCACCGGCCCGGCGACCGGTCGCGGTCGCTGATCAGGCGCAGCCACCGGCACGCGCTCGCAGTCGCGCGGCTCCGCGAGGACCTGCCCGACCGTCTCCCGGGCAATCACGAACCGCTCCCACGCGGCCTCCGCCTCCCGAAGTTCGGCCTGCAGAACCTCCACCCGCTGTCGGGCCGCACGCTCCCGCTCCTCCAGCAACCCCATCACCGACGGCACCCGGCACCTCCCGAGGAGACAACAAGACATACCATCACTGCCGCACGAGAACCGGACTATGCCTGACCAGCAGAAACGCAGCCATCATGCTCGGAAAGACAACGGCTTCTCAGCTTGATGCAGAGCAAGTCCGTCAACACCAGGTGATCGATCTCGGCATACCCCGCGTCAGCCAGATCGCGACACAGGTCAGTACGGCAGGAGGACCTTCAAGTTAAGGTCGCCCGGATAGGTGCTACCGAGGCTCTAGCAACGGAATGGGCACAAGCCCATGTGGTCATGGAGTCATGACGCTCTTTGATTACCAGGCAGCTGTGCCCGCGCTTCCATAATGGGCCACGCCCCATGCGCGGCGAGGGCCGTTGCACCTGACCAGCTCCCCGCACCAGATCTGCGGCTTGTTACCCCTTGTTCAGGTCGAGCAACGCCGTAGTGGCCTCCCACAGCTGCGGCCCGATAGGCGGCGTTTTGATGGTGCGAGGTTTGCCGTTCTCGTAGTACGCACCAGAGACGACACTGTCCTCGGAGGCGGGGGTGACGAACTGCAACAGGTGTCGGGCCGCCTTCTCCGGGGACTGGAAAAACAAGCGCGGCACGGGGGTCCGGAACAGCATGCCCACAGGACTCCGGCTGGCCGTGGCGAAGTTCGACGCGACACCGCCGGGGTGGAAGGCTACCGCGGACAGGCCCTGCTCGTGGTAGCGGTCGTGCAGTTCCCGGGTGAAGAGGACGAGTTCCAGCTTGGCGTTGCCGTAGGCGCGTACAGGTGAGTAGTTTCGCGCGTTGTCGAGGTCGTCCAGGTCGACGCGTGCCGACAGCCGTGCGGCGTTACTTGATGTCTGCACGACAAGGGCCTGGGAAGCCAGCAAGGTGTCCAGCAGCAGATGGGTCAGCAGGAACGGGGCGAGGTAGTTGACCTGGAACGTCTCCTCGAAGCCGTCTGCTGTCACATGGCGGTCGCCGAGGATCGCTCCGGCGTTGTTGGCCAGTACGTCGATGCGCGGGCAGCGGTCGGCGAGCTGTTCCGCGAGGGTGCGCACCTGCTTCAGGTCGGCGTAGTCGGCGACGAAAGAGTCCACACCGAGCTCGTCCGCGACCGCCTCGGTCTTGGCTGCGGACCTGCCCACGATGACCACATCGTGGCCGTCACGTACCAGTCGGCGCGCTGCGGCGGCGCCGGTTCCATCGCTTGCACCAGTAATGACAACGGCCTTCGGCAAGACAGGTTCCCTTCGAACCGGATGCGGTACGGGCGCCCCAGACCAGCGTGTGTCAGGTGATCTCTTCGGTTGGGCCCGAACTCGCCTGTCTTTCATGCCTGTTACTGGCAGGGGCGAGCGAACTTCGGGCAGAAGCACGTCCTCGCACAGCATAGGGGGCGGTTGTACCGGTGCGACGTGGGGGAGTCGTCTGGCCGCTTGCACCGGCACCCACCAACGGCGTGGAAATCTCGCACAGTAAGGCCGGGCACCGCGGTCATGGACGACCCACCGCTGGGACCATCGCCCGAACCGCGCCCGTCAGCACACGCTTATCTGTGCGAGCTCCTAGTAGGGCTTGGTCAGGTCGGCGTTGATGGTGCGTGTCCTGTGGGTCCGGTGTGTCGTTGAAGATGCGTGACTCCGGAGGAAATTGCATCTGGGCGTGGCGAGTTGGAGGGCTTCGCGGCAGAGGTTTTCGAGCCGTTCGCGCGTAATGATCAGCGTCGGTGGGGGCAGGTCTACTTGCGGGGTCTGCTCACCGATGGGCAGCGCAAGTCGGTCGAGCCGATGGCGGCCCGGCTGGGTGAGGACGGGAACCGGCAGGCTCTTGCCCATTTCGTGACGACCAGTCCGTGGGATCCGGCGCACGTGCGGGCCCGGCTGGCCTGGAAGATAGAAGCGGCGATCCGGCCGCAGGCGCTGATCTTCGACGACACCGGCTTCCTCTGGGGCCCGTCAGGGGCCGTGGTCGGCTTCAGTGCGTTGTGGCAAAGGGAGTCCCTGTTCGATGAGCAGGGGCTTCTTCGTGTGCGGGGCATGATCGCCTTGGGGTAGGGGCAGGCAGCGGACGGCTTGTTATGGATCGAGGAGGGTGCGATGCCGTCGGTGCTGGGGTTGATGGAACAGCGTGAGGCGCGGGCGAGGCAGGATCTGGAGTCCTGGACGGAGGTCCTGGAGCAGGCTCAGGCGGAGGTGGATGCCGCGCGGGAGCGGGTCGAGCGGGCCCGGGTGGGGCGTGAGGAGCTTGTGTCGGTGCTGGCCGGGGAGAGCCCGGTGAATACGCCGGTTCCGGTGCCGTCCGGTGGTGAGATGGCTGCCGCCGTGGGATCGGGCGGCCCGGGCTCGGGGCATGGCGGGCGGCCGCCGGTGTGGCGGTCGGGCATGGGTGAGGAGGTGCTCAGCGGCCTGTATCGGGAGGTGTTCGCCGCGGTGGTGGCCGCTTCGGGGCCGGTGAACGGGGTGGAGCTGACGCGGGCGGTGGGCCGGGAGGCGGAGATCAAGAACGAGGTGGAGAAGATCCGTCACCGTGCCTATGTGCTGGAGAAGCGGGGCTGGCTGGTGCGGGCGAAGGACGGACGGTTCATGCCTGAGCCCGGAGCAGTCGGCCGGGACGCTTCTCCGGCCAGCGCGGAGCGTCTGCGGCCAGGCGCCGGGACAGTCTGATCACGGCGGCCCACCACACCATCTGGGCGTGGTGGTCGGGGCGGCGTTCGTGGTCGCGGTTGAGGCGGCGTGAGCGGGAGAGCCAGCTCAGCGTCCGCTCCACGACCCACCTGCGGGCCAGTACGACAAATCCGCGTTGTCCGTCGGAGCGGCGCACGACCTCGGTCCGGACTCCGTGACGGGCGAACGCCTTCGCCAGCGCCGGACCCTGGTAGGCACTGTCGACCCACACCAGTTTCAGCAGCCGCCCGGCTGCTGCATGAACGTCTCCAGCAGTGCGGGGGCGGCCTTGGAGTCGTGCACATCGGCCGTGGTCACGGTCACTTCCAGGAGCAGGCCCTCGGTGTCGGTCAGGATGTGACGCTTGCGGCCGTCACGTGACTTGCCGCCGTCGTATCCGCGACTGTCCTCGCCGACGGTCTCGGAGGCGTCCACCGACTGACTGTCGATGACTCCCGCGCTGGGCTCGGCGTTGCGGCCGGCGCGCTCCCTCGCCGAACGTCGCAGGCGTTCGTAGAGTTCACGCGCATAGTCGTAGGCCCGCCAGCGGCGGAAGAAGTCGTAGACCGCCCGCCAGCAAGGGAAATCGACCGGCAGAGCCGTCCACTTCACTCCGTTGTCGACCAGGTAGCGCACCGCGTCGAGCATTGTCCGGTGGCAGTACGCCTCGGGGCGCCCGCCCCGCTTCAGGAGCCAGGCCGGCACCGGCATCGCGGCGCGGACCTCGGCCCACTCCGCATCCGTCATGTCACTCGGATAGCAGCCTGCCCGCCGTCCCGGAGCGAGCGAACCGAACCGGTGCACGTAGCAGTCACACCCAGGGGTGACCGCGGTGGACGCATGCACAGAGATACTGCTCAACTGATCAGGCAACGGGCTTCCTTGGTCGTGCTGGTGTCGTAACCGCGTCACTACCAAGGGGCCCGTTCTCTCATGCCCGCGACCGCACCCGAACCTCCGTCCAGATGATCACCCGCTGCCGCTCGAACAAGATCCGGTTTGCCACAACGCACTCAGGACACCAGGCCCTGACGGTAGGCGTAGACGACTGCCTGGACGCGGTCGCGGAGGCCGAGCTTCGTGAGGATGCGGGAGACGAAGGTCTTGACCGTCTCCCGGCTGATCACGAGGGCCGCGGCGATCTCGTTGTTGGAGAGGCCGTCCGCGATGAGGCGCAGGACCTCCAGTTCGCGGGGGGTCAGCGGGACGTCGGGCCCGTTGTCCTCGGTGGGGCGGATCCGGACGGCGTACCGGCCGACGAGCGGGCGTGTCACCTCGGGGTCCAGCAGTGCGGCGCCCGCCGCCACGGTCCGGATCCCGTGCAGCAGCTGGGCCGGTGGCGCGTCCTTGAGGAGGAAGCCGCTCGCGCCGGCGCGGAGCGCCTCGTAGACGTATGCGTCGAGGTTGAACGTCGTCACCACGAGCACCTTGACGGGGTGCGGTACGCCGGCGCCGGCCAGGAGGCGGGTGGCCGATATGCCGTCGAGCACCGGCATGCGGATGTCCATCACCACGACGTCCGGGCGGAGTTGTCCGACGAGGTCGACGGCGGTCTGCCCGTCCCCGCACTCGGCCGCGACCTCGAGATCGGGCTGGGCGTCGATGATCGTCGCCAGTCCGGTGCGGATCAGTACCTGGTCGTCGCAGATCAGGACGCGGATGGGCGCGGTCACGACGGGCTCCCGGCGGGTATGTGGGCGCGGACGACGAAGCCGCCGTCCTTCTGTTGCTCCGCGCTGAAGTCGCCGCCGAGGACGTCGACCCGTTCACGGAGACCGGCCAGGCCGCGCCCGCTCCCGGAGAGTCCGGGGGTCTTCGAGCCGGAGCCGTCCGTGCCGACCTCCACGGTGATCTCTCCTGAGCCGTGGCGCACCCGGACGGAAGTGCGGCTGCCGTGGGCGTACTTGAGGGCGTTCGTCAGGGACTCCTGCACCACCCGGTAGGCCACGAGGTCGGCGCTGCCGGTCGACTCGGCCGGTGTGCCCTCTTCGGTGAACTCCACGGGCTGACCGGCCCGCCGTGTCTGTTCGACGAGGGTGAGGAGCCGGCCGGCGGCCGGAGATTCCGACGGAGATGGGCAGACCGGTCCGCTCGGTGATCAGGTGGATCTTTGACCCGTACTTGCCCCGGTCGACAGGATTCGGGCCCGTCAGATCCCCCTTTTCAGGGCCCGCATGTTCACCGAGTCGATCGCGCAACGGGACCGGTCCAGCTCGCCCCGGGAGCCGAGTTCGTCCAGGACCAGGCGGTGCAGCTTGGCCCACACCCGGGCCTTGGTCCACTCGGCAAACCGGCGGTGGGCCGTGGCCCCGGACGGCCCGAACGACGCGGCGGGCAGCTGCTGCCACGTGCACCCGGAGGTCGCCACGAACACGATCGCGGCCAGCACCTCACGGTCGCCGTGCCGGCGCCGACCACCACCTTGCGGCCGCGAGGGCGCCTCCGGCACCACCCGCTGGAACAGCTCCCACAGCTCATCCGGCACCAGCCGCTCAACGATCCCTGCCATGGTCGACAGCCTACCGAGCCAATTGAGATGGCTTCTTAGAAGTCACGAGGCATCATCAAGGGTTCACTTGCGTTCGCCCGTCCAGCCTTCCCCTCGCCTGTTGCACCCCGATGGCCGAGACGCTCTTGGGCTTGACCGCTCCGCTTCACACCCCGCCGTTACCAGCAACGCATGGGAGCGCGGGGACGGGCCCCGGACACTGGCCCGAAGTTCAGCCGATCGATACCTCCTTCACGTGGCTGGACTTACTTACGCGGAGCGACTTCGTGTCGCACAGTGAGTGCTTCAGTTGGCGGGCTGGACCTTCGGCATCGATTGCGACTGCGAGTCAGTCGGCGTACTTGGTCAGGGCTGCACCGAGAAGGGTGCAGCACCACGAGGCGCCAGGGTTCATCACGAGCCGGATCGCAACCGGCGACCGGGGTTCACGGGGATCGGAATCCTCCACGCGTGGCACTGTGACGCAAACCACGTCAGACGTAGAACCTGTGCGCACCATCGGGCGTCTGGCTGGTGTGAGATCACGTGTGAGAGCACTGGACGAGCTGGACGAGGAGCGCCTCGTCCGGCTGGTGGCCAGAGGTGACCGCGGGGCGTTCGACGAGTTGTACCGGCGCACGTCGCCGTGGCTGGCTGTGCGGTTGCGCCGCCGCTGCGCGGACGAGCAGATCGTCGCCGAGGTCATGCAGGAGACCTATCTGGCGGTGTGGCGCGCGGCCGGCGCGTTCGCCGGGAGCGCGGTCGGCGGGACGGCCGTCGGATGGTTGTGGACGATCGCGGCGCGCCGCCTCGTCGACGCGTTCCGGCGCCGTGCCCACCATGCCGAGCCGCCGGTCGCCGCCGCCGAGCGGGCGGTGGTGCCCGCGGCGGAGGACGAGGCACTGGCCGGGACCGTCGACGGGGACGTCGGTGACGCTCTTCGGCGACTGGCGCCGGAACTTCGAGAGGTCCTGCAGGCCATGGTGCTGGACGGGTTCTCCGTGCGGGAGACCGCCGTCCTGCTCAGACTGCCCGAAGGCACGGTCAAGACCCGCGCCCGCCGGGCCCGGATCGCGATGCGGGAGGCGCTGGCATGAGCGGGGAACACGCGTCGATGCGGCTGCTCGACGACTACGCACGTGGTGATACGGAGATGGCCGTGGACGCGGTGTGGGCGTTGGAGGCCCATCTGGAGACGTGCGCGATGTGCCGGAGTCGTCTGGCGGCCTCCGTGGCCACCGAGGTGCCCGGCATCGCCACGCTCCTCGACACCGTCCGGGCCGGTCTGGAACCGCAGCTGGACGCGGCCGTCAGGACACCCTCGCGGCGACACCGCCCGAGGTGGCTGTCGGCCTGGCTGACGCCGGCCATGGCCCCGTGGCTGGCCATGACCGTCGTGGTTACCCTGATGGCGCTGCTGCTGGACTCGCTCGCGCCGCCTACGTTCTTCGGCGACATCTCTCCCGTGCTGGCGATCGCACCCGTGCTGCCGCTGTGTGGTGTCGCCGCATCGTGGTCGCGCGGCCTGGACCCGGCGTACGAACTGACGGCCTCGACCGCCCGAGCCGGCCTGCCCCTGCTCCTCAGGCGCACCACGGCGGTTCTCGTGGTGGTCCTGCCCGGGCTCCTGGTGGAGGGCTGGCTGACCGGAACCATGACGGCCGCGCAGTGGCTGCTGCCCTCCCTGGCCTTCACCTCCACCGCCCTGGCGCTGGGCAGCCTGGTCGGCGTGACCCGCGCCGCCACCGGGCTGGCGGTCGCGTGGGGCGTCGTCGTCGTGGCGCCCACGTGGGTCACCGGCCACGCCCCCCTTGCCCTGCGAATTGTTTTCCAGCCCGACCAACTGCCCGTGTGGGGGCTGCTCCTCGCGCTCGGCATCGGCGCCGTGATCGCCCGCAGAAACGCGTACTCAACGCTGTGAAACCATCGTCGACCTTCGAAAGGGACCACCGCACTATGCCCACCACAAACGCGGCCGACACCGCGCCGAAAACCTACGCCTGGGAGATCCGGGCCAGCGGCCTGAGAGTACGCGTCGGACGCAAGAAGATGGCCGTCGACGGACTCGACCTCTGCCTGGGCATCGGCACCCACGGCCTCCTGGGACCCAACGGAGCGGGAAAGACCACCCTGATCCGGACGCTGGCCACCGTGCTGCGCCCCACCGAGGGCGAACTGGAGATGCTCGGCACCTGCGTGGGCGCGATGGCTGACTACCGGGCCCTGCGCCGCCGGATCGGCTACCTGCCGCAGGATTTCAGCTACTACAAGCGCTTCACAGTGCGTGAGTTCGTCGAGTACATGGCCTGGTTGAAGGAGGTTCCGAAGGCAGCCGTCCCCGCGGCCGTCCAGCGGGCCGTGGAACGGGTGGGCCTGGCGGACCGCGCGGACCATCGGATGAAGACCCTGTCCGGCGGCATGGTGCGGCGGGCCGGCATCGCTCAGGCCATCGTCAACGATCCCGCGGTGCTGCTGTTGGACGAGCCGACAGTCGGCCTGGACCCGGCGCAGCGGTTGCGCTTCCGCGAGCTGTTGCAGGGACTGGGCCGCGACACGTGTGTGGTCGTCTCCACCCATCTGGTCGAGGACGTCGCGGCCGCCTGCTCCGACGTGGTGCTCTTCGCCGACGGCCGCCTCGTCTTCCAAGGCACGCCGGACGACCTGGCCGCGGCGGGCGGCCCCGAACACCCGGGCGGCAGCCCCCTGGAGCGCGGCTACTCGGCGCTGCTCCAGGGCTCCGAGCAGCCGGGAGGCACCTGGTGAACGCACGTGTCCTGCGCATCGAGCTGAAGCGCTCCATCGCCCCGTGGCCCGGCGCCGTCGTCCTGGCAGGCAGCCTGGCGGTCCTCCTGCTGATCGACGGGATCTGGTGGCAGGGTGACGCGGGATGGACGGCCCAGTGGACCTCCATGGCCCTGTGGACCCGGTACCTGCTGAGCTTCTGGTGGCCGCTCGTGGTGGGCCTGGGGGCGGTGTACGGGCTGCGCGACTCCCGCTCACGGATGACCGAACTGCTGACGACCACGTCGCTGCCGGCCTGGCGCCGTGCGGCGCTGCCGGCCGGCGCAACGGCACTCGTGCTGGCGTCCGGCTTCGGCCTCCTGGTCCTCGTGGGCGGAGTCCAGGTGGCCCTCGGCGCCACCGCCTACACGAGTCTCGGCTGGCTGCCGATCTCTCTGGTGGCGGCGCTGTCCCTCGTCGCGGGGGCCGTGTTCGGCATGGGCCTCGCGCGGGCCGTGCCTTCTGCGCTCACCCCGCCGGCCCTGACAGTGTTCCTCTTGCTGACGACCCTCTCCCTGCGGCCGAGCCATGATGAGGCACTGCCGTCGAGCGTCGCGCCGAACCGGCTCGCTCTGCTGTTCCCGGCGACTGCGGAGCCGCGGGAGATGCTGCTGACCCTGTCCGGTTCCGTGCACCTCGGCCAGACGCTCTGGCTGCTCGGCCTGCTCGCCACCGGTTTCGCACTGCTGTCGGCCGCGACCCTCCGAGGCCGACTGCTCGCGGTGGCCCCCGTCCTGGCCGGCGCGGCCCTGGCCCTGCTGATCCTCCCGGCCACTCCGCGCGACACCTACGTCATCGACAAGGCCGCCGCCACCCTGGTCTGCGACGGGCCGGTGTGCGTGACACAGGCAAACCGCTCACACCTGCCCGAACTCGCGTCGCGCGGCAAGGACGCGCTGCGCGTGCTGCACGACGCCTTGGGCGACAAGGCACCGAACTCGGTGCGGGAGGACACCCAGCTGCGCGCGCTCGGCGACGACCGCCAACTCTCCGGCGACGCGGTGCTGGTCGACTTCGACGACCCGCTGATCGCCCATGCGACGGGGGCGGAACTGACCCGCCTCCTGGTCGCCGAGGGCCTGGTACCGAACTGCGCACCGCGCACCCCTTGGGAGGGCGGGGGGCAGGTCGACATCCCCGTACAGAGCATCGCCGCGAGCTGGGCCCTGGGCGATCACCAGTTGAAACCGCTGCAGAAGCCGGACTCCTACGCGTACTCGCAGCGTGAACAGGCGGACGCCGACATCGTCTGGCAGCGGCTGATGGCGCTGTCACCGGCCGAGCAACGCTCGCGGATGGCCGAGGTACACGCCGCCGCCCTCTCCTGCACGGAGTACACCGAGGTGTTGGCGGGGAAGGCGTCGCAATGAGGTGGCTGATCCTGTACGCCCGTTCACGACAGGTGCCCACCTCGGCCGCAGCGGTCGCGCTCGTCGCGCTGGCGGCGTGGACCTTCAACCAGGACGGCGCGGGCCCGATGAGCCTGGGGACCGCGGTCCTGATCCTGACCGCGAACGTGGCGGCCGCTTCCGTCGGGCTCGGTGGGCAGGACGCCGCGCTGGATCGGACGGCCGCGATCCGGTGGATGCCCCGGCGGGCGGCGCACGTGCTGCTGGCCGGCGCGGTCGCCGGGGCGGCGCTGCTGGCGGTCCAGGCGGCGGGAGCCAAACTCGCCCCGGCCGCGCTCGTCGTCCGCGACAGCGCGGGCTTGGTCGGCCTGGCCGCGCTCGGGGCGGTGCTCTGCGGGGCACAGTTCGCATGGACCCTGCCGGTCGGCTGGCTCGCGTTCACCCTCCTCGTCCCGGTTCCGCCCGGCATCGCGGGAGAGGTGAGCAACTGGATGATCATTTCCCCCGCTACGACGGCGTCCGCCGCGACCGCGTGGGTCCTGCTGGCGACCGGCACCGTGCTGTACGCCGCAGCAGGACCGAGACGGTAACGGACACGCTCCGCGCTGGGCGCTTCAGTTGGCGAAGCCCGCCAACCGAAGCGCTCAGTGTGCGACACGAAGTCGCTCCGCGTAAGTAAGTCCAGCCACGTGAAGGAGGTATCGATCGGCTGAACTTCGGGCCAGTGTCCGGGGCCCGTCCCCGCGCTCCCATGCGTTGCTGGTAACGGCGGGGTGTGAAGCGGAGCGGTCAAGCCCAAGAGCGTCTCGGCCATCGGGGTGCAACAGGCGAGGGGAAGGCTGGACGGGCGAACGCAAGTGAACCCTTGATGATGCCTCGTGACTTCTAAGACCGTGTCCTACATGGTGAGGCGGACGAGTCGCTTGTAGCAGCACAACGCGGCGGCGAGGCCGAGAAAGGCCAGGTAGTTGCGGGGGTCGCGCTCGTAGCGGTGGTTGAGCCGGCGGTAGCCGGACAGCCAGGACATCGTCCGCTCGATCACCCACCTACGGCGGCCCAGTCGTTCGCTGGACTCGATTCCCTTACGCGCGATCCGCACGCCGATCCGCTTGCCGCGCAGCCATCGCCGCAGGTGAGGGATGTCGTAGGCCTTGTCCGCGTGCAGGCGCTGGGGCTTGGAATCGGTCGCGTGGGATTCGTGTCCCATGTGGAAATGGGACAGCATCGGCTTCAGGGCCTGGCTGTCGTGGGTGTTAGCCGCGGAGACTCCGACGCGTAGGGGCAGTCCGTTCGCGTCGGACAGGACATGCATCTTGGAACCCGGCTTGCCCCGGTCCACGGGGCTCGGACCTGCAAGTTCGCCCCCGTTACCTTCTTCGTGGCCTCGCAAGGAGGCTCCCGGCCTTCGGCCCCGGCATGACTTCGCCCCCTCGTCGATGATGATCGAAAAAGTGGTGTCACCGGGATCGAAGGCATTGGCAGACCGCTGATTAGAGGCCTGAGCACCGATCCCGGACGGGGGAGGCAGTCTCTTCGTAACGTGGATGCCGGCACGCTGATGCCGCAGGTGAGGGCCGGGAAGAGTACGAGCACAGGAGCAAGCACGTGACCGCTGACGGCGAGATCGACGTCTACCTGGGTCTGGACGTCGGCAAGGGCGAACACCACGCCACGGCGCTGACCCCAGCGGGCAAAAAGGTCTTCGACAAGCGGCTGCCCAACACCGAACCGAAGCTTCGTGAGGTGTTCGCCAGGCTCCAGGCCAAACACGGCACTGTTCTGGTGGTGGTCGACCAGCCCGCCTCCATAGGCGCGCTGCCTCTGGCCGTGGCCCGTGACGCGGGCTGCCGCGTCGCCTACCTCCCGGGCCTGACGATGCGGCGCATCGCCGACCTCTACCCGGGTGAGGCCAAGACCGATGCCCGCGACGCACACGTCATCGCGGACGCCGCCCGAGCGATGCCACACACACTGCGTGCCGTTGAACCGGCCGACGCGACCGTGGCCGAGCTGGAGATGCTCACCGGGTTCGACGACGACCTGGCCACCGAGGCGACACGGACCAAGAACCGCCTGCGGGGCCTGCTGACACAGATCCACCCACCGCTGGAAAAGGTCGTTGGCCCTCGCCTGGACCACCCCGCCGTGCTCACCCTGCTCGAACGCTTCGGCTCCCCGGCCCAACTCCGGAAAGCAGGACGACGCAGGCTGGCCACCCTGCTGCGGCCGAAGGCGCCGCGGATGGCCGAGCGCCTGGTCGAGGACATCTTCACCGCACTCGACGAGCAGAGCGTGATCGTCCCGGGCACCGACGCTGCCGCCCTGATCATCCCCAGTCTCGTCTCCACGCTCGGCTCCGTGCTGGACCAGCGCAGACTCCTCGCCGCGAGGATCGAGGAACTTCTGGAGGCTCACCCTCTTTCCGCGGTCCTGACCTCCATGCCCGGCATCGGAGTCAGGACCGCCGCCCGCATCCTCATCGACGTCGGCGACGGCAGCGCCTTCGCCACGGCCGGGCACCTGGCCGCCTACGCCGGCCTGGCCCCGGTCACCCGCGCCTCCGGCTCCTCCATCCGCGGTGAACACCCCGCCCGGCGAGGCAACAAACAGCTCAAACGCGCCTTCTACCTCGCCGCGTTCGCCTCACTCTCACAACCGGAGTCACGCACCTACTACGACAGGAAGCGCCGCGAAGGGAAGCACCACGTCGCAGCCCTGATCGCCCTCGCCCGACGACGCATCGACGTGCTCTTCGCCATGCTCAGAGACGGCACCTTCTACGAACCCCCGGTCACCGCAGCAGCTTGACGAAAGCCATAGAGGCACTTTTTAGCCCTGACGTGGGCGGAGTCGAGGACCGCACGGGAGAGGTCGACCAGTCCTTGTTCGTCCAGACGCTGGAGAATCTTCTGATGCAGTCGTCCCCACACGCCGGCCCGCGACCAGATGACAAACCGGCGATGGACCGTCGACTTCGAGGCCCCGAAGCACGGCGGAAGCGCCCGCCAGGCGCAGCCGCTGACCAGCACGTAGATGATCGCGGCGAAGTCCGCCTCATCGTCGATGTTCGCGACTCCGCCGCCTTGCGGACGCACCCGTGCCGGCGGCAGTAACGGCCTTGCGATCTCCCACAGGCCGTCCGGAACGATCCATCCCCACCGTCCACTCCCCATGTCCAACACAGCTGCCAACTGACCATGTAGGACATGGTCTTAGCCGATACAGCCGCCAACAAGATGTATCCTCCCAGGCCAGGACCATTTTTCTTCTCTCAGTCCGGCAACCGGACCCCGAGCGATGAAAGCCCGAGGCTAGAACTGCGCGAGAGCAGCTGTTCGGCGGCGGGGGACCAAGAGGGCTGCTGTACCGGCCTTCGGTGGCGCTCTCTCCCGGTCGTGGCGGCGTACCGTGGCAGCGTGGCAAACGAAGACCTGGGACGGACCCTGCGCCGCTTGCGCCGTCTGGCCTCCTTGACGCAAGAAGAGCTGGCCGAGCGCTCCGGCGTGTCCGTCGATGTGATCCGCCAGCTCGAACAGCGTCGGAAGCACTCGGCGCGCCTGCCCACATTGCACGCACTGGCCAACGGTCTCGGCGTGGAACTGACCACGCTCCTGGGTGACCCGCCTGCGGTTTCCTCCACAGGAGAGAACGACGGACCACGCTTTGTGGCCGTACGCCGCGCCATCATGCCCGTGCTCTGGGGACCGGAGACGGAGCCGCCCGGGCCTGACTTCTCGCTGGACCGTCTCCGTGAGCAGATCGCGGACGGCTGGACGCAGTACCACGCCGCGGAGTTCGACACGGTGATGAAGGCGCTGCCGGACTTGCTCTCCGATGCGCGCACCGCCACGGCTTCGGGCAACGACGACGACCGCGGGGCCGGTTTCGCAGCCCTGGGCAAGGCGCTTCAGCTCGCCGGACACGTTGCCGTGCGGATGGGCAAGACCGACCTTGCTCTGACGAGCCTGGAGCGAGCCATAGACGCTGCGGGAGAGTCCTCCGATCCGCTGCTTCTGCCGATGATCGTCAACTCCACGGCGTGGACCTATCAGCGGCAAGGTCGCCTGGAGGACGCGTTGAGCATTGCCCTCCGCACCGCCGATGACATGGTGAATGCAGGCCGTGGCGAGACAGCCGACGGCCTGAAGGTGTGGGGAGCGCTGACCATGAGCGCCGCCACGTCGGCCGCGAGGAGCGGGGACTACGAGCGTGCGGCGACGATGATGGAGGCGGCGGAGAAGGAAGCCGCCCGAGTCTCGAAGCTGCCCGACGGTGGCGACCATCGCATGGTCAGTGTTTTCAGCCCTTCTTCGGTCCGCATTGAACGCGTCCGCCTCGCTGTTCAGTACGGGCACCCGCAGGACGCCTTGGCGTTGGCCAAGGGAATGCGGCTGAGCCAGGACACCCCGCCGTCCTGGCGGACGTGGCTGTTGCTGGACGTGGCACGAGCCCACACGGACATCGGGGATGCTGCCGGGGCCGTGAAGACTCTGGAGTCCCTGCGCCGGGTGGCGCCGACATGGATGCAGCACCACACGTTGGCCGTGGCCATTGTGCGTGACCTGTGGGCGCTCCCCAACCACCCGCCGGGGCTGCGGCCGTTGGCGGAGTTCCTGGGGGTCAGCGAATAGCGTGCTGAAAGTGGGACGTTGCGTCCCTGTCAGCGTCCTTGGCGTGTCGCTTACATGAGTGGACAAGCGCCCCGGCGACCGCGCGAACGGTCCCGGGGCTTGGCCGATCTGAGAGAGCAGACCGACATGCCGCAACCTACAACGCGGGCGCGTCCTACCGGCTACCCCGGGTACAGCGAGATCCTGCCGTGCGAGCCGGAGAGCGCCGCCACCGCGCCGCTTGGTGCGCGTCGCGCTTGCCGTCTGGGGTCTGGACGACCTGGCCGACGACGGCGCTCTGATCGTCTCCGAGCTGGTGTCCAACGCCGTCCGGCACGCTCGGATGGGATCCATCCGGCTTACCGTCGATCGGCCCGGGGTGGCCCGGGTGTGCATCGGTGTCGTGGACTTCTCGAAGGTGCTCCCTGTGCCCAAGGAGCCGAACGACGAGGACGATGGCGGGCGTGGTCTCGTACTCGTGAATGAGCCGGCCGTTCACTGGGGCACCGAACTGCTGCCGCGGGGCAAACGGGTGTGGGCAGAGTTGCGGGGCGGTGAGGATGCGTGAGCGGCGAGCGGAAGCCCTGGGTGGGTGACCTGATCCACGACGAGGACGCCGGCCGGCGCGGTGTCGTCACGGACGTGCGCGCTGGCACCGTCTGGGTGCTGCGCCCGGAATGCGGGCCGGGGCAGTGGACTTCGCACCACCCCGATCGGCTGGCCGTGGTGACCCCGCGCGAGCAGATGCGGGACCGGCTGCAGATACGCGGGAAGCCCCGGCGCGACGGCGTTCACCGGCCGAGGCTTCGTCGTTCCATGGGTTCTTACACACGTCTCACGGGCCCCCTCAGACGGTATTTCATTCACTGGGGGCAGGGGGGCGCAGGTTCAAATCATGTTGTCCCGACTCGTGAGAGTCGCAGGTCAGGGCCGGTTCGGATGTCTCCGAACCGGCCCTGACCATACTTGGGGCAGGCACTCTTGAGCGGCGTCAGCGGGTGGGAGTGCGGTGTGCCCCCTGGGCACAGAACCCGTCGTCCTACTGGGTGAGCGGCTTGGCCCGCTTCGGTGTGCGGGTGGCCATGTAGAGGGCCACACCCCAGCCGATGAGCGACGCCCCGAAGGCGACGTTGATGAGGAGGATCAACCACCGGTCTTTCGCACCACGCGCGAATGCCAGGTACGAGGGCAGTAAATAGACGGCCCCGAGGGCCACCCCGACCAGCACTATCAGTAGATTGTCCATGTTTCAGCGCACTCCCATGATCTTCATCGTGTCACTGCGCACTCTAACGGGGTGAGGCATATGGGTGTCGACGAAGACCGGCGACGGTTCCGGCGTGTCAACTGCCGCCCGCCGACAGGGAATCTGCTCACGGGGATCGTGCACCGACGCGAAAAGGCCTTTGGGTTTCCGGGCTTGAGGCCTGTCGTCCGTACGGGGACCCGCTGATCGCTGAAGACCCTTCGCGCACAGGTCCGTACCGCCTGATCGCCGGCCCCGGGGTGAACGGCCGCCGCGGTCCCGGACGCGCCGTGGGCCGGAAGCCGGTCACCCTCCCCCGAAGGTGACCGACTCCCGACCGTTCCCCCCGGCGCCGGACAGTGGTCGTGGGGTCAGTGTTCAGCGGACCGGTGCCGTTACCAGCACATGACCGCGGTCTCGCCCGAACCCCGTGCGGAGTAGAGGCGGATCCGGACGTAGTAGCGGCGGCCCTTGACGAGCCGGACCGCGAGGGTCGCGTTGTGCGGGGTTCCTCCGTCGTCGTGCCCGGCGAGGTAGCGGGGCTCCCCGGCCCGTTCCTCGAACAGCACGACGACCAGGTCGCCGTCGCCGAAGGTGCCCACCGTGTAGTCGCGGGTCTCCACCGGGTCGATGTGGAAGTCGGCCTGTTCGCCGGGGCCCAGACCGAGCGGCACCGAGCGGAACGGCACCAGCGCGGGCGGGCCGGACCGTTCGGCCGGCGGATACCAGCCGAGGGCGAACTCCTTGTCCGCCGCGGACAGCGTGCCGGGCGGATGGACGCCCCCGCGGAACTGCTCCGGTTCCAGTATCAGCCCCGGCGCGAAGGCGTACCCCATGATCGAATCGGTGTCCCAGACGGGGCCGTTGGCCTCGTTCGCGTCCAGCTTGCGCAGGATGTTGTGGTGCGTCCGTTCCCGGCTCCAGTGGTTGGGCGGGCCCGCCAGTTCGGCGTACACGGCCTCGTCGTCCCAGTGGAGACCCGCGCAGGGGCTCTGGTGCTCGTGCAGCATGCCCAGGGCGTGGCCGATCTGGTGCAGGGCCGTCCCACGCTCCCCGGGCTCGGTCAGGTCCCAGCCGAAGTTCATGGTGCGCTCGTGCAGACCCGCCAGGAGCGCCTCCTTGCCCACGGCCGACCAGGAGCCGCCGCCGGACTGGAAGCCGATGCGCACCTCCGCCTCCGAGCGGTCACGGACCTCGGTGAAGACGAGCCCGATCCCGAGGCCCTGCCACTCGGCGAAGCACTCGCGCACCACGTCCTGCTGCGTCTTGGAGCCGCCCCACGACACCCACCGGGTCCGGCCGGTTCCCGGCACGGGAATGACCGACCCGTCGGTGTCGCCGCGGAAGAAGCAGTAGTGCAGCACGGTGCCGTTGACCCACATCCGCCGCCCGGCGGTCAGCGCGCCGAGCCGCTCGGCGGCGAGCCCCGGCGCGAAGACGGGGGCCGGCTGCCGCGTCAGCGAGCAGTAGCGAGGGGCCATGGGTGAGAGGGTGCCCCACGGACGGCCCCCGGCGCCTGAGTCGGGGTCTACTCAACTCGCCCTGTATCAGGCGTGAGTATCCCCGCTCCTGTTGATGTGACGACTTCGCCGGGGAACACGACCACGCCGTACCCGCCGTTCCGGCCCCACGAGAGGGAGGAGACGCCGTCCATGAGGGACGTGGTGGCGCCGGAGCCCTTGCCGCTCTGGCCCTTCACCGGCAGGGAGGACGAACTGCATCTGATCCGCCGGTCGTTGGCCGGAGCCCGGCGTGGCCTCGTGGTGACCGGACCGCCGGGCCGGGGCAAGACCCGGCTCGTCACCGAGGCCGTCCGCGGCACCGACTGCGCCCAAGTCGCCGGAATCCCGCAGTCCCACCGGATGCCGTTCGCCGCCTTCGCCCCTCTGCTGCCCGAATCGGTCACCCTGCACCGAGCGGTCCGACTCCTGTCCGGAGTAAGGACCCTGCTGGTCGATGACGCCCACCTGCTCGACGACTCCTCCGCCGCCCTGGTCCATCAACTCGCCGTACGGTCGGACACCCGGCTCCTGATCGTCGTCACCGACGGAGCTCCCGTACCCGCCGCGGTGTCCCGGCTGTGGACCGGTGAGCTGCTGCCCCGCCTGCCCCTGGGACCGCTGCCCCGTGAGGAGACCGCACAGTTGGTCACGGTGGGCGCGGGCCGGACCCCGGAGCCCCTCACCGTCAACCGGCTGCACCGCCTCGCCGCCGGCGATCTGCGGCTGCTGCGCGAACTCCTGGGGTTACTACGGGTAGACAGGGACCTCACCCGTGTACCGGGTACGGACGAGTGGGCCTGGCGGGGCCCGGTGCCGCTCACGCCGGCCGTCCGCGAGCACACCGCCCACCTGCTCACCCGCACGGACCCCGGCGAACGCGAGACGCTGGACCGCCTGGCCTTCGCCGAACCCCTGCCGGTGAACGTGGACGACCCGAGGGGAGCGGAGGGCCGCCCGGCGGGCCCCGGCCCCCTCGACCTCGCCGCTCTCGAACGCCTGGAGGACGACGGCCTGGTCCACGTCGACGAGCAGGGCGCCGTCCGTCTCGCCCACCCCCTGCACGGCCCCGTCCTGCGGGCCGCGGCCGGCGGACTGCGGGCGCGTCGGCTGGCCCGCGCGCCCGAGGAGTACGGACCCGCCCTGGACGCCGAGGCCACCGCCCTCACCGCACTGATCGGACAGGCCGACGTCCGGACCGTCCCGGCGCCCGTGGGGGACTGGCTGGTGGCAGAGGGTCTCCCGGTGCCCGCCGGGTACGCGGCGCTGCGGGCCCGGTACGCGCGGCTGCGGGGCGAGGTGCGGGAGGCCGCCGCATGGGCCCGCGAGGGACTGCGCACGACGGCCTCCGGCCCCTCCGGTACCGGAGCAGAAGCCGGAGTAGAAGCCGAAGCCGGGGCGGCCGTCGAAGCCGGAGCCGAACTCGCCCTCGCCGAGGCCCAGTCGCTCGCCCTCGCGAGCGTCCGGCACCCCGCCCACGCCCCGCACGACCCCTATGACGCCGTCCGCCTGGGCACTCCCGAGCAGGCCGCCGGGCGGCTCACCGGTGTCTTCGCCGCCCATGCCGACGCCCTCACGCACGCCGACGGTCCCGCCCTGGACCGCGCGGCCGGCGAACTGGAGCGGCGCGGCTTCCTGTTGTTCGCGGCCGAGGCGTACGCCCAGGCCGCCGCCGTCCACCGCGACCCGGGCGCCGCCCGTACCGCGCGCACGCGTGCCGTCGCCCTCGCCCGCCGCTGCCAGGGCGCCCGCACCCCGGCACTCGCCGGTCCGGTCCTGGGCGAACTCACCGCACGGCAACGGCAGATCGTCACCCTCGCCGCCACCGGCCTCAGCAACCGGCAGATCGCCGAACGCCTCACCCTGTCGATCCGTACCGTCGGCAACCACCTGTACAGCGCCTACACCCGCCTCGGCGCGAGCGACCGCACCGCCCTGCCCCGACTGACCGAACTCCGGCCGACCCACTTCAGGTCGACCGAACTCCGGCCGACCGACTTCCGGGAGACGCAGCCCGCCTGACCCCTCGTACTCCGGGCCGGGGGCCGACCGTTCGGCTCAAGCCGCGCCGAACGCCGAGAACGCCCACCCGGTGGCCCGGTGCACCGCGTCGTCCGGCAGTGAGGCCCGCGCGTCGCGCAGGGCCTGGGCCAGGGACAGCCCCGCGTCGAGCCCTTTGTGCAGCGCGAGCATCAGCGGCACCACCGCGGCGTCGTTGACGGGCGCGCTGCACGCCACCACCCCCGCTGTGCCGAGCGGCAGCAACGCCGTGACCAGACCCAGGAGTTCGTCGGCCCCCACACTGGCGAACCGCGCGGTGTCGCAGCAGGACAGGATGATCCGGTACGGGCTGCGGTCGAGCCGCTCGAAGTCGTGCACGATCAGCGGCCCGTCGGCCATCCGCAGCGAGGAGAACAGCGGACCGTCCGCGCGGAACTCGCCGTGCGCGGCGATGTGCGCCAGTTCGGCCCCGTCCAGTTCCTCCAGTACCCGCTCCACCCTCGCGTCGTCCTCCTCCAGGACCCTCGCCCCGCCGTACCGGCCGGCGAGCTCCGGCACCTCCGCGCCGCCCGTCGCGAGCCCGGGACCGCGCACCAGCACCTGGCGGCCACCGGGCGGCGGCGCGGTCTCCCGCGCACGCAGCCACCCGCTCGCCGACGGCGACACGCTGAACACCCGGTCCCGCAGCGACGGCAGCAGCGCCCACGGCACCCGGTGCAGCCGCCCCGGCGGAACGACCACCAGCGGGCCGGTGCCCAGATGCGCCGCCGCCGGCCCCAGCAGC
Organism: Streptomyces sp. P9-A2; assembly: GCF_036634175.1. NCBI lineage: Bacteria > Bacillati > Actinomycetota > Actinomycetes > Kitasatosporales > Streptomycetaceae > Streptomyces > Streptomyces sp. P9-A2. The sequence goes on from NZ_JAZIFX010000001.1 coordinate 7,468,735, forward strand.
AGCTCCTCCAGACGCCGGCCCGCCGCCTCCACCACCGGCAGCCGCGCCTGAGCCCCCGGATGGGCGAGGCGCCGCAGCCCGGCCTGCACATGCTCGGCCTCGGTCTCCGCCGCGGCCAGCAGGCCCGCCTCGAACCGCCGTACCCGCCCCTGCCCGCACAGCAGTACCTGCACCCGCCCGTCGAGCACGGCGAGTTCCACCAGCCGGCCGTCACCGCTGTCGCTCAGCCGCCGCAGCAGCCTGCCCACGTCGAACCGGCCCCCGACGTCGAAGCGGCCCCGGACGTCGGCCGCCGTACCGCGCACGTGCAGGGTGCGGGAGCGTATCTCCCGTTCCAGACGCCGCTGTTCCCGCTCCAGTGCCGGCACGGCCCTGCCGTCCATCCGGGCCTCCTCCGCGCGGGCGGCGATCTCCCGGTAGGCGGTCATGCCGCTGAGCAGCACCGGGTCGGTGGGCGGCCGGGTGGGCGGCGTGGACAGCGCGGTGGCCCGCCAGCGTTCGCTCCACACCAGCAGCCGCCGCGGCCCGCCCGAGACCAGGCTCGCCCGCTGGGCCAGGGCGGCCAGCTCCGCGCCCTGCGCGGTGGCACGCGCCCGAAGCTCCGACGCGCCCAGCGTCATCCGGTGGTCGTCGAGCACGTCGAGCCCCCGACGGCAGGCCTCCAGCACACCTCGCGCGGACCCGGCCGCCTGCGCCCGCAACGCCTGCGCGGCCCAGCCCGTCACCCGTGCGAGCGGAGGCCCGCTGCGTCTGCTGCGGGCGGCGACCGCGAGATGCCGCTCGGCGTCCGCCGTCCAGCCGAGGTCCAGCGCGATCCGGCCCGCGAGCAGGGACGCCTCCGGCGCCGCCGGCGCGCCCAGGGAGGCCAGCCGGTCGGCCACCGTCGCCGCCTCCGCGACCAGCCGCCCCGAACCGCGCCCGGCCGCGTGCCGTGCCTCGATCAGCACCAGTCGCGCGTGCGTCTCCCACCAGGTGCGCCGTTGCCCCGTGAACAGCCGTACGGCGAGCGCCGCGCGGGCGATCGCCGTCTGCGGGTCGTCCGCCAGCCGGGCGGCCCGCGCGGCGGCCAGCAACAGCTCCGCCTTACGGGTGGACTGGCCGCCGATCCCGTCGAGCGCCCTGACCGCCGCGTCCGCCCCCGCCAGCGCCTCGGACGGCAGTCCCGCCGCCATCAGCACCTCGCAGCGCCGGATGTCGAGCATGAACGTCGGCGTGCCGAGCTTGGCGTAGCGCTCCTCCGCCTCGTCGAACAGCCTGAGCGCCGCCGGGACGTCACCGGAACGGAACGCGGCGAGACCCCGGCTCTCCACCGAGTCCGCCTTGTCGTGCTCCTGACCCGTGGTGTCCCACAGCGCCTCCGCCGCGGTGAAGTCGGCGTTCGCCTGCCTCACCGCACCCAGTGCCAGATGCACCGTCGCGCGCAGGGTCAGGGCGCGCGCCGTCCAGATCACGTCGTCCGCCTGCCGCAGCACGGTGATGGCCCGCCGTACGTCCTCCAGCGCCTCCTTGTGGTGTCCCAGCACCCACCACGAATAGGCACGCCGGAACAGCACACGCGCGCGGGTGTGCCCGCTGCCGCGCGCGACTCCACGGCCCAGGGCGTCCAGGCCCTGCCGGGTGCGCCCCGCGTGCACCAGCGCCACCCCGAGGGTGCCCAGGACGTCCGCCTCCCGCTCGGCCGAGTCCGCGCGCGCCGCCCAGTCCCGGGCCCGCCGCAGATGGGTCAGGGCCAGCCGCAGGTCGCCGAAGTCCCGCTGCCAGATGCCGATCACCTGGTGGGCGACGGACGCGTGCAGCGGCGAGGGGCGGTCGCCCAGCACCTTTTCCGCCCTCGCCAGGGCTTCGCCCGGGTCGGCGAAGACCATCGGCAGCAGTTCCAGCACCGGTTCGCTTCCCGCTGTCACCTCATGGATGGTAGTGCTCCGCAACCGTGCCTCACAGGTGCGATGTTGTATCAAACAGCCGCCCCACGACTCTGATTCACGACGCGCCGTTCTCCGGCAGCCCGGCCGGACACCGGCACCACCCGACATCCGCACCGTTCTCCGGCAGCCTCGTTCCATGGCAGCTCCGTTCCACGACAGCACCGCTCTACGACGACAGCACCGCTCTACGACAGCTTCCGCGGCCCCGGCCGCCATCGCCCCGGTGGAGGACACGCCATGGCACCACAGCGATTCCGTGAGCAGTACGACCAGATCCAGCGCTCCATGCCCGACATCCCCCTGGCGGTCGGCCCGGACGACGCGGGAGAGTTCCTCTACGAGAAGGGCGTCGTGCTCGCCCGCGACGGCGAGGAGGCGCGCCTCGTCGAGGACACCGTGCGCCGGCACTTCACCACGTTCGCGGGCCTGACCGCCGACCATGTGCGCCGGACGAGCCCGGAGACCAACCGCTCGGGCATCACACGCATCCGGGTCGCCGACCCCGGGCAGGGTGACGGCAGCGGCGACCCGGCCGTCGCGGGCGCCCTGCGCGCCCTGCGGGAGCCGGAGGGCCGCACCGGCCGTCGGCTGGTCAGCCGCAACCACGTGGTGTCGATCGCGGTCAACGCCTGCCCCGGCGACGAGCCCGTACCCGTGGAGGCCGGCGCGCAGCCCAACCCGGCCGCAGCCGACGGCGCCCACACCCCGGCCGGCGCCGTCGGGGTACTCGTCATCGACACCGGCCTCATGAACGACTACCGCTCCTACCCGCTCCTCGCCCACACCCGGGGCGACGCCCAGGTCGAGGAGTGCGGGGACGACGGCATCCTGAGGCAGTACTGCGGCCACGGCACGTTCATCGCGGGGCTCGTCGCGGCCGTCGCCCCCAACACCGACATCACCGTCCGCGGCACCCTGAACGACGCCGGCGCCATCCTGGAGTCCGAGTTCGGCGAGAAGCTGTTCGAGGCCGTCGACCAGGACGGCTGGCCCGACATCCTCAGCCTCTCCGCCGGCACCTCCAACGGCCGCACCGACGGACTGCTCGGCGTCGACGCCTTCATGCGGGAACTCCGGCAGCAGCGCACCCTGCTGGTCGCATGCGCCGGCAACAACTCCAGCGCCACCCCGTTCTGGCCCGCCGCCTACGCCGACCTCCCCGGCTTCGAGAACGCCGTCCTGTCGGTCGGCGCCCTGCGCGGCGACGGCGAGTTCGGCGCCTGCTTCAGCAACCACGGCGCCTGGGTGAAGGCCTACGCTCCCGGCGAGCGCCTCACCAGCGCGCTCACCGGCTTCGACACCCCCGTGCCGTACGTGTACCAGCACTCCACCTACGACGCCTGCCGCTACGGCTTCGGCTACGCCTGTACCTGCCGGCACCCCCGGCACGCCGGCGTCCTGAGCGAGGAGGGCGGCTCCGGCAAGCCGGACCAGGTGATGTTCGAGGGCCTCGCCCAGTGGAGCGGTACCTCGTTCGCCACGCCCGTCGCCGTCGGTATGGTCGCTGCCCACATGACCGCGCGGGCCGAGACCGACCCGCGCGGCCCGACAGCAGCTGATGGACGCGAACAGCGAGGTCGCCGAGGTGCGCGGGGCGAACGTGCCGGCGCTCATTCCGGCGACCTGGAGTCCCACGCCGGTCGCGCTCCCCTCCGCCCGGACATGAGGTCCGGAACCATCTCCTCCACGGCGTACGATGACGTGCCGTACACGAGGGGTGGGAGCGTGGACCGTACTGATGTCGGCGTGGTGGTCCGGTCCGCCGCCGACGGCGACGCGGCGGCCTGGAAGTCGATCGTGGAGGGGCTGGGCCCCCTGGTGTGGTCCGTGGTGCGTGCCCACCGGCTCTCCGACGCGGACGCGCACGAGGTCTACCAGACGGTGTGGTTCCGCTTCGCCCAGAATCTGGGGCGGATCCGTGAACCGGAGAAGACGGGCGCCTGGCTCGCCAGTACGGCGCGGCACGAGTGCCTGAAGGTGCTCAGGAACGCGCGCCGGCTGACCCTGACGGACGACCCGCAGCTCCTGGACCGGGTCAGCGAGGACGGCACACCGGAGCAGTCGCTGCTGGAGGCGGAGGAAGCCGCCGCCCAGAGCGAACGGGTACGGCGGATGTGGCAGGAGTTCGAGGAACTCGGCGACCGGTGCAGGCAGTTGCTGCGTGTGCTGATCGCCTCGCCGCCGCCGAGCTATCAGGAGGTGTCCGCCGCGCTCGGTATCGCGGTGGGCAGTATCGGGCCCCTGCGCCAGCGCTGTCTGCGCCGGCTGCGGGCCCGGCTCGAGGCACGGGGGGCGATTTGAACCCTCCCCCGGTTGAAGCAGGGGGCTTCCTGGCTCAGGAAGCCCCACAGGTCAGCGACCTACGAGGTCCTACTCCCTCGACACCGGCCGGGACGGAACCTGCCCGGTTCGTCGAGCAAAGCTCGGGTGTGCCGTCCTGGTTCTCGATCGGCACGGTGTGCGCGCTCGGTTCTCGCAACGCACGGCGGGCACTTCACCCGATCACGAGGTGCCCCCGCTCCGGCCCGAAGACCGGGGCGCCCTTGAAGGAGATCAGGTGAACGACATGAGTGAGACCGTGGACGGTCCGCGCGGCTCGGACGCCGACGCCGACCTGTTGGAGGAGGAACTCCGGCAGGCCGCCGCCGTCCTGGACCCGCTGCCCCCGGCGCTGCTGCAGATCGCCGTGGACGCCTACGCCCTGCACGACCTGGACGCCAAGGTGGCCGAGCTGACCTTCGACTCGCTGGTCGACGCCATCCCGGTCAGAGGCGCCGAGCACCCGCCGCGCATGCTCACCTTCAGCGCGGGTGAGGTGACCGTGGACGTCGAGGTGAGCGCGCACGGCCTCATGGGGCAGCTGATGCCGCCCCAGCCGGCCCGGATCGAGGTGCTGGGCGGACCTCGGCCGGGCTCCTCTCTCACCACCGACGACATGGGCCGTTTCACCGGCGCCACCCCGCCCTCCGGCCCGTTCGCCCTGCGCCTGCGGACCGCAGGGGACGTGGTGGAGACGGAGTGGCTGCGCACCTGACCCGGATGAGGGGAACGGCGCCCGGTCAGCGCGACACCGCGTCCACCAGGGTCCGGAGAGCCGAGGCCAGGTTCCGCAGGCCCGGCCCCGCGGGACCGCCCGGCTCAACCATGTACATGTCCCTGCGGATCTCCACCATCAGTGCCGTCACCTCCGCCCTTTTCTCGTAGAACTCCAGCGGCACGTACGTCCCGGCGAACGGACTGTCGAGTCCCGTCTCCCCACAGGGTGCGAACGCCTCGCGGGCCGCGTCGAGCAGACCGGACGGCGTGTGGAAGGCGTCGGTGCCCAGGCAGACCGGCGGGCGCGGGCCCACGCCGTGCAGTTCGTAGGGCAGGGGCGCGGTGGGGTAGGAGTGGACGTCGATGATCACAGCCCGCCCGGTGGCCGCCAGACGGTCCGCCACCGCCTCGGTCATGGCCTGTGCGTAGGGACGGAAGTACCGCTCGATCAGCGGCCCGTGGTCGAACCCGTCGGGCCGCAGCGCCTCCTTGTGCGTGGTCCGGGTGTAGACCGCGCCCATCCCGGACGCCAGCATCTCCTCCCGCTCGTCCGGGAACCGCTCGGGGTCGATCACCAGCCGGGACAGCCCGTTCACGAACCGCCACGGAGTGATCCCGGCGGCCTCGGCGGCGGCCTCGGCGATCGCGGCGGTGTGCGCGTCGGTGATGTGGTCCAGCTCCCGCTCCAGCTCCGCGTCGCCCAGCACGATCCCGGACCGCACCTCGGCCGTTATCTCCCGCGAGGAGTGCGGTACATGGAGGATCACGGGGGAGTCCCCGGCTCCGGGGAGGAGATCGTAGGACTGCGGGGTGTCGGCCATCGGGCTGCTCCAGGAGGGTTCGTCAGTGGTGCACGGCATGATCAAGGTGCCACACACCACTGACAACGCGTCGAGACCGGGAGCCGCCGTGCCGGCTACCCCAGCAACTCGCGGATCAGCGCGCCGACCTGTTCCGTCTCGAGGAGGAAACCGTCGTGTCCGTAGGGCGACTCCACCACTCTGAGCCGGTCGGCGCCGGGAAGGTGCGCGGCCAGCTCGGCCTGCTGGGACAGCGGATAGAGACGGTCCGAGTCGACCCCGGCCACCAGCGCGGGCGCGGTCACCCGGCGCAGGGCCGCAGGGACGCCACCCCTGCCGCGTCCCACGTCGTGGCCGTTCATCGCCTCCGTCAACACCACGTAGCTGCCCGCGTCGAACCTCCGGACAAGCTTGACCGCGTGGTGGTCGAGGTACGACTCGACCTGGTACCGGCCGCCGCGCCACGGATCCTCCGTGCCCTGTGGCTCCCGGCCGAACCGGGCCGACAGTTCCGGCTCGCTCCGGTAGGTGACGTGGGCGATGCGGCGGGCGATCGCCAGTCCGGCGTGCGGGCCCCGGCCGGTGTCGTGGTAGTCGCCGCCGCACCAGTGCGGATCGCTGCGAATGGCGTGCAGCTGGAGGGTGGACCAGGCGATCTGCTCGCCACTCGCGGCCGCCGCGGTGGCGAGCAGCAGTAGCGCCCCCGTGCGTTCCGGATGCGTCACCGCCCACTCCACGGCACGCATCCCGCCCATCGAACCGCCGACGACCAGCGCCCACGTCCCGACGCCGAGCGCGTCCGCCAGCCGGGCCTCGGCGGCGACCTGGTCCCGCTGGGTCAGGTAGGGGAAGGCACCGCCCCACCGGCGCCGCCCGCCGGGGCGTGGTGAAGCCGGTCCCGTGCTGCCCTGGCAGCCGCCCAGCACGTTCGGGGCGACGACGAACCAGCGGTCGGTGTCGAGGGCCAGACCGGGCCCGATCAGCCCGTCCCACCAGCCCGCCGTGGGATGACCGGGGCCGGCCGGTCCGGCCGCATGGCTGTCACCGGTGAGCGCGTGCAGCACCAGGACGGCATTGGACCCGTCCGGCGCAAGCCGCCCCCAGGTCTCGAACGCCAATTCCACACCGGGGAGTTCACCGCCCGCCTCCAGTGGCAGCGGCGTACCGAGGGCATGCCGTTGACGCCGTCCGGGCGGGTCCCCCTCCTGCCAGGCCCCGGTGGCCGACGGGAGGGGAACCGATGTTCCGGAGGCTGCGAAGGCGCTCAGGGGGCACCCTTGGCCGCGCGGAAACCGGACTCCAGGTCGGCCGTGAGGTCGGCGAGGCTCTCGATGCCGACCGAGAGCCGCACCAGACCCGGCGCGGTGCCGGTCGCCTCGAGCTGCTCCTCGTCCAGCTGGCTGTGGGTGGTGGACGCCGGGTGGATGATCAGGCTGCGCACATCACCGATGTTGGCGAGGTGGCTGAACAGCTCCACACCGTCCACGAACCGCTTGCCCGCTTCGACACCGCCCTTCAGTTCGAAGGAGAACACCGCGCCGGCACCGCGGGGGAGGTACGTCCGCGCTGCCTCGTGCCAGCGGCTGGACGGCAGGCCCGGGTAGTGCACCACCGCCACCTCGTCGCGCTGCTCCAGCCACTCCGCCAGCGCCTGCGCATTGGCGGACTGCCGCTCCATGCGCAGGCTCAGCGTCTCCACGCCCTGCAGCAGCAGGAAGGCGGAGTGCGGGGCGATGGCCGGTCCGAGGTCGCGCAGCAACTGGACGCGCAGCTTGACCGCGAACGCACCGGGGCCGAGCGCCGGCCAGTAGCGCAGGCCGTGGTAGCTGGGGTCGGGCTCGGTGAAGTCCGGGAACCGCTCGGCGTGCGCGCCGAAGTCGAAGGTGCCGCCGTCCACGACCACGCCGCCGAGCGTGGTGCCGTGCCCGCCGAGGAACTTCGTCGCCGAGTGCACCACGATGTCCGCGCCGTGCTCGAACGGGCGCAGCAGATAGGGCGTGGGGATCGTGTTGTCCACGACCAGCGGCACGCCCGCCCCGTGTGCCGCGTCCGCGACCGCCCGCACGTCGAGCACGTTGCCCCGCGGATTGCCCAGCGTCTCGGCGAAGAACGCCTTGGTGTTCGGCCGGACGGCCGCCCGCCAGGCATCGGCGTCGTCGGGATCGTCGACGAAGGACACCTCGATGCCGAACTTCGGCAGGGTGTGCCGGAAGAGGTTGTACGTTCCGCCGTACAGCGAGGAGGCCGAGACGATGTGGTCGCCGGTCCCGGCGAGTGTCAGGAGGGCCAGCGTCTGCGCGGCCTGCCCCGAGGACAGCGCCACCGCCGCCACACCACCCTCCAGGGCGGCGACGCGCTGCTCGAAGACGTCCTGGGTGGGGTTGTGGATGCGGGTGTAGATGTTCCCCGGCTCCGCCAGCGAGAAGAGGTCCGCCGCGTGCTGGGTGTCCCGGAACACGAACGAGGACGTCTGGTAGATCGGCGTGGCCCGGGACCCGGTCGTGGGATCGGGCTCGGCGCCGGCGTGGATCTGCTTCGTCTCGAACGACCAGGCCGACATGTCGGGACCGGTGGACGTCTCCTCGGGAGTGTGACCGGCGGGGACGGGTTCGGTGGGCTGGCTCACGGTGTGCTCCTCGTGCGCAGTGCGGGCGCGGATGACGGGTGGGCGTGCGGATCCGCGGACGTACCTGTGGGGTGCGGGGGCGTGCCGGATGCCCCTGGGGATCAGGGCGTCGGGGAGGACCACGCGCCGACGTAGGTGTCGGCCTCTCGCGCGGCACGCCGTGGTGGTGACACGTGCGCGGTCGCGGTGGCAGCGCGTCACCGGTTCGATGCTACGACGAGGGGAGCGGAAAATGAGATGACGTCTCAGTAAGTGGTCAGTCTGTTCACGCGGTATTCACGAACGTGATGTGACCGGGGCACGACCCGCCGGCCGGGGCGGAGCCGAACACGGCTCCGCCCCGGCCGGGCGTCATGCCGACCGGGGCGGAGCCAGTGGATCCGTTGCCTGCTCGCGTCAGCTCAGGGACGCCAGCGCCTCGTTCCACGTGGCGGACGGACGCATGACCGCGGCCGCCTTGGCCGGGTCGGGCTGGTAGTAGCCGCCGATCTCGGCCGGCCGGCCCTGTACGGTGATCAGCTCGTCGACGATCTTCTGCTCGTTCGCGGCGAGCGTCTCGGCGAGCGGGGCGAAGGCCTTCGCCAGGTCGGCGTCCTCGCTCTGCCCGGCCAGCTCCTGCGCCCAGTACAGGGACAGGAAGAAGTGGCTGCCGCGGTTGTCGATGCCGCCGAGGCGACGGCTCGGGGACTTGTCCTCGTTGAGGAAGGTCGCCGTGGCACGGTCGAGCGCGTCGGCGAGGACCTTGGCGCGGGTGTTGCCCGTGGTCTCGGCGAACTGCTCCAGGGACGGCACCAGGGCGAAGAACTCGCCCAGGGAGTCCCAGCGCAGGTAGTTCTCCTTGACCAGCTGCTGCACGTGCTTGGGCGCGGAACCGCCCGCACCCGTCTCGAACAGGCCGCCGCCCGCCATCAGCGGGACGACCGACAGCATCTTGGCGCTGGTGCCCAGCTCCAGGATCGGGAACAGGTCGGTGAGGTAGTCGCGCAGCACGTTGCCGGTGACCGAGATGGTGTCCTCACCGCGGCGGATGCGCTCCACCGACAGCTTGGTGGCCTCGACCGGGTTCAGGACACGGATGTCCAGGCCCTCGGTGTCGTGCCCGGCCAGGTACTGCTCGACCTTGGCGATCAGGTTGGCGTCGTGGGCGCGGGTCTCGTCCAGCCAGAACACGGCCGGGGAGCCGCTGGCGCGGGCGCGGGTGACGGCCAGCTTGACCCAGTCGCGGATCGGCGCGTCCTTGGTCTGGCAGGCGCGGAAGATGTCGCCGGCGGAGACGGCCTGCTCCAGCACGACATCGCCGGCCTGGTCGACCAGGCGGACGGTGCCGGTGACCGGGATCTCGAAGGTCTTGTCGTGGCTGCCGTACTCCTCGGCCTTCTGCGCCATCAGGCCGACGTTGGGGACCGAGCCCATCGTGGACGGGTCGAAGGCGCCGTTGGCGCGGCAGTCCTCGACCACGGCCTGGTAGACGCCGGAGTAGCTGGAGTCCGGCAGGACGGCCAGGGTGTCGGCCTCCTGGCCGTCGGGGCCCCACATGTGGCCGGAGGTGCGGATCATGGCCGGCATGGAGGCGTCCACGATGACGTCCGAGGGGACGTGCAGGTTGGTGATACCCCTGTCGGAGTCGACCATCGCCAGCGCCGGACCCTCGGCGAGCTCGGCGTCGAAGGACGCCTTGATCTCGGCGCCCTCGGGCAGGCCCTCGAGGCCCTTGTAGATGCCGCCCAGACCGTCGTTCGGGCTGAGGCCGGCCGCGGCGAGCTTCTCGCCGTACTGCGCGAACGTCTTCGGGAAGAAGACGCGCACCACGTGGCCGAAGACGATCGGGTCGGAGACCTTCATCATCGTGGCCTTCAGGTGCACGGAGAACAGCACACCCTCCTGCTTGGCGCGGGCGACCTGCGCGGTCAGGAACTCGCGCAGCGCGGCGACCCGCATCACGGAGGCGTCGACGACCTCGTCCTTCAGGACGGGTACGGACTCGCGCAGCACCGTGGTGGTGCCGTCGTCGCCGACCAGCTCGATGCGCAGCGCACCGTCCTCGGCGATCACCGCGGACTTCTCGGTGGAGCGGAAGTCGTTCTCGCCCATCGTCGCCACGTCGGTCTTGGACTCGCCGCTCCAGGCACCCATGCGGTGCGGGTGGTTCTTGGCGTAGTTCTTGACCGAGGCGGGGGCGCGGCGGTCGGAGTTGCCCTCACGCAGGACCGGGTTCACGGCGGAACCCTTGATCTTGTCGTAGCGGGCGCGGATCTCGCGCTCCTCGTCGGTCTTCGGGTCGTCCGGGTAGTCCGGCAGCGCGTAGCCCTGGCCCTGGAGCTCGGCGACCGCGGCCTTGAGCTGCGGGATCGACGCCGAGACGTTCGGCAGCTTGATGATGTTGGCCGCGGGGGTCTTCGCCAGCGCGCCGAGCTCGGCGAGGGCGTCCGGGATGCGCTGGTCCTCGGTGAGGTACTCCGGGAACACGGCGATGATGCGTCCGGCCAGCGAGATGTCACGCGTCTCCACGGGGACACCCGCCTGTGCGGCGTACGCCCGGACCACCGGCAGGAACGAATACGTCGCCAGTGCGGGGGCCTCGTCAGTGTGCGTATAGATGATGGTCGAGTCAGTCACCGGGTGCTCCGCTCCACGTCTGCAACATTGCTCGACATCAAGATATCCCGTACGCGTCCTGAGCTCGACAGGGGTCCGGACCGCATGGGGCCGATCGTGTCGGGCCCCATGGGTTCGGGCCCCCGGAGGCGAGGCGGTCGCCCCGCCCACCGCGGGCCGCGGCGGACCACCGCGGCCCGGCCTGCCCGCCGTACGTCAGACCGGGCGGGACGCCGTCATGTCGCCCGGCTCCGGCTCGGTGCCGCGCTGCTGCGGGAACACCACCGAGCCCTGCTGCAACGCCACCGTCCGCGCGGGCGACGGAATGCGGATGCCCTCCTCGCGGTAGCGCCGGTGCAGGCGCTTGATGAACTCGTGCTTGATCCGGTACTGGTCGCTGAACTCACCGACGCCGAGGATCACGGTGAACCCGATGCGGGAGTCGCCGAAGGTGTGGAAACGCACCGCCGGCTCGTGCTCCGGGAGGGCTCCGGTGATCTCCGTCATCACCTCGGTGACCACTTCCCTCGTCACCTGCTCGACCTGCTCCAGGTCGCTGTCGTACGACACCCCGGCCTGCACCAGGATGGTCAGCTCCTGCTCAGGACGCATGAAGTTGGTCATGTTCGTCTTCGCGAGCTGTCCGTTGGGGATGACCACCAGGTTGTTGGAGAGCGCGCGGACCGTCGTCTGACGCCAGTTGATGTCCTCGACGTAGCCCTCCTCGCCGCTGCTCAGCCGGATGTAGTCACCGGGCTGGACGGTTTTGGAGGCGAGGATGTGGATGCCCGCGAACAGGTTGGCGAGCGTGTCCTGGAGCGCCAGCGCGACCGCCAGACCGCCGACGCCGAGAGCGGTGAGCATCGGGGCGATGGAGATGCCCAGCGTCTGGAGCACCACCAGGAAGCCGATCGCCAGGACCAGGATGCGGGTGATGTTCATGAAGATCGTGGCGGAGCCGGCGACGCCGGACCGGGCCTGGGTCACCGACTGCACCAGGCCGGCCACCACCCGCGACACCGACAACGTCGCCGCGAAGATGACCAGCACCGTCAGCGTCTGGTTGACGTTGTGCTGCACGGTCCGGGTCAGTGGCAGCGCGGCCGCCGCGGACGCGGCGCCGCCCGCGAGGGCCGCCCACGGGGCGATCATGCGCAGGGCGTCCACGGCGACGTCGTCGCCGCGCCACTGGGTCCGGTCCGCGTGCCGGCCCAGCCAGCGCAGCAGCATGCGCAGCAGGAACGCCGCGACCAGGCCCGCGGCGACCGCGATACCGGCGAACAGCACATCGTTCATGGTGAGCGCGCGCGTCATCGCTCACCTCCGGCGAATGCCCTTGCAATGAGGCGTATGTGATGTCGTGTCACGTCTCGTCACCTGCTCGCGTTCGGGGGTGCCCGGGAGGGTACGGCCCGGGAGGGTGCGGCCCGGGAGGGTGTGCCGTGCCGAACCGGTCGGCGGTCGGCACGATCGCTCATCCTGCCGTATCCGGCAGGGCAGTTCGTACCACGCCGAGGCCGGGAGGTGCCCTGCTGCCACCCTGGTCAGATCACCTTCAGCCGCACCAGCGCGCCCAGTGTCAGAGCGCCGGGCAGCAACGGCAGCCACACCGTGACGACACGGAACGCCAGCACCACCGCCGTGGCCACCGCGGCCGCCCCGCCCGCCGCGACCAGCGCCACGATCAGGGCGGCCTCCACCGAACCGAGCCCGCCCGGTGTGGGCACCAGCGCGACCGCGACGGTCGCCGCGAGATACGCCACCGCCATGTGGGCGACCGGCACCGACAGCCCCAGCGACAGCCCCACCAGAATCAGCGACGCCGTCTGCAGCGCCGGGAACGCGAGGGCACCGCCCCACAACGCCAGCGCCCTCGACGGCCGGGTGTGCACCGACCGGGCCTCGCCGAGTGCCGTCCGCAGGAAGGAGACCACGGCCGTCCGTACCCGCCGTACGAGCGCGAGCACGGCCGCCGCGACGACCAGCACCGCGGCGAGCGCGAGCAGCAGAGGGCCCGACGCGCCCTCGGGCAGCAGGGATCCGGGACGCAGCACGTCCGGGAACGCGACGAGCAGCGCGCCCAGCAGGGCCACCCGGCCGATGGACTCCGCCAGCAGATACAGCGCGAGGGCGGCCGAGGAACGGGTCAGGGACAGCCCGCACACCGTCATGAACCGCAGATTGACCGCGCTCGCGCCCAGCCCCGTCGGCAGCAGGTGGTTGGCCGCGCCCGCCGCGAACTGTGTGGCCAGCAGCCGCCGCGCGGGGAGCCGTTCGAGGACCGCGCCCTGCCGGGTGCACGCGGCGGCCCCCCAGGTCAGACAGGTCGTGCCGGCCGCGGCCAGCAGCCAGGGCCATCGCGCGGTGCCCAGATGGACGAAGCCGTCGGCGAGCACCGACCGCTGCCGCACCGCGACCACGGTCACGAGCAGCAGGGGAAGTACGTACAGGATCCTGCGGAGGGTCCGCGTCACATCGAAGGAGCCTGTCCGTCCCGCGCCAACCGCGGGTGGCGGCAGGCCGGACGGCGGCTTACGGGTGGGCAGCGGCTGCTGGATCGTCATACGGACCCCACCTGCCCCGAACGGGTGGCGGGCCTTGACCTCAACAATGCTTGAGGTTCTACCTTCTCCGGCATGAGCATGGAGACCACCGCCTGGACCCAGTTGCACAGCGTCATGAACGCGGAGGAGGAACGCCGCCCCTTCGCGCGGGAAACGCTACGCCGCATCGCGGGATTCGCCCGCCCGCACCGCCGCCGCATGACCCTCTTCGTCCTGCTCGGAGCCGCCACCGCGCTGCTCGCCGTCGCCACCCCCGTCCTGGCCGGACGCGTCGTCGACACCATCGTGTCCGACGGCGACTCGGCCACGGTCGTCCGGCTGGCCCTGCTCATCGCAGTGATCGCGGTGGTGGAGGCGGCCCTCGGCATCCTCGGCCGGAGGCTGTCGGCGTCCCTCGGCGAGGAACTCATCCTCGATCTGCGGACCGCCGTCTTCGACCATGTGCAGCGGATGCCGGTCGCGTTCTTCACACGTACTCGTACGGGCGCTCTCGTCTCCCGTCTCAACAATGACGTGATCGGTGCCCAGCGGGCCTTCAGCAACACCCTGTCCACCGTGGTCGGCAACGTCGTCACGCTGGTGCTCGCCCTGGCCGTGATGCTCACCCTGTCCTGGCGGATCACCCTGCTCGCGCTGGTGCTGCTGCCGGTGTTCGTGATCCCCGCCCGGCGCATGGGCCGCCGCATGGCCGGGATGCAGCGTGAGGCCGCCGCCCTCAACGCGGCCATGGGCACCCGGATGACCGAGCGCTTCTCGGCGCCCGGCGCCACCCTGGTCAAACTCTTCGGCCGCCCGTACGAGGAGTCGCGGGAGTTCGCGGTGCGCGCCCGCCGGGTCCGGGACATCGGCGTACGGACGGCCACCGCCCAGACCGTGTTCATCACCGCGCTCACCCTCGTCTCCGCCCTCGCCCTGGCCCTCGTCTACGGCATCGGCGGCCACCTCGCCCTGCGCGGAGCCCTGGAACCCGGCGCGGTCGTGTCCCTGGCCCTGCTGCTGACCCGCCTGTACGCACCGCTGACCTCCCTCGCCGGGGCGCGGGTGGAGGTGATGAGCGCCCTGGTCAGCTTCGAGCGGGTCTTCGAGGTGCTGGACCTGGAGCCGCTCATCGAGGAGAAGCCGGACGCCCGCGCCGTGCCCGACGGTCCGGTCTCCGTGGAGTTCGACGACGTCCGCTTCGGCTACCCGTCCGCCGACAAGGTCTCCCTCGCCTCCCTGGAGGAGGTCGCCGCCCTGGACACGCACGGCTCCGCCGAGGTTCTGCACGGCGTCTCCTTCCGCGCCGAACCCGGGCAGACCGTGGCCCTCGTCGGCTCCTCCGGCGCCGGCAAGTCGACCATCGCGCAGCTGCTGCCGCGCCTCTACGACGTCGACTCGGGCGCGGTGCGGGTGGGCGGCGTCGACGTCCGGGACCTGACCGCGGGATCACTGCGCGACACCCTCGGCATGGTCACCCAGGACGGCCACCTCTTCCACGACACCGTCCGCGCCAACCTGCTCCTGGCCGGGCCCGGGGCGAGCGAGCCCGAACTGTGGGACGCGCTGCGCCGCGCCCGCCTGGACGGTCTCGTCCGCTCCCTGCCCGACGGCCTGGCCACGGTGGTCGGGGAACGCGGCTACCGCTTCTCCGGCGGTGAGCGCCAGCGCATGACCATCGCCCGGCTGCTCCTCGCCCGGCAGCGGGTCGTCCTCCTCGACGAGGCCACCGCCCACCTGGACAACACCTCCGAGGCGGCCGTCCAGGAGGCGCTCGCGGAAGCCCTGGAGGGCAGGACGGCCATCGTCATCGCGCACCGGCTGTCCACCGTCCGGGCCGCGGACCTGATCCTGGTCGTCGAGGCCGGCCGGATCGTGGAACGGGGCACGCACGAGGAACTGCTGGCGGCCGGCGGACGCTACACCGCACTGCACCGCGCCCAGTTCGCCCCCCGGCCGACGGACCACGACCCCGACCGCAGCGCACCGGCGGCAGCGTAGCCCTCTCCTGGCAACCCCTGGCAGCCCCTGGCGGACCGGTGGGGCCCGCGGGCCCGCCACACAGAGCCGCCGCCGACCCCGGTCCCGGGGTCGGCGGCGGCTCTCGCGTGTGCACGGCGGCTCCCCGGGGGGAGCCGCCCGGCGTCAGATTCCCTGGCTGGTGGCCTTGGTCCGGCCCGAGCTCTCCCCGTCGCCGGACTTCCCGCGCCCGGAATCGCTACGGCCGCGACCACGGCCGCGACCACGGCCGCGACCGCCGTCGCCGCCGTACGCGTCGAGTTCGATGGCGAGCGGCGAGGCGGTCAGGACCGACGAGTACGTGCCCACCAGCATGCCGATCAGCAGGGCGAGCGCGAAGTCGGTGAGCGAGTCACCGCCCAGCAGAGCCAGTGCGGCCAGGATGAACATCACACCGATACCGGTGTTGACCGTACGTGGCACCGTCTGCAGGATCGCCAGGTTGGTGGACTGGGCGAGGGGTGCCTTGCGGTCCTTCTGCCACAGTTCCCGGACGCGGTCGAACACCACGACGGAGTCGTTCACCGAGTAACCGATCACGGTGAGCAGGGCGGCCAGGAACACCCCGTCGATCGGCTTGCCCAGCCACGCGAAGATGCCGGTGACGATCACCACGTCGTGGGCCAGGGTGGCGACCGCCGCCGTACCGAACATCCAGCGGAACCGGAAGGCGAGGTACACGAGCTGGGCGGCGAGGGCCAGGCCGAGCGCGATCAGCGCGTTGCGGCGCAGCTCGTCGCCGAGGCTCGGGCCGATCAGCTCGTCGCGGACCTTCTCCGCCCCGCCGCCGACCTTCTCGATGGTCTCGGCGACCTCGACCGCCTCGGCGTTGCTCAGTTCGTCGGTACGCACCGTCAGCCCGTTGTCCCCGGAGGACTGCACGACGGCCTGCGGGAAGCCGGCGTCGGCCAAGGCCTCACGAGCCCGGTCCGGCTCGACGCTGTTGGTGGTCGAGTACTCGATCAGCCGTCCGCCGGTGAACTCGACACCGTAGTTCAGCCCGCGCACCACGATGCCGGCGCCGGTGACGACGACTACGAGGAGGGACACCGCCAGCCAGCGGCGGGGGCGGCGCATGAGCTGCGGGTCGCGGCGGGTGAGATAGGCGCGGACCCGCCCGATGGAGGCCAGACCGGTCATCTTGGGACGGCGGTGCACCCAGTTGCGCTCCACGGCGAACTCGGCGAACACCCGCGTGATCACCAGTGCGCTGATCATGGAGGCGAGGACACCGATGGCCAGGGTGACGCCGAAGCCCTTCACCGGACCGGAGGCGAGCAGGAACAGCAGCCCCGCGGCAATGAGCGTGGTGACGTTGGAGTCGGCGATCGCGCTGAACGAACCCTTGAAGCCGGCGGTGAGCGCCGAGCGGCTGCTGGGCCGGTTGCGTTTGCCGTACTCCTCTCGCGCTCGTTCGAAGACCAGCACGTTGGCGTCGACGGCCATGCCGATCGCCAGGACGAAACCGGCCAGGCCCGGCAGGGTCAGGGTCGCGCCGAGGGCCGCGAGGGCGGCGTAGGAGATCACCCCGTAGCAGGCCAGGGCAGCGGTGGCCAGGAAGCCCATCAGCCGGTAGACGACGATGATGAACAGCGCGGTGAGGGTGGTGCCGAGAGCGGCGGCCCAGGCGCTGGACTCGATGGCCTCGGCGCCCAGCGTCGGGCCCACGGTCCGCTGCTCGACCGTCTCGACCGGCACCGGGAGGGCACCGCCGCTGATGAGCAGGGCGAGTTCCTTGGAGTCGTCACTGGTGAAGGACCCGGTGATCTGGGTGGACCCGCCGGTGATACCGGCCCCGCAGGCCACGGACGGGTCGACCTGCGGCGACGAGATGATCTTGTCGTCCAGCACGATCGCGACCCGGCGCTTGGGATCACCCGCGGGGTTGCAGGCCGCCTCGCCGGTCAGCTTCGACCAGCCCTTGTCGTCCGCGAAGTCGACGCTGACCATCCAGCCGGCGCCGCTCTGCTGGTCGAAGGTGGCCTCGGCGCCCTTCACGTCCTGACCGGTGAGCGCGGCGGGGGCCAGGTGGAGCCGTTCCCCGGCCTCGTCGGCCAGGACGCGTTCGCCCTTCGGCAGCTTCTTGGCGGACTCGGGATCGGTACCGGGGGCGAGCACCGGGTGGACGGTGAGCTGCGCGGTACGGCCCAGTACCTCGGCGGCCTGTCGCGGGTCCTGCACGCCGGGCAGTTCCACGATGATCCGGTTGTCCCCGGAGCGGACGATGGAGGGCTCGGCGACACCGAGCGCGTCGATACGACCGCGCAGCACCTCGAGTGTGCGGTCCGTCGCCTCGCCGTCGGCCTCGAGGGTTTCGGTGGAACGGGTCTCCAGCACGATCTGGGTACCGCCGCGCAGGTCGAGTCCCAGGCGGACGGGGACCGTCGCGGCGATGTAGACGGACAGGGCGATCACGACAAGTGCGAACAACGCCCGGACACGGGCGGAACTTTTCACGGATGACTCCAGCAGTCACGCCGCGGCCGGTCCGGGCCACGGCGGAGAGGAAAGAAACAAGACTCTCATGTGCTGGAGGGGCCGGGAGGCCCCCGGCCGAGGTCCGACGGCATGTGGGCGGCGGCGGGCGGCGTGTGCCCGGCGGCCGGGGCGGGCCGGGCCGGCCGCGGAGGGATGCGGGGGGTGTGCGCGGGAGTGAAGAGCAGATGTCCCGCCGGTACCGTGCGCTCCCCGGCGTCACGCGGCGGCCTCAGGGGGACGATACGGGCGGTGCAGCCGTCGTCGGTGTGCGGACGGACGCCGGACGGCTCCGGCCCGTCGGACGCCGGGGCACCGGGCACCGCGGGCGCGTCGTGGGCGGGCGGCTGCGCCGCCCGGACGGCCCGGGGGTCGTCGGTGAGACCGAACCCCAGGGTCAGGAGAACGGCCGCCAGGGCGGCCAGAACCGCGACGGCGCGGAGCGGAGGGCGGGCGGTGCGGGAGACACGTCCCGGCAGGGCGGATTTCAAGGCTCGACGAGCCCCGCGCGGATGGCGTAACGGGTCAGATCCAGGCGGTCCCGCAGCCCCAGCTTGCTCAGCAGGTTCTCGCGGTGCCGCTGCACCGTCTTGATACTGATGAAGAGCATCTCGGCGATCTCCTTCGACGAGTGTCCTTCGGCGACCAGCTTGAGCACCTCCTCCTCGCGCGGGGTCAGCAGTTGGGGCGCCTCCTCGCCGTGCTGGACCCGGTCGAGGTAGTTGCGGATCAGGGCGGTGACCGCCCCCGGGTACAGGAACGGCTCGTCCCGCATCGCGGCCCGGCAGGCGGCGACCAGATCGCGGTCGGCGACCGACTTCAGCACGTACCCGCCGGCCCCGGCCTTGAGGGCCTGGAACAGGTACTGCTCGTTGTCGTGCATCGTCAGCATCAGGATGCGCAGGCCCGGCTTCAGCGCGGACAGCTCACGGGCGGCCTGCAGACCGGTCATCCGGGGCATGGCGATGTCCAGCACCGCCAGGTCGATCTCCTGGGCGCGGGCCATGGAGATCGCCTCCGCACCGTCACCGGCCTCGGCCACGACCTCGAGGTCCGGCTCCCGGTCGAGGATCAGCCGGACGCCGCGGCGCACCAGGGCGTGGTCGTCGGCGAGCAGGATGCGGATCGGGGTCGGTGGGGCCTGGTGGTTCATGACTGCTTCCTGACGGCGGGCACGGCCAGCCGGATCCGGGTACCGGTCCGGGCGACGGGAGTAACGTCCAGTGTGGCCCCGATGAGCAGGGCCCGTTCACGCATACCGCGCAAGCCGGCCCCCTCATGTGCGGCGCCGATGCCACGGCCGTCGTCGGTCACCTCGAGGACGACACGCTCGTCGTCCCGGTACAGGCTCACCGTCGCGGAACGCGCCTCGGCATGCCGGGCGACATTGGTCAGACTCTCCTGCGCCACACGGTAGATCACCAACTCCGTGCCGTTGTCCAGGGTGGGCAGATCGGTGCCGAAACGGCGGTGCACCCGCAGCCCGGTGTGCGTGGCGAACTCGGTGGCGAGCGAGGTGACCGCACTGATCAGACCGAGATCGTCCAGCACGCCGGGACGCAGCCGGCGCACCAGCCGGCGGACCTCGTCCAGACTCGCCCGGGTGATCTCCTGCACCTGATGGATATCGTCGCGCAGCGGAGCGGGTGCCTCGTCGGCGACCTGCTTCAGGGCCAGCAGAATGGCGGTCATGCTCTGCCCGACCTCGTCGTGGAGTTCGGCGGCGATGCGGCGCCGCTCCGCCTCCTGGGCGAGCAGGGCACGGGCGCTGCTCGCGGCGCGCTCCTTCTCCAGCCGCTCCAGCATGGCGTTGAACGTGCTGACCAGCTCGGCGACCTCCCCGACCCCGCGCACCGGAAGCCGCTGGCCGGGCCGCAGCAGGTCGACGGTGGCCATCAGCCGGGTCACCCGGTCCAGCGGGGCGAGCCCGACCCGCAACAGGGCCGCGTTGGCGACGAGCATCACACCCATGCCGCCCACGAGGATCACCGCCTCGGTCAGCAGCACCGGCACGGACACGGTCACCGGAGCCCACAGCAACAACGCCGTGGCCGCGCCCAGCACCACCGCGTTGAGTCCGAAGATCCGCCAGTACAGGGACACGGAGGTCACGCCTTTCCTCTTTCGTCTGCCTCTACTGTCGGATACCGCGACACTCGATGCGGCAGCGGCCCCTGATCCCGGCGAACAGCGAAACCGACAGAGTGCACGGGCCGACGATATTCGGTCGATGGGCTCCATGACCCATTTCCTCTCGTCCGACGGGCCCATACCGCCCGGGGTGGGTCCTCGAACCCGGTGGAGATGGGTACCGCGCCCGATGGGTTCCGGGCGGGGAAAGGGCGATGGTGATGGATCGACCACCCGTAACCCGAGGAGACTCTCCGTGTCGCTCGACCTGCCCCTCACCGAATCGCGCACCGACCACCCCGCCGTGGACCAGATCAGGCAGCGCCTCGAACACGCGCGCACCACACGGGTGGCACAACTCAAGGCCCTCGATGACACAGGGCAGAGCCCCGACGACCACCTGCTGGCCAACCAGCGGGACTCCATCAAGCGCGTTCTCAAGGAGATCGAGGAGGCCTTCGCCCGCGTCGAGGACGGCAGCTACGGCACCTGCCTGGGCTGCTCCAAGCCCGTTCCGGCGGAGCGGCTGGAGATCCTTCCGCACACCCGGTACTGCGTCTCGTGCCAGAGCCGCGCGGCCTGACCGCATCCGCTCCCGGCCCCGCCCCGTCCGTATTCCTCTCCCGCTCCGCCCAAGGGGGGTGCAGTGGTGACCCACCAGACGATCGACGAGCACGACGAGGTCCTCACATCCGAGGACCTCGCACTGTTGCGTGCGAACCTGTGCGAACAACAACTGTTCCGCAGGGACCAGCTGCGCCAGTTCGCCGTCGACGCGGGGCCGCACCTGGGTGACCCGGGCGCACCGCCGGTCGCCGGCCAGCTCGAGGTCCAGGTCAGGCTCGCCGCGTCCGCCCGGATGGTGCTCGCCGACGTGGAGGCGGCGCTCACCCGCATGGACGCCGGGGACTACGGCGTCTGTCACCTGTGCCGCGGCCGGGTCGAACGCGACCGGCTGCTGATCGTCCCGCAGGCCCGCTACTGCGCCCGCTGCCAGCAGGTGCGGGAGGCCGCGCGATGACCACGGCACACCACCGGCCACCGGACCGGCCGGAGCACGTGCGTACGAGACACGTGCGTACGAGACACGTGCGGGCGGATCACCTGCGTGCGAGGCACGTACACGGGTGACCCGCCCGGCCCCCGTTCCTCCGCCCGCGCGCTGCAGCCACCGTCCCGGGCGCGCAGGCGGCGGCCGCCCCCCGCCGCGGACACCCGTCCCGCCGGACCGCTCCCGGTGGGACGCCCCGGTGCGCACCTCACCGGGGCGGTGCCGCGTGCGGAGGGCACCGTCACCGGCGCCCGGCGCATTCCGCCGGGTGCCGGTGACCCAGGCCCCGAGACCGACCCACCTCGAAGGAGTGACGACGTGGCGGGCACCGTTCCTCCCGCGCAACCGCCCCCGGGGCCACGCCTCGGCCCGCTCCAGGGCCCTCGGCCGTGGCACCGGCGACTCAATCCCCTGCGCCGCCCCACCGACCGTTTCCAGGCCCGGATCGGCCTCGGGCTGCTGCTCGCGGTACTGGTCGTGGCGCCCGTGGCAGGCGTCGTCGTCGCGGAGCTCGCCCACCGCCACTACGCGGACGCGGCCCGCCACCAGACCCTGACCCGGCACGAGACGAGCGCGACCCTCACCGAGGACGTCCCGCGCCATCCGGAGCCCGGATCCGACGAGGCGAAGCTCGCCCGTTACCCGGCCGAGGTCCGTTTCACCACCGCCGACGGGCGTACCGCCACCACCCGGGCCGAGGTCCCACCGGGCCTGTCGGCCGGCAGTCAGGTGCGTATCTGGGTCACCGCCGACGGCGAGGGGAGCGAGCCACCGCTGACGCGTGAACAGGTCCGCAGCCGCAGCATGGGCTGCGCCCTCCTCGCCGCCGTGGGCACCGTCCTCACCGGCGCCGCCGCCCACGCCGTGACCTGCCATGTCGTGCGTCGCCGCAACCTCGCCGCCTGGGAGAGGGCCTGGGCCGAGACGGCCCCCCGCTGGACGGCATCCGGATGAACCGTCGCGCGGTCGGCGGGGAACTCGCGCAGCCCCGTACGCGCGCCCGGCCCCGGTGTCATCTGTGCTCGGCGGTGAGGGTCTTGACCCGGCGGAGCGTGAGGACGGTCTCCGCCGTGTGGACGCCGGGCAGCGCGCCGATCCCCTCGCTGAGGAACGTGTAGAGCTCCTCGGTGCTGCGGCACAGAGCCGAGATGACGAGGTTCGTCCGCCCCGTGACGGCGGCGGCGAACCGCACCGCCGAATGGCCGGCCACCCCCGCGCCCGCTTCGGCGAGGGCGTGTGGGGCGACCGTCAGCCAGATCAGCGCCTCGACGCCCTGCCCGAGGGGCTCGTGGTCGTACTCGACGGCGAGGTGGAGCACCCCCGTGCCCCGCAGCCGTCCCAGACGCTTCTTCACCGCCGTCTCGGACAGCCCCGTCACCGACTGCAGCTCGGTCAGCGGGGCGCGGCCGTCGCGGTGCAGCGTCTTCAGCATGACCTGATCGGTGGTGTCGAGAACGACCGGCGACACCGAGGGACCCGGGGCGGGCGTCCGCAGGGCCGCCTCCTCCTCCGGACCGAGCGCGCTGATCTTGCGCAGCCAGCGCAGGGAGTTGCCGTAGTAGGACCGCAGGATGCAGTGCGCGCCGACCGAGGTGACATGCGGGATGCGCTGGAGCCGCTCGAGAAGGAGATCGTCCCGTTCCTGGCTGCTGCGCGGGCTGATGGCACAGACGACCTCGGTGCCACCGGCGGCCAGGTCGACGTAGTGGGTGTCGGGCCGTCCGGCGATGGTGCCGGCCAGCTGCGACGCGGTGTTCCGGCTGCAGCCGATCCGGACGATCCAGCCGTCCCTGCCCAGGCGGCTGTCGTCGGTCATGCCGGTGACCCGCAGGTTCATGGTGGTGCGCAGCCGTCTGAAGCGGCGCGCGACGGTCTGGTCGGACACCCCGAGCACCTGGGCGATACGGCTGAAGGAGGCCCGTCCGTCGAGTTCGAGGGCCTGCAGCAGCTTGAGGTCGAGGGAGTCGAGGGACGAGGGGGTCACTGGTCTGCTGGTCTCTCCTGAGTGAGGCCGGGGGAGGGGCGGGCAGCCATCGTAGGACCGCGCCCGCCCCGGGACACGATGCCCCGGCCTTCCGGCCTTCGCTCCGTACCCGGTTCCGCGTCGTGAGAGTGCGGAACCGGGTACGGATGCGGGCGGGGGCGTCATCGCCCGGGGGAGCCGCCCGTGTTCCGGCCGGAGGACGAATCCACGGCCTCCGGCTGTTCTGCGGGCCGGCCCGACGTACCGTTCGCCCCCACGGCGACAGTGGCGCTGCCGGACGTTTTGCCCGTGTCCGCCGGAGCGGACGCGCTGCCCGCGCTCGCGGTGGCGGACGTGCCGTCCGAACCGCCCGCGCCCACCGTGACGGACGCCCCCGTCCGCTGCCGCAGCAGGACGGCCGCGGCCAGGGCGGCGAGGACCAGCAGGACCGCGGAGACGGTCAGGCACAGGCGCAGGCCCTCCAGGAACGCCTCGGAGACGGCACCCATCGCCCGGCCGGTGTCCGCGCCGAGTTCCATGCCGGCGACGGCGCCCAGTCCTCCGGCCCCGACCGTGTCGGCGATCGACTGTGCCGTGCCGCCGTGCAGACCCGCGTCGGCGAGGTGGGCGGGCAGCGTGTCGGCCGCCTTCGTCGCCAGCAGGGTGCCGAGCACGGCGGGCCCCAGCGCGCCGCCGAGCTGCCGGAAGGCGTTGTTGCCCGCGGCGGCCATGCCGGCCTGACGGCCGGGCACCGCGGAGACCGCGGTGCTGGTGATGCACGGGAAGGCGATACCGAGGCCCAGGCCGAGCAGGGCCAGTCGCCAGGCCAGCGACCCGAACGAGGTGGTGACGCCGAGCGTCGTCAGGGACAGCAGGGCGGCCGCGCTGATCAGCATGCCGGTTGTGATGATCACCCGGGGCGACACCCGCCGCATCACCGGTCCGATCACCATGCCCATGATCATCGAGACGACGTTGACCAGCACCAGGCGCACCGCGGACTGCCAGGTGTCCAGCTGCTGCACCATGCCCAGATAGAGGCTCAGAACGAAGAAGAAGCCGATCAGCCCGAGGAAGCTGATCATCACGACCAGCGTGGAGCCCGTGAAGGCCGGGCTGCGGAACAGGGACAGGTCCAGCATCGGCGACTCGCCGCGCCGCTCCACCACGACGAACAGCGTGCCGCTCACCACGGCCACCACCAGCGCGACGACGGTCTGCGGAGCGGCGAACGAATCGGCGCCGCCCTCGATGACCCCGTACACCAGGGCCGTCATGGCCACCGCGGCGGTGACCTGGCCGGGCCAGTCCAGCTTGCGCCGGGAGGTGGCCCGGGCGCCGGGCAGCAGCCGCGCGGCCACCGCCATGGTCGCCAGGGACACCGGCAGCGGCAGCAGGAAGACCCACCGCCATGAGGCGTGCTCGACGATCACACCCGCGATCAACGGGCCGACCACCATGGCCGCCATCATGCAGGTCGTCCACCAGCCGATGTACTTGCCGCGCTCACGGTGGTCCGGAACGACCTGGCTGATCAGTGCCAGCGTCACCGGCAGCAGCGCCGCGGCTCCCGCACCGGCCAGCGCCTGGCCGGCCCACAGCATGCCGATCGACTGGGTGCTCAGGGACACCGCCGCGCCCGCCGCGCTGAGCGCCATGCCCACCTGGTAGACCTTCTTGCGGCCGTGCACGTCGCCGAACACGCCCGCGGTGAGGATCAGCGCGGCCACCGGCAGCACGTAGGCGTCGGAGACCCACGACAGTTCCGCGGTCGTGGCGCCCAGCGCCCGCTGGATCACCGGCAGGCTCACCGCGACGGTCGTCACCGGCAGATAGGCGACGAAGACGCCGGCACACGCCAACGCGATCACGGCCGCCCTACGGCCGTCTCCGGCCGCCTTTCGAGAAGCGTTCAAGGAAATACTCCCGTGCGGTGCCCGGCACCGCGGATATCGAATGAATCGGCTCCACTGTGGAGGGCGAGGACCGCCGCAGGCCAGCCGGAGGCCGGACCGTGGGGGAATCCGACATCGGGAGGGCGGAATCCCGGGATCTCGTACGCGGTCGCGGGGGCGCCCCGCCCGGCGCGTTCGGTTTCAAGGACCGGTACGGGACGCCGAGGAGCGCCGTGAGCCCCCGCCGCGGAGCCGGATATATTTTTGCAGGCTCTGCATATTTGCGTATCCTGCACGAGTGAGTGACAGGGACCCCGCAGAGGGTGGGCTTCGGGGCCGCAAGAAGCGGGAGACCCGCGCCGCTCTGGTGGCGGCCGCGGTGCGGCTGGCGGCGGAGCACGGCGCGGAGAACGTCACCGTCGACGCGATCAGCGAAGCGGCCGGCGTGTCGCCCCGCACGTTCTTCAACTACTTCGACTCCCGTGACGAGGCGTTCGTCATGGTGGGCGCGGAGTCGAGCGGGCGCGTCCGGCGGGCGGTGCTCGCCGCGCCCGCCGACGTGTCCCCGCTGGCGGCGCTGCGCGACGCGCTGGCCGCGGAACTGGGAGAAGTGGAACAGCAGCACGAGCTGTGGCGGCTGCACTCCCAAGTGCTGCGCAGGTCACCGCACCTGCTCGCGCGCAGCATCGGTGCCCACGTCGAGGACGAGTTCACTCTGGCCGAGACGCTCGCGGAGCGCATCGGCGCCGGTTCGCCGCTGTTCACAGAGGGTCGCCCCCCCTTCGGGACTGCCGAGGGGGAACAGCGGCGACAGGCCCTGGGACTGTATCCGCGACTGCTGGCCGCGGTCGGCACCACGGCCGTCCGGGTCGCCGCGGAGCACTGGTGCGTGCGGCAGGACGAAGCCACCTTCGAGGCCGTCTTCCGGACGGTGTTCGACCATCTGGCCGCCGGACTCACGGAACCGACCGTGCCGGTCGTGCCGGTCGTGCCGGTCGTTCCGGTGGACGAAGCCTGAGCGGGTCCGTCCCTCACCCGACCTTCGAACGTTTCTGAAAGAGCTGAAGTGACCTCAACACCGGCGCCCCTGAAGGCGCCACCCACCTCCATGACCAACCGGCAGATACTCCAGGCCATGTCGGGGCTGATGGCCGGCATGTTCGTCGCCATCCTGGCCGGCACCGTGGTCGCCAACGCGCTCCCGCGCATCATCGCCGACCTGCAGGCCAGCCAGTCCTCCTACACCTGGGTCATCACCGCCGAGCTGCTGGCGATGACGGCGACGGTGCCCCTGTGGGGCAAGCTGTCGGACCTGTTCAACCAGAAGCTGCTGCTCCAGCTGTCCCTGTCCCTGTTCGTCGTCGGCTCCCTGCTGGCGGGCTTCTCCCAGGACGTGGGCCTGCTGATCTTCAGCCGCGTGGTGCAGGGCGTCGGCGCGGGTGGACTCACGGCTCTGGCGCAGATCGTGATGGCGGCCATCATCCCGCCGCGCAGGCTGGGCAAGTACGCCGGCATCTTCGGAGCCGTCTTCGCGGTCGGCACCGTGGCCGGACCGCTCATCGGCGGTGTTCTGGTGGACACCTCCTGGCTCGGCTGGCGCTGGTGCTTCTTCATCGGTGTGCCGTTCGCACTGCTCGCCATCGCGCTGCTGCAGCGCACCCTGAAGCTGCCCACCGTCCGCCGCGAGGCGAAGATCGACTTCCTGGGCGCCTTCCTGATCGTCGCGGGTGTCTGCGCCCTGCTCATCTGGGTCTCCCTCGCGGGCAGCGAGTTCGACTGGATGTCGTGGCAGACCGCCGCGCTGGCCGGTGGGGGAGTGCTGCTGCTGATCGCCGCGGTCGTCGTCGAGACACGGGTGCCGGAGCCGATCATTCCTCTGGGCATCTTCCGCAACCGCACGGTGACGCTCACCACGGTCGCGAGTCTCCTCGTCGGTGTGGCCATGTTCGGCGGTACCGTCTTCCTCTCGCAGTACTTCCAGATCTCCCTGGGCAAGTCCCCGACCGTCGCGGGCCTGATGAGCCTGCCCATGATTCTCGGCCTGCTCGTCTCCTCGACCGTCGCCGGACAGATCATCACCGCCACCGGCCGGTGGAAGGTGTACCTGGTCGCGGGCTCCATCATCATGACGGCGGGCCTCGGACTGCTGTCCACCATCGAGGCCGACACCCCCTTCGCCCTGCTCAGCGTCTACATGGCCGTCATGGGCGTCGGCGTCGGCATGCTGATGCAGAACCTGGTCCTGGCCGCGCAGAACGACGTTCCGGCGACCGAGCTGGGCGCCGCCACCTCGGTGCTCTCCTTCTTCCGGAGCATGGGCGGCACGATCGGCACCAGTGTGCTCGGGGCCATCCTCGCCAACCGGGTCGCCACCGAGATGACCAAGGGTCTGACGGAAGCGGGCATCCCGGCCGGCTCGAGCGAGTCCGGCGGGAGCGGCGTGCCCGACATGACGACGCTGCCCGAGCCGATGCGGGAGATCGTGGAGCACGCCTACGGCGTCGCCACCGCGGACCTCTTCCTCGTGGCCACGCCCGTCGCGGCCCTCGCCGTGATCGCCGTGCTCTTCATCAAGGAGAAGCCGCTGAAGGACACCAGCGGCATGGAACGGCTCACCGCCGAGTCCGCCGAGTCCGCCGAGTCCGCCGAATCGGCCGGGTCCACCGAGTCCGCCGGTACGGCGGCGGCGCCGGCCGGCGTCGGCTGAGACGAACGCCCTCCGGGGCGGTAGCGCGCGGAGGTCCTCCGGGGAGGTGCCCGGAGGGCCTCCGCACGTGTATGCGGCGGGGCGGGCGTTGTTGACGAGAAGCGAGTTGTCCGGCTCAATGGAGCGCATGAGTTCCGGGCAGCGTCTCGTCACCCGTGACCACATCGACTTCGGTCGGGTGTGGTCCGCGGCGTGTCGCGCCTGACGCGACTGCGGGCCGTCTGACCGGCCTTTCCCTCCCTCGGTGCCCCTTCGCGGGCCGAGGCCCTTCCGCCGCGGCCCTTCGCGGCCCCGCGGCACGGTCGTACCCACGCGCCCGAATCCACCCGAGGCCCCTGCCCCTGCCCGGCCCCTGCGCCGTACCGAGGGTGCTCCGGGGCGGCTGTGAGTTGCCCCGGGCCCGGCCGCCCTGGAGAATTCGAAGAAAGGCCGTCCCGGATGACGTCCGTCGCACCGCCCCCGCCGCCGTCCGCCGGCGAGCCGGCGGTCGCCCGGGTAGCCGTGTCCGATCCGCGGGTCGGCCCCCTGCTGGGTGAACTCGGCGACGAGGACGCGACGCGCTACGGCGAGGAGGCCCATACCGAGCTCGCCCGTCACCCCGGCGAGGAGTTCACGTCCCCACTCGGCGTCGTCCTGCTCCTGCTCCTGGAGCACGGCGAGCCGGTCGCGGGCGGTGTCCTCCGCCGGTACGACGGGACCACGGCCGAGCCGAAGCGGATCCGGACGCGCTCCGCCCACCGCCGGCCCGGCCCGGCGCGTCGTCGAGGAACCGGAACGCGAGGCGGAGGCCCGCGGCTACCGGCGTGTCCACCTCACCACCGGTCCACGCAGGCCCGGGGCACGAGGCCTGTACCTGGACACCGGCTGTACACCGCTGTTCGACACGGAGGCCGCCGACCCGGAAACCAACGGCCTGCTGCCCTTCGAGCAGCACCTGCCGGCCGCGGCACGCGCGGGCAGGTACGTGAGGGGACGGGCAGCCGCTACGGCCGTGACCGAGCACCGCCCCACCCCCCTTCGCCCCTCGGCTCCGTGCCTTCCCACCCTTCCCACCTCCGCACTTGTGAACATCCGCCCCGACCCAGACGACGAGGACCCGCCATGCCCGCATCCGCCGTGCCGTCGCCCCGTCCCGGAACCGGCCCCGACACATCCGCCCACAGTGCATCCGCCCACAGCGCGTCCACCCATGACGAGACCACCTACGACCGCCGCAGAATGCGTCAGTGGCTCGCCGGGGGTGCCAAGGCGGACGGGGTCAGCCGCCGCCGTCTGCTCACCCTGCTCGCCGCCGCCACCACCGCCGCGACCGCGCTTCCCGACGCGCGCCCGGCCCGCGCCGCCGACCCCACGATCGTCAAACCGCTGCCGCCCGAGTGGTTCGTCCAGCGCGGCACCAATGCCGAGACCCGCTGGGAGGCGCTGCGCGGGACCGGCTACCACACCCCCAACGAGCTGTTCTTCGTGCGCAACCACACCACCACCCCCGTCCTGGACGCACACGGCTGGCGGCTGCGGCTGTGGGGCAGCGGTCTGCGGGGCGCGCCCGGTGAGGACAGGCCGGTGGAGTTCGGGTACGACGACCTGCGCGCCCTGCCGGCCGTCACCCGGACCGTGTCCGTCGAGTGCGCCGGAAACGGCCGCAGTCACTACACGAGCCAACAGGGCGAAACCGTCTCCGGCACCGCGTGGGGGCTGGGCGCGATCGGCGCCGCCCGCTGGCGCGGGGTGCGACTGGCCGACGTACTGCGCAGAGCGGGCCTGTCCTCCTCCGCGGTGGACGTCCAGCCGCGCGGCCTGGACGCCGAGTACGTCAGCGGCGGTGAGAGCCTCGGCCGGGTGCGCCGTCCGCTGCCGCTGTCCAAGGCGCTGGACGACGTACTGCTCGCGTACGAGATGAACGGCGAGCCGGTGCCGTACGACCACGGGTACCCGGTGCGGGTGCTGGTGCCCTCGTGGGTGGGGATCGCGTCGATCAAGTGGGTCGGCGACATCGAGGTGTCGGCGCAGCCGCTCTTCTCCCCGTGGAACACCGCCTTCTACCGGCTGTTCGGCCCGGCCCACCCGCCGGAGGGCAGCGCGCCGCTGACCCGGCAGACGCTGAAGAGCGCCTTCGAGCTGGCGAGCGGTGCCACGCTCCCGGCGGGAGAGAGGCAGATGCTGCACGGCCGTTCCTGGTCGGGCGCCGGGGCCATCGCCCGGGTCGACGTCAGTACCGACGGGGGAGCGAACTGGCGGCCGGCACGGCTGCACGACGACAGCCGTGCCGGCACCTGGACCCGCTGGTCCGTGCCCTGGACGCCCGGGGCCCCCGGCCCCACCCAGCTCCTGGCCCGCGCCACCGACACGGCCGGCCGCCGGCAGCCGGACGTCGCGGTACCCAACACGCAGGGCTATCTCTTCGACGCGGTGGTGCGGCACCCGGTGACCGTGGTCCGAGGCCGGAGCACTTCTCCGCGCAGCGAATCGTCATGACGCGCAACGGTCCGTAACGGCGCGCGACGACCCGTGCGGAGGCGCCGCTCAGTGGTCGGCCGGACTGATGCGGCGTCCCGTCAGGGTCGTGGGACGGATCGTCACCCACATCTCGCGTTCGCCTCCGGCCCACGGAGCGGTGTGGGTGTGCTCGGTCAGCCGCCGCACGTCGTCGGGGTCCGTGACCCGCCGTGCGGGGCCGACGGCGAGCACGCTCCAGCCCTGGCTCATGGCCTCGTCCACACGGTCGACCTCGAAGGCGGTGTCCGATCCCACGGCCGCGGCGAGTACGGAGTCGGGAGCGGTCCGGAAGGCGATCACGTCATCGACGACCTCGTAGTTCACCGGAACGACCGCCGGGCCGTCCGGGGCCGACACCGCGACGCGCCCCACCCCGTGGGTGGACAGCAGGGTGCGGCATTCCTCGGGGCCGAGGTCCAGGAGCCGGGGGTGCGCGAGCGCGACGCCCTGGCCCGTCGGCATCTCGGTGTCGCCGCCGCGCAGGGCCTGGACCGTGGTGTTCAGCGCTCCGGCCAGGTTGATGAGCGTCGCCAGGCTCGGATCGGCCTGGTGTTCCTCCAGGTACGCGAGATACGCCGGCGCCATCCTGGCACGGCGGGCCGTCTCGGCCCGGGTCAGACCCTGACGCTCGCGTTCGGCGGCCACCCGCCGGCCGAGGTCGCTGGTGTGGCACGCACCGGAGCGGTGCGCACCGGAATCGGCACCCGCTCCGGCCGTGCCCGGTCGACGGGACGGCTCCCGGGCCGTCCCGGGCTCGTGCCCCGGATGCAGGAGGTGCGCGTCGGGCCCGGGAAACACGAGCGTCACCGCCTGCGTGTCCGACCAGCGCACGTCGTACGGAGGTGTCCCGTCCTTGTGGTGGAGTCCGACGACCTCGCCGTCGCGCCTGGTGGCGCCGGTCGCCGGGCTTTCGATGACGAGTCGATCGCCGAGGTGAGCTCGCATGACCGCCGCCTTCGCTCGAATGTCTCGAATGTTCGGGGTGGGTGAGGGGCCGGTGGGACGGGGCCGCCGCCTCTCGCCGACGGCCGGCCCCGCCCTCGGCTCAGCCGGTGATCTCGATACGGCGCGGCGTGCTCTTCCCCGTCCTGGGGACACGCACCGTAAGGACTCCGTTGGTCAGCTCCGCGCTGATGTGTTCGGTGTCGGCGTTGGGCGGCAGCGTCGTGCGGTAGTGGAACCGTCCGACGTGACGGGTGTGCCGCCGGACCACACCCGTGCGTTCCCGCTCCTCGACCTCACCGTGGACGACGAGTTCGCCGTCGCTGATCTCGACATTGATCTGGTCCTTGTCCACACCGGCGAGCTCCAGTTCCACCAGGTGGGCGTCCCCGGTGTCCTCGACGTCGGCCGGCGGCGTCCACGTACCGGCGGTGCCGGCCTCGGAGAAGTCGTCGCCGGGAAAGGGGAAGGTGGAGTGCATGAGGTACTCCATCCGGGAGCGGAGGTCCTCGAGCTCCCGGAAGGCGTCCCACCCGGAGAACGGCCCCCTGCTGCGGCGTGAGGGATGCGACATAGGTCCTCCTCCTCGGCTTCTGCGACGGCGGCGCCACCCGTCGGCGACGGGGGACGGGTCCGCCGGTCCGGAGCCGGGTACCCCGGCGGGCGCGGGCCACCCACAAGGCGGTCACGGCCGTTTCGGCGGTGCGTCGAGGACCGCGGCCGGACGGTCACGCGGAGCCGTCGGCCATGACGGTCGCCGCCGGAACCCCTGATCCCAGGATCCGTGGGACCGTCCCGGCCGGCATGGGCCGACCGGGATACGGACCGGGACCGAGTGGCCTTCGGCGCAGCGCGGCGCGGCGTTTCGCGCGTACTGTGCCTCGTGTGATCGCGCCGGTCCTCCTCAGCGGTAGTTCTCCGGGTTCGTCCGCGACCTCGGTGGGGCAGCCCGGAGACGGGAGGAGATTCCTGATGACGCTCGTACCTCCGCCGCTCAGGCGCACCGTTTCCCCGGCCATCGGCTGCTGGGCCGCCCACCGGCCGGGCACCGGCCCCGCCGCCCGGCGGCCCCTCGGAGAGTGGTGACAGCCATGGACAGCGGCCACGCACACGCGGCCGGCCCGGACACAGGCCCCGCGCCCGGTCAGAGCTCCCGCTCCGAGCCCATCCCGTTCGAGCCGGGCTCCCTCCTCTGGGACATCGCCGGTGACGTCCGGCTCCTGCTCTCCCTGCCCGCCGCCCTGGTGCTCCAGGTCGCCCACCCGGCGGTCGGCGCGGGCGTCGACGACCACTCCGTGTTCCGCACCGACCCCTGGGGCCGGGCCGAGCGCTCACTGGACTCCCTGCAACTGTGGGTCTACGGCGGCGAACAGGCCCTCGAGGAGGGACGCAGGCTCCGCAGACTGCACAAGGACATCAGCGGCACCGACACCCGCGGCCGCCCCTACCACGCCCTCACCCCCGCCTTCTACGCCTGGGTGCACGCCACCGCCTACCCGATTTTCCTGAGAGCGGCGCAGTACCTGTCCCACCCGCTCGACGAGCGGGACGAGCGCCGCCTCTACGACGAACTCCTCCACCTCGGCGCCATTCTCGGCATCAGACAACGCGACATGCCGCGCACGCCGGAGGAGTTCTGGCCGTACTTCGACACGATGGTCCGGGAAGAGCTGGAGAGGACGCCCGTCGTGGCGGAACTGCTCGACCCGCGGCGGCCGATCCCTCCGCCGGACGGCGCGGGCGCGTTCCTGCGCCGGATCTGGCCGGTGCTCCGCCCGCCCCTGGCGCGGCTGCACGTCTTCGTCACGACCGGCCTGCTCCCGCCGTCCGTCCGCGAGCACCTCGGCCTGGTGTGGACGGCACGGGACGAACGCAGGCTGCGCCGCCTGGGCGCCGTCGTCCGCACGGTGGTCCCGCTGCTGCCCGAGCGCCTGCGCTACCTGCCCAGGGCCCGCGCCGCCCGCCGCGCCGCCCGTACATGAGACCCCGGTCGGCGGAGGCGGAGGCGGACCGAGCCTCTCCCCGCCCCGGCGGATCTCCCCGGACGAGACAGGCGCGGGCCGGGCGGCCCTTCAGAACCCGGAGGGGCACGCGTCGTCCTCACACCGCTCCGGGAACGACGGCCGCCGCCGGACGGAGGAACGCGGCGTCAGCCCGGCCTCCTGAAGCCCGCAGACCCCGAAGCGGGGGTCGGATCCCAGAGCCGGGCCGTCGGTGTGGACGGGCCCGGAGCCGGTGACGGACGTCAGACGGTGTCGGTCACGGCGATCGCCGTCGGTGCCGTGCGGTGGCCGTACGGCGTGAAACGGGCAGGAGTGTGGTCGATGGGCAGGTCGGGGCGCCAGGCGGTGAGGATCTGGGCGCTGCACACGAACAGACCGTCGGGCAGCCGGTCCAGGGGGTGCCAGGCCCACTCGCCGACACTCTCGTCCGGCTGCGTTGCCGGCCGGCCCTGCCACGCGTGGACGACGGCACCGACGGTCACCCGCACGACGTCACCGACGTGGTCGACCAGCGTTCCCAGGAGGGTGACATCGTCGGGCCGGGCGATCAGCCCGGTTTCCTCGGCGAGTTCACGCACCACGGTCGCTTCCAGGGACTCCCCGGCCTCCACGGTTCCGCCGGGCAGCTCGAAGGTGCCGTGCCGGTGGCGCCCGAGCAGCAGACCCTGCTCACCGAAGACGACGGCGCCGACACCGACGGCCGCGTGCGGCACCGGCGGCCTCGTGGTGCGGGGCCGGCTGGAGACGCGTACGGGCCGCACGGGGAGACGACGGGCGCGGACGAGTTGCTGCACGACCGGACTGTCCTCGTCGAAGGACCGCAGCAGGTCGATGCCCTCGACCCGGAAGCCGTACGCCGTGAGCAGGTCCTCCCACAACCGCGGTGCCAGAACCCACATCCGGGTGGAGAGAGGCGGGTCGTCACGGAGCCTGACCATCTGCTCGCGGGCCGCGACCGTCGTGGACGGACCGTGGCCGTGCAGGTCGGTGTGGATGAGGGAGAGGATCAGCGGGGCGCCGGGGCGAAGTCCGTCGCGCAGCGCGGGCAGGACGCGGTGCGGGTCGATGAAGGCCAGGCTCCCGATGGCGTACGCGGCGTCGAACGGTTCGGCCGTGCGGAGGAGGTCGACCACGTCGCCGTGCACGAACCGCACGCCCGGCGTGCCCGCGTGGGTGCCGGTGGCCCGTCGGTGCTGGGTGGCGGACCGCTCGACCGCGGTCACCTGCGCGCCGTGCGCGCGGGCCAGGTGCACGGCGTAGTGCCCGGCGCCGGAGCCGATGTCCAGGACACGTTTCCCGGTGATGTCACCGAGGACCTCCGTACCGGGGCCGACCTCTTTCCACGGAGCCCACTGCAGTCGTTCGGGGACGGGTGGCATGTACCCGTGATCCAGCTGACGTCGGCCGTACGTGGTCCACGCTTCGGCGTTCACGTCCTCAACGGTCATACGAACTCCCAGGGTCGGAGGGCGGGGCAGAGGCCCGTTCAAAGGGTTTGTTCGAAGGATTGCTTCAGGCAGGGTCCACGACGGCGGGCGGGGCGGGACGGGGGACGGTAGGGGCCGGGGCGTACTGGGCGGCCTGGGCGTCGAACATCGCGGCGTACCGGCCCCGGGCGGCCATCAGCTCCTGGTGACTGCCCTGTTCGGCCAGCCGGCCCTGGTGCAGGACGTAGATACGGTCGGCGTGCCGGACCCCGGACATGCGGTGGGTGACCAGGACGACGGCCAGGTCGGGGGAGGCGAGCCGGCGGATGCGGTCGAAGGCGGCGATCTCGGCTTCCGGGTCGAGGGCGGAGGTGGGCTCGTCCACGATCAGGAGGCCGTCCGCCGTCGCGGTGGAACTGCGCCAGTGGGTGCGGGCCAGGCCGATCTTCTGCCACTCGCCGCCGGACAGTTCACTGGCGCCGCGGAACACACGGGCCAGCAGGCTCTGCAGGCCGTCGGGTAGTTTCGCGACGACCGGTCCGGCCCCCGCGTAGTCGACGGACGGCCGAAGGTCGTCGGGGCCGGCCTCGTGGGCGGGCCGGCCGATCCGGATGTTCATCGCCGCCGTCACGGGCCAGCGCTGGAAGTCCTGGGTGAGCAGCGCGACGCGGTCGAAGAGCTGGGAGCGGTCCAGGGAAGCCACCTCGGCATCTCCCCATCGCACGGTCCCGCCCTGCGGCAGCAACAGACCCGACAGCAGTTTCATCAGGGTGCTCTTGCCGGAGCCGTTCTCACCGACCACGGCGGTGACCGAGCCCATGGGCAGCGTGAGCGACACCTCGTCCAGCGCGGGATCCGCCCGGTCCGGGTAGCGGTAGGTGACCTGGTCGAGCGTGACCCGCCCCACCCGCGCGGGAACGGGGTCGCCCCCGCTGGGAATGGTCCGTCGCGCGGCCTCGTCCAGGAAGCGGGAGTGGTCGCGGACGTAGAGGGATTCCTCGTGCAGCTGGTTCACGTTCATCACGAGCGCGCCCAGGCTCGCCGAGCCGGAGCGCACGGCGATGACCGCGGTGCCGGCGACGGCCAGGCTCATGTGCCCGCCCATGATCAGCCAGAACATGATTCCGTACGTGACGGCCATGGCCACGCCGGACAGCGCGGCGGCCACCCACTCCGTGACGGCCTTGCTGGAGGCCAGCCGTTCCTGTTCGGCCTCGGCGCTTTCGGCCATGCGCTCGTAGCGGCTGAGCAGGAACGGTCCGACGGAGTGGATGCGCACCTCCTGCGCGGCGGTGCGTTCGGTGAGCAGGTTGCCGATGAGGCGGCCGGCCCGTACGTGTTCGACCCAGCTCATCACCGACACGTACCGTTCCTGCGCCACCCGCATCGCGCCCCAGCCGCGTGGGGCCGCGATCAGGATCAGCATCGGCAGCAGGGCCGGGTGCAGGATGGTGAGCACTCCGGCCGTGGAGATCAGGGAGATGCCCCCGTTCAGCGAGGCCACGCAGGCGCTGATCATGCGGCGGGCGGACGCGGCGCCGTACTGGGCGACGTCGATCAGCCGCCGGAACTCCGGATCCTCGATGGCCTCCAGCTCCACCGACGCGGCGGCGGCCAGGTACTGGGTCGTGGCGATCCGCTCGACCAGCGGCTCCAGCCGGCCGGCCCGTGCGGTGGACCATCCGGCCAGGCCCGAGTTGACCACGGCCGCCCCGGCGGCGACGGCCAGGCCCGGGAGCATCGCGTGCAGCCGCTCCACCGGCGTGCCGGAGCCGAGCAGCGCGTGCATGACGGCGTTGACCGCGAGCAGGCCCGCGGCCGCGGCGATTCCCTGTCCGACCTCGCTGATCGCGACGGCGAGCAGGGCACGCCGGTTCGCCTGCCAGGCCATCCGCAAGGTCGCCCCGACCAGCCTCGGCATGGAGCGCAGGGCGGACAGCAGGGTCAGGTCGAGCGGGGCGTGATCGTGTTCCGACCAGCCCATGTCGTAGCGCAGCGGACCACCGAACAACTCCCGTTCGGCATCGGAGACCTGGGGCTCGGCCATCCGCACGCGACCGAAGAACCTCCGCACGGGACGCCTCCCGGCTTTGGCCTTCGAACCCTTCATGGACTCCGTCATCGTGTTTCTCCCGAGCCCGTGAGCGAGCCCGCGACCGACATCACGTCCGCGACCGACACCACGTCCGTGCCTGGGTCCGTGCCCGTGCCCGGGTCCGTGCCCGTGCCTGGGTCCGTGCCCGGGTCCGTGCCCGTGCCTGGGTCCGTGCCTGGGTCCGTGCCCGGGTTCGAGCCCGGTGTGCCGGGATCCGGTTGTTCCTGTGTGCCGGCCGAGGTCATGGTGGCCCCCTTGACAGTCGCTGCGGTTGGCTTCTCGAGCTCAACGACCCAGCCGGGATTTCGAACACCTGTGTTTCGGTCGCGTGCGGACCCCCGGGATCGGGGCGTGGCGGAGCGTGTGGGGTGCACCGACCCTTGTCGCACAAAGGGCCAGGCACACGACGGTGGTGGCCGAAACGCCGAGTGTGTTTCCAGCCCGGGAGCCGCGTCCGCCCTGCGGGCCCGGGAACACCCTGAGCGGGGCCGTCTCCTGGACGGCCCCGCTCAGGGTGTGGGTGGTGGGGGATGCAACCGGATGCCCCACGCCTCGCAGGCAGAAGACGCCGGACGCTCAGGGTTTTGTCCACCGGCACAGCAGCCGGAACATCGAGTACAGCGTCAAGGGCCAGAAGGCGGCGAAGCCCCAGATCACCGCCGGCTCCGAGGTTTCGACGCCGGCCGCCATGAGGGCGACGGACACCGTCAGCAGCACCGCGACGATCCACGGGTGCGGCCGGTAGCGCGCCACGCGAACCGACAGCGGCCGTCGGCGCCGCCCCCCAGCGTGCGCATGCGCCGGTCGAAGCGGCGATCGCGGCGCAGCACGCGTTCCCTCTCGAAGAGTACGTGCTGCTCGTCATCGCGAAGCGGACCGGTCGTCACTGTCTCTCCTCGTCACGGGCCACCGGGGATGAGGCGCAGGTGCCCTGCCGCCCCTGCGAACCGACCGGCGAGGCCGGGGCAGTACGAACAACCACACGACCGACCGGGTACCGCACGGCAGGACACAGGACGAGTCGGCGATCTCGACCCTGCGAGCCGCTCTCACGGCCGGGGGCTGGTGCGGTGCCACCGCGGGCAACCCTCGGCAACGCCAGTGAAGTCGGAGGGGCCGGCGTGGCGAGCGCGCGGCGCAGTGGCCGGCCGGTCCACCCCTGTGGGTGCCGCAGTGGCCTGCCGCGCCTCAGCCCGTCCGGGCCAGCCCGACCCGCCAGGCCCAGGCGGCGATCTCCACCCGGTTGCGGACGGCAAGCTTGCCCTGGATATTGCCCAGGTGGGTCTTGACCGTGCCCACCGTGATGCTCAGGGCGTGCGAGATCTCGGCGTTGGTCAACCCCTGTGCGACGAGCCGGACGACATCCACTTCACGCGGGGAGAGATCCGCGTCCGGTGACCGCCGCGCACCGGGCGCCACCAGTCGGCGCAGCAGACGGACCGTGATCGAGGGACTGATGAGGGAGTCTCCCACCGCCGCGGCCCGCACCGCCTCCGCCAGCAGCCGAGGGCCGGAGTCCTTGAGGATGAAGCCGCAGGCACCCGACTGGAGGGCGGTGTTGACGTACTCCTCGTCGTCGAACGTGGTGACCATGACCACCTTCGGGACGTGGTCCGCCGTGGGGCGGGTCAGCGCACGCAACGCGTCCAGGCCGTCGAGACGCGGCATGCGGATGTCCATCAGGACGACGTCGGGCCGGTGCCGGGCGGCCTCCTCGATGGCGTGGACGCCGTCCACGGCCTCGGCGACGACGTCGATGTCGTCCTCGGCCGCCAGGATCATGGCCATGCCGGTGCGCACGATGGCCTGGTCGTCGACGATGAGTACGCGGATCACGGCCCGTCCGTCCCGGCCGGAGCGAGCGGCAGGCAGGCGCGGACCACCCATCCCCCGCCCGCGGTGGCACCGGCACGGAACGTGCCCCCGACTCCGGTGACCCGTTCCCGCAGCCCTTTGAGACCGTAGCCGTCGGCAGGGGTCCGGCGGGCCGTACCGTCGTTGGTGATTTCGACGACGGCCTGCTGCGGAAGAACCTGCACGCGGACCCGGACGTCGCGGCAGTCGTGGGCGTGTTTGCGCACGTTGGTGAGGGATTCCATCGTCACGCGGTGGACGACGGCGGCCACCTCCGGCGGCAGGGTCTCCGTGGGCCCGTCCTCGACGAGCCGCGAGGACACGCCCCGCATCCTGAAGTCGGCGACGAGGATGCGCAGCCCGCGAATCTCCACCGGTGCGACGAGCGGTGTCCCATCGTCCTCGGCGCGGAGTTGGCCCACCATGCGGCGCAGCGAGACCAGGGCTTCCGCGCCGGTCCGCTCGATGCGTTCCAGCGCGGGCACGACCAGGTCCGGGCGTTTGGCGGCGACCGCCTGTGCACCCTGGGCCTGCACGACGATGCCGGTCACATGATGAGCCACGAAGTCGTGCAACTCCCGTGCCAGGTCCACTCTCTGGTGCAGACGGATCCTGTGCTCCCGCTGCCGTCGGTCGGCCGCCACCAGCCGGGTGGCCACACTCGCCCCCGCCACGGCCACGGCTACGAGCGTCAGGACGAAGGAGACGATGACGCTGCCTTCGTGGACGTGCAGCGCCAGGGGGCGCGCGATCACCGCGGCCAGCAGCCCGACGGTGACGACCGCCGCGGGCACCGGCCTGCCGCGTCGTGCGGTGACCGCCAGCACCACCAGCAGAGTCACGGGTTCGAAGGCACCGTAGGCGGAGGACGCCGACGCCGCGCCGGCACTCACGTGCAGCCCCACGGAGCAGGCGAGCGAAGCGGCCGCGGCGGCCCCGCCCGGGCAGACGAGCACCCCCGGCCGGGCGCCCCGCCCGACCAGTGCGAGCAGAGCCGGCAGCGAGACGGCCGTCACCGAGGCCGAGACGCCCAGCAGGGTTCCGGTGTCCGGCTGCCGGAACGTGCCGTAGTGCACGTCCAGCAGCGCGGTGGCCAGCACCGCACCTGCCGCGGCCGTCCACAGCAGGGAGCGAAGGGGACGGAAGCCGTCGCCCGGCCTTCTCCGAGGGAAACACATGCTGCGCAGCGTATGCCGACGGGCGGCGACTTCCCTCTGCCGAAAGTCGTAGCCGTGCCGGTCGAGTCCTGTCTTTCTGCCGATCCGCGAGGGGACCGCGAAGCCGGATGCTGAACGCCGAACCGCTGCCGGACGCCCTAGGAGCCTGACGTGAACGTGAACTTCGACATCCCCCCTCTCTACGTACTGGGCCCCGGACTGATCGCCTTCGCCGCCGCGACCGCCGTACGCGCACGCCGGTCGCAGCCGGGCTGGACCGGCCGGCACGCGGGAGTGAGGATCGCCGCCGCCGTCTACGCCGCGGCGGTGCTGTCGATCACCGTTTTCCCCATCACCGTGACCTGGGGGGAGTACGCCAGCCAGACCCCCTGGTACAACCAGATCAACTTCATCCCCCTGATCACGTTCGACGTGACCGCCGTCCCCAACGTGATCATGTTCGTGCCGTTCGGGATGCTGTTGCCGCTGATCAGCCGAGTGTCCGGCGTACTCCGGGCGACGGCGGTGAGCCTGCTGGCGAGCCTGTCCATCGAGCTGGCCCAGCTGCTGAGTTACGTGCTCTTCAACAACGGCCGGGCCTGCGACGTCAACGACCTTCTCGCCAACGCCCTGGGCGGCCTCATCGGCTGGCTGCTGGTGCGCGCCGCACTCGGCAGGCCGTCCCCTGCCGCCCTCCTGCGCGACATCGCCCTGCCCGGCTCGGCCGCGTACGTCCGGCGTACGGCGGTGGCGCCGGTGTGACCGCGCGGATCGGTGCCACCGAGGGTGTGAAGGCCCGGGCACGCCGAGCGGTGTGCCCGGGCCGGGCTCCCCGTCGGGGGCCGCCGGTCAGGATCGACTTCGGGCGGGTGTCCGCAGGGCGAGGAGGGCGACGTCGTCGTCGTTGGCGGCGGGGCGGACCCGGCGCAGCAGATGGTCGGTGAAGGAGGCCAGCGGGCGGTGGGCGAGAGCGGCGGCGTGTTGGCGCAGCCGGTGCAGACCCTCGTCGAGGGTGTGGCCGGGTTCTTCGATCAGCCCGTCGGTGTACAGCAGCAGGGTGGAGCCGGGCGGCAGCAGGGCGGCGGCGTCGGTGCGGGGCCTGCGGGCCCCGGTGCCCAGAAGAATGCCGTGGCCGTCCGTGAGGTAGTCGGCCAGACCATCGTGGCTGATGAGCAGGGGAGGCGGGTGGCCGGCGTTGGTCCAGGACAGTTTCCAGTGGCAGTCCTCCGCCTCTTCGAGCCGGGCGAAGATCACGGTGGCCATGGCGACGTCGGTGATGTGCAGGAGCGCCTCGTCCAGCCGGCCGATGATTTTGCTGGGGGGCTCCCGCAGGGCCCAGGCGTAGGCGCGGAGCATGTTGCGCAGTTGCGCCATGCCGGCCGCGGCCTCCAGATCGTGACCCACGACGTCTCCCACCGCCAGCGCGGTGGCGCCGTCGGACAAGGAGAAGGCGTCGTACCAGTCGCCGCCGACCTGTGAGGCGTCGGGCGCGGGCAGGTAGCGCACCGTCATCTGCAACCCGGGAACGTGCGGCATCTGGGGCAGCAGGTGGTTCTGCATGGTCTCCGCGACCTTGCGCTGGCGCTCGTAGAGACTCGCGTTGTCCAGGGCGAGGCCGGCCCGGCGGGCGATGTCCTCGATCAGGGGAAGATCGTCGGTGGTGAAGTCCACCGGCTGCCTGGTGCGGCCCAGAGTGAGGGCCCCCAGCACTTCGCGCGTGCTGCGGATGGGGGCGATGGCCGCGGAGCGGATCCCGGTGGCGTCGAACAGACCACGCTGTTCGAGCGCGATGCCGGAATCCGGTGCCCCCCGATAGGTCCGCGGGCCGGCCAGGGCGGAAGCGACCCCGCGAAGGGCCCTGGACAAGGGCATCTGGGAATCCTCCGGGACCGGGGGCATCGGTCCTTGCAGCTCCTCGTGGCGCACCAGGGCATCCCCGTCCGCGTGGACGACGAGGGTGCGCCACACCTCGTCGCGCTCGGTGATCAGATCGACGACGGCCCAGTCCGCCAGCCGGGGCACCACCAGGGTCACCAGCCGGCGCAGCGCCTCTTCGACATCAAGGGTGGAGGTCAGCTGAGTGGTGGTCTCGGCCAGCAGCGCGAGCCGTTCGAGCTCCGGCAGCGGGCCGGCCGCCGGCTCCGGCTGAGGATCGATTTCCAGCGGGTGCCGGGGGTGGAAGAGAACGAGCGTGCCGAGTGCGTGGTCACCGACGTCATAGGGGGTGATCAGCCACGAGATGGGCAGCAGGGAGCCGTCCCCGCATGCGAAGTAATTCCCCTCGGCCTGGGCGGTGCGCCCGGCGAGGAAAGCCTGCCGCATGCTGCATTGAGCCCTGGACAAAGGCTGGCCGTGGGCGTCCCGGTGCAGCAGGTCGTGCGCGTCGCGACCGAGGAGAGTCTCTGCGGGCATGGCCAGCAACTGTTCGGCGTGGGCGTTGACCGCGATCACGCGGCCCTGCTCGTCCACGACGTACGCGCCGCCCCCGAT
Source organism: Streptomyces sp. P9-A2 (assembly GCF_036634175.1). Lineage (NCBI taxonomy): Bacteria > Bacillati > Actinomycetota > Actinomycetes > Kitasatosporales > Streptomycetaceae > Streptomyces > Streptomyces sp. P9-A2. Next base: position 7,510,961 of record NZ_JAZIFX010000001.1, read on the forward strand.
GGCCTCCAGCGCCATGGTGAGCGTGGCGGCGGGTCCGGCCGGGGTCCGTTCCCCGAGGGCCTGCGTAGGCTCCACCCCTGCCATACCCTCATCCCCTTCGCCGGCCGGCGGTACGTCCGCACGGCAATTTTTCCTTCCCCGGGTGCCCCCGTACCGGTGAGTCCAGCCTCGCCCTCGAGCGCGTCCCGGAAACCGGATGCGAATTGAAGCATCTCCGCCGACGGAACCTCCACACCGGCGGGCGGCTGCCGGTTCCACCTCAAGGCCGGGAACAAGGCCGCCTTCACCCGGATCCAGTTGTAAGCAGCGGCAGCGGCAGCGGCGAGCGGGTGCGGTGCCGGGTGCTCCCGCACCCCACAGCGGACGCCGGAGAGGACGGGCCTCCATGACGCAGGGCCCGCCCGGCGGGGGAGGCTCTCCGCGACCGCCGACGCCCGGCCACCCGACCGATCGCCCGGGCTGACAGCGATGATGCGGATACGCGGATACGCGGAGTCCGGACCCGGGCGGTACGCCCTCTCCGCACGGCGGAGGGGACAGCCCGGCCCCGGGTGCGCGCACGCATGGTACGGGGCCGGGCTGTCGTCAATGACTTGTCAGCATTCCATCGGCTATCGGCACCTTGTGCCGGGCGGCGTCATCAAGGCGGCCCGCATGGTCCGAGACACGGTTGCACGTTCTCGCGGACGTCGGCCTCGCGAACGTCGGCCTCGCGGAAGGCCGGCGTGGCGGAGGCGGTCCCCCCGGTCTCGATGCAGCCGGGGTGGATCGTGTTGACGCGGATGCCGCGCGGGCCGGGTTTCAGGGCGGCCGTCCTCGGCAGACCCGCAGTGCCCACTTGCCGGTCGTGTGTGTGGGTGAAGTCGACCGCGTGGACGCGGGCCATGTCCTCGGAGTGCGCGTCGCCGACGCGGGCGCCTCGGCGATGGCGGTGGCGATCACGCGGGCGCCCTCGCGGGTGGGCTCCTCGACCTCGGTGGCGCCCTGGCCGCGGGCTGCGCCGGTGAGGACGACGACCTTGTTGCGCAACCGCTCGGGGTGCAGGCCGCTCACGGCTGCGGCGCCGGTCGACAGGGGGACGGGCTCGGCCCCGGGAACGACGGTGTTGGACAGGTGCACCGGTCCAGGCGATCGTCGGGGGTGCGGTCGAAGGGATGCAGGAAGAGCAGCGCGCCGGTCTCCTCGGCCCGGGACCAGGACGGCTCGTAGGCCGGGCTGGACAGGTCCCGCCCGGGCCGTGGGCGTCGTACGGGTCGCCAGTACGCTCTCCGCCCTGCGCGGCGCCGACCCGGACCTGCGCATGACCGCGTTGCCGGCCATCGACGACCCGGAGGAGACCAGGATGCCCGGCGCCGTGTCGGCGGCCTACGGCCTCAACGCCAAGAGCCCACGCCGCCGGGCCGCCCTGGAGCTCATCGACTTCCTCGGGTCCGAGGAAGGGCGGAACCTCTGCAACCGATCCGGGGTCATCCTGCCGGCCCCTCCCCGTACTTCGTTCGACGCCGATCCCGCCGTCGTGGAAGTGGCCCGGTGCCAGAAGGCCGGTGCGACGGGTCCGTCCCTTCATGGACCAGCGCCGGCCCCACTCCGACGTGCGGCCGGCCGACGCGGTCGCCGGCGTACTGCCCGCGCCGACCGTCGGACCGAAGGCATTCCGCCGCCTCGCACGCCGCCGACGCCGCTGATTCCCACCGCCGACCCATCGAGCCGGTATTCCCGCCATGGAAGCGTGCCTCGACGTCGAAGCGGTGCGGACTTCGCCGGGCCGCCTGGTGGAAGGCGGCGCGCCGGGCCGGATCGTGCTGCACACCTCCGGGACGGAGGTCACCGGGGGCGTATTCGGCCCGGGCCCTGCGCCGCCGTGCCGCGCTTTCTCCTGCCGCTGCTCCTTTTCGGCACGGGTTTCATGAACACGCCGGGACGCGATGGCACAGATCGCCGGGCACACCTCCGTCCATTACGCTGCGCATACGTACCGAATCGATTTCGTGCGGCGCCGCCGCTCTCGAGGGGTATATCAGTATCCCTCCGCCCACACGAAGGAGTTTCCATGGCGTCCGAACGTTTCCAGAAGGCAATGGAAAAGATGATGGAGTACCAGCCCAAGGGCAACCCCGACATCGCGTCGCATACGAAGCTCATCGAGTACTACGAGGAACTCGCACCTGACCTGCCGAACCTGATCGTCGAGTTCCCGTTCGGTGACATCTATTCCCGGCCGGCCCTGGACAAGAAGCAGCAGGCCCTGGTCACCATTTCGGGGCTGACGGCCTTCGGCACCGAGCCGCAGCTCGAGCTGCACATCAACACCGGCTTCAACGTCGGTCTCACAAAGGACCAGGTCGTCGGGGCGATCATCCACCTGATTCCCTATGTCGGCTACCCGAAGTGCCTGAATGCCCTGACGCTCGTCAAAAAGGTGCTTGCCGAGCGCGACGACGTCGAATAGGCCACGCCGGCAGCCGGGATTGACCTCGCGTCACAAAGGAGTTCGTCATGCATCTGGTGATCGGCCTCGGGCCGATTGGCGGAAACCTCGGCACCCACCTCGCCGAAAAGGGCCGCGAAATATACGGCTACGACCTCGACACCGCGCGTGTCGCCGAGTGGGCGCAGGAGTCGGGCTCGGAATTCTCCGGCTCCGACCTGGCCGAGGTCCCCTGGGACGCGGTCACGTCCGTCAACATCGTCGTACGCCTGGCCCACCAGGTCGAGGCCGTTCTCCGCGGCTTGAACGACGCAATCGGCAGGCCACTGAGCATTTTCGTCAACACGACGTTGACCCCGACCGACGCCAGGAGGATCGCCGTCCTGGGCAATGACAACTGGCGGATCTTCGAGTCCCCGGTCTCGGGCGGACCGGCGGGCGCTCGCCGTGGCACCATGAGCATCTTCCTGGCAGGCCCGGCGCCGACCGACGACGAGGAGAGGCTGCTCGCCGACCAGGCCGGACATGTCTTCCGTCTGTCCGAGTACGGTCAGCCTGCCATGGTGAAGCTGCTCAACAACGCACTGGCCACCTACAACCTGACCGCCACGGCCCAGATCCTGAACCTGGCGGACGCGCACGGTGTCCCGGCGGACAAACTGGCCGAGGTCCTTGCGGTTTCCACAGGTCAGAGCTGGATGAGCGACAACATCAAGGAGGTCGCCCACGACCTCCTGCTCAAGGACGTCGGGCTGCTCCGTACCGAGCTTCAGCAGCTGCCCGTGACGGACCTGGACGGCGATGTCGAGGGTCAGATCCTCGCCGCCCGTGCGGCCCTGGGCTCCGAGGCGAAATAGGCCTTCACGGCAGACGGGCGGGACGCCGTCGCTCCCGTGCCCGGCACGCTCCGGCCCCTGCTTCGGGGCGACCGGGCGCGAGAAACCACCGCGGATGGAGTCGGTGTACACGTTCCCCTTCTTCCTCGGCGACCGCGTCCTCGGCCCGGTCGACCCACTGGCGCTTCGGTCCCATGCTCTCAGCGAGGAGGCACTGGACGAGGCGTGGCCCCCGCCCGGCGCCGATCGCACCCGGTGAACGCGTGCGGCACATGTCGGCGCCGACCGGCACGGAGCAGGTGCTGCACAGCTGCCCCACTCCGGACGCCGCCCTCGACCGGCAGCCGGGCACGGCGTCGGCCGTGCCCGGCTGCCGGCGGACGAGCCTGAAACGAGGTGTCAGGCGTGTCGTCGGGTCCACACGGGGGTGACGAAGGCGATGAGGACGGCCGCGATGCCGATCTGGAAGATATGGCGGATCCAGTCGATGCCGCCGGTGTCGCGCACGCCGACGGCGCCGGCGAGTGCGTTGCCGGCGGCGGCGCCGACGATGCCCAGGAGAACCGTCAGCCACAGGGGGATGGGCCGGCGCCCGGAATGACGAGCTTGGCGAGCAGACCGATGATGAGCCCCGCGATGATGGCCCAGAGGAACGACGCGGCATCTCCTTCCGTTCGTGGTCCCGACCTTCGGGAACCACTACCGCGTGCCCGCCGGAAACCGTCATAAGCGTTGTCCGCCTCTGTGATCTCCACGCCGGTGCCACGTCCGAACGGCCCGCCGTGCAGGAAAGGCTTCCCGAGGCCGTCCGCCAGGTCACGGTGGAGACCGAGCACGGCGGCCGTGCCGCCGACTCCTCCTCCGCCGTGCTGGAAGAGGCCATCGAGCAGGCCCGGCAGCGGTACGCCCGTCGCCGTGTCCGAGGAGGCGCTCGACCGCTTCCGTGCCGGACGGGCGGGCGCCGACCGGCCCACGGACGCGGTGGAAGGCGTCCCGGCCCTGGTGGGAGCCGCCCGGGAGCACCGCGTCGACACGCTGCTCGTCCGGCCCGACGGGCCGGATCCGGCCCGTGAGGCAGGGGTGGGCGGGGACCCCGATCAGGTGGCGGTGCGCCGGAGCGACGCGCAGACCCTCGACGAGGGCGATCCGGCTTGCGTGCGCGCCGACGACGCGCTGCTGCGGGCAGCAGCAGCCGCCACCGCCGCCGACGTGCTGATCGTTCCGCCCTCGGACGGGGACGGCGCGGACGTTCCGGCAGGACCGGTACCGCCACCCGGTGAGGAGCACGGGCAGGCTCGGGCGGGAGCCGCGGCAGGGACTCCGTTCACTCACCGGGGCTGAGGAGGAGCAGGGCGATGTCGTCGCCGGGAGCGGGGGCGTGGCGGACGAGGAGATCGGCCATGGCGTCGAGGTCGGTGGGGTCGGCGTGCTCGAGAAGCCCGGCGAGGGCCGCGGTGGCGTCGTCTATGTCGGTTCCCGGGGTTTCGACGAGCCCGTCGGTGTAGAGGGCGAGCACACAGCCCGGCGGCAGGGGGATCTCCAGGACCGGATAACGGATGTCCTGCTCGATACCGAGCAGGAGACCGGGCGGAACCGGGAGCAGTTCGGTGCGTCCGTCGGCATGGCGCAGCAAGGGCGGCGGATGGCCGGCGGTGGCCAGGCACGCGCGGTGGGTGGCGAGGTCGAGGTGGACGTAGAGGCAGCTGGTGAACAGGCCGGGATCGAGGTCGATCAGCAGGCGGTTGGTGGCGGCCAGGACGTCGTCGGGGGACGCGCCCACCGTGGCGTGGGCGTGGACGGCGGTGCGGACCTGCCCCATGAGGGCCGCGGCGTCCACATTGTGTCCCTGTACGTCGCCGATGGTGGCACCGGCCGTGCGCTCGTCGAGACGGATGAGGTCGTAGAAGTCGCCGCCGATGCCCAGGCCCCGGGTGGCCGGCAGATAGCGGGCGGCGACCTTCAGACCGGGGACGTGGGGGAGCGTGTGCGGCAGGAGGGCGGACTGCAGGCGGTGGACGAGGTGGTGTTTGGCGTCGTAGAGACGGGCGCGGTCCAGGGCCTGCCCGACCAGGCCGGCCAGCGACATGAGGACGGCGCGCTCACCGGACGGGAAGACATGAGGCCGGCTGTAGGCGAGGAGGAGGGAGCCGATGGGGCGGCCGGACGCGATCAGCGGCAGAAAGGCCCAGGAGGCCATTCCGTCCTCGTGCACGGCGGACGGATAGGCGCGCCGGAGTTCCGCGAAGGTCGCGAAGAAGTCCGGGACTCCGGTGGTGAGGACCTTGCTGCCGGGAACGCCCGAGCTCAGAGCGACGGTGTCGAAGCGGCCCACGATGCCGGCGCGGTAGCCGCGGTGGCCGTGGATCTTCAGACGGCCGCCCTCGACCGTCATCAGCACCATGGCCTGCGCGCCCAGAGCGGGCAGCAGTTGGTCGGCGCTCTGCTCGACCACGTCCTGCACGCCGACGGCCTCGGTGAGGGTGGCGGCCAGCTGCATCAGGTGGTACAGCAGGATGGCGCGGCTGGGACCCGCGGCCGGCGCGGCCGGTGACGCGGGAGCACCCTCGGACGGGTCGGTGCCGGTGATGCGGACGCTGATGCCGGAGAAGTCCGGGTACAGCTCGAAGGACAGCCACACGTCCGGGGGGCGCAGGACGGTGAACGCCTGCGGCCGACGGCTGACCATCGCGGCCCGGTAGCGGTCCTCGACCTGGGGGACGTCCATCCACGGCAGCACTTCCCAGGGCAGGGCACCCACCAGGTCGGCCCGATCGGCACCGACGAGCTCGGCGCCGGCCGGGGTGATGAAGGTGATGCGGCCGTTCGTGTCCAGTGCGCAGGACCCTCCGGGCAGGCGGTCGACGAAGGCCGTGACCGCCGCCGCTTCGGCGGGAAAGGGGATGCGCCCGGCCGGCGGGGGCAGGGTCCGCGGCCGGCCGGCGGGCAGGAGCGGATCGCCGTGGTCCGCGGCCTGCCGCAGGAGGTTGCCCAGGTGACGGCAGCCCGTCTCGATGGCGTCACGCTCGTGCGGGCTCAGCTGCGGTGGGTGTGCACCGGGCCACAGCAGCACCAGCCCGCCCTGAAGCGCGGTCCCGGAAGCGACCGGGGCGGCCGCCATCGCGAAGTCGTACGGCAGCACGAGCGCCGGCCGCGGGTAACGGCGCGCCATCTCCTCCTGACCGCCGATCCACACCAGGCGCCGCTCGCGCACGGCGTCCGCCACCGGTATCGGGTCGGACAGCGTGACCCGCCGCCACGGGGCCGCGAACTCATGTGGTGTCCCTGCCACGATGACCAGCCACAAGGCGTCGTCGCCCGGTGGCAGCACATACAGCATCCCCCCGAACGCACCGGTCTCCCGCATCACGGCGGCCATCGCGGCGTCCATCAGCCGTCCACCCGAACCCAGCCGTCCACCTGAATCCGCGGCAGCGGAGCGGCCGGCCCGGCTGCGCCCCGCCCAGCCGAGTCGAGCGCCGGCCACCGGGCCCCCCGTACCGACCGGACGCGAAACCCGGCCGCCCCGCCACCGGTGTCGGGACACCTCCCCAACCGTGGTCGGTTCGCCCGGGCCCGCCGCCGGGCCGGTGGCGCAGAGTGCGTCGGATTTCGGCTGTCGGTCCCCGCGGCGCAGTGGCATCCGCCCGTCCGCTCCGTGGAGGAAAGCCCGCTTCTCCGCCGGCTGACGGCCACGCTCTGCGGGACGTCGTCGGTGGTCCGCCGGCGGCGCCGTGTCCGCCCCGTCGCCTGCCGGTGGGCTGGACGGCGGCAGCGGCTGCCGTGTCCGGTCGGCTCCGGCAGGGCCGCACCACGCCGGCCACACCGAACATCGCCCATACGTGGACACTACGCCCGACTCACCGCGACGGCATATCGCCCCCGTGAGGCGCGGACGACGACCACGGGTGCCGACGCGTAGGCGTAAACGTGTGCGAGTCCGCTGATGCGCGTCAGCGGAACGGCCACCGCCGCCGGGGCGTTCCGGGCACGAGGACCTGCTCGCGCCTCGCCCGGGTGCGCTACGCGTCGTCGGTGCGGGAGCGTCGCACGGAGCGGCGTCGCAGGTGCAGCGGCAGCGCGTACCAGCAGAGGCCGAACCACAGCATGACCCCGCCGGCGAGCACTTCGGCGAGGACACCGGGAACCACGACACGGAGAATCAGCAGAAGGGTGCAGCCGATGGTCAGCGCGAGGAGGACCATGCCGCACATCATCAAGTGGCCGGCGGCCTCCACGAGCTCGTCCTTCATGCGCTGACCGGACAGGAAGCGGTGGATGGAGACGGGCGCTATGAGCGATCCCGTGGCTGCCGCGCCGAGCACCACGGTGATGACGTAGAGGACGCGGTCGAACGTTTCCAACTCCCGGAACAGCGGGGTGAAGGCCACACTGAGCAGGAATCCGAAAAGGATCTGCACGCCCGTCTGGGTGACCCGGGTCTCCTGCAGGATCTCGTTCCAGCGGCGATTGACCTGCTCATGCGCTGTTTCCGGCGTTTCGGCACCGGGTCCCGGACTCGGACTGTGGCTGTCGTGGCGCGCGCGGCAGGCGGTGTTCTCCCCCGCCGACTCGACCGGCTGCTCCGTCATGGTCATGGCATCCCTCCGCATCTCAGGAGACCGGTTGCCCCCTCCGGGCTCTTCCACGCAGGTTCCGGCCGTCGGAGGGCCGCTCCGGTCGCGGTGCGCGGCGGAGGGGAGGGTGCCACGCATGAACGATGGCTCCGTGGCACGGCATGAGGCGTCGTCCCGGTGCGCGCCTTCCCTGCCCCGGCGCCGGGCACCCGGCAGTCTGGGCGGGCCCCGCGAGGTGTCCCTCGACGGTCGACGTGCGGGCACCGTACGGTCGGCGATGGTCACACCGGGCCGGGCCGGGCGCGCAGCCCCGGCCACAGGGAGGAAAGGGCGGGGAGCGTCGATGGAGAGCAGGGACCCCTGGATCAGGACACTGCGTGGTGCCGTGCCACCTCGCGCGCGCGTGCTCTTCTTTCCGCACGCCGGTGGCGCCGCCTCGTTCTACGCGCCGTTCGCACGGCGGTTCCCCGAGGGGTACGACGTCACGGCCGTTCAGTACCCGGGGCGGCAGGAGCGCTTCGGTGAACCGTTCGTGACGACCGTCGAAGGACTCGCCGACCGGCTGGTGCCGTCCCTGCGGCGATGGGCGGCGGAGCCTGTGCCGCTCGTGCTCGTCGGTCACAGCATGGGAGCGTCCGTCGCCTTCGAGTCGGTGCTCCGGCTCGGGCGCGACCGGCTGACGGGGCACTGCCGTCTCGTCGTCTCCGGCCGGACCGCCCCGTCGGCACCGCGCGAGCTGCCCGCTCTCGACTCCGACCAGGAGATTCTCGACCACCTCGCCGGTCTCGGCGGCACCGACCCGGCGATCGTCCGCAGCCCGGAACTCATGGACCTGTTCCTGCCTGTCATGCGCAACGACTACCAGGCGGCCACCCGGTACCGGCCGGTCCCCGACGCCGTGGTGGACACACCCGTCCTCTGCCTGACCGGGGACCGGGACCCACAGGTCGCACCGGAGGAGGCCGCAGCATGGAAAAGTCACACTACGGCCGGCTTTCGGCTGGAAACCCTCACCGGGGATCATTTCTTCCTGACGGACCATCCGGACACCGTTGTGCGGCTCGTCGCCGAGTGCGCCGACGCGGGCGGACGATGACGGCCGGCGCGTTCGCGGCTCGCGGGGGCTCGCGGTAGTGCTGCGACCGCGTTGGTGTGCGCCCGTGCATGCGCGGTGTCCGTGAGCGCCGGTGCCTCCTCCCACGCGCCGGGTCGTCCTTCCGTGCCGGGCGCCCGCCAAAGGGCTCGGGACCGGTTGGCGTTCAGGCGTGGCGTTGCCGAATCTGGCCGAAACCCACAGGGCGACGACCTGTGTGTCCGAGGCTGACGGTGCAGGTGGTGATGGTCGTGCGCCAGTTGTTGACATGAAGTCAATTCTTTGCCGGGTCAAGGTGTTTGAGTGTGGAGCGGCGGGATACACGCACCTGGCGGTGGGCCACCGGCAGGCCGCCCCTCTTCGATTTCGGGGGGTTGCCATCCGGTGACCCAACGTGAAAACTGTGAGCGCGTTCGGCCCGGATGGATCGGGCCGAAGTGCCTTTTCGGTACGCAAAGCGCCAAATCATAGGACAGGGGAGCAGTCCTGCGCGGAGCCACCGCGCGGGAAAAGTCGCTGGGGGGATGTAGTGATGTCTGCTTTGTGCCCGGGGTGCGTGTCACCAGGCTGCGGGCGTGCGGGCGTGCCGGCCCCACGGTGGACGGCCGGACCGCTCGAAACCGCCGCCCCGGCGTACGGAACCTGTCCCCGGGGCTGCTGATGCCCCGGCTGTCACGGGCGCTCCGTGAGGGGGCGGACGGGCGCATCGCTCCCGAGCGCCGGCCGGCCCGGCCCGACCGCGAGCCGGCCACCTGACACGGAGCGAGACCCGCCGCGCGGTGGCACACCCGCTGACCGTGCCCGCGACGGCCACGACTTCCTTCCCGGCGAACCCGCACCACCGTTGACGGCCCATGCCGGGCCCGCGCGTCCCCACCCGAGGAGAACCGGTGACAAGCACTCGACCGACCGAGGCCGAATCGCCCCTGGACGCATTACCCGACCGGTGGCGGCCCTTACCCGAGGCGGGCCCCGTGACCTACGACGAAGCACAGGGCCAGTGGCGTGCCGTCGACCACCGGGGAGTCTCCGCCGTACTCGCCGACCCGGGGACCTGCTCCTCCGGCCTCACACCGATCACTCCCACCCAGCAGGACTTCGAGACCTTCCGGCGGGGCGACTTCGTCGGCATGGACCCGCCGGAACACCGCGCACTCCGCACCTTGGTGAGCCGGGCCTTCACGCCCGGAGTGGTCCAGGGGCTCGAACCGCGCATCGAGGCCGTGTGCGCGCGCCTCCTCGACGGTGTCGCCGACCGCGACCGGTTCGACCTGGCCGACACCCTCGCCCACCCCCTGCCGGTCAGCGTGATCGCCAGACCGTGACGCGCGTCGACGCGCCCAGGTCCCGCACCGCTCACCCGCGGGCCGGCTGCGTCCCCTCCCCGCACCCGCTCTCACCAGGAGTCCCCTTCCCATGCCCTACTCCACCACCGCTCCGGCCGCCGACCGGCCGACATCCCCGCTGCGCCAGGAGGTGCAGAGCCGCCTCGACTCCCTCGCGCGCACCCACCGCGTGCCCGGCGCCCAACTGGCCGTCCACACCGGCACGCACACCCTCAGCGTGCACACCGGCACGGCCGACGCCCTGACGGGAACCCCGTTCACCGAGGACACGGCCGTACCCCTGGGCTCCGTCACCAAGCTCGGCACGGCCGTCGCCCTGCTGCTCCTCGCCGACGACGGAGACCTCGACCTCGACGCGCCCGCCGCCGAACTGCTGCCCGAATTAAGGCCGTCGTCCGAGGTGACCGCGCGTCACCTGCTCAGTCACACCGCCGGCCTGCCCACCGGACCCGACTCCGACAGCGCCGCCGGCACCACCGCCACGCGCTACCTCTCGGCGGTCTGCACCGCGCGGAGCGCCCTGTTCCCGCCGGGAACCGGCTTCTCCTATTCCAACGCCGGTTACGTCGCCGCCGGCCGGCTCGTGTCCGAAGTGACGGGCATGACCTGGCAGGAAGCGCTGCGAGCGCTCCTCCTCGAGCCCCTGGGCATCGTCCCCGCCTTCCTCGGCGACGCCGCCCCCGCGCGGCCGGTCGCCACCGGCCACGCCCTCAACACGGCCACGGGCCTGGTGCGCCCGGCCCACCAGAACCTCGCCCCGGTGGAGGCTCCGGCCGGAGCCCTGCTGGCGAGCGCCGAGGACCTGGTGGCCCTGGGAAGGGCCGTCATCGGCCGGTCCACCGTCCTGCCCGCGTCCGTCGCCGCCCGGATGCGCCGTCCCGAACCGGCCGCCGACCCCGGCGCCCTGGCGGACTCCTGGGGCCTGGGTCTCGCCCTCTTCCGGCAGGACGGCCGCGTGTGGTGCGGCCACGACGGGAACGCCCAGGGCACCTCCTGCCATCTGCGGGCCGACCCGGACAGCGGTGTCGTCGTCGCCTTCACCGGCAACGCGGGCGGCGCCACCGCCCTGTGGCGGGACCTCGCCGCCGACCTCGTCCGGCTCACCGGCATACGCGTGCCGGCCGCCCCGGCCACCGCCCACCGCGGCCGGGCCGTACCGCTGCCGGAGTGCGCCGGCACCTACCGCAACGGGGGCACCGAGTACGCGGTCAAGCTCGACGGGGACGGCACGCCGACCCTGTCCGTCGACGGTGACCGCCCCCTCCCGCTGGTGTGCTACCCGGACCTGTCCTGCGATCTGGTCGACCCGGCCACGGGCCGGCACGAGCCCGGCGGCCGCTTCCACCGAGATCCCGCCACCGGGACCATCGACCGCCTGCAGATATCCGGACGCACCGCGCGCCGCGCCGACATCGTCTGACCGCGCCCGCGTCACACACCCTCCCCGTACGCACGGACCCCGCACCGCTCAGGTGTGCCCGCAGGCCGCCGGAGACCGGCGCGCGGGTCCGCGCGCCGCCCCGCGCCCGAAGGACTGCACCCCGATGACGGACCTGCACGCCCAGCACCCCACCACGCCCGCCTCCGCACCGGCCGGCACCACCCCGCCGGCCCGCGCCGACCACACCACCCGGCACGTCCCGCTCGGTGAGCTGTTCGCCGGGTGGGTGACGCGCGACCCGCACGCCCCCGCGGTGACCGACGGCCGGCGCACCTGGTCGTACGGGGAACTCGCGCGGCGGGCCGGCCGTCTCGCCGCCCACCTCGTCGGCAGCGGCGCCGGACCGGAGCGGACGGTGGCGCTGGTCCTGCCGCGCTCCATGGAACTGATCGCCGCCGAGCTGGCCGTGGCCCTGGCCGGTGCCGCGTTCCTCCCCGTGGACCCCGGCTATCCGGCCGAACGGCGTGCCCTGATGCTCGCCGACGCCGCACCGGCCGTCGTCCTGGACGACCCCGACCGGGTCCGCGCGCTGATGGACGCCGGGACCCGGGAGACGGACCCGCCCGGGAGCCGCGTGCTCCCCGACCACGCGGCGTACGTCATCTTCACCTCCGGCTCCACCGGCACCCCCAAGGGCGTCACCGTCACCCACCGCGGCATCGGAGCCTTCGCCGCGGCCGCCGCCGAGCGGTACGCCGTCGGGCCGGGCGACCGCGTGCTGCAGTTCTCCTCACCGAGCTTCGACGCCTCCGTACTGGAGCTGTGCATATCCGTCCTGTCCGGCGCCCTGCTGGTCGTACCGCCGGACGGGCCCTGGCTGGGCGACGAACTGGCCGCCGTCCTGGACGAGCACCGCATCACCCACGCCCTCATACCGCCCGCCGCCCTCGCCACCCTGCCCGACCCGGCGGACACCGGCGGCGCGCCGTACCTGCGCACCCTGATCGTCGGGGCCGAGGCCTGCCCGGCCGCGCTCGTCGACCGGTGGGCACCCGGCCGCCGCATGATCAACTCCTACGGGCCGACCGAGGCCACCGTCGTCGCCACCTGGTCCGGGCCGCTGACCGCCGGCACCGGAACACCGGCCATCGGCAGCCCCCTGCCCGACACCCGGGCCCACGTCCTGGACGCGGCGATGCGCCCGGTGCCGCCCGGCACCGAGGGCGAACTGTACGTGGGCGGCGACGGGTTGGCGCGCGGCTACCTCGGCCGCCCCGGCCTGACCGCGACCCGGTTCGTCGCCCACCCCTGCGGACCGCCCGGCGCCCGCCTCTACCGCACCGGCGACCGGGTGCGCCGCAGGGCGGACGGCGAGCTGGATTTCCTCGGCCGGGCCGACCGGCAGGTCAAGGTGCGCGGCTTCCGCATCGAGCCCGGCGAGATCGAGGCCGCCCTGACCCGCGACCCCGACGTCCGTGAGGCCGTCGTCGTGGTCCGCGACGAGGAACCCGCCCGCGGCCGGCTCGTCGGCTACGTCACCCCCGCCGACCCGGCCCGCAGGCCCGAGCCCGCCCGGCTGCGCGCCGCCCTCGCCACCGCCCTGCCGGCCCACATGGTGCCCTCCGCCGTCGTCGTCCTGGACGCGCTGCCCCTCACCCCCCAGCACAAAATCGACCTGAGGGCCCTGCCCGCCCCCGGGAGCGCGCGGACCGAGGAGCACGTCGAGCCGCGCACCGACGGCGAGCGGGCCCTGGCCGCGATCTGGGCCGACGTCCTCGGCGCCGACACCATCGGCGTCACCGACGACTTCTTCGACCTGGGCGGCGACTCGATCCTCGCCACCCGCACCCTGACACGGATCAGGGAGGTCCTCGGCGTCCGGCTCTCCCTGCGCGACGTGTTCACCGCACGGACCGTCGCCGCGCTCGCCCCGCTGGCCGCCGAGCCGTCCGCCGCCGTACCACCGGACCCGATTCCCTCCGCCCCGCGCGAAAAGCCCGTCCCGCTCTCCAGCGCCCAGCGACGCCTCTGGTTCCTCGACGACCTCACCGACGGCGGAACCGAGTACCACACCGGTGTCGCGCTGAGGCTGCGCGGCCCGCTCGACACACCGGCCCTGCGACGCGCCCTGGACCGGCTCGCCGCCCGCCACGACTCCCTGCGCACCACCTTCGCCACCGTCGACGGCCAGGGCGTCCAGCTGATCGCCCCCGAGGCGGTACTGCCCCTGGGCACGGCCGACGTCGCGCACCTGCCCGCCGACCGGCGGAGTGACGCCGTCGAGCGCCTGCTGACCGAGGAACTGCGCCGCCCCCACGACCTGACGTCCGGCCCCCTGACCCGGGCGCTGCTCGTCCGCCGCGCACCCGAGGACCACATCCTGCTGCTGGCCCAGCACCACATCGTCACCGACGGCTGGTCGGCCGGCGTCCTGACCCGGGACCTGGCGGCGCTCTACCGCGCGGAGGCCTGCGGCGAACCGGACGGCCTTCCCCGGCCGGGCGTGCAGTACCCGGACTTCGCGCTGTGGGAGCGCGAACGGCGTACCGGCGACGCGGACGCCGACGACCTCCGCTACTGGAAACGCCACCTGGCCGGCCTGCAGCAACTCGAACTGCCCACCGACCGGCCCCGGCCGGCGGTGCGCACCACCGCGGGCGCGGCTCACCGCCACGACCTCCCGAAGCGCCTGGTGGACCGGCTGCGGCAGCTGGCCCAGGGCCGTGGCACCACCGTCTTCACGCTGTTCGCCGGAGCGGCGGCCGTGCTGTTCTCCCGCTACTCGGGGCAGCGGGACGTGGCGTTCGGGACCGTCACCAACGGACGGGACCGCCGCGAACTGGAGGACGTGACGGGCTTCTTCGCCAACACCGTCGTGCTGCGCGGCGAGGTCGACGACGCCGTCACGGTCGACCGGTTCGTGGAGTCCGTGCGCGCGACCGTGCTGGACGCCTTCGCGCACGACGGCGTGCCGTTCGACCGGGTGGTCGAGGAACTCGCCCCGCGGAGAGACCCCAGCCGTACTCCGCTGGTGCAGGTGCTGGTGGTACAGCAGGCGGCGCCCGCCCGGCCGCCGCTGGCGGCCGGGGTGCGGATCGAGGAGCATCCGCTGCCCCGTCCGGCCGCCCGCTTCGACCTCGTGCTGGAGTTCGCGCCGCGCGCCGACGGCGGCTGCGAGCTGACGGCCGAGTACAACACCGACCTGTTCGAGGCGGCGACCGTGGCCCGGATGAGCCGCCAACTGCACCGCCTGCTGGAGGGCATGGCGGACGGCCCGCACCGGACGCTGGCCGAACTGCCGCTGCTGTCGGACGACGAGCGGCGCACGCTCCTCGACTCCTGGAACCCGCCCGCGCCGGCCGACGACCACGCCGACGGCGCCACGCTCCCGGCGCTGTTCGAGGCACAGGTGGCCCGAACTCCCGACCGGACCGCCGTGACCTGCGGCGGGGCCCGGCTGGACTACGCCGAACTGAACCGGCGCGCCAACCGGCTCGCCCGGCTGCTGACGGCGCACGGCGCGGGCCCCGAGTCCCTGGTGGCGCTGTGCCTGCCACGCTCGGCCGACCTGCTGCCGGTGCTGTGGGCCGTCCTGAAGTCGGGCGCCGGATACCTGCCCGTCGATCCCGGCTACCCGGCGGAGCGGATCCGCTTCATGCTCGACGACGCGGCCCCCGCCCTCGTCGTCGCCACCCGTGAGACCGCCCACGCGCTCCCCGAGGACCGCGAACCGCTGCTCCTGGAGGACACCGGCCCGTCCGATGCCGGTGCCGGTGCCGGTGCCGATGTCCCGGACCTGGCCGACGCCGACCCGACCGACGCCGACCGGACCCGGCCGCTCGACCCGTCCCACCCCGCCTACGTCATCCACACCTCCGGGTCCACCGGCCGGCCCAAGGGCGTGGTCGTCACCCACCGCAGTGTGGCCGCGCTGGCCGCCTGGGCGAAGGAGACGTTCGGCCCGCGCGGGCTGGCGCACGTCGTCGCGTCCACCTCCCTCAACTTCGACGTGTCCGTCTTCGAGCTGCTGTGCCCCCTGCTGGCCGGCGGCAGCGTCGAGGTGGTCGCCGACCTCCCGGCCCTCGCCGACGGCGCCGGCCCGCGCCGGGCCGGACTCCTCAGCGGCGTCCCGTCCGTGCTCTCCCGCGTGCTCGGCGGAGGCGGTCCCGTCGAGGCGGACACCGTCGTCCTGGCCGGCGAGGCCCTGCCCGCCCGGACCGTGCGGGACATCAGGGACGCCATGCCCTCGGCCGAGGTGGCGAACCTCTACGGCCCGACCGAGGCCACCGTCTACGCCACCGCCTGGTTCGCCGGCGGCACCGTCCCCGACCAGGCCCCGCCCATCGGCCGTCCCGTCGCCCGCACCCGCGCCTACGTACTGGACCGCCTGCTGCGCCCCCAGCCCCCTGGTGTCATAGGTGAGTTGTACCTCGGCGGCGGCGGACTGGCCCGCGGCTACCTGCGACGCCCCGGTCTGACCGCCGCCCGCTTCGTCGCCGACCCCTTCGGTGCCCCCGGCGGCCGCATGTACCGCACGGGCGACCTGGTGCGCTGGAGTACCGACGGCCGGCTCGAATACCTCGGCCGCATGGACCAGCAGGTCAAGGTGCGCGGCTTCCGCATCGAACTGGGCGAGGTCGAGGAGGCTCTGCGCCGCTGCACGGGCGTCGCCGAGGCCGCCGCGGCCGTCCGCGACGGCGACGGCCACCGCCGTCTGGCCGGATACGTCGTCCCCGCTCCCGGCGCCCGCGTGGAACCGGAGGCGGTACGCCGCGAACTCGGGCGCACCCTGCCCGACCACATGGTCCCCGCGGCCGTCGTGGTGCTGTCGGCCCTGCCGCTCAACCCCAACGGCAAACTGGACCGCGGCCGCCTCCCCGACCCGGCGCCGGCCGAACCCGCCACCCGCCACGTCGCACCCCGCACCCCCACCGAACGGACCCTCGCCGGCATCTGGGCCGACGTCCTGCACGTGGAGCGGGTCGGAGCGGACGACAACTTCTTCGCGCTGGGCGGCGACTCCATCCTGAGCATCCAGGTCGTCGCCCGGGCCCGGCAGGCGGGCCTCACGATCACCTCGCGGGACGTCTACCGGCACCAGACGGTCGCCGCCCTGGCCCGCCGCGCCGACGAGGCGGGGAGCCGGCGGCCCGCCCCCGTGTCCGCGCCCGTCGAGGCGACCGGTGCCGCGCCGCTGACACCCATCCAGCACTGGCTCTTCGACAGCGCCGCCGAGCGGGCCGGGCACTTCGGCCAGACGCTCTCGGTGGAACTGCGCGCCGGCGTCGACGCGACCGCACTCGAGGACGCCCTCGACGACGTGGTCGCCCACCACGACGCCCTGCGTTCCCGCTTCCCCGCCGACGAGGCGGGCGTACGGTGGCTGATCGACGGCCCGGCCGCCCGCTGCCGCCTCGCGCGCCACACCGGCCCGGACACCGACGCCCCCCACCTCGGCCCCCACGACCTGCGCCACGGACCGCTGCTGCGCGCCGTGCTGCACGACCGGGGCCCCGGACGGCCGCACGTGCTGCACCTGGCCGTCCACCACCTCGTCGTCGACGGAGTCTCCTGGCGTCTGCTCCTCGAAGACCTCGACCGGGCCTACCGTGCCCGCCGGGCCGGCCGGGACGGAGCAGCGGCGCTGCCCTCGAAGTCGTCCCCGCTGCGGCAGTGGGCCGAGCGCCTCGCCGCACACGCCGCCGACGGCGGCTTCGACGACGAGAAGGCCTACTGGGCCCGGGCGACCGAGGGAGCCCGGGCCGCCCTCCCGTCGGACCGGACGGGCGCCGACACCTACGCCTCCCAGCGCTCGGTGACGGTACGCCTCGGCCCCGAGGACACCGAAGCGCTCCTGCGGACCCTGCCCGAGACCTACCGCACCCGGGCCAACGACGTCCTGCTCGCCGCCCTCGGCCGGGTGCTGTGCGGCTGGACGGGGCACCACCGGGTGCTGGTGGACGTCGAGGGCCACGGCCGCGAGGAACTGTTCGCCGACGTCGACACCAGCCGCACCGTCGGCTGGTTCACCACCCGCCACCCCGTCGCCCTCGCCGTCCCGCCCGAGGCGTCCTGGGACGCCGTGCTCAAGCAGGTCAAGGAGCAGCTGCGCGCGGTGCCCCGGCACGGCCTCGGCCACGGCGTCCTGGCCCTGCCGGGCCGCGACGCCGCACCGCTCCCGGCGACCACCGCGCAGATCAGCTTCAACTACCTGGGCCGCTTCGGGCTCTCCGGAACGTCGGAGACCTCCGGGGGGCTGTACGGCGGGCCGTTCCGTCCGCTGGAGCTGGACGCCGACCCCGCGGCGTCCCGCCCGCACGCCCTGGAGGTGGTGGGACTGCTGGACGGCGACAGCCTGGAGTTCACCTGGTTCTACTCGGACGAGCTGCACCGGCGGGAGACCGTCGCGGACCTCGCCGGACGGTTCGCCGACGCGCTGGCCGGCCTCGCCCGCCACGCGGCCCGGCCCGGCGCCGCCGGCCGCACCCCCTCGGACTTCCCGCTGGCCCGGCTCGACCAGACACACGTCGACCACATCGTGGGCGAGGACCCCGCCGGGGTGGAGGACGTCCACCCCCTCACGCCCACCCAGGCCGGCATGCTCTTCCACCGGCTCTCGCAGGACGACCGCGGCGTGTACTTCCAGCAGCTGACGTTCGTCCTGGACGGCGTGGAGGACCCGGCCGTGCTGGCGGACGCCTGGCAGCGGGTCACGGACCGCACGCCGGTGCTGCGCGCCCGGGTGGCGTGGCAGGACGTGCCCGAGCCGCTCCTCGTCGTGCAGCGCCGGGCGGCCGTGCCGGTGGAACTCCTTGACTGGCGCGGCCTGTCCGACGCCGAGCGGGACGAGCGGCTGCGCACACTGCTCGACGGCGACCGCGCCCGCGGCGTCGACCTGACGCGGGCGCCGCTCCAGCGCCTGACGCTGGCCCGCCTCTCCGACCGCGAGGTCCGTCTCGTGTGGTCCTTCGACCACCTGATCCTGGACGGCTGGAGCCTGTTCCAGGTCCTCTCCGACGTCTTCGCCTGCCACGCCGGCCTGACGGGGACGGGCGCCGCGGACATCCCGCTGCCCGACCGCCGTCCCTTCCGCGACTACGTCGCCTGGCTGCTCGACCGCGTGGACCGGGCCGAGGCCGAACGGCACTGGCACACCCGCCTGAACGGCCTGGACGAGGCCACCGCGCTGCCCTTCGACCGCGAACCGCGCGAGAGCCACCGCGCGGAGTCGACACGGGCGGTACGCGTCACGGTGCCCGAGACCACCACCCGGGCACTGACGGGCCTGGCCAGGACGGCGGGCCTGACCATGAACACCCTCGTGCAGGGTGCCTGGGCGCTGCTGCTGAGCCGCCAGGCGGCCCGCGACGAGGTGGTCTTCGGCACCACCGTCTCCGGACGGCCGCCCGAGCTGCCCGGGGCCGACACCATGACCGGCCTGTTCATCGCGACCCTGCCCACCCGCGTGACCGTGCCGCGGGACGAGACGCTGCTCACCTGGCTGGGCAGGCTCCAGCAGGAGCAGAGCGAGGACCGCCGCCACGACCACGTGCCGCTGCACCACATGAAGGCGTTCACCGGACTGCCCGAACGCGCCGCCCTGTTCGACAGCATCGTGGTGTTCGAGAACTACCCGGTCGACGACGACCTCGCCGCCGCGCACGGGCTGCGGCTCAGCGGCCTGGACGGTATCGAGACCACCAACTACCCGCTCGGCCTGGTCGCCTACCCCGGCACGGAACTCACCCTGCGCCTCGGCTACGACCCGGACCTCTTCGACGCCGCCACCGTCGAGCGGATGGCCGAGTACCTCACCGTCCTGCTGGAGGGCTTCGCCACCGCACCCGAGAGCGCGCCCGCCCGCCTGCCCCTGCTGACGGCCGCCCGGCGCGAGCAGGTGCTCCACGCGTGGAACGACACCGCCACCGGCACCCCCGCGGCGACCACCGCGGACCTGTTCGCCGCGCAGGTGCGGCGCGACCCCGGCGCCGTCGCGCTGCTGGCCGGCGACGAGCGGCTCACCTACCGCGAACTCGACGACCGGGCCGGGGCACTGGCCGGCCGGCTGGCCGCGCTCGGGGTGCGCCCGGAGGTCCCCGTCGGCGTCCTGATGGACCGCTCGGCCGGCCTCGTCGTCACCCAGGTCGCCCTCGCCCGTCTCGGCGGCGTGTACGTCCCGCTCGACGGCAGGGCGCCGCGGGAGCGGCTGCGCACGATGCTCGGGGAAGCCGGTGCCGGCCTGCTGCTCACGGACGGGGTGTGGGAGGAGACGGCCGCGGCCCTCCTCCCGGAAGGCCGCGTACTTCGACCGGACGACGATCCGGACGACGACACGGCCGAGGTCCCGGCGCCCACGGTCCCGGCGCCCACGGCCCCAACACCCACGGCCGTGCCGCGCGTGCACCCGGACAACGTCCAGTACCTCATGTTCACGTCCGGCTCCACCGGCAACCCCAAGGGCGTGGCGGCGCGGCAGCGGGACGTCGCGGCGCTCGCCCTCGACCGTGCCTTCGCCGTCCACGACCGGGTCCTCGTGCACTCCCCGCACGCCTTCGACGCCTCCACCTACGAGCTGTGGGTGCCGCTGCTGCGCGGCGGCACGGCCGTGCTCGCCCCGCCGGGGGACCTCGAAGCCGCCGCCGTGCGCCACGCGATCACCGAACAGGGAGTGACCTGCCTGTTCCTGACGGTGGGCCTGTTCCGCCTCCTCGCCCAGGAGGACCCCGCCTGCCTGCGCGGCGCGCGGGAGGTGTGGACCGGCGGCGAGGCCGTGCCCGGCTCCGCCGTACGGCGCGTGCTGGACGCCTGCCCGGACCTGACCGTCGTCGACGTGTACGGGCCGACCGAGACCACCGCCTTCGCCACCCGGCGGGACTTCCGCGCCGGTGACGAGCTGCCCGCGACGCTGCCCATCGGCCGCCCCCTGGACGACACCCGAGCGTACGTCCTGGACGGCGCGCTCCAGCCGCAACCACCTGGCGTCCCGGGCGAGTTGTACCTTGCGGGCGCCGGGCTGGCCCGCGGCTACACCGGACGCCCCGGCGCGACGGCGGCCCGCTACCCCGCCGACCCGTTCGGCCCGCCCGGCACCCGCATGTACCGCACCGGTGACATCGTGCGCTGGAGCGCGGACGGCGAACTGCACTTCGTGGGACGCGCCGACGACCAGATCAAGATCCGCGGCTTCCGCGTCGAACCCGCCGAGATCGAGGCCCGGCTCACCGCGCACCAGGCGATCGCCGAGGCGGTGGTGTCGGCGGCGCGGCACGCGGGACGCACCCGCCTGGTCGCCCACCTGGTACCCGCCCCCGGCACGGCCGTGCCGCCGGCGGCCGAGCTGCGCGAGAGCCTGTCCGGCGAACTGCCCGACTACATGGTCCCGGCCGCGTTCGTCACCGTGGCGGAGCTGCCCCTGACCGCGAACGGCAAGGTCGACCGGCGACGCCTGCCCGACCCCGACCCGTCGGCGGCGGGCGACACCGCCCACCGCGCGCCGCGCACCGACGCCGAGCGGGTGCTCGCCGGCATCTGGGCCGAGCTCCTCGGCGTGGAACGGGTCGGCGTCGACGACCACTTCTTCATGCTGGGCGGCGACTCGATCGTCAGCATCCAGGTCGTCTCCCGCGCCCGCACCGCCGGGCTCGCACTGACTCCGAGGGACCTGTTCCGGCATCCCACGCTCGCCGCCCTGGCCACCGCCGCGACCGGCGCCGCCCCGGCCGTCGCGGGCACCGGTCCGGTGACCGGCGAGGTCGGGCTCACCCCGATCCAGCACTGGTTCCTCGACGCCGAACCGCCGCGCCCGGAGTACTTCGACCAGTCCGTGGTCGTCGAGACGGCCGAGGACGTCGACGCCGACGCGCTGAGCGCCGCCCTGGCCGCACTGTGGGCCCACCACGACGCCCTGCGCGCTCGCTTCACCCGCGCCGCGGACGGAACCTGGCACCAGGAGTACGCCGCCCCCGGCACCGAGACCCCCCGGCTGCTGCGGGTGCACGACCTGAACGGTCTCGACGCGCGGGCCGCCGAGGAGGCCGAGGCCTGCTTCTCGCAGGAGGCGCACACCGGTTTCCGGCTGGACACCGGCCCGCTGATCGCCGCCCGGCTGTTCACCCGCGAGCACCGGGCCGCCCGCCTGCTGCTGACCGCCCACCACCTGATCGTCGACGGCGTCTCCTGGCGCATCCTGCTGGAGGACCTGGAAACCGCCTACCGGCAGGCCCGGGACGGCGAGCGAATACGGCTGCCGCAGCGCACGACGTCCGTGCGCGAATGGGTGCGGCGGCTCACCGAACGCACCGGCGAGGAAGACTTCGCCGCGCAGCGCGCCCACTGGGCGACGGTGGCGCGGCACTGCGCAGAACCGCTGCCGGTGGACCTCGACGGCGGCAACACCGCCGCCGACCTGCGCGCGGTGACCGTACGCCTCGACCGCCGGCGGACCGCAGACCTCCTGCGCGGGGTTCCCGCCGTCTACCGCACCCGCATCGACGACGTCCTGCTGACCGCCCTCGGCCGCGTGCTGGCCGACTGGACCGGACGCCGCACCGTCGCCGTGGGACTGGAGGGGCACGGCCGCGAGGACCGGCTCTTCGACGACCTCGACCTGTCCCGCACGGTCGGCTGGTTCACCAGCCTCTTCCCGGTCGCCCTCGAACTGCCCGACGGGGACTGGGGCACCGCCCTGAAGTCCGTGAAGGAACAGCTGCGGGCCGTACCCGACCGGGGCGTCGGCCACGGCTCCCTGCGCCACCTGGCGGGCGACGAGCGGCTCGCCGCCACGCCGCTGCCCGGCATCAGCTTCAACTACCTGGGCCGGTTCGACTGGTCGGCCGACGGCGGCGCGCTGGTCCGGGCGGTTCCCGGCGGCCTGGGCGGCGCCGAGGACCCCGCCGCACCGCGCCCGCACCTGCTGGACGTGGTGGCCCGCGTCGAGGACGACGAGCTGGAGATCACCTGGCACTACAGCGGCGGACGCCACCGCGAGGAGACGGTCGCCCCGCTCGCCGAGGGCATGCTGCGGTCGCTGGAGGAGATCGTCGCGCACTGCGCCGCCCCGGACGCCGGCGGCCGCACGCCCTCGGACTTCCCGCTGGCCCGGCTCGACCAGGCCGCCGTGGACCGGGTCGTGGGGGACGGACGCACGGTCGAGGACGTGTACCCGCTGACGCCGATGCAGGCGGGCATGCTGTTCCACAGCCTCATGGACCCCCAGGGCCGCACCTACGTGAACCAGGTGCAGGTGGTGCTGCACGGCGTCACCGACCCGCACGCGCTCGCCGAGGCGTGGCGGCGCACGGCGGACGCGAACCCGATCCTGCGCACCCGCCTGGTGTGGCAGGAGACCGCCGAACCCCTCCAGGTGGTGGAGCGGCGGGCCGTCGTGCCCGTCACCCACCACGACTGGTCCGGCCGGCCCGCCGAAGAGTGCGCACGGGACACGGAGTCGCTGCTGGACGCGGACCGGCGGGCCGGGATCGACCTCGGCGCGGCCCCGCTCATGCGGCTCGCGCTGATCCGGCTCGCACCGGACCGGGTGCGCATGGTGTGGACGTTCCACCACGTCCTGCTCGACGGCTGGAGCGCGGCCCAGGTGTTCGACGAGGTGTGCGAGCGGTACGCGGCCCTGACCACCGGACACCGCCCGCAGGTGCCCGACCGGGCGCCCTTCGCGGACTACCTGCGGTGGCTGGCCGACCGGGACGCCGGCCGTGCGGAACGCCACTGGCGCGAGACCCTCGCCGGGTTCGCCGCCCCCACCGCGCTGCCGCGCGACCGGCGCCCCGCCGGGGCCCACCGCACATCCTCCTCGGGAACGGTCCGGGTGACCCTCGGGCGGGAGGTGTCGGCGCGGCTGAAGAACACGGCTCAGCGGGCCGGCCTGACCGTCAACACGGTGCTCCAGGGCGCCTGGGGGCTGCTGCTGCACCACTACGGCGGCGGTGACGACGTCGTCTTCGGCACGACCGTGTCCGGCCGCCCGGCCGAACTGCCCGGCGTGACCTCCATGGTGGGCCTGTTCATCAACACCCTGCCCACCCGGCTGCGGATCGACGGCGAGCGCCCCCTGCTGGAGTGGCTGCGCGATGTGCAGGCCGCCCAGTCGGAGGCCCGGCGCCACGACTTCGTCTCCCTCGCCCAGCTGCAGACCTGGAGCGAGGTGCCCGGCGGCACCAACCTGTTCGACAGCATCGTCGTCTTCGAGAACTACCCGTTCGACGAGGGCGCCCTGGCCCGGCACGGGCTCGCCGTCGAGCAGGAACGCGACCTGGAGCCGACCAACTACCCACTCAGCGTGGTCGTCGCCCCCGGCGACGACGTGACGGTGTCCCTGGACTACGACCCGGCGGCCTTCGACGCCGCCACCGTCGAAGGGCTCGGCGCGAGCCTGCGCACCTTGCTGACGCGGATCGCCGCCGACCCCGGCCGCACCCTGGCCGACCTGCCGCCGCTCGAACCGGCCGACGGACGCCGCCTGCTGGACCGGCTCGCGGGGCCGGTGGCGACGCTGCCGCGCCGCACCCTGGCGGACGCCTTCGCGGCACAGGCCGCCCGCACCCCCGACGCCCCGGCCGTGACCGCCGGCGCCGAGCACCTCACGTACCGGCGGCTCGACGAGCGCGCCAACCGGCTGGCCCGCCTCCTGATCGAGGCCGGGGCCGGACCGGAGCGGTTCGTCGCGCTGGCCCTGCCCCGCACCGCCGACCTGATCGTGGCGCTCCTCGCGGTCCTCAAGAGCGGCGCCGCCTACCTCCCGGTCGACCCCGGCCATCCGGCGGAGCGCATCGCCTTCCTCCTCGAGGACGTGCGGCCCGACGCGGTGATCACCTGCGCGGAGACCTCCGCGCGGCTGCCGGACGGCCCGTACACGCGGATCGCCCTGGACGACGCGGCCTGCGCCGGGCGGCTGGCCGCCACGTCCGCCGCGCCCGTCGGCGACGGCGAGCGGCGCGGCGGGCTGCTGCCGGACCACCCCGCCTACGTCATCCACACCTCCGGCTCCACCGGCCGGCCCAAGGGCGTCGTCGTCCCCCACGCCTCGGTGGTGGCGCTGACCGACTGGGCCGCCGCCGAGTTCACCGGCCGCGGGCTCTCCCACGTGGTGGCCTCCACGTCGCTCACCTTCGACGTGTCGGTGTTCGAGATCCTCACGCCGCTGCTGGCGGGCGGCCACGTCGAGGTCGTCCGCGACCTGCTGGCCCTCGCGGAGCGGCCCGGTCCGTGGCGTGCGGGACTGCTCAGCGCCGTCCCCTCCGCCCTGGGCCGCCTGCTGGCCGAGGACACCGTGCACGTCACGGCCGACACCGTCGTCCTGGCCGGCGAGGCGCTGCCCGCCCGCGCCGTCCGCCAGGTGCGGGAGGCGATCCCCGGCTGCCGGGTCATGAACATCTACGGCCCCACCGAGGCCACCGTCTACGCCACCGCCTTCACCTGCGACCCGGCGGACCCCGACCGGGTCCCGCCCATCGGCCGGCCCGTCGGAGGCGCCCGCGCCTACGTCCTCGACGCCCGCATGCGCCCCGTGCCCGTCGGGGCGCCCGGCGAGCTGTACCTCGCCGGGACCGGCGTGGCCCGCGGCTACCTGAACCGGCCCGGCCTGACCGCGTCCCGTTTCCCCGCCGACCCCTTCGGCCCGCCCGGCAGCCGCATGTACCGCACCGGCGACCTGGTCCGCTGGACCGCCGACGGCGATCTGCTGTACCTCGGCCGGACCGACGACCAGGTGAAGGTGCGCGGCTTCCGCATCGAACTCGGCGAGGTGGAGGCCGCGCTGGCCCGCCACCCGCGGGTGGCCGCGGCCGCCGCCCGGGTCGTGGAACACGACGGCCACAAGCGCCTCGTGGGCTACGCCGTGCCGCGCGGCGACGACCCCCCGGCACCGGCCGACCTGCGCGCCTTCCTCGCCCGGACGCTGCCCGACCACCTGGTCCCGGCGGTCGTGGTGCCGCTGGAGCGGCTGCCGCTGGGCGCCACCGGCAAGCTGGACCGGCGGGCCCTGCCCGAACCGGTGTGGTCCGCGGCCACCACCACGGGGGGCAGCCGGCCGCCGCGCACCGCCACCGAGCGGACGCTCGCCGCGATCTGGTCCGAGGTACTGGGCGTGCCCGACGTGGGCGCGACGGACAACTACTTCGCGCTCGGCGGCGACTCCATCCTCGGCATCCGGATCGTCTCCGCCGCCCGCCGCGCCGGATTCGCGCTGACGCCCCGGCACCTCTTCCAGCACCAGACGGTCGCCGAACTGGCCACGGCCGCCGAGGAGTTCCCGGCCGTGCCGACGGCCGCCGCCGAACAGGGCCCGGTCGTCGGAGACGTCCTCCTCACGCCCGTACAGCACTGGCTGTTCGACACCCTCACCGGCGACCCGGCCCGCTTCACCCAGGCGGTCTCCTTCGAGCTGGCGACCGACACCGACGAGACGCTGCTGCGCGCCGCCCTCGCGGCGGTGCTGGAGCAGCACGACGCGCTGCGCATGCGCTACGAACCGGCCGGCGACGGACGGTGGCACCAGTACGGCACCCCGCCCGGTGCCGCGCCGCACCTCGAGGTGCACGACGCGCCCGTGGCGCCGGCCGCCGTGGCCGCCGGCCTGTGCGCCGGATTCGACCTGACGCGAGGGCCGTTGCTCAAGGCCGCCCTGTGCCGCCCGGACGGCCACCGGCCGCCCGTCCTGCTGCTGGCCGCCCACCACCTGGTCGTCGACGCGGTGTCCTGGCGGGTGGTCCTGGAGGACCTAGACGCCGCCCACCGGGCGCTGCGCGCCGGTGCCCCGCCCGGCCCGGGGGCGAAGACGACCTCCTTCCGGGAATGGGCCCGGCGCCTGGCCGCGCACACCGCCGACGGCGGCTTCGACGACGAGATCACCCACTGGAGCGCCCTGCGCCCCACGGCCCTGCCGACCGACCTCACCGGCGGCAACACCGCCGCCGACGAGGAGACGGTGACGGTGAGCCTGGACGGCGAGGAAACCCGCCGGCTCCTCCAGGACGTGCCGGACGTCTACCGCACCCGCGTCAACGACGTCCTGTTGTGCGCCCTCGGCCGGGTCCTGGCCCGTTGGACGGGACAGGACCGGGTGGTGGTCGCGCTGGAGGGCCACGGCCGCGAGGACCTCTTCGACGACGTCGACCTCGCCCGTACCGTCGGCTGGTTCACCACCCTGTTCCCCGTGGGCCTCGACGTGCCCCGCGACGCCGGCCTCGGGGCCGCGCTGAAGACGGTCAAGGAGAACCTGCGGGCCGTGCCGCGCGGGGGAGTGGGCTACGGCGCGCTGCGCCACCTGCACCCCACGGCCGGAGGCGAGCTGCCCGGCCTGCCGCAGGTGAGCTTCAACTACCTGGGACGGCAGGACTGGAACGCGGCCGAGGACGGTCTGCTGCGCGCGCCCCACGACGGGCTGACCGGCGGCATGGACCGCTCGGCGGACCGGCCGCACCTCATCGACGTCCTCGGCCGGGTCACCGACAAGCGGCTGGAGTTCACCTGGTCGTACTCGCGGAACGTGCACCGGCACGACACCGTCGCCCGGCTGGCGGCCGAGACGGCCGAGGAGCTGCGGGAGATCGTCCGGCACTGCGCCGAGCCCGGCGCGGGCGGCCGCACCCCCTCGGACTTCCCGCTCGCCGGGCTGGACCAGGCGGCCGTCGACCGGCTCGCCGGCACCGGGCGCGACGTGGTGGACGCCTACCCGCTCACCCCCACGCAGACCGGCATGGTCGTGCACGGCATGGACGAGCCCGGTGAGGGCCTGTACACCGAGCAGATCACGTTCGTGGCGGACGGCGTGCGCGATCCCCGGCTCCTGGCCGCCGCCTGGCAGCACGTCGTCGACCGGACCCCCGTCCTGCGCACCGCCGTGGCCCTCCGCGGGATGCCGGTCCCGCTCCAGACCGTGCACCGCCACGCCACCCTGCCCGTCACCGCACTCGACTGGAGCGCACGGACACCGGCGGAGCGGGAGGCCCGGCTGCGGCGGCTGCTCGACGAGGACCGCGCCCGGGGCATCGCCCTGGACCGGCCCCCGCTGCTGCGCGTCACCCTGATCCGGCTCGGCCCGGACGAGGTGCGCGTCGTGTGGACCTTCCACCACGTCCTGCTGGACGGGTGGAGCGTCTTCCACGTGCTGGGCGACGTGCTGGCCGCACACGCCGCGCTCGCCGCCGGCACCGAGCCGCCCCCGCCGCAGCGGCGGCCCTTCGCGGACTACGTCGCCTGGCTCGCGGGCCGGGACACCGCCGCCGCCGAGGAACACTGGAAGGCGGCCTTCGCGCACTACGCCGCACCCACCCCGCTGCCCTACGACCGCAGGCCCGCCCCCGGCGCCGCCGCCCGCTCGGGCACCTGGCTGTCGCGGCGGCTCGGCGCGGACGGCACGGCCCGGCTGACGGAGTTCGCCCGCCGGCACCGCCTCACCCTCAACACGCTGGTGCAGGGCGCGTGGGCGCTGCTGCTGGCGCGCGCCGGCGGCGAGCGGGAGGTGTGCTTCGGCACCACCGTCTCCGGGCGGCCCGCCGGCCTGCCCGGCGCCGACACCATCACCGGCCTGTTCATCACCACCCTGCCCGCCCGGGTCACCGTGGACGAGGACGCGCCCTGTGCCGCGTGGCTGCGCGAGCTGCAGGCCGCGCGGGCGGAGGACCGGCGCTTCGACCACGTCCCGCTGTCCGAGCTGCACCAGTGGAGCGAACTGCCTTCCGGAACGGCCCTGTTCGACAGCCTGCTGGTCTTCGAGAACTACCCGGTCGGCGACGCCACCGCCGGCGCCCACGGCGTCCGGATCCGGGACCTCGACGCCCGTGAGGCGACCAACTACCCCCTCACCGTGGTGATCTCACCCGGCGACGAACTGAGCGTCGAACTCGGTTACGACCCCCGTTACTTCGAGGAGTCCACCGCCCACGCCCTGGCCGCCCGGCTGGTGCACACCCTGTCCGCCCTCGCCGCATCCGGTGACCGGGCGCCGTTGCACGCCCTCGACGTGCTGCCGCCCGGTGAACGGCACCGGCTGCTGCACGGCCCCGTACGCCCGCAGTTGCCGCCGGTGACCCCGGCGACGCTGCCGGCACTGATCGAGGCCGGGGCCGACCGGTGGCCCGACCGCCCGGCCCTCGACACGGGGGAGTCATCGCTGACCTTCGGCGAGGCGGAGGCACACGCCAACCGGCTCGCGCACCGGCTCATCGCGCGCGGGGCGGGACCCGGCGACATCGTCGCCCTCGTCCTGCCGCGCTCGGCGGACATGGTCCTCGCCCAGCTCGCCGCGGCCAAGGCGGGCGCCGCCTTCCTCCCGGTGGACCCCGGCTATCCGGCCGAACGGGTCGCGCTGATGCTGCGCGACGCGGACCCCGCCGTCACCCTCACCGCCGGGGAGGTGGCCGGCCTGCTCGCCGCGCCGCCCGACGGCACGCCCGGTCACCGGCCCACCGACACCGACCGCGTCCGCCCCCTGGACCTCGACGACCCGGCGTACGTCATCTTCACCTCCGGCTCCACCGGCATCCCCAAGGGCGTCGTCGTCCCCCACCGCGGACTGGCCGGCTTCGCCGCCGCCGAGGCCGCGCACTACCAAGTCCGCGCCGGGGACCGCGTCCTGGCCTTCGCCACGCCCAGCTTCGACGCCTCCGTGCTGGAGCTGTGCATGTCCCTGCCGAACGGCGCGGCCCTCGTCGTACCGCCGCCCGGCCCGCTGCTCGGCGCGGAACTGGCCGACTTCCTGCGCACCGCGCACATCACGCACACCCTGCTGCCGCCCGCAGCGCTCGCCACCCTCCCGCCGGACACCCCCGGCACCCTGCCGGACCTGCGCACCCTGATCGTCGGCGCGGACGCCTGCCGGGCCGAACTGGTCGCCCGCTGGGCACCGCACCACCGCATGGTCAACTCCTACGGGCCCACCGAGGCGACCGTCGTCGCCACCTGGTCCGACCCGCTGGAACCGGACGGCTCCGCACCGCCCATCGGCCGCGCGCTGCCCGCCACCGGCGCCTACGTCCTCGACGCGCGCCTGCGCCCCGCCCCCGACGGCGTGCCCGGCGAACTGTGGCTCGCCGGACCGGCCCTGGCCCGCGGCTACCAGGGCCGCCCCGGCCTGACCGCGGCCCGCTTCACCGCCGACCCGTTCGGACCGCCCGGCACCCGCATGTACCGCACCGGCGACCTGGTCCGCCGCGACGCCCGCGGCGAACTGCACCACCTCGGACGCACCGACCACCAGCTCAAGCTGCGCGGCCACCGCATCGAGGCCGGCGAGGTGGAGGCGACCCTGGTACGCCACCCGGCGGTGCTGGACGCCGTGGTGAGCGTGCGGGAGGACGAACCGGGGCTGCCGCGTCTGGTGGCCCACCTGCTCGTCGCGCCCGGCGCCGAGCCGCCCGCCGGCGCGGAACTGCGGGCCTTCGCCGCCCGGACCCTGCCCGGCCCCATGGTGCCCTCGGCGTTCGTGGCGCTGGACCGGTTCCCGCTCACGGAGAACGGCAAGACCGACCGGGCCGCGCTGCCCGCGCCCGGCCCGGACACGGAGCCGTCGGCCGCCGGGCACATACCGCCCCGCACGCCCACCGAGGAGGCCGTCGCCGCCCTGTGGGAGGAGGCCCTGGGAACCACCACGGGGGCCGAGGACGACTTCTTCGCCCTGGGCGGCGACTCCCTGCGCGCCCTGCTCATCGCCTCCCGCGCCAACGACACCTTCGGCGTGACCCTCACGCCCCGCGACGTCCTGGTCCACCGCACCGTCGCCGCCCTGGCGGAGCTGGTGGAGGAACAGGTGCTGAGCGAACTCGAGGACGCCGCACGCGGCGACAGCGACCACGACGAACGGTGAGGACCGGACAACCATGACGTCTTCGAAGCGAAACCGCGCCGAGGCCCTGCCGCAGGACCTCCGGGAAGCACTCCGCCGCCGGCTCGCCGGACGGGCCGCCGACACCCCCGGCGCCGCCCGGCAGGCCATCGGGCACGCGGACCGCACCCGGCCGCTGCCGCTGTCCTTCGCCCAGCAGCGCCTGTGGTTCCTGGACCGGCTGCACCCCGGCGACCCGCGCTACAACAGCGCGGTCGCGCTGCGGCTCACCGGAACCCTCGACCACACCGCCCTGACCGGCGCGCTGGAGCACGTGGTGGGGCGGCACGAGGCACTGCGCACCACGTTCGACGAGACCGACGGCAGCCCCACGCAGACCGTGCGGCCGGCCGGCCCGCTCCCGCTGCCGGTCCGGGACATCCCGGCCACCGGGGACGGGGAAGCCCTGGACGCGGTCCTGGTGGCCGCGTACGAGCGCCCCTTCGACCTGCGCACCGGACCGCTGCTGCGCGCCCTGCTGCTGCGCGAGTCGGACCATGCGCACGTGCTGCTGCTGACGGCCCATCACATCGTCACCGACGGCTGGTCGATGGGCGTGCTCCTGGAGGAGCTGTGCGCCGCCTACGACGCCCTCGCCCAGGGCGCGGAGCCCGCGCTGCCGCCGGTGGCGACGCAGTACCCGGACTTCGCCGTCTGGCAGCGAGAGCAGCTCTCCGGCCCCCGGCTGGAGCGTCGACTGGCGCATTGGAAAGAGCGGTTGTCCGGTGCGGTGGCGCCCGAGCTGCCACTGGACCGGCCGCGCCGCGGCGAGGATTCCGGCGCGGGCGCGGTGCACACCTTCACCGTCCCCGCCGCCACCACGGCCCGGCTGAAGCACCTCGCGGCCGAGCGGCACACCACGCTGTTCACCGCCCTGGTCGCCGCCTCCCAGGCCCTGCTGGCCCGCTGGTCGGGGCAGGACGACATCACCGTCGGCTCGCTCACCCCCGGCCGCGGACGCACCGACCTGGAACGGGCCGTCGGGTTCTTCGTCAACACCGTCGTGCTGCGCACCCGCGTCGAGACCGGCGGTTCCTTCCGCGACCTGCTGGCCGCCGCCGCGGACACCGTCAACGACGCCTTCGCGCACGGTGACACGCCGTTCGAACGGCTGGTGGAGGCCGTCGGCGCGGCCCGGGAGGCGGGCCGCAACCCCCTGTTCGACGTGATGGTCCTGCTGCACCCCGCGCCGCCCGCCGCCCCCGACCCGCACGGCCTGGCCACCGCCCCGGTCGCCGTACCCCGGCGGGCCGCCACGTTCGACCTGAGCGTGGAGTTCGTACCCGACGGCGACGGGCTGACCGGTCTGCTGGAGTACCGCACCGACCTGTTCGACGCGGCCACCGCCGAGCGCATGGCGGACCAGCTGCTGCGCACGCTGGACGGCGCCGCCGCCGAGCCGGACCGCCCGCTCGGCGCCCTGCCCCTGCTCTCGCCCCGGCAGACGCGGCAGGTCACCCGGGACTGGAACGCGACCGCGCGGCCCGTCCCCGAGGACACCCTGCCCGAGCTGTTCGCACGGCAGGCCGCCCGCACCCCGCACACCACCGCCCTGGTCGCCGGGGACGAACGCCTGGACCACGCGACGCTCGACGCCCGCGCCGACCGGCTGGCCCGGCAGCTCGTGGCGCGCGGAGCCGGCCCCGAGCGGCTGGTCGCCCTGCGACTGCCCCGCACCGCCGACATGATCGTGGCGATCCTCGCCGTCTGGAAGGCCGGCGCCGGCTATCTGCCCCTGGATCCCGCGCTGCCGGAGGAGCGCATACGGTTCCTGCTCGACGACGCCCGGCCGGCCCTCGTACTGGACGGGACCACGCTGCGGGACCTGTCCGGCACCGGCCCCGCCGCCGACGCGGGCCCGCTCACCCCGCCGCACCCCGACACCACCGCCTACGTCCTCTACACCTCCGGCTCCACCGGCCGCCCCAAGGGCGTCACCGTGACCCACCGGTCCCTGGCGAACCTCCTGGCGGGCCACCGCGAGGGCTTCGTCGCCGAGGCGGGCGGCGGGCCGCTGCGGGTCGCGCTGACGGCGTCGTTCTCCTTCGACACCTCGCTGGAGGGCGTGCTGCTGATGGCCGACGGCCACCCGCTGCACCTGGTCGACGAGACGACCCGGCTGGACGCCGCCGCGCTGGTCGAGTACGTCGTCGAGCACCGCATCGACTTCCTCGACCTGACCCCCATCCACCTGCGCCAACTGCTGCCCGCCGGACTGCTCACCGACCCGCGCCACCACCCCCGGGTGCTGATGCTCGGCGGCGAGGCCGTCGGGCCCGACCTGTGGCGGGAGCTGGCCGAGCGGCGGGACGTGGCCGCGTACAACTTCTACGGGCCCACCGAGTGCACGGTCGACGCCCTCGCCTGCCGCATCGAGGGCGACGGCCGCCCCACCGTCGGCCGGCCGCTCGCCAATGTGCGCGCCTACGTCCTCGACGACCGGCTCCGGCCTGTGCCGCCCGGGGTCGGCGGCGAGCTGTACCTGGCCGGCGCGCAGCTGGCGCGCGGCTACGCCGGCCGGCCGGGGCTCACCGCCGCACGGTTCCTGCCCGACCCGTACGGCCCGCCCGGCACCCGCATGTACCGCACCGGCGACCTGGCCCGCTGGACCGCCGACGGACGCCTGGACCACCTGGGACGCGCCGACGACCAGGTCAAGGTGCGCGGCCACCGCATCGAGCCCGGTGAGGTCGAGGCGGCCCTGACGGACCTGCCCGGGGTCGCCGCCGCCGCGGTCGTCGCCGTCACCGACCCGCACGGCCACACCCGGCTCGCCGCCTACCTGGTGCCCCGGCAGACGACCTCCGCCCCGTCGCGACGCCCGGCACGCGCACCCGAGCTCTCGGCTTCGCTCGAGCAGGGAGGCACCCCCTTCGCCGTACCGGCCGAAAGCCCGAGTACCTCCAGTACGAGGGCTTCCGTCCGGCACACCGAGAGCACGCACCGGCCGCCGCTCCTTGACGGGCAGACGTTGCCTGCCGGGGCCCCGGTCCCCGCCGACCACGACGCGCGGCTCACCGCGACCGAGGTGCGGGCGGCCTGCCGGCGCGTGCTGCCCGACCACATGGTGCCGTCCTCCTTCACCGTGCTCGACGCCCTGCCGATGACCGTCAGCGGCAAGGTCGACCGGCGTGCCCTGCCCGCCCCCGACCCCGACGGCGGCGGGCGCGACAAGGAGTTCGTCGCCCCGCGCACCCCCGAGGAGGAGACCCTCGCCCGCATTTGGGCCGAGGTGCTGGGCGCGCGCCGGGTCGGTGTGAGCGACAACTTCTTCGAGCTGGGCGGCGACTCCATCCTCAGCATCCAGGCCGTCTCCCGCGCCCGCGCGGCGGGCCTGCACCTGACCTCGCGGGACGTCTTCCGCCACCAGACCGTCGCCGACCTCGCCGCCGCCGCGTCCGCGCGCGCCGCCGAGGTGCCCGCGCCCCGGCGGCCGCGCGAGGAGGGCCCGGCACCGCTGACGCCGATCCAGGAGTGGTTCTTCGCCACCCACGGCCCGCTGCGGCACTTCAGCATGTCGATGCTGCTGGACCTGCCGCACGACCTGGACGAGGCGGCCCTGGAACGTGCCCTGGAGGCACTGGCCGCCCACCACCCCGCGCTGCGCACCCGCTTCGTCCGCTCGGGGGACACCTGGCGCCAGCACCCCGGCGACGGCCCGGCCGCCGGCCTGCTCACCCGCCACGACCTCTCCCGCGCCGCCGACCCGACGGCCACCCGCGAGGAGGCCGCCGGGGCCGCCCGCGCCGCCCTCGACCCGGAGACCGGCGCCCTGCTGCGCGCCGCCCTGCTGTCCCGCCCCGGCGAGCGCCCCCAGCTCTTCGTCACCGCCCACCACCTGGCGGTGGACAGCGTCTCCTGGCGCGTCCTCCTCGCCGACCTCGCCCAGGCCTACCGGCAGGCGGCCCAGGGCGCCCCGGTCCAACTGGAGCCCGTCCCCACGCCGTTCGCCGACTGGGCCGCGCACCTGTCCCGCCGGGTGCGCGCCGGTGACCTCGACGCCGACCTGCCGCACTGGACGGCCGAGGCCGCCGAACCCCGTACCCCGCTGCCCGTGGACCGTCCCGGCACCCCGCTCGCCGGCGCGGTCCGCACGCTCCACACCCGCGTGGACCGCGCCACCACCCACGCTCTCCTGCGCCAGGTGCCCGCGGTCTACCGCACGCAGGTCAACGACGTGCTGCTCAGCGCGCTGGGCCGGGTCCTCGCCGACTGGACGGGCACCGGGCGGGTGACCGTCGCACTGGAGGGCCACGGCCGCGAGGACGACACGCTGGACCTGTCCCGCACGGTGGGCTGGTTCACCACCCAGTACCCCGTCACCCTCACCCCCGCCGGACCGTCCGACGCGCCCGACTGGGGCACCACCCTCAAGACGGTGAAGGAACGGCTGCGGGCCGTTCCCCGGCACGGCCTCGGCTACGAGGCCCTGGCCCGCCTCGGCTCGCCCGGCCCGGCCGCCCGCGCCCTGCGGGACCTGCCGCTGCCGCAGGTCTGCTTCAACTACCACGGTCAGTGGGAGGCCGGCGAGGGGAGGGACTTCGCCCCGGCGGGCGAGGCGCCCGGCCGTGACATCGCCGCCGACCGGCCGCCGGCCCACCTGCTGGACGTGTCCGCCGTGGTCGCCGACGGCGAACTGGAGATCACCTGGCACTACAGCGACCAGGTGCACGACGAGGACACCGTCCGCACCCTCGCCGACGGCATGACCCGCGCGCTCGCCGCGATCGCCGGGCACTGCGCCCGCCCCGGCGCGGGCGGCCGCACCCCGTCCGACTTCCCGCTGGCCCGCCTCGACCAGGACCGCCTGGACCGCCTGGCCGGCGACGGGCGGGACGTGGCGGACGTCCTGCCGCTGACCCCGCTCCAGGAGGGCATGCTCTTCCACCGGCTGGTCGGCGGCCCCGACGACGTCTACGTCGACCAGGCGGCGCTCCTGCTGGACGGCGTCGCCGACCCGCACGCCCTCGCCGTGGCCTGGCAGCGCGTCACCGACCGCACCCCCGCCCTGCGCACCTGCGTGGTCTGGGAGGACGTACCGGTGCCCCTCCAGGTCGTGCGCCGGGACGTGCGGGTGCCGGTGACCCACCTCGACTGGCGGAACCTGGACGAGGCCGAGCGCGCCGAGCGCCTCGACCGGCTGCGGGCCGACGACCTGGCCCGCGGCATCGACCTCGCCGCCGCGCCGCTGATGCGGCTGACCCTGGTGCGGCTGCCCGACGCGCGGCTGCACCTGCTGTGGACCTCCCACCACCTGATCCTGGACGGCTGGAGCCTGGCCCAGGTGCTGACCGAGGTGGTCGAGGAGTACGCGGCGCTCACCGCCGGCGCCGAGTCCCGGCCGCCGGTACGGCGCCCCTTCGCCGACTACGTGCGGTGGCTGGCGGACCAGGACGCCGACGCCGCCCGCGCGCACTGGCAGGGCGTCCTCGCCGGCTTCACCGCACCCACCCCGCTGCCCACCGACCGCCCCCTGCGCGAGGCCCACTCGGCCCGCTCCGCCGACGTCCACGTGGCCGGCCTGGACGAGGAGGCGTCGGCCCGGCTGGCGCGCACCGCACGCGAGGCCGGCCTCACCCTCAACACGGTCGTGCAGGGCGCCTGGGCGCTGCTGCTGGCCCGGTACGGCGCCGAGGACGACGTGGTCTTCGGCACCACCGTCTCCGGCCGGCCCGACGACCTGCCCGGCGCCGAGTCGATGGTGGGCATGTTCATCAACACCGTGCCCACCCGCATACGCGTCGACCCCGGGCGCCCGGCCGGCGCGTGGCTGCGGGAACTCCAGGACGCACAGGCCGAGTCGAGGCGGTTCGCGGCCGTGTCGCTGGCCGAGCTGACCCGGCTGAGCGACGTGCCGTCCGGCAGCCCGCTCTTCCACAGCATGGTCGCCTTCGAGAACTACCCCTTCGACGAGGCACGCACGGCCGGCTCCGGAGTGCGCCTGGCCGAGGTGACCTCCCGCGACGCCACCAACTACCCGCTCGTCCTGCGCGCCCACCACGGCGAACGCCTCGGCTTCGACCTCGCCTACGACCCCGCCCTGTTCGACGCGGCGACCGTCCGCTCACTCGCCGATCGGCTGTGCCTGCTGCTCACGGAGATCGCCGACGGCCCCGACCGGCCGCTGCGCGCCCTGGCCCGGCCGACGGCCGGGGAACGGCGGCGGATGCTCACCGAGTGGAACGGCACCGAAGAGGGCCGCCCCGACGAGACCTTGGTGGACCTGTTCGAGGCGCAGGCCGCCCGCACGCCCGGTGCCGTCGCCGTCACCTGCCAAGCCGAGCGTCTGGACTACGCGACGCTCGACGCCCGCGCCGGCCGGCTCGCCCACCGGCTCGCCGAACTCGGCGCCGCGCCCGAGCGGTTCGTCGCCCTCGCGCTGCCCCGCTCCTGCGACCAGGTCGTCGCGGTCCTCGCCGTGCTGAAGACCGGCGCGGCCTACCTGCCGATCGACCCGGCCTCGCCCGCCGAACGCATCGGCCACCTCCTCGCCGACGCCGCCCCGGTGACGCTGGTGACCACGACCGGCACGGCGGCACGGGCCGACGGCACCGACGTGCCCGTCCTCCTCCTCGACGACCCGGACACGGAGGCCGACCTCGCCCGCCGCCCGGCCACCGGCCCCGCCCCGGCCCGCCGGCCGCTGCCGGAGAGCCCCGCCTACGCCATCCACACCTCCGGCTCCACCGGCCGCCCCAAGGGCGTGGTGATCCCGCACGCCAACGTGGTGCGGCTGTTCACCCGCACGAGCCACTGGTTCGGCTTCGGCCCGGACGACGTGTGGACGATGTTCCACTCCTACGCGTTCGACTTCTCCGTGTGGGAGCTGTGGGGCCCGCTGCTGCACGGCGGCCGGCTCGTGATCGTGCCCGACGAGACCGCCCGCTCCCCGGAGGACTTCCTGCGCCTGCTGGCGGACGAGCGGGTCACCGTCCTCAACCAGACGCCGTCCGCGTTCTACCCGCTGATCCGCGCGGACGCCGAACATCCCGAGGTCAGCGCCCGTCTCGCGCTGCGCACGGTGGTCTTCGGCGGTGAGGCCCTGGACACCGGCCGGCTCGCCGACTGGTGGACGCGCCACCCGGCCGCCGCCCCGCGCCTGGTCAACATGTACGGCATCACCGAGACCACCGTGCACGTCACCCACGCCCCGCTCGACCCCGCCACCGCCGCCGACGGCCCCGCCGGTCCCATCGGCACGGCCATCGAGGACCTGCGGGCGTACGTGCTCGACGCGGACCTGGCGCCCGTACCGCCCGGAGCGACCGGCGAGCTGTACGTGGCGGGCGAGGGCCTGGCCCGCGGCTACCTGGGCCGCCCCGGCCTCACCGCCACCCGCTTCCTGGCCGACCCGTTCGGACCGGCCGGCAGCCGCATGTACCGCACGGGCGACCGGGCGAAGTGGCGGGCCGACGGCACCCTGGAGTACCTGGGCCGCACCGACGCCCAGGTGAAGATCCGCGGCTACCGCATCGAACCCGGCGAGATCGAGGCCGCCCTGCACACCCACCCCGGCGTCGCCGAGGCCGCGGCCGGCGTGTTCGAGGACGCCTCCGGCACCCGCCGGCTCGTGGCGCACGTCACCGGCTCCGGCGGTGCGATCCCCGCGCCGGCCGAGCTGCGCGCCCACCTGGAGCGCCTGCTGCCCGCCCACATGGTGCCCGCCGCCTACGTACCGATGGACGCGCTGCCGCTCACCGTCAACGGCAAACTGGACCGGCGCGCACTGCCCGCGCCGGGACCGGACGGCTACGCCGCCGGCCCCGACCGGACCCCGCCGCGCACGCCCGCCGAACGGCTGGTCGCCGCCGCCTGGGCGGACGTGCTGGGAGTGGAGGAGGTGCACGCCGGCGACGACTTCTTCGCGCTCGGCGGTGACTCCATCCTCGCCGTCCGCGTCACCGCCCGGCTGCGCGCCGCGTTCGGTCCCGGCGCCTCCCCGAGGCTGCTGTTCACCCGTCCCACGGTGGCCGCCCTGGCCGCCGAGCTCGGCGAACCGGCCGACGACGCGTCCGCCCCGCGGGCCGACGCGATACCGGCGTCCGCCCCGCACATCCCGGCGCCGCTGTCGTACGCCCAGCAACGCCTGTGGTTCCTCGACCGGTTCGAGCCCGGCAGCACCGAGTACACGACGCTGTCCGTGCTCCGCCTGCGCGGCCCGCTCGACGAGAACGCCCTGCGCACCGCGCTGGACGGCCTGGTCGCCCGGCACGAGGCACTGCGCACCACGTTCGCCGAACAGGACGGACAGACCCGGCAGACGGTGCGTCCGCCGCATCGGGTCGGCCTGCCTGTGGACGACCTCACCGCGGCCCCGGACGGGCGGGCGGCGCTGGACGCGCTGCTGGAACGCGAGGCCGCCACGCCCTTCGACCTGGCGGCCGGGCCGCCGCTGCGCGCCCGGCTCGCCCGCACGGCCGCCGGCGAGCACGACAAGCGCGGCGAGCACGATAAGCGCGGCGAGCACGACAAGCGCGGCGAGCACGACAAGCGCGGCGAGCACGACAAGTACGGCGAGCACGACAAGTACGGCGAGCACGACAAGTACGGCGAGCACGTTCTCGTCCTCGCCGTCCACCACATCGTCACCGACGGCTGGTCGCTCGGCGTCCTCGGCCGGGACCTGGGCGAGCTGTACGCGGCGGCACACGAGGGCCGCGAGCCCGAACTCCCGGCGCTGCCCGTCCGGTACGCCGACCACGCCACCTGGCAGCGCGCCCGCACCGACCACGTCGAGGAGCAACTCGCCCACTGGCGCGAGACGCTGGACGCAGTGCCCCCGCTGGAGCTCCCGACCGACCGTCCGCGCCCCGCCGTACGCGCCGGGGACGGCGCGCTGGTGACCTTCACCCTGCCCGCCGAGCTGACCGACCGGCTGCGCGAGCGGGGCCGGGAGGCCGACGCCACCCTGTACATGACGCTGCTGACGGCCTGCACGGCCCTGCTGTCCCGC
Organism: Streptomyces sp. P9-A2; assembly: GCF_036634175.1. Lineage (NCBI taxonomy): Bacteria > Bacillati > Actinomycetota > Actinomycetes > Kitasatosporales > Streptomycetaceae > Streptomyces > Streptomyces sp. P9-A2. The sequence continues at coordinate 7,550,410 of NZ_JAZIFX010000001.1, forward strand.
TGGGCCGACCAGGACGACTTCGCCGTCGGCACCGTCACCGCGGGCCGTGAACGCCCCGAACTGCACGACGTGGTCGGCATGTTCGTGAACACGCTGGTGCTGCGCAACCGAATACGCCCCGGCACGTCGTTCCGCGCGCTGCTGGAGCAGGTGCGCGGCACCGTCCTGGAGGCGTTCACCCACCAGGACGTGCCCTTCGAACGGCTGGTGGACGCTCTCCGGCCCGAGCGGGACACCAGCCGCACCCCCCTGTTCCAGGTCATGGTCGCCCTGCACAACCTGGGCGCCGAGGCCCCCGCGCTCCCGGACCTGGACGTCGAGCCGGTCACCCCGCCGGTCCGGCACGCCACGTTCGACCTGGCCTTCGACTTCGTGGAGACGGACGGCGGTGTCACCGGCCATCTGGAGTACGACACCGCCCTGTTCGACGAGGACACCGTCCACCGTCTGGCCGCCAGGCTGCGGCTGCTCCTGGAGGCCGCCGCGCAGGACCCCGACCGCGACGTGCGGGCACTGGAACTGATGACCGCCGCCGAGCGGCACCGGGTGCTCCACGACTGGCAGGGGCCGCGGCTCGCGGTCCCCGACACCACCTTCCCCGCCCTGTTCGAGGCGCAGGCCGCCCGCACCCCGCACGTCACCGCCCTGGTGGCACGGGACGCCACGTTCGACTTCGCCGCCCTCAACGAGCGCGCCAACCGGCTCGCCCACCACCTCCTCGCCCGGGGCGTCGCCCCCGAGAAGGTGGTCGCCGTACGGCTGCCACGCACCTCCGACCTGCTCGTGTCGGTGCTCGCCGTCACCAAGGCGGGCGGCACCCTCCTCTGCCTCGACCCCGACCTGCCCGCCGAACGCGTCACCCGCCTCCTCGCGGACGCGGCCCCGCACACCGTGCTGACCGCCGACGCCCTGCGCGAGGTGCCGTGGGACCGGCTGCCCGCCCACGACCCCACCGACCGCGACCGCCCGGCCCCGCTGCTCCCCGGCCACGCCGCCTACATCGTCTACACCTCCGGTTCCACCGGCACCCCCAAGGGCGTTGTCGTCGAACACCGCCACCTGGTCAACCTCTGCCACGACCACCGCGAAGGGCTCGTCGCCCCGCACACCGCGGACGGGCGGCGGCTGCGCGCCGCGCTGAGTGCCTCGTTCTCCTTCGACACCTCCTGGGAGGGGCCGCTGCTGTTCGCCCTCGGGCAGGAGGTCCACCTCGTCGACGAGGACGTGCGCCTGGACCCGGACGCGTTCTGCGCCCAGGTCGCCGAACGCCGCCTGGACCTGGTGAACGTCACCCCGACCTTCCTGCGCGAACTCCTCGCCGCCGGACTCCTCGCACCCGGCCGCCACCACCCGCGCGTCCTCATGGTCGGCGGCGAGGCGACCGGCCCCGACACCTGGCGGGAGCTGTGCGCCGCCGCGGACCTAGGCGTCACCGCGTACAACATGTACGGGCCCACCGAGTGCACCGTCGACGCCACCTACGGGCGTGTCACCGACCACCCGGACCGGCCGGTCGTCGGGCGACCCGGCCGCAACCTGCGCGCCCACGTCCTCGACGGCGCCCTGCGCCCGGTGCCGCCCGGCGTGCCCGGCGAGCTGTACCTCGCCGGCGCGCAGGTGGCCCGCGGCTACCTGGGCCGCCCCGGTTCGACCGCGTCACGCTTCCTCGCCGACCCGTTCGGCGCGCCGGGGGAGCGGATGTACCGCACCGGCGACCGCGCCCGCCGGGACGAGCGAGGGCTGCTGGAGTTCCTGGGCCGCGCCGACGAGCAGATCAAGATCCGCGGCTTCCGCATCGAACCCGGCGAGGTCGAGGCCGCGCTGCTCACCCACCCGGACGTGTCCGAGGCAGTGGTGACGGCACGCGAACACGCGGGCCGGCTCATGCTCGTGGCCCACCTGGTGCCCGCCGGGAACACGGTGCCGACCGCCGACGAGCTGCGCCTGGCCCTCCGGCGCACCCTGCCGGACCACATGGTGCCGACCGCGTACGTCCCGCTGGCGCGCATCCCGCGCACCAGCAGCGGCAAGACCGACCGGCGCGCCCTGCCCGCCCCGCCCGCGCAACCGGACCCCGCCACGACGTACGTGGCACCGCGTCCCGGCACCGAGGAGACGCTGGCCGCGATCTGGGCGGACGTCCTGCGGACCGAACGGGTGGGCACGCGGGACAACTTCTTCGCGCTCGGCGGCGACTCCATCCTCAGCATCCAGATCGTCTCCCGGGCCCGCCGGGCCGGGCTGGCGCTGACCACCAAGGACGTCTTCCGCCACCAGACCGTCGCCGAACTCGCCCTGCGCGTCACCGAGGCGGCCCCCGCGGCGGCAAACGCGACTCCGCCCGCCGAGGCACCGCTCACCCCGATCCAGCGCTGGTACCTCGACGGCCGCCGCCCCGGCGACCCGCTGCGCTTCACCATGTCGCAGCGGACCGAACTCGCCCCCGGCACCGACCTGTCCGCCCTGCGCCCCGCCGTGGACGCCCTCGTCCGCCACCATCCGGCCCTGCGCACCCGCTTCCGCCGCACCGACGACGCCTGGCGCCAGGAGATCCTGCCGGACGTCCCGGACGGCGTCCTCACCCACCACGACGTGACCGGCCTGGACGGCTCCGCACTGGAGGCCGAGGTGCGGCGTGCCGCGGACGCGGCCCGGGACTCCCTCGACCCGACCGAGGGCCGCGTGGCACGCGTCCTGCTCTTCGACCGCGGCCCGGACCTGCCCGCACAACTCCTTTTCATCGTCCACCACTTGGCCGTCGACGGCGTCTCCTGGCGGATCCTGCCGGCCGACCTGGAGACCGCCCACCGCTGCGCCGCGGACGGACGTCCCGTCGAACTGCCCCCGGCCGGAACCCCGTTCGGCCACTGGGCGGCCCGGCTGGAGACGCACACCCGGTCCGGCGCCCTGGACGGCGACCTCCCCCACTGGGAGCGCACCGCGCAGGCCCCCGCCGACCTGCCCGCGGGCCGGCCCGGCCCCCACACCCACGGCAGCGCCGCCACGGTCACCGTGCTGCTCGAGCCGGAGACGACCGAGGCCCTGCTGCGCCGGGTCCCGGAGGTCTACCGCACCCAGGTCAACGACGTCCTCCTCAGCGCCCTCGGCCGCACCCTGGCCCGCTGGTGCGGGCGCGAGACCGTGCTGGTCGGCGTGGAGGGCCACGGCCGCGAGGACCTCTTCGACGACGTGGACCTGTCCCGGACGGTCGGCTGGTTCACCGCCGAGTTCCCCCTCGCGCTGAGCGTCGACCCCGACGCCGGCTGGCACGACACCCTGCGCTCGGTCAAGGAGCAGCTGCGCGCGGTGCCGCTGCACGGCCTGAGCCACGGCGCGCTGCGCCACCTGTTGCCCGACAGCCCGCTGACCGGTGCTCCGGCGCCACAGGTCGGCTTCAACTACCACGGCCGGTGGGACGCCGACGGCGCGGGGAGCGGCCTCTACGGCGCCGCCCTGCCCCCGGCCGGCTCCGACACCGACCCCGACGCGCCCCGCCCCTACCTGCTGGACATCACCGGTGTGGTCCAGGACGGCCGCCTCGAACTCGGCTGGACCTATCCGCCGACCGTCTACGACGAGTCCACCGTCCGTGAGCTCGCCGACGGGATGTGCGCGGCGCTGCGCGACATCGCGGCCCACTGCGCCCGCCCGGACGCGGGCGGCCGCACCCCGTCGGACTTCCCGCTCGCCGGACTCGGCCAGAGGGAGCTGGACCGCCTCGTGGGCGACGGCCGGCACGTGGCGGACGTCCTGCCGCTGACACCCCTGCAGGCCGGGATGCTCTTCCACGGCCTGGTGGACACCGCGGGCGCCTACTTCGACCGGACGGCCGTACGACTGTCCGGGGTGGCCGACCCGCGGGCCTTCGCCGCGGCCTGGCAGCAGGTCGCCGACCGCACCGAGGCCCTGCGCACCAGCGTCCACTGGCAGAACCTGCCGCACCCGGTCCAGGTCGTCCACCACCGCGTGGAGCTGCCCGTCACCCACCTGGACCGGCGGCACCTGACGCCCGAGCAGCGAGAGAGGGAGACGGAGGACCTGTCGGCCGCCGACCGCACGGCGGGCATGGACCTCACGACCGCACCCCTCACCCGCATCACCCTGGCCGCGCTGCCCGGCGACGAGATCCTGCTGCTGTGGTCCTCCCACCATCTGATCCTGGACGGCTGGAGCACCGGGCAGCTGCTCACCGAGGTGTGCGAGCGCTACGCCGCGCTCACCGGCGGCCGCGAGGCCCCCGTGCCGGTCAGGCGCCCGTTCTCCGACTTCCTGCGCTGGCTGCACGAGCAGGACGAGACCGCGGCCGAGGCGTACTGGGCCGGCGCCCTCGCGGGTTTCCCGGCCCGCACCCCGCTGCCGTACGACCGCACACCGGCCGAGGCGCACCGCGCCCGCGCCGCCGCCACGGCACACCGGCAGCTGGACGAACGCGTATCGGCGCGGCTGCGGGAGACGGCGGCACGGGCCGGGCTGACGGTGAACACCGTGATCGAGGGCGCCTGGGCGCTGCTGCTGGCCCGCCACGGTGGACGCGACGACGCCGTGTTCGGCACGACCGTCTCCGGGAGGCCGGCCGAACTGCCGGGCGTGGAGGCGATGATCGGCATGTTCATCAACACCGTGCCCACCCGGATCCAGGTCACGGGCGGGGGAGCGGCGTCCTGGCTGCGGGGCGTGCAGGAGCGCCAGAGCGACGCGCGGCGCTTCGACTTCCTCGCGCTGCCCCGCATCCGGGCGCTGAGCGAAGTCCCGGCGGGCGAGTCGCTGTTCGACAGCATGGTGGTGTTCGAGAACTACCCCGTCGACGAGTCCGCCACGGCCCGCACGGGCGTGCACGTCGAGGAGGTGCGGGCCGACGACGCGCCGACCTTCCCGCTGTGCCTGCGAGCCCACCTCGGCGACCGGCTCGGCATCGACCTCGCCTACGACGCCGACCTGTTCGACGCGGACACGGCCGAACGCCTCGCGGCCCGGCTCGCGGTCGTCCTGACCGCCCTCGCCGACGCCATCGAGGCCGACGCGGACGTGAGGGGCCTGCCGCTGCTGACCGAGGACGACCGCGCCCTGCTGGAGCGGTGGAACACCCCCGTGCGGCGGACGGCGCCGCGCAGTCCCGTCGGGCTGTTCGCCGAGCAGGCCCGCCGCACCCCCGACGCGCCCGCCCTGCGCGACGGCGACACGGAGCTGACGTACCGCGGCCTCGACGAGTGGTCCGACGCCGTGGCGTCCCGGCTCCTCGCCGACGGCCTGCGGGCGGAGGACCGGGTGGCGCTGCCGATGGACCGCTGCGCCGAACTCGTCGTCGCCCAGCTCGCCGTCCTCAAGGCGGGCGGCGCCTACGTGCCGGTGGACGCCCGCGCCCCCGAGGAGCGGCGCCGGGCGCTGGCCGAACGGGCGGGCGCGACGGCCGAGCTGACCGCCGCGGACGTCGCCGCCGCACGCACCCCCGTGCCGGGCGTGCCCGCCGCCGTACCCGCGGACGCCGACCGGCCGGCGTACGTGATGTTCACCTCCGGGTCGACCGGCGAGCCCAAGGCGGTCGCGGTACGCCACCGCGACGTGGCCGCCCTCGCCACCGACGGCCGCTTCACCGGCGGGGTGTGCGACCGGGTGCTGCTGCACTCCCCGGTGGCCTTCGACGCCGCCACCTTCGAGGTGTGGGCGCCCCTGCTGAACGGCGGCTGCGTGGTCGTGGCACCGCCCCGGCCCCTGGACGCGGCACTGCTGCGGCACCTGGTCCGCGACGACGGCCTGAGCGCGCTGTGGCTGACCGCCGGCCTCTTCCGGCTGCTGGCGCAGGACGCGCCGGACTGCTTCACCGGCCTGCGCCAGGTGTGGACCGGCGGCGACGTGGTGCCCGCCGCGGCCGTACGCCGCGTGCTGTCCGCCTGCCCCGGCCTGACCGTCGTGGACGGCTACGGCCCCACCGAGGCGACGACGTTCGCGACGTCCTTCGCGCTCACCGACGCGGCGGCCGTGCCGGACACCGTGCCCATCGGCCACCCGCTCGACGACATGCGGGTCCACGTCCTCGACGGCCGGCTGCGGCCCGTGCCGCCGGGCTGCGCCGGCGAGCTGTACCTCGCCGGCGAGGGCGTGGCACGCGGCTACCTGGGCCGTCCCGGCGACACCGCCGCCCGCTTCCTCGCCGACCCCGCCGGCCCGCCCGGCACGCGCATGTACCGCACCGGCGACCTGGCCCGCCGCCGCCCCGACGGCACGGTCGAGTTCCTGGGCCGCGCCGACGACCAGGTGAAGATCCGCGGCTTCCGCGTCGAACCCGGCGAGGTGGAGGCGGCCCTCGCGGCGCATCCCGGCGTCGCGGACGTGGCGGTACTGGCCCGCGAGGACCGGCCCGGCGGCCGGCGCCTGGTGGCCTATGTGGTCGGCCCCGAAGACCTCACCGCCCTGAAGGAGTTCGCCCGGCGCTCGCTCCCCGACTACCTCGTGCCCTCGGCGTTCGTCGCCCTGCCCGCACTGCCGCTCAGCGGCAACGGCAAGGTCGACCGGGCCGCCCTTCCGGCACCGGAGGCCGCCGGCGGCGACCGGCGAAGCGCGCCGACCGCGCCGCGCACCGACGCCGAGCGGCGCACCGCTGACGTCTTCGCGGAGGTCCTGTCCGTGGAGCGGCCCGGCGTGGAGGACGACTTCTTCCAGCTGGGCGGGGACTCCATCCTCAGCATCCGGCTGGCCACCCGCCTGTCCGAGGCGTTCGGCGCCGACCTGTCACCGCGCGCGGTGTTCACCCACCCCACCCCCGCCGCCCTCGCCGCCCTGCTCACCGCGGAGCCCTCCGGCGACGCCGCGCCCACCGCGATCGTCCCGGTCCCCCGCGACACACCCGCCCCGATGTCGTACGCCCAGCAACGCCTTTGGTTCCTGGAGGAGTTCGCGCCGGGCAGCGGCGAGTACGTCACCGCGTTCGCCCTGCGCCTGCGCGGCCGGCTCGATGTGCCCGCTCTCACCGCGGCCCTGCGCGCCCTGGTCGAGCGGCACGAGGCGCTGCGCACCACCTTCGACACGGTGGACGGCCACGGCGTGCAGCTCGTCCACCCGGCGCCGGACGTGCCGCTGCCGCTGCACGACCTGTCGGGAACAGCGGAGCCCCACCGGGCGGCCCGGCTGGAGGAGCTGCTGGAGGCCGAGCGGGCCCGCACGTTCGACCTGCGGCAGGGCCCGCTGCTGCACGCGGGGCTGATCAGGCTCTCGGACGAGGAGCACGTCCTGACCCTGACCCTGCACCACATCGTCACCGACGGCTGGTCCACCGGAGTCCTCACCGGCGACCTCGCCCACTTCTACCGCGCCGAACCGGGCGCGGACAAAGGAAAGTTGCCGCCGCTGCCGGTGCAGTACGCCGACTACGCCCACTGGCAGCGCGGCAGCGGCACGGACGACCACCTCGCGTACTGGAAGGAGCACCTGACCGGTCTGGAAACACTGGACCTGCCCACCGACCGGCCGCGTCCGGTGGTGCGCACCCACGACGGCGCCGCCGTGCGCCTCGTCCTGCCACGCGGCACCACCCGCCGCCTCGTCCAGGTGGGCCGGGACCGGCAGACCACCCTGTTCACCACGCTGGTCGCCGCCGCGCAGACCTACCTGGCCCGCCTGACCGGCGGCCGGGACATCACCGTCGGCACGGTCACCTCCGGCCGCGACCGTCCCGAGACCCAGAACCTCGTCGGATTCTTCGTCAACACCCTCGTCCTGCGCTCCCGCGTCGAACCCGACCGCCCCTTCCCCGAGTTCCTCACCGAGGTGCGCGGGACCGTCCTGGACGCCTTCGCCCACCAGGAGGCGCCGTTCGAGCGGGTGGTGGACGAGGTGCAGCCGGTCCGCGACACCAGCCGCACCCCCCTGTTCCAGGTCATGGTGGTGCTGCAGAACGCCCCGGCCGCCACTCTCGACCTGCCCGGCGTCGAGGTCACCGACGTCGACACGGACCTGCGGCACGCGGCGTTCGACCTCACCCTGGAGTTCGCCGAGACCCCCGCCGGGGAACTGCACGGCCTGCTCACCTACAACACCGACCTGTTCGACGCGGCCACCGCCGAACGGATGGCCGACCAGCTCGGCACACTCCTGACCGCCGTCGCCGACGACCCCGGCCGCCCCGTGGGCGCCCTGCCGCTGGCCACCGACGAGACGCTCAAGGCCGTCCTCGACCAGGGACGCCCCGCCGCCCGCCCGGTACCGGCGGCGACGCTGCCGGAGCTGTTCGAACGGCAGGCCGCCCGCACGCCCGACGCTGTGGCCCTGGCCGACGCCGACGGCCGCGAGCTGACGTACGCGCAGGTCGAGCGCGCCGCCAACCGGCTGGCGCACCGGCTCATCGCCCGGGGCGTGGGACCCGAGCGGATCGTGGCGCTGGCCCTGCCCCGCGGCGCGGAGACGGTGGTGGCCCAGCTCGCCGTGGCCAAGGCCGGCGGTGCCTTCCTGCCCGTCGACCCGGACTACCCCGAGCAGCGACGGGAGTTCATGCTGCGCGACGCGGGCGCCCGGCTCGTCCTGGACGACCCCGCAGCCGTACGGGACGCGGACGGGCCGGACACCGCGCCCACGGACGCCGACCGCACGGCCCCGCTGACCGTCGACCACCCCGCGTACGTGATCTACACGTCCGGTTCCACCGGCACACCCAAGGGCGTGGCGGTGACGCACAGCGGACTGGCCGCCTTCACCGCGGCCGCCGCCGACCGCTACGACGCGGGCCCCGGTGACCGGGTCCTGCAGTTCGCCTCGCCCAGCTTCGACGCCTCCGTGCTGGAACTGTGCGTGTCCCTGCTCGCCGGAGCCACCCTCGTCACCGGGGAGGAGGGCCCGCTCGTCGGCGAGCGGCTCGCCGAGGTCCTCGCCGGGCGGCGCGTCAGCCACACGCTGATCCCGCCCGCCGCCCTGGCCACGGTCGCCCCCGGGACCGCCGACGCCCTGCCGCACCTGCGCACCCTCATCGTCGGCGCCGAGGCGTGCCCGGCCCACCTCGTCGAACGGTGGGCACCCGGCCGACGCATGATCAACTCGTACGGCCCGACCGAGGCCACCGTCGTCGCCACCTGGACCGGCCCCCTCGCCCCCGGCCCGGACGCCCCGCCGATCGGACGCCCGGCCGGCGCCATCCGCGTCCAGGTCCTCGACGCCGCCCTGCGCCCCGTCCCGCCCGGCGTCACCGGCGACCTCTACGTGGCCGGACCCGGACTGGCCCGCGGCTACCTGAACCGGCCCGGCCCGACCGCCTCGCGTTTCGTCGCCGACCCGTTCGGCGCGCCGGGGGAGCGGATGTACCGCACCGGCGACCTGGCCCGCTGGGACGCGTCCGGCGAACTGCGCTTCGCCGGACGCGCCGACGACCAGGTCAAGCTGCGCGGCTTCCGCATCGAGCCCGGAGAGATCGAGAGCGCGCTGCGCCGCAGCCCGCGGGTGCGCGACGCGGTGGTCACCGTGCGCGGCGGCGGGACCGACCAGGACGGCCGGTCCGGCGGACGGCTCGTGGCCCACGTCGTGCCCGCCGAGGGCACCACGGAGGAACTGCCGGTGCCGGAGCTGCGCGACCACCTCGCCGGGCTGCTCCCGCCGCACATGATCCCGTCGGCGTTCGTGCCGCTGGAGCGCCTGCCGCTCACCCCCAACGGCAAGACCGACCGCGCCGCCCTGCCCGAACCCGGCCCCACGCACTCCGCCGCCGGGCCGCGCACGGCACCGCGCACCGACACCGAACGCCGCATCGCCCGCATCTGGGCCGATGTCCTCGGCGTGGCGGACGTCGGCGCGCACGACAACTTCTTCCACCTCGGCGGCGACTCCATCCTCAGCATGCAGGTCGTCTCCCGGCTGCGGCGGGACGGACTGCACCTGGCCACCCGCGAGCTGTTCACCCACCAGACGGTCGCCGAACTGGCCGGCGTCGTCACCGGCGCGCCCCGGCACTCCGGGGAGGGCCCGGTGAGCGGGGATGTGCCGCTCACCCCCATCCAGGAGTGGTTCCTGACCGGCCCGCGCGCCAGCCACGGCCACTTCAACCAGTCGCTGCTGCTGGAACTCGGCGCCCCCCTGGACGCCACCGCCCTGGAAACGGCCCTGAACGCCCTGCTCGACCACCACGACGCCCTGCGCATGCGCTTCACCGAGGACGAAGGCGGCTGGCGTCAGTTCAACCCGTCGCCGTCCGACACCGGCCGCGACCGGCTCCTGAACCGCCACGACCTGAGCGGGCTGACCTCCGCCGAGGCCGACGCGGCGATGGAGAAGGCCGCCGACGAGCTGCACACCGGCTTCGACCTGGCGCGCGGCCCGCTGCTGCGGGCGGCCCTGTTCACCGGGGGCACCGGCCGGCCCGCCTTCCTCCTCCTGGTCGCCCACCACCTCGTCGTGGACGCCGTCTCCTGGCGCGTCCTGCGCGACGACCTGGAGGCCGCCTACCGGCAGGCCGTCCAGGGCGAGCCTGTCGCACTGGGAGAACGCACCACCTCCTTCCGCGACTGGGCCCGGGGCCTCGCCGCGCACGTCGAGGCCGGCGCCCTCGACGACGAACTGCCCTACTGGGAGCGGGCGGCCGACGCCGAGCCGCTGCCCACCGGAATACCGGACGGGCTACCGGGCGGGCTACCGGGCGGGACGCCGACCGGGCCGGAGACCGGCCCCGTCGACACGCTCACCGTCGCACTGGACGAGGCGGACACCGAAGCACTCCTGCGCGCCGCGCCGACCGCTTACCGCACCCGCGTCAACGACGTGCTGCTCACCGCTCTCGCCCTGGCCCTGGCCCGCTGGACCGGCCGCGAGGAGATCCGCCTGGACCTGGAGGGACACGGCCGCGAGGACGTCCTCGACGACGTGGACCTCTCCCGCACGGTCGGCTGGTTCACCACCGTCCACCCCGTCGCCCTCCGGGTGCCCGAACCCGCCGACCTCGGCCCCGGCCGGGACTGGCGGACCCTGGTGAAGTCGGTGCGCCGCCAGTTGCGCGCCGTGCCCGGCAACGGCCTGGGCTTCGGCGCGCTGCGCACCTTCGGCCCGCCCGAGGTGCGCGAACGGCTCGGACGGGCCGCGCACGGACAGGTCGTCTTCAACTACCTCGGCCAGTGGGACGCCCGCCCGGAGAACCCCGGCGACGGCCTGATACATGTCGAGCACGGCTCGTTCGGCCGGCACCACGACCCGCGCGACAGCGGCTCCCATCCGCTGGAGATCGTCGGCGCGGTGCAGGGCGGCCGGCTGTCCTTCACCTGGCACCACCGGCCCGCCCTCCACGCCACGGACACCGTGCGACGCGTCGCGGACGACTTCGCCGAGGCCCTGCGCCACATCGCCCGCCACGCCCGGGACAACCGGTGACGCCCCGCCCAGCGGCCCGCGCCCCGCCGCCGTTACCAGCCCACCGCCCGCCACCCACCCGACCCCAGAGAGCGAGACCGACAGACATGGACGAGAACACCCGTTACCAGGTGCTGCGCAACGACGAGGAGCAGTACTCGCTGTGGCCCGTCGACGTCGAGGTGCCCGCCGGCTGGCAGCCCGTCGGCAAGGAGGGCACGGAGGCGGAGTGCTCCGCCTACGTCGACGAGGTCTGGACCGACATGCGCCCGCGCAGCCTGCGGGAGCGCATGGAGAACGCCGAAGCCTGACGCGTCCCGCACGACCGCGAAGGACGGCCCGGGGTGCGTTCCGCAACCGCACCCCGGCCTCCGCCCTGCCCGTCCGTCTGCCCGCCCGTCCAGCCTGAGGAGCTGACATGACACCGGTCCTGCACACCGAACGACTCACGTTCCGGCCCTACCGCCCCGAGGACGAGAACCACTTCGTGGCCCTGCTGCGCGACGAGGAGGTCTGCCGCTGGATGGGCCAGGACCGCGTGCCGGAGGCCGACCTGCGCACGCTGTTCCGCGCCATCCTCACCGATGTCTACCCGCAGCACATGTTCGACGTGTGGGGACTGTGGCGCGAGGAGGTCTACGTCGGCCACGCGGAGGTGAAGAAGACCGGCAACGTCGACGGCCACGAACTGGTCACCGCCCTCGTCCCCGAGTACTGGGGTCAGGGCCTGGGCACCGAAGTGGTCCGCGGCCTGCTCCGCCACGCCGCCGACAACCTGGGCCTGAAGGAGGCCTACGGCATGGTGGGCGCCGACAACACCGCCAGCCTGGCCATGATCCGCCGACTGGGCTTCCGGCACATGCGCGACGTGGTCGGCGACGACGGCACCGTGACCAAGATGGTGGTGATCTCGACGACGGACCCGGACTGACACCGGGAGCCGGCCCGGAACGCCGTCCGTCCGGCGACCTCACACGCGACGATTGTGGCGTCTGCGGCTTTGGAGTCTGCGGCCCAAGGCGCCACCGGTCCGCGTTGTGGTCGTCGACCGAGGCCGTTCGCCTGCTGCCGGTCAACCGCCACGTCGAGCGGGCGTTCTGTTCGTGACCCGGCGCCTCCCCGGCCGTGCCGCAGGGATGCCGCCCGGGTGACGGACGCGGGCGGGCGACCGATCGCCGCGACCGATCCACGGGACGGTCGGCTGGAGTACGGCCTCGGTGCGGACTCACGCAGTCGCGTCCGGGATGCCGTGGGAGCCCGCCCTCATGGCCGTCGGAGCGTGACCGAGGGGAGCCACGGGGGAGATCCACGGCATCGCGTACGCGCGAACGACAGGGCACCGTCGAGCACCCGGTGGTCGAGCGAGTGACCGGCCTTCGCAGGAGCGGCCGGGTGCCGTCACTCCGGGGCGAGGGCCACCGTCGTCGTGACCCGGGTGACGGCGGGTTTCGACGGCGTCGAACCGAACCCGAAACGCACGGGCGGTTCGACCGGTGCCATCACTCCGAGGTCGGTGCTCCCGAAAGCGGCCGACACCGCACGGATCGGCAGCAGGTCCCGGGCGCCGTACCACTCGCGGCGGCCCCCACCGGCGCTGCCGCGGGTCCGTACGCCCGACAGCAGCAGGCGGGCGAGCGGGTCGGTCAGCGTGCTCCATGCCGGACGGCGGGCGAGCGCGCCGGGAACGGCACGCAGCGCAAGGCCCGGAAGCCGTCGCCGACCGGTGGCGAAACACAGGTCGAGCGGCCCCGCGGTGACGGTCCAGACGTGCTCCGTGACACTCACGCCGACCGGGACGACACGCACCGTGTCAAAGACGTAAGTGCCGCTGATGAAGTCGGCCACCTCCTGTGTGGGGGCCAGCAGCAGCCTCTCCCCGTCGGCCCGTTCCAGCATCACGTCGCTGAACGCTCCGAACGGCGAGCGTTGCCAGTGTCCGAGCACGATCCGCGTGCCCGAGGAGGTGCCCATGCCGGCGATCCATCCGTCGAAACGCAGCCGCGGGCGTCGCGTGGCTCCGCCGAACATCCGGTTCATCCGCCCGTCCCCGCTCGGAATACTCCCCGGGCCTTGCCCGGAGCGGGGCTCGTCGGGGATTCGGAAACGCCGGGGGACACACCCCGGGACATCGGGGTCGAAAGGCTCCAGCCGTGCATGCCCGACTCCTTCCGAGAAGTGCGCCACGGGCTTGCCGAGAGGGCGTTCGGAGGCCCGTCGCGGTGACCGGTGTCTCTTCCAGAGCATCGACGGTGGCGTCGCCGACGGCCACTGGTCATGCGCGACGGACCTCTTCCGGAGCAAGCCGAACCGGCGGGCGCCCGCCGGCGCGAGGCCGGCCACAGGATGCCGCGCTGCTCACCGGGGAGTCGGACACGTCCGTGAACGCACCATGTCCTGACTGACCGGATACCGCCGACTCAGCCCTCGCCACGAGCGCAACCCTCGCACCCCACGGGCCTTTCTCGGCCTTGCCGCCGCCCTGTGCTGCTACAAGCGACTCGCCCGGCTCACCCCATAGGACACGGTCTGAGCCGATGAGGCCGAGGCCTGCGTCAGGCCGGCAGGGGGTGCAGGCGCTGGTGCCGTCGGCGAGTGGATGTCGTGCCTCGTCTGTCCGATGCGGTGCGCCGGTTCGCGTGGGTACGCTTGTTCCGTGGGGGCCGTGTGCGGCCGGTGGGGATGCTTGCCGCGTTGTCAGCGCGGCGTCGGGCCACATGGCCGTGATGCCTCTCCTCGAAGGGCATGGGTTCGGCGGCCGGTACGGGCGAGAGCCTGGGGCCGCCGGGCGCCCGGGCGGGGTCCGCACATGTTCTCCGGTGGAGATCCCTGCATGGGAGGCGGCAAGGTGGCCCTATTGAGAGCCTTGAGCGTCGGGATGCCGAAGGACGTCCCCTGGCACGGCAGGACCGTGCGCACCGGCGTCTACAAGAGGTCCGTGACCGGGCCGCGGATGGTGCGGCGGCTGAACATCGACGGCGACGGCCAGGGCGATCTGGGCGGTCACGGAGGCGAGCAGCGGGCAGTGCTCGTGTACCAGACCGATTCCTACCGTTTCTGGGCTCGCGAACTCGGCCGCGACGATCTCCGACCAGGTCAGTTCGGGGAGAATTTCACCGTCGACGGCCTGCCGGACAACGAGGTCTGTATCGGTGACCGCTACCGCATCGGCGACGCGCTCTTCGAAGTCACCCAGCCGCGGGTGACCTGCTACCGAGTCGGCCTGCGGATGGGCGAGCCGCGGATGGCGGCACTGTTGGTGGCACACCACCGGCCCGGCTTCTATCTGCGCGTACTCGAGGAAGGCGAGGTCGAAGCCGGGCAGGAGATCGTCAAGGTCTCCACCGGACCCGAGGCGATGACCGTCGAGGAGATCGACCGGGTGCTCTACCTGCCCGGGCACACCCGCCGGCAGGTCGAACGTGCCCTGCGGATCCCCGCGCTCAGCCCCGGCTGGCAGGCGTCCATGGAGGCCCTGCTGGATCAGGGGGACAACGCGGCCGCCGGAACGTCCGGCAGCGCCGGGCTGAATGCCGCGGCCACGGCCCCGCGCCCCGCCTGGCCGGGCTTCCGCCCACTGGTCGTCACCCGCGTCCAGCCCGAGAGCCGTAGCGTGTTCTCCCTGTCGCTGGCCGCCCCCGACGGTTCGGATCTGCCGACCGCACTGCCGGGGCAGTTCGTCACGGTCAAGGTCCCGCCCGAGGGGGACGCGCCGCCGCTGATCCGCAGTTACTCGCTGTCCGGCGAGCCGGGCACCGGAACGTACCGGATCAGCGTGAAGGCCGAAATCCACGGCGCGGCCGGCAACCGCCTGCGCAGCCACGTACGTACCGGCGACCACCTCGACGTCGCGGCGCCCCGCGGTACCTTCTGCCTGACCACCGGGGACAATCCGGTGGTCCTGCTGTCGGCCGGCGTCGGGGTCACTCCCGTACTGGCGATGCTGCACGCACTCGCCCGCGACCGCTCCAGCCGCCAGGTGTGGTGGCTGCACGGGGCCCATGACGGCACGGAGCACCCCTTCGCCCGGGAGAGCCGGGAACTGGTCGGCATGCTTCCGCGGGCCCGGTCGAGGATCTACTACAGCAAACCGGCCGCCGAAGACCGCCGGGACGTCGACTACACGGACATCGGCCACCTGTCGGGCGACCGTATTCCCGGCCTGGCGCTGCCCATCGACGCCGACGCCTACCTGTGCGGCCCCGGGGCCTTCATGGACGGCCTCACCACCGCTCTCGTCGACGCGGGCCTGGAGGCATCCCGCGTCCATACCGAGATCTTCGGCGCGGGCCCGTCCCTCACTCCCGGGATCGACGGCGCGGTGACAGCCGCACCCCACCAGCCCGCCGGGCGGGCGGGCACCGGTCCCACGGTCGCCTTCGCCCGCAGCGGTCTCGAGGTCCCCTGGAACGAAGCCCGGGAGTCCCTGCTCGAACTCGCCGAGGCCTGCGATGTCCCCGTCAGATGGTCGTGCCGGACCGGCGTCTGCCACACCTGCGAAATCGCCCTCATGTCCGGGGCAGTGCGGTACGCCCCCGACCCGGTCGAGCCCCCCGCCGACGGCAACATCCTCATCTGCTGCTCCAAGCCCACCGAGGGGATCGTCCTGGACCTGTGATGAGCGGCGCCCTCACCGCGCCGACACGGACGGTAGTGCGGCCCCCCGCTCCGAGCCCGCGGGCACCGACAACGAGCCGCCGGGGTCCGGCGCGGACAGCTCTGCCGGCCGCCGGGCACTGTGGGCGGAACACGCCGGGCTCCACCATGTCCTGCGCATGCCCGGGGCGAGCCCGGTGGCGGGCGGGCTGCGGCGCCCCGCGCGGACCAGGGACGTCGACCAGGACGTCGTACAGGTGCCACCGACCGCTTCGCGCGCGATGCTGGGTAAACGCGCCGTGCCGCGGCGGCACACGGCGAGCACGAGGCACGCACCGGCGCCGAGGACCCGGACCGGCCGGACTGGTACGCGCAGTACATGGTGCGCGAGCGGGCCGGTACCCAGTCGCCGACATGAGCGGGCAGCCCCGCCGATCGCGTCGGCGGCAGATGATGACGAAGTGGCCGACCCCCATCCCGGCAGCCGGCGCCGCGGCGGTCCCTGCGACGTGCCCCCAAGGGACCGCAGCGCAGCACTTGACCGGAGAGGGACGGCGCACCGTGCGTGCACGCTCAAGACGGGTTCCTCGCGGTTTCTGCGGGTGTCGGAGCGAGTCTGCGACCGGCGGCTGCGACCAGCCGCGGTCCCTGGCTACGGGGGAGCTCTGCCATCACCCCGTGCCGCCGGTGGCCCGCCCGGGGTCGTTGGGGTGGGGTTCGAGCGGGGTGACGGTGAGGGTCATCCAGGGGCGCAGCGGCAGTGTGCCGAGCACCTTCTCACGGAGCTCCTCCTCGTTCGCGGCCCGCCAGATCCCGATGCTGCGCGACTCGCCGACCGGACGCCACAATCGGGCCAGGTTGCCGGTCGTCGAGAGCTCCCCCGCGCGGACCGCCTCGGCCGCCCTCCGCCTGTCGACCTCGTCCTGGCCGGTCCCCTCAGGGACCGTCGTGGTGATTTCGACAAGAAACTCCTGCATCGGTTTCGCTCCGTTCGGTGAAGATCCCGGCGACGACGGGAAGGGCGAGTTCGCTGGTGGTCATCCGTCTCCCCCGAGCGGAGCCGCGATCAGGTCGGACGCCGCCCGACCGCTACGGGAGTTCCACTCCGCGATGACCCTTGAGTTGTCCGTCCGGCCCGGCGATCCGCGCCACGACCGGTTTCCTCTCGTGGGAGGCGTGGCCTCCTGGCGTCCAAGGCGCCCGAACGCGGGCCCGGGGGTACGCCTGTTGCCCACGCCGCTGCCCCCGGGCCGCCTCTGGCGGCGCCACGGGGCTTTGTGCGTCCCCACCTTGCACAACGCCTCGCGCGCTCGGTACCGCCGGAAGGCAGCGACCCGTTCCAGCGACGAAGATGCGGAAGTACCGCGGCCCGCAGCGTTGCATCGTGCTCCGGACCAATGGGCACGTGAGCACGTGAGAAGGCGCCTTTCGGCCGAAGCAGCGGGGGCCGACGAAGCCCGACGCCGGCAACCGCGCACCCGCAGCACGCTCACAGACCCGAGCGCACTGCTCACGCCGACGGCGAGCCAATGCGGCAAGAATCCCCCCGAACTTCCCGCGCCGGCACTCGATAGACATGCCGCCGCACACCATGAGAGCTCTCACGCGAGGGTTTTCAGCAGCCGTTCCGCGAGCGCTTCGGCGGAGTGGGGATTCTGCCCGGTGATCAGGTTGCGGTCCTCGACCATGTACGGCTTCCACATCTCGCCCCGGCTGTACTCGACACCGACTTTCTCCTTGAGTTCGTCCTCGAGCAGCCACTGTGCCTTGTCGGCCAGTCCGACAGCCTCCTCCTCTTCATTGGTGAAGCCCGTGACCCGGTAGCCCTTGAAGGGCGACTCGCCGTGGATCCTGGTGGCCAGCATCGAGGCAGGGGCGTGGCACACGATTGCGAGTGGTTTGCCCGAGGCGAGTTGTTCGGTCAGTATCCGTCCCGCGTCGGCGTCCACCGACAGGTCCTGCATCGGGCCGTGGCCTCCGGGCAGGTACACCGCGTCGTAGTCCTGCAGCCGCACGTCCGAGAGTTTGATCGGCCGGCGCATGACCTCCGCGGAACGGATGATGGCTTCCAGTTCGAGCGCTCCCTCCTCACCGCCGGCCATGGCGGGGCGCAGGCTCATCATGTCGACGGTCGGCGTCACGCCGTTGGGCGTCGCGACGACGACCTCGTGGCCTGCCTCCGTGATCGCCTTGTACGGCTGCGCGAATTCCTCCGCCCAGTAGCCGGTGGCGTACCTCGTGCCGTCCTTCAGGACCAGGTACGTAGCTCCGGTGACCACGAAAAGTACCTTCGCCATCACGAATCGCCTCCTCAGCTCTGTTTGGAGAAATTGAGGGGATTTGCGCTAAAGGTCAGTCTAGGCACAGGAATCATCAGGCACATGCGCACAGCGGTTCGTAGCCCAAGGCTCGCAGTGCGACGTGTCGTTGACCGTGACCGTGAACGAGTCGAACGGCTTACGGATGCGCGTGTACGCCCTCGCGGCGGTGCCCACTGCCCGTCTACCGGGGCGTCGTGCGGGCGTTGTCAAGTTGTCTGGGGGATGGCTTGCTGAGCGGGTGGCGGGGTGTAGTGGGGGCGGTTGCCGGCCCCGGGGCGTGGGCCGGCATGGAGTCGAGCAGCGGTACCAAGGCCTCGGGGAGGCCGCTCAGGTCCGGGGTGTGGTCGGGGTTGGTGACCTGCCCGACGATCGCCTCCCAGCGCGCCCCGTCGTAGGAGGCAGCGCCCGGTGGCCGCGTACAGCAGTACCGTGCCGAGTCCGTACACGTCGGCGGACTCCTCGACCTTCGTCCGCCCCAGAGCCTGCTCGGGCGGCATGCAGCGCACGGTGCCGATGGTCATCCCGCTGTGGGACAGCGTGTCCTTGGAGGTGTAGAGGAACGCCCCGAGGCCGAAGTCGATTGTGAATCCCGTAGGCCATGTCCTCAAGCCCTCTGCGACCGAGCCGTGCTCTGTCGTACCACCAGGTGGGTCGCCAGTTCGATGCGCTGTGCCGCCGTGCCGGGGTCGTCCGGGCGGAGCAGCATGCGGGTGGCCTCCTCGGCCATGTGCCGCAGGGGCTGGTGGACCGTGGTGAGGGGCGGGCTCGACCACTGGGCCAGTGGTACGTCGTCGTAGCCCACCACCGACAGGTCCTCCGGCACGCGCAGGCCCCTGACCCTGGCCGCCTCCAGGACGCCGAGTGCCTGGAGGTCGCTGCCCGCGAAGACCGCCGTCGGCCGGTCGGGGCCGTTCAGCAGGTCCATGGCGTGTTCGAAGCCGCTCTGTACGTGGAAGTCGCCGAAGCGCGTCAGACGCGGGTCGGTCTCCAGGCCCGCCATCGTCATGGCGGAGCGGTAGCCGTCGAGACGGGCGAGCGAACAGAGCATGTCCTCGGGGCCGGTGATGATCGCGACCCGCTCGTGACCGAGGTCGGTGAGATGGCGGGTGGCGGCGAGGCCGCCGGCCCAGTTCGCGGAGCCGACCGAGGGGACGTCGGGGGCGGGGTCGCCCGCCGGGTCGATGACGACGAGGGGGATGGCCGCGGCTCTGAGCTGGCGTTTGATGTCCTCCGGGAGGGTGGAGAAGACCAGCACGACGCCGAGCGGCCTGCGTTGCAGCACGCCCGGGAGCCACTCCGGAGCGGGGGTGTGCCGGGTGCCGCTCTCGGTGAGCGCCACCGTCGCGCGGTTCTCCTTGGCGACGTTCTCCACGCCCCGGATCAGCTCCATCGCCCAGACGCTCTCCAGCTCGTGGAAGACGATTTCGATGAGCGGGGAGCGGGAGGCCGGCTGGGCGCGACGGCGGTAGCCGTGGACGTCCAGCAGCCGTTCCACCTTGGCGCGGGTCGCGCGAGAGACGTCCGATCGGCCGTTGAGGACCTTCGAAACTGTCGGCATCGAAACGCCGGCCTCTTTCGCCACCGTGGCCAGGGTGACTCTGCCGCTCGTCTCGTGGTCATCGTGCATAGACGCAGGATACGGCACCGTGCGTCGATAACAGTTTGAGTGAGTGCCGACTCGACCGTTGACCGGAACTCCCGTCTGACCTACTGTCCCACGGCATGGACTTTCGGTGATGAGGCCGAAACTTTCGAGAGGCGAACGATGAAGACACGTGCGCGCTTGCCCAGACTGGTCGCCGGTGGTGCGACGCTCACCCTGGCACTGACCCTTTCGGCCTGCGGTGACGGGGGCGGCGGGGCGTCCTCGGACGACGGCAAAATCCATGTCCTTGTCTACGGGGACGCCGCCAACAAGGTCGAGAAGCAGCTCGTCGACACGTTCAACAAGACGTCCGACGTCAAGGTCGTCCTCGACACCATCCCCGGTGCGGACTACCAGAAGAAGCTTCAGACGATCATCAGCACCCCCCAGGCCCCGGACGTCTTCTTCAACTGGGGCGGCGGCAGCATCAAGCCGTTCGTCAAGGCCGATCTGCTGATGCCGCTGGACGACTTCATCAAGAAGGACCCGGACCTGGAGAACAAGTTCCTGCCGTCCGTGTTCGCCAACGGCGTCGTCGACGGCAAGCCGTACGGCATCCCGATGCGCGGCACCCAGCCGGTCCTGCTCTTCCACAACAAGAAGGTCCTCGACCAGGCGGGCGTCAAGCCGCCGAAGACCTGGGACGAACTGCTCGACGCGGTCGGGAAGCTCAAGGACGCGGGTGTCACGCCGATCGCGCTCGGCGGCGGCGACATCTGGCCGACGCAGATGTGGTTCCAGTACCTCTTCGACCGCCTGGCCGGCCCGGGGCTGTTCGAGAAGGCCGTCGGGGGCGACAAGAGCGCCTGGGAGAGCGCGGACAGCAAGAAGGCCCTGGGCATGATCAGGGAGCTCGTCGACGCCGGCGCCTTCGGCAAGAACTACGACTCCGTCAAGTACACCAACGGCGGCTCGGTCGCGCTGGTGTCCTCGGGCAAGGCCGGCTTCGAGCTGATGGGCTCCTGGTACTACTCCCAGCAGCTGACGGACGCCAAGGAGTTCGCCGAGAAGGACCTCGGCTACACCGTCTTCCCGGCCGTCGAGGGCGGCAAGGGCGACCCGGCCGGCGTCGCCGGCAACACCAACAACTACTACTCGGTGATGAAGAAGACCGAGCACCCCGAGGCCGTCGCCGAGTTCCTGAAGCTCATGTACTCCGACGAGTTCGTCAAGGCGCAGCTGGAGATCGGCAACCTGCCGACCACGACCAACACCGACAAGTTCATCGACACCTCGTCCACCCCCGAGTACTCGCGCTTCCAGTACGACCTGGTCGCCGACGCCCCGTCGTTCCAGCTGTCCTGGGACCAGGCGTACCCGCAGAAGGCGAGTTCGTCCATGCACAAGGCCATCCAGCAGTTCTTCAACGGACAGCTCGACGCGGACGGCTTCATCAAGGCCATGCAGGCCCTCCCGACCGAGTGACGAACGGCTCATGACCACAAAGACCACGAGCGCTCCGCCCGCCGCCGGACCCCGTAAGGGGTCCCGGCGGAGGCCGCCCGCCTCGTCCGCAACGAAGGTGGGCCGCCCCGGCTTCGCCTGGGCGCTGCCCGCCGCAGTGTTCTTCGCCCTCTTCGCGATCGTCCCGCTGATCATGGTGGCGGTGCTGTCCTTCATGAGCTGGGACGGACTCGGCTCGCCCGAGTTCGTCGGCATGGACAACTGGTCGCGCCTGATGGACGACCCGGTGATGTTCCAGAGCGTCTGGCTGACCCTGCTGCTGACCGTGCTCGGCGTGGTCGTCCAGACGCCGCTGAGCATCGTGCTCGGCGTCTGGGCCGCCGGTCATCAGCGCAACCGGGCCGTGCTGTCCGTCATCTACTTCATCCCGCTGCTGCTGTCCGCGACGGCCGTCTCCGTGCTGTGGCGGGCGCTGCTCGACCCGAACTTCGGCATCCCGGCCGAGGCCACCTGGCTGTTCGGCGACGGCAACCTGTTCGGTGAACAGGCCACCGCCATCGGGGTGCTGGCGTTCGTCAGCACCTGGCAGTTCACCCCGTTCCACACGCTGATCTACCAGGGCGCCGCCCGGGCCGTCCCGCAGGTGCTCTACCAGGCGGCCGAGATCGACGGGGCGGGCCGCTACCGGCAGTTCTTCCACATCACCCTGCCGCAGCTGCGCAACTCGATGATCACCTCGATGATCCTGATGATCGTCGGCGGCCTGACCACCTTCGAGACGGTCCTCATCCTGACCCAGGGCGGCCCCGGCACCGACACCACCATCAGCGCCTACTACATGTACGACAAGGCGTTCAAGAGCTTCGACTTCGGCGCCGGCTCCGCCATCGCCCTGGCCCTGGTCGTCTCGGCCACCGTCATCTCGCTGATCGTCGTCCGGGTCTCCGGCTACGACAAGATGCGCAGCACCATGGAAGGTGTGTCATGAGGCGCCGTCCCCACTACCTGGCCGGCGCCGGCTCGCTCTTCTGGCTCTTCCTGGTCGGCCTGCCGCTGTACGTGATGCTCGCCGCGACCGTGCGCACCCGCCAGGACTACGCCGAGAACGGCCCGGTCTCGATCCCGGACAGCTTCACCCTGGACAACTACACCGGCGCCTTCGACTCGGGCTTCGGCCAGTACTTCTTCAACACACTCGTCGTCACCGGCTGCGTGATCGGCATCGTGCTGCTGCTGGTCCCGCCGCTCGCCTACGCGATCGTACGCAGCCGCGGCCGGACCACGTCGGCGATCTTCCGGCTGTTCCTGCTCGGCCTCGCCATCCCCGCCCAGGCCGTCATCGTGCCGATGTTCTACCTGATCAGCAAAGCCGGACTGTACGACAACCTGCTGGGCGTCATCCTGCCCACAGCGGCGTTCTGCCTGCCGATGTCGGCGCTCATCCTCAGCGGCGCGATGCGCGACATCTCCCCGGAGCTGTACGAGGCCATGGCCATGGACGGCGCCTCCCCGCGGCGCATGTTCTTCCAGCTCGTCCTGCCGCTGTCGAGGGGCGGACTGTCCACGATCGTGGTCTTCTCCGCGCTCCAGGCCTGGAACGGCTTCCTGTTCCCGCTCGTCCTGACCCAGTCCGACTCCGCCAAGGTCGTCACCCTGGGGTTGTACAACTTCCAGACCGAACACGGCATCGACATCCCCGGTCTGCTGGGAGCCGTGGTGCTGTCCATGGTGCCCATCCTGCTCGTCTACCTGTTCGCCCGTCGCGCCCTGGTCCAGGGTCTGATGGGCGTCGGAGGAAAGTGACTGCCGACGTGGCCGTAGAGACCACCCCCGAAATCCCCCTCTGGAACGACCCCGACCGCCCCGTCGCCGCCAGGGTCGACGCGCTGATCGACACGATGACCCTGGACGAGAAGATCGCCCAGCTGTACGGCGTGTGGGTCGGCGCGTCCGCCAACGGCGGCGAAGTGGCCCCGCACCAGCACGACATGGAGGAGGCCGTCGACCTCGACGCGCTTCTGCCCGCCGGACTGGGCCAGTTGACCCGCCCCTTCGGCACCGCGCCCGTCGACCCGGCGCTCGGCGCGCTCTCCCTGCTGCGCACCCAGTCCCGTATCACCTCGGCCAACCGCTTCGGCATTCCCGCCGTCGCGCACGAGGAGTGCCTGGCCGGCTTCGCCGCCTGGGGTGCCACCGCCTACCCCGTCCCGCTGTCCTGGGGCGCCACCTTCGACCCGGACGTGGTACGCCGGATGGCCGCCGCCATCGGCCGCGACATGCGGTCCGTCGGTGTCCACCAGGGTCTCGCGCCCGTCCTCGACGTGGTGCGCGACGCCCGCTGGGGCCGGGTGGAGGAGACCATCGGCGAGGACCCCTACCTCGTCGGCACCATCGGCACCGCGTACGTCCGGGGCCTGGAGTCCGCCGGGATCGTCGCCACCCTCAAGCACTTCGTCGGCTACTCGGCCTCCCGTGCCGGGCGCAACCTCGCCCCCTCGCCCATGGGCGCCCGCGAACGGGCCGACGTCCTGCTGCCGCCGTTCGAGATGGCGATCCGCGAGGGCGGCGCCCGCTCCGTGATGCACTCCTACACGGACACCGACGGGGTCCCCGCCGCGGCCGACGAGGGCCTGCTGACCGGACTGCTCCGCGACACCTGGGGCTTCGACGGCACCGTCGTCGCCGACTACTTCGGCATCGCCTTCCTCAAGACGCTGCACGGCGTCGCGGGCGACTGGTCGGAGGCCGCGGGCGCCGCGCTGAAGGCCGGCGTCGACGTCGAACTGCCCACCGTCAAGACGTTCGGCGCGCCGCTCGCCGAGGCCGTCGCCGACGGCCGGGTACCGGAGTCGGTCATCGACCGCGCCCTGCGCCGCGTCCTCGGCCAGAAGGCGACGCTCGGCCTGCTCGACCCGGACTGGAGCCCGGTGCCGCCCGCACTCGACGGCGCCGACCCGGACGACCCGGACGCCCTGCGCGGCACGATCGACCTGGACCGGCCCGAGAACCGGGAACTGGCCCGCGAGATCGCCGAGAAGGCGGTCGTCCTGCTCACCAACGACGGCACCCTGCCGCTCGCCCGGCCCCGCCGCATCGCCCTGGTCGGCCCCAACGCGGCCGAGGCCACCGCCGTACTGGGCTGCTACTCCTTCCCCCAGCACGTGGGCGTGCGGCACCCGGACGTCCCGGTCGGGATCGACCTGCCCACCCTGCGGGACACCCTGGCCGCCGAGTTCCCCGACGCGGACGTCACCGTCGCCCGCGGCACCGGCGTCGACGACGGAGACCTCTCCGGCATCGGTGAAGCGGTCGACGCGGCACGGGACGCGGATGTCGTCATCGCCGTACTCGGCGACCGCGCGGGCCTGTTCGGCCGCGGCACCAGCGGAGAGGGCTGCGACGCGGAGTCCCTCGCCCTGCCCGGCGCCCAGCAGCACCTGCTCGACGCGCTGCTCGACTCCGGCAGGCCGGTGGTGACCGTCCTGCTCGCCGGGCGGCCGTACGCGCTCGGCCGTGCCGCCGCCGAGTCCGCGGCGATCGTGCAGTCCTTCTTCCCCGGAGTCGCGGGCACCCGGGCGATCGCCGGGGTGCTGAGCGGCCGTACCGGCCCCTCCGGACGGCTCCCGGTCAGTGTGCCGCGGGGTCCGGGGTCCCAGCCGACCACCTACCTCGGTGCACGGCTCGCCCAGGCCAGCGAGGTGTCCAACATCGACCCGACGCCGGCGTTCGGCTTCGGCCACGGCCTGACGTACACGGCGTTCGCCTGGAGCGACCTCGCCGTGGACACCGAACAGGCTTCGACGGACGGCGAGTTCACCCTCTCCCTCACCGTCCGCAACACCGGTGGGCGGTCCGGCACCGAAGTCGTCCAGCTCTATCTCCACGACCCGGTCGCCTCCGTCGTCCAGCCGGTGCAGCGGCTCGTCGGCTACACCCGGGTGGAGCTGGAGCCGGGAGAGGCCCGGCGCGTCCGCGTCACGGTTCCGGCCGACGTGGCCTCCTTCACCGGCCGCGCCGGCCACCGGATCGTCGAACCCGGCGACCTGCAACTCCGCCTGGCCGCCTCGAGCACCGACACGCGCCTGACGGCGACGGTCACCCTGACCGGCCCGGAACGCCAGGTGGACCACACCCGCCGCCTCCACGCGGCCTTCACCCAGGAGCCGGGCCCGCAGGCGTCAGCCTGACCTGACACGGGCCTCGTCCGGCCCGGACCGCGTGAACGGTCCGGGCCGGCCGGGGCCGTCCGGCCCGGACCGTTCACGCCGTGCAGGCGCCCGCGGGGGCGTGCGCCGTCACATGAGTGCGGTCGGGCGCCGCTTCAGCGGATCGCCGTGACGACCTGCGTTCAGGAACTATTAAGAAGACAGCCTGAAAAATCTTACTGAAAATTGCGGCAAGATGACGCAAACGCTGCCCGGTCACCGGCGAAGCGCCCTAGCCTGAGGGCGTATCAGTTCATGAGTTGAAGGAGGGCACTCACATGCGTCAGGCAAAGCGTTCATTCCTCGTGACGGCGGCAGCACTGCTGCCGGTGCTGACGGGCGGCGCGGCAGCGCACGCGCTGACGCAGGAAGCAGGACGGGCGCAGGCCGGTGTCCCCGCCTGCGTGGAGGTCGCCCCGAGCTGGCGCTACACCTTCGTCACCAACAACTGCTCCGCCCCCTACACGCTGACCATCGCCTACAGCGACGGTCGCGATGTTCCGTGCCGCGTCGCCCACCCCGGCGACCACATCACCTTCCCCGGTCACGGCACCCAGGGCGAGCACGTGGTCGGCGCCGTCCTGTGCTCCGACGGTGCCGACCACTGACGCACCTCCCGGCCGGACCGGATCAGGCAGGCGCGTCCGTGCGGGCGGTGCGACGACGCCGGACCACAGCGAGCAGGACGTCCAGCGTGAGGAAGGCCGGCAGGGACCACCCGAGCAGCGAAAACGCCCGGCCGACGGCGACGGCCAGTGGCACGCCGATCACCAGGGCGGGCCTGGGCGGCTTCCGCCACGCGCACACCGTGCCGGGCGCCCGGGACCTCCGGATCCGCCCGACCCGCGCCGGTGCGGGGCCCCTCCTGCGCGGGATGCGGGGTCTGCCCCGAGGCAGTACGAAGGCGCCATCCGCACGGCTGCCGTGGTGTCCGGCCGGCTCAGCACCTCGGCCGGTACGAACGGACTCCCACGCCGGAGTGACGGGCCGAGGGAATCCGGTTCCGGTGCCGGCGAGGTCACGCCGCCTGTGCCGGGCGGATGTTCTGGTTGGCGTGGAAGAGGTTGTACGGATCGTAGGCGCGCTTGACGCGCGCCAGCCGGTCATAGTGGCCGGGGTACGTGGCGCGCACCCGGTCGGCCTGCTCGTCCGCGCCCGCGAAGTTCACGTAGCCGCCGCCCATCGAGTACGGGTGCATCTCCTTCCAGTAGTCGGTGCACCAGCGCTTGATCAGGCCCGCGTTGCCGGGGTCCGGGTCGATACCGGCGAAGACTCCGGACCAGGTCGCGTTCCGGTAGTTCCACGCCGTCTCGTCCGCTCCGACGCGGCCGGCGGCCCCGTCGACCGGGTACAGGTGCATCGTGCACTGGCCGGTGGGGATGGACTCACCGTACCTGCGGTGCACCTCGGCGGCCTCGTCCGGGATGCCGTCGAAGAAGGCACCCCGCCAGTACCACTGCAGGCCCTCCGGAAACAGCGCGTCGAAGTTGCCCTGCAACGTCGTGTACGGCATCGGGGCGGTGAAGTGGAAGGCGGGCCGGCCGGCCTCGTGCACCGCGGCGAAGGTCTCCTCCAGGCGGTCGAGCGCGCCCGTCCAGCACCAGACGATGCCGCACACCTTCCGCCCGTGGAGCTCCTCCGGGAACGGCGGTGCGGGCGGTACGACCAGCTCGGCGAAGAAGCCGTACACATCGTCCGAGGCCTGCGGCAGGTACTCGCGGTACCACGTGAGGACCTCGTGGGTGTGGTCGACCGGCCACAGGGTGACCGCGACACCCACCGTGTCCACCGGGTGCAGACGGTAGGTGAAGGCGGTGACGACGCCGAAGTTCCCTCCTCCGCCACGCAGCGCCCAGAACAGGTCGGGGTGCTCGGTCTCGCCGGCGGTGACAAAGCTGCCGTCGGCCAGCACCACGTCCGCGGCGATCAGGTTGTCGACGGTCAGGCCGTACTTGCGGGTCAGGTAACCGTGTCCTCCGCCGAGCGTGAGACCGCCGACCCCGGTGGTCGAGACGATCCCCGAGGGCGTGGCGAGGCCGAACGCCGCCGTGGCGTGGTCGAGGTCGCCCAGCAGAGTGCCGCCGCCGACCTGGGCCGTCCGCGCGGCCGGATCGACCCGGCACCAGCGCATGGGGGACAGGTCGAGCGTGACACCGCCGTCCACCACGCACAGGCCGGGCCCGCTGTGCCCGCCGCCCATCACGGCGACTTCGAGTCCGTTGTCCCGTACGTGGTTCACCGCGGCCATGACGTCGCCGGCGTCGGCGCAGCGCACCAGCGCGGCGGGATGCCGGTCGATCATCGCGTTGTAGATGTGCCGGGCCTCGTCGTACGTGGGGTCCTGCGGGGCGATGACCGGTCCGCGCAGCGCGGTCCGCAGGGATTCCAGGGAAGGAGCATCCAACGTGGGGCTGCTCATGATGTGTTCCCTCATTCAGACGTGACGTGCGGGCGCCCTCCCACCCGGCCCGTCTCCCGGGGCGTGCTTCCACCGTCCCGCTGCGGAACCTGGCCTCACGTCCAGGCGCCTCGGGTCCGGTCGGGCATCGGGCGTCATCCGATGGTGTTCCGTGTGCGGCCGGCGACGGAGTGGCCGGTCGGGTGCGCACTCCCTTCGCGAAGCCGCTGATCCTCGACAGCGCACGCCGGCCTCCCGGCTCCGTCCGGGGCCGGCCACGCAGCCCGCGCACGCGCGGTGCACACGCCGACCGAACCGCCCGAAGGCCGACTCCTTCAGCGTCTCCCCACCCGCCGGGCCACGCAACACGCCACCCGGAGAACGTGCCGGCCCGGGCCGGCAGGTGACAGCCCCGTCCGCGGAGAAACCGGGTCAGGGCCGGAGCAGCGCCGCTACGGGACCCCGACCCGGAGGTACAGCCGGTCAGCCATGCCGCGCGCGTGAGGGACGACGGTGTGGCCGAGGGCGTGCGGGCGGCCACCGCCGGGACCAGTCGGGCGAGCCGAGGGCCCACCCGGAAGATGCAGTACCCGGTCGTCGCCTGCCGTGGCGAACCGCCGGGGCAGCCATTCCGGCGCCGGCACCGTGTGCAACCGGTCGTGGAAGCCGCCCGACGTCCGGCTGAGGGAGCCGACCCGCCACGGGCGCCGGGCCAGTACGTCCAGCATCGTCGGCCCGGTGAGCCGCTCCAGAACCATGTCGGGACCGTTGATCTCGTACCCCTTCGGCACGGGATAGCCACAGGCGGCCACATGTGCCATTACTCGCGCTTCCCACTCGGCGGGGCTTCCCCGCCGGCGACGCCGCAACACTCTGGACTCGTCCAAGGCGAACACATCGGCGTCCCGCCCCCGCGATCAGCTCCATGCGCGGCAGTCTGCCCTGACGGCTCCCGCACGCCAACAGGGCGCAGGCAAGACTGAGAAGGGAACCGGACACCACGGCCGCGACCGCACCCGCGGACAATGGACAGCAGGAGGGCGCCGCCGACCAGTCGGTCGAGTTCCGTGCTGTCGGTGACGGCCAGGGCGAGGCCGATCAGCTGGTCGGCGACGCCGAGGCCGCGCAGGTCGTCGGCCGTGACGCCGGCGAGGAGGGGCTCGGCCGCCGGCGGCACGGCCTCGGATCCGGGCGCCGGCTCGGGGACGGCCTCGGATGCGGCAGGTCAGATCCGGTCCCGCCCCAGGTCCGCGACGAACCCGGACCACGCGCTCCGCGCGAACGCGAGCCGAGGGCCACCGCGTTCCTTGGAATCCCGTACGTGTATGGCGGTCGGGTCGGCGGCGACTTCCACGCGTTCGCCGCCTTCGTCACCGCTGTAGCTGCTCTTGAACCAGTTGAGCTGCGTGGACTGTTCGGTGTTCATAGGTCTTCCGGCATCTTCTCGAGCAGGCGCAAGGACTCGCGTGGGGTGAGTGCCTGTCCTCGGATGCCGCCATGTCTTCGCGGTCAGGACACGCACCTCTTCCGAGTCAGTGATGAGACGGCTGAAGTGCTGGACCTCCAGATGGGCGAGCCGCGCAGGATACCCGGAACGACAGAGTCGAACGAACGGTGTGACTCGGGTTGTCGAGGGTTGCTGACGGGCTGCGGAGCGTGCCGTACTCCTGGCCGGTCATCGATGTGCCGGGCGCGTGGTCGGGGACTGAGGCGGTCGTCATGTGTCTCTGATCGGGAAGGACGGACCAAAGGAGGAGGACGGGGTCAGATGGTGAGTTGTTGTGGGTCTCCCGGGACGGGCCCGGGCACCAGGCGTGTGAAGTACTCGGTCTGGATGATCTTTCTGCGGGCTTCTTCGGGGAGGCGGGCAAGGATTCCGGGCAGGGGGCGTTCGCGGGCGACCTCGCCCTGATGGGCCAGGATCGCGCGCCACTTCACGTCGGCCCACTCACTCACGTCCACGACCGTGGTCACATATGAGTCCGGGACGCAGAGCACGCTCTTGCCGACGCCCCTCAGCAGTGGCCCCAGTTCGCCGACTCCGCTCTCGGGATGGGTCGCCGCGTACAGGGCCTGGGGCTGCCAGGGGGCTCCGGCTTCCGGATAGAGGCGCGCGATTCCTGCGGCCTGGCAGGCGAGAAGGGTGATCCGGTGGGTGTGGCGGTGGTCTGGATGGCCGGTCAGCTGACCGAGTGCGTCGTGGGTGACCATGATGTCGGGTCGGAACTGCCGCACATGCTGAACGACGTGACCGACGGCTTCATCGAGTGGCACGTCGACGAACCGGGGCCGACCAGGTGCGGAAGCCGGATTGCGGGCATCGGCGTAACCGAGCATGCGCGGCGGGCTCGCACCCAACTCCTGCAGGGCCGAAGTGAGTTCGGGTGCACGGCGGCTGTCTGCGGCCCAGGTGGCGGTGACGACCGAGGTGCGGGCGCCACCTGCGGCGTGCTGGGCGAGGACGCCTCCGAAAAGCAACGCCTCGTCGTCGGGATGCGCAGCCACGCCCATCAGGGAGGGGCGAGGAGACAGTGTCACGGTGGCTTCCTGATGATCGAATCGGACCCGGACGGCGGTTCGGACGACGGGTGGGCGGCCGGTAGCGGTCGGCGTCGGCATGCTCCGCGCGGGCCCGCTCCAGGGCGCCCTCCGCGAAATCCAGGCCATCGACCGTGTAACCGAGCGAGGCGAGGTACGCGACCAGTTCGCCGGTGCCGCAGCAGACGTCCAGCGCGCGGCCGTCTCCGGGCGCCGGTGTCCGCTCGGCGAGCAGGCCCCGCTCCTCGTCCCCGAGCCGCCGGAAGCCACGGCCGTCGGTGTAATGCGCGGACCAGTCGGCCCGGGTGTATCCCACAGATCGCTCCTCGTTCATGAAAGACGGGGTGGTGGGGTGCTACGGAAGTTCGACGGGACCGTAGAGGGCGGCCGGCTGCCCGGTCTGCAGCGCCCAGTACCGGTCGCCGTACGACCAGTGCCACCACTCCGTGCCGTAGTTGATCGAGCCTGCTGTGGACAGCGCGCCGCCCAGGGCGGTCCGGTTCGTATCATTCGTCCCCCCAGTCCCAGGTGCCGAAGTAGGCGGCCTCACCGGTGCGGCGGGCCTCCTCCAACGCGCTCAGGCGCGCGAAGTCGCGAGGCGGCATCAGTGCCTTCCACTCGACCAGTGGCAGGACGCGGACTTCGTCGTGCTCCTGCGGGTTCAGAGCGATGCCCCGGATCTGCGCCGCGGTGAGCCGACCGCCGTCGAAGATCATCCCGATCGTGCTGTAAGGCCAATCGGCGCCGGGCAGCCCGTACACGGTGCCCAAAAGCCGGGGCGGCCCGACCGGCGTCAGACCGGTTTCCTCCCGGCACTCGCGCACCGCTGTCTCCCAGGGCCGCTCTCCCGGATCCATGGTTCCGCCCACCAGCTGCCACGGGTGCCCGGGGGAGTAGACGGAGCGCAACTGGAGTTGCCGGTCGTCCTCGTCGGTGAAGTAGACGCACGCGAACGCGGTGGCCTTCAGGACCGTCTCGGCGTACTGCTCCGGCGGAAGCCAGGCGGGGCCGTTCTTCGGCCCGCTCGTAGCGGCCGGTGCGTTCAGGCGCGTCATCCGCATCAGGAGAGGACTCCCCGCGAAGCCCAGCTCGCGGTAGAGCGGCGCCGCTTCCACACTGGCATGGATCTCGAAGAGCGTGATGTGCTCGACGTGGGAGAAATGGTCGAGCAGCGCGGACACCACCGTCCGGGCGTAGCCGCGACGCCGGACGTCCGGGCGCGTGGCGACGACCTGGACGCGGACGGCCAGCCCCCGGGGACAGGCCGGTGCCGGCAGGACGGGGTGGATCAGACCGAGGGCGCAGGCGGCGAGCGTGCCGTCCGGGGCGTCGATGACGAACGCCCGCGCGTCCCCCGCCTCGGTCAGCCGCGGTGCCAGCTCGTCCGTGCACCGTCGGATCCACTCCTCGCTCAAGGGCTCGGACAGGACGTGCTCGGAGCGCATCCGGACGATGCCCTCGGCGTCGGCGGGCGTGGCCGAGCGGGCCGGTGGCCGCCCGGCGGCAGCCGATGCCGTGTCGCGGTTCATGAAATTCCCCCTGTGGGCGAGTCGGGTGTGCTGTGCCCGGCGCGCAGCCGGGCCAGAGTCCGCCGGCCCCGCTCGACGAGTTCCGGGTCGCCGTGAGCGACGCCGAACGCGCTCCTGCTCACCGCGTCGAGAACCGTGTCGATGACCGCCGCGCCTCCTCGGCGCCGGTCAGGAGCCTGCCGTACCCGGCCGGGAACGCCTTGTGCAGGTCGGGGCGGCCCACCCAGGCGTCGGACATGCGGACCAGGTCCCGTACGGCGGGTCCGGGTTCGCTGCGTTTTGTTTTCACAGAGACCGTGTCCCTCGCAGGTCGTGTCGCTTTGGGCCAGAGCCGAGCCTGCGGCGCGTGTCGCGCTATGACGGAGCACGGTGTCCGATTCCCCGCTGTGGGTGTGGCGAACATCATGTCTCGCCGAACTCGGCGGCCGAGGAGAACTCTACGGGCGGGAGGCGCCCGGGCGGTTGGTTTCGGGGCTGCCCGCTGATGCGTTGTCTGGTATCGGGAGATGCGGCAGGTGTCGCAGGTGCTCTGCATCCCGGCTCGCGGCCCGTCGCCGTGGAGGCGGAAGCGGCCGGGCTTGACGCAGGTTTCGCAGGCGTGTTCGGAAGCGCGGTCGCCCGTTCTGCGAACTTACCGTCGCGATCACCCTCTTGAAAGCAGCCGGCGTCTCCAGTACCAGGACATTCCGCCATCACCCGGCTGCCCGCCCTGGGCTAACGGCTCACGAGAGACGTCGCGCACCTGACCCCAGTCGGACGGTGACGTCCTCGGGAGTCAGGGGGGTGTGCTCCGCATGCCGAACTGCTTGGCCTGGTGGTGGAAGGTGTGGGCGAGTTCGGCGTTGCGCAACAGGGCCTTGGAGGGGATGCAGCCGACGTTCAGGCAGATGCCTCCCCAGTACTGCTTTTCGATGACGCCGACACTCTTGCCCAGCTGGGCGGCGCGGATCGCGGCGACGTAGCCGCCGGGCCCGGCGCCGAGGACGACGACGTCGAAGTGCGTGCTGCTCATGGAGGTTCTCCTTCTTCTTTCGCCCTGGTCATCGTCATGCCGGCGGCAGGTGGTCGCACGGCGGGACGACGAGCCGCCCACCCGCCCCGGTCCGGTGGATGGGCGGCTCGTGGACGCCGGTGTCAGGCGTGGGCCAGGGTCGGGTAGTCGGTGTATCCGGCCTCGCCGCCGCCGTACAGGGTGGCCGGGTCGATCTCGTTGAGCGGGGCATCGGTGCGCAAGCGCTCGACGATGTCGGGGTTGGCCAGCGCGAAGCGGCCCAGCGGGGCGATGTCGGCCAGGCCCGCGTCGATGTCGTCGGCGATCTGTTCGCGGGTGCGGCCGTAGCGGACCACGAGCAGGGCGGTCGGCCACACCTCGCGGAAGGAGCGCAGCAGTTCGTCGTCGCCGACGTGATGGACGTGCAGGTAGGCGAGGTTCAGGGGTGCCAGTTCGCCCACCAGGTGGTGGTACTGGGCGCGGACTGCCTCGGTGTCGCCTTCGTCGATCCCGCCCAGCGGCATGGAGGGGGACAGGCGGATGCCGACCCGGTCCGCGCCGATCTCCTCGGCCACCGCCCTGGCGACCTCGACGACGAGGCGGGAGCGGTTCTCGACCGAGCCGCCGTAGGTGTCGGTGCGATGGTTGGCGTTCGGGGAGAGGAACTGGTGCAGCAGGTAGCCGTTCGCCCCGTGGATCTCCACCCCGTCCGCGCCGGCGGCTATCGCGGAGGCGGCGGCATGCCGGAAGTCCGCGATGGTGGCCTGGATGTCCTGAACGCTCAGCTCACGCGGGACCGGCGTCTTCTTCGGGCCGGTCGCGGTGAACATGTCCTGGTCGGCGGAGATCGCGGAGGGGGCGACCGGCTGGCGGTGGTGCGGGGTGTTGTCCGGGTGGGACATGCGCCCGACGTGCATCAGCTGGATGAACAGTGTCCCGCCGCCCGCGTGCACGGCGTCGGCGACCTCGCGCCAGCCCGCGATCTGCTCGGGAGTGTGGATGCCCGGCGTGTTCGGGTAGCCCTGTCCGTCGGCCGAGGGCTGCGTGCCCTCGGTGATGATCAGCCCGAGGGAGGCGCGCTGACCGTAGTAGGTGGCTGCCAGTGGGCCGGGCGTGCCGTCGGCGTTCGCCCGGCTGCGGGTCAGCGGCGCCATGGCGAGGCGGTGCGGGAGCTCGACGCGGCCGAACTTGAAGGGCTGCCAGAGGGAGGAAGACGTGGTCATGGGGTGCGTGGTCCTTGATGTCGATGTCGAGCGTGGATCGGTCGCCGGCGTCCGCTGTGGATCAAGGGGGACCGGGCGGGCGTCGTCGTCGTGGGACGATGACGGAAGCCGCCTCTGATTCTCATCAGTAACGACTATGCTCATAACTGAGTACAGTCAGAATGAATTCCCCGAAAGGTGTCCCGCATGCCACGCGCTTCCCAGCCGGCAGGTCGGCGCGAGCGGAACAAGCAGCTCAAGCTCGACCGCATCACCGCCGCAGCCCACGAGTTGTTCGCCGAACGCGGCATCGACGAGGTCACCACCCAGCAGATCGCCGACAAGGCCGACATCGGCACCGGCACGCTCTTCCTCTACGCCAAGACCAAGGGCGAGCTCCTCCTGCTCGTCCAGAACTCCCTCTACGCCGAAGCCCTCGAACGAGGCCGGGCGGACGCCGAGAACATCCCGGACGCCCTGGACGCCGTGACGGCGATTGTCCGGCCGGTCGTCGAATGCAACCGGACCCAGGTCGACAACGGGCGCGTCTACCTGCGCGAGATGGTCTTCGGTGACCCCGCCGAGCCCCACCACCGCGAGGCCCTCGCCATCGCCGGGCAGACCGAGGAGGCCGTGGCCGCCGTGCTGTGCCGGGACGCACGGGTCGGCGAGGAGGACGCGGCAACGGCGGCGCGGGTCGTGTCCGCCGTGATGTTCCTCGCGATGGCGGCGAGTGTGAACGTCGCCGCGAGCGTCGACGAGATCGTGCGCGACATCCGGGGGCAGATCGCAGTCCTGTTGACACGTTGACGTCGGCTGCGCAACTTCCACTTCACGGGCATGCGGCCCGGGAACCGGCCGATGTCCGGTGCACGGTGAAGCCGGTGCGCCAGGCGCCGGCGGCCTTCTCCCATCGCCTTCGCCTGGCCGCGGACGCCGCGTCGCCCACGAGCGCGGTCGACGTGCACCCGCACCGCGCCCCTGATCAGCCTGCTTCCGTCAAGGCTGCGTGCGCGGCGGCGAGGATCTCCCCGGAGAGCGGGGAGCCCTTGGTGGCCCGGGACAGGACCAGCGCACCGAACAGGGTGCAGAGGCGGACGATGCCGTCCTGGTCGTCGGTGGCGAGGAAATCGGCGAAGTCGGCCACCCCCTCGGCGTAGACGCGACGGGCCTCGCGCCCCCCGCCTTCGCGCGCGATGTCGGTGGCGAGCGCGGCGACCGGGCAGCCGTCCGCCGGGTCGTCGCGGTGCTCGACGGAGAGGTAGGTGTCGATCAGAGCCTGCTGGGCGGTGCCGCGCTGCCCGTCGTGCCGCTCGAGCCCGGCGCTATAGCGTTGGGCGAGCTCGGCGAAGGCGTGGGCGGTGGCCTCGTCGACCAGCGCCCCCTTGGAGGCGAACTGCTTGTAGAAGGCGCCGTGGGTCAGACCGGCCGCCTTCATCAGGTCGGCGACGCTGACCTGCGTGCCCTGCTCCCGGAACAGCCGGGATGCGGTGTCCACCACCCGCCTGCGATTTTCCTCCGCCTGTGCCTGCGATACGCGGCCCATGACCACCTCCCATTTGGATGTCGACTGGCATCTATCATAGACCCGTGTTTAGATTGGATGCATAATCTAATTTATTGCGGGTGGCCGACGGTGCCCGCCAGGACCAGGAGCGAGCATGGAACTGAAGAACGCGGTCGCGGTCGTCACCGGCGCCAACCGGGGGCTCGGGCGGCACCTGGCCGCCCAGCTCGTCGAGCGCGGCGCGAAGGTGTACGGCGCGGCCCGACGACCCGAGACGGTCGACGTGCCGGGCGTCATCCCGCTGCGGCTGGACGTCACGGACGAGGCGTCGATACAGGAGGCCGCCCACGTGGCGTCCGACGCGACACTGCTGATCAACAACGCGGGTATCTCCACCGGCGCGACGCTGATCGGAGGCGACGTGGCTGAGGTGCGCCGGGAGATGGAGACCAACTTCTTCGGCCCGCTCGCCGCGACCCGATCCTTCGCCCCCGTCATCGAGGGCAACGGCGGCGGCGCCGTACTCAACGTCCTGTCCGCCCTGTCCTGGTTCCACCCGGCCGGTCTCGGCTCCTACGCGGCCTCCAAGGCCGCCGCTTGGGCGCTGAGCGACGCGACCCGTGAGGAGCTGGCACCGCGCGGGATCACCGTCTCGGCGCTGCACGTCGGTTACATGGACACCGACATGGCCGCCGGCGTGCCTGCCGATCAGAAGGTCGCCGCCGCCGACGTCGCGGCCCAGGCCCTCAACGGCATCGAGACGGGCCTGCCCGAGATCCTCGCCGACGAGACCAGCCGGTACGTCAAGCAGAGCCTGTCCGCGGCACCCCAGCCGAACGCGGGCTGACGCTCACCCCTCCACCCCGGCGCGGCCGCCTTCCCACCTCTCGTGCAAGGACATCTCATGCGTTACACGACCTTCGGACACCGGACCGGACTGCGTGTCTCCGAGTACGCGCTCGGCACCGCGAACTTCGGCACGGGCTGGGGTGCCGGCGCCGAGCCGGACGAGGCACGCCGGATCTTCGACCGGTTCGCCGAGGCCGGCGGCACCTTCCTCGACAGCGCGGACGGCTACCAGTTCGGCGAGTCGGAGGAACTGACCGGAAAGCTGATCTCCGCCGACCGCGACCACTTCGTCCTGGCCACGAAGTTCACCCTCGGCGCCGCCCCGCAGCCGGACATCTCCAAGACCGGCAACAGCCGCAAGAACATGGTCGCCTCGGTCGAGGCCAGCCTGAAGCGCCTGAGCACCGACTACATCGACCTGCTGTGGGTGCACTTCCCCGACGAGCTCACTCCGATGGAGGAACTCCTGCGCGGACTCGACGACCTGGTGAGGTCCGGCAAGATCCACCACGCCGCGCTGTCCAACTTCCCCGCCTGGCGCGCCTCGCGCGCGGTAACCCTCGCCGACCTGAAGAACTGGGCCCCGATCGTGGGCATCCAGCACGAGTACAGCCTCGTCGAACGCACCGCCGACCGCGAGCTGCTGCCGATGGCCGAGAGCCTCGGACTCGGCGCCGCCCTGTGGTCCCCGCTCGGCGGCGGACTGCTCACCGGCAAATACCGCAGCTCCGCCGAGGGGCGCCTGAGCGACCTGGGCATGGTCATCCACACCGAGAGCACCGGCCAGAAGACCGCCGTCGTCGACACCGTCCTGGCCATCGCCCAGGAGGCAGGCGTAACGCCCGCCCAGGTGGCGGTGGCCTGGGTGCGCGAGCGCGCCGCCCGTTCCGTGGCCACGCTCGTCCCGATCATCGGCCCGCGCAACCTCTCCCAGCTCGACAGCTACCTCGGCGCCCTCGACGTCCAGCTGACCGACGCGCAGTACACCCGCCTGACCGAGGTCAGCGCGGTGCCGCTCGGCGTGCCCCACGAGGGGATCGCCGCCTCCCTGGACCGCCTCCAGGGAGGCGCCGCCGACCGCGTCATCGCCCCGGCCGTGCCGGTGGCCTGATGGGTGAACACGACCGAGGGCGCGGTGCGCCCGCGCCGCAGCCAGAAGAACAACACAAACTAGTTCGAGAAGTACGGCGGCCATCCGGGATGCGCGCCGCCGAGATACCCGACCCCCGGAAACGCTTTGCTAGGAGTGCTCCGTGAAGGCCTTCGTCCTCGAGAAGTACGGCTCCCCCTTGGGGCAGGTCGAGATGCCCGTACCGGTCCCCGCCCCCCATGAGGTGCTCGTGCGCATGGTCGCGTCGGGCGTCAACCATGCCGACGAGCGGGTCCGTTCCGGCGAGTTCAAGGCAATCTTCCCGTTCCGGCTACCCAAGGTCATGGGCGGTGAGCTCTCCGGCGAGGTCGTCGAGGCCGGCTCCGCGGTACGCGACGTCGCCGTGGGTGACCACGTGTACGGCTATGTCGACTTGGCGGCCACGGGCACCTTCTCCGAGTTCGTCGCGGTCGACGCCGCCACGATGGCACCCGTGCCCCGGTCGGTGAGTCTGGTCGAGGCCGCGGGGCTTCCAGTCGTCGCGCTCACGGCCTGGCAGGCTCTCGTCGAGATGGGCAAGGTGAAGAAGGGCCAGACCGTCCTCATCCATGGCGGGACCGGTGGCGTGGGATCGGTCGCGATCCAGCTCGCCCGGCACCTGGGCTGCACCGTCGCCACCACTGTCTCGACGGCGAACATCGCAGCCGCCCGAGAGCTTGGTGCCGACATTGTCATCGACTACCGCCACGACGACCTCGCGCAGAGCCTCGCCAGCACGCCCGTCGACCTCGTCCTCGACACCCAGGGCGGAGCCACGCTGCAGGCTTCCCTCGGTGTGTTGCGCCCCGGCGGCACCGTCATCGGCATCACGGGCCCGCCCGACCCGGTCTTCGCGCGGCGCGTCGGCGTCAACCCAGTCGTCCGGCTCGCCATCCGGGCCCTGAGTGCCCGTACCCGCCGCCGGGCACGCGCGCTCGGGGTCACCTACCGCTTCCTGTTCATCACACCCGATAGCGCCGCGCTGCGCCAGGTCGCCGGGCTGGTCGACGACGGGGTGCTGCGCCCGGTCATCGACCGGGTGCTCCTATTCGACCAGACCCCGCGGGCTCTCGACGAGGCGCTCGCCGGCGGCACACGCGGCAAGGTACTGGTCACCACCGACCCGAAGGCGGTGACCAACCGTGGCTGAGTCCAACGTCCGTCCCCGCCCGACCACGTGGGCCACGGCGCCCAACCGCCGCATCGTTGTAGGTTCGAACACGCTCGTATACCGCGACCTCGGCCCCGAGAACGGCGTCCCGCTGGTCCTGCTCACTCACCTGGGCGCCACGCTCGACGAGTGGGATCCCCGATTTGTCGACGCGCTCGCCCGCGATCGCCGTGTCGTCGCGCTCGACCTCCCCGGGGTCGGCGGATCCACCGGCCGTGTCCCAGGCACCGTCGCCGCGATGGCGCGTGCGGCGGAGGGGTTCGTGGCCGCCCTCGGCCTGACCCAGATGGACCTGCTCGGATTCTCGCTCGGCGGCTTCGTCGCCCAGCAGGTGGCCCTCGATGCGCCGGGACTCGTGCGCCGCCTCGTCCTGGCCGGAACCGGCCCCGCCGGGGGAGCCGGCATCGACCGTCCGACCGGTGGAGCCTACGTCTACTGGGACATGGCTCGTGCCGCGATGGCCCGCACCGATGCCAAGGAGTTCCTGTTCTTTCCCCGCACTCCAGCGGGCAAGGCGGCAGCCAAGGCTTACCTCGCGCGCCTGCGCGAGCGCGTCATGGACCGTGACGCCCCCATTACACTGTCGTCCTTTCACCGCCAGATCACCACCATCCGGGGCTGGGGCCGGGCTGAGCCGCAGGACCTCTCCCGCATCAGCGCCCCGACGCTCATCGCCAACGGCGACCACGACCGCATGGTCCCCACCGAGCTGTCTCACGACATGCACGCCCGCATTCCCGGCAGCACGCTGATCATCTACCCAGGGGCCGGGCACGGCGGCGTCTTCCAACACGTCGACGAGTTCGTCGACGCCGTGCGAGCCCACCTCCACACCGACAGCTGACATCGGCTGTCCATCGGCTCCTCCGCCCGCACCCTCGGCCTGGCCGACCTCGCCCTCCGCTGGGCCGGGGGCCCAGCCTTAAGAGGTCGTCTCATTTGGGTGGTTCGGTAACCTGGTGCCGTGGGGATTGTGGAGCGGCTGGTGCCGGATGAGTTGTGGGTGTTGTTCGAGCGGGTGGTGCCACCTGCTCCGTCACGGCCGCAGGGCGGTGGCCGTCGGCGGTACGGGGACCGTGAGGTGCTGGCGGCGATCATCTTCGTGGCGACGTCGGGGTGTACATGGCGGCAGTTGCCGCCGTCGTTCGGCCCCTCGGGGCCCACGGCTCACCGGCGGTTCACCGAGTGGAGCAAGGCCCGGGTGTGGGCCAAGCTTCACCGTGTGGTGCTGGATGAACTCGGGGCACGCGGTGAGCTGGACTGGTCGAGGTGTGCGATCGACTCGGTGAACATGCGGGCCCTGAAAAGGGGGATCTGACGGGTCCGAATCCTGTGGATCGAGGCAAACCCGGGTCGAAAATCCACTTGATCACCGAACGATCCGGTCTGCCCATCTCGATCGGCATCTCAGGCGCGAACCTGCACGACAGTCAGGCTCTGGAGCCCTTGGTGCGGGGCATCCCGCCCATCCGCTCACGCCGCGGGCCCCGCCGAAGGCGGCCGGCCAAGCTCCACGCCGACCAGGCCTACGACAACCGTCACCTGCGCCGATGGCTCCGGTCCCGCGGCATCACCCACCGCATCGCCCGCAAAGGCATCGAGCCCTCCCAGCGTCTTGGCCGCCACCGCTGGACCATCGAACGCGCCATGGCCTGGCTCGGCGGATGCCGCCGCCTCCACCGCCGCTACGAACGCAAAGCCGACCACTTCCTGGCCTTCACCAGCATCGCCTGCACCCTCATCTGCTACCGCAGACTCACCAAATGAGACGACCTCTAAGCCCACACCATAGTCCGCAAAGCGAAGCAGGGGGACCCACCCCGTCCATTAACGTGCGAAAGGGCCATCGCCTGAGAAAGGGAGAGCGGGACGGTCACACCCGTGGCCGATCTTCGGGCGACCGGTGGCGGAGCCGGACGGTGCCGCCACCGCCACCAGGGGAGTGCCGTGCCAGGAGGCATGAGTGCCACGGCCCCGGGCGCGGCAGGTCAGATCCGGTCCCGCCCCAGCTCCGCGACGAACCCGGACCATGCGCTCCACGCGAACGCGAGCTGAGGGCCACCGCGCTCCTTGGAATCCCGTACGTGTATGGCGGTCGGGTCGGCGGCGACTTCTACGCACTCGC
The DNA here is from genome assembly GCF_036634175.1 of Streptomyces sp. P9-A2. Classification (NCBI taxonomy): domain Bacteria; kingdom Bacillati; phylum Actinomycetota; class Actinomycetes; order Kitasatosporales; family Streptomycetaceae; genus Streptomyces; species Streptomyces sp. P9-A2. The sequence goes on from NZ_JAZIFX010000001.1 coordinate 7,591,330, forward strand.
CGCCGTCCCCGCCGCTGTATGTGCTCTTGAACCAGTGGAGCTCGTTGGGCTGTTGGCTGTTCATCAGTCTCCCAGCAGCTTCTCGATCAAGGCCGAGGACTCAGCCGGGTTGAGCGCCTGCCCTCGGATGCTTCCGTAGCGTGCGGTCAGCATACGGACCTCCTCCGGATCTGTGATCAGACGGTTGACGCTCTGGAACTCTCCATATCCGACCGGTGGTTTGCCCTTCGGCGTGAGGAGGATGAACGGCCCTTCCATACCCGCGTGCCCCTGGCAGTTCAGCGGAAGCACCTGGATCTCCACGTTGCGCAGCTTTCCCAGCTTCAGAAGATGCCGCAGTTGCTCCTGCTGTGTGGTCCGGCCGCCGATCTCCCGGCGCAGCACCGATTCCTCGATGACCGCTGTCACCATGGGAGGTGGCCAACAGGTCAGGATCTGCTGGCGGTCGAGCCGTGCGGCCACTCGCTGCTCAATGGTCTCTTCGTCGAGGAACGGACGCCGTGCCGTGAAGATCGTCTGCGCGTACCCTTTCATCTGCAGGAGACCCGGCATCGTCAGTGTGCTGTAGAAACAGATCTCTACTGCCTCCGCCTCCAACCGGGCGTAGTCCCGGAACCACTCGGGATGCCGCACCCTCCGCTGGGTCTTCGCCCGTTCCACGTCTTCCGCCGCGGACGCGAGCAGGCCCCCGCAGTCCAGCAACTGGTCCACCGTGACGAGCAGTTTGGGCTGAGGTGTTCGCCGTGCCCGCTCGACCGACGAGATCGTCTCCTCGCCGTACCCGAGCCGGTCGCCCAGCTCCTTCTGGCTCAGCCCGGCCCGCTCCCGGGCCACCTTGATCTGTCGGCCGAGGGCCCGGAACAGGTCCGCGACCTCGTCCGTGCCGTCCGCCTCGTCGCCCGTGGGAACCCCCGTACCCGGCTGTGCTGCCATGCCGTACCACCACCCTGTTCCTTGTGCAGAGGACGAACCGGCGAAAGCCCGGCCGGGACACGGCCGTACGCCCGTACATCGCACCTTCCGTCCCGGGACAGTCACCCTGCGTACCGCCCAGAGTGCTCCACACAGTAGGACGAATCGGTCACCCTCGGTGATGTGAATCAGGAAACCGTCACCGCACCCGGTGAACCGACCGTCGGCACAGCCCACTTCCGCACCATGTTTCCCACCACGGCGCATGGCGCGCACACCGCACGCCATGCGGCTGAGCGCTGGCTCGCCGCACAACAGGGGCGGCCGGAACCCGCCGCCGACGACAGCACGGCCACGGCCTCCCTCCTCATCGCCGAACTGACCGCGAACGCGGCCCTGCACGGCCGGGTGCGGGGCAGGAACGCACGTCTCGCTCTCACCCTGACGCCCGCCACCCTGCGGATCGAGGTGACCGACGCGCGGGGCGAACGTCTGCCCGCCCCGACCCCGGCCGCCGATACCGACAACGACGGTGAGTCCGGGCGGGGCCTGCTCCTCGTCGCCTCGCTCGCCGACGCTTGGGGCTGCGAGCCCCATCACCCGGGTGGCAAGACGGTGTGGGCGGAGTGCGCTCGGCGAGCTGCCCGGACAGGGCGGTAGGCAGGGCAAGGGCACTCTGCCGCCGGTGCCCCGCCCGCCCTGCTCACCACAGCCCGGCCGTCGGCCGACCCGCCCTCAGGACGTGCCCTGGCCCTCCCAGCGGTCCCGGAACCACGTCAGCGTCTCGGTGAGCAGCTCCCGGTTGTGGTCCTTCTCCAGCAGGGACAGCCGGATGTTGGGACGCAGCTCCAGCTTGCCCTCCGGGAGGTCGACACCGTCCAGAGTGTTGAGACGGGTGAGGAGTTCGGCGCGCAGCGCGCGGTCGGTGAACGGCTCCCGCGCGGCGAGGTACTGGAACACCACCTCCGCCGTGCCCCCGCGCCCGGCACCGGGGTAGAGCGTCATCGGCCAGATGCCGCGACCGGGGCCGCCCGCCTCGCCGAGCATGAGGTACGCGCTCGTGGTGACATGCCCCGCGCCGTGGCCGATCCAGCCGCCCAGCGCCTCCCAGTGGGCGAAGAGCGCGCGGACCGCTTCGACCGTCTCGGGGGAGTCGTCCGCGGCGAGCTGGCGGAAGAACCGTTCGGCGCGGGTCTCCTCGCCCGGTGCTTCCACGGTTCCTTCCTGCGCGGTGTCCTCACCGTCCGCCCGGTCGTCGTCCGTGCCGGCGAGCAGCGCGGCGAGGTCGTCGGCGGTGAGCCGCTGGGCCGGGTCGCCGGCCCCGGTGGCCGTGAAACGGACGCCGTCGGCGGCCAGCCGGGCGCGGACGTCGTCACTTCCCGCCTCCTGGGGCGCCGCCCACCGGAAGCCGTCGGAGACCTTGCCCTCGGAGGTGAGGACACGGTACGCGTTGGCCACACCGGGGGTGTTGGCCAGGTGGTTGCCCACGGCCTGGGCGCCGGAGCCGAGGAACGCGGCGAGGTCGCCGTACGAGGTCCACATGCCGTGGGGGAGCGCGGCGAGGACCTGGTGGGCGAGTTGCCAGTCGCGGCTGCGTTCCGCGCGGCCGACTCCGCGCAGCGGGGCCGGCCATAACGCGATGGCACGGTCGGCAAGTTCGTCGGCGCGGGCCAGGATCTCGCGCACGCCCCAGCGTTCGGTGGCGGCGATGCGGCGGTTCATCTCCAGGTGGCTGCTGTGCAGCAGATCCTGTTTGCGCTCGAAGGGGTGGTTGGACAGCTCCGCATTGACCGCGGTGAGCGTCAGGTTGCCGAGGGTGTGCTGGAACTGCGCGTGCAGTTCCTCCGCGGTCTCGCCCTCGTCGGCCTCCTCGCTCAGGGCGCGCAGCCACTCGTCGCCGGGCGACTGCGGCATGACGTGCTCGATGGTGAGCTGCGCGGCGGCGAAGTCGACCGGTTCGGGATGCTCGTAGCTCTCCTCCAGCCGTTGCAGCACCAGCTTGCGCTGCTGCCACCGGCCGTACTGGTAGAACGGCGCCGTCCTGATCTTGTCGCGCAGTTCGGCGTCGTCGGGCCAGAAGCGGTTCTCGGAGGAGAGGAGCCGGCGCAGTCCCTCGGTGACGGGCACGTCGAGCGGGAGCTGTCCGGGCACGGCCTGGAAGATCCGGTTGAGGTTGTTGACCGGGACCCGGCAGATCATCCGGCGGACGAGGAAGCTCTCGATGTACGCCAGGGCGCGGGCGGTCTCAGAGGAGTCCAACTCCCCGCGCTCACGCCGATCGAACAGCAGCATGAGGGCGGGGTAGGTGACGGCTGCCTGCCACGCGTCCAGGCGGCGGAGTGCGGCCCTGACCGTGGGATCGGGTTCCTCCTCGGGGTGCAGCAGTCGGCGGAAGAGGGCGCTGTGACGGTGCAGTTCCCTGACGTACTCCTCGATCTCCCCCTCGCCCGTCTTTCTTTCCTCGAAGCGCTTCTGCTGGGCCGAGTACAGGTCTTGGCGGCGGACCCGGTCGTCCCCGTCGAGCACCAGTTGCAGCCACATGAGCTGTTCCAGCTCGTCGTTGCTCAGACGGTCCTGCAGAGGGAGCCAGTAGGTCTCGTAGACGTGCTCGCCGCGCGTCGGAAGCCGCATGAAGAGATAGTTGCGCAGCAGGTCGGCCTGGCTCAGCTTGAGGCCGGTGTTGTTGAGCGACTCGAAGATGCGGTGCACGTTGTCGCCGCGCTCGGCGGTCACCGCCACCAGCGTGAGCCGGGAGGTGATCGCCTGCTCGATGCGGAACACGTCCTGCGGGGCCGCCGGATCGTCCGCCTCGACGAGCTTCTTACGGAAGAAGGTGTAGGCGGTGGCGACGCCGCTGCCGGTGTCCTGACCGGTGAGGGAGCCGCGGATGTGGGCGGCGAACTGCGGCCGGTCCGCCTGCGTCGGCAGCAGGCGGAGGTGGTCGTTGCCGCTCTTCCGCTTGTTGATCAGGTATTCCTCGTCGATGCGCTCGGCCTCGTCCGGCTGAGTGGCCGCGACATGATCGCGGATGGCGGCCAGGGCCAGGGACAGCGTGGTCAGCCGCTGCTGGCCGTCGACAACGAGCCAGCGAGGGAACGTCACCTCGTTCTGCGGTGACGGCGCGAGCACGACCGAACCGAGGAAGTGTGTGCTGCTGGCCTTGCCCTCCTCCGACTCGAGCAGCTCGGCCTGTTCCAGGATGTCACTCCACAGCTGCTTGAGGTGCTTCTCGGTCCAGGAGTAAGTCCGTTGGTAGAGAGGCACCTGGAACTGCTGGGCCCGGCCCTGCACGAGATCGGCGAACAACGTCTCTTTGGCCTGCATGATGGCCCCCTTGATCCTCGATCGTCCGCCGCCGATTACATCAGGCCCGGCCGACCTCCGTATCGGAAAAGCCCATGATGCGCGGAACCATCGGAGATCCGGGCACACCGCATTTCGTGGATCTGTCCTGAGCTGATGGCCGGAGGCTGGGCGCAGATGTCCGGCTCCCGCCCGGAAGGCCCTCTCTGTAAGCCTTGGGTGAGACATCCTGCTTCGGCGGGTTGGCCTGAGACGGCACAACAGGGGGAGACACCCCTCATGGCCAGCACCGGGCCGTGGGCGGTGAGATGATCGGCCAGGGCTGTCAGCTCTGCGGCATCGCGCCCCAGCCGCTTCATTTCATCTGATTCCTTTCGTGGATACCCCCGCCTTCAGGCGGGGGAGGAAACGAAACCCCCGCGGAGCAGGGCGGGAGGCAGGGTTTCGCCGCCAGGCGAAAAACCGCGCCCTGACCAGCGGGTTTGATCCTCAAAAACAAACCCACTAGTTTGTGAACTATGACCACTCACGTGAAGCGGGCGTACAAGTACCGCTTCTGTCCGACCGATGGGCAGGCAGCCGAGCTGTCGCGCACGTTCGGATGCGTGCGGAAGGTCTACAACCTTGCCCTCCAGGCCCGCACCGAGGCGTGGACACGGCAGGAGCGGGTCAACTACAACGCCACCTCGGCGATGCTGACGGCCTGGAAGAAGACCGAGGAACTCGCCTTCCTGAACGAGGTGTCCTCGGTCCCGCTCCAGCAGTGCCTGCGGCACTTGCAGACGGCGTTCGTAAACTTCTTTGCCAAGCGGACCAGGTATCCGCGCTTCAAGTCGCGGAAGAAGTCCCGGGGGTCGGCCGAATACACGACCAGCGGCTTCCGGTTCCGCGACGGCCGGCTCACCCTCGCCAAGATGACCGAGCCTCTGGACATCGTGTGGTCGCGCCCGCTTCCCGAGGGTGTGAAGCCGTCCACGGTGACGGTCTCGCAGGACGCGGCCGGGCGCTGGTTCGTGTCGATGCTCGTCGAGGATCCAACGGTGAAGGCCCTGCCCCCCGTGGACACGGCGGTCGGGATCGACGTGGGCCTTACTTCTTTGCTGACCCTGTCGACCGGCGAGAAGATCACCAACCCGAGGCATGAACGCAGGGACCGTGCCCGGCTGGCCAGGGCCCAGAAGGCACTCGCCCGCAAGGAGAAGGGCTCCGGCAACCGGGCCAAGGCCCGCCTCAGGGTCGCCCGCATCCATGCCCGGATCACCGACCGCAGGCGGGATCACCTGCACAAGCTGTCGACTCGCCTCGTGCGTGAGAACCAAACGCTCGTGATCGAGGACCTGACCGTACGCAACATGGTCAAAAACCGGAGGCTGGCCCGCGCCATCTCCGATGCCGCATGGACCCAATTCCGGAGCATGCTGGAGTACAAGGCCCAGTGGTACGGCCGGGAAGTGATCGCGGTCGACCGCTTCTTCCCCTCCTCCAGGCTGTGCTCGGCCTGCGGCGCCCTGCAGAACAAGATGCCCCTCCATGTCCGCACCTGGACATGCCGGTGCGGCATCACCCACGACCGCGACGTGAACGCCGCGAAGAACCTTCTGGCCGCCGGACTGGCGGCAGCAGCCTGTGGAGACGGTGTAAGACCCCAACGGAGCGCTCCGGGCGGGCAGTCGTCGATGAAGCAGGAACCTCAGCGGGCGACCGCTGGAATCCCCCGCCTTTAGGTGGGGGAGGAAGTCAAGTTCGAGTTCAACCAGATCTACCGGCGGCTGGAAACCTCGATGACCGAGGCCGCGCAGTTCACGGAGCTGCTGCTGGATCCGCCCACCGTGCTGGATCCGGTGGAATCCGAACCGCTCGCACCGCGTGACACCGGCATCCGCTTCGAGGCGGTGACCTTCGCCCACGAGGGTGCGGAGCCGATCTTCAAGGGGCTCGACCTGGACGTGCCCGGCGGTGCGCGGATCGGTCTGGTCGGCAGGTCCGGCGGTGGCAAGACCACGCTCACCCGGCTCCTGCTGCGGATGTCGGACATCGACGACGGACGCATTCTGATCGGTGGTCAGGACATCAGCCGGCTGCGCCAGACCGACCTGCGCTCACTGATTGCCTACGTTCCGCAGGAACCCGCGATGTTCCATCGCAGCCTGCGGGACAACATCGCCTTCGCCCGGCCCGGCGCCACCGAAGCGGAGGTCCGCGCGGCGGCCGCGGCCGCCCACGTCACGGAGTTCGCCGACCAGCTTCCCGACGGCTTCGCCACCCTGGTGGGGGAGCGGGGAGTCAAACTCTCGGGCGGTCAGCGCCAGCGCGTCGCCCTGGCCAGGGCCATCCTGCGGGACGCCCCGATCCTGTTGCTCGACGAGGCGACCAGCGCGCTGGACTCGGAGAGCGAGCTCCTCGTCCAGGACGCCCTGTGGCGGCTGATGGACGGACGTACGGCCCTTGTCGTCGCCCACCGTCTGAGCACCGTCGCCGGCATGGACCGTCTCGTCGTCCTCGACCGCGGAAGCGTCGTCGAGCAGGGCACCCACGGGGAACTGCTCGCCGCGGACGGCGCCTACGCCAAACTGTGGCAACACCAGTCGGGCGGCTTCCTCGGCGAGAACGGTGAGCCGGCCCCCGGCGACGACCCACCGGGAGCCGGTCTCGCCGCACTGCCGGGACCGGCCGAACCGGCGGAACCGGCGCCGGACCGGGGAGGGAAGGCGTCGCCGGATGCGCGCACGAGCACCGGGCCCGCATGACCGGGCCGGCTCCCGGCCGTCGCCGGGCCGTCCGTCCGGGACGGCCCGGCGGATCCGGTGCAGTCCCCGGGTGCCCTCCCGGACGCGCCGGTCTCCGGGCACCGGTTCCTCCGCCCGGTTCCGCCGGCCGATACGGAACGTCTGCCCGCCGCTGCCGTAGAGCCCGCGTCGGCCGACACGGCCCCGCGCGCGCGGGGGCGGCGGCGAGGCGTCCGAGCCCTTGCCGCCGCCCCGCACGGGTGCGTCATGCCCGGTGTGGGATCCGTCGGACCTCGATCAGCGCGAGGCTTTCCGGATAGAGGGTCGGCGCCTGGACGCCGAGCACGGACAGGACGCGGCCCGGCAGTTCGACACCCTCCGGCGTCCACCAGGGAAGCGGGCTGGTGACCGGACCCCGGACCGCGTCCCCCGGCGGCAGCGGGGTCACGGCGTAGCGGGTGTCGTCCTCCAGACCGGGCAGGCGCACGCGGCCCGTCGGCATCTGCACGCTCGTGGCCTTCTGCACCACCGCGTACACGGCGTGGGACCGGTCCGGGGCCACGACGCCGTGCACGAGTACCGCGGGATCATGGGAGTCGCCGTGGACCACGGTTCCCCCGTGCAGCAGCGGCCGGAGCCGCTTGTGGGCCGCGATCCACTCGGCGAGCCGGCGGAGTTCCCCGGGCGTCGCCAGGGTGAGGTCCCACTCGATGCCCATGTGGCCGAAGAGCGCGGTGCCGGCGCGGAAGTCGAGACCGTGCGTGCGGCCCGTGGTGTGCGCACCGGGGGCGCCCACGTGCGCACCCATCAGTTCGGGAGGCAGCAACAGGCCTGTCCAGAGCTGGATCTGCTGCCGCTCCAGGGCGTCGATGCAGTCACTCGTCCACACCCGGTCGCTGCGTTCGAGGATGCCCAGGTCCACCCGGGCGCCGCCCGACGAGCAGGACTCGATCTCCAGCCCGGGATGACGTCGGCGCAGCTCGTCCATCAGCGCGTACACCGCGGTGGTCTGCGCGTGCACCCCGCCGACGCCGTACGGGCCGCTGCCCGCGTCGACGAGGTCGCGGTTGTGGTCCCACTTGAGGTAGTCGACGGCGTACTCGCCGACCAGGGCGTCCAGACGTTCGAGCACGTACGCGTACGCCTCCGGCCGGCCCAGGTCGAGCACCTGCTGGTGCCGGGCCTCCGGTGGCATGCGACCGGCCGCGGACAGGATCCACTCCGGATGGGCCCGGGCCAGGTCCGAGTCGGGGTTGAGCATCTCCGGCTCGACCCAGAGACCGAACTGCAGGCCGCGGGAACGGACGTGCCCGACGAGCGGATGCAGCCCTTCCGGCCAGATCTCGGGGTCCACGTACCAGTCGCCCAGGCCGGCCCGGTCGTCGCGGCGCCCGCGGAACCACCCGTCGTCCAGGACGAACCGCTCGGCTCCGACCTCCGCCGCCGCGTCCGCCAGGGCGGTGAGGGTGCCGAGGTCCTGGCGGAAGTAGACCGCCTCCCAGGTGTTGAGGGTGACGGGCCGTGGAGTGGCCGGGTGGTGGGGACGCTGCCGCAGGTACGTGTGGAAGCGCGCCGCCATGCCGTCCAGGCCCTGGCCGTACGAGCCCAGCAGCCACGGGGTCGTGTACGCGGCACCGGGCCCGAGGCGCATCTCGCCCGGCAGCAGCAGCTCACCGCCGCCGAGGAGCGAGACCCCGGAGTTCGTCCGTTCGGCGAAGGTGCGGTGGTTGCCGCTCCACGCGACGTGCAGACTCCACACCTCACCGCCGCGGAAGCCGAAGCCCCGCTCACCCACCGCGTGCAGGAGGGTGGCGTCGACGCCGGTACGTCCGCGCCGGTTCTCCCGCAGATGCGTGCCGAGGGTGAACTCGTGCCGCTGCGGAGACCGTTCCCGCAGATGGCGGCCGGTCAGGTCGAGCACTTCGGCGGCGTGGGCCGGTACCGGCAGGGCGAGCTGCAGCGCCTCCAGCGTGTAGGGGCCCTCACCCCGGTTGGTGAGACGCGCTCGCTGGCGGACGAGACCGGAGGGGGTCAGCTCCAGCTCCCACCGCAGGGCGAGCCCGGCCTGTTCGTCCGTGGCCTCGACCGTCAGCGAGCGGGGGCCCGGGAACCGCAGCTCCCGGACGGTGAAGGCGCAGGAGAAGTCGGCGCCCTCGCGGTGGCCGGACAGTCCCGGTGTGCCCAGCCAGCCGGCCGACTGCTCGGGCAGCACGCTCACGGGCACCGGGACGTCCGCAACGCTGGTGCCCAGCTCGGCGACGCTCGCCGCGGCGAGGGAGGCGAGGTCGCCCGCACCGCCCGGTGCGTCGTCCCCCGGGTCCCCCGGGTCTCCCGGGTCTTCCAGGTCTCCCAGGTCGGCCCCCCAGTGCAGTACCCGCGGGAGGCGGGGTCCCGAGCAGTCGAGGACCAGGCTCGTGCCCTCCGCACGGAAATGGAGCAGGTGGGAAGAACGGTCGGTGGTCACGTGTGTGCACCTTCGATCGGTCGGGGGCGGACAGGGGGACGGGAGGAAGCCGCCCGCGGCGAAGGCCGGCCCGGCCCGGCCGCGGCCGGTTCACCGACACCACGTTCCAACACCTCACGGCAGTTCCCGTCGAGGCCCGGGTCGGTGACGAGCATGCCGGCCGCCTCCGGCCCGGCGATGCCCGCCGGGCCGGCCGCGCTCCACCGGGTGAGGTCGGCGAGCATTCCGTCACCCACCCGCCGGCGGGGCGCCGTGTTCCCGGATCACCGCGACGTCGCCCGCGCGGACGACGACCTCGCCGTCGGCGGGGGCACCGCTCAGCAGGTCGGTGCCCGCCGCCGGGACGGACACGTCGCGCGGGGAGTGGTTGATCAGGAACAGGTAAGTGGCGTCCGGGCCGCGCCTGCGGACCGCCTCGACCCCGGCCGGGACCTCGGCCGCGGCGGTGACCCCGGCCTCCCGGCAGACCCGGGCCAGCAGCGTGCGCAGGGCGTCCGCGTCCGGGCGCGTCGCCACGTACCAGGCCACGCCGTCACCGTGACCGTGGCGCGTGACCGCCGGGTGCCCCGGGACCGGGCCGCCGCACGACGGGTCCGCCGCGAACGACAGGACCGTCTCGGCCCCCCGCGGTTCGACGAGTTCGGTCCAGACCGTGGCCCGTGAACCGTCGGAGAGCCCGACCGTCTCCGACTCCCGGAGCGGGAAGAACTCGTCCACCCGGATCCCGAGCATGTCCCGGTACGCCCCCGGATGGCCGCCGAGGCGGACGTGGTCGTGCTCGTCCACCACACCGCTGAAGAAGCCGACGGCCGCGTGCCCGCCGTCCGCGACGAACCCGTTCAGCGCCGCGGCGTCCGCGTCGCTCGTCAGGGAGAGACTGGGGACGAGGACCAGCCGGTGACCGCTCAGGTCGCTCCCGGGGTGCACCAGGTCGCAGGTGACGCCCAGCGACCACAGTGCCTCGTACCAGGAGCGGACCAGGTCGAGGTAGCGCAGGTCCCGCGAGGGGGTGGCGTCCATCTCGAGGGCCCACCAGGCGTTCCAGTCGAAGAGGAGCGCCACGTCCGACACCACGCGGGCGCCGCGCACCTCCGCCAGTGCCTTCAGATCCTGACCGAGAGCGGTGACCTCGCGCCAGGTCTTGGTGTCCGTACCGCCGTGCGGAAGCATCGCGGAATGCCACTTCTCGGCGCCGGCCTTCGACTGGCGCCACTGGAAGTACAGGACGCCGTCGGCGCCGCGCGCCACGTGCGCGAGGCTGTTGCGCCGCATCTGCCCCGGGGTCTTCGCGACGTTGCGGGGCTGCCAGTTCACCGCGGAGGTGGAGTGCTCCATCAGCAGCCACGGAGCGCCGCCGCCCATGCCGCGCGCGAGGTCGGCGTCGAGGGACAGCCCGATGTGCGCCTCGGGGTCCGCGGCCGTGAGGTACTGGTCCACGGACACGAAGTCGCACTCCTCGGCGAAGGCGAATCCGTCGACCTTCTTCTCGAGGGTGACCAGGAGGTTGGTGGTGAGCGGCACGCCGGGGGAGAGCCGGCGCACGATCTCGGCCTCGCGCCGGTGCAGTCCCAGCAGCGCGTCCGAGGAGAACCGCCAGTGGTCGAGCCGCTGGGTCGGATTCGGCACGGCGGCGGTGGCGCGCGGCGGCACGACCTCCGCCCAGTCGCCGTACCGCTGGCTCCAGAACGCCGTTCCCCACGCCTCGTTGAGACCGTCGAGATCCCCGTACCGCTGCCGGAGCCAGTCCCGGAAGGCCTCGGCGCTGATGTCGCAGAAGCAGTGCGCGTTGTGGTTGCCCCATTCGTTGTGCAGATGCCACAGCGCGAGCGCGGGGTGGTCGCGGTACCGCTCCACGAGCCGTTCGGCGAGGCGGCCGGCCGCCTCGGCGTACGCGGGGCTGCTCGGGCAGAACGTCTGCCGCGAGCCGTGACTCAGCCGGACGCCCTCGGCGGTCACCGGCAGCGCCTCGGGGTGGCGCAGCGAGAACCACGGCGGCGGGGACGCCGTGGCCGTCGCCAGGTCGGCGGCGATGCCGTTGGCGTGCAGCAGGTCCATGACCTCGTCGAGCAGACCGAACTCGTACGTCCCCGGGCGCGGCTCCAGGAACGCCCAGGAGAAGACGCCGACGGTGACGAGGTTGACGCCGGCCTCACGCATGAGGCGGACGTCCTCCTCCCACACCTCGCGCGGCCACTGCTCCGGGTTGTAGTCGCCGCCGTAGGCGATGCCGCCGAGCCGGTCGGACAGGTGCTTCAGTGCGTTGTTCACGACTTCACCGCTCCCGCAGCGAGACCGGCCTTCCAGTAGCGCTGGAGCACCAGGAAGGTGATGACGATCGGGACGACCGAGACGAGCGACCCGGTGAGGCTGAGGATCTGCAGCGACGGGTCGCGGCTGACCTGGGACTGCCAGGTGAACAGGCCCAGGGTGACCGGGTAGAGGCGGTCGTCCTGGAGCATCACCAGCGGCAGCAGGAAGTTGTTCCAGATGACCACGAACTGGAACAGGAAGATCGTCACCATGGCGGGCGACATCAGCCTCACCGCCATGGTGAAGAAGGTCCGCAGCTCCCCGGACCCGTCGATGCGGGCGGCCTCCAGGAGCTCGTCGGGCACGGAGGCGGCCGCGAAGATGCGCGAGAGGTAGACGCCGAAAGGGCTGACGATGCTCGGCAGGAAGACCGCCCAGAAGGTGTTGGTGGCCCCCACCTCGGCGAAGAGCAGGAACAGCGGCAGCGCGAGCGCCGTGGCCGGGACCAGCACCCCGCCGAGGACGACGGAGAACAGGAACTCCCGCCCGCGGAAGCGGTACTTCGCCAGGGCGTAACCGGCCATGGCGGACAGCAGTGTGCCGACGGCCGCGCCCGCACCGGCGTAGAGGAGGCTGTTGAGCAGCCAGGGCACGAAGACCCCGTCCTGCTTGGCGAACAGCGCCCGCAGGTTGTCGATCAGGTGCATGTCGGAGAACCACAGGCCGAACGTGTCGACCAGGTCGCCCTGGCTCTTGGTGGCCGAGACGAGCAGCCAGAACACCGGAAGCAGCATGTAGACGGCGATCACGGCCAGGAAACCGGTGGCGACGGCCACCGAGAGACGGCTCTCCCGCGGTCCGCGCGATGCCGTTTTCGAGGCCGGCGCGGGCGCGTGGGCGCCCGTGGTGTCGGTGAGGAGGCTCATGATTCAGCCTTTCGACCCGTGAACTTGAGGAACCCGAACGACAGGACGAACGTGGCCAGGGCCAGCGTCACCGACATGGCGGCGGCCTCGCTGTAGTTGTCCGACGAGGCGAGCGAGTAGGCCGCCAGGTTCGGGGTGTAGGTGCTGGTGACGCTGGTGGAGATGGAGCGCAGTACCTGCGGTTCGGTGAACAGCTGCAGGGTCCCGATGATGGAGAAGACGCCCGTCAGCATGAGGGCCGGACGCAGGATGGGGATCTTGATGCGCCAGGCGATCTTCGCCTCACTCGCTCCGTCCATGCGCGCCGCCTCGTAGATGTCGCCCGGAACGGCCTGCAGCGCGGCGTAGATGATCAGCATGTTGTACCCGGTGTAGGTCCAGGTCACGATGTTGCCGATGGACCAGAGCATCATCGACGAGCCGAGGAAGTCCGGCGCGGACCCCACCTTGTCCAGCAGCTCCACGACGGGCGACAGGCGCGGGTCGTACAGGAACGCCCACATGAGCGCCGCGATCACGCCGGGGATGCCGTACGGCACGAAGTAGGCGATGCGGAAGAAGCGCTTGAGGCGGGTCACCGTGGAGTCCAGCAGCAGCGCGAGCGTCAGCGCCAGTAGCAGCATCAACGGGATCTGCACCAGGCCGAAGAGCACCACCCGGCCGACGCTGCCGAGGAACTCGGGGTCGCCCAGTACCTCCTTGTACTGCTCGAGGCCGGCGAACACGGTCGTCTTGCGGCCGAAGGTGCCGCCGGTCCGTTCGGTCTTGAGCAGGCTCTGGTAGAAGGCGTATCCGACCGGAACCAGGGTGAACAGGATGAACGGTATGAAGAACGGCAGGAGGAAGAAGGCGGGCGCCCAGTTCCGCTTGCGGCGCGGCGGAGCGGGGACTGCGGTGTTCTTGACTGGCGGTGCCGCTGCCGCGGCTGTCCGGTCGACGGTCATGTGGTGGTCTCTATTCCCGGGCTTGCTCGACGAGGGGGGAGAGGACCGGCGGCCGCGTGTCCCACGCGCCGCCGGTCCCCGCAACTTACTTGGCGACCTCGAGGGACTGCTTCTCCAGGGACTCCACCGTCTTGGCGTCCGCCTGGGTGAGCGCGTCCTCGAGCGTCCCCTTGCCGCCCAGCGCTCCCGCGATGCCGTCGCCCAGGAAGCGGTAGGTGTCCGTCATCGTCGGGCCGAAGGTCCAGTCCGTGGTGACGTTCTTGGAGGCGTCCGCGAAGACGTCGAAGATCTTCTGGCCGTCGTAGAAGTCCACCGGCTGCTGCAGGGCCTTCAGCTCGAGTCCCTCGGTGGCCGCGGGGTAGAGACCGCCCTCACGGTTGAGGATCTCCAACGCCTTCGGATCCGTGTTCAGCCACAGCGCGAACTGCGCCGCCTCGTAGGGGTGCTCGCTCTTGCCGAGGACGGCCGTGGTCGAGCCGCCCCAGTTGCCGGCCGCGTTGTCGCCCGCCGACCACTGCGGCATCGGTGCGACGCCCCACTTGTCGGAGGTCGCCTCGGCGTTGTCACGGATAGTGCTGTAGCCCCAGGCGGCGCTGACCCAGGTCGCCACCTCGCCCTCGTTCCACGCCTTGTAGAGCGCCGGGGAGAAGCCCTGCAGGTCGGTCGCGACCAGCTTCTCGTCGATCATCTTCTGCCAGTAGTCCGCCACCTCGCCGGCGGCCGGGCTGTCGACGTCGACCTTCCACGTGTCGCCGTCCTGGCCGAACATGCTCGCGCCCTTCTGCCACAGCAGGCCGCTGAACCAGTTCGGGTCCGTCTGCGAGAAGTGCGTCATGTACGCCTTCGAATCGGCCTTCTTCAGCTTCTTGGCCGCCTCGTAGTACTCCTCCCAGGTCTTCGGGACGGATATGCCGTGCTTCTCGAACAGGTCCTTGCGGTAGAAGAGGGCCATCGGGCCCGTGTCCTGCGGCACCGCCCAGACCCCGTCCTTGCCGCCGGACCCGAAGGTCACCTGCGACCAGGTCCACTTCACGAAGTCGTCCTCGGCCTCCTTGACGCCCGCGCACGAGGCGATGTCGGTGAGGCCCTCCTGGAGGCGGAAGCTCGCCAGCGAGTCGTACTCGATCTGGCCGAGGTCGGGGGCGTTGCCCGCCTTCAGCGCGTTCGACATGTTCTGGTAGGTGCCGGCGTTGCCGTTCGGGGTCGACTTGACGGACACCTGGATGTCCGGGTTCTGGCGGTTCCACTCGGCCACCGCATTCTCGACGCCGGGGATCCAGGACCAGTACGTCAGCTCGACCTTGCCCTCGCTCTTCTCGCACGTGCCCTGGCCGCCCGAGGCGCTGTCCCCGGTGCCGGAGCCGCCACAGGCCGCCGTGGCGAGCAGGGGGAGGGCGGCAAGGGCCACCAGGGCCCGGCGGAGCGCGGGGCGTTGGGTCCGCAGTGACATGGCGTCTCCTCAGGTGCGTGCCGCTCTGCCACGTGTCCCAGAGCGGTCGGGGTGCGCACACATTGACTGTTAACGACTCGTAAAGTCAACACAGTCAATCGGGAGGTCACGGAATCAAACATAAAACGTTATCGACGTCGTGAGGGTGGAGAGCAATGGTCTCTACCAGCGGAGGTTGGCTTTGCCGACCGGGGGACGGGATTGTCGAACGTTGTCAGAAAACGATTCAGTGAATGTGCACAAGTGAATAATGTCGTCCGTGGAGCGTCCTGGTCAGGCTTCCCGGCGCAGTGAGGGCACGCCGGGGGCCCTGGTCGTGCCACCACCCGGAGGTCGTTCGACAGGCTGAACGGGCAACGCCGCGCAGTGAAGCGGTATCCCCGGACCCCGCGGTATGCCCGCCGGAGGGCGTCGCTCCGCGTCAGGTGCGGCGGATGCGCTCGTGCGTATCGAGGCCGGAGGCGGGCCCTTCGGCGGTGTGCCCGCCCTCATGCTCCGGCCGGTGCCGATGCGTGCGCTTTCCCGGCTTGCTGTTCCGCGGTGCCCGCCGGGCCGGGATCCGCTTCTTGAGTGAAGGCCGCCCTCCGCACCGACACCCGACCGTCCTGCCTGCCTCGTCAGACGACTGACCGCCTGCACCGCGACGAGGGACATCAACATCACCCTTGGGGCGGAGCGGAAGAGGCTTGGGTCAACTGATCCATGGCGGTGTGCGGCCCGACTCCCGATCGGCCGCCTTCGTTCATGACTGCCCCCGGACCGCGGGAGTGACGGTGAGCACGGATGCCCCGTGGAGGGTGCTGCTCAGGCTTGTGCCGTTGTCGCGGTGGGGTCCGGGAGAGCGGGTGAAGCCCTCCTGCAGTTGCCTGGCGATGCGTCGGAAAAGTCGGCAAGAGTCCCGCATGACGCTCTACCGGACCGTCCTCGCCGAAGGACTGCGCGAGGACCTGGTGGCCCTCCTGCACCACCGGCCGCTCACCGAGCAGTGGCCCGTGCTGCGGCGCTTGGTCAGCCCCTGCATCCGCGAGGTCTGGGAGGACGCCTTCCCCGAGCTGCCCCGCACCGCTCCGGCCGACACCACCGCCGCGTGAAGCTCACTGCGCTCCACGAGCGTCTCCTCGCCGACATCCTCGACCTCGGCTCCCCCTACCCGCTGGTCCTCACCGGCGGATACGCCGTGCAGGCCCACGGCCTGGTCGAACGCTTCAGCCGTGACCTCGACGTCGCCACCGAGAACCCCGCTCCGATGCCGGCCCCCGTACCGCGCCGGCTCGCCCGGATGATCCTCGCCAGGCCCGACAACCTCAAGGCCGAGCATCGCGAGCCACTGAGCGTTTTCCAACCGGTCTGCTGAGCAGAGCCGTTGAGAATATGGGCGGTGCGCAGATGTGGAGAAGCGCCTGGTAGTCGGGTGGGTGTCGAGTCCAAGCCGTCCTGCCAGCAGCTTCCGCGTACTTATCTGCCCGGCTGGTGTCGATCTGTCCACGTTCAGTTCGGGTGACAAGGTCGGGGAACGGGATCGGACGTTTTGAGCGGGGTCGGGGCCGGGGCTTCGAGTGTGGGGGGACTTGGTGGGTGCTGTCCTGCGGTGGAGGTCTTGACTCCTGACGTCGTTGACCGGGGTGTCTTGCTCACACTGTGTCGACCGCCGGCCGGGGATGGTGCGTTGCCGGCACCGGGGCCGGCCGGCCCCGGTGCTCCCCTTCAGGGGGCACCGGGGCGGAAAGCTGTGTGGGGACGCGGACGTCAGTGGTCGTACGACAGGCCGTGCCCGGAGCGGAAGAGGACCTTGGTCGGGTCGTCGGCCCGCTGGATGGGCACGGGCAGTTTGCCGCGCGGCTCGACCCGGCCGGCGATCACCCGGGCGGCGGCGTGCAGTTCGACCTCGGTCCAGCAGTAGGAGACCAGTGAGGCCGGGACGTCGCCGAGGTGGGCGATGTCGTAGGGGTTGCGCACCGCGAGGTGGACGACGGGGACGCCCGTCGCGAGCAGCCGGGACACCAGGGTGCGCTGGGTGCTGGTGGCGCCGACGTTGTCGGTGGTGACCACCACCGCGTCCCGTCCCCGTGCGGCGGCCACGGCCTCGTCGACCTTCGCCGCGTCGGGCGCCCGGCCGGTGGCGAGGTGGGTGGTGCGGTAGCCCAGTTCGTCGAACGCCTTGGCCAGCTCGGGCACCGTGGTGCGGGTGTCGTCGGTCGGGAAGGCCGGGCTGGCGCCGACCACGAGCAGCTTCTTCTGCCTGCGGCGCAGCGGGAGCGCCTCGTCCTCGTTGACCAGCAGGGTGGTGGTGCGCTCGGCGATCCGGGCGGCGGCGAGCCGGTGCCTGCGGGCGCCGACGACCCGGTCGACCTCCTTCGGGGAGACGTAGGGGCTGCCGCTGAGCAGGCCGACCTTGTCCTTGACCCGCAGGATGCGCAGGACCGACTCGTCGAGCCGGTCCTCGGTGATCTCTCCGCTGCGGACGGCGGCCAGGACGCCGTTGTAGGCGACGTCGATGTCCGGCGGGAACAGCAGTTGGTCGGCGCCGGCCTTCAGGGCGAGGACGGGCACGCGGTCGTCGCCGTACTTGGTGCGCACGCCGCGCATGTTGAGGGCGTCGGTGACGATCACGCCGTCGAAGCCGAGTTCGTCGCGCAGCACGCCCTGGAGGATCGTGGGCGACAGGGTGGCCGGTTCGTTGCTGGGGTCGAGCGCGGGGACCTGGAGGTGCGCGGTCATGATCGAGTCGACGCCGGCGGCGATCGCGGCCTTGAAGGGTGGGGCGTCGATGCGGTCCCACTCCTCGCGGGTGTGGGTGATCACGGGCAGTTCGGTGTGGCTGTCCTCCCCGGTGTCCCCGTGGCCCGGGAAGTGCTTGGCGCAGGCCACGACGCCGGCCTTCTGGTAACCCGTCACCTGGGCCGCCACCATACGGCCGACCTCGCGGGCGTCGGCGCCGAAGGAGCGGACGTTGATGATGGGGTTGGCCGGATTGACGTTGACGTCGGCGACCGGGGCGAAGTTCTGATGGATGCCCAGGGCGGCGAGTTCGGTGCCTGAAATCCGTCCGGCGGTGCGCGCGTCGGAGAGCGAGCGGCCCGCGCCGAGCGCCATCGCGCCCGGCAGCTGGGTGGCGCCGCTGCCGATGCGGACGTTGACCCCGTGCTCCTGGTCGATGGAGATCAGGGACGGGATGGGGGTGGGCAGTGCGAGCGAGGCCCGCTGCACACCGTTCGTCAAGTCCGCGATCTGGCGCGGGTCCTGGATGTTGTTCGTCCAGCCGGAGAAGTAGATGACACCGCCGATGTGGTACTTGGCGATCAGCTCGGCAACGGTGCGGACGCCGAGTTCCCCGAGGTTGCGGTCCTGGTCGAACTGGCTGGGAGAAGTCGCCGACGTACCGTAGAAGTACGGCACGAACAGCTGGCCGATCTTCGCCTCGATGCTCATCCTGGAGATGATCTTCTTGAGGCGGTTGTCGCGCTGGTGCGCGACCGCGGGGGTGGCCGTCACGCCCACGACGCCCGTTGCGCTCGCAGCGGCCACGGTCGCGGAGGCGAGAACGGTTCGTCTGGACAGACTCCGGTCCTGCATGCGGACATGCTCCTTCCAGCCTTGCCCATCAAGGGAATTGAGGGAAACGTGAAGGACTCCGAACAGCGGGAAACGTAGCCCGCAGATCACAGGCAGGGCAAGAGGTCTAGACAAAATAGGTCTGGACGGAATGAGGGCTCTCCTGCCGTGCGCGTGGCTGCCCTGAGCTGGGCTGACATGTGAAACACGCCGCTTCCTGTGATCCTTGGGGCGCCTGGCTTGATCTTTGACCTGTGCGGCGGCGTCGTGGGGTGGCTGACTTCTTCACGCGTCGTTGCGCCGGCTGTGTCGGTCCCTCGCCCGCCGGCTGCTCATCAACGCGGCGGATGTCCCCTGGCGCCTTCCGATCCGGACGTGCTGCAGCCCCCAGGTCGCCTGTGGGCGTCCTCCGGGCAGGAAGACGACGGAGACGATCAAGCGCTGGAAGGGCTTGTACGAGAACTGGCCGACGCACGGCTGTACGAAGCCGAGCAGCTACAGCCGGGGCGAGTTGCCTGACGACTCATCAGGCAAGTCGGCATCCAATCAGCATTGGACCGGGACAGTCTTCCGTACATGCTCCTGGCCGACGGCTTCGCGGCAGCTTGATCCGCGCGGATCACACAGGTGAGAACCCTGCTCGCCACGGCGCACGATGTTCTGGAAAGTCCTCGAGTCGAAGGCGTGCCGTTGTACAGTGAAGAACGCCCTTGACCTGCAGCAAGCAGGCAGGGAGCCGTCTTCCGGGAGTCCCGAATGCTGCGTACTCTGTTCAAGTCCAAGATCCACCGTGCCACCGTCACCCAGGCCGAACTGCACTACGTGGGATCCGTGACGATCGACGCCGATCTGCTGGACGCCGCCGATCTGCTGCCCGGCGAACTCGTGCACATCGTCGACATCGACAACGGGGCCCGGCTGGAGACGTACGTCATCGAGGGGGAGCGCGGCTCGGGTGTCGTCGGGATCAACGGGGCCGCCGCGCATCTCGTCCACCCCGGGGACCTGGTGATCATCATCAGTTACGCTCAGGTGACCGACGCCGAGGCGCGGGTGCTGGAGCCCAGGGTGGTACACGTGGATGGCGACAACCGTATTGTCGCCCTGGGAGCCGACCCTTCCGCGCCGGTGCCGGGGTCGGACCAGCAGCGCAGCCCGCAGGCCGTCAAGGCCTGACCGGCGAGAACGGTACGGCCGGCACGGACGCGGTTGCAGGCGCACGGCGACGGGCAAGGCAGGAGCGTGATGTGTTCGTGAGCGACATCGAGATCCGCGACGACCGGGCGGCGGGCCGTCTGGAAGCGGTGGCGGGCGATGGGGAAGTCGTCGGCCGGATCGAGTACTTCGTGCTCGAATCGCCCGAGCGCGCGATCGTGCCGGTGCACACCGTCGTGGAACCCGCTCATGAGGGCAAGGGCATCGCGGGCTCCCTGGCCCGGGAGCTGTACGCCACGGCTGCCCGTGAGAGCATCGCGGTCGCCCCGCTCTGCCCGTACGTCGTCAAGTGGGCCGAACGCCATCCCGACCAGGCCCCGGCCGCCTCCCCGGAGCTGATCCGGGCGGCGAAGGCGTGGCCGGCGGCGCACCCCGGGCGCTTCTGACGTCGCCGGACGACTTCGTGCTCGCCCTCCTGCACACCTCGCCCGTCCACGTCCCCGTCTTCGACGCCCTGCGCGACGACGCCCATCCGGAGCTGGAGTTGCGGCACCTCGTCGACGAGGAGCTGCTGGACCGGGCCCGCGCGGTGGGCCCCGAGGCCGTGGCCCACGACGTACGGGCGAGGCTGCGGGAGGCCGTCGCCGACGGTGCCGGGGCGGTGCTGTGCACGTGTTCGACCATCGGCTCGGTCGCGGAGGCGGCGGCCGGCCGGACCGGTGTGCCGGTATTGCGGGTCGACCGGCCGATGGCGGGCGCGGCCGTGGCCGCCGGGCCGCGCGTGGCCGTCCTCGCCGCCCTGGCGAGCACCCTCGGCCCGACGGCGGCCCTGGTCGAGGAGGAGGCGTGCCGCGCAGGCCGCCCCGTCGAGGTGCGCACCCTGCTGGTCGAGGGAGCCTGGTCCCGCTTCGAGGCGGGCGACCCGGCGGGGTACGTACGCCGGGTCGCCGACGCGGCCGACGCCGTCACCGGTGCCGACGTGATCGTGCTCGCCCAGGCGTCGATGGCCCCGGCGGAGCACCTCACGACCACCGCCGTCCCGGTGCTGTCCAGCCCGCGGGCGGGGCTCGCGGCGGGCGCGGCGGCGGCGGCGGCGCGGGGCGGCCGGTAGCGCCACCTGGGCCTTCGGCGGCAGGCGGGATCGGCAGGCGTGGTCGTCGCGCAGGGGAGTGACCGGGGACGACTGGGGACGTGACCGCAGGGTAGACGGGGAACAGTCCAGAGCCGACGTCGACCGACTGTCCGGAGGACATCGCCATGACGCAACCCCACCCGGACCCCGTCCCACCCGGACCCGCCCCGGACCCGGTTCCCCCGGTACCCGGCCCGGACCCCGTGCATCCGGGACCCGCCCCGGGCCCACCGCCTCCACCGCCCCATCCCGACCCGGTCCCGCCCCCGGGTCCGGCACCGACGCCCCCGCCGCCGACACCGGGCCCGCCCGTTCCCGGTCCGCCGCCCACGCCGGGACCGCCCGGACCGTCCCCCTCGCCGATTCCTCCGGGCCCCGAACCGGTCCCGAACCCGGAACCCGGTCCGCCGCTCACCTGACCCGGCGACCGAGCCGGACGACCCGGCAAGCAGCGCACCGGGCGGTGGACGACCGTGAGGCCGTCCACCGCCCGGTGGTGTGCCGCGGGTGCCCGCCGGTCAGGACCGGCGGGCACCCGTCACGCCTTCTCCGTCTGCGCGTCTACGCCGAGACCTCGCTGCGGTCGTCCCCCCACAGGGTGTGGAACGACCCGTCGCGGTCCGTGCGCCGATAGGTGTGCGCGCCGAAGTAGTCCCGCTGCCCCTGGGTGAGGGCGGCCGGCAGGCGCTCCGCGCGCAGGGCGTCGTAGTAGGCGAGGGCCGCGGCGAAACCGGGGGTCGGCACGCCCTGGCGGGTCGCGGCGACCAGCACCTCGCGCCAGTCGTCCTGCGCGTCGGCGATCTCCCGCGCGAACGTCTCGTCCGACAGCAGGCTCGGCAGATCGGCACGGGCGTCGTACGCGGCGCGGATACGGTCCAGGAAGGCCGCGCGGATGATGCACCCGCCGCGCCAGAGCGCGGAGACCGCGCCGAGGTCGATGTCCCAGCCGTACTCGTCACTGCCCGCGGCGATCTCGTGGAAGCCCTGCGTGTACGACACGATCTTCGACGCGTACAGCGCCTGCTCCACCCGGTCCGCGAACGCCGCGGCCTCCGCCTCGCCGAGCGGCGCGGCCGTCGGACCCGCCAGCCCGCGCGAGGCCTCGCGCAGCGCCGCGTGCCCCGACAGCGAACGCGCGAACACCGCCTCCGCGATCCCCGACACCGGCACACCCAGGTCGAGCGCGATCTGCACGGTCCAGCGCCCCGTGCCCTTCTGCTCGGCCTGGTCGACCACCACGTCGACGAACGGCTTGCCCGTGGCCGCGTCCACGTGCGAGAGCACCTCGGCCGTGATCTCGATCAGGTACGAGTCCAGGCGGCCGGTGTTCCAGGTGCGGAAGATGTCCGCGATCTGCGCGGGCTCGTACCCGGCGACGTCGCGCAGCAACTGGTACGCCTCGCCGATCAGCTGCATGTCGGCGTACTCGATGCCGTTGTGCACCATCTTCACGAAGTGCCCGGCGCCGTCGGGGCCGACATGGGTCACGCAGGGAGCGCCGTCGGCCGCCTTCGCCGAGATCTTCTCCAGCATCGGGCCCAGCGACGCGTACGACTCCTTCGAGCCACCCGGCATGATGCTCGGTCCGTTGAGCGCGCCCTCCTCGCCACCGGAGACGCCGGTGCCGACGAAGTGGATGCCCTGCTCGCGCAGCGCCTTCTCCCGGCGCCGGGTGTCGGCGAAGTGGGCGTTGCCACCGTCGATGATCATGTCACCGGGTTCCAGCAGCGGCGCGAACTCCTCGATCACCGCGTCCGTCGGCTCACCGGCCTTCACCATGATGACCAGCCGCCGCGGACGCTCCAGCGCCGCCACGAACTCCTTCGCGGTCTCGGCCGCCACGAAGCCGCCCTCGTGCCCGAACTCCTCCACCAGCGCATGGGTGCGCGCCGCCGTCCGGTTGTGCACCGCGACGGTGTAGCCGTTGCGGGCGAAGTTGCGCGCGAGGTTGCGGCCCATGACCGCGAGACCCGTGACGCCGATCTGCGCTGAACTGCTCATTGGATTGGCTCCTAGTGACCTTGATATCGGTACTGCCGGGATTGTCGGTGCTGCCGGTTGCTGCCCGCCAGTCCCGCCGGCGATCATTCCGACCATCCTGACGTGCCGCAACCGCGTCCGCACACGCGGGTCGAGTGCGACATCCCGCAGCCACATACGGGCGGGGACCCCCTCCGTACTCATCCGGGCCGCCCGGCACACGTGCATGCGACCCGCGTACGCGCCGCACCCGGGCGAGAGCATGCCGCGCGACGGCGCCAAGCGGGGCGCAACGGTCGAAAAGTACCGGCCACTTGGCGCATCCGCACGGCTGATAGCCGTCTTGTCACGGCCGGTTCGCAACGCTTACTTTGGCCACTTCCGACGCATTGTCGAGGGAGACTTCATGGCCGTGCGCGGCCGGCATCGCCGGTATCAGCCGAACAGGATCAACCGCGCCTCACTCACCGTCACCGCGGGTGGTGCCGGAATGGCGCTTCCCCTCCTGGGCACCGGCGTCGCCGAGGCGGCGGACGTGGACACCTGGGACAAGGTCGCCGCGTGCGAGTCCAGCGACAACTGGGACATCAACACGGGCAACGGCTACTACGGCGGACTTCAGTTCACCCAGTCCACCTGGGAGGCCTTCGGCGGCACCCGGTACGCGCCGCGCGCGGACCTGGCCACCAAGGACCAGCAGATCGCCATCGCCGAGAAGGTCCTGGACGGCCAGGGCCCCGGCGCCTGGCCGGTGTGCTCGCAACGGGCCGGACTGATCCGGGGCGGCGACACTCCCGACATCCGCCCGGCCGCCGGCCGCTCCGGCAGCACCGAGGCCAAGGACGACGTCCGGACCGGCGCGAAGAGGGACGCCAAGCCGGACGCCAAGCCGGACGCGAAGGCCGCCGGCAGGAGCGGCACCGGCGCCACCACCGTCGAGGACGTCGAACCGCAGAAGACGCCCCAGTCCCGCGCGGGCCGTGCCGAGATGTACACCGTGCTCCACGGCGACACCCTCTCCGGCATCGCGGAGGAGGAGCGGGTACGGGGCGGCTGGCGCGGGCTGTACGACGCGAACAACGCGACCGTCGGTACCGACCCCGACCTGATCCTGCCCGGCCAGCGACTCACCATCCCCGGCGGGAAGGCCGCCCCGACCCGCCCCGCCCCGAAGCCCGCGGACACGGCCTCCAAGAACAAGAAGCCCGAGAAGAAGGCGCCGGAAAAGAAAGCACCGGAAAAGAAAGCTCCCTCGCAGCGCACCGAGGAACGGGCGGACCGCGCCACCCAGAAGAGCGGCACGCACGTGGCCCCGGTCGCCGCACCCCTGGGCACGCCGTACCACAAGGCAGGGTCCTCCTGGTCGAAGGGCTACCACACCGGTGTCGACTTTCCCGTGCCCACCGGCACGTCCGTGAAGGCGGTCGCGCCGGGCAGCGTCGTCAGCGCCGGCTGGGAGGGCTCGTTCGGCTACCAGGTGGTGGTCCGGCACGCCGACGGCCGCTACAGCCAGTACGCCCACCTGTCGGCGATCTCGGTGCGGAGCGGCCAGTCGGTCACCGCGGGCCAGCGCATCGGCCGGTCCGGCTCGACGGGCAACAGCTCGGGCCCGCATCTGCACTTCGAGGTGCGGACGGGGCCCGGTTTCGGATCGGACGTCGACCCGGTCGCCTACCTGAGGGCGGGCGGCGTCAGGATGTGACGCGTAGGCGGTGCCGGTCCTGCGCGGGCATCGGGACGTACGAGCCACCGGAGAAGGGTCCGTACACGAACACCGGCAGCGACGGCTCCACGGCCTCGCCCTCAGCCCCGGCCTCCGGGGCTGAGGGCGAGGCCGCGGTGGCCGGGGCGGGCACCCGCACACGTACGTCCCGGGCGAGCTCGGAGTGCAGCAGTCGCTCGACCGGGTCGGACAGCGAACCGGCGCCGGCCCCCACGGACCCCGCGGACTCCAGGGCGCCCCCGGCCCTCACCGCACCCACCGCCTCCACGGACCGCCCGGCAGGCACCGCTCCGGCCATCGCGACCTCCACTTCCCGAGCAACCGGAGCAACCGGAGCAACCGGAGTCTCCAGGAAAACCGGGCCGACCGGCGTCACCGGGAAGCCAGGGACGCCCGTACCGACGTTCTCCACCCGCTGAGGCTGCTCGCGCGCCAGCCGCTCCGTCGTCAGCAGGATCAGACCGCCGGCCGCCACCACGCCACAGCTCAGCGCGAGCGCCGTGCCGGTCGCGCCGTAGCGGAAGGTCTCGCCGAACAACGTGATGCCGACCGCTGCCGCGACCACCGGGTTCACCACCGTCAGCGTGGCCAGCGGAGCCGCGAGTCCGGCGCCCCGGTAGGAGGCCTGGGAGAGCAGCAGGCCGGCCGTGGCCAATACGCCGATCACCGAGAGGGACGGTACGTCCCCCGCCGAGACACCGTCGGTCCAGTCCACCGCCACGGTCTTCGTGAAGACGGACGACATGCCGAAGGTGATACCGGAGGCGACGGCGAGCAGGATGCTGCGCACCGCCGGGTGCCGCTGCACGGTCCGGGCCGCGACCATCAGGGTGACGACCGCGACGGCCGTGGCCAGCGCCGCCGCCACCCGCTGGGCGGTACCGAGGGACTGCGCGTCGGACGCGCCGACCAGGGACAGCAGACCGGCGAGTCCGGCGGTCGCCATAAGGGCGCCCCGCCACGCCGTCGCCCCCGCCCTGCGGCCGACGAACAGAGCCGCCATCGGCAGCGCGAACACGATGGTCAGCGCGCCCAGCGGCTGGACCAGACTCAGCGGGCCGCAGGCGAGCGCCACCACGTGCAGCAGACCACCGAGGCCGTTCAGCGCGACCGCCGCCCACCAGCCCGGCCGGCGCAGCGGCGCGTACTGCTCACCGGGGGAGGACACCGCGACCTGCTCCTGCACGATCGCTCCGCCCGCGTACGCCACGGCGGAGACGAACGAGAGCAGCACGGACAACGCGAGGGCGCTCATCGGCAGCTCCTCTGCGGGAGGCCGGGGCGCCGGCCCCGGTGCGGCGAACGGTCGGCTTTCATGAACAACACGATGCCGTGTTCCGGTGTTCCCGTCGTCGTCCCTGAGCACTCAATGGGTCCTACTACCGATGGAGTACGAGGACACCCCCGTCATCCCCTGGGTGGGCGCCCAAGGGCTCCCGGACCCTGACGGCCTCCCCTAGGGGACCCGGTATCCCCCCTGCGCCCCTGGAACCCTGCGCCCCTGGAAGGCGGAGCAGTCGGGCTGCGTTACGCCCTGGCGGTCCTCGGCGACCCGGGCGCCGCCCGGTAGACGGGTGAGCCGGGCGGGAAAGGGCGGTCGGCGAGTTCGGCCGGGACGCGACGGCGCGCCGCACGGCCGCGTTCCACGAGGAGATCCGTAAACAGGCTTAGCCGTCCCCGCCCAGGGGCAGGGATGGAAAAATTCGAGGTGAGGGGAGCGGCCATGCGTCGTGGTGGTCCTTCGGTTCTGGGAATCGTGCTGGCGGGCGGCGAGGGCAAGCGCCTCATGCCGCTCACGGCGGACCGTGCCAAACCGGCGGTCACCTTCGGCGGCACGTACCGCCTGGTCGACTTCGTCCTGTCCAACCTCGTCAACGGCGACATCAAGCGCATCTGCGTGCTGACGCAGTACAAGTCGCACTCGCTGGACCGGCACATCACCACCACCTGGCGCATGTCCAGCCTGCTCGGCAACTACGTCACCCCTGTCCCCGCCCAGCAGCGCCTCGGCCCGCACTGGTACCTGGGCAGCGCGGACGCCATCCTGCAGTCGCTGAACCTGATCTACGACGAACAGCCGGATCACGTGGCGGTGTTCGGCGCGGATCACGTGTATCGCATGGATCCGCGCCAGATGCTCGCCCAGCACATCGAGAGCGGCGCCGGCGTCACGGTCGCCGGGATCCGGGTGCCGCGCTCGGAGTCCGCCGCCTTCGGCGTGATCACCCCGGGCTCGGACGGCCGGACGGTGCGGGGCTTCCTGGAGAAGCCCACCGACCCGCCCGGCCTGCCCGGTGACCCCGAATGCGTGTTCGCCTCCATGGGCAACTACATCTTCACCACGAAGGCCCTGATCGAGGCCCTTCAGCGGGACGCCGAGGACGAGGACTCGGTGCACGACATGGGCGGTTCGATCCTGCCGCAGCTCACCGACCGGGGTGAGGCCCACCTGTACGACTTCAGCTCCAACCACGTGCCCGGCGAGACCAGCCGCGACCAGGGCTACTGGCGGGACGTCGGCACCCTGGACGCCTATTACGAGGCGCACATGGACCTGATCGCCGAGCGTCCCGCCTTCAACCTCTACAACCGCCAGTGGCCGGTCTACACCCACTCCAGCCAGCTCTCACCGGCCCGGTTCAACGCCGGCGGCATGGCGAGCGAGTCCATCATCAGCGCCGGCTGCCTGATCCGCGGCCAGGTCACCCGGTCGGTGCTGTCACCGGGGGTGGTGATCGACCCGGGGGCCGTGGTCCAGGGCTCGGTGCTGCACGACAACGTCCACATCGGGCGGGGCGCGGTGGTGCGTGGTGCCGTCCTGGACAAGAACGTGAAGGTACCGCCCGACGCGACCATCGGCGTCAACCCGGAGCGGGACGCGGAGCTGTACACGGTGTCCGAGGGTGGAGTGATCGCCCTCGGCAAGGGGCAACCGGTGCCGTAGAGCCCAGCGGCGGGTGCGGGCCCCGGTCGGTCATGTGACCACCGGGGTCTTTGTCATGTCCCTGGACGAACGACGGAATCCGTGCTGTTATGCCAATTACTGTGCTTGACAACGTTGTACAGCCGAGCACAGTACACAGAACAGCACACGCACTGAGCAGAGAGCCGTCACCTTCCTCACAGACGGAGGATCCGTGCGCATCAGACGTCTCAGAGACCGTTCAGCCCTGTTCCTGGCCGCCGCACTGGGAGTCGCGGGACTCACCGCGACCGGCCAGACCGCGACCGCGGCCGGGGACGACCCGGCGGACATCCACGGACTGAAGGGCGAGTACTACACGCAGTCCGCCCCCGGCGCCTTCGACTTCCACGAGCTCAAGGCCACCGCCTTCGACCCGCACCTCGACTTCGACAACCTGGAGCCGCGGCTGAACTTCACCACCGGCCGGTCGGACGACGTCAGCGTCCGCTGGACCGGGAAGATCGTGCCGGAGAAGACCGGCCCGCACACCTTCTCGATCATCGGGGACAACGGCTTCCGGCTGTGGATCGACGGCCGGCTCGCCATCGACCACTGGGTCGACGACTGGGACCGCGAGCAGAGTGCCGAGCCGGTCGAGCTGACCGCCGGCCAGGCCCACGACATCAAGGTCGAGTACTTCGAGCACTACGGCGGCTCCAACCTCCACCTGCGCTGGACCGAGCCCGGCGGCGCCAAGGAGGCCGTGCCGCAGTCCGCGTTCCGCCTGCCGGACGGCTTCGAGTACGACGGCGCCCTCGCCGCCACCGTCCTCGGTTCCGGACGCACCCTGAAGCTCGACTTCCCGCGCCCGCTCGCCGCGCCCCCGGCCGGGCTCACCGACCACGTCAACGCGGTCATCGGCGGCGCGCGGTGGCCGCTGACCGGCGCCGAGCGGGACCCGGCCGACCCCAAGGTCCTGCTCGTCACCCTCGGCGAACCGGTCGTGGGCAACAAGACCGGCACCGCCCGCGGCACCGCCGACGTCCGCTACGACGGACAGGGCGGCCTGGCCACCGCCGACGGCGACCGGGTGGACGCGTTCATGAGCAGCGGCCCCAACCGCTCCACCCACGAACTGACCACCGAGTGGGCCGACGGGGTGGGCCCGGACAACGCCCTCCCCGAGTACCCCCGCCCCCAGCTCACCCGGGACCAGTGGCGCAACCTCAACGGGCAGTGGCAGTTCGCCGCCGCGGAGGAGGGGGAGCGGCCGCCCGTCGGGAAGACCCTGAAGGAGCGCATCCTCGTTCCGTACCCGGTGGAGTCCCAGCTCTCCGGCGTCCAGCGGCACGAGGACCGCATGTGGTACCGCCGCACCTTCACCGTCCCCCGCGACTGGGACATCGGCTCCGGCAAGCGGCTGCGGCTGAACTTCGGCGCCGTCGACTGGCGGTCCGAGGTGTACGTCAACGGCACGAAGGTCGCCGCCCACGAGGGCGGGTACGACAAGTTCAGCGCCGACGTCACCGACGCGCTGAAGCCCGGCCGCACCCAGGAACTCATCGTCGGCGTGTACGACCCCACCGACGCCGCCGACGGCGAGAACCCGCCGATCGGCAAGCAGCGCCTGGACCCCAGCGGCATCTGGTACACGCCCAGCTCGGGCATCTGGCAGACGGTCTGGATGGAACCGGTGGCCCGCGACCACGTCGACTCCCTGAAACTGGTGCCCGACGTGCCCGGCGAACGGCTCACCGTGGAGGCGAAGGGCGTCCGGGACGGCGTACCCGTCAGGGCGACCGCGTACGACGGGCGGCGCAAGGTCGCTACGGTGACCGGCCGCACCGGACAGCCGCTGGACCTGCGGATCGCGAACCCGCGGCTGTGGTCGCCCGACGACCCCTTCCTGTACCGGCTGGAGGTGACCGTCGGCACCGACCGCGTCGGCAGTTACTTCGGGATGCGTTCGATCGCCGTCGAGGAGGTCGACGGCGTGCCGCGCACGGTCCTCAACGGCGAACCGGTCTTCCTGATGGCCACCCTCGACCAGGGCTTCTGGCCCGACGGCCTGCACACCGCGCCCACCGACGAGGCCCTCGCGTACGACCTGCGCGTGCACAAGGAGCTCGGGTTCAACTCGGTGCGCAAGCACATCAAGGTCGAGCCGGACCGCTGGTTCTACTGGGCCGACCGGCTGGGTCTGATGGTGTGGCAGGACATGCCGTCCATGAGGGCCGGGGTGAACCCCGACGCCTCCTCCCGCGCCCGCTACGAGCGCGAGATGAAGCAGATGATCGACGAGCACGTCAGCAGCCCGTCCATCGTCATGTGGGTCACCTTCAACGAGGGCTGGGGCCAGTACGACGTCGGCCGCCTCGCCGAGCAGGCCAAGGCCTGGGACCCGTCGCGCCTGGTCAACAACCAGTCGGGGCTCAACCTCGGTGCCGACGGCAACGCCGGCGACCTCATGGACGAGCACGGCTATCCCAGCCCGGCGCTCCCGCCCCGCCCGGACGGACGGCGTGCCCTGGTCACCGGCGAGTACGGCGGCCTCGGCCTCGCGGTACCCGGTCACGCCTGGTCGGTGCAGCAGTCGTACGTCGACGTCGACCCGGAGACCTACACCGAGGACTACCTCACCAAGCTCGACGAGGTACGGGCCCTGGTCTGCCGGGGCGGCAACGGCGCCGTGTACACGCAGATCTCGGACGTGGAGGGCGAGCTGAACGGCCTGCTCACCTACGACCGGCACGTGCTGAAGCCGGACGTCGCCCGGGTGAAGGCCGCCCATGACGCCCTGATCCGGGACGCGTCCCGGGCGCGGCCCGCGGGGTGTCCGGCCGAGGGGGCCGAGCGATGAGCGGTTCCTCCGGCGGCCCGCGCCCGTCCGGGTGGCGTTCGGCACCCGGGCACCGCTCCGGGTGTCACGCCGGATTTCATCCCATGTGGCTTTTCCCGAAAGCCTTCTGACGTCACGTCGGGAGGTTCCGGCCGCGCGGTGGTGACCCCGTCCGCCCCTCGAGTCCCGCCCCTCCCGTCGAGTCGAGGGAGGGGCGGAGACGTAATCTGATGTTAACTGTGTGTGGCGGGATCGTACTTGACCGTAATCGGTCATGGGCGATTGACTGCTGGTCCACCCCGTCGTCCACGCGAGGCAAGCCCGTGAACGCAGACCTGCTCGCTCCTCTCGACCTGGCGTTCTGGAACATCGAGTCCGCCGACCACCCCATGCACCTCGGCGCCCTAGGGGTCTTCTCGGCCCGTTCGCCCGCCGCGGGCGCCCACGCCGCGGATCTGCTCGCCGCCCGCGCCGCCGCCGTTCCCGGACTGCGCATGCGTATCCGCGACGTGTGGCAGCCCTTGTCCACGCGCCCCTCCCTGCCCTCCCTGTCCTCCCTGTCCGGCCTCTCCTCCCTGCCGGCCCTGCGCCGTCCGCTCGCCGCCGCGCTCGGCTCCGCGCTCCGCCGGCCGTTCGGCTCCGCGCTGCGTGAACCGCTCACCTCGGCCCTGCGCCGCCCGTTCGCCTTCGGCGGCGCCGAACGGGAGACCGACCCCGGCTTCGATCCCCTGAACCACGTCCGGCTGCACGCCCCCGCCACCGACTTCCACGCGGCGGCGGGCCGGCTCATGGGACGCCCCCTGGAGCGCACCCGGCCGCCCTGGGAGGCCCATGTGCTGCCGGGGGAGGACGGCGTCTCCTTCGCCGTCCTGTTCAAGTTCCACCACGCCCTCGCCGACGGACTGCGGGCCCTCACCCTCGCCGCGGCCCTGATGGACCCGATGGACCTGCCCACCCCCCGGCAGCGCCCCGCCGAGCCCGCGCGCGGACTGCTCCCCGACGTGCGCGAGGTGCCCGGACTCGTCCGCGGAGCCCTCTCCGACGCGGGCCGGGCCCTGGACATCGGCGCCTCCGTCGCCCGTTCCACCCTCGACGTGCGCTCGTCACCGGCCCTCACCTGCGAACCCAGCGGCACCCGCCGCACCGCCGGGGTGGTGCTCGACCTCGACGACGTGCACCGGATCCGCAAGAGCGTCGGCGGCACCGTCAACGACGTGCTGATCGCGGTTGTCGCCGGCGCCCTGCGGCGCTGGCTCGACGAGCGCGGCGACGGCAGCGAGGGCGTCGCCCCGCGCGCCCTCGTCCCCGTCTCCCGGCGCCGCCCGCGCACCGCGCATCCCCAGGGCAACCGGCTCTCCGGCTACCTGATACGGCTTCCGGTCGACGAGGCGGAACCGCTCACCCGCCTCGACCTGGTGCGCACCGCCATGGACCGCAACAAGGACGCCGGCCCGAACCGGGGCGCGGGCGCCGTCGCCCTGCTCGCCGACCACGTACCGCCGCTCGGCCACCGGCTCGGCGGGCCCCTGCTCGGCCAGGCGGCCCGGCTCTGGTTCGACGTCCTGGTCACCAGCGTGCCGCTGCCCGGCTTCGGACTGCGGCTCGGCGGCGACCCGCTCGGCGCCGTCTTCCCCTTCGCGCCGCTCGCGCCCGGACACTCCCTGGCGGTCGCCGTCTCCACCTATCGCGGGCACGTCCACTACGGACTGGTCGCCGACGGTGCCGCCGTCCCCGATCTCGACCGGCTCGCCGGCGCCGTGACCGAGGAGGTGGAGACGCTTCTCACCGTCTGCGACCCCTGACCGCCCGCCCGGCGCCCACCACCGTGCGCGACCCCTGACCACCGGCCGGTACGGGTTTGGCGCTGCGGCCGGCGCTCCGTAAAATCGCCCGTTCGACAGCGGGCGCGACCGGAGCGCCGCCACGGCAGACCAGGAACGGCAACGGCGATGACGGTGACAGAGGACGGCCCCCGGGCCACGGACACGATGGTCCACGGGGGCCCCGTGGCGCACGAGGACGTGGTGACACACGGGCCCGGCATCGACCCGGAGCGGCTGGCCGTGTGCCTCGACGTGCTCGCGGAACTCGACACACTCGACGTCGACCACCCGGACGCGATCAAGGTCCGCCGCGCCACCTCGCACATCTACCGCACGGTCAAGCAGCGCCGCCGCCAGGAGCGCCGGGCCGCCAAGACCGCCCATGACAAGGCGGTCACCGAGGCCACCGCCACCGGGTCCGCCGAGCGCATCGACGACGAGACGGAAGGCATCCTGCCCTCGTCCCGCACGGAGGAGGGCAGCATCGCGGGGATACTCCAGCGCCCCCGTTCCTGCTACATCTGCAAGCAGCGGTACGCCGAGGTCGACTACTTCTACCACCAGCTCTGCCAGAAGTGCGCCGAGGAGAACCGCGGCCGCCGGGAGGCCCGCACCGACCTGACCGGCAAGCGCGCGCTGCTCACCGGCGGCCGGGCCAAGATCGGCATGTACATCGCACTGCGGCTGCTGCGCGACGGCGCCCACACCACGATCACGACCCGCTTCCCGAAGGACGCCGTCCGCCGTTTCAAGGCCCAGCCCGACAGCGACCAGTGGATCGACCGGCTGAAGATCGTCGGGATCGACCTGCGCGACCCGGCCCAGGTCGTCGCGCTCGCCGACTCGGTGTCCGCCGCCGGTCCGCTGGACATCCTGATCAACAACGCCGCCCAGACCGTACGGCGTTCCCCGCAGGCCTACAGCGAGTTGGCCGCCGCCGAGTCCGCGCCGCTGCCCGCCGGTGAACTGCCCGCCGCCGAGGTGATCGGCGTCTTCGGCTCCGGCGCGGTGACCGAGCTCCCGGTCGCGGGATCCGGCGCGCTCACCGCACACGACGTCACCGGCCTGGCCCTGGTCTCCGGCTCGGCCTCCCTGGAGCGGATCGCGGCGGGCACCGCGATCGACGCCGGCGGCCTGGTCCCGGACCTGCACGACACCAACAGCTGGGTGCAGACCGTCGAGGAGGTCACCCCGGTCGAACTGCTCGAGGTCCAGCTCTGCAACTCGACGGCGCCGTTCCTGCTCATCAGCAGGCTGCGTCCGGCGATGGCGGCCGCGGCGGCGAAGCGGACGTACATCGTGAACGTCTCCGCCATGGAAGGCGTCTTCGACCGCGGCTACAAGGGCGCGGGCCACCCGCACACCAACATGGCCAAGGCCGCGCTGAACATGCTCACCCGCACCAGCGCCCAGGAGATGTTCGACAACGACCGCATCCTGATGACGGCCGTCGACACCGGCTGGATCACCGACGAGCGTCCCCACCCGGACAAGATCCGCCTCGCGGACGCCGGCTTCCACGCCCCGCTCGACCTGATCGACGGCGCGGCCCGCGTCTACGACCCCATCGTGCGCGGTGAGGCGGGCGAGGACCTGTACGGCGTCTTCCTGAAGGACTACGCGCCCGGCAGGTGGTGACGCGGGCGCCCGGCGGCCGGCGACGGGGGAGTCATTCCACCGCGCCGAGCCGGGAGTTGCGCGCCGCCAGCAGCTCCAGCACGGTGCGCCAGTCCTCCAGGACCCCGGCGTCGAAGCAGGCGGTGCGGGCCTCCTCGTCCGCCGTGCGCAGGGCGAGGAGGTCGTCCTCCTCGCCCTGGAGACCGGGCCGGGGACGGCGGCGGACCAGCCCCGCCACCCGCTCGCCGAGCAGTGCGCGCACCGCGTCCGCGGCCCGGTCGGCCCGCGTGGCGGGCTCACCCGGCCGCAGCAGCCGGCCGACCGGCCGGACCAGGCCCGCCACTTGAAGCTCCTTGTCCGCGGGGCGTTGCCGGCGCAGCAGTGCGGCGGTGCGCAACGCGTGGTCGTACGCGTCGACCGGGGCCCCGCCGGGAACCGGGACGTCCCGGGCGCCCCGGCAGGCGTACAGCAGGTCCATCAGCTCCTCGACACTGCGCAGCTCCATGCGCCGGTCCTCCTGGAAGACAGCCGTTTGCCGTACGGCAGCACACCATGACGAGCTTGCGTGTCGGCCAACAGGACTTGAACTGCGCCATGACCACGCGGGCTTCTCGAAAGCGCGGACACCCTTGTAGTCCGATCGAGTGATCGCCGGTAGGGCCCCTCATGGTGAATTAGGCGCATATAGGGGGGAGTAGGCGCGGTTCGACATGTGATCGTTACGGCGAGTTTTCAGCCCCATCGAGCGGGGGCATGCTCATTTGGTTAATCTGGGCCGGACGGGCAGCAGTAAAGGGTCCTACCCACACCCACCGGTCCGTCATGGGACACGCCACTTCACAAGGGCCTGCTCTCCTACGATCAACCGGCGCCACCGCGTCCGAACGGCTTTCGCATCATGCCCGAGCGGACGTACGACGCGGGCGCGGCAGGACCGACGCGGCACGTCCCGAGGGTGACCGACACATAAGGAGTGCGCGGTGACACCGGAGAAGACCAACGCGGATCAGCCCGGCAAGGAACGTACCGAGCGCGCAGGCCGCCCGGCGGGCGAGCTCGGCAGCCTCGACGTGTGGGCCCGCTCGGCCCCGATCCGCCTGGCGGGCTACGAGGAAGATCTCGCCGAGCCCCACATCCTGCCCAGCGTCGACTGAGACCGATCCCGTCCCGCACTCCGCGTGATCGCCGCGCCGCGTCGTCGCCGCGGGCGAGACGTACACCGGGGACCCGGACACCTCCGAGGAGGATGCCCGGGTCCTGCGGATGAACCCGGCGAAGGCACGGACGGGTCGGCCCGCGCGTCATGTACCGGACACCGCGACCGGACCGGCGGCCCCGCTCAGGGGCGGACGTAGGGCCGGGTCATGATCTCCAGGTTGTGACCGTCCGGGTCGCCGAAGTAGGCGCCGCGACCGCCGAAGAGGCGGTTGATCCTGCCGGGTTCGGTGTGGTTCGGGTCCGCGTAATAGGTGACTCCGACCGCCTCCAGGCGAGCGATCATCGCGTCGAACTGCTCCTCCGGGACGAGGAACGCGTAGTGCTGCGACTGGATGGGCTCGTCGCGCTGCTCGTAGTAGTCGAGGGTCACACCGTTGCCCAGGTCGACGGGCAGGAACGGGCCGAAGGGGGCACCGACCTCCAGCCCCAGGATCACGGCGAGGAACTCGGCCGACAGGCGACGGTCGCGGGCGAGGACGGCGGTGTGGTTCAACCGGACCGCCGTCGCGGGCGGTTCGGGCACGGAGGAGGGAGTGAGGGGTACGCCGAGTGCGTCGGGCATGGCTGGTTCGTCTCCGGGTGTCGGTTTCCGTCGGGGAACACCGCGCGGGGCACGGCGGGAAGCGGGAAAGGAAACACGGAGGGGAGGGCGGGGCGCGGGCGACGCCCCGCCCCGGGCCGGGTGTGAACGGGGACGGCCCCGCCCGGCTCACGCAGAGGCCGGGAGCGTCTTTCGTGTGTGGCCCAAGGCCGACCCGGCAGTCACCCGGCCGACGATAGGCCCACGCCGCTGATCACCGCAACACCCGGGCGGACCGGACCGCGAGGAGGCCCCGCGGGGTCCGGATGGTCCCACGGGATGATCCGCGGAGGGCGAAGGTCTGCCGAAGGCCGGGAACCGTGTCCGGCGGATCCCGGCGCCGACGAACGACAGGGTGCCTTCGGAGTCACCGTCACCCGCGCCTACGGCCTGTGGACCGGTTCCGCCAGCCGGGTCGGCGGCAGATAATCGCGCACATACGTCCGCTCCCAGCACGCCCCCGTCTCCCGCAGTTCGCGCCAGGTCGTGTACCGGTAGCGGAACAGCCGGGCGCGGACGTACCGGGGCGGCGCGTGGGGCGGGAAGGGGGAGCGGCGCAACAGCCGCAGCGTGTCGCGGTCGCCCTCCAGCAGCCGTTCCACCAGCGCGCCGAACCACGGCCCGGCGTAGGACGGCGACAGCGCGGCGAACCACATCAGCCAGTCGAGCCGCAGATGGTACGGCGCGAACTGACGCGGCCAGTGCCGGGGGTCCCCCGGCTTGCCCCGGAACTCGTACTCCCGCCAGTCCGCGTCCCTCCGGGGCGTCCCGTCCGCGGTGCCCTCGATCACCACCTCGTACCGGATCCGGCTGACACTGCCGAACGCCCCGTAGGTGTTGACCAGGTGGAGCGGGTCGAAGGACCGGTTCATCACCTGACGGCGGGAGAGCATGTTGCGCACGGGGTGGTAGCCGAGGGCGAGCAGCAGCGCGGACACCGTGAGGACGACGACCACGTACCACAGCGGGGCGCCGGCCGTGTCCGGGGCGGTGGAGGGGAACGCGACCACCGGCAGGGCCAGCACGATCGTGATCCAGTTCAGCCAGGAGAAGTTGCCCGACAGGACCAGCCACAGCTGTGTGGCGATCATCAGCGTGGCGGCGGCCGTGGCGACCGGCTGCGGAGCGAACAGCAGGAACGGAACGACCAACTGGGTGACATGGTTCGCGGCCGCCTCGACCCGGTGCAACGGCTTCGGCAGATGATGGAAGAACCAGCTCAGCGGCCCCGGCATCGGCTGGGTCTCGTGATGGTGGTCCAGGCAGGTGAGCTTCCGCCAGCACGCGTCACCGCGCATCTTGATCAGCCCCGCACCGAACTCGACCCGGAACAGCACCCACCGCAGCAGGAACAGCACGACGACCGGCGGGGCCACCTCGTCGTTGCCGAGGAACACCGCGAGGAAGCCGACCTCGAGCAGCAGCGACTCCCAGCCGAAGGCGTACCAGGTCTGCCCGACGTTGACGATCGACAGGTACAGCACCCACGGCACCAGCCACAGCAGCATCCCGGCCCACAGCGGAAGCCAGGAGTCCATCCCCGCCAGCAGCGCCGCCGACACCGCGCAGCCCGTCCAGGCGCAGCCCGCGAAGAACCGGTCCGAGTAGCGCAGCTGGAACAGACCGGGCGCCCGCGCGAACGGGGTCCGTTCCACGAACCGGGGCACCGGCAGCATTCCGCGTTCGCCGATCAGCGCACGGAACTGCAGCACCGCCGTCAGGAACGCGATCAGGTACAGCCCGGCCAGCGCCCGCTGGAAGACCAGCCGGCCCATCCAGTAGCCGGATGCGGTGAACCACTCCACGGCCGTGTGCTCCCTCCCCGCCCCTTGTCCGTTTGTCCGTCCCCGTTTGCCTGCCGTCCTTCGGCCGCCGTCGCTGTCCGCCTTCCCTGTGACTCTCCGTGTACCCGGAGCGGCCGAGACGTCCCCGGAGACGTCGGGGGATGTCACCGGTCGAAGAATCGGATGAACCCTGACAAGGTGGGTCCATGGCTGATCGGGGAGCGAGCGCCCTGTCACTCCCGGACGACTGGCCGGACCACCCGGATCCGATCCTGGCGCTCAACGACATGGGCAGGTTCGACTGGAACCTGGACACCCGGGTGATGCTGATGGACGCCCAGGCCCGTGACATCTTCGACCTGCGCCCCGACGAATCCGGCCATCCCGACGTGCTGGTGAGCCGGATCCCGCCCGCCGAGATCGTGCGCCTGGACACCGCCGTCTCACAGGCGCTGAAGGACGGCAGCGAGACCTACGGCGCGTACTTCCGGGTCCGCCGCCGCGACGGCACCCTGCGCTGGACCCACTGTCACGGCTATATCCGCCGGGACGGGACCGGACTGCCCCACGGCATCCTCGGCGTCGTCCGGGACGCCACGGAGGAACTCAGCGACAGCGAGGCGAGAGGGACGCAGGGCGCCGAGGAGGACGCCCTGCGCCAGCAGACCAACATCGTTCAGCTCACCACGGCCGCCCTCGCCCACGCCCGCACCGTGCAGGACGTCATCGACGTCGTCAAGGACACCCACGGCCTCACCCATCTGGGCGCCACCAGCCTCGTCATGGGTCTGGTCGAGGCCGGCCGGATCCGGCTGGTCGCGGAGGGGCCCGCCGACAGCTTCGTCCCGGGCACCCGCATCACCCGGATCGACGAGCAGTACCCGATGAGCGAGGCCGTACGGACACTGAGCCCGCGCTTCATCGAGTCGCCGGAGGAGTTCGCCGAGTGCTACCCGGTGCTGTGGCCGCACCTCACCGACCTGCACATCACCTCGGCGGCCTACCTGCCGCTCATCGTCCAGACCCGCCCCATCGGCGCCATGGGCCTGCTCTACAGCGACCGGCGCGGCTTCACCCCCGAGGAGCGCAACATCCTCGTCGCCCTGTGCAGCAGCATCGCGCAGAGCATGCAGCGGGCCATGTTCTACGAGCAGGAGATGGACCTCGCGCAGGGACTCCAGCAGGCCATGCTGCCCCGCACCATCCCCAGCGTGCCCGGCGCCGACATCGCCGTCCGCTACCGCGCGGCCAGCACCGGGGGTGGCCTCAGCCGGGACATCGGCGGTGACTGGTACGACCTGATCCCGCTGCCCGGGGGCCGTGTCGGCGCCGTGATCGGCGACGTCCAGGGCCACGACACCCACGCCGCCGCCGTCATGGGCCAGTTGCGCATCGTGCTGCGCGCCTACGCCGCCGAGGGGCACCCGCCGGCCACCGTGATGGCCCGGGCCTCCGCCTTCCTGCACGAACTCGACACGGACCGCTCCGCGACCTGCCTGTACGCAGAGGCGGACCTGTCCACCGGCGTCCTCCAGATGGTCCGGTCCGGCCACCTCGACCCACTCGTCCGGCGCGCCGACGGCGTCTGCCACCGCGTCCACGTGCCGGGCGGGCTGCCGCTCGGCCTGTCCGCCGAGTTCGACCGGCTCGACTACCCGGTCGGGACGATGGAGCTCGCTCCCGGCGACGTGCTGCTGCTGTGCACCGACGGCCTGGTCGAGCAGCCCGGCGCCGACCTCGACGACGGCATCGCGACCCTCTCCGCGCTCGTCACCACCGGCCCCGAGGACGTACGCGAGCTGGCCGACCGGCTCATCGACGTGGCCGAGGAGCGCGGCGGGGAGGACGACGTGGCCCTGCTCCTGCTGCGCCGCCGCCTGCCGGAGAGTCCGCGCGCGGGAGGCCGGCTCCAGCAGCACGTGGCCCCCGGCGACCCCGAGGCCCTCATCGAGGCCCGGCGCATGATCCGTGCCGGGGTCGGTGCCTGGGGTGCCGGGAACCGCACCGACGAGATCGAACTGGCCGCCGACGAGCTGATCACCAACGCCCTGATGCACACCGAGGGGTCCGCCGTCGTCACCCTCAGGGTCCTCACCGGCGGCGAGCGGCGGCTGCGCGTGGAGGTCGCGGACTCCTCCAGTGCCCTGCCGCGCCGCCGCGAGGCGGGGGAGTCGGGTGTCTCGGGGCGAGGTCTGCTTCTCGTCGAGGTGCTCGCGGACGAATGGGGCGTGGAGGCACGCGGCGGCGGCAAATGCGTGTGGTGCGAGTTCTCCGTGACCAGGGCCTCCGCCTTCGCGAACCCCACGGACCCGGCGGAGCACGGCCACAGCTGCGGCCCTGCCGGCACCGGCGGCACGGGACACGGCTCCCGCTGACCGGTCCGGTCCCGGGTGGCGCTCCGGTCCGGTCCGGAGTGCCGTCCCGGACGGATGCCGGAACTTCCCGGGCCCGAGGCGCTGCGGACGTTCTCACCGAGCAGCCGGCGGACCACGGGCTCGTTCGCGTACGGCCCGTGGCGATCAGTGTCCTGAGGACCTACGATCCGCCGCTCGTGGTGTGTGCCGTGAGGGACCCGGGGCAGGTCCCGGGCATCGTCCGGCGGAACTGTTTCCCGGCGAGCGCCGGCAGCTCGAGGGCGCGCCGCGGGACCAGGGTTTGATCACGGGCATCGGGAACGCCCGCGGCGACGGGAACCCGCACGCGGCACGGATGTCCCCGTCCGGGCCGGCCGCGTTCCTCACCCCGGCGGAGGAGCGCGGGGCTCCCCGCTGTCACCGGGGCTTCAACGTCACCAGGTGCTCGCCGTCCGAGGAGCGCAGCTCGTAGCGCTCGACCTGCCCGCTGTGGAGGGTGGAGCCGCCCGTCATGGTGTTGGGGCGGGCGTCGTGACGGGGCACGTGCCAGCTGGTCACGGTCTCCTCGGAGCCGTCCTGCCCGACCACCACCAGCCGGCAGACACGGGGCCCCGCCCCGTCCTTGACCTTCAGTTCCAGCCGGCTGCCCCAGTCCTCGTCCGCCGTCGTGATCTCCGCCCACACCCCGGACCGCTCGTCGGCCGCCGCGATGCTCTCGGGCGCCCGCTCGCCGCCGTCCGAGGACGACATCAGGGCGAGCGCCGGCGCGGTCGTCGCGAGCACCACCGAGGCCGCCAGCGCGAACAGCAGCCGACGGCGCACCGCCCGGCTGCGGCCCGCCACCTCGGACAGCATCCGGTCGAGCATTCTCGGGCCCGGCTTGGGCATCGGGTGCGTCAGCGGCGGTGTGGAGCGCCGGTACAGCATCAACTGCCGTGTCGTCGCTCCGAATTCGGTCACCTGTGCAGCGCAGCTGGGGCACTCCATGAGGTGGTCCTCGAAGCGGAAGGCCTCCGCCTCGTCCAGCACGCCGAGCGCGTACGCGCCGACGTCGCGATGCCTTTCCAGGGACCTCATGCCGAATCCTCGTACCGTTGGGTGTGGGTGGGGTTACTCGTTGCTCCCACCGGTACGCACCAGGCAGTCGATTCACTCAAGCCGCATGCCGAATCGTAACCAAAGGATTCGGAGCCCTCCGGCCCGCGGATTGGTCCGGTTCACCGAAAGGCTAGAAGAGATGGATGGCGAGGTGCCCGAGCGGTAGCCCGAGCTGCCACGCGGGCGTCCACACCTTCGGCCCCTCGTCCTCTCCGGCCCCCGCGGCGCCGCCCGGTACCGCGTTCAGATCGGGCGCGAGCAGTTCCGTCTCCCGCAGCCAGTGCCAGGCCGACCGGGCGAGTTCCAGGTCCGGATCCGCCGTGGTCCGGCCGGCGGCGGTGGCGGCGTCCGCGGTCAGGTCCGCCAGGCTTCGGTGCACCCACTCCTGCCACGGCTGGTCGTACGCGGTCAGCGACAGCCAGGTCTCCAGCTGGGTGATCACCCGGATGCCGGAGAGCTCGCAGTCGGTGTCGGACAGGAAGACGGTCAGTGCCAGCGCGTCCCGGCCGGCCCGGAACTCGAAGGACGTCGTCGGCATCAGGTCGCCGCTGCGCAGCAGTTCGTCGGCGGTGTACTCGGCATACAACCAGGCCATGGGGACGGCCAGTTCGCCGTCACCCGTGCCGTCGGTGCTCTCTTGACCTCTGTGCGGCATCCCTTCCAGCCTTCCTCCGGTACGTGCGCGTCGCCCGAACCCGGGCCCCGGTCCGCAGCACGGATGAGGACAGCCGATTACTCGACAGGGGTCGTCGGCAAGGCGCTTTACGGAGGTTTGACCCGGCCGCCGGTTTCACCGCAGGTCGGCGGCGTATCCCGGAAGCACCCGGCGCAGGGCGCGCAGCGCGTAGTACGCGCGGGACTTCACGGTACCGGGCGGTATCCCCAGCGTCGCCGCGGCCTCCGCCACACTCGCCCCGTGGAAGTACACGAGCACCAGGACTTCACGGTGCTCCGGAGTGAGTGTCTTCACAGCCTGGCGGACATCGAGCGCCGCCGCGGCCCGTTCGGC
This sequence comes from Streptomyces sp. P9-A2, assembly GCF_036634175.1. Lineage (NCBI taxonomy): Bacteria > Bacillati > Actinomycetota > Actinomycetes > Kitasatosporales > Streptomycetaceae > Streptomyces > Streptomyces sp. P9-A2. Next base: position 7,633,074 of record NZ_JAZIFX010000001.1, read on the forward strand.
GTGGTCGGAGGTCACCCGCGCGTTCTCCAGTACCGCGTCGCCCACCTCGGGCGGCCGCGCCTGACGGGCCCGCCGCGCGTCGATGGCGAGCCGCCGGCCCACGGTCATCAGCCAGGGCCGTACGGAGTCGAAGTCGTCGGCGCGCAATGCCTCGGGGTGCTGCCAGGCCCGTACCAGCGTCTCCTGGACGAGATCCTCGGCACGCTGCCGGTCCCCGTCGCAGAGCCGGAGCAGCAGCGCGAAGAGGGGCCGGCCGTGCTCGCGCTGCAGGGCGGCGAGTTCGTGCTCGGCGGTTGTCCCGTTCATGAGTGTCATTCCGGCCGTCATGACGGTATGGCAACGTACGGCGCCCTGTCGGGGACAGGGCGCGCACCAAGACGTGCGGCGGACGGTCGATCGCGTCGACGAACGGTTCGACGAACGGTCCGGGTGACGGTTCGCGCACGCCGGGGGGCCTGAACGGCGTGTCGGAACAACGGGGACACGGAAAGTGACTCTTATGTATTTGTCAGTAAATAAGACAGTGGAACGCCGCATACCGGGGTGAAGCGATGATCGCACGCAGTAGACAGGTGGCTCTGGCCCTCACCGTCGTCCTCGCCGCGGGCGCAGCCTGGCAGACCCGGGAGCACCGACCACCGGAATCCGGCCATCCGGGTGCCCCGGCCGTGCGGGACCGCGGTTTCACCCTGATCTCCTCGGGGGACGTGCTGCCGCACAGCTCGGTCATCGACCGTGCCCGCTTCGACGCGGGCGGCAGTGGCCATGACTTCGGGCCGATGCTCTCCGGCGTGCGGTCCGTCGTCGCGGGCGCCGATCTGGCGCTGTGTCACATGGCGACCGTGTACGGCGCCGACGGCGACTACACCGCCTCCCCCGACCTCAAGACCCCGCCGGAGATCGCCCAGGCCCTGGCCGCCACCGGCTACGACGGCTGCTCCACCGCCTCCGACCACAGCCTGGACGACGGTACCGAAGGCGTCCGCCGCACCCTGGACGCCCTCGACCGGGCAGGCCTGCGGCACGCCGGCGCCGCCCGGACCGAGAACGAGGCACGCAGGGTGACCCTTCTGCGCGCGGGCCGGGCCGAAGTCGCCCACCTCGCCTACACCTACGGCACCGGCGTCGCCCCGCTCCCGCCCGGCGAACCCTGGGTCGTCGGCCTCATCGACGAGAACCGGATCCTCGCCGACGCGCGCGCGGCCCGGAAGGCGGGTGCCGACGTGGTCGTGGTCTCCCTGCACTGGGGCACCGAATGGCAGGAGGCCCCCGACGAACAGCAGATCGCTCTCGCCCACTCCCTCACCGCGGCCCGCGCCGGCCACCGCCCCGACATCGACCTGATCCTCGGCGCCCACGCCCACGTCCCGCAGGCGTACGAGAAGATCAACGGCACCTGGGTGATCTACGGGATGGGCGACCAGATCGCCGGCGCGACGACCGACCACGAGGGGGCCCCGGACCCCCGCGGCAACCAGTCCACCCTGGGCCGCTTCACCTTCACCCCGCCCGAGCACCCGGGCGGACGCTGGGAGGTGACGAAGGCCGAGTTCCTCCCGCAGCTCTACGACGTGGACGCCGGCCGCGTGGTCGACCTCAACCGGGCCCTCGCCGGGGGCGCCGAGGTCGAGTCCGTCCGCGACCGGATCCGGAACGTGGTGCTGAGCCGGGGCGCGGCGAAAGACGGGCTGGTCATGGGGGAGTAGTCCGTACCGGGCAAGGGGGCGATCAGTTCACGTCCACGGTGGCGAACAGCGTCAGTACCCGTGCGCGAACACGTACACAGGTGCGCAGGCCGGCGTCCGCGAGGTCCCCGCCGGCCTCCCGCAGTACGGCGTACTCACGGGCGGCAACGGCGGCCGAGCGTCTCGTCCGCGGTGTACGCGACGGCCGCACCGCCGTCATCGAGGGGGCGGGACACTACACGTGCAGGGAACGGCCCGAGGTCTTCGACGAGATCCTCCTCGGCTTTCTGCGCACCCTCTGACGCCGCCCGCCTCCCCGCTCCCCTTCCGCCGCGGCGGTACCTACGGCACCACCGTCACCGGCCAGCGCCCCGCCTTCACCAGCCGGACCGCCACCGACCCCACGAACCGGTGGCCGGCCTGCTCCGAGGCGCCCACCACCACCGCGTCCGCCTTGAGGTCGTCCGCCGCCCTCACCATGCCGTTGTACGGGTCGCCGCGGAAGGTGTGGAACTCCCAACGGAAGTCGAACACCCCCCGGACCTGCTCGGACGCCTCCCGGACCTGCCTCACCAGGTCCTCGGCGATCTCGTCCGTGGTCTCCGCCACCGGCGCCCCGAGCGCCGCGCCCGCCGCCAGCACCGGCTGCACGTACACGACGGCGAGCAGGGCGTGCTGCCGCCGGGCCAGACCGGAGGCGTAGGCCGCCGCCCGCAGAGAGGTGTCGGAGCCGTCCACTCCGACCACGATCACCTTCGGGCCGTCCGTACCCCGTTCGAACTGCGTCGAGCGCTCCTCCGTCACGGCGCCGAGGCTATCGGACGCCCGTACAACGGCGGCACTGGGCCGAGCGGGTGGAAACGCCCCGCCGCACAGGTGTCGCCGAGGTCACCCGTCGCCGGGCGGGCGAGTGATGAGTCATGCAGAAGGATCAGTTGCTCACGCGGCGCCGGGCGCTGCTCACCGGCGCCGCCGTCGTAGGAGCGGCCGGCGCGGCCGGGCTCCTGACGGCGGGCCCCGGCACCGAGGCGGCACGCCCCGCCCCGCCCGCCGCCGGAGCCCAGGCCGCCGGCCGCCCGCTCAAGCCCTCCGCGTACCGCCTCAGACCCCTCACCGGCTACGGCCCGCCCAGGAGGCCCCCCGGCAGGACCCCGGTGCGGAGCGCACCGCTGCTGCGTGTCTCCGGGCGGGGGAGCACCATGGTGCTGACCTTCGACGACGGACCCGACCCCCGCTACACCCCGGACATCCTCGACACGCTCGCGGCGTACGACGTCCGCGCGATGTTCTTCGTGTGCGGGGAAATGGTCTCCTACCACAAGGACCTGCTGGCCCGTATGTCCGACGAGGGGCACGTCGTCGGCAACCACACCTGGTCCCACCCCCTGCTCACCCGTCTGACCCGAGGCAGGATCCGTTCCGAGATGGAACGCACCTGCGACATCATCGAGAAGGGGTACGGCGAACGCCCCCAGTGGTTCCGCGCGCCCTACGGGGCCTGGAACCGTGCCGCCTTCCAACTCGGCGCCGAACTGGGCATGGAACCCTTCGCCTGGACCGTGGACACCCTCGACTGGACCAGCCCCGGCACCCGCACCATCGTCGACCGGGTGGAGAACGGCGCCGCCCCCGGCGTCGTGGTGCTCTCGCACGACGCCGGGGGCGACCGTTCCCAGAGCGTGCGGGCCCTGCGCGAGTACCTGCCCGAACTGCTGGACTCCGGCTACCGGGTCACGGTGCCCCGCCGGCAACACGTCTGAGCGGGGCCGTCCCGTCCGTCCGGACGAGGCCGGCCGCTCAGCGGGCCTCGGCCAGGCGGGCGAAGACGACGACGTTCCCGTCGTAACCGTTCTGCTGGGTGAAACCGCCACCGCAGGTGATGACCCGCAATTCCGACGAGCCCTTCGAGTTGTAGACCCGGTCACCGGGAAAGTCGTTCTTCGCGAAGACCTCGATTCCGTAGATCTCGAACACCGCGGTCTTTCCGTCCTGACGCTCGATCTCGACGCGATCGCCCTTCTTCAGAGCCCCGAGCCCGTAGAAGACGGCCGGGCCCAGACTGTTGTCGACATGGCCGACCACGACCGCCGTGCCCTTCTCCCCGGGCGTGACCCCGCCGGTGAACCAGCCCGCCAGATTGGGGTCCTCGGGCGGCGGCGCCTCCACCCACCCCTCCCCGTCCAGACCCACCGCCATCACCGGTGCGTCCACTTGGATCGCCGGAATCCGGACCCGGCCCGGAATCGAGTACGGCAGCGACCGCACCGCCGCGGCCGTGGTGGCGCCGGGCACCCTGCTGTCCGTGGCGGCGGCCACGGCAGGCTGCGGCGGCCCCTCGTCGAACTCCCCCGAACCATTTCGGATGAGCGCGAGGCCGGTGAGCAGAACCAGCGCTATCACGCCCCACGGAGCACGCTTCTTCCGCCGCGCCTCCTCTTCGAATTGGTCCGGTTCGAAAGCAGACATTCGCTTTTCCCCTCTCGACACGGCCGTCGCCGTGTCACTCGCGCATGGCGGAAACGCTAAAGGCGGCGCACACAACCGGCGACGGGGCAAGCGCGAACGGGTGGCCGGGCGGTGATCGGTAAGCCATCCGGGGTGCCGCCGAACGAAGATCCTCTGATGGCCCGTGACCTGCGGCGATATTCGAAAGTACGGATCCGGGCGGGCCGCCGCCTCACCGGGACGGACCATTGCCGAAATGCGCTCAGGGGCACGGCAACTGAGGGTCTTGCTGGGAGGCGCTTTCTCGCCGATCGACCGGGGACCGGACCCGGGGCGTCTTCCGCGGAGGATCACATGCGCAAGTCACGTGCCCTGGCGTCCGCGGGCGCCGCGGTCGCCGTCCTCGGGCTCGCCGCCCCGGTCGCCGTCGCGGACGGCGGCCGGGTACCCAGCCCGTCCAACATCGTCGCCCTGCCCAGCGTCATCGCCCGCGGCGGTCAGCTGACCATCACCGTCGACGGCTGCCCCAACGGCGGCCATGCCACGTCCAACGCCTTCCCCAGGACCAACCTGACGTCTGTCCACGGCTCCGGCGACACCGCGAAGGGCACCGCCACCATCTACAACGACGCCCGCGCCGGCTCGTACGACATCACGGTGCACTGCTCCGGCCGGAGCCTGACCCGGCCGGCCGCCTTCACCGTCCTCGGCGGGGTCCGCGGCGGCCTCGGCGGCAGCAGCACCGACGGGGCGACCCCGACCGACATGGCCATCGGCGGCGGACTGGTGGCCGCCGCGGTCGTGGCGGGCGGTGTTTTCTGGATGCGCCGTCGTGCCGAGAAGCAGCTCTGAAGCCATTTTCCGCAGCGGCCTTTTCGCATGTGTGACCGGAGGCCGCGCCCCGGATCCCCGACCGGACCCGGGGCGCAGCCGTGTGCTCCTGCTGCCCTCGGTACCTGCCGCCCTGCCGACGGGCCGCCCTGACGTTCTGTGGTGCCGTCATGCGCCGTCCCGCGCCGTCCCGCGCATCGTCGCGGCGGGCGAAGCGGTACGCGGCGCCCACCGAACCCGTGATGAGTGCGGTGCCGAGTCCGATCCCACCGAGGTCGAGGCCGGCCGGACTGCCGCCCTCCCCGGCGTGCACACCCCTCGGGTGCCCGGCCGAGTTCCCGGATTCCACGGGCAGCGTGGAGGGGAGCGGCACGGGGCGGCCACCGGCGATGGTCGGGCTCGTGGTGCCGGTGACCCCGTCACAGGTGAAGGCCACCTGGTGGACGGCGCCGGGCCTGGCGTCCCGGTACACCTCCGTCGTGGCCTTCGGGCGGTTCTTCGGGACGGTCACGGTGTCGAGGACCTGTGAGGAGACCGTCGCACGCCCCTCGCGCTCACCGTCGGTCCGGTCCACGTGCGGAGTGATCAGGTCGCCGGGCTCGACGAGGGCGGGCCGGAGACCGAAACCGAACGGCGTGACATCGCCGCCCACGGCGACGGCACCCGGTGCGGCGGCGAGTGCGAGGGTGCCGACGCCCGGGAGTGCGGCGGAAGCGACGCGTATCGCGTGCATGGCGAGTCCTCCGGGTTCCGGGGAGCAGCGGCGGACCTGTTCCGCTCGCGCCAGGGATGCGTCCCCGATGCCCGAAACGCTAGGAAGCCGCGCCGGGCGGCGCGATCGCAGTCGCGCGAACGGGTTACTCCCGTGGGCCGCACGGGGGACCACCGATACCGCGGAAGGGGGACGCGCACGGTGTGGCGCACGTCCCCGGGACCGGAACCGTGGTGCGGGCCGGTCAGCTCCCGATGCCGGGGAACAGGAGGCGGAACGGATCGGCCGACGCGGCGAGCCCACGGCTGAACGGCGCGTCGAAATCCCAGATCAGGAAGAGCAGGAAGGCGATCAGCGCCGAGAACAGTCCGGCGAGGATCAGCTCACGCCGGGTGCGCCGGATCTGCAGCGCGAAGATCATCCCGATGGTGACGACCGCGCCGCCGATCAGCCCGAACCACACCACGCCCGGCATGGTCTCCCCGGTCGACTCCGCACGGGCCGCGCGTGCCTGGTCGGCGGCGGACACCTGGTCGACGAGCGGCTGATAGGCCTGAGCCTCGAAATCCGTCGCCGGTTCGTAGTCGGTGACGTCCCGGCGGATCCGGTCGAGCAGCTCCGTCCCGCGCTCGGTGACCTCTCCCTCGTCGGCCATGGCACGCCACTCGGTGGTCACGACGTGTCCGACATAGGCGTTGACATCGTCCCGAATGCGTTCACGGACGTCGGCCGGATAGATTCGTACCCGCTCCGAGATCTCGTGCAGCGCCACCGCTTCCGCCCGCACATGGTCCTGAGCGGCGCTGCGCCCCTCCCAGACCCCGGCGATGGCCAGGCCCAGGACGATGGCGTACACCACGCCGATCCACATCGTCATGTACTCGATGACGTCCGGGGTCTCGCTGGGGTCCTCGTCGTCGGGTGCCGCGCGGTGACGTACGAGGGTGATGGCGACCACCACGACGCAGACGGCCAGCATCGCGAGGGTGAGAACAAGCCATTCCGGCAAGAGGTGCCTCCACGGTGGGTTGTCGGGTTCGGCGGGGACGGGCGGATCCGGGGCTCAGCGGGGCCGGAGTGCGGCGATGGCGACGACCGCGGGCATGGTGATGAGCAGGACGAAGGTGAGCGGTGACGTGGCGCCACCGGACGGCCGCTCGACCGGGGATGCGGCGTGATACCGGGGGTAGTGCACGGGCGTCAGGGACGGGCGCGGGGTGGGAGCGGGGGCGGCCGACGGTGTGGGTGTGGGGGCGGGGTGCGGTGATGGAGGGGGCGTGAGGGCCGGGGTGGGGGGAGGCGGTGCCGGGCGGGCCCGGCGCGGGGGCGGAGGCGGGGGCGGATCGGGCTTTGCGGTGAGGGTGGGGGTGGGGGTGGGCTTCGGCGGTGGGGGAGCGGGGGGTGACGGGGTCGGAGTGGGTTCGGGCGCAGGCGGTGGAGGTGGTGGCGGGGTCGGCGTGGGTGTGGGTGTAGGCGTGGGTGGGGGCGCGGGGGGTGAACAGAGCGGCGGGAGCGGCCAGGTCATGTCTCCGACGATCGCCACCGCCTCCGTTCCCCCCGGGCCGGTCGAGGCGTAGGCGCAGGCGTCGGCCATCGCCGCGTCCGGCGCGCCGACGAGCGCCCAGGTCAGTGTCGCCGTCGCCAACACGCGGGCGGCAAAGGCGGATCGGGTCGGTACGAGTCCTTGCACGACGAAGATCATGAGCCGTGCTCCGTCGGGACACGCGCGAGTGCCGACGAAATACCCCGATGGAGGTAAAACCGGCAACTCCTGTTTGATCCGTCGCTGATCGCCCGTTGGGGGAGTGCGGGTGGATGTGCGATGAGGGAGGGGCGAACCGGGTGAGAAGGGGAGGAATCGCGGACTCCGGAAGAAATATCGGCCCGCGTTGAACACGGCAGGTGCCGTCGTGCGTACTCCATGTCGAGCGGCGGCGCAGCAGGGCGCTGCAACCCCCTTGCGATGATCTGGAGTTGAGATGAAGACCTCCTGGCGGACCGCCTCACTGGTGGTGAGCGCCGCGGTGGTGCTGACGCTGACGACGGCGTGTGGTCAGGACACCCCGCCGGCCAGCAGTCAGAACGTGGGCGCCTCGGCCGTGCCCGGAGACCTCGGAGGCATCGACACCGGGGCCGGCGCGGGGCCCTCCACGAGCCCGGCCGGCGGCGTGGGCGAGCTTGCCGTCGCCACCAACGCCAAACTCGGCAAGCTGGTGACGGACGAGCTCGGACTCACGCTCTACCGCTTCGACCAGGACACCGCCGAGCCCCCCAAGTCCAACTGCGACGGTGACTGCGCCGAGACCTGGCCGCCGGTGCTCGCCGACGACGCCGCCGCCGGCGAGGGCATCGACGAGTCCCTGCTCGGCGAGGTCACCCGGGCCGACGGCACCAAGCAGCTCACCGTTGACGGCTGGCCCGCCTACCACTACGTCAAGGACGTCAACGCCGGCGACGTCAAGGGCCAGGGCGTGGGCGGCAAGTGGTTCGCGCTGACCCCCGAGGGCAAGAAGGCGCAGGAGGCCGGCGAGCAGCCCGGCCTGTCCACCCGCAAGGATCCCGAACTCGGCGAGATCGTCGTCGACAGGGACGGCAGGACGGTCTACCGCTTCATGAAGGACGAGGCCTGGCCGAAGCCGGTCTCCGCCTGCACCGGTGCCTGTCTGGAGAAGTGGCCGGTGGTGGCGCCGGTCGACATCAACGACACCAAGGGCATCAAGAAGAAGAACTACATGACCTTCACCCGTCCCGACAACAAGGCCGAGCAGCAGACGATCGGCTGCTGGCCGATCTACACCTTCGCGGGCGACAAGGCCGAGGGTGACACCAACGGCCAGGGCGTCGGCGGGACGTGGTACGCGGTGCGGCCGAACGGAGAGCCGGTCGGCGCGCCGGAGAAGTAGCGCGTCCACCCCAGGGTGTCGTTCCCGTCCGGCGTCGCCGGCCCCGGTCCGCCTCTCCGCGTCCTGCGGAGAGGCGGACCGTTTTGCTGCGATTCGCCGGAACTCGTGGAATTTCCCGTGCTCTTCACCCTTCCTGCGCCGCCAGGCGGTTTCTTCCGGGTGTCGCGCCATTCCGCGCGCCCGGTTTTCTCCCTGTGCCGGACTTCCCCGTGTGTCGGAACTCTCCGGAATGCCGCACATGCCTTTCACAGTGTGCACACGGTTGCCAATTCGGCACATGCCGTAGGCAGTGACCGGGAACGGACGGTCAATTTCCGTTTGGGGTCGCCCCATTGGCGAGCGATCAGTAGCCTCGGCCCGGACACCGGATCGCCTACGCTGTGGAGAGATAGATGGAGCGTCCCGCCTGGGCCCCACGGAGCATCGACATCACGGTGCCCAGCGTTTCCCGGATGTACGACTACTACCTGGGCGGTTCGCACAACTTCGAGGTCGACCGGGAAGCGGCCCGCAGGGCCATGGAGTTCATGCCGGGACTGCCCAAGATCATGCAGGCGAACAGGGCGTTCCTGCACCGGGCGGTGCGGTTCGCGGCCGGCGAGGGCATCACCCAGTTCCTGGACATCGGCTCCGGAATTCCGACGTTCGGCAATGTGCACGAGGTGGCGCAGGCGGCCGTTCCCGGCGCGCGAGTGGTCTACGTCGACCACGATCCGGTGGCCGTCGCGCACAGTCAGACCGTCCTCGAGGGCAACGAGGACACGGACGTTGTCGCCGCCGACCTCCGAAAGCCCCAGGAAATTCTGGGAAGTCACGAGGTGGGGCGCCTGATCGACCTGAATCGGCCGGTGGCGCTGCTGCTCGTCGCCGTCCTCCACTTCGTGGAGGACGCGGACGACCCGTACGCGGCGGTGGCCGAGCTGCGTGACGCGCTCGCGCCCGGCAGTATGCTGATGCTCACCCATGCCTCGTACGAGGGAATTCCGTTGCCGCCGGAGCGGGCCGGTGGCGCGGTGGACGTGTACAGGAACATCCGCAACCCGTTGATCATGCGCTCGCGCGACGAGATCGCGCGGTTCTTCGAGGGGTACGACATGGTGGAACCCGGACTGGTGCCGATGCCGAAGTGGCGGCCGGAGACCGCGCCGGAGGACGAGGATCCCTACGTCTTCTCCGCTTACGCGGGCGTGGGGCGTACAGCGTGAGCGCGGAGCCGGACGGGCCGGAGGGCAGACTGCGCCGGTTCGCGACGATCTGGGGCCGGGCGGTCTTCCCGGTGACCTCGACCTCGTTGACCCGGCTGGAGCTCGAGAAACAACTGGTCCCGCTGGCCAGGCGGTTGAGCGAGGCGCTACGGGCGAGGGCGTTCGACCCGGACACCGGCAAGGCGGTCGGCGCCGCCCTGGTGGAGGCGCACTGCACCGACCCGGAAGCGCTCAGCCGGACCCTGGACTGCGTGGACGCCTACCTCGTCCTGTACTGCGGCGGGGACGGCGACGGAGAGGACCTGAGGGCGCGCAGCGCCAGGCTGCAGCACGCCATGGCCGCCGGATACGCGCAGGCGCTGCGCGAACGGACGCTGGCCGAGCAGGAGGCCATCGCCCAGGCCGCGCTCCGGGCACAGGGCGTGGTGGCACAGGCCCTGCACGCCACCGAGGCAAGGTTCCGCGCGGTCTTCGAAGGCGCGGCCATAGGTATCGGCATCGCCGACCTCAAGGGCAACGTCCTCCAGGTCAACGCCGCCCTGCTGCGCATGTTCGGCCTGTCCGAGCAGAGCCTGCGCAGCCGCAGCGTCCTGGAGTGGACGCATCCCGACGACGCTCCGCAGACCTGGGCCCTCTACGACGAACTGGTACGCGGCGAGCGCGAGCACTACCACCTCGAGAAGGCGTTCTACCGGCCCGACGGCACGGTCCTGTGGACCAACCTCACGGTGTCCCTGCTGCGCGACGCAGACGGTGAACCGCAGTATCAGCTCGCGCTCATGGAGGACACCACCGAGCGGCGGCTGCTCAACCTCCGGCTGCGCTACGAGGCCACCCACGACGCCCTGACCGGTCTGCCCAACCGCACGTTCTTCTTCGAGCGGCTGGAGAAGGCGCTGAGCGCCGGTGAGGGACAGCGCTTCGGCCTGTGCTACCTCGACCTGGACGGCTTCAAGACCGTCAACGACAGTCTCGGGCACGCGGCCGGCGACCGGCTGCTCGTGGAGGTCGCCGACCGGCTCGAGTCCTGCGCCACGGCGCCCGGAGAGATGGTCGCCCGGCTGGGCGGCGACGAGTTCGTGGCGCTGACCACGGGCCCGGACACCCAGCACACGGTCGACGAACTCGCCACCCGCATCATGAACGCGCTGCTCGCTCCCATCGGCGTCGACGGCCGGGACCTGACCGTGCGCGGCAGTATCGGCGTGGTCGAGGGACCGGCCGGGGAGCGCAGCCCGGCAGAGGTGCTGCGCAGCGCCGACATCACCATGTACCGGGCGAAGTCGGCGGGCGGCAACCGTTTCGAGCTCGCCGACCCGGAGTCCGACGCCCGCGCCATCACCCGGCACGGCCTCACCACGGCGCTGCCCGCGGCGCTGGAACGGGGCGAGTTCTTCATCGAGTACCAGCCGCTGGTCCACCTCGGCGACGGCAGCGTCCGGGGTGCCGAGGCGCTGGTGCGCTGGCTGCACCCGCAGCACGGGGTGCTGTCGCCGGACCGGTTCATCCCGCTCGCCGAGCACACCGGGCTGATCGTCCCGCTGGGCCGCTGGGTGCTCGAGCAGTCCGTGCGCCAGGCCCGCACCTGGCAGGAGCGGCACGGTGGGGCGGACGCGCTCGGCCCGCTGCGCGTCAACGTGAACCTCTCCCCCTGCCAGCTCACCCACCCCGGCCTGGTCCAGGACACCGTCGACATCCTGGAGCGCACCGGCGTCGAGCCGAACGCGCTGTGCCTGGAGGTGACCGAGTCGGCGCTCATCGGCGCGGACGACGACCTGCTGAAGCCGCTGCGCCGGCTCGCGGAGATGGGTGTGGACATCGCCCTGGACGACTTCGGCACCGGCTACTCCAACCTCGCCAACCTGCGCCGCCTCCCGGTGAGCGTTCTCAAGCTGGACCGTTCCTTCACCCAGAGCATGCAGCAGTTCCCGGCGGACCCGGTCGACCTCAAGATCGTCGAGGGGATCGTCTCCCTGGCCCACAGCCTCGGCCTCGCCGTGACGGTGGAGGGCGTCGAGACGGGAGCCCAGGCCGAACAGCTCCGCATACTCGGCTGCGACACCGCCCAGGGCTGGTACTACGCCCGCCCCGGCCCTCCGGAGCGGCTGCACGAACTGGCCCTGGTGGACGCGACGGGGTGAACCCGTCGGCCGCGTGGCGTGGCGTGGCGGCGGGCACCGTGAGGCCGTCTCGGCCGCGCCCTCTCCCGCTCTCCGCCGGCCGGGCCGGAGGCCGGCGGGCCCTCCGGCTCCGGCTCCGTGCCGGACGGCATCGGGATTCCGCAGGTGCCGGGTGCCGTCCGGCCGCTGGGCGAGGCGCGTTCCGGCCACCGGTTCGTCTGAGGGTGCGGGTGCGGGTGCGGGTGCGGACGGTCACCGGTCCGTCTCATGGTGCACGTGCGGACGGGCACAGCGGTCGACGGCACGGGTCGGACGGGTACCCGGGTGGCCCCGGTTCCGGCAGTGGTGGTGGGTGATGCCGGCCATGCCCGGGCCGGTGCCGTCTGCCGGTGCCGCGGGTCACCGCTCCAGGAGCATCCGCTGGAGTTCCCGGGCCGCTCTGGGCGGAGCCACGTCGCTGCGGACGGCACGGGTCGGACGGGTACCCGGGTGGCCCCGGTTCCGGCAGTGGTGGTGGGTGATGCCGGCCATGCCCGGGCCGGTGCCGTCTGCCGGTGCCGCGGGTCACCGCTCCAGGAGCATCCGCTGGAGTTCCCGGGCCGCTCTGGGCGGAGCCACGTCGCTGCGGACGGCACGGGTCGGGCGGGTACCCGGGTGGTCCCGGTTCCGGCAGTGGTGGTGGGTGATGCCGGCCATGCCCGGGCCGGTGCCGTCTGCCGGTGCCGCGGGTCACCGCTCCAGGAGCATCCGCTGGAGTTCCCGGGCCGCTCTGGGCGGAGCCACGTCGCTGCGGTGGGCCAGGGCGATGGTGCGGTCGAGGCCGGGGCGGGCCAAAGGGGTGACCCGCAGGCCCTGGCCGGACCGCGCGGCGACCATGCGGGGCACCACGGCCAGGCCCAGGCCCGCCCGGACGAAGCCCAGTACGGCGTCCATCTCCCCGCCCTCCACCGCGAAGTCCGGTTCGAAGCCCTCCGCACGGCACGCGGCCACCGTCAGCTCCCGCAGGTCGTAGCCGTGCCGGAACATCACCAGGCGTTCGCCCTCGAGATCGGCGACGCGTACGGTGCGCCGGCCCCGGCCGGGCTTGGGGACGTCCGGGGAGGAGACCACCACCAGGTCCTCGCGCAGCAGCTCCACCGTGGTGAGCGCGGGGGAGGGGGTCGGCAGGGGCAGCACGACCAGGGCCAGGTCCAGGGCGCCGCGGGCCAGTTCGCGCACCAGGTCGTGGGATCCGCTCTCCTCGATCAGCAGCCGGACGCCCGGATAGCGGTCGTGGAAGGCGCGCAGCACGTCCGGCAGCAGCCCGGTGCACAGGCTCGGGGTCGCCCCCAGCCTGACCCGGCCGCTGCGCAGCTGGGCCAGCTCCTGCACCTCGTGCCGGGCCGTGTCCGCGTCGGCCAGGATGCGCCGGGCCAGCGGCAGCAGTGCCTCGCCCGCGTCGGTCAGCGTGATGTTGCCGCGCGCCCGCAGGAACAGATCCGCCCCCAGCTCCCGCTCCAGTGCCTTGATCTGCTGCGACAGGGACGGCTGTGCGACATGGACCAGTTCCGCGGCCCGGGTGAAGTGCCGGGTCTCGGCGACCGCCACGAAGTACTGGAGCTGCTGGAACTGCATGGGCCCAGCATAGTGCCGTCATAGGGGGAGGCTATGGAAACGAGGGATTCCATGTCTTGGACCGATGGGGACCTTTGGCCCTAGCGTTCTGTGACATGGCTCTGGCAACGCGGACGGACCGACGACCGTCCATGGCACGCACCGTGTGGAACTCGACCATCGGCAAGAAGACAGTGATGGCCGTCAGCGGCCTGATCATGCTGCTCTACCTGGTCGCCCACATGCTCGGCAACCTGAAGATCTACTTCGGCGCGCCCGAGTTCAACGAGTACGCGCACTGGCTGCGCACCATGGGCGAGCCGCTCCTGCACTACGAGTGGGCCCTGTGGGTGGTCCGCGTCGTGCTCGTCGTCGCGGTCGTCGCGCACGCCGTCTCCGCGTACCAGCTCAGCCGCCGCGACATCAAGGCGCGCCCCAGCAAGTACGTCCACAAGAAGGCGCGGTCCAGTTACGCCACGCGCACCATGCGCTGGGGCGGGATCATCCTCGCCCTGTTCATCGTCTGGCACATCCTCGACCTGACCACCGGCCATGTGCACTCCGGCGGTTTCGAGGAGGGCAAGCCCTACCAGAACGTCGTGGACACCTTCTCCACCTGGTACGGCAACGTCGTCTACATCGTCGCGGTGCTCGCCGTCGGCCTGCACATCCGGCACGGCTTCTGGAGCGCCGCCCAGACCCTCGGCGTCGGCAGCCGCACCCGCGACCGCGCCCTGAAGGCCCTGGCGAACGTCCTCGCGCTGCTGCTCACGATCGGCTTCCTCGCCGTCCCCGTGGGCGTCATGACCGGAGTGGTGAGCTGATATGACTACCTTTGCCGAGTACACGACCGGTGAGCCGGTCGTCGACACCCAGGCCCCGTCCGGGCCGATCGCGGAGCGCTGGGACAAGCGCCGCTTCGAGGCCAAGCTGGTCAACCCCGCCAACCGGCGCAAGCAGACCGTCATCGTCGTCGGCACCGGCCTCGCCGGCGGCTCCGCCGGCGCCACGCTGGCCGAGCAGGGCTACCGCGTCATCCAGTTCTGCTACACGGACTCCCCGCGCCGCGCCCACTCCATCGCCGCGCAGGGCGGCATCAACGCGGCGAAGAACTACCGCAACGACGGCGACTCCGTACACCGCCTCTTCTACGACACCGTCAAGGGCGGCGACTTCCGCTCGCGCGAGTCCAACGTGCACCGGCTCGCGCAGATCTCCGTCGAGATCATCGACCAGTGCGTCGCCCAGGGCGTGCCGTTCGCCCGCGAGTACGGCGGTCTGCTCGACACCCGTTCCTTCGGCGGCGTCCAGGTCTCCCGCACCTTCTACGCCCGCGGCCAGACGGGCCAGCAGCTCCTCCTCGGCGCCTACCAGGCGCTGTCGCGGCAGATCGCGGCCGGCAACGTGGAGATGCACGCGCGCACCGAGATGCTCGACCTGATCGTCATCGACGGCCGGGCCCGCGGAATCGTCGCCCGGGACCTGATCACCGGAAAGATCGACACCTACTTCGCGGACGCGGTCGTCCTCGCCACCGGCGGCTACGGCAACGTCTTCTACCTGTCGACCAACGCCATGAACTCCAACGCGACCGCCGTCTGGCGGGCGCACCGGCGCGGAGCGTACTTCGCCAACCCCTGCTTCACCCAGATCCACCCCACCTGTATCCCGCGCACCGGCGACCACCAGTCCAAACTGACGCTGATGAGCGAGTCGCTGCGCAACGACGGCCGCATCTGGGTGCCGAAGGCCAAGGGCGACGACCGGCCGCCGAACAAGATCCCCGAGGACGAGCGCGACTACTACCTGGAGCGCATCTACCCGTCCTTCGGCAACCTGGTGCCCCGCGACATCGCCTCCCGGGCCGCGAAGAACGTCTGCGACGAGGGCAGGGGCGTCGGGCCCGGCGGCCAGGGCGTCTACCTCGACTTCGCCGACGCCATCGAACGGCTGGGCCGCAAGGCGGTCGAGGCCAAGTACGGCAACCTCTTCGACATGTACCAGCGGATCACCGACGAGGACCCGTACCGGGTGCCGATGCGGATCTACCCCGCCGTGCACTACACGATGGGCGGCCTGTGGGTCGACTACGACCTGCAGACCACCGTCCCCGGCCTGTTCGCCGTCGGCGAGGCCAACTTCTCCGACCACGGCGCCAACCGGCTCGGCGCCTCCGCGCTGATGCAGGGCCTGGCCGACGGCTACTTCGTCCTCCCGGCCACCATCAACGACTACCTGGCGCGCAACCCGCACAAGGACGAGGTCGACGCCGAACACCCGGAGGTCCAGGAGGTCCTGGCACAGACCGAGGACCGGCTGAACCTGCTGCTGTCCGTCGACGGCGACCGCACCCCCGACTCCTTCCACCGCGAACTCGGCGAACTCATGTGGGAGTTCTGCGGCATGGCCCGCACCGACTCGGGCCTGCGCAAGGCGCTGGAGCGCATCCCGCAGATCCGTGAGGAGTTCTGGAGGAGGATCAAGGTGCCCGGCACCGGCGAGGAGTTCAACCAGTCCCTGGAGCGGGCCAACCGCATCGTCGACTACCTCGAGCTCGCCGAGCTGATGTGCCTCGACGCCCTGCACCGCGCCGAATCCTGCGGCGGCCACTTCCGCGAGGAGTCCCAGAGCCCCGACGGCGAGGCCGCCCGCCGGGACGAGGAGTTCACCTACGCCGCCGCCTGGGAGTTCACCGGCACAGGCGACGCTCCCGTCCTGCACAAGGAAGACCTCGTCTTCGAGTACGTCCACCCCACCCAGCGGAGCTACGCATGAAGCTCACCCTGCGCGTCTGGCGGCAGAAGAACGCCGACGCCGACGGCGCCATGTCCACGTACGAAGTGGACGGCATCTCACCCGACATGTCCTTCCTGGAGATGCTCGACACCCTCAACGAGGAACTCACCCTCGAGGGCGAGGACCCGGTCGCCTTCGACCACGACTGCCGCGAGGGCATCTGCGGCGCCTGCTCGCTGGTCATCAACGGCGACGCACACGGACCCGAGCGCACCACCACCTGCCAGCTGCACATGCGGTCCTTCAAGGACGGCGACACCATCGACGTCGAACCGTGGCGGGCATCGGCCTTCCCGGTGGTGAAGGACCTCGTCGTCGACCGGACGGCCTTCGACCGGATCATCCAGGCCGGCGGCTACGTCAGCGTCCCCACCGGCTCCGCGCCCGAGGCGCACGCCACACCCGTTCCGAAGCCGGACGCGGACCTCGCCTTCGAGCACGCCGAGTGCATCGGCTGCGGCGCCTGCGTCGCGGCCTGCCCCAACGGCGCCGCGATGCTCTTCACCTCGGCGAAGATCAACCACCTCAACGTGCTGCCGCAGGGCGCGCCCGAGCGCGAGACCCGGGTGCTCGACATGGTGGCGCAGATGGACGACGAGGGCTTCGGCGGCTGCACCCTCGCCGGGGAATGCGCCACCGCCTGCCCCAAGGGCATCCCGCTGTCCTCCATCACCGGGATGAACAAGGAGTGGCTGCGCGCCACGGCCAAGGGAACCGGCCGGTAACCGCCGGGCAGGCAGCAGGGAAACGTTCGCCAGGGGGCGGACGGGCGGGACCGGGAGTGGTGCTCATCCCCGGTCCCGTCTGCTGTCCGGGCCACGCCTGCCGCCGCACGGGCAGCGCCAGGCATTCAGCATCCCCACATCCGTACTCCCGGCTCAGGTCACGTACACGCCAACCGGCATCGGCAGAAACAAGGGGAGTCCCCATCCTCCCCGCTCCGGCACGTGACCAGGAGAGAGCCATGACCGCCGTCCTGACCGCAGACCATCCCGCGAAGCCCGCGGCACCCACCCGCTACACCGTCACCCTCGCCCGCGACGAGGACGACGTGCGTGCCGCCCAGCGGCTGCGGCACGACGTCTTCGCCGGCGAAATGGGTGCCCTGCTGGCCACCCCGCAGCCGGGCCTGGACGTCGACCCCTTCGACGCCTACTGCGACCACCTGCTCGTGCGCGAGGAAGTGAGCGGCCAGGTCGTCGGCACCTACCGGCTGCTGCCGCCCGAGCGCGCCGCGGTCGCCGGCCGCCTGTACGCGGAGACCGAGTTCGACATCGCCGCACTCGACCCGATCCGGCCGGGTCTCGTCGAGGTCGGCCGCTCCTGCGTGCACCCCGGCCACCGCGACGGCGCGGTCATAGGCCTCATCTGGGCCGGCATCGCCCGTTACATGATCGACCGGGGTCACGAGTGGCTCGCGGGCTGCTGCTCCGTCCCGCTCGCCGACGGCGGCACGCTCGCCGCCGCCACCTGGGACCGCGTCCAGGGCAAGCACCTCGCCCCCGAGGAGTACCGCGTACGCCCCCTGCACCCGTGGCGGCCGACGACCGCGGCATCCGGGCCGACAAGCGAGACACCCGCCGCCCGCACCGAGCTGCCCGCCCTGCTGCGCGGCTACCTCAGGCTCGGCGCCTGGGTCTGCGGCGAGCCCGCGCACGACGCGGACTTCGGGGTCGCCGACCTGTACGTGCTGCTGCCGATGAACCGGGTCAACCAGCGTTATCTGCGGCACTTCCTCTCCCTCGTGCCGGCGAAATGAGCGTCTGGCTGCCCGGCGCGCCCTGCACCCCGAGCGGCTGCGTGGTGCCGACGGGGACCGCGAGGGCCGTACCGGGGGCGGTGCTGCGGCTGACCGCGGTCGTCGTCCTGGTGCTCGCCGGGGTCCTGCTGCTGCCCGTCGGGCGGCGGATCCCGGCAGGTCTCGTGGGCCGGTGGTGCCGGTGGATCGTACGGACCGCCGGGGTCCGGGTCCGGACCACCGGAGCCGCCGTGCCCACCGGCGGGCTGCTGCTCGTCGCCAACCACATCTCCTGGCTGGACATCCCGTTGCTGAGCGCGGTCCGTCCGGCCCGCATGCTGGCCAAGGCCGAGATACGGCAGTGGCCGCTGGCGGGGCCGCTGGTCGCGCGCAGCGGCGTTCTGTTCATCGACCGCGACCGGTTGCGCGCTCTTCCGGGCACGGTCGCCCGAATCGCCGCGGCGCTCGGCGAGGGCTCGGCCGTCGCGGTCTTCCCCGAGGGCAGCACCTGGTGCGGCCGGGGAGAAGGCTCCTTCCGCCGGGCGGCCTTCCAGGCGGCGATCGACGCCGGAGTCCCGGTGCAGCCGGTCCGCATCCGCTACCGCGACGCGAGCGGAGCCCCTGCCACCGCCCCGGCCTTCGTCGGGGACGACACCCTGTTCGCGTCCCTGTGGCGGGTGGTCTCGGCCCGGGGCCTGGTCGCCGAGGTCGGGATACGGTCCGCCATCCCGCCGGGCAGCCACCCGGACCGCCGAGCCCTGGCCGCCGCCGCGCAACCGTACGGCGGTCCGGGGCGGGGCCACCGGGCCGGCCACCGGGCCGGTCGGCGGGCAGGGCGGCAGGCCGGTCAGGGGGTGGAGCGGCGGACCGGGCACAGGTCCGGACAGCAGGCCCGTTGCCCGGTCGAGGACCTCCGGTCGCGACCACCGGAAGTGAGCGCTGTCGAAAATTAAGCGCGCTTTGCGCCTTATATGAAGTTTTTACCGCGCGAAGGAGGACATCCGGACGGGAGTGATACCTGAAAGGAGGGTGAGGCCAGATGATCACCCGCGATGAGGTCAGGATTCTCCTGGATCACCCCGTCTACGACGGCGAGGGCAACAAGATCGGTGAGGCCAAGCACGTCTTCTTCGACGACATGAGCGGCCGCCCCGAGTGGGTGAGCGTCAAGACGGGCATGTTCGGCACCAGTGAGTCGTTCATTCCCATCCGCGACGCCGAACTGGTGGAGGACCACCTCGAAGTCCCGTACCCCAAGGACAAGATCAAGGGCGCACCCGACGTCGACGTCGACTCGCACGGCCACCTGTCGGAGGCGGAGGAACACCGGCTGTACGACTACTACGGCATCGACTGGGGTGGCGTGCTGCGCGACGACTCCAAGAGCTCCGGCGAGGGCCGGACCGGCAAGCGCCCCGGCATGGGCAAGGCCGGAGCCGCCGGAGCTGTCGGAGCCGCCGGTGTCGCCGGAACTACGGGCCGGGGCGGGACGGCCGGTGCCGCCGGTACGGCCCGTACAGCGGGCAAGGACCGGACGGCGGCCAGGACGACCACCACCGCGGGGACGGCATCGGCGGCCGCGACGGGAACGCCGGCGACCGCCGGCAGGACCGGCCCCACGGGTGCCGCCGCGACCGCCGGCGGGACCGGCGTGCGGGCAGGTCAGGGCGCCGAGTCCATGACACGCATGGAGGAGGAGATGCACGTCCGCGTCGAGCGGCGCGAGACCGGCCGGGCCAAGCTGCACAAGTACGTCGTGACGGAGGACGTCGAACAGACCGTGCCCGTGCGCCATGAGGAGGTACGCCTGGTGCGGGAGCCGATCACGGAGGCCGAGCGCGAGGCCGCCCTGTCCGGCGCCGAGATGGGCGAGGCCGACTACGAGGTCACGCTGCACGAGGAGCGGCCCATCGTGGAAACCAGGGCGGTACCCGTCGAACGGGTGCGGCTGACCATGGAGGAGCACGTCGAGAACGAGACCGTACGGGGCCGCGTCCGCAAGGAGCGCATCGAGAGCGAGGGCGTTCCGGACACCACCGCGCGGCGGGACACCACCGCGCGGCGGGACACCACCGCGCGGCGGGACGACGCCGCCGGACGGGGCCGCGACGTTCCACGCCGGGGCCGCGCATGACCGGAGGGCACCGGGCGCGCGCCGGCGGGTCTGCTCACCGGTGCGCCGCCCCGTCGCCCTCCGTGTCCATGGGCCCGGCGAGGCCGGTCAGGGCGGCGAGCCGCCGGTAGGAGTCCAGCAGGGCCGTACGATCGTGGGTGCTGGTGGTGACGAGGACCTCCTGGGCGCCCGTCTCCTTCAGTACCGTTTCCAGTTCTCCGGCCACCTGCTCCTCGGTGCCGGCGATGTGGCCGCCCAGCCCGGACTCGTACAGGTCGCGTTCCCTGGCCGTCATGGTGAAAGACTCGACGCGCCCGGCGGGTGGCAGTGGCGGGAAGACGCCGTGGGTCCGGGAATGCGCCATCGACCAGGCTTCCGGGATCAGCAGCCGACGGGCCTGTTCGGGCGTGTCCGCCACAGCGACCGTCCCGGAGATCACCACATACGGCTCGCTCGCCCAGGCGGACGGGCGGAAGTGCTCCCGGTAGTGGTCGATGCCGCGCCGCATCCGGTCGCGGCCGCGCAGGTCGCCGATGACCATGGGCAGGCCCGCGCGGGCGGCGATCGTCGCGCCCTCACCCATGGCCAGCACGAACGGCGGCACGGTCAGGCCTTCGGCCGGGCGGGCGTGCACGCCGGTGGGGGAGGTGCCGAGGAACCAGCCGAGCAGCTCGTCGATCTGGGCGCCGAAGTCCTCGGCGTCCTCCTTGTCGTGTCCCAGCGCCTTGCGTACCCCGTCGGTGAAGCCGACGGAGCGGCCCAGGCCCATATCGATGCGCCCGGGGAAGAGCGACTCCAGCACGCCGAACTGTTCGGCCACGACGAGCGGTCGATGATTGGGCAGCATGACCCCGCCGGTGCCGACGCGGATCGTCCGGGTCGCCGCGGCGACGGCGGCGGCCAGTACCGTCGGCGCGGAGCCGGCGACCCCGGGCACGCCGTGGTGCTCCGAGACCCAGAAGCGGTGGTAGCCGAGCTCCTCCAGCTCCCGCGCCAGGCGCACGGTGTCACGCAGCGCCTCGGGGCCGCTGTGCCCCTCACGGGTGCGGGAGCGGTCGAGGACGGAGAAGCGGGCCGAGGCGATCACAGGGCTCATACGAGGTTCAACACCTGCCGGGCCCGGCGATTCCTCATGGCGCGATGTTGTGGTTGAGGTGGAACAGGTTCCCCGGGTCGTAGCGCCGCTTCACGGCGACCAGCCGGGCGTGGTTGCCCCGGTAGTTCACCCGGACACGGTCCTGGTCGTCACCGTCCATCGGATAGCTAGCGAGGGGACCCGCGCCTTTAGGCGTGGGGGGAATCGCTTCTCGGGACTGCTCTGACCTCAACTGCGCTCACGGGTCCGCACTGTTCACCTCGGCTAGATGCATGCCGCGTGTATATTGATCAGGTGACTGTGACGCGGAAGGTCCGCCGGTACTCCGGCGGCGTGTACGACTTGGGCTTGCATGTGGTGTGGTGCCCGAAGTACCGCCGCAGGGTTCTCGGTGGCCAGGTCGCGGTCCGGCTGCGTGAGCTGATCGAGCAGAAGGCGGCCGAGAAGGGCTGGGAGATCATCGCCCTCGAGGTGATGCCCGATCACGTGCACCTGTTCGTCAAGCACGAGCCGAAAGCCTCGGCGTCGTACGTGGCGAACCAGTTCAAGGGCTTCACCTCCCGCGTGCTGCGGGAGGAGTTCCCGCACCTCAAGAGCCGGATGCCCACGCTGTGGTCGTCGTCGTTCTTCGTAGCCTCGGTCGGCGCGGTCAGCGCCGACACGGTGGAGAAGTACATCAACACCCAGTGGGAACGCCCCCGGACGAAGAAGCAGAAGGAGGAGGAGGAGACCGGCCGTGCACCGGGCGTATAAGTTCCTCCTTCGCCCCACCGTCCGCCAGGCCCAGGCTCTCGGCGAGATGCTGCGGGATCACTGCTCCCTCTACAACGCTGCCTTGCAGGAACGCCGTGACGCCTATCGGCACCTCTCCAGGACGAGCGTCAAGTACGGGCAGCAGTCCGCCCAGCTCAAGGAGATCCGGGCGCTCGACCCTGAGCGGCAAGGACGCTGGTCGTTCTCGTCGCAGCAGGCCACCTTGCGCCGCCTGGACAAGGCGATGCAGGCGTTCTTCCGCCGGGTCAAGGCAGGAGAGAAGCCCGGATACCCCCGGTTCCGAGGCGTGAACTGGTTCGACACCGTGGACTTTCCCAGGGACGGGGACGGCTGCCGGTGGGACTCCACCCCGCACGATCCCGTCACCCGAGTCCGCTTCCAGGGCGTGGGGCACGTCCGGGTCCACCAGCACCGGCCCGTCAAGGGCCGCGTCAAGACCGTCAGCGTCAAGCGCGAAGGACGGCAGTGGTACGTGATCCTCGCCTGTGATGAGGTTCCGGCCGAGCCGCTGCCCGCCACCGGCGCCGTGACCGGCATCGACATGGGCATAGCCCACTTCCTCACCACCTCCGAGGGTGAGCACATCACCAACCCACGGCACGGCAAGCGCAACACCGAGGCCCTCGCCGAAGCCCAGTGCGCCCTCAAGGCGTTCCCGCGCCGCAAGCGGGAGAACCGGTCGGCGAGGCACCGCCGGGCCGTGGAGAAGGTCACCAAGCTGCACCGCAAGGTCCGGCGTCAGCGCACCGACCACGCGCACAAGACCGCGCTTGCGATGGTCCGTGCCTACGACGTGATCGCGCACGAGCGCCTGAGCATCGCGAACATGGTCCGCGCACCCAAGCCGAAGCCCGACCCCGAGCAGCCCGGCGGCTTCCTGCCGAACGGCGCTGCTGCGAAGGCCGGGCTGAACAAGAGCATCCACGATGCGGGTTGGGGGGTGTTCCTGGACATCCTCACGCACAAGGCTGAAAGCGCCGGTCGTGTACTGATCCCCGTGGACCCCCGCAACACCTCCCGCACCTGCCCCGCCTGTGGGCACGTGTCCGGCGAGAACCGCACCACCCAAGAGAAGTTCGAGTGCACCCGGTGCGGGCACACCGCCAACGCCGATCAGGTCGGCGCACTCAACGTCGCTATCAGGGCCGGGCTGGTCCTTCCCGACGTGGCCTAGCCACCGACAGGAGAAGCCCCCCGGATTTATCCGGGGGGAGGAGTCACGAAGTTCACGTAGCCCCCGCCCATGGCATGCGGTTCGAGCGCCCGGTGGAAGGCCCGCACCCATCCCTTGTGCGTCTCGCAGTCCTCCCGGGTGGTGAGGGTCGGGCTCAGCGCGATCGCGTAGTCGGCGTCCCGGTAGGAGAACGCGGTGTCCTCGGGGGCGACCCGGTGGCAGGCACCGTCCAGTGGAAAGACGACCGTCACGCTCTGGACGGAGGGGGTCGTGGGACCGTACTCGACGAGGGCGTCGAGGGCGCCGTCCGGCAGGCCGCGGGTGAAGGAGCCCTTCCAGTAGTGGAAGAGGCCGGCCGGTACCAGCTCGTCGAACAGGGTGTTGACCAGCGGGTAGGGGATGCGCCCGAGGTGCTGCCCGACCACCGGCCCCAGCGCGGCCAGTTGGGCACGGATGTGCTCGTCCTCCTCCTCCGGCCCGCTCCAGCAGGTGACCACACCGCACAACGGCCGTCCGTGCCAGCGTTCGGGCAGGAACGGCACCGGTGGCCCCAGACCCACGATCAGCAGCGCGCCGAGGCGCTCGTCGGAGCCGGCCACCAGTTCTCGGTAGCGGCGCAGCACCTCGGCGTCGAGCGGATAGAACACCGGCCCGCCGAAAATGTCGGCCACCGGGTGCAGCCGGTGGACGAAGGAGGTGATCACGCCGAAGTTCCCGCCTCCCCCGCGCACCGCCCAGAACAGGTCGGCGTGCCGCTCCGGCGTACACGTCACGAAGGACCCGTCGGCCGTCACCAGGTCCACCGAGCGGCAGTCCACGAGGCGCCCCGTTGAAGCGAGTCGAACGCCCGGTCCGGCGGAGCCACCGTCCCCGACCTGCGGATTCCGGCGCCTCGATCGGCTGCACCACTCGGCGGGACGCCATCGCCGCGTCCCCATGAGCACGGTGACCGGCAGCCGTTCGTACACCGTCCGCACCCGGTTCTCCGGCTCTCCGGGCGCGGCAGCCCGGGCTCGTACGCTCTGAGCGGATCCTGCGGGATCCGGGTGGCGCACGCCGCCGGCGGTGACCGGGACCCGCGGGGACGCGGTGGCCGTCCGCCCCGCGCGGCGACGCCGGGTGTTGCCGCGGGACGTCTTCCGCGCGGGGCGGCCGAGGCTCTCCTCCTCGGTGATCGCTGGAACCGGCCTCGGGCCTAGGCTGGGCGGCGTGACCAACCGTGACAAGCGCCCGCTCGCCGTGTTCGACCTGGACAACACCCTCGCCGACACCGGGCACCGGCAGCGGTTCCTGGAGCGCAGGCCGCGCGACTGGGACGCCTTCTTCACCGCCGCGCCCGAGGACGCGTCCCTCGCGGAGGGCATCGCGCTGGTGCACGAGAGCGCGAGGGAGTGCGAGATCGTCTACCTCACCGGACGCCCCGAGCGCTGCCGGCGCGACACGCTGGACTGGCTGGCCGCCCAGGGGCTGCCCGAAGGACCGTTGCACATGCGCGGCGACGCCGACCGGCGGCCCGCCCGGTACACCAAGCTCGCGGTCCTGCGCCGCCTCGCCCGCACCCGGGAGATCCGGGTGCTCGTGGACGACGACGAACTGGTCTGCGCGGACGCCCGGCGGGCGGGGTTCACCGTGGTGCACGCCCGCTGGACGGCCCCGTCGGGAGAGCTGAGGGCGGCGCAGCAGCGGGAGGGGCGGACGTGACGTCCGCCCCTCCCGCTCCCCTCCGGGTGTGCACGGCCCACGTGCCGTGAACGCGCCCGGCTGCTCGCGACCGCCTCCGGGGGCGGGCGGGTGGCTCAGGCCGGCTCGTCCAGACGGAAGCCGACCTTCAGACCCACCTGCCAGTGCGCGATACGGCCCTCCTCGATCTGGCCGCGCACCTGGGTCACCTCGAACCAGTCCAGATTGCGCAGGGTCTGCGAGGCGCGCTCGATGCCGTTGCGGACGGCCTGTTCCACGCTGTCGGGTGACGTGCCGACGATCTCCGTGACCCGGTAGGTGTGGTTGGACATGCGGGTGCTCCTCTCGCCGGCGGCTCCCACCGGTACGAGGGCCGCCTCTTGTGTCGCACGTCACTCCACCGTGCCCCAAGTGGTGACCGAGCGCGAGATGTCGGGGCCTCACGCACCGTCCGGACCGGCCGTTCAGGGGCCGTCGGATTCCGAGGGGCGCCCCGCGACGTGGCGACGACGCGCCGCGTGCCGGGCCGAAACGGCGCCGGCCCGGCACGCCCCGTCCCTCACCGACCGCAGCGTACGGAGGACGGTCGCGGCCCGGCTCGCCGCAGACGCCTTCGGCGAGGCATCGCTCGCCGCAGGACTGCGGAGCAGGGCCGGCAGCACCGGCTGAACCGACCGACGCCGCCACCCTGCCGCGCGGTCCGACGCCGTTGCGGCCGCCGGACAGGGCCAGAGCCCCTGTCCGGGCGGATCATGTTGGGGAGTTGGGGAGTTGGGGAGTTGGGGAGTTGGGGAGTTGGGGAGCCGGGTGTCGGCACGCCTTCCCCCAAGTTGCTTCGAGCAGGTGCCCCCGCTCACCCCAGCCGGACAGAAACCGTCAGCCACCTCCGACTTGATCCGAAGGACAGGCCCTGCCCCTGGCCGTCGGACAGCGAACCGCATCCGGGAAGGCCCCGGTGAGGCGAGGAGCCCGGTGGCCCCGGGCCCCTCGCCGCCGCCCGCCCCGTCAGCGCGCCATGCTCAGCGACAGCGCGAACCGCCCCTCCTCGTCCGTCCACCACCGGGCCAACTCCAACCCGGCAGCGTCCAGTTCCTTCCGGACGCGCTCCTTGCGGAACTTCGCCGAGACCTCGGTGCGCAGTTCCTCGCCCGCGCCGAAGTCGACGGCGAGATCGAGCGCCGGGATCTTCACCGTCTGCCGGTCGCGCGAGCGCAGGCGCATCTCGATCCACTCGTGTCCGGCGTCCCACACGGCCACATGGTCGAAGGCGGCCGGATCGAAGTCGGCGCCCAGCTCCCGGTTGATGACGGTCAGGACGTTCCTGTTGAACGCGGCCGTCACCCCGGCCGCGTCGTCGTACGCCCGGACCAGCACCTCCTCGTCCTTGACCAGGTCCGTGCCGAGGAGCAGCGAGTCCCCGGGGGCGAGCATCGCGCGTACGGAGGCCAGGAACGCGGCCCGCTCGGCGGGCAGCAGATTGCCGATCGTGCCGCCGAGGAACGCCACCAGGTGCGGCCTTGGGGTGTCGGGCAGCGTCATGCGGCCGGTGAAGTCGTCGACCAGGGCGTGCACGTGCAGCCCCGGCCGCTCGGCGGCGAGTTCCCGGCCCGCCAGGGTCAGGGCGCTCTCGCTGACGTCGACGGGGACGTACGTGTGCAGCCCGGTCAGGGCGTCGAGCAGATGGCGGGTCTTCTCCGAGGAGCCGGAGCCCAGTTCGATGAGGGTACGGGCCCCGGACGCCTCGGCGATCTCACCGGAGCGGGCGAGCAGGATCTCGCGCTCGGCACGCGTCGGGTAGTACTCGGGCAGTTCGGTGATCTCTTCGAACAGCTCACTGCCCCGCGCGTCGTAGAACCACTTCGGAGGCAGTGTCCTTGGGCTGCCGGTCAGGCCCCGGAGGACGTCGGCGCGCAGGGCGGCGTCGGTGGCGTCCTCGGGCAGGGTGCGGGTGAGACGGAACGGACTCACGTGCGGGGCTCCTTCGGTGGTGCGGGTGTGTGCGGTGCCGGTGTGTGCCGCGCCGGTGTGCCGGTGCCCGTCAGGGCGTCGCCCGGTTCCTTGAGCGGGGTGAGCAGCACGTCCGTGCGGCTCGCGGCCAGCAGGGTGCGGTCGGGGACCTCGCGCCAGTGCGGATCGTCGTCGTACGGCTCGGAGGCCACGACGGTGCCGCCGCCCGGCCGGGCGAGGTACCACAGCGTGTCGCCCCACGCGGTCGCGGTGATCGTGTCGCCCTGGGTGAGCACCAGGTTCAGCCGGGACCCGGGGGCCGCCGCGGCGACCTCCAGCACGGTGTCGGCCAGTGCCTGCCCCTCCTCGTCCCCGGCCCGCAGCCTGGCGAGCACCAGAGCCCACACGAACGCGGAGTCGCTGCGGGCCTCGAGCGACAGCACGTCCTCGGGCGGCAGGGCCGTGACGAGCGGCGCGAGCGTGCCCGGCCAGCCCCGCACGGCCCCGTTGTGACTGAACAGCCAGGCCCCCGCGGCGAACGGCGCCGCCGCGGCCTCGCCGTCCGCCCCCGACAGGGTCGCGTCCCGTACGGCCGCGAGCAGCGCCGGGGTGCGGACGACCCGGGCGAGATCGGCGAACGACGGATCTCCCCAGATCGGCCCCGCCCTGCGGTACCGGGCCGGCACCGGGTCCCCGGGCGCGTACCAGCCCACTCCGAAACCATCGGCGTTGACGGTCCCGTACCGCTGGTGCCGGGGCGCCCACGACTGGCGGTACAACCCGTGCGGCGGGTCCACGAGGAGCCGGCCGAGCGGCTCCCCGGGACCCACGTAAGCGATATGACGGCACATCAGACGCTCTCCGAGCGGGCCGTGCGGAACCCGGAGAAGATCTGCCGCCGGACCGGATGGTCCCAGTTGCGGAACGTGCCCCGGCAGGCCACCGCGTCCACCGCGAACGAACCGCCGCGCAGCACCTTGCACCCGGTCCCGAAGAACACCTCCGAGTACTCCTTGTACGGGAACGCCCTGAACCCCGGGTAGGGCAGGAAGTCGCTGGACGTCCACTCCCACACGTCGCCGATCAACTGACGTACCCCGAGCGGCGACTCACCGGCCGGGTAGCTGCCCGCGGGCGCGGGCCGCAGGTGGCGCTGGCCGAGGTTGGCGTGCTCCGGTCCGGGGTCGGCGTCGCCCCAGGGGTAGCGCGCCGAGCGGTCGCCGGCCGGGTCGTGCCGGGCGGCCTTCTCCCACTCGGCCTCGGTGGGCAGCCGGCGCCCGGCCCAGCGGGCGTACGCGTCCGCCTCGTACCAGCACACGTGCAGCACCGGCTCGTCGGGCGGCACGGCCTCGGTCGCGCCGAAGCGGCGCCGCAGCCACTGCCCGCCGTCCCGGCGCCAGAACAGCGGGGCGGTGACGGAGTTGCGGCGGATGTGGGCCCAGCCCTCCGCGGTCCACCAGCGCGGTTCGTCGTAGCCGCCGTCCTCGATGAACGCCTGGTACGCCGCGTTCGTCACCGGCGTCGTGTCGATGTGGAACGGTGCCACCTCGCGCCGGTGCGCCGGACGTTCGTTGTCCAGCGCCCACGGCTCGTCCGAAGTGCCCATGGTGAACGGGCCGCCCGGGACGAGCACTTCGGCCGGGCCGGTGAACAGCGGCACCGGCTCCGGGTCCGGGGCCGTCAGGGCCCGCGGGCCGCTGCGCAGCTGATGGGTGATCAGCATCGTCTCATCGTGCTGCTGTTCGTGCTGCGCGACCATCCCGAAGGCGAACCCCGCCTCGGTCAGCCGCTCGCCGTGGAACGCGGTGCCCTCGAGCACGTCCAGCGCCCGGCCGCGCACGTCCGAGGCATAGCGGCGGGCCTCCTCGGGAGGCAGCAGCGGCAGCTTCGGCCGCTCGGCGCGCGGGTGCTCGAAGGCGTCGTAGACGCTGTCGATCTCGGGCCGTATCGCCTCCTGCCCGCCGACGGCCCGCAGCAGCCACTGTTCCTCCTGATTGCCTATGTGGGCGAGGTCCCACACCAGCGGCGACATCAGCGGTGAGTGCTGCGCGGTGAGATCGGGTCCGTCGACACAGCTGGTCAGCAGGGTGGTCCGGTCACGCGCGGTGACCAGTGAGGCGACCGCGCGCTCACGCAGGGCTTCGGCGTCGAGGGCGGGATCGGTCATGAGGAGGTGTCCTTCCCGTGCGGATGCGCTCCGTGCGCGTGCGGGCCGGGAGCGCCGGGAGTGCTGTGGGGGCGCGTGCCGGGTGTGCCGTCGGATCCGGTGCGCAGGGCGTCGAGCAGGTCGTCGGCCGGGCAGCGGCCGCGGGCGACATACCGGTCCTGGTACGCCGCCACCGCGTCCACGACCTCGGTCGTGGCACCGAGCCCGGGCAGGGCCCGCAGCGCCGCCGAGAAGCAGACGGCGGCCACCTCGCGCAGCTCCGGGTCGGCCAGGCCGCCGCGGGCCGCGTCCCGCCACAGCGGGTTGTGCGGCGCGGGCATGCCCTGAGTCCGTTCGGCCAGCGGTTTCACCGCCCGGTAGGCCGTCTCGGAGGCCTCCGGATCGTCGAACAATGCCGTCGTCACGGCCAGCGGCACAATCCAGCCGTTGTCCCCGGGCTGCGCGTCGATCATCCGCAACTCCAGATGGCCGCGCGGCCTGACCGGCGGGAACAGCGTCGTGACGTGGTAGTCGAGGTCCTCCCGGGTGGGCGCCCTGGGCACTCCGGACCTGGTCCACTCGCGGAAGGTCAGCCCGTCCGGCACGTCCCACGGCCCGCTGTCCTGCCGTACGCACATCACCGGCGCGTCCAGGACGTGCCGGGTCCAGGCGCCGCGCGGCTCGGAGTCCAGTACGGGGCCGCCCGCGCGGCCGGTGCCGATCTGGGCCCAGCGCAGCTGCCGGGTGGACAGCCAGCCGGTGGGCCGGTGCCCGGCCAGCGGGGAGTTGGCGAACGCGGCCACCAGCACCGGGCCCAGTCGGTGTGCCAGCCACCAGCGCCGCACATGACCGAGGGTGCCGGGTTCCTCGTATCCGGCGTCCAGGCACACCTGTACGGAGGCCGACGTGCACATCATGGCGCGGCCGGCGGGGCCGGTGCGGTCGAGACAGGCTTCCATGGCGTCGTAGCGCGGTTCGCGCAGGAACCGGCGCGGTGTGTGCCAGGGATCGTGGCCGAGGCCGACGAGGCCGAGACCGTCCTCGCGCAGTACCGCGCGGACGGCGTCGAGATCGGCGCGGACGGCGTCGACGCACTCCATGAGGGAGGCGGCGGGCTGTGAGCTGAGCTCCAGCTGGCCTCCGGGCTCGACGGTGAGCGCCGAATCCAGGGGCACGGTCCGCAGAGCGGCGTAGGCCGCTTCGAGTCGTTCGGATGTCACGGGGAGCCGCGGGGTCCGCAGCTCGTGGACCAGCCATTCCACCTCCACACCGAGGCGACGTGGTGGTCCGGTCTTGAAGCAGATGCCCCGTACGAGGGCCTCCGCCTCGGCTTCGGTGACGGCGGGACGGGGCTCGATACAGGCGCTTGCCGAATCGGACATGTGGGAATCCTCCTGAGATACCACCATGTCGCCGGCCCGGTGTCTTTTGCCGGGCAGGCATCAACTCGTCCAGCCAAAACCCTCACGACGTCCGGCACAAGAGCGCCTGGCGGGAGTTCCGGGCCGGTAACTCCTCCTTCCCGCCCGTTTCCGAGGGCTTTCCCCCCCGCCTCCCGGGCCTTCCGTGGGGAAACTCCGTTGCGTCGCCTCCTCAGCATCGCTCAGGATGCCCCTATGAGCACGACGGGGGAGAGGCCGGGCGACATGCCGGTGAAGACCACGGGGGCGATCGCGGGGCGCGCGGTCACGGCGCGTACGGGGGTCGCGGCGTGAGCGCGCGTCTGCGCGGCATCGCGCGGGAGACCGAGCGGATCGTGGCATCGGGAGGCTATCGCGCTCCGGCCGACGGTCGTGAGGTGCGCCTGGCGGCGGCGGTCGAGGCCGCGCGGGACGGTACGCGGATGTACGGGCCGGAGCCGCTGCGGGTGCAGATCCCGGCGTATGCGCCGGTGACGGCTTCGGTGAGATCTTCGGGCCCGGCTCCGGACCCGCGCCCGGCCCCGGATCCGGGCGTCGGCTGGGCGTTGTCCCCGGCCTTCCGGCCGGTGGGGACCCGGATCGAGGTCACCGGGGAGAGCAGCCTGGAGGCCGCG
This sequence comes from Streptomyces sp. P9-A2, assembly GCF_036634175.1. NCBI lineage: Bacteria > Bacillati > Actinomycetota > Actinomycetes > Kitasatosporales > Streptomycetaceae > Streptomyces > Streptomyces sp. P9-A2. The sequence continues at coordinate 7,664,067 of NZ_JAZIFX010000001.1, forward strand.
CGCCGGCTTGCGGGAGACCGCGACGACTCGCCCGGCGAGCCCGCCGTGCTGAACTTCTCCTCAGCCCGGAATCCGGGCGGCGGCTACCTCAACGGCGCCCAGGCCCAGGAAGAGGCGCTGTGCCGCGCCTCCGCCCTGTACGTCTGCCTGCTGCGGGCAGCAGGGTTCTACGATCACCACCGGACGCACCGCGACCCGTTCTACACCGACCGTGTGATTCACTCGCCCGCCGTGCCCGTCTTCCGCGACGATCGCGGCCGGCTCCTCGACGAGCCGTTCTCCGTCGGCTTCCTCACCTCGGCCGCGCCGAACGCCGGTGTGATCCTGCGGACCGCACCGGAGCGTGCGGCCGAGCTGCCCCGCGCCCTGGTGGTCAGGGCGGAGCGGGTGCTGGAGACCGCCGTCGTCCACGGTTACCGGCGACTGGTGCTGGGCGCCTGGGGCTGCGGGGTCTTCCGGAACGATCCCGCGCAGGTGGCGGCCGCGTTCCGGGCGCTGCTGGAGCCGGGCGGACGATTCGCGGGAGCGTTCGAGCACGTGGTGTTCGGGATTCTGGACCGGACACGCGGAAGCGAGGTCCGCGCGGCGTTCGAGCGGACCTTCGCGGACCTGGCGCCGGCCGCTTGAGGGACTCGGCAGCGGATCGGGTGAAGGTCAGTTCCAGCCGTACCGCTCGCGCAGCCGGTGACGCACCAGATTGAACCGCATCCGGTCCAGGGCGCACGCCTCGCGGCGCATGCCGTCCTCGTGCAGCCGCAGCACCCGGTCGACGGCCACCCAGGAATCGCGGCCCGAACGGTCCCACGGCCCGCTCCCGATCGGCACCCGGTCCCGGTCCCCATTGCGCTGCTTGCTCGACAGCTGCACCGCGAGGAAGGTCCCGGACGGCTCCCGCGCGACCACGAGTACCGGACGGTCCTTGCCCCGGCCGTCGGTCTCCTCGTAGGGGACCCAGGTCCAGACTATTTCCCCCGGGTCGGGGTCGCCGTCGCGCTCGGGCGAGTACTCCGTGCGTACCCGGCCCACCTCACCGGGTTCGGCCTCCGTGGTGGCGGTGGGGCCGAAGCGGCCGGGGACTTCATCAGTGCTGTACTCGGTCACAGACGTACCGTACGGGATGACACCGGGGCTGTGATCAACTGCCTTGCGCGGCAAGGGAGGCGTACGGCTTCCGGTGGACCGCTGCGCACAGCTGTGGTGGTGCGCGCGGTGCGCGCGGCGGAAAGGTCACGCTGTGTCGTGCACGCTCACGCCCGTGAGTTCCCTGCCCGAGATCATCCCGGCCTCGATCCGTACGAACACCCCGTCCCGCATCGGCATCCAGGAATCGGGTCCGGTCCGCAGCAGCCGCTCGTGCTCGGCGGGATCGGTCACCACCGCGGCCCGGCCCGTGACCACCACGCTCCATCCGGCCCGGTGCTCGGCATGGAACTCGTCGGCCTCGAAGGCCACCACGACCCCGTCGATCGCACGCACCAGGTCGGAGTCCCGCGAAGTGCACAGCAGCACGGAGGCGTCCGTGTCCAGGGAGAAATTGATGGGCAGGACGGCGGGCAGCGCCTGCCGGGTGTACACGACGCGACCGACCGGCACCTTGGCCAGCAGGCGCAGGCACTCCTGGCGTTCGAGTGCACGGAAACCATCGCTCTGGAACATCAGTCCATGGTCGGCGGCCGATCCCGGCCGGGCTAGGGCCGGACGGCCCTGATGAGCCACCGGCCCCCGGAGAGCAGGTGCCGACGCGTGAAAACGATGCGGGTGGGTACCCCGGGGGCCGGTGGGGTCCGGCAGGGACGGCCGGGCCCTGCCGTCGGATCCCGTCCGAGTCCGGGCGGCCGAAGGGGAACGGGTGCCATGGGCAGGACCGCGCTGATCGTCATCGACATGATCAACACCTACGACCACCCGGACGCCGAGCTGCTGATGCCGTCCGCGGAGTCGGTCGTACCGGTCATCTCGGACCTGCTGCGCCGGGCACGGCAGCGGGACGCCCCGGTGGTCTACGTCAACGACAACTTCGGAGAGTGGCGGTCGCACCACGGCGAGCTGCTCGACAAGGCGCTCGCCGGGTCCCACGCGCACCTCGTCGAACCGCTGCGGCCGACCGACTCCTCACTCTTCGTGGTCAAGGCCCGCCACTCGGTCTTCTTCGAGACACCGCTGCACTATCTCCTCCACCAGCAGGGCGTAGACCGGCTCGTCCTGTGCGGCCAGGTGACGGAGCAGTGCGTGCTGTACTCCGCACTGGACGCACACATCCGCCACCTCGACGTGGTGGTCCCCCGCGACGCCGTCGCCCACATCCACGCCGACCTGGCGGACGCCGCCCTGCGGATGATGGAACGCAACATGAACGCACGGGTGTGCGACAGTGCCGACCTGTGGGCGGAGTGACGGCGCGGGCCGTCTCCCCGACGCGGGGCCGGGGCGCGTCGCCCCGCGCGACACCGGCCGTATGGCGCGTACCCCGGGTCCTCCCACTGCTTTCTCCCCCTCCGCCCCGCAGCCCCTGCCCGCCGAGCCGCACCCCCGGCGCCGGCCGGCCACCCGCCCGCCCGCAGCCGGCGAAAACTCCTCGACGGCCACCGACGAAGTTGTCTACCATCACCCGTGCGGCATCGCGTGCCGGTCATCGACCGGGTGAGGCATGGAGGCGCCGCGGATGCCCGTGGAGGCATTGACCAGTGTCAGTCGAGTTCAACCACACCATCGTTCTCACCCGTGACCGGGAGAAGTCCGCCCATTTCCTCGCCCGTATCCTGGGGCTCGAGGTCGGCGAACCGGCCGGAGTCTTCCTTCCCGTGACGACGGCCAACGGCGTCACCCTGGACTTCGCGACCATCGACGCCGACATCCCGGCACAGCACTACGCGTTCCTCGTCTCCGAGGACGAGTTCGCTCCCCTCCTCGACCGGCTCGTGGACGCCGGAATCCCCATCCAGGCCGATCCGCACGGCCGCCACCCGCGCCGCGTCAACCGCCATGACGGCGGCCACGGCGTGTACTTCACCGACCCGGCCGGACACGGTCTGGAAGTCATCACCCGCCCCTACGGAACCGACCCGGACTCCCCGCTCAACGGCGTCACCGAAGAGGTCCCCGGGGCGGTCTGATCCGTCCGGGCGACTGCCGGAGGGCCGGGCCGGGTGGGTTGAGGGCTTTCCCGCCCCGCCCCGTTCCACCCGGCCCGGCTCTGGCGGTCGCTCCGAGGTCCGTTCAGACGACCGCGTCCGCGCGCAGGGCCGTGATGTCGGCGGGGGAGTGGCCGAGGTCGCCGAGAATGGACTCGGTGTGCTCGCCGACGGCGGGCACCGGGTCCATGCGGGGCGCGAGACCCGCGAGGTCGGTCGGGGGGAGCAGGGCCTCCACCGTCGCGCCGGGGACCGCCACCTCACGCCGGCGGTCGCGGGCGGCGAGGACCGGATGGCCGAGGAAGGCGGCGACGTCGTTGACCCCCGCACAGGCGATACCGGCCGCCTCCAGGTCCTCGAGGAGCTCATCGGCGTCGGAGCGGGCGAAGCGCTCGGCGATCACGGCATCGAGTTCCTCGCGGTGTGTCACGCGCGCGGAACCGGTCGCGAAGCGCGGATCGCCGGTCAGCTCGGGACGGCCCAGGAAATCGGTGCACAGAGCCGCCCACTCGCGCTCGTTCTGGATGGAGAACAGCACCTCGCGGCCGTCCGCGGCCCGGTACGTCCCGTACGGGGCGATGGTGGCGTGCCGCGTACCCAGGCGCGGGGGCTGGCTGCCGCCGTAACGGGTGTAGTAGGCGGGCTGGCCCATCCACTCGGCCAAGGCCTCGAACAGCGACACCTCCACGGGGTGGACGGTGCCGGCGGTCGCCCGGGTGTAGAGAGCGGTGAGGACCCCGCTGTACGCGTACATTCCGGCGGCGATGTCGGCCACCGAGATACCGGTGCGGGCGGTCCCCTCCGGCGTTCCGGTCAGCGACACCAGGCCCGTCTGGCACTGCACCAGCAGGTCGTACGCCTTGCGGTCGGCCCAGGGACCGGTCGTGCCGTAGCCGGAAATGGTGCACGGGATCAGGCGGGGGTGACGTCGGGTGAGAGCGTCGGTGCCCAGGCCGAGCCGGTCCGCCGCGCCCGGTGCCAGGTTCTGTACGAACACATCGGCCCCGGCGAGGAGTCGGTGCAGGATCTCGAGGCCCCGCGGATCCTTCAGGTTCAGCGTGAGGGACTCCTTGGACCGGTTGAGCCACACGAAGTAGCTGGAGTGGCCGTGGACGGTCGTGTCGTAACGGCGGGCGAAGTCGCCCTCGCCCGGCCGCTCCACCTTGATCACACGGGCTCCGAGGTCGGCGAGCTGCCGGGTGGCGTACGGCGCGGCCACGGCCTGCTCCAGGCTGACCACCGTGACCCCGGACAGGGGATGCCTCTGCACGTCCACGTCTTCCGCTCGCCTTCCGCTCGTCTTCCCGGACCGGACCCGGCCGCCCCGTCCGCTCGATCAGTACAGCCGGTGCGAGCGGCCTGTCAACGGCCGCCCTCGGTCCGTTCGGCCCGCTCAGCCGCGTGCCCCGCATGCCCGGGCGGAGGGAATCCCGGCGGGCGGCCTGCCGCGGGTGACGACGTGCGCGCCGTGGCCGTCGACGACACGGACCTGGAGCGAGCCGCATCCGCAACGGGTCCACACCGTGCTGCCCGCGGCGCTGCTGTGCCGCGACACCAGCTGGAACGGCTCGGCGCCGTCCGGCCATCCGCAGTAGGGGCAGACGATGCCGGTCGCGCCGGTCGTGCCGGTGGTTCCGTGCGCGCTGGCCATAGTGGCTCCTCGGCTCCTCGAAGTTCGGCTCCCGGTACGGCAAGGTCCGGCGGCCGTCGTGACACGACCAGGGTGCGTCGCACCTTCCGTACACGTCCAGGTTGACTTTATGGAATCGACCGTGAAGCTTGAGCTACATGATCGACCTGCGCCGGCTGCACGTCCTCAGGGCGGTCGCCCACTACGGCACGGTCACCGCGGCCGCCCGCGCCCTGCACTTCACCCCGTCCGCCGCCTCCCAGCAGATCCGCCGGCTCGCCCGCGACCTGGGTGTCGACCTGCTGGAACCGCAGGGACGCGGCGTACGGCTCTCCCCGGCGGCCGAGAGCCTGCTCGCGCACGCCGACGCCATCGAGACCCGCTGGGAACAGGCCGAACTGGATCTGCGGGCCGACCACGGAGCCCCCACCGGGCTGCTGCGGGTCACCGGGTTCCCGGTGGCGATCTCGGTCCTGCTGGCCCCCATGGCGGCCCGGCTGGGCGCCCGTCATCCCAGGCTGACGGTACGGATCCTGGAGACGGCGGTGCAGAAGAGCTTCGACCTGCTCTTCGAAGGGGCCACCGATCTGGCGATCGTCGAGGTGACCCCGCTCAACCCGCCGCTGAGCGACGCGCGCTTCGACCAACAGCCGCTGCTGGACGACCCGTTCGATCTCGTGGTCCCCGAGGGGCATCCGCTGGCCGACCGCGGGCGGGCCGGCCTGGAGGAGGCGGCGCGCGAACCGTGGATCGCACCGGTGCCGGAGAGCCCCTGCCGGCCCCATGTGATGTCGGCCTGCGGCGCCGCCGGGTTCACCCCGGACGTCGTCCACCACGCCCTCGACTGGAACGCCACCGCCCATCTCGTCGCGCACGGCCTCGGCGTCGCACTGATCCCGCGACTGGCCCAGCTGACCCCGCACCTGCCGATCACCCGCGTACGCTGCACCGGCAACCCGCACCGCAAACTGCTGACCTGCACCCGAGGGGGCGGCCACGCCCGCCCGGCGGTCGAGGCCGCACTGCGGGAACTGCGGGAACTGGCGCCGACGGCCGTCGCCTGAGAGCGGGATCCCTCGCGAGGGCCTCGCGCCCGCCGCGCCACCGGGCTCCTCGCCGCCACCGGCCCTGCTGGGTGACGGGGACGGTGTCCGCCCGATCGGCCCGCTCCGGCGGCGGGTCCTGGTGGGCGAGATCGCGCGAGGTCGTGTCGGGACGGCGGGTGTTCCTCGTGACGGTCAGCGGGTGGTGCTGAGCCAGGGCATCGGATCCGTGTACTGCCCGTCGAGAAGGACCTCGAAGTGCAGATGGGGACCGGTCGACAGGCCGGTGGAGCCCACGAGCCCCACCGGGGTGCCGGCGGTCACGGTCTGGCCCGTGGTGACCTGGAGGGCCGACAGGTGACTGTAGGTCGTCTCCAGCCGCTTGCCGGCGATCGTGCCGTGGTCGATCACCACCCGGTTGCCGTAGGCCGCGGTCATGTCCGCGAACGTCACCCGGCCGTCGCGCGTGGCGGACACCGGCGCCCCTTGGGGCGCGCCGAAGTCCACTCCCGTGTGGAGCTTGGTGACACCGGTGAGCGGGTGCTCACGCGAGCCGAAAGGCGAGGTGACGGTGAGTGTGCCCGCGGGCGGGGCCAGGATGGCCGAGGTGTTCCGCTCGTCGGCCGCGTCGGGGTTCTGCCGGACGAGTGCGTCGTACCGCGGCAGTCGTTCCTTGACCTTCTCGAGGAACGGGTGTGCGCCGGTCGGTACGTGGCCCGTCCGTGCCACCGCGTCCGTCCCCACCTCGTATGCGGCGAGGGTGAGGTCCACGAGGTTGCCGCTGACGGTTCCCTTCGTCCTGAGGTCGGTCACCTCCTTGGCGAGGGAACAGTCGTACCGGCCGAGGGCCATGACGGCATCCGCCGGATCGAGCGGTGAGGAGCGGCCGTTGGCGTCGTCGTCCCGGCCCCAGGTCTGCCACTGAGCGTCGGTGAAGCGTGCGATCCCCTGCTGGGAAAGGCTGGCGGTGTCGTTGTTCCACCCGGACAGCTGATCGATCTGGGCGGCGAGGAGGGAGGGCGTGACGACCTCGCAGGCATCGGCGGCCTTGCGCAGCCAAGGGACGTAGGAGGCGTCGACGTTGCTGACGGACGTCGGTGCCGGATCCGGCTCCTCGGACAGAGCGGGGGAGAGGACGCCGGTCAGGGCGAGGAACCCCGCGACCCCGACGATCACCACCATGGCGGGCACCGCGATCAGGACGAAGGGGCCGCGGCGGCGTGGCGGGCGGGCTCCGTCGGGAGCCGGCGTCGTCGACAAAGGCTCACGGTCCGGAGGTTCGCGGCCCGGTGGTTCATCGGTGACGTCGCCCTGAGGCGGCGTGCCGTCGGCCGGGTCGACCGGCATCGTGGGTGTGATCGACTCCGGATGTGCCCCGTGCCGGCCCGGCACCGTCCGGTCATCCGCTTGTCCGGCTGCGGCCGCTGTGTGAACGGCCCCGGCGCTCCCTCCGTCCTCGGTCACGTGTCGTGTCTGCCGTGCGAAGGTGCGGTGACCGGATGCGATGACGGGGGAAAGTTCAGACTCACGCCTGGATGCTAACGCCGTCCTGACGAGACGTCACCGGCCTGCCAGGCACAGCGGATTGCCCGAAAGGGCTGACTTGATGCCCAGGGAACACACGCGAGGGCTGGGGCGTGTTTCGGAAGTCCCGCCTGCCCCGCGGCGTCCGGCACGCACTCCCCCAGGCTCTTCGAGCAGGGGGACCCCCAGCCGCGTTGTCGGGAGCGCCCACGTACGCGCCCGGTACGCGGGCGGCCCTCCGCCGTGCGATCGCACGCTCCCCCAAGCTCTCGGCTCCGCTCGAGCAGGGGGGACCCCCATGACACCGCGGGACCCGCCCTCCGGGCGGCCGGCGCTACGTTCGAAACACGCCCCAGGGGCGGCGCGGGCGCTTCCACGATCGCGGACGGGTGGGACCTGAGCCCGGCCGCGCCATCGGGCTCCTCGCCGCCGCTCGGGCGCTCCGCCGTCGGGTCCCGGCTATCGCCCGGGTGCCCCCGCGCGCAGCCCGTCCATGACGATGTCCAGCAGTCGGGTGGCCCGGGTCCGCCAGTCCCCGGCGGGGTCGAGCTGCCACAGGCCGCCGATCGCGAGAACCATGTCGTCCGAGGTGACCCCGGGGCGGATGGTTCCGGCCTCCTCGCAGGCGCGCAGCAGGAGTTCGGCGGCCTCGATCACGGGGTTGGGCCCCGGCTTCGCCGGGCTGCCCGGTGCGCCGGTCGCCTGCCTGATGGCGTCGGCCAGTCCGGCCTTGGTCATCGCGAACAGGGCGAGCCGGTCCATCCATTCGCGCAGGGCGCGGTCGGGCTCCCGGGTCTCCAGCAGCCGCGCCGCGCTGTCGGCCACCTGGCGCATCTCGTGCCGGTAGATCTCCAGGACGAGATCCTCCCGGCTGGGGAAGTTCCGGTAGAGCGTGCCCTGGCCGACACCGGCCTTCTTGGCGATCACGCTCAGCGGGGTGTCGGCCGACCGGGTCAACTCGTCCAGCGCGACCTCCAGAATGCGCTCGCGGTTGCGCTGCGCGTCCGACCGCAGGGGCGCCTGCGCGCGCGGGGGCGTGTCCTTGCCCTGCGGCGTGTCCGCGCCGCCCGTGTCCCGGCCCATGTCCTGCTCCGCGTCCCGACCCACTCGTCCGCCCTCCTCCCGGGCATGGCCGAAACCCGTTCTTGCTAAGCGGACAGCTGTCCACTAAATTTTTCCGGTAACGGACAACCGTCCGCTTCGGTGCATCGTAGCGGTGGCCGCGGACAGTGCGGGAGAGGGCGGCGCGCCCGTGCCCGCGGCCGGACCGGTGCCCGCGCTCCCGGTCCGTCGACGGGCTTCCACCTGTCGGCCTTTCGACCGTTTCCCACTCGTCCGCCACCCGAGGGCCTTGCCGGCCTGCACGGATCCGCGAAGGAAGGCTGCTCATGGCTCCCACGACGTCCAGCAGCGTCACCCTGAACATCAACGGCGAGAAGCACACGCTGTCCGTCGACCACCGCACCACTTTGCTCGACGCCCTGCGCGAGCGCCTCGATCTGACCGGCACCAAGAAGGGCTGCGACCAGGGACAGTGCGGTGCCTGCACCGTCCTGGTGGACGGCCGCCGCACCGTGTCCTGCCTGCAACTGGCCGTGGCGGCGGAGGACCGGGAGATCACCACCGTGGAAGGCCTCGCCGAGGGGGAGCGGCTGCACCCCGTGCAGCAGGCCTTCCTCGACCTGGACGGCTTCCAGTGCGGTTACTGCACGCCCGGCCAGATCTGTTCCGCCGTCGCCGTCATCGAGGAGCACGCCGCGGGCTGGCCCAGCGCGGTCACCGACGACGTGCGGCCCGAAGCGGGACCGCCTCCGCTGACCCCGCAGGAGATCCGCGAACGGATGAGCGGCAACCTGTGCCGCTGCGGTGCCTACGTCTCGATCGTCGAGGCCGTCGCCCGCGCCGCCGCCGAGCGTACCGAAGCCACCGAAGCCACCAGGGTCACCGAGGAGGCTGCCGCATGAGGGAGTTCGACTACCGGTGCGCCCACGACGTCCAGGGCGCGGTCGCCCTGCTCGACGCCGACCCCGACGCACGCTATCTCGGCGGCGGGACCAACCTCGTCGACCTGATGAAGACCGGCGTCGAACGTCCCGCGCGACTCGTCGACGTACGCCGACTTCCGCTGGACCGGATCGAGTCGACCGGAGACGGCGGACTGCGCATCGGCGCCACCGTCACCAACAGCGACCTCGCCGCCCACCCCGAGGTCCGCCGCCGCTATCCGGCGCTGACCCAGGCGGTGCTCGCCGGAGCCTCCGGGCAGCTGCGCAACATGGCCACCGTGGGCGGGAATCTGCTCCAGCGCACCCGCTGCGGCTACTTCGCCGACGTGACCAAGCCCTGCAACAAGCGGCTCCCCGGCAGCGGTTGTCCCGCCGTCGAGGGCGAGCACCACAACCACGCCGTCCTGGGCGCTTCCGAGCACTGCGTCGCCGTCCACCCCTCCGACATGGGGGTGGCACTGACCGCGTTCGACGCCGTCGTCTCGTACCGAACCGCCGACGGACCGGGTGAGTTGCCGCTCGCCGACTTCTATCTCCCCGTCGGTGACACCCCGCACAGGGAGACCGCTCTGCCCCAGGGCGCGCTCATCACCGGCGTCACACTGCCGCCCGTGCCGTCGGCCGCCCACTCCCGCTACCGCAAGGTGCGCGAACGCGCCTCGTACGCCTTCGCGATCGGCTCGCTCGCCGCCGCCCTCGACATCAGCAACGGCGTCGTACGCGAGGCGCGGCTCGCCCTCGGCGCGGTCGCGTCCCGGCCGTGGCGGGCGCACGCCGCCGAACGCGTCCTCAACGGCGCCCCGGCGTCCGCCGACTACTTCGCCGCGGCCGCGGACGCCGAACTGGCCGCCGCCCGGCCGCTGCCCGGCAACGCCTACAAGATGACCCTCATGCGCAACCTCGTGGTGGCCGTCCTGTCCGAACTCGCCGAGGAGGCCGCCCGATGACCGCCACCACGACCGGCGCGGAGACCGCCACCACGACCGTGACGGAAGACGGCACCTCACCTGTCACCACGGCTGCCGTCCCGACCGTGACCGGCGCCGTCGGCACCGCGCACACACGCGTGGAGGGCCGCGACAAGGTGACCGGAGCCGCCCGCTACGCGGGTGAGATTCCCTTCGCCGACCTCGCCCACGGCTGGCTGGTGCTGTCCACCGTCGCCCGAGGCCGGATCGCATCCGTCGAGACCGCTCCCGTCCTCGCCATGCCGGGCGTCCTCACCGTGCTGCACCACAAGAACGCCCCGCGTCTCCACCTCGACTACATCGGCCTGCTGGGTGTCCGGCCGGACCCGACCGCCGCCGTCTTCCAGAACGACCGCGTGGCGCACGCGGGCTGGCCCGTCGCGCTCGTCGTCGCCGAGACCTCCGAGCAGGCCCGCGAGGCGGCCGAGGCGCTTGTCGTGACCTATGAACAGGAGCCGCACGACATCGACTTCAGGGGCGACCGCCCCGACGCGTTCACACTGGACGGGCACATGCCCGCGGTGACCGAGAAGGGTGACCTGGACGCCGAACTCGCCGCCTCCGCACACGTCGTGGACGTCGAGTACACCACCCCCGAAGAGCACCACGCCATGATGGAGCCGCACGCGGCGACCGCCCGGTGGGACGACGGGCGGCTCGACGTCGTCGACTCCAACCAGGGCACCACCTGGGTCGCCGACGAACTCTCCCGGATGTTCTCCCTCGACGCGTCCGCCGTGCGGGTGCGCTCCGAGCACGTCGGCGGCGGCTTCGGCAGCAAGGGAGTGCGCGCCCACCAGGTGTCCGCCGTCATGGCGGCGACCGCGCTGCGGCGCCCGGTCCGCGTGGTCCTGAACCGCCGCCAGATGTTCTCGCTCACCGGCTACCGCAGCCCCACCGCCCAGCGCATCAGGCTCGGCGCCGACGCCGACGGGCGGCTGCGCGCCCTGGAGCACCGCTCGCTCAGCCAGACCTCGACGGTCTGGGACTTCGTCGAGCCCAGCGCCGGAGTGGCCCGGGTGATGTACGACGCCCCCGCCCACCGCACCGCGAACGAGGCGGTACGGCTCGACGTGCCCTCGCCGACCTGGATGCGCGCGCCGGGTGAGGCACCGGGCGCGTTCGCGCTGGAGGCGGCGCTCGACGAACTCGCCCAGCAGTGCGGCATCGACCCGATCGAGCTGCGCCTGCGCAACGAACCCGCACGGGGCCCGGTCTCCGGGATGCCGTTCAGCGGACACAACCTCGCCGCCTGCTTCCGGGAGGGCGCCCGGCGCTTCGGCTGGGCAGGCCGCGACCCGCGTCCCGGCCTGCGCAGGGAGGGAAACCTGCTGATCGGCACGGGTACGGCCGCCGCGTCCTTCCCCGCGGGAGCCGGCCCCTCCACGGCCGCGGTGACGGCGGAGGCGGACGGCACCTTCACCGTGCGGATCGCGGCGGCCGACATCGGCACCGGAGCCCGCACCGCGCTCACCCTGGTCGCCGCCGACGCGCTCCGGGTGGCGCCCGCGCGGATCCGGATGCGGATCGGCGACAGCGACTTCGGCCCCGCGATGATCGCCGGCGGTTCCACCGGCACCCGCTCCTGGGCCTGGGCGATCACCGTCGCGGCCGACGAACTGCGGGAACGCCTGGCGGGTGAGACCGGCATTCCGGCGGACGGCATCACCGTACGCTCCGACACCACCGCGGCCCTCGGAGCCCTGGCACAGAAGGAACGGCACTCCTTCGGGGCACAGTTCGCCGAGGTCGCCGTGGACGTCACCACCGGCGAGGTGCGGGTGCGCCGCATGCTCGGCGTGTTCGCCGCGGGCCGGATCGTCAACCCGCTCACCGCGCGCGGCCAGCTCGTCGGCGGGATGGTCTGGGGCATCTCCATGGCCCTGCACGAGGAGGGGATCCGTGACCGGGCCTCGGGCGGCCACTACGGCGGCGATCTCGCGGGCTACCACATCGCCACGAACGCCGACGTGCCGGTCGTCGAGGCGGACTGGGTCGACGACCCGGACCCCGACGACCCGGTCGGCATCAAGGGCATCGGCGAGGTCGGAATCGTGGGGGCCGCGGCGGCCATCGCCAACGCGGTCTGGCACGCGACCGGTGTGCGGCACCGGAACCTTCCCATCCGCCCGGACCGGGTCCTCACCGTGGGTGGACCGCATGTTTGACATCGCCGGTGAGCTGCACCAGTGGCTCACCGAGGGCCGGGAGTTCGCCGTCGCCACCGTGGTGTCCGTCAGCGGCAGCGCACCGCGCGGCCCCGGCGCCGCCCTCGCCGTCGACCGCGAGGGCACGGTGATCGGCTCGGTCTCGGGCGGCTGTGTCGAGGGCGCGGTGTACGAGCTGTGCCTCGAGGCGCTCGCCGACGGCGGGACGCGGACGCAGCGATTCGGATACAGCGACGAGGACGCCTTCGCGGTCGGTCTGACCTGCGGCGGGATCATCGACATCAGGGTCACCCCGGTCGGCACGCACGTCGCCGCCCGCGAAGTGCTGCGGGCGGCCCTGTCCGCGGTGGTCCGCGGTGAGCCGGTGGCCCTTGCCCGGATCGTCCGGGGCCCGGCCGAGACGCTCGGCGGCGTGCTCCTGGTCCGCCCCGACGGGTCGTACGAGGGGAACCTCGCCGGCCGTCCCGAGCTGGACCGGACGGCGGCGGCCGAGGCACGGGCCCTGCTGGACGGCGGACGCACCGGCACCGTGGGCGTCTCGGCGGACGGATCGCACTGCCCCGGAGGGGTGACCCTGTTCGTGGAGACGTCGCAGCCGCCGCCCCGCATGATCGTCTTCGGTGCGGTCGACTTCGCGGCGGCTCTGGTGCGGACCGGCAAGTTCCTCGGCTACCACGTGACCGTCTGCGACGCCCGGCCGGTGTTCGCCACCCGGGCCCGGTTCCCGGAGGCGGACGAGATCGTGGTCGACTGGCCGCACCGCTATCTGCGTACCGCGGTCACCGACGGGCGCACGGTGCTGTGTGTGCTCACCCACGACGCCAGGTTCGACGTCCCCCTGCTGACGGAGGCGCTGGCGATGCCGGTGGCGTTCGTCGGGGCGATGGGATCGCGCCGGACCCACGCGGACCGGCAGCGGCGGCTGCGCGAGGCGGGCGTGGGCGAGCGGGAACTGGCCCGGCTCAGGTCGCCGATCGGCCTGGACCTCGGGGCGCGTACGCCGGAGGAGACCGCCCTGTCCATCGCGGCGGAGATCGTCGCGGCCCTGCGGGGCGGCACGGGCGCGCCGCTGACCGGCGTCCGAACACCGATCCACCGCGAGGAACGGGCGGGGGCGGGCGTCTGAGCGGAGGCAGGGAGACGGAGACCGGGGACCGGAGGGTGGAGGGCCGGCCCCGCTCCCAAAATCACGTCCGCCCGTCCTTACGGCCGAAGGGGCCGAAGCCGTCGTCGGTACGGCTCCGGCCCCTTCGGCCGTAAGGACGGGCGCGCCTCGCGGCGGAGGCGTCAGGCGGCCGGCGCGGCGGCGTGGCTGTTCAGGCGGACGATGACCTCGGTCAGCTGCTCCACGACCTCGCTGTCGTCGACGGGGTGGATCTCGGCGAAACGGGTCACGGAGCCGGGGACGGAGAGCTTGACGTCCTCGATCACCTTGCCGCCCGCGATGCCGAGGGCCTTGCGGGCCTCGTCCTGCGCCCAGACACCGCCGTACTGGCCGTAGGCGGTACCGACCACGGCGACGGACTTGTCACCGAGGGGGGCGGCACCGAACGGGCGGGACAGCCAGTCGATGGCGTTCTTCAGGACGGCCGGCATCGTGCCGTTGTACTCGGGCGTGAAGAGCAGCAGGGCGTCGGCGCCGGACACGGCCTCGCGCAGCCGGGCGGCGGCGGCCGGCACGGTGCCCTCGACGTCGATGTCCTCGTTGTAGAACGGGATCTCCGCGAGGCCCTCGTACACCACGACCTCGGAGCCCTCGGGAGCGAGCTTGACCGCGGCCTCCGCGAGCTGGCGGTTGTGCGAACCGGCACGAAGGCTGCCGACGAGGGCGAGAACGCGAACAGACATGAGAACTCCTGAGGGGGTGAAAAGTCAGAGGGGAACGGAGCGGCGAAGCGCCGGACGAAACATTGCCGCAATCATCCGGACCGAGGTCCGGTTATGTTTCTAGCATCCTAACCGGACTGCGGTCCAGTTTCTTCCCGATGCTTTACGCTGGCTTCATGTCCGCCGTCCCGCCGCCCGCCCCGACGCCTCAGCAGTCCCTCGAACCGCTGGAGTTGCCGCAACTCGGTGTCGAGATCGATGAGCCCTGCCTGCGAGCCGACGCCGCGCGCAACCGCGCACGCCTGCTGGAGGCGGCCGCCCTGCTGGTGGCGGAGCGCGGCGCGGACGGCCTGACCATGGAGGCGGTCGCCACGGCGGCCCAGGTGGGCAAGGGGACGGTCTTCCGGCGTTTCGGCGACCGCACCGGACTGCTGACGGCACTGCTCGACCATTCCGAGAAGAAGTTCCAGGCCGCCTTCCTCTCCGGCCCCCCGCCGCTGGGACCGGGCGCACCGCCCGCGGAGCGACTGCGGGCCTTCGGCGTCACCATGCTGCGCCGCACCGTCGACGAGCTGGACCTCCAGCTCGCCGCCGAACCCTGCGCCGACCGGCGCTTCACCAATCCGCCCCGCCGGGTACGGCACCACCACGTGACGCTGTTGCTGCGCGAGGCCGTCCCGGAGGCGGACTGCGACCTTCTCGCCCACACCCTGATGGCGCCGCTCGACCCCGCGCTGGTGCACCACCTGATCCGGCAGTGCGGAATGCCGCTGGCGCGGCTCGAATCCGCGTGGGTGAACCTCGTCGACCGGGTGACGGGGCCCACGGCCCCCGCCCACTGACCGAGGGCCCGGCCCCCTCCCGGCCGACGACCCGCGGGGCCGTCCTGAACTGGCACGGACGCGGGACCCTGCGCTCTCAACTCCCCCGGACAACAGTCCCGTTCGCGCTTCTGCAAGGATGCTTCAGTCATGGTGCAGATACCGAACACGCCCGCCCCCGCAGCCACCGCACCGACGCGCCCCGTGTCCGAAGGTGCCGTACCCGCGCGCCCCGTGCCTCCGCCCCGTACGCCCACGAACCCCGCGTCCACGAACCCCCCGCCCGCAGGGGCGGTGCCCACGAGCGCCGACGTGGCCCGCCTGGCCGGCGTCTCGCGCGCGACCGTCTCCTACGTCCTGAACAACGCCGACGCCGTCCGGATCAGCGAGCCCACCCGCCGCCGCGTCCGCGAGGCAGCCAGGGAACTCGGGTACGTGCCGCACGCGGCGGCCCGCAGCTTACGCGCCGGACACAGCCGCATGGTGCTGATGCCCGCACCCGCCTTCCCGGTCGGCCCGGTCTACAGCCAGTTCATCAACGATCTCCAGGTGGCTCTCGGCCGCCTCGACTACACCGTCGTGCAGTACGGCACCGTCGGCGTGCACGACGACGAGGCCGCCCGTGCCTGGGCCGAGCTGCGTCCCGTGGCTGTGCTGGTCCCCGGCTCGGGACTCGGCCCCCGGGGCGTCGCCGTGCTCAAACGCTCCGGCGCGCGTGCCGTGGTCACCCTCGGCCCGGAAACCGTCGAGGGCGCGCACGCCCTGCTCATGGACCACGACGTCGTCGGCCACAGCGCCGGCGCGCACCTGTTCGACCAGGGGCGCCGCCGCATCGGTGTGGTCGTCCCGCGCGAGCCCGGTCTGGAGGCGTTCTCCGCGCCCCGCCTCGAGGGAGTGCGGGCGGCCCTGCGCGGCACCGGCGCCACGGTCACCGAACTGCCGCTCGCCCACGACGAGGGCGCCGCCGCGCGGCTCGCCGCCCGCTGGCGCGATCTCGGCCTCGACGCCGTGTTCACGTACAACGACGAGTACGCGATGCTGCTGATGCGGGCGCTGCAGGATGCCGGCGTCCGTGTCCCCGAGGAGACGGCCGTGGTCGGCGCCGACAACCTCATGCTGGGCCGGCTGCTGCGGCCACGGCTGACCACCGTCCACCTCGACCTGCCGTCCGGCACCGAGCTCGCCGCACTCGTCGACCGCGCGGTGCGCGACCCGGCCGCCGCCCCCGAGGCGCACAAGGTACTGGGCGCGTCGGTGATCCGGCGTGCATCAGGCTGACACGGGCCGGCACGGGTCGCCGCCGACCGGTGCGGACCGGTGCAAACCGGGTGGACATGCGGCACGCGATCACATCGTCGGATCGCGAAGGAAGCCGGATGATCCCGGTGGGCGGCAGCCGGGGCACCGGTACGGCACGCCCGGCGCCTCTGGTACGGCGCGACCAGGTGCTGCCCACCGAGGGGCCCCGGCTGTCGTACACGCGGCGGGTGCCAGTGGGCGCGGTGGGCGTCATCGCCCCGTTCAACGCGCCGCCTCCGGCACCGGCTCCCGCTTCGGCGGCGACGCCAACCTGGACGCGTTCACCGACGTGCGCTGGACCACCGTGCGCGGAGACGTCGCCCAGTACCCGTTCTAGAAGCGGCCGATCCGGAACCACCCGTTCAGGACGTCGCGGCGATACCCGGATCCGGGGCGGTCACTCGCCCTGGTCCCGGGCGTCCGCCGTGCCGTCGCCCTGCGCCGCCTGCTGCGCGGCGACGGACTTGCGGACCTCGTCCATGTCCAGCTTCCGGGCCTGCTCGATGACGTCCGTCAGCGCGGCCTCGGGCAGCGCGCCCGGTTGTGCGAACACGGCCACCTGGTCGCGGACGATCATCAGCGTCGGGATCGACTGGATGTTGAAGGCCGCGGCCAGCTCCGGCTGCGCCTCCGTGTCCACCTTGCCGAACACCAGGTCCGGGTTCGCCTCCGCCGCCTTGTCGTACACCGGTGCGAACTGACGGCACGGCCCGCACCAGGACGCCCAGAAGTCGATCAGAACGAACTCGTTCTCCGTGACCAACTGGTCGAAGTTCTCCTTGGTGAGCTCCACAGTGCTGCTCATTGCGTATGTCCCTCTTCCTGATAGCGGGGCGAGCCGTCGGTACAACCACGGCCGGCCGGTCACGTATTCCGCGCCCCTACCCATGTGGCCGGCACGCACACCACCCACCAGACTGGCGTCATGACGCAGACACAGGCGCAGACGGAATCGCCGGAACCGGAACCCCTCGGCTACGACGTCGTCGTACTCGGCGCCGGGCCCGTGGGGGAGAACGTCGCCGACCGCACCCGAGCGGCGGGGCTCTCCACCGCGATCGTGGAGAGCGAACTCGTGGGCGGCGAGTGCTCCTACTGGGCGTGCATGCCCAGCAAAGCCCTGCTGCGCCCCGTCCTCGCGCGAGCCGACGCCCGCCGCCTCCCCGGCCTGAGCACGTCGGTGCGGGGGCCGCTCGACGCGGACGCGGTCCTGGCCCGCCGCAACGAGTACACCTCCCAGTGGAAGGACGACGGCCAGGTCCAGTGGCTCGAGTCCGTCGGCGTCGACCTCCACCGCGGCGTCGGCCGGCTCACCGGCCCGCGCACGGTGACCGTCACCGCCGCCGACGGAACGCGGCGCGTCCTCACCGCCCGGCACGCCGTCGCCGTCTGCACCGGCAGCCGCGCGCTGCTGCCCGGCCTGCCCGGACTCGACGAGGTCGCGCCGTGGACCAGCAGGGAGGCCACCAGCGCCCAGGTCGTGCCCGGCAGGCTGGTCGTGGTCGGCGGTGGTGTCGTTGCCACCGAGATGGCCACCGCGTGGCAGGGGCTCGGCTCCCGGGTCACGCTCCTGGTACGCGGCAGGAGTCTGCTGGCCCGCATGGAGCCCTTCGCCGGTGAACTGGTCGCCGAGGCGCTCACCGAGGCCGGCGTGGACCTCCGTACCGGCACCTCCGCCACCTCGGTGACCAGGGAGAACGGTGTCGTCGTGGTCGTCACCGACACGGGGGAGCGGATCGAGGCCGACGAGATCCTCTTCGCCACCGGCCGGGCCCCGCGCACCGACGACATCGGCCTGGAGACCATCGGTCTGGAACCCGGCTCCTGGCTCACCGTGGACGACAGCCTCCAAGTGACCGGCCAGGACTGGCTCTACGCGGTCGGTGACGTCAACAAACGTGCCCTGCTCACCCACCAGGGCAAGTACCAGGCCCGTATCGCCGGCGCCGCCATAGCCGCCAGGGCCGCGGGGGAGCCGGTGGCCGACCGCTCCTGGGGCGCGCACGCCGCCACCGCCGACCACGACGCCGTCCCCCAGGTCGTGTTCACCGACCCGGAGGCGGCCTCGGTGGGCCTCTCCCTGGCCGAGGCGGAGGACGCGGGGCACCGCGTCCGTGCCGTCGACGTCGACCTGGCCTCGGTCGCCGGCGCCGGCCTGTACGGCGAGGGCTACACGGGCCGCGCCCGCATGGTCGTCGACCTCGGGAGCGAGACCCTGCGCGGTGTCACCTTCGTCGGCCCCGGCGTGGGCGAACTCCTCCACTCGGCCACCGTCGCGGTCGCCGCCCAAGTGCCGGTCGCCCGCCTGTGGCACGCGGTCCCGTCGTACCCGACGATCAGCGAGGTGTGGCTCCGACTGTTGGAGGCGTACCGGGACGCCTGAAGGGCCTGAGGAACCTGAGGGCTCGGAGGTCTTGGGGGGCTCGGAGGCGGTGGGCGGGCGGGGCGGGGTTTCCCCGCCCGGTATCCGGTGCCCGGATCCCGCGCCCGGTATCCGGTGCCCGGATCCCGCGCCCGGTATCCGGTGCCCGGATCCCGCGCCCGGTATCCGGTGCCCGGATCCCGCGCCCGGTATCCGGTGCCCGGATCCGTGCCCGATCCGGATCCCGAGCCCGGTCCTTTCCCCCATCCGGATCCCGAGCCCGTGCCCGGTCACGGCAGTTCGAAGCCCAGGGCCCGCGCGGCCTCCTCCGGCGTGGGCTGCGCCCAGCGCTCCGCCACTGCCTGATGGGACGACAACGAGCGCGGTTCTGCCCGGTCGAGGTAGAGCATGCCGTCGAGGTGGTCCGTCTCGTGCTGCACGATCCGGGCAGGCCAGCCGCCGAACACCTCGTCCACCACCCGCCCGTGCTCGTCCTGCCCGGTCAGCCGCACCTCGGCGTGCCGTGCCACCACCGCCTGGTACCCGGGCACGCTCAGGCACCCTTCGAAGAACGCCGCACGCTCGCCGCCGACCGGCGCGTAGACCGGATTGACCAGCACCCGGAACGGCTGCCGCACCCGACCGCGCGCCGCCGCCACCTCTTCCGTGACGGGCGCCGGATCCTCGATCACCGCGATCCGCAGCCCCACCCCGACCTGCGGCGCTGCCAGTCCGACCCCCGGCGCGGCGTGCATGGTGACCCGCAGCGCCTCGACGAACCGGGCCAGCAGCGCGGGCTCCAACTGGCCGTCGAAGGGTTCGGACGCCCGCCGCAGCACCGGATCCCCGGCCGCGACGATGGGCAACGGCCCGTCACCGGCGAGGAGTCGCTCGACCCGCTCGGCCAGAGGCACACGATCGTTCGGAGTTCCCATCGAGTCAGGATGCCATGCGTCCGACGGACCGTCGCCGTCGTGAGTGGCGCAGCTCACACACCCGTCCCGGGAACCCGGCGCCCCCTCTCCCCGACCACTGGAGCAGCATCACGGACGCCAAGACGCTCTCGGGAGAAGCCCACCGATGACCACCGCTCCCTCGCCCACCACGGACGAGGCCCCCCGACCCCCCATCCCCGCACGGCAGAGATCCGGCTGGAGCACCCTGCGCCCCCTGGTCCTGCGCCTGCACTTCTACGCGGGTGTGGTGGTGGCCCCGTTCCTGCTCGTCGCCGCCCTCACCGGCCTGCTGTACGCCGCGTCCTTCCAGGCCGAGAAGATCGTCTACGACCATGAGCTGACCGTCCCCGTCGGCGACCGTGAACTGCCCATCTCCGAACAGGTCGCCGCAGCCCGCAAGGCCCACCCCGAAGGCACGGTGTCCGCGATACGCCCCTCACCCGAGGCGGACGCCACGACCAGGGTGATGTTGTCCGGGGTGGAGGGCGTCGACCCGAACCACACCCTCGCCGTGTTCGTCGACCCGTACACCGCGGAGGTGCGCGGCACGCTGGAGCAGTACGGTTCCAGCGGCGCGCTGCCGCTGCGCACCTGGATCGACGAGTTCCACCGCGATCTGCACCTCGGCGAAACGGGACGCCTCTACAGCGAGTTCGCGGCCAGTTGGCTGTGGGTGATCGCCGGCGGCGGCCTGGTGCTGTGGTTCTCCCGCCGCCGGGCCCTGCGTAAGATCCGCGGCACCAGTGGCCGACGGCGCACCCTGGGACTGCACGGCGGCATCGGCGCCTGGGCCGCGGTCGGCTTCATCTTCCTCTCCGCCACGGGGCTGACCTGGTCCACGTACACCGGCGCCAACATCGCCGATCTGCGTACCTCGCTCGGCCAGGAGACGCCCTCGGTGTCGGCCGCGGCAGGCGGCGAACACGCGGAGCACGGCGCGGCCGGGGGCACGGGAGGCGACGCGGAGCACGGCGTCGGCCTCGACCGGGTTCTCGCGGCGGCACGGGCCGAGCGACTCGACAACCCGGTGGAGATCGTCCCGCCCGCCGACGCGGCCTCCACGTATGTCGTGAAGCAGATCCAGCGCAGCTGGCCCGAGAAGCAGGACGCCGTAGCCGTCGAACCGGCCACCGGCCAGGTCACCGACGTCGTGCGGTGGGCCGACTACCCGGTGCTCGCCAAACTCAGCCGCTGGGGCATCGACCTGCACACCGGCAGCCTCTTCGGCCTGCCCAACCAGATCGCGCTGATGCTGCTCGCGGCCTCCCTGATCCTGCTGATCCTGTGGGGCTACCGCATGTGGTGGCAGCGAGGCCGGGGCTCGTCCTTCGGCCGGCCGATCCCACGCGGCGCCTGGCAGCAGGTCCCGCCGTACATCCTCGTCCCGCTGCTGGCGGCGATCGCCGTACTCGGCTACTTCGTCCCGCTCCTCGGCATCCCGCTGGCCGCCTTCCTCGCCGTCGACATCGTCCTCGGGGAGATCGCACACCGGCGGGGCCGGAAGAGCGGAGGGAGTGGGGAAGCCGGGGAAGCCGGGGGAGTCGAGAGCGGCGAACCCGCCGGGGCGGCGCGGACGCCGTAGCCGGAGCGCACCCCGGACGAACCGCACGCGCGCCGGTGCCCGGCCTCCCTCCGGGGAGAACCGGGCACCGGCGCGTGTGACGTCGCGGTGCAGGGCTGTGCAGGGCAGGGATGTGCAGGGCAGGGCCCGGGCCCGCTGCCTACGCGGGATCGAGTTCGCGCTCGACACTGCCGTCGAAGTCGCCCGCCAGCGCGGCGGCGATCCGCAGGTGGGACGTCGCCTCCTCGCTCCGCCCCTGCCGCTCCAGGGTGCGGCCGAGCATCAGCCGGGCGTAGTGCTCCACCGGATCGCGCTCCACAATGACGCGCAGTTCTGCCTCAGCGCGACGCAGTTGGGCCGAGTGGTAGTAGGAACGCGCCAGCAGCAGCCGCGGCCCGGTCTGCTCCGGCACCTCCTCGACCAGCCCGCTCAGGACACGCGCCGCGGCGGCGTAGTCCTTGGCGTCGAAGAACAGCCCGGCGCGCTCCCAGCGCTCGGTCGGGGTTCCGTGGTCGTAGTAGTACGTGGTGTCCACTCGTGACCTCCTTCGACGCCGACAACGGACGGGGTTGCTTGAATATTCCACTACTGGTCCGGGGTGGCCGCCGCTGCGGCCAGCTCCCGGTCGGCTCGCTCGGTGATTATCGCCAGCACCCGCCCGGTGACCGCGAGTTCATCGGACGGAATGCCGGCGTAGATCCTGGCGGAGATCACCCTGGTCTCGGCGGACGTCGTGTCGTACAGCTTCCGCCCGGCGTCCGCGTGGCGCGGCGCCTGATTGACGCGTTGCCCCGCGGGGCTAAGTTGTGCGGCATGAGCAATCTTGAGCGGGAGGCCGTTCCGTCCCTGTGCGGTGGGCGCGGCTTCGTGGTGGCAGAACCGGTACGTGAACTCCTCAGTCCCCGTAAGGTCAAGCTCGGAGAGTCCAGCGAGGTCCGGCGACTGCTGCCGAACCTGGGGCGGCGCATGGTCGGCGCCTGGTGCTTCGTCGACCACTACGGTCCCGACGACATCGCCGACGAGCCCGGCATGCAGGTGGCACCGCACCCGCACATGGGACTGCAGACGGTGAGCTGGCTGCACCAGGGCGAGGTCCTGCACCGTGACTCCACGGGCAGCCTCCAGATGATCCGCCCGCGCGAACTGGGCCTGATGACCTCGGGCCGGGCGATCAGCCACTCCGAGGAGAGCCCCCGCTCGCACGCCCGCTTCCTGCACGGCGCCCAGCTCTGGGTCGCCCTCCCGGACGGCCACCGCCACGCCGAACCCCACTTCGAGCACCATGCCGACCTCCCGGTCGTCACGGCGCAGGGCGTCGACGCCACGCTCATCCTCGGCAGCCTCGACGGCGCCACCTCGCCCGGCACGGCGTACACCCCGATCGTCGGCGCCGACCTCTCCCTGTCCAGCGGCACGGATGTCCGCCTGCCCCTGGAGCGCGACTTCGAGTACGCGGTCCTCGCGATGTCCGGCGAGGTCCACGTGGACGGCGTACCGGTGCTCCCGGGCTCGATGCTCTACCTCGGCTGCGGCCGCGACGAACTGCCCCTGCGCGCCGAGTCCGACGCCTCCGTGATGCTCCTGGGCGGCGAGCCGTTCGAGGAGGAGCTGATCATGTTCTGGAACTGGATCGGCCGCACCCAGGAGGAGATCGAACAGGCCCGCCGGGACTGGATGGAAGGCACCCGCTTCGGCGAGGTGAAGGGCTACGACGGCGCCCCGCTGCCGGCCCCCGAGCTGCCGCCGGTGGCGCTGAAGCCGCGGGGAAGGGTGCGTTGACCTGCGGAAACGGCTGATTGGTTGGTGACGGACGGGCGGCTCGCCGTCGTGCGTTGTCTCCCGTCCCTCCATCGCGTGTGGGAGGGCGGCTGGACGTGCTGTAGGCCCCCTGTGCGGGGCCAGGCGATTCCACGGTGTGTCCGTCTGTGGGGAGCTGTGGCAGGACTCTTGCTAACCCTTTGCTAACCCTACTGACGAGTCATCACATGTCGGCGGAGGTTCGTCTCGTACCTTCGCGGCGGTGCGGTGGTCATCGCCGCTTGGGTGACCACCGCACGGATGCTGACCCGGCGGGTGGCTGAGGCACACTCCGGTGCGGGAAGTCAGTACTCGGCCTGTCGGTTTGTGGGAATTCGACAAGGCGTGAGTGGTTGTAGGGGTGAGCGCTCTTGGCCCTGCTCCTGGGAGGGGGTGCCGTGGCGGAGTGCTCCCAGCAGGTTCTTCGTCTGCTGGTAGCACGGCGCTTGCGTGTCTCTGGCCTGTGTCGATGCCGTAAGTTGCTCCTGATGCGGCTTCGCTGGCCCATCAATGGTCCGGATCTTGGCTTCTCGTATCCACCGGTGAGGGCGAGAACTCCGGGCCCAGCTACAACCGATGGGGGACGGCGAGACACCTTCGGGTGCTTGGGGCCCTGTGGTGCGGCGGGAAGGACGGCGCTCGATGAGATGCGCCTACGGCGCGTGCCGGTACCACATGGCACAGGTTGTAGGGGCCGTCTATGGCGTCCACGTCAGTCCATGACGACTGCGTAATAGCAGGTCAAGGCATCGAGGTCCGGGAGAGTTCGCGTAGTTGGTGACAGGCGCGTGACAGCGTCGGTGATAGGGCGAGAGACCTGCTGGGGGACATCCAGGCGGGGCCTCTGCCCGGAGCCATGAGGCGAAGCCCCGCCGGAAGCGCTGGTGGGGCTTCGCCGTGAGCTGGTTTCTGCTTGCACGCAGAACGCGTTCGGCTCCTCACCCAGTTCGGGTTCCTGCTTTGCGGGTGGGGACGCCAGATTTGCGATCGCAGCCACTATCAACATCGCAGCCGTGAGACGACGGGGACGGGGGGGTCTGTACAGCGAACGGCTCTGTCCCGTAATCGGTGGTAACGAAGGGTGACGGTCGTCGTTGTTCTGGTGTGCGTGATGTCAACGAGCTTGTGAGTGTGGTGTTTTCAGGGCTCTCAGCCCTCGTCATCGAGGGTGTACAGGACGAGGGCGAGGTCATCCGGGTGTCTGCGCGGACCCGGGACGATCCGGTGCCGTGCCCGGCATGCGGGGCGCCGACGGCCAAGGTGCACGGCCTGCACGGCCGGACGCTCGTGGACGTGCCGGTGGACGGGCGGCGGGTCGTGGTGTCGGTGCGGGTTCGGCGTCTGGTCTGCCCGGTGCTGGGATGTCCGCGGCAGACCTTCCGCGAACAGGTGCCGGGCCTGGTGGAGCGCTACCAGCGCCGTACCCCACGCCTGGCCCGCCGACTCGGCTTCGTGGTCAAGGAGTTAGCGGGCCGGGCGGGTGTCCGCCTGTCCCGTGCCTGGGGCTGCGGCCTCTCTCGTTCGACGGCTCTGCGCCTGCTCACGCGCCTGCGGACGCCACCGCCACGTGTGCCGCGGGTGATCGGCGTCGACGACTTCGCCCTCAAGCGCCGGCACCGCTACGCCACCGTGATCATCGACGCCGAGACCGGCGAGCGGACCGACGTCCTGCCCGACCGCACCGCCCCGACCCTGGTGACCTGGCTGCGCGAGCATCCCGGGGTCGAGTACGTGTGCCGGGACGGCTCCGCCACCTACGCCGAGGCGATCCGCCAGGCTCTGCCCGAAGCGGTGCAGGTCAGCGACCGGTGGCACCTCTGGTCCAACCTGTGCGGCAAGGTCCTGGCCGAAGTCCGCTCCCACGCGGCCTGCTGGGCAACCGCCGTGAACCCCGCCCGGCCCGGAGGCGTACGCGAACAGACCACCCGCGAGCGGTGGCAGCGCGTCCACGACCTGCTCGGCCAGGGCGTCGGCCTGCTCGAATGCGCCCGCCGCCTCGATGTCGCCCTGAACACCGTCAAGCGGTACTCCCGCATGAAGGAGCCCACCGCCGACCGCCGCGCACCCCGCTACAAGCCCACGCTCGTCGACCCCTACCGCGACCACCTGCGCACCCGCCGCGCCGCGGACCCGGCCGTCCCCGTCCTCCAGCTCTTCCGGGAGATCAAGGAGTTGGGCTACACCGGCAGCCTCAACCTGCTCTACCGCTACCTCACCCAGGGCCGCGCCGAGGGCGACAAGCCGGTCACCACCCCGCAGCGCTTCGCCCGTCTCCTGCTCACTCGTCCGGAGAACCTGCGCGACAAGGACACCGCGCTACTGCGGGAACTCACCGGAACCTGCCCCGAAATGACCGAACTCGCCTCCCTCGCCGGCGAGTTCGCCCAGCTATTGGCCCCGGCGGAGGGCAACGATGCCAAGCTCACCGACTGGATCACTACGGTTCGCACCGCTGACCTGCCCCACCTGCACTCCTTTGCGAACGGCCTCGAGCTCGACCGCGCCGCCGTCGACGCCGGCCTCACTCTGCCGTACCACAACGGCCGCACCGAGGGCGTCAACACACGAACCAAACGGATCATGAGGCAGATGCACGGCCGAGCCGGGTTCCCCCTGCTCCGCCACCGCATCCTCCTCCAGTGATCACTACACAGCGCTACCACCGATTACGGGACAGAGCCGTTGACCGTACAGACCCCCGCCGGAATACCATTGAGCGGTGTGCATCGTGAAGGTGCTGGTCACGGGTCTGGCGTGAGTTGTCTTCGGCGTACTCGTGCTGGTCGTGGGCGGCAGTCTGAGGTGTAGATCGTCTGGCAGGTGCGGGTTTTGCGGTTTCTCGCCCGCCGTCTCGGGTTGCGCTCGTACGCTCCGCGCATGGTGGACCCCGAGGTGTATGAGCGGATCACCGCGCGCCGCGCGGAGCTGGATGAACTGGAAGAGCAGCTGGTCAAGCAGCTGTCCGAGGTGCGCGCCGAGCGGGACGAGCTGGCCGTTGCTGTGCGGGTGTGGCAGCGGATGAGCGAGCAGCTCGCTGACGAGCGGGCAACGGCCGGGTCGCCGGTGGTGCAGGTGGCGGGTCGGGCGGTGCGGCTGGTCCCGGACCGGGCGTCAGGGGTGGCCGAGTCCGCGCTGCCGGCTGACTACCAGCGCATCCTGGCCGCCGTGCGGCAGGCCGGCGGGCCGGTCGCCACCCGGGCCGTCGGTGAGACGTTGGGTCTGGACACCGGGGTGCGGGGCAAGCTGGAGCCGCTGCGCGGGAAGTTGACCAAGCTGGCCGATCGCGGCCGGCTGCACAAGCGGGGTGACGGCAAGTTCACCGTGCGCTCGTAGTCGCCGGACTCGATGAGCGGGTGGGCGTAACCGGCGGGCCCCCGGCGGCAGTTGAGTTTGGTGTGAAGAAAAACAACGAAGCCGTCGAGGGCCCTGACGGCCTTGTCTACACCGCCCGCCTGCCGCTGTCGAGCGCCACCTTGAACTATCTCGCCGATCTGATCCGCGGCCACTGCAAGAAGATCCGCTCGCCGTGGCGGGCGCTGCCCGCCGGGGAGATCGCCGGGATCGTGCTGGCGGTGCTGCGCTGTGACCAGCGGCCCGGCGACCTGGCCGGCGGCAACGGCGTCCACCGCACCACCGTGAGCCGGTGGGTGCGCGAGGTCGTCGGCCTGTTGGCCGCCCGCGCCCCGCGCCTGGACCGCGCGCTCAAGAAGATCGCCCGAACGGGCGGCGGCATCGTACTGCTGGACGGCTCGCTGATACGCACCCGACGCCGCACCGGAGAGGCGAACCGGAAGAACTGCTCCGGTAAGAGCAAATGCCACGGACTACTCGTGATCGCACTCACCGACGATCGTGGCCGGTTGCTCTGGGTCTCCGCGGCCCGGCCCGGACGCACCTCGGAGATCACCGCCTGCCGGCACGACCACCTCACCGCCCATCTGCGCGCGACCGGCCTCGGCGCCATCGCCGACCTGGGCTTCATCGGCCTCGACGACAACGACGACCCGGACGCCGACCCGGCCGTGATCACCGGCTACAAGGCCGCCCGCAACCGGCACCTGACCCCCGGCCAGAAACTGTCGAACACCGTGCTGGCCGCAGTCCGCGCCCCGGTCGAGCACGGCTTCGCCCACCTGAAGAACTGGCGCGTCCTCACCAAGCTCCGCACCGCCCCGAAGTCGGCGACCGCCCTGGTCAGGGCCCTGCTGGTGCTGACCAACCGCGAAATCGCCCGCTTGCCGACGGTGAGGTGGGTGTTGAGGTTGTCCCAGACCAGCACGATCGGGCCGCCGAGCTGCTGGTGGGCGGTCTGGATCAGGTTGCGGTAGTCCTGCCAGGAGAAGCTCTTGCGCCCATCAGGCCGGGCGTCCGGGCACGGCCGGTAGATCAGCCGTGGGGATTGACCGGTCTTGTAGCAGGCCAGAGCGGCCACCGATAAGCGGCGGCGGGAGCGGCCCCGCACGCGGACCACAGGGGTGTGGCCGCGGCGGGACCAGGTGCGGGTGGTCGGCGGCGTCATCGAGAATCCGGCTTCGTCCTCGAAGACGAGCCAGGCGTCGAGCGCCGCCACGGTCCTTCCACCTGGGGCCAGGTCTCCTTCACCCAGCCGCTCACCATGTTCTCGTCCCGCTCGATCGCACGCCGGGCGGGGACCTGGCAGCCCCAGCCGTGCCGCTTGAGTAGGGCGGCCACCCCTTGCACCGTGTAGCTCTTGTGGAAGCGGCGCCCGATCAGCGTCTTGATCCGCGACAGAGTCCAGGTCTGGTCCGGCCATCCATGTGCCACCGGCCCCTTGGCCAGCTCACGCTCCAGCACGGCGAACAGTTCGTCGCTGAGCATCGGCAGCGATGCCGGGCCCTTCGAGACCAGGGCTCTCGGCCCGTCCTGCGACCAAGCCTTGCGCCAACGCTGTACCGACCGAACGCTGACCCGCAGGTCGTGAGCGACGACCGGGTTCTCGTCGCCCTGCCTGAACTGCTCGGCCGCCTCCAGCCGCAAATGCTCTCGGAAGGCCCGCCGTTCGTTGGTCAGCCCGCTCCCTTGAGCATACCTCATGCAGTGGACATACCGCAGGCATCAAGAAACGTCAGCCCTTGCGACACCACGCTTTGAGGGTCAGTAATTGCTGAAAGTTTTCCTACGGATCCTCCCTGTCTCGCTTTTGGTTGCGCTTTACAGTCCGAAAACGCCCCGTGAGCAATGCTTGAAATGTCCACAAAGACGGACTTCTGGAGGGGTCGAACGGGTCTCGTGCCGACAACGAGTGTGGTTGTGATTTCCCTGCGTAACGGATGTGCGCAGAACGCGACACCCATGAAGACGCTATCTGTCGGGTTAGCGTAGGTACTTGGAAAAGTAAGATGCCTTTCAGGGAAGATGTATGAACTCCTCAACTGTGATGTCCGCTCAAACGGCGCGGAATGTCGATGGTCCGAGTGTGACGCGAGGGAAGATATGACTCGGGACCTGCCCCCGGAGGGATCCCAGGTCGGTTCCGTTCCATGCGAGGCGTGGAAAACCGTTCTGGTGGAGCGCGAGGAACAGCTCGCGCGCGTGAAGACGTGGCTGGCCGCACAGCAGCCCGCAGCGGGGCAGGTGATGCTCCTGGAAGGGACCGTGGGGGCGGGCAAGACGGAGTTCCTGCGCGCGGTGGTGCAGCTCGCCCACGCCAGTGAGGTCATCCTTCTCAACGCCGTCTGCTCCGCGGGGGAGCGGGAGCTGCCCTTTGGGACGCTGAGCCAACTGTTCGACAGCCCGGTCCTCCCCGTGGAGCTGCGCAGACGCATCACCCCGTTGCTGCGCGGGCTCATGGAGTCGACCCGGGCCGAGAACATGCACGAGGCCGTGGAGAGCAACAGGGCCGAGATCCTGTACGACCTCTTCCAGCCCGTCACGGAACTGGCCGCCACGACGCCCGTCGTGGTGTGCGTGGACGACATCGACCACATGGACGCCGCCTCGCAGCAGTGCCTGCTCTTCCTGATCCGGAGACTGAGCACGGCGCCGATCCTGATGGTGCTGACCGAACTGGCCGAGTCCAACGGGACCCACTCCCCGTTCCACGCCGAACTGCTGCGCCAGTCCTCCGTCGCGTCCGCCCGCATTGGGCCGCTCTCCCCGCAGGCCGTGCACCTCCTGACGGGACTGCGGCTCGGAACCCGGGGCGGCCGCGAGTTCGGCGACTCCTTCGCCGAACGCAGCGGCGGCAACCCGCTGCTGCTCGACGCCCTGATCCACGACGCGAGACTCGGCGGCGGGACACGCCAGCGAGTCTTCGGACGCGCCCTGCTGAACTGCCTGCACCGCAGCCGCTCCCACACCCTGCGGGTGGCCCGCGCCATGGCCGTGTACGGCGACGGGGCCACGGCGGAGCAGCTCGGGGAGCTGGTCGGCACCGACCCGAGCACCGTCGAACGGGCACTGCGCACCATGACCGAGGCGGGGCTGCTCAGGGACGGCCGGTTCCGGCACGAACTGGCCGCGCGCACCATCCTGGACGACCTGCCGGCCGAGGACCGCGCACAGCTGCACCAGCGGGCCGCGCGGCTGCTGTACCACCAGGGCGGCGCCGTCGGTGACGCCGCCCACCACCTGGCCGAGGCCGGACGGGTGTCGGAGCCCTGGGCCCTGCGCGTCCTCCTGGAGGCGTCCTCGGAGGCGCTGCTCCACGGCAGGGTGCAACGCGCCCTGAGGTACCTGAACTCCGCCCAGGACGCCTGCACCAACGAGCGGGACCGGTGGACGGCCCGCGCCAGGCTCGCCCAGGCCGAATGGCAGCTCAACCCTTCGGCGTCACTGCGCCACCTGCTCGCGCTCACCGAGGCGGTGCGCAGCGACCAGTTAGACCCCTACGAGACGATGCTGCTCGTACGGCAACTGCTGTGGCTGCACCGCACCCAGGAAGCCGTCGACATCCTCGCCCTGCTGCGCAAACGGGCCACACGCCTGCCGTCCGCGGGCATCGCGGCATCGTCCGGCACGCCGAACCAGCCGGCCGAACTGCACGACATGGAGGTGTGGCTGGCCTGCACGTATCCGCCGCTCGCGGGACGGGTGCAGAGCGGACCCGCGCCCACTGACCCCGAGGGCGCGCCCACCACCCGCGGCCGCGCCTTCTGGCTGCAGTCGATCGGCGTCCTCTCCGGCGGCCTCGTGCGCAGACGCAGCGGCGAGATGCAGGAATGGGCCTCGCACGTGCTGGGCCAGCTCGACCTCAACCACAACGGCCCCTGGGCGGAGGAGGCCACCCTCCTCGCGCTGATGTCCCTCGTCTACAGCGGCCGGCTGAGCGAGGCGGCCAACCGGTGCCGGAGCCTGGACGAGCGCCGCACCGGAAGCCCGTCCCCGATGTGGCAGGGCATCCTGAACGCCGCGGAGGCGGAGATCCGGCTGCGCGTGGGCGACCTCTCGGAAGCAGTGACCCACGGCGAGCGAGCCCTGGAGCACGTGTCCGTCCAGGGATGGGGAACCGCCGCCGGCCTCCCGCTGGGCACCCTGATCCTGGCCCACACCCGCATGGGAGACCTCGACTGCGCCACGGCGCTCGTCACCCAGGGCATCCCGGACGAGATGTTCCAGAGCCGCTACGGACTGCACTACCTCTATGCGCGCGGGCACTACTACCTGGCC
Organism: Streptomyces sp. P9-A2; assembly: GCF_036634175.1. NCBI lineage: Bacteria > Bacillati > Actinomycetota > Actinomycetes > Kitasatosporales > Streptomycetaceae > Streptomyces > Streptomyces sp. P9-A2. The sequence continues at coordinate 7,694,789 of NZ_JAZIFX010000001.1, forward strand.
ATGAACCGGACCCGCGCGGCGCTCGGCGACTTCCTCTCCTGCGGCGAACTCATGGGCAAGTGGGGCCTAGACCTGCCCGGCATCGTGCCCTGGCGGACCAGCGCGGCGGAGGCGTGGCTGCTGCAGGGCAACCGCGACCAGGCCAAACGCCTGGTCAAGGAGCAGCTCTCCCTCCCCGGCCCGGAGGACACCGTCAGCCGGGCGCTCGCCCTGCGGCTGATGGCCGTGTTCAGCTCGCTGGGACAGCGACCCCGCCTGCTGACCGAGGCAGCCGACATCCTGGAGGCGGGCGGCGCGACGTACGAACTGGCCCGGACGCTGGCCGACCTGGGCCGGGCCTACCACGCACTGGGGAAGCACCGCCGCGCCCGGGTGATCATCCGCCGTGCCTGGCGCGTGGCGCACCTGTGCCAGGCGGAACCCCTGTGCAGGGAACTGCTGCCGGACACGGGAGTCGAGACGGAACTGCCGGAGGACGAGGAACGGGCGACGGCCGTGGCCTCCCTGACCAACTCCGAGCGCAGGATCGCCTCCATGGCCGTCATGGGGTACACGAACCGGGAGATCGCGAAGAAGCTGTTCATTACTCACAGCACGGTCGAACAGCACCTGACCAGGGTCTACCGCAAACTGGCCGTCAAGAACCGGCAGAGCCTGCCGGGCTACCTGCGCGGCGAGATCGGCTGACCCGCCCGGCGCGGTGCCGCGCCGGGCGGCCGCCGGCGGCCTCGGGGCTCCCACTATCCGTCCCGTCCCCACCGTCGCTGCTCTCCCGTCCCGAGTGCCCCGGCGCGTTCCACCACACGGTGCGCGGCCCGCAGGCCCTGCGCGGTGGCCCGTACGGCGTTCAGCGCACGGGCGTCGGCGGCCCCGCCGGCGACCTCGAAGGGGACGCCGGCCGCACGGAGCACGGCGGCGACCTCTTGCCGGCTCTCCTGGCCCGTAGCGAGGACGACGTGGTCGGCGCCGACCAGCACCGCCTTCCCGTCGGCCTCGACGACGACACCGTCGGGCGTGATCTCCCGGTACGCGACGTCGGTGAGCAGGCGCACGCCGCGCGCCCGCAGTTCCTCCATGACCACCCACCGGGTGGACGGGCCGATCCCGGTGCCGATCCTGCCGCCGCGCCGCATCACGGTGACCTCCCGGACAGCGGCCGGCGCGGACGCCGGGACCGACCCGGACGGCGCGGTCAGGGCACGGGAGGCGAGGAACTCCTCCGCGGTCGGCGCCGGGGAGGAGCCGCCGGCGAGGAGGTGCGCCAGGTCCACCGCGATTCCGCCGCCGCCGATGACGACGACACGCGGACCGAGCGCGTCGGGGTCGGCCAACGCCCGTGCGTAGTCCAGGACGTGCGGCAGGTCCGCGCCCGGCAGCTCCGGCCGGTGCGGACGGACACCGGTGGCGAGCACCACCCCGTCCGTGGCGCGCAGGAGGGGCACGTCCCGGGCACCGACGCGGTGCCTCAGGTACATGGGCACATTCAGGTCGTCGAGTTCCTCCTCGCGCCGGCGCACGGTGGCGGCGAAGTCCGCCTTGCCCGGCACCCGGGCGGCCAGCCGGAACTGCCCGCCGGGCTCGTCGGCCTCCTCGTACACCTCGACCTTGTGCCCGAGCCGCGCCAGGGTGCGCGCCGCCTCCAGCCCCGCGAGCCCCGCGCCGATCACGGCGTACCTGCCCCGGCGTCCGGCGGACGGCAGGGCCGGGAAGTCGCGCTCGTGGCCCGCCCGCGGGTTGACCAGGCAGGACACCCGCTCCGTGCCGAAGGACCGGTCGATGCACGCCTCGTTGCAGGCGATGCACAGGTCCACCGAAGCGCCCGAGCCCGTATGGGACTTGTCGACGATGGCCGGGTCCGCGAGGAACGGGCGGGCCATAGCCACCAGGTCGACGTCGCCGCCGGCCAGGACGTCCTCGGCCTGCGTGAGTCGGGTGAAACGGTTGGAGGCGATCACCGGCACCGCACCGTGCCCCGCCTCCCGCAGCGCCCGCTTGACCCGCTGGGCGTACCCGGCCCAGGTGCCCGCCGGGACCTGGGCCTGCACCGTGGGCACGGGTGACTCATGCCACCCGATGCCCACCGCGAGCGCGTCCGCGCCGGCCTCGGCCAGCTCCACGGCGAGCGCCGCAGTCTCCTGCCACGGGGTGCCGTCCTCGACGAGGTCGGCGCCGGACATCCGGAAGAGCACCGGGAAGCCCGGCTTCACCGAGGCCCGCACGGCCCGCAGCACCTCGACGGGGAAGCGGCGGCGCCGGGCCGGGTCGCCGCCCCAGGCGTCGTCGCGCAGGTTGGTCAGGGGCGCGGTGAACTGGTTGATCAGATAGCCCTCCGAGCCCATCACCTCGACGGCGTCGAAGCCCAGCGCGCACGCGGCCTCCGCACCCCGGCCGAAGGCGGCGACGGTGCCGGCGACCTCCTCCTCCGTCATGGCCCGGGGAACGGTGCGGGAGAACCGGCTGTACACGGCGGACGGCGCCAGGGGCGCCCCGCCGTCCGTACCGGCGGGCGCGTACCGCCCGGCGTGGAAGAGCTGGAGGGCGATGAGACCTCCGGCGTCGTGCACGGCGTCGACGGCCCGGCGCAGCGCCGACCTGTGCCGGCCGTCGTCGAGCACGCCGTAGCCGGGGCCGCCGGAACCCGCGGGGTTCACCGCGGAGCCGCCGGTGATGACGAGACCGGCGCCGCCGCGCACCCGTTCCGCGTAGAACGCGGCCAGGGCGGCGCCGTCGTCGTCCAGGGTCTCCAGATTCAGGTGCATGGCACCCATGATGATGCGGTGCGGCACCGTCAGGCCGCCGATCGCGAGCGGTCTGAAGACGTGGTCCAACACCTGATCTGTCCCTCTCTCCGTTACTGCGTCCGTCCGGCTCAGGCGTCGCGCGTTGGCCGGGGCGGCAGCGCCAGGGCCTCGCCGGCGTCCGCGAAGAATGGCGGCGCGACGACACTGAGCCCGCCGTCCACCACGAGCGTCTGCCCGGTGATGTAGCCGGCCCCCTCGCCGAGCAGGAAGTCGACGGTGTCGGCCATCTCCTGCACGCTGCCCGGACGGCGCGCCGGGATGCGGTCGAGGACACCCTGCATGGGCGGCATGCCCTCGACGTTGTAGAAGAACTCCAGCGAGTCGGAGTCGATCAGGCCGCCGTTGACCCCGTTGACGTTGATGCCGTAGGGCGCGAACTCCACCGCCATATACCGCACCCAGGACTCGATGGCGGCCTTCATGCCGCCCAGCATCGCGTAGGTGGGGTAGGCGCGAATGGAACCGTAGGAGGACAGCGCGACAATGCGGCCCCCGTTGTCCATCAGTCTGACCGCCTGCTGCGCGCCCAGCACGAACGGCCGCAGGTTCATCGCGTACGAGCGGTCCAGGTGGTGCGGGCCGAGATCGACGATGTTCTTGAACGCGCTCGCCGCGGCGTTGGAGACGAAGTGGTCGAGCCGTCCGCAGCGCTCCGCCACCTCGTCGAACAGGGCCGTGACGCCCTCGGTGGTCTCGACGTCCGCCTGGACGGCGAAACCCTGACCGCCCACCTCCTCGACCTCGGCGACGGTTTTCTGCGCCAGGTCGGCGTTCTTCTTGTAGTTGACGACCACCGTGCCGCCGCGGGCGGCGAGGGTGAGGGCCAGGGCACGGCCGATGCCGCGCGAGGCCCCCGTGATCAGCGAGACCTGCTCGCGGGTGGGCGTCGGCTGCTGCGGGCTGTTCATCGGTTCGTTCCCTCTCCGTCCCAGGACGTGGCGCGCTGGAGCAACTCGCGGAAGACGACGGCCTTCTGCACCTCGTTGGTGCCCTCCTCGAAGCGCTGGGCACGCGCGTCGCGGTACACGCGCTCGATCTTCTGCGACTTCCAGTAGCCGAGGCCGCCGTGCACCTGGAGCGCCTTGTCAGTGACGTTCGTCAGCATCGTCACCGCGTGCATCTTCGCCATCGACGACTGCATGGACGCGTCGTCGGCGCCCGCCTCGAAGCGTCGCGCCGCGTGCAGGACCAGCTGCCGCGCGGCCTCGATGTCGGCGGCGTTCTCGGCGAGCATGAACTGGATGGCCTGGCGCTGGGTCAGCGCCTTGCCGAAGGTCACCCGGTTGCGGGCGTAGTCGACGGCCAGCTGCTGGGCGCGCTGGGCCAGTCCGACGCAGCTCATGGCCACGGAGATCCGGGACGGCGTCAGGAAACCGCCGAGGAAGACCTCCAGACCCTGGCCCTCCGTCCCCAACCGGTGGTCGACCGGAACCGGGGTCTCGTCGAAGACCAGCGAAGCGTGGTCGGTGCCCGTGACGCCCATGGTGCTGGAGGTGTCATCGACTGTGACGCCCGGGGCGTCGCGCGGCACCAGCAGGGCCACCGTGCCCTCGTGCCCGGCGCTGCCCTCGACCCGGGCGGCCAGCAGGTAGTAGTCGCAGCGCACGCCGAAGGTGATCAGGTGCTTGCGTCCCGAGAGGTAGTACGTGTCGCCCTTGCGTACCACCGACGTGGTGATGTCCGCGCCGGTGCCGTTGCCCGGTTCGGTGAGGGTGAAGGCGATCTTGATCTCACCGGTGACCGAGGGGATCACGAAGCGCCTGCGCTGTTCGTCGTCGGCGTGGCCGTCCATCGACCGCCAGATGCCGTTGACCACGTGCACGATCATGCGGATGGAGCCGTGCGAGCGGGAGAAGACCTCCATCAGCTCCATCCAGCGGGCGAAGCCGAGGCCCCGGCCGCCGTACTCCTCGGGAGCCGCCATCCGCAGGAATCCCAGACCGTTCAGCTCGGCCCACAACTCCTCGGGCACCTGCCCGGTCTCCTCGATGCGCTCGGCCCAGCGCTCGCCGGGCCCCTCCACCCACTGCTCGACCTGGGTGCGCAGCTCGTGGAACTTCTGCTCGTCCGTCATGTGCCGCCTCTGTTCATGTTCTTGTTCCGGTCCGCTGTCCGCCGCCCGCCGGGCGTCAGCCGGCGTCCTCGTCGTGGGGGCGCAGTCCGCGGGCCAGCGACCGCAGTTCGGTCTTCTGCACCTTGCCGATCGGATTGCGCGGCAGGGCGTCGATCCGCTCCAGGCGTTCCGGCCAGTACTGCTTGGCCACCTCGTGCCCGTCGAGGTGGCGCCGCATCTCCTCGAAGGTCAGCTCCGTGCCGCCCGCCGGCACCACGAAGGCGCAGGCCCGCTCGCCCAGCCGGTCGTCCGGCATGGCCACCACCGCGACGTCGTCCACCGCGGGGTGCTCGAACAGCAGCTGCTCGATTTCCGCGACGGGCACCTTCTCGCCGCCGCGGTTGATCACGTCCTTGACCCGTCCGGTGATCCGCAGGAAGCCCTCGGCGTCGATCGTCGCCAGGTCGCCGGTGCGGTACCAGCCGTCCTCGGTGAAGGCCTCGGACGTCAGATCGGGACGTTCCAGGTAGCCGTCGAAGACGGTGGGGGAGTGCAGCTCGAAGTTGCCCTCCGTGCCGACGGGCAGCTCCCGCCCCTCGTCGTCGGTGATCCGCAGCATGATGCCGTCCAGCGCGCGGCCGTCCGAGCCCCAGCGCTGCCTGGCCTCGTCGTCGGGCGAGGACAGCGCGCCCAGGCAGGTCTCCGTGGTGCCGAAGGCCCCGCAGACGGCGGCTCTCAGGACGCGGCCCGCGCGCTCGGCCAGCGCGCGCGGCACGGTCGCCCCGGTCGCCACGAAGATCCGCAGGTGCCGCGGCGTCTCGCCGCTCTCCTCCACGGCCTTCACCAGGTCGGACAGGAACGGCGTCGCGGCCTGCACGAACGTCGCCCGGTGGTCGTTGAGCGACTGCAGCGCCCGCTTGGCGTCCCACTCGGACTGCAGGATCTGCGGCACGCCGTGCACCAGGGCGAGCACCATGCCGTAGAGGAAGCCCGTCTGGTGCGCGAGGGGCGACGGCACCCAGATCGCGTCCCGCTCGTGGAGTCCGAGGTGCGCGATCTCCATCGCGACGGCCCTGACCAGCTTCCGCGAGGGCTGGGTGACGCCCTTCGGCTCACCGGTGGTGCCCGAGGTGAAGAGCAGCTGCGCCGTCGTCTCCGGCGTCGGGGCGAGGGCGTCGAGCGCCGCGCGGTCCACCGTGGTCGTCGCCAGCGCCTGCTCCCAGTCGTGCAGCGTCACGCCACCCGCCGGGGACTCGGGCAGCAGGGCGGAGCCGCCGGCGGAGGCCAGGACCACCATGTGCTCCAGGCCCAGTCCGGAGCCGTGCTCCGCGACCAGGTCCAGCACCTCCTCGGCGGGCAGGCGCGAGCGGTGGCGGTCGGCCACCACCAGAACCCGTGCCGAGGACCGCTTCAGGACGAAGCCGAGCTCGCGCTTGCGGAAGAAGGGGATGACCGGGCAGCACACGGCCCCGATGCGCAGCGCGGCCAGCGACAGGACCACGAACTCGGCGCGGTTCGGGAGCTGGTACGCGACGTTCTCGCCCGGCCGGACCCCGAGCCGCAGCAGCAGCGCCGCCGCCCGGTCCACCCGCTCGGACAACTGGCTCCAGGTGACCGTCTCGTCGCGGTCGGAGCGTACGTCCACGACGGCCGTCTCCTGCGGCCGCTCCTCGGCCCGGCGGCGCAGCCACTGCGGCAGCGTGACCTGCGCGGCGACCTCGGGACTGACGGGCTCCGCCGTCGCCGGTGCCGGCTCCGTCGAGGGGGCACCGGCGTCCGCGGGGGCCTCGGCGGTCTCCGCCGAGCCGTCCTCGACCGTCATGGGCACGTTGAGCGTGTTCATGTCGTCGAGGAACTGCGGGTACGAGATGCGGTACGCATTCGGGTAGGTCAGCGTCGACTGCCCCTGCCCCTGCCCCTGCCCCTGCCCCTGCCCCTGCCCCTGCCCCTGCCCCTGCCCCTGCGCCCGCGACGAGGCCACCGCGAGCGACATCAGGATGCGGTGGTCGTTGAACGAGGACAGCTTGGCGCCCCGCAGATGGTCCACCCCGTGCACCCGCAGCTCGTTCTCCGAGAGTTCGAGGCGGCCGCCCATGCGGTTGAGCTGGAGCATCGCTGCGGCCCGGTCGGACTCCTTGAGCCGGGTGTGCGCGATGTTGCGGAACACCGACTCGCCGCGCGCGAAGGTGGCGAGGGTGGACAGGATCGGCAGCATGTCGGGGATGTCGCGGCAGTCGACGTCGACCCCGGTGAGCCGGGGCGCGTCCTGCCGGATGCGCAGGCCGCCGGCCGCCTCGTCGATCTCCATCGGCACGCCCATGGAGCGCGCGACGTCGAGGAAGTGGAACTCGGGGTGGTCGGCCGGGCCGCCCTCCAGCGTGGTGATCCCGCGCAGCAGCACGTCACTGGGGTGCAGCGCCGCGGCGGCGATGCCGAACGCGGCCGAGCCGATGTCCGGCGGCAGGGTCATCTCGACCGTCCGGGCCTGCTGCCCCGGCGCGATGTCGAAGCGCCGCCAGTCCTCGGAGACGGTCACCTCCAGGCCGAACTGGCGCATCATCGCCACGGTCAGTTCCAGGTAGGGCCGTTCGTTGAGCTCGCCCTCCACCTCGATCGTGGTGTGCCGCGTTGCGAACGGGGCCAGCAGGATCAGACCCGATATCCACTGGGACAGGGTGCCCGCGATCCTGACGTGGCCGCCCGTGGGCCTGCGGCCCTGGATGAGGACGGGCGGGCAGTCGTCCGCCGACTCCAGCTCGACGCCCATCTCCTCCAGGGCCCGCAGCAGGGGACCGACCGGGCGCCGCCTGAAGTACTTCTGACCGGACACCGACACGGCGCGGTCCGACAGCGAGGCGAGACCGATCATGAAGTAGAGCGTGGTGCCGGAGCTGCCGGCCGAGACCGTCTCCCGGCGCGGGCGGTACTGCCCGCCGAGTCCGTGGACCACGAAGGTGTCGCCGTCCCTGGTGATACGCACGCCCAGGTCGCGCAGCAGCCGCACGGTGTACTCGACGTGCCGGGCGTCGGACAGTCCCCGGACGCGGCTGACACCGTCGGCGAGCGAGGCGAGGATCAGCGCGCGGTGCGCGTGGTACTTCGAGTTTGGGACGAGAATCTCACCGCCCGCCCGGTGCTGGATTCCCTTGACGAGAAGATGCATGGGTCCTACTACTCCCTGATTTTGGGACGGTGGCCGAGACAGGAGAAGAAAAGGGTCCGAATCCTCACGGCACACCGATGGTGAGCATCAAGCACACGCACACGGAAATGTCGGACGCCGGTGTCGTGGAATCAGAGGATCGGGACATCGAATGTGCTCCGGTGCCTTCCGGCGGGGGCGCCGGCGCGTATTCGGAGAAAGCCTCTATGCCTGCTGCGCGGGGAGTGCGGGACCGCTCGGGGCCGGGACCGCCTGCGTGCCGGACCACGCGGAGAGCAGCTCGACGGCCTGCTCCGCGTTGAGCCGGGGGTCGCACAGACTGGTGCGCCGCATGGCCTCTCCCTCGTACACGGAGAGATCGGCGGCGCACTCCAGGACGTCGTCGGGCGTGGTCTCCAGGTGCAGTCCGCAGGCCGTGCCACCCGCCTCCGTCACGGCTCGCAGGAACCCCCGCACCTCCCGCGCCATGGTCTCCATCAGACGGGTCTTGTGCCCGTCCGGGGCGGTGACGGTGTTGCCGTGCATGGGGTCGCTGAGCCAGATCACCGGGTGACCGGCCGCCCGGACCGCCTCGACGAGCGCGGGAAGGCGGTCGGCGACCAGATCGGCGCCCATGCGCGCGACCAGAATGAGCCGGCCCGGGTCCCGCAGCGGGTCGAGCAGCTCGCACAGGGCGGTGACCTCGGCCGCCGTGGTGGTCGGACCGACCTTCACGCCGACCGGATTGTCGATACCGGCGACGAGGTCGAGGTGCGCGCCGTCCAGCTGCCGCGTCCGCTCGCCGATCCACGGCAGGTGGGTGGAGCCGAGCCAGCGGCGTCCGTCGCCCGTCTCGCGGACCATCGGTTCCTCGTAGTCGAGGACGAGCGCCTCGTGACTCGTCCACAACCGGGTCTCGTCCGGCGACTGGCGTCCGGCGGCCGCCGGCGCGTGCCAGCCGAGGTGCTCCATGACGTCACTGGCCGACATGTACGAGGTGAGCAGCCGCAGCGGGTCGTGCCGCCGGCTCTCCGCGTCTGGCTTGGGACCGTTGACCATGTGGCCCCGGTACACCGGCAGTTTCAGGCCTCCGACCAGCTCCACGGGCCTGGACCGTGGCTTGGCGAATTGGCCCGCGACGCGTCCGATCCGCACGACGGGGATGCCGGTGGCAGCCTCCATCGTCGCGGCGAGCAGGTCGAGCACCGCGGTCTTGCGCGCGACGTGCACGGCGTCGCACTCCGCCGGGTTCTCCGCACAGTCCCCAGCCTGCACCACCAGCGCCTCGCCGCGGGCCACGCGGGCCAGCTGCGTCCGCAGCGCGCTGACGTCCTCGGCCCGCACCAGCGGCGGACATGCGGCCAGTACCTCCCGGATGCGCCGGACCTGTGACGGGTCGTCCCACTCGGGTTGTTGCAGGGCCGGCTTACGCATGTCGGTCACGGCTTTTCCCACGTTGGGTCTCCGGTGAAAATCGGTCGGATTAAGACTGAGATCGGCGGGGATGATCCTCGAAGACCCTCCGGCTTTCTCTGAAGAGCGCCGTGAAAGGTCGGGAACGGGTTGCGTACCCCAGGGGACGGAGCCGCATCGTGGATGTGCCGGTCCGAGTTTTTCACCGGCCAGCGTCCCGCCCCAATCCCCTGGGGATCCCCTACACACCCCTTATTCACGCGCCGAAGCCCTTCGGCCCCGACGGCGCAGGTCATGTGTCTCGAATTCAGAGCCCGAATTCAGAGGGTGCAGGCCCGGCCGAAGCACGCGTCGAGCAGCTCGGCCGGCGCGCGCAGCACGATGTCGGGGTTCTCCGCGAGGAGGGTCGGCTCGTCGGTCTCACCCCACAGGGCGGCGACGGCGGTGACGCCGGCGCCCCGCGCGCTGTTCAGGTCGGTGACCGCGTCGCCGACCATCACCGTCCGCGCGGGGTCGGAGTCGAGCACGGCGAGTGCTTTGAGGACGATGTCGGGGGCGGGCTTGGGCCGGTCCACCTCGTCGGAGCCGATCACCACGGTGAACAGGTCGAGGAGCCCGAGCTGTTCGAGGAGCGACCGGGCCCGCGGCCCGCTCTTGCCCGTGGCCACGGCGAGCCCGATGCCGTGGGCGCGCAGCTCCCGCAGCATCTCCGGCACGCCGTCGAAGACGGGCACCAGGTGCGCGAGCCGGTAGCTCTCGCGGACGAACGGGACCTCCATCTCCAGCGGCAGGCCCATGATCTCCATGATGTCGGGGAAGTAGCGGCCCAGGTGCCGCTCGTACTCCTCGAACGGGGGCTCGCCGTCCCCCACCACCTCGGCGTACGCGGTGGTGAACGCCTGCCGCATCACGGCGAAGCTGTTGACCAGCACCCCGTCGAGATCGAAGACGACAGCGGTCGTCCCCCGCGCCCCGCCGTCTGGACAGCCGTGGCCGTCGGGAGCGTCGGGGCGATCGGGAAGGGCGTGGCCCTGGGTGGTGCCAAGACGGTCCATGGCGCTGTGGTGCTCTCTTTCGCAGGGCGGTGGCTTCGTGTGGGGGACTGGTCGAACCGGTGGTCGGTCGTGCCTGTCACGCGCGGTGCGACGGGGCCTTCTCCCGAGCGGCGTCCGCCGAGGAGTAGATCCGTTCGATGGCGCCGATGGTGCGGCGCGCCTCCTCGACGGCCCGGTGCGGGCCAGCCGGGCCGTGCAGCTGGGTGAGCAGCTCGTCCAGCTGCCGGTCGTACTCCGTGCCGATGGGCTCGCCGGGCACCGGGAGCGCACGGGTCCGCCCGTCGGCGGTGAGGGTCAACTCCGGGTGCTCCAGGCGGTTGGGGCTGAAGCCGAACGTGCACCGCAGCGTCGCGGAGCCCTCGGTCCCCTCTACCCGGACGCGGGTGACGTCGCGCTCCTCGTGCGAGGCCCAACTGGCGTGCAGCGAGACGGAGACACCGCCGTCGGTGACGAGGAAGGCACGGGCGGTGTCCTCGACGTCGATGACGTCGGAGCGCCTGCTCTCCCCGCCGTCCTCGGCACGCCAGGAGACCCGGGCGGTGTCCCGCGCGATGAAGTCGTCCGAGACCGCGCCAGTGACCTGCGCGAAGTCCGCGGTGCCCAGCAGCGGAGCGGCGATGTCGAACAGGTGCCACCCCAGGTCCACCAGGGCCCCGCCGCCGGACAGTCGGCCCCGGGTGAACCAGCCGCCTGCGTCCGGGACACCGCGGGCCCGCACCCAGGACAGCTCGACGTGGCGGACGGTGCCCAGTTCCCCGGCGCTCGCGAGCAGGGCCCGCACGTCGCCGCGGTGGCGGGCGGCGCTGCCGGCCAGGAGCCTTACGCCGCCCGCGTGTTCGGCCTTGCCCAGCTGCCGGGCCTGCGCCGAGGTCAGACACACCGGCTTCTCGAGGAAGACCGGGATGCCCTTGAGGAGCAGGCTGCAGGCGATCTCGCAGTGCAGGTGGTTGGGGACGGCCACGATGGCCAGGTCCACCTGTGCCGGGTCGACCTCGTGCACGGCCGCCATGATCGGCACGTTGGGGAACTCGGCGGTGACCGCCGCCCGTGAGGCCGCGTCGGGGTCGACCGCCGCGGTCAGGGCGAAGCCGGGGTGGCGGCCCAGCCGGGGCAGCCAGATGGAGCGGGCCGCCCAGCCGAGCCCCATCACCGCGGTGCGGACCGGCCAGCCGTCCTGATGCGTCGTCATGAGTCGAGCACGTCGGCGACGACGGCGGCAACCTCGTGCATCTGCTCCTCGGTCCCGAGCAGGGTCCGGTGGTGCAACCAGATGCAGTCGGAGGTCAGCGCCTCCGACTGCGGGCAGCGGCGGGCCAGTTCGTCCACCGACAGCTCCGGCGCGCCCATCTCCCAGAAGGCATCCGTGCGGTAGACGGACCGGAAGGCGACGAACGCCGGAACGCCCCGCTCGATGAGGGTGTCGACGACCTGCGCGCGCCGCTCCTCGGTGATGCCCGGCACCCGGAACATCGCCATGTAGTGCGGGTTGCGGTCGGTGCGCGGGTCCATCCGCTGCGGTACGACGCCGGGGATCTCCGCGAGCAGGGAGGACAGCACCGGCCAGCGCTCCTCGCGCGTGTCGATCTGCCCGCCCAGGCGCGCGAGCTGGGCGCGCAGCACCGCGGCGGAGAACTCGTTGAGCCGGAAGTTGGAGCCCGAGGTGCGATGGAAGTAGCCGCGGTCGCCGCGGGGGCGTCCGCAGCTGTGCCGGACGAAGGCGTGCTCGGCCATGTCCGTGTTCGGGAACAGCACCGCGCCGCCCTCGCCCGCGGTCATCAGCTTGCCGTTCTGGAAGGAGAAGGCGGCGGCCGAGCCCAGCTCGCCGACCCGCTTGCCGTTCCAGGTGGCACCCTGCGCGTGGGCGGCGTCCTGGATCAGGGGCACGCCCGTGTCGGCGGAGACCTTGGCCAGGGCGTCCATGTCGGCGAACTGGCCGGCCATGTGCACGGGCATGATGGCGCGGGTCTTCGAGGTCACGGCCTTCGCCGCTTCGGCCGCGTCCAGGCAGTACGTCTCCGGGTCCACGTCCACCGGCACCACGACCGCGCCGAGGCGCTGAGCGGCCTGGGACGAGGAGATGAAGGTGAAGGCGGGCACGATCACCTCGGTCTCCGGCCCGACCCCCAACACCTCCAGGGCCAGTTCGAGGGCGTGCGTGCCGTTCGTGACGGCCAGGGCGTGCTCACTGCCGTGGTACTCGGCGAACTCCTGCTCGAAGGCGTCGACTTCGCCGCCGCTCATGCGCCACCACTGGCCCTGCTCCAGGGCACGGATGAGGCCGGTCCGCTCCGCGTCGTCGTACTGCGGCCACGCGGGAAGGTCCGAACCGAGTTGCACACCACTGCTCATGCTGTTCCCTGCTCCTTCGGTCTATGCGTATGCGAATGCTGCCGTCGGCGATCGCCGCGGGGGGCACTGGGCGGAACTGCCCGTCACGGATAGGGGTGTTCACGCGGATGCCGGCATGGGAGGCGCGACCGTCGGCGCGGTCCACGCGCTGGGCAGCAGGCCCGGGAGGGGCTCGGTCGTCGCGATTAGCACGTTAACCCGTGCTTGGCGAGACGTCATTCCCCTGTGGCACCCCCTATGTTCCCCCTTGTGATTGCACGCATACCGGGGTCCGGTGCTCTGCCGTCGGCCCCCGTGCTATAAAAACCACTTCCCGGTGGTTCCGTACTTACGGATAAAGGTGCGCAGTGAGCAGACTTCTCTTGGTGAACGGGCCGAATCTCGGCATACTCGGGAGTCGTCAGCCCGAGATCTACGGGACGGACACGCTCGCCGACATCGAAGGACGGGTCGCCGAAGAAGTGGCGGACCGCGGCTGGAAAGTGGACGCGTTCCAGCACGACGGCGAGGCGGAGATGATCCGCACGATCCAGGACAACTACGACTCGGTCGGCGCGATCGTCAATCCCGCCGCCCTGATGATGGCCGGCTGGGGACTGAGGGACGCGCTGGCCAACTACCCGCGCCCGTGGATCGAGGTTCACCTCTCTAACGTCTGGGCCCGCGAGCAGTTCCGCCACGAGTCGGTGACCGGCCCGCTCGCCACCGGAGTGATCTTCGGCCTGGGTGCCACGGGCTACCGGCTCGCCGCCCGCGCGCTGCTGGACAAGGTCACCGACCACTGACCCGGTGCCACCGGCGCCCCCCGGCCGTCGCGCGCCGCGACGCCGCCACGCACACGACTGAGATCCGAGGACACGACACCATGCCCCAGATACAGACGGCGGAAGCAGTGCTGGCCGCCCACCGCGACCGGTTGCGCCCCGTCGACCGGCTGATCCCGGAGGCCGCCGCGCTGCCGGAGCCCGGCGAGGGCGAAGAGATCCTGGAGGCCGAGGGGGCACAGGGCCTGCTGACCCACGTCCGGGTCGACCCCGAGGCGCTGGAGGCCGTGCTCGGCCCGCTGGACCGGTGGGAGCTGACCCCGCGGGTCACGGGACCCGAGGCGATGGCCGCCCTGCTGACTCGCTGGCAGGACCACATGCGCAGCCACCCGGAGGCCCCCGGCGCGGACTCGATGGCCGCCGTCGAGTGGCCCAGCCGCGACGTGGCCATGACCAAGGTGCTGCGCTCCTTCGGGTTCGTGCCCGAGTTCGTGATGATCGGCCGGATCAAGGGCACCGCCCCGGTGCCGGAGACGCGCCGGGTCCAGGTGCGCCGCGCCACCCCCGCGGACAGCGAGGCGGTCTGCGAACTCCAGATGGTGGAGACCCGGTTCGACGCCGCCGTGAGCGGCGCGGAGGAGCGGGCCACGACCGAGGCGCTGCTGCGCGAGGAGATCACCACCTCGTTCAAGCGCGACGAGCCGCTAATCTGGGTCGCCGAGTACGAGGGCGACATCGTCGGCATGCACCGCGGCGAGGACCCCTCCGAGATGCAGCAGGCCTGGCTCGCGACGAAGATCACCGTCACCCCCGTCGCACACCTGGTCTGCCAGGCCGTCAAGGAGGGCTGTCGGGGCCTGGGCATCGGCACCGCCCTCGCCAACCAGGTCCACGCCGACCTGGACGCCATGGGCATGGGCGCCTCGGTCGGCTACCACGCGATGTTCAACCCGATCTCCACTCCATTCTGGCACCGGCACGGATGGCGTCCGTACTGGAACCGCTGGATGCGCACCCCGGCCGTCTGACGGCACCCCGGCGAGAATTCGTACGAACCCTGTGGAGACGAACATGCTGGTGCAGGCGCTGGAGGAACGGGCCGACACCGTTCCGTACCTCACGGCCCTCGAATGCGAGGGCGAGGAGCTCACCTTCCGGGAGGCGCACGAGCGGGCCGACCGGCTCGCCCGCCACCTGGTCGCCCAGGGGGTGGGACCCGACCGCGTCGTCGCGGTCATGCTGCCGCGCTCCACGGACCTCCTCGTGGCGCTCCTCGCGGTGCTGAAGGCGGGCGGCGCCTACCTCGCGCTCGACCCGGAACACCCCGACGAGCGCGTCGCGTTCCAGGTCCGCGACGCCGCCCCCGTCGTGCTGCTGACCTCGTCCCGCATCGACGCCGACCGCACCCGGCTGGGCTTGCCCACCGTCGTCCTCGACGACCCGGCGACCGCCGAGACCCTGGCAGGCTTGCCCGCCGGGCACCTCACGGACGCCGAGCGGACCGCCCCGACGGGCCCCGAGGACCTCGCCTACGTCATCTACACCTCGGGCTCCACCGGCACCCCCAAGGGCGTCGAGATCCCCGTGCGCGCCCTGCACAACCTCCTGGAGGCGATGCGGGAGCGGCTGGGCCTGGGCCCCGGCGACCGCATGCTGTCGGTGACCACCGCCACCTTCGACATGTCGGTGCCCGAGCTGTTCCTGCCGTACTACACCGGCGCCCGCGCGGTCATCGCGCCCCGGGCCACCGGACAGGACCCGCAGGCGCTGGGGGACCTGATCGTCCGCCGGGAGATCGGCACCGCGCAGGCCACGCCCACCCACTGGCACATGCTGTCCACCGTCAGCCCCGAGGTGCTGCGCGGCCTGCGCATCCTCATCGGCGGCGAGGCGCTCTCGGAGAAGCTGGCCGCGACCCTGCTCGACCTCGGCGCTGAGGTCGTCCAGTGGTACGGGCCCACCGAGACGACCGTGTGGTCCACCGTCCACCCGGTCACCGGCCCCGAGGACGCCGCTGTCATCGGCCGGCCGCTGCGCAACACCCGGCTGTACGTCCTGGACGAGGACCTCGAGCCCGTCGCCCCCGGCACCGAGGGCGAGCTCTTCGTCGCCGGCGACGGCGTGGCGCGCGGCTACCTCAACCGGCCCGAGCTGACCGCCGAGCACTTCCTGCCCGACCGCGACGGTGACGCCCTGATGTACCGCACCGGCGACGTGGTGCGGCTGCGTCCCGACGGCAACCTGGAGTACGTCGGCCGCGCCGACCACCAGGTCAAACTGCACGGCTTCCGCATGGAGCTCGGCGAGATCGAGGCCGCCCTGGAGCGGTCCGAGGACGTCGACCAGGCGGCCGCGACGGTCCGCGAGGACCGGCCGGGCGACCGGCGCCTGGTGGCCTACGTGACCGCCGCCGCGGACCGCACGCCCGACGCCGGGCAGCTGCGCGACTTCGTCGCCGAGGCGCTGCCCCTGTACATGGTGCCGTCCGCCGTGGTGACCCTCGGGGAGTTTCCGCTCACGCCCAACGGCAAGCTCGACCGCAAGGCCCTGCCGGCCCCCGTCGTCACCGCGACGGCCATGGTCGAGACCCACCTCACTCAGTCGGAGCTGCTGCTCGGCAGGCTCTTCGCCGAGGTGCTCGGCATGGGCCAGGTCGGTCCGCGCGACAGCTTCTTCGACCTCGGCGGCTCCTCCGTGCTGGCGGCCCGGCTGCTGGCCCGGGTGCGCTCCGAGATGAACCTGGAACTGTCGATCCGGATGCTCGTGGAGTCCCCGACGCCCGCCGAGCTGTCCCGGCGGCTGACCGGCGAGGAACCCCAGGACTCCTTCGACGTGCTGCTGCCCCTGATGACCAAGGGCTCGGCACGGCCGCTGTTCTGCATGCGCCACCTCGGCGGCACCGCCTGGTGCTACGGCGTGCTCGCCCAGCACTTCAGCCTGGATTACCCCATCTACGGGCTCCAGTCGCACACTTTTCAGGAGTTCGACAGCCCCGTCGACACCATCGCGGCCATGGCGGCGGACTACGCGGACCGCATCGCCGGTGTGCAGCCCGAGGGCCCCTACCGCATTCTGGGCTGGTCCTTCGGCGGCATCCTCGCCCACGCCGTGGCCGCCGAGTTCCAGAAGCGCGGCGAGGAGGTCGAGTTCCTCGGCGTGTTCAACACCAACCCGCACATCACGGATAAGGAAGACCGTGACGAGCAGGGCCTGATCGAGCTGATCCTGCTGATCAACGGCAAGGACCTCGACCAGTACGAGCGCCCCCTGCGCTACGAGGACGTCGCGGAGTTCGCCGACATGGCGACCAACTACGCCTGGCGCGGGAAGAAGAGCGCGGCCGAGACCTTCGTCGAGACCATGCTCACCGACCTCGGCGCCTGGAAGGCGCACACGCCGGAGAAGTACAGCGGCACGATGCATCTGTTCGCGGCCGACCCCAGCCCGGTGGCCGAGGCCGCCTCCAGCGAGGCCTGGGCCCCGTACGTTGCGGGCGAGATCGTCCGCCACGAACTGGGCTGCGGTCACGAGGAGATGCTCAGCAGCCCCCGCGTGCTCGGCACGGTCGCCGAGATCGTCTCCGGCCACCTCGCCGACTGAGCGGTCCGGGAGACAGCCATCACCTACCACCTGGGCATCGACGTGGGCGGCACCAAGGTCGCCCTGCGCGCGGAGCACCCGGACGGCACCGTGCGCGAGGCGGGCTTCCGGTGGCCCAGCGGCGCCGCCGACGCGGCACGGGACCTGGACCTGCTGGTCCGGGAGGTCCGTGAGCTGTGTGCCGGCGCCCCGGACGAGCCGGCGGGCGTCGGCGTGGCGATCCCCGCCACCCTGGACGCGGAGGGCGTCGTCACGGCTTGGCCCAACCGGCCGGACTGGCACGGCCTCGACGTCGGCGGCGCGCTGCGCGGTGCCTTCGCCGCCGCGGACGTCGTCTGCGCCGACGACGGCGACCTCGCGGCCCTCGCCGAGGCGCACGCGGTCGGCCTCCCCGACCTGCTGTACCTCGGGGTCGGCACCGGAATCGGCGGCGGCGTCGTCCTCGGCGGCCGGCTGCTGCCCGGCCCCTCGCGGGGCTCCTGCGAGATCGGCCACCTGATCGTCGACCACCGCTCCGGGGAGCGGTGCGACTGCGGGCGGCACGGCTGCGTGCAGTCCGTCGCCTCGGGCCCCGCCCTCCTGCGCGCCGCCGCCCGCGCCCGCGGCGCCGAGGTCACCTACGACGAACTGGTGCGGGGCTTCGCCGACGACGCCCCTTGGGCCACCGGCCCGGTGGGTGAGGGGTGCGAGGCCCTGGCCGCCGCCGTCGTCGGGGTGTGCGAACTGCTGCACCCCATGACCGTCGTGGTCGGCGGTGGGTTCGCCGACGGCCTGCCCGGTCTCACCGACGCGCTCGCCGCCCGGACGGCGCTCCTGGCCCGCCCCGGCCATCCGCCGCCGGCCGTACGGCCCGCCCGGCTCGGCGGCCTCTCCTCACTGCACGGCGCGGTCCTGCTGGCAAGGACAGGGAACACGGAGAAATGAGGGTCGGGGTGCCCCGCGGGGCACCCCGACCGTTCGCCCCTACACCGCCGAACGCGGCATCTCCGCCAGCACCCGCGCGACGATGTCCTCCGGCAGGTCGCGCACTAGCTCGGCCCCGTCCTTGCCGTCCAGCACGAAGGTCAGCCCCTTCGTCGCCTTCTTGTCCAGCCGTACGAGTTCGACCAGCATGTCCGGGGAGACGTCCGCGGGCAGCTCGTGGGGCAGCCCGTAGTGGCGCACCACCTCCAGGTGCTCCTCCGCCCGCTGCTCGTCGATCCGGTCCAGGGCAAGGGCGAGCCGCCCCGCGAACACGGTGCCGACCGCCACCGCCTCGCCGTGCCGCAGCCGGAAGCCGGTGGCCAGCTCCAGCGCGTGGCCCAGCGTGTGACCGTAGTTGAGCAGATGACGCAGACCGGTGTCGCGCTCGTCGGCGGACACGATCTGCGCCTTGCGCGCCACGCTCGCCGTGATCTGCCCCGGCAGCGACAGCCCCCGCAGGTCGCCGGCGCCGATGAAGTGGCAGCGGGCGATCTCCCCGTAGCCGTTGAGTATCTCCCGCTCCGGCAGGGTCTCCAGATAGTCGGTGTCGCACAGCACGGCACTGGGCTGCCAGTAGGCGCCGACGAGGTTCTTGCCCTCGGGCGTGTTCACCGCGGTCTTGCCGCCGACACTGGCGTCCACCTGCGCGAGCAGCGTGGTCGGCAGATGCACCACGGGCACCCCGCGGTGGAACAGGGAGGCGGCGAGACCCACGACGTCCGTCGTCGTGCCGCCGCCGACGGAGACGACCACGTCGTCACGGGTCAGGCCGAAACGCACGAACTCCCGGCACAAGGACTCGACCGTGCCGAGCGTCTTGTCCTTCTCACCGTCGCGCGCCCGCACGACCAGCGAGAGCACCCCGGGGTCGGGCACCCAGGCGTCGGGCCGAGCCGAGACCACCGCGGCGCGCCGCGCTCCCAGCCGCTCGACGACCCCGGCCAGCGAGTGCCGCACCCCGGGGCCGATGTCGACGGCGTAGGAGCGCTCGCCGAGTTCCACCTGGATGCGGGTGTGAGGGTGTACGAAATCCGTCATGTCTGCGCGTGTCCCTTTTCCTGAGGGTCCCGCCACGGCGGAGGCGGCCGGGAAACATCCCGATCCCAGGGTGTCGGCGGAATGCGACGCCCGCTTTTCGCGGGTGCATTTCGGGCCGACGGCCGACAACGCAATGACTATTGGTCCGGCGGTGCAGCCTAATGTCGCAGGCCCGCCGCACCAAACGCCCGCGGATTAATTCTGGTCACTCTTCAAGTTAGGGATGCCTAGGGGGGTGATGAGGGGGTCCGTGAGGAGTTACGGGTGGCAAGACTGTCCCGGGTAGGTGGAACCATCTGCCATTGCGGGCTGCCCGTCTGCTGTCGCCCCGGAAGGATGACGACACATGTTGCGTACGGAGCTGATTCGGCCGCTACCCGAGCTGCTGGCCCACCAGGCTCGGCACTTCGGAGCCAAGGTCGCCTACCGTGATGCCCGACGGAGCGTCAGTTACACCGATCTGGAGGCACGGACCCGGCGACTGGCCGGCCACCTCGCTGATTTGCGGCTGCAACCAGGCGATCGTGCCGCGATCTGTCTGGGCAACCGCGTCGAGACCGTCGAGAGCTACTACGCCATCACCCGAGCCAGCGCCATCGGCGTCCCGGCCAATCCGCGCAGCAGCGACGCGGAACTCGCGCACCTCCTCGACGACAGCGGCGCCCGGATCGTCGTCACCGACCACCCGCACGTGGAACAGCTGCGGCGCCTGCTGCCGGACCGGCCCCACCTGACGGTCGTCCTGGTCGGCGACGAGCCGCTGCCGCCCGGCTTCCTCTCCTACGAGGCCTTCGCGACCCGTGAGCCCGCCACGCCGGCCCGGGACGACCTCGGTCTCGACGACCTCGCATGGATGCTCTACACCTCCGGAACCACCGGTAGACCCAAGGGAGTTCTTTCCACCCAGCGCAACTGCCTGTGGTCGGTGGCCGCCTGCTACGTGCCGGTCCCCGGACTGGGCCCCGAGGACCGGGTCGTCTGGCCGCTCCCCCTCTTCCACAGCCTCTCGCACATCGCCTGCGTGCTCTCCGTGGTGGCCGTCGGCGCCACCGCGCGCATCGTCGACGGCCTGTCGGCCGAGGACGTGCTGACCGCACTGGAGGAGGAGCGCGCCACCTTCCTGGCCGGTGTCCCCACCCTGCTGCACTACCTGCTCGACGCGGCCCGCGACCGCGGCTTCACCGCCCCCCGGCTCCGGGTGGCCCTGGTGGGCGGCGCGGTCACCACCGCCTCGCTGCGCCGCTCGTTCGAGCGTGTCTTCGGCATCCCCCTCATCGACGCCTATGGCTCCACCGAGACCTGCGGTGCCATCACCGTCAACTGGCCCTCGGGCGCCAGGACGGAGGGCTCCTGCGGACTGCCGGTGGTGGGCCTGGGCGTACGCCTGGTCGACACGCAGACCGGTGAGGACGTCGCCGACGGCCGGGAGGGCGAGGTGTGGGTGCGCGGCCCGAGCGTCATGGCCGGTTACCACAACCAGCCCGAGGCCACCGCGGCCGCCTTCCACGACGGCTGGTACCGCACCGGCGACCTGGCCCGCTGCGACGAGGCCGGGTACTTCACCATCACCGGCCGCAGGAAGGAACTGATCATCCGCGCGGGGGAGAACATCCACCCCGGCGAGGTGGAGGAGGTCCTGCGCACCGTCCCCGGAGTCGCCGACGTCGCGGTGGTCGGCAAGCCGCACAACGTGCTCGGCGAGGTACCGGTCGCGTTCATTGTCCCCGGCCCCCAGGGACCGGACACGGAAGCGCTGTTCGCCGCGTGCCGCGAGCACCTCTCCTACTTCAAGGTGCCGGAGGAGCTCTACGAGATCGAGGCGATCCCGCGCACCGCCTCCGGCAAGATCGTCCGACACCGGCTCCTCGAGACCCCCGCGCGGCTGCGCGCCACCAGCAGCGGCCTGTACGACTCGTTGTTCCGCGTCGACTGGATACCCAGCTCCCCGATCTCCTTCGGCGCGGCCCGGGGCAAGCAGGGCGGCTGGGCGCTGGCCGGCCCCGACCCGCTCGGCGTGGCCGCCGCGCTGCGCGATGCCGGCACCCCGTGCGAGGTCGCCTCCGACCGGGCCGCCGTCCGTACGCCGGCCGACGGCACGGACGTCCTCCTCCTGGACCGGACCGCCTACGACTCCGGCGCGGGCATCGAGGAGTTCGTCGCCTCCCTCCAGGACCGGCTGGCCGACGACCACGACCGGCACGTCACGCTCGTGGTGCTCACCCGGCGCGCCGTGGCCGCCGGTGACGGCGAGGACGTGCTGGATCCCGCGCACACCCCGCTGTGGGGCCTCGTCCGCGCCCTGCAGACCGAGCATCCCGGCCGGCTCGTCCTCGCCGACCTCGACACCGACGGCCTCGGCGCCGACGGCGCACGGCCCCTGGTCGCCGCCGTCAACGCCGGTGAGCCGCAGTTCGCCGTCCGCTCCGGGGTCGCCCTGCTGCCGCGCCTGGCCCGCGTCTCCATGGACGTCGAGGCGGCTCCGCGGCCGCTGCTCGACCCCGACGGGACGGTCCTGGTCACCGGTGCCGCCACCGCCCAGGGCGCGGCCCTCGCCCGCCACCTCGCGACCGCGCACGGCGCCCGCCACCTGCTCCTCGCCCACACCCCGGGCCACGGCGACGAGAGCGTGCAGACCCTGTGCGAGGACCTCGCCCGGACCGGCGCCCGCGCCACCGCCGTCGCCTGCGACCCGAGCGACCGTGCCGCCCTCGCCGCACTGCTGGCCGAACGGGGCAGGCCCCCGCTGACGGCCGTCGTGCACGCGGAGGAGATCACCGGCACCGGCACCGTGTCCGCCGCGGCCCACGCCCTGCACGACATGACCGCCGGCCTCGACCTGCGCGCGTTCGTCCTGTGCTCCTCGCCCCTCGGCGTCCTCGGCGCCCCCGGCGCCGGCGACATCGCCTCCGAGTGCGCCGCCCTGGACGCCCTGGCCCAGCACCGGCGCGCCGACGGCCTGCCCGCCCTGTCCCTGGCCTGGGGCCCTTGGGCCGACGGCGCCGCCGGAAGCGCCGTCCCCTACGGGGCGGGCGAACTCACCGAACAGCAGGCCTTGGTGATGTTCGACGCCGCGCACGCCGTGGGAGAGGCCGCGTTCGTCGCGATGCGCCTCGACAACGCCGCCCTGCTCACCGGCCCGGTCCCCGCCCCGCTGTGCGGGCTGATCGACACCACGGCCCGCCGGGAGCCGACGGAGACCGCCGACCTGCGCGGCCGGTTGGAAGGCCTGCCCGAGGAGGAGCGGGAGGAGCACCTGCTGCGGCTGGTGCGCGACGAGACCGCCACGGTCCTCGGCCACGATGGCGCCGAGGACGTCCAGACCGACCGGGCATTCAAGGAGATGGGGTTCACCTCCCTGATGGCGGTCTCCCTGCGCGACAGGCTCAACACCGCCACCGGACTGCGGCTCCCCGCCACCAGCGCCTTCGACCACCCCACCCCCGAGGCACTGGCCCGGCAACTGCTGCGCGAGGTCTACGGCGAGCCGGCCGACGAGCCGGGCCCCTCCGCACGGCCCGCGGCGGCCCTAGACGACGACCCGATCGCCATCGTCTCGATGGGGTGCCGGCTGCCCGGCGGCGTCTCGTCCCCCGAGCACCTGTGGCGCCTGGTCGCCGACGGCGACGACGGCCGCTCCCCGTTCCCCTCCGACCGCGGCTGGAACCTCGGCGAACTGTACGACCCCGACCCCGACGCGGCCGGGAAGTCCTACGTCATGGAGGGCGGCTTCCTCGACGACGTCGCCGGCTTCGACGCCGAGTTCTTCGGGATCTCCCCGCGCGAGGCCGTCGCGATGGACCCCCAGCAGCGGCTCCTCCTGGAGACCTCCTGGGAGGTCTTCGAACGCGCCGGCCTGGACGTGGACGCGCTGCGCGGCGCGAGCGTCGGCGTCTTCGCCGGGTCCATGTACCACGACTACACCACCCGCGCGGTACGGCCCACCAAGGAGGTCGAGGGCTACCTCGGCGTGGGCGGCGCGGGCAGCGTCGTCTCCGGCCGGGTGTCCTACACCTTCGGCTTCGAGGGCCCCGCCGTGACGGTGGACACCGCCTGCTCGTCCTCGCTGGTCGCCCTGCACCTGGCCGCCCAGGCGCTGCGCACGGGGGAGTGCTCCCTGGCGCTGGCCGGCGGCGTCACCGTGATGTCGACCCCCGGCAGCTTCGTCGAGTTCTCGCGGCAGCGCGGCCTCGCCCCCGACGGCCGCGTCAAGGCCTTCGCCGCCGGGGCGGACGGCACGAACTGGTCCGAGGGAGTGGCCCTGCTGCTCCTCGAACGGCTCTCCGACGCCCGCCGCAACGGCCACGAGGTCCTCGCCGTCGTGCGCGGCAGCGCGGTGAACCAGGACGGCGCGTCCAACGGCCTGACCGCGCCCAACGGCCCCTCCCAGCAGCGCGTGATCCGGCAGGCGCTGGCCAACGCCGGTCTGACGGCAGCCGACGTGGACGCGGTCGAGGCGCACGGCACGGGCACGTCCCTGGGTGACCCGATCGAGGCCCAGGCCCTCATCGCCACCTACGGCCGGGAACGGCCCGGCGAGGACCGGCCCCTGTGGCTGGGGTCGTTGAAGTCGAACATCGGACACGCCCAGGCCGCCGCCGGCGCGGCAGGCGTGATCAAGATGGTGCAGGCCATGCGGCACGGAGTGCTGCCCAGGACGCTGCACGTCGACGCCCCGACGCCCGAGGTCGACTGGACCCGCGGCGCCGTCGAACTCCTCACCGAGTCCAGGCCCTGGCCCGAGACCGGACACCCGCGCCGCGCGGGAGTGTCCTCCTTCGGGATCAGCGGCACCAACGCCCACGTCCTCCTCGAACAGCCCGAGGATCCCGCGACGCCGCCCGCCGGCAGACCGTCCCCGGCGGACACGCCGGACCGCGCACTGCCCGACGGGCTCCTCCCGTACGTCCTGTCCGCCAAGTCCCCCGAGGCCCTGCGCGCCCAGGCCGGACGCGTCGCCGGTCTCCTCGGAGCCGAGGACGCCCCCTCCCCGGCCGACATCGCCCTCACCCTCGGCGGACGTCAGGCCTTCGCCCACCGCGCGGTCGTCGTCGCCTCCTCCGCGGAAGAGGCCCGCACCGCCCTGGCCGGCCTCGCCGCCGGCGACGGCACGACAGGCACCGCCACCGGCGGCCGACTCGCGTTCGTCTTCTCCGGCCAGGGCGCCCAGCGCCCCGGAGCGGGCCGCGAACTGTACGACGCGTTCCCCGCCTACGCCCGCGCCTTCGACGAGGCCTGCGCCGCCCTCGACCACGGACTCGAACGCCCCCTGCGCGACATCGTCTTCGCCGAACCCGGCACCCCCGAGGCGGACCTGCTCGACCGGACCGCCTACACCCAGGCGGCCCTGTTCGCCGTGGGCGTCGCCCTCTACCGGCTCGTCGAGTCCTGGGGCGTGCGCCCCGACCTGGTCGCCGGCCACTCCATCGGTGAACTCGCCGCCGCCCACGTCGCCGGCGTCTGGTCCCTGGAGGACGCCGCGACCCTGGTCGCCGCCCGCGGCGCGATGATGCAGCGCCTCCCCGAGGGCGGCGCCATGATCGCCGTACAGGCCACCGAGGACGAGGTCGCCGCCGAGACGACCGGGGCGGTCGCCGTCGCGGCGCTCAACGGCCCCGAGGCCGTGGTCCTCTCCGGCGACACCCCCGCCGTCGAAGCGGCGGCCGCCCGGTTCGCCGCCCTCGGCCGCCGGACGAAGCGGCTGCGCGTCTCGCACGCCTTCCACTCGGCGCGCATGGAGCCCATGCTGGACGCCTTCCGCGACGTCGCCGCCCGGCTGGACTTCCACGCCCCGGACCTGCCCGTCGTCTCCAACCTCACCGGCACCCTCGCCGACCCCGGCGAACTGCGCACCCCCGACTACTGGGTGCGGCACGTCCGCGGCACCGTCCGCTTCGCCGACGGCCTGCGCACCCTGCGCGAACAGGGCGTCACCACCGTGCTCGAACTCGGCCCCGGCGGAGTGCTGACCGCCATGGCGCAGGACAGCCTCCCCGAGGACGTCGACTGCGTGGCCGCACTGCGCGACGGACGGCCCGAACCCGCGACGCT
Source organism: Streptomyces sp. P9-A2 (assembly GCF_036634175.1). Classification (NCBI taxonomy): domain Bacteria; kingdom Bacillati; phylum Actinomycetota; class Actinomycetes; order Kitasatosporales; family Streptomycetaceae; genus Streptomyces; species Streptomyces sp. P9-A2. The sequence continues at coordinate 7,720,015 of NZ_JAZIFX010000001.1, forward strand.
GCTCACGGCCATCGGCCGCGCCCACACCAGGGGCGCCCCCGTCGACTGGGCCGCCCTGCTCGCGGGCGGCGACGCCCGCGCCACCACCGCCGTACCGACCTACGCCTTCCAGCACCGGCGCTACTGGCTCGACGCCACCCCCGCCGCCGGCGACCTCAGCGCCGCGGGCATCACCGCGGCACAGCACCCGCTGCTCGACGCGACGGTGGAAGTGCCCGAGGCCGACGCCGTCACCTTCACCGGCCGCCTCTCCTTGGCCGACCGGCCCTGGCTCGCCGACCACGCGGTCGGCGGCACCGTCCTGCTGCCCGGAACGGCCCTCGTCGAGATGACCGTCCGGGCCGGCGACGAGGTCGGCTGCGGAAGCGTCCGCGAACTCGTCCTGGCCGCACCCCTGGCACTGCCCGAGACCGGCGCCGTCCGCATCAGGGTGCACGTCGGCGCCCCCGACGGGACCGGCGACCGCCCCGTCTCCGTCCACTCCCGCCCCGACGGCGACGAGGGCCCCTGGACCCGCCACGCGAGCGGCACCCTCACGGAACCCGGCGACGCCCCCGGCCCCGACACCGGAGCCTGGCCCCCGCCAAACGCCACGGCCGTGCCCGTCACCGACTTCTACCCGCGGCGCGCCCGGGACGGCTACGCCTACGGCCCCGCCTTCCAGGGACTGAGCGCCGCGTGGACCCTCGGCGAGGAGGTCTTCGCCGAGGTCGCCCTCGACGACGAGCACCACGACGACGCCGCCCAGTTCGGCCTGCACCCCGCCCTCTTCGACGCCGCCCTGCACCCCAGCGCCTTCGGCGCCGTCGACGAACCCGCCGACGGATCCCGTCTGCTGCCCTTCGCGTGGAACGGCGTACGCCTGCACGCCGCCGGCGCCAAGGCCCTGCGGGTGCGGATCACCCCCGCCGGAGAGAACGCGGTCGGCCTGCGCGTCACCGACACCACCGGCGCCCCGGTCGCCGACGTCGACTCCCTCGTCCTGCGCCCCGTGGCCGCCGAACGGCTGCGCCCCGCCGGACCGACCGGACACGAGTCGCTGTTCCGCACCGAGTGGACACCGCTGCCGGTCACGGCCCGCCCGGACGGCCTCGACGGCTTCCGCGTCCTCGAAGCCACCGGCGACGGCACCCAGCCCGAGGCCGTCCACGCACTGACCGCCCGCGTCCTCGAACACCTCCAGACGTTTCTGGCCGACACCGAAACCGACGACAGCGCGCGGCTCCTCGTGCTCACCCGGGGCGCCGTCACCGTCCGCGACGGCGAGAACGCCACCGACCCGGCCGCGGCCGCCGTCTGGGGCCTCGTGCGCTCCGCTCAGTCCGAACACCCCGGCCGCCTCGTCCTGGCCGACACCGACCACCTCGACACCTCCCGCGACGCGCTCACCGGGCTCCCCGCAGTCGCCGACGCCCTGGAAGAGACGCAGTTCGCGGTGCGGGACGGCGAGGTCACCGTGCCCCGCCTCGTCCCCGCCGCCGGACCCGCCCTAACCGTCCCCGGGGACACCGGCGCCTGGCACCTCGACACCACCGGGCCCGGCACCCTGGAGAACCTTGCCCTCGTACCGGACGCCGACCCCGGCCCCCCGGCCCACGGCCAGGTCCGCGTCGCCGTCCGCGCCGCGGGCATAAACTTCCGCGACGTCATGATCGCCCTGGACATGTACCCCGGCGAGGCCGCGATCGGCGGCGAGGCGGCTGGCGTCGTCCTCGCGACCGGCCCCGGCGTCGACGGCCTGAAGCCCGGCGACCGGGTCATGGGACTCTTCCCCGGCGGCGCGTTCGGCCCCGAGGCCACCACCGACCACCGCAGGCTCGTCCGCGTCCCCGCCGGATGGACCTTCGCCCAGGCCGCCGCCGCGCCCATCGCGTTCCTCACCGCCCTCTACGGCCTGCGCGACCTGGCCGACGTCCGGCCCGGCGAGACCGTCCTCGTCCACGCCGCAGCCGGCGGCGTCGGCATGGCCGCCGTCCAGATCGCCCGCCACCTCGGCGCCGAGGTCTGTGGCACCGCGAGCCCCGGCAAGTGGGACACCCTGCGCGCCCAGGGACTCGACGACGCCCACATCGCCAACTCCCGCACCACCGCCTTCGAACAGCACTTCCTCGACACCACCGGCGGACGCGGCGTCGACGTCGTCCTCGACGCCCTCGCCGGCGAGTTCGTCGACGCGTCGCTGCGCCTGCTCCCGCGCGGCGGCCGCTTCCTCGAAATGGGCAAGACCGACATCCGCGACGCCGTCGAGGTCGCCGAACGCCACCCCGGGGTGCGGTACCGCGCCTACGACCTCGTCGAGGCGGACCACGACCGGGTGCGCGAACTGCTGGACGAACTCGTCGCCCTCTTCGACCGCGGCGCCCTCACCCCCCTGCCCGTGACCGCGTGGGACGTACGCCAGGCCCCGGACGCCTTCCGGCACCTCAGCAGGGCCCGCCACATCGGCAAGGCCGTCCTGACCCTGCCTCACCGGCCCGACCCCGACGGCACCGTCCTGGTCACCGGCGGCACCGGCTCCCTCGGCGCACTCGTCGCCCGCCACCTCGTCACCGCGCACGGCGCCCGCAACCTGCTCCTCACCAGCAGGAGCGGCCCCGACGCACCCGGCGCCCGGGAACTCGCCGCCGAACTCACCGCACTGGGCGCGACCGTCACCGTCGAGGCCTGCGACGCCGCCGACCGCGACGCGCTCGCCGCGCTGCTGGCCTCCGTCCCGGCGACCGCGCCCCTCACGGCGGTGGTGCACACCGCCGGCGTCGTCGACGACGGCGTACTGGCGGCCCTCACCCCCGGGCGGACGGCCACCGTCCTGCGGCCCAAGGCCGACGCCGCCCTCCACCTGCACGACCTGACCCGGGACCTCGACCTCGCCGCCCTGGTGCTGTTCTCCTCGGCCGCGGGCACCCTCGGCAACCCCGGACAGGCCAACTACGCGGCCGCCAACTCCTTCCTCGACGGCCTCGCCCACGTCCGCCGCGCCGAGGGACTGCCCGCCACATCGCTCGCCTGGGGCCTGTGGTCCCACGCGAGCGGCATGACCGGCACCCTCGCCGAGGCCGACCTGCGGCGCACCGCACGCGACGGCATGCTGGGACTGACCGCCGAGGACGGCCTGGCCCTCCTCGACGCCGCCCTGACGAGCGCCGAACCGGTCCTCGTACCGACCCGCCTCGACCTCGGCGTGCTACGCGAACGTGCCGCGTCCGGCACCCTCCCACCGATGCTGCGCGCGCTCGTGCGCGCGCCGCGCCGGACGGCGGCCGCCACCACGGCCGCCGGACACACACTGGCCGAACGGCTCACCGGGCTCCCCGCGGACGAGAAGGCCGCCCTCGTCCTGGACGTGGTCCGCCGGGAGGCCGCCGCCGTCCTCGGCCACTCCGACGCCTCACTGGTCGTACCCGAACGAGCCTTCAAGGAGGCCGGGTTCGACTCGCTGACAGCGGTGGAACTGCGCAACCGGCTCACCAGGGCCGCCGGCACCGGACTGCCGACGACGGCCGTCTTCGACTACCCGGCGCCCACCGCCCTCGCCGACTACCTGCTCAAGGCCATCGACCAGGAGTCCGACCCGGTCACCACCAAACTCGACGCCCTGGAAGCGGCGCTCGACGCCCTGCTGGCGGAGGAGCTGGAACACTCCGGCATCCACTCCCGCCTGCGGTTCCTCGGATCGCGACTCGAAGAGGCCGGCCTGGTCGGCGGCCCGGCCGAGAACACCGACCGGGCCCGGCAGCTCGAAGCCGCCTCCGCCGACGACGTCTACGCCTTCATCGACAACGAGCTCGGGCTCGGCTGACCCGCCCTCAGGCACATCAAGAGGAGATCAGGTTCCATGACCACCGACGAGAAGGCGCTCACCTACCTCAAGCGGGTCTCGGCCGAGCTGCAGCAGACGCGGGAGAAACTGCGCGACGAGCAGAACCGGCGCACCGAACCCGTCGCCGTCATCGCCATGGCGTGTCGTCTGCCGGGAGGAGTGACCTCCCCCGAGGGCCTGTGGCGGCTGGTGTCCGACGGCGTCGACGCCGTCGGCCCCTTCCCGGCCGACCGCGGCTGGGACCTCGACGGCCTCTACGACCCCGACCCGGACGTGTCCGGTACCTCCTACGTCCGTGAGGGCGGGTTCCTCGACGACGTGGCCGGGTTCGACGCCCCGTTCTTCGGGATCTCGCCGCGCGAGGCGCTGGCGATGGACCCGCAGCAGCGGCTGCTCCTGGAGACCTCCTGGGAGACCCTGGAGCGCGCCGGGATCGACCCCACCACGCTCAAGGGCGAGAGCGTCGGCGTCTTCACCGGCGTAGCAGGCCAGGAGTACGCCCCGCGCATGGGCACCGGCTCCGAGGAGATCGAGGGGTACGTCCTCACCGGCGGCGCGGGCAGCGTCGTGTCGGGCCGGGTCGCGTACACCCTGGGCCTCGAGGGGCCCGCGGTGACGATCGACACCGCCTGCTCCTCGTCCCTCGTGGCGATCCACCTCGCAGCCCAGTCGCTGCGCTCCGGCGAGTGCACGCTCGCGCTCGCGGGCGGCGTGGCCGTGATGTCCACCCCGGGCGCCTTCGTCGAGTTCTCCCGGCAGCGCGGCCTGGCCGCGGACGGCCGCGTCAAGGCCTTCGCCGCCGGCGCGGACGGCACCGCCTGGGCCGAGGGTGTGGGCGTGCTGTTGCTGGAGCGTCTGTCGGACGCCCGTCGCAACGGCCATGAGGTGCTCGCCGTCGTGCGCGGTACGGCCGTCAACCAGGACGGTGCGTCCAACGGCCTGACCGCGCCCAACGGCCCCTCCCAGCAGCGGGTGATCCGCCAGGCCCTGGAGAACGCCCGGCTCTCGCCCGCCGACATCGACGTGGTGGAGGCGCACGGCACGGGTACGTCGCTGGGCGACCCGATCGAGGCCCAGGCCCTCCTCGCCACCTACGGGCGTTCCCGCCTGGAGGGCGCGCCGCTGTGGCTGGGCTCGCTGAAGTCCAACATCGGTCATGCGCAGGCTGCCGCGGGTGTGGCGGGTGTGATCAAGATGGTGCAGGCGATGCGGCACGGTGTGCTGCCGAAGACGCTGCATGTGGATGCTCCGTCGCCGAAGGTGGACTGGTCGGCGGGTGCGGTGGAGTTGCTGACCGAGGCGCGGGAGTGGCCGGGGGCCGACCGGCCCCGCCGTGCGGGTGTCTCGTCCTTCGGCCTCAGCGGCACCAACGCCCACGTCGTCCTCGAACAGGCCCCGGCGGAGGAGCCCGCGGAGACGGACGCCGACGGCGGCGCCGTCACGCCCCCCGTGGTCTCCGGTGCCGTGGTGCCGCTGGCCCTGTCCGGCAAGACGCCCGAGGCCCTGCGCGAGCAGGCGAGCCGGCTCGCGGCCTTCCTGGCGGACCGTCCCGAGGCCGCTCTGCCCGGCGTCGCCCTCTCCCTGACGTCGCGCACGACGTTCGACCACCGCGGTGTCGTGGTCGCCCGTGACCACGAGCAGGCGGTGGAGCGGCTGGCGGCCCTCGCCGTCGCGCCGGACACGGCGTCAGCCGCGCCCGCTGCCCAGGGTGCCGATCCTGGTGTGGTGTTTGTGTTTCCGGGTCAGGGGGCGCAGTGGGTGGGTATGGCGGTGGGGTTGTTGTCGGAGTCGGTGGTGTTTGCGGAGTGGATGGGGCGCTGTGAGGAGGCGTTGGCACCGTTTGTGGAGTGGTCTTTGGTTGATGTGTTGGGTGATGAGGAGGCGTTGGAGCGGGTTGATGTGGTGCAGCCGGTGTTGTGGGCTGTGATGGTGTCGTTGGCGGGGTTGTGGCGGTCGGTGGGTGTGGAGCCGGTTGCGGTGGTGGGTCATTCGCAGGGTGAGATTGCGGCTGCGTGTGTGGTGGGTGGGTTGTCGTTGGAGGACGGTGCGCGGGTGGTGGCGGGGCGGAGTCGGGTGATTGCGTCGTCGTTGGCCGGTGGGGGTGGGATGTTGTCGGTTGCTCTGCCGGTGGGTGTGGTGGAGGGGCGTTTGGGTGCGGGGTTGTCGGTGGCGGCGGTGAATGGTCCGTCGTCGGTGGTGGTGGCGGGTGTGGTGGGTGCGTTGGGGGAGTTGGAGGAGGAGTTGCGGGGTGAGGGGGTGCGGGTGCGTCGGGTGCCGGTGGATTACGCGTCGCATTCGGTGATGGTCGAGGGTGTTGAGGAGGAGTTGGCGGAGGTGTTGGCGGGGGTGTCGCCGGTGTCGACGTCGGAGGTGTCCAAGGCGTCTGGGGCGTCGGGTGGGGTGGAGTTTTGGTCGACGGTGTCGGGTGGGGTGGTTGATACGGGTGTTCTGGATGGTGGGTATTGGTTCCGTAATTTGCGGGAGCAGGTGCGTCTGGAGGAGGTGACGCGGGGTCTGTTGGGTGCGGGGCGTCGGGTGTTCGTGGAGATGAGTCCGCATCCGGTGTTGGGGTTTGTGGTGGCGGAGACGATGGGTGCGGTGGGCGTGGATGGCCTGGTGGTGGGGTCGTTGCGTCGTGGTGAGGGTGGGTTGGACCGTTTCTTGCGGTCGGTGGGTGAGGTGTATGCGGGGGGTGTCGATGTCGATTGGGCGGCTGCGTTCGATGCGGGGAGTGCGCGGCGGACGGAACTGCCGACGTATCCCTTCCAGCACCAGCACTACTGGCTGAAGGCGGAACGCGCCGAGGGCGACGTCTCCTCCGCCGGTCTCACGCCCACCAGGCACCCGCTGCTCGGCGCCGCAGTGGACCTGCCTGGCACCGGCGGCACGGCCTTTACCGGCCGCTGGTCGACGCGCACCCACCCCTGGCTGGCCGACCACGCCGTGTGGGGCACGGCCCTGCTGCCCGGCACCGGCTTCGTCGACCTGGTCCTCACCGCCGGCGCCGAGGTCGACTGCGGCGCCCTCGAGGAACTCGTCATCGAGGCGCCCCTCATCCTTCCCGAGGACGGCGGCATCCAGGTGCGCGTCGAACTCGCCGCACCCGACGAGTCGGGCCGCCGTGCCGTCTCCGTCCACTCCCGGCCCGAGGGCGACGAGCCCGACTGGACGCGCCACGCCACCGGCACGCTCGTCCCCGAGGACCTGGAGTCCGACGAACCCGTTCTCCCCTGGCCGCCGGCCGGCGCCACCGCCGTACCCGTCGACGTCGAGTCCGTGTACGTGGGACTGGCCGAGCGCGGCTACGAGTACGGCCCCGCCTTCCAGGGCCTGCGCGGCGTGTGGACCCGCGACGACGAGATCTTCGCCGAGGTCGCGCTGCCCGAGGAACAGCGGGAGGAAGCGGGGAACTTCTCCCTCCACCCCGCCCTGCTGGACTCCTCGCTGCACGCCCCGCTGATCTACGGCACCGGACTGCCGCGACTGCCCTTCTCCTGGAACGGCATCACCCTGTGGACCCGCGGAGCCACCCGGCTGCGGGCCCACTTCGTCCCCGCGGGCGAGGAGACCTGGCAAGTCACCGTCACCGACCAGACCGGCGCCCCGGTGGCCCGCATCGACGCCCTCATCGGCCGGCAGGTGACCCAAGAGCAGCTCGCCGGCGCCCGGCTGGCCCGCGAGTCCGGCTCCTTCCGGCTCGACAACTGGATCTACGGCACGTCCTGGCCCCCGGTCGAGGACATTGACCCGGCCGCCGCCCCCACCGGCACCTGGCTGGTCGCCGTGCCCGCCGACCACGCCGGACACCCCGCGGTCACCGCGTCCCTCACCGCCCTCGAAGGCCGCGGCGCCGACGTCGTACCGCTGTCCGCAGCGGCCGGCGGAGCCACGGACCGGGAGGCGTTCGCCGCCCTCCTCTCCGGCGCGGTCACGGACCGGGACGCCGTCACCGGCGTCCTGTCCCTGCTCGCCCTCGACGAGACCGGCCGACCCGGCCACCCCGGCGTCACCGGCGGACTCGCGGCCACGCTCGCCCTCGTCCAGGCGCTCGGCGACACCGGCATCGACGCACCGCTCTGGATCGCCACCCAGGGAGCCGTCGCCACCTCCGACACCGACCCGGTGCGCAGCGCCGACCAGGCCGCCCTCTGGGGCCTCGGCCAGGTCGCCGCGCTCGAACACCCGGGCCGCTGGGGCGGGCTCGTCGACCTCCCCGCCGACCTGGGCCAGAACACGGGCGACTTGCTCGCCGCGGTGCTCGGCGGCGGCAGCGGCGCCGAGGACCAGCTCGCCCTGCGCGCCGGCACGATCCTCACCCGCCGCCTGGAACGGACCCTGCTGTACCGGCCGCAGCCGGACGAGACATCCTGGCGGACCACCGGCACCGCACTGATCACCGGCGGCACCGGAGCGCTCGGCGGACACGCCGCCCGCCGGATGGCCGCGGCCGGCGCCGAGCACCTGGTGCTGACCAGCCGCCGTGGTCCCGACGCCCCCGGCGCCGCCGAACTGACCGCTGAACTCACCGAAGCCGGCGCCCGGGTCACCGTGGCCGCCGTCGACGTCACGGACCGGCAGACCCTCGCGGACCTGCTGGCGAAGCTCGCGGCGGACGGCGATACCGTCCGCACCGTCGTCCACGCCGCCGGCGCCAACGGCTTTGGCGCCCTGGAGGAGACGACCCTCGACGACTTCGGCGCCGTGGTGTCGGCCAAGGTGGCGGGCGCCGCCCACCTCGACGCACTCCTCGGCGACACCTCGCTGGACGCGTTCATCGTTTTCTCGTCCATCGCGGGAGTCTGGGGCAGCGGCACCCAGAGCGCCTACTCCGCGGGCAACGCCTACCTGGACGCCCTCGTCGGACGCCGGCGGGGTCAGGGCCGCGCCGCCACCGCCCTCGCCTGGGGCGCCTGGTCCGGCGGCGGCATGGTCGACGCCGCCTCGGCACCGCAACTGCGCCGCCAGGGCATCGAGACCGTACGCCCCGAACTGATGCTGACCGCCCTCGACCGCGCCCTGACCGGCGACCAGAGCGGCCTCACCGTCGCCAACATCGACTGGAAGCGGTTCCACGCGGCGTTCACCACGCCCCGGCCCTCCGCACTTCTCCAGGGCGTCCCGGAGGTCCGCCGCATCGCCGCGGCCGAGGCCCGCGCCCGGCGTGCCGACCTCGCCACGGCCGGTTCCCTGCGCGAACGACTGGCCGGACTCGAGGAAGGCGCCCAGAACGCCATCCTGCTCGATCTGGTCCGCGCCGAGACCGCCGTCGTCCTCGGCCACCAGGACACGCACGCCATCCACCCGGAACGGGCCTTCCAGGAGCTCGGCTTCGACTCGCTCACCGCCGTCGGACTTCGCAACAAGCTGTCCGCCGCCACCGGCCTGCGCCTGCCCGCCACGCTGCTCTTCGACCACCCCGCACCCGCCGTGCTCGTCGCGCACCTGCGCGAGGCCCTCGCACCCGAGAGCAGCCCCGCCATGCACCGGGCGGTCGTCGAGGTCGAGAAGCTCAGGACCACGCTCGCCTCCGTGCCCGACGACCGGGCGGTCCGCGCCCAGGTCACCGCCGCCCTGCAGGTCCTGCTGGCCAAGTGGTCGCCGGACGCCGCGGAGGACGGCCCCGACGACGACCTCGAGTCGGTCACCGACGACGAGGTCTTCGGCATCATCGACAACGAGTTCAACGAGTTCACCGCTTCCTGACGGCGCCGATCCGTCGATCCCGTCCGACCGTCGGTCCTGACCGGTTCCACCAGGCCCCGCGGATCCCGCCGCCCGCCCCGCCGTCAGAAGTCTTTCTCTAGGAGCTGACCTTCTCCATGTCCGACGACAAGAAGTACCGCGAATACCTCAACAAGGCAGTCGCCACCGCTCGTCAGGCGACCCGCCGGCTGCGCGAGGTCGAGGAGAAGGCGTGGGAGCCCATCGCCGTCGTCGGTATGGCGTGTCGTCTGCCGGGAGGAGTGACCTCCCCCGAGGGCCTGTGGCGGCTGGTGTCCGACGGCGTCGACGCCGTCGGCCCCTTCCCGGCCGACCGCGGCTGGGACCTCGACGGCCTCTACGACCCCGACCCGGACGTGTCCGGTACCTCCTACGTCCGTGAGGGCGGGTTCCTCGACGACGTGGCCGGGTTCGACGCCCCGTTCTTCGGGATCTCGCCGCGCGAGGCGCTGGCGATGGACCCGCAGCAGCGGCTGCTCCTGGAGACCTCCTGGGAGGTCTTCGAACGCGCCAACATCGACCCCACCTCCCTGCGCGGACGCAGGATCGGCTTCTACACCGGCGTCATGCACCACGACTACGCGCCGCGCGTGCGCAAGGTCCCGGAGGACCTGGAGGCGTACCTGGGACGCGGCAGCACCGGCAGCTTCGCCTCGGGCCGCGTGTCCTACACCCTGGGTATCGAAGGCCCCTCGGTCACGGTCGACACCGCCTGCTCCTCGTCTCTGGTCGCCATCCACCTCGCCGTCCAGTCCCTGCGCTCCGGCGAGTCCGAGATGGTGCTGGCCGGCGGCGCGGCCGTGATGGCCGACAGCAAGATGTTCGTCGAGTTCTCCCGGCAGCGCGGCCTCTCCCCGGACGGCCGCTGCCGCGCCTTCGCCGCCGACGCCAACGGCACTGGCTTCTCCGAGGGTGTGGGCGTGCTGTTGCTGGAGCGTCTGTCGGACGCCCGTCGCAACGGCCATGAGGTGCTCGCCGTCGTGCGCGGTACGGCCGTCAACCAGGACGGTGCGTCCAACGGCCTGACCGCGCCCAACGGCCCCTCCCAGCAGCGGGTGATCCGCCAGGCCCTGGAGAACGCCCGGCTCTCGCCCGCCGACATCGACGTGGTGGAGGCGCACGGCACGGGTACGTCGCTGGGCGACCCGATCGAGGCCCAGGCCCTCCTCGCCACCTACGGGCGTTCCCGCCTGGAGGGCGCGCCGCTGTGGCTGGGCTCGCTGAAGTCCAACATCGGTCATGCGCAGGCTGCCGCGGGTGTGGCGGGTGTGATCAAGATGGTGCAGGCGATGCGGCACGGTGTGCTGCCGAAGACGCTGCATGTGGATGCTCCGTCGCCGAAGGTGGACTGGTCGGCGGGTGCGGTGGAGTTGCTGACCGAGGCGCGGGAGTGGCCGGGGCCGACCGGCCCCGCCGTGCGGGTGTCTCGTCCTTCGGCCTCAGCGGCACCAACGCCCACGTCGTCCTCGAACAGGCCCCGGCGGAGGAGCCCGCGGAGACGGACGCCGACGGCGGCGCCGTCACGCCCCCCGTGGTCTCCGGTGCCGTGGTGCCGCTGGCCCTGTCCGGCAAGACGCCCGAGGCCCTGCGCGAGCAGGCGAGCCGGCTCGCGGCCTTCCTGGCGGACCGTCCCGAGGCCGCTCTGCCCGGCGTCGCCCTCTCCCTGACGTCGCGCACGACGTTCGACCACCGCGGTGTCGTGGTCGCCCGTGACCACGAGCAGGCGGTGGAGCGGCTGGCGGCCCTCGCCGTCGCGCCGGACACGGCGTCAGCCGCGCCCGCTGCCCAGGGTGCCGATCCTGGTGTGGTGTTTGTGTTTCCGGGTCAGGGGGCGCAGTGGGTGGGTATGGCGGTGGGGTTGTTGTCGGAGTCGGTGGTGTTTGCGGAGTGGATGGGGCGCTGTGAGGAGGCGTTGGCACCGTTTGTGGAGTGGTCTTTGGTTGATGTGTTGGGTGATGAGGAGGCGTTGGAGCGGGTTGATGTGGTGCAGCCGGTGTTGTGGGCTGTGATGGTGTCGTTGGCGGGGTTGTGGCGGTCGGTGGGTGTGGAGCCGGTTGCGGTGGTGGGTCATTCGCAGGGTGAGATTGCGGCTGCGTGTGTGGTGGGTGGGTTGTCGTTGGAGGACGGTGCGCGGGTGGTGGCGGGGCGGAGTCGGGTGATTGCGTCGTCGTTGGCCGGTGGGGGTGGGATGTTGTCGGTTGCTCTGCCGGTGGGTGTGGTGGAGGGGCGTTTGGGTGCGGGGTTGTCGGTGGCGGCGGTGAATGGTCCGTCGTCGGTGGTGGTGGCGGGTGTGGTGGGTGCGTTGGGGGAGTTGGAGGAGGAGTTGCGGGGTGAGGGGGTGCGGGTGCGTCGGGTGCCGGTGGATTACGCGTCGCATTCGGTGATGGTCGAGGGTGTTGAGGAGGAGTTGGCGGAGGTGTTGGCGGGGGTGTCGCCGGTGTCGACGTCGGAGGTGTCCAAGGCGTCTGGGGCGTCGGGTGGGGTGGAGTTTTGGTCGACGGTGTCGGGTGGGGTGGTTGATACGGGTGTTCTGGATGGTGGGTATTGGTTCCGTAATTTGCGGGAGCAGGTGCGTCTGGAGGAGGTGACGCGGGGTCTGTTGGGTGCGGGGCGTCGGGTGTTCGTGGAGATGAGTCCGCATCCGGTGTTGGGGTTTGTGGTGGCGGAGACGATGGGTGCGGTGGGCGTGGATGGCCTGGTGGTGGGGTCGTTGCGTCGTGGTGAGGGTGGGTTGGACCGTTTCTTGCGGTCGGTGGGTGAGGTGTATGCGGGGGGTGTCGATGTCGATTGGGCGGCTGCGTTCGATGCGGGGAGTGCGCGGCGGACGGAACTGCCGACGTATCCCTTCCAGCACCAGCACTACTGGCTCGACGCGACCGACGGCCCGGTCGTCGAGGCCGACCCCGTCGACGCCGCCTTCTGGGCTGCGATCGAGGCCGGCGACACCGACCTCCTCGCCGACGACCTCCAGCTCAAGGCCTCGGTGCTCGACGAGGTCCTGCCCGCGCTCGCCTCGTGGCGCCGCCGACGGCAGGACCGGTCCCGCGTCGACGGATGGCGCTACCACCTCGGCTGGGACCGCGTAGCCGCCACCGGCACCCCCTCGGGAACCCTGTCCGGCACGTGGCTCATGGTCGTCGGCACCGACAGCGGCCCGCTCGCCGAGGCCGTCGTCGCCGGTCTCGCCGAACGCGGCGCACAGCTCGTACGCGTCGAGGTCGACATCGAGAACACCGACCGGGAGGCGCTGGCCGCCGCCCTGCCCGACCAGGGCTTCTCGGGCATCGTGTCCCTCCTCGCGCTCGACAGCCGGCCGCACCCCGCCCACCCCACCTGGTCGCGCGGCACGATCGGCACCGTCACCCTCGTCCAAGCCCTCGGCGACGCCGGAGTCGAGGCACCCCTGTGGGCCCTCACGTCCGGCGGCGTCGCCGTCGGCGACCCCGCGGAACTGACCGACCTCCCCCAGCACGTCATGTGGGGCGTCGGCACCGTCCTCGCACTGGACCACCCCCGCACCTGGGGCGGCATCGTTGACCTGCCCCCCGGCCCCGGGCTGCCCGACGTGGGCACCCTCGACCTGCTGTGCACCGCGCTCTCCGGAGTCGACGACGAGGACCAGCTCGCCGTACGCGCCGACGGCCTCCACGCCCGCCGCATGCGCCGCGCCCCCCTCGACGGCGCCCCGGCCACCAAGGCCTGGACCCCGAGCGGCACCGTCCTCGTCACCGGCGGCACGGGCGGCACGGGAGCCCATGTCGCCCGTCGGCTCGCCGAGCAGGGCGCCGAGCACCTGGTGTTGACCAGCCGCCGCGGCCCCGACGCCCCCGGAGCCGGTGAACTCCGCGCCGAACTCGAATCCCACGGCGCGCAGGTCACCATCACCGCCTGCGACATCACCGACCGCGACGCCGTTGCCACCCTCCTCGACGCCGTCCCCACCGAACTGCCGCTGACCGCGGTCCTGCACCTCGCCGGCGCCTCCCAGACCGAATCGCCCCTGTCCGGTCTCACCGTCGAGCAGTTCGCCGAGATGGGTCGCGCCAAGATCGACGGCGCCCGTCACCTGGACGACCTGCTCGGCGACCGCGAACTCGACGCCTTCGTCCTCTTCTCCTCCGGCGCCACGGCCTGGGGCAGCAACGGCCTCACCTCGTACGCCGGGGCCAACGCCTACCTCGACGGCCTCGCCCACCAGCGCCATGCCCGCGGACTGACCGCCACCTCCATCGCCTGGGGCGCCTGGGACGGCGGCGGCATGGTCGACGGTTCGATGGCCGGGGAGTTCGGAAAGCTCGGCCTCTCCCTGATGGACCCCCACCTCGGCATCGCCGCACTGGAGCAGGCCGTCCAGCACGACGAGACCCACGTGGTCGTCGCCGACATCGACTGGACCCGCTTCGCCCCCACCTTCACCCTTCGCCGTCCCCGGCCCCTGCTGCGCGGCCTGCCCGAGGTCACCGAACTCCTCGCCGGCAACACGGACGACGGCCCCGCCGCCGACGCCTCGGCCCTCCGCGCCGAACTCCTGCGGCTCTCGCCCGCCGACCAGGAACAGCTCCTGGTGACCCTGGTGCGCACCGAAGCGGGAGCCGTCCTCGGCCACACCAACACCGAAGGCGTCGAGGAGGACCGGGCGTTCAAGGAGATCGGGTTCGACTCCGTCACCGCGGTCGAACTGCGCAACCGTCTCAACGCCGCCACCAGGCTGCGTCTGCCCGCCACCCTCGTCTTCGACTACCCGAACCCCAGGGTGCTGGCCGAGCTCATCCGTACGGAACTCCTCGGAGACGCCGTCACCGAGGACCGGCCCACGGCCGCCCCGCCCCCGACGCCCGTGACCGACGACCCGATCGCGATCGTCTCCATGAGCTGCCGCCTCCCCGGCGAGGTGACCTCGCCCGAGGACCTGTGGGCCCTGCTCACCGACGGCCGCGACGCGCTCATCGACTTCCCGGCCGACCGCGGCTGGGACCTCGACGGCCTTTTCTCCGACAACCCCGACGCCCGCGGCACGACCTACGTCCGCAAGGGCGGTTTCCTGCACGGTGTCGCGGACTTCGACGCTGAGTTCTTCGGCATCAATCCGCGTGAGGCGCTGGCGATGGACCCGCAGCAGCGGCTCCTCCTGGAGACCTCGTGGGAGGTCTTCGAACGGGCGGGCATCGACCCGACGTCCCTGCGGGGCAAGGACGTCGGCGTCTTCACCGGCATGGGAGCCCAGGACTACACTCCGCGGCTCGGCGGCGGCACCTCGGGCACCGAGGGCTACGCCCTGACCGGCAGCGCGGGCAGCGTCGCCTCCGGCCGCGTGTCGTACATCCTCGGCCTGGAAGGGCCCGCGCTCACCATCGACACGGCGTGTTCGTCGTCGCTGGTGGCGATGCACTCCGCGATGCAGGCCCTGCGGAACGGTGAGTGCTCGCTCGCGCTCGCCGGCGGCGCGGCCGTGATGTCCAGCCCCGGAGTCTTCGTCGAGTTCTCGCGGCAGCGCGGCCTCGCCCCTGACGGACGCTGCAAGGCCTTCGCCGACGGCGCGGACGGCACGGGCTGGGCCGAGGGCGTCGGCGTCGTCCTGCTGGAGCGTCTGTCCGACGCGCGGCGCAACGGCCACCAGGTCCTCGCCGTGGTGCGCGGCAGCGCGGTGAACCAGGACGGCGCGTCCAACGGCCTGACCGCGCCCAACGGCCCCTCGCAACAGCGGGTGATCAGGCAGGCGTTGGCGAACGCCGGTCTGTCGACGGCCGACGTGGACGCGGTGGAGGCGCACGGCACGGGTACGTCGCTGGGTGACCCGATCGAGGCACAGGCCCTCCTCGCCACCTACGGGCAGGAGCGCTCCGGCGACGACCGGCCCCTGCTGGTCGGCGCCCTCAAGTCGAACCTCGGCCACACCGGAGCGACTGCGGGTGTGGCGGGTGTGATCAAGATGGTGCAGGCGATGCGGCACGGTGTGCTGCCGAAGACGCTGCATGTGGATGCTCCGTCGCCGAAGGTGGACTGGTCGGCGGGCGCGGTGGAGTTGCTGACCGAGGCGCGCGAATGGCCCCTGCTTCCCGGCCGTCCGCGTCGGGCCGCGGTCTCCTCCTTCGGCATCAGTGGCACGAATGCGCACGTGATTTTGGAGGCGGTTCAGCGGGAGGCTCCGGAGCCGACGGTGACGGGCGGGCCGGTGCCTCTGGTCCTGTCGGGCCGGACGGCGGATGCGGTGCGTGCGCAGGCGGAGCGGCTGGCCGGTCATCTGGAGCGGCACGGCGGGCTGGGTCTGGCGGACGTGGCGTTCTCGCTGGCGACGGGGCGTGCGCACTTCGACCATCGTGCGGTGGTGGTTGCGGGTTCGGTGGAGGAGGCGCGGGAGCGTCTCGCGTCGGTGGAGCCGCAGTCGGTCGCTTCGGGGCGTCTGGGCGTGTTGTTCACGGGGCAGGGTGCGCAGCGGGTCGGTATGGGGCGTGAGCTGTATGGGGCGTTCCCGGTGTTCGCGGAGGCCTTCGACGAGGTGTGCGCGGCCGTGGACAGGACCCTTGGACGTTCGCTGAAGGACCTGGTTTTCGAGGGCGGTGACTTGCTCGACGAGACGCGTTATGCGCAGCCGGCTCTGTTCGCCCTTGAGGTGGCGTTGTTCCGGTTGGTGGAGTCGTGGGGTGTGCGGCCCGATCTGCTGGCCGGTCATTCGATCGGTGAGGTGGTGGCTGCGTTTGTGGCGGGTGTGTGGTCGTTGGAGGATGCGGCGGCTCTGGTGGTGGCGCGGGGTCGGTTGATGCAGGCTCTGCCGTCGGGTGGGGTGATGGTGGCGGTGGAGGCGTCGGAGGACGAGGTGACGCCGTTGCTGGTCGGGGGTGCGGGTATTGCGGCGGTGAACGGTGCGACGTCGGTGGTGTTGTCGGGGGCTGAGGCGGCTGTCGAGGAGGTTGTGGGTCGGTTCGAGGGTCGTCGGGTGCGGCGGCTGCGGGTGTCGCACGCGTTCCATTCCTCGCTGATGGACCCGATGCTGGACGAGTTCCGGCAGATCGTGTCCGGGCTGACCTTCCGCAAGCCTGCGATGTCTGTGGTGTCGAACCTGACGGGTGAGGTGGCGCAGCCGGAGCGGCTGTGCGATCCGGAGTACTGGGTCGAGCATGTGCGGGGCACGGTCCGTTTCCACGACGGTGTGCAGACCCTCCGGGAGCGGAAGGTCGGCACGTTCCTCGAACTCGGCCCCGACGGTGTCCTGTCCGGGATGGTCGCGGGCGACTGCGTGCCTTCCCTGCGTCGTGATGTGCCCGAGGACGGGGCGCTGATGGGCATGCTGGGTCAGCTGCACGTCCGTGGTGTCGGGGTCGACTGGGAGAAGGTGTTCTCCGGGACCGGCGCCCACCGCGTCGACCTGCCCACCTACGCCTTCCAGCACCAGCGCTACTGGCTGGCCGCCGCTGCTCCCGTTACGGACGTGTCTCTGGGCCACCCTCTGCTCAGCGCAGTGATGGCCGTGCCCGAGACCGGCGGTCTGCAGTGCACGGGACGTCTGTCGCGTACGGCACAGCCCTGGTTGGTCGAGGACTCCCAGCCGGGTACGGGCATGGTGCCCGGCGCCGCCCTGGTTGACATGGTCATCCGCGCGGGTGACGAGGTCGGCGCCGGCACACTGCGTGAGCTGACGATTGACACCCCGGTCGTGCTGCCGACCGCGGGCGCCCTGCGTGTGCAGGTCTCCGTCGGGGGCCCCGACGACGGAGGCCACCGCGCGGTCGGCGTCTACACCCGTGCCGAGCAGGGCGACGAACCCTGGACGCGGCACGCCAGCGGCACGTTGACGCCCTCCGGCGCGGTCACGGCGCCCAAGAGCGACGGGGACGTGAAGGCGGAGTACATCAAACTGGCCCTGGACGACGAACTCGCCGCCGAGGCCGACCGCTTCGGCCTGCATCCGACGCTCCTGGAGGCCGCGGCACAGGCGACCGGGCATGCGGGCCTCTCCGCGGAGTGGGGCGGAGTGACGTTGCACGCCACCGGATCCGCCGCCGTCCGCGTCCGAGTGACGCCGGTCGAGGGCGAGTCCGAGGCGTCGCGCCTGGACATCTTCGATGCCACTGACGAAGGCGCGTTGGTCGCGTCGGTGGAGTCGTTGAGGCTGCGGGCGGTTTCGGCTGAGCAGTTGAGGGTGCCTGGGGCTGGTGACTTGTTGTTCCGGGTGGAGTGGTCCGCTGTGCCGGTGGTTGAGGCTGCGGACGTCGCCGGTGAGGTTGCTGTGCTGGAGGTGGAGTCGGCTGAGCTGAGTGCGAACGAGGTGGGCCGCGTTTCCGCCGGTGTGCTGGGTGGGGTGCAGTCGTTCCTGGAGTCTCCGGGTTCGGGTCGTTTGGTGGTGGTGACGCGGGGTGCTGTGGACGTGAACGCCGGGTCGGGTGTGGTGGATCCGGTGGGGGCTGCGGTGTGGGGGCTGGTGCGGTCGGCTCAGGTGGAGAATCCGGGTCGGATTGTTCTGCTGGATGTCGCGGGTGGCGAGCCGGTGCCTGCGGGTGGAGCGCTGGCTGGTGTGCTGGGCTTGGGTGAGTCCGAGGTGGCGGTGCGGTCGGGTGAGGCGTGGGTGCCGCGCCTGGTGCGCCTGCCGGTGCGGGCTGCTGCTTCGTCTGAGCGTATGTTCCGCGCGGGTGGGACGGTGCTGGTGACGGGTGGTACCGGAACGTTGGGCGCGGTGGTGGCCCGGCATCTGGTGGCTGCTCACGGTGTGCGGAGTCTGGTGCTGACGAGCCGGCGCGGGTTGGAGGCGTCGGGCGCGGTGGAGCTGAAGGCCGAGCTGGAGGCTGCGGGCACGGCGGTGACGGTGGCGGCGTGTGACGTCGCCGATCCTGCCGCGCTGGCGGGCCTGCTGGCAGCAGTACCGGAGGACGCGCCTCTGTCGGGCGTGGTGCATACCGCGGGTGTGCTGGACGACGGCGTCTTCGGCGGGTTGACGCCGGAGCGGCTGGCGTCGGTGTTCCGTCCGAAGGTGGACGCGGCACTGGCGCTGCACGAGGCGACCCGGGACCTGGATCTTGACACGTTCGTCCTCTACTCCTCCGCGTCGGGAGTGCTCGGCGGAGCAGGTCAGGGCAATTACTCGGCGGCGAATGCCTTCCTGGACGCCTTCGCTCAGTGGCGCCGCGCCCAGGGTCTGCCGGCTGTCTCGCTGGCGTGGGGTTTGTGGGGTGAGTCCAGTGCGATGACGCGTTCGCTTGGTGCGTCGGATCAGGCGCGTATGAGCCGTGGTGGTATTCGTCCGTTGTCGGTCGAGGAGGGGATGGGGCTCTTCGATGCCGGTGTCGGGTGTGGTGAGGCGGCGTTGGCGGCGGTGAAGTTCGACTTCGCCGCCCTGACGGAGCAGGCGGCTGCGGATGAGGTGGCGTCCGTGTTGCAGGGCCTGGTCCGCAGGCCCCGGCGGACCGTCCGCACGGAAGCGGGCAACAACACCGGCGGCATGACCAAGGAGTCGCTGGCCGACAGGCTGGCCAAGATGCCGCAGGCCGAGCGGCAGCGCACGCTGCTCGACCTGGTGAGCGCCGACGCCGCGACCGTACTGAGAGGACGCCGAGGACGCGACCCCATTGCGCCGGACCGCGCCTTCAAGGACCTCGGTTTCGACTCGCTCACCGGCGTGGAGCTGCGCAACCGCCTCACGGCAGCAACGGGCTTCCAGCTTCCCGCCTCGGCGGTGTTCGACTACCCGACCCCGGCCGCTCTCGCCGACGTCCTGCTGGAGCAACTGGGCGTCTCACCGATGTCCGTGCTCGCCGAACTGGACCGGCTGGAAGCCTCGTTGAGCAGCATGACTCTGGACGAGGACGTCATGGCCCAGGCCGCCAAGCGTCTCCAAACCCTGGCGGCCCGGTGCGCGACGTCCGGTGCCCCGATGGACGACGAGGACGAATTCGACCTCGACTCCGCATCCGACGACGAGCTCTTCAGCTTCGCGGAGAACGAGCTCGGCTCCTCCTGACAGCGGCACCGGCCCCCCACCTCTTGATCAGCCAGAAGGACTCTTTCGATGAGCACCAACGACGACAAACTGCGCGACTATCTCAAGCGTGCCCTCGCCGATCTCAGCCAGGCGCGCAAGCGGCTGCGCGAGGTCGAATCGGAGAAGAACGATCCGATCGCGATCGTCGCCATGGGCTGTCGTCTTCCGGGTGGCGTCTCCTCGCCCGAGGACCTGTGGGAGATGCTCGCAGCGGGCACCGACGGCATCTCGGAGTTTCCGACGGACCGCGGCTGGGACGTGAAGGGGCTCTTCGACCCCGACCCTGAGCGGGCCGGGAAGTCGTACGTCAAGGAGGGCGGCTTCGTCACCGACGCCGCCGAGTTCGACGCGGCGTTCTTCGGGATCAGTCCGCGTGAGGCGCTGGCGATGGACCCTCAGCAGCGTCTGCTACTGGAGACCTCGTGGGAGGTCTTCGAGCGGGCGGGCATCGACCCGACCTCGCTGAGGGGCCGCAATGTGGGTGTCTTCGTCGGCACCAAGCCCCAGGACTACATCCCGAGCCTGGAGGGCGGGGAGTCCAGCACCGAGGGGTACGCCCTGACCGGCAGCGCCGGCGCGGTCACCTCAGGCCGTGTCTCGTATACGTTCGGCTTCGAGGGCCCTGCGCTCTCCATCGACACCGCCTGCTCCTCCGCCCTGGTCGCCATTCACCTGGCGGCACAGGCGCTGCGCAGCGGCGAGTGCTCGCTCGCGCTCGCCGGTGGCGTGGCCGTAATGGCCACGCCGGGCGCCTTCGTGGCGTTCTCGCGCCAGCGGGGCCTGGCGGGGGACGCCCGGTGCAAGGCGTTCGCCGAGGGTGCGGACGGTACGTCGTGGGCCGAGGGTGTGGGCCTGCTTCTGCTGGAGCGTCTGTCGGACGCGCGGCGCAACGGCCACCAGGTCCTCGCCGTGGTGCGCGGCAGCGCGGTGAACCAGGACGGCGCGTCCAACGGCCTGACCGCGCCCAACGGCCCCTCGCAACGCCGTGTCGTCCGGCAGGCGCTGACCAACTCCGGGTTGCTGGCCACGGATGTCGACGCGGTGGAGGCGCACGGCACGGGTACGTCGCTGGGTGACCCGATCGAGGCGCAGGCGCTGCTCGCCACCTACGGGCAGGGTCGCCCAGCGGACCGGCCGCTGTGGATCGGCTCGTTGAAGTCGAACCTCGGTCATGCGCAGGCTGCCGCGGGTGTGGCGGGTGTGATCAAGATGGTGCAGGCGATGCGGCACGGTGTGCTGCCGAAGACGCTGCATGTGGATGCTCCGTCGCCGAAGGTGGACTGGTCGGCGGGCGCGGTCGAGCTGCTGACCGAGGCGCGGGAGTGGCCGGAGGTGGACCGGCCGCGGCGTGCGGGTGTGTCGGCGTTCGGCATCAGTGGCACGAATGCGCACGTGATTTTGGAGGCGGTTCAGCGGGAGGCTCCGGAGCCGACGGTGACGGGCGGGCCGGTGCCTCTGGTCCTGTCGGGCCGGACGGCGGATGCGGTGCGTGCGCAGGCGGAGCGGCTGGCCGGTCATCTGGAGCGGCACGGCGGGCTGGGTCTGGCGGACGTGGCGTTCTCGCTGGCGACGGGGCGTGCGCACTTCGACCATCGTGCGGTGGTGGTTGCGGGTTCGGTGGAGGAGGCGCGGGAGCGTCTCGCGTCGGTGGAGCCGCAGTCGGTCGCTTCGGGGCGTCTGGGCGTGTTGTTCACGGGGCAGGGTGCGCAGCGGGTCGGTATGGGGCGTGAGCTGTATGGGGCGTTCCCGGTGTTCGCGGAGGCCTTCGACGAGGTGTGCGCGGCCGTGGACAGGACCCTTGGACGTTCGCTGAAGGACCTGGTTTTCGAGGGCGGTGACTTGCTCGACGAGACGCGTTATGCGCAGCCGGCTCTGTTCGCCCTTGAGGTGGCGTTGTTCCGGTTGGTGGAGTCGTGGGGTGTGCGGCCCGATCTGCTGGCCGGTCATTCGATCGGTGAGGTGGTGGCTGCGTTTGTGGCGGGTGTGTGGTCGTTGGAGGATGCGGCGGCTCTGGTGGTGGCGCGGGGTCGGTTGATGCAGGCTCTGCCGTCGGGTGGGGTGATGGTGGCGGTGGAGGCGTCGGAGGACGAGGTGACGCCGTTGCTGGTCGGGGGTGCGGGTATTGCGGCGGTGAACGGTGCGACGTCGGTGGTGTTGTCGGGGGCTGAGGCGGCTGTCGAGGAGGTTGTGGGTCGGTTCGAGGGTCGTCGGGTGCGGCGGCTGCGGGTGTCGCACGCGTTCCATTCCTCGCTGATGGACCCGATGCTGGACGAGTTCCGGCAGATCGTGTCCGGGCTGACCTTCCGCAAGCCTGCGATGTCTGTGGTGTCGAACCTGACGGGTGAGGTGGCGCAGCCGGAGCGGCTGTGCGATCCGGAGTACTGGGTCGAGCATGTGCGGGGCACGGTCCGTTTCCACGACGGTGTGCAGACCCTCCGGGAGCGGAAGGTCGGCACGTTCCTCGAACTCGGCCCCGACGGTGTCCTGTCCGGGATGGTCGCGGGCGACTGCGTGCCTTCCCTGCGTCGTGATGTGCCCGAGGACGGGGCGCTGATGGGCATGCTGGGTCAGCTGCACGTCCGTGGTGTCGGGGTCGACTGGGAGAAGGTGTTCTCCGGGACCGGCGCCCACCGCGTCGACCTGCCCACCTACGCCTTCCAGCACCAGCGCTACTGGCTGAACCCGCACGCGCCGACGGGTGATCCCGCGTTCGCGGTCGAGCATCCGCTGCTGGACTCGGTGATCAGCGTGCCCGACACCGGCGGCGTCCTCGCCACGGGTCGGCTGTCGCTGGCAGCCCAGCCGTGGCTCGCGGACCACACCGTCTCGGGCACGGTTCTCCTGCCGGGTGCGGCGTTGGTGGAGTTGGCCATTCGCGCCGGGGACGAGGTCGGCGCGCGGTCCCTGCGGGAGCTGGTGATCGATGCCCCGCTCGTGGTTCCCGACGAGGGCGCGGTGCGTGTCCAGGTCTCGGTGGGCGAGGAGAGGACGGTGCACGCCCCGTCGCGGTGTACTCGCGGCCCGGCGACGCCGAGGCCGGCGCCGACTGGACACATCACGCGAGTGGACAGCTCAGTGGTGAGGTTGCCGCACCTGCCGGTGATCTCGGCGGCACCTGGCCGCCGGAGGGCGCGGTGGCTGTGGATGTGACCGACCTGTACAAGGGCCTGGGTGCTCGGGGCTATGGCTACGGGCCGGTGTTCCAGGGGCTGCGCGCGGTGTGGCGCAGGGACGGTGAAGTGTTTGCCGAGGTTGCCTTGCCGTCGGGTGAGGTGGATGCGGCTGGGGGATTCGGTCTGCATCCGGCGTTGTTGGATGCGGCGTTGCATGCTGGGGCGTTCTCGGGTGCGGAGGAGTCCGACGGCGAGGGGTTGTTCCTGCCGTTCGCGTGGAGTGGCGTGTCGCTGCATGCGTCGGGTGCGTCGTTGTTGCGGGTGCGGTTGACGTCTTCGGGGCCTGAGGCGCTGTCGCTGGAGCTCGCCGATGGGGCAGGTGCTCCGGTCGCGTCGGTGGAGTCGTTGAGGCTGCGGGCGGTTTCGGCTGAGCAGTTGAGGGTGCCTGGGGCTGGTGACTTGTTGTTCCGGGTGGAGTGGTCCGCTGTGCCGGTGGTTGAGGCTGCGGACGTCGCCGGTGAGGTTGCTGTGCTGGAGGTGGAGTCGGCTGAGCTGAGTGCGAACGAGGTGGGCCGCGTTTCCGCCGGTGTGCTGGGTGGGGTGCAGTCGTTCCTGGAGTCTCCGGGTTCGGGTCGTTTGGTGGTGGTGACGCGGGGTGCTGTGGACGTGAACGCCGGGTCGGGTGTGGTGGATCCGGTGGGGGCTGCGGTGTGGGGGCTGGTGCGGTCGGCTCAGGTGGAGAATCCGGGTCGGATTGTTCTGCTGGATGTCGCGGGTGGCGAGCCGGTGCCTGCGGGTGGAGCGCTGGCTGGTGTGCTGGGCTTGGGTGAGTCCGAGGTGGCGGTGCGGTCGGGTGAGGCGTGGGTGCCGCGCCTGGTGCGCCTGCCGGTGCGGGCTGCTGCTTCGTCTGAGCGTATGTTCCGCGCGGGTGGGACGGTGCTGGTGACGGGTGGTACCGGAACGTTGGGCGCGGTGGTGGCCCGGCATCTGGTGGCTGCTCACGGTGTGCGGAGTCTGGTGCTGACGAGCCGGCGCGGGTTGGAGGCGTCGGGCGCGGTGGAGCTGAAGGCCGAGCTGGAGGCTGCGGGCACGGCGGTGACGGTGGCGGCGTGTGACGTCGCCGATCCTGCCGCGCTGGCGGGCCTGCTGGCAGCAGTACCGGAGGACGCGCCTCTGTCGGGCGTGGTGCATACCGCGGGTGTGCTGGACGACGGCGTCTTCGGCGGGTTGACGCCGGAGCGGCTGGCGTCGGTGTTCCGTCCGAAGGTGGACGCGGCACTGGCGCTGCACGAGGCGACCCGGGACCTGGATCTTGACACGTTCGTCCTCTACTCCTCCGCGTCGGGAGTGCTCGGCGGAGCAGGTCAGGGCAATTACTCGGCGGCGAATGCCTTCCTGGACGCCTTCGCTCAGTGGCGCCGCGCCCAGGGTCTGCCGGCTGTCTCGCTGGCGTGGGGTTTGTGGGGTGAGTCCAGTGCGATGACGCGTTCGCTTGGTGCGTCGGATCAGGCGCGTATGAGCCGTGGTGGTATTCGTCCGTTGTCGGTCGAGGAGGGGATGGGGCTCTTCGATGCCGGTGTCGGGTGTGGTGAGGCGGCGTTGGCGGCGGTGAAGTTCGACTTCGCCGCCCTGACGGAGCAGGCACGGGCCGGTCAGTTGCCACCGATGCTGCGTGGGCTGGTTCGCAGGCCCCGGCGCACGGCACGCGCTACTGCCGCGGGAACCGGCTCGTCCACGGGCGACTCCCTGGCGGACCGCCTCACGAAGCTGCCCCTGGAGGCCCAGCAGCGTCACCTTGTGGAGTTGGTGCTGGGTGAGGTGGCGGTGGTGTTGGGTCATGCGGGTGCGGCGAGTATTGATGCGGGTCAGGCGTTCAACGATTTGGGTTTTGATTCGTTGACGGCGGTGGAGTTGCGGAACCGTTTGAATGCGGTGACGGGGCTGCGGTTGTCGGCGACGTTGATTTTTGATTATCCGTCGCCGGGTGTGCTGGCGGATTTCCTGCGTGTGGAGTTGGTGGGGGAGGAGGCGGCGGTTTCGGGGTCTGTGGTGGCCTCGGGGGTTTCTGGTGTGGGGGTGTCGGAGGATCCGATCGCGATTGTGGCGATGGGGTGTCGTCTTCCGGGTGGGGTGTCTTCGCCTGATGATTTGTGGGGTCTGGTGGCGGAGGGTCGTGATGGGATTACGGCGTTTCCGGAGGACCGGGGTTGGGATGTGACCCGGTTGTTCGATCCGGATCCGGATGCGGTGGGCAAGTCGATGGTGCGTCATGGCGGGTTCCTGCACGATGCGGGGGAGTTCGATGCGGCGTTCTTCGGGGTCAGTCCGCGTGAGGCGTTGGCGATGGATCCGCAGCAGCGTCTGCTGCTGGAGACCTCGTGGGAGACCCTGGAACGCGCGGGTATCGATCCGACCACGCTGAAGGGCAGCCGGACGGGCGTCTTCGCCGGCGCCATGTACCACGACTACAGCGAAGCCGTTGCTGCCGGCAGCCTGGCCTCCGGTCGCATCTCCTACACGCTCGGCCTTGAAGGGCCCTCGGTGACGGTGGACACGGCGTGTTCGTCGTCGCTGGTGGCGATGCACTCCGCGATGCAGGCCCTGCGCAGCGGCGAGTGCTCGCTGGCCCTCGCCGGTGGCGTGGCCGTGATGTCCACCCCCATCGCCTTCGTGCAGTTCTCGCGGCAGCGGGGTCTCGCGGTGGACGGGCGGTGCAAGTCGTTCGCCGAGGGTGCGGACGGTACGTCGTGGGCCGAGGGTGTGGGCCTGGTGCTGCTGGAGCGTCTGTCGGACGCGCGGCGCAACGGCCACCAGGTCCTCGCCGTGGTGCGGGGCAGCGCGGTCAACCAGGACGGTGCGTCCAACGGCATCACGGCTCCGAACGGTCCGTCGCAGCAGCGGGTGATCAGGCAGGCGTTGGCGAACGCCGGTCTGTCGACGGCCGACGTGGACGCGGTGGAGGCGCACGGCACGGGTACGTCGCTGGGTGACCCGATCGAGGCCCAGGCCCTCATCGCGACGTATGGCCAGGAGCGGTCCGGTGAGGACCGGCCGTTGTGGTTGGGGTCGTTGAAGTCGAACCTCGGTCATGCCCAGGCTGCCGCGGGTGTGGCGGGTGTGATCAAGATGGTGCAGGCGATGCGGCACGGTGTGCTGCCGAAGACGCTGCATGTGGATGCTCCGTCGCCGAAGGTGGACTGGTCGGCGGGCGCGGTCGAGCTGCTGACCGAGGCGCGCGAATGGCCCCTGCTTCCCGGCCGTCCGCGTCGGGCCGCGGTCTCCTCCTTCGGCATCAGTGGCACGAATGCGCACGTGATTTTGGAGGCGGTTCAGCGGGAGGCTCCGGAGCCGACGGTGACGGGCGGGCCGGTGCCTCTGGTCCTGTCGGGCCGGACGGCGGATGCGGTGCGTGCGCAGGCGGAGCGGCTGGCCGGTCATCTGGAGCGGCACGGCGGGCTGGGTCTGGCGGACGTGGCGTTCTCGCTGGCGACGGGGCGTGCGCACTTCGACCATCGTGCGGTGGTGGTTGCGGGTTCGGTGGAGGAGGCGCGGGAGCGTCTCGCGTCGGTGGAGCCGCAGTCGGTCGCTTCGGGGCGTCTGGGCGTGTTGTTCACGGGGCAGGGTGCGCAGCGGGTCGGTATGGGGCGTGAGCTGTATGGGGCGTTCCCGGTGTTCGCGGAGGCCTTCGACGAGGTGTGCGCGGCCGTGGACAGGACCCTTGGACGTTCGCTGAAGGACCTGGTTTTCGAGGGCGGTGACTTGCTCGACGAGACGCGTTATGCGCAGCCGGCTCTGTTCGCCCTTGAGGTGGCGTTGTTCCGGTTGGTGGAGTCGTGGGGTGTGCGGCCCGATCTGCTGGCCGGTCATTCGATCGGTGAGGTGGTGGCTGCGTTTGTGGCGGGTGTGTGGTCGTTGGAGGATGCGGCGGCTCTGGTGGTGGCGCGGGGTCGGTTGATGCAGGCTCTGCCGTCGGGTGGGGTGATGGTGGCGGTGGAGGCGTCGGAGGACGAGGTGACGCCGTTGCTGGTCGGGGGTGCGGGTATTGCGGCGGTGAACGGTGCGACGTCGGTGGTGTTGTCGGGGGCTGAGGCGGCTGTCGAGGAGGTTGTGGGTCGGTTCGAGGGTCGTCGGGTGCGGCGGCTGCGGGTGTCGCACGCGTTCCATTCCTCGCTGATGGACCCGATGCTGGACGAGTTCCGGCAGATCGTGTCCGGGCTGACCTTCCGCAAGCCTGCGATGTCTGTGGTGTCGAACCTGACGGGTGAGGTGGCGCAGCCGGAGCGGCTGTGCGATCCGGAGTACTGGGTCGAGCATGTGCGGGGCACGGTCCGTTTCCACGACGGTGTGCAGACCCTCCGGGAGCGGAAGGTCGGCACGTTCCTCGAACTCGGCCCCGACGGTGTCCTGTCCGGGATGGTCGCGGGCGACTGCGTGCCTTCCCTGCGTCGTGATGTGCCCGAGGACGGGGCGCTGATGGGCATGCTGGGTCAGCTGCACGTCCGTGGTGTCGGGGTCGACTGGGAGAAGGTGTTCTCCGGGACCGGCGCCCACCGCGTCGACCTGCCCACCTACGCCTTCCAGCACCAGCGCTACTGGCTGAACCCGCACGCGCCGACGGGTGATCCCGCGTTCGCGGTCGAGCATCCGCTGCTGGACTCGGTGATCAGCGTGCCCGACACCGGCGGCGTCCTCGCCACGGGTCGGCTGTCGCTGGCAGCCCAGCCGTGGCTCGCGGACCACACCGTCTCGGGCACGGTTCTCCTGCCGGGTGCGGCGTTGGTGGAGTTGGCCATTCGCGCCGGGGACGAGGTCGGCGCGCGGTCCCTGCGGGAGCTGGTGATCGATGCCCCGCTCGTGGTTCCCGACGAGGGCGCGGTGCGTGTCCAGGTCTCGGTGGGCGAGGAGAGGGACGGTGCACGCCCCGTCGCGGTGTACTCGCGGCCCGGCGACGCCGAGGCCGGCGCCGACTGGACACATCACGCGAGTGGACAGCTCAGTGGTGAGGTTGCCGCACCTGCCGGTGATCTCGGCGGCACCTGGCCGCCGGAGGGCGCGGTGGCTGTGGATGTGACCGACCTGTACAAGGGCCTGGGTGCTCGGGGCTATGGCTACGGGCCGGTGTTCCAGGGGCTGCGCGCGGTGTGGCGCAGGGACGGTGAAGTGTTTGCCGAGGTTGCCTTGCCGTCGGGTGAGGTGGATGCGGCTGGGGGATTCGGTCTGCATCCGGCGTTGTTGGATGCGGCGTTGCATGCTGGGGCGTTCTCGGGTGCGGAGGAGTCCGACGGCGAGGGGTTGTTCCTGCCGTTCGCGTGGAGTGGCGTGTCGCTGCATGCGTCGGGTGCGTCGTTGTTGCGGGTGCGGTTGACGTCTTCGGGGCCTGAGGCGCTGTCGCTGGAGCTCGCCGATGGGGCAGGTGCTCCGGTCGCGTCGGTGGAGTCGTTGAGGCTGCGGGCGGTTTCGGCTGAGCAGTTGAGGGTGCCTGGGGCTGGTGACTTGTTGTTCCGGGTGGAGTGGTCCGCTGTGCCGGTGGTTGAGGCTGCGGACGTCGCCGGTGAGGTTGCTGTGCTGGAGGTGGAGTCGGCTGAGCTGAGTGCGAACGAGGTGGGCCGCGTTTCCGCCGGTGTGCTGGGTGGGGTGCAGTCGTTCCTGGAGTCTCCGGGTTCGGGTCGTTTGGTGGTGGTGACGCGGGGTGCTGTGGACGTGAACGCCGGGTCGGGTGTGGTGGATCCGGTGGGGGCTGCGGTGTGGGGGCTGGTGCGGTCGGCTCAGGTGGAGAATCCGGGTCGGATTGTTCTGCTGGATGTCGCGGGTGGCGAGCCGGTGCCTGCGGGTGGAGCGCTGGCTGGTGTGCTGGGCTTGGGTGAGTCCGAGGTGGCGGTGCGGTCGGGTGAGGCGTGGGTGCCGCGCCTGGTGCGCCTGCCGGTGCGGGCTGCTGCTTCGTCTGAGCGTATGTTCCGCGCGGGTGGGACGGTGCTGGTGACGGGTGGTACCGGAACGTTGGGCGCGGTGGTGGCCCGGCATCTGGTGGCTGCTCACGGTGTGCGGAGTCTGGTGCTGACGAGCCGGCGCGGGTTGGAGGCGTCGGGCGCGGTGGAGCTGAAGGCCGAGCTGGAGGCTGCGGGCACGGCGGTGACGGTGGCGGCGTGTGACGTCGCCGATCCTGCCGCGCTGGCGGGCCTGCTGGCAGCAGTACCGGAGGACGCGCCTCTGTCGGGCGTGGTGCATACCGCGGGTGTGCTGGACGACGGCGTCTTCGGCGGGTTGACGCCGGAGCGGCTGGCGTCGGTGTTCCGTCCGAAGGTGGACGCGGCACTGGCGCTGCACGAGGCGACCCGGGACCTGGATCTTGACACGTTCGTCCTCTACTCCTCCGCGTCGGGAGTGCTCGGCGGAGCAGGTCAGGGCAATTACTCGGCGGCGAATGCCTTCCTGGACGCCTTCGCTCAGTGGCGCCGCGCCCAGGGTCTGCCGGCTGTCTCGCTGGCGTGGGGTTTGTGGGGCGATACCGAAAGCATGGCCGGTGTCCTCGACCAGGCGGACCAGGCACGTATGCGGCGCAGTGGGGTCCGGGCCCTGTCCGTCGACGAGGGCATGGCACTCTTCGACGCCGCACTCGGTGCCGGCGAACCGGCCCTGGTGCCGATCAAGTTCGAGCTCGCGACCCTGGCCGCACAGGCGGGAGCCGGACAACTGGCGCTCAAGCTGCAGGGACTGGTGCGTCGGCCTCGGCGTACTGCCGCCGTCGGCGGACCCGTTCCGACCGAGTCCCTCACGGACCGGCTGGCAGGGCTCCCGGCGGAGGAGCAGACGGAGATGCTGCTGGATCTGGTCCGCGACCAGGTCGCCGTCGTACTCGGGCACGCCGACGCCGCGGACATCTCGTCGGGGCAGGCGTTCAGCGAACTCGGCTTCGACTCGCTCACCGCGGTCGAACTGCGTAACCGGCTGGCCGGGGTGACGGGCACCTCGCTGCCAGCCACCCTGATCTTCGACTACCCGTCGACCGCCGCGATCACCGATCACCTGCGCGCGGAGCTGATCCCGGACACCGCGACCGGAACGGTGGAACTGGCCGACGTGGACGAGCCCGGGCTGCGCAAGGCACTCGCCGCCGTCCCGCTCACCCGACTCGAGGAACTTGGCGTACTGCAGCAGTTGCTGCGTCTCGTGGATGTGCCCCCCGGTGCCACGGGCACCGGCGCAACCGGCGGAACCTATGCCGAAGCCGGACAGAACGACGCGCATCTGATCGCCGACATGGATGTCGCAGGCCTCATCGAACGCGCGATGGGCAACACCACCAACTGAGCCCGTCGCGGCCTACGGAGGAACTCAAGTATGTCTGTGTCCGAGGACAAGATTGTCGCGGCACTGCGCGCCTCGCTCATGGAGAACGAGCAGCTCAAGGTGGAGCGCGACCGGGCTGTCGCGGCCCGGACCGAACCGATCGCGATCGTGTCGGCCGCGTGCCGACTGCCCGGCGGCGTCGCTTCGCCGGAGGATCTGTGGCGGCTCGTCGCCGAGGAACGTGACGGCATCACGCCGTTTCCGGAGAACCGGGGATGGAACGTCGACGCGATCTACGACCCCACCCTCGGCCTGCCCGACAAGACCTACGTCCGGGAGGGCGGGTTCCTGCACGATGCGGGGGAGTTCGATGCGGCGTTCTTCGGGGTCAGTCCGCGTGAGGCGTTGGCGATGGATCCGCAGCAGCGTCTGCTGCTGGAGACCTCGTGGGAGACCCTGGAACGCGCGGGTATCGATCCGACCACGCTGAAGGGCAGCCGCACCGGTGTCTTCGCCGGCCTGATGTACCACGACTACGAGGCAGCCGTGGCCGCCGGCAGCTTCGTGTCCGGCCGGGTGGCGTACACCTTCGGCTTCGAGGGTCCTGCGGTGACGGTGGACACGGCGTGTTCGTCGTCGCTGGTGGCGATGCACTCCGCGATGCAGGCCCTGCGCAGCGGCGAGTGCTCGCTCGCGCTCGCCGGTGGTGTGGCGGTGATGGCCACGCCGGGCAGCTTCATCGAGTTCTCGCGGCAGCGGGGTCTCGCGGTGGACGGGCGGTGCAAGTCGTTCGCCGAGGGTGCGGACGGTACGTCGTGGGCCGAGGGTGTGGGCCTGGTGCTGCTGGAGCGTCTGTCGGACGCGCGGCGCAACGGCCACCAGGTCCTCGCCGTGGTGCGGGGCAGCGCGGTCAACCAGGACGGTGCGTCCAACGGCATCACGGCTCCGAACGGTCCGTCGCAGCAGCGGGTGATCAGGCAGGCGTTGGCGAACGCCGGTCTGTCGACGGCCGACGTGGACGCGGTGGAGGCGCACGGCACGGGTACGTCGCTGGGTGACCCGATCGAGGCCCAGGCCCTCATCGCGACGTATGGCCAGGAGCGGTCCGGTGAGGACCGGCCGTTGTGGTTGGGGTCGTTGAAGTCGAACCTCGGTCATGCGCAGGCTGCCGCGGGTGTGGCGGGTGTGATCAAGATGGTGCAGGCGATGCGGCACGGTGTGCTGCCGAAGACGCTGCATGTGGATGCTCCGTCGCCGAAGGTGGACTGGTCGGCGGGCGCGGTCGAGCTGCTGACCGAGGCGCGCGAATGGCCCCTGCTTCCCGGCCGTCCGCGTCGGGCCGCGGTCTCCTCCTTCGGCATCAGTGGCACGAATGCGCACGTGATTTTGGAGGCGGTTCAGCGGGAGGCTCCGGAGCCGACGGTGACGGGCGGGCCGGTGCCTCTGGTCCTGTCGGGCCGGACGGCGGATGCGGTGCGTGCGCAGGCGGAGCGGCTGGCCGGTCATCTGGAGCGGCACGGCGGGCTGGGTCTGGCGGACGTGGCGTTCTCGCTGGCGACGGGGCGTGCGCACTTCGACCATCGTGCGGTGGTGGTTGCGGGTTCGGTGGAGGAGGCGCGGGAGCGTCTCGCGTCGGTGGAGCCGCAGTCGGTCGCTTCGGGGCGTCTGGGCGTGTTGTTCACGGGGCAGGGTGCGCAGCGGGTCGGTATGGGGCGTGAGCTGTATGGGGCGTTCCCGGTGTTCGCGGAGGCCTTCGACGAGGTGTGCGCGGCCGTGGACAGGACCCTTGGACGTTCGCTGAAGGACCTGGTTTTCGAGGGCGGTGACTTGCTCGACGAGACGCGTTATGCGCAGCCGGCTCTGTTCGCCCTTGAGGTGGCGTTGTTCCGGTTGGTGGAGTCGTGGGGTGTGCGGCCCGATCTGCTGGCCGGTCATTCGATCGGTGAGGTGGTGGCTGCGTTTGTGGCGGGTGTGTGGTCGTTGGAGGATGCGGCGGCTCTGGTGGTGGCGCGGGGTCGGTTGATGCAGGCTCTGCCGTCGGGTGGGGTGATGGTGGCGGTGGAGGCGTCGGAGGACGAGGTGACGCCGTTGCTGGTCGGGGGTGCGGGTATTGCGGCGGTGAACGGTGCGACGTCGGTGGTGTTGTCGGGGGCTGAGGCGGCTGTCGAGGAGGTTGTGGGTCGGTTCGAGGGTCGTCGGGTGCGGCGGCTGCGGGTGTCGCACGCGTTCCATTCCTCGCTGATGGACCCGATGCTGGACGAGTTCCGGCAGATCGTGTCCGGGCTGACCTTCCGCAAGCCTGCGATGTCTGTGGTGTCGAACCTGACGGGTGAGGTGGCGCAGCCGGAGCGGCTGTGCGATCCGGAGTACTGGGTCGAGCATGTGCGGGGCACGGTCCGTTTCCACGACGGTGTGCAGACCCTCCGGGAGCGGAAGGTCGGCACGTTCCTCGAACTCGGCCCCGACGGTGTCCTGTCCGGGATGGTCGCGGGCGACTGCGTGCCTTCCCTGCGTCGTGATGTGCCCGAGGACGGGGCGCTGATGGGCATGCTGGGTCAGCTGCACGTCCGTGGTGTCGGGGTCGACTGGGAGAAGGTGTTCTCCGGGACCGGCGCCCACCGCGTCGACCTGCCCACCTACGCCTTCCAGCACCAGCGCTACTGGCTGAACCCGCACGCGCCGACGGGTGATCCCGCGTTCGCGGTCGAGCATCCGCTGCTGGACTCGGTGATCAGCGTGCCCGACACCGGCGGCGTCCTCGCCACGGGTCGGCTGTCGCTGGCAGCCCAGCCGTGGCTCGCGGACCACACCGTCTCGGGCACGGTTCTCCTGCCGGGTGCGGCGTTGGTGGAGTTGGCCATTCGCGCCGGGGACGAGGTCGGCGCGCGGTCCCTGCGCGAACTGATCATCGAGGCGCCCCTGCTCATCCCCGACGAGGGCGCGGTGCGTGTTCAGGTCTCGGTGGGCGAGGAGAGGGACGGTGCACGCCCCGTCGCGGTGTACTCGCGGCCCGACGACGCCGAGGCCGGAACGTCCTGGATCCGCCACGCCAGCGGCCAGCTCGACGACCACGCCCCGGCCCCTGACACCGACTTCGCCGTCTGGCCCCCCGAGGGTGCGCAGCCCGTCGACCTGACCGGCTTCTACGACGAGCAGGCGAACGCCGGATACGCGTACGGCCCGCTGTTCCAGGGCCTCAGCACGCTCTGGACCCTCGGTGAGGAGATCTATGCCGAGGTCGCGCTTCCCACGGAGGACGCCGACGCGGCGGCCGGGTTCGGTCTGCACCCTGCGCTCCTCGACGCGGTCCTGCACTGCGGTGCCTTCACCGAGCGGAAGTCCGAAGAGGGCAAGCTCATCCTGCCGTTCGCCTGGAACGGCATGACCCTGCACGCGGCCGACGCCACCGGTCTGCGGGTCCGCATGACTCCTACCGGCCCCGAGTCGGTGGCGCTGGAACTCGCCGACAGCGAGGGCGCCCCGGTCGCGTCGGTCGAGTCGCTCGTGCTGCGCGCCGTCTCCGACGAGCAGCTCAAGTCCTCCGGGCGGGCCGGTTCCGAGACGGATGCCCTGTTCACCGTCGAGTGGACCGCCGTGCCGACCGAAGCGGCGGACGGCGGCGACACCGCGGTCATCCCGCACCCGGTCTCCATGGCCCTGGACATCGAGGAACTGGTGCGCTCCGGTGCGTCGATGCCGGAAGTCCTGGTCGTCGACGCCATCGACGGCGTCGTCAACGCCGAACGGGTCCGCGGTCTCGTCGGCCGTGTCCTCGGGATCGTCCAGGCGTTCCTCGCCGCGCCGGAACTCGAGTCCACCCGCCTGCTCGTCGTGACGCGCGGCGCGGTCGGCGTCACCGCCGGCACCGAGGTGACCGACCCGGCGGGCGCCGCCGTCTGGGGCCTCGTGCGCGCCGCGCAGGCCGAGAATCCGGACCGCGTCCTGCTGATGGACGTGGACGAGATCCAGGCGTCCCGACCGGCCCTCCCGGGCGTCCTGGCCGGCGGCGAGGCGCAGGTGGCGGTGCGCTCCGACATCGTGCACGTACCCCGCCTGGTGCGGGCCCCGGCCGATTCCGGCGCCGCCGCCGACTCCGACGGACCGGTCCTGGATCCCGCCGGCACGGTGCTCGTCACCGGCGGCACCGGAACGCTGGGCGGGCTCGTCGCCCGGCACCTCGTCGCCGTACACGGCGTGCGCCACCTGCTGCTGGCCAGCCGCCGTGGGCCGGAGGCGCCCGGCGCCGAGGAACTGACGGCCGCACTCGAAGCGGCCGGCGCGAGCGTCACCGTAGTGGCCTGCGACATGTCGAAGCGCCGGGCCGTGAAGAAGCTCCTCGCGACGGTCTCGCCCGACGCACCCCTGGCCGGTATCGTCCACACGGCCGGAATCCTCGACGACGGTGTGATCGCGAGCCTGACGCAGGAGCGGATCGGCGCTTCCTTCCGGCCCAAGGTCGACGCCGCGCTGACACTGCACGAGCTGACGAGCGGGATGAACCTCTCCATGTTCGTCCTCTTCTCGTCGGCCGCCGGCGTCATCGGCGGACCGGGGCAGGGCAACTACTCGGCGGCGAATGCCTTCCTGGACGCCTTCGCTCAGTGGCGCCGCGCCCAGGGTCTGCCCGCCGTCTCGCTGGCCTGGGGCCTGTGGGCCGAGTCCGGCGGCATGATCGCCACGATGAGCGAGTCCGACCAGGCCCGCATGGGCCGTGGCGGAGTGCTTCCGCTGCCCACCGAGGAGGGCATGGCCCTGCTCGACACGGCGCTGTCCGGCGAGGCGTCCACGCTCGTACCGGTGAAGTTCGACTTCGCCGCCCTGACGGAGCAGGCACGGGCCGGTCAGTTGCCACCGATGCTGCGTGGGCTGGTTCGCAGGCCCCGGCGCACGGCACGCGCTACTGCCGTGGGAACCGGCTCGTCCACGGGCGACTCCCTGGCGGACCGCCTCACGAAGCTGCCCCTGGAGGCCCAGCAGCGTCACCTTGTGGAGTTGGTGCTGGGTGAGGTGGCGGTGGTGTTGGGTCATGCGGGTGCGGCGAGTATTGATGCGGGTCAGGCGTTCAACGATTTGGGTTTTGATTCGTTGACGGCGGTGGAGTTGCGGAACCGTTTGAATGCGGTGACGGGGCTGCGGTTGTCGGCGACGTTGATTTTTGATTATCCGTCGCCGGGTGTGCTGGCGGATTTCCTGCGTGTGGAGTTGGTGGGGGAGGAGGCGGCGGTTTCGGGGTCTGTGGTGGCCTCGGGGTTTCTGGTGT
The DNA here is from genome assembly GCF_036634175.1 of Streptomyces sp. P9-A2. Classification (NCBI taxonomy): domain Bacteria; kingdom Bacillati; phylum Actinomycetota; class Actinomycetes; order Kitasatosporales; family Streptomycetaceae; genus Streptomyces; species Streptomyces sp. P9-A2. Next base: position 7,755,186 of record NZ_JAZIFX010000001.1, read on the forward strand.
GGGGGTGTCGGAGGATCCGATCGCGATTGTGGCGATGGGGTGTCGTCTTCCGGGTGGGGTGTCTTCGCCTGATGATTTGTGGGGTCTGGTGGCGGAGGGTCGTGATGGGATTACGGCGTTTCCGGAGGACCGGGGTTGGGATGTGACCCGGTTGTTCGATCCGGATCCGGATGCGGTGGGCAAGTCGATGGTGCGTCATGGCGGGTTCCTGCACGATGCGGGGGAGTTCGATGCGGCGTTCTTCGGGGTCAGTCCGCGTGAGGCGTTGGCGATGGATCCGCAGCAGCGTCTGCTGCTGGAGACCTCGTGGGAGACCCTGGAACGCGCGGGTATCGATCCGACCACGCTGAAGGGCAGCCGGACGGGCGTCTTCGCCGGCGCCATGTACCACGACTACGCCACCAACCTCACCCGCGTACCGGAGGAGCTGGAAGGCTTCCTCGGCAACGGCAATGCGGGCAGCTTCGTGTCCGGCCGGGTGGCGTACACCTTCGGCTTCGAGGGTCCTGCGGTGACGGTGGACACGGCGTGTTCGTCGTCGCTGGTGGCGATGCACTCCGCGATGCAGGCCCTGCGCAGCGGCGAGTGCTCGCTCGCGCTCGCCGGTGGTGTGGCGGTGATGGCCACGCCGGGCAGCTTCATCGAGTTCTCGCGGCAGCGGGGTCTCGCGGTGGACGGGCGGTGCAAGTCGTTCGCCGAGGGTGCGGACGGTACGTCGTGGGCCGAGGGTGTGGGCCTGGTGCTGCTGGAGCGTCTGTCGGACGCGCGGCGCAACGGCCACCAGGTCCTCGCCGTGGTGCGGGGCAGCGCGGTCAACCAGGACGGTGCGTCCAACGGCATCACGGCTCCGAACGGTCCGTCGCAGCAGCGGGTGATCAGGCAGGCGTTGGCGAACGCCGGTCTGTCGACGGCCGACGTGGACGCGGTGGAGGCGCACGGCACGGGTACGTCGCTGGGTGACCCGATCGAGGCCCAGGCCCTCATCGCGACGTATGGCCAGGAGCGGTCCGGTGAGGACCGGCCGTTGTGGTTGGGGTCGTTGAAGTCGAACCTCGGTCATGCGCAGGCTGCCGCGGGTGTGGCGGGTGTGATCAAGATGGTGCAGGCGATGCGGCACGGTGTGCTGCCGAAGACGCTGCATGTGGATGCTCCGTCGCCGAAGGTGGACTGGTCGGCGGGCGCGGTCGAGCTGCTGACCGAGGCGCGCGAATGGCCCCTGCTTCCCGGCCGTCCGCGTCGGGCCGCGGTCTCCTCCTTCGGCATCAGTGGCACGAATGCGCACGTGATTTTGGAGGCGGTTCAGCGGGAGGCTCCGGAGCCGACGGTGACGGGCGGGCCGGTGCCTCTGGTCCTGTCGGGCCGGACGGCGGATGCGGTGCGTGCGCAGGCGGAGCGGCTGGCCGGTCATCTGGAGCGGCACGGCGGGCTGGGTCTGGCGGACGTGGCGTTCTCGCTGGCGACGGGGCGTGCGCACTTCGACCATCGTGCGGTGGTGGTTGCGGGTTCGGTGGAGGAGGCGCGGGAGCGTCTCGCGTCGGTGGAGCCGCAGTCGGTCGCTTCGGGGCGTCTGGGCGTGTTGTTCACGGGGCAGGGTGCGCAGCGGGTCGGTATGGGGCGTGAGCTGTATGGGGCGTTCCCGGTGTTCGCGGAGGCCTTCGACGAGGTGTGCGCGGCCGTGGACAGGACCCTTGGACGTTCGCTGAAGGACCTGGTTTTCGAGGGCGGTGACTTGCTCGACGAGACGCGTTATGCGCAGCCGGCTCTGTTCGCCCTTGAGGTGGCGTTGTTCCGGTTGGTGGAGTCGTGGGGTGTGCGGCCCGATCTGCTGGCCGGTCATTCGATCGGTGAGGTGGTGGCTGCGTTTGTGGCGGGTGTGTGGTCGTTGGAGGATGCGGCGGCTCTGGTGGTGGCGCGGGGTCGGTTGATGCAGGCTCTGCCGTCGGGTGGGGTGATGGTGGCGGTGGAGGCGTCGGAGGACGAGGTGACGCCGTTGCTGGTCGGGGGTGCGGGTATTGCGGCGGTGAACGGTGCGACGTCGGTGGTGTTGTCGGGGGCTGAGGCGGCTGTCGAGGAGGTTGTGGGTCGGTTCGAGGGTCGTCGGGTGCGGCGGCTGCGGGTGTCGCACGCGTTCCATTCCTCGCTGATGGACCCGATGCTGGACGAGTTCCGGCAGATCGTGTCCGGGCTGACCTTCCGCAAGCCTGCGATGTCTGTGGTGTCGAACCTGACGGGTGAGGTGGCGCAGCCGGAGCGGCTGTGCGATCCGGAGTACTGGGTCGAGCATGTGCGGGGCACGGTCCGTTTCCACGACGGTGTGCAGACCCTCCGGGAGCGGAAGGTCGGCACGTTCCTCGAACTCGGCCCCGACGGTGTCCTGTCCGGGATGGTCGCGGGCGACTGCGTGCCTTCCCTGCGTCGTGATGTGCCCGAGGACGGGGCGCTGATGGGCATGCTGGGTCAGCTGCACGTCCGTGGTGTCGGGGTCGACTGGGAGAAGGTGTTCTCCGGGACCGGCGCCCACCGCGTCGACCTGCCCACCTACGCCTTCCAGCACCAGCGCTACTGGATCGAAGGCGACGCGCCGGCCGCTCCTGAGACCGCGACCGCTTCCGACCCGGTCGACGCGGCGTTCTGGAACATCGTGGACAGCGGCGACGCCTACTCGCTGGCCCGGTCCCTCCAGGTCGACGTCACGGCTCTGGACGGTGTGCTGCCCGCCCTGTCCTCGTGGCGTCGGCGTCACCGGGACCAGGCCGTGCTGGACGGCTGGCGGTACCGGATCGACTGGCAGCCGGTGACGGACCGGCTGGTGCCCGGCGCGACCGCCGCCGACGGCACATGGCTGATGCTGGTGCCCGCGGGGCACACCGGCTCGCCGGTGGAAGCACTGGACGGCGCGCTGACCGCGCACGGCGGCCGCGTCGTACGGGTGGCCGTGGACGGCGAGGACCGCAAGGGCCTGGCCGAACTCGTCCGTGCCGAACTCGTGCGGGTGGGCCTCGACCCGGCGGGAGACGCACCGGCCGGTGTGGTGTCCCTGCTGCCGCTGGACGAGCGGCCGGACACCGAACACCCCACGCTGTCGCGGGGCACGGCAGCCACCGTCACCCTCGTGCAGGCGCTCGACGACCTCGGCGTCACCACCCCGCTGTGGTGCCTGACCTCCGGGGCCGTCGCGGTCCGGGAGGACGGGGAGGTACGGAGCGCTACCCAGCCCATGATCTGGGGACTCGGCACTGTACTGGCCCTCGACCATCCCAGGACCTGGGGCGGGCTCGTCGACGTGACGGCCGAGCCGGACACGACGGAGCTGGGCCGGCTGGTCGCCGTGCTCTGCGGAGAGCACGGCGAGGACCAGGTGGCGATCCGCCCCGCGGGCGCGTACGCACGCCGGATGGTCCGCGCCGAACCCCTCGCCGAGACCGAGGCCGAGACCGCCTCTCGCACCGCCGCGACCGCCTCCGCCGACGGCTGGACGCCGCGCGGCACGGTCCTCGTCACCGGCGGCACCGGTGGCATCGGCGCACACGTGGCGCGCTGGGCCGCGGGACGGGGCGCCGAGCACCTTGTGCTGCTGAGCCGCCGCGGCAGGGCGGCGGACGGGGCGGACGCGCTGGAGGCGGAACTGACCGCCCTGGGTGCCCGGGTCACCGTCTCGGCCTGCGACGTGACCGACCGGGCCGCGCTCGCCGAGGTGATCTCGGCGGTCCCGTCCGACCTGCCCGTCTCCGCCGTCTTCCACGCGGCCGGCACCGCGCAGGAGCCGCGGCGACTGCCGGAAAGCACCGTCGCGGAGTTCGCCGAAGTGGGCCGGGCGAAAATCGTCGGCGCCGTGCACCTCGACGCGCTGCTCGCCGACCACACGCTGGACGCCTTCGTGGTGTTCTCCTCCGGCGCCGCCGTCTGGGGCGGTGCCGGACAGAGCGGCTACGCCGCCGCCAACGCCTACGTCGAGGGCCTCGCCCGCCGCAGGCGTGCCGAGGGCCGGGCAGCGACCGCGGTGGCCTGGGGCGCCTGGGCCGGCGGCGGCATGGTCGACGACGCCGTGGCTGAGGAGTTCGCCGAGGTCGGCGTGGAGCTGATGCGCCCCGAACTCGCCGTTCAGGCACTGGGGCAGGCGATGACGCGGGACGAGGGACACCTCGTGGTCGCGGGCATCGACTGGTCCCGGTTCGTACCGGCCTACACGGCCGCCAGGCAGCGTCCGCTGCTGCGGGAACTGCCCGAGGCCACCGCCCTCCGGGCCACCGGCACCGCCGAGGACGCGCAGGCGGGGGACGAGGACGGGGCACTGCGGACGCTGCTCCTGCCCCTGTCGCCGCAGGAGCGGCTGACCGCGCTGACCGACCTGGTGCTGACGGAGGCCGGACAGATACTCGGGCACTCCACCGGGCCGACGGCGATCGAGGACGGCGTCGCCTTCCTCGACATCGGCTTCGACTCGCTGACCGGCCTCGAACTGCGCAACCGGCTCGACCGGGTCTCGGGACTCGACCTGCCGCAGGGCCTCATCTTCGACGCCCCCACCGCGGGAATGATCGCCGAGCTGATGCTGGAGGCGCTCGAACCCGAACTCGCCGTCACGCCGGAGATGGTCGCCGACGAGATCGGCAGGCTGGAATCGGCGCTGGCCCCGGCGCTGCACGACGACGCGTCGCGTGCGCGGGCCGTGACGCACCTGCGCGAGCTGCTGGCCAAGTGGGACCACACCGAGAAGGGAAAGTAAGCAGATGTTCGAGGTCGAGACCTACTTGCGCCGGCTGGGTTTCTCGGAGGTGCCCGCGCCCGACGCCGAGACGCTCCGCCTCCTGCACAAGAGGCACCTGATGTCGCTGGCCTACGACAGCAGCCACTTCATCAAGAGCTTCACCGGCTTCCGCAACGTCGTCGACATCGACGTCGACGCCACGTTCCGCGCGATCGTCGTCGAGGGCGCGGGCGGCGTGTGCCACGACCTGAGCGGACTGTTCCGCAGGCTCCTGACCGAACTCGGTTACGACGTCTCGATCCTGGCCGCGTCCCAGCGCTGGCCCAACGGGCAGTTCGGACCCGACTTCGAGCACACCTTCAACTGTGTGCGGCTGGACGGGGAGACCTGGCTGGTGGACGTGGGCTTCGCCGGGCCGTCGTACCTGGAGCCGCTGCGCATGACCGAGGAGGTGCAGCACCAGTTCGGCTGCGCCTACCGGCTCACGGCGGACGGCAGCCACCACGTGCTGGAACGCAGGGCCGTGGTCGGCGACTGGCGGTCGGTGTACCGCTTCGAGCTCACGGCCCGGTCGGTCTCCGACTGGGACAGCCCGCAGGACACCGCCTCCGAGGAGATCGTGAAGAACTCGCTGTTCGCCGGGACCGCCCTGCGCGGCCGCGCCACCGACAACGGACAGCTCGTCCTCACCGGTCGGCGGCTGCTGACGGTGGACGACGGCCACGAGTCGATCCGCACCCTGATCGACAAGGCCGAGTTCGAGGGCGTGGTGAAGGACATTCTCGCCGGCACGGGAAACGGCTGAGACGGGACCGGACGGAGATGACAGTGCAGACGCTGACAACCGGCGCCGGGACGGGCGCCGGCACGGAGACCGACACGGACGTGGCCGTCGTCGGCTACGGCCCGGTCGGGCAGGTACTCGCGATCCTGCTGGCCCGGCGCGGCTGGCGGGTCACCGTCGTGGAGCGCTACGCCCAGCCGTACCCCATGCCGCGGGCGGTCGGCTTCGACGACGAGGCCGCCCGCAACCTGGCGGCCGTCGGCATCGGGGCCTTCCTCGACAAGTTCGGCGAGAACTCCCGGGACTACGCCTGGCGCAACGCCGACGGCGAGACCCTGCTGCAGCTGGAGAGCGCCGTGGACGGCCACTGCGGCTGGCCGCAGGCGACGGCCATGTACCAGCCGGGCCTGGAAGCCGCCCTCATCGAACGGGGCACCGACTTCCCCCACCTGCGCGTCGTGCGCGGGCAGGAGGTCGTCGAACTCGACGACCGCGGCGACCTGGTCGAGGTGATCTCCGAGGACGCCGACGAGAAGGAACACACCTTCACCGCGCGGTACGTCGTCGGATGCGACGGGGCGAACAGCTTCGTCCGCGAGTCCATGGAGAGCCCTCTCACCGACCTCGGCTTCTTCTACGACTGGCTGGTCTGCGACGTCGTACTGAACGAGCCGCGCGACTTCCGTCCCAACAACCTCCAGATCTGCGACCCGCGGCGGCCGCGGACCGCCGTGTCGGCGGGCCCCGGGCACCGCCGCTTCGAGTTCATGCGGCTGCCGGGCGAGAACATCGAGGAGCTGAGGCGCGACGACACGCACTGGCGCATGCTGGAGATGTTCGACGTGCGGCCGGACAACGCGACGCTCGACCGGCACGCCGTGTACACTTTCCAGGCCCGCTGGGCGGAGGAGTGGCGCAAGGGCCGCCTCTTGATCGCGGGCGACGCCGCACACCTCATGCCGCCCTTCGCCGGGCAGGGCATGTGCTCGGGCTTCCGCGACGTGGCCAACCTGTCGTGGAAGCTGGACCTGGTACTGCGCTCCCTCGCCGACGACTCCCTGCTCGACACCTACACCGTCGAGCGCCGGGCCCACGTGCAGAACGCCGTCACCACGTCCGTGAAACTGGGCAAGGTCATCTGCGTGACCGACCCCGCGGCCGCCGCGGACCGGGACGCGATCATGCTCGCCGCCCGCGACCGCGAGGGCACCGCGGCCCTGCCGATGTCGACTGCAATCCCCCTCGACGACGGACTGCTCCACTGCGCCGGGGACGGCACGCCGGCGGCGCCCGCCGGCACCCTCTTCCCGCAGACCCGGGTGGCTGGCGGCGAGAGGGAGGGCCTGTTCGACGAGATCGTCGGCCTGGGCTTCGTCCTGCTCGCCGCGGAGGACCCCGCGACGTCGCTGGACGCCCGGCACCGGGCCTTCCTCGACGGGATCGGCACCCGTTTCGCGCACGTCCTGCCCGCCGGCACGGACCCGGCCGGATCCGGACCTGGCGCCGTGGTCGACATCGAGGACCGCTACCTGCCGTACCTCGGCGAATGCAGTGCGACGGCGGTGCTGGTGCGCCCCGACTTCACCGTCTTCGGTGCGGCCCACGGGCCCCGCGAACTGAGTGAGCTGGTCGACGAACTCGCCCACCGACTGGGGGCACCGGTCCCGGCCGCCGGCGGAGACCGCCCCCGCCCCGGTGCTTCTGTCGTCCGGAAGCACCACGAGACCCAGACATCACCACCAAACACCACTAGATAGGACCATGCGCATGGGTGTCCGCGAAGACATGTACGGCCTGTTCACCAGTGTCAACGAGATCAACCTATCCGACGATCAGAAGGGTCAGAGTGCCAAGGAGGGCACGCACAAGAAGAACATCTCCACCAGCTACGACCTGCAGGCCCGGATGTCCAAGAAGGGCATCCTGTGGAACTGGGGCTACCACGACGAGCAGAACGCCGAGGAGATCAGCACCCGCATACCCGGCTTCCTCGACTACGACACGGACGGCTACTCCGAGGAGCTGTACTTCGCCGCGCTGCGGGAGGTGCCGTTCGACCTGGACGACTACGCGGACAAGTTCGTCCTCGAGGTCGGCTGCGGACTGGGCGAGGGCCTGAACTTCCTCTCCCGCGTCGTCGACGCCAAGCGCATGGTCGGTCTCGACCTGTCGGACGAGGCCATCAAGCGCGCCAACGCCTCGCTCAGCCGCGCCGGACTGAGCTACGTCCAGGGCGACGCGGAGAACCTGCCGTTCGAGGACGGCGAGGTGGACGTCCTCGTGAACATCGAGAGCGCCCACAACTACCCGAGCCTGGAGAAGTTCCTGGAGGAGGTGGCACGGGTACTCAGGCCAGGCGGCTACTTCACGCACGTCGACCTCTACACCACCCAGCGTCACACCTTCCTGAAGGAGCTCCAGGACAAGGACCTCGGTCTGGAGTGGGTGCTCGACCGCGACATCTCGGCCCAGGTGCAGGCCGCGATCCACGGACGGTTGTCCCCCGAGGGCTCCTTCCACAAGGCGCTGCGCGAGCAGCGGGTCGGTGCCATCCAGCGGCACATGGCCAAGCGGGTCGGCCCGGAAGCCGTGGGCGGCTCCTTCGCCGGCTACACCGACAGTGGCTCCACCAAGCTGCTGAAGCGGGTGGGTGTGCTGCCGTCGCAGTTCATGCCGCCGGTCGACAGCTACCGGCTCTACGTGGCCAAGAAGATCTGACCCGTCACCGACCGAGCCACCCGCACCCGCCGCCCCGTGACCGCCCAGCCCGAGGAAGACCCATGACGACCGTAGCCACCCCGCCCCCGGGGCCCATCACCGGGAACACCCGTCTGTACGCCGTCCTGGGCGACCCGGTCACGCAGGTCCAGTCACCCGGGCTGCTCAACCCGGTCTTCGCCGAGCTGGGCATCGACGCGGTACTGGTGCCCGTGCACGCGCGGGGCGCGGACCTCGAGTCCGTGGTCCGCGGCCTGCAACGGGTGGGCAACCTCGACGGTCTGTTCGCCACCGTGCCGCACAAGGCGGCCGTCGCCGGCCTGGCCGACCGCCGCAGTCGCACGGTGGAGATCACCGGAAGCGCGAACGCCCTGCGGCGCGAGGCCGACGGGACCTGGCTCGCCGAGAATTTCGACGGCTCGGGGTTCGTGGCGGGCCTGACCGGGGCCGGTCACGACCCGCGGGGCCGGCGGGTGTCGATGGCGGGCGCCGGGGGAGCGGGCAGCGCCATCGCGGCGGCGCTGCTCACCGCGGGTGCGGCGAACCTGTCGGTCTTCGACCCCGACGCGTCCCGGCTGGCCGAGCTCGTCGACCGGTTGGCCCGGCACTGGCCGGGGCGTGTCAGCGCGGTTCCCGAACTGCCGCTGTACGAGAGCGACATCGCCGTCAACGCCACCCCGCTCGGCCTGCGTGCCGGTGACCCGCTGCCGTTCCAGCCCGGCGATCTGCCGCCCGGCGGTGTGGTGGCGGACATCATCATGAAGCCGAAGGAGACCCCTCTCCTGATGGAGGCGGCGGCGCGGGGCCACCGGGTGCACCACGGAATGCACATGCTCGCCGGCCAGGTGGACTCCTACCGTGCGTTCTTCGGACTCGGCGTTCCCCGGACCGCCGGCTGACCGGCGGACGCGGCGCGGAACCGGCACGGGACACGCCGTCCCGTGCGTTGCGCGAATTGGCCGGAAACGGCCGCTGCTGCCGTTATTCACAGCTTCGCAGTAGATGAGGGAACCGTTCTCGGATAGCCTGCCGATCACGCAGAGGAAGGCCACCGGAACCATTTTTCGGGGTGGCCCTCCCATTCATTCGACCCGTTCATTAACACCAAGGAATTCTGATATGACTCTCGCCCTCGACCCCGCGGCGCAGGACCTGCTCTTCCGGGAGGCCCGCACGGCCAACACGTTCACCGACGAGCCGGTCAGCGATGAGCAGGTCCAGGCCGTATACGGCCTGGTCAAGTACGCTCCCACCTCGATGAACCAGCAGCCGCTGCGCATCGTCCTGGTCCGTTCGCACGAGGCTCGCCAGCGCCTGGTCCGGCACCTCGCGGAAGGCAACAACAAGAAGGCCGAGACGGCTCCGCTGGTCGCGATTCTCGCCGCGGACAACGAGTTCCACGAAGAGCTCCCGGAGCAGTTCCCGCATTTCCCCCAGCTCAAGGACCTCGTGTTTTCGGACCGGGCCGTGCGGGAGCAGTCCGCGAAATTCAACGCCTCCCTGCAGGTGGGCTATTTCATTCTCGGTGTCCGGGCCGCGGGGCTGGCCGCCGGGCCCATGACCGGGTTCGACGCCGACGGCATCAACAACGAGTTCTTCTCCGACGGCGAGCACTCGGTCCTCGCCGTGGTCAACATGGGCAAGCCGGGCGAGAACGCGTGGTTCGACCGTTCCCCCCGCCTCGCCTACGACCAGGTGGTCACCACCGTCTGACACCACTGGCCGGCCGTGCGGTTGCCCCGTACGGCCGGACCGGCCCACCGCTCACCCCCGCGGGTGCGGGGAGCAGGACTTCGACGACCACGTCGTCGAGAAGGTCACGGGACCATCCGTTCCCGCTCGGAGAGCCGTCTGACCCGGGCGGCCCCGCGCTCCTCGACTCCGCGCTGCACGCCATCGGCCTGGGCGCCTTCGTGACCGACACCGAGCGGCTGCAGCTGCCGTACTCCTGGCGCGGGGTGCGGCTGCACAGCAGCGGCGCGTCGGTGCTGCGCGGGCGGCTCGCCCCGGCGGGCGTGTCCGGCGTCGCGATCACCCTGACCGACGGCACGGGCGCCCCCGTCGCCTCGGTGGACGAGCTGTCACTGCGGCCCTTCGCGGTGGACGGCCTGGCCGGCGACCACCTCGACTCGCTGTTCCAGGTCGACTGGACCCAGCTGCGCCCCGCCGACTCGCCGTCAGCGAGCTGGGCCGTGCTGGGGGAGGTGACGGGTCGGGCGGAGATCTCCGAGACGGTCCGTGCCCACCCGGATCTGGCCGCGCTGGCCGAGGACGAGGTGCCGGACCTCGTGTTCGCCCCCGTCCCCCCGGCCGCGAGCCCCGCCGCGGTGACGCGCCGGGCCCTGACCCTGGTGTGTTCCTGGCTCGCCGACGACCGGTTCGCCTCGGCACAGCTGGTCTTCGTCACCAGCGGCGCTGTGGCGGCAGGACCCGACGAGGACGTCCCTGACCTGACCGGCGCCCCGGTGTGGGGCCTGGTACGCGCGGCGCAGTCCGAGCACCCCGGCCGGTTCGTGCTCCTCGACACCGACGCGGGCACCGGCACCGACACCGGCACAGATGGCGGCATCGACTGGGCGGGGGCCGCGGCGCACACCCTGTCCGGCGCCGTCGCCACCGGTGAACCCCAACTGGCGCTGCGCGCCGGACACCTGCTCATCCCACGGCTCGTACGGGCCCGTCCCGGGGCGGGGGAGAGGCCCGATTTCGGCACCGGCCCCGTCCTGGTGACCGGTGCGAGCGGCACGCTCGGCGGCCTGGTGGCACGGCACCTGGTCGCCGAGCACAGGGTGCGACACCTCGTCCTCGTCAGCAGGCGCGGCCAGGTCGGCGCGCTGCACGAGGAACTGACCGGCTTCGGCGCCCGAGTCGACGCGGTCGCCTGCGACGTGGCCGACCGGGACGCGGTCGCGGCCCTGCTCGCCGAGCACCCCGTGACGGCCGTCGTGCACGCGGCGGGCGTCCTGGACGACGGCGTGATCGAGTCACTGACCCCGGAGCGCGTCGACACCGTCTTCCGGCCCAAGGCCGACGCGGCCTGGCACCTGCACGAGCTGACCCGCGGCCTCGGCCTCTCCGCGTGCGTGCTGTTCTCCTCGGCGGCGGGCATCCTCAGCAGCCCCGGCCAGGGCAACTATGCCGCGGCCAACGCCTTCGTCGACGCCCTCGCCCACCACCGCAGGGCCGCAGGCCTCCCCGCGACGTCGCTGGCATGGGGCCTGTGGGAGACGGCCAGCGCCATGACCGGCGACATGGCGGAGACCGATGTGGCGCGGCTGTCCCGCTCCGGGGTCGTGGGCCTGTCCCAGGAGCAGGGCCTGGCACTGTTCGACCTCGGATGCGCGGCCGACGACGCCGTCCTCGTGCCGGTACGGCTCGACCTCGGCGCCCTGCGCGGCGGACCCGACGAGGTGCCCCCGCTGCTGCGCGGCCTGGTGCGCCCGCGGGCCGCCAAGGCGGCCGCGGTGAGCGAGGAGCCGCTGGCGCGGCGGCTCGCCGGGCTGACGGAGAAGGAACAGGAAGAGGAACTCCTGCTGTTCGTCAGGGACCAGACGGCGGCCGTACTGGGCTACGCGCCGGAGGAACTCGACGTCTCCGGCGTCCTGGCCCAGCTGGGCCAGGACTCCCTGACCGCGCTGCAACTGCGCAACCGCCTCGCCGGCGCGAGCAGGCTCCGCCTGCCCGCCACCGTCGTCTTCGACCAGCCGACAGGCCCGGCGCTCGCGGCCTACCTGAGGCGCGAACTCGCCGCGGGAGCCGGTGCGGGAACCCGGGAGGAGACCCCTGCCGCGAGCACCGGCCTGGCGGTGGAGGACACGCTCATCGGCCTGTACCGGCAGGCCTGTGAACTGGGCCTGTACGACCAGGGCTGGCAGATGGTCAACGCTGCCGCGCTGGTGCGGCCGGTGTTCGAGAAGCCGGAGGAGGTGCCCGCGCTGCCGCCGGTCACACTGGCGACGGGGCCAGGGACTCCGCTGCTCTGCTTCCCGCCGTCGATGGCGCCCTCAGGGCCGCACTACTTCGGCCGCTTCGCCCCCGTGTTCGCGGGCGAGCGGGATGTGACCGTGCTGCCCCACCCCGGCTTCGCGCCGAGGGAGAGGCTGCCCGCGACCAGGGACGCGGTCGTGGAATTCCAGGCCGAAGCCGTCAAGCGGCAGGCAGGGGACCGGCCGTTCGTGCTGCTCGGCTACTCGTCGGGCGGCTGGATGGCCAACGCGGTCGCCGCCTGGCTCGAACGACAGGGCAACGCACCGAAGGCGGTGGTGCTCCTGGACACGTACACCGCCACGACCTCGTTCGAGGACCGCCTGGAGGAGGCGCTGAGGCGGCGCGCGGCCAACAGCGACGCGTTCGAGCTGATGACCGGAGCGCAACTGACCGGCCAGGTAGGCTACTTGCGCGTCTTCGACGACTGGAAGCCCGAACCGATCGACACCCCGACGCTGTACGTGCACGCCACCTTCCCGCCGGGGGAGACGCAGGCACCGCAGACCGAGGACGACTGGTGCCCGCAGTGGCCCCTGCCGCACGAGAGCGCCGACGTCCCCGGCGACCACTTCACCATCATGGACGTGCACTCGGAGTCGACGGCACGCGCCGTGCGGACCTGGCTGGCCGACGCCCCGATCACGGAGAACTCCCCCTGAGCGAACGAGCCCTGGGCGCGACGCGACAGCGGCACGCACGAGTATGAACGAGTACGGACACCCACAGCAGAACGGACGATCAACATGACTGTCACCGACGGCAGGGACCTCTGGCTCCGCCGGTTCCACCCGGCACCGGACGCCCCGGTCCGACTGGTGTGCTTCCCCCACGCGGGTGGCTCTGCGACCTTCTACTTCCCCGTCTCGGCCGCCCTCCAGGGCGACAGCGACGTGACGGCCCTGCAGTACCCCGGCCGCCAGGACCGCAGGTCGGAGCCGAACGTGGACGACATCGGGGCACTGGCCGACCGCATCGCGCCCGTGGTGGCACCGCTGTTCGACCGGCCCGTCGTGTTCTTCGGGCACAGCATGGGCGCGATCATCGCGTTCGAGGTGGCGCGCAGGCTCGAGGTGCAGGGCCACACGCCCGCGATGCTGTTTGCCTCCGGCAGGCGCGCACCCTCGACGCGACGCGAGGAGAACGTCCACCAGCGCGACGACGACGGGATCGTGGCCGAGATGAAGGCCATGAGCGGCACCGACGCGCAGGTGCTCGGCGACGAGGAACTGCTGCGGATGGTGCTGCCCGCCATCCGCAGCGACTACCGGGCCATCGAGACGTACGGCCCGGTCGACGCGGCCGTCGGCTGCCCGATCACCGCACTGGTGGGTGACGACGACCCCAAGACGACGGTGCCGGAGGCGGAGGCGTGGCGCGCCCACACGACGGCCGCCTTCGACATCCGGACCTACCACGGGGGCCACTTCTACCTCAGTCCGCGCGCGGCAGAGGTGATCGCGCTGATACGTCAGACGCTGCGCGGTACCGCAGCGGTCGGATAGGAGCCGGACAGGACACGCGCAGACGGGGGTCGGCCGGGAAAGGCCGGCCGGCCCCCGTACCGTCCCGGGCGGGACTCAGATGTAACCCGCTCGCACCGCGTAGGCCACCGCGTGGGTGCGGTTGCGCAGGTGCAGGCGGGAGGTCGGATTCTGCAGGACGTTCTTGACCGTCCGTTCGGTGTGGCCGAGCTCGAGCGCTGTCTGCCCGGTGTCCAGCCCTTCCGCCACCAACTGGAGGACTTCGACCTCACGCGGCGTCATGCCCATCGTGGGGAGTCCGGCGGGGCCGGGTGTGCTGCTCTTGAGCTGTCCCGTCAGGGTGAGGAAGGTGCCGAGCAGATCGGCCGGGAGGTCACCCTCACCGGGGTGGGCCGCGAGTATGGCCCGCAGTAATCGCGCCGGCGTGGCCTCGCACCGGCACACGATCGAGGTGACCCCGCATCCGGCGACAACCAGAAGGTCGGCCTACCGCATCCGGTCCACCACCAGGACCGCCCGTACGCCCTTGCCGTCCAGAGGGTCTGTGTAGCGAACGGCCCTGTCACACGTTCGGTGGTGACGGAGAGTCATAAAGGCGACGGGCAAGCCATCGGTCACAAACCCGCAAGCCTACGCCCCCGCAGCCGGCCTCCTCTGGGATCGACCGATCGACTTGGCTTCCGGTCGTGAGAGTTCGACGCGACAAGGCCGTTGACTCGGTGCGATGTTGCCCGCCTCAAAACATCCAGGTCGGAACGTCAGCAACACTCCCCGCGAGGTAGAGATGCTCAACGTTCACAATCCGTCACCACCGAATGTGAGACAGGGCCGTAAAAGCGGTGGATGTCGGCCACTCGCACGTTCAGAAAGCTGGAGGCGGTGTGGGGGTCGTTTGGTGGGCGCAATACGACGTCGGGCTTGTCGTCGGTGGGGCCGTCACCGGGGTTCATGATGATCCAGCCGTTGGCGACCTTGACGATGCAGGGGTTCTCGTCCAGCACCACCGTTCCCCCAGCACGTCGGCGTAGAACGCCCGGGAGCGCGGCACATCGGAGACGGTGAGGAAGTGTGTGAGCACCAGGCCCTCGATCGGCGCAGGGAGATCATCCGGATTCATCTTCTGCTCCCGCTCGGGATCGGCGGCGAGGCAGGCCGCGCGGCGGACCGGAGCCGCGCCGGGCAACCGCTGGTCGCGGGTACACTCCCCGCCGGTGTGTAGTCGGTCATGTACCAAGAGTAGGACCCGGCCGACCGGACGGCGCCCGCACGCCGGCCCCGCCTCCTTCCCGCTCCCAGCGGCGGCACAGCAGCCTCGGCTACCGCACTTCCGCCGACTACGAGGCCGCCCTCGCGGTCTGACCACCACACCGACGGTGTCCGGCAGGGGCTTGACCCCGGATCGTGGACACCGTTTGCTATGCGGCAGTGGCCAGCGTAATCGATCGTTGTTCGTAGGCGATCGGGCTGATCTGGCCGAGTGCGGAGTGTCTCCTTCTCGTGTTGTAGCGAGTGACCCACCGGAACACCGCAAGGCGGGCCTCACGCGCTCCTGACCAGCGTTTCCTTCTCTGCAGGGTCTCCCGTTTCAGGCTTGCGTTGAAGGATTCGGCGGCGGCGTTGTCCGCCGACGTTCCGACGGCTCCGCGTGATCTGGTGACGCCGAGTTCACGGCACACGTTCGCGAACTCCTTCGATGCGTACTGGGCGCCGTTGTCGCTGTGGAATATCGCCCCGTCAAGGGTTCCGCCGCGGGTACGGGCTGCGGATCTGAGGGCGTCGGTGATCAGCCCGGTGCGCATGCGGTCGGCGATCGACCAGCCCGCCAGCCGTTTCGAGCACAGGTCCAACACCGTTGCCAGGTAGAGGAATTGGCCGTCGCCGATGGGCAGGTAGGTGATGTCTCCGACGTACTTGGTGTTCGGCTCACTCGCGGTGAAGTCACGCCGCAGCAGATCGGGCACCGGCGTCGCGGACGGCTCGGGGACGGTGGTTCGGACCTTCTTGCGCAGGTGCACGCCCTGCAGGCCGATCCGGGCCATCACACGCGCGACCCGTTTGTGGTTCACCTCGATCCCGGCGTCCCACAACTCGGCCGTGATCCGCGGGACGCCGTAGGTACCGTCGGACTCCTTGTGGATCTCCCGTATCCGCCGGGCCGGGCGGGCATCGGACCGCGCCCGCTCGATGCGGGCCGGGGCGCCCTTCAGCCACCGGTAGAACCCGGACCGGGAGACCTCCAGGACCCGGCACAGCCGCTTGACGCCGAAGGCGCCGCGATGATCATCAACGAACTGGAAACGGCTCAGGAGCCGTAATTTAACTACTGCCGGAGTTGATCTCGTTGTCGTGGTGCTCGATCACGCGCTTCAAGGCTTCGAGCGTGCGGGGAGGGCGGGTCCGGCGGAAGACGAGGACTCTGGCGAGTTCGGGCCCGGCGAAGGCCAGCATCGGCTTGGACCTCCCGGCGTGGTAACTCAGCACGTTGCGCTTGCGGCCCATCAGCTCGGCCGCGAGGGTCAGGGTGACGGTGTTGCGGCTGCGGAGCACGGCGACCAGGACGCGGTGGCGGTGATCGAGGGTGCCGAAGCCGGGGTTGCGGCCGCGGCCGTCCCTGCCTGCGCTCTGGCGTTCGACTTCGGTCAGGACCTGTTGGCATGGTTCGAGCTGGAGCACGAGCTGTTCGAACTGTTCTCGGGGCATGCCCGTGAGTGCGGGGTGGGTGAGGAGGAAGGTGGCCTCGGTCGGGACCGGAGGTCCCGACTCGTCGCGTGGATCTTCCGGAAGCTGCTGGTCGGGGTCCTGCGGGGCGATGGTGTAGTTCCACTCGCCGTGGAACTCGTCCCGTTTGACCCGCCGCTCGGCGCTCTTGCGTTCAGCTCGGGTGAGCACGCGGCCGGTGGGGTAAGCATTCTCGTCCAGTGCGGCATGAACGGTCAGTCCGGTGCTGGTGCGGGTGGCTGAGATGGTCTCCAGCAGCACTTCGTAGCTGGTCAGAGGCTGCCCGCGCAGGCTGTGGGTGATCCGGGAGAACAGCCGGTGTTCCACTTTGTTCCATTTTGAAGTACCTGGCGGGAAGTGCATGACGGTGATGCTCAGTCCGCACTCGTCTGCGAAGTCGGCCAGGCCCATCTTGAACAGGCGGGAGTCGGCCGAGTTGGCCCCTCCGGAATCGGCGGTGACCAGCAAGCGGTCCACGCTGGGGTAGTCGAGGCGCCCTTGGATCTTCCACCAGCGGCGCAGGGACTCCACCGCGAAGGCGGCGGTGTTTCGGTCGGTGCCCACGTTTACCCAGCCGCTGTCGCGCCCCAGGTCGTAGATGCCGTACGGAATGGCGACCGGGGTGTCGGGGCCGACGAAGTCGTGGTCCGGGGCGGTGATCGGCTGGCCTTTGGGGCGGTAGGTGCGGCCGGGCCGGGCGAAGTCGCCGATCGGTTCCTTCTGTTTCGTGTCCACGCTCACCACCGGCAGGCCCCCCGCCAGGAAGCGTTCGGCGGCGGTGTTGATGTGACGGAACTGGGCGTCTCGGTCGGGCACCTGACTGCCGGCTTGAGTCTTGGCCATGCCCTGCAGGCTGAAGCCCATCGCACGCAGTAGGCTGCCGACCACTGGGGCGCTGACCGGATGACCGGCATCGGTCAACTCCCGGGACAAGTCCCGCAGCGAGGCAGTGGTCCAGCGCAGCGGGGACACCGGATCACCCACCTCACGCGGCTCGATCAACAACTCGAGAGCCGCCACCAGACCGGGATCGCGCTCGGCGGCAGACTTGCGCCCGCCGCCGGGTCTGCGCACCCGCCCCAACGCCTGTGTTCCGCCCGCGAGTTCCTCACGCCCTCGTGCGACGGTCGACTCCGAGACCTCCGCCAGCCTGGCCACGGCCGCGATCCCTCCATGCCCCAGCGCCTCGGCCTCGGAAGCCAGATACAGACGGCGCTGCCGCTCGTCCAGATGCGGCAGCACCGCCGCGAACTTCGTATCCAGTACCGCCAGGACTTCATCCGGAATCGCCACAACAGCTCAACTACCACACAGAACCGAGATATTGACCCGAATCCGGCAGTAGTTAAATTACGGCTCCTCACCAGCGCGTCTCGCCGGCGAAATACTTCGCTGCCCTCCGCAGGATCTCCCGCTCGGTCTCCAGCTCCCTGATCCGGGCCCTGAGCTGCTTGTTCTCTTCCTTCAGCACATCGTCGGAGGGTACATCGACGGCCTGCTCGACCCGCGGCAAGCGACTCGTGCCCGCCGCGCGGCCCTGCCGGGCCCGCTCGACCCGCACCCAGTTCCGCAGCGTTTCCCGGCTGACTCCGAGGTCCTTGCTGACACCCTCGAACGTATTCTTCGGGTCCGACAGGTACAGCGCGACAGCGTCCGCCTTGAACTCCGCCGAGTACACCTTCATCACCATCAGGGACATCTCTTCCTCTGGACCCTCAAGGTCCAGTGTCCAAGGTGTCCACGATCCGGGGTGAAGCCCCGTGCTCGCAACCAACACTGCGGCTGGGCCGCTCGGCACTCGGCGGGCCCGCGAGAATGCGTAGCCGACCTGCGCTGGCTCGTGTCGGCTTTGACGCCTCGGCCTGGTACCTACCTCACGGCTGGCCCCGAGGAGTCGCGCGCTTGGACCATCAAGCAGGGTGCCACCGCCCCGGAGGCCGCCGGCGTCATCCACGCTGACTTCCAGAACGGCTTCGTCAAAGCGGACGTTCGACGACCTGGTCAATGCTGGGTTGTCGCGGCCCAGGATTATGAGGCCCTCGAAAGCAGAGGCATCCCGTCTACGGCTTGGGTGCAGGTTGCTCCCCCGAGCCCCGGACGATCAGCCGGGTGGGAACGGTGATGGTGTGAGCCCGGGAGCGGTCGCCGTCGAGGCGGGCCAGGGCGGTGGCCGCGGCGGTGCGGCCGAGTTCTTCGGGGTCCTGGGCGACGACGGTAAGGGCCGGTTCGAGTGCCTCGGCGAGTGATACGTCGTCGAAGGCGACGACTGCTACGTCCTTGCGCTTGCTGCGGGCGAGTTCGGCGACGATGCCGAGCGCCATGATGTTGTTTCCGGCGAACAGGGCGGTGGGGGGATCGGCCAGTTCGAGGAGTTGGGCGGTCGCGGCCTCGGCGCCTGGCTGGTCGTGGCTGTTGGCGACGAGCGCGCGGTCGTAGGGGAGGCCAGCTTCTCGCAGGGCCGCGCGGTATCCGGCGAGGCGTTCGCGGCGGGTGTACAGCTTGACGGGCAGGTCGCCGACGAATCCGATGCGGCGGTGCCCGTGGGCGATGAGGTGGGCGACGCCTTCTTGGGCTCCGGCACGGTTGGAGCTGACGATGCTGTCCGTGGGCAGGCCGACTCCCGGGCGGTCGAGGAAGACGATGGGAAGCCCCGCCGTGCGGTGGGACTTGAGGTGGGAGTGGTCGGCGCCGATGGACGGCACGACGATGAGGATGCTGACGCGACGGGCGAGGAACTTGTCCGTCAGGGCGCGTTCGCGGTCGGGGTCGTCCGCGGACGACCCCATGAGGAGAGTCAGTCCGCGTTCGCGGACCGTGTCCTCGACGGCGCGGGCCACGGCGCCGAAGAAGGGGTTGGCGAGGTCGGGGATGACCAGTCCGATGGTGGTGTCCGGACCGCCGACGCGGATGTTGCGGGCCATGAGGTTCGGCTGGAAGCCCAGCTTGGCCACCGCGGCGAGTACCTGTTCCCGCGTCTGCGCCGAGACGGGTCCGTCCTCGTTGAGGACACGGGAGACTGTCTTGGCGCTGACGCCGACTTCTCGTGCGACATCGGCAAGGGTGGGGCGGCGGCTCGCTGCCATGGAGGAAACCGTCTCCTGAGTGCTCTCGGGTTCCGGCCGCGGCCTCGGCCGGAACATGCGAGAGCGGGGTTGAGCTGTCAGGTGGCCTGGACTCCGGCGGCTTTCGCTGCCGCGGAATCCGCTACAACAGTATCTCCGGCCGCGTCGACGGTGAGGGCGCCGGTCATGATGGCGACGACCTCTGCCATGGAGTAGTCGGAGGGCTTGATCACGGCGGCGCGCCGGCCCAGCCGGTGGACGTGGATCCGGTCGGCGATCTCGAAGACATGGGGCATGTTGTGGCTGATCAGGACGACCGGCATGCCCTTGTCGCGGACGCGGCGGATGAGGTCGAGGACCTGTCCGGACTCCTTGACGCCGAGGGCGGCGGTGGGTTCATCCATGACGACGACGCTGCGGGCCCAGGCGACGGCGCGGGCGACCGCGACGGCCTGCCGCTGTCCGCCGGAGAGCGTTTCGACCGCCTGGGTCAGCGAGCGCAGGCCGATCTTCAGGTCGGCCATGTGCTCGGCGGCCTCCTGGCGCATGCGCTTCTTGTCGAGCATGCGGAAGGCGCTGCCGAGGATGCCCGGGCGGCGCAGCTCGCGGCCCAGGAACATGTTCGAGGCGATGTCCATGGAAGCTGCCACGGCGAGGTCCTGATAGACCGTCTCGATGCCGTGAGCGCGTGCGCTCTGGGGGCCGGAGAACTGGATCGGCTTGCCATTGAGGCGGATCTCGCCCTCGTCCGGTACCACCGCGCCGGTGAGGGCCTTGATGAGGCTGGTCTTGCCGGCGCCGTTGTCACCGATGACGGCGAGGACCTCGCCGGGCAGCAGGTCGAAGTCGGCGCCGTCGACGGCGGTGACGTGACCGTAGCGCTTGACCAGACCGCGGGCCTGCAGGACAGGAGTGGGGGAGGAGGTGGCGCTCATCAACGGGCCTTCTTCCGGGAGATCTGGTCGACGGTCACCGCGAGGATCACCAGGACTCCGGTGATGAGGGTCTGGTAGATGGAGGCGACGCCCATCAGCTGCAGGCCGTTGCGGAAGACTCCGACGATGAGGACGCCGATGAACGTGCCCAGGACCGATCCGCGTCCGCCGAAGAGGCTGGTGCCGCCGAGGACCACGGCGGTGATGCTGTCCAGGTTGTCGGTCTGCCCGGCCTGCGGGTCGCCGACGCCGGTGCGGGAGATGAGCAGCAGGGCGGCGATGCCGTAGAGGATGCCGGCCACGGTGTAGACGCCGATGGTCAGCCGGGAAGTGCGGATGCCGTTCAGCCGGGCCGCTTCCGGGCTGTTGCCCAGGGCGTAGACGTGCCGGCCCCAGCCGGTGCTGCTCAACGCGTAGGCGAGGAGGAGGAACAGGGCGATGGTGACCAGCGAGCCGTAGGTGATGTCGGTCTTGCCGAGCGGGAAGGTCTGCCCGAGAGCCGTCAGCGGGCCGGGCAGGTTGGTGACCGTCTGTTCCTCGGAATAGATGTGCGTCAGCGCGAACGCCACGTTGAGCATGCCCAGGGTGACGATGAACGGCGGCAGCGGGATCTTCTGCACCAACGCCCCGTTGAGCATGCCGAAGCCGCCGCAGACGACAAGGCCCAGCGCGATCGCGGCGAGCGGGGGCAGGGAGCCCTCGGCGGCCATCTTGGCGATCACGATGCTGCCGAACGCCATCACCGCTCCGCACGACAGGTCGATGCCCGCCGTGAGGATGATCAGGGTCTGGCCGATGGCGAGGGTGCCGACGACCATGACCTGCTGCACGATCAGCGAGAAGTTCCCGCCGGTGAGGAACTGGTCGCTCGAGACGGAGAAGAAGACACAGGCCAGGAGGAGGGCGACCAGAGGTCCGGTGGTCGGTTGCGTGAGCAGTCTGCGGACCGTGGTGGGCGCTTTGAGCTCCGCGTACGGCGCGGACGTGGACGGTGGCGTGGACGTGGCGGTCATGCGAGGTCCTTGTCGGAAGACACAAGTCCTTGTCAGGACTGGTCAGTCGTTGTCGGACGGCAGGAGGACGAGGGGGCGGCCGTCCCCGGTCGGGGAGGAGGGGCCGGCCGCCCCGCTGAGGGGTGTCGAACGGCGGCAGCTGGGGGCGGCGGCTCAGCCCCAGCAGTTCTCCAGGCCGTAGGCGGTGTCCTTGGACGTGACGCCGTCCTGCGCCTTGTCGGTGATCAGAGTGACGCCGGTGTCGGTGTAACCCGACGCCTTCTTGCCGTCCTTGGCGTAGGTCACGACGGCCTTGACGCCCTCGGCGGCCATCTTGAGCGGGTACTGCTGCGAGGTCGCGGCGATCTTGCCGTCCTTGACCGCCTGGGTGCCCGTGCAGCCGCCGTCGACGGAGACGATCAGCACGTCCTTCTCCCGGCCCTTGGCCTTCAGCGCGGTGTACGCGCCCAGCGCGGCCGGTTCGTTGATCGTGTAGACGACGTTGATGCCGGGTTCCTTCTGGAGGCAGTTCTCCATCGCGGTCTGGCCCTTGGACTGGTCGCCGCCGGTGTCCTGAGCACAGGCGACGTCCTTGTCGGTGGCGCCGAAGCCCTTGAGGAATCCGCTGTGCCGCTGGACGCCGACGGAGACGCCCGGCGCGAGGTCGAGGGCGGCTATCTTCGCGGTCTTGCCCTTCATCGCGGCCTTGGCGTACTCGCCGATCAGCTCGCCGGCCTTGAGATTGTCGGTGGCGAAGAGAGCGTCGACGGCGCTCTGCGGCTCGGTCGGGGTGTCGAGTGCGATGACCAGGACGCCCTTGGCGCGGGCCTTCTCGAGCGCGGGCACGATCGCCTTCGAGTCACTGGGGGTGATCAGAATGCCCTTGACGCCGGAGGCGACCATGTTCTCGATGGCGGTGACCTGACCGGCGTTGTCTCCGTCGAACTTGCCGGCCGCGGTCATGAGCTTGACGCCTTCGGCCTTCGCGGTCTTTTCCGCGCCTTCCTTCATCTTGACGAAGAACGGGTTGGTGTCGGTCTTGGTGATGAGGCCGACCTTGACCTCGCCCGAGCCGGTGCTCGCGCTGCCCGATCCGGATCCGGATCCACAGGCGGTCAGGGCGAGCGCTGCGACACCCGTGCACGCAGCGGCTCTGAGCAAGGAGGAGGGCAGACGAGAGACGTGTGACATGAACGACTCCAGTGGGATGTCGGGCGGGTGGCCGGCAGCGGGGCATGCCGTCCCGCGATGTCAACGATGACCTATGTCATCGTTGACACTGCTTGACGAGGATGATGGACTCCGTTCCCCGGCAACGTCAATGCCTTGCACTCGTCACAAATCGGCAACGCCCCTCGGCGGTCGCCCGCCCGAGGCCGTTCGCCGGCAAGCCCGGGTTATGCCCGTTTCCGCTCCGCGCGTTCCAAGAAGGCGCGTTCCAAGAAGGCGCGTTCCAAGAAGGCGCGTTCCAAGAAGGCGCGTTCCAAGAGGAGAGCAGCCCATGAGCCCGCGCCAGATCACCGTCCTGGGAGAGTGCGTCGCTGACGCGTTCACCGAACCCGCGCGTGCCCGGAACGAACTCGCCCTGCGCGTGCTGCCGGGCGGCGGACCCGCCAACACGGCGGTGGCCTTGGCCAGGCTCGGCACTCCGGCCCGCTTCCTCGCACGGCTGTCCGGTGACGTGTTCGGCCGCCTCTTCCGGGCCCACCTCGCGGCATCGGGCGTGGACCTCTCGCACGCCGTCGAGGCCGCCGAGCCCAGCACGCTCGCCGTGGCCGAGCTGGACGCCCATGGGCAGGCCACGTTCTCCTTCCACGCCCAGGCCACCGCCGACTGGCAGTGGACCAGCGCGGAACTGGCCGCGGTGGACCTGACCGACACCGCTTGCGTCCACACCGGGTCACTGGCCCTGGTCAAGGAACCCGGGGCAGGCGTGGTGGAGGACTTCCTGGCAGCGGCCGCCCCCCGGGCCACCATCAGCATCGACCCCAACGTCCGCCCCCTCCTGGTACGTCCCGAGGTCTACCGTGCCCGGCTGGCGCACTGGTGCGGCCTCGCCGATGTGCTGCGGCTGAGCGAGGACGACCTGGAACTCCTCCTGCCCG
Source organism: Streptomyces sp. P9-A2 (assembly GCF_036634175.1). NCBI lineage: Bacteria > Bacillati > Actinomycetota > Actinomycetes > Kitasatosporales > Streptomycetaceae > Streptomyces > Streptomyces sp. P9-A2. The sequence goes on from NZ_JAZIFX010000001.1 coordinate 7,778,676, forward strand.
GAACACCGCCAGAGCAGGCGTGCGACACCTGGCATGCGGCGGGCGCGCGGCTCGTCGTGATCACACGCGGCGCCGACGGCGCGCTGGCCTCACTCGACGGGGAACGGGTGCAGATGCCGGCGGTGGCGACACCGGTCGTCGACACGGTCGGTGCGGGGGACTCCTTCACCGCCGGACTGCTGCACCACCTCGGCACCCGCGGACTCCTCGGCGGCAGGCTGACGGACCTGCGTCTCGGCGATGTCGAGGCAGCCTGCCTGTTCGCCACACACGTCGCGGCCCTGACCTGCTCCGTCGCCGGCCCGAACCCGCCGTGGCACGACCAGTTGGCGCCGTTCCCGACGGACAAGGCCGTCGTCCGGCACCTCGACTCCACCCACTGAAAGGACAGGAAACCATGACGAAAACCCTGCTCGCCGAGTTCACCGCCCGAGAGGGAGCGGAGGACGAGGTCGCTCGCCTGATCCGGGACTACGCCCTGAAAGTGCGCGAAGAGGAAGGCAACCTGGCCTTCGACGTCTACACCAAGGCGGCCGACCCGCGCGCCTACTGGATCTTCGAGGTCTACCGGGACGAGGACGCCTTCAAGGCACACCTGAACGCCCCGTACGGCGCCCCGTTCAACGCCGCCCTCACCCCACTGATCGAGGAGGACGCCTCTGTACTGACGTTCCTTGAGGAGATCGACCGCACATAAATCCACTCGCCCGCCCACGTGATCACCGCTAACGCGCGCGAGGTGATGACGGCCGACGATGTGTTGTCCATCCTTGCAGTGCTGCGGAACGCGGACGTCGACATCTGGATCGGCGGCGGCTGGGGCATCGACGCCCTGGTCGGCGAGCAAACCCGCCTGCACCGCGACCTGGACCTGATGCACCGAGAGGACCAGGAAGCGGACGTCGTGGCGGCTCTCGCGCACGCTGGGTTCGTCGAGACCCTCGACTGGCGCCCCGTACGGTTCGTCGTCACCGATCCTCATGACCGGGAGATCGATCTTCACCCTCTGGTCTTTGCCGCGGACGGATCCGCCGTGCAGGCGTCACCCGACGTCGAGCACCCGTTCGCCTATCCCGCCTCGTGTTTCGTCACTGGCACGATCCTCGGGGCCACCGTCCCGTGCCTGTCGCCCGAGCAGCAGGTCTACTTCCACCAGGGCCATGAACCCGCTGATCACGACCGTCACGACATGGCCCGGCTCCGGCGGACCTTCGGGATCACCACCCACTTCTGAGCCCGCGCGCCGGAAGCCGCTCCTGGCCGCCCGGCGCACGGGCCCCGGCTCGTCACCGCCAGATGGACCCCAGCTGCCACGCCCGCATGTGGTCGAGGGTGGCGGTGCCGCCCTCGGCGAAGACCTCGACGCCGGTGCTGGAGGGGTCGGGGAAGATCTGGTCGGTGATCACTGCCTCGCCGTTGCCGCCGAAGACCTCGACGGACGACCAGTCGACCAGGATCCGCAGCTTGACCTTGCCGTTCTTGGCCTTCAGCGGTGCGGTCTGGACACCGGGGAAGGTGCTGCTGAAGTCCCCGGCTCCGGAGCGGGTGCGGTCGACGTACAACTCCTGCGTCGTGGTGTCGTAACCGATGACGGTCTCCTCGCCGCCCGCGCCGGTGCGCACCTTCAGGCCGAAGCGGTCGGCGTCCTTGAGGGAGAAGGTCGCCTCGATGTCGAGTGCCTTGCCCTTGGCCGTGGGGCCGATCAGGGGCCTGGAGGTGCTCTTGACGGTGATGTCGGACGCCGTCGCCGGGCGCTTCCCCCGGAGGGACTCCAGGCTGCCCACCGGCTTGCTGGTCAGCCGGATGCGGCCGTCGACGGTGCGCAGGGCCATCTCCCGCGGAACGCTCTGCGCGCCGCGCCAGGGTGAGGTGGGGAGGGACTGGCCGTAGTCCCAGTTGTTCATCCAGCCGATCATGTAGCGCTTGCCGCCCGGCGCGTTCTCCCAGGACACCGCCGCGTAGTAGTCCTTGCCGTAGTCGGCCCAGTCGGCGCGCTGTACGACGGACTTGGCGGGCTTGTCAGCGGCGGTGAACTGGTCGGCCATGACGTGGCCCCAGCCGGCGGTGTTCATGTCGATGACCTGGATCTGCGCCTTCTTGCCGACGTACGGGCGCATGTCGAAGGAGGCCCAGTCCAGGGTCTCGCTGTCGGCGCCGGTCGCGCTGCGGACGACCTGGCCGTCGACGAGCAGGTTGACGGACGTCTCCTGGGAGACGCGCTGGGCCTGGGTGTCGGACAGCATGATGTGGTCGACGTTGACGTGTCCCCAGCCGCCGGTGTTGTCGTCGACGATCCTGATCCGCGCCTGCTTGCCGGCGAGCTCGCTGACGTCCCAGGAGGCCCAGTTGAGTGCCTCGGCGTCCTTTCCGGTGGCGCTGCGGACGACCTGGCCGTCCACGAGGAGCTCGACGGCGGTCGGGTTGTCGGAGCGGGCCGGATGATTGCCGCCGCCGATGAGGAAGTTGATGCGCTTCTTGTCGATGGTGAACTCGGGTGACGTGAGGGTGCCGGTGGTGGAGTCGCCGTTCCGGAAGGTGTTGACCAGCCCGTCTCCCAGGAAGCCGGATACCTGTCCCTGGTCGGGGAGGGTGCCGGTGGCCGGTGCTGTGCCGAAAGCGTCCCCGGTCGCCGTCCAGTCGCCGTACGTTCCGCCTTCGAAGTCGGCGAGGACCGTGCCCTCGGGTGGAGTGCTGTCCATGACGGTCCCGGCCTCGTGCGGATGCCGCCCGCCACCGATCTTGAAGTTCAGGTAGGGGCTGTCGACGGTGAAGGAGGGGGAGCTGAGGATGCCGGTGGCGCCGTCACCGCCGTGGAAGCTGTTGGCGAGGCCCTTGCCGTCGAAACCGTCGACGGTCCCCTGCCAGTCCACCGCACCGGCTGCCGGTCCCTGGCCGAACGCGGTGCCCGTGCTCGTCCACGTACCGAAGCCGGTGCCCTCGAAGTCCTGGACAACCTTCCCGGTGGGCGGGGTGTAGGTGCCTTTGTCGTCCGCGGTGAACTTCTTGCCGTCGAAGTCACCGATGAAGTACTGGGCGGCCGAACCTCCCGCGACACCACCGGGGTTGATGTTGACGACCAGGACCCACTTGATGTTCTTCTTGTCCCCGTCCACGGCGAGGGGGAACAGGTCGGGGCACTCCCACACGCCGCCCGTCGCACCGGCCGGTCCGAACTCGCTCTGCAGTTCCCAGTCCTTGAGGTTCTTCGACGTGTAGAAATGCACCTTGTGCTCGGCGGACAGCGACACCGTCATCAGCCAGCTCTTGGTCGGCGCGTACCACTGGACCTTGGGATCGCGGAAGTTGTTGGAGCCGATGTCGATCACGGGATTGCCCTGGTACTTGGTCCAGGTGCGACCGCGGTCGGTGCTGTAGGCGAGCGACTGGGCCTGCTTGCCGCCGTTCTTGTAGGCGCTGGTGTAGATCGCCACCATGGGCGGGTTCTTCTTCGTGCCGAAGCCGGTGGTGTTGTTCCAGTCGACGACCGCGCTGCCGGAGAACACCATCTCCTCGTCGTCGTGCGACAGGGCGAGCGGCAACTCCTCCCAGTGCACGAGGTCCTTGCTCACCGCGTGCCCCCAGGACATGTCGCCCCAGGTGTTGCCGTTCGGGTTGTACTGGTAGAAGAGGTGGTACTCGCCCTTGTAGTAGACGAGCCCGTTGGGGTCGTTCATCCAGTTCTTCTGCGGAGTGAAGTGGAACTGGGGTCTGTAGGTCTCGGTGTAGGTCGGGGTGTCGGCGGCGACGGCCTGGGGGGCCAGCGGGGCTGCGGACAGGGCGCAGACGGTCGCGACCGCCGCCATCATCCGTATGCGGGCATGCCGGGATACGCGTGCAGAGCTCATGATGTCTCCTAGTCCCGAGGCCGTCCACGCAGCGGTGACTGCGGCTTCTGCGCGACGGACCGAAAAGTGCACCCCAGGCCGATGCCGGCTTCCGTGCCGTCGACCGAGGGTGTCATCGTTGACTTGTGTCATCGATGACAGCGAGTGCCCGATTATGAAGCCCAATCCGGCCTCCGCGTCAACGGTCCGGGCGCGATTGCTCCGGCATGACCGGCAGTTCATCGGCTGTCGTCGGTGGTCGCGAACCGCGCCGACCCGTTGGCAGTGGCGGTCTCGGGTTCGGTAACCGCCCAGGTCGGAGGGGTGGGGTGGGGGCCGCCCGGCAAGCTTCGGCCTCATCGTCGACGCCGAGACGGGCCGGTGAACGAGTTGGTTTCCGGCCTGTTGACCGGTCGGGCCTTTCGGTGCTTCGCTGCCGGAACCGCTACCGAAACCGGTTCCGGAACCGATTCCGGTACCGGTTCCACGGGCCTCTGTACGATCGGCCCTTCGGTGCGGGAGGACATGGGAGTCACTATCGCCGACGTGGCCACGCGGGCCGGGGTCAGCAAGACGACGGTCTCGCGGGTGCTGAACGGCAAGGGCGAGATCAACGAGAACACCGTCTTGAAGGGCCTATGACGAAGCCGGCGTGACCATCTCCTGCATTTCCCCGCAAAACGAACCCATGGGTACTCCCACCTGGCCCGGCATGTTCCTGTCCGCCTACCAGGAAGCCGATGTGATCCAGGAGATCGGCAAGGCGTTCGAAGCCAACGGAACCTCCACGAAGATCCTGGCTTGGGGCCACAACTGGGACGTGCCCTCGTATCCCGAGACGATCTTCAGCGACGAGCCGGGGCGCGGACTGGAACACCGCTTACCCGGGCAGCGGGCTTGAAACCTCACGAGTTCCGCAAACTGTGGAAAGCATCACCCGTCCTTGAAGCGCTCGTCGACGCCTCGCGACGGGCCCGCACCCGTAAGCCGAATTCCTCCGTCCCTTTCTCGCATCGGCCGCGGAAACCGGGCCGCACTCCGTCCCCTGGCAAGGGATTCCGCCTCATCCAGCGCGATATTCCCTAAAGGACGGGCAGCGGCTACCGCCTCGGGGGCGGAGCCGCAGATAGTGACACGCGTTAGTACTCCAGCCGTAGTTCGTGATCTTCATTCCTGAGTGGCTTGTCGTCGGTAGTGGCTGGCTTGGGATCGGGCCTGGTGGCGGCGTCGCCAGTTCGACCAACCGAGCCGGTGGGCTGTGTCGTGGACGGGTCGGACGACGAGGGTGATGAACAGGCGCTGGATCTCGTTGCAGGTGAGCGGAATGAGGGCATCGGGTGCGGGGCGGGTGTGCTCGTCTGCGCGTACGACGGCGAGGAAAGCGTGCGCGAGCATGGCGAGGGTGACCCAGCGGGACCAGGAGGTATAGCGGCGGACCTGGTGCTCGTCGAGTGCGGCCAGGCCCTTGCCCGACTGGAAGAACTCCTCCACCCGCCATCTTGATCCGGCGACTCTGACCAGCACGGTCAGCGGCACGGACGCGGGCGAGTAGCAGCGGTAGTAGGCGAGTTCGCCGGTGCTGCGGTTACGGCGGATCAGTAGCTGACGACTCCCGGGGCGGGGGTCGGGGAGGTCGATGACTGCCCAGTTGTAGACGCGGTGACCCTTGGCCCCGGCCCCTGCGGAGAGCTTCTGCCAGGCCCGCTTGGGCACCTTCTTGGCCAAGATGTCCGCACGGAACTTCCCCGCACCGGTGGTGACTTCGTGCGAGCAGGCCACCGCGAGGACGTAGCCGGTGCCGCGTTCCTCCAGTGCGGTTCGCAGCTTCGGGTTGCCGCCGTAGACCTCGTCGCCGGCAACCCATGCGGCCTGGTGGCCGGCGTCCAGGAACCGGGCGACCATACGAGTGGCCAGCTCCGGCTTGGTGGCGAAGGTGGTGTCCTCGGCAAGGCCCGCGGCGCGGCAGCGGTCGGGGTCGGAGGTCCAGGAGCGCGGAACGTAGAGTTCCCGGTCCACTGCGGCGTGGCCGCGCTGACCTGCGTAAACCAGGTAGACGGCGACTTGGGAGTTCTCGATCCGGCCGGCAGTACCGGTGTATTGGCGCTGGACGCCGACCGTGCCAGTGCCCTTCTTCACATCGCCGGTCTCGTCGACGACCAGCACCGCCCGGTCGTCGTGCAGGTGCTCCACCACGTAGCCGCACACGTCGTCGCGGACCTGATCGGCATCCCACTTGGCCCTGCCCAACAAGTGCTGCATGCCGTCCGGAGTGGTCTCGCCAGCCCACTCGGCGATGGTCCAGCAGTTCTTGCGCGGCAGATCGGCCAATAGACCGAGCACCAACCGCGCCGCCCTGCGCCGGGGTTCGACCCGGGCGAAGCGCCCCGCGATCCGGCCCATCAGGCCCTCGAACGCGTCCCGCCAACGGGTGGGTTCTATGCTGTGACCTGCGGCCACCGTCTCTTCGTCAGTCCACACAACTCACGATGATCAACGGTGGCCGCACCCGTCTCCACAACGCGTCAGGGTCGCGCAGTTCCGCCTGCCGTCCTGAGTCAGGAGGACATGTGCAACGTGGCGAAGTCTGGTGGGTGGAGTTCGACGAGCGGCGGCTGGTCGTACTGCTGGCGGCAGACGACGCGTCCAGGATCCGGGCGATGCAGGTCGTCACTCCTGCGGGCGTCGACATCAGCGGTCTGGGCGTCGAAGTGCAAGTAGGTGCCATGGAAGGACTGCCCTTTGAAGGCGTGCTGCGGTTCGCGTTCCCGCGCCCGGGCTTTACCCCCTGCACGTGGCTGACCACCGTGTCCCAGGACGACCTGATCGAGCGGGCGGGCGTCCTGTCCTCCGCGAAGCTCAGCGAGATAAGGGACGCCCTCCGTCTCGGTGAACTCGGGTAGGCGGAGAGGCGCCACTCACCATCGAGATCACGATCTACGGCTGGAGTATTAGGCGCGCTGCATGCTGCCGTCCGCGCCTGCGGACGCGGTCGGTCGGCTATCGGGACCGGTAGATTAGGCATACCTGAAAAGTCGGCTGTCTTCTTGGACGTAGTTGTCGGCGGGTGGTGCGCGAGGGGCACGGGGCTCGCGTGCCGTGAATGGTGCGAAAGGACGGAAGGGGACATGACGGGCAAGCGCCGGGGCGCGAGGCGTCCGCACGGCGAGCTCGTCGCTGATGTGCTGGCAGTGCTGTGGCAGTCGGGCAAGCCGATGACCGCGCAGGAAGTCAACACCGCGCTCGGTACAGGGCTGGCCAGGACGACGATGGCCACCATCCTTACCCGCCTGCATGAGAAGGGCACGCTCCGCCGGGTGCCCGCGGGGCGTGGTTTCGCCTATGAGCCGGTGGAGGACGCGGCCGGACTCGTCGCCGACCGGATGCGTCGTGAGCTGGAGAGCGAGCCTCAGCGTGACCTGGTGCTGAAGCGGTTCGTGTCCTCGCTGTCCGAGGATGACGAGGAGACGCTGCGGCGCCTGCTCCTGGAGGCCGAGGGCGGGCCCGCGTGACGTTTGTACTGCTGCTGGTCGTGTTGGCTCTGCTGTTCCCGTGGGGAGCGGCGGCGGTCGCCCGGCGTCTTGCCCAGGTGCTGCCGCCGCGCGCTGGGTGCTGAGCGGTGGGGCGGTCCTGCTGGCCGCCGGGACAATCTCCGTGCTGATCGGCCTCTTCCACGTGCCGTTCCTGGCGTTAGTGGAGCAATTGTCGCTGACACAGGTGCTGGAGGTGTGGCCGGCGGCGGTGCCGGTGGCGTGTGCGGCCGGAGCCGTGATGCTCGTCCAGCTGGTGCTGCTGATGCGGCGTTGGTTCCAGCACCGTTCGCTGCTCAGGCGGGCCTGGCTGTCGGCGGACGAGGGCGCCGGTGAAGGGGACCTGCTGGTGGTCCCGGGAAATGACGTGGATGCGTTCGCGCTTCCCGGCTACCGGGGACGCCGTGGCCGGGTCGTGGTCACGTCCGGGATGGTGCGGTCACTGAAGGCGCGCGAGCGCGAGGTGCTGCTGGCCCACGAGCGGGCTCACCTGGCCGGGCGCCATCATCTGCTGTCGGCCGTGGTCGATCTCGCCGCCGTGGTCCACCCCGCGCTGCGCAGCCTGCGGGACGCGTTGGTCTTCCATCTGGAGCGGTGGGCGGACGAGGCGGCGGCGGCGGTGACGGGCGACCGGCGGATGGCAGCTGCGGCCATCGCCCGCGCGGCGCTGGCCGGATCCTCCCACGGTCGTGCCAGCGGGTATCCGCTGCTGTCGGTGACGAGCGGGCCTGTGCCGCGGCGTGTCGAGGCGCTGCTCGGGCCTGAGCCGGAGGGCCCGCGCGGCGCCCGCAGGGCAGGTGCCGCCGCTCTGGCGGTGACGGTGGTCGCCGCCGCGGTGGCAGGTCTCGCGCTGGCCTATGGGCTGCACGAGTACGTGGAGTATGCGGCAGGGCAGCTGCTCGGCACACCGTCGGGCTGCTCGGGTCTGTGGAGTGCGCTGGACACGCTGTTCGGTTCCGGAGCGTAGAGATCACCGAGCCCCTTCACTTTCCCGTAAGCGGGCTGGTGAAGGGGATCAGCTCTGCCCTCAGTGAGGTGCGTGTGAGGACGGATTCGCTGTCCGCTCACGTGTGATGCGAGGCCGGACGGGACAGCGGGTTCGCCGGCGATGCCCTCGGGCGGGACCGGGTCAGGCGGTGGCGGGGGCGGTCTGGGTTTGCGCGGCGGTGAGGGCGGTGTTGTAGCGGCGCAGCAGGAGCAGGGCGGTGGCGGCGAGGCCGGTGAGGAGGCCGAGCCAGATACCAAGGGTGTCCAGGCCCAGCGTGTAGGCGAAGAGCCAGGCGGCGGGCAGCCCGATGATCCAGTAGCCGATGAGGGTGATGCGGAAGCCGCTCTTGGTGTCGTCGAGGCCGCGCAGGAGGCCGACGCCGATGTTCTGCGTGCAGTCGAAGAACTGCAGGAACGCGGTGACGACCAGCAGTTGAGTGGCGATGGTGAGGGCTTGGTCGGAGCCGGTGTCGAGGAACGGCGCCAGGATGAGGCGGGGCACGGTGAAGTACACGATGCCGACCACGGTCATGACGGCGCCGGCGCAGGCGAGCGCGGTGTTCTTGATGCGGCGGGCGTCGTCGTGGTTGCCGAGGGCGAGTTCGCGGCTGACGTTGATGGACGCGGCGTGGGAGAGGCCGACGGCGACCTGGAAGACGATGTAGACGAGTTGGTTGACGGCGGTGTGCGCGGCGAGGGCGTCGGGGCCGAAGGAGCCGGCCATCAGGGCGGTGACGGAGAAGAATCCGGCTTCGGAGCCGTAGGTGGCGGCGATGGGGACGCCGAGGCCGATCAGCCGTTTGATGGTGGCGGCGTCGGCGCGGGTGATGTGGAAGCCGAGGTACGGGGCGAGCTCCTTGTCCTTCTTCGCGGCGAGGTAGAGGGCGAGGAAGGACAGCAGGTAGACGGTGGAGGTGGCGATGCCGACGCCGGTGAGGCCGAGGCGGGGCAGGCCGAAGGTTCCGTGGATCAGCGCCCAGTTGAGGGCGGCGTTGACGGCGATGGAGATGAGGGTGATCTGTAGGAGGGCCTGGGGGCGGCGCATGCCGACGGTGAACTGGCGCACGGCCTGGAACCAGAGGCAGGGCAGCAGGCCGGGGGCGAGGGCATAGATCATCGTCCGTGTGAGATCGACGACGGCGGCGTCCTGACCGAGCCAGGTCAGCAGCTGCCCGATGACGATCATGATGAGGGCGCCGACGATGCCGGCCAGGGTGGCGACGGCCAGGCTGGCGCGGACGATGGCCCGGACCTCGTGGTGTGCTGCCTCCTCCTCCGCGCTCTTGCCGTCGTCGCTTCCGGCGCCGGTGGTGGCGGTTTCGGCGCGGGCGGCCGCCGCGGCGATCTGGTTGCCGACGGAGGTGACCAGGCCGACGCCCATGGTGCGGATCTGGTTGAAGATGACGATGGCGAGGCCGCCGGCGGCGAGTTCGGTGGTACCGAGCAGGCCCATCATCACAGTGTCGGTGGTCGTCAGGGCGACCTGCGCGAGCTGGGTGAGGATGAGCGGGACGGCGAGCGTGGCGAGGGCGCGGCTGTCGCGGAGGAGGGTGGTCAGCATGGGTGGTTACCGGTTCCTGCGGAGCTTGGTGAGGTGTTCGTCGACGTCGCGTTCGGTCTCGGGGCTGAGGAGGTTGCGCTCGGCCATCCAGCCGTCGTTGAAGAGGGTGTCCATGTACTTCTCGCCGCCGTCGTTGATGAAGGCGACCATGACCGTATCGGGTGCCAGTTCGGGCAGGCGGGCGAGGGCCTCGTGGACGACGCCGCCGGCGGATCCGCCGATGAGCAGGCCGCAGTGGCGGGCGACGGCGCGGGCGGTGGCGAAGGCTTCGACGTCGCCGACCTTGGCGCCTTCGTCGATGAGGTTGTAGTCGACGAGCAGGCCGATGGTGGCGCCTTCGGGGGTGCCGGTGCCGGACTGGTAGTAGTCGTGGGCGGGCGGGCCGAACGCGATGGACCCCTTGGGTTCGACGCCGATCACCGACAGGTGGGGGACGGTCTTCTTCAGCTCGCGGGCGGTGCCGCACAGGCCGCCTCCGGTGCCGACGGCGCCGATGAGGACGTGGACCTGGTGGTCGAGGGCCTGGGCGATCTCGCGGCCGACGTCGTAGTAGCCGACCGCGTTGCTGGGGTTGTTGTGCTGTTCGGTGAAGAAGGTGTTGTCCTGATCCCGGGCCATGTCCTCGGCGAGTTCTTCGCGGGCCGCGGTGTGGAGTTCGTCGCCGTCGCCGCCTTCGTCGACATAGACGAGTTCGGTGCCCATGGCTTTCATGCCGCGGAGCTTGTCGACGGCGGCGTGGTTGTCGACGACGGCGGTGAAGCGGTAGCCGCGCTCGGCGGCGACGACCGCGAGGCCCAGGCCTGTGTTGCCGGAGGTGGACTCGATGATGTGGCCGCCGTCGCGGAGCCGGCCGCGCTGCTCGGCGTCGTCGATCATCTGGCGGGCCATGCGGATCTTGGCACTGCCGGTGGGGTTGAACATCTCCAGCTTCAGCAGGAGGCGGGCCCCGTTGTCGGCGCGGGCCAGTTCGAACAGCGGGGTGTAGCCGATGAGGTCGGATATCCGGCTGACGACCGGCGGTCGGGTGAGGGCGTCGGACATGGCGAGCGACTCCATGGATGGCTGGGGTGGGCGGGGCGGGGGTGTCAGCGGTCGAGGCGCCAGCGGGGCCGACCGGTGTCGTCGGGGTGGTCGATGACGACCTTCGGCGGCAGCGGCAGCTCGTGGAAGGGCGACTCGTTGGAGTCCATCTGGTAGCCGGCGGTATTCGGGTAGACGAGCAGGTCGCCGATGGCAGGCTGCGCGGGAAAAGCGATCTTGCGCCAGGTGAGCAGGTCGGAATCGAGGCAGCTGGCCCCGGCGACGCAGGCCCGGTACGAGGCGTGGTCCGCGGGAAGCGGCCGGGCGGACAGCAGCTGGGGGTCGGGGAGGTATTCGCTGTTGAACCACTGCTCCGAGAGGCTCAGGCTGGTGCCGTCGACGGTGACGATGCCGTACCCGTCGCGGTCCTTGACACCCTGCACGGTGAACACGGAGGCACCGGCTTCGTCGAGCAGGGCCCGGCCGGGCTCCAGCAGCAGCATGACCCCGGCCTCGCGCAGTCGCTCGGACAGGGCGGGGCCTGCTCCGTAGGGGCTGGCGGCGAGGACGGCGGCCAAGGCGTCGGCTCCGGCGACGGGCGAGTGGTAGGGGTAGAAGTCGGCGGCCGTGAACGTCTTGCCGGCGTGGTAGTCGCCGGGCTGGTGCCGCTCGAGGAAGGTCTTCCACGCGTCGGCGGGGACGTAGTCGACGGCGAAGCCGCCGCCGATGCTGATCCGGTCGGCCTGCAATCCCAGAACCCGCGCCTTGAGGCAGAGTTCGACGAGGTCGCCGGCGAGGTCGGTGCGTTGCTGGGTGTCGTAACCGGACAGGTGGAAGCTGAAGCCTTCCATGCGGACCTGGTCGCCGGCTTCGGCGCAGTCGTGCATCGCCTCGTCCAGATCCACCGGGCTGAGTCCGAAGCGGCTGTTGGGCTGGGCCGGGGGGTGGACGCGCAGCAGGACTCTGGGGGGCCGGGGCCCGCCGAGGGCGAGGACGCGGTCGAGTTCGTCGAGGGCGTCGACCGCGACGAGGGCTCCCTGCTGGGCGGCGACCCGCAGCAGCGCGTCGGCCTTCGCGGGCCCGGTCACCACCAGATCCTCACCGCGCACCCCGCGGCCGAGGGCCTCACGGACCTCACCCAGGGAGGCCACGTCGACACCGGCGCCCGCGGTGGCGCAGCGGTCGATGAAGACACCGGCCTTATTGGCCTTCTTGGCGTAGTAGACGCGTCCTTCGACCCTTGCTCCGGCCAGCGCACTGCGGAAGGCGGCCAGGTTGGTGTCGAAGCGCTCGGGGAGCAGGTAGTGGAACGGTCCGCCCAGGCCGTAGGTCAGTTCGTGGAGCAGCCCGCTGGTGTGAAGCCGTGTGGCGAGCGGATCGGGGTGGGCGGGCAGACTCAGCGCCACAGGGCCACCTCGGTTCCGAGCTTCTGCTCGGCGGCGAGCTGGGCGAAGCGGTGGCCGAGAGCGATGTCGGTGACGACCAGGCCGCTGTTGTAGGCGAAGACGCGCTGCTCGGGGGCGGTGCGGGCCTTGGAGAGGCCGGAGATGATGACGGGCAGTTCCAGGTCGACGGCGGGGAGGTTGCCGTCGGCGTCGGCCATGTCGGTGCCGGTCACACGCATTTGGGCTTCGCTGGTGGCGATGATGCGGTCGGCGCGGTGCAGGGTGGAGGGGGCCAGGCCGTGGCCGACGAGGATGGCGGTCGCGCCGGGCTTGAGCCAGCCTGCTTCGACGGCGGCGGGGGTGTGGTCGCCGGCGGTGGCGATGATGATGTCGGCGTCGCGGGCGGCCGAGGGGAGGTCGGTGACCAGCTCCACTTCCCGGTCGGGGCAGTGGCGGGCGAGTTCGTTGCGGACGGCGGCTATGCCGTCAGGGTGGGTGCCCGACAGCAGCAGCCGCTTCAGCTTCGGCAGGGTGGTCAGCAGGAACGGCAGCGCGAGGCGGCCCTGGGTTCCGGTGCCGATCACCAGGGCGGTGGTCGCGTCGGGGGCGGCGCATTCGCGGGCCAGGAGCGCGGAGACGGCCGGGGTGCGCAGGGATCCAATGCGTGAGCAGTCCATCATCGCCACGGGCAGGCCGGTGACGTCGTCGTAGATGCTCAGCGTCGTGTAATAGTGCTGCTGGTCGCGGGTTTCGTGCAGGCCGTGCTTGTAGGACGTCTTGATCGCGACGACGTTGCGCACTCCGTCCCGGCCGAGCATGGCGTACGAGACTGAGTGGCCGTCGGCGGGCTTGACGGTGAGCTTGCGCGGGTTGTCCGACCGGCCGGCAGCGAGGGTGCGGTAAGCCTGCTCAACCGTGTCGACGACATCGGCCAGGGAGATGTCCAGGCCGGCGAGGTCGCTGGTGGACAGTACGCGCAGGGTGGTGTCGTCCCGGTCCATGAGAGCCCTTTCGAAGTGGGTGATGATGTGGGAGTGGAACTGGAGGTCAGTCGGTCCAGGCGGTGAGGGCGGCCTGGCCGTAGCCGTGTTCGTCGTGCTCGGCGAGCGGGCGGGTGGGGCGGCCTTCGACGCGGACGGAGGCGCGCTTGAGCCAGCGGTCGGTGCCGTCGTAGCGGGCCTTGAACGGGACGCGGCCGTGAACGACCATGTCGTTGTCGACGACCAGGACGTCCCCGGGCTCCAGGCTCACCGCGACCGAGACGCGGGCCAGTTCAGCCTCCAGACGCCCGTACGCTTCCCGCCACTGCTGATCCGCCTCGTCCATCGAGGTGTAGGCGGGGTCGAAGCGCATGGTCAGGCCCTCGGCGCTGTCGAAGAGGGTCGGGACGGGCGCGGGCGGGCCGGCGAACTGCTGGGCCTGCTCGTAGGCGTCGTCGGGCAGGATTGGCACGACGGTCCGCTTGAGCTGTGCGATGTCCTCCTTGGCGAGCTCGGTCAGGCGGATGCTGGCCGCGGTGGTGGCGATGTGGTCGTGGTTGCGCATGCAGGCGAGCAGGAGCAGGTGGGCGCGGCCGGGGTGGAAGGCGTCCTCGGTGTGCGGGGTGAGCAGCACGGAGCTGGAGGCACCGGTCTGTTCGCTCTCGTGTCCGGGCGAGGGCACGATGTTGTGCACGAACCGGCCGTCCTGCTGACCGTCCCAGGCGATCGGGGTGCCCATCAGCGCCGAGACGAGTAGCAGGACCACGTCCCACACCGCGCCGGCGTCGGCAACCGTCGACCAGTGGCCGGGGGTGGGGCCGAGTTCGGTGTCATCCAGGTGCAGGCCGCGCAGGACGAACAGTCCGTCGGCGGTGTCCACGGGCCGCAGCACGTGCCGCACCTCGTCGCCGAGCTGGGCGCAGGCGTCGGGGAGCGCCTTGAGGAGTTCAGGCGATGTGGCGGAGCCGTGTTCGGCGAGCAGCTTGGCCGCAATGGTGGTCAGCTCGGTTGCGGTGGCAGCGGTAAGAGGGCGTACCGGGGCAGGGCAGGTGGGCACGGTGGCACCTTCCAGGCAGGGCGAAGCGAGTGCAGGCATGCGGCATCGCCGCACCGGCTCGAAAGCGGCGGGGGGAACGCGAAAAGTGGTCGGGTCCGGGCGGGTCGGGGCGCTGCCGGACACCAGGAACGTAGCCCCACCGCTGGAGTAAGGCAACCCTAACCGCTGCGATTGACTACATCGACGTAGTCTAATTTTCACCACCCGCGAGCTCTGCTGATACTGCGTCAAAAACATTATTGAGCAGCGTTTTTGACGCCCCGTCCATCCTCGCGGGAGGTCACTGCGGCCGGGTGGGACGGCTTGCGGAGTCTGGCCGAGTTCGGTTAGGTAAGCCTAAGCAACGTCAAGTGCGGACCTGAGACGAGGACAGACGTGGGCGTCACCAGACGACAGCTGCTGTGGGCCGGAACCGGCATCGGAGTAGCCGGAATTCTCGCCGCCTGCAGCGGCGGCAGCGGGGATTCCAAGAACACCGCAGCCTCTGGTGCCGGCGCCGGCAAACCCCGCACCGGTGGCACCCTGCGCGTCGGCGCGCTGGGGCGGGCCAGCGCGATCACCCGTGACCCGCACGGCACCCAGGCCAACGAGAGCGACTACCTGGTCCTCGCCCTCGTCTTCGACACCCTGACCGTGCCCGGCGCCAAGACGAACACCGCCCCGCGACTGGCGGCTTCGTGGGAATCGTCGGCGGACCTGAAGACCTGGAAGTTCAAGATCGCCCAGGGGGCGGTGTTCCACGACGGAACTCCGGTCACCGCCGAGGACGTGGTGTGGTCGCTGAAACGGCTGCGCAACACCCCCTCCGGCGCGGCCCGTCTGCCCGGCATCCAGGCGGACAACATCAGCGCCGAGGGCACCGACACCGTCGTTCTCGTCTCCGACTACGCCAACGCCGAGTTCCCCCTGCTGACCCGGTTCGCCTCCTTCGTGATGAAGAAGGACACCAAGGACTCCGACCTGGACAAGGCACCCGGCACCGGCCCGTTCAAGCTGGACTGGTTCCGGGGCGGCAACGCCCGCCTGGTGCGCAACGACAAGTGGTACGGCGGCACCGTGCACCTCGACGCCATCGAGGTCACCATGTTCGAAACCCCGCAGGCGATGGCGAACGCGCTCCTCGCCGGGCAGATCGACCTCGCCTCCAACGCGGGCGCAGTCGCCGCCCGGACCGCCGAGGCCCGCAAGGACATCCAGGTGTTGCGGCGCCCGAACGACATGGCCATGCCGATCGTCATGTGCACCGCCAAGGGCAGCCCCTTCGAGGACGCACGGGTGCGTGAAGCGATGCGGCTGGTCGTGGACCGCGACGCGATGGTCAAGCAGGTCCTGTCCGGCTACGGCACCGTCGCCAACGACATCCTCGGCACCGGCGATCCCGCCTTCGCCAAGGACATCCCCCAGCGCAAGCGCGACCTCGCCAAGGCCCAGCAGCTCCTGGCCGACGCGGGCTTCGACCTGTCCAAGACCTACCAGCTGGTCACCACCGAGGACATCGCCGGTCTCGCCGATTCCGCGACGCTGTTCGCCAACCAGGCCCGCGAGGCCGGCATCAAGGTCGAGGTCGTCAAGCAGGAGTCCGGCGCGTTCTGGGACAAGACCTGGAAGACCGGCGACTTCTACACCACCTACTGGGGCACCAACGACTCGGTGGTCTTCTTCGCCTCCAAGACGATGGCCAGCGAAGCCGGCCAGAACGAGGCCGGATGGAACGACCCCGGATTCGACGCCGCCTACCGCAAGGCCATCGCCACCAGCGACCCGGCCCGGCGGTCCGCCGCGCTCAAGGAGCTCCAGCAGATCGAATACGAGCGCTCCGGCTACCTGCTGTGGGGCATGGCCGACGGCATCGACCTGGCCGCCGCGAAGGTGCAGAACCTGCCCAAGCTCGCCGGATACGGGCGCGTGCAGCTCGAAGGCGTGTGGCTGAGTTGAGCCAGACGGCCAAGACCGGCCCGGTGGCCGCCCCCGGCGAGGGGGCGGCCACCGCCTCGCGCCGGGCCGCGGCCCTCGCCCTGCGCTTGACGGGGACGGCCGGGCGGCGAGTCCTGATGCTGCTCGTCCTGCTCGCGCTGGTCTTCGCCGCGGTCGAGCTTCTGCCGGGGGACGCGGCCAGCGCGTCGGCCGAGCGTGGCGAGAGCGCGGCCGACCTCGCCGAACGCCGCCGCCTCCTCGGTCTGGACCGGCCGCTGTGGGAGCGGTTCGCCGACTGGATGACCGCGCTGCCCACCGGTGACCTCGGTACCTCCGCCCGCGGGCAGAAGGTCACCGAGCTCCTCGCCGACCCGCTGCCCAACACCCTCGTCCTCGCCCTGACCTCGTTCGTGATCACCGTGGTGCTGTCACTGCTGCTCGGCTGCTGGGCAGCAGCGCGCCCCGGCCGACTGGCCGACCGCCTCATCGGGCACGGCTCGACGGCCGCGTTCGCTGTGCCCGAGTTCGTGGTCTCGGCGGGGCTGCTGCTGGTGCTGTCCCTGTGGACGGGCTGGCTGCCGGCCGTCACGGTGACCGGCGGCGACGGCCGGCCCGCGACCTGGACCATGCTGATCATGCCGGTCCTCGCCCTGGTCATCCCGCAGACCGGCTGGAACACCCGCGTCGTGCGCGGCGCGTTGGCCGACCAGGCCGCCACCCCGCACGTGGAAGCCGCCCACCTGGACGGCCTGCCCCTCACTCGTGTTCTGGTGCGCCACCAGTTGCCCGGCGCGATCCCGGCCATCGCGACCGGCATCGCCACCTCCACCGGCATGCTCTTCGGCGGCGCAGTCGTCGTGGAGACACTGTTCAACTATCCCGGCATCGGAACCGTCCTGGCCGGAGCTGTCGCCGGACGCGACGCCCCGCTGATCGCCGGGGTCGTCATGTGCGCCGGCGCCGTCATCAGCCTCGTGCTCCTGGCCGCCGACCTCATCCGCCACGCCACCCTGGGAGCCCGCGCATGACCGCTGCCCTGCCTGTGGCCGCACCCCGGCTCCGGGCCGCCCGCCGGACGAAGACCGCCGCCCTGCTGGCACTGGCCGTCGTGTCGCTGCTGCTGGCGCTCATCGGGCCGCTGATCGCACCGCACACCATCGACACTCCCGTCACAGCCCCGTTTGCGACCCCGGGCGACGGCGCCGTGCTCGGCGGGGACCAACTGGGCCGCGACGTCCTCAGCCGCGTACTGCACGGCGGGGCCCTGCTCATCATGGGCGCCCTGCTGGTCGCGATCACCGTCACCCTGACTGCCACCGTGCTGGGCTGCATTGCCGTGCTGCGGCCGGCCCTGGGCCGCGTACTCGAACGCAGTGCGGACATTGCGATCCTCCTGCCGCCCTTGCTCGGCATCATGCTCATCGCGCTGGCCTGGCCCGGCGGGGGACGCTGGGCCGTGATCGCCGCCGCCATCGCCCTGGGCACCCCGTACGCCGTGCGGGTCGTCGCCGCCGCCGCGTCCCCCCTCGCGACGGCCGGCTACGTCGAAGCAGCCCTGGCCCGCGGCGAGTCCACCCTCTACGTAGCCCTGCGGGAGATCCTGCCCAACCTCCGCGCCACGGTCCTGACCCTGTTCGGGCTCCGGTTCGTCGAAGCCGTCTACGTCATCTCCATGGCCGGGTTCCTCCAGATCGGGCCCCAGCCACCAGCCTCGGACTGGTCGCTGATGGTCCGTGAGAACGCCTCCGGCATCCTCCTCAACCCCTGGGCCGTCATCGCGCCCAGCATCGCCATCGCCCTGCTGGCCATCACCGTCAACCTCGTCACCGTCTCCCTGGCCCCCGACACCGCGAAGGCAGCGACCCGCCGATGAGCTACCTCGCCCCCGTTTCCGCCCTCGCCCCCACGACCACGGACGCCTCCGCGCTCATCACCGTCACCGGCCTGGAGATATCCCTTCCCGACGGCCCCGTGCTCCTGCCCGCCACCACCGCCCAGATACACGCCGGGCAGGTCACTGCCCTCATGGGCTCATCCGGCTGCGGCAAGACCACCCTCCTGCGCGCCCTTGTCGGCCATCTTCCCCAGGCCGCCGCCGTCTCCGCAGGGACGCTTCGCGTCCTCGGCCACGCCCCGCACCAGCTCGCCCCCGACGAACTGCGTCGGTTGCGGCGCACATCCATTGCCTATGTCGGTCAGGACCCGGGCTCCGCCCTCAACCCCCGCATGACCGTGCGGCGCCTGGTCACCGAACTCGCCACCGACTCCGGCGAGGAAAACGTCGCCGCGCTGCTGGCCGAATGCCGTCTGCCCACCGACGCCGGCATCGCCGAACGCAGGCCCACCGCCCTGTCCGGCGGCCAGCAACGCCGCGTCGCCCTCGCACGCGCCCTCGCTCGCACCCCGAAGGTCCTCCTGCTGGACGAGCCGACCGCCGGACTCGACGCCACTTTGCGTGACGAGATCGCTCATCTGTTGCGCCACCTCGCCGCCAGCCGGAACCTCGCCGTGGTCGTCGCCACCCACGACCCCGACCTCGCCGCCGCTTGCGCGGACCACACCATTTACCTCACCTCCAAGACCACTCCCACACTCCGCACCGCCCCCGGCACTCTGCCCGACTCCGGCGCGCCCGGTGCTTCGGCCGATGACGGCATCGCGGCCAAGTCGATCGACGCCTACTTCCGCGACGGCCGCCGGCGTCGCCCCGTATTGACCGGTGCCGCGTTCACCGCGGCGCCCGGCTCGGCCACCGCCATCGTCGGCCCCTCCGGGTCCGGTAAGACCACCCTGCTGCGTGTCCTGGCCGGGCTCCACCCCACCCACACCGGGCAGCTCACCCTCGACGGCCGCCCGCTGGCCGCCGGCGTCCGGCGCCGCACCCGCGAACAGCAGCGCCGCATCCAGCTGGTGCCGCAGAACCCGCTCGCCGCACTCAACCCCCGCCACACCATCGGCCAGCAACTTGCCCGCCCCCTGCGTCTACACGCCGACCTGCCCAAGAACGCGCGCCCCGACCGCGTCGCCGAGCTCCTTACCCAGGTCGGCCTGACCACCGACCACGCCGACCGCTACCCGAGCGAACTGTCCGGCGGCCAGCGCCAGCGCGTCTCCATCGCCCGCGCACTCGCCGCCGACCCCGACATCCTGCTCTGCGACGAGATCACCTCCGCCCTCGACGGCGACACCGCCACCGGCATCATGGACCTCCTCACCTGCCTGCGCACCGAACACCACATGACCCTCATCGTGGTCTCTCACGAACACCACCTCGTCGCCCGCTACACCGACACCGTCCGCCTCCTCGACTCCGGCCGCATCACTGGCATCGGTCCCACCGCGAGGCTCCTGACCGCATAGACCAACAGCGAGCAGGCCGAGACCGCGGGCGCACCCGAACCGGCCTGAGGGTCTGTCGAACGAGCGGCTCTGACAAGATTTTCGTAGCCGTTGATCGCTCACCGGGATGGATCAGTTGAGCAGGATGCGGTGGCGGAGGAGGCCGAAGCCGGCCCGGAACGGTTCAGTGCTGATCGGAGCACCCGTTTGGTTCGCACATGTTGCTGCCGGTGCTCACCTACGGGTTGTTGAAGAAGACGGCCGCCGGCCGGCGCGTCACCGGGCTACGCCACAGCTCGGCGTCCGCCCCGGCACCCTGAAGGTGATCACACCCGTGGGTGCGGAACTCCCATGCCGAACGGCCGGTCCACGCCGAGGCAGTCGGCGATCCGTGCGACGCGGGTGGGGTATGCCGGCTGGCCCTACCGGCGCCCTCGGCCACCGGCCCTTCCGGGCTCGTCCTGCCCGACGGGCACGAGGAGGGTGAAGCCGGCCGGGCGGCGGCTGGTCAGGGAGAGTCTGCCGCCCAGGGACACGGCCAGGTCGTGGGCGAGGGCCAGGCCGATGCCCTCGCCCGCGCCATCGCCGGTGTGGCCGCGGTCGAAGAGCCGGGTCGTGTCGCCTTCCACTTCTCCCTCGTCGGTGACGTCGAAGGCGAGGGCGTCGTCGAGGTCCCGGACGGTGAGGCGGACCGTGCCGCGGCCATGGACGCGCGCGTTGTCCAGCAGGACGTCGAGGATCTCGGCGACGAGGGTTCCGGGTACGCGTACGTCATCCGGCGCGTCACGTCTCTCGCACTCCAGGCGCCTGCCGTCGCCGGCGAACAGCCCGTGCCAGCGTGCCTCGGTCTCCCGCAGCAGACGCGAGAGTTCGGTGTCCACGGGGGCGGGGCCCGGCAGGCCGCGGGAACGGGACAGCCGCAGCACCTCCTCCACTGTGCCGTGCAGCCGGCGAGTGGTGGCCAGCGCCTCCTCCAGGGCGGGACGCAGCCGGGCGTCGTCCTCCTGGGCGAGGCCTGCCTCCAGGGTGAGTTGGAGTCCGGTCAGCGGGGTGCGCAGCTGGTGGGAAGCGTTGGCGGTGAAGTCCCGCCCGTGTCACAGGAGTTCGGTCAGGCTGTGCAGCATCTCGTTGTGGGTGCGGGCCACCTGGTCGATCTCGGCGATGCTGCTGGGCGCGGCGCGTGCGCCGAGATCGCCGGCGGTGACGGCCCGGCTGTGGCGGGAGAGGTCCTCCAACGGCGCCGCCAGCAGGCGCGCCTGGCGGCGGGCGATCAGGACGGCCACGGTCAGGGCGAGCACGCAGGCTCCGGCGAGGACGGCCCACACGGCGAGGACGCGGTCGCGTACGGCATCGGCGGGCGAGGAGGCGCGTACGACGCCGATGATCTGCTCGGCGTGCGAGACCGGCACCACGACCACCAGGTCACCGCCCGAGCGAGCGCGCACCACCGTCGCGCCGAAGGCCTCCCGCACGGCCGCGTCACCGGTCCTCGGGCCGCTGCCCGCCCTGAGGCGCAGGTGGGTGTCGTACAGACCGAGGTGCCCTCCGGCCGGCGGCGCGGGCAGTTCCACCGGGTCGCCGGCCGTGTAGTCCGGACTGACGCGCACGGCACCCGACAGGGCTGCCCGCTCCAGGGTGTCGCGCTGGTCGGCGTACAACGACGACCTGATGGCCAGGGCCAGCGGGACGGCCAGGAGGACCACGGCGACCGGGGCGGCGGTGAGGGCGACTCGCACCACACGCTGTCTCATGCCTTCATCCTGCGGGCCGTCGGCCTGCTCGGAGGCGATGCGCCACGCACTTTTGCCGTCGTCTAACCGTCGGCGTGCCGGGCGTTAACCGGCTGCTGCCTAGCGTCGGTGCCATGACCGATCTTCGGTCGCAGGGGGCTTGACCCCGGATCGTGGACACCGTTTGCTATGCGGCAGTGGCCAGCGTAATCGATCGTTGTTCGTAGGCGATCGGGCTGATCTGGCCGAGTGCGGAGTGTCTCCTTCTCGTGTTGTAGCGAGTGACCCACCGGAACACCGCAAGGCGGGCCTCACGCGCTCCTGACCAGCGTTTCCTTCTCTGCAGGGTCTCCCGTTTCAGGCTTGCGTTGAAGGATTCGGCGGCGGCGTTGTCCGCCGACGTTCCGACGGCTCCGCGTGATCTGGTGACGCCGAGTTCACGGCACACGTTCGCGAACTCCTTCGATGCGTACTGGGCGCCGTTGTCGCTGTGGAATATCGCCCCGTCAAGGGTTCCGCCGCGGGTACGGGCTGCGGATCTGAGGGCGTCGGTGATCAGCCCGGTGCGCATGCGGTCGGCGATCGACCAGCCCGCCAGCCGTTTCGAGCACAGGTCCAACACCGTTGCCAGGTAGAGGAATTGGCCGTCGCCGATGGGCAGGTAGGTGATGTCTCCGACGTACTTGGTGTTCGGCTCACTCGCGGTGAAGTCACGCCGCAGCAGATCGGGCACCGGCGTCGCGGACGGCTCGGGGACGGTGGTTCGGACCTTCTTGCGCAGGTGCACGCCCTGCAGGCCGATCCGGGCCATCACACGCGCGACCCGTTTGTGGTTCACCTCGATCCCGGCGTCCCACAACTCGGCCGTGATCCGCGGGACACCGTAGGTACCGTCGGACTCCTTGTGGATCTCCCGTATCCGCCGGGCCGGGCGGGCATCGGACCGCGCCCGCTCGATGCGGGCCGGGGCGCCCTTCAGCCACCGGTAGAAGGGGCTTGACCCCGCCTCTTCGCCCACCTGATGCGCACCCGCCGCCTGGCACGCGACTACGAACGCCGCACCACCAGCGCCGAGGCGATGATCTACTGGTCGATGGCCCTGCTCATGACCCGCCGCCTTGCCCGGCCACACCCGCAGCGAGCGTGAACCGTCCCGGCGCCGGCTCGGCCAGCCAGCCGCGCGCGACCAGGCGTTTCGCCTTCGACCGCAGCGCCTCCACCCGTGCCGGCACCGCGTCCATGCCGAACGCCGCGGCCATCTCCTGGCAGGTCAGCGGCCCTTGACGGAGCCGGTGCCGGTCCGCGAGGGCCTGCAGGATGCGCTGGTAGTCCACCGACAGCACCGACCAGGCCAGCCCCTCACACCACACCGGCACCTGCGACTTCGTCTTCGCCGCATCCAGCACCTGCGACGTCCTTCCGGTCTGCTCCCCGGCGGCCAGCGCGCTCCCCTCAGCCCGGGCATGGTCCTGCCCACTCTCGTTCGCCGGGGCCAGCACCTCGCCAACCCGCGAGCAGGCGATGGCCCACTCCTTCCATTCCCGCTCGGCCACGGCCAGCTCGGCCTGGATGCGGTCAGCCTCCTCCCGCAGCTCGTCCACACGACGGCGAGCATCCAGCTCACGCTGTTCCAACAGCCCGACCACCGACGGCATCCACGACCTCCCAGGGAGCGACAGCACGACAGGCCACTACTCCCACCGAATCACCGACCCCACGCCCGACCAGCGGAAACGCGGCGATCATGTCCGGAAAGACAACAGCTCCTTACTGCCGCAGTCGGCCGCGGTGCAGGTCGAAGGAGTGCAGGCCGGCCCGGAGTTGATCCGGATCACGGCGTGGACCCATGAAGGCATCGCGGTCGCGTGTCCAGAATGCAGCTGCTCCTCGGAGCGGCCACACATCTGGCGTGTGCGGTACGTCGCCGATGAGGCGGTCGGTGGCCGCCCGGTAGCGCCCGCCAGGGATTGCAGGTCAGCTCTTTCAGAGGCTGTTAACTCCCTAATGTGTATGGAGTCCCCCGAAGTTCCCCGCTGACAGCACCCTTCAGGACTACGACGTGGTCTCCAGCCCGGAAGTGGATGTGGGTGATGTCCCGAGCAGGGGCGAATGGGCCTGGTGTTGGCGCGGGCAGCGGGGTGTTCGAAGGCGTCCAGGACGGCGGGCGCATGCGGGTCCTTCCATACGGGGCGGGTGGCGGTGGGAGGAACGACGGTCCGCAGGATCGCCGGTTCGGCTGACCGGCACTCCCCGGCTACGGTCCGGTTGCTTTCAGCGGAAAGGGTTCTCGGTTCAGCAGTCGTCATCGGTGGCTGCTTCGAGGAGTTCGAGCAGGTCAGCGCCGCCTGTGTCACGTCGGTCGATCCACCAGCCGGCCCGGATGATCGTGCGGGCCTTCTCCTCCGACTCCGCCCAGTCCGCCTCGTCCCAGGCACCCTCGACGACCAGCGCGGTGTGCGAGGCCGTCATCAGCTGATGCCGGGACCGCTCGCCCCAGTCCAGGGCCTTCTCCGGGCCCTCCAGAGGCGGCATGTCGAAGCGCTCGGCCCACTCGGAGGCGGCCTGCTGCTCCTTGGCGCGGCGGGCGGCGAGCCACTCTTCCTCGGACTTCGTGTCTGCGTCGCGCGACGCCTTCCAGTAGTCGGTGCTTATCTGCACTTCACCTGAACGAGTGGGATCGCAGGTGGCACTCCTGTGGCGTCACTGGTGCGGTGGGATTCGCCCCTGGGTACCGTGTGTACATGTCCATTCGCACGGAGTTGCGTCGGATGCGCCGTATCGACCGCTGGATGGAGATCATTCTGCCGAGGGTGGTCCGACGCGTGGTCAACGGCGCGGTGTCGCAACCGGGTTTGCTGCCGCGCCGCTGGCTGACCTTGGTGTCGAGTGACGTCGACCTGGACGCGGGTATAGGCGCAGTCTGGCTCGTCTGGCGTCCCGGATCCGCGAAGGCGGAGACGCACACCGCACTGATTGAGCGCTGGGGCGAGAAATGGCACTACACAGGCGGTGGCAGTAGGTCGGACGCTGACCTGCCTGCCGAGAGACTGGCGGCGGGCCGGCCGGGGCAGGTCGGCATGATCGAGCTTGGCGGAGGCGCAGGTTGCCTGAGTTATGCCTACCGCCGGCAGCTTTGTCATCCGGACTTCACGGGGACGGGATCGTGGGTCGGGTCCAACGAACTTCAGGTGGCGGCGGAAGTGGATCACCTCCTCGTCGGCGACCGACGGATTGAGGTGCCCGAGCACGGCAGGCTCATCGTGGTCTGGAAGTCCCCGTCCACAGGTCACGTGGGGATCCGACCGCTCATTGTGGCGGTGGGACGCGATGGTGTGGAACTCTCCAGGATCGGCCCTCACGACGGTATGGACAGCTACACCTGGACAGAGCTGAACGGCCAGACGGAGCAATAGCTGCGAACCACGTGAGCACGGTCGTCCTGCTGCTCAGGGGCCGGCCAGCGGCAGAACCGCTTGGCTCGGCGGGTAGGGATATGGAGAGGGTCATGCTGTGGTCTCCTGCGGTGTCGTGGCGGTGCGTGGGAGGGGGATGCCGAGGTTGACGACGGGCCGATGAAGGCGCCGCCTGGTTTCGTCTCTCTTGGTTCGCAGGAGGGTGAGGGTCAGGTCGATGCCTTCGGTCTCGCCGCGCCAGCCTTCGGTTTCTGCCCGAGCACGGCGGTTGATGAGGTCCGTTTCGAGGTCGTCGAGTCGGCTGATCATCTTCGGGCTGACCTGGAGCATGGGGCAGCGGATGCAGGCGTGTTCATGCTGGCAGGGGGTGCCATAGGGGCGTCCGCATGCGCCGAGTTCGACCTTGCGCTTGTCGAAATGCTCTTCGAACTCGTCCCACTCGTCGCTGGTGACGTCGCGGTATTCGTGGTCGGGGCGGAGCTGGCGGCGTTCGTTGAGGTGGGCGAGGTAATGGCGGATGACGTCTTCGTCGAACACGGCTAATGGTGGAGTCGGGTATTGGAACTGTCCGAATGCCTCAGCCATTGCGGACCCATGAGGTGAACTCGTCGGCGAGGCCGGGCGGGTTGGCGGCCTCGGTCTGCCGGGCGATCGCCTCGTAGTACTCCAGCTCGTGGACGATCACCGGCACGGTTCGGCCGACAGATCTTCCGATGACGCCGGTCGTATGGAGGGTTCGGGCGAGCTGGCAGCAGGTCTGGTTGAAGCGGGCCTCGATCTGCGCGGCGAGTGGCCCGATGACTGAATCCCAGTCGGCGAGGTCGGTCGGCTCGTCGTACCAAAGTCCGAGTTCGGTGATCCACTCCTGGCGAGCTGTGGCCCCGGCGGGGTCGCTGGTCAGGTTGCCGACCACAGTCAGCTCGTTCTGGATCCAGAAAGCGTAGTTCCAGCGGGCTTCTGCCTGGTCAGAGGCGTCCTGGATGCTGCGTCGGGCCTGAGTTTCAGTGTTGTAGCCGATCGTCAAGGTCGGCTGACGAGGGTCGTCGTCCTCGTTGTCGATGAGGAAGGAGACAGCGTAGATGTCGCCGGCGTCGGCGGCCGGGATGGATGCGAGGGCCCTCTCGACGAGATGCTGGAGGTGATCGTTGAACGTCATGGTCGGCGGGGTCCTGTCGGTCAGGGTCATGAGTCCCACTGGTCGCAGTACTCGATGTGGATCTCGCGCGCGCCGCCGAGAATGCCGTCGTTGGAGTGGAGCTCGGTGCAGAAGTGCGGGTAGCTCGGATGGACGGGGACGTATCCGGGGCCGTTTCGGGCGACGTCGAAGAAGTGCCGGGCGGTGTCCCTGAACACCTTCGCGCTGCCGGTCATGAACAGGGTCTCGGCGCGGAGATGCTGGTGGAACAGATCCCGGTTCTCCTGGTGGTGCCGTGCCTCGTGATCAATCACGGCTTCGTCGGTGTGTCCTGGGCCGGGCAGTGTCACGGTCTGCGGACGCCCTGGGCCGAGCCGTCCTCGTATTTCCTTCCAACGTGAGGGTGCGAACTGGAGCGAGTGGTGCAGCAGCACGAGATCAAGCTGCCGTGTGCCGTCTTCTGGCAGCTCACGGGAGGGGCCACGGTTCCCCCGCATCGGCAGGTGGACCAGCGAGCGCGGTGAAGAGGCAGCGAGCTTCCATAGCCCACCGATTCGCTGGGCGGCGTCCTGATCGAGGTAGGTGTCCAGGTGCCGATCGTGGTCGATGAGCACTGCGTGGACCAGGGGCCGGGCGGGTCGGATGACCTTGAACTCCGTGGATCCGAGCCGTGCTTGGTGGATGGTGATGGGTAGCTTCATTGGTTCTCCGGGACACGGCGGCTGACATCGGCGGCGTAAGAGGCCCAGTCGCCGGCTGATGCCTTCTGCCATTGGACGGCGACTTGGATGTGGACGCCGAGTACCCGGGCGAGGATGGCGGCGGGCAGTTCGGCGGCGAGGGTGAACAGTGCGGTGGAGCGGTCCTGCCGGGGCCGGATCCCGATCTTGTGGAGACGCTGGCCGATCCGGTCATCGCCGAGGGGGTGTCCTGGGCGGCCGCCGGGAAACAGCCAGGGGACGTCCTCGGGGGTTCCGATCTTGGCTTTGCCTCGGCGGGTCGCGACGAGCTCGCGGACGAGTGCGGCCAGCGGCTCGGGTAGGACGACTGGCGAGGTGCCGAACGTGATCGCGACGGTGTCGTTGTCGAGGTGGACGTCGTCGACAGTGAGCTGGCTGATCGTGGCGATCTTCTGCGCGTAGAGGACCAGCAGCAGTCCGGCGACGCGGTCCGGGGTGGGCAGGGCGTCGTCGTGGAGGAGCCGTCGGGCATCTGACCAGCGTTTCTCGCTGTCGATGGTGCTGAGGGGGCCCGTCCAGCGGGTGGTGCCGTAGGTGAGGCCGCGGGCGTGGTGGTGCTGTACCGACCAGCGGACGAAGTGGCCGGTCTCGTCCCGGTAGCTGGCATCGGCGTCTGAGGTCCATCGCTCCAGGTCAGGCTGGGTGCAGTCGCTGAGCGTCAGGCCGTTGCCGGCCAGCCAGTCGAGGAAGTTGGCCGCTGCGGTGACGTGGCAGCGGACGTTCAGGGCTTGGAGATGGGTGGTGTGTTCATTGCCGAGGCGTCGTCGGAGTCGCCGCAGGTGATGCCAGCTTGCGTATCCGTGCAGGATCCGGCGTTCGGTGGGATCGGCGCGGGCATGAACTGCCGCGGTGATCCAGCCCTCCAGCGCGACAAGGCGTTCGTCGCGGGCCGGCAGTGCTCCGGTGGCGACCATGACGCTGCGGAGATGCGCGAGAACCTTGCTCGCGGGCAGCTCGTCGAGCGTTTCGTGCGTGACGGGGCGTTCGTCGCGGCCGATCTGCTGGAGCAGGATGCTGACCTTCGAGCCCGATAGCCAGAACATGGTGCTGGTGGGGCGTTCGGCTCCGGACAGTGCCTCGTAGAGGGGGACGAGGTCCTGCCGGACTGTGCCGGTGTTGCCGCCAAGGAGGTCGCGTACCAACTGGTCGAGCGTGCATCGCTGGCAGGGGCGGGTGCTGAGCTGCCATGTGGTGCGGCAGACCGGGCAGCGGCCCCAGAAGTCCGGATCCGGGTTGGTGCACTTCGCGCACAAAGGCGCGTCCCAGCTGCCGCCGCGGACGTGGTCGACGGTGCCGCAGCTGCTGCATGGTGTCCACCGCAGCTGGCACCGGTTGCACCAGGGTTCGTCCGTGACCCGGGAAATCTCACAGGCCGCTGTCCGTCCGCAGATGCCGCACTGGGTGGCGGTCCTGGGCCGGCAGTTGGCGCAACGGGGTCCGTCGGGAAGGCGGACGGCGACTTTCTGGCGGCGCCCGCAGCCGCAGCATTCCTCCAGGTTGACGGGGTCGCTGACGAGGCAGTTGGGGCAGAGCGGGTGCCCTTCGGCATCCCGGGCGGCGGGCTCGCGGATGGCTCCGCAGCGGATGCAGGGCACGGCCGAGTTGCGGGCGAAGCAGTTGCGGCAGACCCGTTTGCCGTCCAGCAGCTTCGACAGTGCCTTGACCTCCTGGCAGCGGAAGCAGGCCGGGTTGACCACCGTCGTGGCCCCGGCTTGGACGAGTTCGCTGATGAACCGCAGGACGGCGGGGGTCGGGGCGTCGTAGCCGGCGCCGGTCAGCAGGTCGGGCTGGGCGATGACCGCCCAGGCCAGACGTCGCCGGCCAGCCGTTCGGACGGTGGCGCGTTCGAGGGCTGATCGAACAGTGTTGGCGGTCAGCAGGGGATCGACGGCGGTGACGAGTCTGGTGAGTTCGGCGAGTGGATCGCCGTTTGTGTCCGGGCATTTCGCGCAACGAGGGTCGCCGTTGCGGTCCCGGCTGACGACGCGCCGCTGCTGGCGGCAGCCCGCGCAGACGGCTGGCTTGTCGAAGCAGGGCGAGCATCCCCACCTGCCGCCGGTGCGGCTGCCCACGTAGGGGCGTCCGCGGCCGCACTCACCGCAGCGGGGAAGCGCGATGTCCTGGGCGCCGGCTTCGCGAAGAGCCATCAGCAACCGCGCGACGCAGAACGGTGCCGGAGGCCGTCCGGTCCGCAGCAGCGACGGATCGTTATGCAGGGCCTGGGCGAGGCGCCGACGACCGGCTCGTTCACGCATCACCGTGCAGACGATCTCGCGAACGCGGTCGGCGTCCAGGTGCCGCTCGACGTTTCCGACCAGCCGCACGACCATGCCGACCGGATCGGCCAGAACCTCCTCCGCGTACCCGTTCAACGGTCCACCGGTGCGATCCGGGCCCGCTTGGGCCGCAGGTCACCGACTCCCTCGGCGGCGGGTGCCCCGCCTGCCGCCACCTTCTTCGGCTTCTTCACGACGCCGGCCGTTGCGATCGGCTCGATGAGGTCGTCCATAGTGCAGTCCAGGATGTCCAGCAAGGACATGAGGATCTTCAAGCTGAGCCGCTCGGGCCGGTCCACGACGAGCCGGTAGACCTGGCTGGAGGACAGCGTGATGCCGCGTTCCTCGAGCGGAGCGATCAGGTCGGTCGTGGAGAACATCCCGCGGTCCGCCATGATCTTGCGCAGGTGCCACTGGTAGTCGAGCTTGGCGGCCATCGTCGGGTCCTTCCTCGTCACGTCCCGGCGAACGCCGGGGCAAGTGCCTTGCTCAGGGCAGTGTTCATGAAGTCGTCGCTGACGTGGGTGTAGATGGCGGTGGAGCTGTCGCACTCGTGGCCGACTTGCTGCTGGATGAACCGACGGTCAACCCCGTCCTCGGTCAGATGCGTGACGTACGAATGGCGAATTGAGTGGGGGACGAGCTCCTTCGGGAGCTTCAACGCGTCGCGGTAGGCCACAAACCGGGCGTTGATCTCGGAGGGCTTGACCCGCCCTCCCCGCTCAGTGACCCACAACGCCGGGTGGTCCTCGCAGCCGAACCGCGGCCGGACGTTCTCCACATAGTCCTGGACCGCGTCCACCGCCCAGTCCATCACCGACAGCACGTTCCGGCGCCGCGGCGGCTGGCCCTTCTTCGCCTTGCCGTAGCGGACGTTGAGCGTGCCGTACCGGCCGAACTGTCGCGCCTTCGCGTTGCGGCCGAAGTCAACGACATCCAGCTTCGAAGTCTCCGTCCGACGCAGACCCCACCCGTAGACGACCTTGAACAGTGTGGCGTCGCGGTATGCGGCAAGGGCGCCCTTGCGCTTGGACTTCACGGCGCGTTCGACCTGATCGTCGGCGTAGTCGAGGAACCGCTGTAGTTCTGCCCGGGTGAACGGCCTGGCCTCCGGGTCGCCCTCGTAGTCGTTGAGATGGGCGATGGTGTTCCACTCGTGGCAGATCGCCACGGGGTGGGTGCCGAAGGCGTCCTCGCAGGCCGGCCCCCAGCCGTAGCGGCCGTCGACGAGGAACTCTGTGAACTGCCGAACGTCGCCTTGGTAGCTGCGGATCGTGGACGGTGCCAGGTGCTTCTCGCCCGTCAGCGAGGCTGACCACTCGTCCATGTGGCCCGGCAGCCACGACCACGGGTACTCGTTGGTGAATTCATGGAAGCGCCGGATCAGCCGTTCCCGCCCGGCGATCGTGCCTTCCTTCAAACCCCGGGACATCTGCTGAGCCCGCCAGCCCCGCAGCATCGCATCGACCATCGCGTCCTCCGGACGCAGCTGGATCACCCCGGAGACAAGCTCCAGATGAGCCGCCCCGGCCAGGGCCACCTTCCGCTCTTGCACCACTCCAGACCCTCCCTTCTGGAGGGCAAATCCTGCATCAGATGGGATTCGTCTGGCAAACTTCCTGATCAGGAGGCCACTTCGTAGTAGCGTTGGAGTCCATCAGGCCCTCGCCCCGAGCTGGCGACCTGCGACTTCTCGCCCGTCTGATGCAATTCCCGAGCCTTGACGTAGCCGCGGGTGGTCTGGATGTTGAGGTGGCCGAGCAGCGTGGCGCCGATGTGGATGGGCAGTCCGCTGTTGACGAGCTCGGTGGTGAAGATGCGGCGGAAGTCGTGCGGGGTGAACTTGACCGAGCGGAACGCGGGATGACGTTCAGCGAGGTCCGTGCAGCGTCGTGCGAGCATGTTGAGGACGGTCACGGGACTGATCACGCTGCGGGTGGAGCCGATCTTGCGCTGGAACAGGAACGGCATCGGCGGGCTCCAGACCTTGTCGTGCGGGTCGAAGCGCCGCAGGATCGGGACCGGGCTGCCGTCGCGAGTGTGGCGTCGGATGACGGACGCGATGACGTGGAACAGCTCGGCGGACATCGGGATGACGCGCTCGCGGTCGGTCTTGGACGGGCTGATGGGGTCTGTACGGTCAACGGCTCTGTCCCGTAATCGGTGGTAACGAAGGGTGACGGTCGTCGTTGTTCTGGTGTGCGTGATGTCAACGAGCTTGTGAGTGTGGTGTTCTCGGGGCTGTCAGCCCTCGTCATCGAGGGTGTACAGGACGAGGGCGAGGCCATCCGGGTGTCTGCGCGGACCCGGGACGATCCGGTGCCGTGCCCGGCATGCGGGGCGCCGACGGCCAAGGTGCACGGCCTGCACGGCCGGACGCTCGTGGACGTGCCGGTGGACGGGCGGCGGGTCGTGGTGTCGGTGCGGGTTCGGCGTCTGGTCTGCCCGGTGCTGGGATGTCCGCGGCAGACCTTCCGCGAACAGGTGCCGGGCCTGGTGGAGCGCTACCAGCGCCGTACCCCACGCCTGGCCCGCCGACTCGGCTTTTTGGTCAAGGAGTTAGCGGGCCGGGCGGGTGTCCGCCTGTCCCGTGCCTGGGGCTGCGGCCTCTCTCGTTCGACGGCTCTGCGCCTGCTCACGCGCCTGCGGACGCCACCGCCACGTGTGCCGCGGGTGATCGGCGTCGACGACTTCGCCCTCAAGCGCCGGCACCGCTACGCCACCGTGATCATCGACGCCGAGACCGGCGAGCGGATCGACGTCCTGCCCGACCGCACCGCCCCGACCCTGGTGACCTGGCTGCGCGAGCATCCCGGGGTCGAGTACGTGTGCCGGGACGGCTCCGCCACCTACGCCGAGGCGATCCGCCAGGCTCTGCCCGAAGCGGTGCAGGTCAGCGACCGGTGGCACCTCTGGTCCAACCTGTGCGGCAAGGTCCTGGCCGAAGTCCGCTCCCACGCGGCCTGCTGGGCAACCGCCGTGAACCCCGCCCGGCCCGGAGGCGTACGCGAACAGACCACCCGCGAGCGGTGGCAGCGCGTCCACGACCTGCTCGGCCAGGGCGTCGGCCTGCTCGAATGCGCCCGCCGCCTCGATGTCGCCCTGAACACCGTCAAGCGGTACTCCCGCATGAAGGAGCCCCACCGCCGACCGCCGCGCACCCCGCTACAAGCCCACGCTCGTCGACCCCTACCGCGACCACCTGCGCACCCGCCGCGCCGTGGACCCGGCCGTCCCCGTCCTCCAGCTCTTCCGGGAGATCAAGGAGTTGGGCTACACCGGCAGCCTCAACCTGCTCTACCGCTACCTCACCCAGGGCCGTGCCGAGGGCGACAAGCCGGTCACCACCCCGCAGCGCTTCGCCCGTCTCCTGCTCACTCGTCCGGAGAACCTGCGCGACAAGGACACCGCGCTCCTGCGGGAACTCACCGGCACCTGCCCCGAAATGACCGAACTCGCCTCTCTCGCCGGCGAGTTCGCCCAGCTATTGGCCCCGGCGGAGGGCAACGATGCCAAGCTCACCGACTGGATCACTACGGTTCGCACCGCTGACCTGCCCCACCTGCACTCCTTTGCGAACGGCCTCGAGCTCGACCGCGCCGCCGTCGACGCCGGCCTCACTCTGCCGTACCACAACGGCCGCACCGAGGGCGTCAACACACGAACCAAACGGATCATGAGGCAGATGCACGGCCGAGCCGGGTTCCCCCTGCTCCGCCACCGCATCCTCCTCCAGTGATCACTACACAGCGCCACCACCGATTACGGGACAGAGCCGTTCGCTGTACAGACCCCCTGCCTGATCGAAACAGGGCCGCCGAGTGCGCCGGGCCGTTGAACGGGGGGCGTGGGCTACCGTCCGGTGCGGAAAGCTCCTGAAAGAATCCGGGCCTGCGTGATCAGGGCTGATCGCTGATGGCTCGGTAGGCCGCGGTGAACAGGGTGTAGCAAAGGTCGATCAGCTCTTCGACAGTGGCGTTCTGGTGGCCGAGCGTCCAGTCCACGAGGAGTTCGTTGACTCCGCCGACCAGGCTCATCGCGGTCATGGTGAGCCGGCTGGAGGAGGCTTCCGGGCCAGGGGGCGGTCCGACGACGGCGGCGACCATTGCGGCGAATTCGTGCAGGACCTCACGGCGGCGTACTTCGAGGCGGGGGCTGGCGCCCACGACCTCGATGAGCACCAGGCGGGCCATGCGGGCGTCACCGGCCAGTTTGCGGATGAACACCTCGAGGCCGGCGCGCAGCTGGGCGTCGACATCGGGTGCGGCAGCGGCTGCGGCCTGCGCGGTTTCGGCGCTGATCGTAGTGATCAGCTCGTTGTAGACCCCGGCGAGAAGGTCTTCGCGGTCGCGGAATGACTCGTAGAAGTAGCGCTCGGTCAGTCCGGCACGCGAGCACACCTGCTTGACGGAGGCTGAGGCGTATCCAACCGTGCCGAACATGTCGAGGCCCGCCTGGATGAGGCGGGTGCGGCGCTCCTGCTGTCGTTGCGCCGCATCGCGTCCGCCGTAGCGCCGCCCGGCGGTCTGTGTGCCGGTCATTTTTCCCCTTCGCAGAGGTGTTGACACCGGTGTGCTCCGAACTGACACTCTAGCTTGTCAGTTCATCTGACATGGCATCGTGTCAGACGCGTGTGGGGGCCGCTTGCCGCTCAGCGTTCCGCTCATGCTCAGGGCAAGGAAAGGGCTCGACCGTGGCAGCACCGCCCAAATACCCGTACACGTTCAGCCGGAGAGACCGCGACAGGCTCTCCGGCACAGAACCGCTGACCGGCCGAGTGATCGTGGTCACCGGGGCGGGCCGCGGAATCGGGCGTGCCGTCGCAGCCCGGCTCGCCGCAGCCGGAGCCGCCGTGGCGATCGGCGATCTCGACGCGGAGCTTGCCGTGGAGACGGCTGGTGCCATCGGCGCGCATGCCGGTGGCCGACTGCTAGGGCTGTCTCTCGATGTCACCGACACACATTCCTTCGAAGACTTCCTGCGCACCGTTGAGACCCAGCTGGGGCCGATCGACGTACTGATCAACAACGCCGGAATCATGTGGGTGGGCCCCTTCGAGGAGGAACCGGAGGAAGCCGCCCTGCGCCAGTTCGACGTCAACGTCCACGGCGTACTGCGTGGGATGAAACTCGTGATCCCGGGGATGCGGAAACGCGGTCGCGGCCACGTGGTGAACATCGCCTCCGCCGCCAGCAAGGTCGCCCCGGCCGGCGAGGCGACCTACGCGGCGACGAAGCACGCCATCCACGGCTACAGCACAGCCGTCCGCGCCGAACTGCGCGGCACTGGTGTGTACGTGTCCTTGGTGATGCCCGGCGTCGTGGACACCGAGCTGGCCGTGGGTACCGCGACCGGCCCCACCCGACGCCTGACGGCAGATCAGGTAGCCAACGCGGTGCTCGACGTCGTGCTGCGCCCGCGGTTCGAGGTCTTCATTCCACGCCAGGTAGCCACCCTGACCCGGTTGGCCGCGCTGCTGCCAGGCCGTGCCCGCGACGCCCTGCATCACCTCCTTGTCCCCGACCAGCTCGCCGCCCTGTCCGACCGGTCGGTCCGCGCGGCCTACGAGCAGCGCACCCGGACCGCCCGCTGCCCCGAAGGATGAGCCCGTGACCACCACGCCCAAGCCGGCGCCCAGCGCGAAGAAGGCCCAGGACGCCGCCGCTCCGCGTCCCATCCCCGAATTCGAAGGTGTCCACGACGTATGGCCCCGCGGTGACCGGCTGCGCGCAGTGCGC
Organism: Streptomyces sp. P9-A2; assembly: GCF_036634175.1. Taxonomy (NCBI): domain Bacteria; kingdom Bacillati; phylum Actinomycetota; class Actinomycetes; order Kitasatosporales; family Streptomycetaceae; genus Streptomyces; species Streptomyces sp. P9-A2. Next base: position 7,813,302 of record NZ_JAZIFX010000001.1, read on the forward strand.
CGCGCCGCGGCCACCTACCGTGAGCGGTTCGTCCAGCAGGGCCGCATCCACGCCGTCCGCAGTTTCGACATCGCCGCCGCCCCGTACCCGACCCGGTTCGGCTTCCACGGCGCCGCCCTCGCCGTCAACCCGTTCGTGAGCATTGTCAACCGGATGCTCGTCGTGCAGTTCGACGGCTTCGACGGTGAGCCGAAGACATTGGTGTGGGAGCCGACCGTCGCCGCCGGAACGGCTCAAGCACCGTTCTACGCCCAGCTCAAGCGTCTGGCGGGGGACTTTCTCACCGAGCACGTCTTCGCCCGCTACTACCAGGACCCGAACACCGTCCTGCCCTCCTGCGGTCTGCGACCCGAGGACGTGGACTTCGTCAGCTTCGACCACCTGCACGTCCAGGACGTGCGCATGATCATGGGAAGTACCAGCACCGTTCCCGGCGAACGGGCGCCCCGCGAAGCGCTGTTCCCGCGCGCCCGGTTGTTGGTGCACCGCAGGGAGCTGGGCACCTTCGAATCGATGCATCCGATGCAGTGGGCCTGGTACGTCGACGGAGGCATGGACGGGGTACCGGGCGAGCGCATCACCGCCTTCGACGGCGATGTCGAACTCGGTGTCGGCGTCAGCCTGCTGTGGACCCCGGGCCATACGGACGGCAACCACTCCCTGGTGCTGAACACCCCCGACGGCGTGTGGGTCTCCTCCGAGAACGGCATCTCGGCCGACAACTGGCAGCCCGAGCTCTCCCGCATCCCCGGGGTGCGCCGCCACGCCGCGTTCTACGGCCATGAGGTGGTGCCCAACGCCAACACCCTGGAGGACTCTCTCGACCAGTACGACTCCATGGTCAAGGAGAAGACCCTCGCCGACCCCAGCCGGCGCGATCCGCGCTGGCTGCAGATCCTGCCCTCCTCGGAGCTGGCCCCCTTCAAGCGGCAGTGGCCGGTGCTGCCCAGCTTCATCCACGGCGGTCTGAACCACGGCGAACTGACCCCTGCCAGTGGTGGCCGATGACCGGCCCGGCCGCCCGCCGGATCGCTGCGGACGGCGTGGAGTTGGCCGCCTACCAATGGGGAGCGTCCACGGCTCCTCCGGTAGTGCTGGTCCACGGCTATCCGGACACCAGCGCCGTGTGGCGCCCGGTCGCCGAGCGCCTGGCCGACCGCTTCCACGTCACCGCCTTCGACGTGCGGGGAGCCGGTGCCTCCCACCGGCCCAGGGGTCTGCGCGCCTACCGGATGTCCCGCCTGGAAGCCGACCTGGAGGCGGTTCTCGACGCCGTGAGCCCCGACCGCCCGGTGCACCTGGTCGGACACGACTGGGGATCGATCCACTCCTGGGAGTCGGTCACCGGCACCCGCCTGGCCGGGCGGATCGCCTCGTTCACCTCCATCTCCGGACCCTGCCTGGACCACGTCGGCCACATGATCCGTGCCCGCCTTCGGCCGCGGCATCCGGATCTGCCGAAGATGCTGCGGCAGGCCGCACGGTCCTGGTACATCGCCTACTTCCATCTTCCGCTCCTGCCCGCCCTGACCTGGAGAGCACTGGGACACCGCTGGCGCACCTTCCTCACCGGCTCCCAAGGCGTGCCCGGGCACACCCCCTACCCCGCGCCGACGCTGGCCCGCGACGCCGTGTCCGGCACCGCGCTGTACCGCGCCAACATGCTGCCCCGCCTGCTGCGTCCCCGGGACCGGCCGACCACCGTCCCGATTCAGCTCATCATCCCCACCCGCGACTTCTGCGTCACCCCGGTGCTGTCGTACGGAGTGGAGCACTGGACGCGCCAGATACAACGGCGCCCGATCGACGCCGGGCACTGGGTACAGCTCAGCCACCCCCAGGAGATCGCGTCCCGGATCGCGGAATTCGCCAACCGCATCGAAGACGGCTCCCGCCGCAATCCGGACCACACCGCGCACCAGATCTGACAGACCAGCAGTACTGGACGACTGCCTGGCCGCCCCTTTCGCACACACCGATCGCTGATGGAGGAGCCTGTCATGTTCCGAGCCGCACATGCCCACCCGGAGCGTCCGTCCGAGCCCATCGACCACCACGACCTGGTGCTGCAACCCCGGGACGTCACCTTCGACTGGGGCACCACCCCGCTGCACTGGCTGCCGGGTGAGCCCTTCGCGACCCACACCTTCGATGTGCTCCACCTCATGCTCCCCGAACTCGAACGCTGGTTCGTGCGCACCTTCGAGCAGGCACTGCCACTGATCACCGATGACCGGCTGCGCGAGGACGTACGCGGCTTCATCGGCCAGGAAGCGATGCACGCCGAGGCGCACCAGGAGGTCCTGGAGCACCTGCTCGCCAAGGGGCTGGACCCGGCTCCGTACACCCGGCAGTCCGAATGGATCTTCCGAAGGGTGCTCGGAGACCGGCCGGAGCTGACGCCGGCCGCCACGCACACGCACCTCGTCCAACGGCTCGCCCTCATAGCAGCCTTCGAGCACTTCACCGCGTATATGGGTCACTGGATTCTCGGCAACGGGCACCTGGACCAGGCCGGCGCGGACCCCGCGATGCTTGATCTGTTCCGCTGGCACGGCGCGGAGGAGGTCGAACACCGTTCGGTCGCATTCGACCTGCTGGTGCACCTCGATCCCCGGTACCGGCGCCGAGTGGTCGGCATGCTCGTCACCGCTCCGGTGCTGACCCGGCTGTGGATCCGCGGAGTCCGCTTCCTGATGAGCGCCGACCCCGAACTCGACGATCGGGTCAAGGTCCGCTTCCGCGACTACCTGGCCGCGGCCCGCAAGAACCTGTTGCCCCGGCCGGGCGCGTTCGCCCGCTCGGTGCTGCGCTACTTCCGCCCCGACTACCACCCGACCCAGGAGGGCTCGACTCAGCAGGCGGTCGCCTACCTGGCGGCGTCCCCTGCTGCCCGAGCGGCTGCCCGATGACCCAGCAACCAGTGAGGCATCCCATGGACATCAGCACCCCCGTCACTCGGCCGCCGGACCTGTACGGCAGACCACGCAGCGACTCCTTCATGCAGAAGCTGGCGGCTTTCAGCGACAACGCGGTCACGGGCCTCGCGCGGCGCAGCACTCCTCCCAGGCGCCCGCCGGCCACCGAGATGCCCGTGATCCGGGAACTGGTGGTCGCCACCAAGCACCAAGAGGCCGAGGATGTCGTCTCCCTGCGGCTGGCAGCACCCGACGGGGGAATACTCCCGCCCTGGCAGCCCGGCGCCCACATCGAACTGCACCTGCCCTCCGGCCGCAAGCGGCAGTACTCTCTGTGCGGCGATCCTGCCGACCGGTACCGGTACCGCATCGCGGTGCGCCGCATCGCCAACGGCGGAGGCGGTTCAGCAGAGGTACACGACGCCCTCGGAGAGGGTATGAGGGTCGCCATCACCGGGCCCCGGAACGCCTTCCCCTTCGCCGCCGAAGCATTCATCCTGCTCATCGCGGGCGGCATCGGAATCACCCCGATCCTGCCGATGGCTCGGGAAGCCGCGCGACGCGGGCTGGACTGGAGGCTCGTGCACACCGGCCGCAGCCGCGGCTCGATGCCCTTCGCGGCAGAGCTGGCCGAACTCGCAGCCGCAGCCCCTGGCCGGGTCTCCATCCGTCCTGACGACGAGTCCGGCGTGCCCGAAGCAGCCGATCTATTGAACTTGAGCCCGGCGGCGGGTGCGGTGTACTGCTGCGGACCCGCGCCCATGATCGACGGCGTTCGGCGCGCGTTCGGTGGTAGTCGCGCGTCAGCCCTGCACTTCGAGCGTTTCGCCCCGGCCCCGATCACGGACGGCCGTCCCTTCGAACTTCAGCTGGGCGACACCGGACGGGTTCTGCCAGTGCCGTACGACCGCTCCGCCCTGGATGTTCTCCACGAGGCCCTGCCGGACATGCCGTTCTCCTGCCGCCAGGGGTTTTGCGGCACCTGCCGGGTACGGGTGGCCCATGGCCATGTCGATCATCGTGACCGTCGGCTCACGGCCACCGAACGTGCGGCCGGCGCCATGCTGCCCTGCGTCTCGCGTGCACCGGAAGGAGAGCGGTTGGTGCTGGAGGTGTGAGAGGGCGTTTACGTAGGTCCGTTCTGGTGTGCGACTTTTATCACTGCCCCAGTTTGGTCTAGTTCAGGAGTCATGCGGGGTTTGTCGCCACCCATCGCGCAGGGACTGCCGCCCGTTTCATCCGCTTCCGCTGCCGGGAGTCCGTCTGATTTGAAGATGCGGCAGAACCTCCCGATGGCCGGCGGAACAGTACCTTCCGGCCTTTCCGTGGCAACGCTACGGCGTGAGCCAGTCGAAGCCGTACCCCAGCGACCTGTCTGACGCCCGGTGGGCCCTGATCGAGCCGACCCTGACGGCGTGGCGGAAAGCCAGCGAAAGTCGAACTCCGCGACGTGTTCAACGCGATTCTCTACGTGAACCGCACCGGAATCCCCTGGAAGTACCTCCCGCACGACTTCCCAAGCTACGGCACCGTCTACTTCTATTAAGCCGCCTGGCGCGACGAGGGAATCTTCTCCCAACTCAATTACGACCTCACCGCCCTGGCCCGCGTGAAGGAAGGCCGCAAGCCCGAACCGACGGCCTCCGTCATCGACACCCAGAGCATCAAGACCTCCACCAACGTGCCCGTGACCAGCCAGGGAACGGACGCCGCGAAGAAGATCGTAGGCCGGAAGCGAGGCATCCTCACCGACACGATCGGCCTGATCCTCGCCGTGACCGTGACCGCCGCGAGCCTCTCCGAAAACGCCCTGGGAATACGCCTCCTCGGCCAGGCCAAGAACACCTACCCGACCATCGCCAAGAGCTGGGTCGACACCGGATTCAAGAAGGCCGTCGTCGAACACGGCGCGAAGCTCGGAATCGACGTCGAAGTCGTCGACAAGAACCCCGGGACCCGAGGATTCCACGTCCTGAAAAGGCGCTGGGTAGTGGAGCGGAGTATCGGTTGGATCATGATGCACCGCCGGCTCGCCCGCGGCTACGAGACCCTCCCCGTCAGCTCCGAAGCCATGATCCACGTCGCATCGATCGACAACCTCGCCAAGCGCATAACGGACGAGACCACACCAACCTGGCGAGGAACTTACTGGAACTTAAAGGGCAATTCAGCTAGATCAAACGCCCACTCAGGGGTGCTGGACGGGGACGTTGACGTCGTCGACGTTGATGTGGCCCCAGCCGCCGGAGGAGCGGTCGACGATCTCGATGTAGATCCGATCGCCGATGTGGGCGGCGAGGTCGAAGACGACACGGCGGTACTGCTCGGCGCCGCGGCCGGTGACCTTGGCCAATACCTTGCCGTCGTCAGCGCGGACGACGGCCGCGTAGAGCTGGTCGGGGTCGTTGCCGCCGGAGACGAGCAGGTCGATCACGCCGTCTCCGCCGAGGACCACGGTGGCGGAGCGCAGCACGCCGGTGGCGTCGTCTCCGCCCGCTTCCGGGTTGAAGCCCCACAGGTGGTGGCCGGTCGGGTCCTCGGCGGTCTCGGCCTGGTAGAAGGGGCCGCCCCAGCCCCAGTCGTTGCGGGGAGACACGTTGGCGTCGCTGAAGGTCGTGCCAGAGACGACGGTCCATCCCGTGAGGTCGCCGGTGGCGAAGTCGTGGTTGGGGAGGGAATCGACGTCTCCCGGGCGCGGCGGGTCGTATGCGGCGGGAGCGACAGGGGTGTCGTAGGCGCCGTTCATACGCCAGACGTCCAGGGACACCACGTGGGCCGATCCGCCCTCACTGTCAGTCGGCGAGTCAGACCCACCCGCAGCGTCACCACGAACATCATCACTGTCAGACGCAGATCGGTGGCGTCCTTACGGGTGGGATAGACGCGGCTGGTGAGGCTGTTGCTGTCGTTGACGTATGCCTCCAGCATCGAGCGGTCGAGCAGAACTCTCAGGGTCAGCCGTCCGCCGTCGAGTTCCACGCTTCCGCCGTGGACGCCCTTGCGTACGTCCGGGTCGAGGCTGGAGCGGCTGCGGTCGATCTGAAAGCGATGATCGGCCGTGTCGTAGGACAGCAGGGTCTCCTCGGTGCCGTCGGCGCAGGCACGGACCGCCAGAGTGATTGTCTGCGCGCCGCACGGCTCGATGGCGGCGCTGATGTCCATCAGGTCACCGGAGACACCGGCGAGCCGCCGGTTGGCTTCCTCCACCGAGGCGTGCCGGATGTGGGCGAGTTTCTTGCCGCGGAGCTTGGCCGCCTCGGCGATCGGTTCGACCCCGAGGGTTGCGTCCGGGCGCAGGGAGACGCTTACGGGCATGCCGGCGTTGTGCGCCCATCCGGACTGGGCGTGCTGCTGTTCGGTGCGGCGGTCCTGGGTGATGCTGAAGATCACGGATCGGCCGTCGGGAGTGACGAAGCCGGACGGGCCGGTGAAGTGCTCGCCGAAGTCGAACTCGCGGGGCTTTTCGTGGTCGGGCACGAAGCGGTAGCGGCGCTTGTCGAAGGTGCCGATCCAGTAATAGGTGTGCTTGACGGCGTTCGGGTTGAACCCTTCCCACCACGGACAGATCAGCAGGATGTGCTTGCCGGTGCGCCGGCCCTGGGGGCCGGGGAGCGGGAGGAGTACCGGCAGCTCCCATACCTCTCCGGGCTCGGGCACCGCGGCGAGGTCGTTCCAGTGCAGCGGGCCCTGGTATGTCCACGGCCCTTCGGGTCGGCGGGCGGTGTAGAGGAGAGCGGTTCCGCCGTGCTTGCGGGTGACCTGCGTGCCCTCGTAGTCGACGATGCCGCTGCCGACCAACTGGTACCAGATACCGTCCTCCTCCCAGACGAATGGGTCGCGGAAGTTCTCCGCCCACGCGGTTCCGGGACCGGCAGGCAGGTCTGCCGGGGCTTCGGTGACCGGCTCGGGCCTCATCGTCCAGGTGGGCAGGTCGGTGTCGCCGTCGCCCTGGTAGGTGGACACGGCAAGCCCGGTGCGCTGCCGGTAGGGCAGCCGGTCGTCGCCGCCGGTGAAGAAGAGCACCGGCCCTCGGTTGCCGTCTACATGGGCGGAGCCCGACCAGCAGCCGTCCGGACCGACCGAGTCCGCAGCCGGGGCGAGGGCGATCGGGAGGTCGCGCCAGTGCACCATGTCGGTGCTGACGGCATGACCCCAGTGGATCTGGCCCCAGAAGGGGCCGAGCGGGTCGTGCTGGTAGAAGATGTGGTACTTGGGGGTTGAGGAACATCCATGTCAGATCGTGCGCTAAGCCGATGTCGGCCCTGGGGGGGGGCGGCTGACGGAGCGTCGGCGGCCGGACCCGCCTGAAGTCTTCCCACGGATAACGCCCTATTATCTGCGGGACGGCTGATCGCGACCTGCGGGTACAGCCGCCAGGCCGTACATGAAGCGGCCCCGTTATCTGCGGCAAGGGAGCAAGCGGTGCCGACCGTCGTGCAATTGCCCGCCGGGAAGGCTCTGACTGTCCGCGCGGCGGCCGATGTCTTCCTCGACTCGCTCGACAACCCGAACACGGTCCGCAATTACGGGATCGGGGTGGGCAAGACCGCCGAGCGGCTCGGCGAGGGCCGGCCGCTGGCGTCCGTCGCGGACGACGAGGTCGGCGAGGCCCTGGAACTGCTGTGGGGCAGCTCCGCGGTGAACACCTGGAACGCCCGGCGTGCGTCGGTGCTCTCCTGGCTGGACTGGTGCGGTGAGCGCGGATACGACGGCCCGGCGGTCCCGGCCTGGGTGAAGCGGCTCACTCCGCCGGACTCCGAGGCCCCGGCCCGCTCGAAGATGGCGATCGACCGGCTGATCGCGCGGCGGGGGGTGCACCTGCGGGAGAAGACGCTGTGGCGGATGCTCTACGAGACCACCGCCCGCGCCGAGGAGATCCTGGGCGTCAACATCGAGGAGCTGGACCTCGCCGGGCGCCGGGCGCCGGTGAAGGCCAAGGGGACCCGTCCACGCACCCGTCGCCGCGGCGCCGCTCGCGAGGACTTCGTCCTGGAGACGGTCTACTGGGACGCGGGCACCGCCCGGCTGCTACTCCGTCTGCTCAAGGGACGTACGCGCGGACCGGTGTTCGTCACCCACCGCAAGCCAGGCCCGGGCAAGGTCCTCGCACCGCGCGACGTCTGCCCGGACACCGGGCTCGCCCGCCTCTCCTACGGACAGGCCCGGATGCTGCTGGACGCGTACACGGCCCTCGGCAGCGAGCCGGGCACCGGCTGGGATCTGCATGAGTGGCGGCACTCCGGCCTGACCCACCTCTGCGAGGGCGGGGCGAGCCTGCTCATGCTGATGGCGAAGTCCCGGCACAAGAGGGCGGAGAACGTACGGAGGTACTTCCACCCCTCTGCGGAGGCGATCGCGGAGGTCACCAGCATGCTCGCGCCGGGCGATCGGCGCCGCTGAGCGCGGGTTGGTTGCCGGGTGGGTCAGCGGTGGGCGGCGCGGTTCATCTCGACGACATCGTCCAGCGTGAAGTCGGCCGGGAGGGCGGCGAAGCGCTCTGGCACGCTGTCGCGGACGGCCGCGTCCTTGACGCGGTCGGCTGCGGCCAGGGCCGCCGGCAGTGCGTCGAGGGTCAGCTCGGTGCAGTAGGCGGGGCTGTTGGGCTGCTGACGCCACGAGTCGGCCAGCACGCCAGCGTCGTAGGGGTCGAAGCCGGTGTCGTCCACGAGCTGCATGGCCACGCGCCGCGCCTGCTCGGAGTCGGCGGCGACGGGGATGGCGATGCGGCCGGGGGTTCCGGCCGGAAGGCCCCGGGTGTGCTGGGTCTCGGCCAGGGCGGCGTTCCACGCCTTGACCACGGGCCGCCCCAGCTGCTCGGCGTTCCACACGCTCTCCACCTCGCCGTTGTCCACGGCCTCGATCTGCCCGCTGAGGTGCGGGTAGTAGTTCGAGGTGTCGATGACCACCGTCTCGTCGGGGACCGCAGCGAACAGGCCGGCCAGCTTCCCCGCCGCCCCGAAGGGGATGGCCAGGATGATGACGTCCCGGCCCTGGACGGCGTCGGTCAGCTCCGCCGCGCGGGCCCCGGACTCAAGCACCTCGGCCCGGATAGCCTCGGGGCCGCGGGCGCCGGCAACCTGGACGTCGTGACCGGCCGTGCTGAGCTTGACGGCGAGGTTCCCGCCGATGGCACCTGCGCCTATAACAGTAATTTTCATGATTTGTCCCTTAGAAGGTTGCGCTGCCCCCGTGGGGGCGGCGCGATGTGGTGACTGTGTGGCGGGCCGCCGGGCCGTGGCCGGGGCGTGTGGCGGTTTACGCCTCGGTGTCCCGCTCGCGGTAGCCGCTCGCGATGAGCGTGCGGAGGCGGTCGAGTGACTTCTCCTCGGTGCCGGTGCCCTTGATCCAGGCAACGGAACAGGCCGCGAGGAACAGGTCGTACCCCTGCACCGAGGCGCGCACGTGCCCCGCGCGCTGCGCGGCGCGCACGTACTGATCGGTGGCGGTGATGAGGATGTCGCAGGGAATCGTGAGGGGGTTGTCCGGATCCTGGGCCCGAGCCGCGGCCATGAGCGGGTCCGGCAGTCCGCTGAAGGCGCTGAGATACTCCTCCATCGCCCGCAGCCACCGCTCCAGCGCCTCGGCGGCGTCGCCGAGCTGCTCGATGCCAGCCCGGCGGGCCACGAACTCCTCGGAGCGCGCCTGCAGCACGGCCGCGAGCAACGCCTCCCGGGTGGGGAAGTGCCGGTACAGCGTGGCGGGCCCGACGCCCGCCTCCTTGGCCACCGCCTCCAGGGAGGTGCCGACCCCGTGCTGCAGGAAGTGACGCTGCGCCGTCTCCAGGAGGGCCGCGCGGTTGCGCTGGACATCGGCACGGGGCCTGCGTCCCTGCTGCCCGCTGGCGTTCATGCGTGCTCCGGTCTCCTGTGATCCTGCGGCCGCACCCAAAACGGATGCTGCCTCCGTACATGGGCGAGCGTAAACCGGAGGCAGCATCCGGTCAAACCGGTGTGCCTTCCGCGAGGCCTGACCGCAGGACGGGGTCACCCGCTCGCTGCGTCCGGCGGCCACCGTCATACCGGGTCTCTGCCTTGGCCGGCGCCAGCGGGTGCGAGGACGCACCAGCCCTGGGCAGGGAGCGGGCTAAGCAGTGTCCTTCGCTTCCGGGTGCTATTCCTCGTCAGTGGCGTCCGGCGAACGCAGCGGGCGCAGCCCCCCGGGCAGGTCGGGGGGCTGGAAGGAGTACCGGCCGAGCACGTTGACGTGCTGGCGGACGAACGGGGAAAGCCGGGCCACGTCCTCGTCACGGACATCGAACCCGTCCTCGCGCAGCTGCGTGACGGCGGCGTCCATGTAGCGGGTGTTGAAGAGGACCAGGGCATTGAGGACCAGCCCGAGAGCCCCGATCTGGTCCTCCATGCCGTCTTGGTAGCGCTGGTAGAGCTGCCCGGCGCGGCCGTGGAAGATCTTCCGGGCGAGTGCGTGGCGGCCTTCTTGGAGGTTGGCCTGCACCTTGATCTGGCGGCGGTAGCCGGGCTCGTCGGCCAGGCGCAGGATGTGCAGGGTCTTGGCGATCCGCCCGTAGTGGGCGATCGCGTCGCCGAGCGGGGTGGGGCGTCCGTCGCGCGAGAGCATCCGGATGACGTCGTAGGCGCGGACTGCTCCGGTGTGGATGGAGTCGATGATCCGCAGGATGTCCTCCCAGTGCCGCTCGATGCGGGCGAGGTCGATCCGGCCGCGGGCGGCGTCCTGGAAGGCGCCGTAGTCGGCCGAGCGGTCGACGCGCCACATCTTCTGGTCGGGCAGGTCGGCGAGCTGCGGGGCGTAGGCGAACCCGGCCAGGGTGAGCAGCCCGAAGACGATGTCGCTGTAGCTCGTGGTGTCGGTGACGATCATCTCCGGTCGGCGGCCGCCGTCGCGGTCGTAGAGGACGTCCAGCACGTACAGCGAGTCGCGCGGGGTGCCGGCCACGACCTTCCCGCCGAGCCCGGCGGCCTGGTCGTTGATCATGTTGAGCCAGGTCGCGCCGCCCCGGCGGCCGAAGTACTTCGGGTTCGGCCGCGCGTACACGCTGGGCACGGGCACGACGAACCGCATCCCGTCCACCGAGGCGACCAGACCTCCGCCCCACGCCTGCGCGAGGCCGATGGACGACTGGTGGCCGATGAGGGCGGCGTTCGCGGCCCGGTAGGTCGCCAGCCGCAGATACGTCTGGTCGACGTGGGAAAACCGCCCGTACTTCAGCGCGTCCGCGCCACCCAGGACCGGGGTGTAGCCGACGTTGCAGCCGTGGGCGACCAGCAGCGCGGCGATCGTGACGTGCAGGTCCTTCAGCCTCGCCTCGCCGCCGGTCACCGAGGTGAACGCCTGGTCGGCGCCGGTCCAGGAGAACACCTCCAGCAGCACCTCGGGCAGGTCCACCCGGGGCAGCATCGCGTTCACGGCCGCCCGTAACTCCAGCAGGGAGGCCGGTTCGGGCTCCGGCTCCAGGGCGGCGAAGTGCAGCCTGCCGTCGTCGTCGAAGACGATCTGCGCGTTGTCCGGGACCCGGGCGGCGACCTCGCGGTAGGTGCCGTCCAGCAGCGCGGCCCGCGCCGCCAGGTGCCCGCCCGCCTCGCCGGGCAGTTTGAGCGAGGCCAGCACGGTCGGCCGGGCCTGCTGCCACGCCTGCCCGGCCAGCAGCTTCGCCCGCGGATCGCCCCACTTGGAGGAGTTCCTCGCGAAGACCTGCTTGCTCCGCAGCATCCGGTGCAGCTGCTCCAGCACACAGAACGTGTACGCCTTCCAGTCCACCGTGCCCGGCTCCAGGTGCGGCGCCGCCAGGACCAGGCGCCGCCACGACCCGGTGAGCAGGCTGGCGTCGATCTCGGCCGGGCCGACCTTCTTGCGGCCCATCAGCTCCGGCAGCGACAGCAGCGCGTTCAGCACAGCCTCGCCCTCCGGGGTGGCGTCGAAGTCCACCACGGTGACCAGCAGCCGCAGGAACGGCCGCACCGTGCCGAACCGGTTCACCAGCATCGCCCGCCATGCCTCTTCGGCATCCGAGTCCAGCGTCGGGGCCAGCTCGAACAGCGCGGCGATCGCCGCGGCCAGCTCGTGCCGGGGCACTACCTGCTCGATCGCCGCCCACATCGCCTCCAGGCTTTCCACCTTCGGCAGGGGCGATCTCCCCGGTGTCGGTGTCGACCTGCTCCGAGGTCGTGTCGAACACAACCTGGAACGCGGTCGCCAGCTTCGCCGGCGCCCGCTCCACGCGCGGCAGGGTCTTCAGCTTCTCCTTCGCGCTCTCGCGCTCCGCCCTGGCCAGCAGCTTCGTCGCGATCAGCACCTCCAGCAGGTCCAGGGCATCATCCACCGCCCGGGAGGTGAGGTAGACGGTGGTGGCCAGCAGTGTCGCCAGCCTGCGGGAATCGGAGTGCCGGCGCAGCAGCGACGCCTTGCCGTCCACCCCGTACCGCGACAGCTCCGCCAGGCGCCGCGGCGGTATCCCCGACACGTCCAGGGCGCCCATCCCGAGCGTGGCGATCTCCTCCGCCCGCTCAAGGGCCCGCTTCATCTGCGGGCCCGAGACGCGGACCGGCCCGCGCCGCAGCCGGTCCAGCTCCGAGACCCGCTCGCCCGGCGGCACGGTCAGCAGGGAGTCCAGCACCGCCCGCTGCCCGGTGTTCAACATCCCGTACAGGGTGTCCCACAGCCGCTGGTTCGCGGCCTCCCGCACCGAGCCCACCAGCCGGGCCAGGCGGCTCACCCCCGGCAGCAGCACCCGGCCCTCGCGCAGCCAGCCCGCCGCCGCGTCGAACAACGCCTTCGGCCCGTCCCCCGTCGTCCACGCCCGCGCGTCCAGCCAGGCCGCCAGCTCCTCGCGGACCTCGGCGAAGTCCCGCCAACCCCCGGCCTCCTGAATCTCCCCGGCGTGCGTACGCGCCGTGCCGTCCCGCTCGTCGTACAGCTTCAGGCACGAGGCGTCCCCGATCTCCAACTGCCCGGCCAGGTACTCGGCCACCTCCGCCGGCACCTGCCGCGGGTCCGGCATGAACCGGCCCAGGAACCGCACGCTCGTCAGCTGGACCGCATACCCGAGCCGGTTGTGCGCACGCCGCTTGGCCTGCACCGCCTCCCGGTCCGCGTCGTCCAGGAAGAAGTACCGCTCCAGCTCCGCCCGCGAGGGCACCTCATGGAACGACCCGTACCGGGCCGCTTGCTCATCCGTCAGGAACTCGACCGCCACAACAGCTCTCCGAAGATCGACAACAACGACCCACGAAGGCTCCGACGCTCAATCACTCCAGGTCAAAGCACCAAACAGCCCAGCGAACCCTTAGCGCACGATCTGACACGGATGTTCCTCAGCCCCCTACTTGCCCTTGAAGTGCACCGGCGAGTGCGGCTCGTTCATCCAGTGCCAGGGCGGCAGCATGTGGAACTGGGGACGGTGCCGGTCACCATCGAAACGGGCCCGGTCGTGGGTCAGGTCCGGACGAGGCACACGGTGGCCGGGCAGCGCGGCGATTTTTGCGGCGTGCCCCTTGCGTGCCGTCGCCTCGTCCAGGGCGCCCGGGCGGATGACGAGGCTGTCCATCAGGCCCATGTACATGTTGGCGTGGAACTCGCCGTTGAGCAGCGTGGGGCGGTTGTGCCTCCCGATGAGGACAGGCTCGCTGGAGGCCGGTACGGGGGCCTGGTCGGGGGTGGCGGCGGTTCCGATCAGCAGGCCGTCGCGGTAGAGGCGCAGTTGGTGGGCGGCCGGGTCGTAGGTGGCGGCGATGTGGGTTCATCTGTTCTTGGCGGCCGGCTGGTCCGGGGCTCCCTTGACCTCGACCAGGTCGCTGCCGAAGCCGAGCTGGAAGACGATCTGCCCGAAGCGGCGCAGGCCCGGCAGGAATCCGGTTCTTGCGTCCGGGTCGTGCTGGTTGACCAGGTCCTGGGGCTTGCCGTCGATGCCGTGCTCGTAGGCGTAGGGGGCGATCCAGACGTCGATGGTCATGCCGCCGGTGACGTCGAGCTTGCCGGGGCCCTCGGCGGTGACGACGGTGGAGTAGCCGTCGAAGTACAGTGCTCGGCCGAGCACGCCGCGGCGACGTACGGGATCGCTGCCGGGCTTGTAACGGGCGTCGTTGAAGACGTAGTCGACGGGGTCCGTGGAGCCGGAGACCGCCTCGCGGGTGACTGCGCCGGTGTGCTCTTCGAAGTCCCAATGCGCGGTGGGGCTTCGAAGGGTGGTGTGTCCATGGGCGGCGGCGGGAGCAGGGGCGAACGAGAGGGGCACGACGGCGCCGCCGACGGCGGCGGACACGACCCTGAGGGCTGTTCTTCTCCTCATACTGGCTCCTGGGATATGAGACAGACGTCAACCTGACGGACTGTCAATTCGATTTAGGTGATGGGTCGGCATGGTTCGTGCGTCGCCGCCGCTAAAGCAGGAGCTAACGCATACGGATTTCGACTTCGCACCCTCTAAAACTGGCGATAACGTCAGATAAGGTCACCGTTACGCAGGTGAGATGTCCGGGGTGTTGACAGTGAATGACGGGTGAAGCACTCTCATCACACCTTGCTAATACGATTTAGCCGAACGGGGCTGATTCTCTGATGTCCGAACGCCGCGTGACCATGGCCGACGTTGCCCGCAAGGCGGGCGTCTCGCCGACGACCGCGTCGTTCGCCCTGTCCGGCCGGACTGACATGCGCATCTCCGACGCCTCTCGCGAACGCGTGCTGGAGGCCGCCCGGGAGCTGGGCTACCGCCCGAACGTCACGGCGCGCAGCCTGCGGACGAAGTCCACCCAGACGATCGGGTTCGTTTCGGACCGGATCACCACGACACCGTTCGCGGGCGATGTGATCCGCGGCGCCATGGAGGCCGCCCGGGAGCGGGACCACCTGCTGTTCATCACCGAGGCGGGCGGCGACCGCGCCGCCGAGTCGTCGTTGGTCCACGCGCTGCTGGACCGCCAGGTCGACGCGGTGATCTACGCGTCCATGTTCACCCGGTACGTGACCCCGCCCAAGGAGCTGTTCGGGCGCCGGGTGGTTCTGCTGAACTGCCTGGCTCCCGGCTTCGATGCACCCTCCGTCGTCCCGGACGAGTTCGAGGCCGGACGGGACGCCGCCCGGGCGCTGCTCGCCGCCGGCCAGAGTGAGGGCATCTGGGCGATTGGCGGCCACCAGGCCGTTCCGGCCACACCCGAGGGAATCATCGCCGGTAACGAGCGCATGCGCGGCCTGGAGGGAGTCCTTCGGGAGGGCGGGGCACGCCTGGAAGGCGTCGTCGAGTGCGACTGGGACACGCTTGACGGCTACCGAGAGGTGTCCGCCCTGCTGGCGGCGGGGCACAGACCCCGCGCGCTGGTGTGTCTGGCCGATCGGGTGTCCTTCGGCGCCTACCAGGCGCTTGGTGAGGCAGGTCTGTCGGTGCCCGGCGATGTGTCGGTCATCTCGTTCGACGATCAGGACATCGCGTCCGTGCTGCGTCCGGCGCTCACCACGCTACGGCTGCCGCACTACCAACTCGGGCACCTCGCGATGGAGTTGATCCTCCGCACGGGTCCGCTTGAAGCAGTCGTGCACCGCGTGCCCATGCCGCTTCAAAGCCGTGCCTCCATCGCCGCTCCCACCAGCGGCTGACACCGCCACCGAAGACAGCCGTCCCGCCGCCCGCACCGATGAAGACGGATGCGGGTGACGGGACGACCACCAAGAACAGCGACCGTCGCAACCGGTCGCCGAGGGCGGGTCCTGCAAGACCCGTCTCAGTGAGATGGAGGAACCTCATGCTGTTCAGAACAAGACGCCTCGCTGCTGCGAGTGTAGCCGTCACAGCGGCGACCGCGCTGGTCGCCGGATGCGCCTCCGGGAGCGGAAGCACGTCCGGTGCCAGCGGCGACACGTTGACCCTGTGGACGCACAACGCCGGCAACTCGGTGGAACTCGACGTCGTCAAGAAGATCATCAAGGACTTCAACGGCTCCCAGGACAAGTACAAGGTCAAGCTGCAGGCGTTTCCGCAGAGCGACTACAACAACTCGGTCGTAGCGGCAGCCTCCGCCCGCAAGCTGCCCTGCCTGCTCGACGTGGACGGCCCGAACGTGGCGAACTGGGCATGGGGCGGCTACCTGTCCCCGATCGACGTCTCCGGCAGTGAAGTGCCCGTGTCCGACCAGCTGGCCAGCACCGTCGGAGACTACAAGGACAAGCTCTACGCGTTCGGCTTCTACGATGTCTCTCTGGCCTTCTTCGCCCGCAAGTCCGTATTGGGCGAGCACGGCATCCGTGTTCCCACCATGGACAAGCCCTGGACGAAGGATGAGTTCGACGCGGGGCTCGCCAAGCTGAAGAAGAGCGGCAAGTTCGAGTACCCGCTGGAGATGGGCACCGGCGGCACCGGCGAGTGGTGGTCGTACGGCTACTCCCCGCAGCTGCAGAGCTTCGGCGGGGACCTGATCGACCGTGACGACTACAAGACGGCCTCGGGCACCCTCGACGGCAAGAACGCCGTGGAGTGGGCCTCCTGGTTCCACTCGCTGGTGGCCAATGGCTACATGGCGAAGAAGTCCGGAGCCGACCCGAACAAGGACTTCCTGGCCGGCAAGAGCGCGATCCAGTGGGACGGCAGCTGGAACGCGGCCAAGAACGCCGAGAAGCTCGGCGACGACCTGGCGATCATTCCACCGGTGGACTTCGGTAACGGGCCCAAGATCGGCGGCGCCTCCTGGCAGTGGGCGATGAGCTCCACGTGCTCCAACAAGGCCGGTGCGCAGGAGTGGCTGAAGTTCTCCCGCCAGACCAAGTACTTCGTCGACTACGCCAAGGCCACCAGCACCATCCCGGCCACCGACGCCGCCGCGCAGCAGATCGCGGACTATCAGCCGGGCGGCAAGTTCGACGTGCTCGTCCAGTTCGCGCGTGAGTACGCGACGGTGCGCCCCGCCACCCCGGCCTACCCCTACATCTCCACCGAGTTCGAGAAGGCGGCCAAGGACATCCTGGCCGGCGCCGACCCGAAGAACGCTCTCGGCCAGGCCGCGAAGGACATCGACAGCAACCTGAAGACGAACAACTACTACTCCAACTGACCCGTCCGGTCCGGTTCGGGCGCGACCCGCCGTCCGAACCGGACCGATCCTCTGGAGATACCGTGCCCACCACGATCGCAGCCCGGGAGCGGCTGCGTCCGGTCCGGCGAACCCGAACGACCAACGCCCGTCGCCGTGAGAGCTTCACCGCCTTCGGCATGGCCACCCCGGCCGTCGTGCTACTAATCGTCTTCCTCGTTGTACCGGTCGCTCTGGCCTTCACCCTGGCGTTCACCGACGCGAAGCTCGTCTCGCCCACCCCAGCCCGCTTCGTGGGCCTGAGGAACTTCACCCTGCTCTTCCAGGACCCGACCTTCTACAAGTCCCTGCGCAACACGGCCTACTTCGCTGCCGTCGTCGTCCCGCTCCAGGCCGGACTCGCCCTGGTGCTGGCCTTGCTGGTCAACGCCAAGGCACGTGGTATCAACTTCTTCCGTACCGTGTACTTCCTGCCGGTTGTCACCTCGATGGTCGTGGTGTCCCTCCTGTGGACCTTCCTCTACCGGAAGGACGGTCTGGTCAACCACGTCATCTCCACGCTCACCCTCGGCCATGTCGAGGGCCCGGACTGGCTGGGCGACCCGGCCACCGCTATGCCCGCCATCATTCTGATGTCGGTGTGGCAGGGCGTCGGCTTCCACATGATCATCTGGCTGGCCGGGCTGCAGACCATCCCCGCCGAACTGTACGAGGCCGCAGATCTCGACGGAGCCACCCGCTGGCACCGCTTCCGCCACGTCACCTGGCCGGGACTGCGCGCCACCCGTACGTTCGTGCTCGTCACCATCACGATCGCGGCGCTCAGCCTCTTCACCCAGATCAGGGTGATGACGCAGGGCGGACCTCTCGACTCCACCACCACCGTCGTCTACCAGGCGGTGCACACCGGCTACGACCAGCAGCAGACCGCTTACGCGGCGGCCATCTCGCTTATCTTCTTCGTGCTCGTACTGAGCGTGTCCCTCGTCCAGCGCTTCCTGACTCGGGAGAAGGACTGACATGACCTCCTTCCTCAAGCACCTCGGCGGTCACGCCGGCCGCGTCGTTCTGGCCCTGGTCTTCGCGCTCCCGCTCGTCTTCATGTTCGTGTCGTCGCTCAAGCCGGACGACCAGATCTTCGGTGACCTGGACTCCCTGCGCGCCTTCTTGCCGGTCGGCGCCCTGTCGCTGGACCACTACACGGCTGTGTTCGAGCGTGTCCCGGCGGCACGGTTCCTGCTGAACTCCGTGCTGATCTCTTCGATCACCGTGGTGCTCGGCATCGTCGTCAACAGCATGGCCGCCTTCGCCCTGTCACGGATGCAGTGGCCCGGCCGGAAGCTCGTCCTGACCGCGGTCATCGCCACCCTCATCGTGCCGTTCGAGACCTTCGCACTGCCGCTGGTGTGGTGGGTCAACCAACTGCCGCTGCTGCGCGTCAACGGCTTCCACCTGGAGTGGAGCACCGGCTGGATGGATACCTACCAGGTGCAGATCCTGCCGTTCGTCGCCAACGCCTTCTCGGTCTTCTTCTTTCACCAGTACTTCCAGAGCATCCCGAAGGAGCTGGACGAGGCAGCCATCGTGGACGGCGCCGGCTGGTTCACCATCTACCGCCGCATCGTCATGCCGCTGTCCGGACCGGCCATCGCCACCGTGGCCATCCTCACCTTCCTGCCGGCCTGGAACTCCTACCTGTGGCCGCTGATGGTCGTGCAGAGCGAGGAACTGCGGCCGGTGATGGTGGGCATCTCCTACTTCTTCCAGCTGAACGTGGGATGGGGCCAGATCATGGCGTACTCCTCCATGATCACCGTGCCGATCCTGGCTCTCTTCGTGGCGTTCCAGCGTTCCTTCGTCAACAGCATCGCCTCCACCGGCGTCAAGGGCTGACCCCGCACAGCGCCACCACGCCGTTCACCCTCCTCGTCCTCATGACTCCCGTGTGCTTCGCGCACCCTGAGAAAGGCCCTGTGTGTCCACGTCGCCTGCCGACCCCCACCTCCCGGCCATACATCTGCGACCGTCCCGCAACTGGATCAACGACCCCAATGGGCTGGTCTTCCACGACGGCCACTACCACGTGTTCTTCCAGTACAACCCGCACGGCCCGCAGCACTCGAACGTGCACTGGGGCCACTTCCGCAGCCCCGACCTGATCAACTGGGAGCCCCTCCCCGTAGCCCTCACCCCCACACCCGGCGGCTATGACGCCGACGGCTGCTACTCGGGCAACGCAGTCTCCGTCGACGACCGCATGGTGGCCTTCTACTCCGCCCACCGCAACGACCGCTGGTGGCAGCCGATCACGACCGCCGAGTCGTACGACAACGGCCACACATGGGCCAAACGTCCGGAACTGCTCATCGCTGAGCCGCCTGCCGGCACCACCATGTACCGGGACCCCTACGTCTGGCGGCAGGACGAGCGCTGGCGGATGCTGGTCGGCTCCGCCCTCGACGACGGCCGCGCCGCAGCGCTGCTGTACGAGTCCGACGACCTGGAAAACTGGGCGTACCTCGGCCCCTTCCACACCAGCGACGCCGCGCCCTGCACCGGCCCGATCGGCTGGGAATGCCCCCAGTACGCGACGTTCGGCGACCGGAGCATCCTGATCGTCAGCGACTGGACCCCGCAGAACGGCCCCAGCCACACCACCGTCCACACCGGCCATGAAAAGAACGGCCGC
Organism: Streptomyces sp. P9-A2; assembly: GCF_036634175.1. NCBI lineage: Bacteria > Bacillati > Actinomycetota > Actinomycetes > Kitasatosporales > Streptomycetaceae > Streptomyces > Streptomyces sp. P9-A2. Next base: position 7,832,900 of record NZ_JAZIFX010000001.1, read on the forward strand.
TTCACGCCAGCCGCCTCCCCCGTACCGCTGGACCACGGCCCCGACATCTACGCTCCCGCCCTGCTGAAGGCCCCCGGGGAAGACCGGTGGCTGTTGTGGGGCTGGGCCTGGGAGGCCCGCGACGACGGCTGGGCGCACGAAGCGGGCTGGGCAGGCGTTCTCACGCTTCCCCGCGAGGTGAGCCTCACCGCTGACGGCACGGTTGTCCAACGCCCCGCCCGCGAACTGCTGGCGCTGCGCGGCGCGCGTGTACTGCACCGCACCGGCCACGTCACGCGTCCCGAGCCGGCCGAACTCGGTCAGGTCAGCCGCACCTTCGACCTCACCGCCGCCCTGATCCCCGACCCCACCGGTACGAGCGGGCTGCGCCTGGTCACCTCGGCGGACGGCTCCGAGTACCTCGACATCAGCCTCGACCCCGCGGCGGGGCACCTCATCGTCGACCGCGGCCACGCGTCACTGGACGCGCGTGCGCGGGGAGGCTCGTACACCGCCCCGTGTCCGGCGGCGACCCGCCCGGGCACCCCCGTCGAACTGCGCATGATCGTGGACCGTTCGATAGCAGAGGTCTATCTGGCCGACGAGCAGGTCCTCACCTTGAGGTTCTATCCGCTCGCCGACGGGCCGTGGCGGCTGCAGGCCCGTACGACAGGCGCCGGACGCAGCGACTTCGCCGTCGAAGCATGGAACCTGGCCCCGGGCGGTGTCCATCAGGAGACGGTTCTGGCAGGCCAGGGGCGGGACGCTGAACTCACACGACCCTGACGAGCCGGATGGGTACGTCTTGTTCCGTAGCTCGTCCACCTGAAAGACAAATCCGCCTGCACGCGTTCAGGTCACGCAGCCTGCAACGCATGCGGTCGGTTACGTCCCTCGCGGCACGTCGCGTGCACCCGGCGCGCGCCTCGGCTGCGTCCGTAGCGCGGGGCGACAGCCCCGCGCCCATCCTGAAAGGCAGACAGTCACCATGGCCCGATCCGGGTCCACCGGCAGCATCACCGTGCTCGGCGAGTGCGTCGCCGACCTTTTCGAAGACCCCGCCCAGTCCGGGCCCGACGGGCTGTCGTTGCGTGCCCTGCCCGGTGGCGGCCCCGCCAACTGAAGCTCCCCCTTTGACCTGGACGGCCTGATACTGGGACGGAAGGTCCCGGAGGAAGCAGTCACAGGTAGTGAGCAAGAAGAGCAATACGAGCAAGCGGTACACGGCGGATTTCAAGCGGGATGCCGGCGCTGTCGTCGGACAAGACGGTCACCGAGGTCGCCCGGGACCTGGGGGTGAGTCCGGAGGGTCTGCGTGGCTGGGTGAAGCAGGCCAAGGCCGATCGGGGCGAGGGGCCTGCCGGGGCTCTGACCAGCGCCGAGCGGGAAGAACTCGCCCAGCTGCGGCGCAAGGTCCGCGAGCTGGAGAAGACGGTCGACATCCTGGGAAAAGCGACCGCCTTCTTCGCGCAGGACAAGATGAGGTAGACACCGCCGCGCGGTGCCGATTCATCGACGCGGAGAAGGCATCGGACGACAATCTTGCAGGTCACAGCGTGGCGCTGCTGTGCCGTGCCCTGGGAGTGCCACGCTCTGCCTACTACGCGCACCGGGCGGCCGCGCCGGCGCGCCGGGCCGCACGGCGCGAGGAGGAACGCCTGGTGGACGAGATCCGGGTGCTCCACGCCGGATCGCGCGGCGCCTACGGGGCCCCGCGGATCCACGCCGCCCTGCGGCGGGCCGGGCGGGCGGTGAACGGTAAGAAGGTCGAGCGGCTGATGCGCAAGCACCGGATCGTCGGGATCACCCGCCGCCGGCGGCGGGGCCTGACCCGGCAGGCGAAGCGGGCGGTGTTCGCCGCCGACCTGATCGGCCGGGACTTCACCGCACCCCGCCCCGGGATGCGGCTGGTCGGTGACATGACCGAACTCGTCACACTTGAGGGGAAGTTGTATCTGGCGACCTGTATCGATCTTGCGACGCGGGAGGTGATCGGCTGGGCGATGGCCGACCACCACCGCGCCGCGCTGCCGGTCGCCGCCCTGCGGATGGCGGCCGGCCGCGGTGGCCCGGAGGACGGCTGCATCATGCACACCGACCGCGGCAGCGAATACACGAGTGACGAATTCCGCACCGAAATGCGCACGTTGCGCATGAGGCAGTCGATGGGACGTGTCGGCTCTTGTTACGATAACGCTGCTGCGGAAAGCTGGTTCGCCGTCCTCAAAGCGGAGATCGGAACCACCGTCCGGGAGACCCGCGAGGCCGCCCGGGCCGACGTCTTCCGCTACATCGAGATCGAGTACAACCGCAGCCGACTCCGCAGGCACCCCGAGTACGGGTACGTCACCCCGCTCGAAACGAGAACCTTGCTCAGGCAGGACCTCACCCCCGCAGCGTAAACACCCGCTGTCCAGGACCCGGGGGGAACTTCAGTGGATGCCGACGGCACCGTCCTGGACATCCTCGTGCAGAACCGGCGGGACACCGCTGCGGCCAGGCGGTTCTTCCGCAGGCTGCTGAAGACGACCCGCACGGTGCCGCGGGTGATGGTCACCGACAGGCTCCGCTCCTACGGCGCGGCCCACCGCGAGGTGACGCCCTCCGTGGAACACCGTTCGCACAAGGGCCTGAACAACCGGGCCGAGAACTCCCACCAGCCCACCCGGCAACGCGAACGCGCCATGAAGGGCTTCCGTAGCGTCGGCGGAGCCCAGCAATTTCTGTCCGCGTTCAGCGGCATCTCACCCCGCTTCCGGCCCTGCCGCCACCTGATGAGCGCGCACGGTTACCGAGCCGAGATGGCCATCCGCTTCGCGATCTGGGACCAGATCACCGGCGCCGACCGGCCCACCACGGCCTGAACACAGGACCGGACCGCAAGCCCACCACGCCCCCGGCACACCGTCAGACACCGACCCACCCAACAACCTGACAGCGCCCTCCCGACGAGAACTCGTCGCCACCACGCGAATCCCGCCCCGCCCCTGCCGGTTCCGGGCTCCGACCCGCCTCGCCGCCGCTCCGCCCGGTGTGCCGGGGAGCGGGCCGCACAGACGTATCACTCGCTCGATCGGGCTAACTCCGGGCCCGGAAGGATCACCGGGGCCGCCCGCACTCATACGCTCCACGAGTGACTCGTACGAACGCCTTGAACACCGGCCGCGACGACTTCCTCAGCTGGGCGACGGGGGAGAGAGGCGTCGCCCTGCCGGTGCGCCTCACGGACGCTGTGCTGACGATGCTCGCGCTGCGCGGAGCGGACCGCAGGGCGGGCGTGCCGGAGCCGACCCCCGGCCTGCTGCGGCAGGTGCTGCACGAGGACCTGCCGCAGTTGCTGTGCGCCGGTGACGACGAGCTGGACGCCCTGCCCGGCGTCCTCGGCACCCTCGCCGACCGGGTCCGGGCAGCGGGCCGGCTCAACGCCAAGCGTCACGCGCGCCTGCTCGCCGCCGTCGAGGACGCCGTGCCCGGCTTCCGCCGCGCCATGGCGGACCCGGCGAATCTGACCTGGCACCGCTGGTACGCGTCGCTGCTGACCGCCGACGGTGTCGACCCGGACGACCCCGCCGCCGTGGGGGCCTGGCTCGACGCCCACGAGAACACACCGCACGCCGACCGGCCGGCTCTGCCCGAGCCGCTGCACCGTTCCGACCTCGCGGAACGGACGTTCGCCGTGCGGATCCATCTCGGCGAGGCGCTGCTCGCCGCGTTCGCCCGCGACACCCGCGAGGCATCACCGGCGGGCCCGCTGCTGCCCACACCGCCGCTGGACGACCGACGCCCCGACGACGCGCTCGGCAGTGAACTGGAGCGCATCGCCGATGTGTTGACCGACCAGTGGACCGCGGCGGGGCTTACGGAGGCGTTCGCCGCCCGGCACGCCGCACTCGCCCCCGCCCCGGAGACGATGCCGCACGTCGCGCTCGCCGACCGCATGCTCGACGAACACCTCGACTACTACGGCGACTCGTCCGTCCCGCTGCCGCCCCCGCCGGCCGTCCCGTCGCCCGACGAGATCCGGGACCTGCTGCACGCCGCCCCGCTTCTCGCGGCGCTCGCGGCCGGGACCTTCGACGACGAGCTGCGCGACGTCGCGGAACGCTGCGGCCTGCCCGGCCCCGCCACCGCCGTGTGGGCCGACGGCACCCCGCAGGAGCTGCTCGAGCTGGCCGCCGACGTCCTGGCCGCCCAGGCCGAACGGCTGCCGCTGGTCACCGGCCCGCAGGAGGCGTACTCGTTCGACGCAGCGCACCTCCTCTACTCGCTGTACGAACGCGGCAGCACCCCCGACTCGGTCGCCCGCAAGATCGCCGACGCGAAGTCCGACGACCTGCCGCCCGAACTGGAGGACGCTCCGACGCCCGTGTCGCGCAACGCCCCCGACGCCTACGAGCTCCCGTCGCCCGAGGAACTGTCCCAACTCCTCGGGATGCCCTCCGTCACGGACGCCGACCGCGCCGAACTCGACGCCCCCGCACACGGCCTGGCCTCACTCGTGGACCAACTGGCCTCCACCGGCTGCGTCTTCCGTACCGGCGACACCTACGGGCTCACCCCGCTCGGCGCCGCCGTCATGCGCCACGTGCTCACCGCAGGCCATGTGGCCGCCCCCGACCAGGAAACCGTGGCGGAGTGGAACGCGGCCGAGACCGTGGCCGCCACCCGCCACTGGCCCACCCGGATCGCCGCCGCCACGCTTGCCGCGTGGGCCGCGCACCGCGGTGGCACGGACGAGGCATGGGGCGAACTGCTCGGCGCCGTCTCCGCGGCCAAGGCCGACGAGGCCGATGCCGCCCGCACGTCCGAGTACTTCGCCCGCCTCGATGTCGCCGCGATCCCCGACACGGCACTGCGCGCCGCGCTCACCGACCCGGTGACCGGGGCCGCCGCCCGCGGGCTGCTGCTGGCCCGGGGAGAGTCCGTCCCCGAGGACACGGTCCCCCTCACCGCCCGCGCCACGGTGCTCGTCGAGGAGCTGGACCAGCGCTGGATCGACGACATGCTCGGCCATGTGAAGCGCCGGTACGACGCGGACGAGACGGGCACCCCGGCCGCGGCCGACATCCCGCCGACGACTCTGCTCCCCGCCTTCGACACGGCGGCCGCCGCCTGGCCCGGCGGCGCTGCAGCCCTCGCCGGCGCCCTGGTCGAGGCGGACCCGGGCACGTCGCTGCGCATCCTGGACACCCTGCACGCCCACCACCCGGACCGCACGGTGGCAGACGCGGCGGCCCACGCGAAGAAGACGGCGCAGCGGGCATCGTCCGGGCGCCGCCGCTGACATGCCCCGGCCCCGGCCCCGGCCGACAGCCTGCAAGCGCGCCCACCCCGCTGCGGCCCACCACCGCAGCAGCCGCCGACTGCTGCGCACCTGGGTCCTCGGCGGTCTCATCAACGAGTACGGATACGCCGCCTGACCCGTGGCGATGACTTTTCGAGCGGTACACGCTTCACCAACTGCGGTCGAGCAGGCAGGCGAACAACGCGTCCAGATCCTCGGCCGCGCCCCGCGCGAAGGGCACCCCGCGCAGACCGTGACGCGCGGCGTCCAGATGCCGACGCGCCTCCTCACGGGCTGCGGCCCGCCCGCCCGCCTCCTCCACCAGCATGGCGGCATGCGCCGTAGCCGCGCCGTCCAGCAACCCGGGCGCCTCCAGCAGCACCGCCAGTTCCCGCGCGGCCGGCCCGTCCCCGGCCAGCGCCGCGAGTACGGGGTAGGTCTTCTTGCGCAGCCGCAGGTCGCCGTGGACGGGCTTGCCCGTCACCGCCGGCTCACCCCAGATGCCCAGCAGGTCGTCCACCGCCTGGAAGGCCACGCCCAGATGCCGCCCAGCCTGCTCCAGCACCGCCACGGTCCCGGCAGGCGCACCGCCCAGCACCGCACCGAGCGCGATCGCACAACCCAGCAAGGACCCGGTCTTGCCCTCCGCCATCGACCGGTACTGCCCAGGATCCACCGCACCGGCTCCGCTCCACGGACGCCGCTCGAATCGCAGGTCCTCCGCCTGCCCGCACACGAGCGCGTTGAGCGTCTCACCCAACCGCCGGACCGCTTCCCCCGTCCAGGGCCCCGGTGTCTCGGCCAGGCACTGCACGGCGAGAGCCAGTAGCGCGTCGCCGGCCAGGACGGCCGGACCCGTCCCATAGGTCTTCCACACCGCCGGGCGCTGCCGCCGCAGGCCGTCACCGTCCATGATGTCGTCGTGCAGCAGGGGGAACGTGTGCACCAGCTCCACAGCCACCGCACCCGCGACAGCCACTCCACCGTCCGCCCCCACCGCCTCGGCCCCCAGCACGGCGAGCGCCTGCCGCACCCCCTTGCCCTCGGAGCCGCCCGGATCCGGCGTCCCGGCTGCATCGCTCCAGCCCAGCGCGTACGCCGCCATCTCACCGGTCCAGGGATGCAGCCGCCCCACCGCCTCCACCAGCGACGGCCGCACCAGCTCACGACAACGCTTCAGCACACCGCCCACCGCGGCGCCGTGACCGTGCGACACTCCCGTCGCAGCGGCGTCCGCCGAGCCGGAGGGGGAGTACACCGACGACATGGAGGAACTCATCGCAGCCCCTCCACGCCGGCCGCCTGCAGGGCCTCCGTCCCGCCCGCAGGCAGCACCGGCCCCCGGCCTCCGTCCGGTAGCGGCCCCAGACCCAGTTCAGCCGCCGCCTTCTCCACCATCTCCCTGGCGTGCCGCAGCCCGATGCGGTCGAGCATCGAGCGCAGCTCCGCCAGCTCGGCGGCGCTCCGCGCAGCGTCCCGGCCCAGCCGGGCACGCGCCTTGACCAGCCCCAGTCGCGACAGTGCCGTCCCCCGCGGCTCCTCGATCTCGCGGAACTCCTCCAGCGCCCGCGCATACAGCTCCCGGGCCTCGGCGTAACGACCAGCCCGGTACAGCACGTTGCCCCGCATCTTGTGGTTGTAGGCGAGGGCGCTCGACAACTGCATCTCGCGGCAGGCCTCCTCCGCCCGCGACAGCAGCGACAGGGCACGCTCCACTTCTTCGTCGCGTACGGACACCACATCCGCGATGCCCCGCAGCGCCCATGCCCACCCGCGCCGGTCTTCCGCACGCAGCGCCGTCTCGGCCGCCTCCTCGAACAGTGCCAGCGCCTTGTCGTAGGAACCGGTGTTGCGGTGCATCTGCGCGATGCCCTCCAGTGCCCACACCGTGTGCCGTGCCTCACCGCGACGACGGGCCTCGGCCAGCAATTGCTCGTGCAGTCTCCCCACAGCCTCGTAGTCGCCCTGTATTCGCCCCGTTTCGGCGAGCCCCGCCAGCGAATGGCCCCGTACGACGACGTCACCGCCCCGCTTGCCCATCTCGGCCGCCAGCCGCAGCAACCGGTACGCCAGAGGGAACGCCCCCCGCTGCCGGGCCAGCGTGCCCCCGCTCCACAGGGCCCACGCCATCGCGCCCTCGTGGCCGGCCGAACGCGCCGCCCGGTAGCTCGCCTTCCACGCCCGGTCGGCCTCCTCGATCCGCCCCAGCCTCCGGTACGCCTCCGCCACGGCCAGCCCGCAGCGGGCCATCTCCCGCCGGTCACCGGCCTGCTCCGCCGCTCGCAGCTCCTCGACGCCCCGGGCGAGCACCTCGGGCAGGGAGGCGTTCACCGACAGCGACCCGAGAGCCCCTTGGCACTCCGGCGCGGAAGCCTTCACCCGCTCCGTCCCACTTACCTGACTGGGCATCAAAACTCTCCTTCGGTCGCCTTGGCGACCAAGATGGCGACGGCATGAGGAGGTTCCGCATGAGCCGCGAGATCAGTCTCCTTATGGGTGCCGGGTCATCCTCAAGTGCTACGAGCGGCACGCGAAAGTCGTCGGCGAGGTGTACGGCGGCCCTGCGGCAGCCGGCGGCTGCGGAGCGGTGGCAGTTGCACGGACCAGTGACGAGTCGGCGCGCGACCCTACGTGCCTGCTGCTTGCCGGCCGGGCGGTCCGTGGCGGGGGCGGTGTGCCGAGTCACGAGACACTGCTGATGCAGCAGGTCCTCGTTGACCCGGGGTGGGCCGAGCGGCTCACCGACGCGGACCGGCGGGCGCTGTCCCCGCTGTTCTGGACGCACGTCGATCCCTACGGCCGGTTCGAGCTGGACATGAACAGCCGCTTGGAGCCGGACCTGACCGTCCTGCCGTGACGATGCCCGGCCCGCGCGGTCCGCAGGGCCAGGAGGTTCCGGTTCGGAGGGGATGCCGGGGGTTCACAGAGGGGCGGCCGGAGCGTTCTGCTCCAGGCGGGGCCGGGAGTGGCGACGAAGTCCTCGGCGCGGGACAACCGGACGCGCGGCTTCTCCACCTGCTCGACGGCGGCTCCACTCGTCGTCGCGGGCGCGCTCCGGCAGGGCTCGCGCTCCTCCGGCCCCGGGCAGTGGCACGTCGCCAGGCGCCCGGGGCCGGCTGGTCGGTCAGGTCAGGGCGGCCAGAGCCGCGTCCAGGCGGGCGGCGGCGTCGCCGGCGACGGGTTCGAGGGCGGGCAGGCCGCTCAGGGTGACCATGGTGTTCGGGCCGAGGGCCTGCACGAGGGTGGTGTCGCCGTCGCGGCGGACGACGACGTTGCAGGGCAGGAGCAGGCCGATGCCGCGGTCGGCTTGAAGGGCTTGGTGGGCGAGGGACGGGTTGCAGGCGCCGAGGATCAGGTAGTCCTCCATGTCGTGGCCGAGCTTGGCCTTGAGGATGGTTCTGACGTCGATTTCGGTGAGGACGCCAAAGCCCTGGTCGGCCGGCGCCTTGCGTACGGCGGTGACGGCGGTGTCGAAGTCGGCGTCGAGGCGGACGGTGCGGTCGTAGGACACGGACACTCCCGGATGGTTCGGAACGACTGATTCTCTATACCCCGCCGGGTACCTGAGCGGGGCGGTGCGATGCAGGGCGGGGCGGGGTGCTTTCCGCCCGTGGAATACCCCCCTGGGTATAGCTGTTAGGGTGAGTATCAAATACCCCCGGGGGTACATCTTTCAAGAGGAGCCGTAGTCGTGTTCTTCGTCGACACCCTGGAATTCGAGGGCCTGGGCAACCGCAGCTACCTGGCCGGCGGCCCCGGTGCCGCGGTGGTCATCGACCCGCCGCGCGACATCGATCAGGTCATCGCGGCAGCGGCCCGGCGCGGGGTGCGCATCGCGTACGTCGCCGAGACCCACGTGCACAACGACTACGTCACCGGCGGTCTGGAGCTGGCCCGCATTACCGGTGCCCGCTATCTCGTACCGGCCGGGGCGTCGGTCGCCTACGCCCGGACTCCGGTCGCCGACGGCGACACGTTCGCGGTGGACGAGGGCCTGATACTGCGCGCCGTGGCCACGCCCGGTCACACTCCGCACCACACCTCCTATGCCCTGACCGAGGACGGGCGCGGTGTGGCGGCGTTCACCGGCGGGTCGCTGCTGATCGGCACGGTGGGCCGTCCGGACCTGGTCGAGCCAAGACTGACCGAGGAGCTGGCCCGCGCCCAGCACGCCTCCGCCCACCGCCTGGCCGACGAGCTGGACGACGAGGTGCCGGTGCTGCCCACGCACGGGTTCGGCAGCTTCTGCTCCTCCTCGCAGGACGAGGGGGATGCGACCACGATCGGCCAGGAGCGCAAGACCAACGACGCGCTGACCCTGGACGTGGACACCTTCGTCGCGCAGATGCTCGCCGGGCTGGACGACGTGCCCGCGTACTACGCGCACATGGGCCCGGCCAACGCCGCCGGCCCCGCGCCGGTCGACCTGACCCCGCCCAGGCGTGCGGACGGCGAGGAGATCGCCGCCCGGCTGGCCGCGGGTGAGTGGGTGGTGGACCTGCGCAGCCGTATGTCCTTCGCCGAGGGGCACGTGGCCGGCTCGTTCAACTTCGAGGGCGAGGGCAAGCTCGCCACCTATCTGGCCTGGCTGATCCCGTGGGGCAAGCCCGTCACCCTGCTCGCCGACACCCCGGAGCAGGTCGCCGACGCGCAGCGGGAGCTGGCCCGGGTCGGTATCGACCGCCCGGCCGCCGCTGCCACCGGTGACCCGGCGACGGGCTGGGTACGCGCCGGTGAGCAGCTCGCCTCCTTCCCCCGCGCCCGCTTCGCCGACCTCGCCGATGTCCGCGAGCGTGGCGAGGACGTGGTCGTCCTGGATGTGCGGCGGGATTCCGAGCGCGCGGGCGGCTTCATCGACGGCTCGGTCCACATCCCGATCCACGAGCTGCACGGCCGCATCAGTGAGGTGCCGGAGGGGACGGTGTGGGTGCACTGCGCCGGCGGGATGCGCGCGGCGATCGCCGCCTCCCTGCTGGATGCCGCAGGCCGTGACGTGGTCGCCGTCGACGACGGCTTCGACGCCACCACCGAGGCGGGACTGCCCCTCACCCGCTCCGACCACACCGGCTGACGCGCATCCTCCGCACCATCCGTACGAAGGTGATCCACGATGTTCTCGCTTCTTCGCCGCGGCCCCGGCCGCCTCGCCCCCCAGCAGGCCCATCAGCAGACCAGCGACGGCAAGGCCGTGCTGCTGGACGTCCGCGAAACACCGGAGTGGACAGCCGGGCACGCTTCCGGTGCGCTGCACCTGCCGCTGTCCCGCCTGACGGCCGGGGCATCGCTCCCGGCAGTCGCGCAGGGCAAGCCGGTGGTGGTGATCTGCCGCTCCGGGAGCCGCTCCCAGCAGGCCGCCAAGCTGCCGGCCGGACGCGGCGTTCAGGCCACCGACGTCACCGGCGGCATGACCGCCTGGGCCCGTGAGGGCCTGCCGGTCACCGATGGTCAGGGTGGCAGCGGCGGTGTCATAGCGTGAGTGCGCTGATCCTGGCCCTGGTCGCCGGGGCGGTGGTCGGACTCGCGCTCGGCGCGCTCGGCGGGGGCGGCAGCGTCCTGGCCGTCCCAGCGCTGATCTATCTGCTCGGCTTCACCCCGGCCGCCGCCACCACCGCCAGCCTGATCATCGTCACCGCCACCTCGCTCACCGCCCTGTACGCCCACGCCCGCACCGGCAACGTCCGCTGGAAAGCCGGCGCCCTGTTCGCCGCGGCCGGACTCCTGCCCGCCGCCGCGGCCGGTGCCGCCGCATCCCGCCTGCCGCAAGCGCTGCTGACCGCCGCGTTCGCCGCCATCGCGGCCCTCGCCGCGGTGAAGATGCTGCGGCCCGGCCGGACCGGCGGCGACCGCACCGCGACGGTGCGGCCGGCGAAGGCCGCCGGGACCGGAGCCGGCCTGGGGGCACTGACCGGGCTGCTCGGCGTCGGTGGAGGCTTCCTCGCCGTCCCCGCCCTGGTCGGTGTGCTCGCCTTCGAGATGCAGGCCGCCGTCGGCACCAGCCTGCTGGTCATCTCCACGAACTCCCTCGCCTCCCTGGCCACCCGAGGTGCCACCACCGCCGGCATCGACTGGGCGCTCATCGGCCCCTTCACCAGCGCCGCGATCCTCGGCGTCTGGGACGGCAAACGCGTGGCCGCCAAGGTCACCGGCACCCTGCTGCAACGCACCTTCGCCGTTGTCCTGCTGGCCGTGGCCGCCTTCATGCTCACCGACGCCCTCACCTGACCCCGGCCCGCGAGGGGCCGGGCCCCGGGTCAGGCCAGCGAAAGGAACAGCTTCTCCAGACGGGCACGCATCTGCTCCCGGTCACCGGAAGCGGCCATGTCCGCATCGGTCAGGCAGTGCTGCAGACCGGTCGCGATGATCGCGAAACCCGCCTTGTCCAACGCCCGGGAGGCTGCGGCAAGCTGCGTGACCACGTCCTCGCAGTCCCGTCCCTCCTCGATCATCTTGATCACACCAGCAATCTGGCCCTGCGCCCGGCGCAGCCGGTTGACCACCGTCTTCAGTTCCTCAGCCGCCATCGCCAGTTCCATAACCCACACTCCTTCGAGATACCCCCGCGGGTATCCTATCGAAGGGGTAACCCCAACCGAGCAAAGGAAAATCCCCCGTGGCACCCACCACCCTCACCGCCGACCAGGCCAACGCCCGCTTGAACGAGCTGACCGTCATCGACGTCCGCACCCCCGGCGAATACGCCTCCGGCCACCTGCCCGGTGCCCACAACATCCCCCTCGACCACCTCGACGTGGCCATGCCCGCCCTGAAGACCGCCGCCGACCGCGGCGACCTCCTCGTCGTGTGCGCCTCCGGCGCCCGCTCCGCGACCGCATGCGGGCGCCTGGCCGCTCAGGGGATCATCGCTGCCGCCCTCACCGGGGGCACCACCGCCTGGACCCAGCTCGGCCACGACACCCACCGCCCCGCCGGCACCCGCGCCCCCTGGGCCATGGACCGCCAGGTCCGCCTCGCCGCCGGAACCCTCGTCCTGGCCGGGCTGCTCGCCGGACAGCGCTGGAGCGCGGCACGCCTGCTGTCCGCGGGCGTCGCAGGCGGCCTGGTCCTCTCCGCCCTCACCGACACCTGCGGCATGGCCAAGATCCTCGCCAAACTGCCCCACAACCAGCCCAAGACCGAAGACCTCGACGCCACCCTCGCAGCCCTGACCAGCTGACTTCGCCGGCACACGGGCCTTGACCCGGAATCCTGGACACGGGCTGTGCGGCTTGGGCCAGGGGAGTCGATGTTGTGTCGAGTGCTGCCTCGTAGGCGATGGGGCTGCGGTGCCCGAGGCGGGAGTGACGGCGTCGGGTGTTGTAGCGGTTGAGCCGGCGGAACGCGTCGAGGCGGGCCTCGCGTTCGCTGGACCAGGTCTTGCGGCCCTGAAGCGTCTCTCGTTTGAACGTCGCGTCGAAGGACTCGGCAAGCGCGTTGTCCGTGCTGGAGCCGATCATGCGGATGCTGCGCGAACACGACGAGCACACAACTGCGATGAAAGCCGTGTGCGGGGCCGTGTGTCCGGGCCGGAAGCCGCCGTTCGGATCATTTGAAGCGGCCCTTCAGGTGATTGCCGGACGCCTCATGAGCCAGGCAACTGTCGCAGGGGTACAACGTCTCAGCAGAGGACGAATCCAGAACCCCCGTGAGGAGCTCGGTGATGTACGCAGCAGTCCGGCGGTACGAAGGGGTGACCGATCCGGTCGCGGCGGGACGCCTCGTGAATGAGGGCTTCGTGCCGCTCATGCGCCAGGTCTCCGGCTTCGTGGCCTACTACTGGGTCGATGCCGGGGACGGAGTAATGGTCTCGACCGGTGTCTTCCAGGACCAGGCCGGTGCCGAGGAATCGATCTCGAAAGCGGCCGACTTCGTGAGGGAGAACCTTGCGTCAATGCTCCCCAACCCTCCCCAGGTCACGGCCGGGGAGGTGCTGGCTTCCGCGTAGCAGCGTTCGGACCGGCCTCCTGGGTTCCCCGTGCCGCTGAAGCCGCGCGGACGAGTGCGTTGACCTGCAGAAATGCCTGAGCCCTGGATATTGGCGGGTGGGAGACGGTCGGGTGCTGCCTCCCACTTCCGATCGCTCGCGGAGAGGGCGGCTGGGCAGGTCGCGGGCCTGAGTCGGGGCGGCGGGCGATTCCATCGGCAGTACAGGAGCCCGGTACCCGTTGGCCCGCAGGGATGGGGGCGGATCGGGGCAGGACGCAGTGCCTCGGCTCGCGACCGGCCCGGATCTTGAATCCAGCGGCTCGTCCTCTGCCGGAGGAAAACCGCCTGCGCCGGCTCCAGGAGACCGAGTAGCGGCAACGCGAGACGCTCCAGGGCCGCAAGCACCGGTCCAGCGAGCGCGAGGCCCGCCTCGACGCGTTCCGCCGGCTTGAGCGCTACAACACCCGGCGCCGTCACTCCCGCCTCGGACACCGCAGTCCGATCGCCCATGAAACAGCGTCCCGAACAACATCGACTACGCTGACACCAGCCGCATGACCCGTGTCCAGGATTCGAGGTCAAGGCCCTCGCCTGTAGCGGCACAGGGCTGCTGCCAGGCCGAGAAAGGCCAGGTAGTTGCGGGGGTGGCGTTCGTAGCGGTGGTTGAGGCGGCGGTATCCGGTCAGCCAGGACATCGATCGTTCGATGACCCGCCTTCGGCGCCCCAGCCGTTCGCTGGACTCGACTCCCTTGCGGGAGATGGGCACGCCGATGCGCCAGGCGCGCAGCGGCGGCCCGCGGCGCCCGGCCTCCCGTCCTGCCCACTCCGGCGCGGCGAGGCTCTCCTCCGCTGCGGCCACCCCTGCCGTGATCGGCCGCGTCGTGCCGTCCGCCTCCCTGTGGGGTGAGTCGTCCTCGGTCCGGTCCTCCCCACCGGGTGATCACGGAAGCGGGCGGCCGGGAGGGCAAACATCCGCACACTCGGGCAAACCGGGGCGATCGAACATACGATGGGCGGGAGCCGGCGCGGTGCCGCAAGGGCGCACCGGGCCGCCTGTCCGACCACACGGGGTGACAGACACATGGCACAGGCCGTGGAGCCGACGCGGACCGTCCTCATGACCGTGGACGACGACCCGGGGGTCTCCCGCGCCGTCGCCCGGGATCTACGGCGGCGCTACGGCGCCTCGTACCGGATCGTGCGCGCGGAGTCCGGCGAGTCCGCGCTGGACGCGCTGCGCGAGCTGAAACTGCGCGGAGACCTCGTCGCCGTCATCCTGGCCGACTACCGCATGCCGCGGATGAACGGCATCGAGTTCCTCGAACAGGCCCTGGACGTGTACCCGGGCGCACGGCGGGTCCTGCTGACCGCGTACGCGGACACCGACGCGGCGATCGACGCGATCAACGTCGTCGACCTGGACCACTACCTCCTCAAGCCCTGGGACCCGCCCGAGGAGAAGCTCTATCCGGTCCTGGACGACCTGCTGCAGGCCTGGCGACGCAGTGACTACCGGCCGGTGCCCAGCACCAAGGTGGTCGGGCACCGCTGGTCGGCGCGGTCGTCCCAGGCGCGGGAGTTCCTGGCCCGCAACCAGGTGCCCTACCGCTGGTACTCCTCCGACGAGCCCGAGGGGAGGCGGCTGCTGGCCGCCGCCGGGCAGGACGGGCAGCGGCTGCCGCTGGTGGTCACCCCGGACGGCACGCCCCTGCTGGAGCCGGAGGCACCGGAGCTCGCGGCCCACGTGGGGCTGGCGACGACACCGGCGGCCGACTTCTACGACCTCGTCGTGGTGGGCGGCGGCCCGGCCGGGCTCGGCGCTGCCGTGTACGGGGCCTCGGAGGGGCTGCGGACGGTGCTCGTGGAGCGCTCGGCGACCGGCGGACAGGCCGGGCAGAGCTCCCGGATCGAGAACTACCTGGGTTTCCCGGACGGCGTCTCCGGCGCCCAGCTGACCGACCGGGCCCGCCGGCAGGCGGCGAGGTTCGGCGCCGAGATCCTCACCGCGCGCGAGGTGACGGGCCTGGAGGTGGGCGGCGCGGCCCGGACCGTACGGTTCTCGGACGGCTCGGCGGTCGCCGCACACAGCGTGATCCTGGCGACCGGGGTGTCCTACCGGCAGCTGCCCGCGGCCGGCGCGCGGGACCTGACCGGCTGCGGGGTGTTCTACGGTTCGGCTCTGACCGAGGCGCCGTCCTGCCGGGGCCAGGACGTCTACATCGTGGGCGGCGCCAACTCGGCGGGGCAGACGGCGGTGTACCTGGCACGGGACGCCAAGTCGGTGACCCTGCTGGTGCGGGGCTCCTCCCTGTCGGCGTCGATGTCGTACTACCTGGTCCAGCAGATCGAGGAGGCCCCCAACGTCTCGGTGCGCACGGGCACCGTGGTGGAGGCCGCGCACGGCTCCGGCCACCTGGAGAAGCTGACCCTGCGCGACACGGCGAGCGGGCGGAGCGAGCTGGTCGACACCCAGTGGATGTTCGTGTTCATCGGCGCGGCCCCGCTCACCGACTGGCTGGACGGCACGGTGCTGAGAGACGGGCGCGGGTTCATCCTGGCCGGGCCCGACCTCACGCCCGACGGACGTCCGCCCCCCGGCTGGGAGCTGGACCGGCCGCCGTACCACCTGGAGACCGATGTGCCCGGCGTGTTCGTCGCGGGTGACGCGCGCGCGGAGTCCGCCAAGCGGGTCGCGTCCGCCGTAGGAGAGGGAGCCATGGCCGTGATGCTCGTCCACCGGTATCTGGAGCAGTCATGAGCGGCCGGCCGATGCCGTGCGGCCCGGAGGAGATCGGCTCGCTGTTCCTGTTCGAGAAGCTGTCGGGTGAACAGCTGGACCGGCTGTGCCGCGAGGGGCGGACGGAGCGGTTCGACCCCGGCCCGGTCTACACCGAGGGCGAGCCGGCCGCCTGCTTCTACGTGATGCTGGAGGGCACGGTGGTGCTCTCCCGCCGGGTCGGTGGCGACGACGTGGAGGTCGTCCGGTCCTCGCAGCGCGGGGTTTATTCGGGCGCCATGCAGGCGTACCTCGGGGACCGGCTGCGGCAGGTCTACAACAACTCGATGCGCGTCACGGAGCCGACGCGGTTCTTCGTGCTGCCCGCCGAGACGTTCGCGGACATCATGCGCGAGTGGTTCCCGATGGCGGTGCATCTGCTGGAAGGGCTGTTCTTCGGGGCGAAGAGCGCCCAGGCGGCCGTAGGACAGCGGGAGCGGCTGCTGGCGCTCGGGTCGTTGTCCGCCGGGCTCACCCATGAGCTCAACAACCCGGCGGCGGCGGCCGTCCGGGCCACCGCGACGCTGCGGGAGCGGGTGGCCAGGATGCGGCACAAGCTCGCCCTCATCGCCGAAAGCCCCTTCTCCAAGGACCAGTTGGCGAATCTCATCGACATCCAGCAACGTACCGCCGAGCGGGTCGCCAAGGCACCGGTGCTCACCCCGCTGGAGGTGGCCGACCGCGAGGACACCCTCACCGACTGGCTGGAGGAACACGGCATCGAGCAGGGCCGGCAGATCGCGCCGACCTTCGTACAGGCCGGGCTCGACATGGACTGGCTGGAGCGGGTCGCGGCGGCCGTCGGGCAGGAGATCCTGCCGGGCGCCGTGGGCTGGCTCAACTACACGGTGGAGACCGAGCTGCTCATGGACGAGATCGCGGACTCCACCACCCGGGTCTCCCGACTGGTGGACGCCGCCAAGCAGTACTCCCAGCTGGACCGCGCCCCCTACCAGGTCGCCGACGTGCACGAACTCCTCGACAGCACGCTGCTGATGCTGTCCGGCAAGATCGGGCCGCGGATCGGGATCGTCAAGGAGTACGACCGTACGCTGCCGCGGATCCCCGCCTATCCGGCGGAACTGAACCAGGTGTGGACCAACTTGATCGACAACGCGGTCTGCGCGATGGGCGGCGCGGGCGGCGACGGCACGCTGACCGTGCGCACCGCGCTCCACGACGACCGGCTTCTCGTCGAGTTCCGGGACACCGGGCCCGGCGTGCCGCCGGAGATCCGCGACCGCGTCTTCGACCCGTTCTTCACCACCAAGCCGGTCGGCCGGGGCACCGGTCTGGGGCTGGACATCTCCCGGCGGATCGTCGTCCACAAGCACCACGGCAGCATCGGCGTGGAGTCGGTGCCCGGCGACACCCGTTTCCGGGTACTGCTGCCCCTGGCCGCCGTCGAACCCGACGCAACGGCCCTCTCCTCCGCCTCGTCCGACGGGCCGCCGCTCACGTCCGAGGACCGTACGACATCCCAGGAGCCGGTATGACCAGCGACACCGGAATCGACCCTCGCGTCCCGCCCAGCGGCACCGGCTGCGTCGAGTGCGACGCCGCAGGCGGCTGGTGGTTCCATCTGCGGCGCTGCGCGCAGTGCGGCCACATCGGCTGCTGCGACGATTCCCCCGGCAAGCACGCCACCACCCACCACCGGGCCACCGGGCACCCGGTGATCCGCAGCTACGAGCCGGGCGAGGGCTGGTTCTGGAACTACGAAACGAACGAGCTGTACGAGACCGGCCCCGAGCTCGCGCCGCCGGTGAGCCACCCGGCGGACCAGCCGACACCCGGCCCGGCGGGCCGCGTCCCCGCGAACTGGGCGGACGTGCTGCGCTGAGCCGTCCCGAGCCGCCCACCGTCGCACGTGCGCGGCGCATTGTCCCGCACATGGCATAAGGCATCCACCCGCAGCTGCCCACAGACAGCCGGCCCCTGGAATCGCCCAGCACCGGAAACCGGGCCTGCGGCGCCCAGCCGCCCTCATGCGAGCGACCGAAGGGCGGGAGACACAGAGCCGACGGCACGTCACCCGCCCACACGGGGTGTCCTACCGGTCGGCGATTATTCGGTGGATCTGTTCTCGTCGGGCTCCTACAGTGACCGGACCCGACATCGTCACGAAAAGCGGATCATGCGTGTGCACTACCCCCGTACGCCTCATCTCCCATGGTCGCCGGGGGCCGCGTCGGACGACATACGAGCCGATGATCTGTCCGGGCTGCGCGGCCGCGAGGTCGTGGTCACCGAGAAACTCGACGGGGAGAACACCACCCTCTATGCCGACGGGCTGCACGCCCGGTCGCTGGATTCCGCGCACCATCCCTCGCGGGCGTGGGTGAAGAGCCTGCAGGGACGGATCGGCGCGGAGATCCCGCACGACTGGCGGGTGTGCGGCGAGAACCTCTTCGCGCGGCACTCGATCGCTTACGGAGACCTGGAGAGTTGGTTCTACGGGTTCTCCGTCTGGGACGGCGGCAACCGCTGCCTGGACTGGGACCGGACGGTCCGGTTCCTGCGACGGCTGGGAGTTCCGGTGCCGCGGGTGCTGTGGCGGGGTGTCTTCGACGAGCGTGCGCTGCGCGCGCTGCGGTTGGACACCGTGCGCCAGGAGGGCTACGTCGTACGCACCGTCGAGGGGTTCGGCCGGCAGGAGTTCGGGCAGCGGGTGGCCAAGTGGGTGCGCGAAAGACACGTTCGAACCGATACACACTGGATGCACGCCGCTGTCGTGCAGAACGTTCTGGGCCCGAACGCCGCGCTGTGGGCGGTGCGTTCGGGGGCGGCCGCCGACGTGCCGTCTCTGTCGGCCGCGCTGGGCGTCGCCCCCGAGGATCCGGCCGCCGCCGAGGCCGCCGTCGCCGATGTGTCCGCGAGACTGGACGTGCTGGGCCGGTCCGGGGACGTACGGCTGGAGGGTGTCCTGGCCGCGATGCTCCACAGCACGCGCCGGGCGTGGCTCGGGCCCCGCCTCGCGGGGCCGCTGGGCATGCCGGGCGCCCGCCGCATCGCAGACCTGGTCGGGCTGTCCCCGAGGCTTCAGCGCCCGTACCCGGACGGCGACCGCCGGACCGGTCTGGCACGCTTCGCTCTCGCCGCCGACCTGGGGGTGCTTCACGCGGTCGCAGGGGCGGTCGCGCACACCGCCGAGGCTCGCGAACAGGTCGAATGGTCCGCGTTGCACGCCGAGGAGGCCGGGCTGCTCGGCGAATCGCCGCTGGAGCCGCTGCGGGCCGGGCTGCGGGACGCACTCGCCGGCCTCGGCTCCGCCTCCGCCGACCGGTGCTGGGCGGAGGCGCGGGACGCGTTCGCCCGAGGGCGGATCTCCACCGTCGACGAGGCGGTGGCGGCGAGCTGGCGGTGGCGTTCCGGGGCGTTTCCCCGGCTGATCCATCTCGTCGGGCCGTCGGGCAGCGGGAAGAGCACCTTCGCCGGGAGTCTCCCCCGGACCGACTCGTGCGTCTCCCTCGACGATCTGCGCCGGGCCCGGGGCTCCCGGGCCGACCAGCGGGCCAACGGGGAGGTCCTGCGGGAGGGACTGGGCCGGCTCGACTCGGCGCTGGCCGGCGGCGGGACCGTGGTGTGGGACGCCACGTCCCTCAACCAGCACCAGCGTTCCCTGGTGCACGGGGTGGCACGGCGCCGCGACGCCCTGGTCACTCACGTGGTCGCGCTGGTCGACGTGGAAGAGTTGGCACGGCGCAACAAGGGGCGTGCCCACCCGGTGCCGCCCGAGGTGCTCGCCTCGCAGTTGCACCGGTTCACCCCGCCCTACCCGGCTGAGGCCCACCGCACTTGGTACATCGGAGCGGGCGGAACCGTCGACGACACCACAGGCACGTTGGACGGCATCGTGGACGGAGGAGAGACGTAATGCGTACGAGCGACGAGATCTATCACCGGGTCCGCTGGGACCCGCGGTTCGACCCGGCCCGGTTCGTGCTGGGGATCACCCAGCGCGGTGCCGCCCCCGAACGAGTCCCGCTGCCCTCCTTCGTACCCGGCGGCGACATCCCGTGGCACCGGGTGCTGTTCGTCGAGGCGGACGGCGAGCTGGTCTGGGACCGCACCACCGGTGTGGACCGCATCGACGCGTCGGACGCCGGACGAGTGCGGCACCCGCGCCTGCTGCGAGCGCCCTTCTTCACAGGCGGGACGCCCTACGCGTGGGAACCGGCAGAGGGATGGCGACCCGCGGACGGCGCACCCCGGACGACCGTGCCGAGCGCGGGAAGTCTGCGCGTACTCACCTGGAACACGCTGTGGGACCGGTACGACAGCGACCGCATCGACACCGCCCGGCGCCGCCCCCTGCTGCTCTCGGCCCTGGAGGACGCCGACGCGGACGTCATCGCGCTCCAGGAGGTCGAGGCCGGTCTGCTCGCCCTGTTGCTGCGGGCACCCTGGGTCCGCGCCGGTTACACCCTGGGCACCGCCCCGGGAGGGAAGGACATCGAGGACAGCGGGCTGCTGCTGCTCAGCCGGCTGCCCGTACGGGAGGCGGGGCGGCACGAACTCGGACCGCACAAGGCCGTCACCGCCATCACCGTGGAGACCGGCTCCGGTCCACTTGTGGTGGCCACGACCCATCTGAGCAGTGACCACTCCCACAACGGCCCGGCCCGGCGGCAGGCTGAACTGGGCCGGCTCGCCGAGGGACTCGGCGGCGTGGACGGCGATCTGATCCTGGTCGGTGACTTCAACGACGGCGGCGACGAACCGGCCGCCGCGCTCGGGCTGCGGGACGCCTGGACGGAGGTCCACGGGCCCGGCGACCGGACGCCCACGTTCGACCCGGGCGTCAATCCGCTGGCCGCGGTGTCCTCGCTGTCCGGTCGGGCCTCCCGGCTGGACCGGATCTTCCTGCGCACGGAACGGCTGCGGGCGACCGGGGCATTCCTGCGGGGCGACTCGCCCACAACGGACGGGCTCTACGTCTCGGACCACTACGGCGTGGAGGCGGACCTTCAGCTGAGCGGTACGGAGCCCACGGACGTCCTCGACGCACGGCCGACAGCCCGCACCGCGCTGGCGTGGATACCTCCCCAGGAGCTGTGGCCGATCCTCCAGGGCATCCGCCAGGAGCACGATCCGCAGTTCCATCGCTGGCCGCCCCACGTCAATCTGCTCTTCGGTTTCGTGCCGGAGTCCGACTTCGAGCGAGCCGCCCCGCTGCTGGCCGAAGCGGCGGCCGGCACGGCGGCCTTCACCGCCCGGCTGGACGGGGTGCACACCTTCGGGCACCGGGACGATGCCACCGTCTGGCTCGACCCGGCGGCGGCCGGCGAAGCACCGTGGGCAGGACTGCGCCGCACTCTGGAGGAGCGCTTTCCGCGCTGCCGCGGGCGCGCCGAGGGCTTCACCCCCCATCTCACCCTGGGCCGGACGAGGGATCCGCAGCGCCTCGCCGCCGCATGCGCCGCCCGGCTCGACGGCATGTCGGCACGAGTCGAAGAGCTGGTCCTGCTCTCCCGCCGGGGCGACGAACCGATGCGTCCACGCGCCACGATCGCTCTCGGAACGGGCGACGTACGGTGGCTGCCCGAAACCCCCGAACCCGCTGCCCCCGGGCCCGCTGCCCCCGGGCCCGCTGCCCCCGGGCCCGCTACCCCCGGGCCCGCTACCACCGAGCCGACCGCGGAGAGCGAGGCCCAGGCCGCCCCGGCGCGCAGGACGGCGCAGCGCATCTCCGCGGCGCTGGGTGACGGAGTCGTCCACATCGTCGGATCACGGCGTATGGGCTGCGCCCTGGCCGGAGCGGACCTGGACCTGGTCGCGGCACTGCCGGGCAGCGCCGACCCGGCCGGCGTCCGGGCACGGGTGACCGCCGCGCTGCCGGACGCCACCCGGGTGCGGCAGGTGACCGGCGCCCGGGTGCCGGGCCTGCGGCTGCGCACCGGTGATCTGGACGTCGACCTGGTCATCGTCGCCACCGGAACGCTCGACCCCGGCGAAGCAGTGGTCCGCCGCGCCGAGTTGGACGAGGGGGCGGCGATCGCCCTGAGTGCGGTGAGCGACGCGGACGCCGTACGGGCCGCGGTAGGCGACCGCCACACCGCTTTCACCCGGCTCGCCAGGCAGGTGAAGGCGTGGGCCGGGGCGCGCGGCCTCGACTCGGCTCCCTTCGGTGGACTGCCGGGCCTGGCCTGGTCGGTGCTGGCGGCCCGTACGACATACGAGGCCACGGACCCGGCCGCTCCGGACCTGCTCCGCCACTTCTTCGGCACCTGGGCCGCCTGGAACTGGCGGGACCCGGTCGGCCTCACCCCCACCGGAACGGGACCGCACACGCCCGTGGCACTCATGACGCCCACCGATCCCGTCCGCAACTGCACCGGACAGGTCGGCGCCTGCTTCCGGGACCTGCTGACCGATGAGCTCTACCGCGCCTGGACCATCCTGGAAACGGCAGCGGATGCGGGCACGGACCCCTGGCCCGAGCTGTTGTCGCCGCCCTCCCTGCACCGGCAGCACGCGGCCTGGGCGATCCTGACCGTACCCCCGGGCCCTGCCGAGGAGTTCGAGGAGACTCTGGGGCGCGTCCGGGGGCGTCTGCGAGCGCTGCTCACCGCTCTGGAGGACGCCGGAGCGGGGGATGCGCGCGCCTGGCCCCGCCCGTTCGAGACCGGGCCGACGTTCGCACGGTATGCGATCGGCCTCGGCCGCACCCCGCCCGACGCCGCCCGGCTCGCGGAAATCTCCGAAGAGTGGGGCAGAGACCTGCGCGGGGTCGACGTCAGGTGGGCGGAATGCGGCACCGTACCGACCCTGCGCTGACTGGAGGGGGGGACGCGTCAAGGAACGTCACCCCGAGCCGGATCCCGCAGGTGCCGGCTTCGGTCAGGGCGTCGACGATGCCGTGGAGCGCCGGTACGTCCTGACGCGGTCCCGCGGGCCGTCCGGAGCCACGGCGCACAGCCGGTTCACCGAGTGGACCAAGGCCCGGGTGTGGGCCAAGCTACACCGTCCGGTCCTGGACGAACTTGGCTCCCGGGGTGAGCTGGACCGGTCCCGTTGCGCGATCGACCCGGTGAACACGCGGGCCCTGAAAAGGGGGACCTGACAGGTCCGAATCCTGTCGACCGGGGCAAGCCGGGTTCCAGGACGCACGTCCTGTCGGACGCGGACGGACTGCCTCTTCTCGTCGGCCTCTCCGCGGCGAACACCCACGACAACCTCGCGCTGAAGCCGATGGCCGAAGGTGACCACACGAGACGCCACCCTCACCGCGGTCGGTACTCCAAGCCCCAGCGCCTGCACGCCGACAAGGCGTACGACGTAGCTCACCTGCGGAAATGGCTATGGGGCAAGCGCATCGCCCGCAAGGGAGTCGAGTCCAGCGAACGGCTGGGGCGCCGAAGGTGGGTCATCGAACGCACGATGTCCTGGCTGACCGGATACCGCCGCTCAACCACCGCTACGAACGCCACCCCCCGCAACTACCTGGCCTTTCTCGGCCTGGCAGCAGCCCTGTGCCGCTACAAGAAGCTCGCAAAAATCGCCACCTGAGACAAGCTCTAAGTCCGAGACCCGTTCTCCCACAACGTGTTCCACAGCATTCCCGAAGGGTTTCCCCACCGCACCCCTTCTGTTGGCCGTGCCTGGCTATCTTCGCCTCGCCCGGTCCGGCAGCAGGAGAGGTATGTCCATGAGCACCCCGGTTCACCGCACCTCGACACGGCAGTCCGCAGCCGTCCTGACGTCGGCCCGGCAGCGTCGGGAAGGGAGCCGGACCGGGAGTCCGTCCAGGAACTCGGGGGAGCACGCCCTCCTCCAGCTGCAGTCCAGCGCCGGCAACCGGGCCACGACCGCGGCGGTGCAGCGTGCCAGGGGCGCGGACAAGGGGAAGGCGCCGGAGAACGGCGGCGCGTCCGCCGGAGCGAAGAAGAAGGACTATCGCGACCGGATCGCCGGGCTCCTGGACAGGTTCAAGAAGAATCTCGAGCCCATCGACACCTTCATCAAGGGTGTCCAGACCCCCACCAACGCGGGCTTCACCCAGCAGGCCGCCGCCGCGGCCAACGAGGGTCTCAAGCACTCCACCGCCGCCTCGGGGACCTCCGCCGCGTCCGGGAACCTCCTCACGGAGGCCGCCGGCACCGTGGTCAACGGTATGGACGCGTACAAGAACATGAAGGACGCCAAGAAGCACGAGAGCGGGGCCGCCCACCACACGGCGAACAAGAAGGCCAAGACCAAGGGGGTCGACACGGTCGTCGGCGCCGCCGGTTCGGGAAGCTACAGCGCCGCCATCGCCAAGGAGGTGACCAAGATCCAGAAGGCGGCGGACGCCGCGGTGGCGTCCGAGGCGAGCGGTATCGCCAGCGCTTCCGTCGGTGCGATCAAGGGCATGCGCGCGGCCTTCCGCGCCGGGGGAGCGGCCAGCAAGTACATGAAGGTGAAGAAGCTCGGAGACCCCCACCTCGTCCACGCGGGCTCACTGGCCCGGCTGAACGAGTCGCGGGAGCAGGCCGGCTGGGCCGCGGCGGAGGCGTACGTCGCGCTGGACGCCTACTGGAAGCATGAGGGCGAGGGACGGCTGGAGCTGGTTTCCGAGGCCATCGACGCCGCCTGGGAGGCGATGGAGGAAGCCCGTGACGCCGCCGAGAGCCTCCGGCGAGCAGAGAAAGACGTGGAAAAGCTGAGCACGGTGCAGGGGTACGCGAAGAAGAAGCAGCTTACCAAGATCGGCAAGGAGACGGTCGGCGGCGCGGTGGGCGAATCCACCAAGGCCGCAGCCGGCGTCGTGACGGCGGTCGCGGCGGGAACAGCAGGGCTGGCGAGCAACCCGGTCGGATGGGGCCTCGCCGGGGCCGGGGCCGGCCTCGTCCTCGGCGTCACCATGTACAAGGCGCTCCGCGCCGCCACGAAGCGCTACGAAGAGGTCCGCCACCCCGAGCGCTGGGCGCCGGAGGGCGGGACCCCGGCGGGGGCCGCATCCCGCAATGAATCGCTGCAGCATGCCCTGAAGTTCTGGACGAAGGTGTCGAAGGGCGAACGCCAGGCCATGGCGCGCGAGATCTACGCCCTGGCGGCAGGTCCCGACATCCCCGGCAGCGGCAACACAACGGCCGAGATGAGGCAGTCCGCGAGGGCCCTCCTCAGCGCCCTCAAATCAGGACCCACCAACCACAAGCTGGAGCCGGAAGCATGGGCGGGCACCCTCAATGACCCGGCGAAGACCGCCGGTTGGATCAAGGAGATAGCGGAACAGCTGGCCTCGGGGTGACCGGGAGGCAGGGAGCGGGACGGTTCACCGAACCGTGTTCCGGGTTCGCCAGGAACTCGATCATGTGAGCGGAGCGAGTCATCGCACGTCCTTCCCTCTACCCGCTTGAGCTGCGCCGTCGTGCGGTGCGGACGGTCGCCGAGGTGCGGCCCGACTACGACACCGAGCGGGCCGCGATGAAAGCGGTCGCCCAGAAGCCGGGCATCGGTACGACCGAGACCCTGCGCAAGCGGGGACGGCAGGACCAGATCGACGCCGGCCCCCGGCCGGGCACCACGACGGAGGAGTCCGCCGAGCTGAAACGGCTGAAGAAGGAGAACGCCGAGCTGAAGCGGGCGAACGACATCCTCAGAGCCGCGGCGTCTTTCTTCGCGGCCGAGCCCGACCGGCCACACACACGCTCGTAGCGTTCATCGACGAGCACAAGGGCCGCTTCGGCGGCGTCGAGCCGATCTGCCGGGTCCTGACCGACCACGACCGCAAGATCGCCCCGTCCGCCTACTACGCCCATCACTGCCGGCCGCCGGCCACCCCGACGCGTCGGATGCCCGCGGTCATGCCTGCTCCTCAGCCCGCGCACGAGGTGCCGGCTGTAGGAGTCCGGGGTGAAGAACAGAGGCAACTCACCGGTCGGCGCCGTCCGTTCGAAGAGAGCACGGATGTCGTCGCTGGGCGCCCACGGGTACTCGGCGCCGAGTACCACGATCTCGTCGTTCTCGTCCCAGGGCGGGGCGCGGAATCCCCGTGGAGAGGAGGCATGGGGCAGGCGCTAAGCTACAAGCGCCTCGTGGGGGAAGTCCGGTTTGAGTCCGGCGCTGACCCGCAACGGTAGGCGGAGTCCCGCACAGGGTTCCGTAAGCCCGATTACCCGCGGTGGTGAAGCTCCTGTCAATCGCCGTGGACTGCGAGAGGTGCTGCGCACGGCGCCCAGCGCCCGGGCCCGCTCCTTCGATCACGCAGGTGCACGGCCCGAGGCGAAAGCGATCCGCCTGTGGCCACGCTTTGCGACCGCACACCCGCCGTACCGCACCGCACCAAGAGCAGCGGACCCCCACCACCCCGGCGCGTCTCGTTGCCCTTGCTCGTGACCGGCCTGTGTGTCGCGCTTCCCGTCTCCCTGGCCTGCGGGGCGGGCATCGGGGCGTCGGGGCTTTCGTGGAGTGAGGCGCTGCACTACCTCTGGGCGGGGCTGACCGGTGGGTCCATAGCTCCGGACGAGGTCTCCTCCTACGTCATCGTGTGGGAACTACGCTTCCCGCGCGCCGTGCTCGCGGCGGTGGTCGGTGCCGGTCTGGCATCCGTCGGCGTCGCCGTCCAGGCCATGGTCCGCAACGCGCTCGCGGACCCGTTCGTCCTGGGCATCTCCTCCGGTGCGGCCGTCGGGGCCAACGCCGTGCTCATCTTCGGCGTCTTCGGCGCACTCGGTGTCTGGGCGCTGTCCACGGCTGCGTTTCTCTCCGCGCTCGCGGCCATGGTGCTGGTGTACGCGATCGCCCGCACCCCGCGGGGGCTGACGCCGCTCCGGCTCGTGCTGACCGGTACCGCGCTGTACTACGGCTTCTCGGCCGTGACCACGTTCATGGTGTTCGCCGCCGAGCACGGTGAGGCGGCCCGGTCCGCGATGATGTGGCTGCTCGGCAGTCTGGGCGGCGCGAGTTGGTCCTCCGTACCGATCGCCGCGGGCGCGGTGCTCGGCGGCCTCGTCCACCTCGGCTGCTCGGCCCGGCGCCTGAACGCCCTGGCGATGGGCGACGAGACCGCTGCCGCGCTGGGCGTGGACCCCGGACGGCTGCGCAAGGAACTCTTCCTGACGACCGCCGCCGTCACCGGGGCGGTGGTCGCGGTCAGCGGGGCGATCGGTTTCGTGGGCCTGATGGTTCCGCACGCCGCCCGGATGCTGGTCGGGGCGGACCACCGCCGGCTGCTGGCCGTAGCCCCCCTGGCCGGCGCCGTGCTGCTGATCTGGGTCGACATCCTGTCGCGCGTGGTGCTCGCCCCCGCCGAACTGCCGCTGGGCGTCCTGACGGCCGCGATCGGCGTGCCCTGCTTCGTCCTGCTCATGCGCCGCCGTACCTACACCTTCGGAGGCGTGTGATGCAGGTCGACATCGACAAGCTCACCGTGGAGATCTCCGGAGCGCGGCTGGTGGAGGACGTCTCGCTGCGGGCGGGCAGTGGCCGGTTCGTGGGGCTCGTCGGGCCCAACGGCAGCGGCAAGTCCACCCTGTTGCGATGCGTCTACCGGGCCCTGCGTCCCACAGCCGGTGCGGTACGTCTCGGCGGCGACGACCTGCTGGCCATGAGCACGCGCGAAAGCGCGCGTCGGCTCGCCGCTCTCCCGCAGGAAGCGGTCGCGGAGTTCGATTTCACGGTGGCCGAGGTCGTGGCCATGGGCAGGCTGCCGCACCAGGGGGCGGTGGCCCGGGAGACCGACGAGGACCGGCGCACATGTGCCGCCGCACTGGAAGGAGTCGGCGCCGGCCATCTGGCCGGCCGTGGCTTCCTCACGCTCTCCGGCGGTGAGAAGCAACGGGTCCTGATCGCCCGCGCGCTCGCGCAGCGGCCGCAGGTCCTGGTGCTGGACGAGCCCACCAACCACCTGGACATCGCCCAGCAGTTGGAGGTCCTGGCCCTGGTCCGGGCCAGTGGACTGACCGTGCTCACCGCGCTGCACGATCTCAACCTCGCCGCGCTCCACTGCGACCTCGTCCACGTCATCGACGGCGGACGGATCGTCGCTTCCGGCGCCCCCCACGACGTTCTCACGCCCGTCCTGCTGGCCGACGTCTTCGGTGTCCGGGCGCACCGCGTCCCCCACCCGGAAACAGGCGCGGTCCAACTGCTCTTCGACCGACTTCCCTCCCAGTAACCCGCCTCCCCGGTCCACCCTCGAAGGAGTCACCACCACCATGCCGCACCTCGCACGCCCCGCCGCTCTCGTCCTCGCCCTGGCTCTTGCCGTCACCGGCTGCGGGGCGGACGTCTCGTCGGAGGAGGGGGAGGGGGAGGGGGACGCCGCGCGGGCGTCCGACGACCACTACCCGATCACGGTGGAGAACTGCGGTGAGAAGAGGACGTTCGAGCGGGCTCCGCAGCGCGTGGTCACCAATGACGTGGGAATCACCGAGATCATGTTCGCCCTCGGCCTGGAGGACCACATGGCGGGATACGTCATGCCCGACGACAAGGGCGATCTCACGACGGTGCCGTGGAAGGACGGCTACCGGAAGACCAAGTGGCTTTCGAAGGAGCGGATCAACAAGGAGCTGGTACTGGACGCCCGTGCCGACTTGGTCTTCGCGGGCTGGAACTACGGATTCAACGAGGGCGAGGGCTTCACGCCCGCCGCGCTGCAACGCGTGGGCATCGACTCGTATCTGCTCAGCGAGTCGTGCCGCAACGGACAGGGCAAGGCCCGCGGGGTGATGCCACCGCTCGACGCGCTGTACACGGACCTGCGCAACCTGGGAAAGGTGTTCGACGTCGAGGACAGGGCCGAAACCCTCATTACCTCGTTCCGCGAGCAGGTGGCCGAAGCACAGGCGAGGGCTCCGAAGGGCGCCGACCGGCCCCGGGTGTTCCTCTACGACAGTGGCGAGGACAAGCCGTTCACGTCCGGCGCCTTCGCCGGACCCCACGACATCATCACCAAGGCCGGCGGCGACCACATCATGAAGGACCTCAAGGACAGCTGGACCACCGTGGGCTGGGAGACCGTCGTCGCCCGCGACCCCGAGGTCATCGTGATCAACGACTACGGCGACATCACCGCGGAACAGAAGCGCAAGTTCCTCAAGTCCTACAAGCCGCTCGCGAACGTCTCCGCCGTCAAGAACGACCGGATCGTCGTTCTCGACTACGTCGACCTCGTCGAAAGCCCGCGCAACCCCGCAGCCATCAGCTCACTCGCGGCGGACCTCAGGAGCCTCGGCTCCTGAACCCGAGGGCCCGCCTTTCCCACGGACCAGCGGGTTGGACAGACGAACGCGTGTCCGCGCCTGCCGGTCCCTGCGGAGTGCGGGAGTGGGCCGGAGCGGACCAGCACTTCGCCCACTGTAGTGGCGGGTGGTCTTGGCACGGGGCTGGTGACGGCCGGTGAGACACCGTCGGCGCAGGCTACCCGGCGGGACGGGAGAGCATCGCCGGAGTCGGAGGGAGCAGGACGTGAGTTGTAGTACTGCTGTACGACAGATCGACCGCGCTCGATGTGGTCGTGCCGTACGAGGCGCTGTACCGGGTACCGGGGAAGGGGAGGGCGTGTACATGTCCGCAATGCCGACCGGAGCGACGGCCGACGAGTCTACGGAAGTGACGGTGACCGGGTCGGTCCCGTGCCGCATCGTCGTGTGCCGGGACTGCTGCTGTGGCAGTCCCAAAGTGACCGGCGTCGATCACACGGCCCAGACCCAGAGCCTGCGCGCGGTGGCGCCGGTACGTGTCTCCGACTGCCTCGACGTCTGCGACCAGGCCAATGTCATCGTCGTCCAGCCCTCCGCCGCGGGCCGTGCCGCCGGTGCCCGGCCCGTCTGGCTGGGGCTGGTCAACGACCCGGACACGACCGAGGACATCGCCGCCTGGGTACGCGCGGGCGGACCCGGTGTGGCTGCCCGGCCGGACATCCTCGACCTGTACGCCATCACGCCACCGCGGCGGCGTACGGCCTCCTGAAGCCGTGCCCGCCAGGAGGGCCCGCACGCCTCGGCGGTGACCCGCTGTCGGACGAGCCGGGCACTCACGCTCACTCACTGATCTCGCATCGGGACACTCGCCAGAAAGGAAGCGCCCCGACATGACCGAACATGCTCGGGCGTCTGCAGAGGCCGTCACCGCGGCCCTGCACGACGTGGCGGCCCTCGGCGGCTTCTTCGTTCTGCACGTAGGCGGCCGGGACGAGGGCTGGCATCCGCTCGACCACTCCTATGCGAGGGGCTTCACCGACCTGGCCGACGCCGTCGCGCAACGGCACCACACCCGCGAGCCGCGGATCGGCGTGTCCATCGCCCACCTCGGACACGCCTCCTCGGGAGCGAGGTTTAGGGTGGTCGTACGGCATCGATGGGGTTACAGGGGATGGTGCCCGACGGGCGGCAGTGACGCGACGACGGCCCTTGCTCACCTGGAGCAGGGGCGGGTACACGGTGGTCGGTGTGCAGAGGCGTGTGGGGCGCAGCGGTCTGAGGGGTGTGGCTGGAGGGCCGAGCACGGTCGCCGGGCCGGCCGGGCGGGCCACGGCTGCTGGGGAGGCGCGGCTTCGGGGTGAAGCGCGTCGGCGGGAGTCGGCGGTGCTTTCCGTGATCGCCGTCGGTGGGGCGGTGGGGGCGGGCGCCCGCTATGAGGCGGGGCAACTGTGGCCCACGGGCAGCAGCGCGTTCCCGTGGACGACGTTGGGTGTCAACGCGGTCGGCTGTCTGATCATCGGGGTGTTTCTGGTGGTGGTGACCGAGGTGTGGTCGGTGCACCCGCTGGTGCGGCCGTTCTTCGGCACGGGGGTGCTGGGCGGATTCACCACCTTCTCCACGTACTGCGCCGACATCGAACGTCTGGTCGTCCAGGAGCGGGCCGGTATTGCGCTGGCCTACCTGGCGGTGACCGTTGTGGCCGCGATGGCCGCGGTGACGATCGGCGTGGCGGCGGCGCGCCGCGCCCTGGTCGGGAGGAGACAGTGATGGAGCTTACGGGTCGCGCACTGCGCATGACGGTCTTCGTGGACGACACCGACACCTGGCATCACAGGCCGCTGTACACGGAGATCGTGCACCGTGCTCACAAGGCCGGGCTGGCGGGGGCGTCGGTCTTCCGTGGGGTGGAGGGGTTCGGGGCGTCCTCGATCGTGCACACCACCCGGTTGCTGTCGATGGCGGACGACCTGCCGATCGCGGTTGTCATCGTGGACGAGGAGGAGCGGATCCGTGCCTTCCTGCCGCAGCTGGACGAGTTGGCCATCGAGGGGCTGGTGACCCTGGAGGAGGTTCAGGTGGTGCACTACGTGGGGCGGGAGGCCGTGAGCCGATGAGATTGCTGCTGGTGCTGCTCGGCGGCGCGATCGGGGCCCCGCTGCGGTATCTGACCGACCGGGCGGTCCAGGCGCGTCACGACACGGTCTTCCCGTGGGGCACCTTCGCCGCCAACGTCACCGGCTCGATGATTCTCGGCGCACTGACGGGGGCGGCGCTGTCCGGTGCCGCGTCGAAGGACATGCAGTTGTTCTTGGGGACCGGGCTGTGCGGGGCGCTGACCACGTACTCGACGTTCTCCTATGAAACGCTGAGCCTGGCCGCGGCCGGCGCGAGGTTCCTGGCGTTCGTCAACGTGGTGGCCTCGGTCATCGCGGGGCTCGGAGCGGTGTTCATCGGCTTGGCCGTGGCCAAGGCGGTCTTCGGATAGTCCCCGGCCCTCACTGTCCGGATACCGCCTGAGCGACTCACTGCGATCGTGTGACTGTCCCACTGCCGGGCCGGGCCCGGCCTCCGGGCGGCTTGTGCCGATCGGAGTCAGGGCCCGGTGGTGCCGGATCCCGGTCAGGGGGGATCGGTCGGCTTCAGGTGGTCACCGCGCACTGACCGCGGTCTGCGGCTTTCGGTCCCTCCGCAGTGGGATGGACGTCGAAGTCGAAGATCCCGGTCGGGAGGTAGAGGGAGCAGCAGGCGTTGGGGATGTCGACGATCCCGCTGATGCGTCCCTCGATAGGGGCCGCACCGAGGAGCAGGTATGCCTGCTCTCCGGTGTAACCGAACTTCTTCAGGTACTCGACGGCGTTGAGGCAGGCGCGGCGATAGGCGACCGTCGCGTCCAGGTAGTAGTTGGTGTTGGTGTCGTGGTCCACGGAGATCCCGATGAAGGAGATGAACTCCGAGTACCGGGGCTCGACGTTGCCCGGCATGAAGAGGGGGTTGGTGGTGACACCGTACTTTTCCATGCCACCCTTGAGCAGATCGACGTGGAAGTCGATGTAGCCGCCCATCTCGATGGCGCCACAGAAGGTGATCTCACCGTCTCCCTGGCTGAAGTGAAGATCACCGCCTGACAGCTTGGCGTCCGCAACATGGACCGGGTAGAAGACGCGGGATCCACGAGTGAAGTTCTTGATGTCGTGGTTGCCGCCGTTCTCCCGTGCGGGGACGGTGCGGGCCCCTTCCTGGGCGATACGTCCGGCATCCGATCCGGTCGCCTGGCCGGCGAGGGCCTGGTCGGGGTCGGGCGCGAGCCCGAGTGGCGGGATCCGGTTGGGGTCGGTGTCGATCAGGGCCTGCTCACGCGTGTTCCACCGCTGTAGCAGTTCCTCGGACGGCGCGGTGCCGAAGAGGCCCGGGTGGGTGATGCCGGTGAAGCGGACACCGGGTAGGTGCCTGGAGGTCGCCACCTGCCCATGGAAGTCCCATATCGCCTTGTAGGCATCGGGGAAGTAGTCCGTCAGGAAGCCTCCACCGTTGGCCTTGGCGAAGACGCCGGTGTATCCCCAGGCTTCACCCGGTGCGTTTCCGACCTGCTGCGGTACCGGCCCGAGATCCAGGATGTCCACGACGAGCAGGTCGCCCGGCTCCGCGCCTTCGACGCCTATCGGCCCGCTGAGCATGTGGCAGCGCATCAGGTCGACGTCGCGGACGTCGTTGGCGGAGTCGTTGTTGCCGATCTGCGCGTCGGTCCATTCGCGGCATTCGACGCGGAACTCGTCCCCCGGGCGGACCATCGCGGCGACCGGAACATCCGGATGCCACCTATTGTGTCCAGGTACGGCCTGGTCGCGCATCGACCGGGACTGGTCGACGCTGAAGATTACGTCAGGCATGTGAACTCCGTGATCTGTTCTGTACGGGTGAGTGGGTGCGGCGCGTGGCCCGGGGTGCTCTGACCACCCCTCACGCCGCTTCTGCCGTCTTCGTTTCTCGCGTTTCAACCACCTCCCGGCGCTCCCATCGAGGAGTCGGCGGCGATCATCGGCAGGCTGCTAGCCGGGGCTGCCGGCCGGGTAGCCCGGGGCGCTGTACTCCTCCGCGGGCCTGCCGGGCCGCCTCCGGCGAAGTGCGATCCATAGCGCGGTGAAGGTCAGGACGCCGAACGCGCCCAGCGCGATCGCCGTCTCAAAGAAGTTCTCGGTGACCCAGTAACCGGCCAGCAGCAGGAATGCCGGTATGACGCCGGTTACCCAGCCTTCGATCGCTGTCACCCAGCCGACATAGGACGTCAGGGTCTCCATTTTCAGTCCCAGGAGCAGGAAGAAAAGGAACCAGAGGAACGCCCAGTAGAGCCATATCACTCCGAACGGCTGATCGTCGAACAGCCGGAAGTTGACGAATGAATAACCCAGAGCCACGATGGCCACGAACAGTGAGTAATAGCCCACGCCTGTCGTGTCGAGTCCCATGAGTAGTCCGATTCCTACATACAGGTATGTGAAACCGAAGAGGAAGATGCCCGATGCGAGCACGATTTGGCGGGGGTCCTGATTCGCGGCGATGATGAGATATGTGGGTGTGAGGACCTGAAGTCCGCCCACGAACAGATTGAATACGGCGGCTGATCGGCTGTCGACCTTTCCCAGCAGCATCAACCCGTTCAGGAAGAGCACCGCGCCTACAAAGAGAAGTCCGACGTTGGCCAAGGGGGACACCTCCCGAGATTTCGCTCCGCGAGCGAGGGGCCCGCCGGGCGGTCATGCGGCCGAGATGCTGTTGTGCGCACCCCGTGCCTCTGGCGAGGCGGCAGCAGGGATCGAGACCGCCCCACGCCCCCTTCTCCGAGGAGGCGTTGGACTGATTCCGCCGGTCCGCGACTTCCCCTCAGGGTCGGGGGAGCCGGGCGAGGGCTGGATAGGCCGGCCTCGGCGCAGCCTGCTCGGGAGGCACCCGCGTGACCACCGCGGGGTTTTCCCGAGACTTTTCCTCCTGCTCGCGCAGGCCCGCGACGGCAGGCGGGGTGAACGCGGTCGCGGGGGACGAGTACACACGTCGAGCCGTATTCGAGCACTGCGGGCAGGCGTGCGCGGTCGGCGCTGTGCCGATCGGCAGTTTGACGTCGAACGATCCGCAGTGGTTGCAGGAATACTCATACGTCGCCATGAGTCGTCTCCGCCCCGCCACGCTTCCGGCTTTAGGCCGTGGCGCGGTTCTGGTCGAGCCAATGAACACCGGAGTAGCATCGCCTCTTATTCCAGGCAACGCCTGTGACGACGGCCTGTCAAGGCGAGTTGGAGATGCCCCTGGGGTAGCCCTGCGCCGCCGTGCCGAATGGGCGGGTATGGCGCGGCGAGTCCCACCGGGTGGCAAGGACGTGGCCCCCGCACCACAGGCTGCTCGGTCGAGGCTTTGCGGGCGCGGTGATCAGCGTTTTTGGGCCCGTTTGTTGTGCGGCGGCCCGGTCACTCGGTACCGGACAGCAAGGCCGGCCGGAGCGAATGCGCGGTTACCGGACCACGCCTGTGCGCCGGCCTTCGTAGGAGTACGGCCATGGCAAAGATTCTCACGGTGCTTTATCCGGATCCCGTTGACGGCTACCCGCCCAGGTATGCCCGAGATGAGATCCCCGTCATCAGCGGCTATCCCGGAGGGCAGACGGCGCCCACCCCCCGGAGCATCGACTTCAGGCCGGGTGAGCTGGTCGGCTGCGTCTCCGGCGAACTCGGTCTGCGTCCGTTCCTGGAGGAACGGGGCCACACACTGGTTGTCACCTCCGACAAGGAGGGGCTCGACTCCGTGCTGGAACGGGAACTTCCCGACGCCGAGGTGGTGATCTCGCAGCCGTTCTGGCCCGCCTATCTCACCCCTGACCGGATCCGGCGCGCACCGCACTTGAAGCTGTCGATCACAGCCGGGATCGGTTCGGACCACGTGGACCTGCCGAGCGCCATCGAGCACGACGTCACCGTTGCGGAGGTCACCTACAGCAACAGCATCAGCGTGTCGGAGCACGCGGTCATGCAGATCCTTGCTCTCGTCCACAATTATCTGCCCGCCCACGAGTGGGTCACCGCCCGCCGAGGGTGGAACGTGGCCGACAGCGTCTCGCGGAGCTACGACCTGGAGGGCATGGACGTCGGCGTTTTCGGTGCCGGACGGATCGGCATGGCAGTGCTCCGCCGGCTGAAGCCGTTCGATGTGAAGTTGCACTACAACGACGTGCACAGGTTGCCACCAAACCTCGAGCGGGAGCTGGGGCTGACCTGGCATGCGGATGCCCGCTCCCTGGCGGCCGCCGTCGACGTGCTCTCCATCCACGCGCCGCTGCACGCGCAGACGGTGAACCTCTTCGACGACGAGATGCTCGCGACCATGAAGCGAGGGTCGTACATCGTCAACACAGCCCGCGCGCTGATCGTCGACCGGGACGCCGTGGTACGCGCTCTGGAACGAGGCCATCTGGCGGGTTACGCCGGTGACGTCTGGTACCCCGAGCCGCCGGAAGAGGACCACCCGTGGCGCAGCATGCCGCACGAGGGCATGACACCGCACGTGTCCGGTTCGACGCTCTCCGCGCAGGCCAGGTACGCGGCAGGCGTCCGGGAAATCCTGGAGTGCTGGTTCGACAACCGCCCGATCCGTCAGGAGTACCTCATCGTGGAGGGCGGCAGGCTCGCCGGGACCGGGGCCCGCTCGTACACCGTCTGACACGCACGGCAGGAGTCGGCGGAGCCGTCACCGCCCGTGCACAGACGGCCCGGGACGGCACGCCCCGCTCTCCGTGTTCTCCGTGTCAGGGAGCCCCCGCGATCGCACAGGCGCGGCACGGGGGCCGGCCGCAGGTGCACTGCAGGATGGCGTCCAGCACCTCATGGTCGTGGTAGAGGCACTTGTCCCGGCAGGTGTGGCGCGGGACGAAGCCCGCCTGGAGCTCGTCCGGCCAGGGCTCCTCGCCCTCCCGGCAGCGCACGAACCGCTCGGGATCCGTGGAGTGCAGCCGGTGCATGCTCTCCCGTGCCTCGCCCTCCAGGTCATGCGTTTGGGCGACCATTGCCTTGAGCTGGTCGGCGAGACCGGAGAACCTGGCATCGCCCGTTCTCACATGGGCTGCGCCCAGCGCCATGACAGCGTTGCCCAGGAACCGACGAGCGTCCTGAAGATCGGTCACGTGATGCAGTTGGATGCCCGTCACGCTTCTGACCCACACGGCGTCTTCACTCACTTGTCCACCTTCCGGGGCCGCTCGCCCACTGGTAGTGCCGGCGCGGAAGTACGTCGTATCTTCCTCATGCGCCCTGAAGTCCGGTCCGGGCGGCTGCCCGCAAGGTCACCGGTGAACGTCCTGCTTCAGACCCGGTCCGCCGCACCGCGGAAAAG
Organism: Streptomyces sp. P9-A2; assembly: GCF_036634175.1. NCBI lineage: Bacteria > Bacillati > Actinomycetota > Actinomycetes > Kitasatosporales > Streptomycetaceae > Streptomyces > Streptomyces sp. P9-A2. The sequence goes on from NZ_JAZIFX010000001.1 coordinate 7,869,364, forward strand.
GCCCACATAGGGGACGCATGCTCTCAAGAAAGCTAATTCTGCGGTGCGAGCCAGTCCAGCCCTGTATCGGTGAACCACCTCACAAGCGCTGCACCTCTGCTTCCCGGCAGTGGTGAGGTGCCGGGGGATGCGGCGGCGTGCCGACCGGGTCCACTCCGGGCGTCGAAGGCGCAGCAGGTGGATGTTCAGCAGCGAGTCCAGATGCACCACCGACGCCGGCCCCGGATCCCGCTGCCCGGCCTTCCACCGGGCGGCGTACTCCTCGCACCGCATCGCCCCGTACGTCGCGATCCGCTCCGCCTTCGCCCGACCCCGTGGCGCGGCCTTCTTCGCGTTGCAGACCTCCGTCAAACGCGCGATGGCTTTCTCCCAGGTCGCGAACCCGGACTCCTTCACGTGCTTCCCGGCCGCAGATCGATACCGGACCTTGTCCGGGTGAGGGAACTTCGACCACCGCGACCGAGGATGCCCACACTCCTTGAAGAACGATTTCCTCCCACGAACCAGGGCAGCGGAACTCACGGTTGCTGATTCCTCCAGGCCCGACGCCGACAGTTTGCTGACCGGCGGAGAGAGTGCGGGCCTGTGCCTGGTTCGCTACATCAGCGTGAGGTTGGAAAGCGCTCACCGGATCGAGTGACTTGGGCTGTTCCTGCAAGGAGGGATCGCTGACCGATGCGAGGGCAGGCGGCCTCCTGGGCCTCACAAGCTGCCTCGGCCTGGGCGTCCTTACGGATGACGCTTTCCGGGGGAACCTTCAGGACGGGACGCCGAGGTGAACGGCCACCGGTGTTCGTCCGTACCCCACTGAGGACGTCAACCCGCCGATACGGGCGGAACCAGCCGAGACGGAGAAGGTACGTGCCCCAGCCACAGCCCCGAGAACGCGCCGGCATCGCCCCACTTGCCGCTTCCTGGGGGCGTACTGCCGCACTGGCCGGAATGCTGGCTCTTCTGCCCTTGACCGCCGCCTGCAGCGCAGGCGGAGAGACGGAAGCCGACAACAAGCCGTCAAAGGCTTCGGCGTCGGCCGCAGCGGTGGTGGCCCCGGCGAGGATCGAGGTCATCGCCAACCTGACGGGCTGCAAGGCGAACATCCGCGTCGAGGCCGAGGAACTGCGCGAGGGGATATGCCACACCGAGCAGGGTGACTACCTCATCACGACCTTCCCGGAGGAGAAGTACAAGCAGACCTGGTTGGAGACCGCCAGGGTGTACGGCGGTACGTACCTCGTCGGCAGCCGTTGGGTCGTCAGTGCCGAACCGAAGATGCTCGAGCCGCTGCGGAAGAAGATCGGCGGAAATATCCAGCGGCTCCAGGGCTTCGGTCCTACGCCGGGTCCGTCGTAGGACCGAACGAGGCCTCGCCACCGCACCCGCGTAGGCCCTTACCTGATCTCTGCCGTCTTCGAGACGGTGACCTGGTCGATGCCGGAGACCCGCCCGGTGGCCTTCATCGTCCAGGTTCCGGCGATCGGGAGGGTGAGCGTGTCGGTGCTCCAACAGCCGCTCCGGTCGGCGAGCTCGGCGTCGAGCGGGCCGATGCGCTGCTCGGGCAGGGTGAAGGACAGGCGCAACTGGTCGAGCAGCGTAGTGGTGGCCATCCCGGGCATGAGGGAACCGTCCTTCGCCTCGTGCATCGAACCGTGGCCCCTCCACGCCGTGGGGCCCGGCTGGAGGTCTTGTTCAGCCTCCAGCCCTCCAGCCCTCCAGCCGGCCCGGCATCATGCCGCGCTGCGTGGCCCGGGTGTCGATGATGTCGTGGGCGAGGGTGCGGACCTCCTGGTCGCCGGTGGGGTCACGAACGATGAACGACATCTCCACCGCCTGCCGGCGGTGCACCGACATGTCCCGGGAGAACCCGGCCTCCGAGGACGCCGTGCCGGGCGTCGAGGTATTCGCCGTACCCTCCGCGGTTCGCCACCACAGGGCGAGGGCGGCGAGGACCAGGAGCACGACGCCCACGGCGACCAGGACAGGCGTACGGCGGACGGCGAAGCTGTTGCCCGCGGCTTCGTGGGCTTCCATGGACCGGCTGGCGAGCACGGCGATCCGGAGATGCGGCCGTGGATGCACCTGCCACGGCATGTCGTGACCATGCCGCTGTTCGACCTCGTCTGCCGGGACTCTCCGTATCCTTTGCGGCTTGTCTCTGTCGCTCTGACGGGGTCGCGTCCTCAGGGCTGACGCTTGCCCGGTGTCTTTTCGCAGGTGATCTCGTCACGTGGGGTGTAGTGCGTGCGGAACGGTTCCCGCTTCACTTCCCGGCCGCCGTCGCGGAAGACCCGCTGCACGGTGACGTCGAAGCCCTCGAGCGGGGTCTGCGGCACGCACTTCTCGGCGGTGCTCACCTTCTTGGCCGGCTGCTGCGCGTTGGTGCGCGGCCCCTTGACCGACGTGACCTCGTCGTACTTCTTGGTGCCGAGGAAGGTGATGGTCACCGAGGTGTCGGTGGACTCGGCCTGGAGGTAGAGGGCCTTGCCGGAGTCGTTGGTGAACCTCAGGTCCAGGCTGCCCCAGGCGACGGTGGCCTCGCGGCCCTCCGGGTAGCGCTCGATGTAGAAGGAGTGGGCGCCGTACTCGACGGGCTTGACCCCGGCGAAGAACATCGCGTTGAAGACCGTGGTGGCCACGGCGGAGACACCGCCGCCGGGTGCCTTGACGTACCGGTCGTCGAAGATCATGATGCCGTCGACGAAGCCGTTGGCCCGGGTGCGCTCGCCGACGGTCCGGTTGAAGCTCCAGGTCTCGTTCGGCATGACGACGGAGCCGTTGATGAGTTGCACGGCCCGGCCGACGTTCGTCGTGCGGTAGGCGGCCGGTTCGAAGTCGACGGTGAAGGAGGACATCTTCTCGGTCAGCCCCAGGCGTGCCGCGTTCTCGCGGGTGACCTCCGGCTGGATCTGTTGCGTGGTCACCTCGCCGGTGCGGGCGGTGCCCGACTTGGTGAGCAGGGGCAGGACGGCCTTGCCCAGGGCCTTGTCGGTGACCTCCACGCCGGGCCTGGCGTCGGCGGCCACCACGACCTTGTCGCCCTCGAGCCCCAGCCGGGCGTTTCGGGGCGTGGTGGGAAGGCCGTTCAGGACGCCTGTCACCGCGGGGGCGGCGCGCAGGCCCTTGCTGTCGAGTTTCGCTGTGAGTCTGCCGGCGTCGTCCGGCCGCATGGTCAGGTACTCGCCCAGCACGGCCGGGGGGAGCGTGAACCGCTGGCCGCCCGCGGTGAGCGTGACCGGTGCCGACATCGCCGGCTGCGCGAACTCGCGCACCGCCCGCCGCACCTCCTCCGCCGTGATCTTCGGCCTGGTCTCGCGTGCGGGCAGCACCGTGACCGAGTCCGCCGTGCCGTGCAGGAAGGGGGTGCGCAGGGCGCCGGTCGCGGCGTTGACGTCCAGCGCGTACCCGGTGCGCGGGGTGATCTGCTCGACCCGGCCGCCGGCGAAGGAGACGGCGCCGTCGCGGACCGTCTGGTCGAGCGTCTTCGCCAGCTTCCCGAGGGTGGCACGGGCCTTGCGCTCATCGATCCGCACGACCGGCTCGATGTCACCACCGCCCGAGCGGAACAGTCCGCCGATCACGCTGACCGGATCGGCGCCGGTGGACGCCGCCTGCTCAAGGGTTTCCCGGACGTCGAAGGTGAGCCCCGCCTGCCGCGGATCGACCGCGCCCTCGCGGTCGCCGACCTGCACGGCCAGCTTCCGCGGGCCGGCCGCCGCCAGGTGCCGCTCCAGCTTGCGGGTGGCTTCCTCATGGGTCAGGCCCCCGATGTCCACGCCGCGCACCGTGGTACCCGCCTCGATCTCACCGCCGGTGAGCAGCAGTCCGGCGAGATACAGGCCGCCGATGCCGACGGTCAGCGCACCGCCCGCCAGGGCGGCGGGCGGGACAGAGGGCATCCGGGAGGTGGAGGGTATCCGGGGGCGCATGGGTCTCCTGAACGGTCGATGTGACGTGCCCCCGATGTCACGGCACGGTGGGCGGAACAGCCGGCCAGGCTACGCACAACCGGGCATCAAAGGGTATATCCCAGGTCGTGTCGGGCGTTGTGGATCAGCGGCCTGATCGACGAGCTGAACGGCACCCGGAATGCTCGGCCGCCCGGCCCTCCGCCCGCAGACGGGCGGCCATTTTGGGCCGGCCCTGCCCCGGCCCACCGATTCTGGCCAGGGGCGACGGAGTGACGGGGTGACGCTTACCGCGCCACGCGCGTGGGCGTTTCACGCGCGTGGGGCGTTCCCGCTCGAGAGTGCCATGACAGTGGTCATGGGGAGGGCCTTTCGCGAGGAGCGCCGCCCGCCGTAGCGGGAGGAACGGATGACCCGGGATGTTTGTTTAATCTTAAACATGCCCGGCTGGTGGGGGCGGTACTCGTGGGATGTGGTGTGCCCCACGTGGCATGTGCTCGAGAAGGCACTGGACGGGTCGGGCCGGCAGTGGGCCGGTGAGGCTGCGGGCCGGGCGGTCAGAAGCGGGGGAACCGGGTGGTGAGCGCGCTCTTCGTCATCGGCGTCACCGGTGTCATCGGTTCTGATGTCCCGGCGCGGTCCAGGTCGGACAGGAGCCGTTCCGCGTCGGTGACCAGCGATCCGTAGACGTGCCAGGCTCCGGGTTCGGTCAGGGCGCCATGTGCCACGAGTTCGGTCATGCTGTCATGCCAGTTCTGGGCCTGGTCGAGCGCGGTGCGCAGCCGTTTGCAGGCCTCGGTGTGCTCCGGATCGGCTGCCCGGTTCACTTCGGCGAAGTCCTCCACGGCCTGTCCGGCCAGCTCGAGCGTCCGGGCGTACTGGTCGGTGAACGACTGCCCCAGGCGAAAGTCGTCCCGGGACGCGTTCACGGTATCGGTCAGGGTCCGGGCGATCCCTCGCACCTGCAGTGATATGCCGTGCAGGACGAGGAGCGCATGGCCGCCGGTTCCGGGCCGCCGGGGCCCGTGTACGGAGCAGCGGAGGTTCCAGCGCAGGCTGTCCTCGGCCAGCCGCACGTGGTCCTGTGCTTCGGCGATCTCCTCCTCGAGCTGACGCGCTCTCGACAGCCAGACCCGCGCGTGGCTGGTCTGCTGGTGCTGGCGCAGGCCGCGGCCCATGTCGTACAGCAGCCTGCCGGTGGCCCGGGCCAGCCGGCGCACCGCGGTCCGGGAGTCGGCTACGTGCACGGGGGGCAGGATCAGGGCATGGACGGCCGTTCCCACGAGGGCGCCGGTCACGGTGGCCAGTGCCAGGAGGGCGAGGTCGCGCACCGGCATCGCCGCCGCGGCCGTCAGGGTGATCAGCGTGGTCGAGGCGACCTGGAGACGGTCGTCGAAGGCGCGGCGTCCGCGGGCCACCAGGATGATGGCCAGGACCGCCATGATGCTCCCGGCGGTGGGGCCCAGCCACCAGGCGGTGGCGAGGGCCAGGGTCACCCCGGCCACCTGGATCGCCACCCGGCGCGCGGCTTCGATCATCGAGTGGCGCACCGTCGAGGTGTTGACCACGAGCAGGGCGGTGGCGACGGCCAGGAACTGGGGCCGCCCCTGCCCCCACGGGGCGGTCGCCTGCCAGGCGAGCAGAGCGGCGGTCAGGTTCTTGCCGCCGTGGGACAGGAGGTGCCCGCCCTGGCGGGCGGCCACGGATCTGACCAGGCGTGCCAGCGCCGGCCACCCGGGAGGCGGGGCAGGCGACCGCCCCTTCGAACTAGTTGAATGTTGCACGAAATAAAGAATGCCATTTTCCGCCGGGTTTGACCAATAGTGTCCCCGCGGTCTTACGGGGGTGGGTCGCGTTGGTCGCGGCCGGGCGCGGCGCCCCGAGAGGCGGAGGGGCAGGCGTGGTCGAGGCGCGATTCCACCGTGATCGGAGTGGCTCGTGCTCGTGTCGCCTGTCCGCGGGCCTCAAGGCGGCCGGGCCGATCGCCTCCCACATGCGGGGGCGGTGGTCAGGCGGCGCGGATCGCGGAGACGTCGAACTCCAGCTTCACCTTCTCGCCGACCAGCACGCCGCCGGTCTCCAGTACGCGGTTCCAGGTCAGGCCCCATTCGGTGCGGTCGACTGTGGTGGAGCCCTCGAAACCGGCGCGCTCGTTGCCGAAGGGATCGGTCGCCGTGCCGGTGTGGGTCAGGTCCAGGACGACCGGGCGGGTGACGCCCTTGATGCTCAGGTCGCCGCTCAGGTGGTAGGTGTCCGCGGAGAGCTGCCGCACCGAGGTGCTGCGGAAGGACAGCACGGGGTGGGCCTCGGCGTGGAAGAAGTCGGCGCTGCGCAGGTGCCGGTCGCGCTGCTCCTGGCGGGTGTCGAGGCCGGCGGCCTTGATGGTCACGTCGGCGGTGGAGCGTCCGGGGCGCTCGCCGTCCAGGTACAGGCGGCCGTCGAAGTCTTCGAAGGTGCCTCGGACCTTGGTGATCATGGCGTACCGGGCGACGAAGGCGATGCTGCTGTGCGCGGGGTCAATGGTCCAGACGCCGGTCAACCGGGCGGTGACCGGTGCGGAAACCGAGTCGGTGGCCAGGGCGGGAGCGGTGGCGCGGTGGCGGTTGAGCAGGCCCATGGGGTCGTCCTTCAAGGAGAGGGTGTGTTCCACTCCCCTCCAGCATGTTGAGGTTTGAATCAATTCCGGAGTGATTCCTGCATCCTCGACGGTCCGGCAGCCTGAGGACGACTTCCGCTGCCACCCCGTACACCTCGGCCGGCAGGCGGGAGGTGAGGATATCGGCGGGCGGGCCGCAGGCGGTTACTTCGCCGTCGCGCAGGACGTGGAGACGGTCGCAGTAGGAGGCGGCCAGGTTCAGGTCGTGCAGGGCGAGCAGCACGGTGGCGGGCAGTCGGCGCAGGGTGCCGAGCACGTCCAGTTGGTGCCGGATGTCGAGGTGGTCGGTGGGTTCGTCGAGGACGAGCAGGGTGGGTTGCTGGGCGAGGGCGCGGGCGATGAGCACCCGCTGGCGTTCGCCGCCGGAGAGCCGGTCGAACCGGCGGTCGGCCAGGTGGACGGCGTCGACTGCCATGAGTGTGGAGTCGACGAGTTCGGCGTTCTCGGGGGTGTCGCCGGCGAGGAGCCGTTTGTGCGGGGTACGGCCCATCGCGACGACCTCGCGGACGGGGAGGCCGAAGTCGGCTGCCGACTCCTGCGCCACCGCCGCCACGATGCGGGCCAGTTGCCGTACCGGCAGTGACCAGGCGTCGCCTCCGTCGACGCGGACCTGGCCGGTGTCGGGACGCAGGACGCGGTAGACGGCGCGCAGGAGGCTGGACTTGCCGCTGCCGTTGGGGCCGCAGCGGCGAGGTGTTCAGCAGCTCCTCGGCCTGTCGGTGGCGTTGTTCGGAGAAGAGGAAGTCGTGGAATTCGGTCCAGAAGCCATCGTCCTGGAACCCGCTCGTCCGTGGCCTGGTGCGTCAGTCCGGGTGGCCCGTCGCCAGGCCATCGTCGACCAGGGCGTGGCCGTCTCCTCGGGTCCGCCGACCTCGACGGGCTTCAGTACCGCCGGATCCAGGGTTTCCGTGTGCCGGGCGAAGACACGCTCCACACAACGGTGTCCGGTGTCGGCGCCGATCACCAGGTGCAGACGGTCGGGACGGCGGCGGACCTCGTACGTCGCGGTCAGGAGCTGTCGGCGTCCAGCTTCTTCGGGTCCGTGAGTGTGCCGGGCCCGATCGGCGGGCGGCCGCCCCGGCTGTTGCGCCGGAGGCGGTCGCAGACCTGGCCGGCCCGTCGGAAATGGTGCGGCCGATGCCGTGCCGCCGGAGCCGGCGGTCGCTGGCCGGGCTTCAGGACGGTGGTGGTCCGAGTGGCGGTTGTCCGATGCTCATGTTGGCGCAGCGCACGCCGATAGGCCTTCCGGGTTCGACGAGGTGCCGCACCTGTCGGGCGTGGTCATCATGGTCATCCAGCCTCGTCCGGCCATCAGGAGCGTTGGGCGGGAGGGAAGGGATGACCATGGAGCTGTTCCCGCCGATCCCGCTCGCCGAGTGGCGCGACACCAAAGAGACTCTCCATCGCTTCGCGCAGATCGTCGGGAAGATCCGTCTCGCCGCCAGCGCTCAGCGCAATCACTGGTGGAATGTCCCGCTGCACCTCACGGGGCGTGGCACCACCACTCGCCCGATGGGCCAGGTCGACGGCAATCCGATCTTTACGATGGACTTCGACTTTGTCGCGCATCGGCTGGTTGTTTCGACTCTGGACGGGCGGGAGATCTCCCTCCCACTCATCGGCCGGTCCGTGGCGTCCTTCTACACCACGGTCATGGGCGCGCTGGCCGCGCTGGGCGTCCGGGTGCAGCTCGCCGTACCAAGACCCTTCGACCTTCCCGACTCCGGCCGGCCGTTCGCCGAGGACACCGAGCACTCGATCTACGATCCCGCGCAGGCCAACCGCTACTGGCGGGTCCTCAGCCAGGTGGCGTCCGTACTGGAGGAATTCGCCGCAGGGTACTCGGGGAAGGTCAGCCCGGTGCACCACTTCTGGCACACCTTCGACATCGCCCACAGCCGGTTCTCCGGGAGTCACATCGAACAGCCTCGACAGATCGACCCGGTCACCCGGGAGGCGTACTCCCGGGAAGTGATCAGTTTCGGCTTCTGGTTCGGAGACGACACCTTCCCCGAGCCCGCGTTCTACTCCTACACCGCTCCGGAGCCCGCGCACCTGGCGGAGGAGCCGCTCCGGCCCGCGGCGGCACGCTGGCTTGCCCGCGGCAACAGCCACCTGGCCGTGCTGCGGTACGACGAGGTCCGTACCGAGGCCGACCCGCGCGCTGCCGTACTTGCCTTCTACGAAAGCGCATACCGGGCCGGGGCCGGACGCGCCGGCTGGGAGATCGAGCGGATGGCATGCCCTGGCGGGGTGACGGACCCGCACCTGCGGGCCCCCGGGCCCGGTACCGCGTCCGGCTGAGGCCCGCACGCCGTCGCGGGTGACCCAGACTGCGCCGTGCTCGAGGGAGCGGACGGCGTTCTCGTTCGGTATCGCCTCGGCGCAGACGCTGCCGTCGCAGGTCATCCACGCCTGGCTGTGGTCGCCGCCGACCGGCGGGCTCAGGAGCAGCGTCGTCTTTGGCGCCGCTGTGCCCGGCGTATCCCAGACACACCACCAAGGCGGCGAGCAGGACGGCAAGGGCAGGACAGAGGACCGCGGTGCGCATAGTCCACCGCGGACCGTGTCCTCTGTCCTGCGCCGGCTGCGCACAGCTTTTCGTCACGAGTGATGTGAAGCGGTCCCCGTGGGAGACCTGATGGCTGGTCCCGGACTATCAGTGATCATGCCCGTTTGCGCGTATCGGGATGGATGAAGGCACGGGACACCGGGTGGTTCGGGGCGCTCAGGGTGCCAGAGACGGACTCGGCGATACGCGCGCCCGGGAGCAGCCCACGCTCGCGAGCGGCGCCCACCATGTACAGGGCGGTGCGGTCTTCGACGCCCCCGGGATCGTGGCCTTCGCGCCTGGTCCAGAAGCTCCGTTCGGAGGCGGTGAACGGTGTACCGATCCACGGAACCGAAGTATCGCCGACCAGCCCGGCGGGGGTGTTGTGCATCGGGCGCTTGCCGTCGGTTCGTCCAGGCCTCGGAGAAGGCGGCCCCTGCTCGCGCTGCGCGCTTGTACGGCGATTGGCGGATGCCCTGAAGCAGGACAACTTTCCGGGTCACGCGGCACAGGTGCGCGCTCGGCAGGCATACGACGTAACGGACACCGTCGACAGAAGCGGTACTTTGAGGTGCCAGAAGGCTTTCACCGGTGCTGACAGAGCGTGGACGAGCACGGCCCGGGTAACGGCCGGTTCCGTGATGGCCAGTGCGCGGTCCATGTCGGGCGGCAGGCTGTTCAGCCAATGCGTGATCCGTTGGCAGAGCTGGCGCACGGACTCGCCTCCGTGGGGCGTGGCATCCGGGTCCGTCAACCAGGCGGAGAACCCGTAGGGGTCGGTAGCGGCGACTTCGGCGGCTGTGCGGCCGTGCCACTTGCCGTAGTCAAAGCCGCGTAGCGCAGGCTCGAGTGTGGTCTTGAGGGCCAGAGCGTGAGCAGTCCGGGCGCAGCGGGTCGAAGGTGCCCGGACGGCCACCGAGTACCGGGGCAGGGCTGTTCCGGTGGCGCCTGCCTCAGACGGACCGCGCTCATTCGGGGCATCGTCATCGAAGATTGCCTCGCTGGTGTCGTCCCCGGCGGTCGCGCACAGAAGCGTCAGGCAGATCGTCATGGCTGATCCCCTTCCTGCCCGGCAGCGGGCCGACTGGTGCGGGACGGCCGAAATTCCGTGGAGCCGGTGGCGTGGCACGGAGCTTTTGCGTCTGTCGCCAGTCGGTTGATCAGGCGGGCGGACTTGGTAGCGGTATGCGGAACTCCCACCTCCACAGTCAGGCAAAGCTGCGCATGGCAACCATCCGGCACCTGTCCGGAACCGACCCCGCCGACTGGCTGGCACGTTCCCGTCACCCGGCCGCATCCAGTGTCGGCCACCCACGGGACCGACCTCGCGTGGTACGAATCGGACAGTGGGCCCGATGGCGAGTGGAGCACGCGTGATCCGGGTAATGGTGGTCGACGACGAGGCACTGATCCGTACGGGCTTCCAGCACATCCTCGAAGCGACCGACGGCATCGAGGTCGTGGCGGCGGTTCCCGGCGGCCAGGCGGTCCGAACGGCGAAGGAGAAACGCCCCGACGTCGTGCTGCTGGACATCCGGATGCCTGACGTGGACGGCCTCACCGTCCTGGCCGACCTCCTTCGGCTGCCGCACCCACCGGTGGTGGCCATGCTCACGACGTTCGACATGGACGAGTACGTCGCCACGGCACTCCGGTCGGGCGCCGCCGGCTTCCTGCTCAAGGACACCGACCCGGATCAACTGCCCTACCTGGTGCGGACCCTGGCCGGCGGCGGCACCGTTCTGTCGTCCAAGGTCACCCGGACCGTCGTAGACGGCTATCTGAACTCCGGCCTGCAGGAAGACGCCGCCCGCAGCCTCGCCCCGCTGACCGACCGCGAGCGCGCCGTACTCGCCTTCATCGCCGAGGGACTGTCCAACACCGACATCGCCGCACGGATGCACCTGAGCACCGGCACGGTCAAGGACCATGTGAGCGCCATCCTCACCAAGCTGGAAGTGGGCAGCCGCGTTCAGGCCGCCCTGCTCGCGGAACGAGCCGGCCTGCTCAAGCCGCCGCGGGACCAGAAGAGGTCATGAGCACTCGCCGCCTGCCCGCCCCGCTGCTGGACGCCGCCCTCGTCGGAGTCTCACTGATCGATGTCTGGGGCCATGTCGACACCTCCGAGCCGCTGCGCATGGTCTGCGCCCTGGCCGCTGCCTTCGCTCTTCTCCTGCGCCGTCGTCTGCCGCTGCTCACGTTCCTGCTCACCCTTCCCGCAGTCCTCGTCTCCGACGCGGTTTTCGCCGCCCTGGCCGCGCTGTACACGCTCGCCTCACTCACCCGCCGCCGCACCCTGCTGGCCGTCTGCGCCGTAGCGTTCACCCTCAGCGACATGACCTCTTTTCCGTCGCCGGACTTCGACTTCTCGACACCGTCGACCTTTGTCACCCTGGGCTACACAGCGGCGACGGCGGCCGCACCCGTCTTCCTCGGCCAACTCGTCCAGACCCGGCGTGATCTGTCGTTGCGACTCGTCGAGATCTCCCAGGCACGCGACCACGAGCGGCAGCTGACGGCCCAGACCGTGCTGGCCAAGGAACGCACGACACTCGCCCGCGAAATGCATGACGTGGTCTCCCACCAGGTCAGCCTCATCGCGGTGCAGGCCGGAGTGCTCCAGGTCGGCAGCCGGGACGCCGAAGTGAAACAAGCCGCAGCCACGATCCGCAGACTGAGCGTGCAGACCCTGGACGAACTGCGGCACATGGTCAGCGTCCTGCGGGCTTCCGGGGGCCGCCCCACGGAACTCATCCCACAGCCCTCCCTGGCCGACATCCCTCAGCTGGTCGACAACAGCGGCATCGAGGCCGAGCTGCACACGGACCTGTCCGGCAGCCTTCCACCGCCGGTCCAGCGTGCCATCTACCGCACCGTCCAGGAGGCGCTGACCAACGTGCGCAAGCACGCCTCCGGCGCGACAGCGGTCGTCCGCATCCGCCACGAGAACACAACCGTCCGTGTCACCGTCACCAATACGGCACCGACCCGGCCCGCTCTGCCCCTTCCCAGTGCCAACTACGGCTTGGTCGGGCTGCGTCAGCGTGCCGAGCTGCTCGGTGGAACGGTCACCTGCGGCCCCACCACAGACGGCGGCTACCAACTGTGCCTGGAACTTCCGGTCGACGGCACGTGGTGAGCGGGCGAGCCCGAGTGGTCCGGTGCGTTGAGGCCGGTGGAACGACTCGTCAGCACTGGAGCAGGCTGAGTTCCTGCATCGCATCGCGTTCGATGCGCGAGAGCTCGTGGAGGAGGGTGCCGGCCTGCACGAGGTTTTTCGCGTCGCCGGATTCGCCTGCTGTCGCGACGAGTGCGGCCACCTGTGTCCAGAGGGTGGCGGCCTCGGTATACAGGGTGTGGCCGGTGCGCAGGTGGCTGCTGTCGATCAGCTGGGCGCACTCGGCGAGGAAGTCCCGGTAGAGATTGCGGAACAGGGCGCCGCCGGTGCCGGCCCTCTCCAAGAGGGCGGCGGCCCGTGGCAGGTCCTCCTGCGGATTGTCGCTGCGCTGCAGCCACTTCGGCACTTGCTCGGCGGTCTTCTCGATGCCCCGGTGGCCCAGGTTCGCGATGGGTGGGTTCAGGAAGGCGTCGGCGCAGGTCTTGATCGCGGGGATGATCCGGTCCTGCGGTGGCGTCGGGCTGCTGGGCGCTGTGAGGGTGAAGGAGCGGTGCTTGGCGGTCATGGGGCCGCGCTCGGCCCTGGCTCTGGCCAGGCCTGCGAGGCTGGTGGAGACGGCTCCGCCCTGCGGGTCGGTGTCCACCAGGTAGGCGTCCTGTTCGTCGTAGCCGTACATGGCCACGACGTGCCCGCCGAAGTGCACCTTGGTGCTGAAGTAGTCCAGGTGGTAGCTGTCGAGTTGCAGGCCGACCGGCCGACCGGCGTCGATGGGTGCCGCCACGTTCTGCCATGCCTTGCGCGGGGAGGTGGTCTCCCCGATCAGCAGCTCGAGTCCGAGGGCGCCGGCCAGGTTCCTGGTGAGTTCGAACGGCTTGACCCGGCCTCCCAGGAAGGGAAAACCCATGGCTTTGCTGTCCCAGTAGATGAAGGACAGCCCGGAGCCGAGCCCGAACAGCATGGGCTCGGACAAGTCCAGTCCCTCATGCCGCAGCAGCACGCCCAGCGCCGTCGTCTCACAGTGCTGCATGCCGCGGACAGCGATGTCTTTCACCATGGCCATGCCGCTTATTCTCCTCCCTCCCCCTGACGGCGACGCTGCGCAGGGGCGTGCCGGACCACCGGGTCCCAGGCATGAGCGGAACATGCCGATCGCCATGAATCCCGGACGGGCGGCCTCCCGGCACAGAGTCGCCCGGTGACGGCGCCACCGGACACAGCAGCCGTGCTCGAGCGGGGCGCCTGCTGCCGGTCCAGGACCGGATCACATGTGAGACGGCCGGCTCGCCGTCTCGGTGATCCAGGAGGGCGTGGTCCGGATACCGCGGTGACGGTTCAACGCGATGGGTCTCCCGAGATGCCGATGTGCCGATGCGTGACTAGGCTCAGTGAGTGAATGCCGCAAGCACGGCACGCCCGGCCGACCGGTTCCCGAACCGAGCGGACCATGGCCGCAGTGATCGCCCGCGTGTACCGACGGGCGGCCTGGAGGCGTCGGCGGTCGAGCCCGTGCACCGCATCGGCATGCAGTGACATTCAAAGACCCTGTCGCAACTTTTGTTTGCGGCTGCGGCCATCCATTCCCGCACTCTCTTTTGGGGGCGCGGGAGACGATGGAGCGAAAGGTATTTCCCATGCGAACACAACGCGCGAGGCGCATCGCCACGGCGTCGGCCGCAGGGCTGCTGATGGCCGGCGGTGTCGCAGTCGGCACAGCAGGCACCGCTTCGGCCTCCTCTCAGGACTACAGTCCCAACCACAGTCCCAGTCAGTACTGCGAGAACCACCACTCCTGGTGGAACGACGACTGCGACTACTACGGCCGTTACGACAATGGCCGTTACGACAACGGTCGTTACGACAATGGCCGTTACGACAATGGCCGTTACGACAACGGTCGTTACGACAATGGCCGTTACGACAACGGCTACGACAACGGCCGTGGCGGTAATGGCGACCACCATGACAACGGCCGTGGCGGTAATGGCGACCACCATGACAACGGCCGTGGCGGTAATGGCGACCACCACGGCAACGGCCGTGGCGGTAACGGCCACCACTGACAACCCACCTACGACAACGCGATGTGCGGTCCCCCTGGGACCGCACATCGTGCTGTCCTGGCTTGAATCAGCGGAGAAAGCCGTAACTCGCAGGAGGGCTCCGTTCGGTTCGCTGCCCGAGACCGGTGTGGACGAGGCGGCAGGGCCAGATTGCTGGGCCGGGACGGGCGCAGACAATCGGTGGTGGCGTCATGGTCCAGATGTGACGGCATTCCCGACGGCAACGACGGCAACGACGGCACACGGACGCGCATGACGGCTGACCTGGACGTTCGAAATCAGAGGCCGTCAGCATGTCGCTCGGCGTCTTGCCCGATCCTGCGGATGTGCGGTCCGGCCGAACAGGTGCAGGTCGCACCATTGCCGCGGGCTTCGGCGCACGGGTGCTGAATGCTGCTCCTTGGAAGAGATCACCGGAACGATGAATACGGCGGTGGAGAGGACCGCCTCATGAGTGCCTCCGAAAAATGGTCCGAACAGCGCAGCCCGCACACCGTCCAGTGAAAAGCCACCGGCGTTCACCCGTATCCATTGCAGCAGATGCCGACCGCTTGTGCGGACAGAAACGCGCGGACGGAAACGGTGGGGACGGCTGGAGAGTGAATCTTCGATCAGTGACTCATCTTCGAAATTGAAGCCGACCAGGTCGTACTCCTGGCTGAACCGCCGGTCATGTGGTGGTTGTTGCGAGCCGCGGTTTGTGGAAGGTGCCGTCACGAAGCAGGGCGAAGAGTACGTCGGCCCGTCGTCCTGCGAGGCGGAGCAGGGCTTGGATGTGGTGTTTTCCCTGGCCGATCTTCTTGTCGTAGTAGGTCCTGAGGGTCGGGTCGGCCAGGACGGCGGACGCGGACAGGAAGAAGACCTGTTCGAGCTGCTTGCTTTCGTTGCGGGACAGTTGCTCGCCGCGGATGGAGGAGCTTGAACTCCTTGTCACCGGGGCGAACCCGGCACAGGCGGCAAGGTGGGCTGCGGAGGGGAAGCCGCTGCCATCGCCGACACCGATGAGGACCCTGGCTCCGGTCCTGACCTCGATGTCCGACATCGAGGTCAGGATCTTGGAAAGAGGGTGGTTCACCAGCAGATACTCAATTCTCGTGGCGAGGAGTCTGCGTCGGTCAAGGACGGATGTGAGCGAGCCGACCGGGTTCGGGACGATCAGCACGGCCGGGTCCGCACTGCCGGCTGCGGGGCGACGGCCTCGCCCACCTTGTCCGGGCCGTCGCCCGCATGGGCAACCTTGCGTTTCCGGGCGTGAAGGCTGGAGAGGATCCGTAGCGAGTTGTAGGCTGTTCTGCAACCTCTGCCGGGTCCTTTGGTGCTGCACAGTGCCAAAGGTGTCGTCGAGCGCTGCGTAGAGGTGTGCCGTGCCTGGCTCGTTCCCTGAAGATCACAAGGCGCCGAACTGGCGCGATCAGGCTTCGTGTGTGGGCGAGGATCCTGAGATTTTCTTCCCTCTGTCCGACTCCGCGTCGCCCGGAGACGAGGCTTTCCTCGCCCGGATGATATGTCGTCGCTGCTCCGTTCTTCTTGTCTGCCGGTCGTGGGCCATCGACCATGGCGAGGACGACGGGATCTGGGGTGCCACCACGGCCGCACAGCGCAGAGCGATTCGTCGAGCGCGGCTTGGGTCGTAGAGGCGGCCCGGCCGGTAAATCTGCCGGTGGTGGCTCGAGAGCGGGCTGCTGATCGTCGTCCGGACGTTCTGTGTTCTTCGGCTGGGGCCCGGTGGTGATCGGCGCGGCCTCTTTGCGGGTGCGTCGGCGGCTTCAGGGTTCGGGGAGCGTCGACTGCGAGCGCGGTGGCGACGTGGTGCACGGCCGGCCGGGTCTTGCCGACGGGAACCTTGGCGGTGTCGCCGTCCAACGCATCCGGCGCGGGCGTGCCGTCCGCCGGCAGATGGGCCGTCGGAGTCGCGTGCGCGCCCGCGACCACATCGGTGCTCTTCATGCGAAACCGCGAGGAAGGCTCCGTTGACCTGCTGAAATACCTGATCCTCATGGCTGGTGGACCGAAGAGCGTGGCGGCGGGCTTGGATCGGCCGTCGGCGGGAGCGGCCCGGTGGTCAGGCTCGGACATCAGGTCGTCGAAGTCGGGACGCGCGTTCTTGTGGCTGATCGAACCGAGACTGACCACCCGGGTGCCCTCGCCGCGGTCGGCCTGTCGAGGAGCAAGCCGGTCAGCGCGAAGTGGTCCGGCATGTCGGCGCCGAGCTGCACCTCGACCTGCTCCTCCGGAACCCGATGGCGGAGGCGCTGTCCGGCAGCCCGGACCACCACCCGCCCCACCGGCTCAACATGCTCCTGCTGCCGTTCGACGACACGCTGACCGGCGAGCGGAACTGCCCGCACCGGGAGCGGCAGACCCTGGACTGCATCTGCATGACGCGCGCCGCGGGCCGAGCTCCCGCCGCCGTGCCCGCAGCCCGTGCCGCCGCGCGCCGGCCGGCTCCGCCCGTAGGAGCACGTACCTGGGTGCGCGCTGCAGGCGCTGCGGGAGCCCGACGTCCCGGCACCACGGCGGCTCGCGGACGGATCGCGCAGCTCCAGCAGCCCTGTCGGCAGGCCGCCGTCGCCGGTGCCCGTGGGCTCACTGCCCGTTTCTCGCCTGAAATACTAGGGAGTATCATCATCAGGTGCTCCGGACCCTCGAAGAGTGCGTCGGTGAGCAGTGCGCCGGACGAATACCGAACGGGAGAAGGATCTGGATGGCAGTCGCGGACGGCGTCGAGGCCGACAATGCCAAGCGCCGAATTCTGGATGCCGCAGCCGATGCCTTCATGGAGCAGGGGTTCGGCGTCGCCATCGATGACATCGCCGACAGCATCGGTGCCACCAAAGGGCTGATCTACTACCACTTCCGCTCCAAGTTCGACATCTTCCTTGCCGCGTACGAGCACGGCATGCGAACCGTCCGCGAACAAGTGGAGCCGCTGGCCCGGGCGCCCAGGAGCGGGCGGGAGAGACTCATCGCCATGTCGACCCAGCACGTGATGAATCTGATGACGAATCTCACGTATCACCATGTGGTCCATCTCGGTGTGCGTGAGCAGTCGTCGACCGCGCTGAAGCCCCGTCAGCGGAAGGCGTTGGACGAGCTGAACGTCCTGCGGGCCGAATACGAAGACCTTTTCCTTCAGGTCGTCAAGGAGGGGATCGCCGACGGCACCCTTCGTCCCGTGCGCGCGAATCTGGCCGCCCGGACGCTGCTGTGCAGTCTCAATGCCGTCGACATGTGGTTTCGCCGGATCGAGGGGCAGTCGGCGGACGACCTGAGGCACCTTGCCGACGAGGTCGTGGACCTCGTGGTCGGAGGACTGCTCCTCGATCCGGTTCGCTGAGACTCTGCCGTGGCAGAGTCCGCGACGGGCCGTTCAGTGGTGTGGCCGCCCGTCAGCCGCTCGTCGTGGTCATCGACCGGCGCAGCGCGGCCTTCGCGAACTTCCCGGACGCCGTCTTGGGAAGACCGTCCAGCATGACCACTCTCTCGGGGATCCACCACTTGGCCACCCGTCCGGACAGATGCCGGCGGACGCTCTCGGCGGTGAGGCCCGAATCCGGTACCGGCACCACGCAGGCGAGCGGCCTCTCTCCCCACTTGTCGTCGGGCACCGCGATGACCGCGGCCTCCAGGACATCGGTCATCGCCATGATCTCGTTCTCGAGTTCGACCGACGAGATCCACTCTCCTCCCGACTTGATGAGGTCCTTGGTCCGGTCGACGATGCGCACGACACCGAGGGGGTCGATGGTGGCCACGTCGCCGGTCCGCAGCCAGCCGTCCTCGGTGAACTCCGAGGCCTGGGGGGAACCGCCGAAATAGGCGGCCGCGACGGTCGGGCCGGCGACCTGCAGTTCACCTCGGTGCCGTCCGTCGCGGGGCGCGGGGGAACCGTCCTCGGCGATCAGACGCAGCGAACACAGCACCGTGGGCGGACCGGGGGCGGCCAGTGCCGTGATGCGGTCGTCCCCGGTCAGGGAGCGTGCCGTTTCGCTGGGTACTCGCGCGCTGCAGACCAGCGGGCTGGTCTCGGTCATCCCCCACGAGCTCGTCAGCGGGATCCCGGCCTTCTCGTGGAAGGCGCGGGAAAGCGGGACGGGCAGCGCGCTTCCGCCGCTGACGGCGCGCCGCAGTGCGCTCAGGTCGGCGTCGCCGACGTGGGGCAGTATCCCGCGCCAGACCGTGGCCACCGCGGCGGCGAATGTGACCCGGCACGCCTCCATCCCCCGCACCAGACGCTCCGGTGACATGACCGGGCCGGGCATGACCAGGTTCGCTCCGGCCATCAGTGCGGCGTAGGGGAGGCCCCAGGCGTTGACGTGGAACATGGGCACGATCGGCATCACCGTGTCGTCCTCGCTGATGGCGAAGGTGTCCGCCATCAGCAGCGTCATCGCGTGGAGGATGATCGAGCGATGGTCGTAGAGGACTCCCTTGGGGCGGCCCGTCGTCCCCGAGGTGTAGCACAGGGCGGCGGCGGTGCGTTCGTCGACGCTCTCGAACGCCTCGACCGGCCGGGCGGCGCGCAGGAGGGTCTCGTAGTCGTGCACCCGGGGGTCGATCGGCAACTCGGCCGGTGAGCCGTCGTCCATCACGACGAGGTGCCGCACGCTCGGGCACCTGTCGAGCAGGGGGTGCACCACGTCGAGGAGCGACCGGTCGACGAAGAGGACGTCGTCCGCGGCGTCGTCGACGATGTAGGCGACGTCGTCCGTGAAAAGACGGTGGTTGACCGTGTGCAGGACCCGCCCCGAGCAGGGCACGGCCATGTACAGCTCCAGGTGGCGTTGTGAGTTCCATCCGAAACTCCCCACCCGGGCGCCGGCGGGGACGTCCAGGTGATCCAGCACTCCGGCGAGGCGGCGGACGCGCTCGGCGACGTCGCCGTAGGCCGCGGACACCGTGCCGCTCAGCTGTGTCGTGGTGACGTGTTTGCGGCTGAACCGGTGCTCCATGCCGTCCATGAGTATCGGCAGCGACAAGGGGCGGTCCTGCATGAGGCCGTGCATGTGCGTTTCCTTCGTCTCTCGTTCCGGGATGGGGCGCGGCTGGGATCTCTGTCCGACCCTTCCCGTCGTCCGCCCGAAGGACGGGCCCCGCGGCGTCGTGGGGGTCCCCCTGCTCGAGCGAAGCCGAGAGCTCGGGGGAGTGCGTGTCGGACGCCGCGGGGCAGGCGGGAATGGTCGGACAGGCCCTAACTCGCGACGGGGGCCGGGGCCTTGGCCTCGGCCGCGTCCTCACTGCGGACGGCCCGTGCGAGCAGAGGCGTGAGCAGGACGCCGACGACCGAGGAGGCGATGACGACGTAGAGCCCCGCGCCGGGGTCCCCGGTCGCGTCCTCGGCCAGGCCGAAGGCGTACGGGCCGAGGAATCCGCCGAGCAGCCCGATCGTGTTGATGAACGCGAGGCCGGCGGCCGCGGCCAGTCCGGACATCCGCGCCATGGCCACGGACCAGAACAGCGGCAGCGTGCCGAACACGAAGACCATGGACACCACGATCAGCAGGATCTGCACGGTCGGGGACGACGAGAGCACGAAGAGCGCCGCTGTCACCGCCGTCGACGCCGCGAGGATCCCGATGAGCGTCACCTCGTTGCCGAAACGACGGTGCACGAGGGGAACGAGGAGCACTCCGACGGTGGCTCCGATACCGGCGCTTCCCGACACCAGACCGATGAGGAACGAGCCGTGAATGTTCAGCCCCTCGACGATCGACGGCATGTTGAAGACGATGCCGACGTTCGTGACCTGGTTGAACAGGTAGATCAGCGCGACGATGACGATGAAGGGGCGGGCGAAGGCGTGCTTCAGGTTGCCCTTGATCCGGTTTCCGGTTTCCGTGTCGCCACCGGCGGCACGGGCGGAGAGTATCTGCGCTTCCTCGGACGTCAGCCATGAGGCGTCGCGGGGCGTCTCCGGCAGGCTGAACCAGACGAGGACGCCGACGAGCATGGTCACGATGCCCTCGATCAGGAACATCCACTGCCATCCGTGCAGCCCCAGAGCGGTGTCGAACTCCATCAGCGCGCCGCCCATCGGGTTGCCCACGACCAGGGCGACGGTCGGGGCCAGGTAGATGAATCCGACCACGGTGGCGCGGTGCTTCTGGGAGAACCACACGGTGACCATGTACATGAGGGTCGGGTAGAGGCCTGCCTCGGCCATGCCGAGGAAGAAGCGCAGCACATAGAACGACCACTCGCCCTGGACGAACATCATGGCCGCCGAGAGCGCGCCCCAGGTGACGGCGATCCGTGCGATCCACCGTCTTGGGCCGACTCTGTGCATGATCAGACTGCCGGGCACCTCCAGGAAGGCGTAGCTGATGAAGAAGATCCCGGCGCCCAGCCCGAAGGCCGTGACGCTGATGCCGACGTCGGCCTGCAGGTGGGTCTTGGCGAGCGCGACGTTGGTGCGGTCGATGTAGGCCATGAAGTAGGCGGCCAGCATGATCGGCAGGAGCCTGACCATGGCCTTGCGAGTGGCGCGCGCGTGCAGCGTGTCCGCCGCCGAGGAAACCGAATCGACAGTCATCGAAGACCTTCCAACGGGTTGAGGTACTGGTGTCGTGCGTGGAACGCATCCGGAGTGGTGGCGACGTGTCGCCTCGGTACGGCGGTGGCGGCAGCGGCGGCCGGACTGTTCCGGTCCGCGCTGTTCGAAGAAGGGAGCCCGCCCGGAAGCGGGAGTCCGCGCCGGCCGCGTCAGCAGATGGTGCTCGTCAGAAGATCTCGAAGAGACCGGCGGCGCCCATGCCTCCGCCGACGCACATGGTGATGACGGCGAACCGGGCGCCGCGTCGGCGTCCCTCGAGCAGGGCGTGGCCGACGAGGCGGGCCCCTGTCATGCCGTAGGGATGGCCGACCGTGATGGCGCCGCCGTTGACATTGAGCTTGGCCGGATCGATGCCCAGGCGGTCACGGCAGTGGACGGCCTGCGACGCGAAAGCCTCGTTGAGCTCCCACAGGTCGATGTCGTCCACGGAGAGGCGGTGTTCGGCGAGCAGCTTGGGGACCGCGCGTACGGGCCCGATCCCCATTTCGTCCGGCTCGCAGCCGGCGACGGCGATTCCCCGGTAGGCGCCGAGCGGGGTGAGCCCGCGTCTCGCCGCTTCGCGGGCCTCCATCACGACGGCGGCGGAGGCGCCGTCGGAGAGTTGGGACGCGTTACCGGCGGTGACGGTGGAGGTCGTGGACACCTTCCCGTCGGGAAGCACCGGCCGGAGACGGGACAGCGCGTCACGTGTGGTCGAGGCGCGGCTTCCCTCGTCCTCGCGCAGGGTGAACTCCCGGACGGCCGCCGGGGTGCCCGGCCCTTCGGGAGTGGTTCGCCTGCCGGACAAGGCGACGATCTCCTCGTCGAAGAGTCCCGCCTGTTGCGCGGCGGCCGTCCGGCGCTGGGACAGCAGGGCGAACTCGTCCTGCGCGTCGCGGCTGACGCCGTAACGCTCTGCCACGATCTCCGCCGTCTCCAGCATGCTCATGTAGAGCGAGGGCTTCTCCCGCGACAGCCACGGGTCGAGGGCCCGGTGGGTGTTCCTGTACTCGTTCTGGACGAGGGAGATGGATTCGACTCCGCCGCCGATCACGATGTTCATCCCGTCGGTGACGACCTGCTTCGCCGCGGTCGCGATCGCCATCAGACCCGACGCGCACTGCCGGTCGATGGTCATCCCGGGAACCGTCACCGGCAGACCCGCCCGCAGCGCTCCCTGGCGAGCGACGTTCATCCCCGTCGAGCCCTCCTGCATCGCGCAGCCGAACACGACGTCCTCGACCTCCTGTCCGTCGAGTCCCGCTCGCCGCAGTGCGCCGGTGATCGCGTGGGCGGCCAGCTGCTGACCGGACGTGTCGTTGAACGAGCCACGGAACGCCTTGCCGATCGGCGTCCGGGCCGTGGACACGATGACGGCCTCTCTCACGGCACGGCTCCCGTCTCGGTGCCGGCCATGGCGGCGTACCGCTTCGTCTGGTCGAACGCGGACGCGGTGACCACGGGATCACTCATGTCACTGATCTCGGCCCACCGCTCGGCGACGGTTTCGGGCGAGCGGTCGCCCTCGGGAAGGTAGACCCCCGCGGACTCCGTCATCTGCGCAACGGCGAAGACACCGGCGCCGGCGGCGAGGATGGTCTTGGTGGGGGCCTGTTCACTGACGAGGAACAAGGCTCCCGGAGCAATCGATTCGGGGGTGAGCAGGCCGAGGATCCGCTCGTCGATCAGGCCCTCGGTCATCTGCGTGGCCGCGGTCGGGGCGAGCGCGTTGACGCGAATGCCCTTTCTCTCGCCCTCGATCGCGAGGACGTTCATCAGGCCGACCAGGCCGGACTTCGCCGCACCGTAGTTGGACTGGCCGAAGTTGCCGTAGATGCCGGATGCGGACGTGGTCATCAGCACCCTGCCGTAGCCCTGTTCCACCATGTGCGGCCACACCGCCTTGGTGCAGTGGATCGAGCCCATCAGGTGCACGTCGACGACCTGGCGGACGTGATCCAACTGGATCTTCGCGAAGGACTTGTCGCGCAGGACCCCGGCATTGTTGATGAGGATGTCGACGCGGCCCCACTGCGCGAGAGTCTCGTCGATCATCCTCTCGACGGCCTCCGCGTCCGTGACATCGCAGAGGTGGGCGAACGCCTCACCACCGGCGGCCCGGATCTCCGCGGCCACCCGTGCCGCCGCGCTCCGGCCGGTGGATACTCCACTCGGCGACCCCATGTCATTGACGACCACCTTGACGCCGCGCTCGGCGAGGGCCACGGCATGAGCCCGCCCCAGCCCACCACCGGCACCGGTCACCACCGCTACCCGACCTTCGAAGTTCATCTCGCTCCTGTTTCATACTACGGAGTATCATCATGGTCAGGGCGTCATCGGAGTGTCAACAGCCAATCTGGGGATCGAGCCGTGAATCCGGCCCCCGGCCTCGCCGGTGGCGCGGGGCGTCGACGGGTCGGCCGATGGTGGGTCGGCCGACGGTGGGTGTGGGTCGCCAGGTGGGCCGTCCAGATCTCACCGGAGTCGAGCCCGGCGACGCGGTCGCGGTACGGGATCGTGGCGCGGTGCGGCAGAAGGCGGTCAGGGAGACGACCCGCTCGGCGCCGAGCGGGTCGTCTCCCTGACCGCATCCCCGAACGACAGGCCAGGACCGAGCGGTACGCCGGCGCGGAGACCTGTCGACCGAACCACCACGGACGTCGCCGCCGAACTGCGCGAACGCACCGGCGGACGCGGTCCCGACGTGTGTACCGAAGCCGTCGGCGTGGAAGCCCGCAGCGACGGTCCGACGCACCTGTACGACCAGGCCGAGCAGCGGCTCCGGCTGCAGACGGGCCGGCGCGGTGGCGTGCGGTGCCGGTCCTGCACCCGCACGGTGTGCTGTGCTCGCGCGCTCCGGAGGTGCCCGGCCGCGCCGGCGTGGTGTGGAACGTGCCGTGGCCGGCCCGGCCCGTACGGGGTGACCGTGTGCCGGTCCCGCGCGCTCGGCCTGCTCCGGCTGCCGGACGGCCAGGGTCCGGCCATACAGGGCAGGGACACCGGCGGCCCGGGCAGCGCGCTCGACCTGCTGTTCACGTCCAGTGGCTCCGGCCGGCCAGGCCGCCATCCGCCTCTTCCGCGACCCACTGCCCGACCGGACCCGCCCCGACCCCGACCGGACCCGCCCCGACCGACCCCGACCGGACCCGCCCCGACCGACCCCGACCGGACCCGACCCGACCCGACCCGACCCGACCCGACCCGACCCGGACCGGACCCGACCCGACCCGACCCGGACCCGGCCCGACCCCGGCCCGACCCCGGCCCGACCCCGACCCGACCCCGGCCCCGACCCGGTCGGGCCGGACCGTACTCCACCCTGCGGTCTTATCGGATGGATGATCGAGAACGCGTACGGGCGGCCTTCCCCGCCCCGAGCGGCCCATCGGAAGGCACCCCGCCGGCCCTGTGGCAGGAGCTCACCCGCCGGCCCGCCCACTTCGAGCCGCGCGCGGCCGCCGCCGGCGAACCCTGGCGCGCTTTCGCCTCACCGGCCCCGGAGGCGGTACACACCACGCCCGCCACCAGCACGGTGCCCTACGCCCCCTGTGCCCCCTACGCCCACAGCCTGCCCGGCCGCGCCCCACCGGACGCCTGCGCACCGGACGCCTGCGCCGGCTCCCGCCAGGAACGGACCGCCGGCGAGCACGGCCGGTCGGCCGGCGCGGCCCTCGACGGTCGAGGCGGGGCGGCCGCACCAGGGTCGAACAGGTACGGCGGACGGCGCTCCGGCGGCACGGTGCCCCTGAAGGGGCGGGGCCGGCACACGTACAGCGTGCCGGCCCCGCCCGTGAAGTGCTCGGCACGCAGCCTGACGCGCCACGGCTCAGACCAGTTCGGGTCGCGGCTCCACGGGGTGCGGCTCCGACTGCCGCGCCGGCGTGGCCTTCGCATCCCACAGCCTGGTGGTCCGCACGTAGTTGTGGACCACCGAGGCCGTCGCCAGGACGAGGAGGGGTCCGAACACCCAGGGATGTCCGGCCATCTCCTCCGGCAGATAGCGGTACGACAGCAGGAGCGCGGTGAAAACCGCCGTGCCGTGGGCGACCAGTTGGACGCCCGACCGGTCCCAGCCGTGTGCGAGCGAGCGCATCGCCGCCTCGATCGTGAGCGCGAACACCACCCCGGCGATGATGTCCGCGCCGTAGTGGTAACCGAAGCCCAGCGTCGCGCAGAGGGTGCCGGCCAACCAGAACGTGCCCGCGTACCGCATCGCCCGCGAGCCCTTGCGGGAATGGACGAAGAGCGTGACGGCCCACGCCGTGTGCAGACTGGGCATGCAGTTGCGCGGTGTGATCCCGTCGAACGGCATCGGCTGCGGGGTGCTGATCGACGGCAGCGTGTCCGGCCACAGGTTGGCCGCCGCCCACTGGCCGCCCTCGGCTCCGTAGGCGTACACCGGGCCGACGACCGGGAAGAGCATGTAGATGCCCGGCCCGAGCAGGCCGATGACCAGGAAGGTGCGCACCAGATGGTGACCCGGGAAGCGGCGCTCGACCGCCACGTGGCGCAGCTGGTACAACCCGACGAGCGCCGCTGCCAGCGGGAGCTGACCGTAGACCAGGTGGAGAACGTGGACGCTGACCGGTGCGGTGGCGTCGACGAGCCGGCCGACCAGCCACGACGGGTCGCCCAGCGCGTGATCGGCGACCAGCACGTACTGGTCGAGCACCGTCGGGCGGGTCTTCGACGTGATGAGCAGCCAGGTGTCACCCGTCTTGTGGCCGGCCACCAGCAGTAGTCCCAGGCCGACGCCCTTCAGCATCAGCGTGCGTTCCCCGCCGGTACGGCGCGTGACAGCGATGACCGCACAGCCCAGAACCACCCACAACGCGCCGTTGCCGAAGTTCATTTCGGCGTCGAGCGCCCACCGCACCAGCCAGAAGAGGACGTCGACGCCGATCGCGGCACCCAGTGCGACGAGCCGTTGCCGCCAGGTGAGCACCACCATCGTCAACGCCATACCGGCGTACAGCAGCGGACCCGAATGGGGGGCAAATATCACCTCTCGTGCCTGATGGGTGATCGGCCCCGGTAGGCCGTAGTGGCGCGCGGAGAGTTCCAGCGCGACGAGGAAACCGAGGGCCGCCGCACCCGCCGTGGCCCACAGCATCGCTCGTGGCCGAAGCCACGCGGCGAAGACAGGACTGCGGTCCGTCCGCGACGGTATTCGTGGTGGAGTGGTTTTCAATTGTTTGGCCCATTTACTAGATTTTGGAAGGGTAGGTCACGTATCGAGCTGTTGTGCGGTGTGCTTTACCGGTGAAGAACGGACGATCGGGGAGATCGTCGCGAGTTCGAACATGTTAGCGGCGCGGGGGTCTGATTTCGCCGGCCATGAAGGAGTCCGGGCGAGGCCGGAGCGCCGCCGCTGCCCGTGAAGGCGTCCAGGACCCGGCCGGCAGTCGATGTGGCCGCCAACTCCCCTTTTTCCACTGCTGTTCGAGAGGGAGGCCGGACGGCCGGGCCGGCGTGCGGGCGGCCCAGCGGCTCGTCGCGGACCTGGTCCAGGACCGGACGGGGGAGTCGCCGACGATGTGCACCCGAGTGACTCCGCGCAGGCCGTCGCCCCGTAGAGTGCGTCTCCGATGTCGTCCCGACCCCCGAGGTACCGAGCAGTGACCGTCGCCCGACCCGCACCGACCGCCGCAGTGACCGTCGTCGGTATCGGCGCCGACGGCTGGGAGGGCATCCCCGCCACCTCGCGACAGGCTCTGCTCGGTGCGGACGTGGTCATCGGCGGTCCTCGCCAACTGGCCCTCCTGCCACCGGAATGCGATGGGGACCGGGTGCCCTGGCCCTCACCGCTGCGGCCCGCGGTCCCCGGCCTGCTCGCGGCCCACGCCGGCCGCCGGATCGCCGTCCTCGCCAGCGGGGACCCCCTGTTTTACGGCATCGGACGCACCCTCGCCGAGATACTCGGAGCCGGCTCCGTACACGTCCTGCCGCACCCCTCGTCCGTCTCCTACGCCTGCGCCCGCCTCGGCTGGCCCCTGGAGGACACCGAGGTCGTCACGCTCGTGGGCCGGCCCACCGCTCGCCTGGCCGCCGCCCTGCACGACCGCCGGCGGCTGCTCGTGCTCAGCGCGGACGCCGCCACCCCCGGCGAGGTCGCCGCCCTGCTGCGGGACCGCGGCTTCGGGCCGAGCCGGATGCGGGTGCTGGAACAGCTCGGCGGTGACAGGGAACGGACGACCGGGGAGACCTCCGCCGACGACTGGCCACCGCCGCACCCGGGGGAAGGCCCCGACCCCCTCAACATCGTCGCCGTCGAATGCCGCCGCGCCCCCGGCGCCCTGCGTCTCGGCGCCGTCCCAGGGCTCCCGGACGAGGCGTACGAGCACGACGGGCAGCTCACCAAACGTCATGTCCGCGCAGCCACACTCGGCGCCCTGGCCCCCGCCCCCGGCGAACTGCTGTGGGACGTCGGCGGCGGCTCCGGCTCGATCGCCGTCGAGTGGATGCGGACGCACCCCGCCTGCCGGGCCCTCACCGTCGAACGCGACCCCGTCCGTGCCGAGCGGATCCTCCGCAACGCGCAGCGGCTCGGCGTCCCGGGACTGCGGGTGGTGACCGGCGCGGCCCCCGCCGCCCTCGCCGGACTCCCGCGGCCGGACGCCGTCTTCGTCGGCGGCGGGCTCACCGCCCCCGGACTGCTGGACGCGTGCTGGGAAGCACTCCCCGCGGGCGGGCGGCTGGTGGCCAACACCGTCACGCTGGAGTCCGAGGCGCTGCTGGCCGACGCCCGACGGCGCCACGGGGGCGAGCTGGTGCGGCTGGCGGTGGCGCACGCCGTGCCCGTGGGCGGCTTCACCGGGTGGCGGCAGGCGATGCCGGTGACCCAGTGGGCGGTACACAAGACATCCGACTCGTCAGAAGCCGTACCAGGAACAGCGGGAGCAGACACATGACCGTGTACTTCATCGGTGCCGGACCCGGCGCCGCCGACCTGATCACCGTGCGCGGCGCCCGGACACTCGCCGCCTGCGGGGTCTGTCTGTACGCGGGCAGTCTGGTGCCACGCGAGCTGCTGGCAGAATGCCCGCCCGACGCACGGCTGGTGGACACCGCGCAGCTCGATCTGGACGAGATCACGGCCGAACTGCTCCGGGCGCACCAGGAGGGTCAGGACGTGGCCCGGCTGCACTCCGGGGACCCGTCCGTGTTCAGCGCGGTCGCCGAGCAGATGCGGCGGCTGGACGCGGCAGGGGTGCCCTACGAGGTCGTGCCGGGCGTGCCCGCCTTCGCCGCGGCGGCGGCCTCCCTGAAGCGGGAGCTGACCGTGCCGACGGTCGGGCAGACCGTCATCCTCACCAGGGTCGCCAACCGGGCGACCGCCATGCCGGACGGCGAGGACCTGGCCACCCTCGGCCGCAGCGGCGCGCTGATCGTGCTGCACCTGGCGGCGAAGTACGCGGACCGCGTGGTCGACGAACTGCTGCCGCACTACGGCGCCGACTGCCCCGCCGCCGTCGTCGCGTACGCCTCCCGTCCCGAGGAGCTGATCATCCGCGGCACGCTCGACGACATCGCCGGGAAGATCAAGGACGCGGGAGTGCTGCGGACGGCTGTGATCATGGTCGGGCGGACGCTGGGAGCGGAGCAGTTCCGCGACAGCCACCTCTACTCGCCCGAGCGGGAGAGGCACACCTGCTGAGCAGGTCATTCCGCTCCTGCGGGTGAGCGATGCCGCGGCGTCGACGGGGTGGTACGCGCGGCTGGGGTTCGCGCAGCAGTGGGAGCACCGGTTCGAACCGGGGTTCCCCGTGTTCACGCAGGTCGCCCGCGGGCCGGTCCGGCTCTACTTGCCGGAGCACGAGGGCGACGCACGGCCCGACACACTGCTGTATCTCAGGGTCGCCGATCTCGACGCGGTCGCCGCCGGGTTCCGGGTTCCGGCCGAGGAGGTGCCGTGGGGGCGGGAGGCCGAACTCCGGGACCCGGACGGCGACCGCCTCCGGGTGGGCCCGGTCGGCGGCTGAGTCGGCCTTAGGGTCTGCCGGAGAACAACATGCGGGTGGGCGGCGCGCTGACCTGCGACATCAAGTCCAGAAACCCACAAGTTGTTTCTCTGCACGCCCTTACGACCTCACCCGCGATAGCGAGCGGGCTCCCGACGCCCTGCGGCTTCGCCTCCGGCGTTGTCGTCGGTCGCGATGGCTCCGCCATCACTCCCTCCTCCGCCTTGGATGCGATGCGAAGCCGCATGACGCCGCTCGCTGATCCACTCCCCATCGCGGGTGAGGTCGTTACCGTCGGCGAACCGCCGGCTCAGGCCACGGAGCTGCGGCCCACCACCGTCCCCGCCCGGTCGATGCAGATCACGTCGACCGCGACCGGCGCCCCGCGCAGCACGGCCAGCGCCTCGTCGCGGGCCACCGTCGCGACCAGGTCGCCCAGCGGCACCCCGGCCGCCTGGCAGAGCTGGAGTGCGGCGAGGCCGGTGTTGGCGTCCGCCACCGCGGCGGCGAGGGCCTCGTCCGCGCCGCCGCGCCGGGCCAGCCGGGCGAGGAACCCCTTGTCGACCTGGGAGCGGGCGGAGTGCAGGTCGAGGTGGCCGGCGGCGAGCTTGGAGAGTTTGGCGAAGCCCCCGCAGACGGTGAGACGGTCCACCGGATGGCGTCGGACGTACTTCAGCACGGCACCCGCGAAGTCGCCCATGTCCAGCAGGGCGACCTCGGGCAGGCCGTACTCGGCGACGACCGTTTTCTCCGAGGTGGAGCCGGTGCACCCGGCGACGTGCGTGCGCCCCGCAGCCCGCGCCACGTCCACACCCCGACGGATCGAGTCGATCCACGCCGAACACGAGTAGGGGACCACGATGCCGGTGGTGCCGAGGATCGACAGCCCGCCGAGGATGCCGAGCCGCGGGTTCCAGGTGGAGCGGGCGATCTCCTCGCCATGGTCGACGGAGAGGGTGATCTCGACGTCGCCGCTGCCGCCGTACTGCCCGGCGACGCGGGCGACGTGGTCGCGCATCATCTGCCGGGGGACCGGGTTGACGGCCGGTTCACCGACGGGCAGCGGCAGGCCGGGAAGGGTGACCGTGCCCACGCCGGGCCCCGCCCGGAACACGACCCCGGCCCCGGCGGGAAGCCGCCGCACCGTCGCCCGGACCAGCGCCCCGTGCGTGACGTCCGGGTCGTCACCGGCGTCCTTGACGATCCCCGCCATGGCGTACGAGTCCGTCAGCTCCTCGACGGCCAGCGCGAACGACGGTGTCTGCCCCTTCGGCAGCACGATCGCCACCGGGTCGGGAAAGCCGCCGGTGAGCAGCGCGGTGTACGCGGCGGTCGTGGCCGCGGTCGCGCAGGCACCGGTGGTCCAGCCGGGCCGCAGACCGGTGTGCTTGAGTTGGGCGCTGCGACCGCCCTCGGCCTCGCTGCTCATGCGTCGCTGCTCATGTCTCGCTCGGGGGAAGGGAACCGGATGAAGGGAACGGAACTGCCGTGCACGTGCTGATACTCGGCGGCACCACCGAGGCCCGCCGCCTCGCCGAACTCCTGGCGGCCGACGCCCTGCCGTCCCTGCGGGTGACGAACTCCCTGGCGGGGCGGGTGGCCGCGCCCCGGACGCCGCCCGGCGAGGTGCGCGTCGGCGGCTTCGGAGGGGCCGACGGGCTCGCCGCCTGGCTGCGTGAGTACGAGGTGGACCTGCTCATCGACGCCACCCACCCTTTCGCCGGCACGATCAGTTTCAACGCGGCACGGGCCGCGACCACCACCCATGTTCCTCTCCTCGCGCTGCGACGTCCCGGCTGGGTTCCCGTCGAGGGGGACGTCTGGCACGAGGCCGGTTCCCTGACCGAGGCCGCGGGGCTGCTGCCCGCGCTCGGCCGGCGGGTCTTCCTCACCACCGGCCGGATGGGCCTGGCCGCCTTCGCCCACCTGGAGGACCTGTGGTTCCTCGTACGGTCCGTGGACGCTCCGGGGGCGCCGCGTCCGCCCCGCGCGGAGGTGCTGCTCGACCGTGGCCCGTTCACCCTCGACGGGGAACGCGAGCTGCTGCGCCGGCACCGGATCGACGTCGTGGTCACCAAGGACAGCGGGGGAGCGGCCACCGCACCGAAGCTGACGGCCGCCCGTGAGGCGGGTGTGCCCGTGGTCGTGGTGCGCAGACCGCCGGTGCCCGGGGAAGTGACCGTCGTGTCCGATCCCCGGCAGGCGGCCCAGCGGGTCCGGGAGGCATACGCGCGGTGTGCGCACCCGGACGCCGGCTGAACCGCCGGGGCTCTCACTCCTCCGGATAGCGGCGGGGCGTCCAGACGACCTCCTCGCCGTCCCCCCGCCGCACGATGCGGGTCTGCGAGGAACCGACCAGCAGGACCGTGCGCATGTCGACCTCGGCCGGGTCCAGGTCCGCCAGCCGGACGATCCGCACCCGTTCGCCGGCGCCGCCCACGTCCCGCGCCACGACGACGGGCGTGTCCGGCGCCCGGTGCTCCAGCAGCAGGTCGCGGGCCTTGCCGACCTGCCAGGTCCGGCTGCGCGACCCGGGGTTGTACAGGGCCAGCACCAGGTCGGCGCCCGCGGCGGCGCGCAGCCGCCCGGCGATGACCTCCCACGGCTTGAGGCGGTCGGACAGGGAGACGGTGGCGTAGTCGTGGCCGAGCGGGGCGCCCGCACGGGCGGCGGCCGCGTTGGCGGCGGTCACCCCCGGCAGTACCCGTACCGGCACGTTCGTGTACTCCTGGGCCGAGGCGGCCTCCAGTACGGCCGTGGCCATGGCGAAGACACCGGGGTCGCCGCCGGACACGACGGCCACCCTGCGTCCCTGCAGAGCGAGTTGCAGCGCGAACTCGGCGCGCTCGGCCTCGACCCGGTTGTCCGAGCCGTGGCGCTGCTGGCCGGCCCGTACGGGCACCCGGTCCAGGTAGGTGGTGTAGCCGACCAGGTCGTCGGCGGCGGCGAGGGCCCCGCGCGACTCGGGCGTCAGCCACAGCGGCCCGGCCGGCCCGGTGCCGACCACGACGACCTCACCGACGGAGCCCGGCTTCCGCGCGGGGCGTTCGGCGTCGGCCTGGCTCGGCAGCACGGCCACCGAGAAGTACGGCACGGAGTCGGCCTCCACCTCGGCGAGTCCGGCAAGGCGTTCCCCGGCCATGGTGGCCCGCTCGACGTACCGGGCCGCCTCCAGTCGCCCCGCACGCTCCATCGCCCGGCGCACCTTGGGGAAGGTGCGCCCCAGCTTCATCACCACGGCCGCGTCCGTCGCGGCGAGCCGGGCGGCCAGCTCCTCCTCGGGCAGCGTGCCCGGCAGGATGGTCAGCACCTCCTCGCCCTCGGCGAGCGGAGTACCCAGGCGGGCCGCGGCGGCGGACACCGACGTGACACCGGGGATCACCTCGGTGTCGTAGCGGTCCGCGAGCCGCTTGTGCATGTGCATGTAGGAGCCGTAGAAGAGCGGGTCGCCCTCGGCGAGGACGGCGACCGTCCGGCCCGCGTCCAGATGGACGGCGAGCCGGGCCGACGCCTCGGCGTAGAAGTCGTCGATGGCGCCCTGGTAACCGCCGGGATGGTCGGTGGTCTCGGTGGTGACGGGGTAGACCAGCGGTTCCTCGACGTGGTCGGCCCGTATGTGCTTCGCCGCGATGGAGCGGGCGATGGACCGGCCGTGGCGGGCGCTGTGGTAGGCGATCACGTCCGCCTCGGCGATGGCCTCGACGGCCCGTACGGTCATCAGGGACGGGTCTCCGGGGCCGAGCCCGACCCCGTACAGCTTGCCGCTCATTCTTCCTCGCTCGCGATCGCGTTGAGAGCGGCGGCGGCGATGGCGCTGCCTCCGCGACGGCCTCGGACGACCAGGTGTTCCAGGCCCGAGGGGTGGGCGGCCAGGGCGTCCTTGGACTCGGCCGCGCCGATGAAGCCGACGGGTACGCCGATGACGGCGGCCGGCCTCGGCGCCCCCTCCTCGATCATCTCCAGGAGGCGGAAGAGCGCGGTGGGCGCGTTGCCGACGGCGACCACGGCGCCCTCCAGGCGGTCGCGCCACAGCTCCAGCGCGGCGGCGCTGCGCGTGGTGCCGAGTTTCGCCGCCAGCTCCGGCACGGCCGGGTCGGAGAGGGTGCACAGGACGTCGTTGCCTGCGGGCAGCCGCTTGCGGGTCACGCCGCTGGCCACCATCTGCACGTCGCAGAGGATCGGAGCCCCGCCGCGCAGGGCCTCGCGTGCGCGGGCCACCACACCGGGGGTGTGACCGATGTCGCGGACGAGGTCGACCATTCCGCAGGCGTGGATCATCCGGACCGCGACCTGGCTGACGTCGGCGGGCAGGGCCGCGAGGTCCGCCTCCGCGCGGATGGTGGCGAAGGACCGGCGGTAGATGGCCGCCCCGTCCTTCTCGTAGTCGTAGGGGGTCACGATGCTCTTCTCGCTGCTCTCGGTCGTCGTACGGCTCATGAGGTGAGGGCCGCCAGTGCGGCGGCGAGGTGGGAGGGATCGTCCAGGGCGGTGGTGTGCGCCGGCCGCTCCTGGGCGACCATGCCGATCCGGTAGCCGCCCTCCGGGGCGGCGACCACGTCGATCCGGTCACCCCGGGGGTGGCCGCAGCGCCGCTCGCAGCCGGACCAGTACAACGGCAGGGGGGAGCGGCCCGCATCGGCGAGGGCGGCGGTCGCGTCCGCCCGCACGTCGGAACGCGACTTTGCGCACCCCGGCCGGCCGATGCAGGCACCGACGCGCAGCCAGGGGGAGGAGGCGTCGGTGACCAGGCCGGTGCCGGCGAGACGGGCCAGTGCGCCGGCCGCTGCCGTCGCGTTCGTTCCGGGGGCGGGGACGACGATGCCGCGCCACGGTGTCAGGCGCAGTTCGCCCGCCCGGACTTCGGCGGCCACCCGGGTCACGGTCCGCCACTGACGGGACGTGAGACGGCCCAGGGGTACATGGACGGACAGGGCCGCCCCGATCACCCCCGGCGGCGGTCCCTCCGCCGTGGCGCGGTCATTTGCGGCGCGGTCGTTCGGCGCCGGAACGCAGCCGATGCCGGCGTCGGTCAGGCGGAGCCGGACCGCACGCGTCAACTCGCCTGATTGGAGGCCCAGTTCGTCGACCCGCCAGACCTGCCTCCCTGTCTCCCGCAGCACGTCGAGGAACGCCTCGGCGGCGAGCAGCGCGGCCCCGGGCGCCGCGTCCCCGGACACCCGCAGCGCCCCGTCCGCCGAGCCGACGGCGA
Source organism: Streptomyces sp. P9-A2 (assembly GCF_036634175.1). Taxonomy (NCBI): domain Bacteria; kingdom Bacillati; phylum Actinomycetota; class Actinomycetes; order Kitasatosporales; family Streptomycetaceae; genus Streptomyces; species Streptomyces sp. P9-A2. The sequence continues at coordinate 7,903,356 of NZ_JAZIFX010000001.1, forward strand.
GCAGGGCGTCGCCGTCACCGAGCGCACGCACGGTCACATCGGCGCCGAGCCCGGCGACATCGCCGCGCCCGTCGTCGAGCGCGAACAGGAACCGCCCCGACAGTGCCCGCGCCGCCTCGCTCGCGCACAGCGACGCGTCCAGGGCCGACAGCCACGGCCGCACCTCCCGGGCACTCCGCCCGTCGAGACCGGACAGCGGGGAGGCGACGATGTTGCGGGCCCGTTCGTGCCCGTGCGACGGGAGCAGTCCGGCCGCGTCCAGCAGCCCGGCGAGCCGGGTACCGCAGTCGTCGCGCAGTCCACGCACCTGCACATTGCCACGCGAGGTCAGATGCAGTTCGCCGTCGCCCAGTCGGTCGGCCGCGTCCGCGAGCGCCTCGGCCTGCGGCACGGTGAGCACCCCGCCGGGCACCCGGACCCGGGCCAGCGCGCCGTCGTCGGCCGTGTGCAGCCGCAACGACCCCGGACAGGCGTCACCGCGGTCCCGGGAGACCGCTGTGGCCTGGGACGACGAGGGGAGGGGAGCCGTGGACATGGCGGCGAGCATACAGATCGGCACCCCGCCTCCAAGTTCTGCCCTCTTGCCCCGACCCTTACTATGTCTCTTGGCGGATCATCGGATCCGTCATCGCCATGACGGCGACATGGAGGAAGCCCGGTGCGAATCCGGCGCGGTCCCGCCACTGTGAGTCCGACCCCCACGAGGCCGGACGAGCCAGGAACTCCAGCCGTCTTGTACCACCCGGGGCGCGGATCCCGAGGAAGGCCGGCCGACGCATGCCGCATTCGTCCAGGGAGCGCTCGACGCACCCCAACATCCTGCTCCTGTCGACGTCCGACACGGATCTGCTCAGCGCCCGAGCGGCCGACGGCCCGGTGCCCTACCGCTTCGCCAACCCCTCCCGCCTCCCGCTCGACGACCTGCCCGCGCTCCTCGAGGGCGTCGGCCTGGTCGTCGTACGTCTCCTCGGCGGACTGCGCGCCTGGGAGGAGGGCCTCGACCTGCTGCTCGCCGACGGCCGCCCGGTCGTCGTCCTCAGCGGTGAACAGGCCCCCGACGCCCAGCTGATGGCCGCCTCCACGGTCCCCGTCGGCCTCGCCGCCGAGGCGCACGCCTATCTCGCCCACGGCGGACCCGACAACCTCGAGCAGCTCGCCCGCTTCCTGTCCGACACGGTCCTGCTCACCGGCCACGGCTTCGAGCCGCCCGCGCCCGCGCCCACCTGGGGCCCGCTGGAACGCACACCCCGCGAGGGCACCGACGGCCCGACCGTCGCCGTGCTCTACTACCGCGCCCACCACATGAGCGGCAACACCGCCTTCGTCCACGCCCTGTGCGACGCCGTGGAGAACGCGGGCGGGCGGCCCCTGCCGCTGTACGTGGCTTCCCTGCGCGCCCCCGAATCCGAACTGATCGACGAGCTGCGCGCGGCGGACGTCATCGTCACGACCGTCCTCGCGGCCGGCGGCACCAAGCCCGCCGAGGCGTCCGCCGGTGGCGACGACGAGTCCTGGGACGCGGGCGCGCTCACCACCCTGGACGTACCGATCCTCCAGGCCCTGTGCCTGACCGGCTCCCGCACCGCCTGGGAGGAGAGCGACGAGGGCGTCTCCCCGCTGGACGCCGCGAGCCAGATCGCCGTGCCCGAATTCGACGGCCGCCTGATCACCGTGCCGTTCTCCTTCAAGGAGATCGACGCCGACGGCCTCCCGGCCTACGTCGCCGACCCCGAGCGCGCCGCCCGCGTGGCCGGCATCGCCGTGCGCCACGCCCGCCTGCGGCACATCCCGGCCGCCGACAAGCGCCTGGCCCTCGTCCTGTCCGCCTATCCGACCAAGCACTCCCGCATCGGCAACGCGGTCGGCCTGGACACCCCCGCCAGCGCGGTGGCCCTCCTGCGCCGGCTGCGGGACGAGGGATACGACTTCGGCGACACCGACGTCCCCGGACTGGCCTCCGGAGACGGCGACGAACTGATCCGCGCGCTGATCGAGGCGGGCGGCCACGACCAGGACTGGCTCACCGAGGAACAGCTCGCCCGCAACCCGGTACGCATCCCGGCCGCCGACTACAAGCGCTGGTACGCCACTCTCCCCGAGAAACTGCGCACGTCCGTCGAAGAGCACTGGGGCCCGGCGCCGGGCGAGATGTTCCTCGACCGCAGCCGCAACCCGGAGGGCGACATCGTCCTCGCGGCCCTGCGCCGCGGCAACCTGCTGATCCTCATCCAGCCCCCGCGCGGTTTCGGCGAGAACCCCATCGCCATCTACCACGACCCCGACCTGCCGCCCTCCCACCACTACCTCGCCGCCTACCGCTGGCTCGCCGCGCGGGCCGAGGACGGCGGGTTCGGCGCGGACGCCATGATCCACCTCGGCAAGCACGGCAACCTGGAGTGGCTGCCGGGCAAGAACGCCGGCCTGTCCGCCGCCTGCGGCCCGGACGCCGCCCTCGGCGACCTCCCCCTGATCTACCCCTTCCTGGTCAACGACCCGGGCGAGGGCACCCAGGCCAAGCGCCGGGTTCACGCCACCCTCGTCGACCACCTCGTCCCCCCGATGGCCCGCGCCGACTCCTACGGCGACATCGCCCGCCTGGAACAACTCCTCGACGAGTACGCCCAGATCTCCTCCATGGACCCGGCGAAGCTCCCGGCGATCCGCGCCCAGATCTGGACCCTCATCCAGGCCGCCCGCCTCGACCACGACCTCGGCCTCGACGACCGCCCCGACGACGACGGCTTCGACGACTTCCTCCTGCACGTCGACGGCTGGCTCTGCGAGGTCAAGGACGCGCAGATCCGCGACGGCCTCCATGTCCTGGGCGCCCCGCCCGCCGGCGCCGACCGGGTCAACCTCGTCCTGGCGATCCTGCGCGCCCGCCAGATCTGGGGCGGCGTCACCGCCCTGCCCGGCCTGCGCGAGGCCCTGGGTCTCGACGAGTCCGCCGCCACCCGCACCACGGCCGACGAGGCGGAGGACAAGGCCCGCGCTCTGGTGCAGGCGATGGAGGACGCGGGCTGGGACCCGGCCGCCGTGCCCACCGAGCACGGTGAACAGGTCGCCGCCGTCCTGGAGTTCGCCGCCCGCGAGGTCGTCCCGCGGCTGGCGGCGACCACCGCCGAACTCGACCACACCGTGCACGCCCTGAACGGCGGCTTCGTCCCCGCGGGCCCGTCCGGCTCCCCGCTGCGCGGTCTGGTCAACGTCCTGCCGACCGGTCGCAACTTCTACTCGGTCGACCCCAAGGCCGTCCCCTCCCGCCTCGCGTGGGAGACCGGTCAGGCCCTCGCGGACAGCCTCCTGGAGCGCTACCGCACGGACAACGGCGACTGGCCCACCTCGGTCGGGCTCTCCCTCTGGGGCACCAGCGCCATGCGCACCGCCGGGGACGATGTCGCCGAGGCCCTCGCCCTGCTGGGCATCCGCCCCGTCTGGGACGACGCCTCACGCCGCGTCACGGGCCTGGAGGCCATCCCGTACGACGAGCTGGGCCGCCCCCGCATCGACGTCACCCTGCGCATCTCCGGCTTCTTCCGCGACGCCTTCCCGCACACCGTCGGCCTCCTCGACGACGCCGTGCGCCTGGCGGCCTCCCTGGACGAGCCCGCCGAGACCAACCACGTCCGCGCCCACGTCCAGGCCGACCTCGCCGAACACGGCGACGAACGCCGGGCCACCACCCGCATCTTCGGCTCCCGCCCCGGCACCTACGGCGCCGGCCTGCTCCAGCTCATCGACTCCCGCGACTGGCGCACCGACGCCGACCTCGCCGAGGTCTACACCGTCTGGGGCGGCTACGCCTACGGCCGCGAACTGGACGGCCGCCCGGCCCGCGACGAGATGGAGACGGCGTACAAGCGGATCGCGGTGGCCGCCAAGAACACGGACACCCGCGAGCACGACATCGCCGACTCGGACGACTACTTCCAGTACCACGGCGGCATGGTCGCCACCGTCCGCGCCCTGCGCGGCACCGCGCCCGAGGCGTACATCGGCGACTCCACCCGCCCCGAGACGGTCCGCACCCGCACCCTGGTGGAGGAGACCTCGCGCGTCTTCCGCGCCCGGGTGGTCAACCCGAAGTGGATCGAGGCGATGCGCCGCCACGGTTACAAGGGCGCCTTCGAACTCGCCGCCACCGTGGACTACCTGTTCGGCTACGACGCCACCACGGGGGTCATCGCCGACTGGATGTACGACAAGCTCACCGAGACCTACGTCCTGGACCCGGCCAACCGCGAGTTCCTGCAGCAGGCCAACCCCTGGGCCCTGCACGGCATCGCGGAACGGCTGCTGGAGGCCGAGTCGCGCGGCATGTGGGAGAAGCCCGACCCGGCGGTCCTCGACGCACTGCGGAAGGTGTACCTGGAGACGGAGGGCGACCTGGAGGGCGAGGACTGAGGCGCGGCCCGGCCGGCGGCCGGTGCCCGGGCTATGTCCTGCGGCCTAGCCGGTGTTCCTCATGACGGACGACGCCGGAACGTTTCCGGTGCACCATGATCATCATCATGACTTTGTTCGAGCATGATTTCGTCGCGGCGGGTTCCACCGAGCGGCCGGTGGGTGACACGGGGCGGATGCTCCAGATGATGACCGGGTACTGGGTCACCCAGGTGGTGCGCACCGCGGCCGAGTTGCGCATCGCTGATCACCTGCACGCCGGCGGTGCCACTCCCGCCCAGGTGGCCGAGGCGGAGTCACTGGACCCGGATGCGACCTTCCGGTTCCTGCGCACGTGCGCCTCCCTCGGTCTGGCCGCCTCCACCGACGGGAAGCGGTTCATTGGTACGCCCTTGCTGGACACCCTGCGCACCGACGCCCCGGGCTCCCTGCGGGACCTGGCCCTGTGGGGCGGGGCCGAGTCGCACTGGCTGCCCTGGGGGCGGCTGGCGGACGCGGTCCGCACCGGCACCACCCAGGCGGAGGCCGCCCTCGGCGCACCCATCTTCGACTGGCTCGCCGCCGCCCCGAAGGAAGCCGAGGTCTTCACCAACGCCATGACGGCCATGACCCGCGGCCTGGCCCACCGACTGGCAGACGTGATCGACCTCAAGGGCGCCGAAGTCGTCGTGGACGTCGGCGGCGCCGGCGGAAACCTCGTCCAGACGCTCATGCAGCGGCATCCCCGGCTGACCGGCGTGGTCCTCGACCTCCCGCACGTGAGTGCCGAGGCGGACGCCTCCGCGGCGGCTCTGGGCGTCACGGACCGGTTCGCCTTCGTCGGCGGCGACTTCTTCGAGGAGGTGCCGTCCGCGGACGTGCACCTGCTGAAGTTCGTCCTGCACGACTGGGACGACGATTCCTGCGTGCGTATCCTGCGCAACTGCCGGGAAGCGCTCGAGCCCGGTGGACGCGTGCTGGTGATGGAACTCCTCGTCGACAAGGTGGGCACACCCGGTCTGGAACCGCTGATGGACCTCAACATGATGGCCCTGTCGACCGGGCGCGAACGCAGCCCCGACGAGTTCCAGAACCTCTTCGAACAAGCCGGACTGACACTGGCCTCCACCAAGCCCTCCGCCTCCCGGGTCTCCGTCCTCGAGCTCATGGCCGCCTGAGCTCCACCCGGAACACCACCACCTGCCGGTGGTCCTCGCCCACGCCGGACTCCACCGCCTTCAGGCCGCGCCCCTTCCCGACCGGGGTGCAGCCTCGCGCTGTTCGGCTCCCTTCCCCGGTCCCGTCGGCCGTCAACGCTCGACGGGACGGCGGGGCTCAGGCCGGGTCCGGTTGCCAAGGGCCGCGAAGAGCCCGAGCTGCTCCTGCGCGGCGGACAGCCGCAGGTCGGAGACGATCGTGGTATCGAACCGGTCCAGTCGTCCGGGTCCGGGGGCGTGGATGACGCGGCCGGCCGGTCCGCCGCTTTCGCGGCACGCGCCCCGGCACCGCGGAGCGTGAGCCGGGGTGTGCCGTGCCCCGGGAAACGGCGGCCTGGTCGCCCCGCCCACGTGGGCCGAGGCTGGTGTCCGGCCCGCCGCCCCGTGCGGGCCCGGCACCACGAAGAGGACCCTCATGAACCGCGGAGACACCACCAGCGCCGCCGTACTCGAACAGCTTCGGCGGCGGTCCGCCGACCCGCAGCGGCGCATCCTGTTCACCGGCGCGACCGTCGTCACCATGGACCCCCGTCTCGGCGTCCTCGCCCCCGCGGACCTGCTCGTCGAAGGCGAGACGATCCTCGCGGTCGGGCCGGACCTGGACCGGGACGGCGCGGTGGTCGTCGACGCCGCCGGTACGATCCTCGCGCCCGGTTTCGTCGACACCCACCGGCACGCCTGGGAGACCCAACTGCGCCGGATCATGCCGGACGTCGACGACCTCGGCGGCTACGACCTGGTCAGCTTCGACCCGTGGGGGGTCGGGGAGAGCGCCGGTGTGCAGTGCCTGGACGACAAGGCCATGGATGCCTGGCTGGCACAGGACTCGACGCCGGACGACGCGGCGGAGGAGAAGGCCCTCACCGTCGGCGGGAGCGTGTACGCCCGGGCGTGCGAGAGCAACTCGGGCGGAGTGCTGGAGTACGTCGGCACGCAGGAGGCCGCACGCGATCTCGACCTGATGCGTCAGGTCCTCGGCGACGAGAAGCTGAACTACTTCGGTATCTCCTACGGAACGCAGCTCGGCGGCGTCTACGCGCACCTGTTCCCGAAGAACGTCGGACGGACCGTCTTCGACGCGGTGGTCGATCCCACCGAGGACTTCGCGGCAGGTCTCCTCGGTCAGACGGAGGGGTTCGAGGGCGCGCTGCAGAACTTCCTCGAGGACTGCGTGAAGCAGGACGAGTGCTTCTTCGAGGGGAAGGATCCCGCCCGGGGCGAGAAGGAGATCACCGATCTGCTCGAGAGCCTGGACGCGAAGCCCCTGCCCGCGGAGGACGAGGACCGCGTTCTGACGCAGGCACAGGCCGGCATGGGCATCCTCTCCGCCCTCTACAGCCAGGAAAGCTGGTCGTGGCTCAGCGCTGCGCTGGAGGATGCGCAGAAGGGGGAGGGCGGCGGACTGCTGTGGCTCTCCGACCTGTACGCCGAGCGCGACATCAACGGCGTGTACTCCAATTCCGGTCCCGCCAACACAGCGGTGAACTGCGCCGACAGCAAGGATCGCTTCACCGTCGAGGACGTGCGCCGGCAGCTTCCCGAATTCCGCAAGGTGTCTCCGGTGTTCGGCGAGATGACCGCCTGGATGCTGCTCGCGTGCACCGACTGGCCCGTGGACGGCCACGCGTCCACCGTCGACGTGAAGGCCGACGGCGCGGGCCCCGTTCTCGTCATCGGTAACACCGGTGACCCGGCCACCCCCTACGAGGGTGCCAAGAAGATGGCGGACGCGCTGGGCGAGGGAGTCGGCGTCCACCTCACTGTCGAGGGCGAGGGGCACGGCACCTACGGCGTCAACAAGTGCCTGACGAAGATCGTCGACAAGTACCTGCTCGACGGGACGGTCCCGGAGAACGACACCGTCTGCTCATGAACCGGACGGTCCCCGCCTCCCGGTGAAGCGTTCGGAGCCGGCCCCGGTGAGGAGGCCGGCTCCGGACGCGTGCCGTGGCGGCCCGTGACCGGAGCCGTCGGCTCCCGCAGGGCTGTCGGGAGCGCCGATGACCGGCGCCTCCCCGCGAGCGCCGGTTCAGCGCAGGAGCAGCTGGACGATGGCGAACGTGCCGACGACGACGATGAAGGTCCGCAGGACGGGCGCGGGGAGCCGGCGCCCGACCTTCGCGCCGATCTGGCCGCCGATCGCCGAGCCCACGGCGATGAGCAGGACGGCGGTCCAGTCGAAGTCGGCGACGAACAGGAAGAACAGGGCCGCGATGCTGTTCACGATGGCGGCGAGGACGTTCTTGACGGCGTTCAGGCGCTGGATGGTGTCCTCGAGCAGGATGCCCATCAGGGAGAGGTAGATGATCCCCTGGGCCGCCGTGAAGTAGCCGCCGTAGACGCTGGCGAGCAGGAGGCCGCCGAAGAGGACGGGGCCGCCGTCGGTCTTGGTGACCGTGCCCGTGCGCGCACGGCGGCGCTGGACGCGGGCGGAGATACGGGGCTGAAGCACGACGAGGACCAGCGCGAGCGCGACCAGCACGGGGACGATCGTCTCGAAGGCGGTCTCGGGGAGCGTGATCAGCAGCATCGCTCCGGTGAGTCCGCCGACCGCCGCGGCCACGCCGAGCCGCAGGACGAGACGGCGCTGGCCCTTGAGCTCCGCCCGGTAGCCTATGGCGCCGCTGACCGAGCCGGGGATCAGCCCGAGGGCGTTGGACACGGTGGCGGTCACCGGGGGCAGTCCGGTGGCGAGCAGCACGGGAAACGTGATCAGCGTGCCCGAGCCGACGATGGTGTTGATGGTGCCGGCGCCGATGCCGGCGGCGAAGACCGCCAGCGCCTCCCAGATGGACAAGGCCATCTCCTTCGGGTTTCGGTGGGTCGCCTCCCCGCCGTGAAGGTCGAGGGGCCACCACCGATCATGCAGGAAGGGCGTGCGCGCCGGGGCAGCCGGGGCACCACCCGGTCACCCCCGCTGGCCACCCGGTTACCCGGTCCCCCGGTCGTCCGGTCCCCCGGACACCGGGTCAGAGGGTGCCCGCGTGGTCGGGGACGTAGGTCTGCAGGTCGCGGGGCGGACGCTGATAGCCGGTGGACGGCGGGCGCTCCGGCAGTTCGATGACAGGCGGCTCCACCTCCGGGTAGGGCACCGTGCTCAGCAGATGGGCGATCATGTTCAGCCGTGCGCGGCGCTTGTCGTCGCTCTCCACGACGTACCACGGCGCCTCGGCGATGTCGGTGTGCACCAGCATCGTGTCCTTGGCCCGGGAGTACGCCTCCCAGCGGGTGATCGACTCGAGGTCCATCGGCGACAGCTTCCAGCGGCGCAGCGGATCCTTCTGCCGCTTGCGGAACCGTGCCTCCTGCTCGGTGTCGCTCACCGAGAACCAGTACTTGCGCAGCAGGATCCCGTCCTCCACCAGCATCCGCTCGAAGATCGGGCACTGGTGCAGGAAACGCTGGTACTCCTGCTTCGTGCAGAACCCCATGACCCGCTCCACCCCGGCCCGGTTGTACCAGGACCGGTCGAACAGCACGATCTCACCGGCGGCCGGCAGATGCTCGACATACCGCTGGAAGTACCACTGGGTGCGCTGGCGCTCGGTCGGCGTGGGCAGGGCCGCGATCCGTGCCACGCGCGGGTTGAGATGCTCGGTGACCCGCTTGATGGTGCCGCCCTTGCCCGCGGCGTCCCGGCCCTCGAAGACGACGACCAGCCGGGCCCCCTCCGCACGCACCCACTCCTGGAGCTTCACCAGCTCCGTCTGCAGACGCAGCAGCTCGCTCTCGTACGCCGCACGGGGCAGTTTCGCCGCCTTCTTGCCGGCCATGTCGCCGCCTCCACCGCCCGGTGACCCGCGCCGTCCTCGGGCGGGTCACTCCGTTCAAGGTCACCTACCAGGACGCCACCGTACTGACCGGCGGGGAGCCGCGCATCCGGCCCGGTGACACTCCGAGTGGCCCGAGGACTAGAGCAGTGTGCTCCAGTAGGACCAGAAGCGGGTGAGGACGAGCACGACGAGCAGGGCGTACCAGGCGCCGAGCAGCATCCAGTGCGTGTCCCGGACGACCTCCCGCACCGGCCGGGGCGCCGGGACCAGGCCCTGGTCCAGGCAGTGCACGGTGACGTACCAGAACAGGGCGATGGTGACGACCCAGACCACGGCGCAGTAGGGGCAGAGTGTGCCCAGCTCGTACAGGGACTGCGCGATCAGCCAGTGGACGAAGACCACTCCGGCCAGCGCCCCGGCGCCCAGCGTGAGCCACAGTCCCCGGTGGAAGCGGGCGCCGGTGAGAGCGGCGACGCCCAGGGCGGCCACGGCGGCGAACGCGCCCAGTCCGAGCAGCATGTTGGGGAAGCCGAACAGGCTGCCCTGCGGACTGGACATGACGCTGCCGCAGCTCACCACGGGACTGATGTCGCACGGTGGCCGGTAGGCGGGGTCCCGGAGCAGCCGCCAGTCGTCCACGGTGAGCCGGAAGGAGGCCAGCCAGCCGGCGAGCCCGGTGAGGAGCAGCACCAGGCCGGTCCGGCGGCCGGCGCCCACGGTGTGCGGGTGCCGGCCGCCGGCGGGTGCCGGTACAGGTGAGGGAGACGGCGCGGGGGAGGGAGAGGGGCCGTTCACGGCCGGACCGCGGGCCGGGCGCCGGAGGGGCGCGAGGCGGTCCGCGGCGGTGCCACCGACCCGTTCCTGCGCCGGTAGACCAGGTACGGCCGGACGAGGTACCCGACCGGCGCACTCCACACGTGGACGAGACGGGTGAACGGCCAGGCCGCGAAGAGCAGGCAGGCCGTCAGGGCGTGCAACTGGAACAGCAGCGGGGCGTCGGTGATCGCCTCCGGCTTCGGAGTGAGGGTGAACAGGCCCCGGAACCAGACCGAGACGGTGGACCGGTAGTCGTAACCGGCGCCGAAGACGTTGTGCGCGGCGGTGGCGACGATGCCCAGCAGCACGGTGGCGGACAGCAGCGGGAAGAGCAGTTTGTCGCTGCGGTCGGTGCCGAGCCGGATACGCCGGCTCAGCAGCCGCCGGGCGCACAGCATGCCGAGCCCGGCCACCATGGCGACGCCGGCCACCGAGCCCGCCCACACGGCCGCGGTGTGGTACATGTGCTCGTCGATGCCGACGGCCCCGGTCCACGAGGCCGGCACGGCGAGCCCCACCACATGCCCGGCGATCACCATGAACGTGCCCAGGTGGAACAACGGGCTGCCCCAGCGCAGCCAGCGGTGCTCGAGGAGCTGGCTGGTGCGCGAGGTCCAGCCGAACTGGTCCTGCCGGTAGCGCCACACGTGCCCGACCACGAACACGGCCAGGCAGACGTAGGGAACGGCGACCCACAGGAGCAGATCGGCGCCGCTCACCGAGGAGGGGGACGCCGCGGGGGAGGACGACGCGGCGACGGTCAGGGACAGGGCGTTCATCGACGGCCTTCCGTGCGGCTGGTCGGAGTGAGGGGCGGCACCCGGGTCGGTACGGCGGGCGACGGGGGTTCGAAGGTGCCCGGCGGAGCGAACTCGCCTTCCCCGTAAGGCCCGTACGGTGCATGCGTTCCATAGGGGTCGAGGCCCACCTCCTCGTCCGGCGGGCCCTCGGCGACGAGCCGGGCGACCTCCGCCCGGTCCGCCTCGGTGGCCGGCGGCAGCAGTGTGAGCAGCGCCCCCAGCACATGCCGGTAGGGGGAGCCGGTATCGGTCAACGCCCGGTGGACCAGCTCCAGTCCACGCCGGTGCTGCCGCAGAGGTGCCTCGCCCGCGCCGGGGCCGACGAGGGCGGCGAACTCCAGCACGACCGGGAGATGGTCGGGAAGTTCGGCCCCGTCGGTGTCCCAGCCGGCTGCCCGGTAACGCCGGCTGAGGGTGAGCAGGGCCATTCCGCGGCGGCGGGTGTCGCCGTGCAGGTAGTAGGTGAGGTAGAGGCTGCTCCTGCGGCGCAGGTCGAACGTCTCGACGTAGTGGCGCTCCCGGGCGTCCGGTTCCGCTACGACCCCTTCTCCGCGGACACCCTGGCGGCGGCCGGTCCGGGCCGGGGCGGCCCGTTCGCCGGGAAGAGCACGGCGGACGTCATCGCGCAGTCGGCGCGGATGGGCTGGATGCCGTCGTATCCGACCTTCGACCGCAACCCGCTCGACCTGGCGGACGACGCCGCGGCCGCGGGCCGGCCGGTCGCCGACCACGTGGTGGACGAACTCAAGGCGGGACGGCTGAAGTTCGCCGGCGAGGACCCGGACGCCCCGGAGAACTTCCCCCGGGTGCTGACCATCTGGCGGGCGAACCTGCTGGGCTCCTCCGCCAAGGGCAACGAATACTTCCTCAAGCACCTGCTCGGCACCGACTCCTCCGTGCGGGCCACCGAGGCACCGCCGGACGCCCGCCCGCGGGACGTGGTGTGGCGGGAGGAGGCCCCGGAGGGGAAACTCGACCTGCTGCTGACCCTGGACTTCCGGATGACCAGCACCACGGTCTTCTCCGACATCGTCCTGCCGGCCGCCACCTGGTACGAGAAATACGATCTGTCCAGCACGGACATGCACCCCTTCGTGCACGCCTTCAACCCGGCGATCCCCCCACCCTGGCAGACCCGCAGCGACTGGGACGCCTTCCACACCATCGCGAAGGAGTTCAGCCGGCAGGCGGCCGGTCATCTGGGCGAGCGGACGGACGTCGTCGCGGCGCCGCTGCTGCACGACACCCCGGACGAACTGGCGAACCCGCACGGCCGGGTCCGCGACTGGAAGGCGGGGGAGTGCGAACCGGTGCCCGGCCGCACCATGCCGAAGCTCGTCACCGTCGAACGCGACTACGCGGCCGTCGCCGACAAGATGGCCGCCCTCGGCCCGCTGCTCGACACGCTCGGCGCCACCACCAAGGGCATCACCTTCAAGGTCGACCGCGAACTGGAGTACCTGCGGCACAAGAACGGCACCGTGCGCGGCGGCACGGCCGACGGCCGTCCGTCGCTCGCGCGTGACACCCACGCCTGCGAGGCGATCCTCGCCCTCTCCGGCACCACCAACGGCCACCTCGCCACCCAGGGCTTCAACAGCCTGGAGGCGCGCACCGGCACGCGGCTCGCGGACCTGGCGGCCGAACACCAGGGCAAGCAGATCACCTTCGCCGACACGCAGGCCGCACCGGTCCCGGTCATCACCTCACCGGAGTGGTCCGGATCGGAGACCGGCGGGCGCCGCTACTCGCCGTTCACCGTCAACGTCGAGCGCCTCAAGCCCTGGCACACCCTCACCGGCCGCCAGCACTTCTACCTCGACCACGACTGGATGTCCGCGCTGGGTGAGGGACTGCCCGTCTACCGGCCGCCGTTGAACATGGACGCCCTGTTCGGCGAGCCACGCATCGGCGACGTCGGAGAACTGGGCGTGACCGTGCGCTACCTGACCCCGCACAACAAGTGGTCCATCCACTCCGAGTACCAGGACAACCTGTTCATGCTGTCCCTCTCCCGGGGCGGCCCGACGATCTGGATGAGCAAGGAGGACGCGGAGAAGATCGGCGTCCACGACAACGACTGGGTCGAGGCCGTCAACCGCAACGGGGTCGTCGCAGCCCGCGCGATCGTCTCGCACCGCATGCCGGAGGGCACCGTCTACATGCACCACGCCCAGGACCGGCTCATCGACGTGCCCCGCACCGAGACCACCGGCCGGCGCGGCGGCATCCACAACTCCCTGACCCGCCTGCTGATCAAGCCCAGCCACCTCATCGGCGGCTACGCCCAACTGTCGTACGCCTTCAACTACATCGGCCCCACCGGCAATCAGCGCGACGAGGTCACCGTCGTCCGCCGCCGCTCGAACCAGGAGGTGACGTACTGATGGCCGCCGTCGACGAATCCCCCGTCGGGTCCGCCCCCGCCGGGCCCGCTCCCATCGGGCGGGTCATGGCGCAGATGGCGATGGTGATGAACCTCGACAAGTGCATCGGCTGCCACACCTGTTCGGTCACCTGCAAACAGGCGTGGACCAACCGCACCGGCGTCGAGTACGTCTGGTTCAACAACGTCGAGACCCGCCCCCGCCAGGGCTACCCCCGCCGCTACGAGGACCAGGACACCTGGCAGGGCGGCTGGGAACTCAACAAGCGCGGCAGACTGGGGCTGAAGGCGGGCGGCCGGTTCAAGAAGCTGATCCAGGTCTTCTCCAACCCGAAACTGCCGTCGCTGGACGACTACTACGAGCCCTGGACATACGACTACGAGACCCTGACCAACGCCCCGCTCCAGGAGCACATCCCGGTCGCCCGCCCCAAGTCCCTGATCACCGGCAAGGACATGAAGATCGCCTGGTCCGCGAACTGGGACGACAACCTCGGCGGCTCGATCGACCACGGCGACAAGGACGTACTGCTCAACCAGGTCTCCGAGAAGATCAAGTTCGAGTTCGAGCAGACCTTCATGTTCTACCTGCCACGCATCTGCGAGCACTGCCTCAACCCGTCCTGCGCCGCCTCCTGCCCCTCCGGCGCGATCTACAAGCGCGAGGAGGACGGCATCGTCCTCGTCGACCAGGACCGCTGCCGGGGCTGGCGGATGTGCGTCACCGGATGCCCGTACAAGAAGGTGTACTTCAACCACCGCACCGGCAAGGCCGAGAAGTGCACGTTCTGCTTCCCGCGCATCGAGGTCGGACTGCCCACCGTCTGCTCCGAGACCTGTGTCGGCCGGCTGCGCTACCTCGGCCTCGTCCTCTACGACGCCGACCGCGTCCTGGAAGCCGCCTCCACTCCCGACGACACCGGCCTGTACGAGGCACAGCGGCAGGTCTTCCTCGACCCGGACGACCCCAGGGTCGTCGCCGCGGCCGAACGGGCCGGTATCCCGCGCGACTGGATCGAGGCTGCGCAGCGCTCCCCGGTCCACTCCCTGATCAACACCTACAAGGTCGCCCTGCCGCTGCACCCGGAGTACCGGACCATGCCCATGGTCTGGTACATCCCGCCGCTGTCCCCGGTGGTCGACGCCGTCCGCGACACCGGCCGGGACGCAGAAGACCACCAGAACCTCTTCGCGGCCGTCGACGCCCTGCGCATCCCGGTCGACTACCTGGCCCAGCTGTTCACCGCGGGCGACCCCGTCCCCGTCGACGCGGTCCTGCACCGTCTGGCCGCCATGCGCGCCTACATGCGCGACATCAACCTGGGCCGTGAACCGAACGACGCCATCCCCGAGGCCGTCGGCATGACCGGCGAACAGATGTACGACATGTACCGGCTGCTGGCCCTCGCGAAGTACGACGAGCGGTATGTCATCCCGCCCGCCCACGCCGAACAGGCCCACCAGCTCGAGGAACTGGCCACCGAGTGCAGCCTCGACTACGAGGGCGGACCCGGCATGGGAGGCTCGGGCCCCTTCGGCGAGACGTCCGGCGGCGCCGCCCCCATCGCCGTGGAGAACTTCCACGCCCTGCGCGACCGCCAGACCTCCGACACCCCGGCCACCCCCACCGACAAGGCCACCGTGTGAACCTCCTCAACTGGGACGGCAAGGGCTCCCCACCCGGCCTGTTCCCGGACGCACCCTCCCAGGGCGGCGACGGGGGCGGTGCCGGCCCCGGCACGGGCCACGACGGGAAGACGGAGCCGAAACCATGAAGCGCAAGTCCCCCGAGCCCGCCAGGATCCCGAAGGCCGCGCGGGCGGCCCGTGCCCGTACCCAGCCCTGGCATCCTTCCGCCTGGCAGGCCCAGTCCCTGCTGCTCGCCTACCCCGACGACACGTTCGGCGACCACCTGGCCCTGGCCCGCCGGGTCGCCGACACCCTCCCCGCCCCGGCCGTGGCCCGCCCCCTGCTCCGCTTCGCCGTACACGCCGAGCAGACCGCCCCCGCCGACCTGACCGCCGCCTACGTCGCCACCTTCGACCACCGCAAACGCTGCTGCCCGTACCTGACGTACTACGCGTACGGCGACACCCGCAAGCGCGGCATGGGCCTGCTGAAGCTGAAACAGACCTACGCCGCGGCCGGCTGGCGGCTCGCCGACGACGAACTGCCCGACCACCTCGCCGTCGTCCTCGAGTTCGCCGCCGCCGACCCCGCCGAGGGAGCGCGCCTCCTCACCGAGCACCGGGCCGGCCTCGAACTGCTGCGGCTGGCCCTGACCGACGACGACTCGCCCTGGGCGCACGTCCTGGACCCCCTCTCCGCCACTCTGCCCGCCCTCGCCGGCGACGACCGCGAAGCCGTCATGCGGCTCGCCGCCCAGGGCCCGCCCGAGGAACAGGTCGGGCTCGACCCGTACGCGTCGTCCCCCGTGTTCCTGCCCGACCCCGTCGTAGGAGGTCCCCGATGACCGCGCCCGCGCAGACCGCCACCCTGGCGGCGGAGGCAGGAACCGGCGGCATCCTGCTCTGGGTCGCCCTGCCCTACGTCTGCCTCGCGGTGTTCGTCCTCGGCCACATCTGGCGCTACCGCTACGACAAGTTCGGCTGGACCACCCGCTCCTCGCAGCTCTACGAGCGGCGGCTGCTGCGTATCGGCAGCCCGCTGTTCCACTTCGGCATCCTGGTCGTGCTGCTCGGCCACATCGGCGGCCTGCTCATCCCCAAGAGCTGGACCGAGGCCGTCGGAGTGAGCGAGCACATGTACCACATCGGCGCGGTCGTGCTCGGCACCATCGCCGGCGTCGCCACCCTCGGCGGGATCGCCGTCCTGATCTACCGCAGGCGCACCGTGGGCCCGGTCTTCTCCGCCACCACCCGCAACGACAAGGCCATGTACGTCTCCCTCACGGCGACCATCGTGCTGGGCCTGGCCGCCACCGTGGCCGCGAACATCGTCGGCGGCGGCTACGACTACCGCGAGACCATCTCCCCCTGGTTCCGCTCCATCTTCTACCTCCGGCCCGAACCGGCTCTGATGACCGGCGCCCCGGTGCTGTTCCAGCTCCACGCCCTCAGCGCCCTGCTGCTCTTCGCGGCCTGGCCCTTCACCCGCCTCGTCCACATGCTCACCGCGCCCCTCGGCTATCTGACCCGCCCCTACATCGTCTACCGCAGCCGCGACACCACCCTGGGCACCCGCACGCCCCGCCGGGGCTGGGAGCGCACCGGGTAGGCGGCGCGGGGACGGCCGGGGGAGCGCGCTGCTGTGTCGCTGCCGTCCGGTCGCTCCGGTTTCGCGAGGACGGGGCTTTCCTGCCGGTGATCCGAGGGCGGAACGATGTGCTGGAGCGCGGAGGCCGACCCCGTGGCGGGCGCCGGGATCGCGGCGGTCGGGGTGGCTTGTGTGGCCCGCGCGGTGCGGGCGGGCCACAGGGGCGACCTTCCGTTCGCCGCGCTGCCGCTGCTGCTCGGCATGCACCGGATGATCGAGGCGGCGGTCTGAGCCTCCGGCGGAGGGACGGGCCCGGCCGTGCTGCTGTGGGCGCTCATCGCCCTGCCGCTGCCGGCGCTCTGGATACCGGCGGGCGTGTGGTGCGCCGCGCCGACGGGCGCACGACGGGACGCGCTGCGCAGGCTGACACCGCCCCTCGTCGCCGGGGCCGTGACGGCGGCGGTCCTCGGCTGCGTCCTCGCCACCCGTCCCGTGCGGGCGGAGATCCGCGGCCGCACCATCGGTTACGCCGTGGACCTGCCGTACGCCCCGCTGCCGGTCGTGGACCACCTGATGGCCACCGTCGGTCCCTGCTGCTCTCCGGTGACCGTGGCCTGCGGGTCCTCGGCGTCCTGGCCGGTGCGGGCGCGCTCGTCTGCTGGGTCCTGTGGCGGCTGGAGTCCGTCTCGACCTGGTGCGCGTTCGCCACCGTGTGCTCGCTGGTCCTGTTCGGGTGGGTGCGGGGGCGTGAGCGACGACCGGGACTGACTGCCCCGGCCGGGTGACGGCCTTGACCCATGGGGGTATGTGATGCGCATCACGTCACCTCGATTGAGTCGGGCACCAGGACAATGTCCGTACCCTCACGTGACGCTCGAGATCCGGATGCGAGGATGAGGCCGCCATGACCAGTGGGTGGTGTTCTCGCACGGTACGGGCCGCGGTGTTCGCGGCTGTCTGTGTGCTGCTCGCCGCCCTCGGCCACGTCCTGATGTCGCAGACCGCGGTGCCCGGGTGGGCCCTGGCGGCGGGGGCGGCGGCGACCGGTGTCACCGCCTGGCTCCTGGCCGGCCGGGAACGCGGTCCGTGGCTGGTCGGCTCCGTCGCGGTGGCCGCACAGGCCGCCCTGCACACCTTGTTCGCCTTCACCCAGGCACTCGTCCACCCGGACCTCTCGGGCGGAGGCTCGCTGCTCGGGCGCGGGCTGGACAACCTGCTGATGCGTCAGCACGCCACGCCCCACCACTTCCCGGGTGACGGCATGGGGCACGGCATGGGTGATGAGGCGGCGGGCACCCCGCATTCCGTGTACTCCGCCCATACCGACCACGCCGCGCACTCCATGGCCGCGGACGGCATGTCGTCGACCGGGATGCTCGCCGCCCACCTACTGGCCGCGCTGGTGTGCGCCCTCTGGCTCGCGCGTGGCGAACGTGCCGCGTTCCGCATCCTGCGCGCCTTCGCCGGCCGGCTGTTCGTGCCGTTGCGTGGACTGCTGCTGCGATGGCCCGCACCGCCGGACCGCCCACGCGTCCGTGCACGCCGCGCCGGCCGGGACCGGATGCCGCGCCGGCTTCTCCTCACCCACACGATCACCACTCGGGGTCCGCCCGCCGGGGCCGCTGTCGTCTGACGACAGCCGGTTCCCCGAGGCCTCCCGGAACCCGGCGGACCGACGGATCGACGTCATGGTCGAGCCGTCGGACGTCGGTGTTCCCGCCTCGGGCACCGGCCGCGCACTTCCGTGCCCGGCCGCCACCCCACCCCCTCACCGGCACCGTCGTGCCGCGCCCGTCGGCCCTCGGGCCGTCGGACCCGCCGAGCCGGTCGCGCCCGCGGTGTCACGCGGATACGGCCACGCCGTACCGCTTGCCCGCGTACGCCGATGGCGCGACGCGCCGACGCGGATTCGGCTGCCGGTGCCGGAACTCCCGGAAGGACAGTCGCAGGTGAGCACTGTTGCCCTGCTTCCCCCACGGAAACAGCCGAAAGAGGAGTCGATCACCGCCTGGGCGCTCGCCGCCCGCGGTGGAGACGCCGAGGCCGAGGAGCGTTTCGTACGTGCTCTGCACCCGGACGTCCGCCGCTACGTGACGTTCCTCGGCGCCGACCCGCAGAGTGCCGACGACCTGGCTCAGGACACGTTCCTGCGGGCCCTGAGCAGCCTGCACCGGTTCGAGGGCCGTTCGTCGGCCCGTACCTGGCTGCTGACGATCGCCCGTCGAGCCGTGATCGACGGCATCCGCCACAACTCCGTCCGCCCCCGCCTGTCGGACACGGCGGACTGGGAGTCGCTCGTCGAACGCAACCAGCCGCGTGATCTGCCGGGCTTCGACGACGGCGTCGTCCTCGCGGAACTACTGGACGCGCTCCCCGACGACCGGCGGGAGGCGTTCGTCCTCACGCAGATGCTCGGCCTCCCTTATGCGGAGGCCGCCCTCATCGTCGGCTGCCCGATCGGCACGGTGCGCTCGCGGGTCGCCCGCGCCCGCGTCTCGCTGATGCAGTGGCTGGGCGAGGCCGACGACACATGAAGGCATTCCTCCGGCCGGGCGGCGGCACAGTACCCGGCCGGAGGAAGAGCGGGCAGTAATCTGGACCGTTGGCCCAGTGGCTGACGACTCCCCGGAGGCACCGCGTGACGACCACCACCCCGCCGGTCACCCTCGACGACGTCCGCGCCGCCGCCGAACGGCTCGACGGCGTCGCCCGTCGCACCCCGGTCCTGCGCTCCCGCACCCTGGACGCGCGGGCCGGCGCCGAAATCCACCTGAAGTGCGAGAACTTCCAGCGGGTGGGCGCCTTCAAGTTCCGGGGCGCCTACAACGCGGCCTCCCGGCTCACCCCCGAGCAGCTGTCCCGGGGCATCGCCGCCTACTCCTCCGGCAACCACGCCCAGGCCGTCGCCCTGGCCGCGCGGGAACTCGGCACCACGGCCGTCATCGTCATGCCCGAGGACGCCCCGCCGTCGAAGCGGGCGGCCACCGAGGCGTACGGCGCTCGGATCGTCACGTACGACCGGTACACCGGCGACCGGGTCGCCGTCGCCGAAGCCCTGGCCGCGGAACGCGGCCTGACGCTCATCCCGCCCTACGAGCATCCGCACGTCATCGCCGGACAGGGCACGGCGGCCCTCGAACTCCTCGAGGAGGCCGGAGAGCTGGACGCGCTGCTCGCACCGGTCGGCGGCGGCGGGCTGATCGCCGGAAGCGCCACCGCGGTCAAGGGCCTGCACCCCGGGACGCGGGTGATCGGCGTCGAGCCCGAGGCGGGCGACGACACCAAGCGGTCCCTGGAGGCGGGACACCGCGTGAGCGTCCCGGTCCCGCGCACCATCGCCGACGGCCAGGCGCCGCACACCCCGGGTGAGCTGACGTTCTCCGTCAACCAGCGGCTCCTGGACGGGATCGTCCTTGTCGGCGACGACGAGATCAGGGACGCCATGCGGTTCGCCTTCGAGCGGCTGAAGATCGTCCTCGAGCCGAGCGGCGCCACCCCCTTGGCCGCGCTCCTGACCGGCCGTATCGGCCCCCTCCCGAACCGGGTCGGACTGATCCTCTCCGGCGGCAACATCGACGCGGCGCGCTTCGCCCGGCTGTGCGGCCCCGGCACTTAGGCGGACTCCATCACCTCCTTGAGCCGTGCCAGGTCGGCGGCGACCATGGAAGCGTCACGCTCGAATGCGGCGTCGCTCGTCCCCGGCTGCCGACGGAGGGTGAACACCACCTCACTGCCCGAACCGTCGACGAGCACGCGGACCGGATTGTGGACGGTCTCCCCGGAAGGCAGCGTGACGTCGTGGTCGATTACACCCCACTCATTGCGTGGTGCGAAGGCGACCACGACCCGGCCCATGGGGGAGGACTCCGCGACCCACTGACCGTCGATCCTTTCGACGGATCCGCCCAGGCCATGGGCCCATGCGGGCAGATTGGCCGGTTGTGACGCATAGGCGTAGACATCGGCGGCGGTACGGTCGATGCGGATGCTGAGGTGGCGCGATTCCCTGCCGGTGCTCTTCATGGCAGCGACGGTAGCGGGACGCCGTCCTTGTCCTCTTGAACGAATCGGGCATGTGTGACCCGCCGGCGGCCCTTGACCGTACCGGTACCGGCCCCATCACCGAATGGCGTACCCGTCTTGACGGGCAGACGATGGAGTGATGGGCCGAGGCCCCCCGCCGGTGCCGCGCGGACGCCCCGAGACCGGCCGGCCGCGCGGGCGTACGGCCGGAAGGGAGCAGGGACATGCTGGAGATCAAGACACTGGACAAGCCGGACGAGCGGCGGGACTTCCCCAGGGGCCATCTCGAAGCCGTCCACATGACCGGGCTGGACTTCGCCGTGGCCGTTTTCGAGCCCGGGTGGCGCTGGTCCGAGTCCGTCGGACCGATCGCCGGAACGCCGAGCTGCCGGATCCACCACAACGGTTACGTCCTCCAGGGCCGCATGCGCATCCGCATGGACGACGGCGCCGAGAGCGAGGTCGGCCCCGGCGACGTCTTCGTCTGCACACCCGGCCACGACGCCTGGGTCGTCGGCGAGGAACAGGTCGTGGTGTACGACTTCGCGGGCGCCATGGCCCAGAGCTACGCGAAGGCCGCCGACTAGCGCCTTTCGTCCGGATCAGGCCGGCCGACGACGGGAGCGCCGAGCGACGCACGGTCGTCGTCGAGCGGTTCGCGACACCGGAGGAGTTCCGGGACTGCTTCGAGCAGCGCTACGGCCCGGTCATCAGCGTCTACAACTCCCTCGCGGGCGACCCCGAGCGCGTTGCCGCCCTTGACACCGAACCGGCAGGCCTCGCCCGCCGCCACGACCGGGGAACCGGGGAGGGCCATCTGGTCATGGACCGGGAATACCCGCTGTACGCTGCGCATCGCTCGCCCGCCTGAACCTCCATCTGGGGGCGGCACGGACTGAGCACGGACTGAACACGGACTGAACACGGACTGACAGCGCTATCCAAGCGCTTGTTCACCTCTTCTGTCATCCCCACGAGGGTGGGGTGGCCCTCATGACGGCCACCCCACCCTCGTCCCTGTTCACGCACCCGCACAGCCTCGGCCGCACTGGGCGCAGCCCTCTGTCCCGAAGGGGGGTACTCAGCGGCACCCCGCGGACGCGGGCAGAGGGTCAGCCGACCAGGACGACCTCCAGGACGCGCGGGCCGTGGACGCCCTCCACCCGGTCGAGTTCGATGTCGCTCGTCGCCGAGGGACCGGAGATCCAGGTCAGGGGACGTGCCGGATCGAGGCGCTCGAGGGCGTACGGGACGGAGGGGACGACCTGCGCGGCGCGGACGACACAGATGTGATGGTCCGGGACGAGGGTGATCCGGCGGCGGCCCTGGTCGGGGGAGCCGTCGAGGACGATCGTGCCGGTCTCGGCGACGGCGACCGCGCAGGCGGTGACCACGCTGTCGACCCGGTCCAGTTCGTGCGGGGTGCTCTCGGCCCGGTCCGCGACCCGCCTCACGTCGCTCCCCGCGAGCCAGCTCTCGTCCAGCCCCGGGGGGACGAGGACCGACGAGGAGCCGCGCGAGACCAGGAGCCCGGCGACGACCTCGGCCAGATGGCCGGCGTCGGTGCGGTGGACGATCGCACGGTAGTCGGCGAGGTTCTCGGCGAGGAGGTCCAGCGTCTGCGCGGGGGTGCGGTCACCGTGCTCGCGCAGGTAGTCGCGGGTGACCGCCCGCTCGTACGGGGCCCCGTCGCCCCGCGGGACGTCGGCGAGGGCGCGCCGCACCCGGCCCAGGATCCGTTCCCTGCTGCTCACCGGTCACCGTCCTTGTCCTCGGCCTTGTCCTTCGCCGGCGTCCCGGCACCGGTGGTCGTACTCACCGCGGCGGAGCCGCCCCTGCCGTGTGTGCGCTGCCACCAGTCGCGGAAGGGCTCCGCGGGCACCGCCGGAAGATCCCGGGTGCCGCTCCACGCCCGGCCGGGGCCCGGCAGGGTGCGCGGGTGCAGGCGCCGGGTGCGGGAGGCGAGGCGCTGGCCGGTGCGCAGCGCGCCCGGGTGCGAGAACGCCCAGCGGGCCGCGCGCATCGCGGCACGCTCGGCGGCGTGCCCCTTCACCGGCTGGAGCACGACCTTGTTGCCGTCCCGGACGGCCTGGCCGCCCTCCACGACCCGTTCCCGCAGATGCACCAGCACCTCGGGGATGTCGATGGCGACCGGGCACACCTCGTAGCAGGCCCCGCACAGCGACGAGGCGTACGGCAGGGAGGCGTCGATCTCGCTTGCCGTGCCCCGCAGTTGGGGACTGAGGATGGCGCCGATCGGGCCCGGGTAGACGGAGCCGTAGGCGTGGCCGCCGGCCCGCTCGTAGACCGGGCAGACGTTCAGGCACGCCGAGCAGCGGATGCAGCGCAGTGCCTGCCGGCCGACCTCGTCGGCAAGCGTGTCGGTGCGGCCGTTGTCCAGCAGGACGAGGTGGAAGGCGCGCGGGCCGTCCGCGTCGGTGGTGCCGGTCCAGGTGGACGTGTACGGGTTCATGCGCTCGGCGGTCGAGGAACGCGGCAGGGTCTGCAGGAACACCTCCAGGTCCTGCCAGGTCGGGACGATCTTCTCGATGCCGACGACCGAGATCAGCGTCTCCGGCAGGGTCAGGCACATCCGCCCGTTGCCCTCGGACTCCACCACCACCAGTGTGCCGGTCTCGGCGACCATGAAGTTGGCCCCGGAGATTCCGACCTTGGCACGCAGGAACTTCTCCCGCAGGTGCAATCGCGCGGCTTCGGCGAGTTCGGCGGGCGTGTCGGTGAGGCCCTCGGGTGCCGGGCGGCCCCAGCCGCTCATCTCGCGGGCGAAGATGTCCCGGATCTCCCCGCGGTTGCGGTGGATCGCGGGGACGAGGATGTGCGAGGGCCGGTCCTTGCCCAACTGAACGATCAGCTCGGCCAGGTCGGTCTCGTAGGCGCGGATGCCCGCCGCCTCGAGGGCCTCGTTGAGCTCGATCTCCTGCGTGGCCATCGACTTGACCTTGACGACCTCCGACTCGCCCGTCTCCTTGACGAGTGCGGTCACGATCCGGTTGGCCTCGGTGGCGTCGGCGGCCCAGTGGACCGTGCCGCCCGCGGCCGTCACCGACTCCTCCAACCGCACGAGGTACTCGTCCAGGTGATGGAGCGTATGGTCCTTGATCCGCTTGCCGGCCTCCCGCAGCTGTGCCCAGTCCGACAGCTCCGCGACGGCCTTCGCCCGCTTGGCCCGGATGGTGTGCGTGGCATGCCGGAGGTTGCCGCGCAGGGTGGTGTCGCGTACCGCCTCCCGCGCGGCCTGCGGAAAGGCCGGCATCCCGACGAACGTTCCGCTCATACGGCCGTCGCCTCCTCTTCCGTGCTCGCCAGGATCTCCGCGATGTGCACCGGCCGCATGCCGGTCCGCAGCCGGGTCATCGTCCCCCCGATGTGCATCAGGCAGGAGTTGTCCGCCGCGCACAGCACCTCGGCGCCCGTCGACTCGGCGTTGCGCACCTTGTCGGTGCCCATCGCCGCGGAGACGTCGGGGTTCTTCAGCGCGAACGTGCCGCCGAATCCGCAGCACTCGTCGGCCCCCGGCAGTTCGGCCAGCTCCAGCCCCTTCACGGCTTCCAGGAGCCGCCGCGGCCGGTCGCCGAGTCCGAGGGAGCGCAGCCCGTGACAGGTGGGGTGGTAGGTCACCGTGTGCGGGTAGTACGCGCCGACGTCCGTCACCCCCAGTACGTCCACCAGGAACTCGGTGAGTTCGTACGTCTTCGGCACCACCGGCGCCAGCGTGGCCGCGAGGCCGCCCCCGCGCCCCTCCACGCGGGCCCGCTCGCCCATCCGGGGATACAGCTCCCGCACCATCGCCCCGCACGACCCCGACGGCGTCACGATCGCGTCGTAGTCCCCGAAGACCTCGGAGAAGCGCCGGGCGAGCGGCTCGGCCTCGTGCCGGTACCCGGTGTTGTAGTGCGCCTGCCCGCAGCAGGTCTGCGCCATGGGGAAGTCGACCTCGACGCCGAGCCGGGTCAGCAGCTTCACCACCGCGCGCCCGGTGTCGGGATAGAGCGTGTCGTTGACGCAGGTCAGGAACAGGGCGAC
Source organism: Streptomyces sp. P9-A2 (assembly GCF_036634175.1). Lineage (NCBI taxonomy): Bacteria > Bacillati > Actinomycetota > Actinomycetes > Kitasatosporales > Streptomycetaceae > Streptomyces > Streptomyces sp. P9-A2. The sequence goes on from NZ_JAZIFX010000001.1 coordinate 7,928,014, forward strand.
ACGCATCGCGGCTCCTTGTGGATCGATCGTCGGGTGGATGCAGGGTAGTGCGCGGGCGCCGCGCGGGGGAGACCTCCGGTCAGCCCCGGGCGAGCCGGGCCCGAGCGGCCTCCCACCGCCGCGTTCCGCCGCGCGGTTCGTACCGCGTCAGCAGCTGGGTACGGGTGAGCAGGCGTCGCATCCCGGCCAGGTCGCCGGCCGGTCCGTGCACACCGGCCTGGACGAGGACGTTGCCCAGCGCGGCCGCCTCGGTCGGGCCGGCCACCACCGGCAGCCCGCAGGCGTCGGCGGTCAGCTGGCACAGCAGGGCGTTGCGGGTGCCACCGCCCACGATGTGCACGACGTCGACCGCCCGTCCCGCGAGCCGCTGGGCGTCCTCGACCGCGCCGCGGTGCGCGAGGGCGAGCGAGTCGAGGATGCAGCGGGTGATCTCGGCGGGGGAGCCGGGCACCGGCTGCCCCGAGACCCGGCAGGCCTCGGCGATCCGCTCCGGCATCCGCCCCGGCGCCAGGAACGCCGCGTCCCCGGCGTCCACCACGGACCGCAGCGCCGGCACCTTCGCCGCCTCCAGGAGCAGCGCCCCCAGGTCCGGATCGCCCCAGGCCCGTACGCACTCCTGGAGCAGCCACAGGCCCATGATGTTGCGCAAGTACCGGACGGTGCCGTCCAGCCCCAGCTCGTTGGTGAAGTTGGCGGCGCGGCTCTCCTCGGTCAGGACCGGGGCGTCCAGTTCGAGACCGGCCAGCGACCAGGTACCCGTGCAGATGTAGGCGAACCGCTCACCGGTGGCGGGCACGGCGGCCACCGCGGAGGCGGTGTCGTGCGAGCCGACCGCCGTCACCGGGACGGGGCCGGCCAACCCGGTCTCCTCCAGTATCTCGGGCCGCAACTCTCCGGCTGGATCGCCTGGTTGGCGCAGCGGCGCGAACAGGGAGAGATCGATGCCCAGCCGCTCCGCGACTGTGTGGGACCAGTCGCGGGTGCGCGGGTCGATCAGCTGAGTGGTCGAGGCGTTGGTCAGCTCCGTGCCCTGCTCACCGGTGAGCCAGTACGTCAGCAGATCAGGGATCAGCAACAGCCGTTTGGCCTGTGCCAGTTGGTCCGTGCCGCGGGCCGCCGTCAGCTGGTACAGGGTGTTGAACGGCGCGTACTGCAGACCGGTTGCCGCGTACAGCTCCTCGGCGGGCACGCTCGCCCACACCTTCTCCGCGACCCCCTCCGTACGGCGGTCGCGGTAGTGCACCGGATTGCCCAGCAGCGCTCCGTCCGCGTCGAGCAGGCCGTAGTCCACGGCCCAGCTGTCGATGCCGACGGACGCCGGCCCGTCGCCCGCCGCCCGCAGCCCGTCCAACACTCCGGCGTACAACCCGAGGATGTCCCAGCGCAGCCCCTCGGGCACGCGCACGGGCCGGTTGGGGAAGCGGTGGACCTCGGTCAGCTCCAGGCTGTCGGGGCCGACGCGGCCGACCATGACACGCCCACTGGACGCGCCGAGGTCGACCGCCGCGTACGGCCGCGCACCGGCGTTCACCGCAGGAATGCGGCGGCGACGCCGGCGTCGACCGGGATGTGCAGGCCGGTGGTGTGGGTGAGGTCACCGCCGGTCAGCGCGAAGACGGCGGCCGCGACGTGTTCGGGCAGCACCTCCCGCTTCAGCAGCGTGCGCTGTGCGTAGAACTCGCCCAGCTTCTCCTCGGGCACCCCGTACACGGCCGCCCGCTGCGCGCCCCAGCCACCGGCGAAGATGCCCGAGCCGCGCACCACACCGTCCGGGTTGACGCCGTTGACCCGGATGCCGTGCTCACCCAGCTCGGCCGCGAGGAGCCGCACCTGATGGGCCTGGTCGGCCTTGGTGGCCGAGTAGGCGATGTTGTTCGGACCGGCGAACACGGCGTTCTTGGACGCGATGTAGACGATGTCGCCGCCCAGTCGCTGCGCGATCATCACGCGGGCCGCCTCGCGGGAGACGAGGAAGGAGCCGCGGGCCATGATGTCGTGCTGGAGGTCCCAGTCCTTCGCGGACGTTTCCAGGAGCGGCTTGGAGATCGAGATCCCGGCGTTGTTCACCACCAGGTCGACCCCGCCGAACGCGAGCACCGCCGCCCGGAACGCTTCCTCGATCTGCTCCTCCGACGTCACGTCCACGCTCACGGCGACGGCCTTGTCCGGCCCGCCCAGTTCCTCGGCGACCGCGACCGCGTTGTCGCCGTTCAGGTCGGCCACGACGACACAGGCGCCCTCGGCCGCCAGCCGCCGCGCGATCGCCTTCCCGATCCCGCTTCCGGCCCCGGTCACCAGCGCCACCCGGGTGGCGAGCGGCTTCGGCTCCGGCATCCGCCGGAGCTTCGCCTCCTCCAGGGCCCAGTACTCGATGCGGAACTTCTCCGACTCCTCGATCGGCGCGTACGCCGAGACCGCCTCGGCGCCCCGCATCACATTGATCGCGTTGAGGTAGAACTCGCCGGCGACCCGGGCGGTCTGCTTGTCCTTGCCGAAGCTGAACATGCCCACACCGGGGATCAGCACGATCGCCGGGTCGGCGCCGCGCATGGCGGGGGAGTCGGGTGTGGCGTGGGCCGTGTAGTAGGCGGCGTACTCCTCGCGGTAGGCGGCGTGCAGCTCCTTCAGCCGGGCCACGGCCTCCTCCGTCGGGACCGACGGCGGCAGATCGAGGACGAGCGGCCGGACCTTGGTGCGCAGGAAGTGGTCCGGGCAGGAGGTGCCGAGCGCGGCCAGCCGGGGGTGCTCGGCACGGGCCAGGAAGTCCAGTACGGCCTCGGAGTCGTCGAAATGCCCGACCTGGGCCCGGTCCTGCGAGGCGACGGCCCGCACGTACGGAGCCAGGGCGGAGGCCCGCTCCCGCCGCTCGTCCTCGGGAAGCGCCTCGTACCCCTCGATCACTGGCCCGAACGGCTCCGGTCGGCCGCGCTCGGCGAGGAACTTCTCGGCGGTGCGGATGATGTGCAGCGAGTTCCGCTCGCACTCCTCGGAGGTGTCACCCCACGCCGTGATCCCGTGCCCGCCCAGGACGCACCCGACGGCCTGCGGGTTGGCCTCCTTCACGGCGGCGATGTCCAGACCGAGCTGGAAACCGGGCCGCCGCCACGGCACCCATACGACGGTGTCGCCGAAACACTCGGCGGTCAGCTTCTCCCCGTCGGCCGCACAGGCGAGCGCGATGCCGGAGTCGGGGTGCAGATGGTCCACGTGCGGGGCTTCGACCAGCCCGTGCATCGCCGTGTCGATCGAGGGCGCCGCACCGCCCTTGCCGTGCAGGCAGTAGTCGAACGCGGCGACCATCTCGTCCTCGCGGTCGACCCCGGGGTAGACGTCGGTCAGCGCCCGCAGCCGGTCCAGCCGCAGCACGGCGAGCCCCGCCCCGGTCAGCGTCCCGAGATCCCCACCGGATCCCTTGACCCACATCAGCTCCACATCACCCCCGGTGACGGGATCGGTGGCGGTGCCCTTGGCGGAGGTGTTCCCGCCGGCGTAGTTGGTGTTGCGGGGGTCGGCACCGAGCCGGTGGGAACGGGCGAGGAGGGCGTCGGCTGCGGAATGGGTTGCCATAAGAGATCAGTCCTTGTCGAACGAGGGGCGGTGAAGCGCCCCGGCGGCGGCGCGGGGCAGTGTCACTGTGCGGCTGCCGCCGCACGGGCGCGATCAGCCGCACACGGCCCGTGGCCCGGAAGCGGCAGAACCCGGCAGACGTCTACGCCCCCCACCCCGCCTGCTCCCCACCCACCCGCTCCGCGACGATCCTCTCGGCCCACCCGGACCGCCGGTACGCCTCGATGGGGTCGGGGTCCAACCCCATCTCCTCGCGCACCTCCCGCAGCAACGGCCGCACATCCGTGTTGTACGCGTCCATCAGCACGGCATTGGCCCCCAGCACATCGCCGGAGGCCTGCGCGGCGGCCAGCGCCCCCGCATCGACGAGCAGCGCCTTCGCCGTGGCCTCCTGCACGTTCATCACCGACCGGATGATCGCCGGGATCTTCGCCTCGATGTTGTGACACTGGTCGAGCATGAACGTGGTCCCGGACGTGAACCCGCCCGCGCGCACCACCTCGTGCATGATCCGGAACAGCTGGAACGGGTCGGCGGAGCCCACCATCAGGTCGTCGTCTGCGTAGAAGCGCGAGTTGAAGTCGAACCCGCCGAGCCGTTCCTCACGCAGCAGCGTCGCGACGATGAACTCGATGTTGGTGCCCGGCGCGTGGTGGCCCGTGTCGACGACGACCTGAGCGCGCGGTCCGAGCTTCAGGCAGTGCGCGTACGCGGTGCCCCAGTCCGGGACGTCCGTGGTGTAGAACGCCGGCTCGAACAGCTTGTACTCCAGCAGCATCCGCTGCCCCTCGCCGAGCCGCCCGTACACCTCCGCGAGAGCTTCGGCGAGCCGGTCCTGCCGGGCACGGATGTCGTCCTGGCCGGGATAGTTCGTACCGTCGGCGAACCACAGCTTCAGGTCCGCCGAACCGGTCGCGTCCATGATGCCGACGCACTCGAGGAGATGGTCCACGGCCTTGCGGCGGACCGCCGCGTCCGGGTGGCAGACACTGCCGAGCCGGTAGGCGTCGTCCTGGAAGGTGTTGGAGTTGATCGTGCCGAGCCGCACACCGCGGTCCTCGGCGTGCTGGGCCAGCGCGGTGTAGTCGTCGACCTTGTCCCACGGGATGTGCAGCGCCACCGAGGGCGCCACTCCCGTGAACTCGTGCACCTTGGCCGCGTCGTCCAGCTTCTCCTGCGGGGTGCGGGGCACACCCTGCTGCGCGAACACCTTGAAACGGGTGCCCGAGTTGGCGTACGCCCACGACGGCGTCTCGACGGCCTGTGTCTTGAGAGCGGCCTTCGCCGCGGCGAGCTCGGTCACGTCAGGGCTCCTGTGACATCGGGTCCTCATCGACCACGGAGTGAAACGATTCAGTACGGGAAGTTATGGCGCCCCGGAAGAGGTGTCAACCCCTCCGCCCAAGACCGCCCTTCGTGACCAGGGAGTGATCCGAAGCTGTCGAAACCTTTTCGACCGGGACCCATTGACGTGACATGCGCCGCGCGCCTAACGTCCCGGCAACCCAGTTGAAACCTTTCACGACGCCGCGAGGGCCGCCCCGCCGGACGTCGTCGAGGAGCTCTCATGACCCACCCGTCCGACACGGGTCCGGCCGCCCCGGTTCTCGCACTGAGGGACGTCTCCAAGTCCTTCGGCGCGGTCCGCGCCCTGCGGGACGTCTCCCTGGACCTGTTCCCCGGCGAGGTGCACGCCCTGGCCGGCGAGAACGGAGCCGGTAAGTCGACCCTCATCAAGACGCTCGCCGGAGTGCACCGGCCGGACGCCGGCCAGGTGCTGCTCGACGGCGCGCCCGTCCTCTTCCACGGACCCGGCGACGCCCGCGACGCCGGGATCGCCGTGATCTACCAGGAACCCACGCTCTTCCCCGACCTGTCGATCGCCGAGAACATCTACATGGGCCGGCAGCCCAGACGTGCTCTCGGCCGCATCGACCACAAGGCCACCCGCACCGCGACCGCCGCCCTGATGCGGCGGCTCGGCGTCGAACTCGACCCCGACCGCCCGGCCCGCGGCCTGTCCATCGCCGACCAGCAGATCGTCGAGATCGCCAAGGCGCTCTCCTTCGACGCCCGCGTCCTGATCATGGACGAGCCGACCGCCGCCCTCACCGGCAGCGAGGTCGCCCGCCTCTTCGGCGTGGTGCGCACCCTGCGCGAACAGGGCGCGGCGGTCCTGTTCATCTCCCACCGCCTGGAAGAGATCTTCGAGATCTGCGGGCGGGTCACCACCCTGCGCGACGGCGCCCGGATCGCCAGTGAACCGCTGGACGGCATGACCGAGGACGACCTGGTGCGCCGCATGGTCGGCCGCGACCTCGAGGAGCTCTACCCCAAGCAGGAGGTGCGCCCCGGCGGGATCGCCCTGAGCGTACGCCGGCTGACCCGCGAGGGCGTCTTCACCGACGTCTCCTTCGACGTGCGCCGCGGCGAGATCGTCGGCCTCGCCGGACTCGTGGGCGCCGGGCGCACCGAGGTGGCCCGCGCCGTGTTCGGCATCGACCGCCGGGACGCCGGCGAGGTCGAGATCGACGGCCGCGCGCTGACCAACGGCGCCCCGTCCACCGCCATGGCCGCCGGCCTCGCCCTGGTCCCCGAGGACCGGCGCGCCCAGGGCCTGGTGATGGACATGTCCATCGAGCGCAACATCGGCCTGACCGGACTGCGTACGACCGTCCGCGCCGGCCTGATGGACCGGGGTGCCGAACGCAGCCGCTCCCTGGACTGGGCGGTCAGACTGCACGTCAAGTACGCCCGGATCGCCGACACCGTCAACACGCTCTCCGGCGGCAACCAGCAGAAGGTCGTCCTCGCCAAGTGGCTCGCCACCGGCCCCAAGGTGCTCATCGTGGACGAGCCGACCCGCGGCATCGACGTCGGCACCAAGGCCGAGGTGCACCGGCTGCTCTCCCAGCTCGCCGCCGACGGTGTCGCCGTGCTGATGATCTCCTCCGACCTGCCCGAGATCCTCGGCATGGCCGACCGCGTGCTGGTGATGCACGAGGGCCGGATCACCGCCGAGATCCCCCGCACCGACGCCACCGAGGAAACCGTGATGGCCGCAGCCACGGGGAGGGCCGCATGACGGTCGTCAGCCCCGACCCCACCCCCGTCGTCGAGGCGGCGAAGTCCAGCGGCACCCGGCTGGTCGACCGCGTGTTCAAGGTGCGCGAACTCGCCATCCTGCTGGTCTTCCTGGTGATGATCGCCGTCACCCAGGCCGGCAACAGCGAGTTCCTGTCCGAGCAGGGCATCAAGGACCTGCTGCTGAACGCGACCATCCTGGTCCTGGTCGCCACCGGCCAGGCCCTGGTGGTCATCACCCGCAACGTCGACCTGTCCGTCGGCTCCACGCTCGGCATCTCCGCCTTCGCCGCCGGGATGTACCTCCAGGGCGGTGGGAACCCGGTCGTCGCCGTCGCGCTGGCGGTACTGCTCGGCATCGGCTTCGGACTGCTCAACGGACTGCTCGTCAGCCTCGGCCAGGTACCCGCGCTCGTCGTCACCCTCGGCACCCTCTACATCATCCGCGGCATCGACTCCATCTGGGTCGGCTCCCGCCAGATCACCGCCGCCGACCTCCCCACAGAATTCGTCGACTTCGGTTCCGGCGGCATTTCGGCCGTGCCCTACCTGGCCCTGATCGCGATCGCGGTCCTCGTGGCCACGGCGTACTACATGAAGCACTTCGGCAGCGGCCGCGAACTGTACGCCCTGGGCTCCAATCCCGAGGCCGCCCGGCTCGCCGGCATCCCCGTACGCAAGCGGATCCTCGCCGCCTACACCTTCTGCGGCGCCCTCGCGGGCCTCGCGGGCGCGCTGTACCTGGCCAGGTTCGGCAACGTCGACTCCGGCACCGGCACCGGCTACGAACTCACCGTCGTCAGCGCCGTCGTGGTCGGCGGCGTCGTCTTCACCGGCGGCTCCGGCAGTGTCTACGGCGCCGCCCTCGGCGCGCTGCTGCTGACCTCCGTCAACAGCGTCCTGCCCGCCCTCGGCGTCAGCTCCGTATGGGTGCTCGCCATCAACGGCACCCTGCTCATCCTCGCCATCGCGGTCGACCGGATCGTCGCCCTGCGCGTGGCCACCGCCCTGAAGAAGAGGAACGCCCGCCATGGCTGACTCCGCTCTCGCGCGCGCCGTTGGCCGGTCCCCCTCCGTGCGCTGGGACACGGTCGTGGGCGCCCTGCTCGTCGTCGTCCTGCTGCTGTCCTTCACCACCGTCGACGGCTTCGGCAACGCGCTCAACCTGTCCTTCCTGATCGGCAACACCCTGCCGATCGCGCTGATCGCCCTGCCCATGACACTGCTCGTGGTCTCCGGCGAGATCGACCTCTCCGTCGCCTCCACCGCCGGCCTGTCCGGCGCGGTCATGGGCGCCCTGTGGAACCAGGGCATGACCATCGAGGCGATCATCCCCGTCTGCCTGCTCATCGGTGTGCTCTGCGGTCTGGTCAACGGCCTGCTCGTCACCCGGCTCGGACTGCCCTCCCTCGCCGTCACCATCGGCACCCTCGCCGCCTACCGCGGCATCGCACAGATCGTGCTCGGCTCCGACGCGGTGACCGACTTCCCCGCGCAGTACCTGGACTTCGCCGCCGGACGCATCGGCGACACCTTCGTCCCGTACGCGCTGCTGCCGTTCCTGGTCCTGCTCGCGATCGCCGTCGTCGCCCTGCACGCCACCCCGTTCGGGCGCTCGCTCTTCGCCATCGGGGCCAGCGAGGAGGCCGCACGCTTCGCCGGCATCAGGGTCAGGCGGCAGAAGCTGATCCTGTTCACACTGACCGGCCTGATGGCCTCCCTCACCGGAGTCTTCTGGGCCCTGCACTACGCCAGCGCCCGCTACGACAACGCCACCGGGCTCGAACTCTCCGTCGTCGCCGCCGTGCTGCTCGGCGGCATCGACTTCGACGGCGGCAAGGGCACCCTCGGCGGCGCGATCGCGGGTGTCTTCCTGCTCGGCGCGCTGCAGAACGTCATGAGCCTCGTCAACGTCTCCGCCCAGTCGCAGATCGTCGTCACCGGCGTCCTGCTCGTCGTCTCCGTGCTCGGCCCACGCGTCGCACGGCAGATCTCCGCCGCACGTGCCGGACGCCGGGCCGCACCGCCACCGGCGTCCGCCGCTCCACCACCGGTGTCCAAGGCATCCACCCAGGCCCCGTGAATCCTCCTCGCCCGTCCACGCCGCCCGTCCTTCTCGCCCGTAAGGAACCCACCATGCGCAAGTCCTCCCTCCGCCGGACCTGTGCGGCCCTCGCCGCCGTCACCTCCCTCGCCCTGGCAGCCACCGCCTGCGGCGGCACCACCAAGGACGACGTCAAGAACGAGGGCGGCGGCCCGGCGGCCACGGCCGGCAAGGCCGACCCCGACGCGCCCACCAAGAAGGGCCTGACCGTCGGCTTCCTGCCCAAGCAGGTCAACAACCCCTACTTCACCAGCGCCGACAAGGGCGGCGAGAAGGCCCTGAAGGAACTGGGCTCCACCTACAAGGAGGTCGGCCCCTCCAGCGCCACCGACACCGCCGGCCAGGTCTCCTACGTCAACACGCTCACCCAGCAGCAGGTCGACGCCATGGCCGTCTCCGCGCAGGACCCCGGCGCGCTGTGCACCGCGCTCAAGCAGGCCATGAAGAACGGCATCAAGGTCGTCACCTACGACTCCGACACCACAGCCGACTGCCGCAACGCCTTCGTCTCGCAGGCCAGCGGCGAGGACCTGGGCCGCACCGAGGTCCAACTGCTCGCCGAACAGATCGACCACAAGGGCGAGATCGCGATCCTGTCCGCCGCGCAGACCGCGACGAACCAGAACGCCTGGATCGAGTTCATGAAGGACGAACTGAAGGACCCCAAGTACAAGGACATCAAGCTGGTCAAGGTCGCCTACGGCAACGACGACGCCCAGCAGTCCTTCCAGCAGACCCAGGGCCTGCTCCAGGAGTACCCGAACCTGAAGGGGATCATCTCCCCGACCACCGTCGGCATCAAGGCCGCCGCCCAGTACCTGTCCGGCTCCAAGTACAAGGGCAAGGTCAAGCTGACCGGCCTCGGCACCCCCAACGACATGCGCAAGTACGTCAAGAACGGCACCGTCGAGGCGTTCGAGCTGTGGGACCCGGCCAAGCTCGGCGAACTCGCCGCGCGCACCGCGGTCGCCCTGTCCTCCGGCCAGATCACCGGCAAGGAGGGCGAGACCTTCGAGGCCGGCGCGATGGGCGAGTACACCATCGGCAAGGACGGCGTGATCAACCTCGGCAAGCCCACCGTCTTCGACGCGAAGAACATCGACGACTTCGACTTCTGAGCCACAGTCACCTCGTACTGAAGGAGCGGTACTTCATGCAGCGCGTCTGTTTCCTGCTCAAGGTCCGCCGGGACCGGATCGCCGAGTACCGCGAACGTCACGCCGCCGTGTGGCCCGAGATGTGCGAGGCGCTCTCGGCCACCGGCTGGCACAACTACTCCCTCTTCCTGCGCGACGACGGCCTCCTCGTCGGCTACCTCGAGACCCCGGACTTCGAGGCCGCCCGCTCCGCCATGGAGGCCACCGACGTCAACGCCCGCTGGCAGGCGGAGATGGCCCCCCTCTTCGAGACCCTCGACGGCGCCCGCCCGGACGAGGCGATGAAACCGCTCACCGAAGTCTTCCACCTCGCCTGAGAACGGACCCCACCCGAGGAGCCCCGAGATGAGACGACGCACCCTGCTGGCCGGAGCCGCACTCGGCGCCGTGGCCGGAACCGCTCTCGGCGGGGCCGCCGCCCGCGCCGCCGCCCCCGGCCCGTCGGTCACCCCGGCCGGCCGCACCACCCTCGACGACCGGGCCGTCTACTTCGTTTCCTACGACGGCCTGGTCAACAACAACTCCTTCCAGAAGAACGGCCTGCTGACCTACAAGGGACACCAGTACGCCGTCTGGTACACCGCCGACCGCAACGCCGTCGTCGGCCGCCGCATCCTCGGCGCGAGCACCTGGCAGGCCGTCAGGATCGGCCACACACTCCGTTATAACGACTCCCACAACGTCATCTCCATGGGCGTCTCGAAGACCGACGGCAGCCTGCACCTCCACATGGACTCCCACAGCGACGGCTTCACCTACGTCAAGTCCGTCGCCGGGCTCATGGACAACCCGTCCGGGCTGAGCTGGACCGCGAGCCGTTTCGGCGCCCCGCAGTCCACGCTCGACGGCCTCGCCCTCACCTCGCAGTTCACCTACCCCCAGTTCGTCTCCACCCCCGAGGGCCGGCTCCAGCTCAGCTATCGCGCCGGCGTCTCGGGCAACGGGCGCAACGCGCTGGCCGAGTACGACGGCACCCGCTGGACGGCGCTGGGGGAGTGGACCGCCTCCACCGGCACCTACCGCAGCGAGCACGGCTCCTCCACCGCCCGCAACATGTACCTGCACGGCATCGACTACGACCGCAACGGCCGCCTGCACGCCTTCTTCACCTGGCGGGAGCAGAACGGCGCCGTCATGTGCAGCCCCGGCGGCATCACCAACCACGACACCGGCTACGTCCACTCCGACGACCGGGGCCGCACCTGGCGCAACGACGCGGGCACCGCCGTCGCCACCACCGGCACCGCCGACCGGGTCTCCGTCACCGACCCCGGCCTGGTCGTCGACCCGCTGAACGCGGACCACTCCCTGATGAACCAGGAGAGCCAGTCCACCGACTCCGCCGGCCGGCCGCACGCGATCATCAGCTACGTCCCCGGCCGCTTCGGCCAGTGCACCACCGACTACGTCGCCGACCGCACCGCGAACGGCCGCGCCTTCCACGTCCGCCGCACCGCTGCCGGCACCTGGCGCAAGACCGAGATCCCCGTCCCGCTGAACTCCAGCCAGCGCACCCGGCTGCTCCTCGACCGGTACGACAACGCCTACGCGGTCCTCCCCTACGGCCGGATCGCCGGCGCCTCCGCGGCCTCGGACCACACCGACTGGACCCTGCTGTACGACGGCGCCGGCCTGAACGCCTTCGGCGAGGTCCTGATCGACGAGACCCGGCCGGCCCAGGACGGCGTGCTGTCGGTCATGTACCAGGAACGGTCCACCGGTACCACCCCATCGGCGCTGCACGTCGCCGACTTCCGACTGCCCACCTGACCCCCGCCCGGCTTCCGCCCCGCCGGCCGGTCCCGCCCGATCCGGCCGCCGCCGACCGCGGGGCGGCCGGGCCGGTAATGTGAACGACCACCGGCCGCCCCTCGCCTTCCACCCCTCGTCTCCTCGGAGGTCCCTGCCCGATGGCCCAGTCGGTGGGTATCAAGGATGTCGCCCGAGTCGCCGGAGTCTCCGTCGGCACGGTCTCCAATGTGATCAATCGCCCGGACACGGTCGCCGCCGAGACCCGGGCCCGGGTGCTGTCCGCCATCGACCGGCTCGGCTACGTCCGCAGCGAGTCCGCACGGCAGTTGCGCGCGGGCCGCAGCCGGATCATGGGCCTGCTCGTCCTCGACATGGGCAACCCGTTCTTCGTCGACGTGGCGCGCGGTGCCGAACGCGCCGCGCGAGCGGCCGGCCTCGGCGTGATGGTCTGCAACAGCGCACAGAACGCGAGCGAGGAGGCCGACTACCTCTCCCTCTTCGCCGAGCAGCGGGTACGGGGCGTGCTGCTCACCCCGGCCGACGCCACCGGCCGCAACATCGAGGCCTTCCGCCGGCACGGCATCCCCTTCGTCCTGGTCGACCGGGTCGCGGAGGGCACCACCGAGTGCTCGGTCTCCGTGGACGACGTCGCCGGCGGCGCGCTGGCCGTGCGGCACCTCGTCGACGCGGGGCACCGGTCCCTCGCCTACGTCAGCGGGCCGCCCGGCCTGAACCAGGTCCGGGATCGGCGCACCGGCGCGCTGAACGCCCTCGCCGAGGCCGGACTCGGCCCACAGGCCCTGCGCGAACTGCCCACCGAGCGGCTCGACGTCGCCGCCGGACGGGACGCGGGCGCGCGGCTGCTCGGGCTCGCCGACCGCCCCACCGCCGTCTTCTGCGCCAACGACCTGCTCGCCCTCGGTGTGCTCCAGGCGATGTACGCGGCCGGGGTCGGCGTCCCGGACGACCTGGCCATCGTGGGCTACGACGACATCGAGTTCGCCGCCGCGGCGGCCGTTCCCCTCACCTCCGTACGCCAGCCCGCCGTCACGATGGGTGCGCTGGCTGCGGAACTGCTGCTCGAGGAGACGGGGACGGGGACGACGGGGCCCGCGCCCCACGAACACCGCAGGGTCGTGCTGCGCCCGGAACTCGTCGTCCGGCGCTCCAGTCTGTCGGCCCGCTGACCAGCGGGTCCTGTACGCATGCCGGGATCCCGGGTCCGACGGCCGGACGGCCGTGTGCTGAACTGGGTCGCGGTCCGTCCGACCAACCGTCCGTTCGTCCCGGGAGCCCTGTTGACCGTCAGTTACCGCCAGCCCGGTGTCGTCCTCACCGACCGCCGCTTCACCGTCCCCCTCGACCACGACATGCCCTCGGGCGAGACGATCGAGCTGTACGCACGGGAGGTCGTCGCCGGCGACCGGGCGGGCCAGGACCTGCCGTGGCTGCTGTATCTCCAGGGCGGCCCCGGCTTCGGGGCGAACCGATTCGTCGGGAAGCCGTCCTGGCTCGGCCGGGCCCTGAAGGAGTACCGCGTCCTGCTGCTCGACCAGCGCGGCACCGGCAGCTCCACCCCCGCCAACCGGCAGACGCTTCCGCTGCGCGGCGGCCCCGCCGAGCAGGCCGACTACCTCGCCCGCTTCCGCGCCGACTCGATCGTCCGCGACTGCGAGGCGATCCGCCCGCAGGTCACCGGCGGCGCCCCCTGGACCGTCCTCGGCCAGAGCTTCGGCGGATTCTGCACCGTCGCCTACCTCTCCACCGCGCCCGAGGGCCTCGACACCGCCGTGATCACGGGCGGCCTGCCCTCCCTGGACGCCCACGCCGACGACGTCTACCGGGCCGCCTACCCGCGCATCGAGCGCAAGGTCGCCGCCCACTACGCCCGCTACCCGCAGGACGTCGAACGCGCCCGCCGCATCGCCGGGCACCTCCTCGGCCACGAGGTCGTCCTCCCGAACGGCTACCGGCTCACCGTCGAGGCGTTCCAGTCCCTGGGCCGCGTACTGGGCAGCGGCGACGGCAGCCACCAGCTGCACCACCTCCTGGAGGACGCCTTCGTCCCCACCCCGGCGGGCCCGGCGCTCTCCGACGCGTTCCAGGAGCAGGCACAGGGCCTGCTCTCGCACGCGGGCCACCCCCTGTACGCACTCATCCACGAGCCGATCTACGGCCAGGGCACCCGGCCCACCGCCTGGTCGGCCGAACGGGTCCGGGCCGAGTTCCCGCGCTTCGACGCGGAGAAGGCCCTCGCGGGCGACGGCCCGGTGCTGTTCACCGGCGAGTCCGTGCACCCCTGGATGTTCGACTGCGACCCCGCGCTGCGCCCGCTGCGCGAGACCGCCGAACTGCTCGCCGCCCGCACCGACTGGGCCCCCCTGTACGACCCGGCCCGCCTCGCCGCCAACGAGGTCCCGGCCGTGGCGGCCGTCTACCACGACGACATGTACGTCGACACGGCCCACTCGCTGCGCACCGCGCGGGCGATCCGCGGCCTGCGTACCTGGGTCACCGACGAGTTCGAGCACGACGGCATCCGCGCGGGCGGCCCCCGCGTACTGGACCGGCTGCTGGCGATGGCCCGCGACGAGGTGTGAACCCGCGCGCCGGGTCCGGCGCGTGTGCCGTGTCGCGTCCCGGGGCGTTGTCGGTGGTGGAGGTTAGTCTGCGGGCATGACCGAGGTGACACCCGCTCAACTCGAGCCCATGCCCGACGACTGGCAGCGTGCGCTGGCCGTCGTCGCACACCCCGACGACCTGGAGTACGGCTGCTCGGCGGCGGTCGCGTCCTGGACCGACGCCGGCCGCGAGGTCGCCTATGTGCTGGCGACCCGCGGCGAGGCGGGCATCGACACCCTGGCCCCCGCCGAGTGCGGCCCGCTCCGGGAGCGGGAACAACGGGCGAGCGCGGCCGTGGTCGGCGTGTCGACGGTGGAGTTCCTGGACCACCGGGACGGCGTCATCGAGTACGGCACCGCCCTGCGCCGGGACATCGCCGCCGCCGTCCGCCGCCACCGCCCCGAGCTGGTCATCACCCTCAACCACCGCGACACCTGGGGCGGCACCTTCTGGAACACCCCGGACCATGTGGCCGTCGGACGCGCGGTGCTCGACGCGGCCGGTGACGCCGGCAACCGGTGGATCTTCCCGGAACTGACCGAGCGGGGCCTCGAACCCTGGAACGGGGTCCGCTGGGTCGCGGTGGCGGGCTCCGGCACCCCCACCCACGCCGTGGACGCGACGGACGGCCTGGACAGGGCGGTGCGTTCGCTGCTGGAACACCGCGCCTACATCGAGGCGCTGACCGACCAGGATCCCGAGGAGTACGTGCGCGGCTTCCTGACGGGGAACGCCCGGGAGACGGACAAGCGGTTCGGCGACCGGCCCGCGGTCGCCTTCGAGCTGTTCTCCCGGTGACGGATGACGGATGACGGATGACGGCACGGACGAGACGGGCGGGAACGGCGCGGTGGGAGCGGAGCACGCGGAACCGTCGCCGACGGCCGCATCACCGGCATGTACGTCCTCGCCGACCCCGAGCGGCTCGACCGTCCGGAGGTGCCCGGCCTCACCGGATGAGCCCGGCCGACGGCGGTACGGTCCGGCACCCGCCCCGCGTTCCGTCGTCCCGCGTTCCGTATGCTGAACAGCATGTCGGAACCGAGGACCGGCCTTCCCGGACTGAGCGGTGACTGCGCACAGTGTTTCGGGCTGTGCTGCGTCGCCCTGCCGTTCACCGCCTCCGCCGCCTTCGCGGTGGACAAGCAGGCCGGCCGGCCCTGCCGGAACCTGCGTGAGGACCACCGCTGCGGTATCCACGCGCGGCTGAGGCAGGAGGGATTCAGCGGCTGCACGGTGTACGACTGCTTCGGCGCCGGGCAGAAGGTCTCGCAGGTCACCTTCGGCGGAGAGGACTGGCGCACCGGGCCGCCGGAGCGGGCCCGTCACATGTTCGACGTCTTCCCGGTCGTCCGGCAGTTGCACGAGCTGCTGTGGTACCTGACCGAGGCGCTCACCCTGCCCGCGGCCCGCCCCGTGCACGCGGACCTGCGTCGTGCGCTGGAGACGACGGAGCGGCTCACCCGGGGGACCCCGCAGGAGCTGGGGGAACTGGACGTGGGCGCGCACCGGCAGGATGTCAACGCGCTGCTGCTGAAGGCCAGCGAGCTGGCCCGGTCCGGGGTGCGCGGACGCCGGAAGGACCGCCGGGGCGCCGATCTCATGGGTGCCCGTCTCAAGGGGGCCGACCTGCGCGGAGTGAGTCTGCGCGGCGCCTACCTCATCGCCGCCGACCTCACCGGCGCCGACCTGCGGGGCGCGGACCTGATCGGCGCCGACCTGCGTGACACCGACCTCACGGACGCCGATCTCACCGGGGCGTTCTTCCTCACCCAGCCACAGCTGAACGCGGCCCGGGGAAGCGCCGGCACCACCCTGCCGGGGACACTCATCCGTCCCGCGCACTGGACGGCGGGAGCCTGACACCGGGCCGGCGGGTCCGGGCGCGTCGGCTGCCCCGCCGAGCCGGGCAACCGTGTCGCCGGGCCGGGACGTCTCCTCCGCCCAGGATGCCGCCGGACAGGACGCTCGTCGCCGCCGAACGGGCCACATCCCGCGGACGGTGAAAGCGGTGGCGCGGGGCGCGGGCGGAGAGTCGGAGCCGGAGTCGGAGTCGGAGTCGGACGAGAGCCACCCGCGCATCGAGCGAGCCCGTTGACAACCGACTCACCTCCGGGCCACGGCCTGTGGGGGGCCGTCGGACGCCCCGAACGCCCCGGACGTCCCCGCGCCGGCCGGGACACCAGCCCGTCCCAGCCGACAGGCTCTCCCCCAAGCTCTTCGAGCAGGGGGCCCCATCGCGTCGGCGCCCTCCTCCGCCTTGCGGCTGAACGCACCGACCCCCGCTCGCCCCGGCCGGACGGACACCGTCGGCTACCTCCGACTTGATCCGCCGGTCGGATCCTGGTCCGCCGAGGGCCCGACCGGCGCCGTCCGCCGCTCCGGGCGGAGCCGCAGCCCGTCCGGCATCAGTGTCAGTCGCTCGGTCACGCGCAGCCGGTAGCCGGGATCGGGCCGCAACTCGTAGCGGCGCAGCAGGAGCCCGAGCACCAGTGTCGCCTCGTGCAGCGCGAACTGCCGCCCGATGCAGGCTCGCGCCCCCGTGCCGAACGGTTTGAAGGTGTGCGGGGGACGGGACCGTACGGCCGGTGCGTCGAAACGGTCCGGGTCGAACCGCTCGGAGTCAGGGCCCCACACCGCGGGGTCCCGGTGCAGCATCGGCGTCAGCACCATCGTCCACGCTCCCCGCCGCATCGGATGCTCCCCGGCCAGCACCGTGTCCGCACGGGCCTCCCGGGCGAAGGCGGGCGCGGTCGGCCACAGCCGCAGCGACTCGTCGAGCACCCGGCGCACGTACCGCAGCTTGGCCACCTGCTCGTAGCCCGGCGTGGCCGAAACGCCCCAGACGCGGTCCACCTCGGCGCGGGCACGGTCCGCGACGTCAGGGTGCAGGGAGAGGAAGTGCAGGGCGAAGGAGAGTGCGCCCGAGGTGGTCTCGTGACCCGCGACCAGGAAGGTGATGACCTGACGGCGGACGTTCTCGGACGACAGCCGCTCACCGGACTCGGGGTGCGCGGTGTCCAGCATCCGGTCGAGCAGGTCGCCCTCCCCGCCACCGTCCGCGCGCCGGATCCGGACCACCTCGTCGACGATCCGGTTGAGGCGGTCGATGTCGGTGGCGTTGCGCCGGCTCGCGCTGCGCAGCAGGAGCGGGGCCAGTGGCGCGGGCACCGCGTTGAGCCGCTGCGCGTAGCCGAGCGTGCCGACCATCGCGGTGACGAAGGGGTGCGGCCGGGGCCGTTCGAACGACCCGAAGTCGTGCCCGAAGCCGGTGCGCGCGATCGTCTCCAGCGTCAGCTTGGTCATGTCACCGGGCACGTCCACCGTCCGGCCCGCACCTGCCGTACCGTCCCAGCGCTCGGTCAGCCGCTCCGCCACGGCCAGCATCATCGTGTGGTAGCCCGCCATGGCCTCACGGTTGAAGCCGGGGGCGAGCACGTCGTGGGCGAGCTGCCAGTTGGGCTCGTGGTTGTACGCGGTGAACAGGCCGTCACCCGCGAGCGGCCGCAGATTGGCCACGCCCAGCCCCACATGCTTGGCGAAGCGCGCCTCGTCGGCCAGATCGGCCGCCAGTTCCGCACCCGACACCAGCACGAACTCCTTGCCGAAGGCGTTCCGCCGGAAGATCGGCCCCAGTCGGCGGGCGAGTCGCATCGAGTCCTGCACCGGGGTGCTTCTGCCCGAGCCGATGACGTCACCGACGAACGGGACCCGGTAGGGAGGGCGGGGGATGCGGTGCAGTGCGGGCCAGCCCTGCTCCGCGCCGCGAAATCCCCTCGGCGGCACGGTCGGTGTCGTCGTCTCCGCCATGCGATCCCCTTCGGTCCGGCAAGCGACTGCGACGCGGTGGGTGCCCGCGGAACCCGTGTTGTACGCGGGTTCAATACGCCTTTCCAGTCTGGTCCGGTTGCTGAACCGGCGTCAAGTAAGGTGCGGGAATGGCCGTGGACGAGGGCGGGCGCACGCGGCGCCGGCTCAGCACCGAGGAGCGTCGCGAGCAGCTTCTGTCGGTCGGCGCGCGGCTGTTCTCGGAGAGTCCGTACGACGACGTGTGGATCGAGCGGGTGGCCGGGATCGCCGGGGTCTCGCGAGGCCTGCTGTACCACTACTTCCCCACCAAACGGGACTTCTTCGCGGCGGTGGTGCGGCGAGAGAGCGACCGGATGCTGCGTATGACCGCGGCGGTTCCCGGATCCCCCGTCCGGGAGCAGCTGGCGTCGGGGCTCGACACGTACCTGGGGTACGTGGCGGCGCACGCGCACGGCTACCGCGCCTTCCACCGCGCCGAGGCGGCAGGGGATCTGACGGTGCGCCGGGTCTACCACCGGGCTCTGGCCGCGCAGGAGCGGCAGATCCTGGCGGCGCTGGCCGGGGACCCCGAGTTCGGCCCGCTGCTCGGGCGGCGGCCGGACGCGCGCCTCGCCGTACGAGGCTGGCTGGCCTTCACCACCGCGGTGTGCCTGGAGTGGCTGCGCGGCTCCGAGCTGAGCCGGGAGCAGGTGCGCGACCTGTGCGCACGCGCCCTGCTCGGCGTTCTCACGCCCTGAGCGGTCGCGCAAAGATCACGCGATCGGCTTGGCGTACGCCACGATCTTCGCTAGGTTAGGCAAGGCTTACCTAACAGGAGGTTCGAGGATGGGTGACGACACGCACGGCTGGACGGCCGAGCCCGGCGCGGCGGAGCGGGCCCGTTCCGTGCTCGCCGCCGCATGGTCCTGCGCGGTGACCGCGGAGGGCTCGCGCGAGGAGTTCGTCGGCGCGCACGACGTGACCGACGACGGCCGCATCCTGCTGCACGTGCCCGAGGACAGCGCGCTGCTCACCGCCGCGATCTGCGCGCCCCGCGGTGAGCCGTCCGCCGTACTGGAGTTCGCCGACGTCGCACCCGTCCCGGTGCGGAAGAGGATCCGCGCCCGGCTGTGGCTCGCCGGCTGGTTCACCACCGAGGACGACCACCTCGCCTTCCGCCCCACCCGGGTGGTGCTGCGGCGGGAGTCCGGAGCCGTCGTCGTCGACCCGGACGAGTTCGCCGCGGCGCGGCCCGACCCGCTGGCCACCGCCGAGGCCCGGCTGCTGACCCACCTCGCCGACTGTCACGGCGACGCGGTCGAGCGGCTGACCCGTCTGGTCGAACCGGACAGCCTGCACGGCGTGGTCCGCGTCCAGCCGCTCGCCGTCGACCGACACGGACTCACCCTGCGCATCGAACGCGTCCGCGCGGGCGGTGACGTACGGCTGCCCTTCCACCGGCCCGCCGACGACCTCGGCCAGCTCACCGAACGCATGCACGTACTCCTCTCCCAGGCGAGCGCGGTCACCTGCCCCCGTCCGCTGCAACGGCAACGCGCCGACGGCGACGGCTGACCGGACGCCGTGTACACGAGCAACCCCTGCCCTCGACGCCCGGCGGCTACCAGTCACCGTCCTCCACCGGCTTGCCCGGCGCGTCCCCGAGCTGCTTCACCTGGTGCGGCGACGGCGGCTGCCAGGGCTCGTGGTCGTCCCCGAGCCAGTCGCCGACCGGCTTCACCGACCGGAGCGGGCCGGCCGGGCCGAGGTCCTGCGCGTCCTGGTCGTAGTAGTCGAACCAGGGCAGCCCCGCCCGGGTGTAGGCGGCCCGGTCCACCGGGGACGGAGGCGGCGCCTCGCCCGTGATGCGCCGCCACTCGGGAGGCGTCACCAGGTGGACGAACACCCGCCCCGAGGGCTGTGCGGCCCAGTCCGCCGGCGGCCGGTCGTCCTGGTAGACCTCCTGCCGCATGGAACCGCCGACACCGAGACCCATCGCCGCGGCGGACCGGGGCGCGCCGCGGGGCCCCGTGGGGGCCGCGCCCGGCGCGGGCGGCGCGGCCATGGCGCGTGCGGCGCCGTACCCCTCGGCGTGGGCCGGCGGCCGGGCGGCCAGTTCCGCCCGCTGCCGCTCCAGCCGCTCCCGCTCCGCCCGGCGCCACCGGGCCAGCGCGTCCTCGCCGAGCGGGAAGGACTGCAGCTGGACACCGCCCCACACCTCCTCGCCGGTGACCTGGCCCTCCACCGTCGCGCCCAGGCCCAGCGGCACGGCCACGAACTGGCGGACCGTGCTCTTGCCGGAGTTGATGCCGTCCAGCCAGCGCTGCCGGGGCAGCACCACGTAGTTCTGCGGCGAGCGGGCGAGCCGGTCGCTCCACGGGCGGCCCGAGACCGCGCACACCTTGCCGACCCCCACCTGCAAGGCGGCCGGCTCCCTCGTACCCGCGAAGCTCAGCCACAGGGCCTCCCGCAGATACACCGGCAGCATCACCCCGCCGCGCGCCCGCCAGGCCTCGGGCACCGAGTCCGCGTAGTCCGCGACCCGCCGCACCGGGAACTCGCCCAGGCCAGGGGGCAGGGCGTGCGTGCCCGTCTCCGGCAGCCGCAGCGTACGGATGAACCGCACCACCGCCCCGCCCGGCAGCCGCAGGGCGTTCCCGTCGATCCGCACGTCGGTGTCGGTCATCCGCGCGCCCCCTTCGTGTGCTCGTGGCCGGCGGCGTACCCGCCCGCCGCCGGCATCTCTCACCGAGAACGCCCGGCGGTACCCCGGCGGTTCCGGCGCAGCCGGCCGGGAACGTGCAGCCGGTCCCGCGTCCGGGTGATCCGGGGCATGCGCTCCCGCTGCTCACGGGTGTGCCGGTCCAGTTCCTCCATCAGCCGGTGCGACCGGTGCTCGGTGTCCATCTCGTCCAGGATGCGGTCGGTCTCGGCCAGCAGCGCGCCGTACAGCTGCCACTGCCGGGCGTCCGCGCGCACCGTCTCCAGCAGCAGCCGGGCCAGCCGGTCGCGCGTGGTGACGGCCTGTCGCAGTTCGGCGGTGAGCCGGTCCTCCGCGGACTCCGCGTTCTCACTGACACTCGCGGTGACCAGCACCGCGAAGCTGACCACCGCGTCGGAGATCTCGGCCAGCAGTCGCTCGACGAGGGCGCCCTCCGCCGGCGAGAACAGGGGGCCGGGCTCGCGTTCCTTCGCGAGGTCGGTGAAGGTGCGCGCCAGCACCCGCAGGACGACGGTGCAGATCTCCAGGGTGTCCAGCCCGGTGCGCAGCACCACCCGGTGCAGCAGGCCCTCGCGCACGCGCGGGTTGAGCCGCAGGCTGTCCTCGGCCTGCCGGAGGTCCGCGTCCACCTCGGAGATGTCGTGATCGAGTTGGCGCGCCTCGTGCAGCCGCGCCGCCGCCTCGTGGTGGGCCGGCTTCCCGGCGGCCTGCTCACCCAGGCGGAGCATCAGCTGCCGCACCCGCCGGGCCAGCCCCTCGATCGACTCACCGGCCTCCTCCACCCACACCGGCGGGGCCAGGAGCAGATTGAACGAGAGTCCGACCACGGCGCCGATCAGCGTCTCCAGGATGCGCACCCACGCCACGTCCCCGACCGACGTCACACCGAGCACCAGCATCGCGCTGATCGCCACCTCGGGCACGAATTCGTGCACGCGTACGAGGCGTCCGACGAACAGCGACGCCAGGATCAGCAGACCCAGACTCCACCAGGTCAGGCCCACCAGAAGGCTGAAGAGGATGGCGACGACCACCCCGGCCACCACGGCGTTCACCCGGCGCACGCCGGTGGTGAGCGTGGAGTACAGGGTGACCTGGACGACGAGCAGCGCGGTCAGCGGTGCGGTGAGCGGGGCGGACCCCGGGCTGAGCCGCAGCGCGATGACGTACGAGACCGTCGCCGCGGCCGTCGAGCGGAGCATCTGCACGATCTCCGGATCACGGTGCCGCTTGACGAACCCTCTGACCGGCGCGGTCCACTCACGTACCACTCGCATCCTTCGACGCTTCCCCCTCACCGGAAGCGTCGAACGTCTTCGGGAGGTTCCGCAGTCGTGCGGGGGACACGGCGATTCTCAGGAGACTCCCCGGGGGACGCTCGCGGACCGATGGCCCACCGGAGTTCCCGGGACGTCACACCTTGTCGAGGAAGGCGTACAGATTCCCCAGGGCGCGGGCGATCAGCTCGTCGAGCGTGAGGGTCTCCTCGATCCGCATGCCCGACTCCGGTACCTTCCTGCCCCGCAGATAGAGGGAGCACGCGAGGTCGGTGCACATGTAGGCGCCCACCGAATTGCCCTCGCGCCCCGCCGCGCCCGCCCGGCGCGCGGTCATCAGGGAGACGCCCCCGCGCGGATGCGTCGTCAGGCACAACGAACACATGCTGCGGTGCGGAGAGCCTCGTCGCGCGGGCTGGAACCGCAGTGCCACCCCGACCAGACGGCCCTGGTCCGCACGCTCGGTGACCAGGTAGGTGCGGTCGGGCGCACCCGGATCCCGCCAGCCCAGGAAGTCCAGATCCTCCCAGACCCGCGCCCCGAGGTCGCGCGGCACGAACAGACGCTTGGCCTCACCCTTCGAGCAATTGACGAAGGAACCGCGTATGTCCTGGTCGGTGAGTGATCTCATGGGGTTCTCCGGTGTTCTCCTGCTACAGCCTGTCGAAACCAGGGAGACCCGGGTTTCCGTCCCACGGTAAGGAGCCCGAAGGAGTCCGGTCCAACGGTTTTCCGGGGTGTGCCCGGACGATGTGGGCGGACAGCTTTAGTTCACCACATTAAATAAGGGTACGGAAAAGTCGCGCCGAGGTGGTCCCCGGCGGTATGTTGCAGGTCGGACAGGGGTTCGGGAGGAGCAGCCATATGGCGGGGCGGAGCGGGCGCACGGTACGCGACCTCAGGCGGGCCAACCGCGGGGCCGTGCTGCAGCGGCTCTACTTCGACGGACCGCTCAGCCGCTTCGAACTCGGCCCGGTGACCGGGCTCAGTTCCGGCTCGGTGAGCAATGTCGTCGCCGACCTGGTCGGTGACGGCCTGGTGGAGGAGGCGGGCAGTGTCGACTCCGACGGCGGTCGTCCGCGTACCCTGCTCCGGGTGACACCGGACAGCGGCCACATGATCGGCGTGGACGTCGGCGAGACCCGGGTCCGTGTCGAACTGTTCGACCTGACGCTCACCGAACTCGCCCGTGCCGAGCGTCCGCTGGAGCCGCAGCGCTACGAGGTCGACGTCATCGTCGACCACATCCACGCCGGAATCGCCGAGGTGCTCGCCGCCGCCGGCCTCGCCCCCGAGCGGCTGCTCGGTGTAGGCATCGGCGTCCCCGGCATCGTCGAGCACACGTCCGACCGGGGTGCCGTCGTGCACGGACAGACCATCGGGTGGGACGCCGTCGAACTGGAGTTCCTGCTGCGCAACGGCTCGCCCCTGCCCGACGGCGTGCCCTGCTTCATCGACAATGGGGCCAGGACCCTCGGCCAGGCCGAGATGTGGTTCGGGGCGGGACGCGGCGCGCGCAACGCCCTCGTGGTGCTCTTCGGCTCCGGCGTCGGTGCCTGCCTCGTCAGCCCGGAGGCGGAGTACGGCCGCGCGGTCGAATGGGGGCACCTGACCGTACGGGTCCGGGGACGCCGCTGCCGCTGCGGTGCGCTCGGCTGCCTGGAGGCCTACGCGGGCGCGGAGTCGCTGCTCGCCCGGTGGCGGGAGGAGGGTGGCAGGGTTCCCCGAGGCGCCGACGAGGAGACGGCGCTGACCGCGATGCTCGCCGCCGCCTACCCTCCCGCCGCCGACACCGACACCGCCGCCGACCCGGTCGCGCTCGCCGTGCTGGAGGAGACCGCCGAGTACCTGGGCGCCGGCCTGTCCGATCTGATCAACCTCTTCCAGCCGGAACGCATCCTCATGGGCGGCTGGGCCGGCCTCCAGCTCGGTGCCCGGTTCCTGCCCGCCGTCCGCAAGCACGCCCTGTCGTACGCGCTGCGCCATCCCGCTGAGAACGTGACGATCGAGCTGGGCAGCCTCGGCCCCGACGCCGTCACGGTCGGCGCCGCGATCCTGCCGCTCGCCGACTTCTTCGCCCGCGGCGGACGACGCCCCGACCCGGATCCGCAGTCCCCGCCGCCCGCCTGGCACACAGCTCTGCAGGAACGGACGCCGCGCTGAACGTTTCGCCGGGTGCCGAGGCGGTACCCGCGGGGCACGCTCACGGAAGAGCGGAACGGCCTACGGAAGATGGGAGCGTGCCGTGACCGACCACCGCCACGAAGGACCGGGTGAGAACGGCCAGGGCATCCCCCGGGATCTGCCCGACCAGCAGGCGGGCGAGGGCGAGGACCCCTGGGAGGTCGCCCCGGGCGTCGAGGAGGACATGGCCGCCGGGGAGCCCGGCCAGGACGCGTCCGGTGAGCGGCAGCCCGACGTCCCCGACACGGACGAGGCCGGGACCGGTCGGCGGGGTGCGCCGCACTCGGCCTCCGCCGACCCGGAGCAGCCGGTACCGGACGAGTCCTCCGCGTAGCGCATCACGGACCTGTACGACGGGGGTGCCCGCGCAACGGGGGAGTCCCTGCTCGGCCCCGCCCGCGGACGGAAAAGAGGAAGCCCCGACCGCGACGGGGGAATCACGGTCGGGGCGGCTCGGTGGTGAGCGCGGAAGGCGGTCGCCTCTCGGCAAGGGCTCCACAGGGCTTCAGCCGAACGATCGTCCCTGTGGGCGGAAGGTGTGGCCCGGGGACACTGTTCCTTACGCACCCACGTTCTCTTCAACGGAAAACGGTCCCGGTGTGTTCCAGGTGGTCCGGTCGAATACTCCGACTTTGCGGTGATGTGCGTCACCTCTGCCCGCCCGTGCCGGTGGATTCCTCCTCGAGGGTGCGCGGAGCCGGGCGCCTCACCGGCCGGCGCCTTCCGTACCACCTGCGCGGTCTTCGGGCCGATGCCCTGGGGTGGCTCCAGCAACTCCAGCGACCCGGCCGCCACCTGTCAACGCGCCTCGCCCGCACCCGGCCCGGCCGCCGCCCGGTCAGCCCTCGGGCGGCGGTACGGAAGGCGCGGACGCGGTACGCCGGCGTCAGGGACCGAGCCGGCGGAAAGGCGATCCGTTCCAGCGCCTCGACGGGAGCCATGAGGGCGCCCCGCGCTCCAGAGCCCCCAGGGCACGGGCGGCCGCGCGACGGACGGTCCAGGACAGCGGCCGAAGGACCTCACGGCCCCGGCGCCCGCTCGGGTCTCCTCCTGCCGCCGGCACGCGACCCGCGCGCGTCCGGTTTGCGCTCTACGCTCGTATGCATGACCGAAAGCGCGAGCCCGTACACCGCCCATCCACGGATCATGGTGCTCGGCGTGCAGCCCGGTACACCGCCGTTCCGGATCGTGGAGATCGACGGAGAAGTGATCGGCGAGGCCAAGGCCGTCACCGACGTGCTGCTGGCCGCCGCCGCGTTCGGGATCACCGTCCATGATCTCGACGACCCGGACGTGGTCCGCTGGGTCGGCGGGGACAAGCACACCTGGACCCCGCGCCGGTAGGCGTCACGGGGGACACCGGGCAGGCCCGGCAGGCGCCGCGGGTCATGTCTGCGCTCTGGTCTCCTTCCCGGACTCCGTCTCGGCTCCCGCCCCGGCCCGGTCCCTGCCCTTCGCCCTGCTCCGCAGCAGGCCCCGTGACGTGCCCTTCGGCGCGCTCTTCGCCTTGGCGGCAGGCTTGGCCTTGGCCCTGGTTTTCGACACGGCCCCGGCCCTCGGCCTGCGTGCGTGCACGGCCCGACTGAGCCGGCGCCCCAGCAGGAGGTATCCGATCAGCGCCCCGCCGGTGTTCAGGATGACGTCGTCGATGTCGAAGGCACGGCCGGTGATCAGGGCGCCCTGAGCGAACTCCACCATCAGCATCACGATTCCGGTCAGCAGCAGCACCTGCACGAATCCGCGGGTGCGCGGCGCCAGCACCGGCGCGAGGACGCCGAAGGGCACGCCCAGCAGGAGGTTGCCGCCGACCTGACGGACGGCGTCGCGCAGCGCGGGCTGGTCCAGATAGGCCTGCAGGGAACGGCCGGGATGCAGATTGGTGTGGATCAGTGCCTCGGAGGCGGGGGAGGGCTGCAGCGTGAGCCGGGCCAGCGCCACCGCGAAAACGACCATGAGCGCGAAGGCACAGAGCATCACGAGCAGCCGGAGCGGCAGCGGGAGCGGACGCCGCTCGTTCCCGCGGCCCCCGGTGTCACGTCCGGGTGGATCGCTGTCCGGCTTCCGGCGCCACGCGAAGCGCGGGCGTGAGGCTGTACGGGTCATTCCGTCCTCCGACCGTCAACTGCTGTCATAGATGGGATGGGATGGGCCGGGCACCCGGGGGCGCCGTTGTTACGCCGGGCCGGGGCGGACACCGCTGCAGCTCAGTCGCCGTAGGAGACGTGCACCTTCGTGAACCCCAGGGAGCGCAGCAGACCTTCGAGCATCCCCGTGGTGTTGCTCTCGGCCCGGGTGGTCAGTTCGCTCTCCTTCGCCGCGGCGCCGATGTGCCGCACCGCGAGCTTCTGTACGGCCTGTTCGCTGTTGGGGTTGTCCGAGAAGAGGTCCCCGAAGCGGTCGAGCAGCCCGCGCTCCTTGGAGACGGCGTAGGAACGCTCGGGGTCGAGCGCCGGAGTGCCGAGACGGGCGTGCGGCAGTCGCAGGGTCGCGGACGTACGGTCCTCGTCGACCTGTACATCGTCCTTGCCGAGCTTTCCGAGGTCGACGTAGGCGTCGACGGTGCCCGCACCCACGTACAGGGTGCGGCTGCCGCGGATCGCGTCGGGCAGGAACCTGGTGTCCTTCTCCAGGTCCACCACGACCTGGAAGTTGCCGGTCGCCGCGTCGTACCGGCTGATGTCCTGGATGGATTCCAGCAGTGCGGGACCGGAACGGTCATGGGTCTCCGTACCGAACAGATCCTTCAGGCCCGGCAGGACACTCAGCCGGATCCCGGCGAAGAGCACGGCGA
This sequence comes from Streptomyces sp. P9-A2, assembly GCF_036634175.1. Classification (NCBI taxonomy): domain Bacteria; kingdom Bacillati; phylum Actinomycetota; class Actinomycetes; order Kitasatosporales; family Streptomycetaceae; genus Streptomyces; species Streptomyces sp. P9-A2. Next base: position 7,955,063 of record NZ_JAZIFX010000001.1, read on the forward strand.
GCACCACCACCACCGCGGTGAGTACCTTTGCCCAGCCCGGCACGCGCCCGGGGAGGCGCCTGATGGGAGTCGTCATGGTGACAGTCCTCCTTCCTACTGACCGGATGCCCCTCACTTCACCGAACAGACACGGGAGTTGAGTTCTGAAGGGCACCGCTGGAAGCATGCGGGGGCGCACGGCGTGCCGGGAGTTCCGGAGGAGTCGCCGAAGCGATGGCCGAAGGGGTCACCGGACGGCGCCCCGCGGTGACCGGACGGCGGCGGCCCGAAGGCCCGGGGCCGGTGACATGAGCCTTCCGGTCGACATGGTCGTTCGAGGAGGCAACTCATCTGAGACATCGCCAAGTTCAGCGGCAGCGCCCATCCGGAACCGGCGGCGGCGGAGGTCTGCACGCAACTCGGTGTGCCGCTCAGCCCCGTCCGGACCGGCAGGTTCGCCAACGACTGTCCGGAGATGCAACTGCCGGCCGGCTGCCGCACGGGGACCGGGTCCCCGCTCGATCCGAGTGGCCTGCGCCCACGGTCTGTTCGTGGCCGGGGCGCTCGAGCGGCTGAGCGAGCGGCCCGACATGCTGGAGATCGCGTGCACCGGCACCGTCCCGGTGCCCGTCGAGGAACACACGGACAAGCTGCGGGTCCTGTCCATCGCCCGGCGCTCGCCGAGGCGGTACGGCGCATTCACGGCGGTGAGCCCGTGAGCGCCCCGTTCGACGCGTCACCGGCCGAAGAGCACCCGCTCCTCACACCGGGCCCGGTGTGGCCTCGGGCTGGTCCAGGGCCGCGTCCAGGGTCGGCCGCGGAGGCAGTAGCCGGGCCAGGCCGGTGATCCGCAGCACCCGCAGGGTCAGCGCGTCGGTGCACACCAGGCGCAGACTGCCGTGCTGCTCCAGGACCCGCTGCCGGGCACGGTAGAGCAGGCGCAGACCGGAGGCATCCAGGAACTCGACCCGGGTCAGATCGATCACGACGCGGCACTTCGGGTCCGAGGTGGCCGCGTCCAGGTGCGGGACGACCTCCACCTCTGCGACGATGTCGATCTCGCCGCGGAAATCCAGCACCGTGTGCCCCCGCTCCTGACGGACGCGGAGAAACCGGGTCGGCGGTGCAGGTTGGTGCCGCACCACGCCATCGCCTCCAGCCTGCTTCATGCACGGATCGGTCCCCAACGCCGGTCCCCGCACTGCAAGTTACCCCCGGGCGCATGGATGTGGGCATGTTTGATCGTCATATGTCTTCGAATTGCGATCGAGTTCTTACGGATCTGGCCAGTCCGGTGCCGTGTGGCGCGGTCACAGGCGGCCCAGGACCTGCCTGGACGCTCAACTACCGCACGCATCAAGCCACTTGTTCTCACCACCTCTCCTCGCGGGCGTGACGGAGCCCTCACTTCCGCCACCTCCCGAACGTGATCCTTTTGCGGCCGGAACCGATAAGCTCCCTGTCAGCGCTGCGAGTTGAAGTGATCGCGTCGCGCCGGTTCGCGATACGCACCCATGAGTGCGGTCCCCTTGCACACCCCCCATGTCTGATCGTGTTGTTTCGAAGGATGCAGATGGAACTCGCCACTTCGCCACCGGCGGTGCGGCCCCCTGCCGCCTGGTACAGCTGGTGGCTGATGCCGCTGGGCCTGGGCGGCGGGACGATCGCCGCCACGTTCATGAGCTCGGAGCGAATAACGGCCGCCGTCGCTGGCGCCGCCGCCACCGCGGCCGGCGTGTGGTGCGTACGACTGCTGCTCCGCACCCGTACCCGGCTGCTCCGGGCCGAGGAAGTCCTCCGTGCCGCACAGGTTGCACAGGCCGGACAGTCGCAGGAGTCACTGCAATGGCGGGAGCGGGCAGCGGGCCTGGAACGGGACCTCGCCGCCGAGCGCACCGCCCAGGAGGAGCGGTTCGCCGAACAGGCACAGGACTTCGAAGCACGGCTGGCCGGACTGACCGAGCGCCACGAGGCCCGGATCGCCGAGCAGGCAGGGGAACACGAAGCCCGGATCGCCGAGCAGGCCGAAGCCATGGAGAAGCGGCTGGCGCATCAGCTCGCCGCGGTGGCCCGGCTCGCCGACGAGCGACTGCCCGAGGCGATCGAGTGTCTGCGCGGCGGTGACGCCATCGACGACCTGCTGCCGAGCGTCCACCGGAGTGCCGAGGCCGGCGCCGAACTCCAGGCCGAACTGCGCAAGATACTGCGAACCTCCCTGATGGCGCTCGAGGAGGAGTTCGACCGCTCCACCTCCGCCGAACAGGCCGTCATCAGCATCGGCAACCGCATCCATGTGCTGACCAGCAAACTCCGTGGCCGGCTGCACGAGATGCAGGGCGAGCACGGCCGCCTCCCGGCCGTTGCCCGGGGCCTGATGGAACTCGACCAGGAGATCGGCCCCGCAGACTGTCTCGCCGCCAGCGTCGGCGTCCTCGGCGGCTCGGACCGGCCGGGCAGGCAGTGGCAGGAGCCTCAGCGGCTGCTGAGTGTGATGCGCGGCGGTATCGGCCGGGTCAAGGACTTCCACCGCGTCCAGCTGCGCCGGCTGCCCGAACTCGGCGTCGACGGCGGCCTGGTGGACCACCTCACGCTGATCTTCGCCCACCTGTTGGACAACGCGGCGCGCTACTCACCGCCCACCGAGCCCGTGGTGGTCTCCGGCAAGGAGGTCCCGAACGGCGTCGGCATCGAGATCCAGGACTCCGGCAAGGGCCTGAGCGAGGAGAAGAAGCGCGAGGCCGAGCACGCCCTCGCGGGTACCGCGCCCGGCGCGGGCATCGGAGGTATCACCGAGGACGCGAACATCGGCCTGCGGGTCGTCGGCGTTCTGGCCCGCCGCTACGGCATCCGGGTCACCTTCGCCGACTCGCCCTGGCTGGGTACCTCGGTGGTGGTCGTAGTACCGCACAAGTACTTCAGCCCGCTGCCCACGGGCACCGAGGCCGTGGCAGCCCTCGCCGCGAGGGTTCCCGCCGCGACGTCCGTCCTGCCGTGGACCGCGGTCACCGACGACGGGGAGGCCGACCTCTGGCCGGCCGACCCCGCCGAGGCACCCGGCTCCGAGACGTTCCCCGATTCCGCCGGGGCGGTGGACACCACGCCCGGCGGACTGCCCCGGCGCCGCAGCGGCAGGCGGGCCGAGGCGGAGCCGCGGCGGACCGGACGGCCCGAGCGCGGCGAACGGAGCTCCGTCACCGCCGTACCCCCGGACGCGTCCTTCACCGGACTCGCCGCCTTCGCCACCGCCGGCCGCGACATCGCCGGTCGCGACGCGGGCGGACGCGAGTCCGCAGAGCGCGACACCGGCGCGGCGCCCGGGGCGACCGCCGGTGACACCCCCGCAGGACGTGAGTACACGAAGCACCGCACCGAGGAGAGCGACCACACCCCATGACACACCAGGGAAACGACGTGAGCTGGGCGCTCCGCGATCTCGTCGAGAGCATTCAGGAGATCCGCTTCGCCCTTGTGGCCTCCAGCGACGGCAAGGCCATCACCTCCTTCGGGGCGGAGGACCCCGACGACGTGGACCGCTTCGCGGCCGTGGTCGCCGGCCTGCAGGCACTGGCCCAGCCGGTCGCCGAACAGTTCCCCGCCTACGCGGGGCAACTGCGGCTGGCGATGATCGAGGTCGACGGCGGCCACCTCTTCGTGGTCCGGGCGGGCGTGGAGACCTACCTCGGTGTCCTCGCCCGCGAGGGCCTGGACCAGGGGCTGCTCGGACACCAGATGAGGGACCTCGCCCGCAGGATGGGTGAGCTGCTCGGCACCACTGTGCGCCAGGAGGAGCACTCTGGATGAGTGTTCCCCGCCGGCCGTCGGACCCGTCCGGTCTCGAGCGCTACTACGTCCTCACCGGAGGGCGCAGCGGACCGGGCGGTTCGGCGTCGAGTCTCGACGTGGCGACCCTTGTCGTCTCCCGCTCGGACCCCGTCCCGGGGATGCAGCACGAGCACGAGGAGATCATCCGGCGCTGCCGTGAACCGCTCTCGGCGGCCGAACTCGGCGCCCACCTCGGGCTGCCGTTCAACATTCTCGCCGTACTGCTGTCGGACCTGCTGGACACAGGCCGCGTCGAAGCCCGTGACCCCATTCCGGCCCACGACGTCGGCCGCGGGCCCGACCTCGCGCTCCTTGAGGAGGTACTCAGTGGACTTGAAAGGCTTTGACCAGGCCGGCCGGCATACGGCCGGGGACACCCGCTCGGTGAAGGTGATGATCGCCGGCGGCTTCGGTACCGGAAAGACCACGATGGTCCGGTCGGTCAGCGACATCAAGCCGCTCACCACCGAGGAGACCCTCACCCAGGCCAGCGCCGATGTGGACCGTCTCATCGGCGTCGCCGACAAGACGGAGACCACCGTCAGCCTGGACTTCGGCAAGATCGGCCTCAACGACAGCCTGGTGCTGTACCTGTTCGGCACGCCCGGTCAGGAGCGGTTCTGGTTCCTGTGGAACGGGTTGTTCAAGGGGGCGCTCGGCGCGGTCGTCCTGGTCGACACCCGCCGGCTGGACTCCAGTTTCCGGGCGATCGAGGAGATGGAACGGCAGCACGTGCCCTTCGTCATCGCCCTCAACGTCTTCCCCGACTCCAAGGACTACCCGGTGGACGAGATCCGGGACGCCCTGGACATCCCCGCGCACATCCCGGTCGTCGCCTTCGACGCCCGCGACCGGTCCGCCAGCCGCGACGTGCTTGTCACCCTCGTCCACCACCTGCGGGACCGCTCGGCCGCGGCCGTGGAGTCCCGATGAGCGACCCGGCCGGGAACGCCCCCGGCGCCGCCCGCGGCTGCCCTGTCGCCCACCCCGGCGCGGACCCCGCCCGGCTGTACGGGCCGGCCCTGGCCACCGATCCGGCGGGCGTCCAGGAACGGCTGCGCAAGGAACACGGGTCGGTGGCGCCGGTACTCCTGGAGGGCGACGTACCGGCCTGGCTGGTGCTGGGCTACCGGGACATCCGGCGGGTGCTCGACAACCCCCGCCAGTTCACCCGGGACGCCCGGATCTGGCGCGACCAGCGCGACGGGCGCATCGCGGACACCTCACCGCTGGTCCCGATGCTCGGCTGGCGCCCCGACTGCGTCTCCCAGGACGGCGAGCCGCACCGAAGGCTGCGCGGAGCCGTCACCGACGGACTCCAGGCCGCGGCCGGACGTGGCATCCGCCGGCACGCCACGCACTTCGCGAACAAGGAGATCGACGCTTTCGCGGACACCGGCCGCGCCGACCTGGTGAGCGACTACGCCGAGCATCTGCCGATGCTGGTGATCACCCGTGTCCTGGGAATGCCCGAGGCCGAGGGACGCGACCTGGTCGAGTCGTGCGCCCAGGTCCTCAAGGGCGGCGAGGACGCGGTCACGCACGACGGCCGCATCCAGGAGATCCTCGGCGCGCTCGTCGTCCGCAAGCGGTCCGAACCCGGCAGCGACCTCGCCACCGCCCTGCTGGCGCACCCCGCCCGGCTCGACGAGGAGGAGGTGGTCAGCCATCTGCGTCTGGTGCTGATCGCCGGCCACGCCACCACCAGCAACCTGCTCGCCCGGGTGCTCCAGCTGGTCCTCACCGACACCGCCCGGCTGTCCGGGCTGATCAGTGGCCGGCTGAACGTCTCCGCGGTCGTCGAGGAGGTCATGTGGAACAGCCCGCCGCTCGCGGTGCTGCCCGGCCGGTTCGCCACCGGCGACCTGGAGATCGGCGGTCACCGGATCCGCAAGGGCGATCTGCTGGTCCTGGGCCTCGCGGCGGGCAACCGGGATCCGGAGATCCGCCCGGACGCCGGGGTGTCCGTACAGGGCAACCAGTCGCATCTGGCGTTCAGCGGGGGCCCGCACGAATGCCCCGGCCAGAACATCGGCCAGGCCGTCATCGAGATCGCCGTGGACGTGCTGCTGCACCGGCTGCGGGACCTGCGCCTGGCGGTTCCGCCGGACGAACTGTCCTCGACCGCCTCCACCTGGGAGACCCGGCTGGACCGTCTGCCGGTCGAGTTCAGCGCCTGACACCGGGTGACGCCGCAACGGCCGCTGTGTGACCGGCCGCCGCAACGTCCGCTGTGACCGGCCGCCGCGCCGGACACAGCGACCGGTCGTGCTGCCCGGCCACGTGGCCGGGCAGCACGACCGGCTCACACGGTCAGCAGATCGTCGACCGAGCCGCGGCCCGCCTGCTCGGCCGTGGCCACCTCGCCCTCCTTCGACGCCGCGTACCGGCCACTGGTCAGGGCCCACTCGTAGTTGCCCTCGATCCAGTGCTGGATGGCCTGCACACCCTTGTCCACCCGCTTGCGCTCGTCCGCGTCGAGTGCGAGCTCGTCGCACATGCGGGGCACCCGTGCCTCGAGCTCCAGGTACTCGTCCAGGCAGGCGGTCGTCATGCGGTACGCCTCGGCCGCGGCCTCCTCCCACGAGCAGCCGCGCTCCCGGTGCAGTACGGCGATCAGGTTGTGGCCGTCGCCGCGGCGCCGCTCCCGCTCGAAGGAGTGGATGTCGTTCATGAACCCGATGGTGTCCGCGGCCAGATCACGCATCCGCTCCATCAGAGGATGGGCCATCGCCCGCGCCGGCACCTCGAAGCCGCGGCTGCGCTCACCGGCGTCGATACTGTGGTGGATGCCGACGGTACGGCGCCGGAACACGGCGTACTCGTCGAGGCCGAGCGTCCCGGTCAGCCCGCGGGCCGCCAGGTCGACCTCCTCGCAGTGGGCCACCAGGAACCGGCCCCAGGACGCGGCGAACCGGGTCTGCCAGGTCAGGGACATGCCATCCGAGAGGTGTTCCCAGACCTGCGCCCAGGCCACCGTGATCGGGCAGAGCACCCGGGGTGTGCTTCCCGCCGGCCGCAGCGGGGTGACGATGAGCTCCCGCGCCACGTCGGATATCACGTCCGCCCGGTCCGGCCGCCCGGCATCGAACTGGTCGTCGAACAGGAAAGCCAGCGAGAACCAGTTCATCAGGACGACCATGTCCTCGGCCGAGGCGTACGGATAGGTGCGCGCAGCGGCCTGCGGCAGGTCCCAGGAACGGTATTCGTCGAACCCGGCCCGGCTGCGCACCAGTCCCATGTCCCACACCCAGCGCAGATGACGCGCCCGCGCGTACTCCAGATGCTCGCTGACCGGGGTGTTGAAGGGAAGGTCGAACCGGACGTCCTGAGACATGTGCTTCCTTTCGGGAGACGGAACGCAGAGTCACCCCGCCCTGCGAGCAGGCCGTCGCAAAGACGCCCCGCACACTCGAACTCTGCTTCACGGAACGAAAGTTGAACCGGTAAGCGGAACGAGACTGCCCAGATCCTAGATGATCTACACAGGTGTCCGTCATGATATCTGTTACTGCACACGCCACTTGAGGTGCATGTTCTCCCAAATACCACAGAAATCAATGGACTTGCACTGATTGAATCCACAGAACCGGGACAGGTGCCCAGTACGGGCAGGGGAGCGGCCCCGGCCCGCGGACAGACCCCGGACCCTGTGGAGGAGACATGCCGACCGTGCCTGCGGGAGTGGTGGTGCTCGACTGCGCCGAACCCGAGAAACTCGCCGAGTTCTACCGCGAGTTGCTGGCTGCGGAGGTGGTGGACGCCCAGGCCAACCGGGTGGAGATCCGGGCCGCCGACGGCTTCCGGCTGGCGCTGCGCCGGGACGCCAACGCCACCGCGCCGAGCTGGCCGCGTCCCGAGAACTCGCTCCAGGCGCACCTGGAGTTCGTGGTCGACGACCTGGACGCCGTGGAACGTCTGATCGTGGGTCTCGGCGGCCGCCCGGTGGAGACGAAGGACGCCACGGGCCCTCTGGAGGAACGCGGCTACGCCGACCCGGCCGGACACTCCTTCATCCTGCGCTGCGATATCCCGGTGGCGCCGAAGCTGGGCTGACGCCCGCCGCACGGCCGGGCCCACCGGGTCCGGCCGGGGCTGGCGAGGGCCGCGCCCCGGCGCGCAGAGGCGCCGAGGGCTTCATGTGCCGGGGGAGGGGCCCGGTCAGGCGCTCCCCTTCTCCGGGGCGGGCCAGGAGCCCGTCGAGCGTTCGATGGCCTTGGCGCCCGCGCGGTTCACGGCACTGCGCACCACCGCGAAGATGGCGCCCTGGATCGCCGCGGCCAGCAGGATCTCGCCCCATCGGCGGTCCCGGTCCAGCGCGTCGGGGGCGTCTTCCTCGTGCCGGATCAGCTTCCACGTCTTCTGGAACGCGATCCCCGCCACGGTGCCACTCGTCCAGCCCAACGCGAACCCGACGGGCTTGTACGCCAGGGGCAGCTTCTTCTTGCTCTTCTTCTTCGCCACGTGGATCTCCCAGGTCGGTGCAGACGTTCGGAAAGTTCCTGTGCCCCACGTTCCCCGTTTTTCGCCCTCCGCACGGCCCGAGCGGCCCCGACCGGGGCAGGCCCCACGGCGTGGCGGCAGGGAAGAACCCCGCCGCGACGGGGGAACGCGGCGGGGCCTGGACCGCGGGTGCCCGCCGGCCGGGGCGCCATGCACCCCGAACCGAAGAAAATTCGGCCGGACCTCTCCGGACCTCTCCGGGACCTCTCTAGTCGCGCGGCTCCAGCACGAAGACCGGGATCACCCGGTCCGTCTTCTCCTGGTAATCGGCGTACGGTGGGAACGCCGCCACGGCCCGTTCCCACCACTCGGCCTTCTCCTCCCCGGTCACCTCACGGGCCGTCATGTCCCGCAGGACCTGCTCGTCCCGCAGTTCCACCTGAGGATCGGCCTTGAGATTGTGGTACCAGACCGGGTGCCGGGGTGCTCCGCCCAGCGAGGCCACCACTGCGTAGCGCCCCTTGTGCTCGACGCGCATCACCGGGGTCTTCCGCAGCTTGCCGCTCCTGGCTCCCCGCGTGGTCAGCAGCACCACCGGCCTGCCCTGCAGGGTCGTCCCCTCGGTGCCGCCGGAGCTCTCGTACAGTTCCACCTGGTCGCGCACCCACTGCGTGGGGCTGGGCTCGTACTCGCCCTGAAGAGGCATGCCATCCGTCCTGTCGTTGTCGCGGCCCGTGGCCGGCCCGGTCTCCGGGACGACCACGGGGCCATGCGGATCAGCTCGTGCCGTACCAGTGTCGACCGGACCGCACATGACCTCCGACGTCATGGCGTCATCGGCGTGTCCACGGCACAGTCATGACCATTCCCCGGACCGAGGCCCTTGAACTCGGCCCACCCTGAACCCAGGAGACCTCCGTCATGACCGAGCCCACGCCGGCCCCGGCCGCGCCGCCCCGGACCAGCCCGGCCCGTACCGCCCCGCCCACCGGCATCCGCGCCACCGTGGAGGAACTGCTGCGCCGGATCGGCCACGGCGACCCGGACCGCATCGCCGAGCTGTACGCCGACTCCTGCGACTGGCGACTCGACTGGCCGGACGATGAGCACGGCAGCACCGCGATCCCCTGGATCCGCCACCGGGCCACCCGTGCCGACGCTGCCGCCCACTACCGGGAACTGGCCGCCCACCATGTGCCCGACGCGGCCGCCACCGAGATCGAGCGCATTCTGGTCGACGGCGACGACGCGGTGGTGTTCGGTGAGATCCGGCAGACCGCCCGGCCCACCGGGCGCCCCTACCGCGCCCGCTTCGCCCTGCTGCTCACCGTGCGGGACGGCCTGGTCGTCCGCCACCACGTCCACGAGGACAGCCTCTCCGTGCACCGCGCCTTCGTACCGCGACCGCCGGCCGGGCCGTAGGCCTTCCGGGTGACCGAACAGGTCCCAAGCCCTTTCTCCACGTCGTCGTCTGCGCCACCGGTGCCGCCGCGGACGTCAGTAACGACCTCACCCGCGATAGGAAGTGGATCAGCGAGCGGCGTCATGCGGCAGCGGGGCGGGGAGGCCGGCGCCATCGCGACACCCGTCGCCATGAACGGGTTCTTCGAAGCCGTCGCGGTCCGCGCGCAGACCGGCAGGCCGATCATTCCCCAAGCTCTCGACGCCTCCCCCACTCTCGACTTCGCTCGAGCGGGGGGACCCCATGAGCAGGGGAGTCCCCGATCGCCTGGCGCACTCCCGGCGAACCGCGCTCCTTCCCGGAACCCGACGCGGTGGTGGTCGCGCCCGCCATCTTCAACACCGTCGACAAATGGGCGGCCGAAATCACCGACACCCTCGTGCTGAGCACCCTGTGCGAGGACATGGGGCGCGGCGTGCCGATCACCGTCTGCTGTGTGCCGGCGCCGCGCCGGCCGCCCACCCCGCCTACCCCGCCTACCGGGACAGTCTGGAGCGGCTCACCGCCATGGACGTCCGCTTCGACGCCCGTACGCCAGGGAGACGGCGCCGGACGGCGGACGGCCCGAGTTCCGCTGGGAAGGGGCCCTGGGCCTCGTACGGCCACGATGAGCGTAGACCGGCGCCGAGTGATCCCGGGCGCACCCGTATACCCCGGACAGGGAGACCCGCACACGCGCATCCGGGAACGGAGGGGCTGCGCGACGCGCGTCCGCATCGCCTTTTCGGACACCGGCCGTCGAATCGGATCATTGGGCGCGTGAATTAAGTGGCTCGAATCCCATTGACACGTTGTCAAAGTGCGGCGTCCGCACAGGGAATGCGGGAAACCACGGCGTCTCTTGTTCCAAGTCGTTGGCCTGTGCAAAAGTGGGTCTCGCCGGCACGCGGACAATACCTTTTGTCCTGGCGTGCGCGAGGCCGCTCCAGTGCGCCACCCAGGCTCCAAAAGAGCTGCTCCGGGCGGATGCTCGAGATGCCGAATCGCCCACGGGCGGGGTCCCGCTGTATTGTCGGCGAGGCCCCGGGTCCGCTGGTTCGGACTTTATCCCGCGCGCCCCCGAGAGGATCGCATCCGTGAAGGACACCGGCCTGTCGAATTTCCCGGCCACGGCCGCCGCGTTCGACGTGACGGACGAACAACTGGGTGACGAGTTGCGGAAGTGGACGGGGGCCACCCCGGCACCGAACCCCGTCGGTGAACTCATGGACCGGCACTGGGAGTCGGTCTTCGGCTATGCCCGGCTGTGCACCGACAGCCCCCGTTCCGCCGGGATGCTCACCACCGCCGCGTTCACCCGGCTCTTCGGCGAGACCCTGCGGCGCAACGGCCCGAGTTCCGCGTGGCGCCCCCAACTCCTCGTCACGGTACGCCGGATCGCCGCAGAATGGGACGGCGACCACCGGCGCGACATGCTCCACCCCGACCTCACCACCACCTCCACCTCCGAAAGCGGCCGACGGCCGGCCGCACGGCTGCTGCCACCGCCCGAACGGCGCCTGCTGTCGGGGGCGTTCCAGCGACTGCCGCAGTCCGCGCGCTGCCTGCTGTGGCACACCGAGGTCGAGTCCGAACCGCTCCACGTCCCCGCCGGGCTGCTCGCCCTGGACGAGGAGAGCGCCCGCATCGAACTGCGCCGCGCCCAGGACCGGTTGCGCGACGAAGTCCTCCAACTCCACGGAGAACTCGCCTCCGACCAGGAGTGCCGAAGCTATCTTCGCCTGCTGGAGGTGGCCTACCGGCGCACGGGCACCGAAATCGACCCGGACCTGCGTACCCACCTGGAGAACTGCACCCACTGCCGGCACGCGGCGGACCAGCTCGCCTGCTTCACCGGTGGACTCGGTACGGCCCTGGCCGAGGCTGTCCTGGGCTGGAGCGCACGGGAATACACACAGAGCAGGGCACGGGCGGCCGACGTCACCGACGAGTCGGCCGCCGAGGAGCGGCCGTCGCCCGAGGGCGTCATCGGCGCCGCGTTCCCCGGCCCCGCCGGCGGACGTCCGGGCACGGCGGGCGATCCGTTCGCCGTGCCCGCGGGCGAATCCCCGGCAGTGGCGGGCGAGTCGTTCACGGACGCGGGGACACCCGCCCCGCCCCGCCCCACCGAGGCGCCCCGCACCGCGTCCACCACCCCCGCGGAGCCCCCGGTGCCCCCGATACCGGGTACCGCCCCGGACGCGGCGGCCCCGGCCACCTCCGCGCGCACGGCTTCCCGATCCGGTGCCCTCTCCCGGCGGCGCGCCGGGGCCTCCCGCACCGGTCCTCGCGGTGCCGTGCTCCGCGCCGGTTCCCGGGGCGCCCGGAAGGCGGCCCGCCGGGCCGCGCGTCGGCGCAACCTCACCGCCGGAATCCTCACCGTCAGCGGACTGGTCGTTCTCCCGCTGGTGCTGTGGACCACGGGCGGTTCCGACGACGCCGCCGCACGGGGCGACGACCGTCCCTCCGAATCCCCCGGGGCCGCCGTGGTCAGCCCGCCCGGCGACCCGTCGTGGTTCCGCTCCGGAGAAATGGCGAAGGGCGCCCTGCGCGGCCGGCTGCACAACACCGCCTCCGGCCTGTGCGTCGGTGTCGTCGGCGGCCGGGCGGTCGCCGGCGCCGAGACCGAACTGATCGCCTGCTCGGCGGGCAAGGTCCAGCAGTGGACGTACGAGACCGACGGACGGCTGCGCAACGCCGCGCAGCCGGACCTGTGCCTGGACTCGCGCCTCGGCTACTCGGTGCGCCTGGCCCGGTGCACCGGCGAGGCCCACAAGGACGCCGGCAGCGCACGCTACGACTTCACCGTCCAGGGAACCCTGGTGCCCCGGTCCGGCCAGGACCTGGGCCTGGCACCCGCCGCGACCGACGGCTCGGGAGCCCTCGTCCTCAAGGCCCGCGACGACACGGACGCCCAGCGCTGGGCGATCGACACCTCGGAACCCGACCTCCAGACGAAGGTCGTCACCTGGGGCATCGTCGAGAACGAGGACGAGAACAACGAGTAGCCCCTGGGCGGACCGGATCGGGCCGGTCCGGCCCGGCCCGGTCAGATCGGGTCCGGGCCGGCCGGACGCTCACAGTTCTTCAGTCAACCCCAGCTCGGCCCAGATGGTCTTGCCCTCGGCGGTGTGTCTGCTGCCCCACCGCTGGGTGAGCTGGGCGACCAGGAGCAGCCCTCGGCCGCCCTCGTCCCAGGTTTTGGCGCGCCGCAGATGCGGAGCGGTGTGGCTGGCGTCGGACACCTCGCAGATCAGTGTCGACGCGTCGCAGATCAGCCGGAGCCGGATCGGTGCCGCGCCGTAGCGGATCGCGTTGGTGACCAGCTCGCTCACCACCAGCTCGACGGTGAACGACACGTCGGTCAGCTGCCACACGCCCAGCTGCTCGAGGACCCGCTTGCGGACCGGTGCGACGAGCGCCGGGTCGGCCGGGATGTCCCAGGTGGCCACCCGGGAGGACGGCAGCCCACGGGTACGGGTCAGCAGCAGCGCCACGTCGTCCGTGGCGGGACCCGGAGAAAGCATGGCGTGCAGAACACGGTCGCAGGCCTCGTCGAGCGCCCCGGAGGCAGCATGGGACAGGGCCTCGCAGAGCATGCGCCGGCCCGCGTCCGTGTCCGTGCCGCTTTCCCGGCCGTCGACCAGACCGTCCGTGTAGAAACCCAGCACACTGCCCTCGGGCAGCTCCAGCTCCACGGACTCGAAGGGCAGCCCGCCCAGGCCCAGCGGTGGCCCGGACGGCATGTCCAGTATGCGGACCGACCCGTCCGGCCGGACCAGGACCGGTGGCGGATGCCCCGCCCTCGACAGGGTGCAGCGCCGTGACACCGGGTCGTACACCGCGTACAGGCAGGTCGCGCCGACCTCGCCGGGGCCGGCGTCGCCGCCCGACTCGTGCGAGAGATGCAGGGCCAGGTCGTCGAGGTGGGTGAGCAGTTCGTCCGGGGCCAGGTCGATGTCGGCGAGGGTGCGGACGGCCGTACGCAGCCGGCCCATCGTCGCCGACGCCTGGATGCCGTGGCCGACGACGTCCCCCACCACCATGGCCACCCGCATCCCGGACAACGGGATCACGTCGAACCAGTCGCCGCCCACGCCGGTGTGCGCGGCCGGCAGATACCGGGAGGCGGCGTCCACCGCCGCGGTCCGGGGCAGACCGCGGGGGAGCAGGCTGCGCTGGAGCGTGAGGGTCGTCTCGCGTTCGCGTGAGTAGCGGCGGGCGTTGTCGATGCAGACGGCCGCACGTGCGGTGATCTCCTCGGCCAGCAGTACGTCGTCGTGGGTGAAGGGCTCGGGATGCCGGAAACGGGTGAAGGCCGCGACGCCGAGGGTGACACCGCGGGCCCGGAGGGGGACGGACAGTATCGAGTGGACACCGAACTCCCGCACCTGCCGGGCGTGGGCGTCGTCGACCGCGAGCCACGGATCGAGATCACCGGAGGGCACCGAGGCGACGACGCTGTGGCCGGCGATCAGTGAGTCCGCCTGGGGTGCGGCGGCCGGGTAGACGACCACCTCGCCCGGGTCGGTGACCGACTCGGGGTCGCCCTCCGTGCGGGACCGGTGGGTGATCCGGCGCAGCGAGACCGGCAGGGTGAGCGGACCGCTGGGGTCGGCGCCCTGGTCGTGCTCGAGCAGGTCGACGCTGACGAAGTCGGCCAGCGCGGGGACACAGACCTCTGTCAGTTCCTGCGCGGTCCGGGTGACGTCGAGGGTGGTGCCGATGCGCAGGCTGGCCTCGTTGACCAGTTGCAGCCGTGCCCGCGCCCGGTTCTGCTCGGTGAAGTCGTGGGCCGTCACGCAGACACCGACGATCCGGCCGCGGTCGTCGGTGAGCGGCGCGATCCGGGCCAGCCAGGACTCCTCGTGGCTCTTGTCGGTGACCCGCAGGCTCGTCCGGACGTCGTGGCCCCGGCCCGTCCGCAGCACCTGGCGCATGTGCCGTTCCAGCTCCCTGTGCCGGGGGCGGCCACCGATGTCCGTGGGCGTCAGACCGCGCAGATGGGCGGCCGGCAGCCCGAGGAGCTCCGCCATCGCGTCGTTGGCACCGTGCAGGCGCAGTTCCGTGTCGAAGACGACGGTGGCGCACGCGGACTGGAGCATCGCCGCCCAAAGCAGCGGATCTTCGGCCGGGTCGGCGGGCCCGGACGGCAGCGGGGTGACGGCCAGCCATGCGTCGGGCTCACCGTCCTCCGGCCGGCCGCGATGGGCGAGCAGCCACACGGTGACGGTGCCGCCGTCCCGGTGCCGGAGCGCGAGCGTGCCGCTCCAGCGGGTGTCGGCCGGCGGCCGGGGAGGCTGCGCCCCGCCGACGAGCAGACGGGCAGCCGGGCGGCCGACCACGTCCTCGGCCCGGTGGCCCAGCAGCCGCCGGGCGGCCTCGTTCCACCGGGTGACGGTGCCGTCGGCGGCGATGACGGCCCGAGCCGTCACCGGATCGTCGAACGGGTCGTCCGCCCTCATCGTCGCCACTCCATCGCGCACACTCACCGTGAACTGGTCGATCGCCAGAGTTCCACCCTAGTGCGTCGGAGGCCGCTGTGGCCCGGAACCCCGCCCGGGCCGGGGGCCCGCGGGCCGGACGGGGGCGGGGAGCGGCACCCCCTGGGACAGCCGCCGGGCGGACCGACCGTTCCGGCCCCCGGTCCCGGTTCCCGTCCGGGTTCGGCCCCGGTGATCGCCTGCTGCCCGCCCGGGTCGCGTCCGGTTCCCGGCGGGATACCGTCCGGTGCCGGTCCGGCGCGTGTCCGGTATGCGCCCGTCGTCCGCCGACGTCCGTCACCAGTCCTGTCCCGCTGGTTGACGGGGTGTCACATGGGTTGCGGCGGTGACCGTGTACGGATGGCAGCGCTTTCCTCCGTGGCCGCAACGCCCTGGACATCTCCTACGTCACCGGGTACGGCGAGGCCGGTACGCCCGCCGGCTCGACCCGGCGCCGTCGAACCCGCCCGCCGGGGCCCTCTCCGTCGGACCTGACTCGAACATCCAGGCTCGGGGCTGGGGCCGGCCCGCTGAGCGGGCGGACGCAGGAGAGGGCGCCTCGGTGGGCCGAGGGCGTCCCGGCCCCGTAACGACCTCACCCGCGATAGCGAGCGGGCTCCCGGCGCCCTGCGGCTTCACCTCCGGCGTTGTCGTCAGTCGCGATGGCTCCGCCATCGCTCCCTCCTCCGCCTTGGATTCGAAGCCGCAGGGCGCCGCTCGCTGATCCACTCCCTATCGCGGGTGAGGTCGTAAGCCTCGCCGCGGTGCGGTGCCTGTGGTGGGAGAAGAACTCGGGCAAGAGCCACGCCGGGTTCGTCTGTGTGTCCTGCGGGTTCAGCTGCGACGCGGACGAGGGCGCGGCAGCCGGCGTCGCGGCAGGACGGGGCGGGATTCCCCGCCTCCGGCGTGCAGCCGGCGCCGGAGGGGCGACACCCCCGGCGCCCCTTTCGGTACCGCCCTGTACCCACTCTGAACTGGTGGTATTTACGATCGAGTACCCGAGCGGTACCGTGATGGCATGCCTGCTCTGAATGTGGAGTTCAGCGACCGTGAACTCGAGGACCTGCGGCAGATCGCCAAGGAGCGCGGTACATCGATGAAAGCGTTGGTGCGGGAGGCGGCCGCGGCCGACATCGCCCGCCACCGGGCACTCCAGGAGGGTGCGGAGGCATTCCGCCGGTTCTTCGCCTCGCACGCCGCCGAATTCGCCGCCGCCTTCCCGGACGACGAACCGCGGGCCAGGGGCGCGGGACGGGCCGCCTGACCGATGGCATCCGTTCTGCACATCGACGTGCCCTGGCTGCTCCAGCGGCACGAGGAGGTCCTTCCGGACCAGCCCACCGTCAACGACTTCTCGGCGCTGGTCGCCGCCGTCGCCCGGCACCGGGTCGATCCGCCCCGTCTCGGCGTGGACTCGGACGCGGCCTGGCGGGCCGCCGCCCTGCTGCACACTCTCGCCCTGCTCCGCCCCCTGCCGTCGGCCAACGCCCGCTTCGCCTGTGCCACGGCGGTGGCGTACATGTTCGTCAGCGGCGTCGGCATCGACCCGCCCTACGGAGCGATCGTCGACCTCGCCCGTGATCTGATGTCCGGTACGACGGATGTCTACGGAGCCGCGGACCGGCTCCGCTCCTGGCAGATCTGACACCACCGCCGGAATGCGAGAACCGGTGAACCACGGGAAAACGCAGGTGGAAAGCCGATGCGGGCGACTCCGGTCGCGTTTTTCCTTTTGACTTTCTGTCAACGAGTGGAGGTCTTCCCGGTGTCTTGTTGGCCGTGTGCCGGTTGTGCGAGAGTGAGCCACCCGTGAGGGGGTAAAATCCGGGGTCGCACGCGCGTTGATGAACCGGGTCCGCTTTCACCATCGGTGAATTCGCGCCCTCCCGCGCAACGCCGCCAAAGAGGTACGGACCACGTGGGACTTCCCTTTTCGGCGTCAGAACTTCTGTGTCACCTGCGTGTGGGAAGGAACCATCTCAGTGCCCACCCCCCATTCCCCTCGGTCTCCTCATCCCCCTCCCGGAGGGGACCCGGGGGAGTCCGACGAGTCCCTCGCCGCACGGTTGCGAGGCCGTCCGGAGGGCGAGGCAACCCATTCCGTCGCGATGCTGACGGCACGTCACTGGTCGGCCATGCACGACTACGCGACCGTCTGCCTCGCCTCGTCGGGGCCGACCGCCGCCATGGTCACCGCGGCGGCACAGCACCGCGTCCTGAACCGGGCCGCCCTCGGTGAACAGGCCGTCGCCCTGCGCCCGGTGCTGCTGGTGGCCGTGCGGGACACGGTCCGGGAGTGGGCCTCGGACGACCGGACCGCCGGCGCCCTGCCGGAGCTGCTGAAGCCGGCCGGCGGGCGCGCCCTGCGCGCGGCCAGGACGATGACGCCGGAGAACCGCACGCTCGCCCAGCGCTCGTTCCGGTCCCTGCCCGCCCTCGCCCGCTGCGTGCTCTGGCACGTCGAGGTCGAGGCCGAACCCATATCCGTTCCGGCCGGCCTCCTCGGCATCGATCCCGACATCGCCTCGGGCACGCTCCAACAGGCGCGTGACGCCTTCCGGCAGGGCTGTGTCCACGCCCATCAGGAACTCGCGCCGACGAAGGACTGCCGGTTCTACAACCGGCTCCTCGACGTTCCCATCCGCCGCGGCAAAACCCTGCTCCCCGACGTCCAGCAGCACCTGGCGGAATGCCGCTACTGCCGCAACGCGGCCGAGCAGCTGAGCCATTTCGAGGGCGAGCTCGGCACGCTCATCACCGAGGCCGTTCTCGGCTGGGGCGCCCGCCGCTACCTCGACTCGCGCCCCGGCCGGGCGACACCGGGCCCGCGCGGCGGCCGCACCACCCGCCGCGGACACCGGTCGGACGACAGTCGGCACCGCCTGCTGTCCCGCATCCCCGCCCCCGCCCGCCTCACCGGCCTCGGACTCCCGGATGCCGTGCGCTCCACCAGGACCCTGCTCACCGGCCTCGGCGCCGTCTCGGCCGGTGTGCTGGTGAGCGTGCTCATCGCCGGGGGCTCCTCACCCGACGGCAGCGGCACCGACCCGACCGGCGCCACCAGCGCGGCCGGCGGCCGGGGGGTCGTACCGACCGAGTCCCCGCCGGGCGTGGCCGGACTGCCCACCGGGCCGCAGCCGGCCCTCCTGCGCAACGTCGCCTCCGGCCTGTGCCTCGACACCCGGGGCGAGCCCCAGGACGGCGCCGGTACCCGGCTCACGGGCTGCTCCTCGCGGCTGAGCCAGCAGTGGACCTATGAGGAGGACGGGCTGCTGCGCAGCGTGGCCGACCCGGGCCTGTGCCTGGACGCGCACAAGGACGCCGGGGTCGTCGTCCTGGCCACCTGCGCCGACGCCGGCGAGGACCGGGCCGACGACGTGCGCTACGAGCTCACCGGGCAGGGTGAGTTGCTGCCCCGCTGGGACGAACGGCTGGCGCTCACCCCGGCCGCCCCCGATGCGAACGCCGACATCGTCATCAGGGTGCGGGACCGGACCGAGGACCAGCGCTGGGTGACCGAGCCGCCGGCCTCCGCCGAGGAGGCCCTGTCGATCAGCCGCACCCGTACCCCGGCGGCACGGCACATGGAGCAGGCCGGGCCGGTCGCGTGAACGGCGCGCCGGGGCGGTGACATGAGCCGCGCGCAGGGCCGGGGGAGCGGGCACGGAAGTCCACCGGCCCGGCGCGCGGTACCCCGGCCGGGTCAGCCGGGGCCCTCCACGAGGTCGCCGGGCCCGATCGTGGCCGGGCCGGCGTGCCCGGACAGGGCGAGGGTGAGGTCCAGTTCGGCGAGCAGGCAGCGGATCACGTGCTCGACCCCCGCCTGCCCGTCGAGGCCGAGCCCGTAGACGTACGGCCGTCCGACGAGCACGGCCCGGGCGCCGAGGGCGAGCGCCTTGAAGACGTCGTCGCCGGTGCGGACACCGCTGTCGAACAGTACGGTCAGCCGGTCGCCGACGGCGGCCGCCACCCCGGGCAGCGCGTCCGCCGCCGCGACGGCCCCGGCCACCTGACGGCCGCCGTGGTTGGACACCACCACCCCGTCCATCCCGGCATCGGCCGCGAGCCGGGCGTCGTCCGGGTGCAGCACGCCCTTGAGGAGGATCGGGCCGTCCCAGTTCTCCCGCAGGAACGCGAGGTCGGGCCAGGTCTTGGCGGGGTCGGAGAACATACCGACGAAATGCATCACCGCCGCGTTCGGGTCCTCGTGCACGGGCTTGGCCAGGCCGGCCAGGAAGGCGGGGTCCGAGAAGTAGTTGGCGGTGCCCACCCCGTGCAGGAACGGCAGAAAGGCCTGGTCCAGGTCACGCGGCCGCCAGGACAGCAGGGGAGTGTCCAGAGTGACCACCAAAGCCGTGAACCCGGCGGCCCTGGCCCGGCCCAGGAAACTCCGGGTGACCTCGGGGTCCTTCGGCCAGTACAGCTGGAACCAGCGCTCCGCGTCGCCCATCACCTCCGCGACCTCTTCCATCGGCGTGCTGGACGCGGAGGACAGCACGAACGGCACTCCCTGCGCGGCGGCGGCCCGCGCGGCGGCCGGTTCGGCGTCCGGGTGCATCAGGGACAGCACCCCGACCGGCGCCAGCGCGAGCGGCGCCGGCAGCGCGCGGCCGAGCACCTCCACCGAAAGATCGCGCTCGTGCACGTCCCGCAGCATGCGCGGCACGATCCGGTGGCGCGCGAGAGCCGCCCGGTTGGCGCGCGCGGTACTGCCGTCGCCCGCGCTGCCCGCCACGTAACCGACCGGACCCGGTCCGAGCCGCCGCTCGGTCAGCTCCTCCAGCCGGGTCAGGTCCGTGGGCAGCCGGGGCACGGCACCCGTCATCCCGTTCAGGTAGATCTCGTACTGGAAGTCCGCCCAGTGCTCGGCCATACGACGCTCCCGCCTCTCCTCGTCGAGCCGACTGAATCATGAACAGAAGGCGTCACGGAACGGTCTGTCGGGAACGGAAACGGAATGTTTCAGGCCTATTGCGAAACAGTGGGAATTCAGCCATCTGACCACTTCGCACAAGCGCCGGCCGTGCGGTTACCGGGTTCACGCCCGCACATTCCGTTACTTCACGCCACTGATTCAATACGCAATGTTACTGAAAGCGGCCCGGTCGACGTGTGTTTCCGCAGCGGACTCGGCAGACTCCCGCTCGCCGGTCCGGCACCACCGAGCACGGGCCGGCCACTCGTCGAAACGAGCGGAAGGATGCACACAATGCGGAACACCGCGCGCTGGGCCACCACCATCGGCCTGACCGCCGCAGCAGTCTGCGCACCTCTGTCCGGGGCCGCGTCGGCCGCGCCGGGAGGCGCACCCTCCGCGCTCTACGCCCCGTCGGCCCTGGTGCTCACCATGGGTCACGGGGAGAGCGCCATGACCGTCACACCGGAGCGCGCGGTCACCCTGACCTGTGCCCCCGGCCCCTCCGGCACCCACCCGGCCGCGGCCGCGGCGTGCGGGGAACTGGCCGCGGTGGACGGCGATCTGCGGACCCTTGAGGCGAGAGACGGCGTGCTCTGCACCCACCAGTACGACCCGGTCGTCGTCACCGTCGACGGGGTATGGCAGGGACAGCGGCTCTCGTACGAGCGCACCTTCGCCAACGAGTGCGTGATGAACGCCCACGGTTCGGGCGTCCTCACGTTCTGAGACCGGGACCGCACGGTTCCCGTGACCGCGTGGCGGTCGGGTACTGGGGAGTGCCGATCTCCTCGCGGAACGTGCGGCCCCGCAAGGGAGGCCGGCGGGCGGAGTGGGGCCGCCCGCCGGCCTCCGGCGTGTCCGGGGCGGGTGTCCGGGGCGGGTGTCCGCGGACACCCGCCCCCGTCACGCCGGCTGACGCCGCACCAGCTCGCGCAGCCGGCCGCCCGGCGCCCTGAGCGCGTCCA
Organism: Streptomyces sp. P9-A2; assembly: GCF_036634175.1. Classification (NCBI taxonomy): domain Bacteria; kingdom Bacillati; phylum Actinomycetota; class Actinomycetes; order Kitasatosporales; family Streptomycetaceae; genus Streptomyces; species Streptomyces sp. P9-A2. The sequence goes on from NZ_JAZIFX010000001.1 coordinate 7,976,114, forward strand.
GCACGAGGTCGCCCCCGGGCCCTTCCAACACGGTCGTCGTCATCTCAGCGCTCCCTGACCGGCGCGGCGTACGCGCCACCGCGCGCCACCAGCTCCTCGTGCCGCCCGCGCTCCTCGACCGTGCCGTGGTCGAGGGCGATGATCTCGTCGCTGTCCCGGACCGTGCTCAGCCGGTGCGCGATCACCACGCAGGCACAGCCGCGACGGCGCAGGTTGTCCATCACGACCAGCTCGGTCTCGGCGTCCAGCGCGCTGGTCACCTCGTCCAGGACCAGGATGCTCGGCCGCCGCACCGGCGCCCGCGCGATCTCCAGCCGCTGAAGCTGCCCGCCGGAGAAGTTCCGGCCGCGCAGCAGGTTCGCCTGTTGGAGCCAGGTCAGCACCAGGGTGAGCAGGACAAAGACGCCCATCGACGTGAACAGCACGCCCAGCATCGACGTCCGTCCGCCGATCGGGAATTCGTCGATGAAGGTACGGCCGAGGCCGGGCATCGCCGCGCCGACCGCCACCAGCAGCAGGCTCGACAGCACCACCGCGGGCATCGTCCCCGCCGTGCCCCACCGTGCCGTGCCGTGCAGCCGGGCCGGCATCGCGCCGAGAACTCCTGGCTTACGGCCGCCCCGGGGGAAGTCCGGCCCGGGTTCCAGGACCAGGACGACACCGGTGAAACGGCCGGCCTGTGGAGGGCCGCCGGCCCGGTGACCGGTCCGGGCATGGGATGCGCAGATTCACCGAAGCCGGGATTCCGCATTCCGGGAGAGACGGAACGTATACGTCCGGTCGCGGTACGTGTTGCTTCCGGGAGGGTCGCCGTACGCCGGGCCGGACACGCCGGTCGGCCGATTCCGTGTCCCAAACCGGTTGACCGCGAACGGATTTGAACGCTCGGCGGGACCCGTGCGTACCAACAGCCATCCAGGCGCCCCCGACAGCCGCCGAACGGCGGCACGACTCCGGTCCCCCCAGGAGGTCGAGAAGTTTGAGTCACAAGCGAATTCCGAAGCGCAAGGCCGCGATAGCGGTGGGCGGCGTGGTGGCGCTCGGCGCCGCCGCGCTCCTGCTCCCCCACGCCAACGCGTCACAGGACGGCGCGTCGGGCGACGCGGCGGCCGCGCCGAAGACCCTCAAGGCGACGGATGCCTCGGACCTCGCCTCACAGCTCGCCGGGCTCCTCGGCGACGCGTTCGCCGGCTCCTACTACGACGGCGACAAGCAGCAGCTCGTCGTCAACGTCGTACCCGGCGACAACAACAACGTGATCGTGCAGGCGAAGAAGGCGGGCGCGACCGTCCGCGAGGTCGACAACAGCATGACCGAACTGGCCGAGGGCAAGCAGACGCTGAAGACCGAGGCCACCATCCCCGGCACCTCGTGGGCCGTCGACCCGCGCACCAACAAGATCCTGGTCACCGCCGACTCCACGGTGACCGGCGAGAAGTGGGACAGACTGGAGTCCACCGTGCAGGGCCTCGGCTCCGGCATGGCGACCATCAAGAAGTCGGAGGGCACGTTCAGGACCTTCGCCTCGGGCGGGGACGCGATCTTCTCCGGCGGCGCGCGCTGCTCGCTCGGCTTCAACGTCACCGCGGACGACGGAGCGCCCGCCTTCCTGACCGCCGGTCACTGCGCGGTCGCGGCCGACCAGTGGTCCGACGCGCAGAACGGCCAGCCGATCGCCACCGTCGACCAGGCGGTCTTCCCCGGCGAGGGCGACTTCGCACTCGTCCGGTACGACGACCCGGCCACCGAAGCGCCGAGCGACGTCGACGTGGGCGGTCAGACGGTCCAGATCACCGAGGCCGCGGAGGCCACCGTCGGCCAGGAGGTGTTCCGGATGGGCAGCACCACCGGGCTCGCCGACGGCCAGGTCCTCGGACTCGACGCCACGGTGAACTATCCGGAGGGCACGGTCACCGGTCTCATCCAGACCGACGTCTGTGCCGAACCCGGCGACAGCGGCGGCTCGATGTTCACCCGGGACGGTCTCGCGATCGGTCTGACCTCGGGCGGCAGCGGCGACTGCACCGTCGGCGGCGAGACCTTCTTCCAGCCGGTCACCACCGCCCTGGCGGCGGTCGGTGCGACCCTCGGCGAGGCCGGCGCGGGCGCCGGAGCCGGCGACCAGGCGGGTGGCGAAGAGGCCGGCGGTGAGGACGCGGGCGCCGGCGAGGCCGGCGGTGAGGACACCGGTACGGGCGACCAGGCCGGCGAAGTCGGTGGCGAGGAAGCGGGCCAGGACGACGGGACCGGTTACGGTGCCGGCCAGGGTGCCGAGGACGGCGCAGGCGACGACGGCCTGCCCGAGACCCACTGACCGAGATCCATCGAACCTCTTTCGAGGGAACCACCGGCTGCAGCCGGTGGGGGAATCGAATCCCTGGCGTACGTCTCCGGTGTCCCGCAAGGGATCGGTTCGGGCTGGACGGCAACCCTCGGGTGGGAATCCCTCTTCCTTCGGGAGGGGAGCGGAGTCACTGACCGGATCCCGCTGACCGCCCCGGCACCCCACCCCGGCCCTGATCGCACCAGGCAGAGCCGAGGACGGGCCGGGCCCGCCGCCTCCGGTCCACCACGGCACACCGTGGTGGACCGGAGGCGGCGGCACACCGATACGCGCAGCCGTCCCGCACGCGCAGCCCCTGCGGCATGACATCGCCCCGTCGGCGGGGCGATGTCATGCCGCAGGGGCTGCGCAGGTGTCGTATAAGCGCTGTAATAGCCAACGTGGTCGGTGAGGGCGCTGCGGGACGCAGCACGAGAACGCTGCGCGCGGAAGGCGCCCTCACGGCGATCACCACCGAGCCGGAGTCGCCGGACCGGGTCCGCCGGGTCCTGGAGCAGGCTTTGGTCTTCGCCGGCGCGGCCTTCGTCGCCGTGTACAAGCCCAGCGAGGACGGCGAGCAGCTGCGCCTGGTGGAGTCGGCCGGTATACCGCGGACCCTGTGCGGAGTGCGGGAGAGCTATTCCGTCGCCGGGCACTCCCCGGCCGCCGCGGCCGTACGCGGCGGCCGGCCGGTGTGGCTCGGCCCCGAGGAACTGGCCGCCCAGGCCCAGGCACGGCGCGTCCCGGCCCGAGACTTCTTCCTCGCCGCCCTGCCCGTGCACCAAGGGGCCGGCGGCTGCCTGCTCGCCGTCGGCGAGCGCCCCGGCGGCTTCGGCCCCGACGACCGCGTCTGCCTCGGGCTCGTCGCCGACGCCATCACCCTTCCGGGGCGGCAGCCCGTGGCCGACGGCGGCGGCGAGCCGGCGCCGGATGCCTTCGTCCTCGCCACGGACACCGGACGGGTCCGGGTGGGCGACGACATCCTGGACCTCTTCGGCCTGGGCCCGGACGACTTCGACGGCCGCGTCGAAACCCTCATGGGCCTGACCGTGCCGGAGGACCTGCCCTCCATGATGTCGGTCGTCGAGTCCGACCACATGACCATCGGCGAACGCGAGCTGGATTTCCGGATCGTGCAGCCCGCAGGCCCGCCGAAGTGGCTCAGACTGCGCGGCCGGCTGCTGCCGGGCGGGGAGGGCCGCCCGGCCCGTCTGGTGGGCTCCGTCACCGACGCCTCCACCCTGCGCGCCGACGTCACCGACGTGGCCCGGGTGCAGCGCCTGGCCACCTCACTCGCCACGGCGGTCACCGTCCGCGATGTCGGCAGGGCCGTGGCCACGGCCCTGCGCGGGCCGCTCAGAGCCGACCGGATCGCGGTCGCCGAACTGGAGAGCGACCGGCTCGTCGTCGTCACCCTCGACCCACCGGAACCGGACGCCTGGCCGGACCTGTGGCGCGCCGAGTGGCGGGCCGAGTGGCCCGACGCGCCCCTGCGCACCATGCCCACCCTCGCCGCCGTCCTGCGCGAGGGCCGGGCCCGGACCTGGTCCGCGGACAGCGCTTTGGAGACTTCCCTCGCCGAGGTCGGCCCGGGGGGTCTCGCCATGCTGCCGCTGTCCGCCGGCAACCGGACGGCCGGTGCCTGCCTCATCGGCTGGGACACCCCGCACGACTTCGGCGCCGACGAGCGTGCCCTGCTCACCGCCGCCGCCGGTCTCGCCGGGCAGGCCCTCATGCGGGCCCGCGCCTTCGACGCCGAGCACGAACTGGTCGGCATGCTCCAGCGTCAGCTGCTGCCGCGCCGGCTGCCCCGGCTGCCCGGCGCGGTCGCCGTCGCCCGCTATCTGCCCAGCACCGCGGGCCTGGAACTCGGCGGCGACTGGTACGACGTGATCCCGCTGCCCGACAACCATGTCGCCCTGGTCATCGGCGACGTCCAGGGCCACAGCGCCGGTGCCGCCACCCTCATGGGGCAGATGCGCACCGCGCTGCGCGCCTACGCCGTCGAGGGGCACACGCCCGACGTGGTGGTGTCGCACGCCAACCGGCTGCTCGTGGACATGGAGAGCGACCTCTTCGCGACCTGCTGCTATGTCGAGGTCGACCTGGAACAGGGCTCCGCCTGGTGCGTACGCGCCGGGCATCTGCCGCCGGTGCTGCGCCACCCGGACGGCAGTACCGAGATCACGGAGACGGAGGGCGGGCCGCCGCTCGGCGTCATGGCCCAGGCCGACTTCCCGATGAGTCCTCTGAGGCTGCGGCCCGGCACGGTGGTCGCCCTCACCACGGACGGCCTGGTCGAGACCGTCGAGGCCGACATCGACGAGGGCATGGACCGCCTCGCCCGCCGGCTGGCCGCCGCCGACCCGGCCGACCTGGGGCTGGTCGCCGACGGCCTGCTCGGCAAGGCCCCGCGCAGTGACGACGTCGCCCTGCTGCTGATGCGCTACGAGGGAATGACCCTGCGCCCGCTGCGGGAGACCTGGACGGTGTGGCGGGTGCCGCAGGCCGTCGGTCACGCCCGCCGTTTCACCCGGCGCACCCTGCGCTCCTGGGGTGTGACCGAGGATCTCGACACCGCCCTGCTCATCGTCTCCGAACTGGTCACCAACGCGCTCGTGCACACCGAGGGGCAGGTCCGCCTCGATCTCACCCTCGTCGGCGAGCGGCTCCGCCTCGCGGTCGCCGACGCGTCGCCCCGCAGTCCCGCCAAGCCGAACAGCATCGGCTGGGAGGCCACCGGCGGCCGGGGCATCCTGCTCGTCGAGGCCCTGTCGGCGGCCTGGGGGACACTGCCGGTCAGCGGAGGCAAACAGGTGTGGGCGGAACTCGGCACGCACCGGTGAGCAGGCGCCGTCCCGGCCGTCGACGACACTCCCGGCACCGCTGTCATCCCTTCGGGTGATATGCCGTCGAGTGGGCGGCCCGGCCCCGGACCCGCCGCCACCGGCCCGGCCCGCCTCCGCACCCGGCCTGCCCGGACCGCATCGAGGGAAACCGCCGCCCGGGCACGGGCGTTGACGCACCGGCCCGGGACGGGCCGACACGCCCGACAGGCGGACCCGGCGCCCCGCGTGGCGCGAATCAGCGGTCATCGGCCGAAAACACGGTGACCGGACAGTTCTCATCGGGGATTTCGTAATGAACCGTTAAAACAAGTGATGTTCCACGTGCCGCGCACCACTAGGGTGAGACAGATGAAGGCTCTCGTGCTGTCCGGCGGCGCCGGCACCCGGCTGAGGCCGATCACCCACACCTCGGCGAAGCAGTTGGTCCCCGTGGCCAACAAGCCCGTGCTCTTCTACGGGCTGGAATCGATCGCGGACGCCGGCATCACCGACGTCGGAATGATCGTCGGCGACACGGCCGAGGAGATCGAGAACGCGGTGGGTGACGGATCGAAGTTCGGCCTGCGCATCACCTACATCCCCCAGGAACGGCCTCTAGGGCTGGCACACGCTGTGCTGATCGCCCGCGACTGGCTCGGGGACGACGACTTCGTGATGTACCTCGGCGACAACTTCATCGTCGGCGGCATCACCGGACTCGTCGACGAGTTCCGCCGGCACCGGCCCGACGCCCAGATCCTGCTCACCCACGTCGCGGACCCCCGCTCCTTCGGCGTCGCCGAACTCGACGCGAGCGGACAGGTGACCGGCCTCGAGGAGAAACCCGAGCATCCCAAGAGCGACCTCGCTCTGGTCGGCGTCTACCTGTTCACCCCCGCCATCCACGACGCGGTACGCGCCGTCAAGCCCTCCTGGCGCGGCGAACTCGAGATCACCCACGCCATCCAGCACCTGATCGACTCCCGCGCCGACGTGCGCTGCACGGTCATCCACGGCTACTGGAAGGACACCGGCAACGTCGTCGACATGCTGGAGGTCAACCGGTCGGTCCTCGAGGGGGTCGAACGCCGGATCGACGGCGAGGTGGACGACGCCTCCGAGACCATCGGCCGGGTGGTGATCGAGGAAGGGGCCCACATCAGCAACTCGCGCATCGTCGGTCCCGTCGTCATCGGTGCCGGCACGGTCGTCGGCGACTCCTACGTCGGGCCCTTCACCTCCGTCGCGGAGAACTGCCGGATCACCGACAGCGAAGTCGAATTCTCCATCGTGCTGCGGGACTCCTCGATCGACGGCGTCCGCCGCATCGAGTCCTCATTGATCGGCCGCCATGTCGAGGTGACCCCGGCCCCCAGCGTTCCCAGCGCACACCGGTTCGTCCTCGGAGACCACAGCAAGGTGCAGATCCACACGTGAACCTCCTCGTCACCGGAGCGGCCGGCTTCATCGGCTCCCGCTCCGTCCGTACGCCGCTCGCCGCCGGCGTGCCCGGCGCCGCCGACGTGCCGAGGAACGCAGTGCCGGCCGCGCTCACCCATGCCGGCCCTCTCGACAACCTCGAACTCGGCGACCTCCGGCCGGAGTTCGTTCACGGCGACATCCGCGACGCCGACCTCATGGGCAAACCGACCACCGAGGCGGACCAGGTGGCCCACTTCGCCGTCCGCATGGCCGCCCCCGGCCCCCGGCGCCGTCGACGTGCACGGCGTCCTGTACGCCACGGGCTCCGGCGAAGCCACCTGGTACGACCTGGCCCGGGAGGTGTCCCGGCTGACCGGCGCCGGCCCCGACCGGGAAAGGCTCCTCAGCGGAGCGGCCTTTCCCCGGCCCGCGCCGCGCCCCGCATACAGCGTCCTCGCGCACGACCGCCGGCCGGACATCGGCCTGCCGGCACCGCGTGACCGGCGCGTCACCCCGCACGAAGCACTGCCCCGCATCCGCAAGGAGAGTCCTCTTCGTGAAACGCCATGAGTTCCTGCGCGCCCTGCACAAGGCCAGCGTCAACCGCAACTATCTGGAGATCGGCGTCAACGACGGTCGCAGCCTGTGCCTGTCACGCGTCCCCAGCATCGCGGTCGACCCTGCCTTCAAGGTCGTCTCGGAACTGAAGTGCGACGTCCACCTGGTCAAGGCCACCAGTGACGACTTCTTCGCCCGCGACAATCCACTGGCCCACCTCAAGGGCGGCCGGCACCCGCTGCGCAACCTCCGCCGGGGCCGCAGCCCTATCGGACACTGGCAGCGCACCACGCTCGACCTGTCCTTCATCGACGGCATGCACCTGTTCGAATACGCCCTGCGCGACTTCATGAACGTCGAGAAGCACTCCGACTGGTCCAGCGTGATCGTCCTCGACGACATGCTGCCGCGCAGCGTCGACGAGGCCGCCCGGGACCGCCACACCACGGCCTGGACCGGCGACGTCTACAAGATCACCGAGGTGCTGGCGCGCTATCGCCCCGATCTGGTGACGGTCCTCGTCGACACCCAGCCCACCGGCCAGCTCGTGATCTTCGGCGCCGACCCGGACAACACCGTGCTGCACGACAAGTACGACGAGATCATGGCCGAGTACAAGGTGCCCGACCCGCAGAAGGTGCCCGAGGCGATCCTGGAGCGAGCCGGCGCGGTGCCGCCCGAGGCACTGATCGAGGCCGGTTTCTGGCGCCCGCTCACCCAGGCCCGCAACCGCGGTCTGCCGCGGCGCCTGGGCTGGGAGCCCCTGCGCCGCGCGCTCGACCAGGTCGGCGTCAGCCGCTGAGCCCCCTGCCGCGCAGCTCCTCGTAGCGTGCGCGGCAGGCCTAGGGCCTGTCCGGCGGATCATGCCGGAGACGTGGGGTCTGGCACGCTCTCCCCCGAGCTCTTCGAGCAGGGGGGACCCCCAGCGGCGTTGTCGTCGGTTGCCGACTCCCCCACGCTCGGCTGCTCCCCCACTCTCGACTGCGCTCGAGCGGGAGGGACCCCCATGCGCGGGAGGGACCCCCATGCGCGGGAGGGACCCCCATCGCGTCGGCGCCCTCCTCCGCCTTGCAGCTGAACGCACCAGACCCCACTTGTCCCAGATGGACGGACACCGCCGATTACCTCCGACTTGATCCGCCGGACAGGCCCTAGTACGACGGCAACGGGCCGAGGTGCTCCGCCTCGGCCGGCGTCGGCGCCCGTTCGTTCCTCGGTGACAGCACCGGGCCGATGCCCCACGGCCACTCGATGTCCAGGGCCGGGAGCAGGGGGGCCAGCGGGCGCACCCCCTGCTCCCGGCCCAGCGCATAGCCCGCCGAGTACGGGTAACATCACCGTCGCGTCGTCGGTGAACGCCTTGAAGGCGTCTCCCAGCCCTTCGGCGGGAAACACCGTGTGCCGGCTGTCGTCGTCCAGCCGCACGGCCTCCCGGCTCCCTTACGCGGGTGAGTGACCCCGCCCGCGGGTCCGCCACCACGTCGAGCACCGTCCCGCGCACACAGGTCGCGTATGTGGCCCGGCGGGGCGGCCCGTCCGTGAAGTGCACTCCGCGCAGCATGCCGCAGCACGCCGCGGCGCCGAGCAGCCGGCCCGCGCCGGCGACGGGCCGTACCCCGTCGCCTCGCGGAACTCCTCACCGCCGCACCACTCGTGGAAACTGCCCCGGTCGTCCGGGAGCACCTCGAGCTCCCGGACTCAGGCACCCTCCAGGTCCAGTGTGCGCACCGGTCACCGTCTTCCCCCGATCAGCGGCGCCACCCTCGCACGGGCAACGCCGAGCACCCGCCGTGCCCTGCGCAGCAGTTTCCGTCCGGTGCCGGGGCGCGGAACCTGCACCACCAGCACACCGCCCCGGCCGGCGCGGAGCGCGAACGGCAGCCCGCCGAAACGCGGTTCGGCGGCCTCCGGGTCCAGACAGAGTGCCACCCGCCAGACACCACGGGGGAGACCCGAAGGCAGCGTCGACTCCAGTCGCGACCCCGGCTGTTCCGGCTCAGTGGTCAGCGCACCGGGCGTGTACAGGACGCGGCCCGCAGAGGTGAACCGGAGCCGTACCGGTGTGCCGTCCGCCGCGTGCAGCGGAATCCGGGCGCGCAGCCGCGCCCCGGAGACCGTGACGTCCGGCCGCCGCACCTGACCGAGGCCGAGCCGCCTGCCCTGCACACCGACGTCCAGGGAGAGGTTCCCGTGCGGCTCCGTCCAGTACGGCAGGACCGCCCGGCCCGCAGTCACCCCCGCGTACGGCTCCGGGCGGGTGGCGCGCGGGGCCGGGCCCAGACGGCACTCCTTGGTCCAGCCGCCGAGCTTGAGCCGTACGACGGCGTCCCAGGCCCCGTCACCCGGCAGCACGGCCGGGTCGACCGTGGCCGTGGCCCGCAGCACCAGTCGCACCTGCTCCCCGCCGTCGGCCGCGACCGTCTCGCGGGTGAACTCCACGGGCTGGAAGTACTGGGCGGAGCTGGCGCGTTCACGCAGCAGCAGATCGGCGGTGGCCTGGTCGAAGCGGGCCACGTTCTCCGTGCCGATCCACGCCACCGCCGCCTCCACGTTCTTCGGTGTATCGGTCAGCGGGGCACGGCCGGCATCGGCGGGGAACGTCATCGGCGCACCTCCGGAGGCGTATTCGGCGGTGAAGCCGAGGCGCAGCGAACCGCCCTCCCACTCCACGCTGGTGGGCGCCGCGTTCGGCACGACCCCGGCCTCCCACTCGGCGAGCGCCAGCACGTCGTCGTACCGGTCCGCCGCCGTCAGTGAGGCGACGACCTGCTGCGTCGGCTGCAGCCCGGCCGAGACGGCGGGCCCGAACCGCTCGACCACCACCTTGTGGATCTCTCCGAACAACTCCCTGCGGTAGTCGTCCGGCAGCCCGAGCAGCCGCCGGCCACGCAGTCGTTCCACCATCTCCACCCGCAGCCACCGGCGGAACAGCCGGTCACGCACCGGGCCGGGCTCGGTGTAGCGCTCGACCACGTCGAGCGCCTCGCGGAGGTCGGTGAAGTAGCCCACCGGGTCGAAGCGCTGGAAACCGGCGTTGGAGGCGTCGTCGCGCCGGATGTGGTAGTAGCAGACGTAGTCGCTGAGGACGGAGACGTTGGCCGCGCGCAGATATGCCTCGGTGACGAAGACGTGGTCCTCCAGGCGCCGCCGCCCCTCGGGAAAGCGCAGCCCGATCTCGTCGAGGAACGCCCGGCGGAACATCTTGTGCGGGGTGAGGCTGTCGATCAGCGGAGCGTTCTCCACCGTGGCCCGCGGATGGTTGCGGCGGAACAGTTCCACCGGCACACCGCGGTTCCTGCCGGCCATCTTGCCCACGACGACGTCCGCGCCATGGGCCACCCCGTACGCGTACATCCGCTCCAGGGCCTCGTCGCCCAGGTAGTCGTCGTTGTCGACGAACATCACGTACTCGCCCCGGGCGGCGGCGATCCCGACGTTGCGCGGCTTGCCGGACCAGCCGGAGTTCTCCTGGTGGATCACCCGCATCCGGGGGTCCTCGTCGGCCAGCCGGTCGAGCCGTGCGGGAGTCCCGTCGGTGGAACCGTCGTCGACGAAGATCGCCTCGTACTCCTCGGTGGGCAGGGACTGCCGACGTAAGGAGGAGACACAGTCCTCGAGGTAGGTCCCCGGGTTGTACACGGGGACGATGACGCTGACCTTGACCGGCATCTGGATGTGTGGCCCTTCGGGTCGCTTGCCGCCGGAGGGACGGCTTGGTGCGTGTTGACCCGAATCGTAACCCTGTGGCCACCCCGGTCCCGCTCTTTTCGGACGCCGTCGAGACTGTGCCGTGATCGCCCCTGGCACGTCGGAACGATCGGCTTAGTCGAAGGGGGACGTGATGAAGGATCAGCACGTGAAGAACCGGTGCCGGGAGGACCGGACCGCTTCGTGTCGGTGGAAGCGGTCCGGACGCTGCGAGTAGATGCGCTTTTCACGGACCTCCTTCCGCGATCGGAGGTGTCACGAGGCCGATTACCCACACCGGCACGGCTCACACATACCTTTTGCATCTATTTGTCGAGTCTGGTGTCAGGAGCGGTGCCGCCTGCGGATCCGCGCGACCAACAGGCTCAGGGCGACGGCGCCCGCAAGCACCGCGGCGGCCCGCTTGGCGACCGGCAGACCGGCGGTGCGCAGCAGGTCGAGGGGCTCGTCCGGCGGGGCCTCGGCCCGTCGGACGGCCTGCGGCGCACCGGCCACGACAGTCGCACCGGTCTCGCCGGCCACACCGGTCTCCCCGGCCGCACTGGTCTTGTCGGCCGCACCGGTCTCGTCGGCCGTGCCGGGCGGCTGCGTCAGCTGTTCGGACAGGCAGGCGGCGAACCGGCCGATGAGCCGCTCGCCGACCTCCGCCAGCACCCCTCGACCGAACTGCGCCGGCCGCCCGGTCACCGTCAGGTCGGTACGCACCGACACCGCCGTGCCGCCGTCCCGTTCGCCGAGCGTCGCCGTGACCGTCGCCCGCGCGGTGCCCTGGCCCCTGGTCTCCCGGCCGGAGGCGACCAGCACCATCCGGTGCGCCGTCTCGTCCCGCTCCTCGAAGACGGCCGTGCCCCGGTAGGTCACGGTGACCGGCCCCACCTTGACCTTCACCGAGCCGGTCACCTTCGTGCCGTCGTACTCCTCGACGGTCGCCCCCGGCAGACACGGCGCGACCCGTTCGATGTCGAGGAGCGCCGGCCAGGCGTCGTCGACCGGGACGGGAACGGTGAACTCGTGATGCAGTTCCATGTCTTCCACCTCGCGGTTCGGTTCTCGGGTGACCAAGGGAGGGGCAGGGGCCGAGGGCTCGACAAGGCCCGGGCGGCTCGAGGGCGTTCAGGGCGCGGGCACGGGCGGATGGACCGCTCCCCCGGTCGCGGACAGTGGTGCGCCCGTGCCGCCCCAGCGCAGCGCGACGATCTCCGCGGCCACCGACACCGCCACCTCCTCGGGCGTACGGGCCCCGAGGTCGAGCCCGACCGGTGAGCGCAGCCGGGACAGCTCGTCCCCGGTGAGCCCGGCCTCGACCAGCCGTTCCCTCCGGTCCGTGTGGGTGCGGCGGCTGCCCATCGCGCCGATGTAGGCGGCCGGCCGGCGCAGCGCCTCCAGGAGCAGCGGCACATCGAACTTCTGGTCGTGGGTGAGGACACAGATCACCGTGCGCCCGTCGGTCTCCGTGCCCTGCAGATACCGGTGCGGCCAGTCCACGACCACCTCGACGCCCTCCGGGAAGCGGCGGGGCGTGGCGAACACGGGGCGGGCGTCGCAGACGGTGACCCGGTAGCCGAGGAAGGCGCCGATCCGGGCCACGGCCGCCGCGTAGTCGATCGCCCCGAAGACCAGCATGCGCGGCGGCGGCGCGAAGGACTGCAGGAACACACTCACCGCGTCCTCCCGGCGTTGCCCCCGGGGCCCGTAGTGACGCAGCCCCGTGGCGCCGAGGGCGAGTTCGCCGCGGGCGTCGGCGGTGACCGCCGCGTTCAGGCCGGTCGTCCCCAGCGTGCCCGCCAGCCGGTCCCGCCACACGGCCAGCGTGGCCCCGCGCGGCGCGGGACCGTCGGTCACCGTCGCCACGGTCACCGGCTCGCCCGCGGCGACCGACTCGGCGACGGCGCCGAACGCGGGGTCCCGCTCCGGTGTCACCGGGCGCACGAGCAGGGTGATCTCGCCACCGCAGGTCAGGCCGACCGCGAAGGCGTCGTCGTCGCTGTAGCCGAAGGTCTCCAGCCGGGCGTCACCGTCACCGACAACCTCCCGGGCCAGCTCGAACACCGCGCCCTCGACGCACCCGCCGGAGACACTGCCCACCACCTCGTCGTCCGGCCCCACGGCCATCGCCGCGCCCGGATCACGCGGTGTGCTGCGGCTCGCGCCGACCACGGTGGCGAGGCCGAACGGCCGGCCCGCGGTGTACCAGCGGGTGAGCGCCGGGAGGATGTCACGCACGGTGGGCTCCTTCCCGGGGTACGGCGGCCGGATCGGGTGCGCCAGCCCGGCCGGGGGAGGCCCGGTCGGGGGAGGCGCCCCGTACCACCGCCGCCAGGTTCTCCAGGGCGGCCAGGCTGTGGCCCTCGACGAACGCGTCCACGCTCGGCAGCGCCGCCGCCATTCCCGCGGCCAGCGGGGCGTAACCGGGTCGTGCCTTGAGCGGATTGGCCCAGATCACCCGGTGGGCCAGCCGGTGCAGGCGGCGCATCTGGGCCGCGAGGAGCTCGGGGTCGCCGCGCTCCCAGCCGTCCGACAGCAGCACCACCACGGCGCCACGGGCCATGCCCCGCTGCCCCCAGAGGTCGAGGAACTCCCGCAGCAGTACACCGAGCCTGGTACCACCACGCCAGTCGGGTACCGCGTCCCAGGCCGCGCTCAGGGCCGGATCGGGGTCCCGGTGGGACAGCTCCCGGGTCACCCGGGTCAGCCGGGTGCCGATCGTGAACACCTCCGCCGTCCGCCCGCGTACGGCGGCGTGCGCGAAGCGCAGCAACGCGTCCGCGTACGGCGCCATCGACCCGCTGACGTCGACGAGCAACACCAGACGGCGTGGCCGTTCGGCCCGTGCCCGGTGCCGCAGCCGGGCCGGTTCGCCGCCCCGCCGCAGCAGTTCCCGCACGGTCCGGTGCGGATCCACGTCCCCGCGCCGGGCGGGCCGGCGGCGCGCCGTGCGCCGGACCTCGCCGCGCGGCGTCAGCGCCGCCAGCAGCCGCCGCACCTGCTCCCGCTCGGCGGCGGCCAGGTCCGCGAGGTCGCGGTGGCGGAGCGTCTCGGTGGAACTGGCCCGCGTGGCCAGGGGCGGCCCCGGACGCTCCTCCTCCGTGCCGCCCGCACGGCGGCCCGCGGCGTCGCGCACCACGAGCCGCTGCCGCGGGCGGGGAGCGGCCGGTGGCGGTGGTCCGCCGGGCTCGCCGGTGCCGAAGTACGCGGCGAAGACCCGGTCGTACCGCTCCAGGTCGTCCGGTCCCGCGCACAGCGTCAGCCGCCCCGCCCAGTACACGTCCGTCCGCGCCCCGGGCCGCAGGGCGTCCACCGCGCGCAGGAAAGCGTGCACCCGCTCCGCGCTCGCGTCGGCGCCCGCCGCGCGCAGGGCGCGGGCGAATCCGAGAAGCACCGCGACCGCCTCGTACGGGCCACCGGCCCGCACGTCCTCCGCCCGTACACCGTCGTCCCGCACGTCCCGCTCCCCGTCCGGCGCCGAGCGTCCCCGCGGGGCCCCGCCGGTCACGTCCGCCACGCCCGCCATGTCCGTCACGTCCCTCGTGCGGCGAGTACCGCCGCCAGATCGAGTCCCCGCGCCCGCTCGATGTCCTCCCGGTACTTCAGCGCCGACCCCAGCGTCGCGACGGCGAGGTCGGCGTCGACCTCGCTCGCCCCGAGCGCGTCCAGGGCCTGCGCCCAGTCGATCGTCTCGGCCACCCCCGGCGGCTTGAGCAGGTCCTGCGCGCGCAGCGCCTGCACCAGCGCGGTCACCTGCTCGGCCAGTCGCGCCGACACCCCGGGCAGCCGGCGCCGGACGATGGCCAGCTCGCGGGCGAAGTCCGGATGGCCGAACCAGTGGTACAGGCAGCGTCGCTTGAGCGCGTCGTGCACCTCCCGGGTGCGGTTCGACGTCAGCACGACCACCGGCGGCACCTCGGCCCGTACCGTGCCCAGCTCCGGGATCGTCACCGAGAACTCCGACAGCAGCTCCAGCAGGAGCGCCTCGAACTCGTCGTCGGCCCGGTCGATCTCGTCGACGAGCAGGACGCACGGCTGCGTCTGAAGGGCCCGCAGCAGGGGCCGGGCGATCAGGAAGCGGCGGTCGTACAGCTCGCCCTCCAGCCGGTCGGCGTCCGTGATGCCGGTCGCCTCGGCGGCCCGCAGATGCAGCAGCTGGCGGGGGAAGTCCCAGTCGTAGAGGGCCTGGGAGGCGTCGATGCCCTCGTGGCACTGGAGCCGGATCAACGGAGCGTCCAGTGCCTCGGCGAGGGCGGTCGCCAGCGCGGTCTTGCCGACGCCCGGGTCGCCCTCGCAGAACACCGGCCGGTGCAGTTTCAGGGCGAGGAAGCAGGCCATGGCCAGCCCGTCGTCGAGGAGGTACCCCGTCGCCTCCAGACGGGCCCGCACCTCGTCCGGCCCGGAAGCCACCCGGTCCGGCCCGCCCGTCGCCGGGCCCGGTCCGCCGGGGCCCGGCCCGTCGCTCCCCGCTGCGCCGCTGATCGGCCTCACCCCATTCCGGCCGCGGTCAGCACCGCCCGCCGGGTGAGCACCTGCGCCAGGTGAGCCCGGTACTCGGGCGAACCCGAGGTGTCCCGGGGCGGCTGGGTGCCCTCCGCCGCCGACTGTGCGGCCCGCGCCACGGCCTGCGTGTCGTCGCAGCCGGCCAGGGCCCGCTCGGCCGCCGTGGCCCGCAGCGGGGTCGCGCCCATGTTGACCAGCCCGATCCGCGCCTCGGTGATCCGCCCGTTGTCGCGGCGTACCAGCGCCGCCACACCGACGATCGCGTAGGACTGCGCCACCCGCTGGAACTTCTCGTAGTGGAAGCCCCAGCCGTCCGCCTTCGGTACCCGCACCTCGACCAGCAGCTCGTCGGGCTCCAGCACCGTCTCCAGATAGTTGACGAAGAACTCACGGGCCGGGACCGTGCGCCGGCCGCCCGGGCCCGCGACGACCAGCTCACCGTCCATGGCGAGTACCGCCGCGGGCAGATCCGCCGCCGGGTCCGCGTGCGCCAGCGAGCCACCGAAGGTGCCCCGGTGCCGTACGGCCGGGTCGGCGACCGTACGGGTGGCGGCGGCCAGCAGCCCCGCGTGCCGGCGCACCAGTGGATCACGGATGACCTCGTGGTGCGTGGTCATCGCGCCGATGACGAGCGTGTCGCCGTCCTCGCGCACCCCGCGCAGCCCAGGGACGCGGCCGACGTCCACCACCAGTTCCGGGAAGGCCAGCCGCAGCCTGAGCAACGGCAGCAGGCTCTGCCCGCCGGCCAGTACCTTCGCGTCCTCACCGCCGTCGGCGAGTACGCGCAGCGCCTCGTCGAGGCTGGTGGGCCGGGCGTAGTCGAATGCCGGGGGGATCATGCGGAGGCCTCCTTCGCCGAGCGCACTGCCCGCCACACCCGCTCGGGCGTGCACGGCATCGTCACGTCGTTCACCCCGAGCGGCCGCAGCGCGTCCACGACCGCGCCGACCACGGCGGGCGTCGAGGCGATCGTCCCCGCCTCGCCGACGCCCTTGACGCCCAGCGGATTGGAGGTCGCCGGCGTCTCGGTCCGCTCCGTGACGAACTCCGGCAGGTCACCGGCCACCGGGACCAGGTAGTCGGCCATCGTGCCCGTGACCAGGTTGCCCTCGTCGTCGTAGACGGCCTCCTCGTACAGCGCCTGCGCGATGCCCTGGGCGAGACCGCCGTGCACCTGGCCCTCCACGATCACCGGGTTGATCACCCGGCCCACGTCGTCGACGCAGACGTAGGAGCGGATCCGGATCTGCCCGGTCTCCGTGTCGACCTCGACGGCGCACAGGTGCGTGCCGTGCGGGTACGAGAAGTTCTCCGGGTTGAGCAAGTGCTCGGCGTTGATGGTGGGCTCCATGCCGTCCGGCACGTCGTGCGAGGTGAACGTCTCGAACGCGATCTCCTGGATCGTCCTCCGCGCCTCGGGCGAGCCCTTGACGGTGAACACACCGTCGGTGAAGTCCAGGTCGTTCTCGTTCGCCTCCAGCAGGTGCGCGGCGACCTTTCGGGCCTTCTCCACCACCTTCTCGGCCGCGTGGTGCACCGCCGACCCGCCGACCACCAGCGACCGCGAGCCGTACGTGTCCATGCCCTGCGGGGCCGCCCTGGTGTCGCCGTGCACCACCTCGATGTCCTCGAACGGCACGCCCAGCACGTCGGCGGCGATCTGGCTCCAGCTCGTCACGTGCCCCTGCCCGTGCGGGCTGGTGCCGGTGACCACCTCGACCTTGCCGGTGGGCAGCATGCGGATGCTCGCCGCCTCCCAGCCGCCGGCCGCGTACCGCAGGTCCCGCAGCACCCGGCTCGGGGCGAGCCCGCACATCTCCGTGTACGTCGAGACGCCGATGCCGAGCCGTACGGTGTCGCCGCGCTCGTTGCGTTTCTGCTGCTCGGCGCGCAGGTCGTCGTACCCGAACAGCGCGAGCGCCTTCTCGGTGGCCGCCTCGTAGTTGCCGCTGTCGTACGTCAGACCCGCGATCGAGTCGTACGGGAACTCCTCGTGCCGGATCCAGTTCCGGCGCCGCACCTCGAGGGGGTCGAGGCCGAGCTCGGCCGCCAGCTCGTCCATGATCCGCTCGATGGCGAACGTGGCCTCCGGGCGCCCGGCGCCGCGGTACGCGTCCGTCGGCGTCTTCGTCGTGAACACACCCGTACAGGTGAAGTCGTAGGCGTCCATCTTGTAGATCGCCGGATACATGAACGCGCCGAGGATCGGGATGCCGGGCGTGACCAGCATCAGATAGGCGCCCATGTCGGCGAGCAGCTCGACCTTCAGGCCCAGGAGCCTGCCCTCGCCGGTGGCGGCGACCTCGATGTCCTGGATCATGCCGCGGCCGTGGTGGGTGGCCAGATAGCCCTCGGAACGCGACTCGGTCCACTTCACCGGCCGGCCCAGCCGCCGGGCCACCTCCAGCGCGACGGCCTCCTCGCCGTACACCTGGAGTTTGGAGCCGAACCCGCCGCCCACGTCCGGGGCGACCACCCGCAGCTTCTGTTCGGGGATCCCCGTGACCGTCGCCAGCATTATTCGGAGGATGTGCGGGACCTGGGTCGCCGAGTAGACCGTGTACTCGCCGGAGGCGGCGAGCGGGGTGACGACGACCGCGCGCGGCTCCATCGCGTTGGCGATCAGCCGCTGCTGGTGGAAGCGGCGGGTGACGACCACGTCGGCACGCCGCTTGACCGTCTCGTAGTCCTCGCCGGTCTTCAGCGGCCACACGTAGCTGCGGTTGGTGCCCTTGTCCGCGTGGACCAGCGGGGCGTCCTCGGCGAGCGCCGCCTCCAGGTCGAGCACCGGCTCCAGCGGCTCGTAGTCGACCTCGACCGCCTCCAGCGCGTCGGCCGCCGCGTACCGGTCACGGGCCACCACGACCGCCACCGGGTCGCCCGCGTGCCGCACCTCGTCGACCGCGACCGGCGGGTGGTCCGGCATCACGATGTCCTCGGTGACCGGCCAGGCGCAGGGCAGTGAACCGAGCCCCTCGGCCAGGTCACGGCCGCTGAACGCGGCCACCACCCCGGGGCGTTCGAGGGCGGGGGAGACGTCGACCCGCTCGATGCGGGCGTGCGCCATGGGGCTGCGCAGGAACGCGATGTGCAGCAGACCGGTGACGGAGATGTTGTCGGTCCAGTTGGTCTGTCCGGTGACCAGCCGGGCGTCCTCCTTGCGGAGCCGGCTCCGGCCCACCTCACGCTCGGTGTTCCGGTCGGTGCTCTGATCCGTCATGCCGTGACCTCCTCCGATGCGGCGGCAGCGGCGAGCACCGCGCGGACGATGTTCTGGTAACCGGTGCAGCGGCACATGTTGCCCTCGAGTGCCTCGCGCACCTCGTCCGCGTCGGGGTCCGGGTTCTCGCGCAGCAGATCACGCGCCGCCATGATCATTCCGGGGGTGCAGTAGCCGCACTGCAGCGCGTGCTGCTCGTGGAAGGCCCGTTGCAGCGGCGTCCACTCGCCGTCCCGGGCCAGCCCTTGGACGGTGGTCACCTCGCCGCCGTCGGCCTGGACGGCCAGCACCGAGCAGCTCTTCACACTCGTGCCGTCCAGCTCGACCGTGCAGGCGCCGCAGCTCGAGGTGTCGCAGCCGACCGGGGTGCCGGTCAGACCGAGCCGGTCGCGCAGATAGTGAACCAGCAGCAGACGGGGTTCCACCTCGTCCTCGTACGCCGTGCCGTCCACTTTCACCGAGATACGAGTCATGTGCCCTCCAGAGACCGTGCGGGCGGATACGGAGTGTCGGCGGACCTTGGGGTGACGAAGGTCACTCTATGGCCGGCCCCGGGGGACGGCGAGTGGTGCGGCACGGATCTGTCGAGCGTTGATCGAGCGTCGATCGATTGCTGCTGCCCGATGTGCGCACGACAGATTTCCGCGGGTGCCGACGCCGGCACCCGCGCTCCACGACCGGAGCGTGGGCGCCGACCGCGTCCCGTGTTCCCCGGCGTCCGGCCGAACGGGATCGCTACTCGTCCCAGGCCTGGATCATCGTCTGCTCGGTGATCCTTCCGTCCCGCAGCGAGACCATCGACTCCGAGTACACCCGTACCCCGTCCGGGTACACACAGGTCTCGCTGAAGGCGGCCTGGTCGTCCTGGACGACGCACCGCTCCAACCGGTGTGTCATGTCACGGCTGTAGACGTCGTCGAGCATGGTGGCGATCTCGTCCCTGCCGTGCAGGACCATGGGGCGGCTGGGCTGGGTGTTGCGGTCCACGACGCGCAGCTCGGCGTCGTCCGCGTAGAGCGCCGTCAGGGGCGCGGCCGTCGGGGCCTCGAGCCCGCGGCGCAGTGTGTCGGTGCCGAAGCGGGGTGCTGCCGAGGTTGCCATGATGACCTCCTTCGAGGGCCTCGGCCCGGTCCGGAGCGGGCCACGCCGGGCCTCACCTACGAGCCTCCCCCCGCCCGCCGGGCACGGCAAGCCCGGCCCGCGCGTTCCTCCTGACCCGGCACAGCCGTCGCCGTCCGGACCCGACGGCCGCGAGGAACTGCGTCGCCGCCAGCTCCGCGTACAGCGGATCGGCGGTCACCAGTTCCCGGTGCGTACCGACCGCGCGGACCCGGCCCGCGTCCATCACCACGATCCGGTCGGCCATCGTCACCGTCGACAGCCGGTGCGCGACCACCAGCACCGTCGTCGTCCGGGCCACCTCGGCGACGGTGTCGCGCAGCGCCGCCTCGTTCACCGCGTCGAGCTGCGAGGTGGCCTCGTCGAGCAGCAGCAGCCGGGGGCTGCGCAGCAGCGCGCGGGCGATCGCGACCCGCTGGCGCTCCCCGCCGGACAGCTTGGTGCCACGGTGCCCGACCAGCGTGTCGAGCCCTTCCGGGAGCTTGGCCACCAGACCGTCGAGCCGGGTCGTCTTCACCACCCGCGCCACCTCGTCGTCGTCCGCCTCCCGGTTCCCGAGCAGCAGGTTGTCGCGCAGGGAACCCGAGAGGACGGGCGCGTCCTGCTCCACATAGCCGATCGAGGACCGCAGCCGCGACAGCTCCCAGTCGGCCAGCTCCCGCCCGTCGAGGGTGATCATCCCGGAATCCGGCTCGTAGAAGCGCTCGATGAGGGAGAAGACGGTGGTCTTGCCCGCGCCGGACGGACCGACGAACGCGGTCATGCCCCGCGCGGGCACGGCGAACGTCACCCCGTGATGCACGTACGGCAGATCGTCCGCGTAACGGAAACGCACGTCCTCGAAGGCGAGCGCGGCGGGCGCGGCACCCGGCGCGGGCAGGGCCGCGGGCCTCGCGGCAGGCTCGGCGGGCAGCCGCAGCGCCTCCTGGATCCGGGCCAGAGCGGCGCTGCCCGTCTGATACTGCGTGATCGCGCCCACGACACTCTGGATCGGCATCATGAGGTAGAAGACGAACAGCAGGAACGCCACCAGCGTGCCGATGTCGATGGCGCCCGTCGCCACCCGGGCCCCGCCCACCGCGAGCACCGTGATGAACGCGACCTGCATCGAGAGCCCCGCCGTGTTGCCCGCCGCCGCCGACCACTTGGCGGCCCGCACGCTCTGCCGCCATGACTCCTCGGCCGCCTCGTGCAGGGCACGCTCCTCACGCGGTTCGGCACCGGACGCCTTCACCGTGCGCAGCGCGCCCAGCACCCGCTCCAGTGAGGCACCCATCACGCCGACCGCGTCCTGCGCCTGCCGGCCGGCCCGGCTGATGTGCGGCACGATCAGCGCGAGGACCGTCCCGGCGCCCGCGATCACGGCCAGGGTGACCCCCAGCAGCACCGGATCGACGAAACCCATCAGCGCGATGGTCGCGATCAGTGTCAGACCGCCTGTGCCGAGGCCCACCAGCGAGTCCGTGGTGACCTCCCGCAGCAGTGTGGTGTCGGAGGTGATGCGGGCCATCAGGTCCCCCGGCTCGCTGCGGTCCACGGCGGTGATCCGCAGCCGCAGCAGATACGACGACAACGAGCGCCGCGCCCCCAGCACCACCGACTCGGCGGTGCGCCGCAGCACGTACGAACCCAGCGCGCCCAGCACGGCGTTGGCTATCACCAGGGCCGACATCAGCATCAGCGCGCCGGTGATGGTCCGATCGTCGGACAGGTCGTCGATCAGGTCGCGGGCGACCAGCGGCAGCATCAGGCCGGTCGCCCCCGTCAGCAGGGACAGCGAGGCGCCGCCCAGCAGGGCCCACCGGTGCGGCCGTACGTAACCGAGGAGCGCCCGCCAGGCGGGCGGGTCGGACTTCTGTGCTGCGATGCTCACGTCGCTCCCTCGGCGTCGGGCGGAGAATTCAGGCTACGTCGCAGCGGTCCGCCCACGGGCCGCCGGGCCCGCCCTCGTGCACCCGGCACGAAACCCCCCGGCCCGCCCCGCGTTCCGACCTGCCGTGGAGCCCACCGGCCGGTTCCCGCGCAGGTCGCGTAGGGTCGGGAGGAGGTACCACCGGGAGACGAAGGAGCCAGCACCATGGCGCAGGAAGTACGCGGCGTGATCGCACCGGGCAAGGACGAGCCGGTACGCATCGAGACGATCGTCGTACCCGACCCGGGGCCGGGTGAGGCGGTCGTCCGCATCCAGGCCTGCGGGGTGTGCCACACCGACCTGCACTACAAGCAGGGTGGCATCAACGACGACTTCCCCTTCCTCCTCGGCCACGAGGCCGCGGGTGTCGTGGAGTCGGTGGGCGACGACGTCACCGACGTCGCCCCCGGTGACTTCGTCGTCCTCAACTGGCGCGCGGTGTGCGGCGCGTGCCGCGCCTGTCTGCGCGGACGCCCCTGGTACTGCTTCGACACGCACAACGCGAAGCAGAAGATGACCCTCGCCTCGACGGGCCAGGAGCTCTCCCCGGCCCTGGGCATCGGAGCCTTCGCCGAGAAGACTCTCGTCGCCGCCGGCCAGTGCACCAAGGTCGACCCCGAAGTCTCCCCGCAGGTCGCCGGCCTGCTGGGCTGCGGTGTGATGGCCGGCATCGGCGCCGCGATCAACACCGGCAACGTCGGCCGCGGCGACAGCGTCGCCGTCATCGGCTGCGGCGGCGTCGGCGACGCGGCCATCGCCGGGGCCCGGCTCGCCGGAGCGGCGAAGATCATCGCCGTCGACATCGACGACCGCAAGCTGGAGACCGCCCGCTCCATGGGCGCCACCCACACCGTCAACTCCCGCACCTCCGACCCCGTCGAGGCGATCCGCGGACTCACCGGCGGCTTCGGCGCCGATGTCGTCATCGAGGCCGTCGGCCGCCCCGAGACGTATCAGCAGGCCTTCTACGCCCGTGACCTGGCGGGCACCGTCGTCCTCGTCGGCGTGCCCACCCCGGAGATGAAGCTCGAACTGCCGCTCCTCGACGTGTTCGGCCGCGGCGGCTCCCTGAAGTCGTCCTGGTACGGCGACTGCCTGCCCTCACGCGACTTCCCGATGCTGATCGACCTGCACCAGCAGGGCCGCCTGGACCTCGGCGCGTTCGTCACCGAGACCATCCAGCTCGACGAGGTCGAGAAGGCCTTCGAGCGGATGCACAAGGGCGACGTCCTGCGCTCGGTGGTGGTGCTCTGATGACCACCCGCATCGAACACCTCGTCACCTCCGGGCAGTTCAGCCTCGACGGCGGCACCTGGGACGTCGACAACAACGTGTGGATCGTCGGCGACGACCACGAGGTGATCGTCATCGACGCCGCCCACGACGCCGACGCCATCGTCGAGGCGGTGGGCGACCGCCGCCTGAAGGCGATCGTGTGCACCCACGCCCACAACGACCACATCGACGCCGCGCCGGCCCTCGCCGACCGCACCGGTGCCACCATCTGGCTGCACCACGACGACCTGCCGCTGTGGAAGCAGACCCACCCGGACCGCGATCCCGACGCCTGGCTGGTCGACGGCCAGGTGATCGAGGCGGCCGGCGCCGACCTCACGGTGCTGCACACGCCGGGGCACGCGCCCGGCGCGGTCTGCCTGTACGACGCCGGGCTCGCCACCGTGTTCACCGGAGACACCCTGTTCCAGGGCGGTCCCGGCGCCACCGGCCGCTCGTTCTCCCACTTCCCGACGATCGTCGACTCGATCCGGGAGCGGCTGCTCACGCTCCCGCCGGAGACGAAGGTGCGCACCGGCCACGGCGACTCGACCACCATCGGCGCGGAGGCCCCGCACCTCGAGGAGTGGATCGCCCGCGGCCACTGAGGCCGCTCCGGCGACTCCGCCCCGGTACCCGTCGTGGTCACGTCCGACCGGGCGACTGCCGGGAAAAGGTGACAGAGGATGTCCGGCTTACCCGTCACTCTCGTAACGACAGCAGATCGCTGTCACGCGTGACGGGAGGCCGGACATGCCGGAGTCGACCACAGGGTCGTCGCAGAACAGGGTCGCACTGGTCGCCGGGGCGACCCGGGGCGCCGGACGGGGCATCGCCGTCGAACTGGGCGCGGCGGGCGCCACCGTCTACGTCACCGGACGCAGTACCCGCGCCGAGCGCTCCGAGTACGACCGCCCCGAGACCATCGAGGACACCGCCGACCTGGTCACCGAGGCAGGTGGACGGGGCATCGCCGTCCCCACCGACCACCTGGACCCCGCCCAGGTCAAGACCCTCGTCGACCGCATCGCCGCGGAGCAGGGCCGCCTCGACGTCCTCGTCAACGACATCTGGGGCGGCGAGAAGCTCTTCGAGTGGGACGCTCCCGTCTGGGAGCACGACCTGGACAAGGGGCTGCGCCTGCTCCGGCTCGCGGTGGACACGCACGCCGTCACCAGCCACCACGCCCTGCCGCTGCTGCTGCGCCACCCCGGCGGTCTGGTCGTGGAGGTCACCGACGGCACCGCGGACTACAACCGCGACACCTACCGCGTCTCCTTCTTCTACGACCTCGCCAAGACGGCCGTCCTGCGCATGGCCTTCGCCCTCGGCCATGAACTCGGTCCGCGCGGCGCCACCGCGGTGGCGCTCACCCCGGGCTGGCTCCGCTCGGAGATCATGCTCGACGAGTTCGGGGTGCGGGAGGACAACTGGCGGGACGCCCTGCCCCGCGTCCCCCACTTCGCGATCTCGGAGACCCCGCGCTATGTGGGGCGGGCCGTCGCCGCGCTCGCCGCCGACCCGCGGGTGTCCCGCTTCAACGGCACCTCCCTCTCCAGTGGCGGCCTCGCCCGGGAGTACGGCTTCACCGACCTCGACGGCAGCCGCCCGGACGCCTGGCGCTACCTCGTCGAGGTCCAGGACCCGGGCCGGCCGGCGGACGTCACGGGGTACCGCTGACGGTCCGCCCGCCCTGCCGGGGTGACCGGCGGTCCCCCCTTCGGGGCGCCCCCGAAGTCCGGGATCTCCAGCCGGGTGCCGCCCTGCAACGAGGCCGGTCCGCGACGCGCACACGCCGGCCGCGTAGGGGGTGATCGGGGAGCTGAACGTCGGGAAGTCCTTTCGGCCGGCGACCGCCTCCTCGGTGCCCTTCGGAGGGCCGGGGAACACGATGCCGCAATGGTCCCCGGTACGAGGGCACTTGTCCGGCACCGGACGGTTCGCTCCTGGCGACGGGGACTCCGCCGGCTCGCGGGACGCGAGGACTTCCGCGCCCACCGCCATCCGCCGGCCGCGCCGGGCGGTGAGGAGCAGGGGAGGCCGGGAGGGGTGCCGTCCGGGGGCGAGGAACGTGAACTCGCCCACGTTCCATGGCAGATGGACGTGATCAGCAACACTGTCCGATATGTCTTGTTAGCTCATGATTACTCACGTGGCTTTCACACCGGTGGCCCTATGCTTCACAACATGTCCATCACTCTTGAACCTTCATCCGAGCGATCGGCTGCCGAGGTCAACGAGGAGATCCGGGCCCTGTGGCTCCGGTCGGGCGGGACACTGAGCGGCGAGCAGCGCGCGGAGTACCAGCGCCTCGTCCAGGAGTGGGCCGAGGCCCTCCCGGAGCGGGCCGAGGCGGCCTGAGGCGCCGCACCGGCCCCGCCGCCCGTCATCCTCGCCGGGCTCCTTCCGCACGCCCTCTCGCCCCTCGGTCTCGGCTCGGGCCCTGATCCCGGTCGTACCCCCGGCCCGGCTCGCCGGCCCGGGGCACATCGCCGTTCTCGTGGCCCGGGCCGCCTGTGTCACGTCTGAGCGTTCTCACCGGCGCCCGGGCTCCGGTGAGAACGTGCCTGTGCCGGTACCCGGCTCAGCCCCATGTCGTCGAGTAGTACCGCTGGTACGCCTTGCGGTCCTGCTCCGCGCGGATCCAGCGGGTCGCCACGAGGGCCATCAGGCTGCCCCCGATGACCAGCATCCCGGGCCCCACGTTCCGCGGGTCGGCCAGGCGGGACAGCAGCGTCGACGCGTTGATCCCCGCCGCCGACGAGCCCGGTGACGCGGTGTCCGGGGCCGCCGCCGCGCCCGCCGAAGCCGACGGAGCGGGAGCGGCCGTGTCCGCGCCGCCCTCGGCCTTCGGGGCCACCAGGAGATCCACCTTCAGCTGCGCCAGTGCCTTCGTGACCGGCTGGAAGAACGTCGTACCGCTCGCCTGCCGGCAGTCTCCGCTGCCGCCCGACGTCACCCCGAGCGCGATGCCCTCGGAGAACATCGGGCCGCCGCTGTCACCGGGTTCGGCGCACACATTGGTCTCGATGAGGCCGCTGACCGTGCCCTCCGGATAGTTCACCGTCGCGTTGAGCGCGGTCACCTCCCCGTCGCGCAGTCCGCTGGTGCTGCCGCTGCGGAACACCCGCTGGCCGACGGTGGGGTCGCCCACGCCGGTGATCCGTACGCCCTGGCCGTCGCCGACCGACACGACACCGGCGCCTTCGCCCACCCGGCCCCCGTCGTACTCGATCAGGGAGTAGTCGTCGCCGGGGAAGCTGCCGCCGACCGTGGTGCCGACCTTCTTCCTGCCCCCGTCGTCGGCGAACCAGACCGACCCGTCCGGCCCGCAGTGCCCGGCCGTGAGGATGAACTCGCGCTTGCCGTCGGTCACGTTGAAGCCCGCGGAACAGCGCCCGGCGGTCGACAGGATGGGTTCCGCCCCGTTGATCCGCGTGGTGAAGGTGCCCTCGGTGCGCTCCATACGGACGAAATCGCCGGTCCCCTCCGCGACCCGGGTCAGGTCGGACCAGTCGTTCGCGGACACCGTGCTGTCGCCGCGGACCACCACCTCGTTGGACCGGTAGTCCAGCGCCCAGGCCGTCCCCGGCACGCGCGGCGCCGAACCCAGCGTCTTCGTGGCCGACTTCAGGTCGCGCATGCTGTGGCGCACCATCTTCGGGTCGGCGCCGGCCTCCCGTACCTCGGACGCCGCCTTCTCGTCGGTGACCGCGACGACCGTCCGCCCGTCCTCGCCGAGCCAGCTGCCCGCACTGCGGGAGGCGCCGAGCCGTGCCACGAGGGCGGAGCCGGGGCCGGTGCCCTCCTCGGCCGCGGCGTACGGAACCGGGTCCGGCGCCGACGGTTCACTTGCGACGGCGCGGGTCACCATCGTCGCTCCGAGGAGGAGTCCGCCGACGGCCGCCAGCCGTGCCACTCGCCGGACGACCCGTCGTCGTGCGTGCCTCATGCAAGACTCCCGAACCAGAACAGCGCGGTGCGAACACCGCGGGGCCTCCGCTGAGTCGAGTGCCCTCAGTCCATACGGACGCGGGCCCCGCGGTGTTCACCGCCGGAGCGATCCGATGTGCGGGAGGTGGCGGCCCGCCTGTCGAAAGGCCCGGCGTACGCATGGGGCGGCGCCCACGACGGGCAGGAGACGGTGCCCGAACACTAGACTGCCGGTTATGGATGACGCGTTGCTCGAACGGCTCGGAGCGGGAAAGTACCTGCTGGTCACCAGCTACCGGCGGAACGGTACGCCGGTGGCCACCCCGGTGTGGGTGGTGCGGGACGGGAACGCGCTCGGGGTCTGGACCGTCGCCGACTCCTGGAAGGTCAAGCGGATCCGGGCCCGCGCCGACGTCCTGGTCGGCCCCTGCGACGTACGCGGCCGTCCGACCGGCGGCCAGGTCCCGGCCACCGCGGAGATCTGCGACGAGGCCACCACCGCCCGCTACCGCGGGCTGCTCGGCCGCAAGTACGGCCTGCCGGGCCGGCTGACGCTGCTCGGCAGCCGGCTGCGCCGGGGCCGGGACGGCACCGTCGGTATCCGCATCACCCTGGCCGACTGAACGCGGGCCGCCCGGACTCGGGCCGCCCGGACCGGTTCCGGGCGGTCAGGTCCAGGCGCGGTAGGGCTCGTCGACGAGCTGGAAGACCGGCTCGCCGCGCACCGGGTCCTTGGCCGTGGACAGCCGTACCCGGTCCCCGCTGTGGATGCCGATGGGCGGGCCCATGACCCGGCCGCGGATGACGAAGCCCTCGGCCATCTCGATCAGGGACACGTTCCTGGCGGCCGGCGTATTGCGGTGCAGCGTCGTGGAGTGACGGACCGTGCCGACGCCCGCGCTGTGCTCCGTGCGCAGGTCGCTGCCCTGACAGACGGGGCACAGCAGCCGGTGGTACATCGCGGTGCCGCACCACGTGCACCGCTGGAAGGCCATGGCCTCCGCGCTGTTCGCGCCCTGGGGTTCGAGCAGCCCCGTCGTGGCGCCGGCTGCCTGCTGAGTCACGCTTCCTGAGTGGTGGTACACGCTGGTCAACTCCCTGCAATCGGCCGCCATCCCGCGTGCACGATGCCCGGCACGCACGTGCCCGGTGTGTCGTGTGCCACCGTGCACAGCGACAGCGTATGGCACTCAGTGCCACCCGTAAAGGCACTCCGTACCCCTCCTTTGCGTCCACCGCGTTCCCGGGCCGGTTCGATGCCTGCGGATCATTCATATGATCAAACCCCTGTCGTCCTCCGAGGAGCCCCGCATGGCGCCCGCCCGCACCCGTCCCCGCCTCCTGTACGTCACCGACCTGGCGTATCCCGCCCGCGGGCGCCGTTACGGCGACGAGGACGTCCACCTCACCTCCCGACTGCGCGCCGACTTCGACCTGGCGCTCTGCCACCCGCGGGACGCCGCCGCGCTGCTGGACGGATTCGACGCCGTGGTCGTCCGCAACAGCGGTCCGGTGCTGACGTACCCGGAGGCCTACGAAGCCTTCCGCCGGCGGGCCACGGAGACCGGGAAGCCGGTCTACAACCCGCTCACCGGCCGGGGCGACATGGCGGGCAAGCAGTACCTGCTCGAACTGAGCGCCGCCGGGCGGCCGGTGATCCCCACCGTCGACCGCGCCGAGGACCTGCGACTGCTGCCCGCGGCGGACCGGTACGTGGTCAAACCCAGGCTCGGCGCCGACTCGATGGGGCTGCGCGTCGTCGCCGGGGACACCGTGCGGGAGTTCATCGACGGCAGCGTCCTGGTGCAGCCGCACATCGACTTCGCGTACGAGGTCTCCTTCTACTTCGTCGACCACGACCTCCAGTACGCCCTGTACGCCCCGGACCCCGGCCGGCGCTGGCAGCTGGAACCCTACGAAGTCACCCCGCGCGACCTGGAGTTCGCCCGGAGCTTCGTCGACTGGAACACTCTCGACCACGGCATCCAGCGGGTCGACGCCTGCCGTGCCCCGGACGGCGAACTGCTGCTGGTCGAGCTGGAGGACCTGAACCCGTACTTGTCCCTCGACGCCCTGGGCACGGAGTCCCGGGAGTCCTTCGTGTCCGCCATGACGGCTTCCCTGCACCGTTTTCTGCGCGCCGCCGGCTGAACTTCCGCCCCCCTGGGCGCGTATCTCTTCCCGTGGGCGGCTCCGCCCTCGTGCGTAGCGGAAGGAGAGCAGCGTGCCGACGCCGTCCGACCCCGGGCAGCCGCACGACGGCCCGCCCCTCGAGCCCGTCCGCGTCCTGCGCCCGCGCCGCACGGACGCCCTCGCCGAACTGTTCAAGGAGTTCGAACGGGAGGATCGCGGAGACTACGAGTCCGTCACCCTGCCCCGGCCGGCGACCGGCGCGGAGGACGAGACGCAGGAGCTTCCGCCGGTCGCTCCCGAACCGCCCGCCCGGCCGCCGACGACCGTGCCCGGCCCCGCCGGCGAGAGCTTCACCCATCACGGTCCGGCATCCGGGCGCACGCCCCCCGGCCGCCGTGCGCCCCAAGGCCCCTCGTACGGTGGTACTGGGCCCGGCCGGCCCTCGCGCACCCCCGTGCGTCCGCCCCCGCACGGCCCCGCGACGCGGCGGGCCGCCGTGGCGATCGCCGTGGCCGCGGCGGCGGTACTGGGTTTCGGCGGTGCGGTCCTGCTCCTGGGGCAGCGCGCCGAGCACCGAGCCGTGCCGGACCCGCGCCCCTCCGCGAGCCCGCCCGCGACAGCACCCGCCACGCCGCCCGAGCGGGCTCCGGCCGCCCCCGGGTTCCTCAGTGAGGGCGACTCGGGCCCCGAGGTGGCCGAACTCCAGGAACGCCTCCTGCGTGTCCCGGACGTCTACCGCGACGGTGCCACCAGCGGCCGTTATGACGCCACCCTGTCCGCGGCCGTCGCCCGGTTCCAGCTCTGGTACGGCGTCCAGGGGGACGAGACCGGCGTCTACGGCGACGACACCCGCCGCGCGCTGGAGTCCCGTACGGGATGACGCCCGGCCGGCGCGTTCCGGCCGGTCAGCGACCCGATTCCACCAGGGCCCGAGTGACCGCGCGCACGCTGCGCGCGATGTGCTGCAACTGCAGGACCTCGGCCGCGTACAGCTTGATCGTGTGCTCGATGACTCCTTCGTGCAGGCCGAGCCGGGGCAGGTCGGCCCGTGCCGTCTGCAGGGCGGTACGCGCCACTCGGATCTCGTGCTCGACCTGGATCTGGGCGTGCCGCGCCAGCAGGACGGGGTGCCGGATGAACGCGGGGTAGCTCGCGTAGCGCGCCGGTACCAGCTCGCGCAGCCACTTGGCCGCCGAGCGTTCCCAGTCGTAGCTGCCGGGGGCCTTGACCTGGCAGGGCCAGTCCGGACTGGGGCGCGTGGAGGTCACGGTCATGATCATCGCTTCCGGGTGTGCGGCGTCGCTGGGGTGGGCGACGGGTGGGGCGGCCCTGGTCCGGCGCGGCCGTCGGAGCGGGTAGGAGCCGGCGGGTTCGGACGTTCGTGCGAGTGTCCGGTCGGGGCCGGCGTCATCCGCTGCGAAGGTGTCTGGCTGCGCGGGGCGGACCGTCGGCTTTCCGGGCGGAGCGGGTGATGACGTGGTGGATGGGGATCGCGGTCCGGAGTGGACATGTCGTGATCCGTCAGCAGTATTTATATATGCGATGTGGTTTGCAAGGTGTATGAAAACATTCATGCGTGCTTTGAAGTGGAAGGTCCGTTTGGCGGCGTCGGCGGAGAGCGGGCCCCTCGGGGCTCAGTCCCTGAGGAAGAACTGGTGCTGGTCGGCGACCTGCTCGTACCCGTCGAGCCGGGCCTGCGTCCGCTCCGGGTCCGCATCCGTCATGGCCTGGAGCAGTGCCGCGCACATCACGCCCGGAGCCGCGTACGAGTCGAACACCAGGCGTGAACCGGTACCGGTGGCGAAGGTGACGTCGGCCTCGTCCGTGAGGGGGCCCAGCGCCAGGTCGGTGATGAGCGCGACCCTCAGTCCGGCGTCCCGGCACACCCGTCCGCCGGCCGCGCACGGGCGGTCCACCCGTCAGCAGCGCGCACGCGGCACCGCCGACGCCGGGACCACGAGGTCCGCGCGGTGCCGGGTCCGCGCGACCAGCTCGGCGTTGGGCCCGTCCGAGCGCGCGGCCCAGGCCACCGCCTCGTCCTGACGCTTGCCGAACTCCACATGCCGGGTCACCAGCCGCCGCACCCGCTCCTCCTCGTCCAGCTCGCAGAACCACACCTCGTCGAGCTGCGGCCGAACCCGCGCCCACGCACCGGTGTCCAGCAGCAGATAGTTCCCCTCCGTGACCACCAGTCGGGCCGTAGGCTCCACCGGCACGGCCCCGGCGACGGGCTGCTCCAGCTCCCGTTCGAAACCGGGCGCGTACACGACGTCCCCGTCCGTCTCCTCGCGCAGCCGCCGCAACAGAGCCGCGTACCCGGCCGCGTCGAAGGTGTCCGGGGCGCCCTTGCGGTCCCGGCGGCCGAGCCGGTCCAGTTCGGCGTCGGCGAGGTGGAAGCCGTCCATCGGGACGTGCGCGACCCACGGCTCACCAACGCCGTTCAGTGCCCGTACCAACTCCCCGGCGAGTGTGGACTTCCCGGCCCCGGGGCTGCCCGCGATGCCGAGCACCGCGCGTCGGCCGTCCCGGCCGAGGGCTCGGGCACGGTGGAGAAGATCGTCGAAGGTCGGCGTCATACGGGGGAGTGTGTCATTCCCGCCCGTCGCCCGGACGGCGCCGGCGGTCCCGCCGCCGTCCGCCTCTCGCCGCGTGCTGTACGCCGCGACGCGGGACCATGTCCGGTATGACGGATCTGGGTCTGCCCGAGAACATCCTGGCCTGCCTCTTCGACCTCGACGGTGTCATCTCCAGGACCGCCGCGGTCCACGCCGCGGCCTGGAAGCAGGCGTTCGACGCCTTCCTGCGCGAGCGGGACGGCGCGGACTTCCGGCCGTTCACCGACGCCGACTACGCCCAGTACGTGGACGGCCGCCCGCGGGCCGACGGCGTACGCACCTTCCTCGCCTCCCGTGGCATCGACCTCCCGCGGGGCACGCCGGACGATCCGCCCGGCGCCGCGACCGTGCACGCACTCGCCCGCCGTAAGAACGAGCTGTTCCTGGAAAGGATCCGCAGCGGCGGGGTGGAGGCCTACGACGACACGCTGCGCTACATCGCGGCGGCCCGCGCCGACGGTCTGCGCACCGCCGTCGTCTCCGCCAGCGCCAACTGCCGGGACGTGCTGCGCGCCCTCGGGGCCGAGCATCTCTTCGACGCCCGCGTGGACGGTGTGGTCGCCGCCGAACGCGGCCTCCCCGGCAAGCCGAGCCCCGACACCTTCCTCGCCGCCGCCCGGGATCTCGGCGTCCCGCCCGGCCTGGCCGCCGTGTTCGAGGACGCGCTGGCCGGCATGGACGCGGGCCGCGCCGGCCGCTTCGGATACGTCGTCGGTGTGGACCGGGTCGGCCGGTCGGCCGCGCTCTACGCCCATGGCGCCGACCGGGTCGTGACGGACCTCGCCGGGCTCACCGGAGAGCCCGGAGAGCCCGGAGAGCCCGGAGAGCCGAGCGAGCCCGGAGAACAGGGAGATCCGGGAGAGCGGTGACCGCAGTCCTCGTCCCGCCTGCCCCCGCGCGCCCCACGGGTTAATTTGTTTCTGTTTGCGCGCAAGTGACCGGCAGGAACGGCGGCACACGGGACGAGGGACGGACGATGGTCGACGGCAAGGGTGCCCTTCTCGCCGCAGGACGGCGACGCGTACGCGCACGCACGTCCTCGCCGGGCGTACCACGTTCCACGGACGGCACCGCACCGCTCGCGGTCCTGGCCGCCGTCTTCACCGTCGCCCAACTCGTCCTCGTCCGTCCGGCACTGGGACTCGGCTGGGACGAGATCGTCTACGTCAGCCAGGTCACCTCCCACCACCCGGCCGCGTTCTTCAGCGCCCCGCGCGCCCGGGGCGTCCCCCTCCTGGTGGCGCCCGTCGCCTCCTGGTCGGAGTCCACCGCACTGCTGCGCGTCTACCTCGCCCTGCTGTCCGGCCTGGGCCTCTACCTGGCGCTGCGCGCCTGGCACGGCCTGTTCCCCACCCGGGTCCTGGTCACCGCCGGCGCCTTCTTCACGTCCTTGTGGGTGACCCTCTTCTACGGCCCCCAGGCCATGCCCAACCAGTGGGTCGCGATCGGCGCCCTGATCGCCGTCGGCTGCTTCCTGCGGTACCACGCGGACCGCTCGGCGCGCGGGGCGCTGTGGGGTGTCGCGGCGGGGGCCGCGCTGATGGCGATGATGAGGCCCACCGACGCCGTATGGGTGACGATCCCCCTGCTGGTCCTCACTCTGGCAGGCCGGCACGTCCGCCTTCTGGCCGCGCTCGCGGCGGGCCTCGCGGTGGGCGCGGCCGAGTGGGTGGCCGAGGCCTACGCCTGGTACGGCGGTCCGGGGGAGCGGCTGGCCGAGGCCTCCCGCATCCAGGGCGGGCTCGGCCTGCAGATCGCCGTCGACGACCAGCTGCGCAGCCTGGGCGGGCGAGGTCTGTGCCGCCCGTGCACGGGAGCGATGCCCCATCCGGTGATCACCCTCTGGTGGTTCGCTCTGCCGCTCCTGGCCGTCCTCGCGCTGGTCGTCGCCTTACGAGCCCGGCGCGTTCTGCGCACCGTGCTGCCGCTGGCCTGCGCGGCCACGGCCGCCCTCCCGTACCTCTTCATGATCGGGTACGCGGCGCCCCGCTTCCTCCAGCCCGCCTACGCCCTGCTCGCGATCCCCGTCGCCGACGCGCTGTGGCACCTGGCCAGGACACCGGCCGGGACGTGGCGGCCGGTCGTGGCGCCACTGGTCGCGCTCGCGCTGGCCGGTCATCTGGCCGTGCAGCTGGCCGTCCTGACGCACACCGTGGAGCGCAACACCGACAGCCGCCGGGACTGGGCCCGCACCGCCGGCGAACTGCACCGGCTCGGTGTCCGCCCGCCCTGTCTGATCACCGGTCACGAAGCCATTCCCGTGGCCTACTACACCGGCTGCTCCTCCGGCGGGACGAGCGGGAACAACGAGAACACCACGGTGGCAGAGATACTGAGCACCGCGGACCGCGCCCCCGTCGCCACGCTCACCGGCCCCGGCGGGACCCCGCCCGGCTACGCCCGCGCCTGGCCCGCGCACACGATCGGCGACCTCCGGGTCAGGATCGCGCCGGTGCCGGGGCAGGACGCCCCGAGGGGCACGGCCACGGACGGGCCGCGGTGAGGGCCGGGAACGGGAGAAGCCGGGCAAAGGCCGCGGCCGGGTTCAGGGGAGGATCTTGTCCAGCGCGGCGGGCCCTTCCTCCGCCAGCTTGCGCCTGGCCCATTCGAGATTCTGCGGGGTGAGATCCTTGCCGGAGGCAAGGACGAGATCCTCCGGCGACACATCGGTGCCGGTACGGGCGTGGAGCAGACCGTCCGGGGTGGTGCGTTCCTCGGGCGGCCTGGACTCCTCATTCTGGGACGTCGGCATCTCTGACTCCTCGGGTCCGGAGGGCTGTAGCGGCCCCGGTGCGGTCATCGGGTCCGGTATCACC
Organism: Streptomyces sp. P9-A2; assembly: GCF_036634175.1. Lineage (NCBI taxonomy): Bacteria > Bacillati > Actinomycetota > Actinomycetes > Kitasatosporales > Streptomycetaceae > Streptomyces > Streptomyces sp. P9-A2. Next base: position 8,010,464 of record NZ_JAZIFX010000001.1, read on the forward strand.
ATTCAACGCGGGAGCCCGAAGTGCATCCGGAACACGGGGGCGCCGCCTGGAAGGGGCCGCTCCTCATGTGCAGGAGTACCTTCCCCGGCCCGCGGAAAACCTGTCCGCGACGGCAGGGCGACGCTCACGGGCGCGTCCGCGTCACGCCCCACGGCCCCGGTGCCCTCGGCTGCGTCCCTCCTCGCCCGCGGTGTGCCGCGGGCGAGGAGGGACGCAGCCCGCACTCCGGCCCTCCCAGGGCTTCCGGACCGACCTCAGAAGGGCGACAGTGTCAGGCGTACGCCCGTGGGGGAGGTGTCCTGGATGTACGAGGCGAAGTCGGCGACGTCGTCGAAGGCGAAGCCGTAGGCCTTGCCGTCCTCCGTGGCCGTGTGCACGGCCTTGGAGTAGTGGTTGGTGAGCTCGGTCCGGTAGAAGGCCGAGGCGTCGGTGGTCGGCTGGCCGGGGTGGCTGAGCAGCGTCGAGCGGTTGAAGCCGGCGCCGAGCACGGCGGCGACCGGGCCGGTCGTGCCGTCGTTCGGGGCGGCGAGCGCACCGTCGCAGAAGAGGACGTCCCGGGTGGACGGCCTGCCGAAGGAGACCTGGGCGGGCCCGTCGAAGGTGAACCGGCCGCCGCGCACCCGGCCGGTGAAGGTGCCGGCGTTGGTGGTGATCCTGAGGTCACGTCCGGTGTAGGTGCTCCACACCTCGTCGATGTACGGCGCGAGGTAGTCCTTGGCGAACAGGCCCGCGTCCAGGCCGTGGCCCGGCGCGATGATCCGGGTGTCGTCCACGACCAGCCGCGAGAAAGCCTCCACCCGCCTGAGCGCGTCGAACACGGCACTGCGGCCGCCGTCCCGGAACACGCCCGTGGACTGGTCCCTGGAACCGGTGAGCCGGATGTTCAGCGGCACGCTGAACATGTCGACCATCGTGGTGTTGCAGAACATGCCGGCGGAGTTGTGGGTGAACTCCGCACAGTCGTGCAGCACACCGTAGTTGGGGTCCGAGGTGACCCAGCCGGCCGGGTACTGCAACGCCGCGTTGCCGTTGCCGTCCGCGACGGCCTTGAACTTGAGCTTCTGGCCGAGAGCCACGTAGATGCGGCCGGACATGTACGGCAGGGACAGCCGGGTCTCGCCGCCGCCGGCCAGGCTGATCGCGTAGTCGGTGAAGCCGTCGGCGCCGTTGTCCGACAGGGAGACCGGAGCCAGAGTGCCGTCCGGGGTGAGCCGCACCTGGCGTCCGTCCTGGTTTCCCACGATGTAGAGGTGCACGTTCGCGTTGCCGAAGGAGCCGCTGTTGTTGACGATCGTCAGCGGGAGGGGGGCCGCGGCGGCCGCCGCGGCCTGTGTGTCCGGCGACGTCTCCGCGAGGGCGTGGGGGGCGAGCGCGGCGGCGGCGGGCACGGCCACGGCTGCCCCGCCGAGGGCGAAGAGAACCTTCCGGCGGCCGAGGGAGCGCTGGTGACGAGGAGTCATGTGGGGGTCTCCTGGGATGATCGAGCGGTTCTGACGAACCGTTCCTGGTGAGCGGTACCCGGTAAGGTGCCGACGGGGTGTGGGGGTTGAGGTCCCGTAGCGCTCTCCGATGGCGATGAGAGCGCTCTCACGCCGTACGTCGGTGTCGGCGCGTGGCTCTGATGGTACGGACCGGAACCACCCTCGCCAATGGGGCCGACTTGTCCCTCAACCCGCTGTGATCAGCACTTACTTGAAGTCCCCGCGAGAACTCCGCATGTGCTTAAGCGCTTCTTAAGGGTTGCTTGAGCCGGGCCGGGCGGAGGGGCGCCGAGTGGGTGGAGAGCGCTCCCTGCCCGCCGTGGTGTCGGCGCCCCTCGGGACGAAGCCGCGTGAACCTCCTGGAACCGGCCGGAAGACGCGGTCGTGCGCGGCGCGGCGCGGGGTGCCGCCGGCCGCCCGCCCGGGGGTTCCGGCCTCCGGTGACCGGCTCGCGTCCGATTCAGAGCCGTACCTGCTGAATGCGTTCGCATTCTTCTATTGGATTTCCCGCGGTAGGGGGACCAGGCTGGAACCGCTTGCCAGACGTAGTGGGACGACATCCGGAAGAGGTCACGCATCCATGCACACTCGCCGTATCGGTGATGTCGAGGTCAGCGCGATCGGGCTGGGTGCCATGCCCATGTCGATCGAGGGGCGGCCGGACGAGGCGCGCTCCCTGGCCACCGTTCACGCCGCGCTGGACGCCGGCGTCACCCTGATCGACACCGCGGACGCCTACCACCGGGACGCCGGTGAGGTCGGCCACAACGAGACCCTGATCGCCAAGGCCCTCGCCTCCCACGACCGGGGCGGCGACGTCCTGGTCGCCACGAAGGGCGGCCATCTGCGTCCCGGCGACGGTAGTTGGACGCTGGACGGTAGCCCCCGGCACCTCAGGGAGGCATGCGAGGCGTCCCTGCGCCGGCTCGGCGTGGAGGCCATCGGGCTCTACCAGTTCCACCGGCCCGACCCCCGGATCCCGTACGCCGAGTCCATCGGCGCCGTCCGCGACCTGCTGGACGAGGGCAAGATCCGGATGGCCGGGATCTCCAACGCCGATCCGGAGCGGATCCGGCAGGCCCGGGACATCCTCGGCGGCCGGCTCGTCTCCGTGCAGAACCAGTTCTCGCCGGCCTTCCGCTCCAGCGAGCCCGAGCTGGAGCTGTGTGCCGAACTCGGCGTCGCGTTCCTGCCCTGGAGCCCCTTCGGGGGTATCACCCGTGCCGGTGGCCTGGGCTCGACGTACGCCCCGTTCGCGCGCGTCGCGCAGACGCACGGGGTGAGCCCGTACCGGGTGTGCCTGGCATGGATGCTGGCCAAGTCGCCGGTGGTCGTGCCGATCCCGGGGGCAAGCCGGCCGGAGTCCGTCCGCGACTCGGTCCGCGCCGCGGACCTGGTGCTGAGCGCAGAGGAGATCGAGGAACTGGACGCCGCCTGAGAGATCTCAGGCCGTGGACGCCGGTGCGGTCACGTGCAGGAGCCTGGTGTACTCCACCCCGGGTGAGGGGAAAGCGCTTTCTCCCCGCCCGGGACGGAGAGCGCGTTCGCCGCACAGCCGTAACCGGACCGCACCTGCCGTACCTGTCTTCAGGGGAGGACCACCGCCGATGACATCGTCGCCGGCAAGACCACTCGACCACCGCTACCGGGGCGAGCACCCGGTCCGCACCCTCGCCTATCTCCTCCGCGCCGACCGCGGCCGGCTCGCCGCCGCGGTCGGCGTCTTCACGGTCAAGCACAGTCCCGTCTGGCTGCTGCCGCTGATCACCGCATCCATCATCGACACCGTGGTGCAGCACCGGCCGATCTCGCAGCTCTGGACCAGCACCGGCGTCATCATGTTCATCCTGCTGGTCAACTACCCGCTGCACCTGCTCTACGTGCGCCTGCTGTACGGCAGCGTCCGCCGCATGGGCACCGCCCTGCGCTCCGCGCTGTGCACGCGGATGCAGCAGCTCTCCATCGGTTACCACTCCCGCGTGAGCGCCGGTGTGCTCCAGGCCAAGGTCGTGCGGGACGTGGAGACCGTCGAACAGATGGTGCAGCAGACCGCGGAGACGGGGCTCGGCGCGACCACCGTACTCATCGGCGGACTGGTCATCATCGCCCTGCGCACGCCCGAGTTCCTGCCCGTCTTCCTGGTCGTCGTGCCCGCCGCCGCACTGCTCGTGGCCCGGCTGCGGTCCCGGCTGCGGACCCACAACGAGCACTTCCGGCACGAGGTGGAGACCCTGTCGTCCCGGGTGACGGAGATGACCCGGCTCATCCCGGTCACCCGCGCCCACGGGCTGGAGGGCAAGGCCCTGCACCGGATGGACGGCACCCTGAACCGGCTGCTCACCTCCGGGATGCGCCTGGACCTGGTCAACGGCCGGTTCGGCTCGCTGGCCTGGGTGGTGCTCAACATGGTGGGCGTTCTCGTGCTGGCCGGCGCGGCGCTGGTCTCGTACTACGACGTCTGGGGCGTCACCGCCGGCGACATCGTGATGCTGAGCGCCTTCCTGACCACGCTCACCAACTCCACGACGACACTGGCGGGCCTGGCCCCGGTCATCACCAAGGGCCTCGAGTCCGTGCGCTCGGTCGGTGAGGTCCTCCAGGCGCCCGAACTGGAGGACAACGAGGGCAAGACGAGGGTCACCGCCCTGCGCGGCGCGGTCACGTTCGAGGACGTGGGCCACGCCTACGAGCGGGACGAGCGGCCCGCCGTACGAGACTTCACCCTCGACGTCGCCCCGGGCGAGACCGTGGCCTTCGTGGGCGCCTCGGGCGCGGGCAAGTCCACCGTGCTCAACCTCGTCACAGGCTTCATCCGTCCGACCTCGGGCCGCCTGCTCCTCGACGGCGCCGACATGAACGGCCTCGACCTGCGCACCTACCGGCGCTTCCTGTCGGTCGTGCCCCAGGAGTCGATCCTCTTCGACGGCACGATCAGGGAGAACGTCGCCTACGGCATGGACGACGCCGACGAGGAGTCGGTGCGGTCCGCGCTGCGCGACGCCAACGCGCTGGAGTTCGTCGACCGGCTGCCCCAGAGCCTGGACACCCTCGTCGGGGAGCGTGGCGCCCGCCTGTCCGGCGGCCAGCGCCAGCGCCTCGCCATCGCCCGCGCCCTGATCAGGGACCCCAAGGTGCTCGTCCTCGACGAGGCGACCTCGGCACTGGACACCCGCTCCGAGGCGCTGGTCCAGGAGGCGCTCGCCCGGCTGCTGCGCGGGCGGACCACCTTCGTCGTGGCACACCGGCTGTCCACCGTGCGCGGGGCCGACCGGATCGTGGTCATGGCGGACGGCCGGATCCAGGAGATCGGCACCCACGAGGAACTGCTGCGCAGGGGCGGGGCGTACACCGCCCTGCACAGCGGTCAGGCGGCCTGACGAGCTACCCCGAAGCACCCGGTTGCCGGTCATTCCGGTCAGGTGGCCACATGGGAGGAATGATTCCGCGCAATACGGGTAGGCGCAGCGACACACCGAGAGAGAGGCGCCTTCGTGCTGGTACCGGATCCGAAGACCGTCAGACGGCTGCTGACGCGTTACGCGACGCTGCGGATCGCGCAGGCGGAGCGGCACTCACCCGTCGCGGCGCGTGAGCTGGAGGACATCACGTACACGCTCTGCGTGATGACCGGAACGGCCGGCATCCGTGAGGCCGTCACCCGCGCGGACGCGCTGCTCGCCCAGGAGCGGACCGCGGCCGACGGCCGGACCACGGACCCGGACGGTGAGAACGGCCGCTGCCTGACCGTGTGACCGGCGGCTACGAGCCGGTGCCCGTGGTGGCGGGCCGCCCGACGGGCCGTCGGCTGTGGAACGCCGACCGGTACGCGTACGGCGTGGTGCCCACCACCTTGCGGAACCGCTCGCGGAACGCCGTGGGGGAGCCGAACCCGGACTGCTGGGCGACCCGCTCGACCGTGTAGTCGCTGTTCTCCAGCAGGTACTGGGCGCGCCGTACCCGAGCCCGTAGCAGCCACTGCACCGGCGTGGTGCCCGTCTGCTCGCGGAAACGGCGGCCGAAGGTGCGCTCGCTCATCCCGGCACGCGCCGCCATCGCCCCGAGGGTGACCTCGTGGGCCAGGCTGTCCTCGATCCACTCGAACAACGGCTCGAAGGTCGACCCGCGGGGCACGGGCGGGTGCTCGTGCACGATGAACTGGGCCTGTCCGCCTTCGCGTTCCAACGGCATGACGGACATCCGGGCCGTGTTCGCGGCCACCGCCGAACCGAGGTCCCGGCGGACCATGTGCAGGCACATGTCCAGCGCGGCGGCGGCACCGGCCGAGGTGAGGATCTGCCCGTTGTCGACGTAGAGCACGTCCGGCTGCACCTCGACACGTGGAAAGTCGCGGGCCAGCCGGTCCGCGGCCACCCAGTGTGTGGTGGCGCGCAGTCCGTCCAGCAGTCCCGCCTCCGCCAGCACGAACGCTCCCACGCACACCGAGGCGATCCGGGTGCCCGCCCCGGCCGCCCGGCGCAGCGCCGCGACGACGGCGGGGGAGAGCGGCGCGGCGCCGTCGGCGCGGCCCGGGACGATGATCGTGTCGGCGTCCGCCAGCGCCTCCAGTCCGCGGTCGACGCGCAGGGACAGCCCGCCGTCCGCCGCCACCTCGGGTGTCTCGGCGCACGGCCGCACTCGGTAGGCGGGCCGGCCGTCGGGCAGCCGGGTCCAGTCGAAGGTCTGCATGGGTGCCGCCATGTCGAACGGAATGACCCGGTCGAGCAGAAGAATCGCCACGGAGTGCATGAACGCCACGATAGGTGGATTCCCGCCACTCGTAAGAGCCGGGGCAGGGGTGGACGGTGGTGCGGGAAGCCGGAGGAAAGGCAGATGGATGCGGTTGGCGGGAATCCGTAGGAAGCTGTCGATCCAGCCCATGGGTGAAGGTCGAAAAGGCCCTTAGCGTGAGCTCTTCACCGCTGATCACGCCAAGGAAAGAGCCCCGGTGACCAAGTTCCTGCTGTCCCTGCACGTCCTCGCCGCCATCCTCGCCGTCGGTCCCGTGACCGTCGCGGCGAGCATGTTCCCGCCGGCCGCGCGCCGCGCCGTGCCCGGCGGGGGCGAGGGGCCCGTCGCGGCGGCGGTGACCACCGTCGAGGTGCTGCACCGCGTCTGCAGGGTCTACTCCCGCATCGGCATCGCGGTACCCGTGCTCGGGCTGGCCACCGCGCTCGCCATGGGGGTTCTGGGCGACGGCTGGCTCGTCACCTCCATCGCGCTCACGGCGGCGGCCGCGGCCGTCCTGATCGCCTTCGTGCTGCCCCGTCAGGACGAACTCGTCGAGCAGGTGGCCCAGCACCGGTCCGTCGACCGGCGGGCGACAGCGCGACTGGCCATGTTCACCGGTGTGTTCAACCTGCTGTGGGCGACGGTCACGGTTCTCATGATCGTCCGCCCCGGTTCGACCACGGGCGCCTGACCGGATCCGGCACCGCCCCGCGCTTCCTGCCCCGGGGCGCGGGGACTGTCCCTCGTGTACCGGTCTGCGTCAAGTCGTACGGGTGAATTCCCCCTGAAGGATGTCCGGGCGCCTACACTCGTCAGTCGCGTCCCCGTCCCGGGGCCGGCGAAGCAGAGAGGCACGTTGCAGGGTGTTCAAGGAATCCCCCATCTACGACCGACTCATCACGGAGCGCGGTGATGTGCCCGCCCAGGTCCGCAGCGAGGCCGAACGAGTGAACAGGGAACTGGAGCTGGTCATGGGCCCCCTGCAGTCCCCCGGGCACTCCCAGGGAGGCCTCGACCGTAGGCAGTCCCCGGGCAACGGCTGGCAGCGCACCGCCCTTCTGCCCGGCCCCAGGCCGCACTGATCCGGGTACCGCCCCGGAGGGCGGGCCCGTACCACCCCGCCCCCACGGGGTGACGGGTCCCTCAGCCTGCCGTGGTGGGCGCCCTGTCGGCCTCCACCGTCTCCTTGGGAACGGGCCGCGCCAGCCACTCGGCGACGGTACGCGCGATCGGCTGGCCCGTCTCCACCTCGACGAACCCGAACTGCCCCGACTGGTTGCACTCCAGGAACCACCACGTCCCATCGGCGTCCTCGACGAAGTCGAAGGCCCCGTAAGCCAGTTCGGCCTCGCGCAGATAGGCGAGCACGGAGTCGGCGATACGCGGCGGTACATCGACCGGCTCCCAGGGCGCCCCGGGCGGCGCGAAACGCACATCCACCTCCGTCGGCTCGGCGCCGGGGTCCGTGGCCTTGCGGGCGGCCAGCAGCCGCTCGCCCACGGCGGTGAGCCGGATGTCGGCGCGCTTCGCGATCCGCCGCTGGAGCAGTGTCGGCCCGAACGCCACGGCGGCGAAGTCGGCGTCCGGCGCCACCCTGCTGGTCGGCACGGCCCGCGGCGGATCCTGCGGATGAGAGCCGGAGACAGGTTTGACCACCAGGTCCGGAAACCGCTCCGCGAACTCCCGGGCGGCGCGCGGGAAGGAGGTGATCACCGTGGCCGGCACGGGCAGGCCGCAGCGCTGCGCCAGCCGGAGCTGCCACGGCTTGTGGCGTGCCTGCCGGGCCGCGTCCGGATGGTTCATCCAGCGGGCGTCCGAGCCGCGCAGCATCCCGTAGAGAGCTTGGGCGGCCTCCTCGGTCAGCCAGGGCGACGGCCGGACCGCCCGCCCGGCCGGGGTTCCCGGCCTGCGCACCCACACGGACCGCAACCCGCTGATGCTCACCAGCCGCCCCCCGGCGGAGAGATGGCCGCGAAAGCGGCCGTGCACGTATTCACCCGAGAGCGAGACGCCGGCGGTCAGATCGGCAGGGTCGAGGCGTACCACCGGAACTCCGGAGTCGTGCAGATGCACGACCACCATGTCGGCGGTCACATCCTCCTCGCAGGTGAGGATCAGTACGGTCATCGTCTGCGACACACAGTCAGTCGTCGAAATGGGTCTTGGAGCCCGCCGTGGACGTCGTGGTGCCCACCTCTCGCAACAGTGCGTGATCGCGGGCCGCCACTCGTCCGTCGGCGAGGACGTTCAACTGCAGTCCGGAGTTGTACACATACGGAGTGGTTACGGCCAACTCCGGTGCCGGACGTGCGTAGTTGAGCGCGAACGGTTGCATCGTCTCTCCCTCGTCGGTGCTGCGCCGACCAGGCGACGGCCCGCTGTGCACCGCTGCTTGGTCCGCCGACTTGTTTTGGCTTCCAGAGACTTATACGAATCGAACGGGTGGTTGGTTTCCTCACGGAGCGTAGTCACGCGCGGGTTCGCGATCCGGGCGCCGGGAGGTCGCTCCGGGTGAACCCGCGCCGAGGGATCCGCGCATGGAGCGCAGCGCGAGCAGCAGCACGCCGACGTCGTCCAGATACACCGGGTCGGGCAGCAGGTCGGTCGGCAGGACGAGATAGAGGACCGCGCCCCAGAACACCCAGCGCGGGCCCGTGGGCAGGCCGGCGCGCCGCAGCTCGCGCCGGGTGCGGACCAGTCGCACCATGACGGCCACGGCGCAGGCCAGCACGGCGGCCGCGGCGACGGCGGCCACCACGAGTACCACGGTGGTTGTGTCCACGGGCTGTCCTCCTCCAGAGGCGGCGAGACACCGCTCTCCCTGTCTGGATGCCCGGGAACGGCTCCGGTATGACACCCGGAGAGATCGGCGGAGTGGCACATGTCATACCAGTGGCCCAGCTGAGTGGCCGTGCCGGGCCGGGGCGCTTAGTAATGGTCCACGTAACGTCGCTCGTCGTACGTACGGGGGCGGGGAGCGGCCTGAGTCTTCATTCATGGAGCCGAGCATGACCACCTGCTCATCGACACCTCCGTCGGACACCTCGAGTCCCTCGAGCGACTCGACCGTCCCGACTGCCTCCGAGATATCCGGCGGAACGGACGTGGCCCTCCCGTCGGAGCCGCCACCGACGCCCCTTCCGGCCGCCGGGACGGTCTACGGCACCGGTGGGCCGCGTCCGGACGTGAACCCGGCGGAACTCCTACGCCACGAGGAGGAGTGGCATCGGCAGCAGTACGGCGATCCTGTGGGCGACCTGGTGTACGCGGCGGTGTCGGACCGCCCCCCGGACGAGGTCGCCGACCTCATCACGTCACTGGCCCGTTCACCCGAACACACTCGGGCCGTGGTCGACGCCCTGCGCGTCATCGGGGTGAGCCGCCCGGTGGAGGACGTGGCCCGTCTGGTCGCCCTGCTGACCCGGCCGCCCCGCGACGCCGACAGCGCGGACGAGGCGATCCGGGCCGCGGCGGCGCACCGTCCGGTGGAGGACGTGACCCGGCTGGTGGCACTGCTGCACAGCGAGCAGCTGGCACCCCATTGCCGTGAGGAGGCACTGCGGGCCGCCGCCTCCGGCCGTTCCGTCGAGGAACTGATCGAGCTGATAGACCGTCTGGCCGCGCAGCCCCCACCGGATCACCTCGACCGTGCCGCGCCCGAACCCTCCCGGTACGAGGACGAGCGCGGGGGCCGGACCGGTGCCGCGTACGGAACCCGGGAAGGGGCCGGGGACGCCGGCGGGGATGAGGACCGGCGCGGGGAAGAACACGGGGGCGTGCGGGACGACGAGCGCCGTGGGAGACCGGAGGCGGGTCTGCCACCCCTGCACCGCGGCCCCCGGGGCGCGGCGGCCCTGCACTCGAGGCGGCGGATCCGGCACCCCCGCCGGGTGCACGCACAGCCCGCCCGGTCCATGATCTGGTCGAGCTGGTCCGCCGCGGTGGCCCTCGCCGTGTGCGCGGTGGTCCACTTCCCGCTCCGGGACGACGGTTTTTCCCTGGTCCCGCACGTCCTCGCGGTCGGTCTGCCGGTGCTCTGCACGGCGCTGGCCCTGTTCCTGGTCGTACGCCCCGGCGTGCTCGTACTGGGGGCGGCGGTCGTGCTGCCGGCCGCCCTGGCCGGGGCCCACGCCTACGGCGGTACCTTCCCGTCCGCCGCCCTGTCCCGGGCCGCCGGCCTCGCACTCGCCCCGCAGTGGCTCGCCGGCGCGGCGGCCGTGGTCGCCGCGCTCCTGGCGCTGACGGCCCTGGTCGTCCGGGTGGCGTCCCCGTTCCCCGGCAGACACGGGACGGTGTGGCCGGCGCCCGGCACACCCCGGGCGCCGGACTGACCTCCGTACGGCCCGGGCGGTGTGCCGCCCCGACGGGCGGCCGGCCCTCACCTGTCCGGCCCTCACCTGTCCGGCGGATCGCGCCGGACAGGCCACCCTATGGACCGGAGGACGTCGACTGCGCGTCGGCGGCGGGCGGGACCCGGCGCTCCTCCTCGGCGCGCGACGGACGGCGTGCCCCGGGACCGAACCCCAGGCGCTCGAACGTGCGGGTCAGCCGCCGCATCGGGGACGGCGCCGGTGTGCCGGACGGCAGGGCCCGGACACCCGGGGTCCCGGTGGCCTCCCGGTACGCGGCCAGCGCCTCCTGGGCGCTCTCGGCGGCCTCCCGGTACAGGTCGCGGGACGTGGTCATGGCCTCCAGCGCCTCGGCGTACAGGGAGACCAGCCGGCGCTCGCGGGCGAGTTGCTCCGCCAGGTTCAGCAGGCGCCAGTCCTCCCGCAGCGCGGTCAGCGCCGCCTCGGCCCCGGCCGGCAGCGGACGCGGCAGGGCCGCGAACCGGGTCACCGCGTCGACGAGGCCGGCCGGCCGGGTGCCGTCCAGGAAGACCACGCGCACCGAGAACTCCCCGGCGTCATAGCCGTCCGGGACCGGGCTGCCGGGCAGAACCACCGCACCGCCGCGCGGCACCTCGACGCCACAGTCGCGCAGCGCCCAGTTCACGACCCGCAGCTGGTGCGGTGCGGCCCGGTGCTCCACCACACGGTGTCGCAGGCCCGGTGGCAGCCAGCGTGCGAGCGGCATCCGGCCGCGGTCGTCCGTGGTCATCGCCTCGTGGACGACGACGTGGATGTTCCACCTGTTCCCGTCCGCTTTTCGCGCGCAGTCGCGCATCAGCCGCCGTACGGCCTTGTCGTCCTCGGGGAGCGGACTGATCTCTCCCAGCCGCAGACCTGTGACCGCGTCGTGATTCCACTCCATGTCCGGCTCGTCCACGGGCCAGAACACGCCGGTGGGGGACGGCCACATGAGGTCCCACGGCTGTTCGGCCTCGGCGACCAGGACCTAGGGCCGGCCTCCGCCGGTACCGGGTCCGACACTCAGCCGGGCGCGTACGGTCACCGGGCCGTCGACCCGGACCCGGGCCTGGAACACCAGGTCCGGTGCGTCGTGCCGCGGCTTCGGCCCTGCCCCGGGCGGTTCTTCGGGCAGTTCCAGGAAGGAGTCGATGTCCCCGCTGCCCTTCAGCCGGTGCAGGGTGCGCCGGAGTACGTCGTGTGCGGAGGTCCCGGAGTACCGGCCGGCGGTCAGCCAGACGGAGGGCGGGACCATGGAGCGGGTTGTGCGTGAGACAGGCATGGGTCCAGGGGTGAACGGGGGCACGTGCTTCCTGCCATTGTCGTCGCTGGCGGACGGTGGGACCGACACGGGTGGAACGCCGGACGGCGTTTCTCGTTCCCGCCACCCGTGCGGCGGGCCCTCATATGGCACGTGTCACCCCCGTACGTGTCATCCCCATGTGCCATGTGCGCCTGTGCGCACGGGGTGTGCGGAGCGCACACATGGTGGAGGCCGTCACCCGTGGTCGCGGCGATGTCCGGTCACCACAATGGGTCCCCGCGAGCAGGGCCGGCCCACCATCCGCACAGGGGAAGGCCCTGCCCGCGCCCCGCCGCTCCGGGAGCCCCTCCCAGCGGTCGTGCCCGACCTCGAAAAGCGCCGACGGTACCAGCGTCGAAGGGCCCATGTCGCATATTCCAAAGGAAAACACCAAAGCCCACACCTCGGTCGAGCACACAGCGTAGCTTCGAGGTCACGTTCGCGGTACTGCCGTGTGATGGAGGGGGATCCGGCGTGCCCGGAATCGATGAGAGCCTGCTGGAAGCCATGCGACTGCCCGGTGCGCGAGGAGCGCTGGTGGTCGACTGGATCAGTGGACTCGCGCTCGGCGCGGTGGGCGAGGCACCGGGCGACGACCCGGAGGCCACGGCGGCGGAGACCGCCGAACTCGCCCGTCTCGCCATGGAGAGCGGCACACTCGCACCGGCCGGCGGTGCGGCGTCCGTCCTGTCCGGCAAGGAACCGCCCGTCCAGGACCTGATCCTCACCACCGTCGAGGCGTACCACCTGCTCCGGTTCGTGATCACGACCTTCGACAGCACCGTGTTCCTGTACCTGTGGCTCGACCGAGGCGAAGGCAACCTGGCCCTGGCCCGCATCCGGCTGGCCGAGATGGCGGACCGGCTGGTGCTCGGATGACCACCGTGGCAGCCACCGAGGGATCGGCGCCCGCCATGCTCGGCAGCCTCGCGGCCGACCGCGCCACCGGAGCCCTCTCCACCGAGTCCGGGGTCTTCTACCTGGCGGCGGGGCACATCGTCCACGTCGAATCCGCGTACAGCCCCGACCTCGGCGATCTGCTCACCGGCAGCGGCGCGCTCCCCGCCGACGGCTGGTGGGAGGCGGTCGAGCGGGCCGGTGCCCGCCACCGCGTCGGCCGCCAGCTCGTGGACAGCGGTCGGCTCACCGCCGGCGCGCTGGAGCTGTGCCACCTGGGCGCGCTCTTCGACGCCGCGTACTTCGCGCTCGCCCAGGACACCGCCGCGCTCCGCTTCAGACCCGAGGCCGCCCACTGGTTCGGCGCGGTCCGCCCCGTCCCGGTGGCCGGCGTGCTGCGCGAGTCGCGGCGCCGCCGTGACCTGCTGGACCGCATCTGGCCCGACCCCGCCGTCGACACCGCCCCGCTCACCCGCTTACCCGGTGCCGATCCGGCGGACCTGCCGCCGCGCCGCGGCCGGACCCTCGCCCGGGTCGACGGCGCCAGCACCGCCGCGCAGATCGCCTCGGCCCTCGCGTGCCGCACCTTCCACACCCTCGTCGAGCTGCGCCGCCTGGCCGCCGACGGACTGATCACCCCCGCACCGCCCCCGCCCGTCGTCTCCGCCGGTCCGGGCACCGGCGCATCCGGCGCTGCGTGGGACGAGCCCGACACGGCGCTGCTGCGACGGCTCCTGGATGCCTTGGAGGACCTGTGATCCGCGCGCGTCGACAGCGTGCCGAAAGGAGACTGCTCATGGCCGTCGAGACCGACGTGCTGGACGAACTGCGTCGGCTCCGTACCCGGATCCCCCGGCTGGCGGGGTCGCTCGCGGCCACCGTCGACGGACTCGTCCTCGCCCACGACGTGCCCGACACCGAGCCGGAGGGCCTGGCCGCGCTGACCGCCGCCGCGCTCGGGGTCGCGTACCGGATGACGGATGCCGCCGCCCGTGGCGAGTTCCGCGAACTGCTGGTGCGCGGCACCCGGGGATACGTGGCGACCTACGCGGCCGGAAGCACCGCGGTACTCACCCTGCTCGCCGACGACCGGGTCAACGTGGGCCGGCTGCATCTGGAGGGCCGGCGCAGCGGTGCGCGGATCGCGGAACTCATCGACACCCGTGTCGGTCCGGACGGTGGCAGGCACGCGGAGCGCGCGGCGCTCGACGTGCACGTCCCGTCGTCCCAGGACGCCGACCGCCGGATCGGCACCCTGCCGGTGCGCACCCCGCAGCGGCCGACACACCAGCCCCGGCCCCAGCCCGGCGGCTGAATCCAGGCTTTTCCCCTCGGCCGGCCCCCGTGACACCACCTGGTGGCCGACCGGAACAACCACCACGACCGAAAGGACACCTCTCATGGCCAACACCGAGACCTCGCTCAAGGACTGCCTCAGCTCCATCGACGGCGCCACGGCCGCCGCACTCGTCGACTACACCAGTGGCATGGCGCTCGGCACGATCGGCGGTGGCAAGAACTTCAACCTGGAGGTCGCCGCCGCGGGCAACACCGACGTCGTGCGCTCGAAACTGCGCACGATGGAACTTCTGGGGCTGAAGGAAGAGATCGACGACATCCTCATCACCCTGGGCACCCAGTACCACCTGATCCGCCCGATCAAGGGACGCGGCGGCAACGGGCTGTTCCTGTACCTGGTGCTGGACAGCGGCCGCTCCAACCTGGCGATGGCCCGCCACCAGCTGCGCCGGATCGAGAACGATCTGGAGGTCTGAGACAGGACCGTCGCGGCCCGGAGCGCTCCGGGCCGCGACGGTCCCGGCCGTGACGGGTGTGGGCCCCTCCCGCGCACTGCGCGGGAGGGGCCCACACCCGGTGTACGGCGCGGTCAGGCCGCTTCGGGGAGCCACAGATCGGGACCGAAGACCTCGTAGCTGATCCGCCGGGCGGGGACGCCCGCGCCCAGGAGCCGGCCGCGCGCCGTACGCATGAACGGCAGCGGGCCGCACAGATACACCGACGCGTCCGCCGGGACATCGATCCCGGCGAGGTCCATCAGGCCGCCGCGCGCCCCGGGCTCCTCGTCGCCCGGCCGCTCGTACCAGAAGACCGCGCGGGCATCCGGCAGCCGTTCCACCAGTGCCCGTACCTCGGTGCGCAGGGCGTGCTCCTCGGGCGAGGTGTCGGCGTGCAGCACCAGGACCCGGCGCGTCGAACCCGTCGCCGCGAGCCGGGCGAGCATGCCCACCATGGGCGTGCAGCCGATCCCGGCCGAGACCAGCACCAGCGGGGTGTCCGCCTCGTCGAGGGTCACGTCGCCGGCCGGCACGGACAGGGTGAGTTCGTCACCGGCGCGGGTGTGCGCGTGGAGCAGGTTGGAGACCTCGCCGTCCGGTTCCTCCGCGTTCCCGGCGACCCGCTTGACGGTGATGCGGCGGAGATCGCCGCCGGGGTCCGAGGACAGGCTGTACTGGCGCAGCTGGCGCACTCCGTCGGGCATCCGCAGCCGTACGCTCACGTACTGCCCGGCCCGTGCGCGCGGTGCCGGTTCGCCGTCGGCCGGGCGCAGCACGAACGACACGACATCGGCGGTCTCCTCACGCCGTTCGACGACCGTCCACCGCTGCCAGATCTCACCCGGCGCGACCCCGGCCTCCTGGTAGAGGCGAGCCTCCTGTCCGATGAGGGCGCCCGCCATCAGCCAGTACACCTCGTCCCAGGCCGCGGCCACCTCGGGGGTGACGGCATCGCCGAGGACCTCGGCTATCGCACCGAACAGGTACTTGTGCACGATCGTGTACTGGTCGTCGGTGACCCCGACCGCGATGTGTTTGTGCGCGATCCGTGCCAGCAGGGCGTCCGGCCGGGTGTCCGGGTCGGCGAGCAGCGCCTGCGCGAAACCGGCGATGGAACCGGCCAGCGCCCGGCGCTGGGCCCCGCTGGCCTGATTACCCCGGTTGAACATGCCGTCCAGGAGCTCGGGGCGGTCGCGGAACATCGCCCCGTAGAAACGTGCGGTGATCTCGTCGAGAGCTCCGGCCACGGCGGGAAGGGTGGCCCGGACCACTGCGGCGGATTCTTCGGACAGCATGAGGTCTCCCAACGACATGACGAAGTACGGAGGTTGGGCCGCCGTTCCGGACCGGCGGCACCTTCTGTATAGCAATCCGACGAGAGCGTTTCCGGCGGTAACCGCTGCTCGTGGGATGCTGCGGGCCCATCGGCCCGGAAGGAGAGGACCTTCGGTCCCGGGCGGCGCCCAGGGAATGGGGCCGGTCGGCTCGGCCCCAGGACTCATGGCGCGTTGTTCAGGGGCGGGGGCCTTTGCCCTCCGTGGGGCGGGCGGCGGCCGGGTCGAGCTCCGCAGGCAGGCGGGGGAGGAGTTCGAACGCACCGGTGAGCCGGGTGTGGTGGAGGACCCGCAGCAGACCGGGGCTGCGTGTGATCAGCCGCAGCCGCCCGCCGCAGGACAGGGCCCGCCGGCGCGCACGGCACAGCGCGCGCAGGCCCGAGCAGTCGATGAACGACACGGCGCGCAGATCGAGCACCAGGTCGGGAAAGGCGCCGGAGGTCAGTACGTCCAGGCGCTGCGACAGGACCGGCGCGGTGAGCAGGTCGAGTTCACCCCGCGGGGCGACGACCGTCGTTCCGGTGACCGTCCGCTCGGTCGGCTCCGCCGCGTGCCTGCCGTGTTTTTCGGACATACCGGCCAGTCAACCCGCACCACCGAGCCCGCCGGTAGGGCCGGGCGGCCCTACCGGCGGGCCACGGGCACCGAATGGCGCTACCGACCGGTAGGGCATCCGCGTACGGGCGCCGGGCAGGCACCGGAGGGGCGGCCCGGCGGCCCGGCGGTTCGCCACCGTCGGTACCGTGGACAGGAGCGACACCGCGGGGGATCGGTGTCGCTCCTGTCTCCGAGGATGGCCCAGCCGTCCGGCACGCTCCAGATGCCGATGGTCCCCGGTATCCGGACCGACCGGCCCTGCTCACGCCCCGCGATCTCCGGAGCCCGTCCGGAGCGGTGGCGGAGCCGGCCGGTCGAAGAGCGCGGGACCCCGGCGGAGAACAGGTGGCCCGGGAGGAATCAGGGCCGATCGGCCCTGGCCGTTCGGCCCTGGATCGAGAAGGATTCCGGTGAGGGACCTCCCGGCGGCCGGGAGCACCGGGACACGGCGTACGGCCCGGCACATGAGGACAAGGAGCGTCAGATGGCGGACAGCGAGAGGCCGGCACCCGACCGGCCCGTCCGGGTATTCCTGCTGGACGACCACGAGGTGGTCCGCCGCGGAGTGCACGACCTGCTGAACGACGAACCGGACATCACCGTCGTGGGTGAGGCCGCCACTGCCGAGCAGGCCCTGGTCCGCGTCCCCGCGCTCCGCCCCGACGTGGCGGTCCTCGACGTCCGTCTGCCCGACGGGGACGGGGTGACCGTGTGCCGCGAGCTGCGCTCGACGCTGCCGGATCTGGCCTGCCTGATGCTCACCTCGTTCGACGACGAGGAGGCCCTGCTGGACTCGATCATGGCGGGCGCCTCCGGTTACGTACTGAAGCAGATCCAGGGCTCGGACCTGGTCACGGCCGTGCGGACGGTCGCCTCCGGACAGTCCCTGCTCGACCCGAGCGCCACCACCCGCCTGATGGCCCGGCTGCGGCAGGAACAGGAGCCGGAGAAGGAGCAGGACGCCCTGCCCGGACTGACCGAACGCGAGCGGGAGATCCTCGCCCTGATCGGCGAGGGGCTGACCAACCGGCAGATCGGCCAGCGGCTGTATCTTGCGGAGAAGACGGTGAAGAACCACATCTCCCGGCTGCTGGCCAAGCTCGGGGTGGAACGCCGTATCCAGGCCGCAGTGATCGCCACCCAGGCGCAGGACCGGCTGCGGCGCACGGGCCGCTGACGCCCGGTTCGCCGACCGGTGGGAGAAGGCCGGGCCGCGCCCGTTAACGTGGACCTGCCGGGAACACGCTGCCGGTAGGGCGAGCAAACGGGAGGACCACGGGTGGAGAGCTCCGAGCGGGACGGGGATCCCCGTCCGCTGCTGCCGCAGATGCGGCTGGACGAGCTGCTGGAGGAGCTCCAGGCCCGGATCGACGCGGCCCGCGGCACGCGCGACCGGGTGCACAGCCTGCTGGAGGCCGTCCTCGAGGTGGGCCGCGAGCTGGACCTGAAGCAGGTCCTGCACAGCATCGTCGACGCCGCGGCGGTGCTGGTGGACGCCGAGTACGCCGCCCTCGGCGTGATCGGTCCCGACGGCAAGCGGCTGTCGGCCTTCCACACGGTCGGCGTCAGCGAGGAGGAGATCGCCCGCATCGGCCACTACCCCGAGGGCCACGGCATCCTCGGGGAGCTGATCCGGCACCCCCAGCCGCTGCGGCTGGCGAAGCTGTCAGGGCACCCCGCGTCTTTCGGCTTCCCGGCCCACCATCCGCCGATGAACAGTTTCCTCGGCGTCCCCATCCGGGTCCGCGACCAGATCTTCGGCAACCTGTACCTCACCGAGAAGCGTGCCGGAGCGCAGTTCGACGAGGAGGACGAGTCGGTCCTGTCGACCCTGGCCGTCGCCGCGGGCGTCGCCATCGACAACGCCCGGCTGTACGAGGAGTCCCGGCTGCGGGAGCGGTGGCTGCAGGCGAACACGGAAATCACCCATGCCCTGATGTCCGGCGGCGGCGGCAGCGAGGCCCTGCTGCTGATCGCCGAACGGGCCATGGAGATCACCGGCGCGGCACTCGCCGAGGTGGCGGTGCCGATGGAGGGCACCGCATCGCTGACCGTGGAACTCGCCCTGGGCCAGGAGGCGGAGGCCCACCGCGGACTCGTCGTCCCCGTCGACGACAGCCTGCTGGGCCGGGCGTTCACCGGCGCCGCCCCCGTCACCAGCCCGGACGTCTCCTGCGACGAGCGGGTGTCGTCCGGACCGCCGCGCTTCACCGGCCTCGGCCCGGCGGTGGCCGTGCCCGTGGGATCGGGGGACGGCGTACGGGGCATCGTCCTGCTGGTGCGCGCCGCAGGCGACGGCGAGTTCTCCGAGAAGGAGATCGAGCCGCTGCAGGGCTTCGCCGCGCAGGCCGCCGTGGCCATGGAACTGGCGGAGCGCCGCCGCGACGCCGAACAGATCGCGGTGCTCGAGGACCGCGACCGGATCGCCCGGGACCTGCACGACCTGGCGATCCAGCGGCTGTTCGCCACCGGGATGACGCTGCAGAGCGCCGGCCGTTTCATCGATCACAAGGAGGCCTCGGAGCGGGTCTCCCGGGCGGTGGACGACCTGGACGAGACCATCAAGATCATCAGATCGACCATTTTCGGCCTGCGCGCCCACGACACCGCCTCCGGGACCGGACTGCGGGCCCGCGCCGTGCGGCTGGTCGGCGAGACGGCCCCCGTGCTGGGCTTCGCGCCCAGCGTGCGGATGGAGGGCCTGGTCGACACCCATGTACCGAAGGAGACCGCCGACCATCTGGTGGCCGTCCTGTCCGAGGCCCTGACCAACATCGCCCGGCACGCGCGTGCCGACCGGGTCGAGGTGGCCCTCGAGACCGACGGCCGCGAGGTGCGGCTGACCGTCGCCGACAACGGAGTGGGCATCCCGGAGGGCGGCCGCCGCAGCGGACTGCGCAACATGGCCGAACGCGCCGCGCAGCTGGGCGGCGGCCTGGAGATCGACAGCGCCCCGGACCGTGGCACCACCCTGGTGTGGCGCGTGCCCGTGCGGGAGGGCCAGGGCCTGGCCGGCGGATCAAGCCGGGGGTGACTGGCGGTATCTGTCCAGCCGGGGCGAGCGGGGCGTGCGAGCCCTGTTCATGGGGGTCCCTCTGCGCATGGGGTCCCCCTGTTCGAGAGGAGCCGAGAGCTCGGGGGAGCGTTCAGCTGCAAGGCGGGGAGGGCGCCGACGCGATGGGGCTTCCCCGCTCCGGGGGCACCTCCCAGCGGTGGCCGGGGGAGAAGCCGGGAGTTCGGGGGAGTCGGCAACCGACAACAATGCCGCTGAGGGCCCCCTGCTCGACGAGCTCGAGGGGGAGAGGATGCCGGCCCCCGCGTCTGCGGCATGATCCGCAGGACAGGCTCCGGGGCCTCTCTCGTTCGGATCACGCCGGGCTGGCGGGCCCGGTACCGCACCTCACCGCGTTGCCGTCGGCCCCGGGCTCGGTCCGGTCCACCCGCACACGCGCTTCGCGCCGGTGATCCGGAGGTACGTCCGTCCGGTGTGTGTTCCCGTCCCGCACGGGGTACCCCGTGCGGGACCACCGGAATCCTCCGCTGGGTCTCCTGGGGAAGGAGCGCCGACGTGACCGGCTGGACCTGGGAGTACGAGGGATACGACCCCGCCGAGGTGCGCCTTCGGGAGTCGCTGTGCACGCTCGGCAACGGCTTCTTCGCCACCCGGGGGGCGCTGCCGGAATGCGTCGCCGACGACGTGCACTACCCGGGAACGTACGCGGCCGGCTGCTACGACCGGCTCATCTCCGAGGTGGCCGGGAGGCGGATCGAGAACGAGGACCTCGTCAACCTGCCCAACTGGCTGCCCCTGCGGTTCCGGATGCCCGGCGGGCCGTGGCTCACCCCCGACACGGTGACCGTGCTCGACCACCGCGAGACCCTCCGGATCTCCTCGGGACTGCTGGAGCGGCTGACCCGGTACGACCTGGGCGAGGGCCGGGTGCTGAGGGTGCGTCAGGAACGGCTGGTGCATATGGGCGACCCTCACCTGGCCGCGCTGCGCACCGAGTTCACGGCCGAGGGGCACTACCCCGGCGCACTCGAGGTCGAGGCGGCCCTCGACGGCGGTGTCACCAACGCGGGGGTGGCCCGCTACCGGGACCTGGACGGCCGGCATCTGACCCATGCGCACAGCGGCAGCGCGGGACCGGACACCGTGTGGCTGCACTGCCGCACCCGTACCTCCGACATCCGGATCGCCCTCGCGTCCCGGCTCCTCTCCGAGGCGCCCGTCACCTTCCGCAAGGAGAACCCGCGGGCCGTCCAGCTGACCCGGCTGCACCTGACCGCGGGCCGCACGGCGACCGTGGACAAGATCGTCGCGCTGTACACCTCGCGCGATCCGGCCATCAGTGACCCCCTGCACGCGGCCGTCGACCGGGTGGGCCGCGTCGCCCGCTTCGCGGAGCTGCTGGAATCCCACCGGACGGCCTGGGGCCAGCTGTGGCGCCGGGGCGAACTGGATGTGCCCGGGGAGGCCGGCACCATCCTGCGCCTGCACCTCTTCCACGTGCTGCAGACCCTCTCCCCGCACACCGCCGACCTGGACGTCGGGGTGCCGGCCCGGGGACTGCACGGCGAGGCCTACCGCGGGCATGTCTTCTGGGACGAACTGTTCGTGCTGCCCTACCTCAACCTGCACTTCCCCGAGGTCTCCCGGGCCCTGCTGTACTACCGGTACCGACGCCTCGACCGGGCCCGCACCGCCGCCGGGGACGCGGGCCGCCGAGGGGCCATGTTTCCCTGGCAGAGCGGCAGCGACGGCCGGGAGGAGGCCCAGCATCTCCACCTCAACCCGCGGTCGGGCCACTGGCTGCCCGATCACTCCCGCCTCCAGCACCATGTGGGATCGGCGATCGCGTACAACGTGTGGCAGTACTGCGAGGCCACCGGTGACACCGAGTTCCTGCACACCAAGGGCGCCGAACTGCTGCTGCAGATCTCCCGCTTCTGGTCGGACGCCGCAGCCTACGATCCGCTCCTGGGCCGGTACCGGATCAAGGGCGTGATGGGCCCCGACGAGTACCACGACGCCTACCCCGACGCCACCGAGCCCGGACTGGACGACAACGCCTACACCAACGTCACCGCGGCCTGGGTGCTCTCCCACACCCTCGACGTGCTGCGCACCCTGCCCGAGCCCCGGCGGCGGGAACTCGACGAACGCACCGGCCTGGACCGGAGCGAACTCGAGAAGTGGGAGGAGGTCTCCCGCACCCTGCACGTACCGTTCCACGACGGTGTCATCAGCCAGTTCGAGGGATACGGAAAGCTCGCCGAGCTCGACTGGCGGGAATACCGGCGGCGCTACGAGGACATCCGGCGCCTGGACCGGATCCTGGAGGGTGAGGGCGACACCGTCAACCGCTACCGGGCCTCGAAGCAGGCGGACGTCCTGATGCTCGGGTATCTGTTCTCCCCGGCCGAACTCCAGGGTCTCTTCAGTCGGCTGGGGTACGAGCTGGACGAGGCGACCTGGCGGCTGACGGTGGACCACTACCTGCACCGCACCAGCCACGGGTCCACGCTCAGCGGCCTCGTCCACGGCTGGGTGCTGGCCCGCGACCGGCGTGCCGAGGCCTGGACGTTCTGCCAGGAGGCCCTGCGCGGGGACATCGCCGACGTCCAGGGCGGCACCACCGGCGAGGGCATCCACCTCGGTGCCATGGCCGGCACGCTCGACCTGGTCCAGCGAGGACTGCCCGGCCTGGAGACGCGCGACGGCGGCCTGCGACTGGACCCGGTGCCCCTGCCGGAGCTGTCCTCCTACGGTTTCACCCTGCGCTACCGAGGCCATTGGGGCGTCCGGCTGCGGCTGGAACGCGGACGTCTGGAGATCGCCGTACCGTCGTCGGGACCCGGGCCCGTCGACGTCCGCCTCCCGGACCATACGGCCCGCCTCCAGCCGGGGGAGACGGGCCATCTGCCCCTGCCGGACTGACGGCCCGGCAGGGAGAGCGGTCACTTGTGGAACGATATGTACCCGTTGCCGTCCCGGTCGGAGCCGCGCTTGGTGTACGCGTGCACGTCGGCGCGGCTGCCCGTGGGCTTGACGAGGTAGATCGTGTCCTTGTCGTTGTTCCAGATGAAGTTGCAGTTGTTGCGGTAGACGACGTTGTTCTTGTCGGAGTCGGTGCCCTTGCCGCCGCGCAGCTTCACGTAGTCACGGGGCTGGAGGTAGTGGTTGGTTCTGAAGACGAACCGGTTGCCGACGGCGTCCTTGACGACATACCCCTTGAGGTTCACGGTCTTCGTCGACGAGTAGTTCTTGATCGTCAGGTACTCGTGGCGGGTGTTGCCCGTGGAGCATTTGTTGGAGTCGGGCCCCGGAGCGTCGTACTGGACGCCGCGGACCTTGAGCGCGGAACTGTACTCCGCGGCGTGTGCCGGGACGGCCGTCAATGCGGCCAGGGCCCCCACGACGGCGGTGGTGGCGACGGCAGCGGTGCGCATACGCATGAACTCATCCCCCTGCATGACCCTTGCGTGAGGATCATGTGATTATCTGGTGAAGAACCGGATAGTACACAACCCTGTTCGTGCTCACACCGACCGGGGCCCACGGACCGGACGGGCCTCACGGCCCTTGTGGACGTAGCGGGTCCTGCGGACACGACGGGTCCTGCGGACATGACGGAGCGCCCGCCCGGTCCGTGAGGACCGAACGGGCGCTCCGTGGTACGTCGTTGCGACCGCTGTCAGTTCACGCGCCGCTCTCCCGCAGCATGTCCTCGCGCTCGACGAGCTTCACGCGCTCGCGTCCCTGGGGCTCGCCCAGCGCCTTCTCCGCCGCGTCCAGCTTGTGCCAGCCGTCCCAGGTGGTGTAGCGGACGGAGTGCTCGGCGAGGAACGCGTCCACGGCCTCGGGCTCGGGCGTCGCGGGGGTCTGCAGCCGCCCGTTCGTGAAGTCGTCCAGCAGGTTCGACACCGTCTCGTTGGCGTCGCCCTTGGTGTGTCCGATCAGGCCGATGGGGCCGCGCCGGATCCAGCCGGTGACGTACGTGGACGTCAGGTGCTCGCCGTTCTCCTGGATGACCCGGCCGCCCTCGTCGGGCACGGTGCCGGAGTCGATGTCCCAGGGCAGCTTGGGGAGTTTGTCGGAGAGGTAGCCCACCGCGCGGTAGACCGCGGTGACGTCCCAGTCCTTGAACTCGCCGGTGCCCTTGACGTTGCCGGTGCCGTCGAGCTCGGTGCGCTCGGTACGCAGGCCGGACACCTTGCCGTCCTCACCGAAGATCTCCGACGGAGACTCGAAGAAGTGCAGGAACAACTTGTGCGGGCGGTCGCCGACATCGCGGATCGCCCACTTCTCCAGCGTCTTCGCGACCATGTCGGCCTGCTTGTTGCCGCGCCGGGTGGCGATCGAACCCTCGTCGTAGTCGATGTCCTCGGGGTCGACGACGACCTCGATGCTGGGGGAGTGGTCCAGCTCCCGCAGCTCCATCGGGCTGAACTTCGCCTGCGCCGGGCCGCGGCGGCCGAAGACGTGGATCTCCCGCGCCTTGTTGGCCAGCAGGCCCTCGTGGACGTTCGGCGGGATCTCCGTCGGCAGCAGTTCCTCCGCCGTCTTGGCGAGGATGCGCGCGACATCGAGGGCTACGTTGCCGACCCCCAGCACGGCGACCTTCTCCGCATCCAGCGGCCAGGTGCGCGGCACGTCCGGGTGCCCGTCGTACCAGGAGACGAAGTCGGCGGCGCCGTAGGAACCGTCGAGATCGATGCCCGGGAGGGAGGACATCGACCGGTCGGCGGTCGCGCCGGTGGCGAAGATCACGGCGTCGTAGAACGCGCGCAGGTCGTCGAGGTGGATGTCGGTGCCGTAGTCCACGTTGCCGAACAGCCGGATCTGCGGCTTGTCGAGCACTTGGTGCAGGGCCGTGATGATGCCCTTGATCCGCGGGTGGTCGGGAGCGACGCCGTAACGGATCAGACCGAACGGTGCCGGCATGCGCTCGAAGATGTCGATCGAGACACCCGGGTCGGCGGCAGTGTCGGACTTGAGCAGGGCGTCGGCGGCGTAGATCCCGGCGGGGCCGGATCCCACGACGGCTACCCGCAGGGGGCGGGGCATGGTCAGGTTCCCTTCGAGCGATGACAAGAGCCTCATCGGGAATCTTAAACTAAGGCATACCTAACCTGGTACGCGGGTCCGGTCTATGGACCCATAAGCGGACCTTATGACTTCACGCGCGGATCCCCGGGCAGCCCCCGTGGGTCACGGGATGAGCTGCTCAGACCAGATGATCTTACCGGTCGGCAGATACCTGGTGCCCCACCGCTCCGACATCTGCGCCACCAGGAACAGGCCGCGCCCGCCCTCGTCGTTCATGGTCGCGTACCGCAGATGGGGCGAGGTGCTGCTGCTGTCGAGGACCTCGCAGATCAGATTGCGGTCGCGCAGCATCCGTACCTCGATGGGACCGCCGCCGTAGCGGATCGCGTTGGTGACCAGCTCGCTCAGGATCAGCTCCGTGGTGAAGGTCAGCTCGTCCAGGCCCCAGTCGGACAGCTTCCGTGCGATCGTGGCACGCACCTCGGCGACCGCCGCCGGGTCGGACGGCACCGGCCACCGGGCGATCCGGTCCTCGGCGAGCGCCCGCGTACGCGCCACGAGCAGGGCGATGTCGTCCCGCGCTCTGGCCGGACGCCGGGACTCCAGCACGGCCCGGCAGGTGTCCTCGGGGGATTCCCCGGCCCGGGAGAGCGCCTCGCGCAGCAGTTCCAGACCGACGTCGATGTCGTGGGCGCGGTCCTCGACGAGTCCGTCCGTGTACAGGACCAGCCGGCTGCCCTCCGCCAGCTCCAGCTCGGCCGTCTCGAACGGCAGCCCGCCCAGCCCCAGGGGCGGGCCGGCGGGCACCTCCGCGTACTCCACGGTGCCGTCCGGACGGATCAGCGCGGGCGGCGGATGGCCCGCCCGGGCGACGGTGCAGCGCCGGGTGACCGGATCGTAGACGGCGTACAGACAGGTCGCCCCGGTCACCGGGGCGCTGTGCTCGTCCTCCGTCTCGTCCTGGTCGATGCGGCCGACCAGCTCGTCCAGCAGCCCCAGCAATTCGTCGGGCGGCAGGTCGAGCGCCGAGAAGTTGTGCACCGCCGTGCGCAGCCGCCCCATGGTGGCCGCCGCGTGCAGCCCGTGCCCGACGACGTCGCCGACCACGAGCGCGACCCGCGCACCGGACAGTGGCAGGACGTCGAACCAGTCGCCGCCGACCCCGGCCTGCGCGGGCAGATACCGGTAGGCGATCTCCAGGGCACTCTGCTCGGGCAGGCTGCGCGGCAGCAGACTGCGCTGGAGCGTCACCGCCATGCTGTGCTCGCGCGTGTACCGGCGGGCATTGTCGATGGACACCGCGGCCCGCGCGACCAGCTCCTCCGCCAGGGCCAGCTCCTCCTCGTCGAACGGCTCGGGCCTCTCGGCACGCCAGAAGCTGACCACACCCAGCACCAGGGAACCGGCCCGCAGCGGTACGGTGATCAGCGAGTGGATGCCGTACGCCACGATCTGCCCGGAGCGTTCCAGGTCCTGTGCCCGCCACCCCGGGGCCTCGCTCAGCCGGGGCTCGACGAGCGACCGTCCGGAGGCCAGGCTGCGGCCCTGCGGGGACGATGCGACGAACCGGGTCTGGGTGCCCACCGGGTACAGCGGGGCGTCCTTGTGGATGCCGGCCGACGCCGTGCGGCGCACCGACCCCGTCACGTCCGGCTCACCGCCGGCCAGCACCGTCTCGAACAGGTCCACCGTGGTGAAGTCCGCGAACCGAGGTACGGCCAGTTCCGTCAGTTCCTCGGCCGTGCGGGCCACGTCCAGGCTGGTCCCGATGCCCACACCGGCGTCGTAGAGCATGTCGAGCCGCTCCCGCGCGGTCTCGGCCCGGCCGGAGAGGGCGCGTAGTTCGGTGGAGTCGCGGACCGTGGCGACGCTGCCGGGCGGGCCCCCGGCGCGGTCGGTGGAACGCTGGTTGACCGCCAGCAGCCGGTCACCGACCCGGTGCACCTCGTCCGTGGCGACCCGCCCCGAGGAGAGGAGGGCGGCGGTGGCGGGGTCGAGGGAGAGGTCGAGCACATCGCGGCCCTCCGCGTCCTCGGGCAGGCCGAGCAGCCGGTGCGCCTCGTCGTTGGCGAGGAGCAGGGTGCCGTCGTCGTCGACGATGACCACGCCTTCCCGCACCGCGTGCAGCACCGCGTCGTGGTGCTCGTACATGCGGGTCATCTCGTGCGGCCCCAGACCGTGGGTCTGGCGCAGCAGGCGTCTGCTGATCAGGGCCGCGCCGGTGGTGGCCAGTACGAGCGCGGCGGCCCCCGCGGCCAGGACCAGCGGCAACTGCTCCTCGGCGACGCCGCCGACGTTCTCGGTCGTGATGCCGGCCGACACGAGACCCACCACCACGCCGTCGGGGTTGTTCACCGGCACCACGGCCTGGACCAGCGGGCCGAGGGTGCCGGTGATCTCCTCGGTCACCGGCCGGCCGGCCAGCGCGGGCTGGAGGGTGCCGACGAACTTCTTGCCGATCCGGTCCGTCCTGGGGTGCGTGTAACGGATGCCGTCGGTGTTCATGACGACGACGAAGTCGACCTCGGCCTGTTTGCGGATGGCCTCCGCGCGCGGCTGGAGGAGAAGGGTGGGATCGGGGGACTCGAGCGCCTCGACGATGCCCGGCGAGTGGGCCAGGGTCTCGGCCACGGCGAGGGAACGACTGCGGGCCTCCAGCGTGCTGTCGTGCCGTACTTGCAGCACCAGCGCGACCACGGCGGACACGACCAGCAGCAGCACGATCACGACATGCAGGATGAAGACCCGTCCGGCGACGCTGCGTGCGCTCAGCAAGGACCGGAGCCACTCCGGTGGTCGCCACCGCGCGCCACCGCCTCCCTGCCGCTGCTGACGTACGGATGCCGTGGTGCTGGGCCGCTGGGGCGACCGGGCCGGGGATCGACCCATCAGTCGGACCATGTGCCGAGCTTACCTACAGGCCGGAACCGCGCGCCTTCGGCCGGACGGGGACGGCGAGGCCGGGAAACGAGCGGGCCGCACAGGAGCGGCCGCCGCGGCTCTTCGAGGCGGGGAGCGCCGGGCGGCGGACTCTCGAGGTGGTCAGGGTGGTCGAATCGCCCGTCGTCTCCCACCTGAAGTACCGCTTCGTGAAGCAGCGCGGAACGGATCGCTTCCTGGTACGGGCTGCTTCACGAACGCGGTCCCTACGGACCGCGCGACC
Organism: Streptomyces sp. P9-A2; assembly: GCF_036634175.1. NCBI lineage: Bacteria > Bacillati > Actinomycetota > Actinomycetes > Kitasatosporales > Streptomycetaceae > Streptomyces > Streptomyces sp. P9-A2. Next base: position 8,038,165 of record NZ_JAZIFX010000001.1, read on the forward strand.
GGTGGTGCGTTACCGGTCGCGCGGTCCGCTCCCCGTGCCACGGGCCCCTTCGGCGCTCGTCCCCCACGGCGCTCGAACGGGGCTCATTCGGCCAGCGCGCGGGCCAGCTCCGTCGTGGCACGGGCGATCTTGGTGTCCTGGTCGTCCATCAGGCGGCTCAGGTCGCCCCGCCGGGCGCGCACCGCCTGCCGGGCGGCCCGCTCCCAGGCGACCGGGTTCTCGCGGTGATTGAGCAGCTTGGGATACGCGGCGGCGGTGCTCTCCCACTGCCGGGCATCGGCGATGGCCTTGAGCAACTGGATGATTCCGGCACGGCAGGTCACATGCGGCAGCTGTGCCAGCTCCCAGAGGAAGGGGACGGTGGCGGCCGTCGCCTGTTCCACCACGAAACCGTACTGGCAGATCCGTTTCCGCAGATCCTCCAGGGCCGACCGGGCCGTTTCGGCGTCCCCCCAGGCGATGCCGTTGAGCAGCAGGGGAATGGCCGCCGCGGATCCGGTGGAGTCCTGGATGTCGCGCCACGGCACACGGGACAGTGACGTGAGCGGTGTCGTGCGGGCCATTCCGGTCGGGGGCGTGGGGCGCACAGGGCGCTCGCTGCTCGGCTGTTCCGTAGAAGCGCTGCGCATCGCGTGGGTGCCTTTCGCGGCGGTCGTGTCGAGTGGGGGGGGGATGGTCAGGTGGACGGCCGGGCCCGGGCCGTCCTGCCCGCCGGGGGCACCGGCACGGGGAAAGCTTCCGTGTCCGGTCTCCCGGCCTGCTGAGGCACCGTGCCGAGCGGGAGGGACCCGGCGGATGCGGCCGAGTCGTGGCCACGCGTCCGTACGGCGGAGCCGACGGTCGGCCGGATCGTTTGGTGCGCAGGTGATGACATGCCATCTCCCCGATACGACGTCAGGACGGGCCGTCAACAAGGGGGTTGACGCTCCGGCTATTATCCACGCCGAGAGCACGCGTGTGCAATTGCACGAGAAATTGCGTGAAGTTTTTTTCGGGACGGACCGGGGCGGATCGAGTGCGATCCGGTTCGGTCCGCCCCGGCGAACGGCCGGGCACCGCCCGGCGGTACACAGGGACAGCGAGGAGGCTGCGGTGCCAGGAGCGCGGAACGGAGTGCGGGCGAGTTTTTTGGACGCCTGCTGGATCAAGAGCCGGCACAGCAACGCCGAGGGCAACTGCGTCGAGGTGGCCCCGCTGGACGACGGGAGTGTGGCGATGCGCAACTCCCGTGACCCCGACGGGCCCGCACTGGTCTACACGTCGGCGGAACTGGCGGCCTTCCTGGCCGGGGCGAAGGACGGCGAATTCGACCACCTGGTCTGATGCGACCGTTCGACGCGAACCGGTGGGCGCGGTGCGGCGGTCCGGACCGCACTGTCGCGGCGACGTGGAGCCGGAGAGGTGAAGTGGAGTTCAACTACCCACTTCTGTAAGGCTTCTGCGGGGTACATAGGCTGCGGTACGTTGGGCTGCGATAGTGTAAACCGCCCTTGTGCCGGTCTGCTGGGAGTCAGGATGTCCGCCGCGTCGCATCGTATCTCCCGTCTGGAGCCCTATCTGGACCGGCCCGAGCCGGCCCCGACCCTGCTGAAGATGCTGGTCGGTGTGCAGTTGGCGGGCTTCCGCGAGGACGCCGGGCTGGCCCAGGACCAGGCGGCGCGCTCCGTCGGCTTCAGTGCGGCGAAGCTGTCCCGCATCGAGTCCGGCAAGGGTCGCCGCCCGCCCACCGAGAGCGACATCCGGGCCCTGCTCGAGCTGTACGGTACCGACGACTACGAGGTCTCGGTGCTGGTCAAACTGCTCCAGCGGGCCGGAGAGCCGGGCTGGTGGCAGCGGTACGACAAGCGGCTGATGCCCGAGTGGTTCGACCGGCTGGTCGGACTGCAGGAGGCCGCCGCCACCATTCGCACCTTCGAGATCCAGTACGTCCCCGGTCTGCTGCAGACCGCCGCCTACACCCGTGCGGTGGTGGAGCGCGGCCTGCCCCACGCGCCGGCGGGCGAGGTGCAGCGCCGCGTCGAACTCCGGATGAAGCGGGCCGAGTTGCTGATGAGGGAGGGTGCCCCGCAACTGTGGGCGGTCGTCGACGAGTCGGTTCTGCTGCGCGTGCTGGGCAGTGTCGAGGTGATGCGTGAGCAGCTCGGCCACCTCGTACGTATGGCCGAGCGACCCAACGTCACGGTGCAGATCGTGCCGTTGGGGGTGACGAACGCGTCGGCTCCCGCCATCCCGGTGACGTATCTGCGCTTCGGCGGCCTCGACCTGCCCGACGTGGTCTACCTGGAACACATCAGGAGCGCCAACTTCCTCGAGGACCTCGACGAGACGGAGGAGTACCGGATCGCGCTGGACCGCCTTGCCGACGAGGCGCTGCGACCCCGTGAATCCCTGGATCTGCTGCGTTCCACGATGCGGGACCGCTACCCGGAGGCCTAGGGCGTGTTTCGAGAGTAGCGCCGGCCGCCCGCGGGGCAGGCGGGACTTTCGAAACACGCCCTGGCACCCAGGGCCGGAACGCAACACGGACGCCCCTCGCGCGGCCCTGGTGATCCGGGGCGGGCGGGGGCGTCGGCGTGTCCGTGGCCGCGCGTCGGCGGCGTGCGTGCCGCGGGAGCCTACAGCGGAATCCGGCCCACGCCGCCGAACTCGATCCACTCCTGGGTCAGTTGACGGGGCGCCACCTCCGTGTCCGGGCGCCAGGTGGAGACCTCCACCAGGCCCGGCTCCAGGATCTCCAGGCCCTCGAAGTACGAGGCGACGTCGCTCTCCTGCCGCACCCGGCCCCAGTGCCCCTGGGTCGTCCGGTCCATGAACTCGGTGACGGACCTGCGGACCTCGGGGTCCTCGCTGACGAGCTGGCACATCACCAGGAAGCTGCCCGGCGCGAGCCGTTCCCGGACCCGGCGCGCCACGGCGATCGGGCCGTCGGTGTCGCTGTCGGGGATGCAGTGGAACACGCTGTTGAACAGCACGCAGGCGGGCTGCGAGAGGTCGATCAGGCGCTGCGTCTCGGCGTGCTCGAAGATCGCGTCGGTCTCCCGCATGTCGGCCTGGATGACCACCGTGCGCTTGTCCTGCTCCAGGAGTGCGCGCCCGTGCACCAGCACCATCGGGTCGTTGTCCACATACACCACCTGGGTGGTCGGGTCGATGCGCTGGGCGACCTGGTGGACGTTGTCCTGGGTGGGCAGACCGGAGCCATGGTCGAGGTACTGCCGGATCCCGTACTCCTGGGTGAGGACCCGGACGACCCGCTGGAGGAAACGCCGGTTGTTCAGGGCCAGGCGGCGTGTGCTGGGTACCACCTCGTCGAGCTTTTCCACGGCGGCACGGTCGGCGGCGTAGTTGTCCTTGCCGCCCAGGTAGTAGTCGTACATGCGCGCGGCTGTCGGCACGGTCGCGTCGATCTCGGTGGACAGCTGATTGCCGGTGTGCATCGTTCCCCCTGTGGAATGCCGCGCCAACTGGACTGACTGGCCAGGGAGTACATCCTAGGGAGCCTCGCGCGGGTCGGACCAGCCCATCGGTGAACACGGCCCTGAAGGAATGGCTGGACCATCGTTGTCATTACGGAGTGTCGCTTTTCGGGCGCGCTGCGTCAACACCCGTATCGGCGCAGGTGTGACGATATCGTAGGGTTCGTCCCCGCCGGCGCGCGTGGTGGGCGAGGCCGGTCGGCCGATTCAGTCGCTTCCCCGGGAGGGAGCCATGGACACCATGGACGACTACTACGACCTGGGCGCCTACCGCCGCCCCGTGACGACCGCCGTGGCTGAGGCTCAACTCTGGTTCGACCGCGGGTTGTTGTGGACTTACGCGTTCAACCACGAGGAGGCGGTCGCCTGCTTCGAGAAGGCTGCCGCGGCCGACCCGGACTGCGCCATGGCGCACTGGGGCATCGCCTACGCCCTCGGCCCCAACTACAACAAGCCCTGGGAGGCCTTCGACGGCGACGACCTTGTCCGCAGCGTCGAACGCACCCATGCAGAGGTCGAATCGGCGCACGAGAAGGCCGCGGGGGCCACCCCTGTGGAGCGGGCCCTCATCGGCGCCCTGCGCGCCCGCTACCCCCAGGGGCGCGCCGTCGAGGATTGCTCGGTGTGGAACGAGCCCTATGCGGACCGCATGCTCGCGGTGTACGAGAGCGCCCCCGACGACCCGGACGTCGCCGTGCTCTGCGCGGACGCCCTGATGAACCTCACCCCCTGGCAGCTGTGGGACCTGAGGACCGGCCGACCCGCCGCGGGCGCCCGCACCCTGGAGGCCAAGGCCGTGCTCGACCGCGCGCTCACCAGTGACAGCGGTGCCCGGCATCCCGGCGTCGTGCACCTGTACATCCACCTGATGGAGATGTCCCCCACCCCGGAAGCGGCCCTCATGGTCGCCGACCGGCTGCGCGGCGCCGTGCCCGACGCCGGACATCTGCACCACATGCCCTCGCACCTCGAGGTGCTGTGCGGCGACTACCGCCGGGTCGTCTCCGACAACACCCTTGCGATCGCCGCCGACGAGAAGTACCTCGCGCGGGCCGGCGCCATGAACTTCTACACCCTCTACCGCGCCCACAACCACCACTTCAGGATCTACGGTGCCATGTTCGCGGGTCTCTCGAAGATCGCCCTGGACGCCGCCGCGCAGCTCGAGGCCTCCGTCCCCGAGGAACTGCTCAGGGTGCAGAGCCCGCCGATGGCCGACTGGCTCGAGGGTTTCCTGGCGATGCGCTTTCACGTCCTGATCCGCTTCGGACGCTGGGACGACATCCTGGCGCTGCCGTTCCCCGCCGACCCGGCGCTGTACTGCGCGACCACCGCGATGCTCCACTACGCCCGTGGCGTGGCCCTCTCGGCGACCGGCGACGTCGAGAGGGCCGAGACCGAGCGGGAGAGCTTTTGCGCCGCGGTGGGCCGGGTGCCTCGGACGCGGATGCTGTTCAACAACACCTGCCAGGACATCCTCGCCATCGCGGCCGCGATGCTGGACGGCGAGCTCGCCTACCGCAAGGGCGACTACGACGAGGCGTTCGCCGCACTGGAGCGGTCCATCGAACTGGACGACAACCTCCCCTATGACGAGCCCTGGGGCTGGATGCAGCCCACCCGGCACGCGTACGGGGCCCTGCTGCTGGAGCAGGGCCGGGTCGACGACGCGGAGGCGGTCTACCGCGCGGACCTCGGCCTCGACCCCACCCTGCCCCGGCCGTTGCAACACCCGGGGAACGTATGGGCGTTGCACGGGCTCCACGAGTGCCTGACACGTACCGGCAGGGCGGGGGAGGCCGCGATCGTGGCCCAACAGCTCAAGGCGGCGTCCGCGTTGGCGGACGTGCCGATCGAGGCGTCCTGCTTCTGCCGGCTGGACACCCGCCCCACGGCCTCCGGCATGGACGCGGGCACCAGTGGGGAAGGGTGCCACTGCGCCTGAGTCACGGGCCCTGGTACGGCCGGACGCCCCGGCGCCGGGGCGTCCGGGGCCAACGGCGTGCCGGGGTTGTCAGTGGGCTTCCACGACCTCCTGGAACGACTCCATGCAGGGGAAGCAGTGGCGGTCCGTCGTGTCCCGCCGACGGGGTTCGTCCTCCTTCTCCACCCCGCACAGCGTGGTCGTTCTGTCGGTGGTCAGAACATGCCACACAGGCTCCCCCGAAGTGTCTGCACCACACCACATCTCGTGCATTCCCAGCTCCCTCCGGGTAGGCAGGCCGCTTCCATACGAGCACGGCGTGGGCCGATGCGACGTCCGGAGAGGGCCATGCGGGTGATGTGCGGGGCGGGCGCGTTTCCGTACGGCGGTCACTGTCGGCGCCGACTCCGACGGTGACCGCGCCTCATCGTCCGCCCCGGCCCCCTGCGTATACGGTGCCGGGCGCCGCGGACCGCCGCTGCTCCGTCGCTCCGCCTGCCGACGGGCCGGTGCGCCGTCGGCAGGCGGAGCGACGAGACCGGTGAGATCGCCGGTCCGCGCGGGTGCCTTCCTCTCCGACAGTGGCAACCACCAGCCCATCGGCGGATCCCACGGCCGGCGCACGGTCACTTCCCACGTCGTACCCCCGTGCGCCGGCCGCCGGACAGTCCGCCGCGACAGAGAGGACCACCCGCCGTGCACCAGCACCCCCACACCAGCACCGCAGGCCCGACCACGCGCCCCTCCCGCACCCGGCGCGGCAGGACCGGACGGTTCGCCGGACTGGCCGCGGCCGTCGCCGCCGTCGTCGGCCTGAGCACCCTCACCGGTCCCGGCGCCCACGCCGCGGACAACCCCTACGAGCGCGGTCCGGCGCCGACGGAGTCGAGCATCGAGGCACTGCGCGGCCCGTACTCCGTCTCCGAGACCTCGGTCTCCTCACTCTCCGTCACCGGCTTCGGCGGGGGCACCATCTACTACCCGAGCAGCACCGCCGACGGCACCTTCGGCGCGATCGCCATCTCACCCGGCTTCACCGCCTACCAGTCCTCCATCGCCTGGCTGGGCCCACGCCTGGCCTCCCAGGGGTTCGTCGTGTTCACCATCGACACGAACACCACCCTCGACCAGCCCGCCTCCCGCGGCGACCAGCTGCTCGCCGCACTCGACTATTTGACCGGACGCAGCGCGGTCCGCGGCCGTATCGACAGCAGCCGCCTCGGCGTCATGGGCCACTCGATGGGCGGCGGCGGCAGTCTCGAAGCGGCGAAGGACCGTACCTCGCTCCAGGCGGCGATCCCGCTGACGCCCTGGAACCTCGACACGACGTGGCCCGAGGTCAGGACCCCCACCCTGATCTTCGGGGCCGACGGCGACACGGTGGCCCCGGTCTCCACCCACGCCAAGCCCCTGTACACCGGCCTGCCGTCCTCCCTCGACCGCGCCTACCTGGAGTTGAACAACGCCACCCACTTCACGCCCAACTCGAGCAACACGACGATCGCGAAGTACAGCGTCTCGTGGCTGAAGCGGTTCATCGACAACGACACCCGCTACGAGAAGTTCCTGTGCCCGCTGCCGCAGCGGAGCCTCACCATCGATGAGGCGCGGGGCAACTGCCCGCACACTTCCTGACATCCCGTCGGACACCGACTGGCTCCGGTGGCGGTCCGCGTACGATGCGGGCCGCCACCGGCGTTGTGCGCGTGCCCCGCCGAGGCGCCGCACGCTTGGGCGGCGGCACACGCCGTTCGCCGCGCACCTCGTGAAAAGCCCCTGGTAGAACGGCGGACGGGCCGCTTCCGGCACCCGGACGGACACCTTCCGCCGCTTCTTACGCGTAAGTAACGTCGCGGAAATGACCGGACAGACGACCCGTGGATCAGCTCCGCTCCGGTACCGCGCGGGACCCCGGCGGCAGGCGTTCGCCGCGCTGCTGGACGGACTGCGCACCGACGGCGGCGCCCATGTCGTGACCGGCGAACCCGGTGGCGGCCGTACGGCCTTCCTGGAGTTCGCGGCACGCGCCTTCCGCGCCGGACCGGTGTGGCACGTCCGTGCCGAATCGGCCTGTTCCGCGCAGCCCCACAGCGGTCTGCGCACCCTGCTGCGCGCCGCCCGTCACTTCGGGCACGCCCCCGGCGACGGCACGGCGGGGGAGGTGCTCCTGGACATCCTGCGGGCGGCGTCCGTCCGTTCCCCCCTGCTGGTGTGCGTGGACGACGCGCATCTGTGGGACACCGCCTCACGCGCCGCGCTGGGCCGGGTGGCCGCGCGCGTGCGGGCGGCGGACGGCGTCCACCGGGTGGGCCTGCTCATCACCGTGCCCGGACACCGGCCCGTGGAAAGGGAGTGGGCGGAACTGCCGGTGCTGGAGCTCGCCCCGCTCACGCCCGGGGACGCGGCGGGACTGCTGTACGACCTGACGGACGGCGCCGTCGACCCGGTCGTCCGCGACGAACTGGTGACCGAGGCACAGGGCAACCCCGCGCTGCTGCTGGCCCTGGCCCACCGCCTCTCGCCCGCCCAGCTTCGCGGCGATCACGAGCTGCCCCGCCCTCTGGCCGACACCGGGACGCTGACCGCCGTCGCGGGCGGATGCCCGAACGGCCGGCAGCCGGACCGGAACGGTCTGTCGCTCGCCGTCGCGGCGGCGATGCGTGCCACGGGGGAGCAGGACGCCGAGGCCGCACTCGTACGGCGGGCGGCGAACGGCCACGGCGGCCGGGACGGCGACGTACCTCCCGAACCGTCCGAGCCGCCGCAGGCGTCCGGACTGCTCGCGGTCCCCGGGGGCCGGCTCCGGTTCCGCAGTCCGTTGGTCGGCAGAGCGGTGTACGCCGGTGCCCCGCCCGAACGCCGCCGTGCCGCGCACCGCTCGCTGGCCGAGGCGCACCCCGAACCGCACGGCGTGCCCGCACTGCTGCACCGCTCGTGGGCCGCCCCCGGCCCCGACGCGGTCCTGGCCGCCGAACTGGAGTCCGCTGCCACCTGCTCGACCTCCGGTACACCGCCCGCCCTGCGCCGCACGGCCCAGGTGCGTGCCGCCGAGCTGACGCCGGACGACGCGCAGCGGGCGCGGCGCTACACGGCCGCCGCGGAACAGGCCCTCCTCGCCGGGCATCCACCCGAGGCCCTGCGGCTGCTCGACGCCGCCGGGAGCCGGCCGGCGCCGCCGCCGGTACGCGGCCGCGCCGAACTCCTGAGGGGCAGAGTGCTCCTGGCCGACGGCCCGGTGGACGACGCCCGGGAGTCCTTTCTGCTGGCCGCCGGCCTCCTGGCGGAACCGGAACCGGAACCGGAACCGGCCCAGACCGATGCCGCGGTCCTCGGCGCGGCGGACGCGGCCTGGGCCGCCGGGGACCGGCAGGCCTGCCTCCGCGCCCTCACCCATGAGGTCCATGAGGTCCATGGCACCTCCGTCGAGGCCGCCGTCGGGGGAGCGTTCGATCTCCGCGCCGCGGGTGCGAACACGACGGGCCTGCAGGAGGCGGCGGTGCGGGAGGCGCCCGAGGAGCCTTCGGCCCACCGCGGCGCCGCCCCGGCGCCGCCCTCTGTCCCCCCGCCCACCCCGTTCCGAGACCACCGTGACGGCATGCGCGCCGTACTGCTGGGGCGGTTCGACCTCGCCGCCGCCCCGCTGACCCGGGTGGTGGACCGGGGCCGCCTTGCCACTGAGCCCGAACGGCTGCTGCGTTCGGCCGCCGCGGCCCTCATGCTCGGCGACGTCGGCGCCGCCCGCCGGGCCGGGGCGCGAGCCCTGGCGGCGGCACGCACCCAGGGCACCGCCGCCCTCGAACCGAGAGCCCTGGAATACCTGGCCTACGCCGAACTGCGCGCCGGCCGACACCAGTTGGCCCGGACTCATGCCGAGGAGGGGCTGCGGGCCGCGCACCGGACCGGGCAGCGGAACACGGCCGCGCACCATCACGCGGTACTGGCGCTCGCGGCATCGATCGAGGGCGTCCGGGCACGTGTCACCGAGCACGCGACCGCGGCGCTCACCACGGCCCGGCGGCACGGTCTGGCCCAGGCCGAGCTGCTCGCCCAGTGGGCGGCGGCCCGCGCCGACCTGGGCGAGGGCCGCCCCGAGGAGGCCGCCGACCGGCTCGGCCCGCTGGTCCGCCCCGGTGCGCGGCGCGGGCACTTCGCGGTATGGATGCTCGCCGTCCCCTGCTTCGTGGAGGCCGCCGCGCTGGCGGGCCGGCCCGAGCACGCCCGCGCGGTGGTCGAGGACTTCGCGCTGTGGGCCGACTGTGGCGCAGATCCGCAGGCTCCCGCCCAACTCCTGCGCTGCCGCGCTCTGCTGGCCGCGCCGGAGGCCGCCGACGAGCTGTACCTGCGTGCTCTGGACCGGCACGACGAGACGTCCGGAGACTTCGAACGGGCCCGTACCGAACTCCTGCACGGCAAGTGGCTGCGCCGCCGGCGCAGACTGCGCGAGGCCCGCGCACGGCTCGGGGAGGCGCTGGTCGACTTCGAACGCTGCGGCGCGCAGCTCTGGGCGCGTCAGGCGGCCGCGGAACTGCGCGCAGGCGGTGTGGCGCCGAGCGGGCCGGGGGCCGGCGAACCGCGCCGGCACGGAGCGCGGGACCTGTCCCTGTTGACCCCGCAGCAACTGCGTATCGCGCGGTGTGTCGCCGAAGGGGCCACCAACCGGGAGGTGGCCCTGAGCCTTTCCGTCAGCACCCGTACCGTCGACTACCACCTGCGGAACGTTTTCGCGATGCTCGGCGTCCGCTCCCGGGTCGAACTGGTCCGACTGGTCGAACAGGCGGAAAAGACCGGTGCACAACTCTAGGGACCGACCGGACGGTATGCCATCCTTCGGGGCAGGACGAGTCGGGTGGCGGCCCGCCCACGGACCTCGCGACCGGCCCGAAACCGGTACGGGGACCGTCACGCGGGTGCCGCCGGGAAGCCGAGCCTGGGGGAGATGCGCGATGCCACACGCCGTACGGCCACGGAGCCTGCCGCGCCCCGGACCCGTGCCCGCACCACGGGCGCGGGTACCGCGTGTGCGGTCATTGATCGACGCCGACGCGCTGAGCGTGCTGCACCGGGCCGCCCGGATCCTGCTGGACGACCTGCCCCGGCTCTGTGACCAACTGGTCGCCCTGCTCCAGGAGCAGGAGCCCGCCTACCGGTCGGCGATCGAGAGCGACGCCACCGAGATCTGGCAGGAGGTGCACCGCTCACTGCGGCACAGCATCGCCTCGCTGCTGGACCCGCGCGGCGTCAGGGACGCGGCACGCCGCTGTTCCTGGAAGATCGGCGCCACCCGCGCCGAACAGGGGCTTCCGCTGGACGCGGTGCTGCACGCCTTCAGGCTGGGCGGCTCCCTGGTGTGGCAGAACCTGGTGGACGAGACCTCCCGGGCGGCCCCCGAGGACGTACGGCTGCTGGTGCACGTGGCGTCCGACGTGTGGAACTTCGTCGACGAGCACTGCACCGTCGTGGCGGACTCCTACCGGCAGACCGAGCGGCAACTGGCCTGGCGGCGGGAGAACAGGGTGCGGCTGCTGGCCGCGGCGCTGCTCGACGGAAGCAGCAGGATCGCCGACCTGCCCGAGACCGCGCTGGCGTTGGACCTGCCGGAGCGCGGCCGGTACGTGGTCGTCGCGGTCGGCGGCGGATTCGCCGCCTGTCCCGGTGCACAGGCGGCGCTCGCTCCGGGTGTGCGCGTGCACTGGCACACGGGCGTGGACACCGACTACGGCATCGTCCTGGTCTCCGACGACACGGAGCCGGTGGTGGAGGACGAGCAGCCGCCGGGCGTACGGGTGGGTGTCAGCAGCGCCGTCGAAGGCCTCGCCGCGGTGGGCGAGGCGCGCGGGCTGGCGGACACCGCGCTGAGACTGTGCCCGGAGACCGGCGGCACGGTCCGGTTGGCGGAGCACCTGCCGGCGGCCCTGGTGGTGTCGTCCCCCGACCTCGGCGCCGCCCTGGCCGACCGGCTGTTCGGCCCGTTGGCACGGCTGGAGCCCGCCGACGCGGAGGTTCTGTTGGACACCCTGGCCACCTGGCTGGCCTGCGACGGATCCGCCCAGCGGGCGAGCAGACGGCTGTACTGCCACCGCAACACCGTCCTCAACCGACTGCGCCGCTACGAGCAGGTGACCGGACGTTCCCTCTCCCGCCCCTTCGACCTCGTCGAGGTCACCCTCGCCCTGACCGCCCGCAGGCTCCTTCCGCGCTGACCCGTATGCCGAAGGGCTGTACGACCAGGGTCTGTCCGGCGGATCAAGTCGGAGGTGACCGGCGGCATCTGTCCAGCTGGGTCGAGCGGGGGCGATGGGGGCACCTCCCGCGCGAGCATGTTCGAGCGTGGGGGAGCGTTCAGATGCAAGGCAGAGGAGCGAGTCGACACGGAGCGATGGGGGTCTCTCCCGCTCGAGCGCAGCCGAGCGGGAGGGAGCAGCCGAGAGCGAGGGAGAGTGACGACAAGGCCGCTGGGGGTCCCCCTGCTCGAAGAGCTTGGGGGAGGGCGTGCCGGCTCCCGCGTCTCCGGCATGATCCGCCGGACAGGCCCTACTGCTCCGGGACGTCCTTGACGAACACGATCCCATCGGTGCTCTCCATGTGGGCCGGGTCGAAGGGGATGTACCCGAACCAGGGGGACACCCGGGGAGCGGGCCGGCCGGAGCCGAGGAGACCGGTCAGTCCGGGACCGCCGGCCAGGCAGCGGTCCCGCGGCAGCGCGTACAGCAGCCCCTCGATGGTGTCCGCGGGCGGAGGGCCCACGTCCCGGTGCCGGAGCGTGCCGATCGCCGTGGCGAGGAACGCGTACTCCGTGCCCAGGCGGGCGTCCACCAGCGCGCCCGCACTCCACCACTCCACCGGCAGGCCGCCCATCCGCATCTCGCTCCGGTTTCGCTGGAGGTGGGTGTTGTGGGCGTTGACGAGAGCCGGGCCCCGCTCGGCGACGGCGAGAAGGTTCTCGGCCATGATCAGGTCCCGCAGGCCCAGCAGCAGCGCCATCCGGCCCGGGGACGGGTCGGCCATCGCGTGGTGGTACCGCAGCAGGCCGGTGGCGGTACGCCCGTACAGGCGGGCCCGTTCCCAGGCGTCCCGCGAGGTCGCCCCGATCAGCTGCGGGCCCCGCGCGTCGAGCAGCACCACCAGGTCGTCGGCGAGCAGCCGCAGCTCCCCGGCCTCGGCCGAGCGCCCCACGGACCGGGAGGGGTCCCTCATCGCGGCGGGTTCGGTCCATCGGCCGTCCGCTCCGAGGAGGCGGTCGAGCGTCTCCGCGGTACAGGGGAGCAGGTCCGGGTCCACAGCGGCCGCGAGGCAGGCATGGAGTGCGGTCAGGGCCTGCCGGGGGCTCGCGGCACCGGTGATCTCCAGCGGGCCGTCGACACCGGCGAAGCGGAGCCGCTCGGACGCGGGCCGGCCCGCGTTGTACTCCCGCATCCAGCGCACGAGTTCGCGGTTGCCCGCGAAGGCGCCCCACCCGTGGCTGAATCCGTGCTCCATCACCTCGTCGAGGGTGCCCCTGCCCGAGGCGACGTAGTCGTCCACGACCAGGCCCATCAGGCAGTCGCTCTCGATCGCGATCGTCCGGTAGCCCTGCTCCTCGACGAGCTGCCGGAACAACTCGTTGCGCAGGTCCAGCAGAGTCTCCTCGCCGTGGGTGGGCTCCCCGAGGGCGAGCAGCCGTGGCCGGCCGGGGAGCAGGTCCATGGTGGCCGTGGTATCGACGGTTCGCACGGCGTCCTTCAGGTGAGTAGCCATGCCCTCAACGCTATCGTTGAAATTTCGGTGGAGACTTTTCCCCACTACAGTCCGCACCGTGGGAAAAAACCTTCAAAGCGGTGAACGGCTACGGCCGATCGACCTGGCCCGCCGCCACGGTCTGTCCACCCAGGCCGTCAGGAACTACGAGCAGGCCGGCATCCTCCCGCCCGCCGACCGCACCCCCCACGGCTACCGCACCTACACCCCGTCGCACGCACATGCCCTGGACGCATTCCTCGCCCTGACGCCCGGCCACGGCCACGCGACGGCGACGGCGATCATGCGGGCCGTGAACCGGGGCGAGGCCGACGAGGCGTTGCGGCTCGTCGACGAGAGCCATGCCCGACTGCTCGACGACCGGCGCACACTCCGGGCCGTGGAGAGAGCCCTCGAAGACCTGGCGCCCGGCACGGAGCCCCCCACCTCGTCCGGGCCCCGCGGCACGTTCATCGGGCCGCTGGCACGCGAGCTCGGAATCCGCCCCGCGACGCTGCGCAAGTGGGAGCGCGCCGGTCTGGTGAACCCGCGCCGCGACCCGCTGACCGGCTACCGCGTTTACGACGAGGCCGACGAACGCGACGCCCGGCTGGCCCACCAGCTCCGGCGCGGCGGCCACCTGCTGGAGCAGATCGCCCCGCTCATCGCCCAGGTGCGGTCGGCCGGCGGCCTCGAGCCCCTGGAAGCCGCACTGCACGACTGGCACGCCCGGCTGTCCGCCCGCGGGCGCGCGATGCTGACCGGGGCCGCCGCACTGGACGCGTACCTCGGCACACGCGGCTGACCCCTCTCGGCCCTCGACGCCCGCAAACCCTCTTCCCGGGCCCGAGGTCATGGACCTCGGGTCCTGGACCTCGGGCCCCGGGCCCTTCCCCGGCCTCGGGGCTTGGCCCCGGCTCCGGGTTCCGAGCCGTGGGCCTCTCGAATCTTGGGCTCCGGGCTCCGGCTCCGGCTCCGGCTCCGGCTCCGGGCTCCGGGCTCCGGGCTCCGGGCTCCGGCTCCGGGCTCCGGCTCCGGGCTCCGGGCTCCGGGCTCCGGCTCCGGCTCCGGGCTCCGGCTCCGGGCTCCGGGCTCCGGGCTCCGGCTCCGGGATCCGAGCTCCGGCTCCGGGATCCGGGCGCCGGCGCCCCGGCGGGCCGAAGGCGTGGGTCGTGTCACCGGGAGTGCGGGACCCGCCGCGGTGTTCCGGCCACGACCCCGGCGGCGACGCCGTGGCGGGGCACCACGCCCCGACAGCAGGTACCGACCGCGTCGTCCGGCGAACACCAGAAGCGCACGGCCGGCCGTCGTGCCCGGCTCGGCTGCTCGGGTACTCCCTCCGCACACCCCATCGAGGGCGCCCCTGGGCACCCGCACAACCCCTGCCCGCCCCCGTTGGGACACCGCAGCGAGCGGGGCCGGAAGTCTGTTCGGCACGCCCGCGCCCGTGCTGTCGTGAGCTCCCCTTCCCGTCGAAGCCGTCGCCGCCCTGCGGTACGGCCCCGAGGAGCCGTGATGCCCGAAGCACCACCGGACGACCCGCCCGCGCTGCACGTCGAGAACATCGACGTGACGTACGGGCGCGCCCTGTCCGCTCTCCGCTCCGTGTCCCTCACCGTGCCGCACGGCGGTGTCGTCACCCTGCTCGGCGCCAACGGCGCGGGTAAGACGACCCTGCTGCGGGCCGTGTCCGGCACACTGCGCCTGCACCGCGGCGCCATCACGGCAGGCCGCATCCGCTACGGAGACATCGCACTCGACGGCAAGGACCCCGTGACGGCGGTACGCGCCGGAGTCGTCCAGGTCCCGGAGGGACGGCGGGTGTTCGCCGGGCTCACGGTCGACGAGAACCTGCGCAGCGGCGGACTCGGACTCGGCCGTCGCGGCCGGGCCCAGGTCCACGAGGCACGGGAACGCGTGTTCACACTCTTCCCCCGGCTCGCCGAACGCACCCACCAGGCCGCGGGCCTGCTCTCCGGGGGCGAGCAGCAGATGCTCGCCATCGGCCGCGCCCTGATGGCCGCCCCCCGGCTGCTGCTCCTCGACGAGCCGTCCCTCGGCCTCGCGCCCCGGATGGTGTACCGGATCGCCGAGGTGATCCGCGAGATCAACACCCAGGGCACCGCCGTGCTCCTGGTCGAACAGAACGCGGGCATGGCACTCTCCCTCGCCGATCACGCCCACGTCCTCGAGGTCGGCGAGACCCGTCTGTCCGGCCCCGCCGACGAACTCGCCCGCACCGACGCCGTGCGCCGCCTCTACCTGGGCGAGGCGGCCGAGGACCAGGGGGCGGCGTGAACGACCGCACCACCACCGTGCCACCCGTGCTCGACGTACGGGACGTCACCGTGCGCTTCGCCGGCCTCACCGCCCTCGACGCCGTCTCCCTCACCGTCGAACCCGGCACGGTGCACGCGATCATCGGACCCAACGGCGCCGGCAAGTCGACCTGCTTCAACGTGCTGTCCGGCCTGTGCCGCCCGGCCGCGGGCACGGTGACCCTCGGTGGCACCGAACTGACCCGGCTCGCCCCGCACCGCATCGCCGCGCTCGGCGTGGCCCGCACCTTCCAGAACATCGTCACCACCCACGGAACGGTCGCCGACAACCTGATGCTCGGCCGCCACGCCCTGACCCACGCCGGCTTCGCCGCCACCGCACTGCGCCTCCCCGGCGCCGTCCGCGAACAGCGCGAGCATCTCGCAAGAGCCCGCGAGATCGCCGAACTGACCGGCCTCGGTGCCCACTTCGACAGCCCGGTCGCCCTCCTGTCGTACGGCGATCGCAAACGCGTGGAACTCGCCCGCGCCCTCTGCCTGGAGCCACGTGTCCTGCTGCTCGACGAACCGGTGGCCGGCATGAACGCCGCCGAACGCGCCCGCACGGCCGAGGTCGTGGGCGAACTCCGCACCGAACTCGGCCTGTCCATCGTCCTCGTGGAGCACGACATGGGCCTGGTCATGCGCCTCGCCGACGACGTCACCGTGCTCGACTTCGGCCGGTCCATCGCCCACGGCACCCCCGACGAGGTCCGCCGCGACCCCGAGGTGCTGCGCGCCTACCTCGGCACCGACACCCAGGGGGAGGACGCGGCATGACCGTATTCCTGGACAACATCCTCGGCGGCATCGCCCTCGGCGCGGTCTACGCACTGGTCGCCCTCGGCTTCGTCGTCATCTTCAAGGCGTCCGGCGTCCTCAACTTTGCCCACGGCTCCCTGCTCCTGCTCGGCGGCTATCTGACCGCCGTCCTCCACGACGACCTCGGCTTCGCCGGCGCGCTGGCGCTGGCGGTCCTGACCACCGCCGCCCTCGCGGGCGCCCTCGACCGGTTCCTGCTGCAACGCGGCGGACAGGACGCGCACTCCGCCCATGTACAGACCATCGTCACCATCGGCATCGACATCGTCCTGCTGACCGACCTGTCCCGGCGCATCGGCGGCGACCTGCTGTCCCTCGGCGACCCCTGGGGCGACGCCGTGACCGACCTCGGCCCGGTGACCGTCGCCGACAGCCGGCTCGCGGCGATCGTGGTGTCCGCCGTGGTCATCGGAGGCGCGTTCGCGCTCTTCCGGTTCACCCCCTGGGGGCTTTCCCTGCGGGCGGCGGCGGAGGATCTCGAGGCCGCCTCCCTGATGGGCATACGGCTCGGCCGGGTACGCGCCGGCGCCTGGTGCCTGGCGGGTGCGCTCGCCGCGCTCGCCGCCGTCTTCCTCGCCGCCTTCCCCGCCCCGGGCCTGGAACGCAGCACCGGCCTGATCGCGCTCAACGCGTTCCCCGCGGCGATCCTCGGCGGGCTGGCCTCCCCGGCCGGGGCCCTCGCGGGCAGCCTGCTCATCGGTCTGACCGAGGCGCTGGTCGTCGGTTACCAGTCCGAACTGCACGTCCTCGGCGAGGGCTTCGGCGACGTCGCCCCGTACGCCGTGATGCTGCTGGTGCTCCTGGTACGGCCCGCGGGGCTGTTCGGCGCGAAGGGAGCGGCCCGTGTCTGACCGCCTCCCCGGAGCCCTGACCGGCCGAGGAGCACGGATGGTGTGCCTCGCCGTCGTCCTGTGCCTCCCGCCGTTCTACCTGGACGCCTTCTGGCTGCGCGTCGGCCTGTTCGCCATGGCGGCCGCCATCGGCGCCGTCGGCCTCGCCCTGCTGACCGGCACCGCCGGACAACTCTCCCTCGGCCACGCCTTCTTCCTCGCCACCGGCGCCTACGGCTACACATGGCTGGCGGGCGAGCCCGGACCGGGACTGCCGCCCGCCCTCGCCGCCCTCCTCGCCGTGCTGCTGGCCGGCGCGGCGGGCGGACTGTTCAGCCCCGTCGCCGGCCGGGTGAAGGGCATCTACCTGGGCATCGCCACCCTCGCCCTGGTCTTCCTCGGCCACCATGTGCTGCTGACCGCCGACTCCGTCACCGGCGGATTCAACGGCCGCTCCGTGCCCCCGTTCACCCTCGGCGGCTTCACCTTCGGAGCCGGCGACCCCGAACTGGCCTTGCTCGGTGTGCCGTTCGGCGCGGAGGAACGGCTGTGGTTCCTGGGCCTGGCCCTGTTCGCGTTCACCTGGTTCACCGCCCGCGGTCTGCTGCGCGGACGCCCCGGCCGGGCCCTGGCCGCCCTGCGCGACAGCGAGACCGCGGCCGCCGTGATGGGCGTCGACGTCGCCCGCCACCGCTCGGCGGCCTTCGTGGTGTCGTCCATGTACGCCGGGCTCGCGGGTGTGCTCCTCGCCCTCTCCTTCCGCCGGGTCGTCCCGGACTACTTCTCCCTGGTCCTCTCCGTCGACTACCTCGCCATGATCGTCATCGGCGGGCTCGGCTCCGTCGCCGGAGCCACCGCGGGCGCAGTCTTCGTCACCGCGCTCCCCCTGCTCATGACCCGCTACGCCGACCAGCTCCCGCTGGTGGCCGCCCCCGGCTCGGGCGACGGCTCCATCGGCCCCACCGAGGCCGCCCGCTATCTCTACGGCGCCGCGATCGTCCTCGTCCTGCTGTACGCGCCCGACGGCCTGCACGGACTGACCCGCCGGGCCCGCGACCGCGTACGGCGCCGACGCCTCCGAGCCCGCGCAACGGACCCAGCCCTCTCACCCCCGCAACCGGCCGCGACCGCACGACCCAAGGAGCACACCCCGTGAACACCACGCATCACCGGCCCCGCACCCGGCGCCGTACCACCGGCGCCACCCTCGCCGGAGTCCTCGCCCTGCTGCTCACGGCCACCGGATGCAGTTCCAAGGCGGACGACGGCAACGGCGGAGGCGACAAGAGCGCCGACGGCGTCCGCACCGGTCCCGGCATCGGCGCCGAAAGCATCAGACTGGGCGCCCTCACCGACCTGACCGGCCCCTACGCCACGCTCGGCAAGAGCATTGTGCAGGCCCAGCAGATGTGGGCCGACGAGGTCAACGCCGACGGCGGCATCTGCGACCGGCGGATCGAGATCGTCGTCAAGGACCACGGATACGACGTGCAGAAGGCGGTCGCCGCCTACGCCGACCTGGCCCCGGACGTCGTCGCCATGCCCCAGGTCATCGGCTCGCCCGTCGTCGCCGCCCTGCTCGACGACATCGAGCGCGACAAGATGCTCACCTTCCCGCAGGCCTGGGCGGCCTCCCTGCTCGGCAAGGACGCCATCCAGGTCCTCGGCACCACCTACGACGTCGACATGATCGCCGCGGTCGACTTCCTCACCCGTACCAAGGGGCTGAAGAAGGGCGACACCATCGGCCACGTCTACTTCGAGGGCGACTACGGCAGCAACGCCCTGGAAGGCTCCACATGGGCGGCCGAGCAGGCCGGCCTGAAGGTGGCCGGGCAGAAGATCCAGGCCACGGACACCGACCTGTCCGCACAGGTGTCCGCCCTGAGCAAGGAGGGCGTCAAGGCCGTCCTGATCAGCGCGGGCCCCGCCCAGACCGCCTCCCTCGCCGGCGTCGCCGCCTCCCGCGGCCTGCGTGTGCCCGTCGTCAGCAGCGCGCCGGGCTACGCACCGCAGCTCATGGAGACCCCCGCCGCGCCGGCCCTGGCGGCCATGCTGCACATCGTGAGCGCCGCGCCCGCGGTCAGCTCCGAACTGCCGGGCGTCCAGCGCATGGTGGCGTCGTACAAGAAGGAGTTCCCGGACTCGCCCGTCGACTCCGGGGTGCTGTCCGGCTACAACGCGGCGCAGCTCATGGGCGCCGACCTGAAGGCGGCCTGCGAGGCGGGCGGCCTCAGCCGTGAGGACGTCCTCACGGCGCACCGCGCGCAGAAGAACGCCGACACCGGCCTCGGCACCGCACAGAACTTCTCCGACGTCGGCCGTCCGGCGAGCGTCGAGACGTATGTGCTGAAGCCCGACGCGAAGGCGGTCGGCAGTGTCGTGAACGTCGAGGACGCGCACACGGCTCCGGGCGTCGAGGAGTACCTGTCCGGGCGATAGGCACACCGCACCGTCCGGCCCGCCCCGGCGGACCCCATGGAGGGGCCGCCGGGGCATCCGTGCGCTCAGGGCGGGGCATGACCGGGGTGGGGCCGGGAACGGGCGGTGCGAGGGGACGGAACGGCGGCCTCAGCCGGGGAGGAACCGGGAGGGACGGTCCGAGGCCGGCCAGACGTACGGCAGGTCGTCCGGCTCCCCGGGGAAGTGCTCCGTGTAGAAGGCCGGGTCCTTGCGCACCAGGGCCGAACGGTGGCTGCGGTGCAGGGCGTCGTCCCCGAGCCAGGGTGGCAGTTCCCCCGCCTCGGTCAGCTCCCGCTGACCGCGCACCGGTGCGCCGGGCCGGACGCCGGCCAGGTCGGCGACGAGCGTGGCGGCGCAGCTGTCCTGGTGCCCCCGGTCGCGCCAGACCCGGCAGATCTCGAGGCCGTAGCGCACCAGTGCCTCCTCGTAGCCGGTCCACATGAGGACCGCCGGGTGCCGGCGCCACCCGTAGCCGGGCACGATCAGGCCACGCAGGACCTGGAGTGCCTCCACCCGCTGCTTGCCGAGCCGGCGCCGGTCGAGTACCGACGCCGACTCGTGGAAGCCGGGGTAGGGCAGGAACGTCTGCATCGGGCCGTCCCGAGGGCCGGTGCCACCATGGCCGCGGAACGCGGCCCACCCCGTCGAAGTTCCCCTTCCGCCGCGGCGCACACCCCTCTGCTCAGCCCAGGTTGCCGAGGCGGGCCTCGCGCCACAGGTCGACGCCGCCGTCGGTGGCGTACTTGTCGATCTCGGCCAGCTCCTCGCCGCTGAAGTCGAGGTTGTCCAGGGCGGCGACGTTCTGCTCCAGCTGCTCGGTGCGGGACGCGCCGATGACCAGCGAGGTGACGCGCCGGTCCCGCAGGGCCCAGGCCAGCGCCATCTGCGCCAACGTCTGCCCACGGCGGGCCGCGATGTCGTTGAGGGCGCGCAGCCGGTGCAGCATGTCGTCCGTCAGCCACGCGGTGTCGAACGACTTGCCCTGCGTCGCCCGCGAACCCTGCGGCACACCGTCCAGGTAGCGCCCGGTCAGCAGCCCCTGCGCCAGCGCAGTGAACCCGATGATCCCGAAGCCCTCCTCCTGGGCCACGTCCAGCAGCCCCTCGGTCTCGATCCAGCGGTTCAGCATGTTGTACGAGGGCTGGTGGATCAGCAGCGGGGTTCCGAGGTCCCGGAGAATGGCGACCGCCTCACGGGTGCGCTCGGCGTCGTAGGAGGAGACGCCGACGTAGAGCGCTTTGCCCTGGCGGACCGCGGTGTCCAGCGCGCCCATGGTCTCCTCGAGGGGAGTGGTGGCGTCGAGCCGGTGGGAGTAGAAGATGTCCACGTAGTCCAGGCCCATCCGCTCCAGCGACCGGTCCAGCGAGGCGAGCATGTACTTGCGTGAGCCGCCCCCCTGGCCGTAGGGGCCCGGCCACATGTCCCAGCCGGCCTTGGTGGAGATCACCAGCTCGTCCCGGTACGGGGCGAGGTCCTGCTTCATCAGCCGGCCGAAGTTGACCTCCGCGGCGCCGTAGGGCGGTCCGTAGTTGTTCGCGAGGTCGTGGTGGGTGATGCCGAGGTCGAAGGCGCGCAGCGCGATCTCGCGCTGGGTCCCGAAGGCCCGGTCGTCACCGAAGTTGTGCCAGTAGCCCAGGGAGAGCAGGGGGAGGTCGAGCCCCGAACGCCCGGTGCGTCGGTAGCGCATGGTGCCGTTGTAGCGTTCAGGGTTGATCACGTGGTTCATCGGGCGTTCTCCGGGTGCGATTCAAGGGTGTCCGGGGGACTCTGGAACCCTGCCCACAGTGCCCCCGCGTGATCCGGAAGTCCAACCGGTCCTTTTCATGGAACTCGGCGATACCGCTTCTGAACCGTGGGACCGGGTGAGGGCCCGGTGGGCGGCGGCGGACCGCCGTACGGGACCGGCGCGGGCCGATTGACGGATTACCGCCCCCGCCCGGTGGGCAGGGAGGCCGTGAATGTCATGAGCACGACTAACCTGTCCCCCACGAGGAGGTCGATCATGCGCATCCGTACGCTGACCGGAAGCCTGGCCGCGGTTCTGGTGCTTTCCTCCCCCCTGCTGTGGGGCGGCCAGGCCGTGGCCGCCCCGTCCGGCGCACCCGAGCAGACCTCGGCCGCGCGCCTGCTCACCTACGACGCCGGCGGCTCCGCGGAGTTCAGGTCCGCCGTCGACCGAGGAGCGGCGGTCTGGAACGAGAGCGTCGACACCGTGGAACTCCGCCCGGCCGCGTCCGGGCAGCGTGCCAACATCCGGGTCCTGGCGGACAACGGCTGGCCGCGCGCCCTGCCCACCTCCCTGGGCAACGGCACCGTCTACATCGGGCGTCAGGCCGTGAACCAGGGCTACGACACGGTCCGCATCTCGGCCCACGAGCTCGGGCACATCCTGGGCCTGCCGGACCGTAAGCCGGGACCCTGCTCCAGCCTGATGTCCGGCTCCAGCGCGGGGACCGCGTGCACCAACCGTTACCCGAACGCGGCGGAGAGGGCGGAGGTCGAGGACAACTTCGCCGGTGCCCTCTCCGGAGCGCCGGAGGGGACGGAACGGGCAGGGGTGCCGGGACCGGCGCCTCGAGCCGTGCTGATCAGGGACTGACCGGCGGTCCCGCCGCGCACACGGGACCACCTCGCACGCCGCTCACCCGTCCGATGTGACTGTCGAGACGAAGGCGGCTATGGTTGACCCAGGTCAAGGCGCCGGAACTCCCGGAGCCGGTCCGTGCGTTGGTGGTCCAAGGAAAGACGCCCCGCTTCCTGCGGGGAGATGCAGGTGCAAGGCCTGCCCAGCGCTCCACGTCGTAGTCGCCCTTGCGGTAGGCGAGCTCGCCGTCCAGCATCGCGGCCGCGATGGCGAGGATGTCCTGCGCAAACCCCGCCCCCGAACCTCCGTTCGGGGGCGGGGCTTGCGTCGTTGGCGCTACGGGCCCTGAGTGCCGGCCGGGCCGTGGAGCCGGGTCACGCCGTGTGCAGGGTCAGCCCGTAGCGGCCCAGGATCTCGTTGATCGGCTGGAACCAGGTCTCGCCCCCGGAGGAGCAGTTGCCCCAGCCGCCGGAAGTGACGCCCTGCGCCTGGTCACCGCTGATGAACGAGCCGCCCGAGTCGCCGCCTTCGGCGCAGACGCTCGTCTTCGTCATCTGATGCACCGCGCCCTGGCTGTAGTTGACGGTCTCGTTCTTGGCCAGGAGCCTGCCGCAGTGCCAGCGGGTCGTGGAGCCCGAGCGGCAGATCGAGGCGCCGACCGGGGCCTCGTTGGAGCCGCGCACCAACTGGTCGGAGACCGTTCCCCAGCCGAGCACGACCGGAACCGTCCACCAGCCGCTGCCCACGTTGACCCACGCGTAGTCGTTGCCCGGGAACGAGGAGCCCTGGAAGTTGCCGATGTAGGAGCCGTCCCAGCCCCGCACCTGGCCGCCCACGCCGCCGCAGTGCCCGGCGGTCACGAAGCCGCCGTGGACCGAGAAGCCGATGGAGCAACGGACGTTGCCCGTGTAGTAGGGATCGCCACCCACCGTTCCGGCGGCGAAGGTCTCGGCGGCCGCCCGCACGGTGCGCACGGTGACCGGTCCTGCCTCGCGGGCCTCGGAGAGGAACCGCCGGACATCGTTGTCGGTCCGCTCGCCCTCGACGACGTTCACGACCACCGTGTTGGCGGCCGGGTCCACGGACCAACTGCTCACGCCCGACGGCGCGTCGAGGCGGTCCAGGCGCGACACGGTCGTGTCGAGCCGGTGAGCGCTGTGCTCGACGGTGCGGACGGCCGCACCGGAGGACCGGAGGCTGCGGACGGTGGCGGCGTCGGCGTCCGGGGTGACGGCGACGGTCAGCTTCTCGCTCTTCGCGTCGAACCAGGCGCCGCCGTACGCCGGTCCGGCGGTCTTGCGGGCCTTGGGCTCGAGTGCGGTGGCCCGCTGTTCGGCGGCGAGCCGTTCCTCGGCCTCGGCGGGGGAGAGGCCGAAGTCCCGCTGCATGGCTTGCAGCAGGGCGGTGGAGGCCGGCGCGGAGGCGGCGGGGGAGCCGGAACCGGGGGTGTCGCTCGCCGAGGCGGGCGGAGTGCCGGCCGCGGTCCAACTGCCGATCATGAGGAGTGCGGCCACGCAGGCACGCGTGAGTCCGGTGCGTCCCATGGAAGATGCCCTTCGTCGTTCCAGCGAGGTGGGGTGGAACAAACGCAATCTGAGAGCGCTCTCATCTGAGTCGGGCAGAGCCTAGCGGGCTTGGGCTATCAGGTCCATGCCAATGACGGAATCCGGTGCTTCGCCTGCCGGTTGCTCGCATGTGACAGGTACTGGCGGGCCTCACCGGGGGCCGTGGGACGCATGGTGGTGAGTGGCGTCAGGCGGAAAGGGAAGGGTCGCCGGGCGGTCAGGGGCACGGGTGACCGGCCGCGTCGTCGGCCGTTCGGCTCCCGCGCCTTCCGGTCTCCCGCTCGGCGGCGGCCGGCTCCTCGCGCCGGGGGCGAAGCCGGACGGCGGGGTGAACGGCCCTTCCGTCGGGGCGGGGACGTGACCAGTGGTGCGGCAGCGGACAACGTGGCCGGCGCGTTCCGATGCGTGCCCAGTGACGATGCCCAGGCCTTGGCGACGACGGAGGAGCTCGGCACTACTGGAAGGCGTCCCGGGCGTACGTTCTGTGGGGGGGCTCGCCCGGTACCGGCCCGGTATGCCCACCCCCGCCGGGATGCACGTCGGGAGGTGACCGGTGCGGCCTCGATGGGCGGCGGCGATGCTTCTGCTGACATCGGTACTGCTCCTGCACCTGTGCTCGCCCGCCGTCGGGGCGGAACGACATACGCGGCCCGACCGGTACATGGCGGCACACCCCATGTGCGCACACACCATGGCAGAACACCCCATGGCGGCGACCCGTCCCCTCGTGGGGCGTGCAGCCGTGTGCCGACCCACGAGCCCGGTTCACCACCCCGTCTCCGCGGCAGTCCTCGTGGCGTCTCTCCCGGCAGCCGTCCCGGCCCTCGCCCCGGACGACCCCGGCCCCCAGCGCGCGGGGAAGCCCTCTCCCGGTCTCCCGGACGCCGCACTGCACCTCCGTCTCGCCCGCTCACCGAGGACCGCCGGAGCGGCCGGGGCATCGCACGCGGCGACGGACGTCCAGGCGGACGCGGTTCCCCCGGAGCGGGCCGCCCACGACGCGTACCCGTCAGGCACCCCACAAGGCGCGGAGCCGGCACTCCCGGCCCACGACGCCGGCCACCTGCAGACGTTCCGCTGCTGAACCACGGCAGTACCGCCCGAGGCCTGCAGCACGCGGCCCGAGCACTGCCCGGCGACCCCACGCCCCGCACGGCACCGCGACAGGCAGGCCCTCGTGCGTCCCGGCACCCGTGACGACACAGGAGACCCGCATGCCCCGAAAGCACCTTCTCGTTCTGCGGCCGGACGAACTCGGCCCCGGCGAGCACAAGACATGGAGACACCTGCGCAGCGAGTCCGGCGCACCGGAGAACCCGTTCCTCGATCCGGCATTCACCACGGCCGTCGGGCACGGCAGGCCCGGTGCCAGGGTCGCCGTACTCCAGGAGGACGGCATCCCCGTCGGCTTCTTCCCGTACGAGAAGGGGCCGTTGGGGCAGGGCCGGGCCATCGGGCTCGGGGTGTCGGACAGCCAGGGAGCCGTCCTGCACCCCGGCATCCGGGTCGACCCCCGCCGGCTCTTGGCCGCCTGTGGGCTCTCCTCATGGGAGTTCGACAACCTGGAGGCCGGTCAGCACCTCTTCGTACCGCACGCCACCGAGCGACTCGTCAGCCCGGTCGTCGACATCGGTGAGGGCTTCGCGTCCTACACCGGACTGCTGCGGGCGAACGCGCCGGGCTTCCTCAAGCAGACCCTCGCCAAGGAACGCAGACTCGCCCGTCAGGTGGGAGAGGTGCGGTTCGTGTACGACGCGCGGGATCCGGACGCGTTCCGGGCACTGATGCGCTGGAAGTCCGCGCAGTACCGGCGCACCGGGCGCCGGGACCGGTTCGCGCAGCCGTGGATCACCGCTCTGGTGGAGCGGCTCGCGAGCGGCGACGACCCCGAATGCCGCGGGCTGCTCTCCGTGCTGTACGCCGCCGGCCGTCCCGTGGCCGCCCACTTCGGGCTGCGCTCGCCCACGGTCCTCTCCTGGTGGTTCCCGGCGTACGACCGCGACTACGGCAAGTACTCACCCGGGCTGGTGCTGCACCTGCGGATGCTGGAGGCCGCGGCGGCCGACGGGATCCGCACGGTCGACCTGGGCAGCGGCCCGGCCCGCTACAAGGACTCGCTGAAGACCCGTGAACTGCCCGTCTACGAAGGTGCCGTGGTGCGCCCGATGCCGGGCGGGGCCGCGTACCGCCTGAGCCGCGAACCGGGACGGGCCGCCCGCCGTTTCGTCCGCGACCGCCCCCGGCTGGCCGGTGCGGCGAGGCGCGCGCTGGAGGAAGCGGGCCGGCTGCGCGACCGGTGAGGGCGTCCCTGCCGCACGCCACCGGCCGGGCACCCCGGCCGGTGGCGTGCGGCGGCGCATGACAGGGCACCACACGGCACGGGGTCGGGGCCATCAGCGCCGTCGCGGGCAGGGAGCCCGGTCACGCCGGACTGATCGCCCTGCCGCTTCACCACGACATGGGCCTCATCGGAGTCCTGACCTCCCTCGTCCGGGGCCTCGGCCTGGTGATCGAGGAGCCGGGCACCTTCCTGCGCAGACCCATGGCGGCCCTGCGGCTGATCCGTGACGCGGAGGGTGCGCACAGCGCGTTCCCCGACTTCATGCTGCGCTACCTCGCCGCCCGGATCGGTGAGGCGGCGGAGCCCGATCCCCAGCTGTTCCGCACCTGGCGCATCGTCTTCTGCGGAGCCGAACCCATCCGCCGGCGGTCCGTCGACGCCTTCCTCGCCGCCACCGGACGCTGGGGATTCGACCCCACCGCCCTGGTGTTCTGCTCCGGACTCGCCGAGGCGGCACTGATGGCCACCTCGCACCGTTACGCGGACGCCGGCACCAGCTTTTGGACCGACGGGCCGGCCACGGCCGCATGCCTGGGCACCCCCGTGCCGGGGCTGGACCTGCGGGTCGTGGACGAGTCCGGCGCCGGCTGCGCGGACGCGGAGGCCGGCTCCGTACGACTGCGCGGCCCCACCCTGTTCGACGGCTACGACGGGGCGACCGATCACCGCACCACCTGGTTCGACACCGGCGACCTGGGGTGCCTGCGGTCGGGGCGGCTCCATCTGAGCGGCCGGCGTGGCGACCGCGTCAGTGTCAACGGGGTGAACGTCTTCGCCACGGACATCGAACAGGTGGCGGCGGCCGTGGCAGGGGTCGCCGAATGCGTCGTGCTGCCGCGCGGCGACTCGTTCGCCGTCGTCGTGCCCGAACGGGCCCGGCGCATCGACACCCGCCACCTGGCGACCTGTGTCACCACTGCCTTCGGCACGGCCCCCGAGGCCGTGATAGAGGTGTCGCACAGCGGCATCGCCCGGACCGCGAGCGGGAAGCCCGCGCGCACCCACAGGGCCGCCCGGCTCGACCAGGGACTCCTGCGCTGACCCAGGCCGCGTTTCCCCGAACAGGGGGCGTGCATCCGGCCGGCCCGGCATCGTGGGACGGTTGGCGTGGGCCGGGGGAATGCGGCCGGGCATCGCGGGTAGTCGCGCGGTGTGATCGGTGAGTGAGGCGGATCGAATGGAAGCAGTTCCTGCCGGCGAAGAGGATCCGGTGTCCGGCGTACCGCGGCGGGCGTCCTACGTCCTGGACGGCGACGGCGCGTGGATAGCGGAGGCCCGGCGGCTGGCCGCCGCGTTCCTGACGCGGGCTCAGGCGGAGGACGCGCTGCCCGTGTCGACCCGCGCGATGGAGGTCACCCAGCTCGTGGTGAGCGAGCTGGTCACCAACGCCCGCAAGTACGCGCCCGGTCCCGTCCGGCTGGACCTGCGCATCGCCGGAGACGCCCTCGAGGTGATGGTCCGGGACGGCAGCACCGCGCTGCCCGTGGCCGGGGCCGCGAACCCGGACCGCGTGGGCCGGCACGGCCTGGAGATCGTGCTGGCCGTCGCCCGCGGGGTGGACGTGCAGCCCGAGCCGACCGGCAAACGCATCACGGCCCTCATCTCCCTCATGGAGACCGGCGGCCGGTGACGGTACCCGCCGGGGTGGCGCACGGTGCCGCACGGCGGCTTCCCGGTTCGGGCGCCGGGCAGGGGCCCGGCGCCCGAACCGGGGCTCAGGCGCCGACGTAGGACGCGAGGTGCTCGGCGGTGAGGGTGGAGCGGGCGGCGACCAGATCGGCGGGGGTGCCCTCGAAGACGATGTGACCGCCGTCGTGCCCGGCGCCCGGCCCGAGGTCGATGATCCAGTCGGCGTGCGCCATGACCGCCTGGTGATGCTCGACGACGATCACCGACTTGCCGGAGTCGACCAGCCGGTCGAGCAGACCCAGCAGCTGCTCGACGTCGGCGAGGTGCAGACCGGTGGTCGGTTCGTCGAGGACGTAGACGCCGCCCTTCTCCGCCATGTGCACGGCCAGCTTGAGCCGCTGCCGTTCCCCGCCGGACAGTGTGTTCAGCGGCTGGCCGAGGGTGAGGTAGCCGAGCCCCACGTCGGCGAGCCGGCCGAGGATACGGTGCGCCGCCGGAGTGCGCGCCTCACCGGCGCCGAAGAACTCCTCCGCCTCGGACACCGCCATCGCGAGCACCTCGCTGATGTCCCGGCCGCCGAAGCGGTACTCCAGCACCGACGCCTGGAACCGCTTGCCCTCGCAGTCCTCGCAGGTGCCGGCCACCCCGGCCATCATCGCCAGATCGGTGAAGACGACACCGGCGCCGTTGCAGGTGGGGCAGGCGCCCTCGGAATTGGCGCTGAACAGCGCCGGCTTGACCCCGTTGGCCTTGGCGAACGCCTTGCGGATCGGATCCAGCAGCCCGGTGTACGTCGCCGGGTTGC
The DNA here is from genome assembly GCF_036634175.1 of Streptomyces sp. P9-A2. Lineage (NCBI taxonomy): Bacteria > Bacillati > Actinomycetota > Actinomycetes > Kitasatosporales > Streptomycetaceae > Streptomyces > Streptomyces sp. P9-A2. The sequence goes on from NZ_JAZIFX010000001.1 coordinate 8,066,635, forward strand.
TCCGCCGCGAGCCGCGGATCGGGCTCTGGTCCACCGACACCACGCCCTCGCCACCGGCCCCCGACGGCGTGCACAGTGACCCGTGCACCAGCGAACTCTTGCCGGAACCGGCTACACCGGTGACGACCGTGAGCACACCGAGCGGGATGTCCACGTCGACATCGCGCAGGTTGTGCGTCGTCGCCCCGCGGATCTCCAGGGCCTCGGAGGACTTGCGCACCGACTCCTTGAGCGTCGCCCGGTCGTCGAAGTGGCGGCCCGTGACGGTGTCACCGCGCCGCAGCCCCTCGACGGTTCCCTCGAAGCAGACGGTGCCGCCCGCCGTACCGGCACCGGGGCCGAGGTCGACGACATGGTCGGCGATCGCGATGGTCTCCGGCTTGTGCTCCACGACCAGCACCGTGTTGCCCTTGTCCCGCAGTCGCAGCAGCAGGTCGTTCATCCGCTGGATGTCATGGGGGTGCAGGCCGATGGTGGGTTCGTCGAAGACGTACGTGATGTCGGTGAGCGGGGAGCCGAGATGACGGATCATCTTGACGCGCTGCGCCTCACCGCCCGACAGTGTGCCCGACGGCCGCTCCAGCGCGAGGTAGCCGAGCCCGATCTCCACGAACGAGTCGAGGGTGCCGCCCAGCGAGGTGAGCAGCGGCGCCACCGAGGGCTCGGACAGGCCTCGGACCCACTCGGCCAGGTCCCGGATCTCCATCGCACAGGCGTCGGCGATGCTGATGCCCTTGATCTTCGACGACCGGGCCCCCTCGCTCAGCCGGGTGCCCTCGCACTCGGGGCAGGTGGTGAAGGTGACCGCCCGCTCCACGAACGCCCGGATGTGCGGTTGCATCGACTCCTTGTCCTTCGACAGGAACGACTTCTGGATCTTGGGGATCAGTCCCTCGTAGGTGAGACTGACGCCGTCGACCTTCACCTTGACCGGCTCCCGGTACAGGAAGTCCCGCATCTCCCGCTCGGTGAACTCCCGGATCGGCTTGTCCGGGTCGACGAAGCCCGACTCGGCGTAGACCCGGACGGTCCAGAAGCTGTCCGACTTCCAGCCGGGGATGGTGAACGCGCCCTCGGCCAGCGACTTGGAGTCGTCGTAGAGCTGGGTGAGGTCGATGTCGGTGACGGCGCCCCGGCCCTCGCAGCGCGTACACATCCCGCCGGTGCGCTCGTAGGTCGCCTTCACCGCCTTCTTGTTGCCGCGTTCGACGGTGATCGCCCCGCTCGCCCGGACCGAGGCGGTGTTGAAGGAGAACGCGCCGGGCGGACCGATGTGCGGAGTGCCGAGCCGGCTGAAGAGGATGCGCAGCATCGCGTGGACGTCGGTGACGGTGCCGACCGTGGACCGAGGGTCGGAACCCATCCGCTGCTGGTCGACGACGATCGCGGTGGTCAGCCCTTCGAGGACGTCGACGTCGGGCCGCGCCGGGGCCGGCATGAAGCCCTGTACGAAGGCGCTGTACGTCTCGTTGATCAACCGCTGCGACTCCGCCGCGATCGTGTCGAACACCAGCGAGCTCTTGCCCGAACCGGAGACACCGGTGAACACCGTCAGCCGGCGCTTGGGGATCTCGACGCTGACGTCCTTGAGGTTGTTCACGCGGGCGCCGTGCACGCGGATCAGTTCGTGCCTGTCGGCGCCGTGCGATGCGGGCGACTGCGTCTTCGTCCTCGTGGTCATGCCGGTGGTGCCGTCCTCTCGTCTACGGTCCGTGGTCCTGGTGCCGGCCGGGGGCGCGGGGCCCCCGGCCGGCGGCGCGGCCGGGGCAGGGCTCAACGCAGCTCTTGAATGCGGATCAGGTTGCCCGAAGGGTCGCGGAAGGCGCAGTCGCGCACACCGTACGGCTGCTCGGTCGGCTCCTGGACGACCTCGGCGCTGTCGGCCGCCTGCAGTTTCGCGAACGTGCCGTCGAGATCGTCGGTGGCCAGCAGCAGGCCCGCGTAGGTGCCCTTGGCCATCATCTCGGTGATCATGCGGCGTTCGTCGTCGGTCACACCGGGATCGGCGGCCGGCGGGGTCAGCACGATGGACGTGCCGGGCCGGTCGGCGGGACCGACGGTGATCCAGCGCATGCCGTCGTATCCGACGTCCTTGCGCACCTCGAAGCCGAGGGCGTCGCGGTAGAAGGCCAGGGAGGCCTCGGGGTCGTCGTGCGGGAGGAAACTCGCGTGAATGCTGATGTCCATGGACGTCACGCTAGAGGCGCCCGCCCCTGGACGCTTCTTGATTCCTGACCGGTCTGGTCACCTGCTTCGCCACACATGCCGGCATCCCCTCCGTCGCGTCGGCGGCACGGCGCCGGTAGACGCTGGGCGGCATGCCGACGAGTTCGCTGAAACGCGTGCTGAACGTGCCCAGCGACGAGCTGCCGACCGCGAAACAGACCTCGGTGACACTCAGGTCGCCGCGGCGCAGCAACGTCATCGCCCGCTCGATGCGCCGCGTCATCAGATAGCTGTACGGCGACTCGCCGTACGCGGCCCGGAACTCCCGGCTCAGATGCCCGGCCGACATGTGCACGCCCCGGGCGAGCGCCTCGACGTCCAGCGGCCGCGCGTACTCCCGGTCGATCCGGTCACGGACCCGGCGCAGCCGCGCGAGATCGCGCAGCCGCTGTGCCGAGGTGGGTGAGCCGGTCATACGCGAGATCGTACACACGCCCGGCCCGCTCGCCGGCCGGGGTGGAATCCGCCGGGGCGTACGGCCGTGGACGGAACAACAGGGTTCCCGTCGTGGTTGTGACCGGTGCGTGTACGGCCGCGGCCGTACGGGATCATGAGTGCGAGACGGACGGGTCCGTCGAAGGACGCGGGAGAAGGGCTGGACGAGATGACGAGGACCGAGGAGAAGGCGCTGCTGGCGGGCGGCTGTTTCTGGGGCATGGAGGAGCTGATCCGCACGTTTCCGGGCGTCCTGAGCACACGCGTCGGCTACAGCGGCGGCGACGTCCCCAACGCCACGTACCGCGACCACGGCACCCACGCCGAGTCGATCGAGATCATCTACGACCCGGCGGTCACCGACTACCGCACGATCCTGGAGTACTTCTTCCAGATCCACGACCCGAGCACGAAGAACCGGCAGGGCAACGACATCGGGCCGAGCTACCGCTCCGCCGTCTTCTACTTCGACGACGAGCAGAAGCGCGTCGCCGAGGAGACGATCGCCGACGTCGACGCGTCGGGACTGTGGCCGGGGCCCGTGGTCACCGAGGTCGCACCGGCCGGCCCGTTCTGGCTGGCCGAGCCTGAGCACCAGGACTACCTCCAGCGGTACCCGGACGGCTACACCTGCCACTTCGTCCGCCCCGGCTGGCGCCTGCCCCGTCGCGCGCAGTCCTGAGCCACTGAGGTTCCAGGACGTCGGACCGGGCGGCACCCACCACGGCCCACCCAGGGGGCGCGCACGCGAGGCGGCGCGCCCCCTGGGCGTCGAGTGCTCCCCGGTGCTCCGGGCCGGACCGGCCGGAGCACCGGGGAGCACTCGACGAGCCTGCCCTCGGCGGAGACCTCCCGCATCAGGGAGGAGATCTCCTCGGGCACGGGTGGGACGCTCTCACGGGTGACGCCCGTCGTCGGGGGCCGGACGAGGTGGCCCCGCGGCTCCGGGGCCGTGGTGGACGGACGCTGTTCGGTGACTGCCGCGATCGCTCCGATCGCCGGGGTCGCGTCACCCACTTCGGCAGGGCGGACGAGGCGCCTGTGGCACGGCCGCCGCACCCCCGCTGCCGGGAGAGGGGCGCTGTCCGCTCCGGCACGGCCGGAGCGGACAGCCACCCGTCAGCCGAACTGGCCGGGCCGGTAGTCGCCGGCGGGCTGCCGGTTGATGACGTTGATGCGGTTGTAGGTGTTGATGACCGCGATGAGGGAGATGAGCGCGACGAGTTGGTCCTCGTCGTAGTGCTTGGCCGCGTCGGCCCACGCCTGGTCGGTGACGCCGCCGGCGGCATCGGCGATCCGGGTGCCCTGTTCGGCGAGCTCGAGTGCGGCGCGTTCGGCCTCGGTGAAGACGGTGGCCTCGCGCCAGGCGGCGACGAGGTGGAGGCGCTGGGCGGTCTCGCCGGCGTGGGCGGCGTCCTTGGTGTGCATGTCGGTGCAGAAGCCGCAGCCGTTGATCTGGCTGGCGCGGATCTTCACCAGTTCCTGGGTGGCGTGCGGCAGGCCCGATTCGGACGCCGCCCTGCCCGCCGCGTTGATGTGCCTCAGTACCTTGGCGCCGAGTGCGTTGCCGAAGAAGTCGAGACGGGCATCCATGGTGATCTCCTGGGTCAGGATTACGGTGACGTCATCCTGACGGGACAGCCCGCCGAAGTGTGACAGGACCCGGCGGGTGACGTACGTCTCCCTGCCGGAGGAGTGCCGAGAGGAGTCGGAGAAGGCCCGCGAGGAGAAGGCCGGCGGGACCGCGGAGGTGCCGTTCGGGAAGCGGTGAACGGGCGATAACCTGGCCGTATGCAGGATCATGCCTCCTCATCCGCCGGGAGCGGCACGGCCCTGCCGCGTGTCCTGGGGGCGCTCGGCGGCCCGTCGCGGCTCGGTCCCGTCCGGGTGCCGTCCGGCGCCCGCTGTCCCGTCGTCCCGTGCCGCGACGGCCTCGGCGCCCGGCCCCCGGGGCCGCGGTCCTCCGCTCCGCTGTCGGCGGCTGTCGCCGGGCACGCCGGAGGGCGTGTCGGCAGGCATGTCACCGGGACCCGTGACGAGGACTGACACCCGGCCCGGGTACGGGAACAATGAGGGGACCGGAAGCCGGACGGGGGAGCGGAGCGTCGGTGAGTGAGCGTCAGGAACGTGACTGGGCAGGCATGACGCCCGGGGATTTCGACCGGGACGCACCCCTGTGTCTGAACGTGGGCACCGGGCCCGTCGTGGTCCCGGCGGAACCCGACGAGTACGGCACGGTGCCCCTGTTCGGTGAGGAGGTACCGGCCCGGCGCCCCGGCCCGCGTCGGCCGCCCCCGCGCGGCGGCACGCCCGCCGAGCAGGAGCACCTGTTCTGATCCGGCCCGGTGCGCCGTCACCGACGGTCAGCCGGTGTGCAGGGTGCGGGCGGGCAGTAGGACGTGGGCGGCGGACCGCAGGGTGTCCTGGTCCGAGGTGAACGCGTCCAGGGTCGCGAGGTCGCCGGGCTCGGCACCGGACGGCCAGGGCCGGGTCGTGAAGACGAGGTACACGTGTCCGCGTTCACGGACGGCGTCGGCCCATTTCGGCGGTGGGACGAACTGGGCGTCGAAACCCGGCATGGTGAGCGACGCCGCACCCGGCACGACGAGGACGCCGGACGGCCCGGTCTCCTCGGCGGCGTCGACGAGGCGGCCCGCGGGAGACAGACCCGCGTCGCGCAGCAGGTGCCGCACGGCGTCCGCGGTGGCGTCGGGGCCGGCTCGCCCCGTTCCCCAGGGAGCAGGCCAGGAGGAAGGGGACGCCGCCGTCGGGTGTTTCCCCGCGCCAGGCCATGACGACGACGGAACCCAGGTCGGCGGAGTTCCATGACGGCGCTGCGGTAGAGGTCGTGGACACCGCGGAACCGTATCGGCGCGGCGGCCCTCAGTTGGCCGGGTATCACCCGTCCGGGCGATACCCGTGGCCGCATTCCACACGTATGAGGGATGAACAGCCTCCCGGAACGGCCATGTTCGGGGTTTCGGGCGTGAAGCCCGGCGGGCCGGGAGGGTGCTCCGGGCGCGGGCCGAGGGGTGTTCCGGACGTGAGACAGGACGACATGGCGGATCACGGGCACAGGTATTGAACACGGGCGCTGTTACGGACTCGACTGAGGGCCGGGGGGACGCGACCGGCTCCGGTACGGGTCACCACCGGACAACGCGAATTAAGGTTAGGCTAACCTTACGGCGTGAAACCTGGTGGAGAGGCGTCCCCCGGCCTGCGTGGCCATGAGTTGGCGGCGACCGATGTGACCGTGGCGTACGACGGCGTGGACGTCGTCCACGCCGCGGCGTTGACCCTGCGGCCGGGCGAAGTGACGGCACCGGTCGGTCCCAACGGCAGCGGCAAGTCGGCCCTGTTGCGCACCGTCGCGCGGCTCCAGTCGCCCCGCCGGGCCACGCTCACGATCGACGCCGACACCGACGGCCTGGCCCTCAGCCCTCGCGAGTTCTCCCGCCGGGTGGCCCTGCTGTTGCAGGGCCGGCCCACGCCCAGCGGTCTGAGCGTGCGCGACGTCGTCGAGTTCGGCCGCTACCCCCACCGGGGCCGCTGGGGCGGCGCCGACCCCGGCCGCGTCCCGGACGGGCGCGGCCGGGGTGACCGGGGCACTCGTGCTCCTGGTCGTAGCCCTCGCCGTGGTCGACATCACCCAGGGCACGGCGGCCGTCGGCCCGGCCGAGGTCCTCAAGGCGCTCACCGGCCGTGCCGACCCGGACGACGCGTCCGTCGTCATCGCCTCACGGCTGCCCCGGACGGCCGCCGGGCTGCTGGTGGGCGCCGCGCTCGGCATGGCCGGCCTCGCCCTGCAGGCCGTCAGCCGCAACGTCCTGGCCTCCCCGGACACCCTCGCCGTCAACGCGGGCTCCTACCTCGCCCTCGGCCTCGTGGCCGTCACCGGACTCTCCCTGCCCCTGCTCGCCTCCTCCGGTGTCGCCTTCGCCGGCGGACTCGCGGCGGCGGCCGTCGTCCTCGGGCTGTCCGGGCTCGGGTCGGGAACGGTACGACTGGTGCTCGCGCCGGCACCGCGCTCGCCCTCGGCCTCACGGCCGTCACCCAGGGCCTGTTGCTGCTGTTCCCGCAGCAGACCGAGGGCCTGTACCGGTGGAACCAGGACAGCATCGCCCAGAACGGCTTCGACGGCGTGCTCCAGACGCTGCCCGTCGCGGTCGTCGGCCTGGCCGGCCTGCTGCTCGTCGCCCGCCGGGTCGACGCCCTCGCCCTCGGCGGCGACGCGGCGCGCGGACTGGGCGTCCCGGTGCGGGCGACCCGGGTCACCGCCGTGGTGCTGGCGACGCTGCTCTCCGCGGCGGCCGTCACCCTCGCCGGCCCCATCGGGTTCGTCGGCCTGTGCGCCCCCGCCCTGGTCCGGCCCCTCGCACGCCGGTTCCGCGGCATCCACCGGCTGCGGGCGGGCGTGCCGGCCGCCGGACTGGTCGGCGCGGCGCTGGTCCTCGGGGCGGACGTGCTGTTGCGTACGTTCGTGAGCGCGGACATCTCCGTCGCGGTGCCCACCGGCGTCGTCACCAGCCTCGTCGGCGCGGTGTTCCTGGTCGTCATGGCGGCCCGGCTCCGCGACACCGCGGGTTCGCCCGCGCCGGACGGACTGCGGATCCGCAGCCGCGCCGTCTTCGTGACCACGCTCGCCGTACTGGCCGTCGTCCTGGTCGGCCTGACGATCGCCGCGACCCTCGTCGGCGACAGCGTGCTCCTGCTGGGCGACGTGCTCAACTGGACGCAGGGCCGGGCCGGGCGGACCGTCTCCTTCGTCCTCGACACCCGCGTCCTCGCCGCGCTCCTCGCGGGGGCGGCCCTGGCGCTCGCCGGCACGCTGGTGCAGGCCGTCACCCGCAACCCGCTCGCGGAGCCCTCGGTCCTGGGCGTCTCGGACGGCGGCGCGCTCGGTGCCGTCGTCCTCGTGAGGACGGTGCCCGTCGCCGGGGCGTGGAGCATCGCCGGGGCGGCGTTCGCGGGGGCCGCCGTCACCGCGGTCGTCGTCTTCGGACTCGCGGCGCGCGGCGGCTTCCAGCAGAACCGGCTGGTGCTCGTCGGCATCGGTGTGGCGGCCGGGACGACGGCCCTGATCAGCCTGCTGATCGTGCTCACCGACCCGTTCAACGCCACGAAGGCCCTCACCTGGCTGTCGGGCTCCACCTACGGCCGGACCATACCCGACGTCCTGCCGCTGGCCGCCGTCCTCGCCGTCGGCATCGCGATGACGGCGGTACGGCACCGGGAACTCGACCTGGTCTCCCTCGACGAGGACACCCCGCGGCTCCTGGGACTGCGCCTGGCGCGCGGCCGGCTGGGCTTCCTCGTCGTCAGTGTGCTGCTCACCGCCACCGCGGTGGCCGCCGCGGGCACCATCGGCTTCGTGGGCCTGGTCGCCCCGCACGCGGCCCGGGCCCTCGTGGGGCGCCGGCACACCCGCGTCCTCCCGGTCGCGGTGCTGCTCGGCGCCGTACTGGTGTGCACCGCCGACCTGTTGGGCCGCACCGTGATCGCACCGGCCCAGCTGGGAGCCGGCCTCATGACGGCCGTCATCGGCACGCCGTACTTCCTGTACGTACTGGTGCGCAGCCGGCGGTGACGGAAGAGGCCGGGTGCCGCCGGGCCCTCGGGGCAGCCGACGGCACCCGGCCGGTCCGGGCGGGAACGGTCAGCCGAAGACCTTGACCGCCTGGTAGTACGTCCACGCGGTGCTGTTGCAGGCGGTCTTCGTGGCCCCGGTGTAGCCGGTGCAGACGCGCTTGAGGTCTTCGTAGAAGGCGCTGTCGAGGCGTGCCTTGTTGGCGTCGAAGGAGCCGGCGGCCTTGTAGTTGCGGTAACCGAAGTCGTGGCGCGCGCAGGACGTCGCGAAGGGGAAGCCGAACGGGTTGTCGGGGGACGTGGAACAGTAGTCGGTGCTCCAGTCGAACCCGTAGGCGGCCCAGGCGGCCTGGTTGGAGCGCGCGGCGACCCACTGGTTGTGGCTCGACGCGCTGGTCTGCGTCCAGCCGGAGAGGACCTGCGCCTTGTCGGCGGGAGCGGCCTCGGCGGCTGCGGCGGTACCCAGGACACCGACGGCGGCGAGAGCCGACGCGGCCAGGGCGGTGGCGAACTTGCGGTGCATCCCATACCTCCACGAGACCGCGGTCCGACCATCGGGCCGCAGGTTCATGACAAGAAGATGCCCGTGCCGCCCACGCTTTCACACCATGGACGGCTCAACAATCTGTTGACGTTCGGGCCGGCCAGGTGTCGTGATCGCGTCGCGTGGACCAACTCCACGGCCGGTGAAGGGAGTCCGGGCTCGCGGGGCCGACAGGTGGGACGGAGGATAATCGCTGGGCCTGTGAGAGCGGGGGAGTTATGCTCCTGGTGATGATCACTCACTTCGTTCCGAGAACGGGGGTTCCGTCCGCGCAAGGTGAGAGCTGATGCTCACACCGACCGCGAACGGGGACACTCGTCTTCTTCTCTGGCTGCGCGTGCGGAAGTTCGCCGTGCCGCCCGCCATGATCGAGACCGCGACCACCCGCCGGCGCGTTGGCGACTGGGCGGGGGCCTGCGCCGCCGCGGGCATCGACGTCGACCTGGACCTGCGGTCCCTGGCCCGCACCCATGGCCGGACACTCGCAGCCGAAGTCCGTTCGGACCTGCGCCACTTGGCGCCCGACCTGCTCCGCTGGCAGTTGCCGCGGATTGTCCCCGACGGACTGTTGCGTCCGGGCCTGACCATCACCCTGGCCCGGTACGGCAGGAGCGGCAGGAGCGCCGGTGGTGGCGGTGACGGCCCCGGGGCCGGTACCGGGTCCGGCCCGGTGCACCTCGTGGTCCGGACTCCGCCCGCCTGGGCGGACGGTGGCCAGCGGTTCGGCCTGGAGCTGTGGGACGGCCGCCGGCTCCGGGCCGACGCCCGTCACCATCCGCACCCGCGCCCGAGCCCGCGCTTCCGCCTCGATCTGCACCGCCACCTGTGGGACGCCCGCCGGAGCGGCGAACTGCGGTCACGCTCCGGGGCGGACCGGCCGGCCGACGTCAACGACCGGGCACTACCCCCGGGTTCACCGGAACTGCTCCCGCCCGGCCATCGCTGCGCCGTCGACCGGTGGCGCGACGAGGCCGCGCTCGTCCTGCGCGACGCGGGGCGCACGACCGGCACGGTCGTCGCACGGATCGGCGACGGACGCCGACTGCTCCTGCACCTGGCCGGTGGCGGGGACGACGGCCCGGTACCGCCTGCCCTCCGGCTCTCCCGCGCGCCCGCCGGTGGCAGCGCCTCCACCCTGTCCGTCCTGCCCTACGCGGCCACCCACGTGCTCCCCGACCTGGAGTTGCTCCGCGCCGGTGCGCTCGGCCCCGGCCGGCTGCACCCGTTGGTCGCCTCGGCGCTCGCACCGGACTCCGTACCGCAGCCGGTGCCCGGACCGGGGCCGACCGGTTTCCGGCGCGCGCCGGACCCGGCGGACGAGCCGCGTCTCGTGGAGTGCCGGGGAGAGCGGCACCGGATCGGGCTGGTCGGCGGGGTGCTGGCAGCACTGGACCACGACCCGGCCGAGATCGGGCGGGAGGAACTGCTGGCCGCGCTGACCGGTACGCCGCTGCCCTGCCTCCAGGCCATCGACCGGGCGCACCGGCGCCCGGACTGCCTCACCGGCGTCCGCGAACGCCTGGATCACGGCGACATCACCGGCGCGCTGGCCGTGGTCGAGGGACTGCTGGGTCCCGGCGCGTGCCTGCGTGACGGCCCGTTGCGGGACGAACTCGAGGCGGCCGCCGAGCGGCGGATCACCTACGGCCTGTACCGGGCGGGACTCAGCGAGCCCGCGCCGGGCCGGCTCCCGCCCGGCAGCCGTCGCCCTCACGACCACCGCCCCCGCCCCCGCCTGGCCATGTGACACACCAGTGACACCGCCGGGACCGCCTTCACGGCGACCCCGCCGCCTCGCCCGCACACCCCCACCCATGCTCGCTCCTCACACCCACAGGTGATGATGTATGCCCACATACGCGCCCTCTGACTTCCGTCCCGTTCGCCCTCCCGCTTCCGATGCCACCACGATGTCCTTCGACCCGCCCCACGCCTCCCGGCTCGACGTCGCCGGTGATCTGCTCGCCCTCCTGAGCGACACCACCACCGAACCCCGCCCCGACACCCAGCTGGAGGCACTCACTCTGGCCGTGGCCGCCGACCTGCCGGTCCTGCTGTGGGGCGAGCCGGGGATCGGCAAGACCGCTGCCCTCACCCAGCTCGCCGCCGCACTGGACCTGCCGCTGACCACCGTGATCGCCAGCGTGCACGAACCGTCCGACTTCTCGGGGCTGCCCGTCGTCGGGGACGACCCGGCCGAACAGGGAGTGCCGATGGCTCCGCCGGACTGGGCCGTGCGCCTGGTGCGGGCGGGCCGCGGACTGCTGTTCCTGGACGAGCTGTCCACCGCTCCTCCGGCCGTGCAGGCCGCCCTGCTGCGACTGGTGCTGGAACGGCGTATCGGCGCCCTCCGACTCCCTCCCGGTGTACGGATCGTGGCCGCCGCCAACCCCCGCGCCTCGGCAGCGGACGGCTGGGAACTCAGCCCGCCCCTGGCCAACCGGTTCGTGCACCTTCAGTGGATCCACGACCACGGGGTCGTCGTCCGCGGTCTCGGCGGGACCTGGCCCCGGGCGACCCTGCCACGTCTCGACCCGGAGAAACTGCCCGAGGCTGTGGACCTCGCCCGCCGTGCGGTGTGCGGGTTCCTCACTGCCCGCCCTCCGCTGGTGCACCGGCTGCCCGACAATGAGACCCGCCGGGGCGGGCCCTGGCCCTCACCGCGCAGCTGGGACATGACCCTGCGCCTGATCGCCTTCGCCACCGCGGCCGGCTCCGCCCGCGACGTGCTCTCCCTGTTGGTCAGGGGCACCGTCGGTGACGGCCCCGGCCTGGAACTGCTGGCGAGCCTGGACCGGATGGACCTCCCCGACCCCGAAACGCTGCTCGCCGACCCGGCGGGCGCCGAACTGCCCGAACGGGGAGACCTGCGACAGGCCGTGCTCGACGGGGTGGTGGCCGCGGTCCGGGCACGCCCGGAGAAGTCCCGCTGGGACGCCGCGTGGGCGCTGCTCGTCCGGGCCGTGGATACCGGCGCCCCCGACCTCGTGGTCGTCCCCGCCACCACCCTCGCCACCCTGCGCCGCGAGGACTGGGACGTACCGGAGGCGATCGAACGCCTCACCGGAGTGATCGCCCTGTCCCGCCGGGCCGACCAGGCGGCGGCCCGCTCCGCCACCCCGGTGAGGGCGGGCCGATGACCACACGCACCCACGCCACGGACAGTGGCACCACGGCCAGTGACACCACGGACATCCACGCCACGCGCACCGGCAGCAGGTACACCCGCCCCACGACGCCACCGCCCGCCCCCGCCCTCGACGTCGACAAACTCCTCGCCGCCCGTCTGCACGCCGCCCGCGTCCGCCCCTACCTGGCGACGGCACTGTTCGCCCTGCACCCCGTCGCGTCGGCGCGGGTACCGACGATGGCCGTCGACCGGCACTGGCGGTGCTACGTGTCGCCGAACTTCGTGGACCGCACCCCCGAGGAGGAACTCGCCGGTGTCTGGGTGCACGAGGTGTCGCACCTGCTGCGCGACCACCACGGGCGCTCCGACCGGTATGCACGGGCGCACCACCTCACCGGCCCGGCGGAACGGCTGAGGATGAACATCGCGGCGGACTGCGAGATCAACGACGACGTGTTCGGCGACGGCCTGGTCCGGCCCAAGGGCGCGATCACACCGAGCAGCCTGCGGCTTCCGGCCGGAGAGCTGATGGAGGACTACCTGGGCCGGTTCCGGCTCGGACCGTACACCCAGGGCATGGCCTGGCTGGACTGCGGCAGTGGCGCCGACGGACTGGACCGGGAGTGGGACCTCGGGCCGGACGGCGCGCACGGCCTCAGCGAGCAGGAACGCGACGCGGTCCGGTTCCGGGTCGCGCAGGGCATCAACGCCCGGCCGGGAGACGTCTCCAAGAGCTGGCGGCGATGGGCCGAGGAGGCGTTCCAGCCGCCGCAGCCCTGGCGGGAACTGCTCGGCGCGGCACTGCGCGCGGCGGTCTCCGGCTCCGGCGCGGGCGACGACTACTCCTACGGCCGTCCCGCACGGCGCTCGGCCGGCCTGCCCGGCGTCGTGCTGCCGAGCCTGCGGCGCACGCCGCCCCGCGTCGCGGTGGTCATCGACACCTCCGGCTCGGTCAGCGACGCCGAACTGGGCAGCGCGCTCCGGGAGGTCGCGGCGATCTCCCGGGCGGTGGGCGGCCGCCGCGACATGGTGTCGGTGGTGTCGTGCGACGCCGCGGCCACAGCCGTGCGGTCCCTGTGCCGTGCCGAGGGGATACCGCTGGTGGGCGGCGGCGGAACGGATCTTCGTACGGGGTTCGCCACGGCCCTCGGGTCGCGCCCCCGGCCGGACGCCCTCGTGGTGCTGACCGACGGTCAGACCCCCTGGCCGGACCGGCGGCCCCCGTGCCGGACGGTGGTCGGCCTCTTCCCCCGCCGCACGGCCGGCTCCTCGCACGACGAGAACGACCCCGAGTACCGACCGGACGCACCGCCCGACTGGGCCCGGGCGGTGACCATCACCGAGGGCCCCGGCAGCCGGTGAACCGAGCGCGGCGCCGGCTGCACGGTGCCGGGCCCCGGGCCCCGGCCCACCGACCTGGGGGACCGGGACCCGGAGGGCGTCAGGTCCCGGTCACGTCCGTGACTGTCCACCGCTGGTTGGCACCGGAGTTGGGCTCCCAGGTCGTCACCGCGGCGCCCTCGTGGGTGGCCTGGCCGCCGACCTCCAGAAGGCGCCCGGTGGCCGCGTTGATCAGCGTCCAGGCGCCGTCGCCGGTGCCCGACACGATCCACTCGGCGGCCCTGTCCCGTTTGCCGGTGTCGGGCGCGGCGACCGGGACGTCGTCACGCACGGTCAGACGCCTGCGCTCACCGTCCTGCGTACTGGTGAACTCGTAGCGCTGCCGCACTCCGTCACCGGGACGCACCGTGCTCAGCCGCCACCGCTGGGCCGCCGAGCCGTCGCCGGTACCGATGACGAGGCCGCTGCCGTCGCCGCCGACGGTGACGGCCTTGCCGCTCTGCGCACCGGTCAGGGTGTAGATGTGGCCCTTGCGCAGCAGCGGGGCGTCGGCGGCGACGCCGGAGACACCCTTGACGACGAAGGACGTCACCGACTGGGCGGGCACCGTGAAGGTGGCCGTGCGGTCGCCGGCCCTGATGGCCCTGTGCCGCTCCAACTTGCCGTCCGCACTGGTCACGACGGGCGTGACGGTCGCGTTCCGGCTGACGGTGCGGAACTTCGAGAGGTCCACGGTGACGTCGCGGGCCCCGGTGGTGCTGTTGACGTGGACGACCGAGGCGCCCTTGCCGTTCTTCGTCACCGCCGCCGCGCTGGAGGTGTCGTTCACCTGGATCAGCCGGTCGCCGGGCCTGATGAAATGGGTGAAGTTGCGGGCGGTGTCGAACTTGGTGTTCGTGTGAACGGGGCAGGACTCGAGGGTGTCGGCCGCCGTGCAGCTGAACGGCAGCTGGATCTCGCCCCAGTTGCCGCCCTTCGCGGACTCCCCGCCGGGCCTCATGTTGTCGTGGTCCTCGACGGGTTGCCAGAACACCCATGCACGCGGTTCGAGTTCGCGCAGATCGTCCACGATGCGCTGGGCGAGACCGAGACCGGGACGCATGTCGGTGAAGCTCTGTCCGTCGCCCCAGTCGCCCTCGACCTCGCTCATCCACAGCCGCTTGTCCGCCGCCTTGGAGAGGTCGCGGACGGTGGTGCGCTGCCCGGTTCCGTAGGTGTGGACGTTCATCTGGTCCACGAGGTCGCGGGCCGCGGGGGAGTAGGTGTTCCAGTTCCGGGCGAACGTGGACGGGTTGGTCTCGTCCATGGCGGAGATTTTGGCTCCGGTCCTCGCCTTCCTCAGTGCCGGCGCCAGGGCGTGGAGCACCTTCTCCTGGAGCTCGGGGCCGATATGGGCGCCTTCCTGCCGGCCGCCGACGGGCTCGCCGTCCGGGCCGAGACGGGTGCTCCAGTAGGTGGTGTTCGGCTCGTTGAACGGGTCGACGGTGTCGACCTCGATGCGGTGCGCCTTCTCCAGCCGCTTGGTCGCGCCCGCCAGATAGGCGGCGAAGTCGTCGACCGACTCGGCCTTGAGCTGGTCCCCGGAGGCGTCGAACCCGCCGGAGACGTAGCCGCTGACGGTCATGAACCAGGGCGGGGAGTTGCTGAAGGTCTCCCAGTGGGTGATGTCCTTCTTGATGCGGTCCACCCACCAGCGCTGGGTGGCATCGGCGTCGGGGTTCCAGTCCGCCGGGTCGTCGGCGTCCCACCAGCCGGTGTCCTCTCGGGTGGTGCCCGCCGGCGCCTTCCACCAGCCCTCGACGGCGCCGCCGGCACGCAGATAGTCCTTGACGTCGGGGGCGTTGCCACCACCCACGTTGTAGCGGGCGATGTTCAGGGCGAGGCCCTCGTCGCCGAAGAGGAGTTCGGCGAGCTTTTCGCGTATCTCCGGCGGGTAGTCGCCCGTGGCGTTGGCGAACCAGACCAGGCTGGTGCCCCAGCCCTCGAACTCCTCCTGCTGATAGGACGGATCGGGCCGGACGGTGACGGAGGGAACGGAGGGGACGGAGGTCTCCGCCCGAGCGGTGGAGGCCGGGGCGGGGACCAGGGCGGCCCCGGTGGCCAGGGCGGTGAGGCCGGCGGCTGTCAGGAGCCGTCCTCTGCGGGTGCGGTGTGCCATCGGTGTGCTCCCAACATTGAGGTGTGGTCGCGCTCTGGTGGAACCCTCCGGCCGCGCGGTGCGCGCGGCCGGAGGAGAAGACGGCCTCCTGGAACGACCGTGCCGTGCCGGGGAGGTGGAACAGGTGCTCCCGCCCCGCCCCTGCCGGGTCCGGGAGTCGAGGCGGTCGCCGCGTCTCAGCCGGCCGGCTGCCGCAGTACGGCGACGGCACGCGGTCCGAGGACCAGCGCACCGCCGTCCCCCTCCGTGGTGCCGAGCAGTACCTCCCCGTCGAGGCCGCGCACGGGGACTGCCGTGTCGGTCCGGTTCACCAGGAACAGGAACCGGCCGCCGGGACCGCTGCGTACCGTCGTCTCGATCAGCCCGCGGACCTCGGTGGGCAGTTCGCTCTCCACGCCGGCCGGTGCGAGCAGCCGGGGCAGCAGCGAGGTGAGCCCTGCGACACCGAGCCGGGTGGAGACGTAGGCGGCCGAACCGGTGCCCGTGGCCTTCCGGGTGACGGCAGCCCGGCCGGCGTGTACGCCGGTGCGGTAGCGGGCCAGGACGTCCGTCCCCGGCGCGACGGTGATCCGGTCGGTCCACAGACTGCCCGTCGTCGCGTCGTCGAGCTCCACCGTGTCACCGTCGAGCAGCGGACCGAACTCCTCGATGCGGATGCCGAGCAGCTCGCGCAGCGCCCCCGGATAGCCGCCGAGCCAGACGTGGTCGTGCTCGTCGACGACACCCGAGAAGTACGTGGTGATCAGGTGGCCGCCCTGCTCGGTGTACCGGGTGAGCGTCCTGGCCAGGTCGGCGGGGACCATGTGCAGCACCGGCGCGACGAGGACCTGGTGGCGGTGCAGATCGGCACGGGTGGTGACGAGGTCGGCGCGGACCCCGAGGGCCAGCAGCGCCGAGTACCAGTCGAGCGCCTCCTGCCGGTAGTCGAGCAGCGAGGAGGGATGGGAGTCCTGCTCGCTCGCCCACCACGACTCCCAGTCGTAGAGGATGCCGACCCGGGCGGCCTCCCGTTCGCTGCCCGCGACCGGCGCGAGTGCCTTGAGGGTGGCACCGAGTGCGGTCACCGAGCGGAACAGGTCGCTGTCCGCGCCGGCGTGCGGAACCATCGCCGAGTGGTACTTCTCGGCACCGGCCGCCGACTGACGCCACTGGAAGTAGCACACCGCGTCGGCCCCGTGCGCCACGTGCAGCAGCGAGTCACGGGCCAGGTCGCCCGGACGCTTCGCCACGTTGACGGGCTGCCAGTTGACGGCACTGGTGGAGTGCTCCATCAGGAACCAGGGCCGGCCGCCGGAGATGCCGCTGGTGAGGTTCGCGGAGAAGGACAGCTCGTCGCGGGCCTGCGGCCCAGGATGGACGTAGTGGTCGTTGGAGACGAAGTCGATCTCCTGCGCCCAGTCGGGGTAGTTCATCCCCTTGGTGTTGCCCATCACCATGAAGTTGGTGGTGACGGGAACGTCCGGGGTGATCTCCCGCAGGATGTCCCGCTCGGCCCGCAGATGCTCCTTGAGCGCGTCCGACGAGAAGCGCTTGAAGTCCAGCTGCTGGGTGGGGTTGGGGTGGGACGCGGCCTGCCGGGGCGGCAGTATCTGCTCCCAGCCGGTGTAGCGCTGGGACCAGAAGGCGGTGCCCCAGGCGGAGTTGAGCGCATCCAGGGTGGTGTACCGGACTCGCAGCCAGTTCTGGAACGCACGTGCCGCGTCGTCGGAGAAGTCGTAGACGTTGTGGCAGCCCAGCTCGTTGTTGACGTGCCAGGCGACCAGGGCCGGGTGACCCGCGTAGCGGGTCGCCAGCTCCCGTACCAGGCGCAGCGCGTGGGCGCGGAACACCGGGGAGGTGGGACGCCAGTGCTGGCGCGCCCCCGGCCACAGGATGGTGCCGTCCGCGGTGACCGGCAGGATCTCCGGGTGAGCCGTCGTCAGCCAGGGCGGCGGGGAGGCGGTGGCAGTCGCCAGGTCGACACCGATGCCGCCCGCGTGCAGCAGGTCCAGCACCTCGTCGAGCCAGCCGAAGTCCCAGGTGTTCTCCGCCGGTTGCAGCCGCGCCCAGGAGAAGATCCCCACGGACACGACGTTCACACCGGCCTCCCGCATCAGCCGGACGTCCTCCTTCCAGACGCTGCGGGACCACTGCTCGGGGTTGTAGTCGGCGCCGTACAGGAGGCGGGGGGCACGGTCACCGTCCGCCCCGCTGGTACGGGACAGGAGGGTGGAGATCATGGCGGTCCTTCCGGGTGTCTCGCACCGGGGCGGTACGACGTGCGTGCCGCCCCGGTCTGCTACTTCTCTACGGTGAAGCCCTGCTCGTTGCCGTACTGCACCGACGCGTCCTGCCAGGCCTTCAGGCCGTCCGCCAGCGTGGTGCCGGAGACGTAGGCCTTGCCGACGGTGTCGTTGAAGATCGAGTTGGCGTACACCTGGTACGGCAGGTACGCCCAGTCGTCGGCGACGTTCGCGGCCGACTCGGCGAACACCTTGTTGGCCTGCTGCCCGCCGAAGTACGGGAACTCGGTGTTCTGGAACTCCTCGGAGTCGAGCTGAGCCGTGGTCGCCGGGAAGGCGCCGCCCTTCACGCGGGTCTCGACACCGTCGCCGGCGTTGGCGTACTCCGCGAACGCGTAGGCGAGCGCCTCGTTCTTGCCGAGCTCGGGCAGAGTGAGGGCGCTGCCGCCGTTCTCCGCGCCGGCGTCGGCGCCCGCCGTCCACTGCGGCAGCGGGGCGACGCGCCAGTCACCGGCGGCCTCCTTCACCCCGGAGGCGAGGTTGGCCGGCATCCAGGCACCGATGGCCAGGGTGGCGATGGTGCCGTCGCCGAGGCCCTTGTACCACTCGTCGGACCAACCGGTGACCGGGGCGACAAGCTTCTCGTCGAGCAGCTTCTGCCAGGTTCCGGTGAAGTCCTTGGCCCCCTTGTCACCGAACCCGATCTTCACCTCGGTGCCGTTCACCTCGTAGGGGCGCGAACCGGCCTGCCACAGCATGCTGGTGGTGAAGCCCGCGTCACCCGCGTCGTTGGTGATGTACGCCTTCGGGTCGGCCTTGTGCAGGGCGCGGGCCGCGTCCACGTACTCGTCCCACGTGGTGGGCACGTCGATCCCGTGCTTGTCGAAGACCTTCTTGTTGTAGAACAGCGCCATCGGGCCGGAGTCCATCGGCAGGCCGTAGATCCCCTCGCCGCCGGCCTTCACACCGTTCCAGGGGCCGGGGGAGTACTGGCCGGCGAGCTTGTCGGCGCCGAAGCCGCTGAGGTCGGTGAGCCCCTCGGTCAGCGCGTACTGGCCCATGGCGTAGTACTCGACCTGGGCGACGTCGGGGACGCCCTTCTTCGCGGAGATGGCGTTCTGCAGCGCCTTGTACTGCTCGTTGCCGGTGCCCGCGTTGACGAGGTTCACCTCGACTCCGGGGTGCTCCTTCTCGAAGTCGGCCGCCACCTGCTCGAGCGTGGGTTCCCACGCCCAGACGGTGACGGTGCCGCCCTTCTCCAGGGCCGCCTCGACGTCCGAATCGGAGACCGCCTTCGGGGCGGCGCCCCCGTCGTCGGAACCGCCGCAGGCGGTGGCGCCCAGGGCCAGGGCGCAGACGATGCCGATGCCGCGCAGGAGGCGGCGGGACTGCTTGTGCATGGGCGTGCTTCCACTTCTTCGTGGGCCGGGATTCCGGGGCCGGGACGGGGTGATGTGCGGGAGGGGGAAGAGGGGCGGTGCTATTCCTTGACGCTTCCGGCGGAGAGCCCCGACTGCCAGTACTTCTGCAGCAGCAGGAACGCGGCGATCAGCGGGACGATGGTGATCAGCGAGCCGGTGATGACCAGGTGGAACACGGGCTGCCCGCCGGCGGTCGCGGCCTGGTCGTTCCAGCTGTACAGCCCCAGGGTGAGGGGGTACCAGTCGGGGTCCTTGAGCATGATCAGCGGGAGGAAGTAGTTGTTCCAGGTCGCGACCATGGTGAACAGCGAGACGGTGACGATGCCCGGCGCCAGCAGCGGCAGCACCACCAGGAAGAAGGTACGCAGCTCGCCCGCGCCGTCGATCCGGGCCGCCTCGAGGAGTTCGTTCGGGACGGCCTCACTGGCGAACACCCACATCAGATACAGGCCGAACGGCGAGATCAGCGACGGGATGATCACCGCCCACGGGGTGTTGGTCAGCCCCATGTTGCTGAACATCAGGAAGGTCGGCACCGCCAGCGCCGTCCCCGGTACGGCCACGGCGCCGATGACGACGGCGAAGACCGCCCGGCGTCCGGGGAACTCGAACTTGGCCAGGGCGTAACCGCCCAGCACGGCGAGGAGGGTCGCGCCTCCCGCGCCGAGGCCCACGTACAGCACGGTGTTCAGCAGCCAGCGGGTGAAGACGCCGTCGTTGTAGGTGAACGTATCGACGATGTTGTCCCAGAGGGCGAAGTCGCCGTCGAACCAGAGGCCGAACGAACGGGACAGCCCTTCCTGAGTCTTGGTGGCACTGATGACCAGCCACACCAGCGGCACCAGGCTGTACAGCAGCACCAGGCCGGTGAGCACGGTCAGCAGCACACTGCGGCGGGGCCGCCCGGGAGTGGAGCCGCGCCGGCGCGTACGCAGCCGGGGGACGGAACCGGAGGGGGCGGAACCAAAGGCGTCGGACGCGGAGCCGGTCCGGCTCGCGGAGGCGGGGGAGACGGTACTGGTCATCGCTGCTTCACACTCCCTTGCGCATGCCGCGCAGCTGGACGACATAGGCGATGACCATGGTGATCAGCCCCATGACGATGGCGACCGTCGCGGAGTAGTTGTGCTGCTGGCCGGAGAAGGACAGCGAGTACGTGTAGTAGTTCGGCGTGTAGTCCGTGGTGATGGCGTTGGGCGCCAGCTTCTGCAGGACGCTGGGCTCGTTGAAGAGCTGGAAGCTGCCGATGATGGAGAAGATCGTCGCGATGACCAGGGCACCGCGGATCGCGGGCAGCTTGATGGCGGTGATGACGCGGATCTGCCCGGCGCCGTCGATCTCGGCCGCCTCGTAGAGGGAGTGCGGGATCACCCGCAGCGCCGCGTAGAAGATCAGCATGTTGTAGCCGACGAACTCCCAGGTGACGATGTTGCCGATCGAGGCCAGCACCAGGCCGGGGGAGAGCGGGTTGGGCAGCGACAGCCCGAAGGCCTCGTTGACGTCGCCGACCAGGCCGAAGCGGGTGCCGTACATGAAGCCCCACATGAGAGTGGCGACAACGGCGGGCACCGCGTACGGCAGGAAGATCGAGATGCGGAAGAAGCTCTTGCCGTAGAGCCGTCCGCTGTCCAGCGCCAGTGCCACCAGCAGGGCGATGCCGAGCATGATCGGCACCTGCACGCACAGGAAGAGCGAGACCCGGCCGAGCGCGGCCCAGAACCGTTCGTCCTGCAGGGCCTGCCGGTAGTTGTCGAACCCGACGAAACCGGTGCCGCCGATGAGCTGGTCCCGGAAGAGGCTGAGGTAGACCGAATACACGATCGGGGCCAGGAAGACCAGGGCGAACACGGCCACGAAGGGACCGATGAACCCCCACCCCGTCCAGGACCGGCGGTCCCGTCTCACCGGAGGTGGTGCCGGCCGCGGCTCGGCGGTCGCCGGCGGGTGCAGCGTCGTCATGTCGTTCCTCGCTCGTCCACGTTCGGGCCGGGTGGTCACGGCACCCTTCCCGGGGCCGGGAGCCATGCCCCCTGCAGCCGATGTTTACGCAAACATCGAACGCCGCAGAAATGCGGCGGGTGGTATGTTTACGTAAACATCCGGTGGCGGCATGTCTACACTGCCCCGAAGACGACGGTCAAGGGTCCTCAGGGAAACCCTGACGCGGCAAGTGGCGACGGGAAGGCGGCCGGAAGCGAGTGGAGACGGTGGACAGCGCGCCGGGGCGGGGGCCCGTCACCGGGACGGCCGCGACCGGGGAGGACCCGGCCGACCCGGACCCCACAGGCGTGGGTTCGGCAGGCGTGGGCCCGGTGGGCACGGACCCGGCCGGCCAGGAACCGGCCGACGGCGCCGCGCCGAGCCCCCGTCCGAGGGGCGGCCGCCGCGCCAGGGCCTCCATGGCGGACGTGGCCCGCCTCGCCGGCGTCTCCTCCCAGACCGTCTCCCGCGTCTCCAACGGCTACGCCGGGGTGAACGAGGAGACCCGCCGGCAGGTGCTGGCCGCGATGCAGGAGCTCGGCTACCGTCCCAACAGCGCGGCCCGCGCGCTCAAACGCGGCGAGTTCCGCACCATCGGCGTCATCACCTTCTCGCTGGCCACGACCGGAAACGTGCGCACCCTCGAGGCGATCGCCACCTCCGCGGCGCACGAGGGCTACGCGGTGACCCTCCTGCCGGTCGCGATACCGACCCAGGACGAGGTGCGCGGCGCGTTCTCCCGCCTGGAGGAGCTCGCCGTCGATGCGGTGATCGTCATCATGGAGGTCCATCTGCTGGACGCTGCGACGATCCAACTGCCCCCGCACGTGCAGGTCGTGGTCGTCGACTCCGACGCCGGCGAGCACTACACGGTCGTCGACACCGACCAGGCCGGCGGCACCCGTACCGCCGTGCGCCACCTGCTCGGCCTCGGCCACCGCACGGTGTGGCACCTGGCGGGGCCCGAGGGCTCCTTCGCCGCCCAGCGCCGCACCGACGCCTGGCGTGCCGCCCTCACCGACGCCGGACGCGTCCCGCCGGAACTCGTCCGCGGTGACTGGTCCGCGGAGTCCGGCTACCGCGCGGGCCTCGAACTCGCCGCCCTCGACGAGTGCACCGCCGTCTTCGCGGCCAACGACCAGATGGCCCTCGGCCTGCTGCGTGCCTTCCACGAACGCGGCCGGCGCGTCCCCGAGGACGTCAGCGTCATCGGCTTCGACGACATCCCCGAGGCATCCTCCTTCCTGCCCCCGCTGACCACCGTCCACCAGGACTTCGCCGAGGTGGGGCGGCGCTGTGTGGCGGCCGTCCTGAGCAAGATGCGTCATGACGGCCCCGAGCGGGGGACCACCCTCGTCCCGACCCGCCTGGTACCGCGCGCCAGTACGGCACCGCCGCCGGCGACTCAGGCGCGGACGGGCGGCTGAGTCGGCCCGGCCCGGCTCAACTCACCCTGTCCACAGGTGTGTCGATGTGCGAGACTCGTTGATCGCCAGCGCCGTGATCCGTCGTGGGAGGGAGTCCGTCATGCCGGCCGGCAGGTCCAGCCCTCCGCAGATCGACACCAGCAGGGCGCGCCCCGCGCGGGTCTACTGGTACTGGCGGCGATGCTGCTCGCCGTCTCGATGACCTTCATCGACCGGACCATCGTCGCCATCGCGGCCCCCGACATCGTCCACGAACCGGGTCTTTCGACCCCCGGCATGCAGTGGACGGTCAACGCCTGCCTGCTGGCGCCGGCGGCCTTCTTCGCCCTGGGAGGACGGCTCGCCGACCTGTACGGGCCGCGACGCGTGGTCCTGGCCGGAACGCTGGTGTTCGTGGTCTCGTCCGTCCTGTGCGGCTGCGTCCCCAGGGCGAGTTCGCGCAGACCTGGCTGATCGCCTTCCGCGCGACGCAGGGCCTGGGGGCGGCGCTGCTCCTCCTCGCCACCGCCCCCGCGGCCCCCGCCACCCCCACCGGGCAGTCCGCCGCCCCCCGTACGGAGACAGTGAACTCCCAGGCCACCACGGCCGCGGCCGACTCTCCGGTCGCCGCCAACGGACAGCTCGAGGTCTGCGGCACCAAGCTCTGCAACGAGCACGGGAACCCGGTCCAGCTGCGCGGCATGAGCACGCACGGAACCCAGTGGTACGCACAGTGCCTGACCGACGGCTCGCTCGACGCCCTCGCCCACGACTGGCGGGCCGACGTCCTGCGCGTCTCCACCTATGTGCAGGAGGGCGGCTACGAGACCGACCCCGCCCGCTTCACCGACCTGACCGACTCCCTGATCCGGGAGGCGAGCGAACGCGGCCTGTACGTGATCGTCGACTGGCACATGCTCAGTCCCGGTGACCCGAACCTCAACCTCGAGAACGCGCGGCGGTTCTTCACCGAGACCGCCCACCGCAACCAGGGCCGGAACAACATCCTCTACGAGATCGCCAACGAGCCCAGCGGTGTGAGCTGGCCGGCGATCAAGGGCTACGCGGAGCAGATCATCCCGGTCCACGCCTCGAACGTCATGTACACGTTCCACTTCTACGCCGCCTCGCACCGCGACGAGTACCTGGCGGCCCTCTCCCGCGCGGCCGACCGGATCCCCGTCTTCGTCACCGAGTTCGGCACCCAGAACTACGCCGGGGAGGGCGCCGACGACTTCGAGATGTCCCAGCGGTATCTCGACCTGATGGCCGAGAAGAAGATCGGCTGGGTCAACTGGAACCTCTCCGACGACCACCGCTCCGGTGCCGTCTTCACCACCGGCACCTGCGACAGCAACGGCCCCTGGGCCGGCACGGCGTCCCTGAAGCCCGCCGGAGTCTGGGTCCGCGACCGTGTCCGGACCCCGGACGGCTTCCCCGCCGCCTGACCCGGCCGCTCGGCCCAACCGCTCGGCCCAACCGCTCGGCCCAACCGCTCGACCCGGCCCCGCGCCGGACCCGCCGTGCCCGTCCCGCCCGTCCGAGAACCTCTTCCGGGCGGGCGGGACGCCGACGGTCCTCCCGCAGGGCAGGGAGCCCGGCCCCCGTCACGCCAGCGGCACCGCCACCTCGCCCGCTCCCCGGGCCTGCGGCCCGCCCGCGACCCGCACCGTGAACGGCCGCTCGGTGCCCGACGCGGTGACCCGCAGGACGTCGCCGTCGCGCACGACCCGGAAGGACGCGGCCCGCGCGCCCGTAGTGTCGGGCACGGTGACCTCGGCCGCGTAGCGGGGTGAGGCGGGCGGGTGGACGAGCAGGACCGGCGCGTCCAGCCAGTCGCCGTCCGGCCGCGCGTCGTCGGAGGCCAGCGGCAGCACGGCACCCTC
The DNA here is from genome assembly GCF_036634175.1 of Streptomyces sp. P9-A2. Taxonomy (NCBI): domain Bacteria; kingdom Bacillati; phylum Actinomycetota; class Actinomycetes; order Kitasatosporales; family Streptomycetaceae; genus Streptomyces; species Streptomyces sp. P9-A2. The sequence continues at coordinate 8,090,973 of NZ_JAZIFX010000001.1, forward strand.
CCTGACGTACAGCGGGAGGCTGTCGTAGCCGTGCCGTTCGGTGCGCCAGCGCGGGCCGGTGACCGTCTCACCGCTGAGCAGGTGGGTCCAGGTGCCCTCCGGCAGGTAGACCTCCACCTCGCCGCCGGTGTCGAACACGGGGGCGACGAGCAGATCCGGGCCCAGCATGTACTGACGGTCCAGCTGCCGGCACGACGGGTCGTCCGGGAACTCCAGCACCATCGGCCGCATCATCGGCACCCCGGTGTCGTGGGCCTCGACGGCGGCCCCGTACAGGTAGGGCATCAGCCGGTGCTTGAGCAGGGTGAACCGCCGGGCGACGTCCACCGCCTCGTCGCCGAACTCCCACGGCACCCGGTACGACGTGGAACCGTGCAGCCGGCTGTGCGAGGACAGCAGGCCGAAGGCGAGCCAGCGCTTGAACACCGAGGGGTCCGGCGTGCCCTCGAAACCGCCGATGTCGTGGCTCCAGAAACCGAACCCGCTCAGCGACAGCGACAGACCGCCCCGCAGCGACTCGGCCATGGCCTCGAAGGACGACCAGCAGTCACCGCCCCAGTGCACCGGGTACTGCTGCCCGCCGGCGGTCGCGGACCGGGCGAAGAGGACGGCCTCGCCCTGTCCGCGTTCCTTCTCGAGCAGCTCGAACACCGTCCGGTTGTAGAGCTGCGTGTAGTAGTTGTGCATCCGCTCGGGGTCCGAGCCGTCGTGCCAGACCACGTCGGTGGGGATGCGCTCGCCGAAGTCCGTCTTGAAGCAGTCCACGCCCTGGTCGAGCAGGGGCTTCAGCTTCGACTGGAACCAGGCCCGCGCATCGGGGCTGGTGAAGTCGACCAGGCCCATGCCGGCCTGCCACAGGTCCCACTGCCACACGTCGCCGTCGGCCCGGCGCACCAGGTGTCCGAGAGCGGCGGCCTCGTCGAAGAGCGGCGACTTCTGCGCGATGTACGGGTTGATCCAGGCACTGATCCGCAGGCCCTTCTCCTTGAGCCGGGCCAGCATGCCGTCCGGGTCCGGGAAGACGTCGGGATCCCACTGGAAGTCGCACCACTGGTACTCGCGCATCCAGAAGCAGTCGAAGTGGAACACCGTGAGAGGGATGCCGCGTTCGGCCATGCCGTCCACGAACGACGTCACCGTCTCCTCGTCGTACGACGTGGTGAACGAGGTGCTGAGCCACAGGCCGAACGACCAGGCCGGCGGCAGGGCGGGACGGCCGGTGAGGGCCGTGTAACGGGTCAGGACGTCCTTCGGGGTGGGGCCGGCGACGACGTAGTACTCCAGCGACTGGTCCTCGACGCTGAACTGCACCTGGCCGACCGACTCCGAGCCGACCTCGAAGGACACCGCACCGGGGTGGTTGACGAAGACGCCGTAACCGCGGGACGACAGGTAGAACGGGATGTTCTTGTAGGACTGCTCACTGCTGGTGCCGCCGTCGGCCTGCCAGACGTCGACCGTCTGGCCGTTCTTGACGAACGGGGTGAAGCGCTCGCCGAGGCCGTAGACCTGTTCCCCGACACCCAGTGCCAGCCGGGTCAGCATGTGGTGCCGCTCCCCGTGGCCGGTGGTGGCGAAGGCGGTGTTCCTGGCGTCCGAACGGGTCAGCTCGCGCCCGTCGGCGTCGTGGAAGGTGAGCGCGAAGGGGCCGGACCCGTCGAGGCGGAGCGTCAGCGGGCCGCTGGTCAGCTCGGTGACCGGGCCGTCCTGGCGTACGGTCCCGGCGCCGTCGGCGTCGCCGCCCAAGGCGAAGTCGGGCCCCGGCCGCCGCTTGCCCGCGTGGTGGGTGACGCGGACGCCGATCACGCCCTCGGCGGGGGAGAAGCACTCGACCGTGACGAGCGGCGCGTTGAGGGTGTCGCCCCTCCGTGCCACCTTCCGTACGGAGGCGTAGGTGGTGAAGCGCTTCGATTCCGGGCGCACCTCGCGCACCTCGGTGGCGTACGAGATCTGGACACCGTCGCGGATGCGCCAGAAGCCGTCGGTGAACTTCATGTTCTTCCTCGATGGGGGAGAGGGCGATGGCGAGAGGAAAGCGGTATTTGACCAGGAACTATGGCAGGTTCAAGGGTTTCTGTCACGCCCTGGTGCGGGGAGATCGCCCTGTCGGAGGGCTAGCGCGAACAGCGCTCGCTGACGTATTAGTAATCAGGCCAAACAAATTACATCCGACCTCAGAGCCGAGTTTCCCACGAGCAGGGTCGACTCATCGTCGAAGCGCTTCACCAGCTCGGATCCACCCTCGGCCGCACCCCTCCCACGAGCCGCCCGGCCCGGCGGAACGCCGAGCCGGGCCCACCCAAGGGCACCCACCGTGACAGCACATCCTCCGGTCGCCGCACAGCGTGGTCGGCGCCGTCCACGCAGAGCCGTCACGTCCTTCGCAGCCGTCGCCGCCCTGGTCGCCGGGGCGGCGCTCACCGGCTGCGCACAGCAACGGGACAGTGACGTGTACACCGTGATGAACTCCTCGACCGACGAGTCCTACCACCGCTGGGACGCCGAGGCGATGGCCCGCTGCGGCACGCAGCTCGGCATCCGCATCGAGCAGCAGAGCGTCCCCGCCGCGCAGGTGATGACGAAGGCACTGCGCATGGCCTCGTCGAAGTCACTGCCGGACATCGTGCAGTTCGACGCCTCCGAGATGCCGACCTTCGCCGAGGCGGGCGGACTCGTCGACCTGCGCACCCTGGGCCTCGAAACCGACGAGATCCCCCAGGGCATCGTGGAGTTCGGCTCCTACCGGGGCACGTACTACGGCGCGGCCCGCTCCGTGAACACCCTCGCCCTCTTCTACAACAAGGACACCCTGGACCGGGCCGGCCTCAAGGTCCCCGCCACCTGGGACGAACTGCGCGACACGGCGAAACAGCTCACCGAGGGCAAGCGCTACGGCCTGGCGCTCAGCGCGGGCGGCGCGGAGGACGGCGTCTTCCAGTTCACGCCCTTCATGTGGTCCAACGGCGGCGACGAGACCGAACTGGACAGCCCGCAGGTCGTCGAGGCGCTCGACTACTGGAAGGCGCTGCTCCAGGACGGCTCGCTGTCCAGGTCCACCGTCAACTGGACCCAGGCCGACGTCAACGACCAGTTCATGGCCGGCAACGCCGCCATGATGATCAACGGCCCGTGGCAGGTCGAGACCCTCGACACCGACGAGTCCCTGCACTGGGGCATCGCCCAGATCCCCGTCCCGCAGGCCGGCGACGCCTCGGTGGGACCGCTCGGCGGCGCGGTGCTCACCGTGCCGGAAACCGGTGACGAGGACCGCCAGAGGACGGCCGGCCGCATCGTCGCCTGCCTCGCCGGCGAGAAGGAACAGCTCACCTACGCCCTGAACAGCTGGATGGTGCCGGCCCACGAGAAGGCCGCCGCCGTCTGGCGCGACCGCGTGCCCGAACTCGACGCGCTGGCCGACCAGGTCGCCGAGGCCCGCTCCCGCACCGGCAGACTCGGCGCCGGCTGGCCCTCCGTGTCCCTCGCGCTGCAGAGCGCCTTCCAGTCCGCCCTGACCGGTCAGTCCAGCGAGGCCGCCCTGAAGCGCGCCCAGCAGCGGGCCACGAGCGGGAACCGAGGTACGCGCCCATGACCACGCCCACCGCCACCGCCGCGGCCTCCACGAAGGCACCCGAGAAGGCCGCCGCCCCGGACCCGGCCCGGCTGCGCCGCCGGCGCCGGCTCACCCAGTGGGGCTTCGTCGCCCCCGCCGTCGTCTTCATGCTGCTGTTCTTCGGCTACCCGCTCGTCCGCAACGTCGTGATGAGCTTCCAGCACTACACACCGAAGACGTTCTTCACCGGCCAGGCACCCTTCAACGGCACCGACAACTGGTCGGCCGTCCTCCAGGACGCCCTCTTCGGCAAGGCGCTGTGGCACACCCTCGTCTTCACCGCGGGCTCCCTGCTCGGCCAGTTCTGTATCGGGCTCGCGCTCGCCGTCTTCTTCAGCCGCAGGTTCCCCCTGAACGGCGTCCTGCGCTCCCTGATCCTGCTGCCCTGGCTGGTGCCCATGGTGGTGTCCGGCATCGTCTGGCGCCGCATCCTCGACCAGGACACCGGCGTACTCAACACCTTCCTGGGCGCCATCGGCCTCAGCGGCGACACCCCGTGGCTGACCAGCCCCGGCATGGCCCTGCTGTCGGTGATCCTGGTCAACATCTGGATCGGCATCCCGTTCAACATGGTCATCCTGTACGGCGGCCTCCAGGAGATCCCGAGAGAGCTCCACGAGGCGGCCTCCCTGGACGGCGCCTCGGCCTGGCGCGCCTTCCGCTCCGTCACCCTGCCCATGCTGAGACCGGTGATCACGGTCGTCCTCGTCCTCGGCTTCATGTCGACGGTGAAGATCCTCGACCTCATCCTCGCCCTCACCGACGGCGGCCCCGCCGACGCCACCCAGACCCTGGGCACGCTCACCTACCAGAACTCCTTCGTCCAGCTCGACTTCGGAGCGGGCGCGGTCGTCGGCAACGTCCTCATCCTCATCTCCGCGGCGTTCGCCGTGTTCTACCTGCGGGCCAACCGCACCGACGGGAAGTGACCGACATGGCCGCTCACACACCCGCCCCCGCCGCACCACGCGCACGGGGGCGCCGCCTGGGCTCCACCGTGGCGGGCCTGCTCGTCCTGGGCGTCGTGCTCTTCCCGCTCTACTGGATGCTCAACACGGCACTCCAGCCCGAGTCCGGACTGCTCCAGGTCGATCCGGTCCCCGGCAGCCTGGACCTGTCCGGATTCTCGAAGGCCATCAGCGACCAGGGCGGAAACCTGCTCACCTCGCTGGTCGTCTCCCTCGGCGCCGTCGCCATCTGCCTCGCCGTCTCCGCCCCCGCCGCCTACGGGCTGGCCCGCTTCGGACTGCGCGGCACCCGCACCATCGTGTTCGGCACCCTCATCACCCAGATGGTGCCCGGCATCGTCATCGCCAACGCGCTCTACAACTCCTACGTCGACCTCGGCCTGGTCAACTCCCACTTCGGCCTGATGCTCGCGGACGCCTCGCTCGGCATCCCCTTCTCCATCGTGCTGATGCGCGCCTTCATGGTGTCCATCCCGGGCGAGGTCGTCGAGGCCGCGCAGATCGACGGCGCCGGCCCGGTGCGCACCTTCGTCCGCGTGGTGCTGCCGATGAGCCGCAACGCCCTGATCACCTCGGGCCTGTTCGCCTTCCTGTTCTCGTGGAGCGACTTCATGTTCGCGCTCACCCTGAACACCACCGACGACGTCAAACCGATCACCCTGGGCATCTACCAGTACATCGGCGCCCACGTCGGCGACTGGGGCGCGGTGATGGCCGCGTCCGTCCTCTCCGCCGTGCCCGCGGCGATCCTGCTCGTCCTCGCCCAGAAGTACATCGCCGCCGGTATCACCGGAGGCTCCGTCAAGTGATCGCACCACGCCCCGAGGAGGGCCCCCAGCACATGTCCGACTTCCCGAGCTTCCCGCCCGGATTCGTCCTCGGCGCCGCGACCGCGTCCTACCAGATCGAGGGGGCGGCCTCGGAGGACGACCGCGGCCCGTCGATCTGGGACACCTACAGTCACACCCCCGGCCTGGTGGAGGGCGGCGACACCGGAGACGTCGCCTGCGACCACTACCACCGCTACCCCGAGGACGTCGCGCTGCTGCGCGACCTGGGCGTCGGCTCCTACCGCTTCTCCGTCGCCTGGCCGCGCATCGTGCCCGACGGCGGCGGACCGGTGAACCCCAAGGGCCTGGACTTCTACGAGCGCCTGGTCGACGAACTCCTCACCGCCGGCATCGAACCCGCCGCCACCCTCTACCACTGGGACCTCCCGCAGGCCCTCGAGGACCGGGGCGGCTGGCGCGTACGCGACACCGCCGAGCGGTTCGCCGAGTACACCGCCGCCGTCGCCGAACGGCTCGGCGACCGCGTACCGCGCTGGATCACCCTCAACGAGCCGTGGTGCAGCGCCTTCCTCGGCTACTCCGTCGGCCGCCACGCCCCCGGCGCCCGCGAGGGCCGGGGCGCCCTGGCCGCCGCCCACCACCTGCTCGTCGGCCACGGCCTCGCCGTACAGGCGCTGAGGGCGGCCGGGGTCCGTGAGGTGGGCATCACCCTCAACCTCGACCACCACCTGCCCGCCACCGGCTCCGCCGCCGACCGGGCCGCCGCCGTCCGCGCCGACACCCTGCACAACCTCGCGTGGACCGAACCCATCCTGGCCGGCCGCTACCCGGACACCGAACAGGACACCTGGGGCGAGCTGATCACCGGCCAGGACTTCCGCCGCGACGGTGACCTGGAACTGATCTCGCAGCCACTGGACTTCCTCGGCATCAACTACTACCGCCCCATCACCGTCGCCGACGCCCCGTACCGCGAGAGCGACCCCGCCCGGCGGGTGGCCACCGACAACCGGTACGAGGAGGCCCCGACACCCGGCGTCCGCCACACCGCGATGGGCTGGCCGGTGGTGCCCCACACCCTCACCGACCTGCTGGTGGACCTCAAGGAGCAGTACGGGGCCGCGCTGCCGCCCCTCCACATCACCGAGAACGGCTCCGCCGAGGACGACCGGGTCACCGGCGGCGCCGTCCACGACCCCGACCGCGTGGCCTACCTGCGCGACCACCTCACCGCCCTGCGCGCCGCGATGGACCGGGGCGTCGACGTACGCGGCTACTACGTCTGGTCCCTGCTCGACAACTTCGAGTGGGCCTACGGCTACGGCAAGCGCTTCGGCATCGTCCGCGTCGACTACGACACCCAGCGGCGCATCCCGAAGGACAGCTACCACTGGTACCGGAGGATGATCGCCGCACAACGCCCCTGACGGACCACGGACGACGAACGACCGCATCGGGGCCGTCCCGTCACGCGACGGCCCCTTCCGGCTCCCGGTACCGAAGCCGACCGCGGCGAACCCCACCCGGCGCGGGCGGACCGCCGCGGTCAGCCCGCCTGCGCCGGGCCGCCGTCGGCGCCCGCTTCGGGCACCGTACGGAACTCCACGTCGACGACTCCGTCGACGTCGCGGCACATCTCCTCGAGCTCCTCCGCCGTCGCCCGGGACGACAACTGCCCGATAAGGCTGACATGACCGTGCGTCACGTTCACCTCGACCGCCGAGGGCGCCTCGCCGAGCGCCCGCACCAGCACGTCCTCGACGATCTCCGTACGGATCGCCCGGTCCTCGCGCACGAAGACGCGCAGCAGGTCGCTCCTGCTCACCACACCCCTCAGCCGTCCCGCCGCATCGACCACCAGCAGCCGCTTGATCCCGTGCTGCGCCATCACCCGGGCGGCGTCCACCACGCTCCAGTCCTCGGCGGCGCACAGCGCGGGCGACGTCATCAGCCCGGCGGCGTCGGTGGCCCACGCCTTCTCCGGCCGGGGCACCACGCCCGGCCCCCCGGCGTCGCCCTCCTGCCGGCCCCACATCTTGTGCAGCAGATCCGCCTCGGACACCACGCCCACCGGGCGGTCCTCGGCGTCCACGACGGGAACGGCTGTGATGTCGTACTCGAGCAGCAGGTGCGCGATCTCCTTGAACGGCGTCGCGCCCTGGATCCGGACGACCGCACCGCTCATCACGTCGCGCACCTTCTGGTGGCTCATCGTGGTGGTTCCTCTCTGCTGCCGGCGCAGGACCGATGGAGGGACGGCCCCTGTGCGCCTGCGGCCGTCACCAACATCATTGTCGGTCGGGACGCGTGAGCGGAGAAATGACGAAGGCCCGCGACGGCGGTACCGCCGGCGGGAAGAGGCCCCGGACACCGGTCCGGCACCCGCCCGTCATGAGTCATGACTCATGACTCATGAGGAGCGGGTGCCGGTCGGTGCGGTCAGCAGATCCGCGGGAGCTGTTCCCCCATCGGCATGTCCACCACGCGGGTGCCGCCGAGTCCGGTCCGCGCGACGACCATGCCCGGATGGTCCGTGACCGCCTCACCGATGACCGCGGCCTCGGAACCGAGGGGGTGCGCCCTCATCGCGGCCAGGACCGCGTCGGCGTGCTCCCGGGGCACGAAGGCGACGAGCTTGCCCTCGTTGGCCACGTACATCGGGTCGAGCCCCAGCATGGCGCAGGCACCGACCACGGGCTGCGGCACCGGAACGGAGCGTTCCTGGACGACGACCCCGCAGCCCGAGGCCGCGGCGATCTCGTTGAGCGAGGCTGCCAGGCCGCCACGGGTCGGGTCGCGCAGCACATGCAGGTCCGACGTGACGGACAGCATCGCGTCGACGAGCCCGCCGAGCGCCGCGCAGTCGCTCTCGATCCCGACCTCGAACCGCAGGTTCTCGCGCTCGCTCATGATGGCCACGCCGTGGACGCCGATGGCGCCGCTGACCACGACGACATCGCCGGGAGTCACCCGCTCCGGGCGCAGGTCGACCCCCGCCGGGATCAGGCCGATGCCCGAGGTGTTGATGTAGACGCCGTCACCGTGCCCCGCCTCCACGACCTTGGTGTCGCCCGTGACCACGCGCACTCCGGCAGCCCGGGCGGCGGCACCGAGCGCCTCGGCCACCCGGGAGACGGTGTCGAGTTCGACCCCTTCCTCCAGGATCAGGCCGCACGACAGGAAGGCCGCGCGCGCCCCGCTCATGGCCAGGTCGTTGACGGTGCCGTTGACGGCGAGGTCGCCGATGCTCCCCCCGGGGAAGAACAAGGGCCGGACGACGAAGGAGTCGGTGGAGAACGCGAGCCGCGCGCCGCCGAGTTCGACCACGGCGGAGTCGGTCAGCGCGGCCTGCACGGGCCCGCCGAGCCCCGGCAGGACGATCTGCTCGATCAACTCGGCGGACATGGCGCCGCCCCCGCCGTGGCCCATCACCACGCGGGGCCGGTCGCGCACCGGCGCCGGGCAGGTCCAGGAGAGCAGGTCCGGGCGTGCGGTGGTGTCAGACAACGGAGCTGTCCTCCCGGCTCGAGACCGACACGGCCGCCGGGGTGGCGACCGGCGTAGGGCGGGAGTCCGGGCGGGAACCGGGACGGGCCGGCAGGTCCAGCCGCCGGTACAGGTAGTACGCGGCGCAGGCACCCTCACTGGAGACCATGGTGGCGCCGAGCGGCGTGCGCGGGGTGCACGTCGTCCCGAACGCCTCGCACTCGTGCGGCTTCAGCAACCCCTGGAGCACCTCTCCGCTGCGGCACTCCGCCGGTTCGAGCGTGGCGATGTCCCCGACCTGGAAGCGGTGCTCGGCGTCGTAGTCCCGGTAGCGCGGCGACAGGCGCCAGCCGCTGTCCGGGATGACCCCGATGCCGCGCCAGGCGCGGTCGGCGACCTCGAAGACGTCGTCCAGCATGGCTCGTGCGGCGGGGTTGCCCTCGGGCGGGACCGCCCGGGGGTAGGCGTTGTCGACCGTGTGCTCCCCGCGTTCCAGCTGCCGTACGGTCCGCCGTACGCCTTCCAGGACGTCCAGCGGCTCGAACCCGGTCACCACGATGGGCACCCGGAACCGCTCGGCGAGCGCCGGATACTCGGCCGTTCCCATCACGCTGCACACATGTCCGGCCGCCAGGAACGCCTGTACCCGGCAGTCCGGCGACTGCATGATCGCCTCGATCGCGGGCGGCACCCGGACGTGCGAGACGAGCAGGCTGAAGTTGCGGATGCCGCGCTTGCGGGCCTGATGCACCGTCATCGCGTTGGGCGGTGCCGTGGTCTCGAAGCCGATGCCGAAGAACACGACCTCCCGGTCCGGGTTCTCCTCCGCGAGCCGGAGCGCGTCGAGCGGGGAGTACACGACGCGCACGTCACCGCCTTCGGCCCGGACCTGGAACAGGTCACGGCCCGTACCCGGGACCCGGAGCATGTCGCCGAAGGAGCAGAAGATCACTTCCGGCCGCGAGGCGATCTCCAGCGCCTTGTCAATCATCTCCAGCGGCGTCACACACACCGGACAGCCCGGCCCGTGGATCAACTCCACTTCATCGGGAAGAAGTTGATCGATGCCATGCCGGATGATGCTGTGGGTCTGGCCGCCGCACACCTCCATCAGCGCCCACGGCCTGGTCACCGTCGCCCTGATGTCGTCAAGCAGTCGCGCCGCCAGAGCGGGGTCCTGGAACTCGTCGATGTACTTCATCGCTGCACCTCCCGGCCGAGGCCGTCACTGCCGCCGGCCTGCGCGGCCTGCTCCCATGGATCGCCGAACTCCTCCTGCAGCATGCCGAGATTTTCGAACAGCTCCAGGGTCCGGTGGGCCGATTCCTCGTCCAGCCGCTGCAGGGCGAAGCCGACATGGACGATGGCGTACTCACCGACCCGCAGGTCGGGCAAATACTCCAGGCACACCTCCTTGACCACTCCGCCGAAGTCGACGCTGGCCATCCGGGTGCCGTCCCGTTCCTCGACGCTCAGCACTCTGCCGGGTACCGCCAGGCACATACGTGTCTCCTCACTCGTCGTGGCTCGTGGCTCTAGCTCATGGCTCGTGGTTCGTGGTTCGGGGTCCGCGCCCGTCACCCGGTCCCGGCGCGCGCCCGGGCGCCCACCACCATCTGGCCGAGGGCCAGTCCGCCGTCGTTCGGCGGCACTTCGCGGTGGCGCAGCACGGTGAAACCGTCCGCGCGCAGGTTCCGGGCACAGGCCGAGGAGAGCAGCGTGTTGGAGAACACGCCGCCGGTCAGCGCGACCGTCCGCAGACCGGTGGCCCCCCTGGCAACGGCGCACGCCGTCTGCACCAAACGGGCGACGGCGAGATGGAAGCGAGCGGCGATCACGCCCACGGGCACGCCCCGCCGTACGTCCTCGACGACCGCGGCCAGCAAGGGCCCCGGGGCAGCGGTGAGCGGCGCGGCGCCCGGCTCCGAAGGCCCCTCCAGGCGGAAGGCGTAGCGCGGGTCGTCGGCCATGTCACCGGCGGTCACCGCCGCCGCCTCCAGTTCGATCGCAGCCTGCGCCTCGTATCCCACGTGCTGGCAGACCCCCGCCAGTGACGCGACGGCGTCGAAGAGCCGGCCCATGCTGGACGTCGGCACGCAGTTCAGTCCTTGTGTCAACTGGGCGCCCAGGACGATAAGTTCATCGGACGGGCAGGCGACCGTGCACGGCAGGCCGGGGCCGGCGGCGATACCCGCCGCGTGCAGATGCGCCAGTGCCATGCGGTACGGCCGCCGCACCGCAGCGTCGCCGCCGGGCAGCGGTACGTAGGCCAGATGCGCGAACCGCTGGAATCCGTCGTAGTCCGCGACCAGGAACTCGCCGCCCCACACGGCACCGTCGTCCCCGTACCCGGTGCCGTCGAAGGCCACCCCGATCACCCGCTCGCCGGCCGCCACGCCGTGCTCGGCCAGTACGGCGGCGATGTGCGCGTGATGGTGCTGGACCCGGACCACAGGGCGGCCCTCGGCGTGCCGCCGCGCCCACGCACCCGACCGGTATCCCGGGTGGCCGTCGGTGATCAGCACCGTCGGACGCACACCGGTCACCGACTCCAGTTGTTGCTCGGCACGGCCGAACGCCCGCTGCGTGGCCAGGTCGTCCATGTCACCGACATGGGCGGACAGCCAGGCCTTGTCGCCCTGCGCGAGGCAGAAGGCGTTCTTCAGGTCGCCGCCGACGGCGAGCGCGGGGACCACCGGCACGGGCAGGTTGACCGGCAGTGGGGCATAGCCGCGTGAGCGGCGCAGCACCAGCGGTTCGCCGTCACAGACGCGGACCACGGAGTCGTCGCACGGCACATGGACGGGACGGTCGTGCGTGAGCCAGGCGTCGGCCAGATCGGCCAGCCGTTCCAGGGCGTCCTCGTCGTCCGTGACGATGGGTTCCCCCGACACATTGCCGCTCGTCATCACCAGCAGACGCGGTGCCCCCGCGGGCGCCGATGTGTCCGCGGTCCCCAGCAGCAGGTGATGCACCGGGGTGTACGGCAGCATGATGCCGAGATCGGGACTGCCCGGCGCGACGGAGTCGGCGGGAACGAGCGTGCGGGGTGCGCCCCGGACGCCGGTGCGCCGTCGCATCAGGACGACGGGCCGCACCCGCCCGGTGAGCAGCTCCCGTTCCGCGGCACCCATGTGCACCAGGTGCTCGATGTCCCGCACATGCGCGGCCATCAGCGCGAACGGCTTGTCCCCGCGGGCCTTGCGGCGGCGGAGCAGGGTGACCGCCTCCGGCCGGGTGGCGTCACAGGCCAGGTGGTAGCCGCCGAGGCCCTTGACGGCGAGAACGGCTCCCGCGGCGAGCAGGGAGCGCGCCCCGGCGACTGGGTCGTCGCAGGGAGGCGGGGCGACACCGGGGCCCGTGACGAGCCGCAGGCGCGGACCGCAGGACGGGCAGGCGACGGGCTGGGCGTGGAACCGCCGGTCGGCGGGGTCGTGGTACTCGCGGGCGCAGTCGGGGCACAGGGGGAAGCGGGCCATCGTCGTGTGCGCACGGTCGTACGGCAGGCCGGTGACGATGGTGAAACGCGGCCCGCAGTGCGTACAGGTGACGAACGGGTGCCGGTGGCGCCGGTCGGCGGGGTCGCCCAGCTCGGCGAGGCAGTCGTCGCAGGTCGCCGTGTCGGGCGCGACGAGCGTGCGGACCGGGCCGCCGGCACGGGACGGGACGATGCGGAAACCGCTGTCCGCGACGGCGGTGATCCCGGTGGTCTCCACCGACTCCACCACCGCGAGTGGGGGAGCGTCGGGCAGGAGGCGGGAACAGAACAGATCGACGGCCGCGGGTGGGCCCTCGACCTCCACCACCACGCCGTCGCCGGTGTTGGTGACATGCCCGGTGAGCCGCAGACCGGTGGCCAGCCCGTACACGAAGGGGCGGAAACCCACCCCCTGCACCACGCCCCGTACGACGACACGGGCGCGGCGCACGGCGGTCGCCTCGTCGGCGGTCGGGACGGTGCTCACGCCTGCGCCCGGGCCATCACCGGAGCGTGCACGGCGTCTCCCTCGGCCGCCGAGAGCGCCCGGTCGACCAGGACACCGGCGCCCTCGCCGGTGCGTACGGAGGTGAGCACCACGTCCACGCCGGGATTCACCCGCTCCACGTGGGCGCGGAAAGCGGCCTCGTCGAACTCGGCGGGCCCGGCGAGGTCGGACTTGGTGACCAGCACCAGCTGGGCGAGGCCGAACGAGGTGGGGTACTTGAGCGGCTTGTCCTCCCCCTCGGTGACGGAGGCGAGGACGACCCGCAGCGACTCGCCCAGGTCGTAGGAGGCCGGACAGACGAGATTGCCCACGTTCTCCACGAACAGCAGACGGGTGTTCTCGGGCAGCCAGTCGTGCAGATGCCCGGCGAGCATGTCCGCCTCCAGATGGCAGAGCCCGTCGGTGAGCACCTGTTTCACCGGGACGCCCGAACGGGCCAGGCGGATGGCGTCGTTCTCGGTGGCGAGATCGGCCGTGAGGGCCGCGGTCGTGATGCCGCGCTCCCGCGCCAGCAGCAGTTCACGCTCCAACAGGGCCGTCTTCCCGCTGCCCGGGCTCGACAGGAGGTTGACCACCGTCGTCCCCCGGGTCGACAGTTCGGTGCGCAGAATGCCTGCCGCCATGGTGTTCTTGGCGAGCACGGCCTGCCGGAGGTCGACTGTGCGGCACATCGTCAGCTCTCCTCGTGAAGGGTTTCCGGGGTGGGGGCGGGGGCGGGCGCGGTGGGTTCCGCGGCCCAGTGCACTGCGGTGATCCTCAGTTCCCGGCCCGACAGCAGCTCGGTGGCACCCCCGCGACAGGAGGCGCAGATCATGTCCGGGGGCATTCCGGTGTCCCAGGCACGCCCGCACGGCGCGCACGACGCCCGGCCGGGAACGAACCGGGTCACGAGTGCGGCGCCCTCCAGAACGGTTCCGGAGCAGGCGAGTTCGAAGCAGAAGCCGAGTGCGTCCGGGACGACTCCGGCGAGTTCGCCGATGTCGAGGCGGATCCGGTGCACGCGGTGCCCGGCGCGGGACCGTGCCGCCTGCTCGACCTGGTCCACGACCGACAGGGCGACGGACATCTCGTGCATCGCCCCTCCGTCCTGGGCCTGGATCGTGTCGCACCGCCCAGTAGGAGGGTGCTCGCGCCGTCCGTCCGACCGGCACGCCGGGACGAGGCGGACACATAGCTCTTTCGGGGCACGCCGGTTGGGCCGTCGAGCGGGCATCCGGTGTGTCACATCCTGCGGATGCGCAGATAACGCCGGACGTCCGGCCAGACGTTCGCGACGAGCGCGGCCAGTGCCGCTGCGGTGACGGTGGCTGTGGCAGCGCCGATGAGGCGTTTCTTCATCATGGCTCTCCTGAGAGGACGAAAGGTGTTCCCGCCGACCGGCGGGGCTCGGTCGTACGACGTGGAGTGAGGGTCAGACGACGGCTTCGTCCCGGAGCAGTTCGCCGACCATGCGCACCGCCCCGGGTACGGCGGCGGCCACCGGCGGGCTGAGGCCGATGCCCTCCTCGACGGTCGCGGGTTCGCAGCCGATCACCAGGGTGCGCCGCGGTGGCGCCGCTCCGGTGCCCGCGCACAGGGTGTCCAGCAGGGCCAGTACGGCGTCGGGCGACATCCGGTGGCCGTCCAGGGCGACACCGTCCGGTGGCCGCCGGCCCGCGGGCTCCGCGGCGTCGATCAGGTACAGGGTTCCGGGCTCCCCTCCGCGTGCCGTCGCGTCGAGGAGGATCAGCGTGTCGTAGCCGTCGAGGAGCTGGTACGCCAGATGGACGCCGCGGATGCCGATGTCGGCGACTTCGACGCCCGCGGGGCACCCCTGTTCGGTCAGCCGGCGGGCAACCTCCACCCCGAAGCCGTCGTCGCCGAGGAAGATGTTGCCCACCCCGGCGACCAGGGTGCGCGGACGGGGTGCCGGGCCGCTGGTCACGAGGTCTCCTCGCGGTCCACGACGTCCACGACGTCCACGACGTCCACGACGTCCACGACGTCGACCTCGTCGGGCTGGAAGTAGAGATACCGGCCCTGTTCGCGGCGGATGTCGGCGCCGGGGTCGTCCTCGAGGGTGACCGCGATGTGCACGCCGCCGTCGACATCATGCAGGACCGCCTCGACCAGGGCGCGCCGGCCGGCGACGAACAGGTCCTGGGCGTCGGAGTGGCGCGACCCGGGCCGCAGCACGACGCGGCTGCCCGCCCGCACCTCCCGTCCGTCGACCAGCACGTGATCACGGGCGGGATCCACGGAGGCGTCCGCACCCGGATCCCACCAGGGTGTGTCCTGCCGGACGAAGCCGTCCTCCCGGAAGACACCGGACGCCCCGGCGCCGTCGCCGAACCCCGGTACGTCCGGCGCCGGCGACCGCAGCGCGGGCACCCCGGGCGTGGTGACCTCGCGCAGGCTCCGTACCGCGCCGTGCAGTCGCTCCAGCATCTCCGCCGGCATCGAGTCGGTGAGGTCGATCACCGCTGCCGCCCGGTCGTCGGTGCCTCTGGCCTCGCGCTTCTCCTCGTCGGTGAGGGCGGCGGTGCGCAGCGCGAGGATCTCGTCGATCTCCGTGGCGTCGTACAGAGGGCCGGGGCTCTCCGGGGCGATGGCCGGATGGTCCTCCAGGATGATCGGAGAGGAGAGCACCAGGTCACGTGAGCCCGGCTCACCGGCCAGTACGGGCCAGGTGCGCAGATTGCGGCAGGCCGCGACGGCGCCCGTGGCCCACTGGGGCGGGTCCGTCAGCGACAGGAACTGCCCGGAGTCCAGATGCAGCAGTGTATGGGCGGCGACCAGGGAACGGGGCAGTGCCGCATCGCGGCCGGCACCGTCCTCGGGCAGCCAGTCGCTGGTGTTCTCCACGACCACCCGCAGCCGTTGCGTGGCATACGGTCCCTCCAGCGGGATCGCCGACAGGCGCAGGACTCCGTCGATCTCCTCACGGCGCCGCACCAGCCGTCCCACGACCGCCCCCGTGGCGTCCGTGACGGGCTCGGTCTCCTCGGCCGCCGGACGGGCGAAGGGCACGACGGCGGCGGTCCCTGTCAGTTCGTCCACATCGACGGCCAGGCGGACCCGCTCCTCGCGGCCCTCGTCCCACGGCACCAGCACCCGGTCGTCCAGGGGCAGTTCGCGTACGGTCTCGAAACCGCCGTCCGGCAGGGCGCGCTGGACCGTGCGCCGCTGGGCGTGCAGGAAGCGCACCTCGACGGCGAGGGTCGCGCCCCGACGGGGTTCCATCAGCACTTCGGTGTGCTGGGCGTCGTGCTCCGCGGCGGCCGCCGTCCAGGACGGCGGCACGAGCACGCCGAACTGCCAGCGCAGCCGGTTCTTGGCCGCCGAGGCACGGTACGGGTAGAGCACGTACCCCTCGAACAGCACGGCGTCGGCGACGTGGCGTGCCACCGCCAGCCGGGCCTCGGCCCGGGAGGTGAACGTCGTCGTGGTCACGGTGTGCTCCCCCCGGCCGCGTGCAGCAGGTGCTCGACGGTCGCCTGCCACGACGGCAGCGCCTGCCGCGACCGGTGGGCGAGCAGCGCGTCCATGGCGTCCCGGGGCAGACGGATCCAGCCCGAGCCCGGGAAATGCTGCTCGACCATCTCCTGCCAGGTCTTCACCGGCATCCGGAACGTGGCCTCCTGGTCCCAGGGGACGGGCTCGACCTGAAAGCCGCCGGCGCCGGTGAAGGCCGTACCGGAGAACAGCATCAGCAGCGGGACCTCCCCCTCCTCCAGCGCGTGGAAGTAGCGGGAGGAGGCGATGTCCATGTCGTAGGTGCAGGGCACCACCAGGTCGGTCTCCGTCTCGCCGGTGAAGCCCTGGACCATCACGGGCACCTGGGCGAACTGCACGGGGTGGAGGCTGCTGCCCCAGCGGGAGCGTTCCCCGAACAGGTCGGCCAGTGCCTCGGCCTCCGCGTCGCCGTAGCCCCGGCGCGCGGGCTCGATGCGGATCTGGCAGCGCAGTGCCAGCGCGTGGACCCGGGTGCCCGGCGAGGCGGTGATGCGCAGCCGGAACACGAGTGTGGGGCCCGCGGCGTACTGATCGGCGCGCACACCGGTGCACGCGAAGGTGAACCCGGTCACGACCGGTCACCCCCGAACGCACGGGCCCGGTCCCGCACCCGGGCGAAGAAGGCGTCCAGCTCGGCCCGCGCCTCCGCGCCCCCGTCGAAGCCCTGCCACGTCAGTCGCATGCGGCCCACCAGTTCGTAGCAGATGTCGACCGGCACCAGGTAGCACTCCACTCGCCCCTGATGACGGCGCAGCAGCAGTGCCTCCACGTCGGGTTCGAGGAGTCCGGCCAGGGGGGAGCCGTCCAGGACGGACTGCCAGGAATCCGTCTCCAGTTCGCTCTCGGTCGCTCCGGCCGGGCTCGGATAGAGCGCGACCAGGCGGTCGAGCGCGGAGTTGCGGAAGAAGAAGACGACGCCGACGGGGATGCGCAGCCGCTCCCAGGTCTGCTCGTCGAAGCGGTGCTCCGGGTCGCTGAGGCAGCGGCTGGGAACGGTGCGGAAGCGGCCCGTCGACGCGCCCGTACGGTCCAGGAGCTGGGCGCAGGGGCCGCAGGCGCAGGCCAGGGCACGGTTCTCGACGTCCACGAGGTGCCGGTGACGCTCGTCGGGCAGCGGCACCGCGCACAGCTCACAGCGTTCCTCGCGGGGCGGGCGGGGCCCGGCGAAACGGAACAGGCCCCGGGGCGTGGAAGGTTGCCGGGATCGTTCCGGTCCGGCCGACAGCGCGCTCACGACGCGGTGGTGGCCGGCGACCGGCCGTTCGGACCGGACGGGCCCGGCGGGCCCGCACCGATCTGGAGGAGGACCGGTTCGCGTTCCGTGTCCGCCTCCAGCACCACCGCGGTCACCTCCGGCGCGTAGCAGGCGAGGACGTCCCGCGCCGCCTGCTCGACGGCCTCACGGGTACTGCCGCAGCCGCCGCCCGATCCGGTGAGCCGCAGCCGCAACTCGCCCGTGGCCGCGTCGAATCCGGCACTCTCCACGGGATGCTGGACCGCTTTCAGCGCCCGCGTGACGCGGGTGGCGACGTCGTCCGGGTGCAGCCCGTGCAGGACCAGAAGGCTCGAGACGAGTTCGTCACCGAGGAGGGCGTCCCACGCTTCCCGGACCGGCTTGTCCGGATCACGTCCGAGCAGGTCCAGGGCGCGGGAGAACCCCGCCCCGTAGAACTCCATGAGGACCCGCACGAGTTCCTCGGCGGCCTCGCACGCCGCGCGGTCGCCGCCGGCGGCGAGACGGTCGAGGATCTCCTCGACCGTCCGCCCGGCCGTCTCCGCGTCCGTTCCGCCCCGCACCCCGCTCATCCGGCCAGACCGCTCAGGCCGGTGGGCACGTGCATCGACTTCACGGTCCTGCCGTCGCCGACGTACATGTGGACGCCGCACGGCAGACACGGGTCGAAGCTGCGCACGGCGCGCATGATGTCGATGCCCTTGAAGTTCTCGGGGGTGTTCTCCTCGAAGATCGGCGTGTTCTGCACCGCGTCCTCGTACGGGCCGGGGGTGCCGTAGCTGTCACGGGTGGACGCGTTCCACGGCGTCGGCGGGTACGGGTGGTAGTTGGCGATCTTCCCGTCCCGGATGACCATGTGGTGGGAGAGGACACCGCGCACGGCCTCGGTGAAGCCGACGCCGATGGACTCGTCCGGCACCTCGAACTTCTCCCAGGTCTGGGTGCGTCCGGCGCGCACCTCCGCGAGGCCCTTCTCCGCGCAGTGCAGGGCGACGGCGGCGGCGTAGGCCTGGAAGTAGGTGCGGGCACGGTTGCGCTCCAGCGCGTTGCTCCACTGCGGGATCTTCCACTCGAAGGTGGTCTCCGGCTTGGTGAGCGTGCGGGGCAGGTTGATGACGACACTGTGGCCGGTCGCCTTGACGTACCCGATGTCGACCAGCCCCGACAGGGCCGTGGACCACAGGCGGGCGAGAGGGCCGCCGCCGGTGTCGAGCGGCAGGTGGTCCTTGCCGTCGAACCAGCGGGGCGACATCACCCAGCTGTACTTGTCGTCGAAGTTCCGCTTCTGAGGTGCGGGGATGGTGTGCTGGTTCCACGGGTGGCGCGGGTCGACCGGGTTGCCGAGCGGGTCGTGGGTGACGAACTGCTCCTGCCCCGCCCAGTCCTCGTAGTACGAGCTGCCCAGCAGGATGCGGATGCCGAGGTTGATCTCGGTGAGGTCGTTGGTGACCAGCTTGCCGTCCACGATCACGCCGGGGGTCACGAACATGCGACGCCCCCAGTCCGTCATGTTGGCGTAGGTGAAGTCGCAGTACTCGGGGTCGTTGAGCGCGCCCCAGCAGCCGAGCAGCACGCGCCGACGGCCGACCTCCTCGTAGCCGGGCAGCGCCTCGTAGAAGAAGTCGAACAGGTCGTCGTGGAGCGGCACGACCCGCTTCATGAACTCGACGTAGCGCATCAGGCGGCTCATGTAGTCCGTGAACAGCTGGACCGAACCGATGGTGCCGACGCCGCCCGGGTACAGCGTGGAGGGGTGCACATGGCGGCCCTCCATGAGACAGAACATCTCCCGCGTGTACCGGCTGACCTGCAGCGCCTCCCGGTAGAACTCGCCCTCCAGCGGGTTGAGCGAGCGCATGATGTCGGCGATGGTGCGGTAGCCGTGCTCGCCCGCGTGCGGCGCCTCGGTGCGCTCGGCGAGTTCGAGCACCCCCGGATTGGTCTCGCGGACCATCTTCTCGCAGTAGTCGACCCCCACCAGGTTCTCCTGGAAGATGTTGTGGTCGAACATGTACTCCGCGGACTCGCCGAGGTTGATGATCCACTCACCGAGGTGCGGCGGCTTCACCCCGTACGCCATGTTCTGCGCGTACACCGAGCAGGTGGCGTGGTTGTCGCCGCAGATGCCGCAGATACGGCTGGTGATGAAGTGGGCGTCGCGCGGGTCCTTGCCGCGCATGAAGACGCTGTAGCCGCGGAAGACCGACGAGGTGCTGTAGCACTCGGCGACCCGCTTCTGCTTGAAGTCGATCTTCGTGTGGATGCCGAGACTGCCCACGATCCGGGTGATCGGGTCCCACGCCATCTCCACCAGGCCGGTGCCGTCACCGGTCGTCGTCGAGGTCGCCATTGTGTCGGTACTGCCCTTCGGTCGGTCGGGTCGGTGAGCGGGTCTTCGTGTCAGGCGGGGCGGGGGAGCGGGGGAGGGGCGCTCACCACGGCGGCCGGTAGCCGGTGGTGATCTTCCGGCCCGTGTGCCGCCACTTGGGCTCCTTGTCCACGGTCCGCGCGGTGATGCTGCGCAGCTTGCGGACGACCGCCCCGTAGGCGCCGCTGGCCGTGCTGGAGAGCTTGGCGCCGGGGGGCTCGTCCATGAACGGCATGAACTTGTCGGGGAAGCCCGGCATGGTGCAGGCGATGCAGATACCGCCCACGTTCGGGCAGCCGCCGATGCCGTTCATCCAGCCGCGCTTGGGCACGTTGCACTTCACGACGGGCCCCCAGCAGCCGAGCTTCACCGAGCACTTGGGGGAGTCGTAGGAGGTGGCGAAATCGCCCTGCTCGTAGTAGCCGGCGCGGTCGCATCCCTCGTGCACGGTGGCCCCGAACAGCCAGGTCGGGCGGAGCTTGTCGTCCAACGGGATCATCGGTGCGGATCCGGCGGCCTGGTAGAGCAGGTACGTGAGGGTCTCGGCGAAGTTGTCGGGCTGGATGGGACAGCCCGGCACGCAGACGATCGGAATGCCCGCCTGGGACTTCCAGTCCCAGCCCAGGTAGTCGGGCACACCCATCGCGCCGGTCGGGTTCCCCGCCATGGCGTGGATGCCGCCGTAGGTCGCGCAGGTGCCGATGGCCACGACCGCCAGCGCCTTCGGAGCGAGCCGGTCGATCCATTCACTGGTGGTGATGGGCTGGCCCGTCTCGGGGTTGTCCCCGAAGCCGCACCAGTAACCCTCCTTCTTGATCGACTCGTTCGGGATGGATCCCTCGATCACGAGGACGAACGGGTCGATCTCGCCGCGCTCCCCCTTGAAGAACCATTCGATGAACGTGTCCGCGCCACCGACCGGCCCGCACTCGAAGTCGATGAGCGGCCAGTGCACGGCGATCTTCGGCAGTCCGGGCAGGGCGCCCAGGGCGATCTCCTCGATGCTGGGCTGCATGGCCGCCGTCAGGGCGACCGAGTCGCCGTCGCAACTCAGCCCGGCGTTGATCCAGAGGATGTGGATCGGTTTCTCGTCCGTGCCGACCGCGCCGGACGTCTCCGGCTCCTCGCTGGTGGCCGGGGTTGCTGCGTTCATCAACGCCTCCTGGGAGGAATACGGCAGAGCCGGTTGATCGGCCCGGTTCCTTGCTAAGCGTCGACCCGCTCGCCCGCCACCGCACGCGTGGCGGCCGGGCCGGCAGGAACCGATTCCTTGCGCACGAACGCCCGGCGCAGCGCGTGGTACGGCGCGTCGGGGTCGAGGAAAATTCTGCGCATGCAGGCGAGTTCCCGCTCGCGCACCGCCGCCAGAGGGGTGACGGCCGCCCGGCGCTCGTGCTCCGCCTTCTTCGCGGCGAGGCGTGACTGCGCCCCGGGGGAGCCCGCCCAGCGTTGGGCCAGCCGGGTGACCTCGGCGGTGAAACGGGCGGGTGGGCACTCGATCAACCGGTCGGCCAGGCCGATGTCCCGGGCCGAGGCGCCGCTGACCGGCAGCGCCTCCCGGGTCAGCCGCTCGGCCGTCGCGGCGCCGACCCGGCGCGGCAGGCTGTACGTCCAGTACTCGGAGCCGTACAGGCCCATGCGCCGGTAGTGCGGGTTGAGCACGGAGCCGGAGCGGCACCACACCTCGTCGGCGGCCAGCGCCAGCATGACGCCGCCGGCCGCGGCGTTGCCGCCGATCGCGCCGACGACGAGACGGTCCGTGGTGTGCAGGACGGCCTCGACGAGGTCGTCCATGGCGTTGATGTTGGCCCAGGACTCCGCGGCGGGGTCCACAGCAGCCTCGATGACGCCGAGGTGGATCCCGTTGGAGAAGAAGTCGCGGGCGCCGCCCAGCACCAGCACGGCGGTGGGCCGGTCACAGGCCGCCCGGTAGGCGTCCAGCAGGCGTCGGCAGTGGTCGGTGGACATGGCTCCGCTGGGGAACGAGAAGGACAGCACTCCCACCGGTCCCTCCTCCCGGTAGCGGATGTCCGACCAGCCGGCGTCGTCCGCGCAGGGCAGTACGGGAGCGGGCAGCTCCGGCAGTCGCGGCAGCCGTCCGGCCAGGGCGCGGGCGGCGGGCAGCTTGCAGGCCCTCGGTGCGCCGGCACCGGTACGGGCCCGCAGTTCGGGAATCCAGACCGCGCCGTCCGTCGTGGCCCGGCAGATCGCACCCGCCCGGGTCGCCAGCAGCTCCCCCGGACGCCCGCGCAGGCCGTACTCGGCATGGCCGCCGTGCAGGAACCACTCCCCGCCGAGCAGCTCGTCCAGGACACCGGGCTGGGAGTCGGCGGCGCGCAGTTTGCGCAGGACCGCCCCGGTCGCATCGTCGGCCCACGCGATACGGCGTGTCTCCTGGCGCATCGGGGGGCGGGTCCGGGCCCCCGGCATGCTCGGCAGGGTGCGCTGGTCGAGGGGGGTGTAGGTGCCGGACGCGAACCGCTCGACCGCCGTCAGTACCGCGTCGAGCGCCGCGTCGGACAGCTCGTTGCGGTACAGATCGCTCTTGCCCACCCGCGGCACGGGAAAGGTCGCCGTGGCCCAGACGGGCCCCGCGTCCATCTCCTCCTCGGCCTGGAGGACCGTGACCCCCCATTCCCGGGCGTCCTCGTGGACCGCCCAGTCCAGGGACGACGGTCCGCGGTCCCCGACGGGCCCGGGGTGGACGATCAGACAGGTCCTGGCCGTCCACACCTCTCGCGGGACGACCGTCCTCAGCATGGGCGCCACGATCAGGTCGGGTTCGTGCCGGCCGACGGCGGTGACCACGTCCGGGCCCCCGGGCGTCACCTCCACGGCCACGGTGTGTCCACGGTCGTGCAACTCGGCGTGCACGCGCTGAGTGAGGCTGTTGTACGCGCTGGCGATGAGCAGGATGCGCATGACGACCCTTCCGGGGTACCGCGGCCGTCAGGTGAGGCGACCGGATGTCTGCGATCGTCGGCCATGGCGGGGCGCGAGCGTCGACATGAATCCCGCTCCTCACTCGACAGAGTGACCGCTCCCGCCACGTGGCAGAGGGCTGCCGGGCTCGCGCGCTCACGTCGGGACCACCTCCCGGAGCCCACCCGATATGCCTGCGATGGGAGCGAGTGGGAGACTTTTACTGTTCTGGGCACTCAGGAGACGTGCCGCCTACGACTACGACAGTGGACAGGTGGGCCGAGACATGGCCAAGGAGCGCAAATCGCCGAAACCCTCCGGTGGCGGGCCGAGCCGTCACAAGGGGACCGAGCACCACGGCTGGTCCCCGGACGTCGACGAGACACGGCAGCAGGAGAACCCGAGCGCTCACCGGTCCTTCCACACGGAGGAACACGCCCCCTCGCGCGGACCGGGCCGCAAGCGCGCCAAGGAGGAGCGCAGCCCGGTCCCCGGTGACGTCGTGGGCAGTGACGCTCGACGCGGTGAGGAGTACGGCGCGGAGGAGGAGAAGGGCATGCGGGACACCGGTCGCCGGGGCCGCTCCGGGCGCCCCAGCGGCACGAAGGACGAGGACGCCTTCACCGGGGTCGACCCCGACGACTCCGATACCGGACACCGGCCGGGCTGACGGACGGCGGGCGCACGGGCCCGGCGGGGCCGCCGGGCCCGTGCCGCGTGGCCGGCCCGTGCCCCGGGTCTGAGCCCCGGGGCACGGGCCGGCTGCCTCGTCGGCCGTCGCGGGACGCGGTGGCGCCGGCCCTCAGCGCCCGGCCGCCGGTGCGGGCGGCACCGGCATCCCCGCCTCGGTCACGTACTTCGTGCCGTCGTCGTACTTGGTGACGGTGAACGAGTCCAGCACCTCGCCGACCTTCTTGTCGGTGGTCGACCGGTCGTCCCACTTGGCCGCGACGACAGCCTCGTAGTGGAGCCGGTCCTTCGTGACCCGGATCCCCTGGAACGTGGAGGTGTGACCGGCGCGGACCACCTGCGTCGCGCCGTTGCGGGTCCACACGTTGTCCTCCGCGGGGGCGAGTTCGTAGTACTTCGGCCCCGAGACGGCCACCGTGTAGACGGGCCCGGTCGTCACGCCGGGCGTGCCGGTGGCGTCCTCGTCGGCGAACCCGCGGGCGTACACGTGGTCGTGGCCCATCAGCACCAGGTCGATGCCGCTGCTCTGGAACACGGGGAGCCAGGCGTCGCGCACCGCCTTCTCGTCGCGGCCCTCGGCACCGGAGAAGACCGGCTGGTGGAAGACCGCCACCGCCCACTTGCCCGGGTTGTCCTCGACGGCCGCGTCCAGCCAGCGGCCCTGCATGTCCAGCCAGAGATTCTCGGGATCGGGGCAGTTCTCCGTGCACGCCGGCAGGTCGTCCGGGGTCATCAGCCGGCGCGCGTCACCCGTGCTGGCGTTGAGGGAGAGGAACCGCACCCCCTGGTAGTCGGTGAAGTACGCGGTCTCGGCGAGGGCCTCGGCCATGTGCGTCTCGTACGCCGCCCGCTGCCGTTCGGCGGGACTGTCGTCGCGGGCCGGGGTGCCGCCCGGACCGTTGCCCGGGTACTCGAACGTCGACTTCCACTTCTTCAGGAAGGTGTCGCCCGCGTACTCGTGATTGCCGGGCGCGGCGATGACGTTGGTCGTCTGGCTGTAGCCGTCCATCGCGCCGAACCAGTCGCGCCACTCGCTGTCGTTGCCCGAGGTGTTGACCAGGTCACCCGCGTTGACACTGCCCACGGCGTCCGGATAGCGGTCGTAGGCCTGCTTCACCACCGGCGCCCACTTCGACGACAGCTCGTTCTGCGCGTCACCGAAGTAGAGGAAGGTGAACTCCTCGCCCGCCGGGCGCGCCGTCGTGAACCGGTGGGCGGGACTGAACCGGTCGCCCGTGCCCACCCGGTACTCGTACTCGGTGCCGGGTGACAGACCGTCGATGACCGCGGAGTGCGTCCGCACCTGCTCGCCGCCCGCGGTCAGCTCCTCGTTGGCACGTGCGGGCACGGTCCGCCACCGCTCGCCGCCGGCCTCGCGGATCCGTACCTCGCCCGAGGTCAGGGCGGCGGCCGTGCTCCAGGTGACGGCCTGTGAGCTCTCCGGCTTCTCGGTCGGCGTCAGGACGATGCGCTCCGGAGCCGAACCGGGAACGTCCAGGTCCGGCTTGTCGGTGAGCGCGACGTCGAACACGTGCATGACACCGCGGTCGCTGCCCTGCGGCAGCACGACGGCGGCGACCCGCTTCGCCGGATCCAGCAGCCGGGGCCGCGTGGCGAAGACCTTGGTCTCCACGGTGTCGGCACCGCCCGAGGCCCGGTTGCGTCCCGTGGTGGTCACCAGGGGCTCGTTGCCGAACCGGTGGTCCGTCCCCGGCGTCCAGTCGGTGAACTGCACCGGCACCGACTGCGTGGAGCCGTCGGTGTACTCGACGACCGCGGTGCCCTGCGCCGGCCCGTTGGTGGCGAGACCGAGGAAGGAGACACCGGTGGCCCGGGCGCCGCCCAGCTCGATGCGCTGGCCGTGCGGAATCCAGTTGTCGGGCTGTCCGGGTCCGGTGTCGGGCCAGGTGAACTCGACGCCCGTGTCACCGAGCGGCAGCGTGGCGCCCGGCGCGGCCCCGGCCTCGGCCAGCCGCTCCCGCGACAGCGAGTTGTCGCTCAGGTCCAGCGAACCGAGATTGCCCCGGCCGTCCGGGGTGATGCCGATGTTGTTGCGGGCGTCGGAGCCGTCCGCGTACGACGGGGGGACGTCGGCGGCGCCGGTACCCCAGGCGCCGGGCGTCCGCGCCATGCGGAAGTCGAGCGTGCCGCCCTCACGGGTGAAGCGCCCGTCGACCCAGGTCCGGGTGGTGGCCCGGCCGTTCACCTTCAGCGACTTCACGTAGTGCGCCTCGTCGCCGCCGGGCGACTTCAGCGTGATCCTCCGCCTGCTGTCGGCGCTGTCGATGGTGACCCGGTCGAACATGGGCCCGCTGACGACCAGTTCGGAGGTGCCCGGCACGGCGGGGAAGAGACCGATGCCGGCCCAGACGTACCAACTGCTCAGCGAGCCGAGGTCGTCGTTGCCCGGCAGACCCCGCGGACTCGTGCCGTACATCTCGTCCACGGCCCGCCGCAGCACGTCCGCCGTACGGTGCGGCTGCCGCAGCCAGTTGTAGACGAACGGCATCGTGAAGCTGGGCTGGTTGCTCAGATAGGCGCCGGAGGTGTTGTACACGCCCGCGTCGAGAACGCGGGTGTGGTCGTCCAGGGCCTTGGTGGTGGCCTCGATGCCGCCGCGCTTGTCGATGAGCCCGCCCACGTTGTGCGGCACCATCCAGCCGTACTGGTAACCGGTGGCCTGCTCGAACTGGTTGCCCCGCTCACCCAGGCCGAAGCCGCGGTCGAATCCCGTCCGTTCCCGGGGCCGGATGTGGTCACTGGCGTCGTCGAACACGTTCTGCCAGTTCTGCGCCCGCACCATGTACCGGTCGTACGTCGCCCGGTCACCGAGGCGCTCGGCGAGCTGGGCGATACCGAAGTCGTCGACGGCGTACTCGAGCGTCTTCGACGTCGCGGAGTCGCCCTTGCGGTTCTCGATGAAACCGGCCGTCGCGTACTGGTAGGCGTGCCGGCGCAGCGTCGAGTCGGCGGGCAGGTCCTGCGTGGACCTCATCAGGCCGAGTGCGGCCCGCCGGTCGTAGTCGGTGGATCCGAAGGCGTCGATGGAGGCGACGACGGACTGCAGCGAGTCGCCGCTCATCTTCTGCTGCGCCTGGTTGAGGTGCGGCCAGTTGGGCCAACTGCCGGTCTGGCGCACCATGTCGGTGATCGACTGGTTGATGTCGCTGCCGACCTTCGGGAACAGCAGGGCGATCAGCTGGGCCTGGCTGCGGTAGATGTCCCAGCCCGCGTAAGTGACGTAGTGGTGACGGCCCTCGGTGACGCGGTGCACCTTTCCGTCGTAGCCCCGGTACTGGCCGTTCACATCGTCGAAGACATTCGGGTGCAGCAGCGCGTGGTAGAGAGCGGTGTAGAACTTCACCCGTTCCTCACGGCTGCCCCCGGCGGCGTCGACCGTGCCCAGCGCGTCCCGCCACACCCGCGCGGACTGCGCGCGCACCTGGTCGAAACCCTTGCCGCGGGTCTCGGTGGCCGCGTTGTGGGCCGCGTTCGCGACGCTGACGTAGCTGAGGCCGGTCTTCGCGGTGACCTTCGCCCCGCGGTCGAAGACCAGGTAGGCGCCAGCCCCGTGCTTGGTGTCGCCACCGGAGGCGCTGTCCGTGCCCGGCCGTGTCTTGTCGCCCTGCCAGGTGCCGTGGGCCTTCACGGGCCGGTCGAACGTGGTCGAGAAGTACGCCCGGTAGCGTCCGCCCTCGTCGCACACCGAGGCGGTCTCCACCCACCCGCTGACGGTCCTGCCCTCGACGTTCACCTCGCTGCCGAAGACCCGGTTGTTGGAACCGGCCACGTCGAACAGCAGCGTCGAGGAACCGTCGGAGGGGAAGTCGTACCGGCTCACCGCGGTGCGCGTGGTGGCGGTCAGTTCGGTCTCCACACCGTTGGCGAGGTCCACCGAGTAGTAGCCGGGGTCCGCCTTCTCACCGTCGTGGTCGAAGCCCACGTAGTAGTCGGTGATCGACCCGGCCGGGCTGGACGGCAGTGAGCCGTCGGGGAGTTCGCCGGTGTAGGGCAGCACCGGGAAGTCGAAGCCGCTGTAGCGTCCTTCGCAGCCCGTTCCGGAGAGCCGGGTCATGCCGAAGCCGCGGATCTTGTCAGCGGTGTACTCGTAGCCCCCCTTCTGGTCGCCGTCCGAGGAGCGGTAGGTGGTGGGGGAGGACTGCACCATGCCGAACGGCACCGTGGCACCCGGCCAGGTGTTCCCGTACGCGCTGTTCCCCTTGTTCTGCGTGGGGTCCAGCTCGGTGCCGATGAACGGGTCGACGGCGTCGAAAGCGGCGACCTCACGCCCCTGGGCGGCGGCACCGGACGCGGGAACCAGCCCGGTCACGAGCGTGCCGAGGGCCACAAGGGTGGCCAGGAGTCTGCGGCGCCCCGGCGGGGGCGTCGGTGGATTCGGCCTGTCGGACTTCCACATGGCGGGGGTCGCCTCTGCTCTCGGTGGATGTGACAACGTTGTCCGTGTGGTTTCCGAAACCACTGCGGATCACGTGCCTACAGTTCAACTCCCGCGGTACGCAGGAGGGAAGCCCTCGGGAAAGACCAAATGAACACCGGGAGAAGTGACACGCGCATGCCCCGAAGAGCGGGGAAGTCGTACAGGGAGCCATGCGTCCGCGTGTACGGCGACGAACCCGCCTTGTAGAGTTCGGCGATCCGGGCCACGCGGAGCCCGACGCCGTCAGGAGAGCGCCATGGCCAAGGTCACCGTCACACTCGACGCCGAACTCGTCGTGGAAGTCATGGTCCTGGCCGGAGTCGGGTCGCCCCAGGACGCCGTCGAGGTCGTGGTGCGGGACTACATCGCCCGCGGCCACCGTACGGAGGCACGCACCGAACTCACGGACCGGAACCTGCACGAGACGGACGCCAAGCCCCAGGAGCCGCAGGGCTGACCCCGGGTGCGGGGCCCCGTCCCCAGGGCCCCGCACCACCGGAACTCGTCGCAGTGCGCCGGGCTTCGGCCTGTTGACACGTCAAGGGGTCCGGATGCCCGCCGGGCGGGCGGGACGTCCGAAGCGGGCGGGCACGCCCGGCGAGTAGAGGACGCTCACGGGACCGCCCACCGGCTTCGGCAGGCCCGCCGCCGTCACCAGGTCCTCCTCGCACTCGACCACCTCGGCGCGGTGCAGGGGCCAGCGAGGATGGGCGTTGGGCAGGTACATCGACCGGCCGAAGAAGGCGCCGTGCAGCCCCCAGCGAGCGGTCAGGAAGTGCTCCAGCTCGGTGGGTTCCCCGATTTGTTCGCCGACCCGCACGGTGATGCGGCTGTGGGCGCCGCGAGGGCCGGGCCAGCGCCGGGAACTGGTGTACGTGACGGTGGCGCCGCTGTGCCGGATGGCCATACGGGACCAGAGGTAGGGCATCCGGAAGCCGGCCCGGGCGACCGTCACGGGCAGCAGGCGGGAGGCGTCCAGGGAGAGGAACACCACGCCCCGGCGCCCGTGTTCGTCCACCGAGTAGAGGCGGACGTTGGTCTCGGGGAAGGTGCCGAGGTAGGGGAAACCGGGGAGGCGCAGCCATCCGACCCGGTGCATCCGGAAGGCCACCAGCCCGACGTAGGTGACGCCGTCCAGGGTGTCGGGCACGGTGCCGGGCGGCAGCAGAGGAGCCACGTCGGCCGGGTCCACGGCCCAGTGGAGGAAGGTCAGGTCGAGCCACGACTGGGTGAGCAGCGGACGTGCGATCACCTCGGGCGGGTCGGCGGTGATGGGTTCCGGGGACGGGGGCGGCGGGGTCGGTGGCATCGCAGCAGTATCCCAAGTGCCCCGGAAGGAAACGTTGTCGGGGGCTCGAGGCGTACGACCGGCTGGCGACGCACGTCGTACGAAGCGCGCGGGAGTGGCGACCGCCACTCCCGCGCGCTCACCCGGATCGGGGCGCGGTTTCTACTTCACGCCGAGACCCGCGTCGTCCACCTCTTCCTTGTTCTCGGCCTTGAGCACCTTGTTCAGCGGTGCCAGGTCGTAGATGCCGTCCAAGGTGGGCTGCTTCAGCAGGCCGGCCTTCACCGCGTGCTGTGCCTGCGAGTCGAGCGTGGAGGCCAGCGGGTCGTCGAGGAAGGTGATGGACTCCCAGGCCGGGTCGAGGACGTCCTCGGGGAGGGCCTTGCCGGACAGTTCCTCGATGGCCTTGTTCGCGGAGGCCTTGGCCTTGTCGGGGTTGGCCTTGATCCAGTCGTTGGTCTTCACCGAACCGCGCAGCACGGCCTCGACGACGTCCGGGTGCTCCTCGAGGAACTTCTGCGACACGATGATGTTCGTGATCACGAACTTCTTGTCGGGCCACAGGTCGGCCTCGTCGAGCAGCACCTCGGCGCCCTCCGCGACCAGCCTGGACGCCGTCGGTTCCGGCACCCAGGCACCGTCGATCGAGCCGGACCTGTAGGCGTCGGGCGCCACCTTGTTGTCGGTGCGGACGACGGAGACGTCGCCCTTGCCGCTCTGCGCGTTGACCTTCCAGCCCTTCTCCGCGATCCAGTTGAGGAACGCGACGTCCTGGGTGTTGCCGAGCTGCGGGGTCGCGATCTTCTTGCCTTTGAGGTCGTCCTCGGACTTGATCCTGTCCGGGTTCACCACCAGCTTCACGCCGCCGGAGGCGGAACCGCTGATGATGCGCAGGTTCTTGCCCTGGGACTTGGTGAATCCGTTGATGGAGGGGGAGGGGCCGATCCAGCCGATGTCGATGGAACCGGCGTTCAGCGCCTCGATCTCGGACGGTCCGGCGTTGAAGGTCGCCGACTTGATCCTGGTGGCGCCGAGCTCCTTCTGCAGCAGGCCCTCCTCGACGCCCACCAGCGCGTTGGCGTGGGTGAGGTTCGGGAAGTAGCCGAGCTTCACCTCGTCGACGGACAGCTTCTCGGCGTCCGCCGCGACCTCGGACCGCTCGCCGTCGTCGGTGGACTCGGAGCCGTAGCCGCACGCGGTGAGCAGGAGGGGCAGTGTCGCGGTGACGGCTATGGCGCGCAGGAGAGTGAGCGGTCTGGCGGCAGACACGGAGGTGTCCTTTCGGGAATGGGTGAGGAGACGAAACGGCAGGGTGCGTTCCGGCGGGTCCGCCGGAACGCACCGACGGGTGCGCCGGGCGCCGGGTCCCCGCTCACGGCCGGGCGTTACGCACGGCGCGGGCGGACGAGACCGGGGTGGGCGGGGCGCGGCGGTGAGCTGCGCGGAGCCCGCGCGCCCCGTGGGCGGGCCGCATCGGGCGTGCCGGGCGGCGGGCAGTCCGCTGACGGACCCTCCGGACCCGAAGGCCCGCAGTCGGGCTGCCTAGAGGAGGGATCGCCGGGGCGCGGAGTGACGACAGATGGCGCTCGACGTGCGGCCGAAGTCGATGTGGCGGCGCGAGGTCAGGTGGGGCAGGGGGCGAACCGCACGGACGGGCGTACGCATGGCCATGACCGCCCCCCTGATCCCTAGTTTTCCTACCTGGTTGCTAGGGATCGTGGCAGAAGACGGCGCCCGCCCCAAGGGGGTATTCATATGCTGGATGGAGTCATCTCATGATCTGACACTCGGCTGGTCGGCCGGTGTGTCAGGGGTTCACCCAGGCGTCCGGAGTCTCGGTCAACGCCGCGACATCGGCGGGCAGTTCGGCAGCGGCGACATCGGCCAGCGACACGCCCTCGAGGATCTCGCGGACATTGGACCGCAGTGCGATCCACAGGGGCAGCAGCGACTGGGCCGGCCCGGAGTAGGACAGGTCCGGCGGGCGGACCCCGCGCACCGAGACCAGTGGCCCGTCCACGACACGTATGACATCGGCGATGCTGATGGACTCGGCCGGCCTGGCCAGCCGGTACCCGCCGTTGCCGCCGCGCTGGCTGAGGACGAGCCCGCCCCGGCGCATGTCGTTCAGAATGCCTTCGAGGAACTTGTGCGGAATGTCCTGGGCGTCGGCGATGGCCTCGGTCTTGAGGGGGGCGTCGTCCCGTGGGGCAGCGAGCTGCAACGCGGCCCGTACCGCGTAGTCCGCCCTGGCTGAGATCCGCATATCCGTAGTATCCCGCACGCCGTGGCCGGTGTCCGGCGCGGGTCCCCGGACGATCAGGCCGGCAGGACGAACGGCGGGTACGCGCCGTTGAGGAAGTAGTCGCCGACGTCGCGCAGCCGGTGGGAGACCGGCTCGTACAGGGTGTGGGCCCTGGCGTTGCGCCAGAACCGGTCGAAGCCCAGCCGCGCGGACATGGAGCGGGCGCCGATGATGTCGAGGGCGCGGGACGTGGACTCCTGCGCGGCCCTGGACGCGGCGGCTTCCGCCATCGCCACGAGGACCGAGATCTCCGCGTACTCGTCGTAGGCGAGCCCTTCCCCGCGCTCCAGCCCCGTCAGTACGGCGTCCACCGCCTGGTCCGTGAGCGCGGCGGCGGAACGGGTGAGGACGGTGAGTTCCCCGAACGCGGTGAGCGTCTGCGGATCCCGGGGCGCTTCGGCGGGCCAGGCGGGGTGCCAGGGCCACTGCCCCGACCTGCTGTACTCACGGGCCTCGGCGAGCACGCCCTCGGCCAGACCGAGCCGGAGCTGCACGGAGAGGAGGCGGCTGACCGGGGATGCCAGCGCCGTCAGGGGCGACAGGACGTCCTCGTCCGCGGACAGCGAGCCCAGGACGTCGTCGGCGGTGACCGGCACGGCGTCGAACTCCATGGACCCGCCGGCCGCCAGCCGCTGGCCGAAGGTGTCCGCGTCCCCGTCGACCCTCACGCCGGGCAGGGCCGGATCGACCGTGACGGCCAGTGGTTCACCGGTGTCGGCCCGGACGGCGCGCACGGCGAGCCGGTCGGCGACCAGGACCCCGGCGGCGAAGCTCTGCCGGCCGTCCAGCACCTGCCCGCCGGCCTTCCCGGTCAGTGTCAGCGTGGGCTCCTGGTGGGCGAAACCGCCGCCCCAGCACCACTGCTCCGCCGCCGACCGCCGCTCGATCCGCGTGGCACGGGCCGGATCGGCGAAGAACCGGGCGCTCCACGACAGGAAGTAGTGCGAGCCGAGCAACTGGCCGATCGCGCCGTCGGCCGCGGCTACCTCCCGGACGACGGCGTAGGCGGTACGCCAGTCCGCGCCTCCGCCGCCGGACCGGGCCGGCACCAGCAGGGCCAGCAGTCCCGCCTCACGCAGCCGGGACACCTCGTCGACGGGGGCCTTGCCCGCCTGTTCCCTGGCCGCCGCGTCGGTGGCCAGGTCGTCCGCCGCCTCGCGGGCGACGCGCAGCCAGTGCGCACGGTCCGGCCCGGTCCGGTCGGAGTCCTGCCGGCCGAAGGAGTGCCGGTCGGGGTCCTGGACGGGGCCGGCCGGCGCGGGGGCAACGCCCATGACGGTGGTCTCCTCGAGGTCGGCCGCGCGGTGCGGAACCTGGATTCCGCTCCTCATCCTGTGCACCCGCGCCGTGCCCCGTCAACACTTCCCTAGTAAATCGATAGGGAAAGTGGGGAGGGTGGGGCGATTATCGGTCACGCCGCTCTCCGGGCGTCCGGCGCCGACGCTGCGGCCGTGCGGGTTCGCGGCGTGGCCGCCCGTCTCCCGAGCCTCTGCGGCGGAGTGGGCGGCAGCGCGCTGCCGGACCTCGGGGCTGTTTCCCCGCCGTCCGCTTCGACGGCTTCCATGACCGGGACGGCCCTGGCGGAGACGGTGGAAACGCCGAGGGAAGGCCCGGAAGGGGGCCCGGAAAAGGAATCGGGGGAGGACCCGGGAGGGGAGTCGGTGGTGTCCGGGGACGGGGCCATCGGAAGGCTCTCCAGGCGAGGGAGGCACGGGCGCCGGCGGCCGCCCGGCGGCGCATGGACGCGGCTCACGCGTGAACGGGCGGGCGTACGGGGTGTGTTCGCCCGCTCAGTGGCAACCGGCGTCGTCGTGCTCGGTGCTGACCGTGCGAAACCCGGTAAATAGGGGCAAGCGGGCACCGGGCGGGTGCCCGGACGCGCTCCGTGTTCCCGGACAGTACCCAGGCCGGCCGGCTGAGGGGGAGCCGCAGGGTGCCGGGGTCACCCTGTGGACACCTCTTGACGCGGAGCGCGGCCGGCCCGACACTCGACGAAGGATTCCTAGTGAACAGGTAGGGAAACATGGGGCGCCTCGAACCGGTCACCAGCCGAGTGAGTCGCGCGCCCCGACGGTCGCTTCTTCTGACCTCCCGCCGTCACATCGATCTGCTGCGCGTCTGCAGCGCCATCGGATCCTTCGCCTAGCCGACCTCGCCTCCGCGCGTCCCCACCCCACCGCTCCGCCTCACGGGCCCCCGCCCGTCGCCGTGCCGGTGTGCCACGAGCCCTGCACAGAAGACGTTTCCTCCGCGCCCCCGTCCGCGCGCCTGCCCTGGGGAGAGCCATGTCCGTCATCTCGCCCGCCACGCACACCCCCGTGTCGTCCGCCCCCGCCTTTCGGGGCCGGATCGGCCGGGACGCGCGCAGCGGTCACTACGCCGTCCCGCGCCGCTACCGCCTCCACCTGTCCACCGCCGGCCCCGCCTGTCTGCGCATCGCCATCACACACACCCTGCTCGGCCTCGACGGCGCCTGCGCGGTCACCGTCCTGCCCGCCGTCCCCGACCGCCCGGACGGCGGGTACACCGAGCTGTCCCCGCTGTACGACGCCAGTGCCCACCGCTACACCGGACCGGCCCTGGCACCGGTGCTCAGCGACGACTGGTCGGGGCGGATCGTGAGCACCCACGCCCCCGACATCGCCCGTGACCTGGCCCGGCGGTTCGACGGCGGCCGCTCCGCGGCGTACCCGTGCGGCGCGGAGTCGGAGCTCGAGGCCGTGGAGCGCATGTGTGCCCAGGGCATCGACGAGGCGGCACGCTCCGCCGGGTCGGCCGCCGCCGGACCCGCCGCACGCTCCGAGGCGCTCGGCACCCTGCTGCGCACGCTGGGCTCACTGAACAGCCGGCTCGTCGACCGGGACCACATGATCCGCGACCGGATCACCGTGGCGGACGTGGAGCTGTGGGTCACCCTGGTCCAGCTCGACACCGTGCACCGCCACCACCTCGACGCCGAGGCCGTGCGGGACATCGCCGCGTACGAGATCCTGTGGGCCTACGCCCGCCGGCTGGCCGGCCACCCGGCCTTCGGCGGCCACCTCGACGTCGACGCCATCGCCCGCCGCCACCGCGCCCGCTGTCGTACCCCGGCTGCCACCGGAACCGCCGTGCCGATCGTCACCTGGCCCGGCCGTACCCCCGACCGCGCCCCTTCGGGCGCGTACACCGACGGGCCCTGACCCCCGTCCGGCTGCGCCCGCCGAAGCGCTTGGCCGCCAGGTGCTCCGGCGTCCGAGCCCGCCCGTCGTATCCGAGAGGACTCCGTTCCCTCGGCCCACCCCATCGACCTCGACGTCGTCGGCCGCCCCGACACCTTCACGGTCCTCGCCGCTCTCGCCGCCGTCACCGACCGCCTCGGCCTGACCGGCACCATCAACTCCACCTTCAACGAACCGTACGAGGTGGCCCGCCAGTTCGCCTCCCTCGACCACCTGTCCGGCGGCCGGGCGGCCCGGAACGTGGTCACCTCCTGGGACGCCGTCGTCGCCGAGGACGACCGCCGCGCCCGCGAGCTCGCCACCGGCTACGCCCCCTGGGTCCGCGGCATCCGCAGGGCGGAGGGCGCCATCGCGTTCCCGACCCCTGGGGAAGCCAGGGCGTTCGACTGGACGGAGGAGGACCGGGCGCTGGTCCGGGACCGCGTCGACACGCAGTTCGTGGGGTCACCGGGCAGCGTGGCCGACCGGCTGGAGCAGCTCCAGGAGGCCACCGGCGCCGATGAACTGCTGATCACCACGATCACGCACGATCACCGGGACCGCGTCCGGTCGTACGAGCTGCCGGCCCGGGAGTGGCGCCGCAGATGAGGCGGCTTTGGACGGTACTGCGGGGGTGCGGGGGTGCGGGGTCGGCGTGGCTGTCAGGCGGCGCGCCTCCGTCGGCCGGTGCCGTCGAGTCCGCCGCTGCCGAGGCCCGCCGTCGGGGCGGCCGCGGGAGCCGGGACGAACGGCCCGGTGGTTTCCGTCCCCCGCCCGGGCGCTGAGGGTTCCGCGGCGGCGGGTTTGCGCAGCAGGAGGAGCGCGGCGTCGTCGTGCAGCCTGCCGCCCACATGCGTCAGCAGTTCCTCGTGCAGGGCCGCGACGGTGCGCGTCGGATCGTCGTACAGATGCCGGGCGAGCCCCTCGGTGAGCGGGTAGAACGCGCGGTCGGCGTCGCGGGCCTCGGTGACCCCGTCGGTGTAGAGCAGCAGCTGGTCCCCGTCGCCGAAGGGCAGCACCTGGAGGCCGGGGGCCTCACCGGCGAGGGCACGAAGTCCCAGCGGCGGTGCCGGCCGCGCGGGTTCCACCGCCACCACGTCGGAGCCCCGGACCAGCAGGGGAGGCGCGTGCCCGCAGTTCACCAGCTCCAGGCGTCCGGGCTCCGGGTATCCGGCGACCACGGCGGTGACGAAGTCGTCGTCGCCGAGGTTGCGGGCCAGGCTCCGCTCGATCCTGCCGACCACGGCCAGGAGATCCGGCTCGTCGTAGGCCGCCTCGCGGAAGACGCCGAGGACCAGTACGGCGGTCTTCACGGCCGACAGCCCCTTGCCGCGCACGTCGCCCACGATCATCCGCACCCCGTAGGGGGTGGGGATGAGGGCGTAGAGGTCCCCGCCGATCCGGGCCTCCGCAGCGGCGGCACTGTAGTGGACGGCCACCTGGAACGGGCCGACGGTGGCCGGCGGCGGCTGGAGCAGGGCGTGCTGCGCGGTCTCGGCCACGGAACGGACGGCCGCGAGGACCTGCTCGCGGCGGGCGCGCACCGCCCCGGCCAGGATGCCGGCCAGGGTGACGCTCGCCAGGACGGCCGGCACGGCGACCAGATCCCCGCCGCTCACCCCGTCACTGACCCCGAGCGCGACGCTCAGCAGGGTGGCGAGGAGGCCGACCCCGGCGACTCCGCGCCATCCGCAGGTGGCGGCCGCCAGGGCGGGCCCGGCGGCGAGCATGGGCAGCCAGACCAGGCCCGTCCCCCCGACGACGTCGATGACCGTGATGACACAGACGAGCAGCAAGGGCAGTACGGGCGTACCGGCGGTCCAGTGTGCGAGCGCCCGGATCCGGGAAAACGACGGACGGCCGGCCCCCCCCGGACCCGGAAACGCCGTACCGGCCGGTGGCCGTCACGATGCTGTCGGGCGTGACTCATGTGTCGTCCGAAATCCTCACTGTGCCCGGCGTGTGTTCCTCGATGTCCTGCTCGTCCAGGAAAGCCGGAGGGTGCCGGACGTCACAAGAGGATGATTTTCAGATAGTGAGAGAGATGTTCCGGGTAATACGGTCGGCGGTGGGTATGAGCCGCGCCCGGATCTCCTCGAGCCGGGGGAGCCGGTCCGCCGGAAGGGACACGCCGAGCGAGCCCAGGGTGTCCCCGCTGTAGACGGGAATCGCGGCGCAGACCGTGCCCAGCGCGTACTCCTCCAGGTCCGCGACGGCGGGGGCCACCGGGCTCGAGTCGATCCGGCGCAGCAGTTCCGCCGTGGTGGTGATCGTGCGGGGCGTCAGGTCGTTCAAGGTGTGCCGGGACAGGTAGTCCCGGCGGGCCGCGTCGTCCAGCTGCCGCAGGACGGTCTTGCCCAGCGCGGTGGCGTGTCCGGCGTCCTCGAAGCCGACCCAGAGGTCCACCCGGGGAGCCCGGGGGCCGTCGGCGATCTCGACGACCCGGATCTCGCCGTCCTCGTAGAAGGTGAGGTAGGCGGCGGCGGAGAGCTCGTCGCGCAGGGCGGCGAGCGTCGGCCGGACGCGGCTGAGCAGGGCCTGACCGCGGCCGTCGGTGTGCAGTGTGTGCAGCCGCTCGCCGAGGACGAACCCGCCGTCCTCCAGCTTGCGCAGGTATCCGTCGTGCACCAGCGTGCGCAACAGGTGATAGGCGGTGGCCAACGGAAGCCCCGCCTCGCGCGCCAGCTGCTTCGCCGGCGCGCCGGTCTCGTGCGCGCTCACCGCCTCCAGCAGGCGGAAGGCGCGCTGCACGGAGGTGATGAGCGTGGGGCCCGTGCTCATGGCACCAGCGTGCGCCAGGCCCGCACCGCAGGGCAAGGCCGCTCCAGGCCCCCCTCTCCGCTTCGAACGGAAGGCGGTACGTGTCAGGAGCCACGACCTGGATACGCGGTGGGGGGAGCGGTACCGGCCGGCACCGCCCCACCGCACCACGGCCGCCCGGAAGGTTCCCCGACGCCATGGACAGCTCCCCGCACGACCCCGGTGCCGACGGCACGGGCAGCGCCCCGCCGGCCGCGTACCGCTCCGAAGTGACACTGAACGTCAACGGAAAGCCGCGCACCCTCCTGATCGACCACCGGCGCGTTCTGCTGGACCTTCTGCGGGAGGACCTGGACCTCACCGGGGCCAAGAAGGGCTGCGACCACGGCCAGTGCGGCGCCTGCACGGTCCTGGTCGACGGCCGCCGGGTCAACAGCTGCCTGCAACTGGCCGTCTCGCTGGACGGCTGCGACGTGCTGACGGTGGAAGGTCTCACCGAGGGGGGCCGGTTGCATCCTCTGCAGCGGGCGTTCCTCGACCGGGACGCCTTCCAGTGCGGGTACTGCACGCCGGGGCAGATCTGCTCGGCCGTCGGGGTCCTGGCCGAGGCCGCGGCCGGCCATCCCTCTCACGCCACCGGCCCCGCCACGCCCCCGGGGCGGCCGGTGACACTGGACGCCGCCGAGATCCGCGAGCGGCTCAGCGGCAACCTGTGCCGCTGCGGCGCCTATCCGCACATCGTCGAGGCCGTGCGGGACGTGGCCCCGTGAAGCCCTTCGGATACCTGCGGGCCACGACCGTCCAGGAAGCCGCCCAAGCACTCGTCGAGCACCCGGGCGCCCGCTGTCTCGGCGGCGGCACCAACCTCGTCGACCTGATGAAACTGGGGGTGGAGCGGCCCGACTTCCTCGTCGAGGTGAACCGCCTGCCGCTGGACACGGTCGCGGAGCGGCCGGACGGTTCCCTGAGCGTCGGCGCGACCGTCCGCAACAGCGACCTCGCGGCCCACCCCCTGGTCCGCGACCGGTACCCCGCGCTGTCCCAGGCACTCCTCGCCGGCGCCTCCGGTCAGCTGCGCAACGCCGCCACCACCGGCGGCAACCTGCTGCAGCGAACCCGCTGCCCCTACTTCCAGGACGTGTCCAAACCCTGCAACAAGCGGGCCCCGGGCAGCGGCTGCGGCGCCCGCGACGGCACGCACCGCGATCACGCGGTGCTCGGCCACTCCGACCACTGCGTCGCCACCCACCCCTCGGACATGGCCGTCGCGCTCGCCGCCCTGGACGCCCGCGTGGAGCTGTACGGCACCGAGGGCGCCCGCAGCGTCCCGGTCGCGGAATTCCACCGGCTGCCCGGCGACCACCCGGAGCGGGACACCGAGATCCGCGCCGGTGAACTCATCACCGGTGTGGTGCTCCCCGCCGCCACGGCCTCGCTGCCCTCGGCCTACCGCAAGGCCCGCGACCGGGCCTCGTACGCCTTCGCCCTGGCCGCCGTCGCCGCCGTCCTGCGTCTGTCGGACGACGGCACCGTCGCACAGGTGGGCCTCGCCTTCGGCGCGCTGGCCCACCGGCCGTGGCGGGCGACCCGCGCCGAGGACGCGCTGCGCGGCGGGCCGGCGACCCCGGACGCGTTCGCCCACGCCGTCGACCTGGAACTCCAAGAAGCCCGGCCCCTGCGGGACAACGGCTACAAGGTGGGCCTCGCCCGCGGTCTCGCCCTGGACGTCCTGACCCGGCTCGCCGCGCCCGCCAGGACCTGAACCGGCACGTCGAGGAGGACACCATGACCGGCACCGGTTCCACCCTGGGTGCTCCGGCCGAGCGCCGCGAAGGACCCCAGAAGGTCACCGGCAGCGCCCGCTACGCCGCCGAACACCCGCTGCCGGGCCGGGCCCACGCCTGGCCCGTGCCCGCCACCATCGCCCGCGGCCGGGTGACGGCCGTCGACACGGCGGCGGCCCTGGCCCTGCCCGGGGTCCTGGCCGTACTCACCCACGAGGATGCCCCCAAGATCGCCGAACCCGACGACCCCATGCTGGCCGTGCTGCAGAATCCCGGGGTGCCGCACCGGGGCTGGTACGTCGCACTCGTCGTGGCGAGCTCCCTGGAGGAGGCCCGTGCGGCCGCGGAAGCGGTCCGTGTCGAGTACGCCGTGGAGAAGCACGACGTGGCCCTGCGGGCGGACCACCCCGACGCGTACGAGCCGGACACCGCCAACGGCGGCTACCCGGCCCGCAGGGAGCACGGAGATCCCGAGGGCGCCTTCGCCTCCGCGCCCGTCCAGATCGACGCCGCCTACCGGGTGCCGCCCCTGCACAACCACCCCATGGAACCCCACACCAGCACCACGCACTGGCAGGGGGACCGGCTCGTCGTCCACACCTCCAGCCAGGGGACCACCACGGTGCGCGCCACACTCGCCGCACTCTTCGAGATGCCCGAGGACCGGATCACCGTCACCGCCGGCCACGTCGGAGGCGGCTTCGGCTCCAAGGGCACCCCCCGCCCCGACGTCGTGCTCGCCGTCATGGCCGCCCGCCGGACGGGCAAACCCGTGACCGTCGCCCTGCCCCGCCGTCATCTGCCCACCTGCGTCGGCCACCGGGCGCCCACCCTGCACCGGATCCGCCTGGGCGCCGGGACCGACGGCCGGCTGACCGGCCTGACCCATGAAGTCGTCACCCACAGTTCCCGCATCAAGGAGTTCGTGGAGCAGGCGGCGGTCCCCGCCCGCACGATGTACGCCGTACCCCACTCCCGTACGCTCCACCGGCTGGTGCGCCTCGACGTGCCCACCCCCTCGTGGATGCGCGCCCCCGGCGAGGCACCGGGCATGTACGCCCTGGAGTCCGCGATGGACGAGCTGGCGGAAGAACTGGGCATGGACCCCATACAGCTGCGCCTCGTCAACGAACCGGACCGCGAACCGGACAGCGGCAAGCCCTTCAGCAGCAGGCACCTCACGGAGTGCCTGCGGGACGGCGCGCGGCGGTTCGGCTGGGCCGGGCGCGACCCGCGCCCCCGCTCGTGCGCGGAGGGCCCCCTGCTCGTCGGCACGGGCGTCGCGGCGGCCACCTACCCCGTTCTCGTGGCACCGTCCACCGCCGAGGCACGCGCGCTGCCGGACGGAACGTTCGTCGTACGGATCAACGCCACCGACATCGGCACGGGCGCCCGCACGGTGCTCACCCAGGTGGCGGCGGACGCCCTCGGCGCGCCCCTCGACCGGGTGCGGACCGAGGTCGGCAACAGCGACCTGCCCTCCGCGCCGCTGGCCGGCGGCTCCTCCGGAACCGCCTCCTGGGGCTGGTCCGTCCACGAGGCGTGCACCCGGCTGGCGAAAGTCCTCGCCGCTCGCACGGGTCCGCTGCCCGACGAGGGGATCACCGCCCACGCGGACACCACGGGCCAGGCAGACGCCGACAGCCCCTACGCGCGCCACGCCTTCGGCGCGCACTTCGCGGAGACCGCCGTGGACCGCGTCACCGGCGAGGTCCGGGTGCGCCGGCTGCTGAGTGTCTACGCCGCGGGACGGATCCTCAACGCCCGCACCGCGCGGTCCCAGTTCATCGGCGGCATGACCATGGGCCTGGGCATGGCGCTGACCGAGGGCAGCACGATGGACACCGCCTTCGGCGACTTCACCGAGTCGGACCTGGCGGCCTACCACGTGCCCGTGCACGCCGACGTGCCCCGCGTCGAGGCGCACTGGATCGACGAGGAGGACGCCCACCTCAACCCCATGGGGAGCAAGGGAATCGGCGAGATCGGCACCGTCGGCACCGCGGCGGCCATCGGCAACGCCGTGCACCACGCCACCGGCATCCGTTTGCGTGACCTCCCGCTGACGCCGGACAAGGTGCTGACCGCCCTGGCGGGCTGAACCGCCTCGCCGCACGAGCCGTCAGGGCAAGGACCCGGGGCGGACCGCGAGGACCGCGATGTCGTCGTCGCTGCCGGCGGCCAGGCCGATGAGCAGCTCGTCGCAGAACACACCGAGGGGTTCGCGGGCCAGCCCGGCGGCGTGCCTGCGGAGCCGGTCCATGGCATGGTCCAGGGACTCGCCCCGGCGCTCGATGAGGCCGTCGGTGTACAGCAGCACGGTCGAGTCGGCCGGGATCGCGTCGCAGGCCTGGGGGCGGACCAGGTCGGGGGCCACGCCGAGCAACAGCCCCGCCCCGTCCTCCAGGTAGCGGGTGCGGCCGTCCGGGCTGACGAGCAGCGGCGGCAGATGGCCCGCGGCGGAGTGGGCGAGCTCCCAAAGACCGTTCCCGAGTTCCTTGAACAGGCCGTAGACGCAGGTCGCGGTGGCCTCCTCATACAGGGTGTGGTTCGCGATGTCCAGGCGGCGCAGAACCTCCCCCGGCGGCTCCTGACGGTCCACGGCGATCCCGCGCAGCATGCTGCGCAGCTGGCTCATGGCGATGGCCGCGTCGAGGTCGTGCCCGGCGACGTCACCGATGACCAGCGCCGTGTCCCCGTCGGGCAGGACGAAGCAGTCGTACCAGTCGCCGCCGACCTCGGCCGTGGCGGAGGAGGCCGCGTAGCGGGCGGCCAGCTGGAGACCCGGGATCTCGGGCAGCGCCGGCAGGAGCGAGCGCTGGAGGCGTTCGGCGATCTTCCGCGTCTCCTGGTGGAGGCGGGCGTTGTCCACCCGAAGGGCGATCGCGCGCACCAGCTCGTCGACCAGCGGCAGGTCCTCCTCGGTGAACGGCCTTCCCCGCCCCTTCCGGGCGATCGTGAGCGCGCCGATGACCTCCCGGGGCGACCGGAGCGGGGCGACCACCGCGCTGTTCGCACCCAGTTTCCGGAACAGCTCCCCGTAGTGGGCGTCCAGCGGGCTCGCGGCCCGGCCCTGCGGCAAGGGCTCGCGCAACAGCAGGGGCCCCGCCCCGCGCAGCACGCGGGCGAGCGGCCCCCGGGCGGTCTCGGACAGCGGCGGAAGCCGGCCCTCGTACTCCTCGGGCCACGGCCCCTGGGGCGCACGGTGCATGACACAGACCCGCTCCACCTCGTCCTGCGTCGTGAACAGGTCCACCAGGCACCAGTCGGCCAGCCATCGGGTCAGGATCCGGCCCACCCGCCGCAGGCCCTCGTTCAGGTCCGGAAGGGTGCTCAGCGCGGCCCCCGTATCGGCCAGCAGGGAAAGCCGTTCCAGTTCGGACGTGCCGTCGGCCCGGCCCACACCCGTTCTCCGGTCCCGTCCGGGGAGGGCGGACCAGGGGGCGCCTCCCGCCTCCAGCGTGGCCCCTGGCCGGACCTGACCGGACGGACGGGGCGAGGGCGACGGCGCGGATCCCCTCGGGGACAACTGGGCCACGAACACGGTGCGGCCGTCGGCGGTCTCCTGGCTCTCGACGAACAGCCGGACGGGGACCAGCCCACCGTCGCGGTGCAACGCGGGGAGCGGCAGCGACCGGCCCAGGATCCGGGGCTGCCCGCTGAGCAGCAGGGACGTGAACGCCACCGTGTGGCGCCTGCGGAGATGCTCCGGGATGAGCGCGGTGAGCGGCTGCCCGACGAGCTCGTCCGCGGGCCAGCCGAGCAGGTCCGCCGCCGGTCCGTTGACCGCGATGATCCGGTTCGACTCGTCGGCGGCGATCGTCGCGACCCTGCTGGCCCGCACCTGACCGGCGTCCCACAGCACCGGCTCCGAGGCACCGGCCCCCGGTTCCCGGGGCATCACCGTCCACGCCGTGGGGCGTTCCCCGGCGAGCTGGTCGCCGATCTGGTCGAACAGCCACTCCTGGAAGCCGTGGCCGCGCGGAAGCGCCGGCAGCGTCAGAAGACGCTCGTCACGGGCGGCCTCCTCGGCCACGTCGAGAACCGCGCGCAAGGTCTCCATCGGAGGTCCGGCGCCCGACGGCACCCACAGGGGCAGGGACCTGAACTCCGCCTCGGCGTGTTGTCGGCGCAGCGTGGCCGTCACACTCGCGCTGATCACGTCGTTCATGTCCAGGGCGACCGCGAGGTCCTCCGCCGTCACGCCGGGGACGTCCCCGGAGGCCAGGGCCAGGACGGCCTCGTTCAGCAGCGTGTGCCGGTGCTGGGTGCAGGTCAGGCAGAGCGCCTCCGGTACATCGAGGAGTGTCACGGTCTCGCCCTGTCCACAGCGGGGGGCGGCGGTCGCCCACCCGTCCGACGGAGGCGGCGCCGGCGATCCCTCGGGCCACAGCTCGAA
Organism: Streptomyces sp. P9-A2; assembly: GCF_036634175.1. NCBI lineage: Bacteria > Bacillati > Actinomycetota > Actinomycetes > Kitasatosporales > Streptomycetaceae > Streptomyces > Streptomyces sp. P9-A2. The sequence goes on from NZ_JAZIFX010000001.1 coordinate 8,134,697, forward strand.
CCACACCGTCTTGACCGCGTCGCCCGTGCCGACGCCGTACCGGGACGCCAGCCGCTCGACCAGCGCCAGCCCCTGCCCCGTACCGGTGTACGCGGGACTCCCGTACGGCACGAGCCCGCGCTCCGGCCGCCGATCGCTCACCCGCACCAGGATCCCGCCGTCACCGGCCCGGGCCGTCACCTCGATCTCGGTGCGTGCGTGCAGCACCGCATTCGTCACCAGCTCGCTGACCAGGAGCTGAGCGGTGTCCAGCGTCTCCGGTGCGGCCTCGTCGAGCGTGGCCCGCACGAACCGCCGAGCCTCCGCCACGCTCTTCGGCTCCGGAGGGAACCGCCGTGACGGCGCCCCGGGGGCATCGAGTTCGCCCATGGACTCAGTCTGCCCCACGGCCCCCGCCGCCGCGTGTACGCTCACCCGCCCGCCGCGCGGCGGGCCCGCCGTCAGGCCCGCCGCTCCGGCCGGGCGCTTCGGCCGAGGGTGATCCGCGCGGCGACCGGCAGATGGTCGCTGCCGGTGGCGGACAGGGTGCGGATGTGGCGGACGGCGGCCGAGCGGGCCATCACCTGGTCGATGCGGGTCAGGGGAAGCCTGGCGGGGAAACTGAGGGCGAAGCCGCGTTCCGCCACGTTCATCCGGGAGGTCAGCGGGGCCAGGCCGCGGTCGTCGACGGTGCCGTTGAGGTCGCCCAGCAGGATCACCGTCTCCAGCTCCTCGGCGGAGAGGGCCCGCCCCAGCAGCCGGGCGCTCTCGTCCCGGTGGGCCGAGGCGAGGCCACCCGGCCCGACCCGGATCGAGGGCAGGTGCGCGACGTACACCGCGATGTCCCCGTGCGGGCCGCTGACCACGGCCCGCAGCCCGCGGCTCCACGGCTCCGTGATCCCCCGGGGCTTGATGTCCAGCAGCCGGGCATCGGTGAGCGGATGCCTCGACCAGAGACCGACGGTACCCCGGACCTCGTGGTACGGGTAGCGCGGGGCGAGTGTCCGCCGGTAGACCGGCAGCGCCGCCGGCACCAGCTCCTCCAGCGCGATGAGGTCGGGGCCGGCGTCGGCCAGGGTGCGGGCGGTACCCGCCGGGTCGGTGTTCTCGTCACTGACGTTGTGCTGCACCACCACCAGATCCCGCGCCCCGGCCCGCGGTTCGGGCAGGAACAGCCCGCCGAAGAGATACGTCCAGGCGGTCACCGGCAGCAGCAGGGCCAGCAGCGCGGTCGCCGAACGCCGCAGCAGCGCCGCCGCGAACAGCACGACGACCACCAGTCCCAGCCAGGGCAGGAACGACTCCAGCAGACTGCCCGCCCGGCCCACGGAGTTGGGCACCGCACGGTGGAACACCAGCAGCCCCGCCGTCAGCGCAGCGGCCGCCGCGATCGCCTGCCCCCGGGTCCAGGCCGACCCACCGCGCGCGCCCCACCGTCCGCCGCCCACCCGTTCCTCCCCGCCGTCCCGCCGCCCCGCCCACATGATCCTTCTCTCCAGGACGCGCTCCCGCGTGACACGGTTTCCGTACCTGGGTCACCTTCAGGTTCCCCAGTCACCAAAAAGTGCGTTCTTCCATGTCAGCGGCCACTCTCTTACGGTTTCCGAGTAACCACAGGTGACCACGGCCGCCCGGGCCGTCACCGGTCCGGCGGCAGTGAGCCCGCGGGCTCACCGCACAAGGAGGCAGGCAGCATGGCCATCACCCTGGTCAACCCCGAAGGACTTCCCCAGATCGACGTCTACCGGCAGGTGGCGATCGCGTCCGGTTCCAGGACGGTCTTCATCGCCGGACAGGTCGCATGGGACGCCGACGGCGTCACGGTCGGCGCGGGCGACCTCGCCGCCCAGGTGGAGCGGTGCTACCTCAACGTCGCCACCGCCCTGGCCGCGGCGGGTGCCACCTTCGCCGACGCCGCGAAACTGACGGCCTACGTCGTCGACTGGACCCCCGACAAGATGGCGCAGTTCATGGAAGGCGTCACCCGCGCCGCTCAGCAGCTGGGGACCGTCCCGGCGGCTCCGGCCACGCTGGTGGGCGTACAGGCACTGGACGTCCCCGACCACCTGGTCGAGATCGAGGCCGTCGCGGTGCTCGACTGAGGTGCCGGCGCGGGCCTCGGCCGAGATCCGCCCAGGGCGGCGGGAACAGTAACGGCCCCCGGAAGCCGGCGTGTTCCAGGGGCCGATGGACTGGTGACGCTGCGCAGAGCAGATTCGGCGGGTCGTGCGCATATGGTGCACTTCGCTGGCGACCGCCGCCATCGGCTCGGGGTCCAGGACCGACGTATCAGCGAGACGGGTCGAGGCGGTCAGGGAGTTCAGCAGGGTCTTGGTGACCCGCACGGCAGGCAACGAGCGCCGCAGGAGTGGTCTGGTCCACTCGTCGACCGCGGCGTCGAGCGCGTCCTCGGGCACGACCCGCTGCAGGAGCGACAGGCCGAGGGCCTCCTGGGCGGCGAGAGGGCGCCCGGTGAGGATGATCTCGCGCACGGACGCGGCGCCGGCCTCACTGACCAGCCGTGGCAGCAGGCCGCCCCACATCGTGGGCAGACCGAGGGCGAGTTCGGGCAGCCGGAAGGTCGCCGTGTCGGCACCCACCCGCAGGTCGCAGGAGAGGGCGAGGGCGAATCCGGCCCCGATGGCCCTGCCCTGGACGCGTGCGATGGTGACGGCGGGGTGGGACGTCAGCGCGTCGCACACCCGCCGGCCCTTGACGCCGGAGACACGGATGCCGTTGCCGGTGGCGTCCTGGGTGAGGTGTCCGGCGAACTCGTCGCGGTCCCCGCCGAGGCAGAAGTCCTGCCCGGCGGCGGTCAGCACAGAACGCGGACCGAGGGGTCCTGGTCGTCGAGTACGGAGAGCAGGTCGTCCAGCATGGTCTCGCCGACGACGTTGCCCTGCTCGGGAACGTTCAACCCCACTGTGAGGACAGGGCCCCGCCTGCGGGTGCGCAGAGTCTTCAGTGTCCGGTCGTCGGGATCGTCGGGATCGTCGGACAGGAGCGGGGTGTTCATACGGTCGCTTTCAGGGAGGTGATGCGGCGGAAGACGACACGGGAGGTGTCGTACGAAGGGGGAGCGGAGGGCCGCAAGGTGGGGAATTGTTTCAGCAGCTGGGTGAGGAGCTCACGTGCCTCGAGCCGGGCGAGCAGGACGCGTCGAACCGTACGCGGTCACTGTCCCGGTCGGAGAGGAACGACGCGAGAGCGCTGCCCTCCTCGGCCACGGCGGCCCGGTCGGCCCGGGAGAAGCGGCGCAGTGGGGTGACCACCACGGCGCCGTCCTCGAATCCCCAGACCGCGGCTGCCCGCCCGTCGACCAGCACCACCCGGGCGCCGGTGACCGACAGACCGCGGTGCGCGTCGTCGATGACGCGCCCGCGGTCGTGGTAACCGAGGATCGCGTTGTCGAACGCGGGCAGGAACCGCACCGGGGCCGGCGTCGCGGCGTCGGGGCGCGGCAGGCCGGGCAGGTCCAGCAACTCCCGGCCCCGCTCGTCGCGGAACGACACCATTTCCCCGCGCATCGCGGCGACCGCGGCCGGCAGCCCGGCCAGGCCGGACCATGCGCGCAGATCGGCCGTGGCCGCGGGGCCGTACGCCGTCAGATAACGCCGTACCAGCGCCCGGCCCACCGGGTCCGAGCCGTCCGCGGGGAGCGGGTCGACGTCACGGCCAAGCCACGAGGTGACCAGGGCGTTGCGCACCCCGCCCTTCGTCCGCCACAGCCCGCGCGGAGGCAGCTGCACCACCGGGATCAGAGCGGCGAGCAGCATCTCTCCCAGCGCGCGCGGCCCAGGCTCCGGCCAGCGCCCGGCGAGCTCCCGCGCCAGGACACCCATCGAACGCGGCTCCTCGTCGGACATCAACTCCCTTCCTGCCGACTCCAGTTCATTGAGATCAACCCCGGTGAGCTCACGGCGGTAGACGCCGAGGACCCGCTGGCGCAGCATGGCCTCGTGCCGGGAGCGCCAGGCCAGCAGGTCGTCGGCCGTGACGAGATGCACCGTCCGGCGCATCAGATGGGCCCGCACCACCCGCCGCCCCGTCAGCAGACCCGACAGCTCCGACGCCTCGAACCCCCGCAGCCGCGACCAGAGCCCGACGAACGGTTCCTGCGGTTCCTGCGCCTGCAGACCCCCGAGGTGTGCCACGGCGTCGAACGCCGGGACATCGGCGCGGTCGAGCAACAACTGCCGGGCGAGCGTCGCACGGTTGAGCGCCCGGACGTCCAGCACGGTCACTGGACGACCTCGCAGCGCGCCGACGCCTGATGCGTCACGATGACACCGCTCCTTTCGACTTCCTTCGATTCCGTACAAGAGATCCGTACAAGAGTCAGGCCGCGCGAAGGGGGGAGCCGGACCCGACGAGGGAGCGGCCCCGGCCCGCCCGTCATCCGTCAACTCGACGTCCGCCCGTCCAGCGTCTCGCGCAGGATGTCCGCGTGCCCGGCGTGCTGGGACGTCTCCGCGATGAGGTGCGTCAGCACCCGGCGCACGCTGCGTACCGCTCCCGGCTCGTTCCACGGCGCCTCGGGCAGCGGGTGCGCCGCCGACAGATCGGGCACGGAGGCGATGATCTCCTCACTCCGGGCGGCGACCCGCTCGTAGCGCGTGACGATCCCGGCCAGGGTTTCGCCGGGCAGCATCCGGAAGGCGTCGCGGTGGTCGATCGCCCACTGCGGGATCTCGCGGGCGGTACCGGCCGCGAGGTCGGCCCAGGTGACACCGTCGGGCAGGTCGTGGCGCATCGCCGAGGGTCCCTCGAGAACGAAACGCATCCAACCCTCCTCGATGGACGCGACGTGTTTGACCAGCCCGCCCAGGCACAGCGCGCCGACCGTGGGCCGCTCACCCGCCTGCTCGTCGCTCAGCCCGCGCGTCGTGGTGGTCAGGGCGGAGCGGGCGGACGCGAGTGAGGCGAGCAGATCGGCCCGCTCCTCGTCGGTGGCGGACCGGGGAGTGCTCATGGTCGTGGCGGCGGTGCCGGCGTCGGCCGCGGTGGTGGTGCCCGTCGTGATGGTGCTCATGGTGGGTAAGCCTTCCGGGTCGTGCTTGTCGTCGTGCGGTACGGGACCACCGTGACAGCCGTAGAGGTCAGGATGTGTCCTCCACTCGAGGCACCATGGACGCCATGCCGAAGACATCAGCGCGACTGCTGGCACTGCTCTCCCTGCTCCAGGCGCGCCGGGACTGGCCGGGGGCGCTGCTGGCCGAGCGGCTGAACGTCAGCCCACGCACGGTGCGCCGTGACGTCGACCGGCTGCGCGAGCTCGGCTACCCCATCGTGGCCGTCAAGGGCCCCGACGGCGGCTACCGGCTCGGCGCCGGTACGGACCTCCCGCCGCTGCTGTTCGACGACGAGCAGGCCGTCGCCCTCGCGGTCGCGCTCCGGATCGCCGCCACCACCGGCGTCGGCATCGAGGAGGCCGCGGTACGCGCGTTGAACACCGTCCGCCAGGTGATGCCGGCCCGGCTGCGCCATCGCGTCGACACCCTCCAGGTCACCGCCGTCGAACGGCCGGGAGCCCGCCCTGGCCCTCAGGTCGACAGCGGTGTGCTCATGACGCTCAGCGACGCGGTCCACGCCCGTGAGGTACTGCGCTTCGACTACACCCCGGCCTTCCCGCCCGAAACCGTGGCACAGGACCCGGCGGGGCCCCCGCCCCGCCGGACGGAGCCGCACCACCTGGTCACCCGGGGCGGACGCTGGTACCTCGTCGCCTGGGACCTGGACCGCGAGGACTGGCGCACCTTCCGGGCGGACCGGATCACCCCACGCACCCCGACGGGCCCTCGCTTCACCCCACGCGAACTGCCCGGAGGCGAGGTGTCCCGCTTCGTCGCCGCCAGGTTCCGGGGCTCCGACGGCTCGGGGGAGTGGCCCTGCCGCGGTGAGGTGATCCTCGATCTGCCCGCCGCCGAGGTGTCCCGCTACGCCCGGGACGGAGTCGTCGAGGAACTCGGCCCGGACCGTTGCCGGCTCACCCTGGGCGCGTGGTCATGGCCGGGTCTCGCCGCCACCGTCGGCCTCTTCGACGCCGGCATCGAGGTCGTCGGCCCGCCCGAACTCAAGGCGGCCTTCGCCCACTTGGGCCGCCGATACACAACCGCCGCCGCGACTGCCGCCCCCGCGACCCCCGCACCGCACGGCGGACCCACCACCCCCCGAAATCCGATGGACAACCCTCCGGTATTCGGTGAACGTTGACAGCATGGAGCAGCGGGACATCTGGGACGCCGACGCCGCACAACGCTACGACACGCCCGGGACCGGCATGTTCGCGCCCGAGATCCTGGGACCGGCCGTGGACCGGCTCGCCCGGCTCGCCGGGGGCGGAGCGGCGCTCGAGTTCGCCATCGGGACCGGCAGGGTGGCGGTGCCCCTCGCCGAGCGAGGTGTTCCCGTCACCGGCATCGAACTGTCGAGCCCGATGCTGGAGCGACTGCGCACCAAGGTGGACGAGGCGACGGTACCGGTGGTCATCGGTGACATGGCGACCACCGTCGCGCCGGGGGAGTACCACCTCGTCTACCTCGTCTACAACACGATCGCCAACCTGCTCACCCAGGCCGATCAGGTCGAGTGCTTCCGCAACGCGGCCCGGCACCTCGTCCCCGGCGGCCGGTTCGTGATCGAACTCTGGGTACCGGAGCTGCGCAGGCTCCCACCGGGCCAGGCGGCCACGGTCATGCGGTCCGAACCCGGCTACATCCTCCTGGACACCTACGACGTGCTGCACCAGCAGGTGGTGTCGCACCACTTCCGGTTCGACGGGACCCGGACGGCGCGGCTGGACCGCACCCCGCACCGCTACATCTGGCCGGCCGAACTCGACCTCATGGCTCAGCTGGCCGGCTTCGACCTGGAGACCAGGCACGCGGACTGGACCGGCGCCCCCTTCACGGCCGAGTCGCGCTCCCACGTCTCGGTCTACCGCATGCGGCCCGTGCCCGTGTACCCGGCCGAGCCCCCGACCGCGCCCGGGAGATAGTCCCGCGCGGCGACATCACGGTGGAACGGCCGGAGCCGCCGCCGAACGGCGGCCTCGTCCGCCTGCGGTCCCCCGTTCGCAGAGATACGGCGGGAAGCGGCCGGGACGACCACGAGGGCCAGGACGTGCTGGACCGGCGATACGTGGCCGTCATGGCCAAGCCGTTCGTCTCCGACCGCCATGGCGATCGCCCTCAACGCCGTGCGCGCCCACGGTGGTTACGGCTGCTCGACCCAGTTCGGCGTCGAACGCCACTTCCGCGACGCCCCCTGGAATTCGCCGATCATGGGGGAGGGAGCCAACGAGATCCGGCGCAATGTGATCGCCGGCCGGCCCGTCGAGCGCGGCGGTTTCGACGCCTGGGAGTGCGAGCGGCCGGACCGGCGCCGGTCCGGCCGCGGAGGAGCCGGCCCGGCGACTGGTCCGGTCGGTGTCAGACCCCGACGCCGAAGTCGGCGGCGATTCCGGCGAGCCCGGAGGCGTACCCCTGGCCGACGGCGCGGAACTTCCACTCGGCGCCGTTGCGGTAGAGCTCGCCGAAGACCATGGCGGTCTCGGTGGAGGCGTCCTCGGAGAGGTCGTAGCGGGCGATCTCCTGGTTGTTCGCCTGGTTGACGACCCGGATGAAGGCGTTGCGGACCTGGCCGAAGCTCTGGCCGCGGTTCTCCGCGTCATGGATCGAGACCGGGAAGACGATCTTGTCGACGTCGGCGGGCACACCGGCGAGGTTCACCTTGACGGACTCGTCGTCGCCCTCGCCCTCACCGGTGAGGTTGTCCCCGGTGTGCTCCACCGAACCGTCCGGGCTCTTCAGGTTGTTGTAGAAGACGAAGTGCTGGTCGGACGGCACCCTGCCGGAGGTGTTGAGCAGCAGGGCGGAGGCGTCGAGGTCGTAGTCGGTGCCGGTGGTGGTGCGTACGTCCCAGCCGAGGCCGATCACGACCGCGGTCAGGCCCGGGGCCTCCTTGCTGAGAGAGACGTTGCCGCCCTTGGAAAGGGAAACTCCCACTTCGTACTCCTTCTCGGTCGTTCTCGGTGGTTGTTGAACGTTTGCGATGCTCAGGACGTTCCAGGCCGGGTGCTCAGTTGCGTGAGTTGCCGAAGAGGACGCGGTAGGCGATGAGCAGGACGAGCGCGCCCACGATCGCCGAGCCCCAGGTGGCGGCGTCGAAGAACTCCCGCTGCACCGGCCGGTCCAGGAACTGCGACGACAGCCAGCCGCCCAGGAAGGCCCCCGCGACGCCGATGACCGTCGTACCGATGAGCCCGCCCGGGTCGCGCCCGGGCAGGATGGCCTTGGCCACCGCCCCTGCGAGCAGTCCCAGCACCAGCCATGCGATGACGCCCATGACGCCCCTCCCAGTCGTGTCGCCGTGCCGCGCCCGCTGTGCCGACGGTGCGGCGCAGCGGGCGTCCGTGCAGGGCAAGCCTAACCTCTACAATTCTGTAGAAGCTGAGGGGTGGGGGTGCCGTACGACGAGAAGTCCCGGAAGGCACCCGCCGGTGCCCATGGCCACGGCGGACGAGGTGGGGCGGGCCGAGTGCAGGCCGAGTGCAGGGCGTGCCCGGCCCGCTCCTGCGCGGTCAGCCTTCGTCCTCCGCCTCTTCCTCTTCGCCTTCGAAGAAGTCCCCGACCTCGTCGACGACTTCGGCCGCGACCATACCGCCGACGACCCCCACGGCCAGTCCGGCCGCGCCCGCCGCGACGACCGTCCCCATGCCGGGGCCGGAGCGCTGCCCGTCATGGTGGTGCTCGTCGTACCCGTGATGACCGGTGTACCCGTGATCGCCGTGCGTGCCGTACGAGGCCCGGTGCTCCACGAGCCGGCCCAGCCACTCGTCGACGATCGCGTTCCAGTCCTGGTGCTCGACACCGTCGTGGGAGACCGTGAACCGGTTCACCGCGTCGTGGCCGGAGGAGAGGAGCCCGCCGCGCTTGTCCGCCTCCAGCACGACCTCCATGCCGCCGGGACCGGCGAGGAACGTCACCTCGATCTCGGTGATCCGGTGGGCGTACCGCGCCCCCGGGGTCAGCTCGATCTCCTGGTAGAAGGGCAGCTGCTGGCCGGTTCCGCCGATACGGCCGTACTCGAGATCGGCGGACCGGAAGGCGAACCCGAGCCCGCCGAACGCCTCGAGGATCGCTTCCTGCGCCGGCAGCGGCCCGACGTTCAGCCGGTCCAGGTCGCCCTTGTCCTTGGCGCCCGCCACGGCGAGCTCGGTCCGCACGCCCAGGACGATGCCCAGACCCTGACCGTGGAGCTCGGTGACGGGGGTCTCCCAGGGCAGCACCACGGTGAACGGAACGCTCAGCGGTTCGCCGGCGCCGAGCCGGAAGCCGCCGCCCACGGTGAACCGTTCGAAGGCGATGACGCCCTCGCTCTCCCCCTCCTCGTACTCGGCCTCGATTCGGGCCACCAGCTCCAGCGTGATGTGCTCGATGTCGAAGTCGGCGTCACCGCCCTTGAGGTGGACCTGTCCGGTCAGTGCGGCTCCGGGCCGGGCCGCACCGGGGTCGAGGACCGTGTCGACCGTGGGGCCGCCCACGCCGAGCGAGCCGAGCAGTCGTTTGAACACCATCGCGGCGTCCACTCCTTCACGTGCGAGTGTTCCGTAAGAGCAGTGCCGCACATCCCCGCGGACGCACGGCACAGGCCTTCTACAGGCATGTAGAAGCATAGATCGGCGATGTCAGGGCAAGCGTGCACTCGGTGTCGACCCGGCGGGAATGGCCGAAAGTGGGCGCCCGCGCCGTCGGCGGGCACGGGACCTCCCGCACCGCCACCGCACACGATCGCGAGGGTCACCCGTCCACGGGTTCGGGTTTACCCGGACGTCGGCCGCGGCTACGGTTTCACAGATCGTTGCTCTCGTGTCACTTACGCAACTTCCGTAAGAGGTGTTCTGCTCTGTCTGGGTTCCCGAAGGAAGGAATCGTGAACGAAACGCTGCCTTCGCGCAGCCCCGGGGAGACGGACGGGCCGTCGCCGAGACCGAACCAGGAGAAGACCCGCACCGGTACCGCACCGGACGACGACAGGGCCGGTGGGGAGACCCGGTCGGCGAAGCCGCGGGACGCGCTCTTCGACAACGCCAAGTACCTGGCCATCGTGCTGGTGGCGGTCGGCCACGCGTGGGAACCACTGCGCAGCGAGAGCCGCACCGTCACGGCCCTCTACACACTGGTCTACGCCTTCCACATGCCGGCGTTCATCATCATCTCCGGCTACTTCTCGCGCAGCTTCGACTGGAGCCCGGGGAAGATCAAGCGCCTGATCACCGGCGTCGCCGTGCCGTACGTCGTCTTCGAGGTGGCGTACACCCTCTTCACCCGGTGGAGCGACAGTGAACCGGACCGCCCGATCAGCCTGCTGGACCCCCTGTACCTGACGTGGTTCCTGGCCGCTCTGTTCATCTGGCGGCTGACCACCCCGATCTGGCGGGCCCTGCGGTGGCCGTTGCCCATCGCGCTGGCCATCGCGGCACTGGCCACCCTCGCCCCGTCCATCGGCAAGGACCTCGACCTCCACCGCACCCTGCAGTTCCTGCCGTACTTCGTGCTCGGTCTCTCACTGAAGAAGAAGCACTTCGAGAGGGTGCGCCGTCGGGAGGTGCGCATCCTGGCCGTGCCGGTGTTCGCGGGCGCGCTGATCGTGGCCCACTGGGCCGTGACACGGATGAACTACGCCTGGTTCTTCCACAAGTCCAGTGCCGAGGATCTCGCGGCGCCCGCCTGGTACGGGCCGGTCATGACACTGGCGGTCTTCGGCTGTTCGACGGTCCTCGTCGCCGCCTTCGTGGCCCTCGTCCCGCGCCGCCGTACGTGGTTCACCGCGCTGGGCGCCGGCACGCTGTACGGGTACCTGCTGCACGGCTTCTTCATCCAGGCCGCCGGCCACTGGAACTGGTCCCACAACGACTGGTTCCACACCCCGCTCGGCAAGATCGCCGTCACCGTGATCGCGGCGGTGGTCGTGACCGCCCTGTGCACCGCACCGGTGCGGCGGATCTTCCGCGCCGCGTTCGAGCCGAGGATGGACTGGGCCTTCCGACGGCAGGCGCAGGCACCGGCGCAGGCACAGGCGCCTGCGTCGGTAGCGGCGTCGAAATAGGCGCGGGTACCGACACCTGCCCCGCATGAGTCCCGCCAACGCCCGAGGGGCGTACGAACCCCGCTTTCGCGGGTTCGTACGCCCCTCCCGGGTACTCCGCTGATGACCGCGGGATCGAACTGGGCCGTCAGAAGACGACGACCGGCTTGATCGTCGGCCCGTCGGCCCGTCGGCCCGTCGGCCCGTCGGCCCGTCGGCCCGTCGGCCCGTCGGCCCGTCGGCCCGTCGGCCTGTCGGCCGAGTCGGCGAAGGCCTCGTTGATCGCTCCGACCTCATAGGTCTTCACGAGCTCGTCGAGAGGCCGTAGACCCCGATGACCGTGGGAACGCAGAAGGCGGAGCAGGGCGGACAGCCTGGCCCGTCCGCCCTGCTCCGCCCACCTGTTGTGTCCGACTGCCCGCCCTGCCTGCCCGCCCGGTCGGGTCCGCCCGGCGCACCGCCGTCAGAGTGCGGGATGTGAGCTGATGTCCGTTTCGGGGTTGGGTCTGGGTGAGGAGCCCTGGTCGGCGGGGCGAGTGGACGGTCAGGGACGGGGCTGAGCGAACAGGCCGGGCTCGGGTTCGGTGAGAATGCCCCGTGTGACCAGGCGTTTCAGCTTGGACCGGATGCCTTCGGTGTTCTTCGGGACGATGGGCAGGTCGAGGGCCTGGCAGAGGTCGCGGGCTCGCAGCGGCTTTCCGGTGTCGGCGAAGGCGGTGAGGATCTGCTGGTAGGCCGGGTGGTCCGGGACGTCGGGTCGGGCCGGTTCGTCGGCGGGGGCCGGTGCGGGGATGTCGAGGAGGGTCTTGCGGGTGATGCGCAAGTTCTCGCTCTCCGCGTCGAGTTCGCCCAGCCGGGCGGTGAGGTCCTCAATGCGGGAGCGAATCTCTCCAGCCTGCTCGCCGAGTTCGGCCTCACGGGCCTCGACGTACTCCAGGACGGCCCTGATCTGCGGGTTGTCGCTCACGCTGTCCTCCGGGAGGCGAGGGTGGATCCGGTGAGGCGGCGGGCCATGACGGAGGTCATCGCCCAGAACACCCGGGAGCGGGAGCTGGCGGGCCGGTGCTCGTAGTCGCGCACGAGACGGCGGTAGAACATCAAGATCCCGTTGGTCTGCTCGATGATCCACCGCTTGGCCTGCGGGACGAAGCCGGTGTCGGCCGGGTTGCGCTCGACTATCTCCACGTCGATGCCGTACCGCTTGCCGTGATCGACCACGGTCTTCTTGAACCCCTGGTCGACCAGGGCTTTTTCGACCCTGTCGGTCTGTGCGGCCACGCCGTCCAGCAAGGCGGTGCCCGCGGCGTTGTCGTGCGCGGACGCCGGCAGCACGACGGCCTCGACGACCAGGCCCAAAGTGTCCACGGCCAGGCATCTCTTCCTGCCCGGCACCCGTTTCGCGGCATCCCTGCCGGTCGTGGTGGCCGGCACCCCGACGGAGACGTGGATGCTCTGGGTGTCCATGACGATCAGGCTCGGGTCGGCTAATCGCTTCTTCTTCTCCCGCAGATGCCACCGCAGCAGGTCGTGCACGGTCTGGTCGGTGCCGTCGTCGCGCCAGAGGTAGAAGTAGTACTTCACCGCGCCGGGCGGAGGCATGTCGTGGGGCAGGAACTCCCACTGGCAGCCGGTGCGGTTCTGGTACAGGATCGCGTTCACGATCTCCCGCATCGCGTATTTGCCCTGGTGACCGCTGACCGAGGGGTGCTGGGCCTTCCATGCCGTGATCACCGGCTCGGCCAACGCCCACTGCTCGTCGGTGAGATCACTCGGATACGGCTTGCGCATGTCCATGCCGCAACCCAAGCGAACCTCGAACGTCCGACCGGCAGCGATGCCCCAACGTCACACCATCGAGCGATGACAAGCCGGACGGAAGGTCACATCCCGCACTCTCATACCGCCTGCCGGGACCTCGGCTGCGAGCCGGTGACGCGTGTGCGGCGGGCACGGGCGCGCAGCACGGTCTTGAGCACCTCGCCGGTCCACAGGATCGTCGAGCCGACGGCAGCGCACACCAGCCACTGACCGGGGGTGAGGTCGATGGTGGTGAAGAAGCCGTGCAGCGCGTCGGTCTCGACGATGACGACGAGCAGGGCGATCACGGCCGCCGTGGCGACGAACGCGGAGGTGTTCTGCAGCGTTTCACGGCTGAACACGCTGCGGGTGTCGTGCCGCACGTTGAGCAGGTTGAAGACCTGGAAGAACACGAAGGTGACGAAGGCCATCGTGCCCGCGACGGTCGCCTCTCCCAGTTCCGCCTCCGGGCCCGGAGCCCAGACCAGCACCGCCAGCGTGCCTGCCGCCATCACCGCGCTCGCCAGCAGGATCCGGGTGAGACGCTGCCTGCTGAGGATGTGTTCGCCGGCGGCACGCGGCGGGCGCTTCATCGCGTCCGGGTCGACCGGGTCGACGCCCAGGGACATGGCCGGCGGGCCGTCCATGACCAGGTTGACGAACAGGATCTGCAGAGCGGTGAACGGCGCCCCGCCGGCCAGACCGGTCAGTGAGGCGATGAGGAAGGTGGCCACGAAACCCAGGGCGGTGGAGACCTGGAACCGGGTGAACTTCACGATGTTGCCGTAGATGCCACGGCCTTCACGGACCGCGGACACGATGGTGGCGAAGTTGTCGTCGGTCAGCACCATCGTGCCGGCCTCCTTGGTGACCTCCGTCCCGGTGACACCCATCGCCACCCCGATGTCGGCCTTGCGCAGCGCGGGGGCGTCGTTGACACCGTCACCGGTCATCGCGACGACATCCCCGCGGTCCTGCAGCGCCCGGACGATACGGATCTTGTGCTCGGGGGACACGCGGGCGACGACGCCCACCTCGTCCAGCCGGTCGGCCAGGGCGGTGTCGTCGTCGATACGGTCCAGCTCGGTGCCCGTCACGGCGGCTCCGGGGATACCGAGCTCACGGGCGATGGCGCCGGCGGTCACCGCGTGGTCACCGGTGATCATGCGGACCCGGATTCCGGCGTCGATGCACTCGGCGATCGCCGTGCGCGCCTCCGGACGGGGCGGATCGACGATGCCCACCATGGCCGTCAGCACGATCCGGTCGAGGAGATCCTTGGGGTCCTCGGGAACTTCGAAGCCGTCGGCGGGGAAGTCCTCCGTGCCCAGCGCCATCACCCGCATGCCCTGCTCGGCCAGCGAGGCGTTGCCCTCCTCGAAGCGACGGCGGGCCGCGTCGTCGAACGGCACGGTTCCCTCATCGCCGGCGAGGCGGTCCGCGCGGTCCGCGAGGACGTCGGGGGCGCCCTTGACGAAGCACCGGATCACCGCGCGCCCGGAGTCGTCCGTCCAGTCGTGGAAGGTGGCCATGAACTTGTAGTCGGAGTCGAAGGGGATCTCCAGCCGCCGCGGCCGTTCCTGCCGCAGCCCGGTCACATCGATGCCGCCCTTCTCGGCCAGGACGACCAGGGCGCCCTCGGTCGGGTCACCCACGACCTCACCGTCGCGGATCACGGCATCGGTGCACAGGGCCGCAGCGGTCAGCGCGTGGTCCAGGATCTGCGGCAGAGGCTGTCCGTCGGTGGTGCGGATCCGCCCCTCGGAGGAGTAGCCCTCGCCGGAGAGCGTGAGCCGGCGGCCGGCCAGCAGCATCTCCCGCGCCGTCATCTGGTTCAGCGTCAGCGTGCCGGTCTTGTCCGTGCAGATCTGGGTGGTGCTGCCGAGAGTCTCGACCGACGCCAGCTTCTTGACGATCGCCCCCTTCTTGGCCATCCGGCCCGTGCCCATCGCGAGGGTGAACGCGACCACCGCGGGCAGACCCTCGGGGATGGCCGCCACCGCCAGTGACACGGCACTGATGAACAGGTCGTCGAAGTCCTGCCCGCGCACCAGGCCCAGGACGAACACCAGGGCGATGACCAGCCCGGCGATCAGGGCGAGAGTACGGCTGAGCGTGTCGATCTGACGCTGCAGCGGCGTCGGCCCGGGCTTGGCCGAGTGCAGCATGTCGGCGATGCGGCCGGTCTCGGTGCTCATACCGGTGGCGGTGACCGTGACCTCGCCACGGCCGCGCGTGACGGCGGTGTTCATGAACACCGCCGTCACCCGGTCGGCCAGCGGGGCGTCCACCGCGACCTCGGCATCCGCGTCCTTGGAGACGGCCTGTGCCTCACCGGTCAGGACGGACTCCTGCACCTCCAGGGAAGCCGACGTCAGCAGCCGTCCGTCCGCGGGCACCCGGTCGCCCGGTGCCAGGGTGACCACGTCCCCGGGGACCAGTTCACTGGCGGCCAGTTCCCTCAGGCGGCCGTCGCGGCGGACCGTGGCATGAGTGACCGTCATCTCCCGCAGGGCGTCCAGTGCCGCCTCGGCGCGGGACTCCTGCACAAACCCGATCGTCGCGTTGAGCAGCACCACCACCGCGATCGCGATCGGGGTCTCCCACTCCTGGGACACCACCAGGCTGACCACTGCGGCCACCAACAGAATGATGATCAGCAGATCCTGGAACTGCCGGAGGAAGGCCCGCCACCGGGGCTCACGCGGAGCCTCGTCCAACTGGTTCGGCCCGTGCTCCGCCAGCCGCCGGGCGGCTTCGTCCGACGAAAGCCCCGCACCGGGGTCGACGTCGAGCCGGCCCGTCGCGTCAGCTGCGGGCAGCGCATGCCAGGGCGGTGGTGCGGCGGAATCATCGGAAGGCAACATTGCTCCATTCTGCACGCGGTGACGTGACCGGGCATGCGCGTGCAGGAGGAATCCGGAGGCCGGCCCGAGGACAGGGAAGTTGCCCGGCCCGGCCCCCGACCGGCCCGTCCGGTGTGTTCGTTCCCCGTACCGGACGACGAAGCGGAGCCGGTCGCCGAAGCCACCGCCACGCTGCGCCGCCCGCGCCACTCGGCAGCCTCACCCACTCCACGGACCGGGAGAACACCCCGGCCATGCCCTGGATCAGAGGCGTGTGCGGGAATCGGGCCGGTTCCAGGGCCGGAGTTCGTCCGGGCCGAGAGTGACCCACACCCGTACGACGTGACGGCCGGAGACGTCGAGGCCGATGACGGTGGCGACCTCCCCGCAGTGGCGCACCACGAGGCCGATCCGTCCGTCGACGGCGTGGGCGTGCACGACGGTTCGCGGACGCGGAGCCGGCAGGGCCGGCAGACTGCGAACGACCCGCCGGTCGCCGTGCACCGGATCACCCGGAGCACGGACCTCGCCGCCGTCGAGGAACACCGTGGCACCGGACGTCAGCAACGACGTCAGAAGTGGGTGGTGCCGGGCAGCCCGAGGCATTCGCGCGCAAGCCGCGCGGGGTCCTCGACCACGCCGGCTGACGTCCCGTCGGCCCGGCTCAGGGGGTGCCCAGGTACGTAGTGGCCTCGACCTCGTTGAGGTGGATGAGGATGTCGTGCGCCTCACCGAGGGCGATCTTGTACTCCACGGGGTCGGGCCATCCGGCGCCGATGCTGTAGGTGACGCGCGGCTGATCCAGCCAGTCGCGCACGGAACGGGGCGCGGTGCGTATGTCGAGGATGTAGTCGCGTGGGCGGGCCCGGTCCAGGGTGTGTTCGTTGGATCCCGGCCGCGCGGCACCGACGCGGTAGGTTCGCATCATGTTGTCGTCGGTACCGAACGCTTTGAAGGCGCCCTTGTAGAAACTGAAACCGATGCTGACGTATCGCTTGCCGAACGCGTCGCGGAGGAAAGCCCCTTGCGTCTTGGGGTACCGCACGTCGAACGAGTCGTACGACACATGCGTGTTGTGCGCCGACACCAGGATCCGGTCGCCGGTGTGCCGGCGCCACCAGGCCACGTTCTCGGCCATCACCCCGTCACGGAATTTCATCATCTTTGCGATCTGGGCGTCGTCGGTGATGTCGAAGGCGTAGCCCTCGGCCATCTGATGGATGGCCCTGGCGTGCTGCACGGCCCACAGGTGGTCCTGTTCGTCGGCACCACGGCCCGGAGGCTGCTTCCGCAGCAGTTCGAGGACCTTGCCGCTCCGCTCCGCCCGCTCCTTGCGCTCGGACAGCGGCAGTTCGAGGTACTCCTGGCTGTAGGTGCCGGCGTCGGTGGTCGGCGGCAGTCCGCGGTAGAGCCCGGCGACGCGTTCCCGCAGCCGCGGGTGACGGCGGGTCACATGGTCGGTCACCCGCTCGTACAGCTCCGGCCCGGCGTAGCCCATGTCGTTGCCGGTGAAATACACGGGGTCGTGCGGGTGCCGGCGGTTGTGGTCGCGCATCCACTCGATGAGATCGAGGTAGTCCTGGTTGTGCCAGGCGCGGTACGAACCCCGGAACTCCTCACGCGCGATGTCTTCCAGGCTGCCCTCGCCGTTCACCACATAGTCGTTGATCCGCACACCACTGCTCCAGGGCAGCTCGAGAGAGATGGCCCGGAAGCCCTTCTCCTCGACCAGGTAACGGAAAAGCCGGTGTTTCATGCGGAAGAAGTCCCGCGACCCATGGGTGGCCTCGCCCAGACCCACCACGTCGGCCCCCTCGACCATGCGGCCCAGCGCGTCGAGGTCCCGCAGGCCGCCTTCGGGCTCGACGCTGCGGAGCGTGTGCGCGCTGCGCTCGATGGCCTGGACCACCGTCTCTCCGCGCTGCCCGGGCCCGGTGGCCTGCGGCACCGAAACCGAAGCCCCTGTCTTTGTCACCTCCTCCCCGACGGCCGGGGTGGCCACGGCGACGGCACCGAGGGAGAGAAGGACCGAGGGAATGATTACTGCGCGGCGTCGTGTCATGCCCCTAGATTTCCGTGCGCGCAGTGGGCCTCACCAGCCCACATGCTGCCCACCTCAAAGTAGCGCAGGCACCACCACCGGGCACCCCGGCCGGCCCGGCGATCCGCCGCGCCCCGAACCCCGCACCGTCGTACGAGCGCTCCGGCACAGGGCTGAAGGTCTCCCTCCACCCGGCGCGGTCCGTCCGCAGCGCCCCGCCCGCCGGGCGCCCGCTTCCTTCGCACCGGCGGCCCCACGGGATCGACGGCTGCTCGCCCGAGAAACCCGCCTGCGCAGCGGCTGTCACCGCACGCCGTGCGGAGAGCGGTGTGCGTGCGGAAGGCGGGAGGGTGGGTCACGATGTTCTCGGACGCGTGACATCGTCACCACGCCCAGCGTGCGAAGAGAGGTGGGACACGGTGGCCCGGGACGACGGCCGGTGGCGCCCGGAGTTTCCGCGCCCCGGCGAGGAGAAGCACCTGGACCGCGTCACTGAGCAGAGGGACCACCTGGTCAGAGCGCAGCAGCGCATGCGGGGCCTGCTGAGCGCGGTTCTCTCCATCAGCCGGGAACTCGAGCTGCCCGTGGTGCTGCGGCGGATCGTGAGTACCGCGATGGAACTCGTCGACGCCCGCTACGGGGCTCTCGGCGTGCTGAACGACGACGGTACGGCCCTGGAGGAGTTCATCCCCCTGGGCCTGAGCGCCGAGGAGTACGAGGACCTGGCCGGATCCGAATTCCCGCACGGCCGGGGCCTGCTGGGACATCTGATCCACCATCCCGAGCCGCTGCGCGTGAAGGACCTGCCGCGCCACCCGGAATCCGTCGGCTTTCCCCCGGGGCACCCGCCGATGCGTACCCTGCTCGGGGTGGCGATCAGTGTGCGCGGCCGGATCTACGGCAACCTCTATCTGTGCGACCGGCGTGACGGCAAGCCGTTCGACGGCCAGGACGAGGACGTGGTGACGGCGCTGGCCGGTGCGGCGGGCATCGCCATCGAGAACGCTCGCCTCTTCGACCGGACCCGTGCTTCCGCGGAGTACTTCCAACGGATGCTGCTGCCGACACTGCCCGACCTCGCGCCCTTCGCCGCGGCCGCCGTCTACCGGCCCGCCACCGCCCCCGGCCACCGCCTGGGAGGCGACTGGTACGACGCACTGCGGCTCTCGGACGGCAGCTGCGCGGCCATCATCGGGGACGTGCTCGGCCACGACCTGGCTGCCGCCGCGGCCATGGCGCAGATCCGCAACATGCTGCGCGCCCTGCTCTACGACCGTCGCACCCCGCCCAGTCTGGTCCTGAACCACCTCGACCACATCCTGCACGCCATCACCGAAGTCCCGGTCACCACCGCCTGCCTCGCCCGCGTCGAAGCAGAGGGGAACGGCTGGCGCCTGCACTGGTCGACCGCCGGTCATCTCCCGCCCCTGGTCATCACTGCCGACGGGCGCACCCGCTACCTGGATGCCGAACCCGGCCTGCCCCTCGGTGTGGACGACGCGCTGCCGCGCCCCGACCACATCCACCGGCTGTCGGCCGGCGACACGGTCCTGATGTTCACCGACGGCCTGGTCGAACACCCTCAGCGGTCCCTGGACGAAGGCCTGGCCGCGCTCGCCGCCATCGCCTCGGCCCACAGCGGGCTGCCGCTCGACGCGCTCTGCCGGGTCCTGGCCGACCGGCACCCGAGCGACGGACACGACGACCTCGCTGTCCTCGCGCTGCGCCCGCCGCCCACGCGTTGACGCCGCGCAGGACATCGAGCAGGCGCAGGGGAGCGGCGGTCTCCGCAGGGGCGCACGCCAGGCCCGTACGGCCCAGATCTCCAGGGGACGGGGTGGGATGCCGACCGCCTCGGTGTACGGGAGGCGGGCCGGCGGTGGACTCCGTGACGGCGTGGCTCGGCGGCCGAACCCGGCCCGCCTGGCGGAGGTGGCGGCGCGGGAGGCGGCCCAGGCGACGGAACGGCCGGTGAAGGTCCAGGTCAGGGAGGCGTTCTTGGTGGAGCTGGTGTATGACTTCCCGCCGAGGTGACGGGAGGAGGACCGGGTGCTCCAGGCGCCGGACTTCTTGGCGGATCTCTCCTGGAGGATGACCGGGGTGCCGGTGACCGAGGCGGTGGCGGTGTTGCCGGCCCGGTCGTAGGCCTTCAGCGACCATGTGGCAGCCGCTCTCCTCCCGGAGAGGCGACTCCGAAAGAGCTCAGTCTCCGCGCCAGGCTTGTGGGGGCGATGTCCGGGCATACGGGCTTCACCCTTTGGAGAGGAGCCTGTTCATGCTTGGCGCAGTGGCTGCGGTGCTGTTCTTCCTCGCGTTTTTGATCAACGCGGCGGACATCGGTACCAACGATGTGTTCTCTTCGGTGAATGTGATGTTGCTGGGGCTGACCGCCCTGGCTCTGCATGTGGCGGGAATCGGTGCCGGCTGGACTTCCAGGAGCCGGCGCTGACCCGGATCCCACGCCCGCTGCCCCGGTGACGGGGTGCTCGGGGCCGAGCCGTCCCCCTGAGCACCCCGTCACCGGGGCAGCTGTTCTTCTTCACACCAAGCTCAACCATCCTTGGAGGAGGATTGGTTACGCCCCTCCGCCTGATGCCGCAGACCAGTGGTGAATCGTCCGTCGGATGGTCTTGCGCAGCCGACCGCGCCGCGCGAACCTGCCGCACCTCAGGGCTGTCCCGTAATCCCTGGCGGGCGCGCGACGCCGGCTACGGCACCTCGCCGCGTTGTCGGAACGTCCACATACATCCAGTATGCGGACGCCCCTCCGTCTTGCGACGCACCGCATCCGACGCCGCGCGCTGGTCCACCACGGATCACGGGACAGCCCTTCGGCTCGACCTGGCGCGGCTCGATACCCGGACCGGGCGTGGTGCGCACGTCCTTGGTCATCACCGGCCCGTCCACCTGGCAGGACCCAGTCGCGGGCGTAACAGCGGCAACCTGTTCCCATAGCCGGCGCAGCGCTTTCTCCGCCGCCGGTTCCACGCGCTCCGCGAGGAGCTCATGCGGGGCTACGGCGCCTATCGTGCCGTGCCGAAGTTCTGGGTCCAGTAGTCATCGGGCTGCGCGAGACCGACACCGATCTCCTTGAACGCGCAGTTGAGTATGTTCTCCTTGTGGCCGGGGCTGGCCATCCAGCCGGCCATCACCTGCTCGGGAGTGGAGTAGCCGTAGGCGACGTTCTCGCCGTAGGTGCTCCAGCTGTAGCCGGCACGTGTGATGCGGTCGTCGGGCGAGGATCCGTCCGAGCCGGTGTGCGACATGTTGCCGCTCGCCGCCATGTCCTCGCTGTGCTTCTGCGCGGCCTCGGTCAGAGTGGTGTTCACCTCCACCGGGGAGCAACCAGCCTTGCCGCGCTCGGCGTTGACGATTTCCACGACCCTGGCGACGGCTCCGGAAGCCTCGGGGGCGCCCGTCGCGGCGGGACTCGAGGCACTGGGGGTGGGCTCGGGGCCGGCCGTAGTGGGCTTCGGCGCCGCGGTGGTGGGTTCTGGAGCGGCCGTGGTGGGCTTCGGGGCCGTGGTGGCGGGCTTGGAGGCGGATGCCGGGGCGGCCGTCTTCTTCGGCTTGTGCGACGGCTTGTGCGACGGCTTGGCGTTGCTGTGCTTCGGCGTCCCGGTCTTCGAAGGGCCGGCCGTGGCGGTCGGTGTGCTCGACGGTGCCGCTGCGGGCTCGTTGTACGGACGGTTGTTCCGCTGGTGGTGCCGGTCGGTGTCGTCCCACCTGTCCGCGACCGCGGTCGCGGCGGCGGCGTCCTGGTGCTGCCGTTGTCCGTTGCCGGGCCAGTCGGCACAGGCCATGGCGACCGAGGGTATGCCTATGGCGCTCATGGCGACCGCCGTGACGACCGTCCGCCGGTACCGCTTCTGATGACGATGCTTTCCCATGTGACCTCACCCCTGCTGTCCGGAGGCTCGTCATTCTTGGGACGGCCCGGCACCGGGCGCAAAGGGCCTTCGCACTACTGCGCTTCGTAGGTCTGCGGGGCCCTTGCGGCGATCGGGAGAGCGTGCCGACCTGCTGGCGGCGGACCTCCGGGACGCCTGCCGCTTCGTCAGAACCCCTCGCCCGGCGGAGGAACCGCGGCGCTCGGTTCCCCAGCCGATCACCCCCCGCCTCGGCCCGCCTCACGGTCATGGCAAGACCGACAAATCCTTTATGTCGCCGGAGCGGGTTCTACTAAGCGGGCCGGATAGATCGGGACGTGGCGTGACAGATGTCACGGAATCATGCATTCCGGAATGGGGTCGGAGGCCGAGGGGCGCGCTCGCGGGCCGCAGGGCGGAGTCGCCGGTCCTCACCGGGCGCGATCCATGGACACCTGTAGGTCGGGGAACTGATCACGCGGGCAGTGCCCGGCGCCCTCGGTCGTCTCGAGGCGACCGAGGCCGGAGGGCAGGGCGTCGACGATCGCCGAACCCTCGGCGTACGGGTCGGCCCGGTCGGGGGTGAACGTACCCACCACGACCAGGACGGATCACCGCGCAGGAGCAGCCGCACGACGACTGCATCGCGGTTGGCCACTGCACCGGCCGCGCTGCGTGCCGAGCAGCCGCGGGGTGCTGAAGCTCGCCCTCGGGGCGGTATCCGTCGAACGGCCGCGCACGCCGGTCATGGCTGAGGTGGGCTCCTGTCCCCGTCCGCTAGGCGCCGCGGGCCGGACGGCGGCGTCTGGGCTTCCCGTGGCAGCGACGCCCTGGGCGCAGTGCCGCCATCGCCGGATCGGGCCGGTGGCGAGTCAGGCGGAGGCGTCCGCCCCCGGGGCGTCGTCATGCGCCGAACGGGCTGTGCTTCCGCGGGGGCGGGCTGCCGTGACGGCCTCACGGATCCACCACACGGCGATGTGAAGGGCCAGGGCACCGATCAGACCTGCACCCGCGCCTTTGGCCGCGTCGGACAGTATTCCTTCGATCACGACGTTCAGGGGCAGCCCGGTTGTCGCCGCCTCCGGGCCGGTGAGCCGCCACCAGACATGGGTGACGGCACCGGCGGCCGTGAGCAGAGCCATCGCGAGGAGGGTGCGGTGCCGCGTCGCGTTCCCGGGTCCGGTGCGGCCCTTGCCGCCGAGGAGGCGGGCTCGTCCGCGCCACACGTACACCGCGACGGCGGCCAGGCCGCCGATCGTGCTCGCGTGCTGCAGCGTCCGCTCCCAGGTGAGGCTGCCCACCGCAGTGGAGGTGAGCCAGGGCGTATGGGCGACCATGAAGCCGGCGTGGTGGGTGAAGGAGTCCCAGACCAGGTGCGTGGCGATGCCGATCAGGACGGACAGGGCGATCCATCCGGCTCGCCGTACCGGCGTGCCGGCCGTCCGGGGTCGCGACGGGACGGCGGCCGGCGGCAGCAGGGTCGCCAACGGGCGACGGCCGGCTCGTGCCAGGCCCCACAGCGTGAGGGCGTACGGCAGGGTGACGGTGGCAGCGCCGAGGGCGGTGTGCGTGGTCGTGGCGTTGACGAAGGGCTCGTACCAGGACTGCGCGTTGACGGGCAGCCCCGTGGTGGCGACGAAGTAGGGCATGTCCGGTGCGACGGCCCCGGCGACCAGTGCGGCCCGGCTGAAGGGCCGCCGCATCAACGGCAGTACGGCCGCGGGGTGGGACAGGGTGAAGGGCATGGTTGTCCTCTCGCACGGACCCGATAGTCCGTCGAACGGAATGCTACGTCAAACGGACTGTCGGGCGGTGAGGGACGCCGCTGCCCGGCCGGACGCTCGGCGGAGGGCACGAGGCCGTTCAGAGGAGGGCGCGTCCGGTCCGCCCCGGACGACCGGCCAGACGAGCGATCACCGCGATGGCCGGCACCATGACCGCCAGGAACACGACAGCAGTCGCCTCACCCCACGCTGTCGTGTAGGCATGGGCGAGCAGTGGCGGGGACGCCATGGCCATCGCTCCCAGCTCACGGCCGCCCCGTGATCCGCTGTGCCAGGCCAGTACGACACCGGCCGCGGCGAGGACCAGCAGAGGCCAGCACCCGTAATCGGTGCTGACCCACGGCACCGCGTGCGCGTCGATGGCGGCCCGTGGTACGACCACGAGCGCGATCACGGCACCGGCCGGACCCGCCTGCCCCGCCGACGTTTTCTCCAGGCGCCGGTCCGGCGGGCATGCGAGTACCACGGCCGCCGTCAGGACCATCGCGGCCGGGGTGACGACCGGGTCACCGAACGCCGGCCCGCTGACCACCGCGGCCACCGCGAAGGAGAGCAGCCCGGCCACCGTGCAGGGCACCCCCGTACGCCACCGGCCGGCCAGCGCCGACGCCGCACCCGCGAACACGATCAGCGACGAGACGAGCAGCACACCCCACGTCCCCTGCAGGTCGGTGCGGAGCTGCACCCACAACGGGGTGGGTGAGGCGACCAGCCCGGCGTACCAGCGCAGAAGGTACAGGCCGCAAGCGGCGGCGGAGGCGGCCAGGGCGAAGGGATACGCCTGCGCGAGAACCCGCGCGACACGAGTGGCCGACCCCAGCCCCATACGCATCCGCACCGCGTGCGCCGCCAGGCCCGCACCTTCTCGCAGTCGCGAACTCAGCGGCTCGCCCGCGGTCATTTCGCGATAGGTCGCAGCGAGCTCCCCGCCATGGGCCCGCCGGTAGGCGGCGGGATACAGCCGCAGCACACGCTCGATCATGTGGCAGCCGCTGACGGCCGTGTGACGGACAGGCGGCGGGCGGCCTCCCGCGCCGTCACGGCCAGCCGCTCGGCCTCCGCCGCCAGCCGCTCCCGCCCCGACGACGACAAGGTGAAGATCCGCCGGGCCCGGCCGTCGACGACCTCCTCGCGCTCGACGTCGATGAGGCCCTCGGCCAGCAGGCGGTCCAGGGCCCCGTAAAGAGCACCCGTACGCAGCACGACACGGCCACCGGTCATCGCCTTGACCTCCTGCGAGATGGCATATCCGTGCCGGGGCGCGTCCGCGAGGGCTGTCAGCACCAGCAACGTGGGCTCCTGCATCGCACGCTCACTCATCCCACGATGATAGTCACTCCGCCGGACTGTCTCGACGCGGTCGACCACGCCACCGCCACCCGGCACGCCGGCGTCCCGGCCGAGGCGTTCGACGGATGATGTGCCCGCCATGGCCGATCCCGCCGTTCCTCGGGATGCTCGTGGTCGTGCCGGCCCTGGTGGTCGGGGCCGCCGTGTTTTCCATCGTCCACGCGGTTTCCGGGGCGCTGCTCACCGACCTGTTCCCGGCAGGGCAGCGCCGCACAGGCGTGGTGCTGCCCTGCAACCCCGCCGACGCACTCACTGCCTTCCCGCAGTTCCGGGTGAGGCACATCCCGCCCGGAACGGCAGGTGACTGTTCGTATGACGTTTACTCACAAGCTCATGGCCTGCCCGCGGCCGGGCCGAAGAGGCCCTCCGGGTCGGTCGTACGCGGCACGGGTGCGCTCGAGCCGCTCCTCGTGCGAACCGAAGACCGCGCCGCGCAGCTCGCTCGCGTCCTCGCCGAGCCCGGCGAAGTTGACGTACACCCCGCCGCTCGAGAACGGCTTCATCGCGTCCCACGCCGAGCGCGCCCATCCGATCGCGATCTCGTCCAGCGCCGGGTCCCGCCGGCCCGCGTCGATGCTCACGTTGTAGCGCGCGGACCGGTGCGCGAACGCGCTGTCGTCGGGGCCGACACGCGCCACGGCGCCGCCCAGGGTGCGCACGACGATCAGGCTCTCCGGAGTCGGCCTCCGGGAGTACCACTCCATCAGGGTCCCGATGGCTTCGTCGCTCAGTTCGTCCATGAAGTGCGACTTCATGAAGCAGCGTTCACCGTCGGGGAACCGCCAGGTAGTCGCGCTCTGCAGCGCGACATAGGGAACGGTTCCGCTCAGGTCCATGAGCGGCGGGCCCAGTTCGCGTTGCGGCGCCGGCGCGGCGGTGGCGCGGCGGTGGCAGCGTTATGCAGGTCTTCGCCGGCGAGTGCACACCGTAGAGGCCCCGAAGGACAGCGGTGGGCCACGGAGCGGGACGAGGCCGGACCCAACTCGTGATCGTCAGCCCCTGTCCTGCTCCGGCCAGGGGCGGCAGAATCGGGAACAGGACCGACCGGTGGGCAGTCACCCACACGGGGCGCTCTCCTTCGGACCTCGCCCGGGCAGGAACCGCGGGAGAGGGCCCTGGGACGAACAGGAGCTCTCGTGACGTACGACGTCGAAACCATTCGCGCGCAGTTCCCCGCGCTGGCCGCCGGGACAGCCCACTTCGACGGCCCTGGTGGCACCCAGACCCCCCGGCCCGTCATCGAGGCCGTCTCGGACGCGCTGAGCAGCCCGCTGTCGAACCGGGGACACGGGACGATCGGGGAGCGCAACGCCGAGAGCATCGTCACCGGGTGCCGGCAGGCGCTGGCCGACCTCCTGGGAGCGGACCCGGCCGGGATCGTGTTCGGGCGCAGCGCCACCCAGCTCGCCTACGACTTCTCGCGCACCCTTGCCAAGACGTGGTCGCCGGGGGACGAGGTGGTCGTGACCCGGTTGGATCACGACTCGAACATCCGTCCCTGGGTCCAGGCCGCAGCCCGGGCCGGAGCCACCGTACGCTGGGCCGACTTCGATCCGGCCACCGGGGAACTGACCGCCGACGACATCCGGGCGGTGCTCTCGGAACGCACCCGGCTGGTCGCTGTGACCGCCGCCTCCAACCTGATCGGCACGCGTCCCCGGATCGCCGAGATCTCCCGCCCGGTGCACGAGGCGGGCGCGCTGATGTACGTCGACGGGGTGCACCACACCGCCCATTCCCTGGTCGACGTCGAGCAGTTGGGCGCGGATTTCTTCACCTGCTCCCCGTACAAGTTCCTCGGTCCGCACCACGGAGTGCTCGCCGCGCGGCCCGAGTTGCTGGAGACACTGCGTCCCGACAAGCTGCTGCCCTCCACCGACGCCGTCCCAGAGCGCTTCGAACTCGGCACGCTGCCCTACGAGTTCCTCGCGGGCACGCGTGCCGCCGTCGACTTCCTCGCCGGACTCGACGCAAGCGCATCGGGTACCCGGCGTCAGCGACTGGCCACGGCGTTCGCGGCGCTCGAGGGACACGAGGAAAACCTGCGGGCCCGGATCGACAAGGGACTGAGCACCCTCGACGGCGTCACGGTCCATTCCAACGCCGCCGACCGCACGCCCACCCTGTTGCTGACCGTCGACGGTCGCAGCACGGCGGACGCCAGTCGTTTCCTCGCGGAACGCGGCGTCCACGCGCCGTCCGGGGCCTTCTACGCGATCGAGGCCTCCCGCAGGCTCGGCCTCTCGGACACCGGAGGGCTTCGTGTGGGCCTAGCCCCCTACAACAACACGGAAGATGTGGAGCGGCTGTTGACCGGCCTGTCCGATTTCCTGGCCGGGCGTTCCTGACGCCCGGTTCCCGGATCCTGCATGCCCGGACGGCCGAACTGCGGCTCACGGGCCGCACATGACGTGGACCGAACGGAGGACCGGCCCGGCGTCCGGTACGGGCGACGGGCCGTCGAGAGCCACCAGCGGCATCGCGGTGCTGCGGGAGACGCACTCATGGCTTTGTGCGGGACGCCTGGAGCAGGCCGTCCGGTGCGCCGCCGAAGGAACCGCGGGGCGCGTCCCACGAAGTCATCGGTACGTTCAGGACACCGAACCACGTGCGAACGAGGCCGTATCAGTGGTCGCGGTACACCTCCGCGACCGGATGGACAGGCCAACGGGCTCCTGCATGGTCGGCGGTGAGACGTCGAGGACTCCGCCAGGGCTCGCCCCCGCCTCCGGTGACAAAGAAGACGCGGATCTCCCCGAAAGGGCTCGTGCCGGTCATGGAGAGCGTCGGCCCCACCGTCGCCCGCAGCGTCCGCATCTCCCGCGGCTCTCTCCTGGAGTCGGGTCGGGCCCCATGGAGGGGCAGCCGCCCTGACGTGGATCGTCCGGCACGTTCTGCCTCGGACCGTTCCCATGCCCCCGTCGGGGCGACGCCTCACTCTTTTTGGGACAGCCAGGTGAGATTCCAGAGCCGGGCGGAGGACGGGAAGGAGGCTGTCGATGGGTTCGGTGGCGCCTCCGCGTCATCGGGCGGGAGCCGGACCTGCTTCTTTCCGACCCGGGCAGAACGGCCGTGAAGACAGTCCCGGCCGCTGCCCGGCCGGCCCGGCGCACGGAGCGCGTGCCGCTGCGGCCCGGTCCGGGCCCGGCCGTGGATCGTCACCCGTCGGCGAACCGGTCCACCGCCGCGGCCGCCAGCGCACCGATCGCGGGCCGCAGGGCGCTCCCGATGTGCGGGGCGAAGAACGGGGAATGATTCGGGGCCGGCGTGGCCTCGGGACCGCCCGCCACCGCCCGGTGCCACTCCCGCGCGCCCACCACCCCCAGCATCCAGTAGACCAAGGGGACTCCGTGCAGGCCGTGGACGGGGGTGCCGGCGTCCCCGAACAGCGGGAAGTCCTCGGTGGCCATCGAGCCGGGCCAGTCCAGCACCCGTCCGGCGCCCAGGAGCGCGGCGTGGGCCCGCCGTACGCAGGCGGTGAGCTGTGGGTCGCACAGCAGGGCCGCCGAACGGGAGGCGACCGTCACCTCCGGCTCGCGCGGCGCCCCCGCGGCGGCGCTCTCCGCGAGGACGACGCGGCGCACCGCGGACAGCGCCCGCTCCAGGCACGCCTCGTTCGCCGCACGCAGCGCGATCCCCAGCCGGGCCTCGTCGGGGATGACGTTGGCGGCGGTCCCGGCCCGCAGGGTGCCCACCGTCAGGGTCACCTGGTCGGCGGGCGCGGTCTCGCGGGCCACGACACCCTGGAGCCGGGTCACCACCGAGGCCGCTGCCACCACCGGGTCCACCGCCAGGTGCGGGGTGGCGACGTGGCCGCCCCGTCCGTGGAGCAGGACGTCGAGCACCGCGCCGGCCGCCGCCATCGGCACCCGCTCCGGCGCGTGCGCGACCGTACCCGCGGGCAGCGGTGCGGCGTGCTGGGCCAGCACGACATCGGGCCGGCCGAACCGGTCGTACAGCCCGTCACCCAGCATGGCCCCGGCCCCGCTCAGCGTCTCCTCGGCGGGCTGCCCCACCACCACCAGGGTGCCCCGCCACCGGTCGGCCAGGCCGGCCAGCAGAGCGGCCGCGCCAGTGGCCGCGGCCATGTGCAGATCGTGGCCGCAGGCGTGCATGGCGCCGTTACGGCCGGCGTACGGCAGTCCGGTCCGCTCCTCGACCGGGAGCGCGTCGAGTTCGGCCCGCAGCCACACCCGGGGACCGTCCCCGTTGCGCAGGACGCCGACCACGCCGTGGCCGCCCACCCGCCGGGTCACCGCGCAGCCGGCCGCCTCCAGCGACCGGGCGAAACGGTCGGCGGTCCGCTCCTCCCGCCCGGATGTCTCCGGATGCGCGTGCAGGTCCAGGTACAGGTCGAGGGCGGGCCGGAGCACCTCCCCGGCGCGGGCGAGGAGACCTTCCGGGGCCGGGGAGTCGGATGACGGGGGAGGGGGAGAGAGACGGGACGGCGGGTTCATCGGCCAACTCCGCGAGGACGGCCGGGTCCCCGCCGCGCCGCGGCGGGGACCCGGAAGAGGACGGACGGATTCAGGGGAAGGGATGCGGGGCCCGCACGACGTCCGCGTCGGTCAGGTCACGGTCCCGGTGTCCGCCGCGGCGCAGCGCCGTCCGCAGCCGGGGCATGAGCAGGGCCCGCTGCCGGTTCCAGCCGAAGTCGATCGGCAGCAGCCCCGGCACCACCGTGGCGACCGTGCGCAGCCCCGCCCGCTCCTGCTCCGGCGAGGTCTGGTCGACGACGATCACGTCGTGGCCCGCCGCGACCAGTTCGTCCCGCACCACCGCGACGTCGTCCCGCAGGTCGCCGGTGCGGGGCCGGCCGTGGCGCTCCCAGTCCCCGTACACCTCGTCGAAGGGAAGGGCCGGGGACGGTTCCAGATAGGTCCGCGCGTACGCGGACATCCGGGGCAGCCCGTACAACTGGGGGTGGTCCTTCAGATGGCGCACCAGGAAGAAGTCGTCCGCCATCGCCTCCAGCTCGTTCCGGCGTTCGGCGGTCTGCCGGGACAGGTGCGGGATGTAGCTCAGCACCTCCGACAGGGCCCCCTCGACCGCGGACCTCGGGTCCAGGGAGGCCGCCGCGGCGAAGGACAGGGTGCCCGGTCCGCGGTCCCGGCGGACGCCGACCACGGTGACGGCCGGAATCGCCAGGTCGATCCGGTTGTCGAAGACATGGACGTCGTAGCCCTGCAGGGCGGCCCGCTCGGCCATCGCGACGGCCGTGGGACTGCCCACCGTGGCCAGGTCGACACGGGGCAGCCGGGCCGCGCCGTACCAGCCGTTCAGGAAGGAGTCCCGCTCGACGAGTTCGAGCAGACCGCCCAGGACGGCCTCCTCCAGACAGCCGCCGATGGCGCAGCCGTTGGAGCACTCGAAGACGAAGTTGTCCCCGGCCAGCGGCGCGCTGTAGTAGACCAGCCGCGACGGCACCAGCACCGGACGGTCGTCCCGCAGCGACCAGCCCCACTCCCAGGGGATGGCCCGGCCCGGGTCGAAGGGGTCGGTCAGCGGGTCGTCCCGGTAGGTCTGAGGGCTGTACAGCCCGCACACCTCGGGGTCGACCGCGTCGGCCCGCAACTCCTCGTAGGAGCCGACGACCGGCGCGCGGCCCCCGCGCCGGTGGGTGCCCGCGTACCGTTCCAGGCCCTCCAGGAACGCCAGGCGGCGGCTGGTGGCGAAGGAGTTCTCCTGCCCGCTCCAGGTGACGTCGTGCAGTCCCGCGTAGCCCCGGACGAAGGCACTGCCGGCCACCGGGGCGGTGGTCGACGAGGTGACGTCGGTCCAGGTGCCGGCCCCCAGGGCGCCGCAGACCGGGTTGGCCAGGGCGTCGGTGGGCAGCGGGTAGGAGAAGGCCGAGCGCAGCCGGTAGGTGTCCGGGTCCGGCTTGGGGCGCGGGGCGAGGGTGAGCGGCTCGGCGCCGGCCGTCGCCGGGACGTGGTGGCCGCAGTCCGGGCAGAGCGGGTCGGCGAGCAGCGGGTACGTCCGGATCGTCAGGTTCGCCAGGTCCAGCCGGGTCACCTGCGGCAGGGCGCGGTCCGCCGGATGCTCCGCCGGAGGCGCCGGAAGCGGCCCGCGCAGCAGTGCCTCGCACAGCGCGGTCACGGTGTCCCGGACATGGCCGGTGAGCACCGGCCAGGCCCCGGCCGGGCGGGGCCCGTCGGGACCGGCGGTCTCCAGGGCGTTGCGTTCGCTGCGGCTGCGCAGCCGCTGCCAGCGCAGGGCCAGGCAGCGGCCGCAGGCGGGAGCGGTCCCGTCGCCGCCCCACGGGCCGAACAGCACCGCCGAGGCGGTGACGTGGACCAGCGCGGTGGGCCGGTCCGTGGCCCAGAGATCCCGCTTCCGGGCCTGGGGGCCGCCCGCGCCGACGGCGCCCACCGGGACCACCCGGGGGGCGCCGTCGGCGCCGAAGTGGTCGTCCAGGGCTGCCTGCAGGGCATCGCGGGCCCGTGCCATCGGGTGCGCGAGCGGCAGGGTCGCGGTGCTCATGAGGACTTCGTCCAGCGGAAGGTGCGGGCCGCGACGGCACCGAAGACCACGGCGAACGCGACGAGCCCGAGAGCGCCCCAGCCGATGTCCGCCAGATCGCCGCGGCCGGTCAGCGCCACCGACACCCCGTCGTTGAGATAGCGCAGCGGCAGGACCATCGATACCTTCTGCAGCCAGTCCGGCATGGCGTCCAGCGGGAAGAACGAACCGGACAGGAACGCCATGGGCAGCATCAGGAAGTTGGCGATGCCGGCCACCGACTCCGGAGTGTCGGCGACGCTGCCGATGATCACGCCGAGCAGCAGGAACGTGGTGATGCCGAGGATCAGGACGGGGATCAGCAGCGGCCACCGGGAGTCGGGCACCAGGTCGAAGCCCGGAAGCATCGCCACCCCGACGAACAGCACCGACTGCACCAGGCCCACGCCCAGGGCGAGCACGTACCGGGAACCGATGACGGCGGTCAGCGGGGCGGGGGACAGCCGGATCATGCGCAGGATGTCGTCCGAGCGCCACTGCATCAGCGTGAACCCGATGCTGAAGACCGCGGCGTTGGCGACACCCCAGGAGAGCACCCCGGCGGCCGTGTAGGACAGGTAGGAGAAACCGCTCTCCTCGACGCTGCGACCGCGGAAGACGAGACCGAAGACGACGAGGAAGATCAGTGGGAAGGCGAAGGTGAAGAAGACGGTCGTCTTGTCCCGGACCTGGGCGCGGTAGCCCGCCGCGGTCAGCGCGGAGTAGGCGCTCATGACTGCTCCTGGTTGTTCGATGCGAGGGGGGACTTCGGCCGGGCGGTGAGCTCGAGGTAGACGTCCTCGAGGCTGGGAGTGCGGGTCTGCACGCCGTCCAGGCCGGTGAGGGGGTCGAGGGCGGCGAGGACCCGGCCGGTGGCGCGGGTCTGCAGGACGAGGTGCCCGCCCTGTACGGAGACGCCCTCCACGCCCGGCAGCCCGGCGGCCTGCTCCTCGTCGATCCGGCCGAGCGGGACCAGCAGCCGGCTGGTGGCGCCGAAGTTCCCGATCAGGCTCTGCGGTTCGTCGGTGACGACGAGCCGGCCGTCCACCAGGATGCCCACCCGGTCGCAGAGCGCTTCCGCCTCGTCCATGTGGTGGGTGGTGTACACGATGGTCCGGCCCGCCGCCTTCAGTCCCCGCAGCACCTCCCACAGATCGCGGCGGCCCTCCGTGTCCAGCGCTGCGGTCGGCTCGTCGAGGAAGATCAGTTCGGGGCCGTGAACCAGCGCGGAGGCGATGGCGAGCCGCTGCCGCTGGCCCCCGGAGAGGTCGTCGACCCGGACGTCGTGCTGATCGCCCAGGCCCACGGCCTCCAGGGTGCGGTCGACGGCCGCGCGGTCCGTGCCGAACAGGGCCGCGACGGTGCGCAGGTGCTCGTGCACGGTCTGCCGTACGAAGAAGGCCGAGGACTGGGTCTGCACGCCCATGCGCGGCAGCAGGCCGGTGTTGCGCGGCCAGGTCGGCTCGCCGAACACCGTGACCGAGCCGGAGTCGGCCCGGCGCAGCCCTTCCATGATCTCCACCAGGGTGGACTTGCCCGCCCCGTTGGGGCCCAGCAGCCCGAAGAACTCACCGCGCCGGATGTCCAGAGAGACCCCGTCGACCGCCCGCCGGCTGCCGTAGTTCTTGGTCACGTCGTCGACCACGACGGCCGGTCGGGCTCCGTGATCCGTGGTGGGGGAGGGGGAGCTCATACGGGTACCTCATTCATGAGTCGCGTGTTCTTTCGGGCTCGGAGCGTCATCGGAGGAACAGCCACACGACGGCGGCGCAGGTGCCGGCCGCCGCGACGAGCACCAGGGCGGCCGCGGTGACGGCGTAGGAGGCGTACAGGCGGCGGGCGCGCGGCGGGTAGGCGGCGACGGCGTCCCGCCCGCGGCGGCGCAGGGTCAGGTACGCGCCGGTCTCCGGGGCGAGGTTGGCGGCGCCCAGCAGGTGGCCGAGCATGCGGTAGCCGTCCAGCGGGGGCAGCGGGACCAGATTGCTCAGTGCCTGCACGATGCCGACGAAGAGCATCCCGGTCAGCACCGGGCGGGCGGGGTCGGCCGGGCCCAGGAGCGCCCACCACAGGGCGAAGGGCAGCAGGAGCGTCAGGTTGACGTAGGCGCCCGCGGCGGCGACCACCAGTTTCGCCCGCAGGCCGGGCAGGAACAGGTAGTTGTCGACCGCGCAGTACATCATCATGGCCGGGAACCGCCAGCGCAGCCCGATCTCGGACACCACGCCGCCGTAGTGCCGGGCGGCGACGCCGTGGGCGAGTTCGTGCAGGCAGATGCTGAACCAGAGGAAGACCGCGAACGGGACGAGCGCCAGGGGGCTGGTGAGCAGCTTCCACGTCCCGTCGAGGAACGCCCCCGCGTCCCACAGGACGGCGACGGTCATCACCACGACGGCCGCGGCCGGCGGCAGTTGCGCCCAGGGGCGCAGCACCGGCCGCAGCAGCCGGTGCAGGCGCCCCGTCGTCGCGTGGGCGTCGGCGACGGTCCGCCGGGTGCCCGCCCAGAACGTGCCGGTACGGGCCGGGCCGGCCTCCGGTGGCGCGGGCTCCGGGGAACCGTCGAGCAGCCCCCGGGTGCCCAGCAGACCCAGGAGTCGCGTCCACTGCTCCTCCGGCAGTCTGCGCCGGAAGCGCTGCGCGTACGCGGCCACCACGTCGTCGACGTTCCGGGTCCCGTCGAGCAGACCGATGACGAAGTGCTCGCGCGGGCCCACCTCGAACGCGGCGCCGCTGACCGGGTGCTTGATCAGGTGGACGGTGCGCGGGCCGCGCAGCAGCGCGGGACTGATCAGCACACCCTGCCGCAGAGCGGGCCGGTAGGCCCGGGCGGCGGCGGCCCGGTCCGCGGCCGGGCCCTCGCCGGAGGCCCGGCCGGCGGCAGCGCCGGCATGGTCGGTGGTGCTCATGAGGCCGCCTGCCGTCCCTCGGCCGGTTCGCGCAGCACCCGGCCCAGGGCGAAGGCCAGGTACGCCTCGTCCCGGATGGTCACGTGCAGCCGGTTGTTCGTCATGTGCATGTACGGCGAGAGAAGACGGGGCAGCACCGCCGGGGCATGCGTGACCGTCACCAGCGGGGCCGCGCCGGGGTCCTCGGCGCGCTCCTGGCCGGTGTCCTCGCGGGCCGGGCCGTCCCAGGCAGGGAAGGCGAGTTCGCCGCGCGCGGTGAGCTCCACCACCCGCTCGCGCAGTTCCAGACAGTGCTCGGCCCAGCGGCGCAGGAACGCCGGCAGCCGGGACAGGTCACCGCTCGCCAGCGTCTGCCGCACCTGGGCGAAACGTGCACCGAGGGCGGGTGCCTCCCGTTCGTAGGTGCGCTCGTACTCGCTGGACCCGATGAAACCGGTGCCGGGGAACAGCCGGTGCCAGAAGTCGTAGTAGGAGTCGAGGTAGTCCGCGAGCCGCTCCTCCTCGGGCAGGAAGCAGCCGGCCATCACCATCATCAGCTGCGCCGAGGTGCCCAGCAGCACCGTCCGCAGGTGCAGGTTCATGCTCCGGTACGCCTCCAGCACGAGGTCGCTGGAGTGCCGGAAGTGCCACTCGGCGAGCTCCACGCCGGCCGGGCCGCCGTACTTGGCGTACTCGGGGGCGTAAGCCTCGTAGGAGAACGAGTTGTTCGGTCTGAGGTTCATCCGGCCGTCCGGGCCCATGTACGCGGCGCGGTCCTCACCGGGGAACTCGATGTCGAACAGGGAGTTGTAGAAGTCCTTCAGGAAGCCCGAGTCGACCTCGTACAGGGCGGGGCGGGTCTTCAGGAAGCCGCTGATCGCCTCCTCGGCGCGGCGGCGCACCTCGGCCTCGGTCTCCGGACCGCTCGGCCGCAGCCGCAGCCGCACATGCGGGCCCTCCAGCCAGTAGGTGATGAAGAAGTAGCCCGACAGCAGCCCCTCCTCGGTGAGCCGGTCCACCAGCGGACGGACGCACTTCACCAGCAACGGCTGGGGATTGGCGGCGTAGAAGACGTGCAGCGCCAGCCACGGCGAGGGGGCGGCGCCCGGAGCGGGCCGGAAGGCCGCGGGTTCGGTCAGTTCGGACATGACGGTGCGACCTCCTGGTCGGACTGCGGCAGCCGGCGGGTGGTGAAGGTCTCCACGGCGAGTTCGGCGACGTGCCGGCCGCGCCGGGAAGTGAGATGGAGGCCGTCCTCGGCGGGAAGCATCTCCCGGAAGGCCACCCGGGTACCGGGCTTCCGCTCCACCAGGGCGTCGAACGTGGCCAGGCACAGCGGGCTGTCGAAGTCGACGTGGACGGGCTTGGCCCCGATGGGGCCCTGGCCGGGGTGAGAGACCGTGGCGAAGCAGCGGTCCGGCAGGCCGTGGGCGCGCTGCCAGCGCCGGTACTCCAGGTAGTGCTCCTCCTCGCCCGAGCCCTGGGCGCGGACCGGCAGGACCTCGGCGTCCGCGGTCCAGGTGCGCCGGCCGACCACCACGTCCCCGTGCGTGACCCGGGGCCTGCGGGTGACCCCGCCGACCGACCCGCCCTCGGGCACCCCCGACCAGACGTCGAAGGGCGCCATGGTGCTGGGGGAGAGGAGCAGCAGGCTGCGCGGGATCTCCGGAAGCGCGATCGGCACGAGGTAGCCGAGGTACACCGGCACGACCTCGCGGCCGAGGCGGCGGGAGCGGAGCACCAGACGGCCGGCCGCCTCGTCGTGGACGACGTAGAGGTCGTCCAGGTGGATGCGGTCCTCCTCGGGCACGGTGCTGGTCTCGCCGGGGCACACTATCTGATAGCCGGTCAGCCGTCCGTGCAGGTTGAGGTTGCTGGTGACCGGACCGCCGGTGACCTCCGCCAGCACGGCGCCGTCCGGGCAACGCGCCGCCATCTCCGCGCGCAGCGCGTCGCAGAATCCGGGGGCGGCCGGGTCGCCGTCCGGGGCGGTGCCGTCGTAGAGATGGGTGAACCGGCTGAAGGGGAAGGCCAGTCCGCCGTACGACTTGTTGAGCACCACCAGGGGCCGGCCGCCCTCGGGCCGGGACAGCTGCAGGTGGTGGCTCTGCGGGGTGAAGTGGCCGGTGATCCCGTCGAGTTCGCCCGCGGTCTCGGACAGCAGCGCGGCGGGCAGCTCGATCTCCTCGGCGTCGCGTTCCGCGTCGTCCCGCCACAGGGAGCACATCCCCGCGTGGAAGTGGCGGCGGGCCCGGTCGAGCGACTTCATCTCGCCCTGCCCGAGCCAGTTCTCCTCGGGCACATAGGCACCCTGGTCGTCGAACGAGACCCGCTTGGAGGTGAAGGAGATGTACTGGTCGAAGAAGTCCTCGTGGAAGTCGTGGACCAGGCCGAGCAGATCGTCGCACCGGCCGCCGCGCCCGTAACGGGCGATGAAGAAGCCCATGAGAGTGATGCGCTGCGGCAGCGTCAGGTCGAACAGCGGCAGGACGCCCTCGACGGCGCGCAGGGCCCGGCCGGTGTCCCCGCCGAGCACGGCGGACGCGCACTCCGACACGTCACCGGTGTCCACGTCCTCGTACACCAGGGTCTGCGGGAGCGCCGGTTCGGCCGCCCCCAGTTCCCGCTGGGCGTCGAGGAGCCCCGTCCGCAGGGCGCCCAACAGGGCACGGCGTTCGTCGACACCGGCCCCGGGGTAGCGGGCGAGGCAGTCGGCCGGGCCGTCCAGCAGGCCGGCCAGCCGGTCGGCCCAGGCGGCGCCCAGCGAGCGCAGGGCCTCCTGGTAGGAGCGCAGCGGATCGCGGTCGTGCACGTCCGCGCGGAGCACCGGCACCTGCACCATGCCGAGGTCCAGCAGGGCCGACGCGTACCGCTCGCACGCCTCGCGTCCCGCGTCGTGCTCGCTCTCCAGCCAGGCCACCAGGTCCCGGTGGCGCACCGGGTCCGGGCGTCCGCCGAGCCACTCCAGCAGCCGCTCCAGGGTTCCGCTGCTGCGCAGGAAGAACAGCCGGTCGCGGACCGCGTCGAACGTGACCGCGGCGCTGTCGTCGCCCGCGGCCAGCACATGGCGCACATAGCGGATGCGGTCGGCGTCGCGTCCCCATCCCGGCGAGAGGACCACCGGCAGGTCCTGGCGGCGTCCCGGGTCGGACCTGATCAGTTCGGTGAGCCGGGCCAGGGCCACCACGTTGAGCCGTACGTGGCTCACCCAGTCCTCGCCGGTGTACAGCGCCGCCCCGTCGTCCGCGGGGCCGTCGGTGAAGGTGCCCAGGCCGATGCCGGTGAAGGTGCTGAACGGGCTGGTCTTGCAGGCCGTGCGGTACAGGTAGGTCAGCGCGGACCGCTCGATCTTGCGCAGGCGGTTGCCCGGCCGCGGGCTCGTGTCGCGCAGGTAGGTGTCCAGCCGCCCGTCGAGGGCGGGTGAGGCGAGGAGCAGACCGAGGCGCAGCCGGTCGTCGGCCAGCACCTCGCGCAACGCGCGGCGGTTCTCCCGCAGTTCACCGGCGAGCAGGTCGGCGCCGCCGGCCCGGAGCACCTCCAGGCGGGCACGGTCGCGCAGCCACTCCTCGGTGAGCCGGCCGGTCTCCGGGTCCCGTTCCGCCACCAGGCGGACGGCGGCCGTGGGGTCGGCCGGCAGCCGGTTGTTGAAGATCTGCCGCCGCAGGTTGATCAGACTGCGGCGGGCGGCCGCATCACCCGGGTCCTCCTCGGGGCCGGTGGTCGACTTGACCAGGGTGTGCAGCAGATCGCTCAGCGCCGCACCGGCGGCAGTCAGGCGTTCCTCCTCGTCCAGCACGCTGTCGGCCCAGCGGCGGGTGCCGGGGCAACGCAGGCCGTGCACGGCCTCGACGGGAAGACCGGCGGCGCGCAGTACGAAGCGCCGGCCGAGTTCCCAGTGGGCGTCGGTGGCGGGCTCCGGGAGGGTGTCCGGGGAACCGGAATCTATCGGGATCATGAACATTCCTTCGCGGCCGTCAGGCGATCTCGTGGCGGAAGTCGGCGGACCCGGGCCGTTCGT
This sequence comes from Streptomyces sp. P9-A2, assembly GCF_036634175.1. Taxonomy (NCBI): domain Bacteria; kingdom Bacillati; phylum Actinomycetota; class Actinomycetes; order Kitasatosporales; family Streptomycetaceae; genus Streptomyces; species Streptomyces sp. P9-A2. The sequence goes on from NZ_JAZIFX010000001.1 coordinate 8,172,852, forward strand.
GACCGAGGGCCATGATGAGCAGGGGGGCCTCGTCCCCGTCCGCCAGGCCGAGCCGCTCGACGAAGGAGACGTTGTCGAAACCGAGCGCCACACCGGCGCCCAGGCTCAGGGCGGACGCCGCCAGGTAGAAGCTCTGCGCGACGGCGCCGGCGGTGCCGACGGCCAGCCGGTAGCCGCGGTCGCCGACGGCGTCCAGCACGGCGGTGGTCCGCACGGTGGGCACGAGCACCACCCCGGCCTGCTCCAGGTTGTAGTTGGCCAGAAAGTAGTTCTCCTGCAGGAAGGAGCCCTGCGGGCCGGCGGCCACCGGCCGCAGGTCGCCGCGTTCGGCGTCGTAGACGTACGCTCCCTGCTCCACCCCCTCGACGTGGTTGACGAAGGCGTACATCCGGGCGAGGCGGACCTCACCGGCCGGGTCGGTGTCGCCCGCCAGCCGGGTCCCGGAGCAGGCCGCCAGCACCGCCGACAGATGCTCCCCGGACACCCGGCGCCGGGCGTCGAACCGGCCGAAGCTGGAGCGCCGGTCGCGCAGGGTCCGGCGCAGACCGGTGCCGGGGAAGGCCGGAGCGGGCAGCTCCACCCGGTCGCCGCCGGCGTCGGCGGGCAGGGCCGCGGCGGCCGCCAGCGCCCCGGGAGCGGGCCGGTCGGCGGCGCCGGCCAGGGTCGCGGAGTGCATCTCGCGCAGCGCGGTGAAGTCCAGCAGGGTGCGGGAGCGTTCGACGTCCCGGTGGTGGACGGAGGGCCGGTGGGCCGGGTCGGTGCGCGGGGCGTCGTCGAGGGCCGGGGCCCGTGAGGACGCCGGCGCGTCCCAGTGCAGCGGCACGACCGCGAACACGGTCTCCTCCTCGCCCTTCACCCCGAGCAGTTCGTTGAGCCGGGACTCGTCGAACCACATCACGGGGGCGAGGCGCAGTCCCCGGGCGGCGGCCCAGATCCGCCAGGTGTGCACCAGGGTGCCGACGTCGGTGGAGACCACGTGGAAGGAGAAGCTGTTGTACTTGAAGGAGTTCTGCCAGTACTTGACGCCGAGGATCAGGTACTGGTCGGTGTCGAGGGCCTCGGCGGGCGCGTCCGGGCCCAGTGCCCGGCGGACCCGGTCGGTGACGTCGCCGGCCAGCAGCCGCTGCAGGGCGTGCCGGTGGATGTCGTAGTAGTGCAGGCCCGGGGTGAGGGGACCGGAGGCACCGGACGCCCAGTGGATGCTCACCGGGTACAGGCCCCCGCCGCCCGCGGTGCCGCGCGACCAGTTGGCGTGCGTGTAGAACGGCAGACCGGGCAGGTCGGTGTTGGCCTGGATGCCCAGACGGCGCCCGGTCAGCCCGTAGGAGTCCTGGAGCATCGCCGACAGCAGCGGCAGACTGAAGCCGCGGGCGGCGTCGCCGTCCCGCACCGGGACCGTGCCGGGCAGCAGCCCCGGTGCGATCGGGACCTCGGCGAGGTCCTCGGTGGCGGGCAGGGCGAACGCCTCGGCGTGCGGATAGTACTTGCCCTTGCGCGGGCCGTCGTCCCAGTTCACGACGTGGTCGGTGGGCTCCATCGGGACGCGCCCGCGGTGCAGGACGGCGTGCGCGTATTCATGGGCGTACCCCACGGGATCCCCCTTTCCTCGGTTCTTCCTCGGTTCGTCGGCGTTCACGGTTCACGCGCCGGGGCGGTCGGTCGCTCATGGGAACGGATGCGGGCCGGGGTTGAGACCGGCCTCGGTCAGGTCGTCCGCACGCAGCCCCGCCTCACGCAGTGCGGTGCGCATGCGCGGCATGTGCCGGGCCCGCTGCCTGCTCCAGCCGAAGTCGAGCGGCAGCAGCCCCGGCACCAGCACCTTCACGGTGTACAGCCCGAGGGCGTGCTGCTCGGGCGTGGTCTGGTCGACGACGACGACGTCGAACCCGGCGGACGTCACGGACTCCACGGCGGCGAGCAGGTCGTCCCGCACATCCGGGCCGGAGCCGTCGGCGCGGCTCCAGGCCAGGTCGGCCACGCTCATGGGCCGCGCGGGAGCGGACTGCCGCAGCAGGAAGTCGGCGTGGCGGCCCATCTCCGGCACCGCGTACACCAGCGGGTGGTCGTGCAGGCTGGTGATCTTCTCGTGGTCGGCGGCCATGGCGAGGTACCCGTCCGCGTTGCGCTCGAAGCGGTGCAGCAACTGCACCGAGTCGGTGGCGATCTCGCACAGAGCGGCGGCGAGCGCGGCCTCCGGGTCGAGGGAGGCCCCGGCCCCGAAGCACATCCGGGCGGGCCCCCCGTCGAACCGCTCGGCGACCCCGGTGACCACGGGTACCGGGAAGGTGATCCGGGTGTCGAAGAAGCGGGCCCGGTACCCGTACATGGCCATGCGGTCGACCATGAAGCGGGTGCGTGGGTCGGCGCTGGTCGACGGATCGATCTCGCGCAGCGGCTGCATCCCGTGCCAGGCGAGCAGGAAGGCGTCCCGTTCCAGGACCTCCATCAGTCCACTGAGCACGGCCTCCTCCAGACTGCCCCCGGAGGCACAGCCGTTGGAGCTCTCCTGCACGAAGCGGTGCTCGATGCCCGGCTTGTGGTAGAAGGCCAGGATCTCCGGCACGGGGCGCGGCCGCCCGTCCCGCAGCGACCAGCCCCACACCCAGGGGATGGCCCGGTCCGGTGTGAACGGAGGCACCCAGGGGTTCGCCCGGTGGAAGCCGTCCGTGTACAGGCCGGTCTCGCGTGGGTCGACGGCGCCCGGCCCGAGGTCGTCCAGGGCGGCGGTCAGGGTGACGGCGCGGCCCCGGGCACGCATCCCGGCGAAGCGTTCCAGGCCCTCCAGCACGCCGATGCGGGTGCTGTCGTGGTACGTGTCGGCGTGCCCGCCCCAGAACGTCTCCCGCAGGTAGTCGCCGGAGCGGCTGGAGAAGCAGCCCACCGTGGCCGAGGTGGTCGGCGAGGTGACGTCGCACACCACCGACGGGCCGATCGCTCCCCAGTGCGGGTTGGCGAACGCGTCCACCCGCAGGCCGTAGTCGTCCAGCGGGCGGACCCGGCCGACGCCCGGCCGGTACTTCGGCGCGGGTCGCAGGCTCAGGGCCGCCGACTCGGCCGTCACCGGCTCGGGGGTGCCGCAGCGGGGGCAGTCCGGCTCCGGCACCAGCGGGTGGTGACGAACCGTCAGGTCCTCCAGGTCCATCAGCCACACGTCGGGGAACGGCGCGTCCCGGTCCGGGCCGGCCGCGGCGAGCCGGGCGATCAGCGTGGCGACCGCCTGCGCGGCGAACGGCACCAGATAGGGCCAGGTGCCCGCCTCCCGGGTGCCGCCGCGCAGTTCCAGGCCCTCCCGCAGACCGACCGAGCGCACGCCCTGCCAGCGGCGCCGCAGGCACACGGCGCAGCCAGCCCGCCCCTCGACGGGCCAGGGACCGATCACCGCCTGCCGGCCGTACAGATGCACGGGCAGGACGGTGTCCGGGGCATCCCCGAGGTCGGTGAAGGCGTCCCGCACCCCGAGCGCTCCGACACCGATGCCGGGGACCGGGCGTCCGGGTACGGCGGGCAGGTCGTACAGGGCCCGGCGGAGGTCCTCGGCGAAGCGGCGGCACGCGTCCCGGCGCGGCTGGGCGGCGGCCTCGGTCAGGTCAACGGTCATCGCCGGCCGCCCCGGTGAGCAGAACGCGGACGGTGTGGATCCCGGCGGCCGGCAGGTCGGCCGCGTGCGTGGGCACGACGAGGGCGTCCCGGCCGGCCGAGGCCAGCCGCTCCAGGACGTCCGCCCATGTCACCGGAGGCCGGTCGGCGGCCGGCTCCTCCTCGGCCACGCCGGCGGTGACCGGGATCAGGGCCGCGTCCAGATCGGCCAGCAGCGGATCTCCCAGGTCGGGCGTGCCCAGCACCCCCTCGGCGGTGAGCTGCACCGTACCGATCAGGTCGCGGAGGGCGTCACCGGCCGCCGCCGCCCGGTCCAGGGCGGCGCCGACGGCCCACCGCACCGGCTCGCCCGGCTCCGCGGGACGGGTACGGGCCAGCACCACGGACACCCCGGTGCGGTCCGCCTCCCCGAGGTCGAGGAGTTCGGTCTCCAGGCCCAGATGCCCGGCGGAACGCAGCAGGAAGGTTCCCTCGGGGTCGCCGGCGAGCAGCGCGGGGGAGAGCGCCGTGGTCCGTCCGGTGCCGCGCACGGCCCGCTGCAGCGCGTCGTGCGCGAGCGCCGACAGCAGTCCGGCCGCCGCGGCGGCGGGCAGCCCGTCGCCCGCACCGGCCCCGGCGCGCGACGGCTCGAACCGGCGGTCCTGGTTGTCCGGCCCGAACGGCCGCACGGCACCGGCCGGCACCAGGATCCGCTCCTTGGTCAGCAGGGAGATGGCCGGGGTCCAGGTGGCGACCGGATCGCCCCCGGCGCCGGTCGCCGTGGAGAGCGTCTGAGGCCGCACCCGCGCGGCCTCCGAGTTGTCCGCGAGGTACGCGCCGCCCGGCGCGGGGAAGGCGGGCACCACGTGCTCCGCGTAGACCTCGGCGGCGGCGTCGAGAGCCCGCAGGCGGGCGCCCGCGGTGTGCTGGACGTCGAACGCGACTACGGTCCGGGTCCCGGCCGCGCCCAGTCCGACCTGCACCGCGCCGACCTTCAGCGGGGTCTGGGTGACCGGCTCGTCCGCGTACCGGGTGAAGACCCCGACGGACGGCCGGATCGCGAGCGACCGGCGGTCCAGCTCGGCCAGCGGCCCCTCGGTCGCGCCGGCGTCCGGGGCGGCGGCGACGACCGGCTCGAAGACGGGCCGCGAGGGGGCCGCGGTCAGGTCGACGGGCTCGGGCGGGACGGGCCGGGCCCGGCAGTACGGGCAGTGCGGGTGGGGGAGCAGCCGCTCCGCGAGGACGTCGAAGGAGGCCATGTCCTGAAGCAGCACCTGGCCCCGGGTCTCGGCCGGCAGGGCCTCGGTGACCAGCCGGAACACCTCGTAGCCGAGCAGGTTGCCGAGCATCGCCGCGAGCGGTCCGCGCGGCCCGGGAGCCGGAGCGGTTCCCAGGGCCAGTTGGCTCCACAGGCCGGCCGCGACCGCCGGGTCCCCGGTCGCGCCGAGCCGCAGCGCCGCGCAGGCGAGACAGCCGTCGGTGCCGGGGGCACTGACCGGCCCGACCACCGCCCGGCCGCCGAACGTCCAGGCGGGCAGCAGCGTGCGGCCGTCGGGCACACCCTGGCCGAGCAGGGCGACCGCGGTCCGGAACGCGTCGCGCCCTGCGGCGGCGACCACCACGTCGTACCCCTCGTACGCGTCCCAGCCGGCCGGGCCGGCCGCGGGCAGCACCGTCACCCCGGCCGGGGCCCCCAGCGCGGTGAGTTCGGCCGCCTCCTCCCGGAGCCGACCGAACTCCGCGGCGGTGGCGGGGCCTTCGGCCAGGGCGGCCTCCACGGCGACGTGCGCGCAGCCGTTGCGTATCAGGGACAACGCGCACCAGCGCGCGACCGGGCCGTCACCGAGCACCGCGACACGGGTGCCGCGGAACGCGGCGAACCTGTCCCCGGCATCGTCGGCGTAGTGGTCGAGGTAGGCGATCTGCTGCGCGAAGTGTGCGGTGACCGCCGCGTCCGGGGACGTGCCGGGTCGGTGTCCGGTATCCGGCACGGACCGGGCGAAGCGGCGGGCGTAGAGCGCCTTGACCAGGCCGCCGACCATCGCCTTCTGGGGATCCGGGAAACCCGCGCAGATCTCCGCCACGGTCCGGCTCCCGTCCAGGTGCGGGACGAGGAGTGTGGCGAACCGGTAGGCGGACGGGGAGCTGAGCTGGAAGCCACCGTCGGCGTTGTGGAAGATCACGCCGTCGGGCGTCTCGGTGAACAGCACGTCGCGGCGCACCCTGGGCCGGGTGTCCGCGGTCTCCTCGTAGGGCGTCGTGGGCATGCGGGGGTCGCACCTCCGGGTCGGGGCCTGTCGGCCGCGGTGGATCTGAAGGAGTGGGTGGAAGCGGGGCGTCGGGGCACGGACCGGCCGGGCCGGACGCGTCCCGTCGTGGTGGCGCCGGGCCGTCAGGTGGCTCCGGACGGCAGCGCGAGCCGGGCCGGGGCGACAACGGCCTGAGGGAGGTCGCCCGTCCGGGCCGTCCGGTGCAGCGCGTGCACCCGGAACAGGCTGTTCATGCGCAGAGTTCCAGGCTGTTCCTCGTCGAGGAGCCCGGTGTCGAGGAGCCGCTCGAGCAGTTCCTCGGCGTGGGTCTCGGGCATGCGGAGCGCGGTGGCCGCGTCCGGTGCGGTGAACTGCCCGCTGAGCCGGGCCAGCCGCAGGTGGGCGTCGGCCAGTGGCCCGGGCAACCGGTCCAGGGCTCCGTCGAGTGTCAGGGGCACCGACATCCGGGGGTCGTCGGGCAGCGCCAGCCGGGCCGGCAGGTCCCGGCGCAGCCACGCGGCGTAGTCGGCCAGGCGCAGCTTGGGCCGGGTCAGCAGCCGGGCGGCGGCGATCCGCAGTGCGAGCGGGACGTGCCCGCACAGGTCCGTGAGGGCACGTGCGTGAGCGGCCTCCGCCGCGACCCGCTCCCGCCCCAGGACGGTGGTGAGCAGGGCCATCGACTCCTGCGGTGTCAGCGCGCCCAGTTGCAGTACCGCCGGGCCGTGCGTGGCGACCAGGGCGGCCAGCCGCATGCGGCTCGTGACGACGAGGGCGCCGCAGCCGGGTACGTCGAGCAGGTCCCGTACCTGGTCCGGGTGCACGACGTCGTCGAGCACCACCAGGCACGACCCGCGGGGGATGCCGGCGGGGAGCACGGCACGCAGTTCGGCCGCCGCCTCGACGGCGGGCCGCGGGGTACCGTCGGGCCGGGCCAGCGGCAGCAGTACGCCGCCCGCCGGGTAGCGGTCGGCCACCAGTCGCGCGGTGTGCAGGGCCAGCGCGGTCTTGCCCATCCCGGGCCCTCCGGAGATGACCGCTATCACCGGGGTGGAGTCGGTCCGCCCGTCGCGCCGGCCACCGTCGTTCAGGTGGTCCACGAGGCCGGCGGTCTCGCGGGAGCGTCCGGTGAAGCCGGGGACACGGGGCAGCCGGGGGCGCGGCGAGGGGTCCGGTCCCGGGCGGCCGCCGCCGTACGGGGCCGCTCCGGCCGCGGCGCCGTGCCCGTCGCGCTCCGCGAGTGCCGCGCCGGGGAATTCCTCGCCGCGCAGAATGGCCAGTTCCAGGTTCTGCAGTGCCGCGCCCGGGTCGACGCCGAGTTCGTCCCGAAGGTGGGCCCTGATCCTCCGGTACTCGGCGAGCGCCTCGTTCTGCCGTCCCGCCCCGTAGAGCGCCCGCATCAACTGGGCGGAGAGTCCTTCGTGCTGGGGATGGGTCCGGGTGGCCTCCCACAGGTCCACCAGGACCTCGCGACACCGTCCGTGGGCCAGTTGTATCTCGCAGACGCGTTCCAGGACGCGCAGGTGTTCCTCGACCAGTCGGGGCACCTCGTCGCGGTGCAGGAGGTCGGAGGGGACGTTGGCCAGAAGCGGTCCTTGCCACAGGCCGAGTGCCGTGCGCAGCAAGGGGAGTTCGGACTCTCCGGCGCCGACTGCCTCCGACACCAGGCGGCGGAAGTGCAGCAGGTCCAGGGTGTCGCCGTCGGCCGGAAGGCGGTAGCCCCCGGCGACCGCGACCACCGACTGCTCCTCGATGTCGTACTTGGCGAAGAGACGGCGCAGCCGCAGGACACAGCTCTGCAGGGCCGCCTTCGCCGTCGCAGGCTGCCTCTCCCCCCAGACGGCCTGGCGCAGCCGCTCCGTGGGGACCACCTCGCCGGGCCGGACCAGCAGCGCCGCCAGCAGCGACGTCGGTTTGGCCGGTGGCAGGACGACCACCTCACGTCCGTCGGTGATGCTGAGCGGGCCGAGCAACTGAAAACGCACTTGGTCCCCCCGTTGACCCTCGCACTTCTGCGGATCCGGACCGCTGCCCCCTCCGGGGTGGCGGTGCCGTGCCGTCGAAGCAGGCCCTGTCTGAGTGGTGACTCATTCGGGACGCCTGCTTTTTCGCCGGCACGGGCGGTACGGCGCAGATTGTGAAGTCGTAGTGCACGTATGCCTTCGGTCTTGCGGCAGTGGTGAGTGTCTACTGGCGTAGAACGTGGGTCAAGGGGGTGGTTGCGAAGTGCCTGAGAGGCAAGTTTTCGCCACTGACCTACCGTCAAGTACCTGTTCGCAGAGCATATTTACTGGTAAATGGCTTGCTGTTGGGTGACGGGCCGTGGACTTACCGGCGGTACGGTCAGGGAAACGAACGTGCTCGATCCACCGGATTTGCCGAACCTTTTCACGGTGTTCGCTTTCGCCCCGGCCGGTTCTCCGGCCCACGGCCGGTTCTCCGGCCCACGGCCGGTTCTCCGGCCCACGGCCGGAACATGTCTCGTCGGGCGCCGTCATGACGGGTCCCGGGCATGCCGAACGACGGGTCCCGGGCATGCCGAGCGCCCGGTCGGCGCCCTCCTCCGTGAAGGAGGCGCGCGCCGACCGGGCGTTGCCGCGCCGGACGCCGGGTCAGGCGGAGCAGGAGGTGGTGCTGCAGGTGGAGCTGGAGGTCGAGGTGGAGCTGGTGCTGGTGCAGCCGGCCAGCACGACCTCGCTGGCGTCCGAGTAGTCGGAGATCTCGAAGGTCTCGGCCTCGAGCTCGAGGATCTCGTCGGCGAGGGTGCTCAGGTCCTTGTTCATGGTGTCTCCCCAGGAGTCGGGGCGGACCACCGTGTCCGGTGGTGGCCGCAGGCGGTTACCGGACCAGTTCAGCGGCCCCCGCTCACCGTTCGGCACGTCTTCCGCTGTCATTCCGCTGGCACGCCGCGCCGGAGCCGGCCGCGTGAGCGGTGCCGGAGTCACCGTGATGTCGCCGACGCCGCGCATCGGGCCGGGTCACAGCCGTTGCCCGCCCGGTCGCAGACCGTGTCACCGGAGCCGCCACCGCCAGTGAGCCGCTGGAGCGACGTGAGAGGGCTCTCAGGCGTCCGCTCGAAGGGGGCCCCACGCGCTCACACCGTCAAGGCGCGAAGACAGAACCGACTCGGGCTCGGCTTCAACTACCCACCGCGTTCAATCTATTGACACGTGCATTACATGGGCTTTACGTTCCGGCCATCTGAGAGCGCTCTCAGTCCCCCCTCCTGTGAAGACTTGAGGTGCCCCATGCCATCCCCCCGCGCCCGTACCAGACCGGCAGTGGTACTGCTCCTGGCCTCAGCCCTCGCCGTCGTCGGCCTGGGCCCGGCCGCCGTGCCGGCGGCCGCCGCCACCGTCCCCGTAGGCTCCGGCAGCTACTCTGATACCCGGCCCCCCGGCACGTCGGGCCCCACCACCAACACCGGAACGCCGGTCACGCCCAAGCTGACCGCCGCCGCCCGGAACCGGCCCGTGCCCACCAACGACTGGTGGTCCTCCCTCGCCTTCCAGCGCTACGGCGACAACCCGTACTCGACCCCCATGTACGGACACCCCCTCACCTACCAGGCCACGGCCGGCGGGCTCGACGTCGGCTACCCGACGTCCCCCGCGATCGTCGGTGACGGCCGCCAGTACGAGTACGCCCACAAGCGCGACCTCACCATCGGACTGACCGGCCTCAACTCACCCGACACCAAGGCCGACGACTGGTCCGACTGGACGGTCACCCCCCACTGGTCCGACGGCGCCCGCACCCTGCGCACCACCATCGGCCACGGCTCCCCGTTCGTATACGCCAAGGGCTCCGGCGGCAACGCCCAGATCACCACCGCCGGCGCGCCCACCGTCTTCGCCGACCAGGGCAACGTCCTCGGCATCACCGTCGCCGGGCACCACTACGCCCTCTTCGCGCCGACCGGCAGCGACTGGAACATCGCCGGCTCCACCGTCACCGCGGGTCTCGGCTCCAAGGACTACTTCTCCGTCGCCGTGCTGCCGTCCACCGGCGCGCTGGCGACCTTCACGAAGTACGCCTACAGCTTCGTCACCGACTCCAAGGCCACCTGGAACTACACCGGTGGCACCGTCAAGGCCACCTACACCCTCACCACCGAGGCGAAGGAGGGCACCGAGCGCGGCACGCTCCAGGCGCTCTACCGCCACCAGTGGCTGAACACCACGGACCCCCTCACCTCCTACACCTACGTCTCACCACGCGGCACCATGAAGGTCCGCGAGTCGGCCTCCTTCACCACGAGCCAGAAGGCAGCGGCTGTGCTGCCCGGGCTGCCCAAGTCGAACGGTGTGGACACCGCCAGGCTGCGCGGTTATCTGAACGAGGTCGTGAACGCCGCCGACCCCTTCTCCGGAGCCTCCGACACCTACTGGACCGGCAAGGCCCTCGGACGCCTCGCCCAGCTCGTGCCGGTGGCCGACCAGATCGGTGAGACCGGCATCCGCGACAGGCTTCTCGGCCTGATGAAGGGCAAGCTCCAGGACTGGTTCACGGCGGGAGGCGCGAACGAGTTCAGCTACGACAAGGACTGGAAGACGCTCACCGGCTACCCCGCCTCCTACGGCAGCGACACCGAGCTCAACGACCACCACTTCCACTACAGTTACTACGTCTACGCGGCGGCGATCGTCGCCCAGTACGACCAGGGATGGGCCGCCGAATCCGCCTGGGGCGGCATGGTCAAGACCCTCGTACGGGACACCGCCAACCCCAGCCGCACCGACACCGCCTTCCCCTTCCTGCGCGGCTTCGACGTCTACGCGGGCCACAGCTGGGCCTCCGGCCATCAGGGTTTCGCCGCCGGAAACAACCAGGAGTCCTCCTCCGAGTCCACCAACCTCAGCGCGGCCCTCGTCCTGTGGGGCTCCGCCACCGGTGACACCTCGCTGCGTGACCTCGGCACCTTTCTGCTGACCACCGAGTCGGAGTCGATCGCCCAGTACTGGTTCGACGCCGACGAGCAGGTCTTCCCGTCCTCCTTCGGTCACGACACGGCCGGCATGGTGTGGGGCAGTGGCGCCGCCTACGCCACCTGGTGGACCGCCAACCCCGAGGAGATCCACGGCATCAACGTCCTGCCCGTGACCGGCGGATCGCTCCACCTCGGCGGTGAGAAGGCCGCGATCCGGCGCAACATCGCGGAGATGGAACGGGAGAACGGCGGTCCGGCCGTCGAATGGCGCGACCTCCTCTGGGAGTTCCAGTCCTTCGCCGACCCGGCGGTGGCCAAGGCGAAGTGGGACGCGGGCCACGCCGGCTACACCCCTGAGGAAGGGGAGTCGAAGGCGCACACCTACCACTGGATCAACACCCTCGACACCCTCGGAGCCCCGGACGCCACCGTGACCGGTGACATCCCCACCTCCGCCGTCTTCACCAAGGGAACCACCCGGACCTACGCGGCCCACAACCACGGAGCGACGGCCCGCACCGTCACCTTCTCCGACGGCAAGACCCTCTCCGTACCGGCCCGTTCCACCGCAAGCGGCACCGGGACCGGTTCAGGGGATCCCGACCCCGACCCGCCGACCGGCAACACCTTCCAACTGCGCAGCGGTGGCGCCCTGACCACGGCGACCGGCGGCACGGCGGGCAGCGACACCATCGCCTCCGGTGGCGGCGCCAACCACGACGGCACCCCGTACCAGCCCCTCGTCTACGAGGTCCGCGGTGTCAACGGCACGCTCGCCCCGGGCGCACAGACCGCCTTCCGGCTCCAGGTGGACGCGGGCAGCACGGTCGGGCTCGGCCAGCAGGCCCGGATCAGCTACGACTTCACCGGCAACGGCAGCTTCGACCGGACCGAGACGTACCACTACTTCGCGACCGACCCGGTCACCGGCTGGGAGGAGTACACGCAGACACGCGGTCTCAAGGCCTCAACCGGCGCGCTGGGCAATCTGAACGGCGGCACCGTACGCCTCGAGGTGTGGAGCGCCATCGGCAACGGCACCTCCAAGCTCCAGACGGGCACGGACAAGTCCGTGCTGGTGATCCCTTACAGCTGAACCGGCGGAAAGCCGGCGGCGGGCATCGGCGTCAGGCCGATGCCCGCCGCACCGGCGTGACCGGGGTGATCACGGACGCCGAGGCGGTACCGCCCGACTCCGGAGCGGCCCCCGAAATTCCGGGAAGGGTTCAAGCGGGACGTGGTGGAGCCGGCGAGGTCATCGAAGGGGCCGGTTCCTCACGGACATCCCTCACGGAGATCCCTCACAGGCATCGCTTACCGGGTGGTTATGCCCCTGACGCCCGGCCCGAGTCCGAGTCCGCGCCGTCGGCTGCGTGACGCGGTGGCGGCCGGGAGGCCGGCGCCGCCTGCGCGGTCTGCGGAGTGGGCCAGGCAACCGCGGTTCCGGCCGGTCCTCGGCTGCACCCGGCATCAGCGTGCTGCCCCCGGAGGGGTCCATGCGCTCGGACCGCTGAAGCCACAGCAACTCAAGCCGCCCCCCGTCCTGTTCAGCGAGACTGTCCGGACCAGCGAAACCACCACTGCGTAACGGCGAGACCCCGGTTGAGCAGAACTCACGCGTTTCCCGCATATGGCGGGGATCACGTCGGGGGGAAAACCCGCGGCCCGGCTCGGGCGTCTACCGGGTGTGAGATCAGTCAGAGCAGCGCTGCACGAGGTGGACGAGGAACGTCTCGTCCGGCTGGCGGCGAAAGGCGACCGTGCCGCGTTCGAGGAGTTGTACCGGCGTACGGCGCCGTGGATGGCGGTGCGGCTGCGCCGCCGGTGCGCGGACGAGCAGATCGTCGCGGAGGTCATGCAGGAGACCTATCTGGCGGTGTGGCGCGCGGCGGGTGCGTTCGCCGGGGCCGCGGTCGGGGGGACGGCCACCGGTTGGCTGTGGACGATCGCGGCGCGCCGCCTGGTCGACGCGTTCCGGCGCAGGGCCCACCACGCGGAGCCGCCGCCGGCCGCCGCTGCGCCCGAAGCGGCGCCCGCCGCCGAGGAGGAGGCGCTCGCGGCGACCGTCGGCGGTGATGTCGGGGACGCGCTGCGGTGCCTCGCGCCGGAGCTGAGACAGGTACTGCAGGCCATGGTGCTCGACGGGCTGTCCGTCCGGGAGACCGCGGTCCTGCTCGGGCTGCCCGAGGGCACGGTCAAGACCCGTGCCCGCCGGGCCCGGATCGCGATGCGGAGGGCGCTGGCGTGAGTGTGGAACACGCGTCGACGCGGATCATCGAAGGTTACGCGCGCGGTGGCACGGACCTCGCCGCCGACGAGGTGTGGGCCGTGGAGGCCCATCTGGAGGCGTGCCGGGTGTGCCGTGACCGGCTGTCCGCCGCTGTCGGTGCCCAGGTGCCCGCCGTGGCGGCGCTGGTCGACACCGTGTGGTCCGGCCTCGAACCCCAACTGGCGGTCACCGCCACGATGCCGCGCGGACGGCGCCGGCCGGCGCGGCTGTCGAGGTGGATGACGCCCACGATGGTGCCGTGGCTGGCCATGGTCGTGGGCGTGACGCTGCTGGCCCTGCTGCTCGACCTGGCCGGCACCGGTTCCGGCGAGGTGTCGCTGGTGCTGCTGTTCGCACCGGTCCTGCCCGTGCTCGGCGTCGCGGCGTCCTGGTCACGCGGTCTGGACCCGGCGTACGAACTGACGGCCTCGGTACCCAGGGCCGGGCTCCAACTGGTACTGCGGCGCACCGCGTCCGTGCTCGGCGTGGTCGTCCCCGCGCTGCTGGTGGGCGGATGGGCGACGGGGGTGATGGTGGCTCAGTGGCTGCTGCCCTGCCTGGCCGTCACGGCGACGACGCTGGCGCTCGGCGGTGTCGTCGGGGTGACCCGCGCCGCCGTCGTGCTGGCCGCCGTGTGGGCCGCCGTGATCGTGGCGCCGACCCTGGCCACCAGCCGTACGGCCTTCGCCCTGCAGACGGGCGGTCTGCCCCTGTGGGGGCTGCTTCTCGCGCTCGGCATCGGTGTCGTGATCGCCCGCAGAGGAGCGTACTCCGTGCTGGGAGCCCATCGATGACCATCGGAAAGGAACACCATATGACGTCCGCCGTGAGCGCGGCCGACATCGCACCGACAGCCTACGCCTGGGAGATCCAGGCCACCGGGCTGAAGGTCAGGGTCGGCAGGAAACGAATGGCCGTCGACGGCCTCGACCTGTCGCTGGGCACCGGCGTACACGGACTCCTCGGCCCCAATGGGGCGGGCAAGACCACTCTCATCCGGACACTGGCCACCGTGCTGCGCCCCACCGAGGGCACCCTGGAGATCCTCGGCGAGTCCGCGGGCGGCATGGGCGAGCACCGTGCGCTGCGCCGCCGGATCGGTTACCTGCCGCAGGAGTTCGGCTACTACAAACGTTTCACGGTGCGCGAGTTCGTCGAGTACATGGCGTGGCTGAAGGAGGTGCCGAAGGCGGAGATCCCCGAGGCGGTGCAGCGCGCCGTGGAGCGGGTGGGTCTGGCGGACCGCGCCGCCCGAGAGGATGAAGGCACTCTCGGGCGGCATGGTGCGCAGGGCCGGCATCGCCCAGGCCATCGTCAACGACCCGACGATCCTGCTCCTTGACGAGCCGACGGCCGGCCTGGACCCGGCGCAGCGGCTGCGCTTTCGCGAGCTGCTGCAGGAGCTGGGTACGGACACCTGCGTGCTCGTCTCGACCCATCTGGTGGAGGACGTCGCCGCCGCCTGCACCGACGTGGTGCTCTTCGCCGAGGGGCGACTGGTCTTCCAGGGCACCCCGGACGAGCTGGCCGCGGCGGGCGGCCCCGAGCACGTGGGCGACAGCCCTCTGGAGCGCGGCTACTCGGCGCTGCTGCAGGGCCCCGACCGGGAAAGGGGCGCCTGGTGAACATTCGTGTCCTGCGCATCGAGCTGAAGCGCTCCGTGGCCCCGTGGGCCGGTGCCGTGGTCCTCACGAGCGCGCTGGCGTTCCTGTACCTGGTGGACGCCTCGTGGTGGAGGGGCACCACGGCGTGGACGGCTCAGTGGACGTCCCTGGCGATGTGGACCCGCAGCCTGCTGTTCTACCTGTGGCCGCTGGCCGTGGGGCTCGGAGCGCTGCAGGGCCTGCGCGACCACCGCTCGAAGATGCCCGAGCTGCTGAGGAGCACGCCGCGGCCCGCCCGGCACCGCGCGGCCATGCTGGCGGGCACGACGGCGATCACCCTGGCCTCGGCCTTCGCGCTCCTCGTCCTCGTGGGCGCCGTCCAGGTGCTCGCCAACACCGAGTACACGCACCTCGGGTGGCTGCCGATCTCGCTGGTGGGGGCACTCTTCCTCGTCGCGGGTGCGGTGCTGGGCATGGGAGCAGGGCGGGCCCTGCCGTCCGTGCTCACCCCGCCCGCGCTGGCCATGGGCGCCTTCGTGTTCACGGCCCTCATGCACATGTCGTTGGGCCGGACGGAGACGGGGGTTGCGAGCACGGAGCCGAACCGGGTCTCCCTGCTGTCACCGGCGGTGGAGGAGGTGCGCGATGTGCTCGTCACGCTCTCCTCCTCCGTGCACGTCGGGCAGACGATCTGGCTGCTCGGCCTGGCCGCGACCGGCTTCGCGCTGCTGGTCGCCGCGACCCCGCGCTCCCGGCTGATCGCCCTGACGCCCACCCTGGCGGGTGCCGCGCTCGCCCTGCTCGTCCTCCCCTCCGACCCGCGACGGATGTACGTCGTGGACGAGGCCGCCGCGGAGCCGGTGTGCGACGGCCCGGTGTGCGTGGCCAAGGCGCACCGGACACGACTCGCCGACCTCGCGGGTCCCGGTAAGGAGGCACTGCGCCTGCTGCACGGCGCGCTGGGCGGCCGGGCGCCGGCCTCGGTCCGGGAGAACACCGCCGTACTGCCGGACGGCGCCGTGCCGCAGTGGTCCGGCGAGACCGTGCTCTTCGACTTCGACGACGGCGTCATCGCCGCCGCGGAGGGCGAGGAGCTGACCCGGGCCCTGATCGCCAAAGCCATGGTGCCGGGGTGCACTCCCGTCGGCTGGAGCAGCTGGGGGAACGAGGATTTCGCGCAGACCGTCGCGGTGGGCTGGGTCCTCGGGGACCTCAGGCCGCTTCCCGGCACAGAGTCGGCGAGTCTGCGCAGCGAGGTCGAGGCCGAGACCCGCCCGGTGTGGAAGGAGCTGGAGGCGCTGCCGCGGGCCGAACAGCTCTCGCGGATCAACGCGATGCGCGCCGCCGCGCTCTCCTGCGAGGGCGACGCCTTCGACGCACTGTCCGGCGGTGCGTCCCGGTGAGATGGCTGACGCTGTACGCGCGCTCGCGTCAGGTACCCGCGTCGCTCGCCGCGGTGGTGATCAGCGCGGTGACGGTGTGGGCACTCGCCCGGGACGGGAGCGAGGCGCCCGGTGATCCACGGCTGCCCGTGCTCGTCCTCGCCGCAGGGGCGATGGCGGCCTCGACCGGGCTCAGCGGGCAGGACCTCGAGCTGGACCGGACGGCCGCGATCCGCTGGGTGCCCCGCAGAGCGGCGCACGTGCTGCTCGCCGGCGCGGTCGTCTGCACGGTGCTGCTGACCGTGCAGACGAGGGGCGAGGACATGGCCACCCTCATGTTCGTCGTCCGGGACAGCGCGGGCCTGATGGGACTGGCCGCCCTGGGCGCGGCGTTCTCGGGAGGCCGGTACGCATGGACGCTGCCGTTCGCCTGGCTCTCGTTCTCGTTCTTCGCCCCGCCCCCGACGAGTGCGCCGACGCAGGTGGCGACCTGGATGCTGTTGCCACCCGGCACGGCAGCGGGGACCTGGACGGCTCTGGTCCTCCTCATCGCAGGCACCGCGGCCTACGCCGTCGCGGGACCGAGACGGTAACCGGACCGGACCACGGCCGTGTTCGTGCGCGGCCCCGCCCTTCGTGAGCGCCGCGGCCCCCGCCGCGGTGCTCACGAAGGCGCCGGCAGGTCGCGGCGGGCCACCAGCCGGCAAGCGCTGGACAGACCCGGCCAATGGGGCAGCGGCCGCACCACCGGCCTGCGGTGGGCCAGCCGCACTCCGCACTCGGGTGCGGCGGCAGAACGGGCGGTACACGATCGTCGTACGGCTCCTGGCGGCCGTGCCCTCTCCACAGCGGCGGCTCGTGACCGGGTGGCCAGGGCGGACGAGCGGTGTCGGGTCCCGCAGAGGAGGGGCCACGCAGGTACGAGCGGACCATGTCGGGGCCCGTGTGACCGTCACGACCTATCCTCGCACACCAGTTCGAGTTACCATGAAGTCCAGGCCAGGCCGGACATATGTGGAAATCCACACTTCGCCGACCGGAGCCCCCGGAGATCTCCCCATGTCCGCATCGAGCTTCGCAGGCGGACTCCGTCTGCGAAGCTCGATGCGCCCGGAGGGTCCGCCCCGCAATCCGCGAGGCGGACTCGCCACCCGACCGGCGTCAACACGACCCAACGCACAAGCTTGGCTCGCTCATGAAGACTTTGACCCTCAGGGAGGGCACCGCGCGGGTGCTCGGCGTGGACCCGGGGCTGACCCGGTGCGGCCTCGGGGTGGTCGACGACGCCCCCGGACGGCCGCTCACGGTGACGGCCGCCGGCATCCTCTGCGCCCCGGCGGACGCGGACATCGGCCACCGCCTCCTCCTCATCGAGCGCGGCATCGAGCGGTGGCTGGACGAGTACCGACCCGGAGCCGTCGCCGTGGAGCGGGTGTCCAGCCGGTACAACGTGCGCACCGTGATGGGCACCGCGCAGGCGAGCGCGGTCGCGATCCTGTGCGCGGCCCGGCGCGGCCTGCCCGTCGCCTGGCACACCTCCAGCGAGGTGAAGGTCGCCGTCACCGGCAGCGCAGGCGCCGGCAAAGCCCAGGTCGGCGCCATGGTCACCCGGCTGCTGCGGCTCGACGCCCCACCGGAGCCGGCCGACACCGCCGACGCCCTGGCGCTCGCCATCTGCCATATCTGGCGCACCCAGGCGCTGAATCGCCCGCAGCAGGCGCACGCCACCGCCTGCCCCGCTCCCGCACTCGCACGACTTCGGAAGAGCACGATCCGATGATCGCCTTCGTCAGCGGCACGGTCGCCGCGCTCGCCCCCGACGCCGCGGTCGTCGAGGTCGGCGGCGTCGGCATGGCCGTCCAGTGCACGCCCGACACCCTGGCCGGGCTCCGCATCGGCCGACAGGCCAGGCTCGCCGTCTCCCTGGTCGTGCGCGAGAACTCGCTCACCCTTTACGGCTTCGCGGACGACGGCGAGCGGCAGGTCTTCGAGCTGTTGCAGACCGCCAGCGGCGTCGGGCCGCGTCTGGCCCAGGCCATGCTCGCCGTGCAGACCCCGGAGGCGCTGCGGCGCGCGGTCGCCCAGGGCGACGAGAAGGCGCTCACCGCCGTCCCCGGCATCGGCAAGAAGGGCGCCCAGAAGCTGCTCCTGGAGCTCGCCGGCCGACTGGGCGAGCCGGCCGGTGCCGCTGGGGCCGGCCACCCGGCCGGCGCCGCCGCTCCCGCGCCCTGGAGCGAACAACTTCACGCGGCGCTCGTCGGCCTCGGGTACTCCGTGCACGAGGCCGAGGAGGCGATCGCGGCCGTCACCCCCGCCGCCGAGGCCGCCGCGGCCGACGGCGCCGCCCCGAAGGTGTCGCATTTGCTGCGTGCCGCCCTGCGCACGCTGAATCGCGCCCGCTGAGAGGAGTGGACCGCATGACCCGGGACGAAGCCGAAACCGCCGCCCTCATCGAGCGGTTGGTGGTATCTGTCACCGACGGGGAGGAACAGGCCGTCGAGGCCGCCCTGCGCCCCAAGGACCTGGACGAGTTCATCGGCCAGGAGAGGGTCCGCGAGCAGCTCGACCTCGTGCTGCGGGCCGCCCGCGCGCGCGGTGCCACCGCCGACCACGTGCTGCTCTCCGGAGCCCCCGGCCTCGGCAAGACCACCCTCTCCATGATCATCGCGGCCGAGATGGACGCCCCCATCCGCATCACCTCGGGGCCGGCCATCCAGCACGCGGGCGACCTGACCGCGGTTCTGTCCTCCCTCCAGGAGGGTGAGGTCCTCTTCCTCGACGAGATCCACCGCATGTCCCGGCCCGCCGAGGAGATGCTCTACATGGCGATGGAGGACTTCCGCGTCGACGTCATCGTCGGCAAGGGTCCCGGCGCCACCGCCATCCCCCTCGAGCTGCCCCCGTTCACCCTGGTCGGCGCCACCGTGCGGGCCGGCCTGCTGCCGCCGCCGTTGCGCGACCGCTTCGGCTTCACCGGCCACATGGAGTTCTACGAGCCCACCGAGCTGGAGCGCGTTATCCACCGCTCCGCCCGGCTGCTGGAGGTGGTGACAACGCCTGACGGTGCCGCGGAGATCGCCGGCCGCTCGCGCGGCACGCCCCGCATCGCCAACCGCCTGCTGCGCCGCGTCCGCGACTACGCCCAGGTCAGGGCCGACGGGTGGATCACCAGGGAGATCGCCGAGGCGGCCCTGGCGGTCTACGAGGTCGACGCCCGCGGCCTGGACCGGCTCGACCGGGCGGTGCTCGGCGCGCTGCTCAAGCTCTTCGGCGGCGGACCGGTCGGTCTGTCCACGCTCGCGGTCGCGGTGGGGGAGGAGCGGGAGACCGTGGAGGAGGTCGCCGAGCCCTTCCTCGTACGGGAGGGGCTCCTCGCCCGCACCCCGCGCGGCCGGATCGCCACACCGGCGGCATGGGAGCACCTCGGCCTCGTCCCGCCGCAGCAAGGTGGTCCCGCCGACGGGCGGGAAGGCCGGCGCTGACAGATGATCACCGCGCTGCGCAACCAGTGCGGTGACCACGTCGTCGAGAACAAGGAGTAACCACCACCTGCCTTCAGGGAGGTCGGTGGCGTCGAGCCGCAGCGCGACATGCGCGTATCGCACCTGTCGCCCGCCGGCTCCCGCCCGTACGCCCGGGGCGAGGTCCCGTTCGGCCCGGGCGTCAGCATTTTCGTCGGTCCCGACGACCGGGGCAGGACCGACCTCGTCGAGGCGGTCGGCCGTCTCGCGGCCCTTGGCGGCCACCGGCTCTCCTCCGACGTCCCGCCGGTCGCCGCGGACGCGACCGGGACCACACTGTGTGCGTGGCTGAGCCTGTCGACCTTCGCCGGGCTGCTCGCCCACGCGCTCTTCGGTTTCGCCCGGGTCGATCCGGTGGCCGGATTCGTCATCACCGCACTGGTCGCCCTCGCCGTCGGCAAGGGCAGGTAAGTCTGGGAGAGCGAGCTGGTCTGCGACGGCGATGCAGACGAGGAGACCGTCATGGGCGCGGAGCACCGCCAGAAACCCACGGGCACCGGAGGCCGGCCCTGGCGACGGGGCCCCGGCCGGATCTCCCGGTGCGTCCTAACGGGGCGTGGAACCGGTCGGCGAGCGCGGCCGGGTCCTGCCGGATGCACGCCGGGTCGAACCGGCCGCGCCACTGACGCGGTGCACTCAACCCAGGCCCCGATAGGGGCATATCGGGCATCAGTAATTTTTCTGAGCAAAGCGTTGATTTACCCCTCCGTTGGTGTCTAGCCTGAGATTCCAGGCGGTTTCGAACTGATATTCGAACTGAGGCTTCGGCCGTGTGGGTGCACCTCTTGCGGGTGAGGACCGTGTCCTGTCCCTCCCCAGGCCCACCCCGAACCGCCGTCGGATGTACCAGAGGAGAACGGCGTGAACAGCTTCACCTTCACCCCCGCCACCAAGGAGCGGGCCAAGGCCCGCATCGCACTCACCGGGCCCACCGGTTCGGGCAAGACCTACACCGCGCTCGTCCTCGGCACCGGGATCGGCGACCGGATCGCCCTGATCGACACCGAGCACGGCAGCGCTTCCAAATACGCCGACGAGTTCGCCTTCGACACCCTCCCGCTCACGACGTTCGAGCCCCCCGCGCTCGTCGAGGCGCTCGCGGTAGCCGCCCACGAGGGCTACGACGTCGTGATCGTCGACTCGCTCTCGCACTTCTGGTCCGGCGCGGGCGGAATGCTGGAGCAGGTCGACAACGCCGCGAAGCGCGTCGCGGGAGGCAACACCTTCGCCGGCTGGAGGGAGGCCCGCCCTCTGGAGCGGGCGATGGTCGACGCCCTGCTCGCCTACCCCGGCCACCTCATCGCCACCATGCGTACCAAGACCGAGTACGTCGTGGAGGCGGACGAGCGCGGGCGCAAGGTGCCGCGCAAGGTCGGGCTCAAGCCCGAGCAGCGGGAGGGCATCGAGTACGAGTTCGACATCGTCGGCGACCTCGACCACGAGAACACCCTGGTGATCTCCAAGTCCCGGGCGAAGCCGCTCTCCGGGCGCGTCATCCGCAAGCCGGACGAGACGTTCGCCGAGGCCGTCCTGGAGTGGCTCAACGCCGGTAAGCCCACCCCGAGCGCGTCCGACTACCTCACGACCGCCACCGCCCCGCACGCCACCTACGAGGAGCTCCGCGGTCTCTACGAGGAGGTGCGCCGGCACAACCTGCTCGCCGCCGCCGTCCTGGATCCCGCCGGGGGTTCGACCACGCTGGGCGAGCTCATCGTGCGCCGCGGCACCGAGGCGAAGAAAGAGACCGGAAAAGGGACCGAGCAGAAGGGTGAGGCCGCGTGAACCTCCGGGAGCACGCCACCCGGGTCGTCGTACTCAGGGTGCTGCGCGACGCGGTGGAGGCCGAGTACCGGGCCGAGCGCCGCGCGGTCCTCGACGGGCTGCGCGCGGCTCGCGCCGAACTCGCCCTCAAGTCGATGCGGGTGACCATGCCGGACGACACCCCGATCGCCACCCTCACGCTCATCGACCCCCAGCCGGCGGTCGTGGTCGCCGACGAGGACGCCTTCACCGCCTGGGCGGCCGCGAACCACCCCGGCGAGGTGGAGACCCTGGTCCGGGTGCGCCCCGCCTGGCAGCGGGATCTCCTCGCCCGGCTCGCCTGCTTCGGCCCGGCCGCCGACCCGCACACCGGCGAGGTGATCCCGGGACTGACGGTGGCGCCGGCCCCCGAACCGCGTTCGTTCAGCCTGCGGCCCGTGCCCGGCGGAGCGGAACGGGTCGCCCGGGCCTGGCGCACCGGCGAGATCGACCTGCGCCGGCTGCTCGCCCTCGGCGGGGGCGAGACGTGATGACCACCGCCACAGCGCGCTTCGACAGGGAATCGCCCGCCACCCTGTGGTTCCTGATCTCACAAGCGGGTCACCTCGGCTGCGGCCGCTGGAGTCTCGGGGACGACGGGCGACTGCGCTGCGCCTGCGGGACCGTCCTGTACCTGTACCAGCAGCCGGCGGACGGGGCGGGAAGCGGGGCGCCGGAGTCACCCGGGACGTGCTCCCGCGGAAGGGAGGAACGGATGACGCCGGCCGAGACCGCGGGGCTCGCCGCGCTGGTCGCGGCGATGTGCCCGTCGATGCATCTGGAGGAGACCACGACGGACGCCTGGCACCTCCTGCTCGCCGACTTGGACGTCGCCGATACGCGGGAGGCCGTGATCCGGCTGGGCCGCGTGCAGTCCCGCATCGACGCCGCCGGCATCCGCGCCGAGGTGCGCGCGATCCGGGAGGAGCGGCTCGCCCGCGATCCGCTGCCACTCCCGGACACCGACCCGGACGATCCGCACCGCTATCGCGCGGAACTCCTCGCGATCGTGACCGCGATCGCCTCGGGGCAGCGCGTCAAGCGGACCCCCGCGGTCCCGGCCCAGCCACCTCCCGCCCTCGCCGGCCGCTCGAGGGACGCCCTCCGCGCCCACGCCCTCCGCGTTCCCTGCCCCTGGTGCCGGGCTGCCGCCGGACGTGCCTGCACCGTCCCCCGGCTCGGCATCCCGCTGAAGAACGCTCCGGCCCACACCTCGAGACTCATCGCGGCGGGGCCCGCCGAAGGAGAAGAAGAAGGGGAGCCGGGCAGTGAGCCCGAAGACGCCCCGAAGCGGCAGCGTTGTCGTCGGACAACCGACTTCCCCCGTCCCCACGTGCGTTAGGAGTACCTCTCATGGTCGGCGAGACCGTCGTCACCGTCGTCGGCAACCTGACCGACGACCCCGAGATCCGCAACACCCCGTCCGGCGAGGCGGTCACCCACTTCACCGTCGCCTCCACGCCCCGCACCTTCGACCGGCAGAGCAACGAGTGGAGGGACGCCGACACACTGTTCCTGCGCTGCTCGGTCTGGCGGAAGACGGCGGAACACGTCGCCCAGTCCCTGACGCGCGGCACCCGTGTCATCGTCCAAGGGCGGCTGCACCAGCGGACGTACGAGACCAGGGAAGGCGAGAAGCGGACCGTCATCGAGCTGGAGGCCTTGGAGATAGGCCCCTCCCTGCGCTACGCCGACGCGACGGTCAGCAAGGTCTCGCGCGTGGGCGTGCCCGGCGACTCCCTCTTCGACACCGCCCCGTCCGCGTCGAACGACACGCCGGGGGCCCCCGACGGGGACAAAAGCGCCCCCCACGACCACAACAGTTCCACGTTCCCCTTCTGACCTGGTCGAAGATTGCTGGGTGATCGCCATGAATGTCCTTCCGCTGAGCGGCCAGGCACAGCTCGAGAGCTGGACCCCGGCAGCGGCCATCGGCCTGACCTGCCCCGACTGCCACCCCGAATGCCGGGACACCGCCCCTGGGGTCCGGTCGGACAACGGCAACGAGACGGCCCGTCGCGGGGTCCACGACGACAGCGCGGACGAGCCGTTCACCGGCCTGGACTCCTCAAGCGCATCGGCAACGGCGTGACAGCGCTGCGGCAATTCGCGCGGCGACCGCGGCCGACGGCCGGTGTACCGGCCTTTTGAACCGACAGCGTGCCGCCGTCCACAACCCCCACGGGACGACGAGGTGAGCACATGAAGTTCGTGCATACATCGGAACATGGTGGCCACCGCCACGGACCGCACGGGGCGGACGTCATTGCCATCGCCCGCCCCACACCCACGCCGCCCCTCGGCCGGCCACCGCCAAGAGCCGGCGTCCGCACACCCGAAGATCACGGACAGAGGCCCGGCGCCGATCTCCGACCACAAGAAAAATGATCGGCCGGTAGCTCCGTGCGTCAGCCGACGTCGGTTGCAGGCGTAAAGCCTGGCCTGCACAGGTCTTCAAGGTCGGAGCCCCCGTCACCCCACACCAGAGTGCGGGACTCCCAGTCCAGCTCTACATGGTCCAGCCCTTGGTGACGGAGCATCCAGTCGTAGTTCTTCAGTGCGATCTCGGCCTCTTCGGTCATGGTGCGAGGCTACGTAGTGACCAGGACCGGAAGCCGTATCCCTGACCCAGGACACACCGAGATCCGATGACGTCGAGCGCCTGCGTGAACGTTCGATCGTGAGCTTCCCGTTCGGGCGATCCGGAACGATCAAGACCTCGATCTCCGGGTCATGCCCTCTTCTCGTGGTGCAGCCGATCAGTCATCCGTCGCGTCGGTGGTAATGGGGGCGAGAGAGAGTGATGTCGGGGCGCTTGTCGAGTTCGCCGCAGATCCGGGAGACCTCGCTCCTGGAGATCCAGGTGTCCGCGCCGAGGGCCTCGACCGGGTTGTCAACCGCTCAGGTGGATACGCCGTGCACGTAGGCGTCCACGATGACGGCATACAGAGCCTGGTCGATGCGGCACCGCCGCTCCAGCAGGCCGGGGGAGGAGCTGCCGGTACGCAGTGTGAGGACAGCCAGGTCGAGGTCACAGGCCTGGATGGTCGGCGTCCTGCCGTGGTGCCCGTTGGGGTGGGCGACGCGGACCTCGGTGTGCTTGTTCCCCTCCGCGCCGATCCGGGCCGCGACCCCGGACTCGATCGGCTTCTGCGGCATCCGTTCGGCCACACTCCTCACGAGTTCGAGTCCGTCCGCCGAACGGAGCGACTTCAGCAGGCGGAGCAAGCCGGACCGGGGCAGGGCCACCGTGCCCCTCCTGCGTTGAACTACCCGCTCACCACGGAGAGTCGCATGGCGGCCTCCTCATACCCACAGAGCAGAAGCCTCTCGCGGGTGTGCGTTCCGGGGAGCAAATCCGCGCACACCTCGACCTTGACCGGCTGCACCCCCACAGCGGGATGCCATCGGTGCAGAGGCAGAGGCAGAGGCAGAGGCAGAGGCAGAGGTAGAGCGGACGGTGGGCCCGCCGGTGTCGCAGTGATGGAGGAAGCGGTCGAGGGCCGCGACGGTGAGGATTTCGTCGTCGGAGGCCCGTCTCCCGGCGCTGTCGCCTCCTGACTGTGGAGGGAGTGCCCGACAGCCGGCGCGGGTGGCCGCCTTTCGGAGGCGAACGCCGTACGAGGCGAACTGCTGGACTGTTTTCGACGGCGGCACGGCGCAGTTTTCCTGTCCGTGCTCACCGGCGTGGTGCATCCGCCCAGCGAGCGGATCGCAGGAACAGACTCGCGCCTGTTCGTGAACCGGTGCGAGGTGTGAGCACCGACGCGAACGCCCTCGGCTTCTCCCCGGAGGCCGTCGACGGCCCCTCGTCCGCGGGTTCACCCGCGGACCAGGCGCCTCAGGGCCCACCGGGCGGGGACGGCGTATGCCGCGAGGGCGACGGCCGGTCCCTCGGCCCGCAGTGTCGTGGCCGAGCCGGCCGCCCGGGGGAACACCTCATGACGCAGTCGCATGTGTACCGGTCCGAGCCGGACCCGCCAGGTCCACTGCCGTCGTTCCTCGTCGACGCACTCCACGACGAACCTCGCGGTGGCACCGAACAGCGAGACCACCTCGCCCCGCATGCCTGGTGCGATCCGCTCACCGGCCACGCGCACCGCCCTGATCTGCGGCGACCACGCCGGCCAGCAGGCGGGTGAGACGTAACGCGACCAGACGTCCTCGGCGGGGGCCGGTCCCGCGGCCCGCAAGGTCATGACGGCCATCGGGTCGGCACCCGGTCAGCCGACCTGGCCGTGGACGAACTCGTTGAGGGCCTTGCCCGGCCGCAGGCCCGCCCCGCCGTCCTCCTGGTGGAAACTGCCGAAACCGGTGAGGGTGACGGTCTTCCCCGCCCTGAGCGCCTCGGCGATCGCACCCGCCCGGTCGATGGTGCCGAACAGGGCATCGACGACCCGGCCGACCTGTTCCAAGGACAGATCACCACCGTCCGCCGCCTTGTGTGTGACCGCCTCGACCAGCCCGGACCTGTCCATACGACGCACCCGCTCCTCGACGATGAAATCCCGCGAAGCGGCAACCCGTCCGACCGGTCGGCCGCCGCTGTCCGACACCACCATCGTGACACCGTCACAGCGGCCCCGCACGCAGCGGCGCTCGACCGTACGCTGCCCGTGTGCACAGTGTGGAACTGCTGCCCGACCCCGCGACCGAGCGGGCCGTCCGAGACGTATGGCGCCGCCTCGAGGACGCGGGCCTGCCCAGCCTCGCCACCCACCACCACCCGACCAACCGCCCCCACCTGACCCTCGCCACGGCCGACCACCTTCCACCCCGGACACACGCCCACCTGGAACACTCCTTCGCGAAGACCCTTCCCCTCCCGCTGCGGCTCGACGGACCCCTACGGTTCTCCGGCCGGACGAGGGTGCTGGCCTGGGCGGTCCGACCCGACGAAGCGCTGTTGCGCCTGCACGAAACGGTGTGGCGGACGCTGCGCGACGCGCCGGGGAGCGGAAGCATGAACCCTCTCCTCGACCCTGTGCACTGGGTCCCGCACATCACCCTCAGCCGCGGTCGCGGCACCGTTCGGGCCGAGCCGCCCGACGAGCTGTTCCCCAGCACGTCCGACGCACTGCCCGGCATTCTGACAGGGTGCTGGACCTCCGCCCGGCACTACGACTCGGGCCCCCGCACCATCGAACGCCTGGGTCCCTGATGCCCCCGCGCCCGACGGCCCCGGGCTGCATACGCCGACGGCCCAGGCCGCATCCGCGAACACCACCGCGCAGACGCTCACCGGTCGCCCGCCACGAGCCGGCAGACCGCACAGGAGGCCCGAGCCACCGACGGCGGCATGACCGCCGTCCGTCTCCGACCCCGGAGCCCGCCGCGAGTCCATGTCGCCGCTTCCGCCCGGGGCCCGCCGCCCGGCCCGAGCCCGACGGCAGCCGGGCCGTCCTTCTGGGCGTGGTCGAACGTGGGCCGGGCGCCGCGGTGAAGCCGGACCGGGGCGGAGCCGGGCGTGCGGCGAGGACCGGGCAGGCCCGGACCAGGGTCGGGGCCGCGCGAAACGGGTTCGAAGCCGCTGTGCCGACCCCCGGGAGTGATCGGCGAGGCGGCGTCCCGGACGTGATCACCCCGGTGCTCCGGCATGCCGTCGGGTCGGTCAGAACGCGTACCTGATCCGCAGCCACGGGGCGTGGGCCGCGATCAGTTCCCGCAGGCGGGTGAGGGCGTCGCGCTTGACCTCGCGGGCGTAGCGGACGTTGCGGGCATTGTTCGACGAACTTGGTCGCGAACGACGCCTTCGCGGTGGGCAGTCGGCGGAACGCGGCGATGAGGTCGGCCGTGTTGTCGCACACCAGGGCGTCGACGGAACAGTCGCCGTTCTCGCCGATGTCGTACATCCAGGCCTGGAAGGCGCACTGGTCGGGCTCCCGCTTGGGCCCCTGCGCCTGTACGTGGCGCCGGACGTGGGTGACGATCGCCTCGATGTTGGTGAACAGGGTGATCGGGTTGGCGTAGCCCTTCCGGCGGGGCACGTAGCAGTAGGCGCAGGCCATCGCGCAGCCGTTGGAGGCGCCGGGGGCGATCCAGTCGGCCGATGTCAGGGCGTCAGCTCACCCCATTCCACTGAACAGCCGGGGCTGGCGACAGCCCGGGCGAACGGGTCGGAGGGGAGATCGTGATTCTCACGGCTCGCCTCGGAGTCAGGAACTACTGTCGCGAGCATGGCCGAACACGATGTCCTCAGTTCCACCCGTGAGGCTTACGACGCTGTTGCTCCCACGTATGCGCAGTTGTTCCGCGACACACTGCGTGACAGCCCCCTGGACCGCGCGATCTTGGGTGTCTTCGCCGAGGCGGTAAGCGCGAGTGGGGACGGTCAGGTAGCGGACCTGGGATGTGGGCCCGGCCATGTCACCGCCCACCTTGACGAGTTGGGGCTGGCGGCGTTTGGTGTCGACGTCTCTCCCGCGATGATCGAGCTGGCCCGACAGGCCTATCCGGGCCTGCGGTTCGACGTGGGCTCGATGGCCGCGTTGAACATCGCTGACGGCTTGCTGGGCGGCGCGCTCTCACGTTGGTCCATCATTCACACTCCGCCGCAGGAACTCCCCGCCATCCTGGCGGAGTTGCACCGCGTGCTGGCACCTGGCGGTCACCTTCTGATCGGCTTTTCGGCAAGCGATGATCCGTCTCATCCGACGCAGGTCTTCGATCACACAGTCGCCCCGGCCTATCGGTGGTGGCCTGATCACCTCGCCGCGATGCTGCGCAGATCCGGGTTGACCGAGGTGGCCCGGATGGTTCGCGAGCCTCAGCCCACCGACCGACGGCAGTTCCAGGAGATTCAACTGCTCGCCCGTAAAGACTGACAAGCGCGTGCATGGCCGGCGGTGACATGTCGCGACCATGACCGTCGGTCATGGTTCGTGAGGTGGGGAACCGGGCATGTGCAACGATCACCCGAAGCCGGCGGGACACAGGGATGACGTCCGATGTGATCGCCGAACTCATCGCTGAGATCGGCCTGTTGGCGCTTGAGCGACACCGGGGCTGGGCACATCCCGGATCTTGTGTGGGTATCCCCGGCTTCAGCCGGGGAGGGAAACGCATTCTCGGGCCGGAGGCGCGCAGCGCCGGAGTCCGCTGCGTCTCTGCGGTGACGGTCAGGCAGGCCGCTTCTGGCCCTCGATGTACTGACGGACGATGCTGATCGGTGCACCGCCGCACGACCCGGCGAAGCAGGACCGGGACCAGGAGAGGGAGCCCAGCCCGATGTGGTTGATCCGTCCGGTGTATTCGGCCCGCAGGTACCGGGAGCTGACGCCCTTGAGGCTGTTGATCAGCTTCGACAGGGTGGTCTTCGGCGGGTAGTGCACCAGCAGGTGGACGTGATCACGTTCGCCGTTGAACTCCCGCAGCTCTGTCTCGAAGCCGGCGCACACCTCCCGCATGATCTCCTCGCACCGCTTGAGCATGGCGTCACCGAAGACGTCCTTGCGGTATTTGGTGACAAACACCAAGTGTGCGTGCAGGTGGCAGGAGACGTGGCGTCCGGTGCGTACATGAGGGTCTGTTTCCCGGCGCGGTGACATACGCCAAGGGTAGTGTGATCACGCGAGCCGACCTGGAAAGGGGGCGGGCCGGTTGATCCGTGCGTACAAGTTCCTCCTGCGGCCCACCGCGGGCCAGGGCGCCGCGCTCGGCGAGATGCTGCGGGATCACTGCTCCCTCTACAACGGGGCCCTGCAGGAACGCCGTGACGCCTACCGGCACCCGCCGAAGACCAGCGTCAAGTACGGCGACCAGTCGGCGCAGCTCAAGGAGATCCGGGCGTTCGACCCCGGGCGGCAGGGCCGCTGGTCCTTCAGCTCGCAGCAGGCCACCTTGCGCCGTCTGGACAAGGCGTTCGCCGCGTTCTTCCGTCGGGTCAGGTCCGGTGACACGCCCGGCTATCCGCGTTTTCGTGGGGTGAACCGGTTCGACACCGTGGACTTCCCCAAGGACGGGGACGGCTGCCGCTGGGACTCCACCCCGCACGACCCGGTCACCCGGGTCCGCCTGCAGGGCGTCGGCCACGTCAGGGTCAACCAGCACCGGCCGGTGGCCGGCAAGGCCAAGACGGTGTCGGTCAAGCGTGAGGGCAAGCGCTGGTACGTGATCCTGACCGCCGAGCAGGCACCGCCCGAGCCGCTGCCCGCGATCGGCAGCGTGGCCGGCATCGACATGGGGATTGCGAACTTTCTCGCCGACTCCAACGGCGGCTTTGTGGACAACCCGCGCCACGGACGCAAGGCCGCCACCAGGCTCGAAGCCGCACAACAAGCCCTCGCCAGATTCCCGCGTGTGCGCCGGGACAAGCGCACCGCCAACCACCAGCGGGCCGTGAACAAGGTGGCCGGCCTGCACCGCAAGGTGCGCCGTCAGCGGCTCGACCACGCACACAAGACCGCCTTGGACCTGGTCCGCGAACACGATCTCATCGCGCACGAGGACCTCAGGATCCGCAACATGGTCAGGGCCCCCGCGCCCAGGCCGGACCCCGGCCGGCCGGGCGGCTTTCTGCCCAACGGGGCCGCCGCGAAGGCCGGACTCAACCACTCGATCTCGGATGCCGGCTGGGGGGTGTTCCTGACGATCCTGCACGCCAAGGCTGAAAGCGCCGGACGTGAAGTGATCGCCGTGGACCCCCGCAACACCTCCCGGACCTGCCCCCAGTGCGGGCACGTCTCAGCGGAGAACCGGCCCACCCAGGAGAAGTTTCACTGCGTCTCGTGCGGCCACCACGCGCACGCGGACACGGTGGGCGCACTCAACGTTCTACGGGCCGGGCTGGTCCGTCGCGACGCCAACCCGGCATAGCGAGAAGCCTCCACCTTCAGGACTCCGTTGGGAAATCCGCATAGCGGCGATAACGAGTCGTCCGGGCTGCGATGCTCGGTCTGTTCGTCGATCGAGGGTGGGGCTGGATGTCGTTGGAGTCGTGGGCGGATCGCGGGGTGCCGGAGCTGACCGCGCGGGTGGTGCGGGCTTCGTTCCCGAAGGGGACGTTGGCGGTCCGCATCCGTGAGGCGCTTGGTCCGCTGTTCGAGGACGAGTCCTTTGCGAAGGCGTTTCCCTCGCGGGGGCGGCCGGCGGTCTCGCCCGGGGCGCTGGCGTTGGTGTCGGTGCTGCAGTACGCCGAGAAGCTCACCGACCGGCAGGCCGCTGACCAGGTCCGGGCCCGGATGGACTGGAAGTTCCTCCTTGGCCTGGAGCTGGACGACCCGGGGTTCGATTTCTCGGTGCTCAGCGGCTTCCGCGCCCGGCTGGCGGAGCACGGTATGGAGGAGAAGGTCCTGGACCTGGTCCTGGAACGGATCTCCGCGCTCGGGCTCCTGCGCGCGGGCGGACGGCAGCGGACCGACTCCACGCATGTGCTGGCCACGGTACGGACGCTGAACCGGATGGAGTTTGTCGGCGAGACCCTGCGCGCGGCCCTGGAGGCCCTGGCGGCAGCAGCGCCACAGTGGCTGTCCTCGCTGGTCAACGCCGATTGGGTCAAGCGCTACGGTGCGCGGGTCGACTCCTACCGCTTCCCCAAGGGTGACAACGTCCGCCAGGAGTGGGCCGAGCAGGTCGGCCGGGACGGCTTCACCGTCCTGGGGGCGGTCTTCGCACCCGACGTGCCGGGCTGGCTGCGGGAGGTCCCGGCCGTCCAGGTCCTGCGCCGGGCCTGGGTGGAGCAGTACCACCGCGACGGCGAGGGGGTGCGCCGGCGGGAGGGCAAGGATCTCCCGCCGGGCAGAGAACGCCTGTCCTCGCCCTACGACACCGACGCCCGCTACGGGACCAAGTGCGGCTCGGGCTGGTGCGGCTACAGGACCCACCTGAGCGAGACCTGCGATCCGGGCACCCCGCATCTGATCACCCACGTGGCCACCACCGACGCGACGGTCACGGACACCGAAATGACCGAGGCTGTCCACCAGGGCCTGGCCGCACGGGAGTTACTGCCAGGCGAGCACGCGGTGGACGCCGGCTACGTCACCGCCGCCCACATCGTCACCGCCCGCGACGAGCACGGGATCGACCTGCTCGGCCCCGTCGGAGCGGACACGGTCCATGAGCGCCACGAGGGCGAGCACATCCCCCAGAGCGCCTTCGCCGTCGACTGGGACGCGAGGAAGGTCACCTGCCCGCAGGGAGCGGTCAGCATCAGCTGGTCCGACCAGCGCAAAGCCAGCGGTACCCCGATCACCCGGGTGCACTTCGCGCTCCAGGACTGCAATCCATGCCCGGCCCGAGCCCAGTGCACCAAGGCCGCGAACGGCAAATACGGCCGCAGCCTGACACTTCTGCCCCGCAAGCAGCAGCAGATCCTGGAACAGCGACGCATCGATCAGCAGACCGAGGAATGGAAGGTCCGCTACGACGTCCGGGCAGGCGTCGAGGGCACCATCTCGCAAGCGGTACGAAGCACCGGTATCCGCCGCACCCGCTACACCGGGCTGCCCAAGACCCACCTCGGTAACGTACTTGCCGCCACCGCGATCAACCTCATCCGCCTCGACACCTGGCTCAACGGCACACCCCTCGGCCAGACCCGCACCTCACACCTGGCCGCACTCGACCTGGCAGCCTGGCCCCAGCCGCTATGCGGATTTCCCAACGGAGTCCTGAAGGTGGTGGAGGAGTCACAACCTCATGCTTGAAGACGTCAGATGCCACGGGTATTCACTGTGAGGAGGCGACGGTGCTCAGCAGAGGCACGCATGTGCTCGCAGGCGCCTTGATCGTGACCTGCATGGTGCTCATCGGCCCCAGTGCACCGAGCGGTGCCCCCTTCGCCGGGTCACTGCCCGTCGAAGCAGTCAAGGATGTCGTACCGAACCGGGTCATGACGTGGAACATCTGCAACCCCTGTGAGGGAAACAACGTTGACCGGGCGGCGGAGATCGCCACGTATGCGCCCCAGGTCGTCGGTCTGCAAGAAGCGTGCGTGCGTGACGTCGAGAGGATCCGGGACCATCTGGAGAACCTCTACGGGTTGGTTTACCACATCGAGTACGGAACGGTTCTCCGGAACTGGGGCCGTTGCGGCGGAGTGCCGTGGAGTCCGGGGGCCTTCGGCCAGGCGGTTCTCTCGGCAGCACCGATGACGGACCCCGTCAACGTGGAATACCCCGACGGCGGATCCGAAGACCGTGGGTACATGGCAGTCACCACCACTGTGGGCGGCCGGCCCGTCCGGGTCTTCAACACGCACCTTGCGCAACGACGTCAAGAGGAAGTCCGAGCGGACCAGACCGGCGTCCTCGCCGCAGACGTCGCCCGCCACGACCGCGCGATCGTTCTCGGCGACTTCAACGCCGTACCGAACGCCCCCGAACTCACCGGGATATGGGCCCTGGCCGCGGATACGGACCCCCAGTGCCGTTCCTCACCCGCCGGTGAGTGCAAGCCGACCACCGACTGGCACAGCAAGTTCGACTACATCTTCCTGCGAGGCATCGTCCCGCTCGAGCACCGTGTGCATCCGACCCCGCACTCGGACCACCACCTGCTGCACACCGACCTGGACACAACTTCAGGTGGGGATCCCGGCCGGCTCGGCCGGTGATCCCGAGAGCCGACGGTCCACTCCGCCTGGCCCGGACCTTCGTGGCTCGCCCAGCGCCATCACCGCCCGGCCGGAGGCTCCCGCAAAAGATCCGGGGCCGTGCCGGACGCCCGGTTGCCCAGCATGCCGGGACCGCACATCGTTATCACCGAGCTGCGCAAGAACGTGACCGACGGTGGCGACGGCGCCCGCCTCGCCCTTCGCACGGCACCGGCTCCGCTCATACGCCCGGGGCCGTGCAGGCGACGGGGCGCCGAGCGCATGGGCGAGCGGCGCAGGTACTGCTCTGCCGTGTCGCTTCCGCTGGGAGCAGGAGGCGGCCTCGGCCCTCCGTCGCTTCCTGGCGGTCGGCGATGGGCTCGCGAACCGTAACCGTGGCTCCGCACACGTCGCAGAACTCTGCCGAAGGCCGAACTCCCGGTACCCAGGCCCTTCAACCCACCCAATGGGGTCCGCCTTCAAGTAGATCTTGCCCAGAGCAGGAATGATGCGAGTGGGACAACCGCTTCGTAGGGGGTGGTGGTTCTTTCGTGCAGGGGGGCGACGACGGACGCGAGCAGCCGGTCGGCCCGGGGGCGGGGGTGGGAGCGTGGCCGAGCGGGCAGAATCGTCCGTGTGGAAGCGCACCAACCACCGGAGAAGACCCCCGACGGACACTTCGTCGTCATCAAGGGACGGAAATGGCGGGCGACCGATCCGTCCGTCCCCGAAGAGATCGCCGCCCGTCTCCGACGTCACCTCATGTCCGCCCGCCGCGAGGTGCGCTCCGCGACGACCGCGGGTGACCCGAAGGCCGAGCGGACGGCGCGCGCACGCGTGAACCGGGCAAAGGTCGCGTTGGGGGAACGCGGCACCCCGTGGTGGGACCAACCCGGGGACGAGCGCCGCCGACGTTGGGAACGAGGGCTTGCCCACCTCGACGCGGACGCGCAGAACTGAGGCCTTCGTACGACAGAGGCCGACGCGGAGGACACCACTCACCGACCTTCAAAGCGTGGTGCCGGAGGGCCGGCGGCCCATGATCCCTGCGGTATGCCGAGTGCATGGGGTACGCGCAGGGCGGCGGGCCGGCATGCGGCCGACGACAAGAAGAAAACGCGAAACGTCCACGTTCTGGCGCGTCCTGCACCGGGTGCGCTGAGCGGCGTTCTGGCGGGTTTCTCCGTACGCGCCGTCGCAGAGTCGCTCCCGGCCCGAGTACGCCCGCGACCCGGCCCGGACCAGGTGATCGGAAGTATGGCGATCGACCGCGTACCCGCCGCCGTGAAGCCGGTGGCGCCCGGTGTCTCTCTCACGGGATGCCGGGCGGTGGAATGTGTCGCTAGATGGAGGGAGGGCTTCGTACCGTCCGAACGACGAACAAATGTGCAGGGAAAGGTGGGGACACGGCATGCAGAAGCGCAATCTGCGGGACCTCCAGGTATCGGCCATCGGCCTGGGGTGTATGGGCATGTCCGCCTTCTACGGATCCGCCGATCGGGAGGAGGGGATCGCGACCGTCCGGCGTGCCCTCGACCTCGGGGTGAACTTCCTCGACACCGCACAGATGTATGGGCCGCTCACCAACGAGTCGCTCGTCGGTGAGGCGATCAGAGGGCGTCGCGACGAGTACGTGATCGCGACGAAGTTCAACTACCGGATGGACAACGCCGTGCCCGGCGACATCAGCACGGTCGGCCCGCAGGATGGCTCGGCCGAGCACGTCCGGAGTTCGGTCCACGGTTCCCTGAAGCGTCTGGGGACCGACCGCATCGACTTGTACTACCAGCACCGGGTCGATCCGAACGTACCCGTCGAGGAGACGGCCGGCGCGCTGGGCGAGCTGGTCGCCGAGGGAAAGGTGCGGTACATCGGCCTGAGTGAGGCGAGTGCGGAGACCATCCGGCGTGCCCACGCCGTGCACCCGATAACTGCGGTGCAGAGCGAGTACTCGCTCTGGTCACGGGATGTGGAGGCCGAGGTGCTGCCCGCCTGCAGGGAGCTGGGCATCGGCTTCGTGCCGTACTCGCCACTCGGCCGCGGTTTTCTCGCCGGGCGGTTCACCTCGCCGGACGAGCTGGACGCGAACGACTGGCGCCGCGAGAACCCGCGTTTTCAGGACGCCAATCTGGAGGCGAACCTCCGGCTGGCGGCAAAGGTGAAGGAGATCGCCGCCGAGAAGGAGGTGACCCCGGCCCAGTTGGCCATCGCCTGGGTGCTGGCCCGGGGCGAGGCCCTGGTGCCGATTCCGGGCACCAAGCGCCGCACCTATCTGGAACAGAACGCCGCCGCGGTCGACATCGCGCTGACCGAGGACGACCTGGCCCGCATCGATGCCGAGCTGCCCGAGGCTGCGGGTGAGCGGTACGACGAGGCAGGGATGCGAGCCGTCAATCGCTAGGGGCTGTTCCAGGTTCGGATCACTGGTTTCCGGATTCGCCGGTGTGCGGGAGGCCGGGCCTGGTGGTTGTCGGGGGCGGCGCGTGGTGATCTCTCGGATGCCGAGTGGGAGTCGGCCGAGCCGTTCTTGCCGGTGGGTGAGCGCGGTCCGATCCCTGACCCGCGGCGGCAGCTCAACGGCGCGATGCGGCGGTTCAGACCCAAAGGCCCGTGGCGTGACGTGCCGGAGGAAGCGTCAGGTGCTGAAGCCGCCGTCGGCCGTGATGGTGGCTCCGGTGATGAAAGCGGCGCCGGGACTGGCCAGGTACGTGACGAGACCGGCGATCTCGGACGCGGTTCCGTAGCGGCCCAGGGGAGTGGCCGGGAGCATCGTGGCGGCCGCCGGGCCGCCGGGCCATCGGCCGGATTGAGGTCGGTGTCGACGGCGCCGGGTCGGATGATGTTGACGGTGGTTACCCGTGGAGCCAGTTCCCGGGCGAGTGAGCGGGTGAGGCCCGCCAGAGCTGCCTTGGTCGTGACGTATCCGATCATGCCGCCCAAGAGGGCGCGGTCGGCGAAGACGCTACCGGTGGTGATGACACGTCCTCCTGGGAGCATGTGTTTGGCCGCTTCCTGGATGGCTGCGAACGTGCCACGGACGTTCACCTGGTACATCCGGGGTGAAGCCCCAAGCCAGTGAGCATGATCTTGCGGCGTACGTTCTGCGCGGTGGGCGGTCGGCGAGAGGCATTTGCGTGGCTGGCCACATAAGAGTGGCACGCGTTAAGTGGCCAGCCAAGTATTGCCTTGAGGGCCGCTGCCGCCATCTGGGTGCAGGCGCACGAAGTCCCCCTGGGTGGCCCTTGTGGCCGGCACCGCTGATCATGAGAGCCGGGGTGGCGGGCTTTCTCGCCTCGCGAGCCGCCGAGACGCGTGAGCCGGTCGTGCGGGGAGGGTGTCGGTGACGCCCGTCTCGGAGGAGCGGTGGCGTCCTGGCTCGGACTCGCTCCGCCGGTGTCGAGGCGGTCCCACGGTCCGGACCCTCTCTGCCAAAACAGGTCGGGTCGGGCGTACTGCGTGATTCTTTGAGTCGAGGGCGGAGAAGGAGTAGTGCCCGGGTGGCCAGGGGGCATGGAACCGTGCGGTTGCCGTGCCCCTGTGCGGGCAGAACACCTGCGCTTCTCGGCCTTGGTGCTGAGGCCGTTACCGCCGCCGTCGCCGGTTTGCGGGCGGGTGTGGTGGGAGGCTCCCCTGGAGTGTGGGCACGGGGCCGGCTGCCCAAGGACCGTCAGTCGTTTCATCGGAGTCGAGCAGGTCCTCGCCGTAAAGATCGTGCAGCCAGTTGGATTGGTAAATGGTGTCGAGATAGCGCTCGCCGAGATCCGGGGCGATGGCCACCGCGGTGAGTTCACGCGTGTCATGGTCGTGCAGCCAACGCATCGCGCCGCTGACGACCGTGCCGGTGGAGCCGCCGAAGAGGAATCCGCGTTTGGCCAGGCGATGGCACGCGCGGATGGTGTCCGTCTCCTCGACGCGTATCACCTCGTCCACGTAGGACTCGTCGAGTAGCGGTGGAGGCATGCTCATGCCGAGCCCGGGTATCATGCGGCGGCCAGGCGTACCACCGAAGGTCACCGAACCGACGCTGTCCACCGCGACGATCCGTACAGGCCGGTGCCATTGGCGGAAGTAGCGTGCGCAGCCCATCAGAGTTCCGGTGGTGCCGGCGCCGACGAACAGTACGTCCAGGTGCGGGAAGTGCTGGGCGATCTCCGGCGCCGTCTTGCGGTAGTGCGCCTTCCAGTTGTTCGGATTGGTGTACTGACTGAGCCACACGTACCGGTCATCGGAATCGCACAGCGCACGGACGTAGTCGATCCGCGCGCCCAGGAAGCCGCTTTTCGCGTCCAAGCCGGCGATGGTGTGCACCCGGCTGCCCAGTGCCTCCATCAGGAGTCTGGTCGACAGGTTGCAGCGGGAGTCCGTCACGCACAGAAACCGGTAGCCCTTGCTCGCCGCGATCATGCTCAGCGCTACGCCGAGGTTGCCGGACGAGGACTCGACCAGGATCGAATCCGGCTTGAGGTCTCCGTCTCGCTCGGCGGTCTCCACCATCTCGGTTGCGGCCTTCAGCTTGATCGAGCCGGCGAAGTTGAAGCCCTCACACTTCAGGAACAGGGAGTGCCCGAAGATGGGCTCGAGGTCGACATAGAGCTGGGACTCGTTGAAGGCGTAGGGAACGGATATGACGGGCACGACGGCCTCCTCCTCATCTGCGGCAGGGCACTCTCGGACGGTTATCCGTAGCGGCGCAGTTCGTGGAAGAAGTCGTCGACGACGTGCAGTTTTCCTGAGCGGGCCGTTTCGTCGTAGACGTACTTGCCGACCGCGAGGTCGAGCACCCCGAGGCCGAAGGGTGAAAACACCACAGGTCGGCCCGTCGGCACTGTCACCCGCCCGGCCATCACGTCGTCCAACGTGCCCTGCAGGAAGTCCCGGTTGCCCGTGAGCTGCTCGGCCAGATGCGGCGAGGTGTCAGCCTTCAGACAGTGCTCGACGTCGTCCACGATGTTGGTCGAGGCGAGAACGATCTCCGGCGCGAGGTCGCGCAGGGACACGTGCAGAACCACGGGATTGTGCGAGAACCACGTAGGGTCGCTGACGTGCGGCTCACTGGCGACGGTGGCGAAGACCACCAGGTCGCTGCCACGGATCAGCTCCTCGGCGCTGTGGTGCACCACGATCCGGCCGGTGGTGCCCGACTGCTCGAGGTAGCGGCGGAACCCTGCCGCGCTGTCGGCGGACAGGTCGTGTACGCCTGTCTCGTCGAACGACCAGCCGTTGCCGGCCAGGAACGTGTGGATGTAGCGGGCGATCAGGCCCGTCCCGAAGAACCCGACGCGCGTGGGCCGTGGCCGGTCCCGGCTGAGCCGATCCGCGGCCAACACCGCGGACGCGGCCGTCCTGGTGGCGCTGATGATGGAACTCTCCAGACAGGCGAACGGGTAACCGGTCTCCTGGTCGTTGAGGATCAGCACGGCGGACGCCCTCGGGATGCCGGCTTGAACGTTCTCCGGGAAACTGGAGATCCACTTTACGCCGTCCACCCGTACGTGCCCGCCGATCGAGGCCGGCAGCGCGATGATCCGGGAGGTCGGGCGGTCGGGGAAACGCAGGAAGTACGACGGTGGGTTCACCGAGTCACCGGCGCCGTGCAGCCGGTAGATGGACTCGGCCAACTCGACGATCTGCTTCTCGCGCCCCTCCAACACCTGCTGGACCTGGGCACCGGAGATCACCGCGAAGGGTCGCACGGTGTGCGGTTCACTTGTTGCGGACGCCGTCACGGTGGTGGGGACGCTGGTCATCGGGCGGTCACCTCGAAGGTCGGCGAGCAGTCGGACAGTCGCACCGGGTCGGCCATCGCGACGAGCACGTCGCGCGGTCCCTCGAAGGGCTCCCGGCTGTGCGCGGTGCGTAGGTTGTCGACGATCATCAGATCGCCGGGCTGCCACGGCTCGCGTGCGGTGTTGGCCTCGTAGATCTTGTTGAGCAGTTGCACCACGTCCTCGCCGATCGGGTCGCCGCTTCCGAAACGGGTGTTGAACGGCAGTCCGTCGGCGCCGTAGACCTCGACGAGGTACTCACGGACCTCGGGGGCCAGTGTCCACTCGTTGAGGAACGCGACCTGATTGAACCAGCAGCGCAGCCCGTTGACCGGATGACGTATCACGGCGTTGCGGCGCTGCCTGGTGCGCAGGGCCCCGTCGGGTTGCCATGCGAACTCGATCGCGTTGGCTCGGCAATAATTCTCGACAGCGCCCCGCTCATCGGTGCCGAACGCCTCGATGAGGGACGACCCGATCTCGTCGTTGTAGCTTCGGGTGAGCAGCCAACCCTCCCGCTCGAACCGCTCGGTCAACGCGGCGGGCAGTTCCTCGAGCACGGTCGCCGCGTCGGCCACTCCGGTCGCCCCGCCCTGGTGGGGCGCAGTGAGGCAGACGAACAGCATCAGGCCGGGGACCTCGAGCGCGTAGCTCTGTTCATGATGCATGCACATCGGCTGGCTCGGCGGCCACTGCGCCGAGGAGTACACACCGTCGGCATAGATCCGCCGGGGTGCGAAGGCCTCCCTCTCGGCCATCAGCCTGGTGCTCAGCTGCTC
This sequence comes from Streptomyces sp. P9-A2, assembly GCF_036634175.1. Taxonomy (NCBI): domain Bacteria; kingdom Bacillati; phylum Actinomycetota; class Actinomycetes; order Kitasatosporales; family Streptomycetaceae; genus Streptomyces; species Streptomyces sp. P9-A2. Next base: position 8,212,257 of record NZ_JAZIFX010000001.1, read on the forward strand.
GAAGACGGCACTGGCCCCGGCCACATCGCGCAGCCCGAGGCCGCGGATCAGGACGCAGCCATGCTCGGCGACGACGGCGCGCAGCGCCTCTCGGTGCTCGGCTGTCCAGCGCGTCGCGTCGCTGGTGATCTCGGCCCGCACTATCGGAGGTCGGCCAGATCGGATTTCGACCTCGTCGAGCAGCGGCGCCGGGTATATGGAGGACATCCTGTTTTCCTTTCAGTGTGCAGCTGTGTGTGCCGCTCAGGAAGCAGGCGGTGGTTCGGCGGTGCGCAGCACGGCCTGCGCTGTCTCGGACGGACGGCTGCGCAGGAAGTAGTGGCCACCCTCGGCGAGTTCCTGCAGGTCGACGTGGACCGAAAGGAACTCCCAGTCGCGGTGGCGTCGAGGGTGATCAGCTGTGATCGGATCGTCGGTGGCGACGACCACGGTGACCGGCACGGACAACTTCACCGCCGGGGGAGTGTCCAGGAGATCTGCGAAATAGCGGTGTGCGGACACGCAGTCGTGCCGGTAGGCCGCACCGATGTGCTCGGCGCGCTGCGCATCCAGCTCATGGAGCTCGGCGTAGCCGCTGTCCGCACTCAGCTTCGCGGCGATCTCGGCGTCGCTCAACCCGGTCAGCTCAGTGACGGCGTCGCGCCGGTCAGCGGCGTTGCCGAGCAACTGCGCGCCGATGAAGACCCGTTGGACTCCCACCCCGCGATCTTCCAGCTGCCTGGCCGTCTCCACGGCGAAAGCCGCTCCCGACGAGTGCCCCCACAACAGGACTCCACGCAGGCCACATTCGGTGATCTCGGCGACGACCTGAGCAACCACATCTGCCATCGACGCGAAAAGCTCGCTCTCGGCGGCCACGTCATGGCCGGGCAGCTCAACGGCGTAGACCGCGATCCCACTGCCCTGCAGCGCCTTGGCCATCGGCTGGTAGTTCACCGCGTTGCCGCCGGCGTAGGGGAAGCACACCAGGGCACCGGTCGGCGCACCGGCCGGTTCGCACAGCGACTGAAGCAGCCCGGAACGCCGATCGGCCCTGCCGTCGACCAGCGCGGCCAGATCGGCGAGGACCGGATGCCGGGTCACGTCCTTGAGCGACACCGCGCGGTCCATGGCGATCACCAGTTGTACAGCTGACAGCGATGTGCCGCCTCGGTCGAAGAAATGGGCCCGTCCATCGATCTGATCCCGCGGGATGCCGAGCACCTCGGCCCAAGCGGCCGCCAGCCGCTGCTCGGTCGGCGTCCCCGGCACGTGGGTGCCCTTTTCGTCGTCTTCGACGACGTCCGGTTCCTCCACGAGTGCTGCCAGTGCCCTCTTGTCGGTCTTGCCGTTGGCGGTCAGCGGCAGCCTCTCCCGCCAGTGGAAGGCCGACGGCACCATGTACTCCGGCAGCGACTCACCCAGCCGGTTCCGCAGGTCCTCGACGGGAAGCGACGTCGGACCGGAGCAGAAGGCCACAAGGTGCTTGCTCCGGTCGGGCCGCTCGACGACCACCACCGCCCCGTCTCGGACGCCGGGGACCTGCAGCAGGGTGTTCTCGATCTCGCCGATCTCGATCCTGAAGCCACGGATCTTGACCTGGGTGTCGCGACGTCCGAGGAACTCCAGCTTGCCCTCGGGCAGCCAACGGCCGCGGTCGCCACTGCGGTAGAGCCGGGCTCCCTCGCGGTGCGGATCGGGCATGAAGGCCTGCTTGGTGCGGTCGGGGTCGTTGACGTATCCACGGCCGACGCAGACACCGGAGAAGACGATCTCGCCGGGGGCGCCGAGCGGCACCGGCGACAGGTGCTCGTCGACGACGTAGACGTGCACATTGCTGACGGGGGGACCGAGTGGGACCCGTTCGCGGTCCGGTACCCGGTCCAGGACCTCGTGGTTGGTGTCGTCGCAGGTCTCGGTCAAGCCGTAGGCGTTGACCAGCTTGATGCCGGGCTCGGCCGCGAACCAGCGCTGCGTGAGCTCCTTCTTCAACGCCTCACCGGTGACAGACACGCACCGCAGGCCGGGCAGCTCGCGCGGGTGCTGCTCCAGATACGTCAGGACGACTTCGAGGTACGACGGCACGACCTGGAGCACGGCGGCCCGACCGCGGGCGATCCTGTCGACGAACCGCTGGACGTCCAGGACCACCTCCTGCTCGACCAGCAGGGTCTGCCCGCCCACCAGGAGGGCGGACAACAGTTGCCACAGCGAAATGTCGAAGCACTGCGGGGCGGTCTGGGCGACGACCTGTCCCTCGCCGACGTCGAGTTCCAGGTCCTCGATCTTGGCGTAGAGGTGGTTGAGCATGCCCGCGTGTTCGCACATCGCGCCCTTGGGCTCTCCGGTAGAGCCGGAGGTGAAGTAGATGTAGGCGAGTTGGTCCGGTGTGACGGTGATGCCCAGGTCGTCGTCGCGACCGCCCTCGTCGTAGGCCGTGCCGATGAAGAGCTTCCGGACTCCTGGTAGCGAGTCCAGGGCCTGGTCGAGCGATTCGGTGCTTCCGGGTTCGGTGAGCACGAGCCCGCACTCGGCGCGGGAGAGCATGGCCGCGATGCGATCGGCCGGGAAGCGCGGCTCAGCGGGCAGGTACACGCCTCCGGCCTTGAAGACCGCGAGGACGGCGGCCATCCAGTCCAGGTTTCTCTCGGTCACCACCGCGACGACACCTTCGCGTCGCAGCCCTCGCGCCAACAGGGCTCGTGCCAGCTGATTGGCACGAGCGTTGAGCTCCTGGTAGGTCCACTCCCGGTCGCCGTGCACGGCCGCGACGGAATTCGGGTGCAGCCTCACCCGCTGTTCGAACAGTTCGTGCATCCGGGCGTCCGGCAGGGTACGGCGCGGTCCGGACAGTCCTTCGAGCTGGAACCGGAGTTCCTCGTCGGAAAGCAGACTCTGCCGTGCGTGCTCGGTATCCGGATCCGCTGCGATGAGCGCGAGCGCGGTGAGGTGGTACCCGGTGATCCTGGCGGCGTAGTCCGCGTCGAGTACGTCGGTCCGGTACCGCAATCGCAGCGTGGGCCGGCCGTTGGGCTCCGAGAGCGCCATCCACAGCACGGTGTCTCCGGCGAGATCGTCGGTGACGCCCGTCGCGCAGGGACCGAAGGCCGGATTCGGATCGAGGACGGTCTCGACCGATGGTTCGGTGAGGTCCAACTCGTGCCTGAGTTCGTCGACCGGAAAGTCCTTGTGCGACAGCAGTTCCGACGCGACGCGATGGGTGTCGACCAGGAGCGCCCGCCATGATGTCGGTGCGGTCGTCAGCCGGCAGGGCAACGGTCGGCCGCCCTCCTCTGCGACGTAGCCGGTCGTGACCTCGTGCTCGCCTGACAGCGCGGCGAGTACCTTGGCGTGCGCGGCCAGCATCACGGAGTCGAGAGGCATCGTGAGATCCTTCGCCAACCGGCGCAAGGCGTTCATGACGTCGTCCGAGATCGTGGCCTCGTGCTCGGCAACGCCCGTCATCGGACGGAGTGTCCACCGAGGGATCGTGGTGGATCCGCCGGTGACGAGCACACTGCGCCAGAATTCCTGGTCCGCCACTCGCGTTGCCATCGATCAGTCCCTCTCCACTCGCCGTGGCCACCCTGTCTGTCGCCGCCGACCAGACCGGCTCCTCTGTCGTCGTTGGTGTCGGCAGACCGGGCTGTCCGGCCGGTCTGCCGGCCTGACCAAGGTGGTCCTGTGCTACCCCTGCCGCGCCGGTGCCGGCGGCTGACCGGGGGCATCGCTCATCTCTGTGGCTGGGTTGCCACCCCACCGCGCGTTCTGCGGGACTTCCTCGCCCTTCATGAGAAAGGAGTCGGGTGCAAGTACTGAGCCGTCACCCATCGTCACTCCGTAGTGGACGTGGGAGCCGACACCGAGGGTGCATCCGTCTCCTATCGTGCTGCGGTCGGACTTGAAGGTGCCGTCCTCCTGAGAGTGGCATTGGATCTTGCTCCCCGCATTGAGAGTGCAGTCGTTCCCGATGGTGGTGAGCATCCGCTCCGTCAGATAGCAGCCATCGTCAAAGATCCTGCTGCCCAGCCGAACACCCAGGAGCCGCCAGATCACGTTCTTGAAGGGGGTGCCGTTGAAGATGTTGAGGTATTCGTCAGGAACCTTCCACAGACGCTCGTGCCACCAGAAATACGGGTCGTAGATGGAGCACACCTGCGGTCGCAGCCCGCGGAAAGCCACGATGGCACGCTCCACCAGTACGAAATAGAGGGGGGCGAATGCCAGAGTGACCACCAGGAATGCCGCGATCGCCACATATCCGAAGGATCCGTACAGTTCGACATCTGCGAGGGCGAGTACCGTGACGACGAAGAGGAAAAACCACCGTACGAGTAGGAAGAGGACCATCGACCGGATATTGAAGCGGTTCTTGGCAGCGAGGTTGCGGTGCAACTCGGCCCCGGCCCGCATGTGGTCGAACCGCAGGTCGCGCTCCACCGACCGGGGAATCTCGAAGCACGGCGAGCCGAGCAGACCCACTCCCTCGCGTACCTCGCCATCGAGTGGAACCATCACCTTCGTTGCGAGGAGACAGTTGTCGCCCGTCTTCGCTCCAGACGGATACGCGATGTTGTTCCCGAGGAAATTGTGCCGCCCGATCGACGCATGGGACACCCGGAAAGACGTGCTCGAAAAGTCGGCATTGACGATCGAAAGGCCGTCAGCGATCATTGTGCTGCTGCCGACAGAGCACAGATACGGGGTCTCGTGCTGTACTTCCGTGCCGAAGTTGGATCCGGTTTGCTCCACCTGGGACAGGTCGTACCCAAGGCCACGCAGATAGTGGACGATGTAGGAGCTGTCGCCGAAGAGCCAGGTGAAGAACTTCACGTTGGTGATGCGTGCGATCGCCCGGTGCATTGAGTAATGAAAGCCGTACAGTGGATATACCTTGCCCGGCTTGACGAACAAATTCAACAGGCGCGGCACGGTGAACAGAACGAAGATGCCCACAACGACGAAGCTGAAGAATAGAATGCAGGAAACGATCAGCGCGTCGACATAGAGCTCAGACGACACGAGCCCTGCCCCGCCCTGTTCCAGCCGGCCGTTGAGCGACGGGACTTCTGTCAACAGTATGTACAGGCCCCCGACGGCCAACGGCACGGAGAGAAAGAACAGCTGACCCACTGTGGCGAGGCCGAAGCCGACCCGCCGCAAAGTGCCGCACCTGGCCGGCGGGATCCGCACATAGTCGAGCTCAGTGCGCTGAGCCGGAGATCCGTGCCACCGCTGGTCGCCGGGGACCGCCTGGTGGCTGTGCAGTGATGACGCATGACCGAGCTGCGCTCCGTCGCCCATCGACGTGGCAATGTCGAGCACGGTCTTCTCACCGATGAAAACGTTCCGGCCAAGAGTGACCGGGCCCGTCTGAATACGGCCGGCGTGCGCCCGGTAGCAAAGGAAGAACGACTCCTTGCGGATCACTGTACCGGCGCCGATCGTGAGCAGGTCGGTGCAGACCGGAACGTTGCGCGAGAGGATCGTGACATCTGTGCCGATGCGTGCGCCGAGTGCCCGTAGATAGAGCACATAAAGGGGATTGCCGACGAAGAGGACCATTGGGTTGGCGTGGAGTAGCACCTTGACGGTCCAGAAGCGCAGATAAGTCAGACCCCAGACCGGGAACGCGCGCTCTTTCCACCGGCCGATAAGGATCCATTTGGCCACGATCGGGAAAGTGCACATGCCGAGGAATCCGGCACCGCCGAAGATGACCGATCGCAGGTAGATGTCCGTCACATTCGAGCCGGCGGATATCCAAGCATAACCATGTGCGGCGAGAATTGCAGCGAGGAAAGAATATCCTAGGAAAAGCAGGAACTGTAGCGTTCCGCAGAGGATGTACTGCAGCGTACCGATTGGAGTCACGGCCTCCGAGGATGCTGGGTCCGGCGGGCTGACGGGGGCGGCTGTGACAGCGATACCGGTTCCGGCATCGGTGAGCGCCGCCGCCAGGCTGCGGATCGTCCGGTAGCGGTAGATGTCCTTTATCGACACTGACGGCAGATCCGCCCGCTTCCTGACGCGTGCACAGAATTGCGCCATCACCAATGAATTAGCGCCGAGGTCATCGAAGAAATTACTGTCGACCGGCACCTGCTCGATGTGCAGGACGCCGGCGAGTATCTCGGCGAGATCCCTTTCCGCGTCTGTCGACAGGCTGTTTTCTTTCGATGGGCTGTGCGTCCTGTGCTTGGTTGCTCCAGATTCATCCGGCAAGGTCGTCAGGGACTCCGCAGACTTCTTCAGCATGCAAGCTCCTTGAGTACTCACGGAACCATCACGTTCTGGCCTCTGTTGTCCACCGGCGGGGCCCATCGACTCGATCGCGGTGGCGCGACACGAGGAGTCGTCGATGCCGGAGGGCTCGGTTGCCACGGCCTCGATGCCGGGTATGCAGAGCAGGTTCGTGTTACTGAGACAGAACTTGTGGTGTCGTTTCTCTACTCGGCCCGGATTGACCGAATGGGTTCCCGAGATGCCGTTCGTCATTCTGTGGGTCTCGAGGCGATGACCGAGATCGCCCGGATTGAGAAGCGACGCCCCAAACATGCGGCGGTAAGTGGTGAGGACCCCCATCGGATTCGGGCCCTGGTCTTGTGCAACGTTGAGGTGGGGGCGGGGAACGCCCGACTCCTCGAACGGCTGTGGCATTCCGGAGGGGGCGTGACGGAAATTTCGATCCCCTCCGGCCCCGGACGGCCGGCAAATGCGCGGGAAACGCACGGCGAGGTGCTTCTCGACTACCGCCTGCGCATCAACGGGGAGGCAGGCTGTGGCGGAATGACTCTGCCGCGGGCCGTAATGCGGACCTAACTGCGGCAGTGCCGGTTGGACGTCTGGCGGTACGCAACGTCGTACCCGGACCTGTATCCGTCGCGGTAGCCGCGTCGGTAGTCACGGTTGCCCTGACGGGTCCGGTCGTCGTAGTTGTCGCGGTAGTCGCAGTGGCGACCGTCCCTGCGCCCATCGCGGAGCCCGTCGCGGAGCCCGTCGCGGACGCCGCGCCGGTAGTCGGCGATTGAGGTGGGCGCCAGAGCCTGGCCGGCCTCCGGTGCCACTGCGGTCGCGGCCTGGGGAACGGCAGCGGAGGCTTGCGAGACCGTGGTTAACGGGAGCGCAAAGGCGGTTGCGAAGACGAGCGGACTCACGAGTGAGACCGCGATCCTCTGTGCACGCATGACGATCTCCTTCCGGTAGTGAGGCCTTGGGGAAATTTGACTGCACTACCGAGGCGATGGGAGAAATCGGGTGTTCGCTGCAGACGGCGCTGCGCGAAGGGGAAGGTGGCCGTGTACCGGTAGTCACCTCGTGTTTACTGTGCCCTCTGCGCAAGAGCGGGGTTTGCTCATGACGCGGCCTTCATTCCTTGGTACCTCACTTTCGCTTGCCTGTCCTGTTTTCGACAACATGTTTGGGTGTGGGTGAGTGGCGGGATGGCGGCTGATGGGCGTCAGCGGAATCGCGACATGTATGTCCTGGTAGTGGGGGTGGGGCGGGGTAGGGTCTGCCGTTCTCACGGTCGGCTCGAAGCTTCTGGTACGGGTTCAACACCCCAAGTCGGTGGTGATGAGCAGTTCGTGACGGGCAGGGCGGCGATCTCCTCGTCGCCGACCTGAATGCCGGTGGGGTACTGGTCGGTGTCGAGTCCGGCGCGCACGGTCAGGCCGGACTTGGTGGTGGTCGCGGCGATGCTCTGGACGATGACTTCGTGGCTGGTCAGGGGCCTTCCACGCCAGTTCATGGCGATGTGGGAGAGCAGTCTGTGCTCGATCCGGTTCCACTTCGAAGTGCTGGGAGGCAGGTGGCAGACGGTGATCGTCAGGTCGGACTCGGCGGCGAACCGGGCGAGCGCAATCTTCCAGGTGCGGGTGCGGTAGCCGTTGGAACCGCCGGCGTCGGAGGTGATCAGCAGCCGGCCGGCCGTGGGACAGGTGTCTCGTCCTGCTTTGTTCCACCAGCGGCGGATGGATTCGGCGGCGAACGCGGCGGTGTCGTGGTCGGTGCCCACATTGCCCAGCCGGTGTTCGCGGCGACGTCGTAGATGCCGTAGGGCACCGCTCTGCCCAGTTCGAGGTCGGGGAAGTCGTGGGTGTCGACCCGCACCGGCTCGCCTCTGGGCTGCCATTCACGGCCGCTGTTTTGAAGGGGCCGACCAGTTCCTTCTTCTTTGTTTCCACGCTGATCACCGGCTGCCCACCGTCCTGGTGATGGCGGGCCTGCTCGTTGAGACAGCGGAACTGGGTGTTCCGGTCGGGGTGCTGTTTGCCCTCCAGGGGCTTGGCGTTGCTCTGCAGGCTGAGTGCGTTGTGGCAAACCGGATCTTGTTCGAGCGGCAGCGGGTGATCATCTGGACGGAGGTTCGGGTGCGGTCGCGGGCATGAGAGAACGGGCCCCTTGGTAGTGACGCGGTTACGACACCAGCACGACCAAGGAAGCCCGTTGCCTGATCAGTTGAGCAGTATCTCTGTGCATGCGTCCACCGCGGTCACCCCTGGGTGTGACTGCTACGTGCACCGGTTCGGTTCGCTCGCTCCGGGACGGCGGGCAGGCTGCTATCCGAGTGACATGACGGATGCGGAGTGGGCCGAGGTCCGCGCCGCGATGCCGGTGCCGGCCTGGCTCCTGAAGCGGGGCGGGCGCCCCGAGGCGTACTGCCACCGGACAATGCTCGACGCGGTGCGCTACCTGGTCGACAACGGAGTGAAGTGGACGGCTCTGCCGGTCGATTTCCCTTGCTGGCGGGCGGTCTACGACTTCTTCCGCCGCTGGCGGGCCTACGACTATGCGCGTGAACTCTACGAACGCCTGCGACGTTCGGCGAGGGAGCGCGCCGGCCGCAACGCCGAGCCCAGCGCGGGAGTCATCGACAGTCAGTCGGTGGACGCCTCCGAGACCGTCGGCGAGGACAGTCGCGGATACGACGGCGGCAAGTCACGTGACGGCCGCAAGCGTCACATCCTGACCGACACCGAGGGCCTGCTCCTGGAAGTGACCGTGACCACGGCCGATGTGCACGACTCCAAGGCCGCCCCCGCACTGCTGGAGACGTTCATGCAGCAGCCGGGCGGCTGCTGAAACTGGTGTGGGTCGACAGTGCCTACCAGGGTCCGGCGCTGGCGAAGGCGTTCGCCCGTCACGGAGTCCGGACCGAGGTCGTGCGCCGCTCCGACGGACAACGCGGATTTGTCGTACTGGCCCGCAGGTGGGTCGTGGAGCGGACGCTGAGCTGGCTCTCCCGCTCACGCCGCCTCAACCGCGACCACGAACGCCGCCCCGACCACCACGCCCAGATGGTGTGGTGGGCCGCCGTGATCAGACTGTCCCGGCGCCTGGCCGCAGACGCTCCGCGCTGGCCGGAGAAGCGTCCCGGCCGACTGCTCCGGGCTCAGGCATGAACCGTCCGTCCTTCGCCCGCACCAGCCAGCCCCGCTTCTCCAGCACATAGGCACGGTGACGGATCTTCTCCACCTCGTTCTTGATCTCCGCCTCCCGGCCCACCGCCCGCGTCAGCTCCACCCCGTTCACCGGCCCCGAAGCGGCCACCACCGCGGCGAACACCTCCCGATACAGGCCGCTGAGCACCTCCTCACCCATGCCCGACCGCCACACCGGCGGCCGCCCGCCATGCCCCGAGCCCGGGCCGCCCGATCCCACGGCGGCAGCCATCTCACCACCGGACGGCACCGGAACCGGCGTATTCACCGGGCTCTCCCCGGCCAGCACCGACACAAGCTCCTCACGCCCCACCCGGGCCCGCTCGACCCGCTCCCGCGCGGCATCCACCTCCGCCTGAGCCTGCTCCAGGACCTCCGTCCAGGACTCCAGATCCTGCCTCGCCCGCGCCTCACGCTGTTCCATCAACCCCAGCACCGACGGCATCGCACCCTCCTCGATCCATAACAAGCCGTCCGCTGCCTGCCCCTACCCCAAGGCGATCATGCCCCGCACACGAAGAAGCCCCTGCTCATCGAACAGGGACTCCCTTTGCCACAACGCACTGAAGCCCTCCTCTCGCAGCCGATCCTGTGGCCTTGGCGGGTCAGCTGCTCGGCGAGCTTGCGGGTGGATTTGGTGGTCCAGCACAGCGGTGACATGGGGCCCCCACGGACGTCGGGCTCGATCAGGGCGAGGAGCGCTGCCCGAAGTGCCGGGTTGAGGTCGACGACGCGTTTGCGGCCGCCGCCGCTCTGCGGACACATCCCAACGGAGTCTCACCGGAGTCGTGTTCCCGCACCCCGAGCGACACAGTGGCCTCACGGACACCAGTGGCACGGGCCACCATCCTGATTCCGCCGTGGCCGAGCGACCGAGCCTCTGCCCCTATCAGCAGACGACGCTGCCGCTCGTCAGCCACGACATGGCAAAGCACAGGCCGTTGCGTGTGGGCATCCTGTATCGAAACCGGAGGTGTGCAACCGGCTCCATGGCGGGTGTCCGTTGCGGACCGGTCCGTACGGGGCAGCCGATCCGGGCTGCCGACAGTGGCTCAGACACCCAGCACGCCCCAACTCCCGTACGGTGTTGAGAGGGGATCGCCTGGTACAGATCCAGCGCGCGTCGGCGGGTCAGGCCGGTTCGGTAGTCGCCGGGCAGTACGGTGAGAGTGGTGACGGCACGGTGACACACCTGCTCAGTGAGGCTTTTCCGCCTTCGTTCGAGAGGACACGGATCCTTGCGTAGGGCGCGATTGGCTTTCTGTTGGCCCGTCATCGCGGGATCCGGCTTGTGCGGGTCGGCGGCGACTACGCGGGTCGCCTCGTCGACTGGGCCAGGACGCGCTCCACCTCACCCTGGAAGTCGTCGAACGCAGCGACGACACGTGCGGCTTCGCCGTGCTGCCCCAACAAACCCGTCACTGACGACACCTGGCACCCTCTACCAAGGACACGACACGTCATCACTCCCGCCGAAGTACCAGCCTCATGCCTGACCAGCGGAAATGCAGCGCTCCCGTTCGGAAGGACAACGGCTTCCGAACGGTGTGTTCGTCATGTGGGGAGGGGCTGGGTGGGGTGATGTGGTGGCAGGCGGGCTGCCGTGGCAGGAGCTGCAGAACTGACAACACGGCAACGGCGCGCCTCGTACCAGCGCCGGCGCGTCCTTCCCGACGGTCAGCGGCCCGGCCCGGCCCGGGGTCCGGCCGTACCGCGGTGTCGATACCGGCACGTGTTGCCTCCAACTGGGCCGCGAACGCGATGCCGAGGAAGAGAGCGACGGCGGTGAGGTTGGCCCACAGCAGCAGGGCGACGAAGGCGGTGAGCGGCCCGTACAGGGCGCCGAACGCGCCGCTCCCCGGCCTCCACGGTGGGCATGGTCGGCGTTGGGTGGACATTTCTGTGGGTGGTGACCATGTTCGGCGGCCGGGTCACCGACGTGAGCGCCGGTGAGGTGTCGATCAACTCCGGTGTCAGCCTGTCCGGTGCGGAGTTCCTCCGCGATGTGGCCGAGCCTGCCGGGGCCGCTCTGCCGGTCCTCGCCGTCGGTCTCGCCCTGTCCCAGCACCTAGTACTCCAGCCGTAGATCGTGATCTCGATGGTGAGTGGCGCCTCTCCGCCTACCCGAGTTCACCGAGACGGAGGGCGTCCCTTATCTCGCTGAGCTTCGCGGAGGACAGGACGCCCGCCCGCTCGATCAGGTCGTCCTGGGACACGGTGGTCAGCCACGTGCAGGGGGTAAAGCCCGGGCGCGGGAACGCGAACCGCAGCACGCCTTCAAAGGGCAGTCCTTCCATGGCACCTACTTGCACTTCGACGCCCAGACCGCTGATGTCGACGCCCGCAGGAGTGACGACCTGCATCGCCCGGATCCTGGACGCGTCGTCTGCCGCCAGCAGTACGACCAGCCGCCGCTCGTCGAACTCCACCCACCAGACTTCGCCACGTTGCACATGTCCTCCTGACTCAGGACGGCAGGCGGAACTGCGCGACCCTGACGCGTTGTGGAGACGGGTGCGGCCACCGTTGATCATCGTGAGTTGTGTGGACTGACGAAGAGACGGTGGCCGCAGGTCACAGCATAGAACCCACCCGTTGGCGGGACGCGTTCGAGGGCCTGATGGGCCGGATCGCGGGGCGCTTCGCCCGGGTCGAACCCCGGCGCAGGGCGGCGCGGTTGGTGCTCGGTCTATTGGCCGATCTGCCGCGCAAGAACTGCTGGACCATCGCCGAGTGGGCTGGCGAGACCACTCCGGACGGCATGCAGCACTTGTTGGGCAGGGCCAAGTGGGATGCCGATCAGGTCCGCGACGACGTGTGCGGCTACGTGGTGGAGCACCTGCACGACGACCGGGCGGTGCTGGTCGTCGACGAGACCGGCGATGTGAAGAAGGGCACTGGCACGGTCGGCGTCCAGCGCCAATACACCGGTACTGCCGGCCGGATCGAGAACTCCCAAGTCGCCGTCTACCTGGTTTACGCAGGTCAGCGCGGCCACGCCGCAGTGGACCGGGAACTCTACGTTCCGCGCTCCTGGACCTCCGACCCCGACCGCTGCCGCGCCGCGGGCCTTGCCGAGGACACCACCTTCGCCACCAAGCCGGAGCTGGCCACTCGTATGGTCGCCCGGTTCCTGGACGCCGGCCACCAGGCCGCATGGGTTGCCGGCGACGAGGTCTACGGCGGCAACCCGAAGCTGCGAACCGCACTGGAGGAACGCGGCACCGGCTACGTCCTCGCGGTGGCCTGCTCGCACGAAGTCACCACCGGTGCGGGGAAGTTCCGTGCGGACATCTTGGCCAAGAAGGTGCCCAAGCGGGCCTGGCAGAAGCTCTCCGCAGGGGCCGGGGCCAAGGGTCACCGCGTCTACAACTGGGCAGTCATCGACCTCCCCGACCCCCGCCCCGGGAGTCGTCAGCTACTGATCCGCCGTAACCGCAGCACCGGCGAACTCGCCTACTACCGCTGCTACTCGCCCGCGTCCGTGCCGCTGACCGTGCTGGTCAGAGTCGCCGGATCAAGATGGCGGGTGGAGGAGTTCTTCCAGTCGGGCAAGGGCCTGGCCGCACTCGACGAGCACCAGGTCCGCCGCTATACCTCCTGGTCCCGCTGGGTCACCCTCGCCATGCTCGCGCACGCTTTCCTCGCCGTCGTACGCGCAGACGAGCACACCCGCCCCGCACCCGATGCCCTCATTCCGCTCACCTGCAACGAGATCCAGCGCCTGTTCATCACCCTCGTCGTCCGACCCGTCCACGACACAGCCCACCGGCTCGGTTGGTCGAACTGGCGACGCCGCCACCAGGCCCGATCCCAAGCCAGCCACTACCGACGACAAGCCACTCAGGAATGAAGATCACGAACTACGGCTGGAGTACTAGGCGTAGTCGAGCGGGTCCAGGTCGATCACGTCGTTGCTGTCGCCGAGCACCTGGCTGACCAGCCAGGTGCTCCGGATCGGTGCGCGCGACTTCGCACGCTTCCAGATGGGCCTCGGCCACCGCGGCGGCGGCCTGCCTCACCACACCGTCGGAGTCGTCGATCTCCCTGTACGTCTCCTCCAGCACCCGGATCGCCTCCTCGGCCAGACCGAGCGCCTGCACCTCCTGACCGTCGGCGGTCAGGGCGCGCAGCGCGGCCGCCGCCTCTGCCACCTGCTGCGCATACCCGGAGGCAGAGGCGTACTCGATGTACCCGTACCGGGCGAAAGGCCGCGGATCGATCAGTGTCAGGATCCGGTCGCGGACCGTACCGATGTCGGAACGCGCGGTGGCGGCCCGCAGCTCCAGGCGTCGGCGCAGCCGGCGGTCCTCGGCGATCTGCTCCCGCACCAGCGCCAGGAGTTCGTCCTGGGACAGTGCCGTGAGCCACGCTTCCAGACCGGAGGCTCGTGCCCGTGCGGCGACCTGCTGATGCGGGATCGTCTTCGCCCGCCGCGGCATGGTCAGCCCCACCGCCACACAGTGCTTGCAGAAGTTGCCCTCCTGCCCGTAGGGACAGTCGCACCATCCCAAGAGCCCGTCGTCCCTACCAAGGGTGAGCTCCACCTCGTAGACATCCGTACCGTGCACCACGGCGGTGACCGAGCCCTCCCCTACCTCCAGACCGCGCACCGCGTCCAGATACCCCAGCCCCCGCTCGAAGGACCGAGTCCCCGCCAGCACCCGCAGATCGTCTTCGCCGAACCCCACGACTTTTCGTGCCACACCGGTATTCAACCGCGGATCGGCAGCTCTCTGAGGCCCCACGGTCCCGGCTGTCCACAGGCGGGCGGCCTGCGCGGTGCCCGGCATGACAAGCTGTGCTTCCACTGCCCGATTTCAGGAGGTCACCATGACTGCAGAGTTTCCATCGCAAGAAGGTCCGGAGACGGCTGACACCGAGAGCCGTGCCCTGGTGCCTGACGATGACGGCCAGTACGACCTGAAGAGCAAGTTCCGGGAGGCCCTGGCGCGCAAGCGAGACAAGCAGGCGCAGGCCGCGGCCCTCGCTGCGAACACCGACGCGTCGAAGGTCCGCGGCGCGCACGGCCCGGCTGCGAGCCAGCGGTCGTTTCGACGAAAGAGCGGCGGCTGAGTTCAAACCGCCGTTGGACGGGACTCGGAGAGGCACCGCCCGGCCGCCTTGCCGATGATGGTGAGCCGGGTCCCGCCGGGTCCCGCCGGGTGACAGAGGCGACCGTCTCCTTCGGTTCCTCTGGCAAAAGCCATGAAGGCCAGGAACTCCCGCGCCTGGGACGACCGCGCCGACCAGCGGTGCCCGACCACCTTGGTGCTGGGCACCGGCCGGTAGTCACTGCGTCGCCAGGCCTGCAGCAGGTCGTCCAGGACCGGATAGAGCTTCTCCTCGGGCGGGTCCCAGGGCTTGAGGAGGTAGTGGTCCAGGTCGACGACGTTGATCGCGTCGATCGCCGCGTCGGTGTCCGCGTACGCGGTCAGCAGGACCCGCCGTGCGCCCGGGTACACGTCCAGGGCCTGTTCGAGGAACTCGATGCCGTTCATCCGCGGCATGCGGTAGTCGGCCAGGATGACGGCGACGAGGTCGCCGCGCAGTTTCAGCTCGCGCAGCGCGTCCAGCGCGGACTCGCCGGACTCCGCGCGCACGATCCGGTACGAGGCGCCGTAGCGCCGCCGTAGATCCCGGGCGACGGCGCGGGAGACCCCCGGGTCGTCGTCCACGGTCATGAGGACGGTCCGCGTCGGCTCCACGGCCTGTGCCATGTGTCTGTCACCCCGTGTGGTCGGACAGGCGGCCCGGTGCGCCCTTGCGGCACCGCGCCGGCTCCCGCCCATCGTATGTTCGATCGCCCCGATTCGCCCGAATGTGCGGAAGAGTGGGGCAGGCTCGGCCCCCGGGTTTACCCTCAACGATCACCTGACCGCCCACGGCCCGCTCGCCGGTGGCATGCTGTACGCCTTCGCGGCGGGTACCGCTCAGGCGCTGGCCGCCGTCCATGGCGCCGGCGTGGTCCACCGGGACGTGAAGCCGCAGAACGTCATCCTCACCCCAGGTGGGCCGCGTGTGCTCGACTTCGGTATCGCGCACACGGTCGACGGCACGAGTGTGACCCGCACCGAGGTCATGACCGGAACGCCCGGCTGGATCAGTCCCGAGTACTATCGAACCGGCAGCGCCGGACCGGAGAGCGACATGTTCGGCTGGGGCGCGCTTGTCGCGTACGCCGCCACGGGGCGGCTGCCCTTCGGCTCGGGTACGCCGGACGTAGTCGCCTTTTGGAGTTGCCCCGGTCTGACAGACACCGATGGGCTTGCGAGCTATGCGGCTGCGCAGAGCACTCTATGTGGTGTCTTCGCGGCGTGACGACGTTCGTACTCGGCCGGGCTGAGCTGGCCGTTCGCCGAATGGCGGCGCCGGGGGTCATAGAAGCCTTCGATGTAGGCGAAGAGGGCCTGCTCGGCGCGGCGTCGTACTCGGCAACGATCCGCAGTTTGTACTCCGGGCTGAAGGAACGGCGCTTCGGCCGGGGAGCCGGGTCGGATCCGGCGGGCTTGATGCTGGTCATGAGGGGGTGGTTCTCCTGTCGTGCCCTCTCAGGCTAACCAGCCGAAGCGGAACGTCTCACCCAAGGCTGACAGAGTCCCCCATATCCCCTGCGGGGACGCCTCACAGGCGTGAAAATGGGCCGTGGTGGCCGCCCGTCGACGTCGCTCCCTCTTTGGGACAGTGAGCCCGGGACAGAGTCTGGCGCCGGGGCCGGCCGGAGGGGTCGCGCACTGTCGCCTTCGAGCACGCCGTTCAGATTCTCGTTTCCCCTCACGGCCCTGCGGGTGGCTGCCGCCCGGCGGGTCCGTGTGAGGGAGGGGACGTGGATGGACGAGTCCGAGGTGGTCGACCAGACAGCGGAACTGGTGGAGCGAGTCGCCGCGATCGATGTGGCCAAGGCATCCGGGATGCTGTGCCTGCGTCTGCCGCACGAAAGGATCGAGGGACGCCGCACCCAGCGGGTGCGGAACGTGGGGGCGACCACGAACGCCATTCTGGAACTGGGCGATCACCTGCTCTGCCAGGGTGTCACCCGGGTGGTCATGGAGGCGACGGGCAGCTACTGGAAGCCGTGGTTCTACCTCCTCGAAGCCCGCGGCCTGGAGTGCCGGCTGGTCAACGCCCGCGACGTCAAGAACGTCCCGGGCCGCCCCAAGACCGACAAACTCGACGCGGTGTGGCTGTGCAAGCTCGCCGAACGGGGTATGCTCCGGCCTTCCTTCGTGCCGCCCAAACCCATCCGGGAACTGCGCGACCTGACCCGGCTCCGCTCGGTCTTCATCGGCGAACGCAGCCGTAACAGGCAGCGCATCGAGAAGGTGCTGGAGGACGCGCAGATCAAACTCTCGTCGGTGGCCACCAACCTCTTCGGCGTCTCGGGACGCGCCGTGCTGGAGGCGCTGATCGGTGGGGAGCGAAGCCCCCGGGCACTGGCCGGTCTGGCCCGTGGCCGGCTGGTCTCCAAGCACGATGCGCTGGTGGAGGCGCTGACCGGCCAGTTCGACGATCACCGTGCCTACCTGTGCCGGCTGCTGCTGGACACCATCGACCGGATCACCGTCCAGGTGGACGAGCTGTCGCAGCGGATCACCGCCCAGCTCGCCGGGATCCGTCTGCCGGAGGCGGACGGGGGCACAGGCCGGCCGCGCGGCGCCCCGGGCGGGACCGGCGAGGTGGACCTGTTGTCGCTGGTCGAGCGTCTGGACGAGATCCCCGGGATCGGCCGGACCGCTGCCGAGGTGATCGTTGCCGAACTCGGCCCGGACATGAGGGTCTTGCCGACCTCCGGTCACCTGGTGTCGTGGGCCAAGCTCGCACCTCGCACGATCCAGTCCGGCGGCAAGAACACCTCGGGGCCCACCGGGCACGGCAACCCGTGGCTCAAGGGGATGATCGGGGAAGCGGCGATGGCCGCGGCCCGGACCGACACCTTCCTCGGAGCCCGCTACCGCAGACTCGTCAAACACCGGGGACACAAGAAGGCCATCGTCGCGGTGGCCCGGTCGATGCTGGTGATCGTCTGGCACATCATCAACGATCCCGCCGCCCGCTTCGAAGACCTCGGGCCCGACCACCACCAATGCCTGGTCAACCCCGTCCGCAAGACCCAGGCCCTCGTCCGCCAGCTCCAGGCCCTCGGCCACCAGGTCACCCTCACCCCCGTGGAAACTGCGGGCTGAGCACCACAACCACCAAGTCCGTCTGCCCGGCTGACGCCGAACGGACGCTGCCGCCTGCCCGGCTGATCTGGGATTTTCCGTTCAGAGGGCGTCGTAGAGCAGCGGCGCCTCCGGCGGTGGTGGGAGGCTGCGGCAGCCGACCGGCTGAGCCCGCTTCCCCTGCGGGACCGGGCGGCCTCGCTGGCGGAGAGCAGCCGGGCCGTCATCGAGGCCCATCACGCGAGCCCGTCCGATCCCAACCCGACGACGAAGGAGCCGTGATGGGACGCCGACCGCGTGACGAGGAAGCAGACCGGGCCGCGATCCGGGCTGCCGCCGACCGGCTCCTGGCCGGCACGCCGCTGCACTCGCAGGCCGGAAAGCTGACCGCGTCGGAGTTGATCACCGAGAGTGAGCTGCGGCGGGATGTCGTGTACCGGCACACCGATCTCATCCAGGAGTTTCAAGCCCGAGCCAAGGCCCAGGACTCCATCCCGACTGCGATGCAGGAACTCGCCGATGAGAACCGGCAGCTCAGGTCCGAGGCTGACGATTTGACGGTCGAGCTCCGTCGGGAGCAGGCGAAGAACAAAACCATGTGCATGATCATTGCTGAGCTCTCCTGCGACCTGGAACAGGCCAAGGCTGAACTCGCCGGAGTGTCCGGGGTGACGGTGCTGCCCAGCCGGCGCTGACAGGGCCATCGTGGGAAAGGACCACGGTGGGCGAAACCATACGGTTCGAGGGTCCGGGACCTCCGTGCGCATTCGGCGTGAGATCGTCCACGGCTCTACTGCTGCGGGCCGGGACGGAGGGTGCGCGGGTGGTGACGATATGCTCACGCGGTGGGCCGGAATCCCCGTCGCGTCGTCGTCTGGGCTGCCGGAAGATCGGAGAAGGAGCCGGTCCGCTCGAGCGTGGGGCCAGGGGGGTGATGGGATGCGGCAGGCCGGTGTACTCGATGTCGGGTGCCACAGTGCTCTGCTGACGGTGGTGCGCCGGCGCCCGGGGACGGTGCTGGAGCCGGTGTTCTCCCGCAAGGTGCGGTTGAGGCTGCACGAGACCCTCGACCGCAAGGGACGGCTGGACAAGGCCGGCATGAAGAACGTCGAGCGGGCAGTGGCCGAGGCCGTCGCCGCCGACCCGCGTCCGCACGGACCGGAAGTGTTCGCGTTCGCGACCTCCGTCATCCGGGACGCGCCCAACCGCGACGAGATCATCGAGCGGGTGGCACGCACCACTGGCACCCGCCTGCGCGTGCTGACCGGCGTTGAGGAGGCGCGGCTGGCCTACGTGGCCGCCCGCCAGTGGGCAGGCCCGACGGCCGGGCAGCTGCTGGTCCTGGACATCGGCGGCGGCACCGTAGAGATCGCCTCCGGCACCGGAGACCAGCCCCGCGCCCTCCACTCGCTGCCACTAGGTGCTCGCAGGATCACCCGAGACTGGCTTCCCGGCGGCACCGCGCCATCCCAACGCCGCCTGGCCGAGATCCGGCAGCACCTTCATCGGTCCCTGGAAGCCGTGCCCGGTCTGCCGCAGGCCGAACCGGATGGGCGGGTGCTGGCCTGTTCCAAGACCTTCGAACAGCTCGCCCGGCTCGCCGCCGCCCAGGGCAAGACACCGCGAGCCGGACGGCGGCTGGCGCTACCCCAACTGCGCACGTCAGTCTCTCTGCTGGCCGCCGCGGGCCCGTCCCGCCGTGCCAAGCTGCCGGGCATCTCCCGGCACCGCGCCGAACAGTCCCTGGCCGGAGCCCTGATCGCACAGGCCCTCATGGAAGCCTGCGGGGCCAAGAGCGTCGAGATCTGCCCGTGGTCCACCCGGGAAGGGCTATTGCTCGAACACCTCGGCCCGCCCCACATCACAGCCGACCGTTCCCGCCTGGTCGGCTGAGCCCAAGGGACGTCGAAAGTGTCGACATCCGCACCATGATGGTGGCCACCGTGAATGGGCATGAGTCAAAGGGGATCCAGTTCCTCGCTCGCGATCCCCCGACGATATGAGCGCGGCTCAGATCCACCGGTGTTGACGATGCCTCCGATGAGGGCGGCGACGGCGGAGACGAGTGCGAGCAGTGTGGACAGGTGCGGGTATCCTGTGCCGCTCGAAAAGTCGTTGCCGCAGGTCACGCGGCGTATCTGTACTCGCTGATGAGGCCGCCGAGGATGCGGGTGCGCAGCAGTTTGCGGGCGCCGGTGTCTATCGCGGTGGGCTGTTTCTGGGCATCGGGTGGTAGCCGGTTGCGTGCCTGGTGGGGCCGATGCTCGTGGTGGTGCCTCTGGTAGGCCGCAAGCACCTGCCGGGGCGTTGTCACGTTGGTGAGTGCGTGGGTGTCTGACGGTGTGTCGGGTGTGGTGGGGCCGGGTTCCGGCTCCGTGTTCACGCTGCGGCAGGCGGGCCGGCGACGCCGGTGACCTGGTCCCAGATAGCGCACCGGATGGTCATCTCGGTGCGGTATTCGGGGGCGGTCATCCGGTGCCGGCGTGGCCGGAAGTGGGGTGAGATGCCGCTGAACGCAGATCAGGAACCGTTGTGCTCCGCCGATGCTGCGGAAGCCTTTCATGGCGCGTTCGTGCTGCCTCGTCGGCTGGTGGGAGTTCTCGGCCCGGTTGTTCAGGCCTTTGTGGGCACGGTGTTCGACGGAGGGCATCACCTCGCGGTGGGCGGCGCGTAGGAGCGGAGTTTGTCCGTGACGATCACCCGTGGCACCGTGCGGGTCGTCTTCAGCAGGCGGCGGAAGAAGCGCCGGGCCGCGACCTCGTCCCTTCGGCCCTGGACCAGGAGGTCGAGCACGGTGCCGTCGGCGTCGACGGCCCGCCACAGGTAGTGCGGCTCTGCGTTGATCTTGATGAAGAGCTCGTCCAGGTGCCACGTGTCCCCGGGCCGGGGCCGTCGGCGGCGCAATCCGTTCGCGTAGGTCCGGCCGAACTTGGCGGACCAGCGGCTGATGGTCTCGTGGGAGACGAGGACGCCGCGCTGGATCATCAGTTCCTCGACCTCGCGGAACGACAGCGGGAAGCGGTGGTACAGCCACACGCAGTGCGCGATGATCTCGACCGGGTACCGGTGCCCCTGGTACGACGACGGCGGCGCGCTGTCCACGGACGGCTCCTCCCGGCATGACCAACCAGAAGATCATCCCACCCGGTCGGCCAACATGACAGTGCCGCGCGGGCGTCCCCGGCAGGCTCTGATCGAAGCGAGCGGCCGGGCTCAACTGATCGTTGCCGGGGCGACTTCGCCGGACTGCTGCTGGGCTCGATCAGCCAGGCCGTTTTCCACCACGTGCACTGCCCGGTCACCATGGTGCGTTCTGGCCTGTGAAGCGCGCTGACCGTGCCACACGCCCTGCTTCCCAGGCACCGAAATTGCCCTGATCAGCATGGTCGCCGTCTGCTCGTGCCTCCCGAAGAAGGAGTGTCCCCGCCGGTGAGGAAGCCGCAGGCGGAGGCCATGGCCGGGAGGTGGAGCACCGCAGACCGTCCCTGTCGTGTGCCGCCGGGAGAGCCAGTCGATATTGTGCGCGGTGACGATCCCGCAGAGGCGTCCGCCGTCCCCGCAAACCGTCTGTGTCAGGCAGCGAACAGGCAGGCGGCTTTCCGATGCAGGCCGAACGGCCTCGGCGGCCTGGGCCTGTGGTCGACAAACCGGTGGCTCGCGGCTCGGAGGGCGACTGATCGGCAGCACGGGTGGCGGTCACGCCGCGCCGCGCTTCCCCGGCGGGTCTCGCGGCAGCGGACAGGCGCGCATCGTGGCCGCGACCTGGGCATCCGGCTCTGCTGCGGCGCAGTGCCATCTCGACCTACGCGGGACACGCCGACCGGGCTCCTTCGACGGCGGCGGCCGCATCCGCCCCATACCCTCGGCGCTGTGACGCTGACAGACGGAACGTACCGGCTCGGGCCATCGACCGGCCGCCTCCTGATCAGGACCGGCCGCGCCGGGCTGGGCCGCAGGGCGGGGCACGACCTCACGATCGAGGCCACCCGGTGGTCCGGGGAAGCCGTGATGTCCGTCGGTCACCCCGACAGGTCGTCGGTGGCTGTGGCGGTCGAGACGGGCTCACTGGAGGTCCGGGAGGGAACGGGCGGGCTGAAAGCGCTCACCGAGGCCGACCGGGCCGAGATCAAACGGACTCTCGGGGGCAAAGCTCTGCTGCACACCGCAGAGCACCCCACGATCACCTTCCGTTCCACCGGCATCACGGGCACGCCGCAGTCCTTCGAGATCACCGGGGAGCTCACCATCAGGGGCCGGACCCACCCGGTGACGGTGCACGGGAAAAGCAATGGCGACGGGCTGTTGCGCGGCTGGGCGACCGTCACGCAATCCACCTGGGGAATCAAGCCCTACACCGCGTTCCTGGGTGCGTTGCGGCTGGCCGACGAGGTCCGGGTGGAGTTCGAGGTGGCCAGGCCCGAACCGGTGGACGGGGCTGGATGACCACCCGGCTCAAGGCTTCGGGCGCGGCGACCGCGCGGCCGCCTACTGTGGAGGAATGAGCGAGTTCGGAGGAATGAGCGGGATCGTCGTCGTGTACGAGCTCGACAAGCCGATGGCCCCGCGCATTTCCCCGGGGATACCGGCTTGTGCGGAACGTCCTGTCCGCAGGGTGCACGCAGCGCCCTCCGCCCCGGGGGCACCCGCCACCACGGGACCGCGGACCCTCTGCGGCAAGGACACCTTCGCCATGGAGAAGGCCGGCTGGAAGCCCTCCGAGCGCCCCGGGGCGCCCTGGTACCCCGCGGGGTACGCATCCGTGGTCTGCCCCGACTGCGATGCCGTGATCGAGACCTGACCGGTATACCGCCAGCCCGATGTCGCGGCTCTGCGGGGAGTATTCCGCCAGGGTCCCCCACCCCCGTCCACACGCTCGTGCGAAAGCGGTCCCGACCCACCGTTGACACGCCACCGCGAGCACGAGCTGCAGCACCCAGCTCGCCGCGCGGCGGCCGCTCCGAGCATAGGCTGCCGTTTTTAACGGTCTGGCAGCGCCCGCCTTTTGCTATCCTCACCGCCCTTGTTCCACGCACTCCTTGAAATGCTCCAGATCGCTCCGGACGAGCCGCTCGATCGCGTTCGCCTGGGCGAATCCCTTCGGCCCGCCGAGGGCCTCCCTGATCGCGCCCGGGTCGTACTCGAGCCTGGCCTGGACCCGGGTGCGGTTCTCATCGATCGGCTTCAGCGAGACGGAACCCATCAGCTCGGGGGCGCCCGTGGTGTGCCACTCCATCACGCCTTCCCCCCTGCGGTCCGAGACCTCGGCCTCCAACTCCCGGACCCGGCCGTCGGCCTCGACCTCCAAACGCGCCCGACCCCCCGCCTCCGTACGGACCTCGCGCACTCCTTCCACGAAGCGCGGATAGTCCTCCACCCGGTGGAGGCTGTCCCAGACCGTGTCGATCGGAACTCCGACGTCGATGTGTTCTTCGAGAGTGCTCATGGCCTACCTCCATGTTCGGCCCACGACATGGCCATCTGCATCCAGTGTGCGCCCGGTAATAGATCATCGACCGAAATACGAGACGGACTGACCACCATGTGACTCACTCGATGGCCTGGCCTGGCCTGGCCTGGTCCGGTCGGCTTCCGGATCCCTCCCGGGCCGAGGCCGCCCGCGATGCCGCACCCCGGGGCTGGACTCGCCCGGCGACACCCTGCGGATCTCGGGCTCGGAACCCCGGAAGGACCGGAAGCTGCGGGCCGACCGGTCCCGGCGCATGCTGGTGCCATGGACGTGCGCCCACCTGTGGTCGTGCATCCGCCGGAGTCGGACAGCGGTCGGCGGCTGACTATCCACGGCGCGCGCGTGGGCATCGCGTACAGCCTGTTCGACGTGCTGGACTTCCTGCACTGTACGGGCCTGCCCGCCCAGGATCGGGCGGTCGACGACCCCGAGCTGATCGAGTGGCGCGTCGGCGGACCATATGTCTGGAACAGCACGGCGTAGCCACCGTCGCTCCGTCTTTCCCCGACATCGCGTATCGTCCCGTGCCCACTCCGCAGCCCGCTCGTTCATGCACCGCCGGTCCCGGCGCACCTTGCACACAGGAACCGGTCACCTCCCATCGGCCCGGGGCGGCGGGATCCGGCGCTCGAGCCTGGCCGTCCCCCACTCGTCTCCGACGCGTACGACCGCCAGCGTGATGTTCTCGGGCCCGCCCGCCGCGATGGCGGCCTTCCATGGCTCAAAAGCCGCCCGGCCGTCGTCGTACTCCCTCATCACCTCGTCGAGCACGTCGGTCGTCAGCAGGTCGGTCAGGCCGTCTGTGAAAATGAGGCAGCGGTCACCGGACGCCACCGGGGTGGCCGTCACGTGAGGACGGATGGGACGGTAGACGGGGGTGCCGCCCAAGCACAGGGTCACGAGGGACGTGGTGCGCTCCCCGGGATCGAGCGGGGGGCTGTCGTCGACGCTCATCTGGCGCAGCCCGCCGCGGGAGGTCGCGAAGACCCGGCTGTTACCCACGTTGAACACCAGCAGCGAGCCGGGCTGGACGACGACGCCGGCGACCGTCGTCCCCATGGCTGACAGCTCGCTTCCGTCGCCGCCGGCGGCCTCGCACACGGCGCGGTTGCAGGCGTTCAAGGCGTCACGGACAGCATCCTGGCTGCTCAGGACGGGACCGATCGATGCGATCCGGCGGACGGCCATGGCGCTGGCCACGTCGCCGCCCGGATGTCCGCCGAGCCCGTCGGTGACGGCGACGACGAGGGGCATCCCGAGCGGGAAGACCAGGGTCTGCGGATTCTCGGTCACGGTGGCGCACCAAGGTCCACGGTCCGACGACGAGGCTGTCCTCGTTCCCCTCGCGGAGCAGCCCGGAGTGGCTCAGCACACTCACAGCGACATACGGCATGGAGCCCGCCGCCTTCCCGCACCGGGCACACCGACGCAGGCCAGGCTCCCGCTCCAAGTCTAGGAGCCGCCCGGTGCGACGGCTCCGGCTCCCATGCCGCCAAAAGCGCCGAAGCCGGCGCGGTCGCCAACTCCCATGACGTCAGCGGATCGTGGGCAATTTCCGTGCGCGAGAGGCCGGTGCCTTCCAGACCTACGTCGTGATTCCTCGGCTCGGCCCGGGGACGGTGTTCGCACCGCTTACGGTTCCGGACGACTCGACAGGAGAGCCGGCTGCCGAAGCTCGCACCGCCAGGCCGCACACTGATCCAGGCGAGCCTCGGCCGGGTGTGGCTTCTGGAGTGGGGCTAGGGTGCGTTTCGAAAGTGCTGGTCACGGCCACTCGTTGATCGCTGCGACCAGTATGGTCGTTTCGTAGCGGATGGCGAGTTTGTCATATCTCGTGGCGACCGCACGGTGGTGCTTGAGGCGATTGATTCCGCACTCCACCGCGTGGCGCTCCTTGTAGTCGGCCTTGTCGAACTTCGGTGGCCGGCCACCGTGGGAACCGCGCTTCTTGCGGTTGGCGATCTGGTCGCGTTTCTCCGGGATCGTGCGGCTGATACCGCGCTTGCGCAGGTAGGCGCGGTTCGCGCGGGAGCCGTACGCCTTGTCGGCACGAACCTTGTCCGGCCGGGTGCGCGGGCGGCCCGGCCCGAGCCGGGGCACCCGGATACGGCCCAGGACCACCTGGAACTGCGGGGAGTCACCGCGCTGCCCGGCCGTTATGACCAGCGACATAGGTTTCTGGGCCTGCTCGACCGCCAGGTGCAGCTTGGTGGTCAGCCCGCCCGGGAACGTCCGAGCCCGTGATCATCGGGCTCGGTGAAGACACCACCTGGCGGCTCGACCTGCAGATCCCCTTTTTTGCGGGCACCAGCCGCATGCTGGTGGGCGCGGGCGATGGTCGAGTCCACCGAGACGTCCCAGGTGATCAGCCCCTCGGCGTCGGCCCGGGCCTGCAGTTGCTCGAAGACGCGGTGCCAGGTGCCGTCCCGCTGTCAACGCCGGAACAGGCCATAGACGGTCTCCCACGGGCCATACCGCTCGGGTACGTCCCGCCAGGGAGCGCCGACGCGGGTGCGCCAGCGTATGCCGTCTATCAGCTGCCGCTTGGTGTGCACCGGTGGCCGTCCAGGCTTCTTGCCCACCGGGAGCAAGGGTTCCAGCTTCGCCCACTGTGCATTCGTCAGGTCATGCCGCCCCACGAAGTGGATCTTGACACATCAAGATCCACTTTTGAAACGCACCCTAGAACACCGACAGTCCCGTGAGTGTTGTGAAGCGGTCCAGGGCCGCCACTCCCGCCACCGAGTTGCCCCGCTCGTCCAGGCCGGGCCCCCATACGCAGAGCGTGCAGCGGCCGGGGACGACGGCGATGATGCCACCGCCGACACCGCTCTTGCCGGGCAGGCCCACGCGGTAGGCGAAGTCGCCCGCGGCATCGTACGTTCCGCAGGTGAGCATGATCGCGTTGACCTGTTTGGCCTGACTCTGGGTCAGCAGACGGGTGCCGTCGGCGCGGATGCCGTGCCGGGCGAGGAAGCCGGTGGCCAGGGCGAGGTCGGCGCAGGATGCCTCGATGGAGCACTGGCGGAAGTACTGGTCGAGGAGGACCGGGACCGGGTTCCCGATGTTCCCGTACGACGCCATGAAGTGGCCGAGCGCGGCGTTGCGGTCGCCATGGGCGGACTCGGAGGCGGCGACGCCTTTGTTGATGGCGAGCTCCGCGTTGTCGCTCTCCGCGCGCAGGAACTCCAGGAGGGTGCCCGCCGCGTCGCCGCTCTGGGTGTGGAGGCGGTCGGTGACGACGAGTGCGCCGGCGTTGATGAACGGATTGCGCGGGATGCCGTTCTCGTACTCCAGCTGCACCAGCGAGTTGAAGGGGTTGCCGGAGGGCTCGCGGCCGACGTGCTCCCACAGCGTGTCGCCCTCGCGGGCCAGGTCAAGGGCGAGGGTGAAGACCTTGGAGATGGACTGCGTGGAGAACGGCTGCCGCCAGTCCCCGACTCCGTAGACCGTGCCGTCCAGCTCCGCGACGGCCATGCCGAACCGGTGCGGGTCGCATGCCGCGAGCGCCGGGATGTAGTCGGCGGGCCGGCCACGTCCGGGCATGCTCTCGATCTCGGCGGCGATGCGGTGCAGAAGTGGCTGGAAGGTGTGTGACGAGGTCATGGTCACCATTGTGTCGTCGGGTCCTCCGGGGCGCGCATGGGGTGGAGCTGAGCTGGGTGGGTGCGGGTGGTTCGTGGCTGGTCGCAGTGTACGAACCGGCCTCGGGCTTTTGAGGGGCGCGGGGAACCGCGCGCTCAGCCCATGACGACCGGCACTGTGCGAACCGGCCGGAGTCACCCCGTTCTCTTGGATGCACGGGGAACTGCGAGACAAGCCCCCACCGGCCCGCGCCCGCCCGTGCTCAGCCGGTCTGGGACCCCGCCAAAAACCTCCGGACGGAGCAACGCGGCCAGCGTGTCGGCCGGCAGCAAGCCCTTTTCCAGGACGAGTTCGGCGACGCCGCGCCCCGTGGCGAGGGCTTCCTTGGCGATGTCGGTGGCTGCCGAGTAGCCGATGTGGGGGTTGAGTGTGGTGACGAGGCCGATGGAGTTCTCGACGGTCGCGCGCAGCATGTCCGTGTCGGCCGTGATCCCGGCGACGCACCGCTCGGCGAGCGTCAGGCAGGCGGCGCGCAGGTGCGTGATGCTCTCGGAGGGGGAGCACAGGATGATCGGCTCGAAGGCGTTCAGCTGGAGCTGGCCGGCCTCCGCCGCCATGGTGATCGTGACGTCGTTGCCGATCGCCTCGAAGACGACCTGGTTGACGACCTCGGGGATCACTGGGTTCACCTTGCCCGGCATGATGCTCGAACCAGCCTGCACCGGCGGCAGGTTGATCTCGTTCAGGCCCGCGCGCGGCCCGGAGGACAGGAGGCGCGGGTCATTGCAGCTCTTGGAGAGCCTCACCGAGATGCGCTTCAGCACGCCGGACATCTGGACGAAAGCCCCGCAGTCCTGGGTGGCTTCGACGAGGTGCGGCTGTGACCAGCGGGAGGCTTGTGATGTCCGCGAGGTGGCGGCGCACGGCCTCGGCGTATCCGGTGGGTGCGTTGAGCCCGGTACCGATCGCCGTCGCGCCCAGGTTGATCTCGTGGATCAGCTCGACGGCCTCGGCGAGCCGGCTGCGGTCCTCGTCCAGCATCACCGCGTACGCCGAGAACTCCTGCCCGAGCGTCATCGGCACGGCTTCCTGCAGTTGCGTACGCCCCATCTTCAGCACGTCGCAGAACTCCAGCGCCTTGGCCGCGAAGGCGTCCTGCAGCACGGACATCGCCTTGAGCAGGCCGCGTACGGCGAAGACCGTGGCGACCTTGACGGCGGTCGGGTAGACGTCGTTGGTCGACTGGCCGAGGTTGACGTCCTCGTTCGGGTGCAGGAACTCGTACGCACCCTTCGAGTGGCCGAGCAGCTCCAACGCCCGGTTCGCGACGACCTCGTTGGCGTTCATGTTCGTCGAGGTCCCGGCCCCGCCCTGGATGACATCGACGACGAACTGGTCGTGCAGCTTCCCTGCACGGATTTCGCGGCAGGCCTCGACGATGGCCGCCGCCTTGCGAGGCTCCAGCAGGCCGAGTTCCTCGTTGGCGCGGGCGGCGGCTTCCTTGACGGCGGCGAGCGCGTCGATCAGGTGCGGGTACGCGGAGATCGGCGTTCCCGTGATGGGGAAGTTCTCCTTGGCGCGCAGCCCTCTCTGTCAGCCTTGGGTGAGACGTCCCGCTTCGGCGGGTTAGCCTGAGAGGGCACGACAGGAGAACCACCCCCTCATGACCAGCAGCAAGTCCGCCGGATCCGACCCGGCTCCCCGGCCGAAGCGCCGCACTTTCAGCCCGGAGTACAAGCTGCGGATCGTGGCCGAGTACGACGCCGCCCCGCAGAACGAGAAGGGCGCGGTCCTGCGCCGCGAGCGGCTGTACCACTCGCATGTGAAGGAGTGGCGGGCAGCGCGGGATGCCGGGGCTCTGGAGAAGCTGGTCGACCAGCGTACCGGCCCGGCGAGGCCGAAGAAGTCTGCTGCCGAGGCGGAGAACGAGAAACTGCGCCGCCAGGTGGAGCGTCTGGAGAAGGAACTGGCGCGGAACAAGGCCGCGCTGGAGGTTATGGGAAAAGCTTCCGCGCTCTTGGCTTGATTCTGTCGGGGATCTTGGAGTTTCCCGGTGCGCCACCATGATCAGCGGGCATGCTCGGGGCTGTTTCGAAGATCGATCCAGTTGTTGAGGTGTCTGTTGTCACTCCGTCTCCGTTCCGGTGAGCAAGTCCCGTCTCTGACCGCGCAGATCGCGCGGGCGAGCAATCCGGGCGGTACGACGGCGATGTGGGTGAGAGACCGCCTTGATGGGCTGTGGCACGACGAGGACTTCGCGGGCTGGTACCCGCGTGACGGCCGTCCCGGTCTATCGCCCGCCCAGCTCGCCACCGTCTGCGTCCTGCAGTTCCTGCTGAACTTGTCGGACCGGCAGGCGGCGGAAGCGGTCCGCTGCCGCATCGACTTCAAATACGCCCTGGCCATGGAGCTGGACGATCCCGGCTTCCACCACAGTGTGCTGGCCGACTTCCGCGAGCGCCTCACCCAGAACGACCGCGCCGACCGTCTTCTCGACCTCGCGCTCGCGCGCCTGAAGGAAGCCGGACTCGTACGCGAGCGCACAACGCAGCGCACCGACTCCACCCACGTCCTGGCCGCGGTGCGTGACCTGACCCGGCTGGAACTGGTCACCGAGGCGGTCCGTGCCGTGCTGGAGGAAGTGGCCCGCACCGCATCACACCTGCTGACCGGCCTGGTCGACGAGGACTGGGGACTGCGCTACGGCCGCCCGGTCCGGCTGGGCAAGAACCCCACCCGGCCCAAGACCAGGATCCTCGCCGCCGGCAATGATGCCTGCCGGCTGCTGGAACTCATCCATCAGCACGGACCGGACCGGTTCGGCCCACAGGCCGAGGCGCTGCGACGGATCGTCGTGCAGAACTACTACCGCGACGCGGCAGGGCGCCTGCGCTGGCGCACCGCCGACGACGGTGGCCTGCCGCCCTCTGCCTCGGCGATCGTCTCGCCCTACGACACCACGGCGCGATATGTCCGCCACGGACACATCATCCGCTGGAAGGGGTTCGCCGCGCACGTCACCGAAACGTGCGCCTCCGACAGCGCCAACGTGATCACGGACGTGGCCACCACGTCGGCCGCCACGAACGACGGCCAGGCCCTGCCCGGCATCCACACGCGCCTGGCGCATCGCGGGCTGCTGCCCGCCGAGTACCTAGTCGACGGCGGCTACACCTCCCTGGTCCACCTGGAACAGGCCGCCCGGGAACACCAGGTCACCGTCACTGGGCCGCTGCCGGGCAACCCCACCCGTCAGCACCGCAAGAACGAAGGCTTCGACCGGGACGACTTCCACATCGACTTCGACCGCCGACAGGTCACCTGCCCCCGAGGCCAGGTCAGCCAGGGCTGGCACGGCCCCTACCCGACGTCCTCGCCCACCGCGGCACCTCTGATCGTGGCACGGTTCACCAAGAGCCAGTGCCGGCCCTGTCCGGACCGCCCCCGGTGCACCAGCTCCCGCGAGAGCGCCCGGAACGTCGGCTTTCCCCCGCGAGAACTCCGCGACCTGCAAGTCCGCGTCCGCGCGGAGCAGCAGACACCCGAGTGGAAAGCCCGCTACGCAGTCCGTTCCGGAGTAGAGGGCACCATCAACGAGTTCGCCCACGGACACGGCATGCGCCGCTGCCGCTACCGAGGACAGCCGAAAGCCCACCTGCAGCACGTACTTACAGCCATTGCCGTGAACATCGAACGACTCAGCAGCCAGTCAGCGGCCGAGGAAGCATCGTCACCGAGACCACCGACCGCTTTCATGACCTTCCTGGACCATAACGGCCTGCCCCGGCCGAAGTCCTGGCGAACCCTCGGAACCTGAGCCCGACCCACCAAGATCCCCGACAGAGTCAAGCTTGGAAATGATCTCCGAGGGCGCGGACTGAACGCTGCCGTCACCCCGGTGGCCGATGACGCGTTCACCGGCGTCGAGGGCGTGCTGGGTGTGACTGCGGCGTGCCGGCTGACCGGCCGCTCGCGGGCCACCCACTACCGCCGGCTGCGTCCGGCGCCACCACGCCGGCCCCGCAAGCCGCAGGTCCAGCCCTCGGCCCTGACGGCCGAAGAACGGGCCGCGGTACTGGAGTTGATGAACAGCGACGAGTACGCCGAACTGGCGCCCGCGCAGATCTGGGCCCGCGAGCTGGATGCCGGGCGCTACCACTGCTCGGTCTCCACGATGTACCGGATCCTGCGCGAGAAGGGCCAGTCCGGCGAGCGCCGAAGACAGGCCACCCACCCCGCCCAGGCGGTGCCCGAACTGGTGGCCACCGCCCCGTCGCAGGTGTTCACCTGGGACATCACCAAGGCGGCCGGACCGGTCAAGGGCATCTGGTATCACGCCTACGTCATCATCGACATCTTCAGCCGCTACATCGTCGGCCACACCGTCGAGGCCGCTGAATCGGCCGAACGGGCCGAGGAGTTGATCCGCGAGACCATCGTCCGCAACGGGATCGTGCCCGAGACCGTGCACGCCGACCGCGGCACCTCGATGACGAGCAAGAAGGTCTCCCAGCTGCTGATCGACCTCGGGGTGACAAGGTCGCACTCGCGGCCGAAGGTCTCCAACGACAACCCCTACAGCGAGGCCCAGTTCAAGACCACGAAGTACATGTCGGACTATCCCGAACGGTTCGACTCGCTGGCCCACGCCCGCGAATGGTTCGACGCCTTCATCGCGTACTACAACCACGAGCACCGGCACTCGGGCATCGGCTGGCACACACCCGCCTCCGTCCACTTCGGGACCGCCGAGGAGGTCCGCGACCAGCGCGCGGTCACCCTCGCCGAGGCATACGCCCGCCACCCCGAACGCTTCGGCCGCCGCCCCCGACCACCCGAGATACCCCAGACGGCCTGGATCAACGACCCGTCCAAGCGCCGCGAACCCGCACCACAAACCTCATAGCATCACGACCGTCTCACTGGACTTGAAATCTTCCGGTCTCACTTTCAGGAGCCCGATCGTGACCCGCCGCCATCTCATGCCGCTCGCCGCCGCGTTCCTTGCGATGTCGCTGGCCGGCTGTAACCCGCAACTCATTGAAGACGACGCGAAGCCCGGTACCCCGGACTCCAGCGCGCTTCCCGCACCGTCCGGGGCGGCCGGCGGGCCTGCCGAAGGCGGCCTGTCGCTCGCGGACGCCATCGCGAGGATCCCGGACGGGGTCGAGAAGCGGGAGGGCTACGAGCGCGACAGCTTCAAGCACTGGGTCGACGAGGACGGCGACGGCTGCCCCACCCGGGCCGAGGTCCTCCTCGAGGAGGCCACCACGAAGCCGGAGCAGGGGGAGCGGTGCGCGCTGAGTGGCGGGGTGTGGATGTCGTACTACGACGAGGTCGAGGTCACCGACCCGGGGAAGCTGGACATCGACCACATGGTGCCGCTCGCCGAAGCGTGGGACAGCGGCGCCTACGACTGGACACCCGAGCGCCGCGCCTTCCGGCTGGAGGTGGGCGAGCCGCTGTCCACCAGCTTCGGTCTGGATCTGTAGCGCGGTGTCTTCGAAGAGCCCGCTCAGGCTCCGGGGCTTTGGGATTGAGCCTTGGCCCCGGACACATCGGCACTCGACCATCCTCGGCCGCGCAGCAGCCTGCCTCAGCCCTGCACGGGCTGTTGTCGTTGGGGGGGGCGGGTCGGATGTCTTCGTGGTGGTGAGCGGTGTTGGCGAGCCAGCGGTACTCGGGTGTTGGCCCTACGGTGGTGGCATGACAGTGATCAACGGGTGGCGGCGGGCAGTGGGCGCCCCGGTCGGGACGCTGGACGTGCTGGGGCCGGTTGTGCTGTTCGTGCTGTCGGTCGTGGCCGCCTCCGTCATCCCGTACGAGCACCGGATTTTGGTCCGCCCGTCTGCCGTGGTGCTGGCGGCGGTCTGCTGTTTCGCGTTGCTGTGGCGTCATCGCCACCCGTTCGGCGTCCTGGTCATCGCCCTCGCCTGCGGGGTGGTCTTCCAGGTGCTCGGGGTTCGGGAGAGTCCGCTGGTGACGAGTCCGGTCATCGTGTCCGTCTACACCGTGGCCGTCCGGACCGACCGGCGCACTACATGGATGGTGGCATCGGCCTCGGCCGCCCTGCTGGTCGGGGCGGCCGTGGTGTTCGACTCCGGCTCATGGCTCATCCGGGACAACGTGGCGATGCTGGCCTGGACGGCCTTGCCCGCCGCCGTAGGGGACGGGGTGCGCTCACGCCGCGCGTATGTGGCGGCCGTGGAGGAAAGGGCGGAGTACGCGGAGCGGACCCGTGAGCAGGAGGCGCGGCAGCAGGTGGCGGCCGAGCGGATCCGGATCGCGCGCGAGTTGCACGATGTGGTCGCGCACCACATCGCCTTGATCAACGCGCAGGCCGGTGTTGCTGTTCACCTGGTGGAGCGGCGGCCGGAGCAGTTGGTCACCGCTCTGGAGGGCATCCGGGACACCAGTCGGTCCGCGCTGGAGGAACTCCGGGTGACCGTGGGACTCCTGCGTCAGTCCGATGATCCGGAGGCGCCGCGGGATCCGATGCCGGGCCTGGCGCAGGTACCGGAGCTGCTGGCGTCCTTCGAGCGTGTCGGCCTGTCCGTCAGGCACATGCGGCACGGCATGGCCGAGCCGCTGGCGCCGGCGGTGGACCTGGCCGCGTACCGCATCGTGCAGGAGGCCCTGACGAATGTGCGCAAGCACGCCGGGGCCGATCAAGCCCGCCTCTACCTGCACTACCGGCCCCAATGGCTGACGATCACGGTCGAGGACGACGGGCGCGCCCGACCGCACGAGCCCCCTCCCGGTACCGGCCACGGGCTGATCGGGATGCGCGAGCGTGCGGCCAGCGTCGGGGGAAAGCTGGAGGCCGCGGCGCGCCCCGACGGGGGCTTCACCGTGACCGCCGAACTGCCGCTGCGGCCGGGCGCGGCAATCGTGGCACCGATCGGGCGGGACGCCGAGGAGAGATGGGCATGACGATCCGCGTACTGCTCGCCGATGACCAGGCCCTGCTGCGGGGCACCTTCAGGATGCTGTTCGATTCCGCCGACGACATGGAGACCGTGGGCGAGGCGTCCAACGGCCGTGAGGCGGTGGAGCTGGCGAGGACGCAGCAACCGGATGTGATCCTGATGGACATCCGCATGCCGGAGATGGACGGCCTCGTCGCCACGCGGCTGATCGGCGAGGCCGAGGACCTCTCGGTGGTGAAGGTCCTGATCCTGACCACCTTCGAGGACGACGAATACGTCGCGGAGGCCCTGCGGGCAGGTGCGAGCGGCTTTCTAGGCAAGGGCGCCCGGCCCGAGGAGCTGCTCGACGCCGTCCGCACGGTCGCCGCAGGGGACGCGCTGCTGTCCCCCTCGGCGACCCGAGGGCTGATCAGGCGGTTCCTGGCGCAGCCGGAACCGTGCACGGCAGCCGTGCACGAGCGGCTGGAATGCCTGACGCGACGGGAACGCGATGTCCTGGGGCTTGTCGCGCTGGGGCTGTCGAACGACGAGATCGCCGAGCGTCTGTTCGTCAGCCCGCTGACGGCCAAGACCCACGTCAACCGGGCCATGACCAAGCTGGCCGCCCGCGACCGGGCCCAGTTGGTGGTCATCGCCTACCAGTGCGGCGTGGTCAGTCCGGCGACGACGGCGACTCGTCCCTCAGTGACCGGGTGAATGCCGGCGTGGCCGCGGAGCGCGTTGTGGCCCTGTCGTAGGCCGGCCTGCCGGATACCGCGGCCGTGGTACCCGGGAATTGCTGCACGGGGACGACGCGCAGGGGGCCGTTCCTGGGCGATGGTGGGGTCATGAAACGGAGCTGTGTACCGGTGCACCAGCCGCACACCGGCCCCGTTGACGGCGCGATTCTCACCCCTGCACGGAAGGGACCCGCCATGCTTACTCTCTCCCAGGATTGCCGCACCATCGGCGACCTGCTAGAAGGACACGCACTCAACGTCCTGGACCCCGGCGAGGCGAGCGCGGTCCGCGCACACCTGGCGACCTGCCCTGACTGCCGGGACGAGCATCACTGCCTCGCGGCCGTGGCCGCGCACCTGTCCTCCCTTCGCAAGGCCCTGGCGTACGACCCCGGTCGGCGGCAGCCGTCGTACCTGCCCGGGTCGGCCGGGTGGCGCCATGGCTCGCGGCACCGACGCCGCCGGCACAGTGCGGCCCGAGGGGCCCTGACCACCTCGCTCACGCTGTCCCAATGGGTGAGTCGGCTTGCCTACGTCAGGTGAGCGACCGGGCAGCGTGCTGATCCGCCCGGGCGGCACACCGGAAGTGCGCGCCGAGCGCGCCGGTGAGGGGGCTCACCGCGAACCGCCGCGGACGCCGCTGACGGTCCCTGGTTGTGTACACGACCAGGAGGAATCATGCGCGTGCCCGCTGCCAGGCATCCCTCACCGGGCACCGCCGCCTCACCGGGCACCGCCGCCTCTCCGGGGCTGCTGCGACGGTCCGTGGTCGCCCTGCCTCACGGGTGGCCGAGGATGCGCTGCGAGCGGCCGGTGACCCAGCCGGAGCAGTCGGCAGCACCGC
This sequence comes from Streptomyces sp. P9-A2, assembly GCF_036634175.1. Lineage (NCBI taxonomy): Bacteria > Bacillati > Actinomycetota > Actinomycetes > Kitasatosporales > Streptomycetaceae > Streptomyces > Streptomyces sp. P9-A2. The sequence continues at coordinate 8,247,385 of NZ_JAZIFX010000001.1, forward strand.
CGGCGATCGTGGACGAGGCCGTGGCAGCCCAGCCCGTCACCGGCCCCGGCCGGCCGAATGCGGCCGGCCGGGGCCGGTGACGGGCGCGGTGACGCAGACCGGCGGGTAACAGATTTTTGTCTACCACAAGCTCAACGTGCGCCTGAGCCGACTGTCCATCGACGACTACTTCGACGATCTCAGAAAGCGGGCGTTCCGGCTCCTCCCCTACCACCAGTGGATCCTGTACCAGGCGGTGAACTTCGCCTGCGCCATCAACCCGGACCCCCGCGTGGATGCGGCCCGACTGCGGATGCGCGGTCGGGGCGAATCTGCCGAGGGCTTGCGGCGGCGCTGTCACGTGGTGGGGTGCGTGGGTCTCTGCCGGCGCGTCGGGGTGTGGCGGGGGTCGGGTTTCGGGCCGGTGCTCAGGCATGGGCGGGCTGGCTGACGGCGCCGGTGGCCTGGCCCCAGAGGGCGAAGCGGGTGGCGTGTTTCGGTGCGGTGGTCGGTGGCGGCGTGGCCGGAAGCGGGGTGAGATGCCGCTGAACGCAGATCAGGAACCGCTGCGCCCCGCCGACGCTGTGGAAGCCCTTCATCGCGCGTTCGCGCTGCCTCGTTGGCTGGTGGGAGTTCTCGGCCCGGTTGTTCAGACCCTTGTGGGCACGGTGCTCGACGGAGGGCATCACCTCGCGGTGGGCCGCGCCGTAGGAGTGCAGCCCGTCGATGACGACCACCCGCGGCACCGAGCAGGTCTTCTTGAGAAGTCTGCGGAAGAACCGCCTGGCCGCAGCGGTGTCCCGCCGGTTCTGTACCAGGATGTCCAGGACGGTGCCGGCGGCGTCGACGGTCCGCCACAGGTACTTCTGTTCTCCGTTGATCTTGGTGAAGGTCTCGTCCAAGTGCCATGTGTCCCCGGGCCGGCGGCGCAGGCCGTTGGCATAGCCCTGTCCGAACTTGGCGCACCAGCGGCGGATGCTCTCATGGGAGACGAGCACGCCGCGCCCGGGCATCAGCTCCTCGACCTCGCGGAAGCTGAGCGGGAAGCGGAAGTACAGCCACACGCAGTGCGCGATGATCTCCACCGGGTACCGGTGCCCCTGGTACGACGGCGACACGCTCCCCACGGACGATGCCCCCACCATGATTAAATCGAGGATCCTCCCACGCCGTTCGCCAACGCATGGTCGGCTGAGGGCAGGTGGACGGACCGTGGTCGAGCCGGTAGGCCCGGAGAACTGCACGGGCAGCGGTCGTGGCGCGAGGGCAGCCGGGCGACGACCCAGGCCGCGATGTGTCGGCTTCGTGTCAGTGCCGGTGGCGGCAGTCACCGTCGGCCGCTGCCGGCCATCTTCTCGCTGGTCACCGTGAGGGCGCGTGAGGGTCCGCCGCTGACACGGGCATCGGATTTCACTGTCATGAGGCGATGATCCCCAGGTGGTCTGCTGACATGAAGCCGAGAGATCGCATTCGGTGTCAGCCGGCCCTGTGGTTTTCGTCCGCCCGATCACGACTTCCTACCGGTCCTGGGTCCCGCGGCCTGTTGCGGAGGCGATGCCCAGCCAGGTGTGCCGGTTGCCCGCCCAGCACCAGCCCACCTTGGGGGCGTTGCGGCGCTCGCGGCCGTCCCGTCCGGTGCCGTTGCTGATCCAGATCGCCGGCGTGCGGGCGTCCAACGTGCCATGGGCTTTGCGTAGCCGGGAGCCGATGGTCATGAAGCAGTGGTTGCGCTCCAGGACAGCGGGCTGCTGTAGCACCCAGTGAATGCCCTCGGTGAGCAGCAACGGGGTGCGGGCCTCTGCGGTGAGGGCGGGCAGTGCCTCGTTCGGGCTCCAGTTGGCCATCCGGTCGCCGCGGTTGAGGCCGGTGAGGAGGTAGAGCGGGGCGTCGGGCAGCGTGACCGTGTCGAGCGGAGCGAAGAGATCGACGTCGGACATGTCGGTGACGACGAAGCCCGGCTTGCCGTCGCGGCGGAGCAGCGGCGCGAGGGCGGAGGCGGGGGCCTGGTGTGGGTGAACGGCGAGCAGGGCGCCGTCGCCGCCCGCGGAGGCTTCGGCGGGCCCGGCGAAGGTGCGAAGCTCGGTGGTGGACAGCCCGATGATTTCGTGCACCCCCCATTCGATCAGTCGCTCGGCCTGCGCGCTCAGAGCCGGAAGTGCGGGGAGAACGGTGGAGGTGGCGTGCGTGGTTTCGGGCACGGTGCTCCCAGGGGTGGCGACGTGGACGGGTCCAGAGACAACGAGGTGGCCCGCCAGGATGTTCCCGCTGCGACGGCCTTCAGTGTCGCGAGCTCGGGCGCTTCTTCGAGTGGCACACGGTGGACCTATAGTCGGCCTCATGAGTCGTTGGAGGGAGTTGACCGGGGGGACGTCCGGAGAGGACTACGCCGCACGGTTCGCGGCCCTGGCCCGTAGCGGGAAGGACGTGCACGGTGAGGCACGCTTCTGCGCGGCTCTCGTGCCTGCCGGGGCGCGGGTGCTGGACGCCGGGTGCGGTACCGGACGGGTCATGATCCGGCTTGCGGAGTTCGGGTACGACTGCGTCGGGGTGGACGTTGACGCGTCGATGCTGGCAGTGGCGCGGCAGCAGGCGCCGGGACTGCCCTGGTTCCAGGTCGATCTGGCCCGGTTCGAGCCGGACCTGCTCGGCATCACGGCGGACTTCGATCTCGTGGTCGCCGCAGGCAATATTTTCCCGTTGCTCGCCGCCGGCACCGAGGCCACGGTGATCCAGCGCCTGGCCGCGGCCCTGCGTCCGGGCGGTCTGATGGTCGCCGGCTTCGGCCTGGACGAAGCCCACCTGCCCGTGCCGCCCAGCATCACGCTGTCAGAGTACGACGACCGCTGCGCCGCAGCCGGCCTCACCCTCGTCGACCGCTTCGCCACCTGGGACGCCGCCCCTTACGACAGCGGCGGCTATGCGGTCAGCGTCCACCGCCGGTGAAGACGTGAGAGGTCGGCCTGCGGCCCGTGCGCCCCGACATCGTCGCGTATCACCCACGTGCCGTCGTCGTCATCGGGCGGTCCCATGACTGGGGCGAAACGAAGCTGCACGCTCTGCACGGGCTCAACAGCAGGATGCACGGCATCACCGGCATGACCTATGACCGGCTCATTTCCCCATGTCACGCACTGCTGAGCCATGTAACGACCGTCAACGAGACCCCCGAAGCCGCAGCCTGTGCCGCTCGAAAAGTCGTCGTCGCAGGTGGCAGCGGTGACGGTTCGTCGGCTGGGCGTATGCCCAGATGATCGTGTCCCTGTTGTACAAGGTGACCAGGAAGTTGCTCTCCCCGTCATCGTTGCTGCTCCGCGGGGATGCGGCGAAAGTCGCTGAGCTTCTCGTCCTGCGCCACGAGAACGCGGTGCTGCGCCAGGAGCTGGCCGGCCCGGTCCGCTACGAGCAAGTCGATCGGTTCTGGTTCGCTGCCCTCTGGTCCGGGTCTAATGCCTCGGTGTCGCTGGAGCGAGGTCCTCCCGGCCACTGCGGGCACCCTGCTCGGCCGGCATTGCCGATTCGTCGCCGTGAAGTGGGACTACAGCGCGCGGGCGCATTGGCCGGCCGCCGACCGCCACGGCGTTCAAGAACCTCGTACTGCGACTTGCCGACGAGAATCCGCGATGGGGCCACAGGCGGATCCGAGGAGAGTTGGCGCGGCTCGGGCACCGGATCGCCGCCTCGACGGTGGGGGAGACTCTCCACGCCGCGGGCTTCGACCCCGCGCCGCGTCGCTTTGGCTCGGCCCGGGCGGTGAGTTCCTCACCGCCCGGGCCGAGGGCATCATCGCGGCGGACTTCTTCCACTTCGACACCGCGCTCGGCAGGCGGCTCTATGCGCCGGCCTACCTCGAGCACGGCACCCGGCGCCTGCACATCACCGGCGTCACCGCTCATCCGACGGGGGAGTGGACGGTGCAGCAGGCGAGGAATCTCGCCGCCGACCTCGGGATACGCAGGGAGTCTCTGCGGTTTCTGCTGCGCGATCGAGACGGCAAGTACGACAAGGCGTTCGACAGGGTCTTCGAGGCAGAGGAACTGGACGTGATCAAGAGTGCACTGCGGGCACCTCGGATGAACGCCTACGGCGAGCGCGTCATCGGCAGCCGCTGCCGCGAGGTACTCGACCACATCCCGGTCAGGGGAGAGGCGCATGCCCGGCAGGTGCTTGCGGCTTACCAGAGGCACCACCACGAGCATCGGCCCCCCAGGCGCGCAACCGGCTACCACCCGATGCCCAGAAACAGCCCACCGCGATAGACAGCGGCGCCCACGAACTGCTGCGCACCCGCATTCTCGGCGGCCTCGTCAGCGAGTACAGATACGTCGCCTGACCTGCGGCGACGACTTTTCGAGCAGCACACGGTGCAGCGCGAGGCCACCTTCCGTTGCAGGGCCGGGCCGATAGCCCGGCCCTGTGCACAGACGGCGTAGGCGGAGGGAGTGTGCTTCCTTCGATTCCGCCGTCGTGTCGGTCGTGCGTGCACAGTGCGGCCGCCGGCTGCAGGATTGGGGACTGGAAGACATCGGCTTCGTCATGGAGCTGACCTCAGCGAGCTGATCACGCACACCATCGGCTACGGTACCCCGTCCGTACGCGTACGGCTGGTGCACGACCGGTCCTTGACCTGCGAAGTGTCCGATGGCAGGAGCACCTCAGCGCATCTGCGGTGGGCGGCGACGGACCAGGGAGAACGCGGGCTCTTCCTGGTCGCCCGGTTGGCCGAGCACGGGGTACCCGCTGCACCCGCCGGGGCAAGGTCATCCGGGCCGAGCAGTCCCCGAAGGGCAGCCGGTCCCAGGACACCGGAGGTGACATGGAGCAGATTCTCCTGAGCCGGCGGGACGACGAGCCGCAGTGACGCCGGTCCGGGGGATGCGTCCGGCGGCGGCCCGCACGCCGACGACCACAGCCGTTACTTGATCAGGGCGTTGGCTGCGATGATCATCAGGCCGATCAGCATGTCGCCGGTTCCGGCCCGGAGCGAAGCCCCCCACCCACGGCCCGCGCGGCGCGCGGTCCACGCTCCCCAGCCGGCGAGGACCAGGGTGTTGAACACCAGTGCGGTGTTCACCGCCTCGGCCTCCGTCCACCAGGAGGGCACCGCGGTCAGCAGCAGCACGACGGTGGGAACAGCCGCTGCGACGACGGGCCACTCGGAGAGCATGGCGCGCAGCCCGACCCTGGCACCGCTGTGGTCCGCCGACATGCGATGCGCGAGAACGTGGGCATAGCCGTGGGCGGCCGCAGAGGCGAGGGCGGTGAGCAGGACCCAGACCGCGTCCGATCCGGGGTTGGTCTTCTCGCCGGGGGAGTCGAGGGCGGCCGCCAGCGCACTGGCCAGGACGAGCCCGTAGACGCCGCTGAGCAGTCGTGGTTCCGGCGGGCGCCGACCCGCTGCCTGCGCAACGGCCGGCTGGGGGAAACGGTGGACGCGGTGGTGCATCGCTACAGCCTTAGGTGAGAGGTTTGGAACAGGGCAGTACGGCACCACATCGAAAGATCGGCGACCAGCCGCATACGTGAGCCGTGGTTCTGGCTCAACTTCTGTGAGGCGCAGAAGCAACGTCTTCTCCTGAAGCCTGCTCCATTCGCCTGACCTGCAGGACACCGGGCATGTTTTGGTTTGGATCCATAACGGGGGCGCTCGGCGGTTGCCCCGGTCACACCGTGCCGACCGCCGAAAACGGGAAACGCGGTCACCGGGGTTCGAAGCGACGAGGAGGAGGACATCATGAGCCGCGACGAGGGGGACGGCGGCAACAGCGCCTACGGCCGGAAGGCGTTCAAGCGGTCGAGGGCCCACTTCGCGGACCGGATCACTGCGGACGGCAGGGACGGGTGGCCGGTGGAGGCCGGGCGCTACCGGCTCGTCGTCAGCCGTGCCTGCCCGTGGGCGAGCCGGGCGCTGGTGTCCCGGCGGCTGCTCGGTCTGGAGGACGCGCTGTCCCTGGCCGTCGCCGACCCGGTCCAGGACGACCGCAGTTGGCGCTTCACCCTGGACCCGGGCGGCCGTGATCCGGTTCTCGGCATCCGGTATCTGAGCGAGGCGTACGACCGGCGGGAGACGGACTACCCGGGCGGGGTGAGTGTCCCCGCGATCGTGGAGGTGGCCGGCGGCCGACTGGTCACCAACGACTACCAGCAGATCACTCTCGACTTCGCCACCGAGTGGACGGCACTGCACCGCGCGGGCGCGCCCGACCTGTATCCCGAGAAGCGGCGCGCCGAGATCGACGCGGTGATGGCGGAGGTGTTCGACGATGTGAACAACGGGGTGTACCGGGCGGGCTTCGCCACCGGTCAACAGGAGTACGAGGTGGCGTGCGCGGGCGTGTTCCGGCGGCTCGAACTTCTGGCGCGGCGGCTGGCGGGGCAGCGGTACCTCGTCGGCGACACGATCACGGAGGCGGACATCCGGCTGTTCACCACGCTGGTGCGGTTCGATGCCGTCTACCACGGCCACTTCAAGTGCAACCGCTGGAAACTGACGGAGAACCGGGTGCTGTGGGCGTACGTCCGCGATCTCTACCAGACGCCCGGCTTCGGCGACACCGTCGACTTCGACCACATCAAACGGCACTACTACCAGGTGCACACCGGCATCAACCCGACCGGCATCGTGCCCCTGGGCCCCGATCTGTCCGGCTGGTCGGCCCCGCATCACCGCGAGGACCTGGGCGGCCGGCCGTTCGGCGACGGGACGCCGCCCGGGCCGGTCCGCGCGGACGGGGAGACAGCCGAGCGGGGCCGCCCCTGACGCTCAGACCCACCCAGGCACCGAACCGGGACCTCCCAAAAACAGGTTCTGGTTCAGGTTCTGTGGGCCGTGCACGCGGAGTGACGGATGAGCGTCCGGCTGGGCTTCGCGAAGTTGCCCCAAAACGGCTAGTGACTGGTTCTTCGTGACTGACAATTCGGGGCTGTGGAAGAGGTCATGCTCCGGTCGAAGGAGCTGTTGTTCCCGTCGGCCGAGGATGTCGAGGTGTTGTCAGTGGACTTGAATCTCGCGACAGTACGTGTCGAGGGGACTTGCGGCACCACTGAGGCATGGTCTTCGACGAGAACCGCTTCCGTCCACCGGTGGTCTCATCGACACGGCGGTCGTTCACGCGGAGGGACGCGGATCTCGACGGGTCTGGTGGCCGTGGTGACCGTCCGGGGCCGGTGGTAGCCGTCACGGGCGATCAGACGCTTTCCGTTTTCGTCCCGCTCGGTAACCAACTCGGCCATGTACTGGTCGACTTCGACTTCGACTTCGGCTTCCAGCGCGGCGGCGGGTATCCGCCTCGCGCCTTCCCGTACGATCTCGTCGATCAGGGGGCCGGGAGCGGTGGAGTCGTCGTTGACTACGCTGAGCACGGGCGTGCCTTCCCGCCCCGCGCTGCGAACGTGGGCCTGACTCGGCGACCGTCACAGGATCATTCGGGAAGGTACGTGCGCCCTCCGAGCGCCCTCCCGAGACCGATCCACAAGTCCTGAGCATTGCTCCTGGCGTACCAGCAGTGGGCACATAGCCTCTCACGGCAGGAACAGCCCGGCAGAGGAGTGCGGGACGGGGCCGGGAGCACGGTGAACACCACACCGGAGGGGGCGTGCGATCCCTTGAGCTTGCCGGTCTGGAACTTCAGGCCGGCAGGGGACGCCTTGATGCCTGCAGTGAGGATGGCAGGGCCGATGCCACGGCCGAAATACTTGTGCTCGTGGACGACGAGAGGCACGGCTACCTCGGAGGCGCGAAGCTCGTGGGCGAGCGCGACGGTCTTCTGCAGTTCCGGACACCGGACAGCGAGGATGGAGATCTTCTCAGGGAGGACCCGGCCCAGGGCGCTGCACCCGGGCCCTGCCCGGCTTGCGCGTACGGGGCGGCGTGGGGACGGCGAGAGCCTTGGCAAGCTGAGGGCGCCAGCCGGAAGCGGGCGGTGTGGTACTGGATGGCGGCCTCGCCGGTGCCGGTGCGCGGCAGTCAGCATGAGCATCGTTGCGCAATGTTGCGTACACTCCGCACAATGGACGCTGATCTCGAGGACATACTGAACCGCCACAGGCAGACTCACGCGGTGGTGTGGGACTTCGACGGCGTGTTGTCGGAGACTGAAGCCCTGCACCAGGAGAGCTACACCCGGGTCCTGGCTGCACACGGCATGCGGACGGAGGGCGACTGGTACACGCCGCTGATCGGCAACACCGCACAGCAGAACTGGCGCTCGCTGATCGCCGGCGGACTGGACGCAACGGTGGACGACATCGGCCGGCTTGAGTCGCAACGCGAGGCGGTCTTCCAGTCCCTCGCCGCCTCCGGCCTGACCCTCAGCCGTATCGGTGCCTCGCTGATCCCCGCATTTGCCCAGGGCGGGGCGCGCCAGGATGTCGTCTCCAACGGAGATCTCAACCTCATCCGTCATGCCGTGCAGCAGTGGGGCGTCGGTGGCATGGTGAACGTCGTGAGCAGGGCCCCGGGCACTGACAAACTCGCGCTGCTCGAAGAGCGGGCCGCTCCGGGGGTGGTCACTTTCGACGACACTGATCGCTACGTGCTGGCCGCCGCACGCAAGGGGGCCTACACGGTTGGGGTGCGGCACCGGCACAACGCCCACGCGTCCCTTCCCGCGGATGTCGTGCTGCACATCGCGTCAGCGGCGTCCGTCGCTGTGGACGATGCGGCGTGCGCGTACGGCTGAGCTTGGTCTTTCGCGGAGCGTCAGTCGCGGCCTGTGGTCAGGAGACGGCTGCTGGTGGTCCCGCCGACGATCAGTGTCACCGGGGTGATGCTGGTGCACGGCTTTCGGTCCGGGTGCTCGATTCTGTCGATCAGGACGGTGACGGCGCTGTCGGACATGGCGTCCAGTGGTGTGCGGACTGTGGTCAGACGGGGATGCACGTATGACGCCGCGGGGATGTCGTCGAAGCCCACGACGGAGAGATCTTCGGGGATTCGGACGCTCAGGTTGCGGGCCCCGGTCATCAGGCCGAGCGCGATCGTGTCGCTGGCCGCGAACACGGCTGTCGGTGCGGGGTCGGCAGACAGAAGGCGGGTGAGTGCGGCGGTGCCGAAATCTTCGGTGAACGACCCGTTCACCTCCAACTGGGCGGTGAGGTCGATGTCGGCTCGGGTCAGGGCGTCGGTCCAGCCACGTCGGCGTTCCTGCACTGACCGCAGCGCCGCAGGGCCGGTGAGCAGAGCGATGTGCCGGTGCCCCAGAGAGGCCAGGTAGGCCGTCGCCTGGTAGCCGCCCGAGTAGTCGTCGACGAGTACGGCATCGACCGGAGGATCTGATGCGAGGGCTTCGTCGAGGAGCACGACGGGGAGACCGGTCGCGATCAGCGCCGACAGAGCTGCGTTGGAGCTGAAGTTGCCGACATATACCAGGCCGCCGATGCCGTGCTCGCGCAGCATGTCCACATAGTCGTTCTGCTTGCGCGCGTGACTGGAGGTCGACGCGATGAGGGCCTGGTAGCCGCTGCTCTCGACTGCTGAAACGAAGCGGTCCGCGATACGGGAGAAGTATGGGTTGCCGATCTGTGGAACGATAAGCGCGAGCACTCCGCGAGGCCGGGCCGACGGGCGTGCTGAGCGCCCGGAGGCTTCATATCCGACCTCCTGCATCGCGCGGACCACACGCTCTTCCGTCTCCCGGGTGAGCTGCAGGCTCCCGTTGAGAAACCGCGAGACGGTGGAGACTGCTACCTGCGCCTGGGCGGCGACCGCGTGCAGACTCACGCGGCGGGCAGGCTCGGTCGGCTTGGCCATGCGCGTGCTCCATCGACGGTGACAGTCAGAAATTCGACCACTGGACAATACCAGCGCCATGTTGCGCAACAGATGGTACGGAGACTACGTGCCCCCTGCGGATCGCCCGCGAGGCCGGCGTCTCCCGACGGACTCTCTTCCACTGCTTCGGCACCAAGGAGGACCTGCACGGTGGCAACCAGGACCGGTCCAGGCGGGCCATTACGGACACGATGAACAGCACGCCGAGGTCAGTGTCTGGAGGCCCTGCGCGCTGGGCTTGCTGTTGCACTGGCCCCGCACGACAGCCGCGAGCAGGCCCCGGAGCGATTCCGCCCCCCTGCACCACCCCGCCTCACCGCGTGCCGGATGCCTCGAAAAGCGGCTGCAGATCCAAGAGGACCTGCTGCCGCTCATCGAGGCACGCGCGGACGTTGCTGCTACCAGCGCGCATTCCAGGTTCCGTGCGGTGATCGCGACGGCGTTTGCATGCCTGGACGCCGCAACGATGATGTGGGTCAACAACGGCGGCCGACGGCTGCCGAAGCTCTGCGGACCGTCGGGCGTCGAAGGCACCGAGCGGGTGGCCAGGGCCTGGCGGGCGCTGGGTTGCGCTCCAGGCCGGGCCGGTGGAGACCAGGACCGAGGCGGGCGAGAGCAGAGCGGGCGGAAGGATCGCCTGCCGATCCGAGAGGGGTAGGACCTTCTCGACGAGCTGAAGGCCGAGGCTCTGCGTAGGCCGAGGCTCTGCGTCATGAAGGCCCGGCGGACGCTGATCCGCGCCCACGTCTTCGGGGACCGGGTGGCGAGCTCGACGCGGAGTTCGGCGTCAGCGATCGCGACGGCGTCCTCATGGTTCCTGGGAACGCGGTGGTGGCCTTCGCTACGTCCCCCTGGCCGACGCGGAGATGGCCTTCGCGGCCCGCAGGGTCTTCGATGCCCGCGGTGCGGCAAGGACATCGAGATCGTCACCGGGACTGTCACCGAGAACGGCACCGACGAAAAGCCGGTCGCGGTCCAGGACCGCGGCTTCTCGGCCATGGTCGCCGACTCTCCCAGGGCATCGGCGAGACGGCCGTGAGCAGGGCGGCCGGACTGCTCAGGACAGTCAGAGGGGGAGTGAGGTCACCCCCATCCCGCTCGCGCTGATCACCAAGGACAGCGTGGAGGAGGCCCCGAGTGCTGCGGCACTGAGCCGGGTTCTGCCTGCGGGCTCGCCGAACGAGGGCTGCCTGGGCGCCCGCACGACCTCCTTGCGAACCCGCGGCCGGCACGGGGTACCGCCAGTCGCACACGAGGAACCGGAGACCGAAACGTTTCGCTGTTGAGGGTTCACTCTTCGGAGCAGGATCGATGTCTGACATTGAATCCGTAAATTCAACTGGTGCAACATGTTGTTTCAACTGCACAAACATGGATGCAGTCAAATTGATGATCAAGCGAAGCTTTCGAAACATGTACCGAAACTATTGACGGTTGACGCGCACAGGTCAAAACTATCCGGCATCGGACCTCCCCAACCGAGCCGTCACAGGAGGCGCATCAATATGAACGTGTCCGCACACCCGAGGGGCCGCAGGCGCGGCCGCCTGCTGTTCAGCGTCAGAAGTATCTGGACCGTCGCGCTGGCCGCCGTCACCGTGCTGCTCCTGACCGCCACCACCGCCACCGCCGCCGTCACCACGAACCAGACCGGCACCAACAACGGCTGGTGGTATTCGTTCTGGACCGACGCCCAGGGAACCGTCTCCATGGACCTGGGCTCCGGCGGCAACTACAGCACGCAGTGGCGCGACACCGGCAACTTCGTCGCCGGCAAGGGCTGGAGCACCGGCGGGCGCAAGACCGTCAACTACTCCGGCTCCTTCAACCCGTCCGGGAACGCGTACCTGACGCTCTACGGATGGACCACCGGCCCGCTCGTCGAGTACTACATCGTCGACAACTGGGGCACCTACCGGCCCACCGGCGAGTACAAGGGCACCGTCACCACCGACGGCGGCACGTACGACATCTACAAGACCACCCGGTACAACGCCCCCTCCATCGAGGGCACCAGGACCTTCGACCAGTACTGGAGTGAACCGCCCCGGGTTCGGTAGAGATCTCAGATTGTGGTGATGACCTGGGGTTTCGTGAGTTCGGTGTAGTAGTTGGCTTCGTATTCGACGGGCGGAATGTGGCCTATCTCGCCGTGGAGTCTTCGGTGGTTGTACCAGTCGACCCACTCGGCGGTGGCCAGCTCGACCTGGGAGAGCGTCTTCCAGGGCCGCCGGGGCTTGATCAACTCGGTTTTGAACAGGCCGATCGTGGACTCCATCAGGGCGTTGTCGTACGCGTCACCGACCGATCCGATGCTCGCCGCGATGCCGGCGGCGTCCAGGTGCTCGGCGAGCTTGAACGACGTGTATTGCGACCCGGCGTCCGAGTGATGGATCAACTCGCCCGGCTGAACCGGCTGTTTATCGCGGTCGCGTTGCCAGAGGGCCATCTCCAGGGCGTCCAGCACGAAGACGGTCTCCTTCACGGTGGCCGCGGACCAGCCGACGATCCGGCGGGAGAAGGTGTCCACGACGAAGGCGACGTAGACCACTCCGGCCCAGGTGGCCACGTGCGTGAAGTCCGCCACCCAGCACCGGTTCGGAGCGACGGCGACGAAGTCGCGGTCGACCAGATCGGGGGCCCGCTGGACCTGTCCGCCGGGGATCGTGGTGATGACGCGTCTGCCGCGCACTGCCCCCTGGATCCCGAGCTCGCGCATCAGGCGCTCGACGGTGCAGCGAGCCACCGCATGTCCCTGCCGGTTCAGCTCGCGCCAGACCTTCCGGGCCCCGTAGACACGGTAGTTGGACGTGTGGACGTCCTGGATCCGCTCCTTGAGTTCTTCGTCGCGCAAGCGGCGGGCGGAGGGCGTTTCGAGGCGTTTCTTGTGGGCGTAGTACGTGGAAGGGGCGATCTTGCAGTCGTGCTCGGTGAGCGTCCTGCAGATCGGCTCGACCCCGCCGAAGCGGTCCCGGTGCTCGTCGATGAACGCTACGAGCGCGTGTGTGGCCGGTCGAGCTCGGCCGCGAAGAAACTCGCCGCGGCCTTGAGGATCTCGTTGGCCCGCTTCAGTTCGGCGTTCTCCTTCTTCAACGCCTTGAGCTGGGCGGACTCCTCCGTCGTCGTCCCCGGACGCTGCCCCGCGTCGATCTCGTGCTGCTTGACCCAGTTCCGCAGCGTCTCGCGGGAACCGATGCCGAGCTTGTCCGTGACCGCCTGCAGGGCGGCCGTCTCGTTCGGGTGGTCGTCGCGCACCTCGGCGACCATGCGCACCGCACGGCGGCGCAGCTCAAGCGGGTAACGGGAGGGTCGTGCCATGACTCAATCCTTACATGGAATCGAGCCTCCACCTGACCCGGGGCGGTTCAGAGCGTCCGGCAGTCGAAGCGCACCGGTGGCACCATCACCAGCGGAAACCACTTCGACGCGTGGGCCCGCAACGGTATGAACCTGGGCAACCACAACTACATGATCATGGCCACTGAGGGCTACCAGAGCAGCGGCAGCTCCAACATCACGGTGAGTGAAGGATCCGGTGGTGGCGGCAACAACGGCGGCTGCACCGCGACCCTGTCGGCCGGTCAGCAGTGGAGCGACCGGTACAACCTCAACGTCTCCGTGAGCGGATCCAACAACTGGACCGTGACCATGAACGTGCCCTCGCCGGCGAAGGCCTCCTCCACCTGGAACGTCAGCGCGTCCTACCCTGACAGCCAGACGCTCGTCGCCAAGTCCAACGGCAGCGGCAACAACTGGGGCGCCACGATCCAGACCAACGGCAACTGGAACTGGCCGACCGTCTCCTGCAGCGCCGGCTGACCCCGGTAAGAGGAGGACCCCTCACATGACCACCGGTAAACGACAGCCGGTCACCCGGTACCTGCTTCCGGTCCTGGCCGTCGCCGCGCTGACCGTGGCAGCCACCGTGACCTCGACCGTCACCGCCCCCGAGTCACAGGCGGCCGCCTGCAACGGCTATGTCGGACTCACCTTCGACGACGGCCCGTCGACCGGCACCACGATGAGCCTGCTCAACGCGCTCAAGCAGAACGGGCTGCGGGCCACGATGTTCAACCAGGGCCAGTACGCCGCCGCCAACCCCTCCTTGGTCAAGGCCCAGACGGACGCCGGCATGTGGGTCGCCAACCACAGCTACACCCACCCCCACATGACCCAGCTGAGCCAGTCCCAGATGGACTCGGAGATCGCCCGCACCCAGCAGGCGATCGCGAACGCCGGAAGCGGTACACCCAGGTTGTTCCGCCCGCCGTACGGCGAGACCAACTCGACGCTGCGTGCGGTGGAGGTCAAGTACGGCCTCACCGAAGTCATTTGGGACATCGACTCGCAGGACTGGAACAACGCGAGCACCGATGCCATCGTGCAGGCCGCGTCCCGGCTCACCAACGGCCAGGTCATCCTGATGCACGACTGGCCGGCCAACACGATCGCCGCAATCCCGCGCATCGCGCAGAACCTGGCGGCGCGGGGGCTGTGTGCCGGCATGATCTCGCCGCAGACCGGCCGCGCGGTGGCACCCGACAACTCCGGTGGGGGAGGTTGAACCGCCCCGGGTCAGGTGGAGGCTCGATTCCATGTAAGGATTGAGTCATGGCACGACCCTCCCGTTACCCGCTTGAGCTGCGCCGTCGTGCGGTGCGCATGGTCGCCGAGGTGCGCGACGACCACCCGAACGAGACGGCCGCCCTGCAGGCGGTCACCGACAAGCTCGGCATCGGGTCCCGCGAGACGCTGCGGAACTGGGTGAAGCAGCACGAGATCGACGCGGGGCAGCGTCCGGGGACGACGACGGAGGAGTCCGCCCAGCTCAAGGCGTTGAAGAAGGAGAACGCCGAGCTGAAGCGGGCCAACGAGATCCTCAAGGCCGCGGCGAGTTTCTTCGCGGCCGAGCTCGACCGGCCACACACGCGCTCGTAGCGTTCATCGACGAGCACCGGGACCGCTTCGGCGGGGTCGAGCCGATCTGCAGGACGCTCACCGAGCACGACTGCAAGATCGCCCCTTCCACGTACTACGCCCACAAGAAACGCCTCGAAACGCCCTCCGCCCGCCGCTTGCGCGACGAAGAACTCAAGGAGCGGATCCAGGACGTCCACACGTCCAACTACCGTGTCTACGGGGCCCGGAAGGTCTGGCGCGAGCTGAACCGGCAGGGACATGCGGTGGCTCGCTGCACCGTCGAGCGCCTGATGCGCGAGCTCGGGATCCAGGGGGCAGTGCGCGGCAGACGCGTCATCACCACGATCCCCGGCGGACAGGTCCAGCGGGCCCCCGATCTGGTCGACCGCGACTTCGTCGCCGTCGCTCCGAACCGGTGCTGGGTGGCGGACTTCACCCATGTGAAGACCTGGTCCGCGACCGTCTATGTCGCGTTCGTCGTGGACACCTTCTCCCGCCGGATCGTCGGCTGGTCCGCGGCCACCGTGAAGGAGACCGTCTTCGTGCTGGACGCCCTGGAGATGGCCCTCTGGCAACGCGACCGCGATAAACAGCCGGTTCAGCCGGGCGAGTTGATCCATCACTCGGACGCCGGGTCGCAAGGCGGATTCAATTGATCGTCGCAACACCTTGATCACGGAGGTGTCGCGTGGGAAGACCAGAGGGCTGGGCGACGGCGGTGACGGGGCGTCCGGCGATGCGTTCGCCGGGGCGGCCTCCGATCCGTCGGGAAGTGGAGCGGGCGTTCTGGGTGAAGATCGCCGAGGGGATGGCCAGCGAGGACGCTGCCGTCACGTGCGGCGTATCCCCGGTAGTGGGATCCCGGTGGTTCCGTGAGCGTGGCGGCATGCCGTCGATCCAGCTCAGCCCGCCATCAGGCCGGTACCTGTCCTTCGCGGAACGCGAGGAGATCGCGCTGCTCAACGCCCAGGACGTGGGCGTGCGCGAGATCGCACGCCGGCTGGGCAGGGATCCGTCGACCGTCTCGCGGGAACTGCGGCGCAACGCGGCCACCCGCGGCGGACAGCTCACCTACCGGGCCTCGATCGCGCAGTGGAAGGCGGAGCTGATGGCGCGGCGTCCCAAGACGCCGAAGCTGGTGGCCAATGAGCGGCTGCGTGAGTATGTGCAGGACCGGCTCGCCGGAGAGGTCCGGCGTCCGGACGGGACGCCGGTGGCCGGGCCGCAGACGCCGCGGTGGAAAGGACGCAACAAGCCCCGGCGTCAGGACCGGCGGTGGGCGACGGCGTGGAGTCCGGAGCAGATCGCCCACCGGCTCAAGGCGGACTTCCCCGATGATGAGTCCATGCGTATCTCGCACGAGGCGATCTACCAGGCCCTCTACGTCCAGGGACGCGGGGCGCTCAAGCGCGAGCTGGTCGCCTGCCTGCGCACCGGCCGTGCGCTGCGGGTTCCCCGCTCCCGCTCCCGACGGCGGGCGGGCGGGCACGTCACGCCCGAGGTGATGATCAGTCAGCGGCCGGCCGAAGCTGAAGACCGTGC
Source organism: Streptomyces sp. P9-A2 (assembly GCF_036634175.1). Lineage (NCBI taxonomy): Bacteria > Bacillati > Actinomycetota > Actinomycetes > Kitasatosporales > Streptomycetaceae > Streptomyces > Streptomyces sp. P9-A2. The sequence continues at coordinate 8,263,595 of NZ_JAZIFX010000001.1, forward strand.
GGTCCCAGGGCACTGGGAGGGAGACTTGATCATCGGCACCGGCAAGTCCGCGATCGGCACGCTGGTGGAACGCACGACGCGGTTCACGATGCTTCTGCATCTGCCCCGGATGGAAGGCTTCGGTATCGAGCCGCGGGTGAAGAACGGGCCGGCGCTGGCAGGCCTGGGCGCCGAGGCCGTCAGGGACGCGATCGCCGCCACGATTACCACGCTGCCCGAGCAGCTGCGTCGCTCATTGACCTGGGACCGTGGCAAGGAGCTGGCTCAGCATGCCCAACTCCGCTTCGGCACAGGGTTGCAGGTCTACTTCGCCGACCCGCACAGCCCCTGGCAGCGAGGCACGAACGAGAACACCAACGGGCTGCTGCGACAGTACTTTCCCAAGGGCACCGACCTGTCGCGATGGGATCCCGAAGATCTCCAGGCTGTTGCTCTCGCACTCAACAGCAGGCCCCGCAAGACCCTCGGTTGGAAGACACCCGCCGAAGCCCTCAACGGGCATCTACTATCGATTCAGGAAGCCGGTGTTGCAACGACCGGTTGAGTCCGGGCAATACACGTCGTTCAAGCTCGCCGAGCACCTGGACGCCGCCGGCATCGCGGCGAGCATCGGATCGGTCGGTGACGCGTACGACAACGCCCTGATGGAGTCCACGATCGGCCTGTTCAAAACCGAGTTGATCAAGCCCCGGCGGCCCTGGAAGACGCTCTCCCAGGTCGAGCTGGCCACCGCCGAGTGGGTCGACTGGTACAACCACCGAAGACTCCACGGCGAGATAGGCCACATTCCGCCCGTCGAATACGAAGCCAACTACTACACCGAACTCACGAAACCCCAGGTCATCACCACAATCTGAGATCTCTACCGAACCCGGGGCGGTTCAGGTGGTGGTGGTGGCAATGGCGGCTGCACCGCGACCCTGTCGGCCGGTCAGCAGTGGGGCGACCGGTACAACCTCAACGTCGTGGTCAACGGCTCCGGCAACTGGACCGTGACCATGAACGTGCCCTCGCCGGCGAAGGTCTCCTCCACCTGGAACGTCAGTGCGTCCTACCCCGACAGCCAGATGCTCGTCGCCAAGTCCAACGGCAGCGGCAACAACTGGGGGGTGACGATCCAGACTAACGGCAACTGGAACTGGCCGACCGTCTCCTGCAGCGCGGGCTGAGTGCGTTGTGGCAAAGGGAGTCCCTGTTCGATGAGCAGGGGCTTCTTCGTGTGCGGGGCATGATCGCCTTGGGGTAGGGGCAGGCAGCGGACGGCTTGTTATGGATCGAGGAGGGTGCGATGCCGTCGGTGCTGGGGTTGATGGAACAGCGTGAGGCGCGGGCGAGGCAGGATCTGGAGTCCTGGACGGAGGTCCTGGAGCAGGCTCAGGCGGAGGTGGATGCCGCGCGGGAGCGGGTCGAGCGGGCCCGGGTGGGGCGTGAGGAGCTTGTGTCGGTGCTGGCCGGGGAGAGCCCGGTGAATACGCCGGTTCCGGTGCCGTCCGGTGGTGAGATGGCTGCCGCCGTGGGATCGGGCGGCCCGGGCTCGGGGCATGGCGGGCGGCCGCCGGTGTGGCGGTCGGGCATGGGTGAGGAGGTGCTCAGCGGCCTGTATCGGGAGGTGTTCGCCGCGGTGGTGGCCGCTTCGGGGCCGGTGAACGGGGTGGAGCTGACGCGGGCGGTGGGCCGGGAGGCGGAGATCAAGAACGAGGTGGAGAAGATCCGTCACCGTGCCTATGTGCTGGAGAAGCGGGGCTGGCTGGTGCGGGCGAAGGACGGACGGTTCATGCCTGAGCCCGGAGCAGTCGGCCGGGACGCTTCTCCGGCCAGCGCGGAGCGTCTGCGGCCAGGCGCCGGGACAGTCTGATCACGGCGGCCCACCACACCATCTGGGCGTGGTGGTCGGGGCGGCGTTCGTGGTCGCGGTTGAGGCGGCGTGAGCGGGAGAGCCAGCTCAGCGTCCGCTCCACGACCCACCTGCGGGCCAGTACGACAAATCCGCGTTGTCCGTCGGAGCGGCGCACGACCTCGGTCCGGACTCCGTGACGGGCGAACGCCTTCGCCAGCGCCGGACCCTGGTAGGCACTGTCGACCCACACCAGTTTCAGCAGCCGCCCGGCTGCTGCATGAACGTCTCCAGCAGTGCGGGGGCGGCCTTGGAGTCGTGCACATCGGCCGTGGTCACGGTCACTTCCAGGAGCAGGCCCTCGGTGTCGGTCAGGATGTGACGCTTGCGGCCGTCACGTGACTTGCCGCCGTCGTATCCGCGACTGTCCTCGCCGACGGTCTCGGAGGCGTCCACCGACTGACTGTCGATGACTCCCGCGCTGGGCTCGGCGTTGCGGCCGGCGCGCTCCCTCGCCGAACGTCGCAGGCGTTCGTAGAGTTCACGCGCATAGTCGTAGGCCCGCCAGCGGCGGAAGAAGTCGTAGACCGCCCGCCAGCAAGGGAAATCGACCGGCAGAGCCGTCCACTTCACTCCGTTGTCGACCAGGTAGCGCACCGCGTCGAGCATTGTCCGGTGGCAGTACGCCTCGGGGCGCCCGCCCCGCTTCAGGAGCCAGGCCGGCACCGGCATCGCGGCGCGGACCTCGGCCCACTCCGCATCCGTCATGTCACTCGGATAGCAGCCTGCCCGCCGTCCCGGAGCGAGCGAACCGAACCGGTGCACGTAGCAGTCACACCCAGGGGTGACCGCGGTGGACGCATGCACAGAGATACTGCTCAACTGATCAGGCAACGGGCTTCCTTGGTCGTGCTGGTGTCGTAACCGCGTCACTACCAAGGGGCCCGTTCTCTCATGCCCGCGACCGCACCCGAACCTCCGTCCAGATGATCACCCGCTGCCGCTCGAACAAGATCCGGTTTGCCACAACGCACTGAGTCAGCGGCGAGCCGCAGCGCACACCGTGCTGCGGCTCGCCGCACGCCCCGCTCCAGAGCGCAGGTGTGATTCCGGGGTTCATAGTCGGTGTGGCATGGGTGGTTTGAGCTGGGTGTTGGGGGTTTTCTGAGGAGCGGCAGGGCGTGTTCTGGGTATTGGGTGGGGTGATGACTGGGCTTCTGGCCTGGGGTTATTCGTGGTTGGTTGATAACGGTGGCGTGGTGCTGGTGATGGTCTCCGGTGTCTAGTGCCGCATCAGATAACCTTCGCCCTGTTCGGCTGCGGCTTTGGTTCGAAGGGCGCGACCGCAGCACCGTGGCTGACAAGGGCGTCGGTCAACGGAACCCGCGCCAAGTTGAGAATCCTTGGACCGGCGGGCTGCTCTTCTGCCTAGGGTCTCGAGCATGTTCAGGTCAGGGGTGGGGTTTTTCGCGTTGTTCGGGCTCGGCTGGTGGCTGCTGGGTTCGAGCGCATTCGATGGGTGGATGCGGCAGGTCCTGGTCGCAGTTGGCTGTGCCGTCATGGTGGGGCTGATGCTTGCCGCGCGCCGTTACCTTCCCTCGTCAGCAGGGGGGCCATTCCCCGTTGGCCGACGTCGGCGGTTCAACCAGATCAACGGGCTCCAGTGGCTGCTGATCATCGCCGTCGCCGCAGTCTGCCGTCACGTCGGGGTGCCGGTGCTCATTCCCCCGCTGATCGCGGTTGTCGTTGGGCTCCACTTCCTGCCGTTGGCGGCGGTGTTCGAGCAGCCCCGACTGCGCATACCGGCGGCACTGTTGATCGCTTCCGGGGCGGCGGGCATAACTGTTTGGCTCACGAACGGCCCGGACGAGACCGTTCGCCTCGTGGTGGGCCTTATTTCTGCGCTCTCCCTGTGGGGTATGGCGGTATGGACAGTCGCAGGGGCGGCATCCACTGCCGGGCATGGGGCAGGAAATGAGGGATCTGGCGGCGCGTGACAGGCACCCTGTCCTGGTGGCAGAACGAGTACGCGTACGTGAGATCGACGATGACGAGGGGCGACGGCTGCTGCGGATCATCCGCAGGGTCACCGGGTCGGTGGCGACCTGGCGGCGGGCCCAGGTGGTCCTGCTGTCCGCTGCGGCCGGCTCGGTGCGTTCGTCGCTGGTGAGCAGGTCGTCGCGCTCGCCGGCATCGGCCTGGCGGATCCAGCCGCGCAGCGCCTCGTGATGAACCCCGAGTTCCTCGGCCATGCGGCGGATCACGGGCTTCGGCTCTGCGGCGCGATACATCCGCACCGCACGCTCACGCAAATCCAGCGGGTACTTCCTCGGGGCAGGCATCAGCAGGGCTCCTCTCTGAGAGGGCGTTCACATAGGTATGTTCCGAAAAACGGCTTTCGTCGCTGCCCTGCTTTGTATCGCTTTAGCTAGGATGTTAGCTTCGTTAGCTCCTGCTGTGCGGGCCCCGCCGTCCGTTTCGCTCGCTTCTGCCGCCGGGATTCCGTCTGGTCTGAAGATGCGCCGGAATCTCCCGATGAACAGCGGAACAGTACCTTCCGGGCCTCCCGTGGCAACGCTACGGCGTGAGCGAGCCGAAGCCGTACCCCAGCGACCTGTCCGACGCCCGATGGGCCTTGATCGAGCCGACCCTGACGGCATGACGGAAAGCCCGGCTCGACCGCCGCCCGACTGGCCAGCCGGCGAAAGTCGAACTCCGCGACGTGTTCAACGCGATTCTCTACCTGAACCGCACCGGAATCCCCTGGAAGTACCTCCCGCACGACTTCCCCGGCCACGGCACCGTCTACTTCTACTACGCCGCCTGGCGCGACGAGGGAATCTTCGCCCAGCTCAATTACGACCTCACCGCCCTGGCCCGTGTGAAGGAAGGACGCAAGCCCGAACCGACGGCCTCCGTCATCGATACCCAGAGCATCAAGACCTCCACCAACGTGCCCGTGACCAGCCAGAGAACGGACGCCGCGAAGAAGATCGTAGGCCGGAAGCGAGGCATCCTCACCGACACGATCGGCCTGATCCTCGCTGTGACCGTCACCGCCGCCAGCCTCTCCGAGAACGCCCTGGGAATACGCCTCCTCGACCAAGCCAAAAGCACTTACCCCACCATCGCCAAGAGTTGGGTCGACACCGGCTTCAAGAAGGCCGTCGTCGAGCACGGCGCGAAGCTCGGAATCGACGTCGAAGTCGTCGACAAAAACCCCGGAACCCGCGGATTCCATGTCCTGAAAAGGCGCTGGGTAGTAGAGCGGAGCATCGGTTGGATCATGATGCACCGCCGGCTCGCCCGCGACTACGAGACCCTCCCCGTCAGCTCCGAAGCCATGATCCACGTCGCATCGATCGACAACCTCGCCAAGCGCATAACGGACGAGACCACACCAACCTGGCGAGGGACTTACTAGAACTTAAAGGGCAATTCTGCTACATCAAACGCCCTCTCAGACGCAGCGGTGCCCTCCCCCGAGGGATGAGGGCCTGGGGGAGGGCACCGCGGGGTGGGCCTGTGGAACGTCAGGCGGCGACCGGGGTCCGTTCGGCCGTGCGCTGTTCCGCGGTCCGCGTGCCGTTGCGGCGGGTGAACAGCCGGTCCAGGCCGAAGGCGCCGGAGCCGGTGAACACCAGCAGGAACATGGCCCAGCAGTACATGGCCGCGCCCTCGCCGCTGTTCTGGAGCGGCCACAGGGCCTCGGGCTGGTGCACGCTGAAGTAGGCGTAGGCCATGGCGCCCGACGATATGAACGCGGCGGCGCGGGTGCCCAGTCCGAGCAGGACCAGGCTGCCGCCGACGAGTTCGATCACGGCCGCGTACCAGTTGGGCCAGGCCCCGGTCTCGGCGGTACCGCCGCTGCCGCCCGCGCCACCGAGCACACCGAACAGTGCGGCGGCACCGTGGCAGGCGAACAGCAGGCCGACGACGATGCGGAAGAGGCCGAGGGCGTACGGCTGGGCGCTGTTGAGGCGTCCGGACATGTGGGGGGTCTCCTTCGGTAGACCGGTCCGGAAGGGACCGGGCCGGGGACGGGAACCGAGTCGAAACCCCACATCAAGTACACCCAATTCATGAATTGCAAAGGCAACATTTGGCTTGGGGGCAACGCGGAAATGAAGGGTCAACCGCTTGCTGTCACGGGTGGGTATGGCTCGACATCCGCCCTCGCACTCAAGGGCGTAACCAAATGCACACCCAGGGTCACAGTCTGCGGCCAGGTGTGACTTCGCGCGAGCCGAGTCGCCAAGCATGTCCGCGTCACCCGCTCAGTCCATGCCAGCACTGCCGGGGTCTCCATACGGGCCAGTTCCCCGACGGCTGCGGGCGGCACCCTGAACCCCCCCGGCCGGGCCGTGCAGCAGGACGAATTAGGCGCCGTCCGTCATGGTCGGTTCCTCATGGGCGGTGGTCCTGTCCGGATGGCGCCTCCTCCACCTCGATTGCCGACGGTGGAACGGCCGGTTCTGCGACGCGGCGCCGGTCGGGGAATCGCGGTCACGTCGCAAAGCTTTGCGGAGGATCACGCCGGACAGCCGTCGCGCCCCGTACCTCCGCCGGCACTCGCACACAGCCACCGAGGTCGCGCTCGCCATGGAAGTGTCGCCGCCGGGGAACGGGGTGACCCGCGTCTCATCCGAATGCGGTGGCTTGTATATGCAACTAATTGCATATGAGGATCGGGGCATGGCGCTCGAACACGCGATCCTCGTCTCGCTGATGGAGAAGCCGGGCTCGGGTTACGAACTCGCTCGCCGGTTCGAAAGATCGATCGGGTACTTCTGGACCGCGACCCACCAGCAGATCTACCGCGTGCTCGGGCGCATGGAGGGTGACGGCCTCCTGGACGTCCGTGAAGTGCCGCAGCAGGACCGGCCGGACAAGAAGGAGTACTCCGTCGCGGCGCCCGGCCGCGCGGCGCTCTCCGCATGGCTGCACCAGCCCGTCGAACCGGAGAGCATCCGGCACGAGCTCGCCGTGAAGATCCGGGGCGCCGCCTTCGACGACCCGGCGGCACTGATCTCCGAGGTCGAGCGTCACCGCAAGGCACACAGTGACCGGCTCACGCGCTACCTCACCGGAGAGCAACAGGACTTCACCGGGCCCGAAGCCCCCCGGCCGCTGGACACCGGCCGGGAACTCCAGCACGTCGTCCTGCGCGGAGGCATCGCCTTCGAGCGCATGACCATCGCCTGGCTCGACGACGTTCTCGACACCCTCCACCGGCTCCGCGCCGAACGGACCGGCACCACCTGACCTCATGCGCCCGCTCCGGCGCGGGCCGCCATCCCCCCCGACCCGGCTCCCAGGGTCGCAGTGAGCCACACCCCCGCGAAGCACCCCGACTCGATCTCCGGAAGGCGTATCTCATGGCCGACCAGCTGCTGTTCAACCCGCGCACGTACGACCCGGCGCACTTCGACCCCGAGACCCGCAGGCTGCTGCGGGCCACGGTGGACTGGTTCGAGACCCGCGGCAAGCGCAGGCTGATCGAGGACTACCGCTCGCGCGTCTGGCTGGGGGACTTTCTGGCCTTCGCCGCCAAGGAGGGTCTGTTCGCCACCTTCCTCACCCCAGCCGCCGACGGCGACCGGCCGGACCAGCGCTGGGACACCGCCCGTATCGCCGCCCTCAACGAGATCTTCGGGTTCTACGGCCTCGACTACTGGTACGCCTGGCAGGTCACCATCCTCGGCCTCGGCCCGGTCTGGCAGAGCGACAACGCCGCCGCCCGCACCAGGACGGCCGAACTCCTGTCCCAGGGCGAGGTGTTCGCGTTCGGTCTCTCCGAGAAGAGCCACGGCGCGGACATCTACTCCACGGACATGCTGCTGGAATCCGACGGCAGCGGCGGCTTCCGGGCGACCGGCTCCAAGTACTACATCGGCAACGGCAACGCCGCCGGGCTCGTTTCCGTGTTCGGCCGCCGGACAGACGTCGAGGGCCCCGACGGCTACGTCTTCTTCGCGGCTGACAGCCGCCACCCGGCGTACCACCTGGTCAAGAACGTCGTCGACTCCTCCAAGTACGTCAGCGAGTTCCGTCTCACGGACTACCCGGTGGCGCCCGAAGACGTCCTGCACACCGGTCGCGCCGCCTTCGACGCTGCCCTCAATACCGTGAACGTCGGCAAGTTCAACCTGTGCACCGCCTCGATCGGTATCTGCGAGCACGCCATGTACGAGGCCGTGACCCACGCCCACAACCGCATCCTGTACGGCCGCCCCGTCACGGCCTTCCCGCACGTGCGGCGCGAACTGGTCGACGCCTATGTGCGCCTCGTCGGCATGAAGCTGTTCAGCGACCGCGCCGTCGACTACTTCCGCTCCGCCGGCCCGGACGACCGCCGCTATCTGCTGTTCAACCCGATGACCAAGATGAAGGTCACCACCGAGGGCGAGAAGGTCATCGACCTGATGTGGGACGTCATCGCGGCCAAGGGCTTTGAGAAGGACAACTACTTCGCCCAGGCCGCGATCGAGATCCGGGGTCTGCCGAAACTCGAGGGCACGGTGCACGTCAACCTCGCACTGATCCTCAAGTTCATGCGCAACCACCTGCTCGACCCGGTCGACCACCCCGAGGTGCCCACCCGCCTCGACGCGGCCGACGACACCTTCCTCTTCCGGCAGGGCCCGGCCCGGGGGCTCGGCTCCATCCGGTTCCACGACTGGCGGGCCGTCTTTGACGCGTACGCCGCGGTGCCCAACGTGGCCCGGTTCCGCGAACAGGCCGACGCCCTGTGCGACTTCGTCACCACCTCCGCCCCCGACGAACGGCAGAGCCGCGACCTGGACCTCCTGCTCGCTGTCGGCCAGTTGTTCGCCCTTGTGGTACATGGTCAGTTGATCCTCGAACAAGCCCGGCTCACCGGCCTCGACGAGGACGTGCTCGACGAGCTGTTCGCCATCCTCGTCCGCGACTTCTCGGGCTACGCCGTCGAGCTCCACGGCAAGGACTCCGCCACGGAGCGGCAGCAGAACTGGGCTCTCGGTGCCGTTCGCCGCCCGGTCGTCGACGAGGCCCGCTTCGCCCGCGTATGGGAACGCGTCGAGGCGCTGTCCGGCGCCTACGAGATGGCCCCGTAGAGGTGTCCCCCCGGCCGCTCGCCACGGCCGGGCCTCTGCCTCGCGCGTCGGCGGGCAGGGGCTCAACCTTGCTTCCACGTGCCATGGACAGAGATTCGCCCCATGACCCCGACCTTGCGAACGAGGTCGGGGCGGCGAGGGCGACGAGCAGGGCGACCATGCCTCCGTCGCTTCAGCCGACGAGATGAGCCGGGCCGCAGGACGGGGTACCGCTGCTGTTCATCGAGGTCGACAACTGCACCGAGGAAGCCGTCCTGTTCTGGGCGCCCTGGTGCGGTCCCTGCCGGCGCATCGCCCCCTTCCTGGAGGCGATCGCCGCCGAGCACGGAGACAAGATCGAGGTTGTCAAGCTGAACATCGACGAGAATCCGGGCACCACCGCGAAGTACGGCGTGACGTCCATCCCGCCGATGAACGTCTACGTCGGCGGCGAGATCGCCCGCACCCTCGTCGGCGCCGAGCCGAAGGCCGCGCTGGAGCGTGACCTGGCCGACTGCCTCGGCTGAGCTTCCAGCCGCACACCACGAAGGGCCGGTTCTGCAGGGGCCGGTCCTTCGTCCGCTGAAGGCGGTGTCCGAGGTGCTGCTCGTGTACACGGAGAACGCCGGCCGCTCGTAGCCGGCCGCACCCGTACGTGCAACCGGTACTCAGGTGCAGGATCTGCGGTCGGGGAGGCCGCAGGCTGCATCGCGGCGGGTGGAATCAACGGCGGCCGACCGGCAGCCAGTGGTCCAGGTAGGTCCGCAGGCCGTCCAGGTCGGTGCCCCGTGCGACATAGCCCAGGTAGCCGTCGGGGCGGACGAGTCCCTGCGCGACGTCCGGCCACGGGCTCTGTCCGCCGATCCGGTGGACGGAGACCAGGCCTTCCCGTTCTTCCAGGGCCGAGGAGAGCCGTTCGTCCGACCAGAGGGGCGGTGGCCCGGAGAGCAGCAGGTGCCAGCCCGGTGCCGTCGTGCGTGCCTGCAGCCCACGGGGCAGGTCGGGCAGCCGGTCCCCGGCTCTCGGCCCGCCCCTGGGCGGTCGTGAGCCGGCCGTGGAGGCGGGGCTGCGCCGGTAGTGGATGTCCAGTTCGGAGACGGTGCGGAAGAGCCGCCCGCGGATCTTGGCCGCGCGTAGCGCCAGCGGAGCCAGACGCGGGGCGAGTTGGGTACGGCCGACGCGGATGACGGGGTTGCCGCTGGTGGCGATGCTGAAGGCGCGGTCGGTGAAGCGCCGCACGCTGCGGCCGACGGGTGCCCGCTCGGCCTCATACGTTGCCAGCAGTTCCTCGGGCGCCACGCCCCGGCAGACGAGGGCGAGCTTCCAGCCGAGGTTGAGCGCGTCCTGGATGCCGGTGTTCATGCCCTGCCCGCCGGCCGGACTGTGGATATGGGCCGCATCCCCCGCCAGGAAGCAGGGGCCGGAGCGGTAGCGTTCGGCGCCACGGTTGTGGAGGCGGAAGTCGGTCATCCAGACGGGATCCCGCAGGGTCAGCCGCTCACCGGTGTAGCGGTCGGTGATCTCCTGCAACAACGGCAGGTCCACCTCGGCCTCCGGGGCGTCGGGCGGGCGCATCGCGAGCATGCGCCAGCCGGCCGGCGAGCCGAGCGGGAAGAAGAACACCAGCCCCGTCCCGCTCATGTACGAATGTACGGAGTCCGGCTCCAGCCCGTCGATCTCCAGGTCGGCGAGCAGGAACGTCTGAGGGTAGGCATATCCCTCGAATCCGATGCCGCTCTGGCTGCGCACGGTGCTGTGGGCGCCGTCGCAGCCCACGACGTAGCGCGCCTCCACAGCCTCCTGCGAGCCGTCGTCGTGGCGCAGCCGGCAGTTGACGAACGAGTCCGTCGCCTCCAGCCGGACCAGTTCGGTGCCGCGCTCGATCGTCACGTCCCGCGCGGCCAGATACTCGGAGAGGACGCGCTCCGTCTCGGCCTGCGAGAGGAACAGCAGGAACGGGTACGCCGTGTCGGTCAGTCCGATGTCGAACAAGCGCAGTGCCACCACGCGGCGGGGCAGGTGGAGCCGCAGCCGCATCGCCGGGTTGCCCCGGGCCACCAGCTCGTCCGTCACCCCGAAGCCCGCCAATGCCTCCAGGGTGCGGGGCTGGACGGCAAGTGCCCGCGACTCCCGCACCCGGTCGAGGGAACGGTCGACGATCCTGAACCGCGCTCCGTACGAGCGCAGTTGCGCGGCGAGGGCAAGACCGGTCGGCCCCGCTCCCACTACCAGCACGTCCAGCGGCTCCGTCATGAATCCACGGTAGTGGAGACGAGACGCATGCGAGATCCCTCGGCGCGTCCTACGTCGGGTCTGTGCCCCGCTACGACGAGAAGGGGGACCGAGCGATCGTCGCCGCTGCGGTCAGCGTGAGCGGCTGAGCAGGGACAGGGCGTACACGGCGTCGCGTCCGACGCCGCGCAGGGTGTTCAGGAGAAGCTGCGCTGGAACTCGATGCCGACGAACCCGAGCCCGGGGACGGTGGCGATGCCGCCGTGGTGCCGGGGGCGGCCGTCGGAGTCCAGAGCGCCGCTGCCGTTCAGACAGGAGAAGGTGCGGCGGTAGCCGATGGCCCGGAGGATCGTGTCGACGGATTCTTTGGCGCCGTCGGGCCACACGACACCGTCCGGGGTGAAGCGGATGAACATCTCGCACCGCTCCACGCCATAGGTGTCGAGAGCCGTGCGGTAGCGCCTGTGGTCGAGGACGGAGACCGGCATCCTCTCCAGCAGTCGGCTCGGCGGAGCAGTGTCGAAGCCGGTGTGCTTGAACCACCGGTGCACGTCCCGGCCCAGCGGACGCTGCTTCATCCAGCCGACCGGCCGCAGGGTGGCCGGCGTGGTCTCGGTGACCGCGCCGAGTCCGGCGGCGATCCGGGTGGCGGCCTTGCCGCCGCCCACGACCACAACCCGCTCGCCGGCGAACGGTTCGGTGGTGCGGTAGTCGGCGGCGTGCAGCGACCGCTCGGCGAACTCCTCCTGCCCGGGCACGGTCGGCGTGTACGGGGCGCGGAAGGCGCCGGTCGCGGCCACCACCGCACGTGCCGTGAACTGGGCCCGTCGTCCGCCCGCACCATCCAGGCGCCGTCGCGGGGCAGCACCGAGGTGACGGGGGTGGAGGTGCGGATCCCGGCGTCGGCGTGCGCAGCGGCGGCCTGGTCCTCTCCCGCAAGGAGGGTAAAGCAGGTCTTCTACCGCGCCGATGGCACCACCATGGCGGGCCGCCTGGACGCGCTCAAGGAGTACTTGCTGCGCTGCTTCCCGCCCGACTGCGGTGACTGACCGCCGCCGCCATCGGCGATGGTGGTCAGCTGCGCAGGTCGAGCAGGGCCCTCTCTGACAGCCTTGGCTGAGACGCCCGCTTTGCCGGGTTAGGCTGGAAGGGCGAGACAGGAGTACACCCCGGCATGGCCAGCACCACCCCCCGTAGCTCCGGATCGGATCCGGCGCCCCGTCCGAAGCGGCGGACGTTCTCCGCGGAGTACAAGCTGCGGATCGTCGCCGAGTACGATGCCGCCCCGACCGGGGAGAAGGGCGCGATCCTGCGGCGTGAGCGGCTGTACCACTCGCACGTGATCGAGTGGCGCCAGGCCCGCGACGGCGGCGCTCTGGACGCCCTGACCGATCAGCGCACCTCGCCGGCCCGGCCGAAGCAGGCGGCCGAGCAGGCCGAACTGGAACGACTCCGCAAGAAGGTCGCCCGGCTGGAGAAGGACCTGGCCCGCCGGGACGCGGCACTGGAAGTCATGGGAAAAGCCAACGCGCTCTTGGCTTGACTCTGTCGGGGATCTTGGAGTTTCGCGGTGCGGCAGCGTGGTCAACGGGCATGCTCGGGTAGTTCCGGTTACCGATGCAGCTGTCGAGGTGCCCGTTGTCCCTCCGTCCCCGTTCCGGTGAGCAAGTCCCGCCTCTGACCGTGCAGATCGCGCGGGCGAGCAACCCGGACGGCACGACGGCAATATGGGTGCGGGACCGCCTCGACGGGCTGTGGCGCGACGAGGACTTCGCCGACTGGTACCCGCGTGACGGGCGTCCGGGCCTCTCGCCCGCTCAACTGGCCACTGTCTGCGTGCTGCAGTTCCTGCTCGGCCTGTCGGACCGGCAGGCTGCCGAGGCGGTGCGCTGCCGCATCGACTTCAAGTACGCGATGGCCATGGAGCTGGACGACTCCGGCTTCCACCACAGCGTGCTGGCCGACTTCCGCGACCGCCTCACCGAAGGCGACCGAGCTGACCACCTCCTCGACCTCGTACTTGCCCGTCTCAAGGAGTCCGGCCTGGTGCGCGAGCGCACCACACAGCGCACCGACTCCACCCACGTCCTGGCCGCGGTGCGCGACCTGACCCGCCTGGAACTGATCACCGAGGCGGTACGCGCCGCACTGGAAGAAGTCGCCGGCACCTCTCCTCACCTGCTGGACGAACTGGTCGACGAGGACTGGGCACGCCGCTACGGCCGACCGGTCCGCCTGGGCAAGAACCCCACCAAGCCCCAGACCAGGATCCTCGCCACCGGAAACGACGCCGTCCGGCTCCTGGAACACCTCTACCAGCACGGTTCAGACCGCACATCCGGCCCCCGTGTCCAGGCCCTGCGCCAGATCATGGTGCAGAACTACCACCGCGACACCGCAGGCCGCCTGCGCTGGCGCACCGCCGAGACGGAAGGCGGGCCCGGACTGCCGCCCTCATCCCAGGCGATCGTCTCTCCCTACGACACCTCGGCCCGCTACGCACGCCACGGACACATCATCAGCTGGAAGGGGTTCTCCGCTCACCTGACCGAGACCTGCGCCCCCGACGGCCCCAACGTGATCACGGACGTGGCCACCACTGCGGCCACCACGCACGACAGTAAAGTCTTGCCCGGCATCCACACCCGCCTGCACCGCCGCGGCCTGCTGCCCGCCGAGCACTTGGTCGACAGCGGCTACACCTCCCTGGTCCACCTGGACCAGGCCACCCGACAACATCAGGTCACCGTCACCGGACCGCTGCCCGGCAACCCCACCCGCCAGCACCGCCGAGGCGAGGGCTTCGGCCGGGACGACTTCCACATCGACTACGACCGCCGGCAAGTCACCTGCCCCCAGGGCCAGGTCAGCCAGGGCTGGCACGGCCCCTACCCGACCTCCTCACCCACCGCGGCCCCGCTGATCGTGGCGAAGTTCGCCAAGAGCCAGTGCCACCCTTGCCCCGTCCGCGCCCGGTGCACCAGCTCGCGCGACGGCTCACGGAACGTCGGCTTTCCGCCGCGCAAGCTCCGTGACCTCCAAGTCCGCGTCCGGGACGAGCAGCAGACGCCTGAATGGAAGACCCGCTACGCGGTCCGCTCCGGAGTAGAGGGCACGGTCAACGAGTTCGCCCACGGTCACGGCATGCGCCGCTGCCGCTACCGCGGCCAAGAGAAAGCCCACGTCCAGCACGTCCTGACTGCCATCGCCGTCAACATCGAGCGCCTCAGCAGACTGCCACCGACCACGCAAGCGCCCCCGTCCCGCCAGCCGACCGCCTTCCAAAACTACCTCGACCAGCACAAAATCCCCCGGCCGAAGTCCTGGCGAAAACTCGGCAGTTAACCCCGGAAGTTCCAAGATCCCCGACAGAGTCAAGCTTGGAAATGATCTCCGAGGGCGCGGACTGAACGCTGCCGTCACCCCGGTGGCCGATGACGCGTTCACCGGCGTCGAGGGCGTGCTGGGTGTGACTGCGGCGTGCCGGCTGACCGGCCGCTCGCGGGCCACCCACTACCGCCGGCTGCGTCCGGCGCCACCACGCCGGCCCCGCAAGCCGCAGGTCCAGCCCTCGGCCCTGACGGCCGAAGAACGGTCTGCGGTACTGGAGTTGATGAACAGCGACGAGTACGCCGAACTGGCGCCCGCGCAGATCTGGGCCCGCGAGCTGGATGCCGGGCGCTACCACTGCTCGGTCTCCACGATGTACCGGATCCTGCGCGAGAAGGGCCAGTCCGGCGAGCGCCGAAGACAGGCCACCCACCCCGCCCAGGCGGTGCCCGAACTGGTGGCCACCGCCCCGTCGCAGGTGTTCACCTGGGACATCACCAAGGCGGCCGGACCGGCAAAGGGCATCTGGTATCACGCCTACGTCATCATCGACATCTTCAGCCGCTACATCGTCGGCCACACCGTCGAGGCCGCTGAATCGGCCGAACGGGCCGAGGAGTTGATCCGCGAGACCATCGTCCGCAACGGGATCGTGCCCGAGACCGTGCACGCCGACCGCGGCACCTCGATGACGAGCAAGAAGGTCTCCCAGCTGCTGATCGACCTCGGGGTGACAAGGTCGCACTCGCGGCCGAAGGTCTCCAACGACAACCCCTACAGCGAGGCCCAGTTCAAGACCACGAAGTACATGTCGGACTATCCCGAACGGTTCGACTCGCTGGCCCACGCCCGCGAATGGTTCGACGCCTTCATCGCGTACTACAACCACGAGCACCGGCACTCGGGCATCGGCTGGCACACACCCGCCTCCGTCCACTTCGGGACCGCCGAGGAGGTCCGCGACCAGCGCGCGGTCACCCTCGCCGAGGCATACGCCCGCCACCCCGAACGCTTCGGCCGCCGCCCCCGACCACCCGAGATACCCCAGACGGCCTGGATCAACGACCCGTCCAAGCGCCGCGAACCCGCACCACAAACCTCATAGCATCACGACCGTCTCACTGGACTTGAAATCTTCCGCCCGACCGGTCACGCCCGGCCAGGACATCCCGAGAAGATCGCATTACGAGCTCCGACACTCCAGCAGCGGTTCGTGTTCTGAGCCGCGTTTTCGGTAGTGGCAGCGGCGGGCGGCGCCCTGGCGGCGTCGCCTCCAGGCCGGCCAGTCCAGTGCCTGGGTGAGGGAGGGCGCGGTCGGCTCGTGGATGGGGCAGGAGGGTGTCCAGGAGCCGCCGGATCTCTGCCACGGTGAGCGGGGCGAGGGCTGATCCGTTTCTGCAGCCCTCCTTTGCGGCTTCGCCGGGCTGGGCGGCGAGTGCGGTCAGGACCGCGTGGGCGAGCCTCGCCAAGGGGATGTGCCGATACCAGCCGGGACAGCGGCGGACCTCGTACTGGTCCAGGCCGCATTCGTTCTTCGCCGCCCGGAAGCACTCCTCGATCGCCCAGTGGGAGCCGGCCGCCTGGGCCGGCTCCCACTGGGCGATGTCGATGCCGACGGGGGGCACGGGCCAGGTGGTAGGCCGCCTCTTCGGGGTCGGACAGGCTGCGGCGGGCCGTCACCCAGCGGTGATGGGTCGGCGGGTCGGGGTCGCAGATGATGTCGGCGGGCAGTTTGGCCGCGGCCCGGTCGTAGATCCGCGGGCCCTTCGCCCCGTCACCGCAGGACAGTCTCTGCCGTGCACCACCGGGTGCTTCTTCGATGGCTTCCGTCGGCTGTGAGGTCATCGGTGGCCGCACCACGACTGGGGGCGGAGCTGGGTGTGGAGTGCTCGTCAGGTGACGGCTCCCTTCGGGTAGTGGCGGCGCAGGTTAGCGGCGAGGATGCGGTCGAGCGTGCGGTCGGGCAGGATCCGGACCAGGCGGGTGATCAGGGCGGCGTCCCGGCCTGCGGTGTAGCGGGTGCGCGGCTTGCGGGTTGTCACGGCCCTCGCGATGACCCGGGCGGCGGCGTCGGCGGTCAGGCCCGAAGCGGTGCCCGTGGCCATCAGTTTGTTGTTCGCCCGGACCAGGCTGCCGTAGCGCTCGTTCTGCTGCGGCGTCATCCGGACGGCCAGATCGTTCGCCGTCTGGATCCCGCGGGCGGCCATCTCCGTGCGGACGCCGCCGGGCTGGATCACGACCACCTGTACGCCCAGCGGCGCGACCTCACGGCGGAGCGAGTCGCTGACCGCCTCCAGGGCGAACTTCGTGCCGGCGTACGCACCGTATGTGGCCATGGCGGCCGTGCCGCCGACCGAGCTGATGTTGATCACGCGGCCCTTGCTGCGCAGCAGTGCGGGCAGGAGCGCCTGAGTGACGGCGATGTGGCCGAACAGGTTGACTTCGAACACCCGCCGCCACTCCGCGAGTGGCAGGGCTTCGACCGCGGCGTTCACCTGGATGCCGGCGTTGTTGACGAGCGCGTGCAGCGCGCGCGGATCGTCGGCGACGCGCGCGGCGAGTGCCTCCACCTGCTCTGGCTTGGTGATGTCGAGGATGACCGGCTCGATGCCAGTCGATCGGATGGAGTCGGCGTCACGGACGCGTCGCACGCCGGCCAGGACGTGAAATCCCCGACGGGCTAGTTCGCGGGCGGCCGCCGCGCCCATGCCCGTGGAGGCGCCGGTTATGACGATCAGCTTCTGGGGTTCAGATGACATTGTCACCCGAGACACGTTACCAATCCAGATGACACCGTCAACTAAATGTACGATTGGCGCCATGGTCACCCGTGCGGAATCCGCCGCCCTCACCCGCCGCGCTCTGCTCGACGCGGCCGCCGAGCTCCTCGACCTCGGCGGCCCCGAAGCCGTCACCCTGCGCGAGGTCGGCGCGCGCGCAGGCGTGACGCGGGGAGCGCCGTACCGGCACTTCATGGGCAAGGACAGCCTGCTGGATGCCGTCGCGACCGAGAGCTGGGAACGGATCGGCGACCAGATGCATGCCCTGCGGGCCGACCCGGCCCTGCCGGCCTCCGAGAAGCTGCGCGGCGCTCTTCGCGCCCTCATCGGCGCCGGCCGGGACCAGCCGTACAGGTACCAGTTGTTGTTCAAGCGGCCCGGGCACGGTCCGGGAGAGCGCGGTGAAGGGATCGACCGCGTCATGCGCCAGCTCTGCGGACCGGAGGGCGACCCCGCCGCAGCCGTCCGCGCCTCAATGCGCTTTCAGGACGAGTTCCTGGCCATCGTCGCCGCCTTCGTAGGGGAGCAAAACGCACGCCACTACGGAGCCCTGCTACTGGCCGGCGCTCACGGCATCGCAGACATGGAACTCAGCGGCCACCTCAGCGAGGACACATGGCGCACCACCGCCGACGAGCTCGTCGACACCCTCGTCCGCCTGGTCGGGGACACCGGCGAAACGACATAACAACGCCCACGCCCCGCCGACAGCAGACTCCCCGCCCCCTGGGACAGCGACGGCCACCAGTTCATTCAGTCGCTGTCCGAGGCCCCCCACTCCGCGGGAGATGCTGATCAGCTGACCAGGATGGGTCGACAGGGCTTCAAGTTCACCGGCTCGGCCGGTGCCCGGCTGACGTAGCGCTTCTCCTCAAACTCGATGCGACTGAGGCAGCCGAAGCCCTCTTGGACGCGTCGAGGGTTGTAGAAACCGCCAATGTACTCGAAGAGCCCGAGGTTCGCCTCGGCCCAGCTCCCGCCTCCCGCGCCCGGCCCGCCAACGCATCAACGTCCCGTTCGCCATGCTCCGCGACGGCACCTTCCACGAACCCCCCATCCCCGAGAACGCCGAACTCGCCGCACGACCCCAGCCAACCAGTCGAACCACCCCACACCCAACCTGGGCGCCTTCACGAAAGACATAGACACACCCCCCGACCGGCCGCACTCGGCGCGCCCTGCGAACCGGCCGGAGGCAGGATGAACCGCCCCGGGTTTGGTGGAGACTCGAACACGTGTAAGGATCCGAGTCATGGCATGACCTTCCTCTTACCCGCTTGAGCTGCGCCGACGTGCGGTGCGCATGGTCGCTGAGGTGCGGGGCGACTACTCGAATGAGACGGCCGCTTTGCAGGCGGTGACCGAGAAGCTGGGCATCGGCTCACGGGAGACGCTGCGGAACTGGGTGAAGCAGCACGAGATCGACACCGGGACGCGTCCGGGGACGACGACGGAGGAATCCGCCCAGCTCAAGGCGCTGAAGAAGGAGAACGCCGAGCTGAAGCGGGCAAACGAGATCCTGAAGGCCGCGGCCAGTTTCTTCGCGGCCGAGCTCGACCGGCCACACACGCTCGTAGCCTTCATCGACGAGCACCGGGACCGCTTCGGCGGCGTCGAGCCGATCTGCAGAACCCTCACCGAACACGACTGCAAGATCGCCCTGTCCACCTACTACGCCCACAAGAAGCGCCTCAAGACGCCCTCCGCCCGTTCCGTGCGCGACGAGGAACTCAAGGAGCGGATCCAAGAGGTCTACGCGTCCAACTACCGCGTGTACGGGGCCCGGAAGATCTGGCGGGAGCTGAACCAGCAAGGTCATGCCGTAGCACGCTGCACCGTCGAGCGGCTCATGCGCGAGCTCGGCATCACCGGTGCCGTCCGCGGTAAGAAGGTGGTCACGACGATCACCGATCCGGCCGCCGAGCGGGCCCCGGACCTGCTCGACCGCGACTTCGTCGCCACGGCCCCCAACCGGTGCTGGGTCGCCGGCTTCACCCACGTCGCGACCTGGAGCGGCGTCGTCTACGTCGCGTTCGTCGTGGACACCTTCTCCCGCAGGATCGTCGGCTGGTCCGCCTCCACCACCAAGGAGACCCGGCTCGTCCTGGAAATGGCTCTATGGCAACGCGGCCGGGACGGATTCCCGTACCAGCAGGGCGAGTTGATACATCACAGCGACGCGGGGTCGCAATACACATCGTTCGCGCTCGCGGAGCATCTCGACCGGGCCGGCATTGCGGCATCGATCGGCTCGGTCGGTGACGCCTATGACAACGCCCTGATGGAAAGCACGATCGGCCTGTTCAAGACCGAGCTGGTCAAGCCCGGCCGCCCCTGGACAACGCTCTCCCAGGTCGAACTCGCCACCGCCGAGTGGGTCGACTGGTACTGCCACCGCCGACTCCACGGTGAGATCGGCCACGTCCCACCCGTCGAATACGAGGCCGCTTACTACCTCACAGCCGCAAAACCACAGGTCATCACCACAATCTGAGATCTCTACCGAACCCGG